>NZ_CM166388.1:0-2405000 GCF_056839165.1 Aurantibacter sp. UH7 | reverse complement strand
CTGCCCATGGGTAGATCGCACGGTTTCGCGTCTACTACTACTAACTATGGCGCCCTGTTAAGACTCGCTTTCGCTACGGCTCCGGTCCTGAAGACCTTAACCTTGCTAGTAAAAGTAACTCGTAGGCTCATTATGCAAAAGGCACGCCGTCACAGTGCAAGCACTGCTCCGACCGCTTGTAAGCGTATGGTTTCAGGATCTTTTTCACTCCGTTATTCACGGTTCTTTTCACCTTTCCCTCACGGTACTGGTTCACTATCGGTCTCTCAGGAGTATTTAGTCTTGGCGGATGGTCCCGCCGGTTTCATACAAGGTTTCACGTGCCCCGCACTACTCAGGATACCACTACATATACAATCTTTACCTATACCGGACTATCACCGTCTATGGTTCCTCTTTCCAAAGGATTCTAGTTCATTATGCACACGATATTGTGGTCCTACAACCCCGATTTTGCCGAAACAAAATCGGTTTGGACTAATCCAGTTTCGCTCGCCGCTACTCCCGGAATCACTTTTGTTTTCTCCTCCTCCGGCTACTTAGATGTTTCAGTTCACCGGGTTTGCTTCCTTGCGGATGACATATCTTCAATATGCCGGGTTGCCCCATTCGGATATCTACGGATCATATCGTGTGTGCCGATCCCCGTAGCTTTTCGCAGCTTATCACGTCCTTCATCGCCTCTGAGAGCCTAGGCATTCCCCATACGCCCTTTTCCAGCTTGTCGCCAGACCTTTTATATTCTAATTCGTACTTCTTACTTAAAAAATTCGTGTTTCTTTTTTCAAAGTATATACCTAAGTATATACCCTGTCCCAATATGTCAATGAACGTTTTTCAGAACTAATTCTGAATTGTGGAGAATATCGGAGTCGAACCGATGACCTCCTGCGTGCAAGGCAGGCGCTCTAGCCAGCTGAGCTAATCCCCCAATTACTAGTAGTTAGCAATTAGTAGTTAGTAGTTAGTACTCTAACCACTACTCAACTTCTAGAATTTCCAATACTTTTATTCTCAATGAACGTTTTTCAAACCCAAAACCCAATCTCTTGAACTTACAATTTGAAAATTGTAGTCCCGGGCAGACTCGAACTGCCGACCTCTACATTATCAGTGTAGCGCTCTAACCAGCTGAGCTACGGGACTGTCCCGGATGCACCATAAGCACACCGTTCCTTTATATTATGATTATAGAGACTACAAAAAATAAAACTTAAATAAATCGAAAAAAACAGGACTGTTAGACTTTCAAAAGTCAAATCTATGTCCACCGGATGGTGAACAATGCTCTAGAAAGGAGGTGTTCCAGCCGCACCTTCCGGTACGGCTACCTTGTTACGACTTAGCCCTAGTTACCGATCTTGCCCTAGGCCGCTCCTTACGGCGACGGACTTCAGGCACTCCCAGCTTCCATGGCTTGACGGGCGGTGTGTACAAGGCCCGGGAACGTATTCACCGGATCATGGCTGATATCCGATTACTAGCGATTCCAGCTTCACGGGGTCGAGTTGCAGACCCCGATCCGAACTGTGACCGGTTTTGTGGATCCGCTCTGCGTTACCGCATGGCTTCCCGCTGTACCGGCCATTGTAGCACGTGTGTGGCCCAGGACGTAAGGGCCGTGATGATTTGACGTCGTCCCCACCTTCCTCACGGTTTGCACCGGCAGTCCCGTTAGAGTCCCCATCATTACATGCTGGCAACTAACGGCAGGGGTTGCGCTCGTTATAGGACTTAACCTGACACCTCACGGCACGAGCTGACGACAACCATGCAGCACCTTGCAAATTGCCCGAAGGAAAATCTATCTCTAGACCTGTCAAAATGCATTTAAGCCCTGGTAAGGTTCCTCGCGTATCATCGAATTAAACCACATGCTCCACCGCTTGTGCGGGCCCCCGTCAATTCCTTTGAGTTTCATTCTTGCGAACGTACTCCCCAGGTGGGATACTTATCACTTTCGCTTGGCCGCCCAGAACTCAAGGTTCCGGACAGCTAGTATCCATCGTTTACGGCGTGGACTACCAGGGTATCTAATCCTGTTCGCTACCCACGCTTTCGTCCATCAGCGTCAATGAATGGTTAGTCACCTGCCTTCGCAATCGGTGTTCTATGTAATATCTATGCATTTCACCGCTACACTACATATTCCGGCAACTTCACCATTATTCAAGACCATCAGTATCAAGGGCAGTTCCACGGTTGAGCCGTAGTATTTCACCCCTGACTTAATGGCCCGCCTACGGACCCTTTAAACCCAATAATTCCGGATAACGCTCGGACCCTCCGTATTACCGCGGCTGCTGGCACGGAGTTAGCCGGTCCTTATTCTTACAGTACCGTCAGCTATCTACACGTAGATAGGTTTCTTCCTGTATAAAAGCGGTTTACGACCCATAGGGCCTTCTTCCCGCACGCGGCATGGCTGGATCAGGCTCTCGCCCATTGTCCAATATTCCTCACTGCTGCCTCCCGTAGGAGTCTGGTCCGTGTCTCAGTACCAGTGTGGGGGATCCCCCTCTCAGGGCCCCTACCCATCGTAGCCATGGTAAGCCGTTACCTTACCATCTAGCTAATGGGACGCATAGTCATCCTTTACCGTAACCTTTAATATTCTAATGATGCCATAAAAATATACTATGAGGTATTAATCCAAATTTCTCTGGGCTATCCCTCAGTAAAGGGTAGATTCTATACGCGTTGCGCACCCGTGCGCCGGTCGCCGGCAAGTAGCAAGCTACTCCCGCTGCCCCTCGACTTGCATGTGTTAGGCCTGCCGCTAGCGTTCATCCTGAGCCAGGATCAAACTCTTCATTGTCGATTCTTAAATATGTTAAAGCTTCAACCTTTGAATAATTCTCCCAGCCCTGTTTCTCGATCTAATTCTTAACTTCTCTAAAATAAATTTTAGAGCTGCTGTTTATCTTTTTAACTCAACTTTATATCGAAATATAAAACTTAAGTTGTCTCTACAATATGTGAATGAACTTTTATATTTTGCTCCGAAACCTTTGCCTCAAAGCGGGTGCAAATATAAAACTGTTTTTTGATCTGACAAACTATATTTTGAAAAAAATTAATCCTCCTTTTCTAATACAATTCAACAAGACTTTTATGAACGTTTACTTTGACCTTTCCACCAAATTCAATACCTAAATATCTCGCTAGCGGGGCGCAAATGTAACACTGTTTTTTAGTTATCAAACAACTATTTGAAATTTATTTTTCAAATAAATTTCAACCCCTTACATTACAGCCTGTTACACATCGATAAAAATTGAAAAAAAATTACGCGATGTATCCACACTCTTTTAAATCCCCATTCCACCCATCAATCTACCGAACATAAGAACTAGAGAATTATTAGCTAAACATAATTAAATTACATGTAGTTTTATTTAAATACACATAAGCAACAGAATAATATCCTTAATTATTTTTCTAAAAAATGATTATTGGAAGACAAAAAAAGCTAATAGGGACAAAATATTTACGAAAAGAAATTCCAAACCAGCCCAAAACGAATTACAAAATCTCGATATGGATAGTTCGGTGCAGCATAAAAATTATTAGTCTTTCCAAAGCTCGAATTAAAATGTTCCGCTTTTAAGTAAATTCTGGTTTGCTGTACTCGTGCATTTATAAAAAAATCGAGCATAGGAAAATTACCCAACTCCTCATCGTTCTGAATATAAAATTCCCCGAGAACGGCATTATAAGAATCCATATTATATGCTGTAAAATATTTTAGGGTTACACCTGTTTGTATATACATTGCTTTTTTAAATACATCTGAAGAGAAATAAAGCGTATTTCTTGTTACCACCTGCGGCAGATTTAAAACTTGATTCGCTTGAGAAACATTCTGATACATTACAGTGTTGTTTAAAGCGAAAGCTCCCAATCTAAATTCTTTATTATACTTAACCTTTGTATAATTAATTACATTACTCTCTTGAAACGGCTTTATAGCAGATTGCTCAAAGTCATCTTGTATTTCATTTTGATCAACACCGAAATACGAATAATTATCAATTGTGGAATAATCTAATGAAAGGTTACCCCAGAACTTTGATTCTAAATCAAACTGAATACCGTTGACCTTTTCATTTTCAAAAACATCAGTATTCTGCCAATTGTAATTTGAATACTCACTCTGATACAATAAAAAATTAAAATCAGGCATTCTTGCAGAAGTATGAACAGTAGCTTTTACATTATTGTTTTCATTTAATTGATATTGTGCAGTAGCCTTCATCATGTTATTTGTTAACTGACCTGAAAGCGTATACTTTACATCTGCATTTAATTTAAAACCTCCTATTTGATTTCTATACTTAGCACCCAAAATGACTTCTTCTCCTTTTAATTGACTATCAATTATTTGGTCTTCAGTAATCAACTTACTATTAAAATAATAGTTATAATTATATAAGGATAAGTTTCCCTCCAAAACACCAAGGGTTGCGTTACTGAATTTCATATTAAATTCATTGTTCATTGTTTTTAGTCTAGCTCTATCGCTAATAACACCTAGAAATGCGGAGCCATAATATGCATTTTCTGCACCATCGTCGAATTGATAATAACGGGTTTCATAATTAAAACCATGACCAATAGCTAATGAAGTCTTCTCTGTTCTGCTCGAATCTTTCGTTTTTCGTAGCAGCTTATACTGATGGTCGATATAATATCTCTTGCCTAATATCTTGTTGCTAACATCTGCAAACAAGACATCGATTCGTTTTCGATCGGAAAATTCGGTATTACCAGATTCAAATTGCTCAACCTTACTATTAATACCACCATTTTCTTCCCCTTCTATATCTTGTGCAACTATGTGCCCTCTTATATTGTAACGTCTATTTTTGGTTTCATAATTAATAGTGGTTCTAAAATTACCAGACTCAGCCTGATTATATTGATACTTACCTAGCGAACGAAACCCTTTATATGCTATTGAAAAATTCAATCGTCTTGATGTATTGAAGGTTAACATGGCATCCAACAGTTGACCTTGCTCAAGTGTTGTTTTAAAAAACAAATCTGTAACCGGAGTAGGCACATTATAATAGTCAATATCTTCAGTTTCAAAATAATTGTAATGCTTCGCTTTTGCTCCAATCTTAGGAAACATATTATTCCGTTCAAAATCTACTCCTAATTTATTATAAGGTTGACCAATATTTGCGAATGGCATTAACTCAAAATTGTCTTTTCTCAGATAATTGTATTTGTATTCTTTCTGAATGGTTAATGAAGTATCAAGAAAGGTAGTATCGCGAGCATGCGAAATAATCTTATAATCTTTAATTGAGATTTCTATTTCTTCTTTTTCTTTAGACTCCCCTGGAGAACGTCTTATTTTATTTTCTGCTTGTGTAGAATCCTTTTCTTTCCTAGGCGCACGAGGACCTTCTTGCGCAAATAGAGAAACTCCGAAAAAAAAGGGAATTAAGAATAAGAAATATCTCATTAATATAAATGAATCCTCATTTGGAGGAAATTAGACTCGACCTGCTCTTCTAGCAGATTTTTATAAGACAGCACAAATACATTCTATCTATAAATTTTGAAATGCTATCTCTGGAACAAAGTTAATTTTTTTGATGTTAATGCGGTGTGAAAGTTTTACTAACTAATTTCATACAATTGTATCTCGAGTCAATTCTCTATTTTAGTAACGCTAATTTTAGTCAATCTAAACGAATTCTGTTTTGTTTCAAACTTATTTTGCGACTTGATGCATAAACCTATAATTTAGACATTCTAAGAATTTGAAGTCAAATCATATTTAAAGACATCAAATCTTTAATCAAAATAGAATAAGCATATGAAATATATTGTCTGTAAAGAACCTGGTACATTTTTAATGGAAGAAAAAGAAGCTCCATCACGTAAGTCTGGAGAAGCTTTACTTAAAATCACTAAAGTTGGTATTTGCGGAACTGATCTTCATGCCTTTCAAGGTAATCAGTCCTTTTTTACGTACCCTAGAATATTAGGTCACGAATTAGCGGCCGAAATTCTAGAAATTGATGCGAACGAACAAAACCTAAAAGTTGGTGACCATGTTATCATCATGCCTTATTTAAGTTGTGGAAATTGTGTTGCCTGTAGAAACGGCAAAACAAATTGCTGTACCGATATTGCAGTTTTAGGAGTTCATACCGATGGAGGTATGCAAGAGATGGTTAGTTTACCAACAGACATTTTAATACCTGCTGGGACTTTAACGGACAAAGAAATTGCAATAGTTGAGCCGTTAGCAATTGGCGCTCATAGTTTAAGAAGGGCAGATATTAAAAAAGGGGAGTCTGTTTTGGTTATTGGATGCGGCCCTATAGGATTTGGCATAATTAAACTCGCACAAGTAGCAGGGGCAAATGTAATTGCTATGGATGTAAATGATCAGCGCTTAAATTTCGCCAAAGAGGCATTTGGTGTTGAGCATTTGGTTAATGCTATTGACAATCCGTTGGAGAACTTATTAGCTTGCAACAACAATGAACTTCCTACGGTTGTAATTGATGCTACTGGCAACAAAAAAGCTTTGGAGTCTGGAGTTAACTATATGGCGCATGGAGGTAAATATGTTCTCGTTGGTCATCATAAAGGTGATTTAACTTTTAACCATCCTTTTATACATAGTAGAGAGACTACACTAATGTGCAGCAGAAATGCTACTATTGAAGATATGCTGAAAGTAAAAGAAGTATTAGAAAGTGGTGTTTTCCCTACTGATGCATACGTTACACATGAAGTTTCGTTTGAAGAAATGATTGAAAATTTCGATTCGTGGTTGAAACCTGAAACCGGAGTTGTAAAAGCGATGCTTAGTTTATAATATAATAAGGTATACCTTTCACCCAATTTTCTTTATACGCTTTCATTATTTATTAATTTAGAACTACTATTTTATGGCTCTTGTTGCTTATAAAAAACTCGTTGATGTTTTTGAAAAAATTCTTTCTGATACCGGATTCTCAAAATCTGAATCTGAATTATGCGCAAAGATATTTGCAGATTCAACCGCAGACGGATATCACTCTCACGGAATTAATCGCTTTCCTGTTTTTATTAAAACAATTACGGATGGCTATGTTCAACTAGGAGTAAAACCAGAACGAGAATTAGCACTTGGTAGTTTTGAAAGATGGAATGGCAAATTAGGGGCTGGCCCTTTAAATGCAGATTTCTGTATTAAGCGCGCTATTGAATTAGCTAAAGAATCTGGAATGGGTTGTGTTGCGCTACAAAATGGAAGTCATTGGATGCGCGGTGGAACGTATGGTTGGCAAGCTGCAGAAGCCGGTTGTATTGCCCTATGTTTTACAAACACCTCACCCAACATGCCTACATGGGGTGCAAAAGAAGCAAACACTGGTAACAATCCACTAATTGTAGCTGTACCAAAAGAAGAAGGTCACATAGTTCTTGATATGTCTTTATCTCAATTCTCTTATGGAAAAATGGAAAATTTAGCCATGAATGGCAAAGACCTTCCTTTTCCTGGAGGATATACTTCTGAAGGTGAACTTTCTACGGATCCACAAGCGATTTTAGATTCTAAAAGATTATTACCAACCGGATATTGGAAAGGGTCTGGACTTTCAATCTTAGTTGACCTGCTTGTAACCTTATTATCATCTGGAAAGTCTACTGCTAAAATTGGTGAGATGGAAGCTGAATACGGACTTTCACAAGTCTTTATTTGTTTCGATGCTAAACAAATGAATAGTGACAATAAGCATAAAGAATTGGTTGATGAGATTATTAATCATGTCACTAATGCAATGCCTGAAAAGGAAGGCGGTACTATTGAGTATCCAGGTAGCCAAACCAGGAAAAGAAGAGCGCAACACATGAAAGATGGAATTGTTGTAAATGATGAAGTTTGGAATAAGTTATTAGCTAGAATTTAACTTCAGAAGGTTATCAACCGAGAATGCTAAAAAGATATTTTAAATATTTTGATGAAGTAGGCACAGATGAGGCTGGTCGTGGCTGTCTTGCAGGTCCGGTTACTGCTGCCGCTATAAAACTTCCGCGTGGATTTAAAAACGAAATTCTTAACGACTCCAAACAACTATCAGAAAACAAACGAAATCTATTAAGACCTTTATTGGAGGATTTAGCAATTGAATATGGAGTAGCACATATTTACCCCACAGAAATAGACGAAATCAATATCTTAAATGCATCCATTTTGGCAATGCATAAGTCTATAGCGCAGTTCAAAACGGAAACTAAATTCATTATTGTTGACGGTAATAGATTTAAACCTTATAAAGAAGTTCCTCACCAGTGTATTATTAAAGGCGATGCTAAATACTTAAATATTGCTGCCGCCTCAGTTTTAGCAAAAACGTATCGTGATGCTTACATGGAAAAAATTCATTTGGAATACCCAATGTATAATTGGAAAAAAAACAAGGGATACCCGACAAAAGAACATCGAGAAGCCATTAGAAAATTTGGCATTACAAAATATCATCGAAAAAGCTTTCGAATGTTACCAGAACAGCTAGAACTCAAAATAAACCAATAAGCCCCTGTATTCTTACATGTAGGAAAAAGTACTTTTTTACCATTCACACATATTCTACTACCATCTAGACAATTTTCAAGTCCAATAAATACAAGTTTTTATTATTAAAAGACTTCATCTTTTAGTTTTGATGTTAACCTTTTACAGGTTTTGTCATTAATTCATATAACTAGTTAAGCTTCTATGAGCTTAACATTAAACTATAGATTGACTAAACCCCGATTAAAATGAAAAAACGAAAACACTTATTTAAACAATTATTATTAATTACTGGCCTTCTTTTAGTATGCCAAACTAGTGAAGCTCAATTTTTAAAAAAATTAGGCAAAGCCGCTGAAAGAGCAGCCGAGAGAACAGTTGAACGCAGAGTAGAACAAGAAACGTCAGAAAAAACAGACCAAGCGTTAGATAGTATTTTTGAATCTGGAGAAGGTAATGGAAATCAAAAGCAACCATTACCAAAGAAACAAGAAACATCTAAACAAACTGATGATTCTGTATCAAATAAACAAAACGAGTCTAACCCATCGATTAATCAAAAAGACGATACTCCTCAAACCATAAAAGTTTATAGTAAGTTCGACTTTGTACCTGGTGATACTCCGATTTTTGTAGATGATTTTTCTAATGATTTCATAGGGGACTTCCCGGCACAATGGAACACAAATGGAAGTGGAGAATTAGTAACGCTTGATGAGTACCCTAACAAATGGCTTAAAATTCTTCCTGGTTATAATACCGCATATATTCCGGATGCGACAAATTTACCTGAAGAATTCACACTAGAATTTGATGTAATTGCTACAGGCTTAGATAACAAAACCTCATCACAATCGTATCTCGGCATCGTAGTAAGCGACAATAACACCTTTAAAAAAGGAGCAAATTTTGGAATAGTGGAATACTCTTTTTGTCAATTTATTGGACGAGGTGTAGTCGTTGAAAACAACATTGCTTCAAAAAGGGTTATCCGAAATGAAGTAAGTGCAGATATTCGAAACATCATAAATAAAAAACACCATATCTCTGTAGCCGTAAATAAAGAACGATTTAGATTATGGATAAACGAAAATAAATTTATTGATGTTCCAAGACTGCTTCCTACGAATACACAAATGCAGGGTATTAAATTCAAGCTTCGCGGTACGGATACCGAAAAAGAATCCATATTTATTGGAAATATCAAGATTGCAAAAGGAGGCGTGGACTTGCGGAGAAAACTACTTGCTGATGGAAAAATATCAACAAATGGTATTTTATTCGATAGTGGGTCAGCTACTATTCAACCGCAATCTATGGGAATAATTCGTCAGATTTATCAAGTACTACAACAAGATAACTCACTTAATCTAAAAATTGTAGGTCATACAGATGCCGATGGTGATGACAGCAAGAATATGCAATTATCTAAAAAAAGAGCCGATGCAGTAAAAAATGCTTTAGTTTCCGTTTATAATGTATCTTCCGAAAGATTATCAACCGATGGAAAAGGTGAAACAGAACCGGTAGGGGACAATTCTTCCGCAGATGGAAAGGCGCAAAACCGACGCGTAGAATTTATTAAACTTTAAAAAACACAAAACCATGAAAAATATCTCATTAACAATAATTCTATCCCTTTTATTTATTGGCGTAACATTCGCTCAAGACAGTTGTAGTAAATTTTATCCATTAAAAGAAGGCAGCACTTTCGAATACACAAATTCAGATAAAAAAGGAAAAGTTGAAGGAACAATAAACTATCTCATTTCAGATGTTCAGTCAGATGGTGCTGCTTCAGTAGCAACTTTCAATCTCAAATTTCACGACAAAAAAGGCAAACAAGCTTTTGAAACTGACTACACTTTTAGCTGTGAAAATGGCATAGTAAAAGTAGATTATCAATCATTATTCCCTTCACAAATGATGAAACAGTATACAGAAATGGGCCTAGAAATGGATATTTCGGGAACTGACATTGAGTTACCAAATGACTTAAATGTAGGGCAAGAATTACCAGATGCTAACGTTACCGTAGCAATGAGCATGTCTGGTATTAATATGAGCGTATCTGTAGACCAAACCAATCGAAAAGTTGAGAAAAAAGAAAGTGTCACAACAACTGCGGGTACTTTTGATTGTTATGTTCTAACGGAAAATTCCACTTCAAAAGTGATGGGAGCCAATATAGAAATGCAAACAAAGACTTGGTTAGCAGAAGGAGTAGGAATGATTAAGAGTGAAACATATAAGAAAAACGGAAATTTAGAAAGCAAATCAGAATTGACTAAGTACAGTAAATAGATGAATTAGGCCTTTCGTTTTTTCACGAATATAATGATAGCTACAACTATAAGTAGAGACAGTATCACCCATTTTAAATTACCTGTCAAGAAACTCGTATTTCGAATGGGTGAATTATCACCAATAACAATTAGCGCACCCCAATAGGCAGGTGAAATATTTGTGACCCTATATTTATTAATATACTCCACTTTGGCATTTCGAAGCGCAGCTGATTTCGTTAAACCTTTATCTAATTCTTTATAAAAGGCAGTCATAATATCTTTACTAGCCTTGTCATTTGTTGTCCATAGTGATGAGACTACACTTTTGGCTCCAGAGTGAAAAAAACCTCTTGCCAAACTCATTACGCCCTCACCTTTTTTAAGTTCACCTAACGACGTATTACATGCACTTAAAACTACCATATCTGCCTGGTTTTTATTTGCATAAATCTCATTTAGATATAATTTTTCATCATTTAGTGCTATCCAGTGGTTCTGTTTCTCACTAATATCAGCATGAGTAGAAAGATGAATAATCCGATAATCATTTAAATTATCAAGCAACCGCTGTTTTGTGGCCGCTTCTCGTAAGAAAGATTGCCCTTCAAATATTTTTTGCACTTCCGTAACTTCTTCGCCGCTAAATGCCAAATCCGGAAGAAGCAAAGCTGCAAAACTAACAGGTGCTATGCCTAACAGTTCCTTTTCTGGATGAATAGCAATTTCATTTTTAGCTTGTAAATAAGACATGGAATATGCGTATCGAATATCTGAATCTTCTATCAAATAATGACTTGTGTCCACATTAGTTACTAAAGTTTCGAAAGGAAGCTGTTGTAAAATATAATCACTAACAATAGTTAACTTTTTACCTTTAATTTTTTCATAAACAGTATCAGGAATCAACTCCTTAAAAACAAAATTAGAATTTGTATTAAATTCTTTTATTTTTTCACGACTAGACTTTAAATCTGTTAATTGCCCATACAACTCTATTATTCTCTCATTTATCACTTCGATATTTTCTAACTCATAAAAAACAGTTTCTGCATTAGTTGTCAATAACCCAAAACCTTGTTCGTCATTTAAAATGTATTGTAAAACAACCTCATCTTCAGAAATAAAAGCATTCTTAAAAGTCTGATGTGATAGTATTTCTACATTCTTCTTCAGGTTAGCGTAATTCGGAAAATTTGTTGCCAATGAATCTGAAAATTGTTCGAACCGTCTTTTACTTTTATAAACTTCATCCTTCAGTTCAGATACCTTGTTCGCGGTCAATTCGCTATTCTGTAAATCGTTTTCAGCCAGAAAAATAGCGCGCTTTAATTCAAATTCTCGTTTGGCAATAGAATCTGGCAGGCTTGCAATTTCTTTTGCTTGTTCGTTAGTCACGTTTTCCAATAATAGTAGTGCCTTATTTCGTTCCATAAAGTAGTATGCTCGCTCAGGCTTTTTAAGTAGAAAACAAGCTTCAACTGCTTTCATATATAACGAAGATCCTTTTTCACGCCAAAAAAGTTTCGATTGTTGTTCGGTACTCAATGCCCGAATGATATCTACTAATTGATCCGCTAGATCAAATGTCTCCAAAGCATGTTCAAGATGGTTTTTATTACCATCATATTCATGGTATTGTAGCCAACCATTTGCTTTGGTCACGATATGGTTTAAAAGTGAAACTTTATTTGCTGAGAGTTCCAATTCTTCTGTTGTAAGCAAGTTGTCATAAACAACCTCCTTATTTCTGTCACTTGCCCAGACCAATGCTTTTTGATAAAAATAAAGCCCCTCTTCAAATTTGTTTTGTGCAATGTGCCAATCGCCAAGATTTTCATAAGGGTCACTGTAGGTCGAATCTAGTTCAATTGCTTTATCTAGATATTTTTTTGCGAGGTTATATTTTTCTAATTTCAATTGAGAGAATGCGATGCTATTAACAACACGAGCTAAGTCATATGAAGATAATTCCATAGAATCAACAAGAATTTTAGAATGATATTGAATAGCTACCTCATATTTTCCAATACTTAGAAGTCGATTACCTTCTATTTGATTAATTTGCTCTTTAAAACCATAATTATCATTTTGAGTAAGTGTTAATATAGAATCAGCTTTATTTAGATAAGTACGTATTTCGGATGAATTTTCTTCAAGTCCCATTTCAGCATAGGTCACTGCTAGTCCAAAATAAGAATCAAATAATTCGTTTAAATTTTCATTATCGTTCTCATAAAACGATTTTACTTCATTGAAACTTTTTAGTGCTTTGTGAAAATCTCCAATAAAACTATAACTTTTACCTAATTCTCTATTGGCATTTTGAGTCCGTCTGTCTTCATAACCAATATCCAATATACTTATATAAGCCTCAATAGATTCAAATATATTATCATTTATAGAATAAAAACGCCCCAGATTGTACAATGTTTTCTTTAAGGAATCATGGTCTAAATTATCTAACTCTTTTTTAAGAGTTGCAGCTTTCTGCGTTACCATAATGGCATCTTGAATATCGTTCTTCCGATAAAGAGACCTCCAATTTTTAAAGTACCATTTACTACCTAAATCGTGGTAGCAGTCTGCCAAAATACTTTTTGATAGACTTTTTTGATGTACTAATAAAAACGAATCTATCTTCTTTTGTATCACTTCAATTTCAGCATCCGAATTTATAATGCTCAATAATTCATCATGTTGTCCGTAACAAAAAGTAGATATCAATAAAAAAGGTAAGAATAAGTTCTTCATATGTTAAATATAATAAACGTAAAAAGCCCATGCAATTTGCACGGGCTTAATACTTTGTATGAAAAAATCAATTTACCTCAATGGCTTTACTGTCTTTTATTTTACCATCTAAACCAGATTCAGTTTTTGTAACATTACCATCATTTAAAATTTCGTTCTTCAGTTCTACTCCCTCTGGACCTCGCATGATATAATAATTACCAGCAAAACCACTAATATATGCTGCACCGTAAGAGGTCCCCGTTAACATAGCTTGTACAACTTCATTCGAAGCATTAACAAGCTCTACCCCATAGCCTCCAAAAGGAACAGCTACGTCAATACTTTTATTACCGAAATTTGATTCTGATGACACCTCTATGGTTCCACTAGTATCATCATAGCCACCAACTGCAAAAATATTGTCCGCAGAATTACCCGAAATAAAATGTCCCATTGCTCCTGCATCATTATCTTCCCCTTTATTCCCGGCAGAGGCTACTACTAGCACACCCTTATTCTTCAGATTATCCAGAATTTGATTCAAAACAACGTGCTTTTCAATGTCTTCTTGTAACATAGCTCCACCGAAACTAGCATTTACAATATTAATATCACCACCTTTATCTTGTATGTCACGTACATAACCTAATGCACAGATTACATTAAATAACGAGCCTTCGCCACTACCATTGAAAACCTTTAGCGGTAAAATATTATAGCCGACCCCCGCGTCTTCCAAAACGGACATCGCTAACTTGGTAACATAAGTACCATGCCCATGCTGATCCAAAACATTATCCGTTCCTTCAGTAAAATTCCATCCTGAAAAAGTGCCAAAACAAACTGAATTTGGCACCCCGTATAACAAATCAGTTCCAAAATCATAGTTCAAATAATCTAGACCTGTATCAATCACCGCAATGTTAACTTCATTAGCCATTGGTGTAAAATTCACTATTACTTCCTGATTATTAGGATCAAAGTCGTTAGGACCAGCAAAATTTCCTAATACTCTTGGTAGCACGATATCAAAATCTTGATCACCTTCTACATCTTTATCTCCCGAATTATCTTTTAACCTACTTACGGCTCTTTCAATTTCAAGCACATCTGTATCTATGGTCCAACGTTCAATATTGGTATCGCCACAATTACAGCTTTCTGTTACAATTACTGAAAAATCATCACGAATTTCTTGTCTTTGATTAGGATTTAAACCAGAATCAAAACTAATAACTAATTTATTGGGAGACATAATGATATTTGGACCTTGGTCTTCTAATCCTTCATCAACAACAACTCTAATAATATCATCATCGTCATGACCGTGACCATGTCCATGATGTTTCCAAAAATCTTTAGTACAACTTTGTAGACAAATAGCCCCAATTGCAAGTACTACTAATACACTCTTTCTCATAATTTAATTTTTAGGTTGACTTATTTCAACAAACTTAAAATGACATATTTATTCAGCACAAAATAGCATGACCAAAGGCATTATAGCACTACTATGTAGGCCACTATTTTGCAGTTCGATATATAGTTAATTTTAAGAATGCTACTACTTAATGGGAGAATCTTTGTGGGGTTAACAAGTAGTGCATCGAAATATAAGAAATCTTAAGAAACTAGTGGTTTAGAAATCATTATTTTTCATTATTTGAAGGTATAATCTTTCAAAAGAGACAGAAAATTAAATTTAAAAGTGTATATATTGCAAAAAGACTTCTTAAAAAGAAGCCTTTTAAATACCGAAGTAACTTAAAATCATTACTTTAATAATTATTCAATAAAGTAAAAACACTTTTAGATTATTCTAATTCTTGAATTAACTCAAGAGCCTTATCTTTTTGAAAATCATACTTAGAAGTGAGTGCTTTTAAACTATTCACAGCACTTTCTTTATCTTTTTCTTTGATAGCAATTAAAGCTGAATACCAAAGTGCCTCAGGCGTATATTCCGAATTTGATGAAATTAAATTATTAAAATAAATTCTGCTTTCCTGTAAATCACCTAGTCCTAAATAGGACAGACCTATATATAAGGTCAAATATTCTTCGCGATTATCAGAAGGAATTTTATTAAACTCATCAATAGCTTTTTGATAATTTCCAGATTCATAAGCCACAAAAGCATCTCGCTCAATAGATTCTATTGTTTCCCCTCTGGTTATCGCAAAAACTGTATTCGGGTATTCTTGATAGTTCTCATCGAACATCGAATTATAATTAGGACCAGAAAAGTTGTTATATCCTAACCAACCAAGTGTTACGACTAAAGCTATTGAAGCCGCCATAGCCCATTTTCGATAATTGGGCTTTAGTGTCCGTACTGGCACTTCTTTTACGCGCTCATTTTCAAAATCTACTAGTTTCGATTTTAAATCGTTAGATTCTTTTTCACGTATAACAATTTGCAAATCTTTTTCAAAATCGAATTGTTGCTTGAATTCCGAATCAGTTGACAACAGTTCATTGAATTGTTGTTCTTGTTCGGGGGTCAAGTTTTTTGCGAAATAATCTAAAAGCAACTGTTCTTTATCCATCATTTACCTATTTTCTGTAATTCTTTCTTTTAAGGTTTTCATACAACGAGACTTTTGACTTTTTACGACATTCTCGCTATTGTATCCGCCAGTTTCCATAATCTCTTGTATGGTAAAACCACGGTAGTAAAACAGGGTTAATAATTCTTGACATTTCTTTCCGAGCGTACTAAAGTATTTTTTCAATAGCTGCTGCTCTGTAGTTAGACCTGGCTGCTCCATTTCAAAAGTACTTACCAACTCGTCGGACTCTCCAACTCTAGATAAATCAAAATTACTGCCCACTGTTTTTTTATTCTTTCTCATTTGATCAAAAATCAAATATTTACCAACTCCGAATAGATAAGTAGAAATACTACTAGTAAGGGTTTCTAACTTTCCACTCATTACATTATCATAAAAAATGACGTATGCATCTTGATAAACATCTATGTTCTCTTCCTCTGTTAAATTATAACGTCTGGCAAAATTTAAAAACTTGTCTCGGTTCTCTTCATATACTTTCTTAAGTACTGCATCTGAACCTTTTCTTAAGTCTTCAAGTGTTATCGCTGCTATTTCATTTTCCATTTAATGTGTTTCAATTGAGAAGGTTAACAATGGACGAAGCTAATTTAACATTTTTTGTTGGCGCTGAACTTCTTAATATGTGATAATTGCAACGAACATCGACTCTTGTAGTGTTTTTACTACAATATTTTTTTGAAAAAATCATACGCCATGTTAACCCTATAGTATATGCTTACATAAAAAAGCGAATTAAAAATATACTACAATGGAAAATTATGAAAAACTAGAAGTTTTAAAACACTTACTTTTTGCCGCCCTAGGAGCAATAATATTACTGTTGCTAATTGTATTGACTTCATAAAAACCCATCGAAAACTAAATTATTTAACTATGAAAACTATCATCACATTATTACTAGTTAGCTTTTTAGGTGCATTTACAGCTTGCAATGCACAAACGACTAACTCCATTTCTAAATCAGACACGTTAAAACAAATGAATTTGCTCGATGAACAAACCAAAATGTATGGTGATGTTTTTAAACTCGCTGGATTGAGCGATAGTGAAAACCCGACTGGAGGTGCCGATAATTATCTTGAAATGATAGAAAATATGGAAGTATCCGAAGAACTAAAAGAACAAATTCGAGAAATGTATGACCTTTACGCTACTAGTTTAGATGCTACCAAAAAAGAAGAACTAAAAATAAAGGTCTCTAAAATGTTGGATAAAGGGGTTGTGGATGCTCAAAGCGAGTAATAGAACACTTTAAATTTTAATAACCTCGGCACTAAGTCGAGGTTTTTTTATACCTAAATGTTAACCTATAAATTTTAAGCTCATTAAAGCGCTATAATCTTTAAAAATAAAATAAGATGAAAACAAAAATGAAATTTATGATGAGTCTTTTATTAGTTATTTCAATTGCAATTACCTCTTGCTCCAAAGATGGAGATGTGGGTCCTGCAGGACCCGCTGGAGTAGCAGGAACAAATGGTATTGACGGAGTAGATGGAACAGACGGAGTTGACGGCACCCATGGTGTAGACGGAGCTGATGGTGAAGATGGTAATGCAAATGTAATAGCATCTGCTTGGGTTGAAATTGATTTTGGAACTGAATGGGAATCTTCCCTATTTACAGGCCAATATGCTTCAGATGAAATTCTTGATGATCGTATTACACAGGAAGTTCATGATAGTTATGTAATGTTAGCCTATTTAAAGAATACAACTGGTACAACAGCTAGTATGTTACCAGTTGATTACACCTTTTTAAATGATGTTACTATTGATGGTTATTTTTATGTTGGATCTATAACTGTACAAGCCACCAAAAATAGCGAAGCAGGATCGGATGCACCACCAACACAAAAAAGCGTGCGTTATGTACTAATTGAACCTTCTAGCTTGTCCGCTAAACAAGCTTCACTAGATTATTCTAGTATGACATATGAAGAAGTAATGGATCATTTTGGTCTTGAATACTAAAATTATATTTTTAAATTTAAAAACCTCGGCTCACACCGAGGTTTTTTGATTTATTATATCAGCCTCAAAAAGTACTTGAAAATGATTGAGCAATTTTTGCTTCACCTCATTAACATCAACATTTTTCTGTCCTAACTCTATATTTAAAGAAGTAACTGCTTTGTCTTTTATTCCACAGGGAATCATCAAATCAAAATAACCCAAATTCGTATTTACATTCAATGCAAAACCATGCATAGTCACCCATCTGCTAGCTCTAACTCCCATGGCACAAATTTTTCGTGCAAATGGAGTACCAACATCTAACCAAACTCCAGTTTCACCTTTTGACCGTTCTGCTTTTAATCCGTATTCGGCTAAGGTCAGAATTACCATTTCTTCCAAAAGCCGTAAAAACTTATGTATATCTGTGAAAAAGTTATCCAAATCCAAAATCGGATAGCCTACTATTTGACCGGGACCATGATATGTAATATCACCTCCTCTATTTATTTTATAAAACTTTGCCTGTTTTTCTTCTAGTTGTTGTTCATCAACTAAAAGATTACTCATGTCACCACTTTTACCTAAAGTATATACATGCGGATGTTCTACAAATAAAAAATGATTGGGTGTTTTGTGATGTGAAGTTTCGCGGCGGTTTTTAATTTTAAGGTCAACTGTTTTTTGAAAAAGAGATTCTTGAAAGTCCCAAGTTTCCTTGTAGTCTTTCAAACCTAAATCTTGTATGTGCACCTGCTTATTCATCTAAGCAAAGATACAGTGATCAATTCGGATTATTTAATATGATTAATGCTGCTATCACACCGGGAATCCAACCGCAGAATGTCAACAACAATACAATTAAAAAAGAACCGCAACCTTTACCTATTACAGATAAGGGCGGAAATATTATAGCTAATAGTACTCTAAAAAAACTCATTTCAATTTGATTTTATTCTCAATTTTCATCGAGACTGATTGATTGATGTATTTATAGGTCGCTAGAATAACCAATTTGTTACAAATTCGCTTATTTTAGGGGCTCAAACTTACTTCATGAAATTGAAATTATTCTTATTATTCTTGACTTTTACCACCGTCATAAGCGCGCAATATAATTTTAGTGGCCAGGTAGATGAGAATATTGAAGGCAAAATAGTATATCTTTCTGTTATTGAAGATTATCGAAAATTATCCCGTATTTCATTCGATCAAATCATAAAAAAAACTTCTATTGATTCCCTCGGACACTTCTCATTTGCTGGAAATAACCTACCAGATTCCAATAGAATTTATCGTATTCATCTTGATGAATGTGATGCGCCTGAACAAAATCCGAATCACTTTTTTGGAAAATGCGAAAACAGTAAAAGTGTACTTTTTATCGCCAACAATAACGACACTGTAAGTTTCCCAACAAGTTTTGGAGACCAAGTATTATGCGAAATTACTTCTACCAATAAAAAATCGTCAGTATTTCTTGAAATCGACATCTTGAAAGAAGAAATGGCTTTCGATTTTAATGACTTTCATAGTACTGCAAATAAAAAGCTAAATTCTAAAAAATGGTTTTCCAATTTTCAATCTTTTGGCCAAACCCTCAATGAGCCCCTAGCTGAACTCTATATCTTCGATTTCCTTTCTGACAAAAGAAATGAAACCTACTCCTATTATATAAAAGATGTAGTTGACAACTCTTATTATTCCCAATTATCGGAACGTCTGCAGGAAAAATATCCCAATGAAATATTTACCCAATTGTACGAATCTGAAATTGCTTCAGACAAAATACTAACTACTGGAAACAAAACTCAATATGCCAATTGGAAATGGGTATTAGGAATTCTTCTCGGACTTTCGATTTCCTTAAATATCTTTTTAATCTGGCAACGAAAATACGCTACACAAAAAGCAAAGAATAACGCTCTAGACAAACTTACATCACAAGAACAAAAAATCGTTGATGAAATTTTAAATGATAAAACCAATAAAGAAATAGCTGCAGAGTTATTTATCAGTCTCAGCACTGTAAAAACACATATTAATAATCTCTACAAAAAACTTAATGTTACTTCGCGAGAAGAAATTAAACAACTTCTGAGCTAGTAATATTTCCGTTACTTTACAAAATTCAACCGGGGTACTAGAACCGAAATCCATCCTACAATTCCATTTTTCAAGACACATTTTCAACAACTTTCGGCAATAATTTAAAACCGAAATTTATGAAAACTAGTATCTTGACTATGCTGTCACTTTTTATTCTTAACACTACTCTAGCCCAGAAAATCAATCAAGAAGTTTTAGTAGAAAATCAACAACCATTTTTAATTGGTCCAATAAATATTGAAGCCTTTAATTCTAATTCTTATAAAACTTGGTATAGAAATAATTTCGACAATTACAAAGAAGATGTCGAAACCATAGACCCCATATCTAAAGAATTATCGGAGCACAAAATACTTTTATTTATGGGTACTTGGTGTGGTGATAGTAAACGTGAAGTACCTCGATTTATAAAAATCCTTGAATCGGCTAATTTCCCATTGGAGAACCTAAAAATAGTCGCAGTAGATAAAAGAAAAGAATTCTATAAAAAAAGTCCGACAGGTGAAGAATGGGCCTTAAGTATAAAACGCGTGCCCACTTTTATTTTTTATAAAGATGGCAAAGAAACGAACAGAATTATCGAAAGTCCAATTGAAACTTTGGAAAGCGATATTAATAAAATTGTAACCCAGAAACCGTACACTCCCAATTATCCTAAATCACTCCATTTTGATTGATTTGTTAGATATTTGATTCAAAAAATCATTTTTTTAAAGGTTTTTAGCTATTTTACCTCATAATGAACCTCTTAAAAAAAACTTCGTAAATAGCAGTATGATACGATTAAACATACATATTGGAATACTTTATCTACTGCTATTTAGCTTTTTGAATTTAGGCTGCAGCAAAAAAGTCTTGCCTTCCCAAGTAAATAATAAAATAGAGCCTATTAACACTGGGGCACAAATAAAAACCATTAATTATTTAGCATTGGGAGACAGCTATACTATAGGTACGAGTGTAGCACCTGAATCAAACTACCCTGCTCAACTTGCTTCGGAATTAAGCAACAATTTAAATGTTTCCGTAAATCATAAAATTATTGCGACGGCAGGCTGGCGAACAGATGAACTATTAAACGCTCTTGACACAAATACCATAGCTTCTTCTTATGATTTAGTTACTTTATTAATTGGTGTAAATAATCAATATCAAGGTTTGTCTTTTGCCAAATACGAAAAGGAATTTACAGAACTCTTTGAGCGTTCATTAAAATTAGCCAACAACAATAAAGATCGGTTAGTAATCATATCCATTCCAGATTGGGGATTTACCCCTTTTGGTCAAGGTTTTGATCGGGATAAAATTTCAAAAGAAATTGACCAATATAATTCTTTTGCGGAACAAATAGCTGACAAAAACGGTGTCAGTTTTATTGATATTACAGATATTACCCGTAGAGGATTAGAAGAAAAAGAGCTTGTCGCATCAGATGATTTACATCCGTCAGCGGCGGCTTATAAAAAATTCGTAGACCGCATGCTACCAATAATTGTCTCTCAATTGAAAAATTAGCGCATAGTACCTATATTTGCAGGCTTAATAAACCACGCATGCAATTATCAGAACAGGAGCTTATTCGTAGAGAGAAATTAACGAAATTGAGAGAAATGGGCATAGACCCATATCCAGCAGCATTATACCCCGTTGATGCTACCTCAGAAAATATTAAACAAAATTATTCTGAAGGGAGAAAAGTAGTTATTTCTGGCAGACTAATGTCTCGTAGAATACAAGGCAAAGCCTCTTTCGCAGAATTGCAAGATAGTGAAGGACGTATTCAGGTTTACTTCAATCGAGATGAAATTTGCCCTGGTGAGGATAAAGTACTCTATAACGATGTTTATAAGAAATTGCTCGACATCGGTGATATAATCGGAATTGAAGGCGAACTTTTCACAACACAGGTTGGTGAAAAAACAGTGATGGTGAAAAATTTTACGATCTTATGTAAAACGCTTCGTCCGCTTCCGCTTCCTAAAAAGGATGCTGAAGGAAATGTTTTTGATGAGTTTAATGATCCGGAAATGCGCTATCGTCAACGTTATGTTGATTTAGTAGTTAATCCGCATGTAAAAGAAACATTTATAAAGCGAACCAAGATTACCAATAGTATTCGACAGTTTTATAATGACAAAGGCTATTTAGAAGTAGAAACACCAATATTACAACCGATACCTGGTGGTGCTGCAGCAAGACCTTTTTTAACGCACCACAATGCATTGAATATTCCTTTATACTTACGAATTGCTAACGAACTTTATTTAAAAAGATTGATTGTTGGTGGTTTCGATGGTGTTTATGAGTTCTCTAAAGATTTTAGAAATGAAGGCATGGACCGCACGCACAATCCTGAATTTACTGTAATGGAACTCTATGTTGCATACAAGGATTATAATTGGATGATGGATACCACCGAACAATTGCTTGAAAAAATAGCTATTGATTCTAATGGCACATCTAAAGTTACTGTGGGTGAAAACGAAATTGAATTTAAAGCGCCTTATGCACGTGTTCCGATTTTAGAAGCTATTAAAATTCATACGGGTTTTGATGTTGCAGAAATGGATGAAGTTCAACTTCGTGATACGGCTCGCAAATTAGGACTTGAAGTAGATGACACTATGGGTGTTGGAAAACTTATTGATGAAATATTCGGTGAGAAATGTGAGCACTTTTATGTGCAACCTACTTTTATTACGGACTATCCGAAAGAAATGAGTCCGTTAACAAAAGAGCATAGAGACAACCCTGCCCTTACTGAACGTTTTGAATTAATGGTTAACGGTAAAGAATTAGCGAACTGCTATTCTGAGTTAAATGACCCAATTGATCAACGTGAGCGTTTTGAAGAACAATTACGTTTGTCTGAAAAAGGGGATGACGAGGCTATGTTCATTGATCAAGATTTTATCCGAGCTTTAGAATATGGTATGCCTCCAACATCCGGAATCGGAATTGGTATAGATAGACTTGTAATGTTGATGACGAATAATTCTTCGATTCAAGAAGTATTATTCTTCCCGCAAATGAGACCAGAAAAAAAAGCTGTTGAATTAACAGATGAAGAAAAAGCAATTATTGCTATTTTGAAACCTGAAGGCACTATGGAATTGGGTGCTCTTAAAGCTAAAACGGGACTTAGTGGCAAAAAATGGGATAAATCAATAAAAGGACTTGCCAAAAACAATGTTGCCAAGGTTAATAAAACAGATGAAGGTCTTTTTGTAGCTCTAGTTTAGATAACACTTAAATTTCCTATATTTATGAAGGTTAGCCAAACCAGCTTAACTTTCATTGATGCTAGTAAAACAAACATTTCGGAGCTTCCAGCTGCTATTAATAGCTGTTGGTATTTTACTGATACAATCTTGTCAAACTTCTGACCCTGTTGATTTCAGTACTCAAGTAAAACCTATTCTTAACAACAAATGCATTACGTGCCATGGTGGTGTTAAGAAAAATGGTGGCTTTAGTCTGCTTTTCGAATCTGAAGCTTTTGCAGATACTAAATCTGGAAAACCGGCAATTATCCGTGGTGATGCATCTGGCAGTGAATTTATAAAACGCCTGCATGAGGATGACCCAGAACTTAGAATGCCTTATGAAAAGCCTAAACTATCTAAAGAAGAAATAGATTTACTTACAAATTGGGTTAATCAAGGTGCGAAATGGGGTGAACATTGGGCGTATTCCTTACCAGACAAAGTTGAAGTACCCGTATTTCCTTCAGAAGCTAGCTTTGCTCCCAATCCGAAAACAAACTTTTTACAAAATAGTATTGACAATTTTATATTAGCACGTTTAGAAAGTGAGCAGCTTACTCCTAATGAGCCGGCTGAGAAGAATATTTTAGCTAGAAGAGCAGCTTTGGATATTACTGGCCTACCGCCAAGTCTAAGTTTGATGAAGGCTTTTGAAAACGGAAGTATTAGCTATGAAAATTATATCGATAGTCTTCTAAATAAAAACACCTACGGAGAAAAATGGGCAACTTGGTGGTTAGATTTAGCTCGTTACGCAGACTCGAAAGGGTATGAAAAAGATATGGGACGTTCTATATGGCAATATAGAGATTGGGTAATTAAAGCATTCAATAAGGATATGCCGTATGACCAATTTACCATCGATCAATTGGCAGGTGACCTTTTGCCAGAGCCATCAATGGACCAATTAATAGCAACTGCATTTCATAGAAATACCATGAATAATGACGAAGGCGGCACCGATGATGAAGAATACCGGGTAGCTACAGTTATTGATCGAATTAATACAACATTTTCGGTATGGCAAAGTACTACCATGGAATGCGTACAATGTCACAGTCACCCATATGATCCTTTTACACACAAGGATTATTACAATTTAATGGCATTTTTTAATAACTCTAGAGATGAGGACACCCCAAGCGAATCTCCAGTTTTAAAATTTTACACGCCTAAGCAACAAAAAAAAGTTGATAATGTTCTTAATTGGGTCTCGCAATACGGAAATAAAAAATCCCTAAAAACCTATAAAGACTTTATTCAATTTACTGAACCCGTTTACAAATCACATTTTTTTAAAGAATTTGAGAATAGTGTTTATGATGATCATGCGTCGGTCGTATTTTGGGATGATGGTAATTTAATAGCGGAGAATGTATTTACAAACAAGGCAAATTATGTGTATTTAAATTATCGTTCACATTATAACGGTACTAAAATGATCATCCGTAAAAATAATGCAGAAGGTGAAATTTTAGCTGAATTTACAATTAACAAAACCACAGAAAATACTACGGCCCAATTTGCACTAAAAGAGATTTCAGAACAAACCAATCTCTATATTGAAACTCAAAATAATTCGGTAGCCAAAGAGGTAAATATTCTCAATTTATATTGGGTAGGGTTTATTGAAGATATGCCAGGAAAAAATGAATCTGGCTGGTCTAGCATTAATGCTGATTTCATAAATGTTCTAAACGCTACAACGGAGACTGTTCCTATTTTAGCTGAGAATCCGGAGTATATGAAACGAACTACTCAAGTTTTTGATAGAGGTAGTTTTATGACTAAAACGGACACCGTAGAACCAGGTACTCCCGAAACCTTAAATGACTACCAAAAAGAATGGCCAAAAAATCGATTAGGATTATCACATTGGATTGTAGATAAAAAAAACCCGCTTACAGCACGTACATTAGTCAATCGTGTGTGGCATCAAATTTACGGCCGCGGACTGGTATCAACCATTGAAGATATTGGTTCTCAATCGGATGCACCTTCACACCCGGCGCTTTTAGATTGGCTAGCCCTACGTTTTATGAATGAACATAACTGGAGCATAAAAACCTTGATTAAGGAAATTGTATTATCTGGTACATATAGACAAAATTCAAAAGGCACGCCAGAAATGTATACGCTAGATCCAGGAAATGAGTTGTATGCACGGGGACCTAGAATTCGCTTAGGAGCCGAAGCAATTCGTGATCAAGCCCTTGCTGTATCTGGAATTTTAAGCGACAAAATGTATGGCCCTGGCGTTATGCCGCCACAACCGGATGGCGTATGGCAAACAGTGTATAACGGCTCTCAGTGGGAAGAGAGCAAAGGCGAAGATCGCTACAGAAGAGGTGTTTACACCTATTTAAAACGCACAAGCCCCTACCCTTCATTTTTGACCTTCGACGCTGGCAGTAGAGAAGTTTGTACGATTAGAAGAACAGTGACCAATACGCCATTACAGGCATTAGTTACATTAAATGACCCTGTATTTTTAGAAGCAGCATATCAATTAGCAAAGAAAAATGAAGTAGCCGGGGATATAAAAGAAAGTATATCGGCTGCTTATGAAAAAGCGACTTACTCGAAAATTGAAACTAGTACTTTAGAAGCATTGTATGAGCTCTATGATAAGTCCTTAATTGCATTTAATGAAGACCCAAAAGGAACTAATCAATTTTTACATTTTGATGAAAAACCAACAGCAGAATTAAGTGCTTTAACAGTTGTTGCAAATGCAATTATGAACTTGGATGAATTTTTAACTAAGGGATAAAATATTTAAGCAGTGAAAGACCTTATTGATAAACTAATACAAGAAAAACTAGCTCGAGAAGCTGAGGCTAAAACACGCCGGCACTTTATTAAAAATTGTGCTCAAGGTATTGGTGGTCTTGCATTAAGTTCAATATTCGCTGGATGCGACCCGTTAACCACTTCACCAAAAAAAACACAAGCTGTATTTTCTGAACGCGATTTAAATCCCCTAGCTACTTTAGCACCACCCTATAGCTCAAAAGTTAAATCTGTTATTTATTTGCATATGGCCGGTGCACCTTCGCAATTGGAAATGTTCGATTATAAACCCGAACTTCATAAATTTGATGGTCAAGATTGCCCACAATCACTATTAGAAGGTAAGAAATTCGCTTTCATAAAAGGAACGCCTAAACTTATGGGTCCGCAAGCAAAATTCAAACAAGAAGGGGAGTCCGGTAATTGGGTTTCGGATTATATGCCGCATTTTAAAAAAGTAGTTGACGAAGTTGCTTTCCTTAAAGCCGTTCATACAGATCAGTTTAATCATGGACCTGCACAATTATTTATGCATACTGGTAGTGCACGACTTGGAAGACCTAGTATAGGGTCGTGGGCTACATACGGACTCGGTTCAGCAAATCAAAACTTGCCCGGTTTCGTGGTTTTAACTTCTGGTGGTAATACTCCAGATGCTGGTAAAAGTGTTTGGGGTAGTGGATTTTTACCTTCCGTTTATCAAGGAGTGCAATGCCGCTCTAAAGGAGACCCGGTACTTTATATCAAAGATCCGGATGGTGTTACACGTGATTTAAAAAAGAGCACAATCGATGCCATCAATAAAATAAATAAACAGGAGTATCTTAAATATGCGGATCCTGAAATTCTAGCTCGAATCAATCAATACGAAATGGCCTATCGCATGCAAATTGCAGTACCAGAGGTTATGAACATTAATAGCGAGCCAGAAAACATAAAGCAAATGTATGGAGTAGAACCTGGCAAAGAATCTTTTGCTAACAACTGTTTATTAGCAAGAAAACTAGTTGAAGATGGGGTGCGGTTTGTTCAACTTTTTGATTGGGGCTGGGATACTCATGGCAATATAAGATCCGGCTCAATAGATATGGGCCTACGAAATAAATGCCGCGAAATTGATCGGCCGATAACTTCGTTATTACTCGATTTAAAACAAAGAGGTTTGCTCGATGAAACTTTAGTAGTTTGGGGCGGAGAATTCGGCAGAACACCAATGCAAGAAAACCGAGGTAACAAAAAAATGGCTTATAAAGGTCGAGATCACCACGGTGATGCTTTCACGATGTGGATGGCCGGTGGCGGAATTAAAAAAGGAGCATGTCATGGAAAAACAGATGATATTGGATTCTCAGGTATTGAAGGTAAGGTTTCTGTTCATGATGTTCATGCTACTATTTTGCAACAATTAGGATTTGATCATGAACAATTTACCTATGAATTCCAAGGCAGAAATTTTAGATTAACAGATGTAGAAGGAGAAGTCATTAAAGAAATTTTAGCCTAGTTAATGGACGTTTTAAAACAACTTTTAGGCAGATTACATCCGCTATTAGTGCACTTACCCATCGGATTTTTAATCTTTGGATTACTATTACAATTCCTGGACCGTAAGAAAAAAGCATACACCCAACTTATTCCCGTTGCATATTTTTGGGGTGGTATAAGTGCCATAGCTGCGTGCATAACAGGTTACCTTCAATATTTAGGTGAAGGGTATGGATTTGACACTATTAAATGGCATTTATGGTCGGGTATCGCTACCGCATTATTTTCTTTTTTGATGTATTTTAAATTGAGTGGCGCGAAAAACTTTTCATTTTTAACCAAAGTGCCATTTATTATGCTCTCCACTATTTTCTTTATCCTAATTTCCTTTACGGGACACCAAGGAGGTAATATTACACATGGCAAAGATTATCTCGTTGAACCTTTACCAAATTCCGTAAAATCAGCTTTAGGAATTGGAACGTTTGAAGCAAAAGAAATAAATCTTTCTGAAGATAACTGGGAGACTGCTCTAATTTATGAAGATGTAATTCACCCCATTTTAAATAACAAATGTGTAAGCTGTCATAATCCTAAAAAAGCTAAAGGTGACTTACTGCTACATACCCCTGAAGATATTTTAAAAGGTGGTGAAAATGGTGAGATTATTAACGCTAAAAATGCTCCAGATAGCGATTTATTTGTCCGGATGAAACTCCCCATAGATAATGACGACCATATGCCACCCGAAGGCAAAACCCAACCTACAAAAGAAGAAATTAAACTTGTTGGCGCATGGATTGATGCAGGTAATCCTTTTGAAGGGACGATAAAAAATTCGGGATTAGACAAAGAATTATTCGCTTCGTTTTTTCCTAAAAAAGACGACAATGATTACCCTAATATTGAAATCACTTCGGCATCTCAAGACAGTATTTTAGCAATTGAAAAAACTAGAATCCATGTCGATTTAATCAGTAAATCTTCTAATTTTTTAAATGTATCATGTATTAATAAACCTGATTTTACCGATGCCGATTTCGAAAATTTATTATCCATAAAATCGAATATTGCAAGATTAGATTTGGGCAACACAAAGATTACTGATGCTATATTTAAAAAATTAGCACTACTTCCTAATTTGACAATTCTAAAATTAGATAACACCTCTATTAGCGGAAAAAACATTAAACACTTATCGTCTTTAAATCATGTAAAATCGATTAATCTTACTGCTACTAATTTTGAAAGTGAGTATCTATCTCAATTATCTGATTTTCCAAAACTGCAAAAAGTATATCTGCACAAAACAAAGGTAACTTCTCAAGATGTTAAGTCATTAAAAGATGGCCAGATTAGTATTGATTATGGCGGATATGAATTACCTACAATTCCTACTGACTCTATTATATATTAATTTGACAATATTTTATCTTGATTGATTTTATACTTTCTAAAACCAAAGAAAAAACATAGTTTAGAGCATCTTTATTATACTTTATGGAATTTAGCAAAAAAGCGGGCCTTTTTATTGGTCCAATTCTTTTTTTAATCATTCTCAATTTACCCTTCGATCTAGTATCTGAAAAAGGCGATGCAGTTATTGCCGTTGCCACGTGGATGGTTATTTGGTGGATAACTGAGGCAGTCTCTATTTCTGTTACCGCTTTATTGCCACTTTTATTGTTTCCTATTTTAAAAATTATGGATATAGGGGAAGTGGGTGCTAATTATGGCAGCCCCATTATTTTCCTGTTCTTTGGTGGTTTTGTCTTGGCGTTGGCATTAGAGAAAGTAAATCTTCATAAACGTATAGCTTTAAATATCATTAAGTTAACAGGCACAACCCCAAACAAAGTAGTACTTGGATTTATGATTGCCACGGCATTTTTAAGCATGTGGATAAGCAATACGGCAACCACTGTTGTAATGCTGCCAATTGCAATGTCCGTTATTAGCTTATTGGTAAATGATTCTGATGGATTTACCAAGAGCGACAAAAATTTCGCCCTTTGTGTAATGCTCGGTATTGCATTTTCTGCCAATGCAGGCGGCATTGCTACTGTTATTGGAACACCACCAAATTCAGTTATGATTGGTCTTCTGGAAAACGAATATAATATTGAAATCTCATTCTTAAAATGGATGGTTATTGGAGTGCCCTTTGCTACGGTTATGATTTGGATTAGCTATTTGGTATTGGTAAAATTGATGTTCCCAAACAAGCAACTAAAATTTAGCGCCTCTAAGGATGTAATTAATGACGAATTACACAAATTAGGACCTATGAGTGGTAAAGAAAAAATGGTGCTATCCATATTTGGTGTCACTGTTTTTTTCTGGATTTTCAGAACAGTAATTAATGATATTTTTCCAGATTTAAAACTAAACGATAGTATAATAAGTATTGCAGCGGCTATTACGATGTTCGCACTTCCTTATAATCTAAAAAAAGGAGATTTTATTATTCATTGGAAAGATACCCAAAAGCTTGCATGGGGTATTCTTATACTTTTCGGAGGTGGTTTAGCACTTGCTAAAGGAATGTCTGTAAGCGGCATTGTTGATCTAGTATCTAGTGCCATTGCAACAAGTAATATAAGTGTACTATTCACAGCCATTTTACTAATCACCTTAATGCTTTTTATGACCGAACTAATGAGTAATGTGGCACTTACTGCGGTATTAGCACCAGTTGTTGCAGGTATAGCGATTGGTTTAGAAATTCCGATATTATATTTATTAATACCCGTAACCATGGCTAGTAGTTGTGCGTTTATGCTGCCAATGGCAACACCACCAAACGCAATAGTATTTGCTAGTGGTTATATTAAAGTAAACGAAATGGCTCGTGTTGGTGTTGTCTTAAACTTTATTGCCATCGGTTTACTAATTTTAATGTTTCAATTTGTAGTTCCGTTTTTCTTCTAAACAAAAAAAGCCCCGACTAAAAGTCGAGGCTACTATAATTTAATATTGTTCGCTTTATTTATTTGAAAGCATTAAAACCTTTCGGTAAATTGTTTTTAGTATTGATGTCTAATACGATATCATCATTTATATTAATATAATTGATTCCTTCTATTCCCTTAGGATTGGCATATGCATCGAAATTTTGAGGTAGATTATTTTTAACCTCTAAATTTTCTAAATCTGCATCCTCTACATATTCAATCCAATTAAGGTTATAGTAGTATGCATATGGGTCAAAATTCTCAGGAAGATAATCGGCAGTATCAAAACCTAATACAATTACTTCCTCATCTTCTATATATTGAACTGAATCAATGTCAAAATCTTCAATTTCTTTTTCGATATTATTCGCGAAAGCACCTTGGATTAACAATCCAATAAATGCAAAACTTAATAGTATATTTCTTTTGTTCATAACACTTTAGGTTAATTTCTACTTCAGTATAACAATGCTTAAGTCGTAATATTGCACATACCTTAAAGCACATTAACTGTCAAAAACACCCAAATTACCAAATTCGTAATTTTGGCAACAAAACACTGATTATTTGATATTTTGGTAATTATATTCTTACGGAGGCATCACTTTTATAGCTTCATTTTTATCACAAAAAATAACACCATTCATCGAGTTATTTTATTGATTTTTAATGACTTATGCATTTCGTCGATATTCTTGCATTTTATCGGATGTAATTTTTAGTAATTAGACAATAGTATTAATACACTTAAAGATGTACAATCATCACTATTTTAGAAATAAAGTTATTTATATTAAAATATAAACTCCTCACCTCTTGTATAAAATTGAAATGGGTTCACCTTTCGGATGAACCCATTTCAAAACATAAATCAACTTTCGCCAATTAATTAATTCCAACCACCACCTAAGGCACGATAAACTCCTACTCTAGCAATTAATTGATTCTTTTTAGTCTCTACCAATTCTATTTTTGCCTCAAGAGCATCTCGTTGCGTTAATAAAACTTCCATATAATCTGCCCGAGCAGACTGAAAAAGCTTGTTTGAAATTTCTATAGACGCATTAAGTGCATCTACTTGTTCAATTTTTAAATCATAATTCAATTTAAGATTTTGAACATTTGACAGTTCATTAGCTACCTCTATATACGCATTCAGTATTGTCTTTTCATATTCATAAACGACTTGTAACTGCCTATCATTCGCACTATTATATTCAGCTTTAATAGCATTTCTATTTATTAGAGGACCTGCCACATCACCCGCTAAACTATACAACAAAGATTCTGGAGTTTCAGTCAAAAATTTTGGCTTAAAAGCTTCTAAACCTACACCAGCATTAATTCCAAATGAAGGATAAAAATTTGCTCGGGCCACTTTAACATCTAATTTAGCTGCTGCTAAGTCATACTCAACCTGCTTTATATCTGGCCTGTACTGTAATAGCTGAGCAGGAATACCCGAGAATACTGTATCTACTTCCTTCTCAATAAAAGCATTAGCATTACGATTTATTGAGACTGGTTGTCTACCTATTAAGAAATTAATCTTGTTTTCGGTTTCTACAATCTCTTGCTTTATCTCATAACGCTCACTCCTATTCTTATAAACCTCAGCTTCAAACCTTTTTACGGCTAATTCGGTGGCACGAGCTGCCTGTTTTTGAAGTTTTACAATTCTCAAAGCATTTTTCTGGATGTCAAGATTTTCTTCTATAATTGCCAACTGGTTATCTAGTGCAATAAGCTCGTAATATGCATCTGCAATTTCTGACACCAAATTAGTTACCATAAAATTTTTGCCTTCTTGCGTAGCGAGATATTCCATAACTGCCGCTTTCTTAGAATTTCGAAGTTTTTTCCAAACATCGAGTTCCCAGGAAGCAAATAAGCCCGTTGAATAATTAGTTAAAGGATCAGGAAATGCCTCTTCATCCAAATCTAACCCCTCTTCAACTGCTCCATTTCGAGTATACTCCCCTACCTTTTCTACTTCGGCTCCAGCTTTAAAATTCACAAAAGGCAAATACTCTCCTTTCCGTACTCGAATTTCATTTTTCACCATTGCTATCTGTTGTAGAACAATATTCAACTCTTGGTTTTTAACCAAAGCGATATCGATTAAATCTTTCAGTTCTGGATCAGAAAAGAAATCTGTCCATTTAACCGTTGCACTTGTGAGCGTATCTGTTATTTGATTACTATAGCTTTCGGGCATTATTACTTCAGCATCTCTAACTTCCCTTGTAGGTACACAAGAATGCATAATAACCACCAGAAGACTACATACGATGTATTTCTTATTATTTCTGAACATTTTATTCTTTTTTATTTTTCTTGCTTCTTGACATTAATTTTTGAAGACGCTCTCTAAGCACACTCACCTCTTTCTTCATCGCATTTTGTTCTGCGTAGGAACGAACGATTTCTTCAGAGACTGGCTCCGCAGTTTCATTTTTAATTAAGCCACGACCATCTGCTAACTTGGCAAATAGATAATAAAGACCAGGTATTGCTACAACACCTAAAATTGTACCTAAAAACATGCCACCCATGGCTGAGCCCCCAATAGTTCTATTACTAATTGCACCTGCACCAGATGCGAGAACTAAAGGAATTAAACCAGCTATAAAAGCAAATGAAGTCATTAAAATAGGCCTAAAACGCATTCGAGAACCCTCAATAGCCGCTTCTTTAATACTAGCGCCTTCACGTCTTTTTTGCACTGCAAACTCGACAATTAGTACTGCATTTTTACCTAATAAACCAACCAGCATTATCACTCCTATTTGAGCATAAACATCATTTGAAAGTCCCATTAACTTTAGCAGTAAAAATGAGCCAAATACTCCTGCTGGTAATGAAAGTATAACTGCTAATGGGAGTAAAAAACTTTCATATTGAGCAGCCAATACCAGATACACAAAAATTAATACTATAATAAAAATATAAATGGATTCATTACCTCTTCTAGATTCATCATAAGAAAGACCTTCCCATGCTATATCATATCCTCGAGGTAAGTTTTCAGCTGCTACTTCCTGAATAGCTTTAATAGCATCTCCACTAGTAAATCCTGGCGCAGGTAGCCCTCTTATTGCTGCAGAATTGTACAAATTATACCTCGTAATCTCATTAGGACCTAATGATTTTTCCATTGTCATAAAGGCTGAATATGGTACCATTTCGCCTTCTTCATTTTTAACAAACAATTTTGCTAAATCTGAAGGCATACCTCTATACTCGGGTGCCGCCTGGGTATATACTTTGAAAAATCTGCCAAAACGAATGAAACCTTGTTCATACGTACTACCAATTAGGATATTTAAATTCTCCATGGCCTTACCTATGGTCACCCCTTTTTGCATAGCAGCCTTATTGTTTATTTTTAATTTATACTGCGGATAATTGGCGGCAAAAAATGTAAACAAGCCTGATAATTCTTCGCGCTCATTTAAGGCTGCCATGAAATCATTATTAATGCGTTCAAACTCTTGATAATCCGTACCATTTGTTTTATCAAGCATACGCATTGCAAATCCACCCGAAGAACCAAAACCTGGTACAGCTGGCGGTTCAAAATATTCTATGATTGCCCCGAGGTCTTTGGTCTCTTCTTCTAACTCCTCCATTATTTCATGAACCGAATTATTTCTTTCAGACCAAGGTTTTAGATTAATTAAACAAGTACCAGCATTGGACCCTCTACCCTCAGTCATTATTTCATATCCAGCCAATGAAGAAACTGATTCAATACCTTCGGTCTCCTCACATATTTTCAATAGTTTTTTTGCTACTTCATTTGTTCGTTCGAGTGTAGCACCAGGTGGTGTTTGAATTATCGCGTAGATCATTCCTTGATCTTCATTTGGAATAAAACCGGCTGGTAAAACCTGATTGGTTAAGAAAATACCAGCACAGAATGCGATTAACATACCGAAAGTAATTATTCTTCGGGTTACTATTTTATCGAGTATTTTAATATACCGTCCTGTGATTTTTTCGAATCCATTGTTAAACCAATCTATAAATCGATTGATAGGTGTCTTTCTTCTTTCCTTACCATGATTGTTTTTTAACAACATTGCGCAAAGCACCGGTGTTAATGTTAATGCCACAATTGCAGAAATCACAATAGACCCTGCCATGGTAATACTAAATTGCCTATAAAAAACACCTACAGGACCCGTCATGAACGAAATAGGAATAAACACCGAAACCATAACTAATGTGATGGCAATAATTGCACCCCCAATTTCCTTTAAAACCTCAGCCGAGGCATTATAGGGTGTGAGATTTTCTTCTTCCATTTTAACATGGACGGCCTCCACCACCACAATCGCATTATCAACCACAATACCAATAGCAAGCACTAATGCGAATAGTGTAATCAAGTTTATGGATAGTCCAAACAGTTGCATTACAAAAAAGGCACCTATAAGCGATACAGGTACTGCTATTATCGGTATTAGTGTTGAACGCCAATCTCCCAAAAAGAGAAAAACTACTATCGCCACCAGTATAAATGCATCTCTAAGTGTATGCACAACTTGCTCTATAGAGGCATCTAAAAATGTAGACACATCATAACTAATCTTATAATCAATTCCGGGAGGCAAATCCGCTTCTAGCTCATCTAACTTAGCTTTTACTAAATCAATAACATCACTACCATTACTACCAAATGTTTGTTTTAAAACTATTGAAGCAGACGGATTACCATCGAGATTGGAATATATATCGAAAAACTCACTACCGAGTTCAACATCGGCTAAATCACCTAAGGTTAATATCTCACCTTCTTCATTAGCTTTTATAATTATGTCTTTATATTGTTGCGGCTCATTATATCTATCTTGGTATACCAACACATATTCAAGAGATTGTGCTTGTTTACCAGAACTTCGCCCTAATCGGCCTGGTCGAGCCAAAATACTTTGATCTTCCATAGCCTCAAGTATTTCTTCGGCTGAGACATTATATGCGCGCATACGATCTGGTTTTAACCAAACGCGCATTGCATATTTTCTACTACCTAGAATTTGAGCACTAGCTATACCATCTATTCGCTGAATTTCTGGTATTATCTTAGTGTATGCATAATTGTAAAGGAATTTCTCATCATTACTCTTATCCTCGCTAAACAAGTTCACGTACATTAACATACTCGGCTGAACGGGTGTTATAATTACACCTTCGCGCTGTACTAATTCAGGGAGTAGCGGCATCACTTGATCCACCCTAGTTTTTACACGTACTACGGCTTGGTTTGGATCCGTACCTGGTTCAAATATAATACGCAATGTGCCTTCACCTGCACTTGTTGCATCTGAGGCAATATACCGCATACCTTGTACTCCATTTATTGAAGTTTCAAGGGGAATTAGTGTCGATTTCACTAACACGTCTGAACTAGCACCAGGATAAGCAATAAAAATATTTACCGTAGTTGGCGCTATTTGAGGAAATTGTGATATCGGCAACTGTTTTATGGCCAACAATCCGACGAAAATGAGAACCACAGAAATAACTATAGCCAATACTGGCCTTTTAATGAATTTTTTAAACATCTTGTTGAAGTTTGAAGGTTTGAATTACTCTGCGTAAAGCGCTAAATGTGACAAAACCGACTGTGGTTTTTCAAACTTATAATCAATGTGCTCTCCGCTCTTGACCATTCTGATACCTTCCAATAATATTTTATCATTCTCAGCAAGACCTGATTCTACTGCAAAGAGATGTGGCAACTCTGCGCTTATTGTAATTTCTTTTTGCTGTACATTATTTTCGTCATCAACTACAAAAACAAACTTTTTATCTAATACCTCGAAAGTGGCTTTTTGTGGAATAAGTAATGCATTTTTTAATGGAACCGTAAGTATTACACTCCCTGTCTCGCCATGACGTAAAATACGATCCGGATTTGGAAACGTAGCTCTAAAAGCAATATTACCAGTCTCGTTATTAAACTCTCCTTCGATGGTCTCTACAATGCCAATCTGATTAAACAGCTTATTATTTGCCATTAATAGCTTTACCGATTCTTTACTATCTTTAGCAGTACTCGTAATATAATCTAGATACTCAGATTCTGGGACATTAAAGTACACCCACATTTTACTATTATCTGATAAACTAGTTAGCATTTCACCCTCATCTAAAAGACTTCCTTCTCTAACATGAAGATGATTCATTAAACCGTCGAAAGGTGCCGATATATTGGTAAAACCTAGGTGTGTTTTAGCCATTGTAACTTCAGCTTGTGCTTTTGCATATTCTGCCTTAGACATTGCCAATTCATTCTGTGATACAACATCACTATCTGCTAATAACTTTGTGTTTTTGTACTCAATTTCTGCAACATTAGCTTCGGCCTCCGCTTTAGATAACTCTGCCTGATACACGTTAGGCATAATTTGAAACATAGGCTGACCTTTTTTCACCAGTTGACCTTCATCAACAGATATTTTTTTCAAATATCCCTTTTCTAAGGCACGTACTTCTATATGCCGAATTGAATGTATTTGACAGACATAATCTTTAGTAATTACTGTATCTAATTTAATGGGACTAGAAACTAAATGCTTTATTGATTTATGTTCCTCTTTTTTATGGTGATTGCAACTAACAAATAACAAGTTTGCAACCAAGAATAATAATATTGGCTTCATTTGGATTGTAATTTAAATGTATTGGGATAATTAAAATTGAGCACAAGAAAGAATGAATTTCAATCTTATAGAACTCTAAAGTTTAAATGCAGGTATCTATAAAAATATAGAACCCTATCGCAATAAAATCACAATCTAAAAACCTGAAATTGAAGATATAGTTGGTTTGATACTTTGTTTTTAGGAGTATCAAATTGTTTTTCTGAAGTATATAAATCTAAAAGTGAAAAACTTAAAAAAGAAGTAAAATAGGCATGAGAAATAGCTCCATTTGCATCGGCATCAATAGCAGTTTCCTCTTCCTCTTTATCGAACTCAGCCATCTCTGCCAACAGCTCTAATGACCTTGTGTTGTGTACTTTTGCCTCTGTTTTAAAATATAGCGTTGATACGCTTGTATCAGAAGATGACAATTCAGTATTCGCCGTGGTAGAATCAACAGCCGCATAACCTTTAGCGGGTTGAAAACCAATTACTAACAAAAAGATTGTTAGCAGCATAAAATGCTTCTGCAACTTTAACATATGAAGCGCTAATTTATAGCGAATTACTTTTCTACTACAAATAAACGTGATAATTTTTTGTTAATGATATTTATCATACTTTTTATTCGAAAAAATAATAACTTCGCGAAAATTATTTCTTTTGCATCGATTTATCGCCATATTGCTACTTATAAGTTTTCATGCCCAGCCGGCTATGGTGCTTTCTGTTTGGGTTGATTATTGTGCAAACAATGATTATATAAAAGAAGTGCTTTGTATTAACAAAGAGAAGCCTAAATTAGAATGTAATGGCAAATGCTACCTTGCCACTATGCTTAAAAAGGAAACACAAAAAAAAGAATCTAAAGAAAAAGCAATCTTTAGTGAAGCAAATATTACACCGGTATTCTTTGTTTCATATCCTGAAATAGTTTTTAATTCTATTGAATCTCCTGAAACGGTTGAAGCTGTTATTTACACGAACAATTACAAATTACTTCTACTCACAAAAAGTGATAGACCTCCTATCCACGCTTAACTTCTTCAAATTATCAGCATCTAGCTGAATATCATCCAAATACTTTTAAAATTTAAAACAATCATTACAGATGAATAGAGGCGTAGTGCTTCATTGCATCTATATATAAAATACTTTAAAATGAAAATCATAAATATTCTTGCATGCCTATTATTTTGTGGCGCAATTCTTTCTTGCTCAAATGATGACAATACTGTTGAATCTTTAGACGGGCAAACTGGTGATGTAGTTATAAAATTCGATAATGGTGTTGGTGACCAAGATTTCATCTTTGATGTTTCTTACGACAAATCATCAAGTGAATTTTATAAAGTTACATCACTAAAATATTTAGTAAGTAATATTGAATTAACTGAAGCCGATGGAACCACTTTTATGTACCCAGTAGACCAAAATGCTTTCATCATTGATGAGGCTGATGCTAATAATGCAGGCGAAATATGGGTTACTTTAACCGATGTACCTGCTGCCGATTATACTAAAATTTCATTTGGTGTTGGTATTGACCAAGAACGATATGCAAAAGGTGCAGACGGCCAAGGAGATTTAATGGCTGTGGCTCAAGAAAAAGAAATGTTATGGTCATGGGCAACTGGATTCCGTTTTATTCGATTAGACGGTGTATACTCTGACGGCACAGTAACCGACGAAGCACTAAACATTCACATGGGTAGTGTAGGCACGAGTTTAGATAACTACCGCGAGGTAAACCTAGATATGCCTAACACTATTCTAATACGAGAAACTTCAACGCCAGAAGTGCACATCAAAGCTGATATTGCAAAAGTTTTTGATGGTCAAACTTCAGTTGTATTATCTGATGGTTACAGCCAAGTACATACCGATGAAGCTACCACTCCAGTAATTGCCAATAACATCCAAGGAATGTTTATGGTACATCATGTACACAACGAATAGTTTATAAATTAAGTGCCGTAGTATAAAACACTGCGGCATTTTATATCATTTATACTATGGATAATAAAATCTATTTAGCTATTAGCTGTATGATTTTTTTATGGAGTTGTGATACTGACACTCCAGAAATAAGTTATACGCCAATATATTTACAAGTTGAGCAACCCGATAATTTTCCGGAAGTAAAATATGCCCTAGAAAATAATCCGGTTACACAAGCAGGTTTCGATTTAGGTAAAAAATTATTTTATGAAGGAAAACTTTCATCCAACAATGCAATTCCCTGTGCTTTTTGCCACGAACAAGCTTTTGCCTTTACACATCATGGTCATACGTTAAGCCATGGTGTTAATGGTGGCATCGGATTTCGAAATTCACCACCAATTCAGAATCTAGCTTATTTTTCCGATTTTATGTGGGATGGTGCTGCTTCTCATTTAGATTTACAGCCCATTATTCCAATAACTAGCGAATTAGAAATGGATGAAACGCTTTCTAATATCGTAGTCAAACTAAAAGAAGATCCTTACTATCTATCTCAATTTCCATTGGCTTTTGAAGACGGCAATATTAATAGCGAAAATATTCTTAAAGCATTATCACAATTTATGTTGATGATGGTCTCTTCGAATTCAAAATATGATAAATATGTACGAAACGAAGAAGGTGTTACATTTACAGAAAATGAACTTTTAGGGCAAAGTGTTTTTCAAGAAAAATGCATTTCTTGTCATGCAACAGATTTATTTACGGACCAAAGTTACCGAAATACTGGTTTACCTATAAATCCAAAATTAGAAGATAAAGGTCGGTTCAATGTACTTGAGAATCCTGATGATTTATATAAATTTAAGGTGCCTAGTTTACGTAATATCGAAAGAACCTTTCCGTATATGCATGATGGCAGGTTTGCCACTTTAGAAGCAGTTTTAAATTTTTATGACAGTGGTATGGTAGACAATGGCAATATTGATGAAAGTTTATTAAGAGCTGACGGAAGTTTTGGTATTTCTCTTTCCGAAAATGAAAAAGTACAGCTTATTGCATTTTTAAAAACATTTACCGACGACGAATTTTTAAACGATACACGATTTGCAGAATATTAAAACCTCAATAAGCATATTTATACTTTTAGCAGTAAGCTATACTTGTGTTGCAACTGAACCAACACCCTGCAATCACAATCACGAAATGATTGAATTAAAACCATTTTGCGATTTATGCGGATGCGCAACAAGCAGCGGGAGTTCTGGATTTGGCACACTTTCTAATTCCAATTTTATTGGATTACGATACACGCACCAAAGTTTTGATTCGAGAGATGGAATTTTCACAAACTCACCAAGTAGTCATGAATATTTGAACACCTATCAGCTTTGGGCACAAATACCATTATCTCAAAAATTTTATGCTACTGCAAGCTTACCATTTCAAGATTTAAATAGAACATTTGATAGTGGAGCTGCAGACGAAGCCTTAAATGGAATAGGCGATGCTAGTGTTGTCGGGTGGTTTAAATGGCAATTTTATAAGAAGGAAACCAACGACTCTATACCATACCCCGTTACAAAACCACTCTCTAAGCACTCCATACAAATTGGAATAGGCGCAAAATTACCTACTGGCGAATTTGAAGAAAGACTAACAGATCGCGTTAATCCCGGATTCCAAGTAGGCACTGGAAGTCTCGATGGTATTTTCTCATTAGGTTATAATTATGGTGGAGAAAAAATAGGCTTTAGTTCAATTTTTACATATTACCTAAAAGGTGAAAATAAAAATGATTACCGTTATGGAAATCAGTTTAACTATTCGGGTAATGCCTATTTTAGAATACCGTTTACGCGCTCAGCGCTAATGCCATTTATTGGTTTTTCAGGGGATATTTATGAAGAAATAGAACAATATGGTGAAGCTCAAATAGATACCGACGGTCGCATTTTAAATGGAACTTTTGGAGCCGAATATGCAATAGGCAAATTCATTTTAGGTGCAAATGCTGCCATACCAATTTCTCAAGATTTATTTGGTGGCAATGTAAATGCAAACAAGCGCTATGGCTTATATGTCAATTTTGCTTTGTGATAATTATAAACTAAAGATTTTATAATCTAACAGCTTTTGGCTGAAGTTCTATTTTCTGTTTCTTTCTAAAAACCTTAGGAGTTATGCCAACTGCTTTTTTAAAGGTTTTTGTAAAATAGGAATTGTCATAGAAATTAAAGAAGTGAGCTATTTCTTCACTACTCATATCAGTATATACTAAATACCGTTTTATTTCAATAATAAGCTTTTCATGAATAAGCTCACTAACACTTTTGCCAATAGCCTTTTTTGTAATACGATTTAGGTGTTGTGGTGTCATATAAAGTTGTGATGCATACTCAACAACACTTCTATTATTTTTATACTGCTTGTTAATTAAAGACTCTAAATTTTGTATATGCTGAGCATCCACACTAATTTTCTCTCCTTTGGATTTTTCATAAAGCCTAGATAGCTTAACTAACATAATAGTTAAATACGCCTCTAAAGCATCATATTTTAAAATAGCATCGCTATGATATTCGTTATCCATTTCGTTTAATAATCCGTATAATAAAGGCTTATCTTTTTCCAAAATATCGACCATTGGTATACTATGAAACCGGTGAAAAACAGGCAATGACTGTATCCATTGCTGCGCACCTAGTTTTAACATAAAATCCTTCTGAAAAACAATACCAAAACCTTTTTCAAAATCACCCTTCGCAGAAACAACTTGCCCAGGACTTAGAAAATAAACAGCATTCCCACTAGGCTTGTAGGTGTTAAAATCAACGCTTATTTCGCCATCACCCTCTGTAAAAAAACAAATGCCATAATCCAGATTCCTAAATGGGTTTCCGCTTTTCATATAATCAGAGACATTTTCTGCTTTAAAAATTGAAAATCCAGGATGACCTTGTCCTTCCTTAATCCCAGTTTCTTTATGAAGCTCAGGTAATCCAAAAAGTGGTATGTTTTCCATATATTTATGGTATATTTTTATTAAAAATACTATTTTTTTGAATAAATATCATCATATATAAGTAAAATGTTCAAATTATACCATAATTAAACAGATTCATACCATTATTAAGCTTCCCTACTGACTTAGTTTTGCACTCTTAAAATTGAACAACCTAAATATGATACTTAAATCTAAATCAATTATGAAAGATAAACACCTGTGGTTTACACTAAAAAGTGTTTCTGTTGTTTTGCTATTTCTTGTTGCCGTTAGCTGTGGTGGTGGTGAGAAGACTACCGCCCCAAAAGTAATTAAGGTACGCGTTATGAATGTTGGTAGCAGTACCACTAATTCTGATGCAAATATAGAGTACAACGGTACTATAGAATCTGATGTATCTATCAATGCCAGTTTTCAGGTTTCGGGAACGGTTTTGAATATCCCTGTACAAATAGGAGATTTTGTAAAGAAAAATCAATTGATCGCTCAAATAGACGGCACTGTTTACTCTAGTCAATATGAACAGCAATTGGCGCAAGAACGTTTGGCTAAAGAAAACTTTGAACGTATTAACAAGGTGTTTCAAAAGGGAAGTATTGCTGAAATTAGAATGTTAGAAGCACGTTCGCAATATGAGCAAGCTCAGGCAGCGGCAAAAATGACCTACCAGAATGTACGTCATGCCAAGATTTATGCGCCAATGGATGGTTACATCAGTAACAAGATGATGGATGCTGGCGATTTAGCACAACCGGGTCAGCCTGTAGTTGAGTTGGTAAATATCAATACAGTAAAAGCTGCACTTCCTATTCCAGATAGTGAAATCAATAATATTACTAAAGGCGATACTGCAACGGTAAATATTCCTGCCTTAAGAGATATGAATATTTCTGGTACTGTTGATGAGGTTTCAATTCAATCTAATCAGGGATCACCAGTGTACACTGCATATGTGAAACTGGGTAATTCGGATAAGAAAATAAAGCCGGGAATGACTTGTGTTGTAAACTTTAAACAGACTGTTGTTGGCACTACCAATGACGTCCAAACTATCATTATTCCTTCAGAAAGTGTTGCCGTTATGGAAGATGGAAAACATTTTGTGTACATCGTTAATGGTACCAATGCCGAAAGACGCTATGTAGATATAGGGCAGCTTTTTGATAATGGTATTGCTATTACAAAAGGATTGAGTAAAGGAGACCAACTCATTGTTTCTGGCTACCATAAGCTTACGCAGAGTACAGCGGTTGAAGTAATTAATGATTCCAAATAGCACAGTAGATGAAGAACAAAAAAAGCGGAATCATAAATTGGGCATTTAAACATGCTACCTTTCCTTTTGTACTTGTAATGTCGTTAGTTTTGATGGGTATTTATGGGCTTTTGAATATGCCCAGAAACGAATTCCCAGACTTTACCATACGTCAAGGCTTAATTATTGGGTCGTACCCAGGGGCTTCTTCTGAAAAGGTGGCTCATGAATTGACCTCAAAAGTAGAGGAGTTTCTATTTGGTTATAACGAAGTAGATAAAACAAAAACCTACTCGTATTCAAAAGATGGACTCATGTTCATCTATGTAGAGGTATCTGATAAGATTAGCCATGATGCAACAGAGCAGTTCTGGAACAAATTAAAAGCTGAAATCTTAATCTTTCAGCAGTTAAGTTTACCTCGCGATGTACAAGGGGTAATGGTAAATAGTGATTTTGGCAGTACTGCTGCTTTAGTGTTAGGTGTAGAGTCGGCAACAAGACCCTATAAAGACATTCAGCGTCATGTAGAAGATATTGAAGACGCGTTTAGACAGATAGATAATTTGGCTAAAATATCGCACTCTGGCGGACTTACAGAGCAGATTGCCGTATATGTAAATCAAGATAAATTGGCTAGTTATGGTATAACGCCACAGGCTATTACCATGAGCTTACAAAACCAAGGTGCTGTAGTTGGTTCTGGAACCTTGGAAAGCGACAAGAAGGAAAGACCTATATATCTTGAAACTACTTTAAAGTCTGAAGCTGATATCGCTCGTCAAGTAATTAAAACAGATACAAACGGTAACATTATTAGAGTTAGAGATGTTGCCCGTGTAGTTCGTGAATATGATGATCCAGACTCTTATTTGACCATTAATGGTACCAAGGGTATGATCATTACCCTAGAAATGGCTAAAAAGGGAAATATTGTTCAGTTTGGTGATGAGATAGATGAACGTTTGGATAAGATCATTAGCGAAATGCCTGCTGATATTAAAATCACCAAAATTGCAAATCAGCCAGAAGTAGTAGACCATTCCATAAGTCACTTCATGAAAGAATTCGGCTTTGCCCTAATTGGGGTTATTCTGGTTACGTTGCTATTGTTGCCATTTAGGGTAGCGTCTGTAGCCGCCGCAACGATACCAATTACAATTGCTTCTACTTTATGTGTTATGTTCTTTTTGGGTATAGAATTGAACACAGTAACCTTGGCTGCTTTAATTGTAGTATTGGGTATTGTGGTAGATGATCCTATTGTAATTATAGATAACTATGTAGAGAAGTTAGATGAAGGTATGTCTATACCTGAGGCAGCAGTAAGTAGTGCCAAAGAACTGTTCCCATCTGTATTTACGGCTACCTTGGCTATTTCCGCTACTTTTTATCCGTTGTTGTTCTTTATGGAAGGTGTAGCATCAGATTTTATTAGTGCATTCCCATATGTAATTATCATAGCATTGACTTTATCATTATTGATATCGATTCTTATTGTTCCGATGATCAATTCCATATTTATAAAAAAGGGTCTTCATGACGATCCTGCGAATAAAAACAAGGATGGAAAAAAATCGATGTTGGATCGCTTGCAAACGTTCTTTAATAAGTCGGTGAACAAAGCCATGGCTCATTATAAGATTACCATATTTTCTGGTGTTGCTGCGATAGTTATTGGCGTATTGTTGTTTAGCGGTGTTAGTCAGCAGTTGTTTCCGAAGGTAGAACGTAATCAGTTCGCCATAGAAATAAGTGTAGCTCCGGGCAATAGCTTAAAAGAAACAGCGAAAATTGTTACTGAGTTTGAAAAGATCTTGAGTGTTGATGAGCGCATAGAAAACTATACTAGCTTTATTGGTACAAGCTCGCCACGTTTTCATACGTTATATGCACCAAATCTTCCTGCTAAAAATTATGCTCAGATTTTAGTAACAACTATTGATGATGATACCACCGTTGAGGTTTTGAAAGAGTATGATGAGAAGTATGCAGATATGTATCCGCAGGCATACCTTAGAATGAAGCAATTAGACATGGCTGGTGTTAAAGCGCCCATAGAGGTTCGCTTATACGGTACCAATGTTGATGAATTAAAGAAATACGGAGATTCCATTATCAATTTTGCCCGCGCTACACCAAAAACTATTTGGAGTAGAACCGATTACGGTGATATGAAAGAGGCAGTAACCATGGACATTAAGTTTAATGAAGCTGCTCGTTTAGGTTTAAACAATAGAGCTATTGCAAATGCCGTAGCGGTTAATACTACAGGTTTAAAAGCTACCGAGATATGGGATAAAGATTATGCTATTGATGTGAAAATTTTGAGTGAGAACCAAAACCATCAAAATGTATCTGACCTTCAGCAATTATCAATTATCTCTCCGCAGAAAGGTGCTGTAATTCCGTTACGTCAAGTAGCCAATATTGCATCAGAATGGTCACAAGAAACGATTGTGAACAGAAATGGATTACGTTGTCTAACCGTACGTGTAGATATTACCAAAGATGCAGTTGCTAATGAAGTACTTGCCGAAATCATTCCTAAAATTGAAAACATTCAGTTTCCAGAGAATATACGAATTGAGTATGGAGGAGAATTTGAACTTCAAGAGGAGAACAACAAACCAATGGGGCTTTCTTTAATGCTAAGCGTAGCCCTTATTTTCTTAATCTTATTATGGCACTTTAAGAGTTTCATGCATGCCGTGTTAAGTTTCATTACTATGCCATTAAGTATTTTTGGTGCGGCTGTTGGGTTGTTGTTAATGCAGTATCCGTTCGGGTTTACGTCTTTCTTAGGTCTTTTGGCTTTATGTGGAATTGTAGTACGAAACGGAATTATATTAATCGATTATGCCGATGAACTTCGCCACTTACACCATTATAGTGTGAAGAAAGCAGCTATTCTTGCTGCAGAAAGACGTATGCGTCCTATTTTCTTGACATCTTCTGCCGCTGCAGTTGGGGTAATACCTATGATTGCAAGTCGCTCTAGTCTTTGGGGACCTTTGGGAACTGTTATCGCATTCGGATTAATGTTTTCCATGGTGCTTACCCTTTTCGTATTGCCCGTATTGTATTGGTTGTTCTTTAGAAAAGAAGATGATGAGAATTCGATTAAAGACCCCGTTAATGCTGAATTTTAATAGAAGAATAGTAGTAATGAAATATATAAAATCACATCATATAGTCATAAATAAATTCCAGTTGTTGTCCGTAATCGGGATGATGCTTCTGGGATTGAATATCTCTTTTGCGCAACAAATAACTTTAGAAGAAAGTCAAGAGGCCGCACTTAAACATAGCAATGCGATTAAGAATGGTTTATTGACCATTGAAAAGTCTGAAGCTTTTAAGCGTGAAATGGTTGCCAATTATTTTCCTAATGTTGAGGCAAGCGCCATAGGACTTTATGCTCCGAACGACTTAATTAGTCCTATTGAAGGAATCTTACCTAACGGAATAGATAATCTATATAGCGCCAGTGCCATGGCAACTGAGGTTATTTATGCCGGAGGAAAAATTAGAACCGCGAATGCGCTTGCAGATATACAGATGGAAACCTCAACAATTAGAACAGAGCAAGCGGTAGATTCGGTTTTGTTAGTGACAGAAAAAAAGTTCTGGCAATTGGTGCAATTGCAAGAACAACAGAAAGTTATAGAAACGAACGAAGCCTATTTAGATGAGCTTTTAAAGCAACAACAAGATTTATTGGAAGCTGGTTTAATTGCAAAAAATCAATTGTTGCAGGTAAAAGTAAACCGTAGCGAATTGCTTTTAAATAAGAGCAAGCTAGAGAATATGCGAAAACTGGCACTGTTAGATTTTTCTCTGTATGTAGGTGTTGCTTATGCCTCAGATATGATAGCTAGCGCTGATTTTAAAAATATTGCGCCGCCAGAATTGAAGTATAGCGAACCAGATTTAGATTTAAATGGAAACAGCAATTACCAGCTTCTTGAAAAATCGATTTCTGCAAGTAGCCTACAAACAAAAATGGCAAAGGCATATTTATTACCCTCTTTTGCTATTGGTGTAAGTGCTTTAGAATTTGGTTCTTTTGATAATTCTATTAACAGTCAATTTACTGGATTAGCTTTTGGCACATTAAGTATACCTATTTCAGATTGGTGGGGTAGTGGTAAGCAAAGAGTAAAGCAAGAAAAAATACAGGAAGAGATTACCAAAAACAATAGAGAAGACGGTATTGACCAGTTAAAAGTCGCAATAACACAAAGCTGGTACGATTTGGTCAATGCTCATGAGCAAATAACCTATGCGTTAGAAAACAAGCAACTGGCAGAAGAAAATTTAAAGGTAAACCGTGATAATTATGATAACGGGTTAAGCGGACTTACAGATTTGTTAGATGCTCAGGCAATGGCACAAAATGCACAGTCCAACCTAATAAATGCCTATACCAATTTTGAAAACAAAGAGATTACATTTTTGTACAGAACAGATCAATTGGTAGCACCTTCATTAGAGAGTTTAAAAGAGTAATATTCTATAATAGGAATTTTATAAATTTATTAATGTAATAAGATGACCGCATTGGTTAAGTCTTACAGCTTCATATGAAGAAAAAGCAGATTTTTAGAATATTGACGCTGGCTTTAATGTGGTTTATTGCTATTATCGCATTTGACGCAGTATTGAACATAAAGGTTTTTCAAAGTGGAGATTGGCTTCCTTATTTTGAATATACGTTTAAAACTGTTTTACCAATTATCATTTTTTATTGTTTTTTAATAAGCATTAGCGAAGTGTATTTCTTAAGCTCAATGCTTCGCGATTACCCATTTGCGGTAATGGTATTGATTAAGGCTGTTTTGCAATTTGTGGTTATATATGCCATTCATTTAATAGGGACTTATGTAATTACTGAAATAATGCCGTTGAGTAGCAATGCTGCCGTTAATTCACATTATGCCTATTTAGGAGCATCACTTAACGGTTTCTATATTGCCTATTTCTTTGTTGTTAGTTTTCACTTTAGCCTGTATGCCCAGATTTCTCGAAAATTTGGGTCTACCAATCTTTATGATATTATAATGGGTACGTATTTTAGACCAAAAGAAGCACAGCGAATTTTTATGTTTCTAGATCTAAACCAATCTACCACAATAGCGGAAGAGATTGGTCATTTAAAATATAGTAGGCTTATTCAAAAATGCTTTACAAAACTAACCCATCATATTGATAATTATGATGCGGAGGTTTATCAATATGTAGGTGATGAAGCAGTTCTTACTTGGCAAGTTTCTGATGACAAAGCGGCAAATAAATGTTTAGATCTTTATCTTAATTTTAGAGATACTTTAATCAATTCAGCTCCAGAATTTGAAAAGGAATTTGGTTTGGTGCCTAAATTTAAAACAGGTATTAGCTTTGGCACTGTTGCCGTTGCTGAGGTTGGAGACTACAAGAGGGACATTGCCTACCACGGTACGGTTCTAAATACCGGAGCGCGTTTATGTCAACTGTGTAAAGAGATACAAGAAGATATACTTTTCTCTTCTGAGTTTTATGCTCTGCTGAATACTAAAGGCCATTTATTGGACTATGTAGGCGATTACATGCTTACCGGAAGAAGAACCTTGGAAAAAGTCTACCGACACCACTAAAAGATATAATCTTGTTTAAAAAAGTATGAAATTAACTCTATTAGAACATTTAGTATTATAATCCATAAGCATCTGTAGTTGTGCTTTTCATGTACGCTTTTGCAGCATGACCAATGTCATTTTTTCTAAGTATCGAGCAAAATATATTTGAAGAATGTAAAGAACAAAGAATGTACTTGTTGTACTTCTTATTACTGTTTTTTTATAGTCTAGAAATAAAATCTCTTTATCATGAAAAACATTCTACTACCCACCGACTTTTCTGAAAATGCGTCAAATGCCATAGAATATGCAGTACACCTTTTTAAAAATGAAGCTTGTACTTTTTACGTACTTCATGCATATACATTTGCTCCATCATCGGCTTATACTAAAATTACTGCTGAAGAAGATTTAAATAAAATTGTTACTTCGTTACAGGCGAAAAATGTCAAACATGAACACCGTTTTGAAACTATTATGGTGACAGATACACTACTTAGTATTTTTAATAAAACAATTAACGATTATGACATAGATTGCGTAGTAATGGGAACGAAAGGTACTTCTGCGGTTAAAGAAATATTCTTGGGCAGCAACACTATGGATATCATTAGATATATGCACACCTGTCCGGTAATCGCCATACCCCCAAAATATGTGAATAATGAACTATTGGAAATCGTTCTTGCAACGGACTTAAAACATACTTTCAATAATTTTGAACTCGCACCATTAAAAAGAATTACGCAATTAAGCAATGCCACATTAAATATAGCACACATTAAAACTAAAGAAACATTAACCAACATTCAGAGTTCGAATAAAGTGCTCTTACGAAAAGCATTAAAAAATATAAGACACCAGTTTTTTGAAGTTGAACCACAAGGTTCTATTGCCACAACAATATATAAACTTGAAAAAGAAAATAGCAACATCGGCATGGTAGCTTTATTGAAAACGAAACATGGTTTTTTTGAAACTCTTACAAAAGAAGCCGTTCTAAAAAATATGGTTTATAAAACAGAAGTTCCTCTATTGGTGCTTCCAGTAATCGAATAAAATTAGTGTAGATTTACTTTTTTAGCACCATAAAATACCCCACGCTACACTTTATCAAACTGACTTAAAGATTAAATTAAGTTAAAGGTTTATATGACTAAAATCATATTTTTACTGCGTGATTTTAGATATTTTTATATTATTAATTCAACGAATTTTATAAAACTATTATCATGAATAAAGAAGTAATTTACAACGTCGATTTACATTTTGAACATGAATTATGGAACTCAGAACTTGCATTTTGGCAAGATGAATTAAAATCATTTAACAATAGGTTAGGTGAACTTGTAAATCGCTGGACAGACAAAGATGTGCTTGCGCAACTTGAACACTACCAAAATGAGTTTATTTTGCATGGTAATGTTATTTCTAACATACAAGAAACCATAGATGAACACGAAATAAATATTGCTGGTCATTCATCAAATGGATCTGAATCAATTGATATACCATTGGTTAAAAAACATTTAGAATTGCGCAATAAAATGGAAACACAACGAGAAATTTATGCTGCGCTAAAAAAAGACTTCTTTCGGTTTCTATCAAAATATATGTAACGAATTATATTTAACATGTCTGTATTTAAAATACCCAAGCAAAAAGAACTAAAAAGGTACGCTAGCTTATTTAACGTCCTCGCCAAATATGGTTTTGAGGACGTTTTGGTAAGTAGTGGTATTCATAAGGCTATTCCGAAAAGTTATTTGAACGGACACCCAGCTACAGAAAAAAATCTTTCTTTTTCCACATACGAGCGCATTCGTATGGTACTTGAAGAACTCGGACCCAGTTATGTAAAGCTTGGGCAAATCTTTAGTAATAGAGAAGATATGCTTCCCCCAGAACTTATAAAAGAACTGGAAAAATTACAAGATCATGTGCCGCAATTAAAGAATTTTAATGTACAGAAAACTATAGAAGATGAACTGAAAATTAATTTATCCGATTACTTCATAAATATCAATCCAGAACCGCTGGCAGCAGCTTCTTTAGCTCAAGTACACAGAGCTCAACTTATTAATGGAGATGAAGTAGTACTCAAAATTCAACGCCCCAATATTAAGGAAGTTATAGAATCTGACCTTCTTGTTATGAAGCAGGTTGCTAGCAACTTAGAAAAATATAGCAGTCAGGCTAAAGCCTTTCAACCAATACGCATTGTAGCCTCTTTTGAACAAAGTATTCGTGAAGAACTCCATTTTTTACGAGAGATGGACAATACAGAAAGGTTTGCCAAAAATTTTGAGGGTAATGAAATGATTCATGTTCCACTAGTTTACAGGCAGCTATCTACAGACAATATTATTTGCATGGAGTATATGGAGGGTATTAAAGTGTCTGAAATCAATACTTTAATATCGGCAAATATCGACCCAACCGCTGTAGCAAAGGTTGGTGTTGATTTGTATATAGAACAAGTTTTAGAACACGGTTTCTTTCATGCGGACCCTCATCCTGGAAACATTCTTGTGTTGCCGCATACGGGTCAAATTTGTTTTTTAGATTTTGGAATGATGGGTACCGTTCTACCTAATGATAAAGAATCGCTTAACAATCTTTTGCTCTATTTTATTCGAAAAGATGTCAAAAAAATGATAAAACTGCTTGAAAAAATTGCAGTTAAAACTGACATTCAAGATTATAAAAAATTAGAGCAAGAGCTTTACGATCTTGTTTCAGGCATTAGCGACACAGCCATTCAAAGTGTGAAAATCGGAACTATTCTCACTCAATTCAAAACTGTTCTGTATGAGAATAACATTATTTTACCTCATTATCTTTATATGTTGATTAGGGGCTTAATTATCATTGAAGGTGTTGGACGTAAACTAGATCCCAATTTCAACATTACTGAAAACCTCAAACCATATACTTCAAAAATTGTAAGAAAGAGATTTGGCCTTAAGCGATTGTTTAAAAAGAATCTTGGTCGCCTACAAGATATTAGTGACCTCGCAGACACTTTACCAGATGATATTAATGCTATCTTAAAGAAAATAAAAGATGGCAAACTGGTGGTAATACACGAACACAAAGGACTTAAAGAATTTCAGAAAGCAACTAGCAAATCAGTTAACCGATTAGTTTTCGCAGTTATTATTGCTGCCCTTTCAATAGGCTCTTCAATTTTAGTTATGGCGCAAATGCCACCATTGGTTTACGGCATTCCACTATTGGGTGCAATTGGATTTTCACTATCTGCCATTTTGGGTTTCTACATTATTATATCCATATTTAGAAATAGTCAATTTTAAATTGTGATATGATAAAATTCGAAAGTGTATATCAATTTATGGATAGTTACATTTTAGGTGTACTCATTAGTATGGGTATTGGATTGATTATAGGCTTAGAAAGAGAGTATGACAAAATAAAAGATCAAGGGTTTGCTGGTATTCGCACTTTCCCTATTGTTGCTATTCTTGGTTTTACAGTAGAAAATCTAACCGATAAATTTACTGATTGGTTTTTAATCATTGGTTTCGCTTCTTTTATTCTGTTTTTAGCATTCAATCATATTTCCCAAAAACAAGAAGAATATGATAAAGGTTTAACTACAAACTTGGCCTTAATTGCCACATTTGTTTTAGGGGTTATGGTATCTGCAGAATATTTTAGAGATGCTGTAGCCACTTCAGTTATTATAGTTACACTACTATCCTTAAAAACCAGATTCAGAATTGTTATCAGTAATATAACCTCTGAAGAGCTTTTTGCCTTCATCAAATTCTCTATTATAGCACTGTTAATTTTACCTTTTTTACCCAATAAAAACTACGGAGCTAATGAATTATTAAATCCATTTGAAATAGGATCTATAGTCGTTATCGTATCATTTTTAAATTTTATAGGCTACTTTTTAGTTAAATACATAGGTTCTAAAAGAGGTATTTTATTAACAGCAATACTTGGAGGCTTAATATCGAGCACTGCTGTTACCTGGAGTTATGCTTCGCGCAGTCAAGAATCTCCTGAATTATCAGAAAAATATGCTGCCGGTATAATTATTGCCTCGGCAATCATGTTCCCAAGATTAGCCTTTTTGGTATATATTTTTAATAGTTCTCTATTGATGTATTTAGCTATTCCATTCTCAATACTAACTTTAATATGCATTGTGGTATCGGTTATATTGGTTAAGAGAGACACCAAAAAACCAGACACCAATCTTAAGTTAGGAAATCCGCCTAATGTACTTAACGCAATAGGCTTCGGTGCTATTTATGTTATAATTCTATTTGCAGTTTTCTATAGCAATCAGTTTTTTGGCGAAAGTGGATTATATTATTCCGCTTTAATTTCTGGCCTTGCAGATACCGATGCAATAACAATAAGCATGGCCAAATTTTCTTTGGACTCAGAGAAATTAAAGTTAGGAGCCTCTGTTATTACCGCTGCAATTTTAAGTAATATGCTGGTAAAATTAGGCATTAGTCTCTTTAAAGGTTCGAAGGTAACAGGAAAGCTTATTACTTACACCTTTGGTTCTATAATTTTAGTTGGGGTTATATACATTCTCGTTAATCACAACTAATTGCCAAAAATAACAACACCACTATTTACAATCAAACAGCTTTTAGGACCTTTTGATTATTTCCGTTTAAATGCAAAATAAGAACAAGTCTCATCACTTGCATTACGAACATCATGAAATAATTAAGAATACAAAAGATATCAATCTAACTATAAAGATCAAGCAATATAGCAGCCGGATATAAGGTCTTATAAAAACTGTACTAAAACCACCTTTTACTTATATCCAATAAAAAAGCCTCTCAGTTTCCTGAAAGGCTTCTCTTTGTACAGGCGGAGAGACTCGAACTCTCACACCTTGCGGCACTAGATCCTAAGTCTAGCGTGTCTACCAATTCCACCACGCCTGCATATTTCAAAATCATTCTTTTGCAACAATTCTGCAAAAGGAGTGCAAATATATAGTAAAAATCTTATTCACTAAATATTAGAGAAGTAAAAAAACTTCTTTTTTGTAACTTTGATTCCAATTTAAAACATAATAAATGCAAGATATATCAGCATATATCAGTCAAAACAAAGATCGTTTTATAACTGAACTCATTGAACTTTTAAAAATACCCTCTATTAGCGCTGATCCAGCATATGCTAAAGATGTAGTTAGAACAGCAGAAGAAGTAAAAAATAGTCTTGTTGTCGCGGGTTGCGATACTGTTGAAATTTGCGAAACTGCAGGATACCCTATCGTTTACGCAGAAAAAATTATTGACCCTAATTTACCAACAATACTTGTTTATGGTCATTATGATGTGCAACCGCCAGACCCTATAGAATTATGGGATTCACCACCATTTGAGCCTGTTATTAAAAAAACAGCAATACACCCAGATGGTGCTATTTTTGCTCGAGGTGCCTGCGATGACAAAGGACAAATGTACATGCATGTTAAGGCTTTTGAATATATGATTAAGTCCAACAACCTGCCTTGCAATGTAAAATTCATGATTGAAGGTGAAGAAGAAGTAGGTAGCGATAACCTCGGACTTTTTGTTGCAGCAAATCGTGAGAAATTAGCTAACGATATTATTCTAATATCGGATACTAGTATGATTGCAAACGACGTGCCTAGTATTAGTACTGGTCTTCGTGGATTAAGTTATGTAGAAGTTGAAGTTACAGGCCCCAACAAAGACTTACACAGTGGTGTTTATGGTGGTGCTGTTGCTAACCCGATTAATATTCTAGCCAAAATGATTGCATCATTACAAGATGATCAGAATAGAATTACTATTCCAGGATTTTACGATAAAGTTCAAGATCTATCGGATGCCGAACGCGCTAAAATGGCTGAAGCTCCTTTTTCATTAGAAGACTACAAAAAAGATTTAGATATCGATGCCGTTTATGGTGAAGAAGGCTATACAACTAACGAGCGAAATTCTATTCGACCAACCTTAGATGTCAATGGAATATGGGGAGGGTATATTGGTGAAGGTGCTAAAACAGTTTTACCTAGTAAAGCCTTCGCAAAAATATCGATGCGTCTGGTACCAAACCAAGATTGGGTAGCCATTACCGAGCTTTTTAAAAAACATTTTCTTTCTATTGCGCCAAAAGGAGTGCGTGTAAAAGTTACGCCACATCATGGTGGTCAGGGCTATGTAACACCAATTGATAGTCTTGGTTATGCGGCGGCTGAAAAAGCATATGAAAAAACATTTAACAAAAAACCACTTCCGCAACGTGGTGGTGGTAGTATTCCTATTGTTGCACTTTTTGAAGAAGAATTAAAAAGCAAAACAATTTTAATGGGCTTTGGTCTAGACAGTGATGTTATTCACTCACCCAATGAACATTTTGGCGTATGGAATTATTTAAAAGGAATTGAGACAATACCATATTTCTATAAGTACTATACAGAAATGACAAAAGCTCAATAAATAGAATTAGGTGTTTTAATTAGCGGTTACACTTTAATTAATACACCTAATTTATCTTATAACTTCTTAACGTACTTCGTAATAATCACAATTTGAGTTGGTCCTACTTTGCCTTCAATAAATTCGGCATTTTCACGATCCAATGATATTCTTCTTACAGCAGTACCCTGTTTTGCAACCAAACTACTTCCTTTAACCTTTAGGTCTTTAACTAGAACTACACTATCACCGTTCTCCAAAATCACTCCGTTTACATCGCGGTGAATAATCTTTTCGCTTTCAGCCAAACCTTCACCGGTAGCCTTAGCCCAAAGTAGTGTTTCATCTTCTAGGTAAAGCATATCTAACAAATCTTTTGGCCAACCTTCTCCTTTTAATCGAGAAAGCATACGCCAGGCAATAACTTTTACGGCCTCGTGCTCACTCCACATACTATCATTTAAACACCTCCAATGATTAGCATCGGTAGTATCGGCATATTCAATTTGTCCAATACATGTTTTACACCCTAAAAGACTACCATCTAAACCCCCGGTAGATTTAGGTTGCACTTCATATACATCTAAATTTTCTGTGGCCGCACAAAGCTCACAAACATTGCCGCTTCTATTCTGTAATTCTTCTAATAAACTCATTGATTAAATTTTTGACGGTATAAACTTATGGCTTTATTAGGAATCACATCGATTGTTATGCATCAAATTTAGACAGATCGTACTATTATTCACTTTTTTTCGTTCTTAAATGACTGTAAATAGCCTACTTCCCATGATAATTTCAGAACAAAAAACCTCCTTATTTTTTAAGCTAAGTATTTCTATTACCGTATTAGGTGCTCTTTTAAAATATGCGTCTTGGCCTTTGATTTTGTTTGGAGCAATAGGAATGGTCTTATTTCATGGCATTGAATTTTTTCAAAAACAACAGCGCTTACCACTAGATTACTCTAGATACATACTAATTATAGTGTTTTTGTGTAATTATTTATTCAGTGTATTAAGTCTTCCCTATAGCAATGTTCTAAGCACACTTACCAAAGTATCCCTTATTGCCTTTCTATTACTTTATATTAAAAAAATAGTATCCGACAATCGGGAGGATTCTGAAAACAACGATTTACTAGCCAATTTAAGTACAGAAAAATTATCTTATATGCTAGCTGATTTAGCCACGGTTTACATCGTATTAGCCTCTTTATTTAAAATACTTCATTGGGGCTTTGGAATGATCAATAGTAATTTTTTATTAGTCATTGGTCTGTTAACTGCCTTAGTCTCAATTTTAACGAGCTCTAAGAACTTCAGTAAATAAGCAAACATTACCCTACCATTCCATAATATTAAAAGTAAAATCATATTTTTTTAATTCTACATTTGTAGAATTAGAATATTTATTCTATGTTTGTAGAACAACATTGCCTACAGTACAAAAACATAGCATATGCAATTATCTAAATCTGAAGAAGAACTAATGAATATTTTATGGAAGCAGAAAAAAGCTTTTATGAAAGATTTAATTGAAGTATATCCAGATCCAAAACCAGCCACCACAACTATTGCTACACTTCTAAAACGTATGACCGATAAAGGTTTCATAGCCTATAATAGCTTTGGACGTTCGAGAGAATACTACCCATTAGTAAAAAAGAAAGCCTACTTCTCGAAACATGTAAACGGACTTATTAAAAATTTCTTTGATGATAGTCCTACCCAATTTGCTTCCTTCTTTACACAAGAAACTAATCTTTCGAAAAAAGAATTAGAAGACTTAAAGAAGTTGATAGACAACGAAATTAAAAACAAATAGTCATGCTTATCTATATCTTAAAATCGGCTGCATGCCTGGCTATATTACTCCTATTCTACAAGGTCTTTTTGGAGAATGAAAACATGCATGTATTTAAGCGTTTTTATTTATTGGGCGCATTACTTTTTGCATTTATTGCGCCAGCTATTGTTTTTACAGAATACATAGAAGTTGCTCCAATAAACTATGAGAATTTAAATGTTTCGCCAATTTCTTATGGTAATACGCCTTTAAAAGAAACACCCGAAACTGTCGACTTTTTCACAATATTTTGGGTAGTATATAGTGCGGGAGTTCTTTTCTTCGGTATAATATTCTTAAAAAACCTAACCCATATATTAAAACGAATTCAACGAAATCCGAACTATCGAGAATCAAGTTTTATTCATGTTTTATTACATGAAAAACTACCACCACATACCTTTTTAAAATACATATTTCTGAATAAAAAGAAGTTCGAAGAAAACACAATTCCTAAGGAAGTGTTACTACACGAAGAAACGCATGCACGCGAAAAACACAGTTTAGATGTGCTTTTTATTGAAATACTTCAAGTTCTTTTTTGGTTTAATCCAATGTTCTATTTCTATAAAAAAGCCATTAAGCTTAATCACGAATTTTTAGCAGATCAAGCTGTTCTTAATACAAAAATCGACACTGTTACGTATCAGAACACCCTTTTATCGTTTTTGTCATCCAAAAACGATAGAAGACAACAATCAATTTTGTCGAGTGCCATCAATTATTCATCAATCAAAAAACGATTTACAATCATGAAAACAAAAACATCAAAAAAATCAGTATTTATTCGAAGTTTATTATTGTTACCCTTATTGGCAATAATGCTTTATGGGTTTAGCAATAAGGAAATAATACAAGTAGAGAAAAGTACGACAGTAGAAAATCAAATTTTAAAACTGCAAGAAAAGGCCACGCCCGAAATGGTATTTAACTTCAACAAATTGGCGAAAAAATATAATGCTATTCCAATAGAAATTAGGGCAATACCAATTAATGATTTAAAAACCCTCGAACAGATTTATCGAAAGATGTCGCAGAATCAAAAGCAAAGTGCACAACCTTTTCCTGAATGCGCACAGCTAGATGCTACCAAAGAAGAAATCAATGAATATAATGCCTTAGCAAAAAAATATAATGCTATGCTCGAGGGTGACCATTTTACCATTCACATGCCCGATGTAGAACGAATAAAAGAGCTCTACAACTCAATGACAGAAACCCAGCGTAAGAATGCAGAGCCATTTCCCGATTTTCCAGAACCTCCTGCTATGCCTGCTCCTCCAACACCTCCTAACACTGTGAAAGAAGTAGCGTCAGAAATTAAAAATTCACATGATTCAATATCAGTTCAAGATCACTTCATAACTGAACAGTACTTTCAAACGGATTATCCCGCTGCTCCTAACTTAGCCTTTAGAGAAAATGATAAACCATTATCAAATAAAGTTCAGAAAGCTATTAACATCTTTGTAAAACAGAAAAAAAAGTATCACGCATTAATTGACAAGCAACTCAAGATCAAAAAAGTAGATAGAACTAAAATTGAAACTAGCTACAATAAACTTTTAGAAGCTTATGACGATTATAAAGTGCTAGCAATTGAAGAAGGCGTTTTTGCACAGGCATCACCTGCTTTTGGGAGAAAAATAAAACTACAGGCGCCAAAAGCTCCTAATAAATCACCCCACCCCCCTGTTTCGCCAGAAATTGGAGATAAAGCATTTGCAGAAAAGCAAATTAAAGAGATTGTAGAAACTCAAGATCCTTATGATAATGTAAGCATGCAGATTGATTCTAGAGCTAATAAGCTTAGTTCAAATATTAATAGTCATTATACTCCACCAAAACCACAAACACCCCCCAAGGCAAAAAGCTATGTAAATATTCCGGCTACACCCGAACAAACGACTAATCTATTGCGTGATAAACTGAGAAGCAATAGAACAAATGGTGATATTATTGCTGTCGAAACTCTAGGCAATAAGTTTTACTTGAATACACCACCTCCTCCAACCCCACCTAACCCAGTAGATTTAGCCATCGAACTAGCAAAAAAAGATGCTACCTTCTATTACAAAAAGAAGAAGATTTCATCTGATGAAGCTATAGAAATATTAAAGAAAAATGAAGATTTAAGTATGCAAGTTTCTAAAGCTAAAAACGGAAAACATATTGTAAAAATTGATACACATTTTTAAAATCAAAATTGTAGGAAAATTTAAGCCTCGATTTTCGAGGCTTTTTTTTGTAACATTTTGTTTCATCTTTAGTCTAACAAACAAAATGCTTTTGTTTCTAATCAAAACAAGTATATAAAAGCATACCAAATAAGCACTTCATTTTAAATTAAATGAGGTAGCTGTTTGGGTTTCATCATTCAAAAAAATCAATATGTTACAGCAATTCTTCATTCGCTGCTCAGGTGCAGATTCTAAAATTTTAGAAACGTGTTCTGAAGGGGAACAAAACAAATTTGCCGGCATCGGTGCTACTGTATTTTTCACTGCAATAATGGCTTTTATAGCTAGTTCTTATGCATTATTCACTGTTTTCGATAATATCTATTATGCTATATTCTTTGGGTTAGTATGGGGCTTACTAATTTTTAACCTTGATCGCTTTATTGTATCTACAATTAAAAAGAGCAACAGTTTTAAAAGTGAATTTTTACAAGCTAGCCCAAGAATAATCCTCGCCGTTATAATTGCTATCGTTATTTCTAAACCGTTAGAAATGAAGCTCTTTGAAAAGGAAATTAACCAAGTACTTTTAGAACAGAAAAATGAAATGACCTTAGCTAACAAACAGCAATTGGCTTTACAATACACTCCTGCTATTGAAAAGTTAAATCAAGATATTGCTGCATTAAAATCGGAAATTACTTTAAAAGAAAACGAAACGAATGCACTGTACGACACCTATATTTCGGAGGCAGAAGGTAAGGCTGGCACTATGCTATTGGGTAAAGGTCCAGTATATGAAGAAAAGAGAGAGAAACATGATGCAGCGCTCGCAGATCTAAGCATCCTAAAAGAATCAAACACGAATAAAATAGCATTACTGGAATCTGAAATTACTTCATTGAATATCCAATATGCTGAGGTTGTAAAAAGTTCGCAGCCAACAATTGATGGTTTTGACGGACTTATGGCACGTGTAAATGCCCTAAATAAATTACCCTGGATACCATCATTTTTTATCTTCCTTTTATTCTTAGCTATAGAAACTTCCCCGATTATTGCGAAATTACTAGCACCGAAAGGAGAATATGATTTAAGGCTTGAAGATGAGGAAAGTACAATAGCAAGTTGGATATCACAAAAAGTAGCCCAACGTGAAAAAATACTATCCACAGACACGACTCTAAACGATAAAATATATTCTGAATTAACTGAAGAAGAAGCAGTATATGCCTATAAAAAACAAAAGACCATAGCGCTTATGCAAAAACAAGCGGATGCTTTTTATGATATTCAAATTAAAAGTTTGTAAATCAGAAAAAAATCTATTCTTCAAGAGTTTTGAGAAACTCATTGATTTTTCGAAGGCATTTTTTGAAATCTTCGTCAAGCGCCATATCACCAACATGTAATTGCTCTTCATAATATTCAGAAAAGGCAAATGCGTGATTCATTCCTAAGACGCTAAATTTAAACTTTATTTTATGCACCACTTCTGCTGCAGCTCTTGGCTCATCTTTCTTAATATGATACAGGTAATTACCTAATTGCCAAGTAAACTCTTTTTTGAGAATAGCTATGAATTTTCGTTCAAAATCGAAATCAGTTCCTCCAAGATGGATTACATAGTCCATATTAGGAAATTCTTCAATATAATTCACTGTATCCTCCATTACTATCAGCAGCTTTTAAGGTGGCTTTTTCCATTAAGAATGAGCACTTAAATCTCTTGATAACAAAAGTAAGAATATTACTACTCAATAAAATTATTTTTGTTGTGAAATAACCCATTTTGTAGGGTTAAGATGCAAACTTTGTTGTTAAGTCATTCGTGTTTAACTTATCTGTATTCTATTCAGATATTAAAACTACCTTTCTAGTCCTTCTTTTTTTGAATTAGGGCCACCCAATCTTGTGAAATTGTTGTGCTTGGAGGTACACCCATACTTTGTATAGCACCTGATTTTATTGACGTAATAGACCCATCTTGTAGAGCACCACCCATTAAAGGGTCGAACCATTTTATAGAAAAAACACCTTCTGCTTCTGTTATATTAATGGTATATTCCTCTGAGTCAGGAACATAGACAGCATATACTTCTCCAGCTTTGCTTAAACAATAGGCATCGTTTTTGTTTATCAATGTGTGTGTTGAAGTCATTTCCCAATATGGAATATAATCATTGAAAAAATTAAGTCCAAAATCGGTAATTTCCCACAACCTATCTCTACTCCGCCAATCTTCAGTATTTAAATCGTGATATTTATTTTTAGCACCAAAATACCATTCTACTCCTGCAGCACCTGACAATAAAGAACCCCACAAAACATATCGCCTTAACGAATCATGATTACCATCTAAAGAATCAGAACGAGCGCCCGTATGCCACATGCCTATCTCATCCATAGTAATCATCCAATCATGTCCAGCTTCATGCGCTTTATGCTTCCAATCTGTAATTACCTCAGCTACTTCTTCTCGCTTATCAACTTGTAATGAAAGTCCGTCTAAATCTTTAAAGCCAACAATTGAATCTAAAATATCACCTCTGGCTGGTTCGTGTGAATGCGTATGTAATAATACAGGATGATTAAAAGGATCAATTTTCTTGATATAACCAGTCATAGCCCTTCTTTGCCTATCATTCTGAGATATAGGCGTAAATTCTGCATAACCATTTTCTTCGCCCAAATTAAAATTCATCCCTAAATGATGTCCAAAACGAGCGACTAGTTCCTGTAAGTACAATTGCCGCATTGGCCCAGTATCACCACCATCGAGCATTGTTTCATTCTCGGTTTCTTGTAGTACCATATGCAATAGAATTCCCTTAGACTGCATATACTCAAAAACTATCTCCCACTGCGCTAACTTACTAACATCAAACCTGGTGAAGTCATCCGGACTTACATATGGCCAAACATCTTTGCCGTCACCATTAATGTTGTTGGTCAAAAAATACACAACATTCATATTTTTTGAAGCCAAATAATGAAGTCCTCCTATTAAACCCTTACCCTTCCCATTTTTCCATGTTGGGTCACCTGCTTTCCAATCCTTTAAATGAGGTAAATAACGGTGTAGCGTATCATTCGTTTTAGCTTCTCCATCATCACTAGAACTTTGCATACGATAGGTACCATCAAAATCTTCATATCCTAATAAATTCTCAGGACTATCAGCGCCTCCTTTTATCCAATACTTTCCAGATTCTTTAAATTTAAAATATCCGTTATCGTTTACTAGTCTTCCGTTTGCTCTAAAATCATTTCCACTTTTATCTGATGCTATTACATTAAAACTACCAGTACCATTTGTTATCGCTATTTCTTCACCAACAGCATTAGCATCAGCTATTGCAATAGCATCTTCTTTCTGTAATTGGGCAGTATAACTCCATTCACCCATCGCTTCAGGATTGAAACGAACTCGCCAAACTTTACCAGTTTCAGCACTAGATTCGGCCGCGTTACCATCTGCAGCATAAAAACCTCGAACGGTATATTCACTATCCTCATTTTTAAAATTAACCGTCAATCTATAATTCAAAAAAGGATTATCATCGGCATCTTCAGAAGTTTCTGGCCCCTCAAAATCTAACGTTACCGTATGGTATTGCTTATATTCAGCTAAGGCAACAGTCTTTTTCTCGGTATTACAGGATAATACACTTAGTAGTATAATGAGATAAAACTTTTTTAAAATATGCATGTTCTAAAAATTATTAGATTAATTACCACCAATACGAAGAAACAATGCTGAAAACAGCTTTTTTGCATCTGTTTTAAATTTAGGCATTTCTGTTACTTCAATACTATTATTTATCTCACTGATTTGATACGTAAATGCAAATTTCTCTTCATCTTTATTAAGACTCATCAAACCAAATCTTAAATCATTAAAATACAGCGCTCCCTCTTTTTCAGTTATGGTGTACCAGCCTTCTGTTATAGCGATAAGCCGTTCGATTTTGTCATTATCTTTTAACCTACCTAGTAATTCATGATTTTTTGGATAGGATGTAAACTCAATTTCTTTGGTATCGAAAAACGAATAGTCTCCGATTAAATAAGAATCGCCAGCATCAATATTAGCTGTCCACAAAATAGTGTTGAAAGGCGTAGGTCTGGTGTCGATAGCATTATATGAAATACCCTGCTCAGCAAGACTTTTCGTAAATTTCTGATATGATATTGCTTTTAAAATTAAACTTAAAACCAGATACGAACTACTGAGTATTAAACCCAAGCGATTATATTTTCTTCGTTTTTCAGAAGTTCTATTTTGAGTCATGGCTAAAATCAGACAAACCAAAAACGGAATAGTATACAAAGGGTCTATTACAAATATATTCTGAAATGCTAAACGAGTTTTAAACGGCCAAAATAATTGCGTACCCCAAGTGGTAAAGGCATCTAAAATTGGATGTGTAAACATACCCCAGAAAAATAACCAGGACCAATCTTTAAATATAGCTGTCTGCTTTTTATTTAATTTCCATACCAGCCAACCAAAAACCGGAGCAAATACAATCGAAAAAAATATCGAATGACTGAAACCTCTATGCCATTCTATTGCCGTTACTGTATCTGCAAAAAAACGTGTTATTACATCTAAATCTGGTATCGTACCAGCTACTGCTCCCCAAAGAATTGCCCTATTGCCAACTTTTTTACCAAGAACAGCTTCGCCAACTGCAGCACCAAGAACAATTTGAGTTAACGAATCCATATAATTTAATGGTGTATTATTCTACTATTTGCATCTTCTTTAATAAAAAAGAAGCATTCATATTCTGACAAATTCCTTCTTTAAATTTGTAATCGAAATGAAGTTCGTTATCAATAATTTCAGCATCGAAATAATGATTCTCAATTTGCGGAAGTACATCCACCACCTCGCACAAACTTAAATCGTGTGTAGCTATAATTCCGGTGGACTTTGATTTTACCAAACGCTCAACAAACTTTCGAGAGCCTTTCGCTTTATCTGTACTATTAGTTCCCTTTAAAATTTCATCTAAAATGATAAAGTACTTATCGGCCTGAATTTCATCAACAATATATTTCAAACGTTTTAACTCAGAGAAAAAGTAGGACTCGTCATCAGTTAACGAATCTGTAGTTCGCATACTCGTAATAAGCTTTATAGGATTATAAGAGACCTCTTTTGCAAAAACAGGTAAACCAACATTGGCCATCATTATCTGCAAAGACACTGTTCTTAAAAAGGTGCTTTTGCCAGCCATATTTGCACCAGTAATAATAAAAAACTGCTCATTATCGATATGAAAATCATTCAGCACACATTTTTTTGGATCTAAGAGTGGGTGCCCCGATTCTTTAGCATGGAGTACTATATTTTCTTTAGATAATTTTGGAAAAGTGTATTCAGGCTGATTGAAAGTGAAATTCGCCAAACTATTATAAGCATCGAAAAACGCTATAGTTTCAAACCAAACTTCAACCGAGGACCCATTCGCGGCTATCCACTTTTCTACATGAAATACATGTGTAAGCGACCGTAAAAATAAACCATTTGCGAGAACGGCATATAACATATTATTGTTCTTGTCTAAACTATTGAGTTGGTTAGAGAATTGCTTAATTACCGCTGAAGTTTTTCTACCATCACCTAAAATCTGTTTTTTCTTAGCAATTAATAAAGCTGACTTAAAATCGTAATCTTCAATCTGCAGAAGCAATTCATTATATTGACGAAAAGTACTTTGAATTCTAGATGCAAACCCAGCAAGATTCATGATTTTTTTCATAAAAGTAGCCGATATACCTAGGCCTACAAACAACCATATAATTAAGGCTGACTCAGGTAAATAATCGAAAAAATACAATAAAAATATAGCAATAGAACCAACTGAAAAAACCATTGGAAACCATTGCATCATTTTTGGAATAAATGGCTTGTAGCTATTTAACCAATCAATTATTTTCTTTGTTCCCGTTTCAGTTTTGGTTAAAGATGCAGTAGCAGAGAAATCTTGTCGCCATTCTGGCATCTTAGAGAGTTCAGCAATTGCCTCTTGCTTTTCTAAAATACCATCTATAACATTCGCTTTAAAAATATTTGAAAGTGCTTCAGCACCTTGTACTAAACCTGTTCTATTTACATATTGAAAGAAAGAACCTCTACCGAACAGGTCTATATCCTGACTAAAATAATGCAACGAATCTTTAAATTCGTCACCAGCTGTCAAATCATGAAAATCGCGATTTAAAACTTTAATTTCAGTTTCATTTATTTTTAACAGAGCTTTTGTTTTATCTCTTTTATGCTGTATGTCCGAATGTCTAGATACCAAGAAAAGAAAGGCAATTATTGTAACCAATAGTAGACCCACTATCCATTTAGTATCGCCTGAGAAAAAATAAATTGCAAACCCAGCAACACAAAATATTACTAAGCGAATCATACTTGAAGCAAACAAAAGTTGTTTAAATTTTGCTAAGGCTTCTGTATGTTTTTTAATTTGATTTTGATAAAAGGAAATTAAATCCTGCATTCGAAATTCTATATTTTAGGATAAATTTTATTAATCTAAGTTTTCCAGTTCGGAGCGTAACTTCTTCGTCATCTTAGCAACTACCAACGCATACGAATGATCAATTAATGCTAGTATTAATTGAGGAGGTAAATTTTGAAGAATAAGTGTGTTCCAATGAACTTTACTCATATGATATCCCGGAAAAATATCACCATCATATTCTTCACGAAGTTCAATAGCCCGTTCTGGGTCGCATTTTAAATTTACTTGCGGCGGGAGTCTTTGCAAACCGGTTAAAGCAAACATTTTACCCATTACCTTAAACACTAAAGTATGCTCATCGAAAGGAAGTTCTTCCGTCACCCCCTTCTTACTTATACAATATTGTCTTAATTCTTCAATGTTCATTTTAACCTTTTTCAATAGTCTTTAAATCGGACCAATGGAATCTAGTTTTTGTAATTTCACGATCACCGATATCAAAGTCATCTAAGGTCTCAAGAGCTGTACCTTTCATTCGTTCATAAAACCTTATGGCCCCTTTATTTTGCGCCAACACCCATAAATACATAGCCTGCTTCACATCTACATTCGTAATTACATGAGCTGCTTTACGAAGTAAAGCCTCACCTATTCCTTGACCAGAATACGCTGAATTTACATGTAAATTATCTATCAATGTACCGTAAGTAGTATCATTATCAAAGTAGACACAAACAAATCCTACCAAAATATCTTCATCCATTACTACAAGAACAGATTGATTTTCTGGTGGATTTTTCATTCGCTGACGCCAAACCGATAATCGCTCATCAACAACTTCAGTATCTAAAAAACTGTCGCTAAAAATACCACGATAATTCTGTTGCCAACTTAAAGCATGAAGCGCTGAAATGCTTTCAGCATCATTATAATTTGCTTTTCGATAGGATAGCATATTCTAAATACTCTTAGAATCGTATACAATCACCTTAGACCAAAGCGCACTAGATTCCTCTATAAAAACTTTATGTGGCGCCTCATCTTGATAAGCCTGCTGTGCTTCCGCAGATTCGAAAGTAACTATTAACGAATAGGTAAAGGATCCATCTACAACATCACGGCTAGCTTTTGGTGGTTTGCCGATAAAACTAGTTTTTGCATACGCTGAATTATCTAAAAACTTCTGCAGAGAAACTTCAAAGGTTTTTTGAGCTTCAGCACTATCTGGATTGTGAAACCAAAAATAAACAGTGTGTGCATAATTAGGATCAAATTCTCTCATATCATCTGTTGTTTGACTATAACCAGTAAAGGCCAATGTTAGTAATAGTAAAGTTGTTATCGTTTTCATATTATATTTTCTTATTTTTCTAAAAGCTCTTTTTGCTTATCGGTTAACTCGATAGCAGAATAATCTAGTTTCCAACCAATAGTTTCCACTATTTTTTCAATTAACAAAACGGTTTGTAAAGCTTCTTTTCTAGCCGTCTCCATCAGCCCGCTCTCCGGTATTTTTTCAAGAATGTGTTTTTTAGCTTCAGCATTCAAACTCGTTAAATCGTTAGGAGTAAACGAGTTAAAAAGACCATTTTTTATATCGTAAAAATCTAATTCGGGTTCTACGGACAAGACTTCTGGCTGCGGAAAATTTGTTAGAATAATTTTCTTCTTACCTTCATCGGCATGCATTAATATCTTTTTTAAATCATAACCAATTTGTGCTTTCGCCTTTATTACAATAAGCGCTTTCTTTTTACTTACTACCAAGCTCATAAAGTGCTCCTTGGTATTCTCATACTTATAAATTTCGGCAAAATCTCCTTCAACAGAAATCAACTTACAAACACTTTTAATCCGCTCTAACAACACTGTAGATTGGTGTGTTGTTAATTCTTTGCTTTGCTTTTTTCTAAAAAAAGAGTACACCCAATAAGTCGCAATAGCACCTAATACTAAACCCAGAAAAACCTCTAAAATACCATCCATGATTCTGCTAAATTAACTATTTCATGATGAAGTCATTTAAACTTTTTCCCCCGAAGCCTCGGCGCTAAATCCCATAGGGGTCGGGAGCACTTTTTTTTCTTAAAAACAATAAGTTTAAATCACTCCAATTCACCTAAATGGGTAAACTTAAAACCCTTGTTATATTTTAACCCATACCCAAAAATTCGATCCATAGCAATGTGCGAAAATAGAATAACCCCTATTAATTGCAGTATGGGTTCTGATAGGTAAATTCCGATGAGATAAAAAATTACAGCTATTGCTCTATGATGAAATAAATTATAGCTAATTGCCCCAACTTTAGCATTTATAAGATAACCCAACATGCCTATATCAGGAGTTAACAGCAATACTAGAAACCACCACCATTGATAATCTAATAGATTAAAAAGGTATATACCGAGCACAAAAAGCAGCAATTCTTCAAGCTTAATTAGTGTTTGCATTATTCTTCTATTTTGTACAATACAGGGCGACTGGGACTAGCATCATTTTCGAATGGTGCCATTTGAATATTTATAAAATACGTGCCATCTTTTACTTTATTCGGCACAAAAACAAACTCTGTAATCGTTGCATTTTTTCTAACCTTACCTTTTGTGTTCCAAAAAGCATGATGTGCCAATAATGCGCCACTATCTTTTTCTTTATCTACCGATGGCAAGTCAATTAACAAATGTTCAATATTTTTATCAACCAGCAATTCAGCCGCCTGCTCTAATAAATAAGCTGGGTTAGTATTCGAATATTGAACAGATTTTTTTTCTTTTAAATTCGGAAGCGTTCTTATCACAACAGCCTCCCTTTTTTTATTACCCAAGGCATATTGCAACTGTTTTCTAGAGACTACAAAATCGTCTTGGTATTTTTCAGGTGCAATAGTAACAACCTCAGCTAAAAAGAAAAAACTCTTTAATTTCTTATTTACCGATTGAAATTCTTCAGTAATATGGCCCACACACTCGGTATGCGTACCGTGCGCATGCGGATTAAACCAGATGTCATTAAAATTTGTAGCAGCACCCTCCGATACTTTACCAACAAATTTACCCTCAGTATGTGGTTCAATTGTAGCGTGATCAATATACCAGGCATTTACATCGGTACTATCACCGCTAATGGGTATAGAAATATCCAAAGGTTTCGATAAATCAATTTTGTAATTTCTACTATTGTATTTTATTGTGGCAATCATATTATTCAAATTTACTTCTATTATACCATAAACAAATCGGCAGCCAAACCATCTGCTAAAAACTTACCTTTTTTAGTGACTTTTAGAATGTCATTTTCCAAAACCAATAAGTTTTGTCTTATAGATTTTGTTGTTTGCTTAATTAAGTAAAATGAATAGTCCTCACCAAACTCTTTGGCAATTTTTTCTACAGAAACACCCCAGATTGTTCGCAATCCCGTCATAACATATTCATTATAGCGGTCGGCCGTTGTTAGAACTTCTATTTCTATAGGAAGTTTATTCGACTGAATCGACTTTATATATTTTGTATTATTCTTAATATTCCACCCTCTTTGTTTCCCATCAAAAGAATGTGCAGACGGACCGATACCGATATATTTTTTTCCTTGCCAATACGCCGTATTGTTTCTAGAAAAATAACCTTCCTTACCAAAATTGGAAATCTCATAATGCACAAAATCGTTCTCTTCTAATTCATCAACCAACATATGGAATTGGCGTTCAGCAGCCTCATCATCAACATTTGAAAGTTCGCCCTTTGCAATCATATGTGCCAATGCAGTTTTTGGTTCAACCGTTAACGCATAAGTAGAAATATGCGGTATATTATATGACAAGGCCTTTGCAATATTCTTTTTCCATTGTGCATCAGTCGCACCAGGAATTCCATATATCAAATCGATAGATATATTATCAAACAGGCGAGTCGCCAGAGATAATGACTCTTTTGCCTCAGTAGCTGAATGGGCTCGGTTCATCAATTTTAAATCTTCTTCAAAAAAAGATTGCACCCCAATACTCAGTCTGTTTACCGGACTATTTGCTAGCTCTAGTATTCGATTATGCGATAAATCATCGGGATTCGCCTCAAGCGTAATTTCAGGATTTTCAGAAACTCGATAATAATCATAAACCGAATCAATTATCGCTTTAATTTCAATGGAAGTAAGCACCGATGGAGTTCCTCCACCAAAATATATAGTCTCGACTAATTCATCCTCAAATTCTTCTTTTCTAAGTTTCAATTCTTGCCGCAATGCAGCAACCATTTCATCTCTTTTCGCCATCGAGGTTGAAAAGTGAAAGTCGCAATAAAAACACGCTTGCTTACAAAATGGTATGTGGATGTATATTCCAGCCATTTACAAGTAGAAAGTAATTAGTAAAAAGTACATTGTTGTAACGAAAAGTCTCATATTTCTTTTGAACCAAATTTTGCTGGATTACGAATCATAAAGTGAATCAATTTTGCAATCTGTATACTTTGCTCCAACAGTGTACTAAACTTTTCAGAGTCTATGTACTTACATTCTCTTGCAAATTCTAACCAGGTTTGAGTTTCTAAATTCTCACCTGCACTGTCTGTAAGTTTTGAATTAAAATGCTTTGGATAACGGCGCTTTGCATAGGATTCATCAATATTAGCAGCTATACTTCGCGACGACCTTCTAATTTGGTCAGTTAAAGAATATTTCTCTTCACTGGGAAAACATTTAGAGGCTTCAAAAATCTCCATAGCAAGAATAAATGCTTTTTGATATGCTAAAAGATCCTGATACTTCATACTTCTTACTTTTCACTTTTCACTTTTGACATTTACTTCTTACTTCTTAACCCGTGACTCGTTTTGTTTTACAAACGCATCCCAACCACTATAACTCTTACCAACCTCAACGCGACCTGAATTGTAAAAATGACAAACGGCTGCTGCGAGTCCATCGGTGCTATCGAGATTCTTAGGTAAGGATTTTAAGCCAAGCGTACTTTGTAACATTTTAGCAACTTGTTCTTTACTGGCATTTCCACTACCGGTTATAGCCATTTTTATTTTCTTAGGAAGATATTCTGTTATTGGGACTTCACGCGAGAGTCCAGCCGCCATTGCTACGCCTTGTGCACGACCCAATTTAAGCATCGATTGTACATTCTTACCAAAGAAAGGAGCTTCAATTGCAATTTCGTCGGGGTGATACGTGTCTATAAGTTCGATGGTACGTTCAAAAATAAGTTTGAGTTTTACATAAGGGTCTTTGTACTTACTCAACAGCAATTCGTTCATTTGAACAAATTCCATTTTTTTACCCACCACTTTTATGATACCAAAACCCATAATGGTTGTGCCAGGGTCAATGCCTAATATTATTCTTTCTGTTTTCAATTCTTTATTCGGCATTATTTAAAACTATTGGAATACGAAATTTAGCTTTAACAGGAATACCCCTTTTTAAAGCTGGGGCCAAAGGTGGTAATTCTTCCAGACCCTGCGTAATTAATTGATTAAATTCTGGCATTAAATCATCAATTGTTGGGTCTTTTTGAATTTTTAAAACAGAAACCTTTCCATGCTGATCTACCAAAAAATCGACTAGGACGTTTTTATTGGTATTTGCCTTTAGAACAAAACGATATTGCTTTAAGATTTTAGCACAATTGGATAATACTTCTTGTTCAAAGCAAAGGCGTTGTCCACTTTTGGTTTGCGTTTCATCACAATTTTCAAACAAAGGATAGGTATCGACTTCATTAAAGTCGATTTCAAGCAATTCTTGCTGAACGAGTTCTTGCGTTTTTTTCTCAGTAGACGTTAGCCATCCACAAGAAGACATCAAACACAAAACAAGAAAAATGAAAATCTTTCGCACTACCCAATTTTAAAAGACTGTTTGGAAATCTCTAAGGGAAAATTACGAATTTTTAAGGACATCATTCTGCATTCAAATGTATTTCCTCTTTGAGTTGAGAGATTCGTTTGGCAACCATCGTCGAATAATAGGAAGCATATCGTGTTTTTAGTTGCCCATATTTCTCAAGATACTTTTCGTAATACTCTAATTTCACTTTGGGATCTTTAGTTGTACGATCCACCAATGTGCAAACATTATGAAACAAAGTAGGATCACTAGGATTTTCTTTATGCGCCCGATTGTAAAAATCAAGAGCTGTTTTATAATCCTCACGTTCCCGCGCCATACTACCCAGTCTGGCATAACCCTCTGCAAAAACCGGTTTTTGAATATTCATGGCTTCTTTAATATATATCTCAGCACTATCTACAACCTTGTCTTTCCGGTAGGCTTCAGCTAGTTTAAAATAAGTATCAGAATTACCATCGTCTATTTCTAGCATTTTTCTGTAATTAGCTCTTGCTTTTTCAAACTCCCAATTTTTATAATAGCAATAGGCCAATTTATCATAAACGTATTCTTTTGTTTCACCTAACTCCAAAACCTTTTCAAAAAGGGGCATTGCCTTGTCATAAGCATTATCATTAAAAAGTGTAAGTGCTTTTAAATTGATAAACGAAACATCTTCTGGATAAAAACTCAAACCCTTATCTATATACGCTAAAGCCTGATTCTTTTCATTTTTAACCATAAAATATTTCGCAAGTTTAAACAAACTACGCAAGTGAGTACTATCATATTCCACAGCTTTTTTATAGGCAATTAAACTACTTGCAGGCTGATCTAGCTCGCTATAAACCTCACCCAAATAATATTGATATTCAGGATTGTCTTGTGCTTGTTTTACTAGTTTAGAAAAGAGTTTTCGGGCATCGTCCAATGCTTTCGTTTTAAACAATAATTTTCCCAATTCAAAACTTGCAATTTGTAAATCTGGGTTCTCGGTTACTACACTTTGGTACTGTACAATGGCTTTCTCATAATTACCAATTACATTGTAGGCTCTAGCAATTTGCAATGACGAATTTAGAGTACCATCTTCAGCATAATAATTAATTGCCTTGGCATAATTACCTGTCCCATACAGACTATCTGCAATTGCTGAATTCGATTGCGTTTGCGAATTCACTTTTACAAAAAGCAAAATGAATATGACTAATAACCTTTTTCTCAATCTTTCTTTTTCAATGTAATAACTATTGCTCCATTTTTAGCTTCTTCTCCATAAACAGCCTTAGCCGACTCCCCTTTTAATACATTCATTGAGGCTATGTCGTTGGGTAAAATTAATTCTATTTCTTCCTTAGTCTTTTTTACACCATCCACATAGTACAGAGGATCAACACCAGTATTAAAATTAAGTGTTGGCCCATTCGAAGTCTTAACAATTTTATTTTCACCAAGAACAAACGAAAGAGGAATTGAAAAAGGCACATTTACTACTTTGCCATCTTGTTTACCGGGTATCATTTTGGGTAATAAGCTAATAATTCGAGCAGCTTCGTCTTCTAACAATTTATCGGGCCCACGTAATTTTACATTTTGTATAGACCCATCAGTACTAATTGTAAACATAATACTTACCCTACCTTGAACTCCTTTTTTCTGTGCTTCTTCGGGGTATCTGAAGTTATTACCAATGTGCTTTTGCATCATTTTTTGAAAGCATTCTCTTATATCTGTTTCATTTTCGCAACCTGGAAAAACTGGAACTTCTTCAACGACTGCAAATGGAACCAAAACAGAGTCTTGCTGGATTACTCGATTCTTAACTTTTTTAGCTTCTAAACCCTTTTTTAATGCAATTATTTGTTCATCTAGATTCACTATAATAGGATTGCTCTCATCGGCGCTTTTTAATAATCGGTTACGTTCGGCTACTAATTTATTATAACGCTCCATTTGAGATAATTTACTTTCATTCGCTTTGAAAGTAATTTCTCCTCTTTCACCAGAAATCCCTTCAACACCATCAGGGTATAACTCATAAATCATTTGAGCTAATTGTCCTTTATCTTGCTGCGTTAGTGAATCCTTAGATTCTATCTCTTTCTTTAATTCATTTATTCTATCAGATAAAGCATCGGAGATAATCGTCATGGTAGCATTAATCTTCTTACCATTGTACAAATCTAAATATGATCCATTTTTAGCTTTTTTATACTCTATTGATGAATTTCCATCTTTTAGCACAAACTCCCAATATTCCCCCGTAAGAGATAACTGCTCCAGTTTATCAAATAATTTCTGATCTTGATCTGATGACAGATTATTAATATCATTCACTACCATCACCTGATTTGTTAATGACGTATTTTCGCCCACACAAGATGTATAAAAAAGCATTCCTAAAATTATTGGCACTAATAACAAATACTTTAATTGCCAAATGTTCTTCGATTTTGATTTTTGTAACATGACGATTCGTTTTTTGATTAATGATGATTTAAAAAATTGATTGATGAAAGAAATATGTTGCGTTTGAAAAACCTGAGACAGCAAAAATTCGTACTGCTCTTTTTTATTATGTTTCGCAACTTTTGCATCGGCGATGAACTCGTGTAATTCAGAAATTCTACTTTGATATACATAAACTAACGGGTTGAACCATGCCGCAATTCGCATGAATTCAAAAAACAACAAATCCCAAGAATGCTTTTGCTCTATATGTACCATTTCGTGTTCTAAAATGGATTTATGATCTCTTGCTATTACTTTGTCACCCAAGAAAATGGACTTGAAAAACGAGAATGCTAGTTCACTATTTTCCACCACAATTCTTGTGAATTTTGGAAAAATTTGAACGCTTCCGACTTTACGTAATTTCTGTATTTGAATCAGTTTAATTGCAAAATAAACCGCGGCCAAAATCATACCGCCAAATAACACTCCTGCTTCCCAAGAAATAGTAAAACTCTGTGTTTCACTTGCAGCAACTGCGGTCACAGCATTATTTGCATTCCATAAATACTCAGGATATGCATAATATGCTTCCGGAACTGTAGTTTTTAAAGCCTCGATTTTTACCCATGGCAAAACCATAGATATAACGTAAGTACCAATTAAATACACACGATTCCACTGAAAAAAAGTTTCTTTTTTTAGAAAAAAATCATAAATAATTAAAAACACCAATTGAAAGGCTATACACTCTACTAAATACTGTATCATCAGAACAAGTTTTAATTATCTTTTTTGTTATTATCCTCTGAAGCCTCAGCTTTTTTAATTTCAGTTAAAACCGATTCTAATTCTGAAAGACTCATATCGTTCTTTTTCATAAAAAATGAAACCATACTTTTAAAAGAACCTTGAAAATAGCCATCAACTAATTTATTAATGCTCTGATTGCTATAATCTGACTTCTTAATCAAAGGAAAATACAGGTAGCCACGACCTTCTTTCTCATGGCCTACAAAGCCTTTATCTTCCAGAATGCGCACAATAGTCGACACTGTATTGTACGCCGGTTTTGGAACAGGCAACTCTTCTATAATGCTAGCAACATTACACTTTTCTAATTTCCAAAGTTGCTGCATTACCTCTTCTTCTGCTTTCGTTAGCTGTTTCATATTTAAAAATTTCTTTTGTCTATTTTGAATACCCTCGAAAACTATTTGAGATTACATTTTTCAAACAAGCTTTCTATTGCACTCAAGGGGGACTAATTATTCAATTAACTAATGTTTTAGTTCAATCTTTAGAACAAATATAACTAAATATTTAGTTTAAACTAATGTTTTAGTTAAAATTTCAACACAGACCCCGTAAAATCATGATTGTAACAAATCATAACTATCTTCGTCAAATAGAAAAATATTGAAATGGATATTGCTTTATTAATAGTAGGTTTTATTTTAATGCTCGTTGGCATTATAGGTAGTTTTCTACCCATTTTACCAGGACCACCAGTAAGTTGGGTTGGTTTACTCTTACTACACTTAACCGATGCAGTACCAGATGATTGGTTGTTTTTAAGCATTACAGGAGTAATAGCCCTTATCATTTTTGCATTAGATTATGTAATTCCCGCGATCGGCACCAAAAAATTTGGCGGCACAAGAGCTGGAATGATTGGTACAACTATCGGATTGATTGTAGGTCTTATAGCACCTATTCCCGGCGGAATAATAATAGGACCTTTTGTTGGAGCCTTTATTGGTGAGCTATCCGCAAAGGCAGATAACAAAACAGCATTAAAGGCTGCATTTGGTTCATTTTTGGGCTTCTTAACTGGTGCTTTTATGAAATTTGTAGTCTCGATTATATTTATAGGCCTATTTATTGGAAAGGCTTGGGATTACAAAGATGCCTTGTTTGCATTTTAACCCCAAACAACTTTATCTTCTATAGCTCCTCTGGTTGCCTCAGGAATGTCACCGTGATAATAACCCATATAAAAGAACCCTAAACATTTTTCGCCTGGCGCTAATTCGAAGAATTCATCCATGTATTTTACAAGCCCCGGTGAACTCCAATAACTACCTATTCCTAATTCCGTAGCACACAACCACATGTTCTGCACTGCCATTGCAGTTGCTGCAATTTCTTCCCATTCTGGCACACTTTCGTTTGGGTCTCGCTGCATACAAATAGCAATTACAGCACCAGCGCTTTTAGGATTCTCAATGAGTTTTTTAATCTTCATTTCTTTTGGTTTGCTTTCCGTTTCCATATACTTTAAAGACAGAAACAAACCTAATTTCTCTTGAGATTCCCCTTGTAAAACCTTAAAACGCCAAGGTTCTGTTTTTCTATGACTGGGTGCCCAATTTGCAGCCTCTAATATTCTTTCTATATCAGCCTTTGCTATTTCTTTATCTATATACTGTGCCGGAAAAACCGAACGTCTCTTTTTAATTAATTCTAATATCATAATCCAAAAATTTGCAACTATAAAGTTAGCACATTCCTTTCGCTATATTTCTGAGGAATCAATACTTTTATGAAATATTTAGGTTCTAAAATAACATCCATGAAACTTATTGGCCCTTTTAAACAACTTTTACCAATGACTGGTTTACCCTTGAATGGGCCAATCTTAGACGAGCAATTAATTATTTTAGAGGAGGTGGGAATTTTAATTGACAATGACATAATTGTAACTATTGGCAACTTTGAAGAATTAAAAACACATCACTCCACTGCTGAGATTCATATATTAAAAGGGGACCATACTTGCTTACCCGGTTTTATAGACTCTAATACACAACTTTGTTTCGGCGGTTCTGGCATTAATAAAAATGAAGGGGAAATTATTACCGAAACAAGAAACACTAGCAAAGAAGCCTTGGCAAAAAAGACTGCCAAACTAGCTAACAGACATTTAAAAAACGGAACAACAACAATAGAAGTCAAAAGCGGTTACGGACTATCGGTAGGGGAAGAACTAAAAATATTACAAGCCATAAAAGATGCACAATTACAAACCACAGTAGATTTAATTGCTACCTGTAATATTGCGCACAGTCTACCTAAAGATTATAATGATGATATAGCAACTTACTTAGCAACATTAAGTACAGAACTTTTTCCTATTTTAAAAGATGATAATTTAACTAATCGCATTTCGGGAACTTTAAAGGATTCAGGATTTTCCAAAGAACAACTTCTGCCTTATTTTAAGAAAGCTGAAGAAATAGGATTTGAACTTAGTATTTCTGATAATGTAATTTCAAAAAGTGGTGACAATACTACTATTTTACATACTGATGACACCCTTATTACGGCGTTGCCAGGAACTTCAATCGGTTTAGGAAAAGAGTTCGCTCCGGCCAGAAAAATATTAGATAATGGGAATTCTTTAGCAATAGCTAGTAATCATAATCCGATTACAGCACCTATGGGTGACCTTTTAACTCAGGCTTCAATTTTAGGTGCTTTTGAAAACCTAACGAATGCCGAAGTTATCGCAGGAATCACTGTAAGAGCAGCTGCGGCCCTAAATCTTACTAATTGCGGCAAACTAGCCGCAGGTAATTTGGCCGATTTTGTTTTATTCCACACTAGTGATTATAAAGAAATTCTTTATAACCAAGGATCCTTTAAACCCTGTGTGGTTTATAAAAAAGGTGAAGTCGTTTTTGACAAACACAATTAATCAACCTAGAATTTACTCTTCTACAAATTTTTCTGCATACCTTTTACCTAATGTACGTATACTTTGTGCGCTAAAATGAACTTCATCTCCTTTATGCTTTAAATCGGCTGTAGAAACAACTTTTACATGCGGATCCAATTTAGAATATTTAGCGATTTCAATATTTATACTATTCCAACCAATAGGATTTTTTGAATATGAACCCAACTCACCTATTACTATTGGTAAATTAATATCTCCTGCCTCACTGCGAAATTTAGCAAAGAGTATACTCAGATTGTTACTGTAATTTTTGATGTTTTCTTCTGAGTTAGTATCGCTTTCACCTTGATGCCATAAAATTCCCTTTACTAGGCCATACTTTTTACCTAACCGCATTTTCTCTTGGAAGTTCGAAAAAAGCTGAACACCTCTATGCTCTTCATTTTCTATCCACTGCGATATCGAACTACCACCTACAGCGGTTGGCACTACTAACACTGATATTGAATCCGGTATATTTTTTATCATTGTTCTTCCAAAAGACATTCCAACATCTAGTCCAGTCATCGTTGGCTCATAAAAATGCAATGGTTCTTTCGCATATATTACTTGACCTTCTTTATTTATGGTCAATATTCTATTAGAAGAAATGGTATCTTTTGCTTCAACAAATCCCCTACCCGCCATATTTGACTGACCCGCCAAAAGAAAAACCCAAATATTTTCTTGGCTAGGAATTTGCTTGACCTGTGTTTGAGATTTAGGAAAATTCTTAGTACGATTGTCTTTCTTGTGACTTCCACAAGAAAGAACTAATCCAAGAAAAAACAGCAGTATATATTTATTCATATTCAATTTTGAACCTAAACTACAATTTTACTATTACATAATTATATGTCAATTCCATTTCATAGTCAGATTACCCTGTATTTTATACATTAATTTAAGCATTTAAAACACCAATAATCACAATTATATATCACTTCAACTACTAACCTTTCATTTCACCAAGAATACTTTTTAGAATAACACACAATAGATTGAAAATTAATACTAAAATCATCGCGTTTTAACCTTATAATTAATTTTCATAATTATTGATTGCACTGAACACCATTATTTATAAAAAATAATACAATTAGCAGCAAATGTTTGTTGTTTACTATGCGCAATATATCGACAACGATATGATATAAAGGGGATTATATTCATTACTTTTGCGCAACTTATCTACATAACTATTTTTTTGATACCTAGAAAGCAAACGTCAAGGTCGAAAAAAAATGTTAAGAAAAGTTACCGTTCATCGGATGTTTTAACAACTTAGCGATGAAAATTCAAGGAACACCAAATAGTTTATATTTTGCTCATAAGTTATATGAAGTTTGTTTTTGACCTAACCAATTTCACTTGATTATTAAGCCAAATAACACTTAGAAATGAAAATTCCTGATTACAAAAAAAGAGCGGCTTTGGCTGCTGAAAACTGGAAACGTCTGCAAGCTCAAAAAAAAATAGATTCGAAAGAATTTAGTGACCCTCTAAAGGTTGAAGACCAAAGTCGCGAACCCACTTTTGAAGAACTTATTGATAACTTTGTTATCCCAAGAACAAGTGTCAAAGGTATACGTATCGTGAAAGACAAAAAAGAACTTCGAGATATTGCCTAAATAATTCATTAGAACATATACGGCTTTTAAAAGACCATAGGTTTTGGTGAGATTTAACATGTCTCATGCTCAAATAATAGCGTTATTTTATCAAGCAAAAAAAGCCTTCCAACACGGAAAGCCTTTCATTGGCCCATACCAATCTTTTGGTAAGGGTTACAACACAACACCACAAAGATAGCAAAGCTTTTTAAATATTTGACTCCTTAATGAAGTTTAAGGGTATTTAACTCCTATTTCTAATTTTAAAATCAAGAACATTTAATTAAAGGCGAATGGACATTTAATTAGAAATCAAAAAATCTGTACCTTTCTTCTAGCAATTGAATTAAGTAAGGATGAAATCAATAAAAAAGGCCAGCTCAAGAAGAAACTTCATTAAAAAAGCAACATTAGGTTCAACAGTATTAACTGCCGCCCCTGCAATTTTCGCATCAACATATGAGCAAAAATTAGTTCTTAATAAAGTATATAACGATGATTCATATTCTCCAAACGATAAAATAAATTTAGCACTTATTGGTACCGGTATTCAAGGTATTTATGACACTCAAAGTGCGTTAAAAATAGCTGGAGTACAACTAGTAGCTGCTTGTGATTTGTACTTAGGCAGATTAGACCGTGCCAAAGAACTTTGGGGTGAAGATATATTTGTAACCCGAGACTATAGACAAATTTTAGAACGTGAAGATATCGATGCTGTAATAATAGCTACACCAGACCATTGGCATAAAAAAATTACCATAGATGCCCTTAACGCTGGTAAACATGTTTACTGCGAAAAACCAATGGTTCAAAAATGGGAAGATGGCCAAGCAATAATTTCAGCACAAAAATCTTCTGGTAAAATTTGCCAAATTGGTAGTCAAGGTATGTCATCTTTAGGAAATGAAAAAGCAAAAGAATTATATGAAGATGGGGCTATAGGAGATATTGTAATGCTTGACTTTTATAATGATCGTTATTCTGCAGAAGGAGCTTGGCAATACCCAATCCCTCCAGATGCAAATAAAAACACTGTTGATTTTGATACTTTTCTGGGTACAGCACCCGAAACACCGTTCGAACTTAAGCGTTTTTTTAGATGGCGTAATTATCAAGATTATGGTACTGGAGTTGCCGGTGATCTTTTTGTTCATGCATTTTCAACCTTAAACTATGTAATAAGTTCTCATGGCCCAAACAGAGCACAGGCAACGGGTGGCCTCCGATTTTGGAATGATGGACGTGATGTGCCTGATGTAAGCATAACGCTTTACGATTACCCAAAAACAGATACCCATGCTGCTTTTAATGCTGCTTTCAGAATCAATTTTATCGCAGGTAGTGGCGGTGGGGGTGGATTTAAATTAATAGGCACTGAAGGTGAAATGGAAATTGGACAGAACTCAGTTAAGTTGAAAAGGTCGAAATTAAATTTAGTGCCACAAGGCTACTCATTGATATCCTTTACTGAAGAAACTCAGAAAAAGATAAAAGCAGATTATGATTTGCAAAATTTAGAAAGTAGAAGTTCACAACTAAATACTGGCGAAACAACATGGCAGGCTCCTAAAAATTACAAAGGCGGTCATTACGATCACTTTTATAATTTCTTCCAGTCCATAAGAGGAAAAGGAAAAATTGTTCAAGACCCCACATTCGGATTAAGAGCAGCTGGTGCTGCCTTATTAGCCAATGAAAGTTATTATGGAAAAAAGGCAGTTCACTGGGATCCTAAACATATGAAAATGCTTTAATTACTTAATTATGAGAAAACTAATATTTTTATACTGTGCATGTTTTATGATAAACTCCTTGAATGCCCAAGAAAATAAGCCACTAAACATAATAGTTTTTGGAGCGCACCCCGATGACTGCGATATTGATGCTGGAGGTACAGCAATTCTATTTTCCAAACTCGGCCATAATGTAAAATTCGTTGCTTTAACCAATGGAGATGCCGGACATTTTGAAAAAGGCGGTGGTGAACTCGCTAAAATTAGAATCGCAGAAGCGCAAGAAGCTGGTAAAAGATTTGGAGTTACATATACCGTTTTAGATAATCACGATGGTGAATTAATGCCCACATTAGAAAATAGATTAAAGGTAATTCGTGAAATTAGAAATTGGAAAGCAGATGTAGTCATTGCTCCAAGAACTAATGATTACCACCCCGACCACAGATATACAGGTGTTCTACTACAAGATGCTGCTTTTATGGTAATTGTACCCAATATAGCACCAGACACCCCTGCACTTAAAAAGAACCCCGTATTTTTATATTCCGAAGATAGATTCCAAAAACCTAGTCCATTTGAACCAGACATTGCAGTAATAATTGATGAAGTCTTCGACCAAAAAGTTTATGCAATGGCTGCTCATGAGTCGCAATTTTTCGAATGGCTTCCTTGGCTATCAGGTAATTTAGACGATGTGCCAAAAGACGAAAAGGGCCGATTAGAAATGTTAGCCAATTGGCGACCTTCTAACACAAATGAGCTTGCCAAAAAACTACTTCATAAATGGTATGGAATAGAGGCAATAAATGCAAAACACATAGAAACATTTGAGATTTGCGAATACGGTAAACAACCAACGGAAGAAGAAATAAAAGAACTATTTCCGATGTTTAAAAAACAAAAATAACCGCTATTTGAAATCCTAAACTGTCATTGAAAACAACCTAGTTTCAGGTTGTTTTTGATGTAAAAGCACATCAAAAGCCATACATATATTTCGAATGAAGGGCTGCCCTTTTTCATTCACCTTAATTCCATTCTCCGACAATTCTAACAACCCATCTGCCTCAAACTCAACGAGCCTTTCTTTAATTGCCTCTATCGCTGATAATTGCAATCCGGAATCCGCCCAATTAGTTTCGAATTGACACATTAGATTTAAAATATGTCGGCGTATTGTTTGGTCTTCTTCAGTTAATATATGGCCTCTATAAATTGGAATAATATTATTCTCTACCAAATGCTGATATTCTTCAAGATTCTTTACATTTTGGGCAAAACTGTACCAGCTATCACTTATACTCGAAGCTCCTAACCCAACCATAACTTGTGTTTTAGAAGCTGTGTAACCCATAAAATTACGATGTAATTCTCCTGAATGCATTGAAGAATATAGTCCATCCTCTTTCAGCGCAAAATGATCCATCCCAATTTCATAATAACCCACCTCTGCTAAAAGTTTTTTTCCAGTTTCATATTGTCTTCTTTTTTCATTTCCACCTGGTAAATCAGCTTCATTATAACCCCTTTGACCATTACCTTTCAGCCAAGGCACATGTGCATAACTGTAAAATGCCAAACGGTCTGGCATTAACTCTTTAGTTTTTAAAATAGTTGTTTTAACATGTTCTAAATTCTGATGTGGAAGACCAAAGATAATATCGTGCCCAACAGATGTATAGCCAATGTCGCGTGCCAATTCAGTAACAAGTTTTACGTTTTCAAAAGACTGAATTCTATGAATAGCTTTTTGAATTGTTGGATTATAATCTTGAACGCCGTAGCTAACACGTCTAAAACCTACATCGTATAAAGCCTGCAAATGTTCTCGTGTAGTATTGTTCGGATGCCCTTCAAAACTAAATTCATAATCTTTAGCCTTGTCAGCTGTTTTAAAAATTCCTTTTATAAGAAATTTTAGATTTTCAGCGGAAAAAAATGTTGGTGTACCACCACCTAAGTGTAATTCTTTTATAATTGGTTTTTGCCCAAATAGCTCGCAATAAAGGGCCCACTCTTTTAATACCGTATTAATATAAGGCTGCTCAACATCATGCCTTTTTGTTATACGCTTATGGCATCCGCAAAAAGTACACATACTTTCACAAAATGGGAGATGAATATAAAGACTTATACCCTCTGTTGCATTACTCTCAATAAAACTATGCTTTAAAGTAGTTTTCCATTTATTTCCAGAGAAAGTCTCCTTATTCCAATATGGGACGGTCGGATAACTAGTATAACGAGGACCTGGGATATTATACTTCTGAACTAAGGTACACATAGCATGCAATTAAATTGATTGCAAATTTAAGTGCATCACAGAGCACAAAATATGATAAAAATCAGTTACGAATTACACACTAGTCTTTCGGCAGGTTAGAAGGTTTCAATTCATTACCATCGCCATCAATAATACTAGTTTCAAAATCGCTATCATTTACCCAATCGGCCTTTTGTTTATTTCCACTAATGAAATCATCATAAAAACCCCTACCTCTTCCTTTAATAAATGGTGCACTTTCATACAAGTGACCATAACCCGTCATTCGTAAATCACCTTGTGCCAAAAGTTTTGCTTCCATTTCAGTTTCTAACGATTGCTTTAATTCAGTATAATTAGAATCATTAGCTAAATTATTAATACAAAAAGGGTCATTCGAAATATCATATAATTCTTCTGCCATTCTTTTACCAAAATTCATTTTCCAAAACTCTTTTTCACCAGCTCTACGTAAATTCAGAATTTCTGTTTTAACAGGACTTCCATCTGTATTCAAATATCCGGTCTCAGGGTTTCCTTTTGGCCATCTGTCTATTTCATAGTTTTTTACATAAAGCATGTTGTTTTTATGAATACCTCGGATGGGGTAACCCTCATCATTTGGTCTCCCAGTATCGTGCCGTTCTTTACCTACTAACACAAAATCGCGCGCTGGTTCTATTTGACCAGATTTCTCTGAAGTAATAATACTCATTAGACTTTTTCCTGCAGTAGGATGCATTCCGGAAGATTGCCAATTGACACCAGCAGCATCTAAAAAAGTAGGGGCTAAATCTACAAAACTAACATAATCGTCTACCGCCCTGCCTTTGGTTTTCATCTTATCCTTCCATAACATGGCCATTGGCACATGATTGGAATTTTCGTATTGATCGCCTTTAACTCTTGGAAAAGGCATACCATGATCTGAAGTAGCAATAATTAGTGTGTTCTCTAACAGACCCTTATCAGCCAAAGTCTTCATTATTTTTTGAATATGCTTGTCAAAATCTTCAATTTCATAAGCATAATCAAGCAAATCGTTACGAGTAACCTCATTATCTGGCCAATATGGAGGAAAGTTGGTAATCATATCTTCCGTTTTTCCTCCCAATTTTTTACCTGAACCATATTCATATGCTCGGTGGGGTTCTATACTACCCACCCAAAAACTCCAAGGTTTTCCTTTAGGAGCTTTCTCCAAAAAATCCTTAAAATTAGCACTATAATCATTTGGAGAAATATATTTTGTTGCTGGTTTTAACGTCTTTTCATTATATGCTGGCCCAACTACCTGACGCTGTGTGCCATCTTCTCGCAATGTAATTGCTGGCCCATAGCCTTTCTGCGTATGTCCTGTTGTATAACCATTCTCCAACAGCACTTCTTGATAGGTTTTAAATTTTGGAGGGAAGTAGATCACATGATTTGATGCAGCATCTAACTGCCATGAATTTCTACCAGTTATTAAAGCTGCTCTAGAAGGTGCACATTTTGCATTTGGCGTATAAGCTCTGTTGAACAAAACTCCTTGGCTTGCTATAGCATCAAAACCTGGAGTTTTAACATAAGTACTACCATATATACTCATATCTAAACCAGCATCGTCAAAAATAATCATCAAAATATTAGGCTTTTCTTGAGCCATTGAAATACTACTCGATAATAATACTATCCAAAGAAAAAATCTGTTATTCATATCATATATTCATTGCCTTCCTAATTTATTCAAAAAAATAGGACAATTGTCAAGAAAAATTAGAAATTTTAAAATGAAACTAATAATTAAGCCTTTCAAATTGTCTTCAATATCTTATTTTTACATTTCATAAAAAACCACAGATGACTTTACTTTTAATGGCCGCAGGTAGCGGTAGCCGATATGGAAAACTAAAACAATTCGATGATCTTGGTCCTAATGGTGAATTCTTAATGGAATTCGGTATTTATGATGCAATTAAAAATGGTTTCGAACAAATTGTTGTAATTACAAAAAAAGACCATGTTGCATTTGTAGAAGAGCATTTAAGTTCTCGATTACCAGACAACATTGAACTTAATGTACTTGCCCAAGAAGTAACAGATTTACCACACGGATGTGTTTTTGATGGTGAAAGACCTAAGCCATGGGGTACTGCTCATGCTGTTTGGACGGCTAGAAATGTCATTGACGGACCTTTCGTAGTACTAAACGCTGATGACTTTTACGGACAACCTGCATATGAAAATGCAGCTAATTTCATGAGAGAACATTATGAAGATAATGCCTATGCACTTGTTGGTTACACCTTAAAGGATACTCTTTCAGAACATGGTTCTGTTTCTAGAGGAGTTTGCAAAGTTGAAGGTGATAATTTAATTTCTGTAGACGAACGCCTAAAGTTAATACCCAAAGATGGTGCAGTTTATGATGAGGATTCTGGAAATACGTATACCGGAGAAGAGCATGTAAGTATGAATTTTTGGGTTTGTAAACCATCGATATTTGAAAAAATAGAAAGTGATTTTAGAACTTTTCTTGACGATGACAAACTCGCTAAAACTAGTGAACTTTATATTCCGAAAACGATTCAAGAAATGCTACAGGCAGGTGAAATAGAAGTGAAAGTTGTTCCTTCTGGTGGAGAATGGTTTGGTGTAACATACGCTTCTGACCGAGAAGTAGCAGTTAAAAGCCTTCAAAGCAAAACTGATGCTGGCAAATATATTGCTCCTCTTTGGCCGTAAAAATGAGCAAATTTACAGACGACATATTGACCAGCCTTTTGGCTAACTTTACTATTGCTGAAAAAGAATATATTTTTCAACCATTAACTGATGGGTATATTAACGATACTTTTTTGGTTTTAGAGAACGACACCCCACTATACATACTTCAAAGGGTAAATCATCTGGTCTTTAAAAATATCTATGGACTCATGAACAATGTTCACAAAGCCTTAGAAAATCTTGAAGATGATGATTACCACAAAATTACTTTGGTAAAAACACATGGTGGCAAGAGCTTTTTTGAAACCAGCGAAGGCGATAAAGCCTATTGGAGGTTAATGACCTACATAGACCAAAGTACTGCTCATAATACTACTGAAGACCCTGAAATTGCTTTCGAAGCTGGAAGAATTATTGGTAAATTTCATCTACTGCTGAATAATGTAAAAGTTGATGACTACGTTGATACAATACCGAGATTTCACGATTTAGATTTACGTAAAGGTGAATTTGAAGAAGCTTTGCAGCATGCGGATGCTAACAAAAAGGAGATTGCAGCGAAAGACATTAGTTTTGCTACAGAAACATTGGCAATGCTTACTACAATGAATCAATCTGATTTGCCGATACGGATATGTCATAACGATACCAAACTCAACAACATACTTTTTTCTAAAGAAGCTAGCAAAGCACTTTGTTTGATAGATTTGGACACGATTATGAAGGGGCATTTTCATTTCGATTTTGGCGATGCTGTACGTACCATTGTCAACACAGCTCCGGAAGACGAACAGCAACATGAGAAAATTACGTTTAAAAAACCTTTGTTTGAAGCCTTTGTTAGTGGTATTGCTTCCAATGGTAGTTTTTTATCTACCGCTGAAATAGAAGCACTACCCTATGGAGCAATTTTACTTCCTTTTTTACATGGACTGAGAGCACTAACGGACTACCTAAACAACAATGTTTACTATAAGGTAGCCTATGAAAATCAAAATCTAGACCGCGGTAAAAGTCTTTTTGATTTCACTAAAAAAGCGTTATCAAATCTTGAATTCATGAAAGAGGTTACTACCGAAAAACTTGGTGCTTAATTATTTAGCAACTCCAAATTTATATATACAGGTAGAATGATATTTTTGACCGGGCTCCAATACTGTACTTGGAAAATCTGAATTATTTGGCGAATCTGGAAAGTGTTGCGTTTCCAAACAAAAGCTTCCTCTAGCCTCATAAGCCTTTTTAGACTTCCCAATAAAAGTGCCGTTTAAAAAGTTGCCAGAGTAAAATTGAACTCCAGGTTCATTGGTATAAACTTCTAAAGTTATTCCACTTTCTGGCTCTAAAACTTTGGCTGCCAAAACATTGCCTTCACTATCTAAAGGCTCCTTATTTAAAACATAATTATGATCATACCCCTTACCATAATTTAATTGCTCAGTATCAGAATTAATATCTTGTCCAATAGGCTTTGGGGTTCTAAAATCAAACGCTGTATTCTGCACATTTCTAATTTCTCCGGTAGGTATTAAACCTTCATCTACTGGAGTAAAAGCATCTGCATTAATCATCATAATATGCTTATTAACATCACCTGAAGCCTCACCAGCCAAATTAAAAAATGAATGATGGGTTAGGTTTACAATTGTAGCCTTATCAGTAGTTGCCTTATAATCTATTTTAAGTTCATTGTCATCCGTTAACTCATAACTTACAATTACCTTTAAATTACCAGGGTAACCTTCTTCCATATCTGGAGATGTTCTTGAAAATACAATAGAATTATCTGAATGCTCATCCACATCCCAAACAACAGCATTATACCCCTTTGTACCCCCATGCAAATGATTGCCATTATTATTCCCAACCAAAGCATATTTTTCGCCTTTTAATTCGAATTGACCTTTAGCTATTCTATTACCATAACGCCCAATTGTAGCGCCGAAAAACGCTCCACCAGGCTCCATAAAACCTTCTAATTTATCTGGCCCTAAAACAACATCAACAAAATCCCCATTTTTATCAGGCACATAAAGCGTAATAAGACGTTGCCCATAGTTAGTAAAAGTAACTTCAACCCCATTAGCATTCTTTAAAGTGAAGAACTTAGTCATCTTGCCATCTATTTCCTTTTCAAAATCAGAAGGATTTAAGCTATGTAAAGTTTTAGTCGGTATAGGTTGCGTACTATCTTGCATATGTGTTGTTTTTTTATCCTCCTTACAAGAAGAGAATAATACCATTATTAAAAGTAAAGAAACGATTTTTTTCATTTTACTGAATTGAATAATATTTACGGAATACATAAATTAATTTAAGGACTTTAACCAAAATGGACTACCTCAAAAGAAATAAGTTAAACATGTGATAACTCAACTCATTTGAAATTCTTTCATGATACAGGGGATTCATTAAAAATAAGAACAATTTAAATACTAAATCCTAACAAATTAAAAATTCAACATAATTGTTTGATGATCGGAATTTTTATAATTTGTTACAATTCTAAAAAGCTTTTAAAATGTCACAAAACTTTAAAATACTATTTTCATTAACGATTTGTTGTTTATTTCTAAACACTAGTTTTGCTCAAGAGAATGACGGTTGGATTTCTTTATTTAATGGTAAAGATTTCGATGGTTGGAAAGTTGGCGAAAATGCAGAAACTTTTTCTATTGCCGACGGAACTATTAAAGTAGCCGGACCTAAAGCACATTTATATTATGTTGGTGCAATTGAAAATCACGAATTTAAAGACTTTGAATTTAAAGCTTCCGTAATGACCAAGCCAGGTTCTAATTCTGGAATATATATTCATACGCAATACGAAGAATCAAGTTGGCCTATACATGGCTATGAAGTACAGGTAAACAACACACAAAGTGATTGGCGAAGATCAGGCAGTTTATACCAGATTGTTGACGTAAAAGAGAATTATGTAAACGACAATGAATGGTATACTGAGTATATTAAAGTAGAAGGAAAAAGAATCATTATAAAAATTAATGATATTGTAGTGGTAGACTACACCGAACCAGAAGAACCATTACGCGAAGGTGAACGCATTTATAGAGTACTAAGCAGTGGGACATTTGCGCTACAGGGCCACGACCCCAATAGTATAATCTTCTATAAAGACATTATGGTGAAACCCCTAAAAGACAAATAAAAAATATTTTAGCTTATTTTAAAGAAAATTGTTTGCGCAATTGAATAAGCACCGTATATTTGCACACGCTTTGCAAAAAGCATTTGAACAAGATTTGAATTTGACTGTTGTCAAAGTCAGCCTTAGGCAGATAAAATCATTGGTCTGGTAGTTCAGTTGGTTAGAATACCTGCCTGTCACGCAGGGGGTCGCGGGTTCGAGTCCCGTCCAGACCGCAGAAAGCTCTCAAGAAATTGGGGGCTTTTTTCGTTTATACTATTTCTTGAAAATTTAAATAAAATTGGTGCGGGTTCCCCCGAAGCGTCGGGGCCGTCCAGACCGCAGAAAGCTCTCAAGAAATTGGGGGCTTTTTTCGTTTATACTATTGCCTGAATATTTAAATAAAATTGGTGCGGGTTCCCCCGAAGCGTCGGGGCCGTCCAGACCGCAGAAGGCTCTCAAGAAATTGGGGGCTTTTTTCGTTTATACTATTGCCTGAATATTTAAATAAAATTGGTGCGGGTTCCCCCGAAGCGTCGGGGCCGTCCAGAAAGCAGAAAGCTCTTAATTGACCATAAGCAGTCCTCTAAGTTTATAGAATTCATAATTCATTTGCGTCAGTAAAAAAACGTATTACGATAATCAGCCCCTCACTTGTCAAGTATTTTTGTTTCAGAATATAAATAGAATCAGATTCCCCATGAGTAGAAGTTCGTAAATAATTAATAGTGGGAATCATAAAAAATACAATTATATGAAACAAATAGGAATGGCGCTGATGGCCACAATTTTAATGACTACGCCTTTGATGGCACAGGAAAAAGACATCACTATGAATCTTGACAATTTTGACGAGTTGAAAGCTTTTGACCAAATAAATGTCAATTTGGTAAAAAGTGATAAAAACTGGGCAAGTATATCTGGAGACGATACCGATGAGGTCAAAATTGTAAATAATGATGGCCGATTGAAAATTCGTATGGAACTAGATAATTTTATGGATGGAAACGAAACCACTGTTACTCTTTATCACACCGAAGACTTACAATTGGTAGATGCCAATGAAGGTGCAAAGATTACTTCTTCCGATAAACTTGTGGCTAAGTATTTGACACTACGCACTCAAGAGCGTGGCGAAATACAAACAGAAGTGAACACCCGAAATTTGGATAGTAAAGCAGTTTCCGGTGGAATTATAAAATTATCAGGAAACGCAGAAAATCAAGACGTGAACATTCGTAGTGGCGGTCAATACAACGCAAAAGATTTACAATCGAATCAAACTGATATCACAATTTTCGCAGGTGGTAATGCAACCGTTACAACTGAAGAATTTGTAGCTGCCAATGTTACCGCAGGTGGAACCATTGAAATCTATGGAAACCCTGGAACAGTAAAAGAAGATAAAACGCTAGGTGGTTCGATTATTATGAGATAATAAGCGAGAAACCAAACAATATTGAAAAGGGGATGGGGTCATACTCTATCCCTTTTTTTGTTCCAATAATTAATCCAAATTAAATTTTGATAAAACACAAATCACATAACAATATCTGGACTGCTATTGCAGTAATACTTTTTACTACGCTATTGACAGGATGCGCTACTCACAAACTACAATATGAGGAAAACTTAACTATCGTGTCTTCTCAAAAGAAAAAATCGCACACTATATTTCTGGCTAGCGGTTTAGGTAACGAAAATGAAAAATCAAACAAAAAAATAACCCATATTTTAAAAAATCGATTAGAGAAGGCCAATGCAAATAGCACACTTTTATTTGTGGGTGATAATATTTCAGGTAAGAAGAATTCTTGGCAAAGTAACCAAGAGTTAATCGACAGACAATTGGCTTTGACTGAAGGTTTTAATGGCTCAGTTACTTTTTTACCCGGAAACAATGAATGGAAGAGTCGACATATTGATTCCATTCAACGGGTGGAAGAATATTTAGACGAAGTAGAAACGCAAGATGACTACGTACTACCAAAAAATGGCTGTCCTCTAGAATTTAAGGTTATTAACGATTCCCTCGATATATTGTTCGTAGATTCACAATGGTTTATTTCAAACTGGTCGCGCGTAAAAGGTATTAATAAAAAATGTACCGATATTGTAACACGAAGACGATTTACCGAAGAGTTGGAAGGTTACATTAATGATGCTCAAGGCAAAAACCTCTTGATTGCCATGCACCATCCAATATTTAGTAATGGGGAAAATGCAGGGCACAAGAGCTTCGGAAACCATATGACTCCTGTTCCTGTTCTAGGTACGCTCATAAACGGGATTAACGATTTGGGAGCTTTTTCACCCGAAAACCTACTTTCTAGGCGTTATAACTATTTGCGCATTCTGGTGAGTTCATTAGCTAAAGCTTCTGACCGTGTTACCATTGTTTCTGGTCATGAGGAAAGTCTGCAATATCTTTCTGGTGGTGATATCCATCAGATTATAAGTGGTTCGCTGGGTAGCAAAGCAACTACTAAGCGAACAACAAGTAGTATTAATACTGTTGGTGGGAGATTGCCATATAAAGGACATTTCACCTATGGTGAGCAGGGTTTTGCGCAATTGGATTATTTTGAAGACGGATCTTCACAAGTTTCCTTTATCACTGCGGATAAAATATTTGAGCCCATTCAAGTATTACCTGAATTTTCCGAAAAATCATTCAAAGAGTCTTATAAGAAGGTTTCTTCTAATTTAGTAATAGATTCCGTTTATGGATCGGAAAAAAAAATGAAACGCAGCAAATTTTTTAAATTCCTTTGGGGAGAACGCTATCGAGATTATTTTCATACAGCTGTCACTGCTCCGGTAGCCTACTTGGAGACCTTACATAGCGGGCTAAAATTTACGAAGAAAGGCGGGGGACACCAATCGTATTCTATTCGATTGGAAGATCAAAACCAGCGAGAATTCGCCATGCGTTCATTGCGAAAAGACCCCCTAAAGTATTTAAAATTCAGCGTTCGTGGAGTGGCATATACAGAAGACGATTATATGGGCACACTTCCCGAAAAATTGATTTCTGATTTTTTCACTACTGCGCATCCATATATGCAACTAATTATAAATCCTTTAGCCAAGGCTATAGATGTCAATCACGCAAATACGCAACTTTTTTATATCCCTAAACAATCTGAATTAAAACGGTTGAATGATGAATTCGGAGATGAACTTTATTTTATCGAACAACGGCCATCGGATGAGCAACTGAATTTTAAAGGCTATCGAAGAACAATTGATGAAAAAGGAAAAATAACTGAATTCGAAAGTACAACCGACATGCTTGAGAAAATTAAGAGTGATGAATCGTATTCTGTAGATCAACAGAGTTACGTTCGCGCCCGCGTTTTTGATATGCTACTTGGAGATTGGGATCGCCATCAAGACCAATGGCGTTGGGCAGAATATGAAACCACTGATGGGGAAAAGGAATTTATGCCGGTACCTCGAGATAGGGATAATGCCTTTCCAAAATTCGATGGGACTGCTGTTGATATTATTCAATGGTTTATCCCAATTACAAGACAATGGCAATCCTACGGACCGACCATAAAAAATACAAAATGGCTCAATTACAATGGCAGCCGATTAGATAAGGCTTTGCTTACTAAATACGATGCCGACGGCTGGGAACAAGAAGCAATATATATTCAAGAGAATTTATCTGAAGAACAAATTGACAAGGCATTTTTACGTTTACCGAAAGAAGTACAGGACAGTACCGCCAACTACATAAAATACAGTCTAAAACAACGGTTAAAAAACTTACATGTTTATGCTAAGGAATACGGAGCCTATCTCGATAAACGAATTGCTCTGTATGCCTCAGAAAAAGATGATGAAATTAAAATAATCCGACAAGAAGATGGGAGAACCAAAGTCGTAATAAGGAGATTATTGTCAGACGAAAAAAACGAAAAATTCTTTGAGCGAACTTTTGATGCTAAGCATACCAAAGAGCTATGGATATATGGCTTAGGAGATAATGACAATTTTATTGTTGAAGGCGATGGAAATGCTAAAATATTCGTTCGTCTAATTGGCGGATACGGTAAGGATGACTTTGACATTAAAAACCGTAAGGCTTTAAAAGTTTATGACTGGAAACAAGAAGAAAGCGAGTTTGAAGGTAAAAATCCAGCAAAACAATTAACCGACGTCTATACTACAAATACCTTTCATTGGCGCTATTTTAAACCCAATCGAAATATTTTAGTTCCTAATTTTGATTTTAGGACCGATGATGGTTTTTCAATAGGTGTTAAAAATACATATATAAAAAATGGTCTAAATGGGAATCCATTTCGCCAGAAGCATACGTTGGCGGCTAAATATTTTTTTAATTTTCAAGCAACGGAGCTTAATTATAGCGGTATTTTCGCCAACATTATACCGAAATGGAACTTTGAAGTTGACGGGTATTATTCTACGCAGCGCTATGCTCAGAACTTTTTTGGATATGGAAATGAAAGTATCAATGAGCAAGATCTTCTTTCCAAAGATTTCTATCGGGCCCGAACAGAACAACTAAAATTACAGGCAGGCGTGGCTTATCACACGCTACGTCTCAAAGCTCTTTATGAATCTTTTCAGGTGGAAGAAATGGGAGACCGTTTCTTTACTAAATCGAATTTCGACACTCCAATTTTTGAACGGCAAAACTATGTAGGCGCAGAAACATCAGCATATTATTATAATGATAATGCCGATGATTTTCCAACCAAGGGATTGTACTTTGGATTAACTACTGGCTATAAAACCAATACAACTTTGAAGAATAACAGCTTTGGATATTTTAAATTCCGAACCGAGATTATTCATAAATTAATTCCCTCAGGAAATTTAGTTCTCAGTACAAAAGCCGAATATAAAACCAATTTCGGGAATGATTATTTTTTCTACCATGCACCATCCATTGGTGGAAATAATGGATTAAGAGGTTTTCGTGATGAACGATTTGTAGGTAAATCGTATTTCTACCATTCCTCCGATTTAAGGGTTCGACTTAAACGGTATGTAACTGCACTTACACCTGTTACGGTCGGAGCTTATGGGGGCTTTGACTATGGTCGGGTATGGCAACCGAATGAAGATTCCAAAAACTGGCATACTTCCCAAGGAATCGGAGTATGGGCGAGCGCTGGAAATTATTTAGCATTCAACTTAGGATATTTTAATTCTGTTGAGGGCAACCTCTTCCAATTCGGATTTGGATTTGGGTTTTAGAAGCCATTTTAATTATTAACCCATAAAAGACTATAGATATGATACTAACACTTGAGAGAGCAGAACAAAGGGTTACCGACTTACTTTCCAAAAAACTCCCTGCGGAATATATGTTCCATAATCTAAGACATACCCAGCAGGTTGTCGCCAATGCCGAAGAGATTTTGGAAGCCATGGAAATTCCCGAAGTGCAGCAAAAAAATATTTTATTAGCCGCTTGGTTTCATGATACTGGATACATTCACGGAGCAGAAAACCACGAAGAGAAAAGCTGTGTTTATGCACGAAAATTTCTTGAAGATGAAAAACTTTCAACTACTGAAATAGAAAATATTTGTTCAATTATTCTAGCGACCAAAAGAAATCACTCCCCTAATAACGATCTGGAAAAAATCATTCGCGATGCGGACTCGGGTCATCTAGCCAAAAAAAACTTTCGTTCAATTTCGGAAATGTTACGAGTTGAACTACAAAAAACAAAGAAGGCTCAATATAAGCCAAGTGAATGGCGTACCATGAATATTGAAATGTTTCGAATTGAACATCAATTTTATACTGCTTACGCAAAAAATAATTGGCAAGAAGAAAAAGACAAGAATTTAAGGCGATTGGCTAAGGATGGCAAAAAGGAAAGGAGGCTTATCAAAAAAGAAAAATTGAAAGCAAAATATAAAAGTGAGATTCCTGACAGGGGCGTACAAACCTTATACCGAACAACCCTTAGAAACCATATTAAACTCAGCGATATTGCCGATACCAAATCGAATATTCTGTTATCGGTTAATGCCATTATTATCTCGTTGGCATTATCGAATTTGATTCCGAAATTGGATAACCCCTCGAATGACTATCTGATTATCCCAACCTTGATTTTTATTCTTTTTAGTATTATTTCAATGATACTATCCATTAGTGCTACCAGACCAAATGTAACGAGCGGCACCTTTACCAAAGAAGATGTTAAACAGAAAAAAGTGAACCTTTTATTCTTCGGAAATTTCCATAAAATGAAATTGGAAAATTATGAAGAAGCCATTTCAACTATGATAAAAGACAAGGACTACATCTATAGTTCGCTAACCAAAGACTTGTATTATTTAGGTGTCGTTTTAGAGCGGAAATATAGAATTTTACGGTGGACCTACACTGTATTTATGATTGGCATAATTCTTTCGGTCATCGCTTTTGGAGTTGGATTTCACTATTTTGGTCCTGAACGGGTATTAGAAAATGTGGTACTCCAAAATCACTAAACGTTGAACCTGTAAAAAGCACACTATGAACGAATTATTCACTAGCTCTAATGCATCTCTATTTTATGTCTTGGGAAGTATACTTGCAATTTTATTGTTTTATCTGCTGCTGCAGTGGATCTTGAAAAGACTTGGAAAAAACCCGAAATATCTGATACCTATAAATGCAGTGCGTCGAATTAGCGACCCCATTTTGGTAATGCTTCTATCACTTTTAATTCGTATTCCAGCATTACGAACATTATTGGGTTTTGCCGAAGAGTCTTATTGGTTTAAAAAAGTAAGTTCACTAATCTTCATTTTTGCCACCACTTGGTTAATTTTAAATCTTATAAAAATTGTTAAGCATCATGTTTTACGAAAATATGATATTGATGCCGCCGATAACCTAAAGGCACGCCAAGTCACCACTCAGTTTAACATTTTAGAACGAATTATCATTTTTTTAGTCATTTTTTTGGCCGTAGGTGTTGCATTAATAAGTTTTGAAGAAATTCGTGAAATAGGTGTTAGTATTTTTGCCTCAGCAGGAGTTGCAGGAATTATTATTGGTTTTTCCGCACAGAAAATGATTGCAACTTTTCTTGCGGGAATTCAAATTGCTGTTGCACAACCAATAAAATTAGACGATGTAGTCATTGTTGAAGGAGAGTGGGGAAGAATAGAAGAAATTACACTTACTTATGTGGTTGTAAAAATCTGGGATAAACGACGGTTGATTGTTCCGACCACCTATTTTATAGAGCAGCCTTTTCAGAATTGGACCAAGACTTCAGCGGACTTACTTGGCACTGTATTTATGTATACGGATTATCAAGTACCTATTGATGTTCTACGTAACGAATTGACACGTATACTTAAAAAAACAGACCTATGGGATGGCGAAGTAAATAATATACAAGTAACGGATTCAAAAGCTGATCATGTAGAACTAAGGGCTTTGATGAGCGCCAAGGATTCTTCTACCGCTTGGGATTTAAGAGTACATGTTAGAGAACAATTATTGGGTTTCTTACAAAGGGAATATCCACAAAGCATTGCGCATACACGATTGTTAGTGAAGAACAGCGAATTTGGAAAAAATAAAGAGCACAGCTAGTAATTATATCTCACCATTATCTTCCAAAGCATTTAACATTGCTGGTGCTCCAGCATCATCACAGTCAGTTTCCATATCTGTTTCGTAAATTATTTTAAGTTAATCAAAACATGATAAACTTAAAATTTGAAAAAGATATAAAACAATGATTTTTACAGAAACCGAAGATGATGACATCCAATTAAATTTTAAAAATTTCTAACTAAAAACTAAGTGATTAGAGAAATCCAAATTATCCAAAATATAACATTTACACTGATTGTTCTTTGAAAGATGACATAATTTCTGGGACAATAAATCCTTATAAATTTACAAGTAAACAATGCTTCGATTTAGTATTTAGCAACTCGAATAATTTAGGTAATTTGTGAATTATTCTTTTACAAAATATTCGTCAACTTTATATTAAAGAACTTTTATGACACGCCTTATAATTCTCATCGTTCTATTATTAACAAATTTACTTTCTAATCCTCAATCAGAAATAGATCATTTGGCATATCAAAACATCCAACCTGATAAAATACTAGTTTATAAAACTATAGATACTACAAAACTAAAACTGCATGTTTTTAACCCAAAAGCGCATACCTCCGCAAATAAAAAACCTGCAATAGTATTTTTCTTTGGTGGTGGATGGACCGGTGGTACACCGAAGCAATTTTATGAGCAAGCCGATTATTTTGCCGATAAAGGTATTGTAGCAATTTCAGCTGATTATCGCGTTAAAAGCAGAAACAACACTTCTCCTTTTGAAAGTGTTAAAGATGCAAAATCTGCTATTCGCTGGGTTCGAAAACATGCAACCGAGCTTGGTATCGACCCTAATAAAATTATTGCTTCTGGCGGATCTGCCGGAGGTCATATTGCTGCATGTACGGGTACTATAGACGGATATGAAGAACCAGGCGAAGATTTATCCATTAGTTCCAAACCCAATGCAATGATTTTATTTAACCCCGTTTTAGATACTACAGGTAAAGGTTATGGATTAAATAAAGTAGGAGTAGACAAACAAACAGAAATTTCGCCCAACCATCATATACAAAAAGGAATTGTACCTACCCTAATATTTCATGGCACAGGAGATACAACCGTCCCATTTGAAAATGCACAACGATTTACCAATCTTATGCTTGAAGCTGGTAATGCCTGCGAATTAATTGCTTTTGAAGGCAGAAAACATGGCTTCTTTAACGGGTCTTTTTTTCGACCGAAAATTAAAAACACAACAGACTATGAGAAAACTATTGAAAAGAGTACAGCATTTCTCACCAAATTAGGTTACTTAAAAAAGGATGATTTTCAAAATCCTAATATCATCATAATCTACACTGATGACCAAGGCTATGGCGATGTTAGCGCACTAAACAAATCTTCAAAATTTAAAACACCCAACATAGACAGAATTGCTAATGAAGGTGTCACATTTACTGACGGGCACAGCAGCGACGCCGTTTGCACCCCATCTCGATATTCATTATTAACTGGACGTTATAGCTGGCGAACTTCACTAAAAAAGGGAGTACTAAATGCTGATGGCCCTTGTTTAATTGAAAAGGATAGAATGACAATAGCATCCTTACTTCAAAAAAATGGTTACAATACAGCAATGATTGGAAAATGGCACCTACAGATGGAATTTGAAGGATCCTTCAATAAAAATAGAGATTGGACTAAACCATTTAAAGATGGACCAATAGATAAAGGATTTGATTATTTCTTTGGGATTCCTGCATCAATGAATTACGGCGTTTTAACTTATCTTGAAAATGATCGCGTTCTAGACCCTCCCGTACTTTACACCAAAAAGAAAATGGATACAAATTTGAGGTCTTTCGGGGATAAAGTTAGACCTCATAGCTATCGAATGACACCTCCTTATGAAAATATGCCTAGAGGTAAAGGTGATTGGGTAGAGGCCGCTCCATCTTTTAACGATGAACTTGTTCTACAAACTCTTGCAGACAAAGCAGTAAGTTATATTAATCAAGCTGCTACTGATTCTAAAAAAGACAAACCGTTCTTTTTATATCTTCCATTAACTAGTCCACATTTACCGCATGCTACTCACCCAGATTTTCAAGGAAAAAGTAATTGTGGAAATTATGGGGATTTTATGGAGGAAACAGATTTTCGTGTCGGACAAATACTTGAAGCACTTGAAGCTAATGAGATTGAAAAAAACACTTTAGTTATATTTTCTTCCGATAATGGTGCAGAAACCAATTACACCTATCAAAAAGAAAAATACAATCACGATAGCAGCTTAAATTTTAAAGGTGGCAAACGTGATATTTATGAAGGTGGCCATAGAGTTCCTTTTTTGATGCGTTGGCCCGACGAAATAAAAGCTGGAAAAAAAATAAACAACCCTGTTTGTCAAACGGACTATCTGGCAACCATAGCAGATATTGTCAATGCAGACATTCCTGAGAATGCTGGCGAAGATAGTTTTAGTTTATACCCCTTGCTAAAAAATGACTCCCATAATAAATTTACAAGAGGTGCATTAATTCATCATTCAGTTACTGGTCACTTTGCAATTCGTAATGGAAAATGGAAGTTAAATATGTTCCGGGGTTCTGGTGGGTCATTAAAACCAACTTTTATAGAACCAGGTCCTAAAGAAGCCATTTATGAACTCTATAATATGGAAGATGACCCTTCAGAAACGAATAACCTCTATTTTGAGCATCCCGATATAGTAAAGGAACTTACCCAAGAATTAACTTCATTAATTACCAATGGTAGGTCGACACCAGGAAACCCTCAAAACTACATCAAAGACAATTGGCCACAACTTACTTGGATGGAATTGTCTGAATAATGAAACCAATATTTTATATTATGATGAACTCTATCTTCAAAAAAACTTTTTCAACACATATTCCCTTCCTTTTACTTATTCCCTTTTTCAGTTGTGTTGAAAAACAAAAAGATACTTCTGAGGTTAAGGAGATAGCAATTGAACCTCCGAACATCATCCTTTTAATGGCTGATGATCAAGGGTGGGGAGATATTGGTTACAATGACCACCCTTATTTAAAAACCCCCAATTTAGATGCCATGGCCGCAAACGGAGCTGTGTTTGAACGTTTTTATGCAGCATCTGCCGTTTGCTCACCAACACGCGGTAGCGTAATGACTGGTAGGCACCCTATGCGATACGGAATCTGCTATGCCAATTGTGGTCATATCAAAAAAGAAGAAGTGACTTTAGCGGAAATGGTTAAAGAAAAAGGATATACCACAGGACATTTTGGCAAATGGCATTTAGGAACTTTAACACGAGATACTTTAGATGCGAACAGAGGTGGTAACCCTAAATATGATAACGACTACGCACCACCCTGGGAACATGGTTTTGATGTAAGTTTCGTTACCGAATCTAAAGTACCCACTTACAATCCTATGATTACACCACCGTCTACATCTGGTGATGTGAATGGAAAACTTAAGGAAGGCAAACCTTTTAATACTTTTTATTGGACTGGTCCAAATAAAATCGAAACAGAAAATCTAGAAGGTGATGATTCAAGAGTAATAATGAATCGGGTAATTCCGTTTATTGAAGATGCCACAAAATCAAAAAAACCTTTTCTTTCCGTAGTTTGGTTTCACACCCCTCACCTACCCGTAATTGCTGGTGAAGATCATAAAAAAATTTACAGCGAATTTTCGGAAGATCAACAACACTATTACGGTGTTTTAACTGCTTTAGACGAACAAATAGGAAGATTAAGAACCGAACTTAGAAAATTGAGTATTGAAGACAATACTATTCTATTTTACACGAGTGATAATGGTCCTGAAGGTAAAGTTGTAACCGGCAGAACTCAAGGTATTACTAATGGATTGAAAGGAAGAAAACGAAGTTTATATGAAGGTGGAATTAGAGTTCCAGGAATTATCGAATGGCCAAATACTATAAAACCAAATACCAAAGTAAATACGCCTTGTTTTACCTCAGATTATTTTCCAACGATTGCAAATCTCTTAGAAATTGACATAGAAAAATACAACCGACCTTACGATGGATTAGATATTTTACCTTTTGCACTCCAAACAAAGAAAACAAGAACTAAACCCCTCGCATTTAGCATTGAAAATTATGCAGTTTTAATTGAAGATCGATATAAGATTCACCGTGATGACCCAAAAAGCCCATTTGAATTATACGATATTATTAATGACGCAGCAGAACAAAATAATCTGGCCATTCAAAATCCAGAAAAATTAAGTGAAATGATATCTGTTTGGAATATTTGGGAGCAATCGAGAGCAGCTAGTGCACAAGGAGATGATTATTAATTTGTCGTCAATATCCATACAAAAACAGCTCTTAATAACAGCTTAATATGAAATAGAAACAGCAGTAAATTAATACTATTGTTACTTGAAAGATTATCAACTTCACCTTTTTAAGCCTTTAAAATTAACATATTGATAAAATTGTCCATGTTTTTGAAGCAAATGTCCATTCCTGCAATTAAGAGTAAGATTATGTTTGATGAAACTTTTAATCAACATAACAAAAATGAAAAAACTCAAACTATTAATGGCACTTCTAGCTTTAGGAGTTACATCAGTTTCATTTGCACAAACACAAATTACAGGTGTTGTACTTGATGATGCTAATGTTCCCTTGCCAGGTGCTAGTGTAATTGAAAAAGGAACGACAAATGGTGTTGTATCCGATTTCGACGGAAACTTTACCATCTCAGTAACTGATGGCACAGCATTAGAAATATCATATATAGGGTATGAAACCAAAGAAATTCTTTTAGACGGATCTATAAATTATAGTATTCAACTCGGGGAATCTTCAACTAGTTTAGAAGAAGTTGTCGTTATCGGATATGGCGCTGTCAAGAAAAGCGACCTAACTGGTGCTGTTTCATCACTAAGCACAGAAACCCTAACTGAACAAAGAAAAACAGATCTTGGACAAGCACTACAAGGTAGAGTGGCAGGTGTAGATATTCGAGCACTCAGTTCAAAACCAGGAGCTCCGCTTTCAATTAAAATTAGAGGTAATACGGTAATCACTAACACCAATGCAGGGCGTGACGGTATTAGTAACGACCTTGTTGATGATTTATCAAAACCTTTATACGTAGTAGATGGTATTTTCTTTGAGGATATTAACGTATTAAATCCAGCAGATATTCAACAGATGGACATTCTTAAAGATGCTTCCGCCACTGCTATATATGGTTCAAGGGGTGCAAACGGAGTTGTGATTATTACAACTAAAAACGGAATAGAAGGAAAAACAGTTTTTAATTATGATTCTTCTTTTGGGTTACGTACCGCCACTAATATACCAGATTTATATAATGGCCCTGAATATGTAAATTTCGTGGACGATGTTTTACGAGCTAGAGCTTGGGCCGGCGTGGGATCTGTAGCAGATTACAATAATGTAGCGATTGACCGTTCAACTGAATTTCAAATTTCGAATGAAGAAGCGAGTAATGTAGCCGCAGGAAGATATACCGATTGGATGGACCTTTATAGAAAAACAGGAATTCAGACCAGTCACAATCTGGGCATGTCAGGAGGTCAAAATGGATTAGTTTATAATGCTTCTTTAGGATATCTTCATGATGAAGGTGTTATGGGTATTGAGGAATATGAGCGCTACAATATAAGCGCCTCGGTTTCAAAAAAGATTTCAGACCAAATGACCGTTGGCGTGAAAGCTTATTTAGCACTCTCTGAACGAGAAGAAGGCAGTAGAGAATTATTTAGAAGTACCTTACGATTGGCGCCAACTGTAAACCCTTTTGATGCTAATGGAGAAGCTATTTTGTTTCCAGATGATCAAGATCTTCGCTTTGTTCACCCTATTTATGATGCAAATGGTGCCTGGCAAAATAATAGTAGATCCTTAGATGTAATAGCCAATGTATTTTTAAACTACAAACCTGCCAAATGGATTAACTTTAAAACCCAATTTGCTCCTAACATTAATTCACAACGTTTTGGAGAATACAGAGGCCTTTTAACCAAGTCCTCACGTAATGACCCCAGTCGTATTCAATCTCACTATCAGACGGATTTAAACACTTCGTACACTTGGGATAATATATTAGATTTTGATTTTGATCTTAATGCGAATCATAATTTAAAAACTACTTTAATTACCTCACTTTATTACAACAATAAAGAAGGTAGTAATATTCAAGTAAGAAATTTTGACACAGATGCTTACTTATATTTTAATACTCAGGGTGGAGCTGATGTTCCTAGAGATTATGGAAGCTTTTACTCTAAACAATCACTAGCCTCTTTTGCTGGTCGCTTAAATTATTCTTTTAAAGACAAATACTTATTTACTTTTACTGGTAGATATGATGGCTCATCTAAATTATCTGAAGGCAATAAATGGAATTTCTTTCCATCGGCTGCTTTCGCATGGCGTGCTAGTGAAGAACAATTTTTACAGAATGCTGATTGGTTAAGCAACTTAAAATTACGACTAAGCTACGGTGAAGCTGGTAATGATAGCACTATAGATGCCTACAGTTCTCTTGCCTTTTTAGACCCGGCAAATTATATTTATGGCGATGCAACAAGTGTTGGCAAAGTTGTAGGTGGTTTGCCAAATGCAGACTTAACATGGGAGGTGTCTAAGGAGTATAATTTTGGATTAGATTTCTCTATACTCAATAATAGAATTGGTGTTGGCTTTGAGTATTATGACAAAACTACTGAAGGCAGTATTCTTGCCAGAACTTTATCCAGTATTACGGGGTATGACTCCGCTTTAGGTAATTTTGGATCCGTTAGAAACAGTGGTGTCGAATTAACTTTAAACACCGTAAATGTGAAAACCGATAATTTCACTTGGAAAAGCAACATAAACTTTACAAAAAACAATAATGAAATTTTAGAACTTGATGGAGATTTAACCGAAATACCATACGGAAATCATGGAGTGCTAAAGGTTGGAGAACCAGTTGATGCAATATGGAATTATGCTGTTTCCGGAATTTGGCAAATAGATGAGGCGGCAGAAGCTACTATCTATGGCTCTAGACCTGGCCAATACAAATTTACAGATCAAAATAATGATGGCATATTAGATCAAGATGACAAAGTAATACTCGGTCAGAACTCACCTGATTGGATTGCTGGTATGACAAATACATTCAATTATAAAAACTTAGAATTAAATGTACAAGTAAATACAAGACAAGGCTCTTATGGTCATTCCGAATTTCTACAGAATTTTGCTCCAGCTGGGGATCGTGCTACTTTCAACAGTTTAGATATAGATTATTGGACCCCTAACAATCCCACTGGAACTTATACTATTCCAGATTATGGTGGTACAGGATGGACATATGAAGATATGTCTTTTGTAAGAATCAGCAATATTGGTATGGCATATCAATTTCCCGACAATCTATTAGACAAATTGCGCCTAACAAATTTAAGAATGTCATTAGATGTTCAAAACCCATTTACTTTCACAGATTACTTAGGACCGGATCCAGAAACTGGGCTTCAGAATTCTTACAACATGGCATATGCTGTAAAAACAATCTTATTTGGTTTAAAATTAACCTATTAACTTAATAAAAATTAAAATGAAACTATTTAGAATTATTAAACACATTGGTTTCATACTAATAGGTATGACAACTTTTAATGCTTGCGATAGCTATATTGAGGAAGATATTTTTTCAGATATTACTAGTGAGAACTTCATTGATGAAAATACCGCAGATCAATTGATTGTTGGAATTTATTCCAAATTGCGTCCAGTGTATAAAGACTATAATTTAAAGTTTTTAGGTACTGATATGTTTACATCAAAATCCGAGCTTAATTCTTTTTCAACCACTAATGATTATTTCGGATTTGATTCTGGTGTAGGTGGTTCTGCTTGGACTAGAAATTATGATGTAGTTGCAAAAGCAAATACTGCGATTAATCGATTTGAAAATCAAATTGTTTGGAACGAATCCAAGCTTGGCGAAAAGGCCTATGGCATTGCACAGGCAAGAGCTTTACGCGGACTTGCATTTTTTAATATGGTTCAACAATATGGTGGAATGGTATTAGACCTAGAAGAACCGACATCCATTCGTTCCGACTACGCTAGAAGTTCTGAAGAAGAAACCTATTCACAAATTATAAGTGATTTAGAATCTGCTATCCCAGACTTGATAGATACACCAGAAACAGGTCGATTTTCCAAAAGAGCAGCACAACATGTGTTAGCAGAGGTTTATCTAACACGAGCTTACTCAACATTTGGGAGCCCCACTGATTTTGATACCGCTGCTACACTTGCAGAAAGTGCTATTGGATCTTATGATATTAGAAGCCAAACATTTGCAGATGTTTTTAGATATGATAACCAAGTTAATGATGAAATATTATTTTCGATCCAATGGGGATCTGGTGGTCTTTCAACAGACCAAGTTAATACGAAACATTCTCTTTTTATGAATCAAGTAGCCAACTATCCTGGTGTCAATAGAACAACGACACCATACGGTTTTAGTGATTTTAGCGCAATGCCAACCCCCTATTTTTATTCACTTTTTTCTGAAGATGACTCAAGAGAAGATGCAACAATACATAGAGCCATTCTTGCTGATGGTGATGAACCAACCGCTCCAGACCCAATAGTTGCAGGTGATACTGTTGTATATTATCCTAAAACAGCCCTGGACCCTACAGAATTAGCGGAAAGATTAAATCGTTATTGGGTATATCAACCAGACCAATACTTATTTGGACAACCGGATGACATTCCAGGAGTTAATTACCTGTATTCATTAAACCCTGAACGTACAAATTTTCCAATTTTTAAAAAATTTGATGATGAGATATTTAATGAAACTACCGATGGTGCAAGGGATACATTTGTATTTCGTGTAGCAGGTACGCATTTGCTTGCAGCAGAGGCCTACTTTGGCGCGGGGAACACCGCAGCAGCATTAACGCATCTTAATATTGTGAGGGAACGCGCTACTGGAATTGCCAATGAATACACAACAATTACTATTGACGATATACTGGATGAGCGTGCTATAGAACTAGCTGGTGAAGCTAATCGTTGGGCCGTATTAAAGCGCACAGGCAAACTAGAAGAGCGCATTAACTTATACAATCCTCATGTTATAAACCATGGAGCCTTTGACTCAGGTGTTCATCTTTTAAGACCAATTCCATTAAGTGAATTAGAGTTATCTGATGGATCACTTACTCAGAACCCAGGATATTAAAATATTAAAGCCATTACGTTGAGGAGTTAGTATGTTTCTAAAATGGGCAGATTTAACAGGTCTGTCCATTTTAATTTAACTAAATCGCAATTTTTTTTAGATATTATTGCTCAAATCAGCATAATGGACTCACATACACTTGAAGGGTTCAGAAATATATTAAATGATAACATCCAATAAGTCGTATAATATGGAATAAAACAATCTATAAATAGAATTTTATATAAACATTCTTACTTTGATTTTAACAACATAAATGATAAAAACGTTATAAAAATGTTGCCATAAGTTTTAGTTCAATCTTCCCTTTTACAAGAACAATCTAATACAGTATATTTATGGATACAAACTAAGAAATAAGGCCATTAGCTTAACTTCAAAATATAAAAAACTTAACAATGGAAATTAACTAATAAAACAGTTAGTCCATATTAAAATAGCTTAATAATTGTAATAATCAAATGAAATCAACCGCATCACTTTCTATTATACAAATAGCTTTGACTGTTCTGACGATAACCATTTTTAGCTCTTGCAAAAAAGACTTACAAAAAACACAAAAAGAAATTGCTGTGGTCAATGCTGTTGACAAGGTATACCCACATTTAGATTCTGAAAATTCTAGATGGTTCTTTTTTTCATCAGCTAGCCGACCCTTTGGAATGGTAAACCTTAGTCCTGATACTGAAGTAAATGGTGCTTGGGGAAGTGGATATCGCTACAAAGTTGATACTATTCAAGGTTTTAGTCATATTCATGCTTGGCAGTTATCAGGGCTTTCAGTACTACCTGTAACCATATCAGAAAAAAACAAAACTTCTATTTTCAAAGATTACAAATCTAAATTTAGTCATGAAACTGAAATTGCTGCTCCTGGTTATCACTATGTAGAATTAGATCGCTACAACATATCAGCAGAACTTACTAGCACCAAAAGAGTGGGATTACACAAATACAATTTTCCCAAAAATGAATCGGCCGCTATACTTTTCAATCTAAATGGAATGCTAGGTCCAAATGCAAATCTAGAAGGAGTCCTGAACAAAACAGGTAATAAAAATTTGACAGGTGAATTAACGATTGCAAAAACTCACCGAAGACCAAAACCTATAAAATTATTTTTTAGCATTGATTTAAACACTGAAATAACCGCAGTTGACAAAGATTTAGAAACAGGAAATTACTTAGTTTCTCTTGCCGATAAAAACGAATCAGTATTAATGAAAGTAAGCATTTCATATACCTCAATTGAAAATGCTACTAACAATAAGCAAACTGAACTACCCGATTGGGATTTTAACCAAATAGTTTCTGACTCAAAAAAGGAGTGGAATGCAATGTTAGGTAGAATTACAATTGAAGGTGGTGATGAAAAAGCACAAAGAAGATTCTACACCGATTTATGGCATGCTTTGCAAGGGCGAAGAGTAATCAGCGACGTAAATGGTGCATACCCAGATAATACAGCTGACAACTTCAGAATTGGCCAGTTACCACTTGACGCTGCAGGAAAACCAAAGTTTAATCATTACAATTCTGATTCATTTTGGGGCGCTCAATGGACTATAAACACACTATGGGGTTTAGTTTACCCTGAAATAATGGAAGAATTTGTGCATTCCCTTATGCAATATTATAAGGATGGGGGCTTAATTCCTCGTGGCCCTTCTGGCGGTAATTACACCTACGTGATGACAGGGTCTTCGTCTACTCCATTTATTGTAAGCGCCATACAAAAAGGAATTATTAAAGATAATTTAGAAGAAATATTCCAAGCATTGAAAAAGAACCATATGCCTGGAGGCATCATGGAAAAAGCTGGTTATGAACATAAAACTGCATTAGGTGGTGGATTAAAATATTATATAAAAGATGGTTATGTACCACACCCAATACCTGAAGGTAAATTCGGTGGCCACCAAGATGGTGCTAGTTTAACTATGGAATACGCCTATCAAGATTGGACATTAGCTCAATTAGCAAAAAAATTAGGGCATACTGAAGACAACAACTATTTCATTAATCGATCTAAAAATTATAAAAATGTATTTAACACCGATATCGGATGGATGCAACCCAAAGATGTAACAGGTAAATGGTCGTCAAACTTTAGCCCATATCAACACGAACATGGGTTTATAGAATCTAACGGCGCACAGTCTACATGGTTTGTTCCGCATGACATAGTAGGCTTGGCAAAATTAATGGGCGGTAAAGAAAAAGCAGTTGAAAAGTTAAATCATCAATTTGAAACTGCAGAAAAATTAGGATTTACGGCAGGCAACTCTCATTCACAAGAATTGCATCCAGAATACCGAGAAATTCCAATAAATTATGGAAATCAACCTTCAATGCAAACCGCATATATATTCAATCTACTAGACAGACCTGATTTAACTCAATATTGGTCTCGTAAGGTAATAAACAAAGCATACAGTGGCCTTGGGACTTCTACAGGTTATAATGGTGACGAAGATCAAGGTCTTATGGGAAGCTTGTCAGTTTTATTAAAAACCGGACTTTTTCAAATGAATGGTGGCACTGGAGAAAATCCAGCTTACGAAATAGGAAGTCCTATTTTTGATCAAATTACAATTCATTTAAACAAAGATTATTACCCAGGTAAGACAATACAAATAAATACCATCGATAACAGCGCTGAAAATGTATTTATTAGCGAAATCCAATGGAATAAAAATCCTTTACTAAACCCAAGTATTAGTCATAATCAACTCATTAATGGCGGAGTTCTAGAACTAAAAATGTCTCCTAAAAATTAAATAACAAAAGGGTGAAGACTTAATCTAACTTTAGAGGATTACCTTAATTTATATTTGGTGATAATCGTTTAAATTATTAATCTGTACATTGTGAAATGCTTACTATCTGCACTTATAAAAATTTTTTTCTAGGCATATTCCTGCTATTTATTAGCAATCAAATATATGCACAACAAATAAAATTTGAGCATTATAATGATAATGATGGACTTTCACACAATTCTGTACGTCACATAATACAAGATGAAAATGGCTTTTTATGGCTTGGCACCTTTTCTGGTCTTAACCGTTTTGATGGATTTGAATTTAAAAACTACACTACTCAATCTACCGACACCAACAATATACAAAATGATGATATAACTGCAATAGAGTTAGACACTATTGCAAATCTAATGTGGATTGGTACTCGTTATGGCCTTATTAGGCTAAATATGGAAACCAATAAGCAAAAGATCTTTTTACCAAACCCAAACAACCCAAATAGTTTACAAGATCACGAAATACGTTCAGTACATGTAGATCGCTTTAAACGCGTATGGGTAGGAACTAAAGACAAAGGTTTATTTCTTTATTACCCAGAATTAGACACATTTGAAAAAATCGCATTACCAAAATTCAGTTATGTTAAAGAAATTTTTGAGGATTCTAAAGGTCAAATATGGGTTGGTAGTTATAAAAAAGCTGGAATAGCTAGAATAACTTTAGATGAACAAGGCAATGTAAAGACTGTTAAAGAATTTGACTTAGAAATACCTAATTCAACTGAAATAAATCCTTACATAAATTTTATTTATGAGAACGATAGACATGCTTTATTTGTGGGTACAAGAGAAGGCTTGTATAAACTAAATACTGCAAATAAATCATTCGAAAACTTATACATTGAAGACGCACTAATGAGAGATAATATTGGCCCTCATATGACGTCAATTGCACAAGCTCCAGATGGTCAATATTGGCTTGGAACTTTAGGAGGCATACTAGTTACCGACGAATTGGAAAACATTGGTAAGCAAAAATTCAATCGATTCTATGCTGTTCTCTCCGATGATAATTCATTAATTGACAATCTAGTGTCTTCGCTGTATTTTGATACATCTGGAGTTTTATGGGTGGGTACCGAAGATGGGTTAGATAAGTATGATCCTTTTGAAAACCAGTTCAAAACCAATAACGAAATTTCAAAATTTATTCAAAATCAAATTCCTCGTGTTCTTGGTTTTTCTAAAACCAATGACAATAAAATAATAGTTGCAACAAGACACAATGGTCTTTTTATTTATGAAAATGAGCATTACACTCCTTTATATCAGAATCAACAAATAATTTCAAGTATTTACTCTTTTGATGGAAACACTTTTTATTGTGGCCTTTGGAATGGTACAATCATGGTTTATGATTATCTCAAAAACAATTCTATAATTTACGATGTAGGTTTTCAAAAATCACCAGTTTTAACTTTTGCAAAAATTGGAACAGATAAATTAATAATAGGTTCACATGGTGAAGGAGCTATTGTTGTAGACGCGAATAATTTTAAAACTATTGAGTTTGATGGCGCATCGGATATAGATAATGAAATAAACAAAATAGTTGTTGATTCAATAGGTAAGGTATGGTTTGCCACACAATCTGGTGTATTTCTGTATGACCCATTTTCTGAACAGACTAAATCTTATACGACAAATACTAAAAAACTTTCAGAGAGTAATATTGGATTATTGCATAACAATGTAAGCGACCTCTCTATAGATCAATCTGGAAAAGTATGGGCGGCAACAAGAAAAGGCTTAAGTTCCTATGATGGAAATATTGACGATTTTAAAATTACAGTGGTTCCTGATGAGTTAAAGGGTAAGTGGATAACTGATTTATTTGCCGACACTAAAGGAAATTTATGGTTAAACTTCAACAATAATAGAATTGCACGATATCATATATTATCAGAAAAATTAAAAACATACCATGCAAATAGTGGCAATAGATTAGACGTATTTAGCTTGAGTGGTTTTTATTATGCTGATGACGACAATATTTTCCTCGGTGGTAAAAACGGTATAATTTCATTTTCACCACAGACATTATTAGACAATAAATATTCCCCTTCACCAATTATAACAAGCGTAAGAATACAGAATAAAGAAATTGAAATTGGTAGTAATTTAAATGGCCAAGTTATTCTTGAAAGAGATATAAATACCAAACGACAAATTTCACTCAAAAATGCAAATAAAAATTTTGCTTTTACTTTTTCCAGTCCATCATATATCAACGAGCGCTCCAATAAGTATAGCTATATATTAGAAGGATTCGATGAATCTTGGAATACTGTTGATGCTAAACAACGTAATGTACAATACACTAATCTCTTTTTTGGGGATTACACCTTTAAATTAAAGGCAATGAATAGTAATGGAGTATGGAGCGACGTTTCAACTTACGAGATTAAAATACTACCACCTTTCTGGCTTACATATAAAGCATTGGCCCTATTCTTACTTGCTTTGGGAGTTTCTTTCTATTTTATTAGAAAACAATTAAAGATAAGATTTAAATTAAAGCAACAACTACTCACTGAGAAAGTTAAACGAGAACGTGATGAGAAGTTAAACAATGAGAAACTTCGTTTTTTTACTAATATTTCACATGAACTAAGAACTCCTTTAACATTAATCTTAGGCCCTACGAAACAACTTATCGAAGAAGGACTTGAGACCAACAACCTCCATCAAAATGCAAAATTTCAACTTATTGACAAGAATGCTAAACGCCTTTTAAACCTTGTAAATCAGGTTTTAGATTTCAGAAAAGCGCAGTCTGGAGAATTAAATTTAAAAGTCTCTAAAACCAATATTTTGGCGCGCACAAAGGTGACCTATGATTCATTTCAAGAATTAGCAGAAAATAATAAAATACAATTCAATTTTATTACCGAAAATGATGATTTAGAAGGCTATTTAGATCGAGATAAATTTGATAAAATATTATATAATTTAATTTCTAATGCATTTAAGTTTACACAAAAATATGGCAACGTAGACATCTTTCTTTCCAAAAAAACTTTAAAAAATAATGAGTTTTTAGTTATTGAGGTTAGTGATAATGGCATTGGTATACCATTAGCTAGTCAAGACAAAATATTTGCTCGATTTTATCAGACAACCGATAGCAAAGAAAATAATACTGGATCAGGCATAGGGTTATCCTTAGTTAAAGCTTTGATAGAATTACATAAAGGATCCATTAAAGTGCAAAGCGCAAAAAATGAGGGTAGTGTATTTACCGTAAAAATTCCAATAAGCAGAAGTGCTTATTCGGATAATGAGATTTTTGATATTGAGAAAAAACCACTAAAAAAAGAATCTCCACAACTTATTACAGCTAAAAAAATCATACAAAACACCCACTTAAAAGAGCGTATTTTAATTATAGAAGACAATCTGGAACTGCGTAACTATTTGGTTGATTACCTATCAGATTATTACAAGGTTTTTGAAGCAGAGAATGGCAAAAAAGCACTTCAAATTTGTAGTCAAATAAAACCTATTGTTTGCGTTGCGGATGTTATGATGCCCATTATGGATGGGTATGAATTTTGCAATTCACTAAAAAATGACGCATCAATAAGTCATATTCCCGTTATTTTATTAACTGCTCTTGCCGAAAGTGACGACAAGATTAAAGGATACAATTCAGGCGCAGACGCTTATCTTGTAAAACCTTTTGACCCGTCGCTATTAAAAACTAGAATAGATAATATTATTAAATCTAGATCAATACTTAAAAAAATGTTTTCTGCTGATATTGAAAGCAACATCAAAGTTTTAACACATTCTCCTATTGACGAGGAATTTATGGAGAGAATTAATCAGGTAATTGAACAAAACTTAAGTAATCATGAACTTAATTCTGGATTTTTATGTGAAAGACTCGGAATGAGTTCATCAAAATTATATAGAAAAATAAAAGAGCTAACCGACCTCTCTCCCAATGAATTTATTCGAACGATTCGACTTAAAAAATCAGCACAATTATTAAAAACCAAAAAGTATAACGTTTCTGAGGTGACCGATCAAGTTGGCTTTAATGATCCGCTCTATTTTAGTCGCTGTTTTAAAAAACAATTCGGATATCCACCTAGTCAATTAATAAAATAGCTCCCTATTTTTTCACTATCACTTCTAAAAAGAAAAAACCTTAACTTTCATCAAGGTTTTATAATTTAAATATTTAATATTTCGCTATTCTTTATAAATTAAATGACGTTCGGAGGTAGTTCCTACTTTTACAGATGCGATATAATAGCCTGACGGCAATGCACTTAAATCAATCTGACTATCTGCACTATTAACCTTCTTATAACCTACAATATTTCCATCCATTCCAAAAACATAGATAACCCCATTATTAATTCCGGAGAATGCAGCGACATCTAAATTTAAGAAATCAATCACTGGATTTGGATATAGTTTGAAAATGGTATTCTCAGTTGCTGTGTCTGCCAAATCAGTTTCTTCCGCTTCCTCTTCTTCTTCAACCGCTTCAATATCACCATCATGTGCCGCCCATATAATAGCTTCCTTCATCATAGCCCTAAAATCAACATCACTTTCATAATCTTTGGCATTATGACCTAAAGCAGTATAAAAAGATCGTCCTCCGTCATATTCTTTATACCATGTTACTGGTCGAGCGGCATCGTAACTATTTGCTCCTGTAGCTCGTACTTGTAATAAATCTATATTACCATTATACAAATAACCTCCATTAAGCTCCCAGTAATAATATTCATCATTTTTAACCCATTCAGTGCCTAAATGAGTAATAGCATCATGTTCGCCAACTACATCTAGTACACCATTAAAATTATTAGCAGTATGATAAGGTGAAACTTGAACAATAGCTCCAACTAAGTCATTATACCAAGACCAACTACCACTTCTATACGTATCGGTTGCAGAATGCACACCAACATAACCTCCTCCATTTTGAATGAAAGCTTCAAAAGAATTTTGCTCGTCTATAGTAAGAATATTATCACCCGTCGTATTCAACCAAATAACAACATCATAGTCTACCAAGTTTTCAGTTGTAAAAACATCACTTGTTTGTGAATCTGCAACTATCCAATCTTGTTCTTCTCCAAATTCATTAATCATATTAATACCAGCCTGTATTGACGAATGTCTAAACTCCCCCGTTTCGTGGTATATTAAAACTCTAACTTGTTGCTCATCCTCAACAACTTCTTCGGGCTCAATCGCTATATTAATTGTCTCTGTATCAAAGGCAATCAACAATTTATCCCCAAACACTTCTGCTGCTGACGATTTAGTATCTGATGGTAATATACAGCGTTGTGACCAAGTATCCGTAGCAACATCATATTCCGAGATTTGATCTACATTAAACTCTCCATTAATACCGCCTACGATAATGATTTTATTATTGTGAACTATAGTTCCGGATTGAAAATGCGAACGTGAAACCGGTAGATTATTTTTACGCAACCAACTATTCGTTTCAGGATTATATTCATCCAAATAACTGACGGTTATTGTATCATTTATTTGTCCTCCTAAGGCATAAATCTTACCTTCCTGACTAGTTATACTTAAATTACTTCTTGGGTCGGGTAGAGCTGCTGCAACTCGCCATCCAGATATGGTATCATTTAAATTAAAAACTAAATGTTCTCCTAATTTAGTAATATCATCTTCCATTAATCCTCCTACATAATGTATTTGACCATTACTAAATGTCGCTGCACCTGCAGAACGACCGCTAGGTAAAGATGGCCCAACAGACCACGTATCATCTATAGTATTGTATACCTGAACTTGATTCGTAATTGAAACTATAGAATCATTTTTCTTTCCCCCAATAAGCCAAATTTCATCATTTATAGTGACAGCACTAGTATTCAAAAGAACTGTTGGCATTGGTGCACCAATAGACCAAGTATCCAAAGCTGGATCATATATTTCAGTTGCAGCTTTACTTATAGTATCTGATAAAACGTTTGATAAGACATAAAGTTTATCATTTACTTTAACGCTTTGCGAATTTTTCTTTTCATAAATCGAATTTGCCAATTCATTCCATGCACATTCTTCTGTTTCAATATAACCAGCACCGAATATCTCTATTGCTGAAATTTTAGGTTGATTTACAGTTGCTCCAAAGTCAATATTTAATTCTCCATCAACAACAGATACATCAAAAGATTTAATTATTGCTGTCATCGAAGCAGTTTGAACATTCATATCAAAAGCTGTAATCACTTCTTGACCTTCGATAGATGCATTAAAAACACGTTTTCCAATTCCGCCAGCACCACCTGCTGTTGCTCCCCAATAAATCTCGGCAAAATGTAGTTTTATTTCATAATCTCCATTATTTACTGGTATCTTATAACCAAACGACTTTAGACTACTACTTGAAGTACGCTCCGTTTTATAAATTGAATCTTGCGTTGATTCAAGAATATCTAAAATATTAGTATTGGTATACGCTTTACCGTCTCCAACAAATAATGTATCGGCCAGAAATTGAATAGAATCATTCACCACCAACGCTTCTCCGCCACTGTTTATTCTTAATACAAAAGAAGGTGAAGGAGCAGGTGATTTTTGAATAACCTCAAAGTTTACTGTATGAGAAATCCCAGAAACACCCTCTCCATTATCTAGATTAAAAGCTGTTGCAGTTAATGTATTCGCTCCTAAGTCAGGTGTCCATGGACGATAATCTTCATCATCATTTGCGCCAATTGCATACAAGGGAAGATTTTCGGTATGATAATTTTCAATTTGCTGATAATCAAAAACTACACTTTCAGTCAAAGAATCTACCTCTGCTCTAATATTTAAATTACTTGTACCTATTTCATCTAAATAAAAAACAGAACCTTCAGTGATTTTGATGATATCTTCATCAGAATCAGCATTTACTAATACAAAAGAAAATACATCTGGCCCAATGGGTTGAATAACAGAATCATTTTGGATAGGAATTTGCGGCAATAATGGAGTTTCTTGTGCCGAAACACTCTGACACATACAAATTATGGCTAGGACCATTGCATACTTTAAAAGTACGTTTTTCATACTAAAATAATTAAGTTCAATTCTTTGGGTACCCCAAAATTAGAACGAAATATTTTAATATGGAAATAAAAATTTCATAAGACCCTTTAAATTAATAATTTAAATACTCCCACCTATAGTGTTTATAGTATCACAAGGCGTATTTAAAGTTGAAAAATAAATTTTTTAAATATTTTTCAAAAAAAAAGAAGATATGGGATGGAAGTCCTAAAAAAAAGATTGTTCAACCAAATTTCTGACGTTCCACCATAAAGGTGTTAAGTACTTTTGAAAAACCACTTGCCACGTCTACACTAACATATTTAATACGATATTGCGCACATTTTAATTTCAAAGCATCAAAATATGATTTAACTTCTTGCTCATAAGACTCTTTTACAGAATCAGCATACAAATCTATTTGCTCACCTGTTTCAACATCAACGAATCGCTTTGGTGTATTTTCAAAATTGAAATGCATTTCCTTTTCACTATCCAATAAATGAAATAATACCACTTCGTGTTTATTATACTTTAAATGCTGAAGCGCATTAAACATCTTTTCATTATCTACACTAGTTTGAAACATATCTGTAAATAAAAACACAAGGCTTCTTCGCTTTATATTTTCAGCTATCAAATGAAGGTTTTCATAAGTTTCTGTCTGTTTTGGAGGAGCTTTTTCTTTGCTGATATCGCTTAACTTAGCTAACAACATTTGATGGTGACGCTCGCTACCTTTCTCGGGAGCATAGAAATTGTACCTATCAGCATATACGCTTAAACCTACAGCATCTCGCTGTCTTTTAAGCACATTCATTAAAGATGCAATTGCCAATACACCAAAACCAATCTTATTTAAACTTTCTACGCCTAAATTTGCAACTTCAGGATAATACATGGATGCCGAATTATCTAAAATCATATGGCATCTTAGATTGGTTTCTTCTTCATAACGTTTTGTAAAAAGCTTATCTGTTTTAGCAAACAACTTCCAATCTATATGCTTAGTACTTTCACCTGGATTATAAATTTTATGCTCAGCAAATTCCGCCGAAAAGCCATGAAACGGACTCTTATGTATTCCACTAATAAAACCCTCAACTACTTGATTAGCTAAAAGCTCAAGGTTTTGAAATAATACTGCTTTATTTAATTCAGATTGCAGATTCATAACTCGAAGATACTAAAGACCTTTTAATTAAATAAAAAAGGTTCAACCATGACAAATCACGATTGAACCTTCTTGAATTAAATTCTGATTTAATTCTTACAATGCAGCATCTATTGCATCTGCATAAACTTGTTTAGGAGAAACACCAACTTGTCTAGTTACAATTTCACCATTTTTAAATACCAATACCGTAGGTATATTACGTACTCCGTATTTACCAGCAAATTCTTGATTTGCATCAACATCTACTTTACCAACAACAGCTTTTCCGTCGTATTCTGTACTTAATTCCTCTATTACCGGACCTACCATTCTACATGGTCCACACCATGCTGCCCAAAAGTCTACTACTACTGGTTTATCACTTTTCAACACTACTTCCTCAAAAGTAGCATCTGTTATTTCTAATGCCATTTGATTTAATTTTTTAATTACACAAAGTTAGTCAAATATTACGCTCAAAACTTACTAACGCTTTATTCCTTCTATCTATTGCTATATTGAGCAAATCTATTATTATAATATTCAATAATACCTTAACAAATTGCCAAACTTAGTTTAATTTATAATGAACATCAGCTTCCTCTAACGCGGTAAGCAACTCTGTACTAATATGAACCTTCTGCTTTCTACTTATTAAATTCACCTTAATCTCTTCGCTCATTTCATAAACAACAAAATTCAAAGCGTGATCTCCTTTATGCGTTGTCATCGTGTCTTTCAGGACTCGGATACGATCTTCTTGCAAATTATCAATATTGAGTTTTATCGTCAACTTCCTTGCATACGCATCCATAACATCCTGTAACAACATAAAACTATTAAACTGTATTCTCGGATCACCTTTTTTTCCGGTTTCCCTGTTAACCCACCCATCTTTCACATATACTTTTATATATGCGAATGAATTTATCATTAGAAAATGCCTAAACTTTAAATACTCCTCACCAAAAATTCGGAATTCAAAAGAATCAGTATAATCTTCTAATGTGAAAGCTGCCCATCCTTTTCCATTTTTCGAAATTCGATGTTGCACATCTGATATTACACCGGCAAACGATAGCTCTCTACTTACATAATCTGGTAAGTTGTGCACGCAAGAAACATTGGCATTACAAAAAGATTTAATTTCCTTCTTAAAGTCATCTAAAGGATGGCCAGATATATAAATACCTACTACTTCCTTTTCTCTACGGAGTTTTTCCATAGTAGCCCATTCTTCACAATGTGGAACTTCTGGCTCTGGAATTTGCACCTCACTAGCTTCACCAAATAAACTTACTTGTGATGAATTTGCATTCTCTTGAAATTTTGCACCATACTTAACAACTTTTTCTAAAAAAGTAATACCGTCGTTTTCAGTAAGAAAATATTGCGCTCTATTTACTCCAAAAGAATCAAAACCACCAGCAACAGCAAGATTTTCGAAAGCCTTTTTATTCGCAGCTCTCAGGTCTAATCGTTTGGTCATATCAAAAACAGACCTATACGGACCATCTTTTCTATTTTCAACGATTGTCTCCACTGCTGAACGGCCAACTCCTTTTATTGCACCCATACCAAAACGTACAGCACCTTCTTGGTTAACTGCAAATTTGTAATATGATTCATTCACATCTGGACCTAAAACAGTTAATCCCATGCGCTTACATTCTTCCATAAAGAAAGTAACCTGCTTAATGTCGTTCATATTATTCGACAGCACAGCAGCCATATATTCTGCAGGATAATGCGCTTTTAAATATGCAGTTTGATATGCAATATATGCATAGCAGGTTGAGTGACTTTTATTAAATGCGTAAGCGGCAAAAGCTTCCCAATCTTTCCAAATCTTCTCCAGTATGTCTCTAGGATGTCCGTTATTTTCACCACCATCTAAAAACTGAGGTTTTAATTTCTGTAGCAAGGCAAAAATCTTTTTACCCATCGCTTTTCGCAAAACATCAGCATCACCTTTCGAGAAGCCAGCTAATTTTTGCGAAAGCAACATCACTTGCTCTTGATAAACGGTAATACCATAGGTCTCTTTTAAGTATTCTTCCATATCTGGTAAGTCATACTTAATTTCGGCTATTCCGTTTTTACGCTGAATAAAGGTTGGAATATATTCCATTGGCCCTGGCCGGTACAAGGCATTCATGGCAATTAAATCATCAAAAACAGAAGGTTTTAAATCCTTCATATGTTTTTGCATCCCAGGCGATTCGTATTGAAATATACCTACTGTATCTCCTTTTTGGAAAAGTTCATAGGTTTTCTCATCATCTAAAGGAAAATCATCTGGCACCAAATCAATACCATGTTTTGCCTTTACAATCTTTACTGTATCCTTAATTAAAGTCAGGGTTTTTAATCCAAGGAAATCCATCTTCAACAATCCAGCACTTTCAACTACCGAGTTGTCAAACTGGGTCACATATAAATCTGAATCTTTCGCAGTCGCTACCGGAACAAAATTTGTAATATCATCAGGGGTAATAATTACACCACAAGCATGAATACCTGTATTTCGCACAGACCCCTCAAGCATTCGGGCCATGTTTACAGTTTGTGCTTCTAGGTCACTTCCTTCTGAAATATTTAATAATTCATTGACTTTTTCTAAATCATCGGAACGAAATTTCTTTTTTAAATCTGCTTCTGAAACACCAAATATTTTACCCAGTTTTGACATAGTGGGTATTAATTTGGCAATTCTATCAGCATCACCTAAAGGCAAATCAAGCACCCTAGCCGTATCTCTAATTGATGACTTTGCAGCCATCGTACCATACGTAATTATCTGAGCCACTTGATTGGCGCCGTATTTATTAATTACATAGTCCATTACACGACCCCTACCCTCATCATCAAAATCAATATCAATATCAGGCATGGATACACGATCCGGATTTAAAAATCGCTCAAAAAGTAAATCGTATTTTAATGGATCAATATTGGTAATTGTCAAACAATAGGCAACAACAGACCCAGCTGCCGACCCCCTACCAGGACCTACAGAAACATCCATCTTACGAGCTTCTCGAATAAAATCTTCTGTAATCAAGAAATAACCCGGATATCCTGAATTTCTTATCGTATCTAATTCAAAATCGATACGCTCCCTAATTTCAGGAGTTATTTCGGTGTATCGCTTTTTAGCACCTTCATAGGTTATATGACGCAGATAAGCATTTTCACCTCGGTTACCACCATCTGCATCTTCTGCAACTTTGAAATCATCTGGAATATCAAATTTGGGAAGTAACACATCACGTGCCAACTCAAAAGGCTCCACTTTATCAACTACTTCTTGAACATTTGAAATAGCTTCCGGCAAGTCTTTAAAAAGTGCCTTCATTTCATCAGAAGACTTGAAATAATATTCTTGATTTGGTAGACCATATCGATAACCTCTACCCCTACCTATTGGTGTGGCTTGCTTCTCTCCATCCTTTACACACAAAAGAATATCGTGTGCTTCTGCATCATCCTTGGCACAGTAATAAGTGTTATTAGTGGCCACCAATTTTACTTCATGTTTTTTCGCTAATGGAATCAAAACCTGATTTACACGATCTTCATCTTCTTGACCATGGCGCATTAACTCTACATAAAGGTCATCTCCAAATTCTTGTTTCCACCAAAGCAACGCTTCTTCAGCTTGGTTCTCACCAACATTTAAAATCTTCCCAGGAACCTCACCATACAAGTTTCCAGTAAGCACAATGATGTCATCTTTGTATTGTTGAACTATTTTGCGATCAATACGAGGAACGTAATAAAAACCATCTGTATAGGCAATAGATGACATTTTACATAGGTTTTGATAGCCATTTTTATTCTTTGCCATCAATACTATTTGATAGCCATAGTCTTTTACATTTTTATTCAAATGGTCATCACAGACAAAGAACTCGCAACCAATTATAGGCTTTAATGTTTTCCCATCTGCTGGTTCGCCATGTTCCGCTGCAATTTTATTCTTTTCTGCTACCGTTTTATTATGCGCTTTCACCTCTTTTACAAAATGAAAAGCCCCCATCATATTTGCATGATCCGTTAAAGCTACAGCAGGCATATCATTCTCAGCCGCTACTTTTACTAGACTCTTTATATTGATGGTACTTTGTAAAACAGAAAACTGTGAATGGTTATGTAAATGAGAAAAAGGCATCTCTGCCAAACTCTCAAGATTTTCTTCTATTTCTTCGGTTGAAACACTTACGGTAGCCTGTTCCCATAATGCATCTGCAATTTTCTTAGATGCCTTTTTTAAATTGATATGTTTTAAACCAATTAACTCAATTTCCTGAGGATTAGCCTCAGAGAAATTCTTAAAATAGTCTGGTTGAACATCTAACTGTTCTAATGAATATTGTTTTTTACGAATAAGCTCTAAAAAACAACGTGTAGTCGCCTCTACATCAGCAGTTGCATTATGCGCTTCTGAAAACGGTTCTCCAAAAAGAAATTCATGTAATTCGGTAAGCGTTGGTAACTTAAATTTACCTCCTCTACCACCAGGTATTTGACAAAGTTGTGCCGTATGTTCTGTACAGGTATCTAGTACTGGAAGTTCTTGTAAGGGATTCTCAACTCCTAATCGGTGATATTCAGCACCCATTATATTTAAATCAAAACCCACATTTTGTCCCACAACAAATTTAGTTTGAGCCATGGCTTCATTAAATTTTTCCAAAACCTCAGCTAAAGAGATACCCTCTTTTTGGGCTAGCGCAGTAGATATTCCATGAATTTGTTCCGCATCATATGGTATATTAAAACCTACTGGTTTTATCAAATAATCTTGACTATCAACCAAATTACCCATTTCATCATGTAACTGCCAAGCTATCTGAATACAGCGCGGCCAATTATCAGAGTCGGTAATTGGAGCATTCCAACGCTTTGGAAGTCCAGTTGTTTCAGTATCAAAAATTAGGTACATAAAGTATATTCTATCGATTAAGAAGCCACCGTATTTTCGAAAAAACACTGCGAAAAAAAGTGCCTATAAAAATAGGTAAAAGAGACAATTTTAAAAAAGGTATTTGTCAGGAGTTATTAACGTATAAAAAAGATTCGTTTTTCACTCTTTACAAATATTTGGTATCTTCAATTTTTAATAAAATCAAATTGATGAAAAACCTTTTCACCCTACTTTTAATTACCTGTTTTTATTCTAGTTTAAAAAGTCAAGAAACAACCCAAAAACAACCTAATTTCATAATTATCTTTACAGATGACATGGGATACGGAGATTTAGGTGTTTATGGCCACCCAACGATAAAAACCCCTAATCTCGACAGAATGGCTTTTGAGGGTCAAAAATGGACTAATTTTTACGTTGGCGCTAGTGTTTGCACTCCAAGTAGAGCAGCCATTCTAACTGGCAGGCTGCCTATCAGAAGTGGAATGACTAGCAAAAAACAACGTGTACTTTTCCCTGATTCAAAAAATGGATTACCAGCCAACGAAATCACTTTAGCTGAGCAATTGAAAAAAGTCGGCTATAATACAGCTGCAATTGGAAAATGGCATCTTGGCCATAAAGAACAATATCTACCCACCAATAACGGTTTTGACTATTATTTTGGAATTCCATATTCCAACGACATGGATTTATTGCCTGGAGATGAATTTAAAAATTACTGGAACCGATCTTATGACTCCATCGAACCTGCACATTTTAATGTTCCACTAATGCGAAACACAGAAGTAATAGAGCGCCCTGCAAATCAAAACACTATAATAAAACGCTATTCAGAAGAAACTATTAGCTACATAAAAGAAAACAAAAACAAGCCATTTTTTGTTTATTTAGCACACAACCTCCCCCATGTTCCTTTATTTGTTTCTAAAGAGTTTGAAGGCAAGAGCAAAAGAGGATTATATGGCGACGTGATAGAAGAAATTGATTATGGAGTTGGCGAAATACTAAAAACATTAAAAGAAGAAGGACTAGCGGAAAATACATATGTTGTTTTTACATCGGATAATGGTCCATGGCTACCATTTAAACTACATGGAGGTAGTGCAGGCTTATTAAGAGCAGGCAAAGGCTCTACTTGGGAAGGCGGTATGCGCGAACCAGCAATATTCTGGGCTCCTGGCAGAATTAGGCCTGCGGTCATTTCAGACATAGGATCTACAATGGACCTCTTTGCAACTTTTAGCAATCTAGCTGGCGCCAAATTACCTAAAGACCGTATTCTAGACAGTCATAATTTAGGTCCAGTTTTATTACAACAAAAAGATAGTCCTAGAAAAAGCATCATTTATTATCGTGGCAACGAGATTTATGCGGTACGCTTGGGCGACTATAAAGCTCATTATATAACACAAGGAGTTTATGGACAATTTGGCGAACGTGAAGAACACAACCCTCCTATATTGTATAATCTAAGTCATGACCCAGGCGAACAATTTGATGTTGCAAAAAATCACCCTGAAGTTTTAAAAGAGATTCAAAATTTAGCTGAAGCTCACATAGCCAATTTAGTAGCCGGAAAAGACCAATTAGCAGAACGAGAGTAGTTGTAACCTTATACTATTTTAAGAGAAATTGTCATTTACAAAAATCAATATTCCAATTAATTACTCGTATTTGCCATTCTTTATACTTAATAGTTGTCATTTTAAAGAAATGAATTATATTTGCAGCCCTTTAACGAGGAGAAAATATAAAACGAATTAATAATCAGGGTCGGGCACCCTACAATTTAATGTGATATGCCAGTAAAAATTAGACTTCAAAGACACGGTAAAAAAGGAAAACCATTTTATTGGATCGTAGCAGCAGATGCACGTTCTAAAAGAGATGGCAAATACCTTGAAAAATTAGGAACATACAATCCTAATACTAACCCTGCAACAATTGATCTTAGTATTGACGATTCTGTAAAGTGGTTGCAAAATGGTGCACAGCCAACAGATACTGCCAGAGCAATTTTATCATACAAAGGTGTTATGATGAAAAAACACCTATTAGGCGGTGTGTCAAAAGGAGCTTTTTCAGCTGAGCAAGCAGAAGAGAAATTCAATGCATGGTTAGAAGAAAAAGGGAAATTAGTTGGCGCTAAAGTTGATGGCTTAGAAAAAGCTAAAGATCAAGCGAAAGCAGAAGCTTTAAAGGCTGAAAAAGAGGTAAACGAAAAACGTGCCGCTGCTGCAGCTGAAGCAGAATTACCTGAAACTCCGGAAGGCGAAAGTGCTGAGGCAGAAGTTGAAGCAATCGCTGAAGTTACTGAAGAGCCAGCTGCAGAAGCTCCTGTATCTGAAGAAGCAGCTAAAGAAGAAGAATAAATTGCAAAACGATGCGCAAAGAAGATTGTTTCTATCTCGGCAAAATCGTTTCAAAATATAGTTTTAAGGGTGAGGTTCTTGTAAAACTGGATACCGACGAACCCGAAATTTACGAAAACATGGAATCAGTTTTTATTCGTCTTAAGACGGATAATCTGGTTCCATTTTTTATTAAAAGTTGTCGTCTTCATAAATCAGCATTACTTCGCATCGATTTTGAAGATATAAACGACGAACCTAGTGCAGACCGCATAATGGGATCAGAGCTATTTCTTCCATTAGCATTCTTACCCAAGCTTACTGGTGATAAATTCTACTTTCATGAAGTCGTTGATTTCACACTTATAGATTCCGTTCATGGAGACATTGGTACCATCACAGGAGTAAACGACAATACTTCGCAGGCATTATTTGTAGCAATGAAAGGTGACAAAGAATTGCTGATTCCAATAAGCGATGATATCGTCAATAAAGTTGATCGTACCAACAAAACAATTCACATTACAACTCCCGAAGGTTTAGTAGAATTATATCTTGGAGACACCATATAACTTCATCTCCTTCATCGACCAAGGATATTCTTCTTGTGTCTCGTCTTTCAATTCTGAAGTTTGAATTATTTTTAAATATTTAACCTTTACCGCGTTAAATGGAATAGCTATACTTGACTGATTACAAATACCTTTATCTACCGTGCTCCAATTATTACCATCTATAGAAACTTGCAACTCATACCCTCTTGGATAAGTTGGCAAAGGTGGTGGTGAACCTTCCCGCCAGCCTTGAGATATTCCTGGAGAAACAAATCTTAATTCCGAAACCACAACTGGCTCTGGTAATTCTATCTGAAACCACATGCCCTTTTCTTGATTTACACCAGTTGTCCATCCTTCAAAATTAAACGCACCGGCAGCTGAAGCAGATCCTCCAACTCGAGTTTGCTCTGCATGACTAGCAGAAATTTTCCAATTTTCACTAGGCACCATTAGCTGAGGTACAGAATTAATCAATTCTTCATAATGATAAAAACCGTCTTGATTATTTGTCTTCAATCGTATTTTAGCTACTTCCGCCTCGCTTACCACGGTAGCTTCATTTGAAAGATTCGTTCGAATATAAGAAGCTATTGAAGCAATCCAATCATCGGTTTGCTCTTTATTACCCACCATTATTCCAGCAGGATAGGTTTTCCCATTTAATGGACCTTCTAACCCATATAGCAGGGTTTTAACTACATATTCAGGATGCCCTTGCACACGTTTTGACCCAGCTAGTGGTGGTGCCATTATTAAGCCTTCACCAATTGGAGCGCCAAAACCATCTATACCATGACATTGCACACAAAGCTCATTGAATATGACCTGACCTTTGTTCAATTGATTCTTCTGTATATCAGTTACACTTGCTCTCGAATCGTCCCACCAATTTTTAACTTCTTCTGGATTCAAAATTTGACTTCCGATTGTCTGTACTCCCTTCGCTTTATTTAATTTAAGCACTGGTTTTATTGCAGCCTTTAGCCCTGAAACCTCTAATACATTACTTGTTAACATGGCCTGAATAGCAACGTCAACATTTTCATCGGCTATCAACTTCAAATAAATATCACCGAAAGACTTGTCGCCAGCCTTATATAAAGTTTCGCTAGCACGCATCGCCTGTATGCGCATCCGAGAATTAGAATCTTTCAGCAACCCAACTAACAATTCAGATTTTAATGAACCCAGACCTTCCAAACACCAAAGTGCATGAAAACGAGCTAAAAGATTATCACTCTCTTTAACTATTTTTTCCAATTCAAGCGCTACACTTTTATCTTTTGACAAAACAATAAGCTGTTGTGCTTTATCGCGCCACCAACCATTCTTATGTGCTAAATACTGAATAAGTTCAGCCGGTTTCTTATCTAACATATTTGGCTTCGTTTTATTACGACTAAAATCATCATGTGTAATTCTCCAAATACGACCAAGACCAATTACCTTATCCAATTGATATTGCTTAATTTTTGCTCTTAAATATGTGCCTTCTTGTGCCCAATTACCTTCTTGAATTATTCCGTGATACATGTCAGTGACATATAATGTTCCATCAGGTGCAGTTGTTAAATCCACAGGTCTAAAAAGTGGATCTGTAGATTTCAAAAATTCCGATTGCACATCTTGATATGCATTATGTAAAGTCGTAAGCCCTTCCTTTACCACTGGATCTACTTGACGTACAATACGAGCAACTGGCTCACCATAAAAAAGCTGCCCATACATTTCTTTTGGCAAGCGATCCCCGCGATAGATATCATTACCTGCAGCACCCGTCACCCTCATAGGACCTCCGGTTCTTTCACTAACGCGATCCATACCTTCTTGCAAATCGGCAACCTTTACCTGTGCTCCCCATGGCTCTTCAAAACCCACAGCATAGTTTTCTTCATATTTAAAATTTCCATAATGCACAGGGAATTGAAACTGAGAAGGCAAACCACTTGCTCCTCCTAAAAATGAAAGTTTCCCATCATCATCATGTGTAACCCCCCATTGAGCTCTATTGAAACCTGTATTTTCACGGACCATTCCGTTGTCTGTTTCTCTAATTCTAAAGGCGTTATAAGTACTATACAACCAATTGTCCATGTTATAATACATAAAGGCTTGTTGATGTTCAACATTACCCGATCGCCCATAATTATCAGTGAAAAATTCCTTTTTATCAGCCTTTCCATCACCTGAAGTATCGGTGTATTTGTATACAATATCAGCGTCAGATTCCATGGTTAAGACACAGTCTTTTCCGTAAGGCAATACGAAGCGCGGAAAGATAAGCCCATCAACAAATACGGTTCCAGTTTCATATACTCCATCATCATTCGTATCCTCCCAACGCGATATTCTACTAGTAGGTTCTAAGGTTTTATCCGAGTCAACTGTTAGCATGTAAGTTCGTAATTCCAAAACAAACATTTTACCATCACCGTCAAAGGCAATTGCCCCAGGTTGTTCAATCTGCGGCTCAGTTAGGATTGGTTCAATATGATATCCTTCTGGTAAAATAAATTTTTTAGCTTCTTCTTCCGCTCGCAAAGGAAGAATTGGTGCTTTTGGCTCTAAATCGATACCAGCCCAATCATCAGAAGTAACATCTACTTCCTCTGGTATTATTATTTTAGGGAACGAATCAGACATAGCGCCAATTACTTGATCAACAGGATGTGGTTGCTTTTCTTTTGAAACACAACTGCTAATCAATACAATAGCAATAAATAGATAGAAAATTTTGGAAGCGAATAAATTCTTTGACATTTTAGGATACATGTAAATGGAAGAAATAGTATTTAATCTTGTTTTATCAACGAATGAAAATAAGTATATTCAATGCAACTAACAAGCTTATACAATTGAAATGACAACCTTAAGTTTTATAAATAAATACACCTTTCTCCAATATAGTTTGGTAGTCCTACTCTTCTTTAATTCTTCATGTAAAGAGGCACAAAAAACAACTCCAGCAACATCGGAACCTCCAAATATTGTTATCATATTTACCGATGATCAAGGGTATCAAGATATCGGAGCTTTTGGCTCTCCAAATATTCTCACACCTAATGTGGACCAGATGGCTAAAGATGGTGTAAGGCTAACAAGTTATTATTCCGCACAACCCATTTGCTCTGCTTCTAGAGCTGGCATTTTAACTGGATGTTACCCAAACCGAATTGGAATTCACAATGCTCTTGGTCCTGGTAGCCCAGTTGGTATTAATTCAAATGAAACTACCATTGCAGAAATGCTAAAAGCGATAGGATATAAAACTGGAATTTTTGGAAAGTGGCATTTAGGTGATGATAAAAAATTCTTACCTACCAGACATGGGTTTGATGAATGGGTAGGAATTCCGTACTCAAATGATATGTGGCCACACCATCCTTGGCAAGGCACAGTTTTTAATTTCCCAGCACTTCCTTTATATCAAAATGAAACCGTAATCGATACTCTTGAAGACCAATCTCATCTTACTACATTACTTACTGAAAAAAGTATTGATTTTATTAATCGCAATAAAGACAATCCTTTCTTTTTATACGTGCCGCATCCACAGCCTCATGTACCTCTTTTTGTTTCTGACAAGTTTAAAGGAAAATCTGAACGCGGATTATATGGCGATGTAATAATGGAAATAGACTGGTCTGTAGGTCAAATTATTGAAACTTTGAAAAAGAATGGTCTTGAAGAAAACACCATGATTATTTTCACATCTGATAATGGCCCATGGCTAGCTTATGGCAATCATGCGGGAAGTGCATTGCCGTTTAGAGAAGGAAAAGGTACTGCATGGGAAGGGGCGCAAAGAGTACCATTTGCAATAAAATACCCTAACAAACTTTCCGCTAACAGCACTTTAAATACGCCTATCATGGCTATTGATATTTTACCGACCATTGCAGAAGTGACAGGAGCAAATCTACCCGATAAAACAATAGACGGTATGAGTGTTTGGAAAGTATTATCGGGTGAAAGTATTGACAGCCCACAAAAAGCCTATTTCTTTTATTACCGCGTGAATGAGTTAATGGGCGTGCGCTACGACAAATGGAAACTATATTTTCCACATAGATATAGAACAATGAACGGGCAAGAACCCGGCAAAGATGGACTACCTGGGGATTACAGAATGATTGATATGGAAGAAATTGAATTGTATGATGTCGTAAATGACGTTAGTGAAACGAAAAATATAGCGGCGGAAAACCCAGAAATAGTTGAAAAAATAAAACTTTTAGCAAACGGCATGCGTGCTAGATTAGGTGATTCTTTGTTAGAGTTAGAAGGCAGTGAAACAAGAGAACCAGGTAAATTAGACTCTGAATAACCAGAACGAAATAGGAAAATGATTAAAAGAAGAAAATTCATAAGCACTGCGTTGGGTGCGTCTGCCGCCCTAACTATTCCTCACACTACTTTTGGTGCCGCAAAAAAAACAGAACATAGAAACCTTTTACCCAAACAGCTTAAAAAGGGGGATACAATAGGCTTAATTGCACCCGGATATGCCATTTCTACAGAAATATTAGAAAATACCATAAAAACACTAAAACGCATGGGGTTCAAAACCTACCATACAAACCGTATTCTTGGTAATCATGGTTATTTTAGCAATTCTGACACAGCACGTGCTACCGATGTAAATGAAATGTTTAGCAACCCAAATATTGATGGAATTCTTTGCGCCAGAGGCGGCTATGGTTGCACTAGAATAATGCACCTACTAGATTATGAATCTATAAAACTGCATCCTAAAGTACTTATCGGATTCAGCGACATTACTGCCCTTATAAATGGCATTCACAAAGAAACAGGCTTAGTTTGTTTCCACGGACCTGTCGGCAGTACTCTAGATGACGCTTATAGTATTAATAAATTAGAAGATGTATTAGTAAAACCGAAAGACAGTTTTACAATAAAAAATGTAATTCTATTGGACAATAAATTGAAGAACAATAGCGTATATGAACGCTACACTATTACAGAAGGAATAGCTACAGGAAGATTATCAGGAGGAAGTTTAACATTAATAAATGCCCTTATTGGCACACCTCATGAAATTGACTTTACCGATTCTATCGTTTGCATTGAAGATGTAGAAGAAGCACCTTACCGAATTGACCGAATGCTTACGCAACTGATTCATGGTAAAACGTTTAAAAATGCTGCAGGAATTGTTCTAGGTGTTTTTGCAGGATGCGACAAACCGAAAACATCAAAATCTTTCACATTAAAAGAGGTATTAATGGATTGTATAAAACCATTAGGAATCCCAGCTGTATACGGAATGAGTTTTGGTCATATTGAAAACAATTTCACTTTCCCGATAGGTATTCAAGCAAAACTGAACACGCACAAAATGAGCCTTGAGCTTTTAGAAAAAGCAGTTCAATAAAACTATCGATTATTCTATTTTTACATTTAAACTCAAAAAACAGCATTTGAAACAGCCATTTAAATTCAAACAGTTTTCTGTAAATCAGGACCAATGCGCAATGAAAATTGGCACAGATGGGGTTTTATTAGGAGCATGGGCAACTCTAAGAAATGATTTAAACTCTATTTTAGATATTGGTTCTGGCACTGGGATACTAGCCCTAATGTTAGCACAGCGATGTGACGCAGAAACTATTGATGCCATTGAAATTGACGAAGGCGCTTATGAGCAATGTGTTGATAATTTTGAAGCTTCTGATTGGTCAGATCGTATGTTTTGTTACCATGCGGGTTTTGACGAACTACTTGAAGAAATAGAAGATAAATATGAATTAATAATATGCAACCCTCCTTTTTACGAACCTCCAACTTCAAATACTAAAGGAGATGTTACTCATGATTCATCAAGAAAAAAAGCGAGATTTTATGATGCTCTCCCCTTCGACGAACTTATAAATGGAGTATCCCTTTTATTAGAACCTCACGGTACCTTTGCAACTATTATTCCTTTCGATGAAGAAGAGAATTTTATTGCATTGGCAGCACTGCACAACTTATTTCCTAAGAGAGTTACTAGAGTAAGAGGAAATGAAAAATCTAAAATTAAAAGAAGCCTTTTAGAATTTACCTTTATAGCGCAAGAAAGTGAAAAAAGTGAATTAATTATAGAAATAGAAAGACATAAATACACATCAGCATATATTGATCTGACTAAAGATTTTTATTTAAAAATGTAACAATTTGTACAGCTAAAGTTGCGTTTCATAACTATATTTGATAAAAACACGCCGACATGAAACCGGATCTTTTTGAAGCACCAGACTATTATAATCTCGATGATTTACTCTCAGAAGAACATAAACTTGTTCGCGATGCTGCGCGACAATGGGTAAAGCGAGATGTCTCACCAATCATTGAAGAATATGCTCAAAAGGCAGAATTTCCTAAACAAATAATTAAAGGTTTAGCTGAAATTGGTGCTTTCGGACCATACATACCAACGGAATATGGCGGTGCTGGATTAGACCAAATTAGTTACGGAATTATCATGCAAGAAATAGAACGTGGCGATAGCGGTGTTCGTTCAACAGCATCAGTACAGTCTTCCTTAGTAATGTATCCGATTTTCAAATATGGCACTGAAGCTCAGCGAAAAAAGTATTTACCAAAATTAGCTTCAGGTGAATTTATGGGGTGTTTTGGGTTAACAGAACCTAATCACGGTTCGAACCCAAATGGAATGGAAACCAAATTCAAAGATATGGGTGACCATTATCTTTTGAACGGTGCTAAACTATGGATTTCAAATTCTCCTTTTGCAGACATTGCTGTAGTATGGGCAAAAAATGAAGATGGTAGAATTCACGGACTTATTGTTGAAAGAGGCATGGAAGGGTTTTCAACTCCTGAAACACATAACAAATGGTCGTTAAGAGCATCTGCAACAGGTGAATTAATTTTTGACAATGTAAAATTACCTAAAGAGAATCTTTTACCAGGCAAAAATGGCTTAGGTGCACCACTTGGATGTTTAGACTCGGCACGATATGGTATTTCATGGGGTGCAATAGGTGCTGCTATGGATTGCTATGATACAGCATTACGGTATGCTAAAGAACGTGTACAATTTGGAAAACCTATAGCTGCATTTCAATTGCAACAAAAGAAGTTAGCCGAGATGATTACCGAAATCACCAAAGCACAACTGTTAGCTTTTAGACTTGGACAACTAAAAAATGAAGGTAAAGCAACCACTGCTCAAATTTCAATGGCCAAAAGAAACAATGTGGACATGGCTATAAAGATTGCTAGAGAAGCAAGACAAATATTAGGCGGTATGGGAATTACTGGAGAATATTCGATAATGCGCCATATGATGAATCTAGAAAGCGTCATCACTTATGAAGGAACGCATGATATTCATTTATTAATAACAGGAGCTGATATTACTGGCTACCCTGCTTTTCAATAAGAGACATATAACTAATACTTTTCGTAAGTTAATAACAATTCATCATCAGCAATTTGCGGATCATCAACTGCAGTAAGTTCAAGTTTATCGCCATTTACAACGTAAGAAAATTGTTGGCCAGATTCAAGAATAATTACATTTCCTTCAACAGAATAATCACCAGAGCCATTGCTTAAAAATTTAGGTTCTGCAGAGTTTTCAATATTCAAGCTACTACCGACAAAAGTAATTTTATGCGAATTAAAGTCAACATCTTCCTCAAAATAACAGAAACATACAGCATCAGTTAAAATCCATTTTCCTTCCAATTCTGTATTAATTACACCAACATTTTCTTTTGTACAAGAAGACAATGTTAGGATTAATACTAAAATGGCGGTAATTCTCTTCATTCTGTCAAAGTGGATGGTTATAATAACAACGTAAAAAAGCATTTAGAAATTATGCGTGACACCAACTTTTTATCAATAATATGAGCTTAGAAATCAATTTTGCAGCTTTTCACAACAGAATAGTAGTGTTTCACATCATTTTTTTTATGCAATTAGATGCTGTTCGTATGTTTGACATGTAATTAAAAACGAATAAAATTTTTTCATTTTCATATAGTGTTCTCGTAAAAGAGCTCCGATCGTAAGACGGGGCTCTTTTTAGTTTACAGCCATTTTAATCTTGTATTGCAAGACTCTTTAACGATTTAAGCAAAAAGATCTAAAATCGGCTTTCCATGTCCATCTGGGGTCGTATAAAAAGGTCGACCCTCAATAGTATAATTTGTTTGCGAATCTATACCAAGCGCATGATAAACCGATTGATGTATTTGATCTATCACTACAGGGTTTTCAATTGAAGAACAAGGTCGCTCATCAGCTGTTTTACCATATACTAATCCTTTTTTTATTCCTCCACCCCACATTAAAACAGAACTACCATCTGTAAAATGACGGTGCATTCCATAGAATTTTTCATCTTCAATAACATCTGGTTGATTTACTTGATCTTTCACCTTTAATCCAGGTCGTCCCTCCATAATAGCATCACGACTAAATTCACTTGCCAGAATAATTAGTGTACGATCTAAATACCCTGACTCGTCTAAATCTTTAATTAATTGAGAAATTGGTCGGTCAATTAATTCTTTCATTTTAGCTGCTCTCAAATGTCCATTTTCATGTGTGTCCCAGCCTAAAAAAGGTTCATATTCTGTTGACACACTAATAAAACGACCCCCATTCATAGCTAATCGTTTTGCCAAAAGGCAACCCAAACCAAATCTACCAGTATTATAGGTATCATATGTTTCTTTTGATTCTTCTGAAAGATCAAAGACTTTTGCTTCAGGCGAATTCAATAGTCGATAAGACTGCTCCATGGAACGCATTAAAGATTCGCGCTGGTAATCACTACCATTTTCCATTACTTGACTATTATTAGCTAGTTCTTTATACAATTTATATCTCGCTTCAAACCTTTTCATTGACATCCCTTGAGGAGGACGTACACTGTCAAGTCCGGTTGATGGATCAGGAATTAAAAACGGGCCAAATTCAGTACCTAAGAATCCTGCTGAGTGAAAAGCTTTTAACTCCTCCGCCTCCCCAACAGTAAAACGTTGCCCCATTGCTATAAAAGGAGGAATTACATCATTCATTGGACCTAATTCTTTTGCTATCCATGCACCCAAATGTGGCGCCTGAACCGATTGTGGTGGCTCATAGCAAGTATGCCAATGGTACTGATGTCTCGTATGTAAAATATGACCTAAATCAGCAGATTTATATGATCGAATAATTGCCCCTTTATCCATAACACTTCCGATTCCTTCAAGACCCTCGGAAAAATCTAAGCCATCTACAATAGTAGGTGATTTTGGAAAAGTACTTAACACCCTTTTACTTTCTACTCCTTTTTCGTACGGAACATAAGCCTTAGGGTCAAAAGTTTCTGTGTGCGCCATGCCACCAGCCATCCATAATAAAATTACAGTATCGGCCTTCGAAGCTATAGCTTCAACGTTGCTACATGAGCTTAGAAAGCTGGCCGCAGGAATCGTTGTTGTTGCCGCACTAAGACTGGCAGCCGTCATTTTCTTAATAAACGCTCTTCGAGACTCGTTACTTTTAGAATTCATCTTAATAAATAAATTGAAATTCAGGTAAAATCAATACGGACCAAAATAAATCTTGCACCGTTTCTTTATCTACAGTATTGCCAAATGCATCAACTATTATTTTTTTCTCTTTTGATGTCGGCTTTCTGCCTAATAATTTTTGATATAGATTTTCCGTGATTTTCTCACTTTCATTACCCACTGTATTTAGCCAAGTAGCAGCCCCTTCATTCAAAACAGCATTAAAATATGCTCCATTAGTAAGCTCTAATGCTTGTAGTAGTGTCGCTTGCTCATCTCGTGTGGTGGCAACATTCTCTCTAGATGGTCTGCCCAGAGCCTTCATAAATGGATGTTGTTTCACCAAACTTGCTCTAGCCATTTGCTGCTCGTTTTCATCAAAACTAAATTCAACTAGTTTACCCCAGTTTGCTGAACCATAATTTTGAGTTTCTTTCCATTCTGAATCATCAAAATCTGTTTGTGTCCAATCACCTTCCGGAAGTACATCTGAGCTTTTCCAGTTTTTATCAGAATCGATATCTATTTCTTCTCCATTTGCTAAATAAAGCCTCAAACTAAACAAAACACCAGCAGGATTGGCTATTGTTCCTTCGTTATTCCCAATAATAGCAATTGTATTATTTCCACTAGTTAAATATTTTGAAACCTCAATTTTATCTACATCGCGCCAATTAGAACCATTCGCAACTTCATTACCATTAATTAGTAAGGTATACGAATGATCAACTGAGATTAAAACTTGTGCTTTTTCAATAGCGCTATTTGGCACTTTTATTTGTTGACGAAAATAGCGTTTACCAGGCTCTGGCAATACAGTTCTATCAAACTTCACCTCACGATGCCAAAATCTTTTGTACTTCATTATTTTTCCAGAAGGATCGTATTCTACTGTAGGATACATCGGTGCAATCGTTTGACTTACAGCATCTGAAAACTGCTCGGCGCTCAATCGCCGAACCACCGGACCATGAAAAACATAATCAGACTTTATCTCCTCTTGCTTAGAATAGGTTGCAGTGGATAATTGATACGTTTTAGAACTTAAAATTTGCCTCATCAAATGTTTTAAATCATGACCGGAATCTATAAAATCCGATGCCAACCAATCTAAGACATTTGTATCCCAAGGTTCATTATCCATTTCATCAACCGGCTCTACTATTCCTCTACCCATAAATTTTTGCCAAATACGATTGACAAGTGTTCGATACATTCGGCCATTTTCAGGCTTTACAATTACTTCTGAAAGCAGAGCCAAACGCTCCATTACAGTTTCAGCAGATACATCACCAAGTTCAGGGTATAAAAAACTCACCTTTGCCATTTTCCCAATAGGCTTGTCGCATCGATTGAGTTCTAAAACTGAATCTGCAAAAATTGCCGCGAAACCATACGATTGATCTAAAGTTAAGTTACTTACAAAACTATTATGACAAGAGGCACACTTAACGTTTACCCCAAGCAGTGACTGACCTATATTCTGTGCAGCTTGCATTTCGGTACGTTGACTAGCATTTACAACACCACGCCATTCGATGCCTTTTATAAAACCTTCAGACTCGGAGGTTGGATTAATTAGTTCTCGTACCATTTGATCATATGACTTATTCTGTTCTAAACTCTCGTACAACCAGTTTGTAATTTGCTTTCTTCCCCCTGTAATAAATCCTGGTCCACTATAATCATTTCGCAGCAAATCATTCCAGAAGGTCAACCAATGTTGCGTATAGTTTGTTGAATCATTTAGCAACTTATTAATAAGTATATCTCTTTTATTCGGGTTTTTATCTTCAATAAATTGGGATATATCGTTAGGATTCGGCAATAAACCCACCACATCTAAATAAGTACGACGAACAAATGCATGATCATTAACTGTTTCTGGCCATGAAACATCATTCTTTTTGAAATACACATCAATTAATTTATCCACCGGATGTTCTTCAGAACTACCTTTTGGCAAATCAGGCTTCGTAAGCGCCAAATCGGCTTCAGGAAAAACTTTAAGCGCTTGATCCGACCAATGTGCCCCATTTTTAATCCAAAGTTTAATTAAGGCAATCTCTTCAGACTTTAAAACCTTCCCTTTTTTAGGCATTACTTCATCATGGTCTGGTGAAAGAGAAATTCTTCTAAAAAGTTCACTTTCCTCTGGCTTGCCCTCCACAATTACCTCCCCAGATTCACCACCTTTATAAACCCCTTTTTTATTATCGAGTTCTAAATCTCCTTTGCGTTTATTTTCACTATGACATTGATAACAATTATGAGCGAAAATTGCTCTGACTCCTAGATTTATTTCGTCTTGTTGCGTGATGGAAAGTGAATCAACATCTTTAAACTTAGTCAACAATAAAGCTATTTTTTCATTATCATAGTCCAATTCTTTATCAGTAAAAACACTTGTTAAATAATCCTCACCATGGGTAAGGCTAGACCCCAAATGACTAGCTATAGTTAGCAATACCACTGCTATTACAAGACTTAATCGATATACCAAAAAGTTAGCTAATGTTCCCTTTATACTTTTATCTAATAAAAATGAAGAAAGTAATCCAAAAGCAGCTGTAGCAATTCCTAAATTCCGATGATTTACAACCAGTGAACCGCTATAATCATCTTGCGTACTTAGAAGCCATCCGAAAATTGCTGAAAGAATGGCAAAAGCAGCTCCCAAATAAACCATCCATTTAATACCTTCTCGCAATGAATGGCGCTTGCCTCCAATAGTGAGTAATTCTAAAAATAACGCAACAACCAAAAGACCTATCGGAAAATGGACAACCATTGGATGTAGTCGACCTAAAAATTGTAAAATCCAATGACCTTCTTCCATTCTTCTAAGTTAAGAATATTCTTGAAGTCATTGTGGTCCTGTTTCATTCAGAACAATATTATCTCAATTTGAAGAAAAGCTGCGTAATACTGTATTGTATTACACTTTTACACCTTTGCAATAGTCACTTTTATCGACTTACTAATGGGCGTCTTACTTCTATCAGCAAAATGATTATGAGGCACTAATATATTGGTTTCAGGAAAATAGGCTGCCAAATTACCCTTCGGAATGTTATAGGGAATGATTAGAAATTTATTTGCAGTTCTTAAAACCCCATCATAATTACTACTTATATCAACCACGTCGAACTTCTTCAAATTCAAAGCTGAAACATCTTCAGCATTCATAAAAAGCACTCTTCGTTCGTTATACACTCCTCGATATCTATCATTTAAGCCATAAATAGTAGTATTAAACTGGTCGTGAGAACGAATAGTCATTAACATAAATTGACCTTCTTTTAAACGATGCTCCGGCAATCTGTTAATTGTTATTTTGGCCTTTCCGTTCGGCAACTTGCTAAAATCTAAATCGCGCACATTATTTGGCAAATAATATCCAACACCCTTGGAGCGAGTCTCTGTACTTTCGAATCCCTTCACTACCTTATCAATGAAAGAACGCGTCAATTCATAATTCTCACCAAGCTCTTCCCAGTTAACTGAATGATTCCCTTGAAAATAAGCTTCTCCTAATTGTCCAATTATTTCTGGCTCACTCATTAAGTTATCTGAAGCGGGTTTCAATACGCCTTTCGATTGTGTTACACGACCCATACTATTTTCAACAGTAAAATGACGTTGCTTACCATTTTTTATATCTTTTTCAGAACGGCCGATAGTTGGTAGTATTAGAGCCGTTTTGCCCGTAACTAAATGAGAGCGATTTAACTTTGTACTTACCTGAACCGTTAATTCACAACTTTTTAATGCTTTCGCGGTATATGCGGTATCTGAGGCAGCCATTAAAAAATTGCCACCTAGACACATAAAAACTTTACCATAACCATCATGCATTGCTTTAATAGCGTCTACGGTGTCGTAGCCTTCTTCAGTTGGCGCTTTAAAACCGAGATGCTCTTCTATTCTTTTATTTAAACTTTCATCAACAAAATGCATAATTCCTACACTTCGATCACCTTGAACATTACTATGACCACGTACTGGACAAGTACCTGCGTTCGGCTTACCGATTGCTCCTTTAAGCAATAACAGGTTTATATATTCTCGTATGGTTTCTACTCCATTTTTATGCTGAGTTAAACCCATGGCCCAACAGACAACTATTTTAGTTTTGTTTGCTAATAATCGCACCAGCGCATCAACTTCATCAAGTTTTATTCCGCTTAATTCCACTAATTCATCATCCTTATACGACGAAATATCCTCAATTAAAATGTCATACCCTTCAGTATATTTATTAATGAAATCATGATCAAAAACAGATTGATTTTCAATATCTAATGCAGCCAACTTCTTTAAGACTAACTTAATTAATGGAATATCTTGATTGATATTAACTGCCAAATGTAAATCTGCAATTGATTCTGCTGAACCCAACCAACCTTTTACCTGCTGTGGATTTTTAAACTCCACTAAACCAGATTCTTCCAATGGATTAATACTTACAACTTTACCGCCATTCTTTTTACATTCTGCAAGAGCCGATAACATTCTAGGATGATTTGTTCCTGGATTTTGCCCTGCTACAATCACTACTTCAGCTTCGTATAAATCTTCCAGTTTTATTGAACCTTTACCAATACCCAAAGTTTCGCCTAATGCTACCCCACTAGACTCATGACACATATTTGAACAATCGGGCATATTATTGGTACCTATCGCCCGAGCGAACATTCCGTATAAAAAAGCAGCTTCATTACTCGATCTTCCTGAGGTATAAAAAATGGCTTCATTAGGCGAATTAAGTTTATGTAATTCACTAGAAATTAAACCGAACGCATCTTGCCAAGAAATGGACTCATAATTTATACTTCCGGGACGTAAAACTAAGGGCTCAACTAACCTTCCAAATTTATTCAGCTGATAATCTGTTAGTTGAGAGAGATCTTCTACTGAATATTTTTTAAAAAATTCTGCATCTATTTTTTTAGTGGTAGCTTCATCTGCCAAAGCTTTAGCTCCGTTTTCGCAATACTCTGCTACTTTAGAAGGCTCTTCAGGATCTGGCCATGCACAACTCGGACAATCGAAACCATCTTTCTGGTTCATTTCAAGCAACGCATTCATTGACCTTAAAACGCCCATTTCTTTGAAACCATGACGTAGCGCCTCTTTCACTCCAAGTACTCCAGCTGCCGTACGAACAGGATCTTCTAATTTAATTCCTGTGAATTCTTTTGACCCACTAATTGATACATTTCGCTTAAATTCTCGCATCCCATAAAGGTAATTATTTTGAAAAACCTTTGCCGCGTAAATCTAGTTTTTAACCTCAGCATTTTGTTTGCTAATTTTAGTACTTTTAGAACGAAACAAAATTTTAAAACCAACCCATGAATTTTAATACCAAACAACTCAATTCCTTTTCTACTTTACTAATTATTACGCTTTGCTCCGTTTTCACTATACAATCTTGTAAAGAAAAACCCAAAGAAAACAAAGAGCTAACAAATCCTGAACAAATAAAAGAGGTAGCATCTTTTAAAGCTATTTTCGACGGTGAAACTTTAAATGGCTGGAATGGAGACCCTACCTACTGGAGTGTTGTTGATGGTACCATTGTCGGCGAAATAACCCCAGAAACCTTATTGAAAACAAATACTTTTATTATTTATGAGAATGACCAGTTGGCTGATTTTGAACTAAAATTAGAGTTTAAAATATCCGAAGAAGGTAATAGCGGCATCAATTATCGCAGTGACCAATTAGACACTATACCCTTTGCTTTACGCGGGTATCAAGCAGATATCGATGGAAAGATTCGGTATACAGGTCAGAATTACGAAGAACGAAAACGTGCCACTTTAGCGTATAGAGGTGAAAAAGCAGAAATCATAGCGCAAGACAATCCTAATGAAAAAGGTTCCTTACGTGCAAATGTTAAAAATAATTGCTGGCAAAGTCGTACTGTTTTAGACCAATTAGGGGATTCGGACACTCTAAAAACTAAAATTAAAAGTGACGATTGGAATGAAGCTCATTTAGTAATTAAAGGCAACAAATTACAGCATTACATAAACGGTGTTTTAATGAGTGAGGTAATCGATAAGGATAGCATTAATAGTATGACTGTTGGCAAACTAGGCATGCAAGTACATGTTGGTCCACCAATGAAAGTTGAATACCGAAATATTATGTTGAAGGAATTGTAGAGCATTAAACGCACAGCACATTTAAATGAAAAATCTATTATTGCTAATAGTAGCAATATCAGTATATAGCTGCAAACACAAAACTGTCTCGATAAAGAAAGAAGTCCCTCAAGAACAAATGGAAAAAATCTTTAACGAGGTTAAAACCCCATTCAAATACGGGGTGATTATTGAACAGCCTGATGATAAAAAGATGGTTGACAGTCCGACTATCTTTCGAAAGAACGACATCTGGTATATGACTTATATTGTTTTTGATGGACAAGGATATGAAACCTGGTTATCAGAAAGTGATGACCTACTCCATTGGAAATCAAAAGGAAAAATATTATCGTTTACTGAGAATACTTGGGATGCCAACCAAAAAGCAGGCTACGTTTCACTTGTAAATATCGAATGGGGTGGTGACTATTCTGTAGAAAATTATAACGATAATTATTGGATGACCTATTTGGGCGGAAATACCGTTGGTTATGAAGCTGGAACATTAAAAATAGGCTTGGCGAATTCAACCTCACTAACAAAACCTAATGAATGGAATACAAATCACTCTCCGCTTTTAACTCCTGAAGATGAAGATGCGCGATGGTTTGAAAACAAAACCATTTACAAAAGCTTAGTTATTCGAGATAATGCCAAACATACTGGACACCCATTTGTTATGTATTATAATGCAAAAGGGATTAAAGACAACTTTGAAAGCATTGCTATGGCAGTTTCAGACGATATGCTTTCATGGAAACGATATGGCGAAAATCCTGTTATTACTAGGAGAAAAGGCATTTGTGGAGATGCCCAGATTGCGAAGATCGATGATATTTACGTTATGTTTTATTTTGGGGCCTTCTGGAAACCTGGAGCTTTCGAACGTTTTGCTTGTTCATACGATTTAATACATTGGACAGACTGGGAAGGTGAAGACCTAATAGCTCCTTCTGAAACATTTGATAAAAAATACGCGCATAAACCCTGGGTTATAAAATGGAATGGTGTTGTTTATCATTTTTACAATGCTGTTGGGGATAATGGTAGAGTAATAGCACTGGCAACTTCTGAGGATTTGAAGAAATAAAACTGCAACAATCAAACAATAACCCCACACTCTTAATTTAACTCAACCCTTCTCCTGAAAAACGCGAACACTCGTTTTCATTTCTGCGTAGCGTGGATCTTGTATATAATCTTGTTTTAGCATTTTAATCACCTCTATGCTTAGAAAACCAAATTCACTAACCACTTTACCATAAAAACGATAAATACCCCTACCGCTAAAATAATACTGCGCAGCAACTGGAGGAAAATGCACCGAATCGAACACTTTACCTTCTTGATCAATCATTGTGGCAAAATACATGCGTTTTCCATTATGGGTTTTTGTATTCTTAACGGTAACCAAATAACCATAAATATCGATATGATGCCCTAAAAATCGCTCTAAATCGGCAACACTTCTATTGTTTTTGGGCGGCTCTGCCAGCAGCTCAAACGGGCTACACAAACAAAACCCCAAAAGTTCTAATTGCGTAAATGCCATTTCTAAATCAGTGCTATGCAATTGTGGAATCTCAAAATTCTGATGCTTCGGTGGAAACAATTTTGGATGATCAATTTTCACATTTTTATTAAGAAACAGATGCGCTTTCCAAAGTAATTTATGCTTGTTTACCCCAGTAAACCGAAAAGCATCTATACGAATGAGAATACTTGCTTGATCAATGCTAATAAAAACACGGTCTAAAAAATCTTCTAAAGAACTAAAACTTCCGTTGGCTGTTCTATCTTTTATAATTCGCTCCGCAACTCGATTTTCCAGTTCATGTAAATAGCCAAAACCAAGATAAATAGCCTTTCCATAAATGGCATTCTTATTAAAACTCTTATTAACACAAGGTGGATGTACTGTTGCACCCATCATTCGAGCTTCATGCACATAGAATTCAGAACGATAAAAACCACCACCATTATTAAGCACTGCCACCATATATTCTAAGGGGTAATAGGCCCGCAAAAACAAGGTTTGATAACTTTCTACTGCATAAGAGGCTGAATGGCCCTTAGCAAAAGCATAACCAGCAAAACTAGCAATCTGTTCCCAAACCTCTGAAATAAGCTTTTCTTGGTACGCTTTCTTTCTACAGTTCTCAAAAAATTTCTCTTTTACCTTTTGAAATTCTTCACGCGAACGAAATTTACCACTCATACCCCGCCGCAAAACATCAGCTTCGCCTAAATCTAGATTAGCAAAATGATGGGCTACTTTAATAACATCTTCTTGGTAGACCATTACCCCATACGTATCTGGCATAATTTCTAACATAACGGGGTGGGCTCTTTCTTTATCTCGCCCCGGATTTCTATGACGAAGAATATACTCTCTCATCATGCCACTTTTTGCGACTCCAGGTCTAATTATTGAACTTGCTGCCACCAAACCGAGGTAGTTATCGACCTCTAATTTCTTTAAAAGCATGCGCATAGCAGGTGATTCTACATAAAAACAACCCATACACTGCGCACTCTTAATTAATGCGTTAACCGACCGATCAGTCTTAAACCTACGCACATCATGAATATCAAAAGTGTTAATTTTTTCAGGTTGATTATACCCAATAATATCAACGGCCTCGCGTATTTTCGAGAGTCCGCGTTGCCCAAGAATATCAAATTTATACAGCCCTACATCTTCAGAAATAACCATATCAAACTGAACAGTCGGAAAACCTTTAGGTGGCAAGTGAGTAGCAGCAAACCAATGCAAGGGTTTTTCACTAATTAAAATACCGCCTGCGTGAATACTGAGGTAATTTGGCATACCTATAATTAAACCACCATATTTTATAACCAAACGCGATACCTCATCGAGCTGTGAAGGATTATATTTTCCACCAGAAAGTATATCAATCTCACTTTTTGGCAGTCCGAATACCTTACCCAATTCACGAACAACCCCTCGTTCTTTAAACGTTACATAAGTACCCAAAAGGGCTACATTTTTAAAGCGATTAAAAATATATTGAGTAACCGTTGGCCGATCACGATGCGAAAAATCAATATCAAAATCTGGTGGATTGGCTCGATACAAATTCATAAAACGCTCAAAATACAGATCTAATTCCATTGGGTCTACATCGGTAATACGTAAGAGATATGCAACAATACTATTTGCACCACTACCCCTACCTACATAAAAAAAACCTTGTCTTCGAGCATAGCTGATAATATCCCAATTAATAAGAAAATAAGAAACAAAGCCCATGCTTTTAATAAGCTCTAGCTCTTTCGCTACACGCTTAAAAACATCTTCTCCCCCATCAGGATATCGATACGGCAAGCCTTCTTGACACAACCGCTCAATCATTTCTTCATCTTCTTGCCTAGTAGCCGTATACGTTTTAAGGTTCTGCGGCTTTCTCTTGCTAGAAAAATCGAAATGTATTGTACAAGAATTTAATAGTCGCTCTGTATTTTCTAGGATAAAGGGGAATTCCGAAAAAGCTGCTGCTAAGTTCGCTATCGGAAACATCTTCTCATTCTGATCAGCTTCCTCTCCTTGTTCTAGCTTGCTCAGCAATATATTATTATCAACAGAACGCAGTAATCTATGTGCGTTAAAATCAGCTTTATTACGAAATGTAACAGGCTGCTGTACCACCAATTTGTCTTTCAATTTTGCTAAGCGCGAAAAAGGAAGCTTTCGTAAATCGGCTATTGAAATACCGATATATTCATAGTCTGCAAATGTAATTTGCTCATTCTGTAGTACTTTCTCAAAAGGATATATGATATAAACATCTTCAAATTCCGGTGCAATTAACGGCAACTCTTTTGCTTCATGCAAATGTTTTGATAGAAAATTATTTAGATTTAAATACCCATTGTTATTTTTTGCTATCCCCACAAAACACTGATCCACTCCGTTTCTAAAATCGATGCCAAGTATAGGATTCACACTATACTCAGGCGCTTTGCGTACAAAATTTAAGGCAGCCGATGTGTTATTAATATCAGTCAATACCAATTGCGTTACATGATTCTCTTGTGCTAACCGCAAGAGTTCTATTTCGGAAAAGGTTCCGAAGCGAAGACTATAATATGTATGACAGTTTAGATACAAAGTGTTAAGTGTTAAGTGTTAAGTGTTAAAGAAAAAACACAAATTCGAATACAAACATCAAATTCAAACTCAAAAGACATCAACTGAATCGAGTTACAGTTGAGTAAAAGACCCCTTTGTGGGTTAGGGGCCTTACTGTTTTCGGTGTGCTAAAACGATTGGCGGTTGCCCATTAAACGGATTATTCATTCGCCCAATAGTACGCGCACCCATAGCTGCTGCTCGAATCACACTTTTATCACCATATTTTTTTCGAATATGATCCATAGCCTGATAAAGGTTTAGGGCTTCTTCAGTATCTTCAAATAGGTTTATTTGATAATTACCGCTTACCAAATGGGTAAACCGAACACCAATTAAGCGTACTAACAACCTTCTGTTATAAAGTGTTTTAAAGAGCTCTAGAATCTTCGGAATTAAAATATGATCAGCACTGGTATAAGGTATTCGTACTTGTTTTGAATAGGTATTAAAATCTGAATACCGGATTCTTACCGCAATGCAGGCCGTCAATTTTTCACCTCGCCGTAATTGATAGGCCAAATTTTCGGTCATTGCTATTAAAATACCTCTCAACTTCACCATATCAATAGTGTCTTTATCAAAAGTGCGCTCTGTCGAAATAGATTTTCGTTCCCAAAACGGAATTACTGGTGTGTGATCAATACCGTTGGCACGCTTCCAAATTACAGCACCATTTTTACCCAATACCCGCCGCATAACATCTATAGGCATTTCTTGTATTGTTCCTACTTTTCGTAAACCTAAGTTTCTGAGTGTTTGATAGGTTTTATCACCCACCATGGGTATTTTTTTGATAGATAAGGGCGCTAAAAATGTTTTTTCTAAGCCATAATCAATTTTCAGTTGGTTATTGGGTTTCGCTTCGCCTGTTGCTACCTTAGAAACTACCTTATTACCCGACAAACCAAAGGAAATCGGCAAACCTGTCTCTTTAATAATTTTCTTTCGCAACTCCGATGCATATTTATATGAACCGAAAAAACGATCCATTCCGGTGAGGTCTGCATAAAACTCATCGATACTTGATTTTTCAAAAATCGGCACATGTTCCTTAACAATTTCGGTAACAAGATTAGAATGTTTGCTATATGTACCTGCATTACCTTTAATCCGTATGGCCTCAGGACAGAGTTCTTTTGCCATTTTCATGGGCATGCCTGAGTGAATACCATACCCACGGGTTTCATAACTACAGGCAGCTACTACTCCACGGTCGCTAAGACCACCTACAAGAATAGGCTTATTCTTTAAACGACTATCTAAAAGTCGTTCAACAGACACAAAAAAAGTATCTAAATCGAGATGTAAAATAGTTTTATTCATGCGTTATAAAAGAGAACGCTAATATATGGATTATTTCCAATTTTTTGGATTATTTCCAATTTAATAACTAAAAAAACACCCTGCATAAAGCAAGGTGTTTTACAAATTCATTTTCAAAATCTACTTCTCGTAAAAGAGCACGCTAGTCAAAGGCAAAACCTGTTGATATTCTAAATATTAAGGCATACATGCCCACTATTATCAAAAAGAAGGTAAACCATGTTAAAACCTTCAAATAGTTCTTAATAACATAATTGCTAAAATTTCTGAAAGCCTGTAAATAAATTTCTTTAATAAGTAATGTTGTCTTCATAATCACTTCATTTAATCGTTAAACATTAGTTAGCGATACAAAGGTCATGCTACATTAAGGATTTAATTAGAATACTAGTTCAAATGGAGGTGATACTAGGCAAAATACATTCAATAGGGTGTTCAGCAAGATTACTTGCGCTTTAAAGAAGTATGTTGTTTTTAGTTGATATGACACAAGAATTTGAAAAAGAGCGTATTAAGATTTTTTCAACGAAAAACCCTACACCTATAGTAAGATGCAGGGTTCCGACCTAACCAACTCAAACATGAAACATTATTTTCTTACTGAACTTTAAAATCGAAAAACTCTGATTGCGAAGTATTACCCACATTATCTTTGGTTATTACCTGCCAATAATACGTTTGCCCCGAAACTATATTAACCGACATCGAACTCTGAGAGGTAGCTCCCATATTTGTTGAAGGCGTAGCTACCGTACCAAAAATAATTTCAAATTCAGCTATATCATTATCAACATCACTGCCTTGCCATTCAAGAGTTACAGCTGTTGCAGCAGCAATAGACTCTCCTCTTTTTGGATTGACGGCTGATGCCGGAAATGGCGTATAATTCGTTACCCCTTCACCTGCATTATAAAATTTCCAAATAGCACTTACCGGGGCAGCTTCTGAATCATTACTTTTAGTAACCACATACCATTCATATGGTGTATTACTTTTTAAAGTAATCTCGGCATCGTTTGTATTTGATTCCGTTTTTTGAGTATCTCCGTTTTCAAGGTTCTTTAGATTCACTTCATAACTGTCTGCGTTTTGCGAAGCTTCCCATTGAAAGGTTATCGCACTTTGTAAATCACTAACAACAGTACCTTCGGTACATTCAGAATTATTTTCCGGAAAAACTAAAGCTACACTACCTGGATCCCCTACTGGATCTACATCAGGCACATCATTCTTACTTCCAGGACACGCCGTTAAAACTACTAGTAACAGTAATGACATTATCAGTTTTACTACTCTCATTGTTTTATTATTTTAAATGTTTTTGTTTCTCCATTTATCAAAACCGACAAAACATAAACTCCTGTAGTTAAGTTATCAGCATTAAGTTTAATCTCACTTGTATTTGGTTCAATGTTCTTTTTGAGTACTGTTCTGCCATCGAAAGTGTTTAATTGTATTGGTAACGAATAGTCAAAAGTATTGCCAAGTGCCACCGAAATTTCTCCACTTTGCACAGGGTTAGGATACACGATAATCATATCATTTAAATCAAAATTCTCTTCATAAAAACCTTGGCAAATCTTATCTGTTTTAACAGTTAGCTTTGTTAAAGATGTTCTTAAAGGAATAGTTACTTCCGACTCACTGGTTACTATTACCTCATCATTCAATGAAATAGTATATTCAACGGCACCGGACAAATTCAAACGAACCGATTTTGCACTTAAATTCACCTTTGAACTTACCGACAGTGCTTCGGGCTGTGCTACAACAACATCAAAACAACTCAAATAACCTGTTTGACCATCTACAGTAATACACACATTATAGGTGCCTCCTTGTAAATCAGAAAAAGAAATAGCACTAGTAAATCCATTTGTTTTATTTACCCCATTTCCGGTTAATGTTGCCGTATAATTATGATTAACCGCTGTTTGAATATTAATAGTTCCATTATTGCTATTAACACAAGACTCTCCTTTGGCAGACACACTAAAATTAGTATTAGGTAATGAGAAAATTTCGCACCCGGTTACATCAACTGCTGTACCAAATGGTGTATTTGGGCATTGGTCATCTGCATTAAGCACGCCATCATTATCATCATCATTAGGATTGTCGGGAATACCACCACCAATACTTACGGTAAAGTTTTTTGTGGAACCATCTTCCGCAGTTACTATATAAGTAACGGGGTTCGTAAAATTGTTCGCAGATACACCACTTTGTTGATTAACACCCGAAACAGCAATTGAAGCGCTCGCGGAAATGGCAAAAGTAGCCACCAAGTTTTCTGGGTTAATGTTATTTGGAAGATTCACCGAAATTACATTCCCATTAATTGAAGCCACCGTTGGCGGTGCCGTGATATTAAATCGGAAATCAGTAATTTCTTTTTCACTACTTAAGGTACTTCTAGAACCCACGGTATACCAAATACCCCATTTGCCATCTGGAATTAATTCGGAAGCATTGCCAGACGGACTAATTCTATCTGCAGCCATATTGATGGCCAAAATATTTTCATCACTACCACTAAAGGTGTCAAATATGATTTTATCATCTGTTTTCGAATAATTAGGAAACCCTAATTTGTTATTTTCATAGACAGTTTTCACATCACCAGTCTCAATATTTGCCGAAATTACTTCGTAAACACCATTTAAAGTATCAAAATAATCGAAGGCTATAATATTACCTGAAGTTTTTGAAAATGATGGATTACCTATACTTACACCTTCGGGTAAATTGGTAAATATTTTTTGAATGCTACCATCGCCATATGTATTGGTCTGATTATCCCAAACTTTCATAGCACCAACATCCCAATATTCAATATCCTCACCCTCTCCGTTCCGTAAACTATTTAAAGCATCATATATAAGATACTGCCCCGAATAATCCCATTCTAATGCATCTGGATATAATACATCACCTGTTGTTACACCATCAGCGGAAGTTGGATTATACAATTCGAAAGACCTAGAATCACCACTTACTAAATCAGAAATAAATACAACATTTGACTCATCATTTATAACTGCAGCTAGTTTGGTTCCATCTTTAGAAAGTGAAACAGCAGCCCAAATTGGCTCACTTGAAATCACCGTTTCTTCTATGTTATTTAAGTCGAGGTTTATAGCATTTACGGTGTTGTCTTCTGTAACATAAATGGCTAAACTACCATCATCGGCCACACTGGGTTTTCTATAAATTCCGGTTGTAGTTAATGGAAAATATTCCGTCGCGGCGGTATCAGACACATATAAAGTATTTGGATTATCAGTATCGATATCTAGGCTAAGAATATATTCATCTCCATTAGCAACAGGTATATCTTTATCGGTATCACTGCCTTCTCCATCTGTTATACCCACCGTATCATAGGCATTTCTTACAGCAGTTACTTCAGGTGTATTGTCTCCATATAAATCAATTGCTGATTGAATTACTGCAAGTCGAAGATCTATAAATTGTGAGGACACCGTTAAATAATTATCTAAGACACGATAATAAATTTGTTCTGCCTTGTTCTTACTAATATCTGTTGCGACTAAATAGTAGGCTCTATTTACAATTCCACTATTTATATGTACTCCACCATTATCTTGGCTTCCCGAATAATATTCGGTCATATCCTTTGGTTGCCATCCTTCTTCATTAGAATTTACCCCGTTGTTTGGATTCTCCATATCGCGCATAGCCCCCGAAGTAAAATAATTAGTATTCACAATATCTTCACCCAATTTCCAATCGTCCCGATCAATCATTGCTCCAAAAATATCAGCAAAGGATTCATTAATAGCACCTGACTGATTTAAGTACTCTAAATTCGCAGTTGCTCTAATTACACCGTGTGTCATTTCATGCCCACCTACATCCAAAGCACCAGCTAATGGTTTAAAAGCATCTCTTCCATTACCGTAGTAAATAGATTTTCCATTCCAAAAAGCATTATCTAATCCTCCACCATCTTCGTCCCCTACGTTAATAAAAGATATAATTGTACCTCCTTCGCCATTTATTGAATTTCTATTGAATGTATTTTTATAATAGTTATAAGAAACCTCAGCATTATAATGCGCAGAAACTGCAGTTGGGTTATCCCAATTATTAGTAGCGGATGTTACATGATAAATATCATTTTCTTCATAAGGCGACTCGTTTCTATAATCTAAAGTTATTATTGCACCTACAGGGTTATCTGGCAATTCAGATTGTGCTTCATTAAACATAGACACCGAAGTATTAATCAAATAATTTTGACCATTTAAGCTATAGGATTCTATTTGTCTATTTACCCCATTCAAATCATTGCCTGTACCAATAGTTGGAGGCACTAAAGCGGCCGAATGTGAATGACCATCTTCCTTTAAACTATGATACAAAGTACAGGTATGATAATATTTATTAATTATTTGACCTGATTGAGCATCAATAAAGTATTCCCAGCGATCTTTTGGATTTGGGAACACAGTTAAGTGTCTTACCAAAATATTTTTTTCTTCAAAAGGATAAATCAGGAGCTCTTCTTCAAGATCAGAATTTGTTAATTGAGAAAGACCCATAACCAAATTCTTATTATTCATTTTAGTCCCCAAATCAATTTCAACTACTTGTAAAGCATCAGAAACAGATAATTTAGGCACCGTACTTTCTATAATAGGTGTTGGCTTATTTCTTCCGTTTAAAGCACTTACTTTTTTGCTTTCGTCAAAATGCAAAACCACTTCACTACCATAAACTTTCACCCCCTGAAATACTTGCTGCATTTTAATGTGGGTCTGGCCTAATTTATCGACTTTATTGGAAATTTCTTTAAACTCAGAAGTTGGGTCGTTAATTTGAAGCAAATGTTTAACATCTACTAAATAATCATTAGCACTATTTTCTATCGATTGTTTTGCGGTTAAAGTCGCAGTTTCTTTGGTTGCTGTACTTTTAATAAACAATGGCAATCCATTTTCAGATTTATTAAGCACGCGATGTTTATACTTATTACTTACTGAACCTACATTAAAAACTGAAGGCATTTGAAAATTTGTTCGACCAGTTTTTAAATTTTTTCCACTTTTGTTTTTTACTATATCAAGCGTTTTAAATTTTTTCACTGTACCAGCCTTAGCCGATACGCCGCTTTTATGCTTTTTAGCATCAAAGGTATCTTGCCCCAAGATTGAATTTGTGGCTAAAAAACAAATTATAAAAGTTAATATCTGTAGTGCTCTTATCATAACTTATAATTCAATTAGTTTCTTTAGTTGCCTATAAAAATTCGAATAATCATCGGAGATTTTGTGATCTTCAGATCCCCAAACAACCCTATACTTATTACCTAAGTTTACTTCTTCCAAAAAATAATAGCGATTACCTGGATGGTTAAAATCTAATTCAGAAATTGACAACTCTTTTAATTCTAAAAAAATAGCTTTAGCCTCCTTTTTAGTTATAGCATCTAATTCAACAACTTCTTTTGTTAGTGAATTTGTACGAAATAGCTGGCCATTTTCAATAAGCACATATGTATTTATTGCACCGGTCATTCCACCACCATTACCAAAAATCAGTTGTTTTTCTGGCAGTTCATCAAAAGTATATTGTTGCGATTTACACCCTAAAAAAGTGAACGAAAAAATACCGAATAATAAGAGTCTCAATTTCATCTTTATGTTTTATATGAATAGATTACCCACCAAATTGATAAGTCACTGTAAGTCTAACCACATTCAATTTACTAACCAAACCATTGGTTTGATCGCTAGATAGATTTGCGATTCCAATTGCACCAGAAAGATCTATGTTCAATGATTCAAATAGTTTTACACCAGCACCAATATTTAAGCCACCATCTAGAGTCTTATAAACATCCGAATCTTTATTACCAATATTTAACTTATTACCATTAGACTTTGCCGAAAGCATATAAGCAACATATCCGCCCCCGAGAGCATAAAGACGTGCTTCGCCTCCAAGGTCTACTACATAAATTTTTGCATTGAAAGGCATTTCAACAAATGACGTTTTTACTTTAGCATAGTTTGTAACATTAGTAGATTCTATGCTAAAAGTCTTTTGCGTAAACATTAATGCAGGTTCCAATGAAGCATTATCACCTAACTCAATTTCGTAACCAAAACCAGAATGAAAAGAGAAGCCTGCGTTGAATAATTGTTGCCCCGCATTTGTATCTCTATCCTTAAGAGTCCAGCTAGAAACTCCTAATCCTGCTTTTACACCAAATTGAGCATTTGCATTTAAACTTAATAATGTAATTACCATTACTAATAGTACTTTTACTTTCTTTTTCATAATTAAATGTTGTTTGTTATTTATTGATTAGAATTTGTCCTAATTTGATGTTAGCAAGGTATTTTGAAAAGCTTGTTTCTGAAATACCATCTTGATTGTATTTTTTTCTACTGGTTTTCCAGTATATTGATTACAGGGTGTTTATAGTAACCTATAGTTATAGTATATTGGCGCTAGATAAGTCAAAAACCAGAACCTTAATGCGCATAATTGTTTACACTTTTATTCTATTTATATCATTTGTTGGTTCGGCTCAAACCGGACGTGAACAGCGAATTGATAGTCTAGAAAATGCTCTTAAAGCTGTGTTACATGACACCACTCGAGTAAATATTCTGAGTGAATTAGCCAGAACTTATGGCGGTGTAGATTCTCTAAAGTGTTTTGAAAATGGTTTTAAGGCAATTGCTCTAAGTAAAAAGATTAATTATCTAAAAGGGATGGCTGATGCGAATATTAATGTAGCCGGCGGTTATCTTGATTATTTTGATGCTGAAAACGCCAAAAAATATTTTGCTATTGGCAATAATTTTGCAGACAAACTTATAGCTAAAGACTCATCGGCTAGTAATATGAAGATTTGGCTGCGAGGTATTTACAATTTAGGCGTGGCTTATGGTTATGAAGGCAATGTAGAAAAAGAAATCGAAACTATTGCCATGACTATTCCTATTGCTCAGAAAATGGGCGATAAAATGTTTGTAGCCAATGGCAATACCAGCCTAGCCATTAAGTATGGCAACATTTCACTTCTTAATAGAGCTTATGAAATGTTTACCATAAGCCAAAAACAATACGAAGAAGTAGGCACCCCTGAAGATATGTTATATCACAGCCTATCTTTCACTTCCTGTTTGGTAGAATTGGATTCTTTAGAACGCATGAAATCTGTGTTAGATATCGCTAAAGAGAATTTAGATAAGTTTCCAAATTCATTTTATCAAGGTCCTTATTACGGAGAACTTGGCTTGTATTATGGAAAAACAGGAAAATACAAGCAAGCATTAGCTGCCCTGGACAAGTCTTATGATTATTGTAAGGCTAATAAAACAAATTATTATATAAAATTACTCTATCAACGATATGCTGATATTTATCAAAAAATGGGTGACTTTAATAAAGCAAAAGAATACACCTTAAAGTATGTCAATTTTAGTGACACCGAACACACAAGTGAGGAGATAGTAGGTTCATATTATAGATTGGCCAATTTCGAAGCTGGACTAAACAATTACCAACCTGCTTACAATTACCTAAAAGAGTATGTACGCGCTAGAGACACAATTCGAGTAGAGAATTTAGATAATGCTATGCAGCAACTTGAAATTCAGTACAAAACTACTACAAAAGAAAAAGAAATTCTCGCACTAAAAAATGAAAAGAATGAAGCAGCACTAGCATTAGAAAAGCGTAAATCTCAAAGTTACCTATTAGGCGCAATTGCCAGCATACTTGCTCTACTATTGTTTATAGGATTTTACGGTTACAATTCTAAACTTAGAAAGGCTAGAAAAAAAGAAATACAACAAAAAGTAGAAGTTTCTAAACTGAAGCAAGAACAACAAAACAAAGTGTTCTCCGCAATGATTGAAGGGCAAGAAAAGGAAAGGAAGCGCCTCGCTATAGATTTACATGATGGTTTGGGTGGAAGATTATCTGGCATAAGCCTTAATCTATCCAAACTAAATAAAGATGAACCTAAAGAATATCCTAAGGTGCAACTACAAAAAGTAATGAAAGATTTAGATGATTCTTTAACCGAGTTACGTTCTATTGCCCGAAACATGATGCCAGAAACCTTAGTTAAATTTGGTCTTAAAGCAGCTCTAAAAGATTATTGTAGTAGCATGACGGGAAGTGACACTAAAGTAACATTGCAATTTTACGGTACTGAAAACAACATAAACCTAAACCAACAAGTTACTATGTATCGCGTAATACAAGAACTTATAAATAATGCAATAAAACACGCAAATGCTTCAGAGGTTTTGGTGCAATATATGCGCGATGGAAATAAAGTTGACATTACTGTAGAAGATAATGGTATGGGCTTCAATAAAGATAAACTTCTGGATAAAGAAGGTGGTATGGGAATAGATAATTTAAGAACCAGAGTAGCATATTTAAAAGGAGATTTAGAATTTCATTCTGAAGAAAATGAAGGAACCACAGTTAATGTTCAAATTACAGTAGATGCAGCATAACCCAATAAACATTGTTATAGTAGATGACCATCCAATGGTTATTGAGGGACTAAAAACCTTGTTAGGTGATGATGTTCGTGTAATTGTCAAAACTCACTTTATAAATGGAAACGATACCCTTGCATTTTTAAAGAACAATACTGTAGATGTCATTCTTTTAGATGTAAACCTACCAGACATTAACGGTGTAGAAATGGTAACTAAAATCCTAAATCTAAGAGCAAATATTGGAATTATTGGACTTAGTACTTACAGCGAGCCAAGTATTATTAATCAAATGATTAAAAACGGGGTGAAAGGATACTTACTTAAAAATGCTACAGCCGACGAGTTAGTAAATGCTATCGCTCAAGTTCACCAAGGCAATTTCTATTTTGGTAGCGAAGTACAAAAAATACTTGCGGATTCGGTAACACAAGAAAGTCGTGATTTACCAAAACTCACAAGAAGAGAAAAACATATCTTAAAACTTATTGCCGAAGGAAAAACAACGAATACAATCGCAGAAGAATTATTTATCAGTCCTCTTACTGTGGAAACTCATCGGCGTAATCTTATGCAAAAACTAGAAGTTTCAAATGCCGCATCGTTAATAAAGATTGCTGTTGAAAAAAAGTTGATTTAAAAATCAAACCGACTATTCTATATTTCTTTTTGTAAACATCCCTTGTTATCGGTATTTTTTTCTACTGGTTTTCCGGTATTTTTCAATCCTTTTTTCTCTTTTACAAAAATTAGCTTCAACTTACTTTAAGAATTGTTGTTTCATTCTTAACCTTAAATTCTTACTGACTACGCAAACATGCATTTAATCGACAATAGTGTTTTTTAATCGAACAAATCCTATCTAAAAAACAGTGCTAACAGCATTTAGCTTATTTTCAAATAAGGAAAAGCAAAAGCATTTTTTAAAGTAAAGATTAAGTACGATTTACAGCACTACTAAACCATTGCAAATTATTTTTTAAGATTACTTTTTATAATTGGGGAACATATGATAGCTATTACAGAAAGACCATTGGTTATAAAAATTATTTGTGCTCTTGGTTTTATTCAAATATTACTTGTTTTATTTTCAATATACACAATGCCAGACTATCTTATAAATAGCTGGTATCCCCCCTATAAATTAATCTCAGCAATAATAATATTATCTTGTATGTTAGCTTTTTGGCACATGATAAAATTGGCAATTTATTGTTATACTGCTTTTGCTATTTTAAACCAATTAATACTCCATCAATTTGGAAATGATTCAATTTATTTCATGATTATTCCTGCTATTATCTTACTTATAGGATGGATGCCTTTAAAAAAGGCACTTATTAGCAATTAACCTGATAATATAAATTTCTTTAAACACTAGTGTTCACAAAGCATAATACTATTATTATCAACATTAAAAACTTCAAGTTGCTACTTCTTCTTAGTTATATTGTTATTTTTAATAGGAAAACAACTATTAAAAATAACCATGACGATATCTGGAACCAAAATCTTTAATATCTTATTTCTCTCTATTGCCCTACTATTAACTTCATGTAAAGAAAAACAGGCAAAAAATCCTGAATTAGTTCATGAAAAAACAAATAATGAGTGGAAAGCTATTTTCAATGGTAAAGATTTAGCTGGGTGGACCATGAAAATAAATGGCTACCCGTTAGCTGAAAATTTTGGAAATACTTTTAGAGTAGTAGATGGTATCTTAAGTATTCGATATGATCAATATGGCCCTGAACTAAACGACCGATTTGGAGCATTATTTTATGATAAAAAACTTTCCAATTACCGATTGAAGGTGGAATATAGATTTGTTGGCGAAACTGCTTCTGGAGCTCCCGAATGGGGATATCGCGACAGCGGAATTCAAATACATACACAACCACCTAATACTGTAAAACTGGACCAACGTTTCCCTATATGCTTAGAATACAATCTTCATGGAGGCAACGGGAAAGATGACAGACCATTAGGTGCAATTTGCGGTATTGGTACTTTTGTAGAAATTGATGGCGTTAAAAAGACTTCCAATTGTACTGCTGCCAAAATAGCGCGTACGTTTCATGGTGACCAATGGGTGACCGCGGAAATCGACGTTAAAGATGGAAAAATGAAACATTTCGTCAATGGAGAAGAAATCATGAATTATTCTAATCCCACTTATAATGAAGAAAATGAATATGCTAAAGCTTTCATTATTGATGGTGACAATTCAGTAAATAGCGGGTACATTTCTTTTCAATCCAATAGCCATCCTATTGACTTCAGAAAAATAGAATTACTTGAGTATTAAAACTGATTTCCAAAATAAAATACACATCACAAACTACACAAAGACTATGAGTACAACTAAAATAGCAATCATAACAGGTGCAGGTTCCGGAATTGGCAGAGCCGTTTCGAAAGCACTCTATGATAATGGATGGACAGTAGTACTTACTGGAAGAAAAGAAAACAATTTAAACGAGACTGCTGCTTATTGCGGAATCGCGAGAACTTTTGTCGTTACCACTGATGTTACAAAAAAAGAAAGTGTTCAAAATCTTTTTAACCTAACAAAAGAAAAATTCGGTCGATTGGATTTACTTTTTAATAATGCAGGAATCAATATTGATTCGAATTCTCTTGAAGAAATACCAATAGAAGATTGGAATAAAATTTTAAACACCAATTTAACTGGATCATTTCTTTGTACCCAAGAAGCTTTTAAGTTGATGAAAAACCAAAACCCTAAAGGTGGACGAATCATAAATAACGGATCCATTTCAGCACATTTGCCTAGACCCAACTCAGCACCTTATACCGCAAGTAAACATGCAATAACTGGTTTGACTAAATCAACTTCTTTAGATGGGCGCAAATACAATATTGCTTGTGGTCAAATAGATATTGGCAATGCGGCAAGCGCATTGACTCAAACCATTGAAAAAGGAATAATTCAAGCTGATGGATCTAAGAAAATAGAACCAACAATTAGCATAGAAGACGTTGCACGAACTGTTGTTTATATGGCTAGCTTCCCCTTGAATGTGAATGTGCCATTTATAACTATAATGGCAAATCAAATGCCATACATGGGTAGGGGCTAAATATTAATTTCTACTTTTTTACCTGTTTTGGCTGCTTCAAAAATTGCATCAATTATTTTCATATCCTTTACACCCTCTTCGCCATCTACCGGTACAATTGGTTGTTTCCCATTAAATATGAGCTCTGCCATCCCGTCCATTTGCAAAGTTTGATGCGTAACATGTGGTTGTTCTAATTCACCCTTATTTGTGCGGCCTTTTATTGGTCCATAGCCCGTAGAAGGTTTCATCTCTAGCCAACCTTCTGAACCAGACATAAAGAAGCGATCTAAATTACCAATGTTATAAGAAGACAGACAGTTAGCAACTGCTCCACTAGCAAAACCCATCTGAAATTGAATGGTTTCATCTACACCCTCTTTAAATTTTACGGGGTCTGTCTTCGTTTCTTGAGCTGTTATCCAAACAGGATCTTCACCAAGAATGTATCTAGCGCCGTTAATTGAATAAATACCAATATCCATCATGGCACCACCGCCAGCTAGTTTTTTATTTAATCTCCATTGCGTAGGGTCACCTATAACAAAACCTGATTGTCCTTGAAAAAATTTAGGCTTACCAAATTCACCATTCATTCGCATTAGAATTAAAGCCATTGTTTTTGGCTCATAATGCATACGATATCCAATTAACAACTTAACGTTAGCTGCTTTACAAGCATCTACCATTTTCTGACCTTCCTCTGCATTAATTGCCATTGGTTTTTCGCAGATAACGTGTTTACCAGCCTTCGCCACTCGTATTGTTTGACCACAATGCAATCCGTTTGGTGTAATTATATAAACCGCATCAATGTCATCGTTATCTTTTATAGCATCAAAATTATCGTAGTTATAACAGTTCTTTTCCGGAATTGAATATTTCGATTGCCAGTCTTTAATTTTTGATGGCGTTCCACTTATAACACCTACCAATTTTGCCTTTTTGCAATCTACCATTGCTTTTGCAACTCTAGAACCATAACTACCTAAACCCATAATGGCGACCCTTAAAACAGGACCGTCATAAGGTTCTTCAGTAGCCGCTAAAAGACTAGACGAATTAAACAATAATGGAACTCCAATTGCAGAGACTGTTACCTTTTCAATAAAATTTCTTCTTGTACTCATGAGTTAAAAGATTTACTCTAAAAATAGTGTTTTAACTTTTAAGAAGCAATCATCTAAATTTAGGGTGTGCGTACGTTTTTATTATAAACAATTATCCCTAAGTACAAACAAAAAGCCTTTCTATTTCTAGAAAGGCTTTTAAGACTTTGAGATTCCCCTAAACCTCATACACAATACTCAACAGTAATTTTTTAATGATTAACTCATTTATTTGGAAAAAATATTTTAAAGATTGAACCTTCTCCCAATTTACTTTCAACCTCAATCTTACCTTTCATTAAGTCTACCTGATATTTTGTTAGATATAAGCCCATTCCTCTGGCCTCACCATTATTTCCTAAGGTTTTATAAAGTCCAAATAGTTTATTTTCATTTTTGCTTAGATCAATTCCCACACCATTATCCTCAATTGATAATATGGAATGTGTTTTATTCTTTTCTGCACTAATTACTACAACTGGAGTCTTTTCTGATTTTCGAAATTTAATAGCATTAGACAAACAGTTTAATATTATATTTTCTAAATAAGCTGACAAACCATTAACTTCAAAATCATCGCTAATTTCATTAATCACTTTTGCTTTTTCGTTTTTAATTAAACCAGTTAATCGTTGCTCCGCACGATAAATAAAATCGTTAACTACTAATGATTCTTTTTTAAGTTTCTTATTATTACTAATTGAAACAATCTCCCGTAAGCCTTTAATAGTTTCGGTGACGTTCTCATTTCCATCCTTTAGAATAGATAACAATTTTTTACGTTCAACTTCGCTATCTTCTTTCTCTAAAAAGTTTAATAATAATTTGTTATTTGTAGCATGCCCTTTTAAATTATGAGATATCATGTGGGTAAAATTCACCAACTTATCTATATTTTCATTCGCATCATTAACCTGCTTTACCAAATTTGCACTCCGCAAATTTGGAGCAGAAACATTAACAATTGAAGTAACTATCTTTTTGGTCTCATTAGGTCTTGAAATTAATTTGCCATTCAAATTAATACTGCGCTTTTCTCCATTTTTAGCTGTATAATTCAATCTTGTTAATTCAAACATATTGGTTACAGATAATTGTTTCAACATGTTACATTTGTCTGAAGAATTACTTAATAATTGAAAACTCTTATAAGACTTGCCTTTTAATTCATCTTTATTAAAACCAGTAACATTACAGAACTCATTGTTAACCTCAAGAAATTTTCCTGTAGCATAATCTGTAATCGCCATACCTATTGGGGATTCCTTAAAAAATTGTCGATATTCTAAGTTCGATTTAGCCACCTCATTCTCTTCACTTTTAATTACTGTGAACTTTGATGTAACATCTTGTACAGTACCTATAATACGGGCGCATTTTCCATCTTTAAATTTAGGACGACCTATAGTATTTACCCAAAGTGGTCGGCCATCCGAAGAAATCATTTCCAAATTCTCATCCCATGGAGCACCACTATTTATGGCCTCATGAATAGCAAGTTCCATTTTTTTCTTAGCTGAATCTTTTTTATAAAAATTGATTACATTATTTAAAGTTAGCTGCGCATTTTGTGGAATATCGAATATATCTACTACTATTGGTGATAAAATAACCTCCTCCTTTTCAACATTGTACTCCCAACTTCCTACTTTAGCTATACTCCCATTTTGTCTTAAAAGCTTATTGGTGTGATTTAGCTCTAATTGCAACTTCTTTGTCTCCGTTACATCTTTAATACTAACGACTACGCCTATATTATTTCCATAACCATCTTTCCATGGATTTAAATACCATATAAAACTACTTTCATTACTTGTTCCAATTTCTCCTTTATCTATAATCTGAATATCCTTTAAACCATCAAGGGCATATTCTAATTTTGTTTTCCAATTATCTGATAATCTAGGAAAAAGCTCAAAGATATTCTTACCTTTCACATCCTCATTTAAAAAAGAAAACTTTTCAAACCACTGTTTTGAAGCATCAATTAAACAGAAATTTGTATCAAGTAGAGCTATCGAAGAAGGTACTTGCTCTAACCAAGCTAAGTTTAAATTAGAAATGGGATTATTTTCAATCATTATGTAGGATTTATTAATTTTTATAGTAATTTTCCTACAATATATGATTATCAAGCCAAAATTGTACTCTTATGTTGGGAAAACAAGAATACTTGTTGTGAACTATTTTTATTTTGTTGTATGTATCTGATTTTTAATCGCTTATTTCAAAATATTTTTCAACAATAGCACTTATCTTTTCTTCTGACAATGGCTTTAGCCAAATACCATTTATTTGACTAATATTGGCCGCTTTTTCCTCATCTTTAGGACTTAATGAAGTTGTTAATAGTATAATAACGGTATTGCTTTTATCAGCTCTTTCTAATTCATTAAATTTATCTAGAAACTCCCAAGCACTCATTATCGGCATATTGATATCTATAAAAATCAATTCTGGAATTTTGTTTTCCGTTGAGTTTAAATATTCTAGAGTATCTATACCACTTTGAAAATCAACTACGTTCTTAGCACACTTTGCACCAGCAATGAACTTTTTATGAATAAAGTTTGTTGAATAATTATCATCTAATAACAAGATAGATTCAAGTTGTTTTGGCATGGAATTTTTCTATTATAAGTGAATCAGAAATTAATATTAAAATTGTTTAGCTATAAATCATTTCATCAGGGGAAGACTATACATATTTTGGACTACAAAATTACATTATATTTCTAATAAATGTAAGAATTTAATTATAAAAACCATTAATTGGTAAGAATAACACTTGTATAAGAAGTTGAAATATCATTCATCAAGAAGAATTTCGAGAATTTGAATTGCCGTTTCACTAATCTTTGTTCCTGGGCCAAAAATAGCTACTGCACCAGCATCGAATAAAAACTGGTAATCTTGCTTAGGAACCACTCCGCCTACAATTACCATAATATCGTCTCGCTTATATTTTTTAAGCTCCGCTATTACCCGAGGTACTAATGTTTTATGGCCAGCAGCTAATGATGAAACACCAAGAATATGAATATCATTTTCAACAGCTTGTTTAGCAGCTTCTTCTGGAGTTTGAAAAAGTGGACCAATATCTACATCAAATCCTAAATCTGCATAACCTGTTGCGACCACTTTTGCCCCGCGATCATGGCCATCTTGTCCCATTTTTGCAATCATTATTCTAGGTCGTCGACCGTCTTGCGCTGCGAAACGATCTGCCATTTCTTGCGCCTTTTTAAAACTACTATCGTCTTTTATTTCTTTTGAATACACCCCAGAAAATGAATTAATTACCGCTTTATGCCGACCAAAAACTGTCTCCAGTGCCATACTTATCTCCCCTAAGGTCGCTCTAGCTCTAGCAGCATTTACCGCTAAAGCTAACAAATTGTTTGCTTCTTTTTGTGACGAAACTACAGTTTTCTGCCCCTCATCCATTTTAAATTTAGCAGCCGAAGTTAGCTTTTCAAGAGCAGTTTGCACCACTGTTTCATTACGATTCTCTCGTGTTTTGGCTAATCGCTCTAATTGTTGTCTTCGCACTTCTTTATTATCAACTTCTAAAATCTGCAGTTCATCTTCTTCGTCAAGTTTATATTTATTAACCCCAACTATTATATCTTGACCACTATCTATTCGAGCTTGTTTCTTAGCAGCAGCTTCTTCAATTCGCATTTTTGGTATACCGGCCTCAATTGCCTTCGTCATTCCCCCTAAATCTTCAACCTCTTGTATTAAGTCCCATGCTTTTTCAACGAGTTGATTCGTTAAATATTCAACATAATAACTCCCTGCCCATGGGTCTACAGTTTTTGTTATTTGTGTTTCTTCTTGCAAATATAACTGCGTTTCTCTAGCAATTCGTGCCGAAAAATCTGTTGGTAAAGCAATAGCCTCATCTAAAGCATTGGTATGTAAACTCTGAGTTCCACCAAAAACAGCAGCTGCTGCTTCTATAGTTGTCCTGGCAACATTATTAAAAGGATCTTGCTCCGTTAAACTCCAACCACTTGTTTGGCAATGTGTTCTTAAGGCTAAAGATTTTTGATTCTTTGGGTTAAACTGCTTTACTATTTTAGCCCAGAGCATTCGGGCTGCTCTTAGTTTAGCAATTTCCATAAAATGATTCATTCCAATTCCCCAGAAAAATGATAAACGAGGCGCAAAATCATCAATATCTAATCCGGTTTTTAGTCCCGTTTTAACATACTCCAATCCATCAGCTAAAGTGTAAGCCAACTCAATATCTGCAGTAGCTCCAGCCTCATGCATATGGTATCCGGAAATACTTATGCTATTAAATTTCGGCATAAACTTACTGGTATATTCAAAAATATCGGCCACCAATTGCATAGAGGGTTTTGGCGGATAGATATACGTATTTCGCACCATAAACTCTTTAAGAATATCATTCTGAATGGTACCTTTTAGTTCATTTAAAGACACGCCTTGCTCTTCTGCAGCTACAATATAGAAAGCCATTATTGGCAAAACAGCACCATTCATGGTCATAGAAACAGACATTTCATTCAAAGGAATTTCATTGAAGAGCACCTTCATATCTTCAACAGAATCAATTGCCACTCCTGCTTTTCCGACATCACCAATTACGCGCTCATGATCACTATCATACCCACGATGTGTAGGTAAATCGAAAGCAACCGAAAGTCCTTTTTGACCACCTTTTAAATTTCTTCTGTAAAACGCATTACTTTCTTCTGCTGTAGAAAAACCCGCATATTGTCGTATCGTCCAAGGTCTTCTAACGTACATTGTAGAATAAGGTCCACGTAAATATGGAGGAATTCCAGCAACAAAATTTAAATGTTTGATAGCTGAAAGATCATTATTTGAATATTGTCCCTTTACACTAATACTCTCAGCTGTTTCAAAAACATTTTTACTACTATCTACTATAGTTTCAACTGCTTTTGATTTTATTGTTGATTTTTTAAGGACGATATGTTGCAACTTCTTTCTACTCATCGTCTAATCTTTTTTTCTCTAGTGCTTTCGCCAAACGACTCTCAACTATAGGTTGAATCTGCGTTTTACCAAAATCTTTAACTATAAAAGGATTAACATCAATTGCGTCCTTCATTTTATCTTTTGCAAATTGATATTTATTGACACCTATTAAAACTGCTTCATTATTATCAAAAACCTTCTGTTCTTTCAATGCGCTTTTTTCAATCTCAGTTTGTATAACACCTGATTTCAATTGAGTTAAAAAGCCCCCTGATTCTTCAATATTCTTAAATAACACTACTGCCTTTTCAGCAATTTCTTGAGTTAAAGATTCAATATAATAAGCACCCTCAGCAGCATTATCAACCTTATCGAAATAACTTTCATTTTTCAATATCAATAATTGATTTAATGCTATTCTATCTCCAAAATCATTGGGTTCGTGATACAGAACATCATATGGTAGATTGCATACTAAATCGGCTCCGCCTAAAACAGCCGACATACATTCGGTACTAGTGCGCAACATATTTACATTATAGTCATATAATGTTTTGTTTCGTTTTGATGGGATTGCCATTACGAAGCATTCTTCAGACAACTCGTATTCAGAAGCTAGGGTAGCCCATAACAATCGAAGTGCGCGAATTTTAGCTATCTCAAAAAAGTAGTTTGACCCAATGGATACTTTAAACAACACTTTTAAAGCATTACTATTATTTTGATTTAAATATTCATTGGCATGTGCCATAGCATAGGCCAACTGCTGAACTATTGTTGCGCCTGCATTTTGATATAAACTAGTATCTACCGTTATGGTATTTTTTTGGGAGTCTTCTAATAAACTTTTTAAAAACTTAAAATCAGCATTTTCATTTAAAAACCAATTCCCTGTTTTGGCAAGATTTCCAAGACTATCGAAATGAAATTGCACATTATTGGTATTCTGAATAAAATGCAATATCGATTGCCTATTTTTAGCAGTTACCTTTTGAAAATGAATGTGAATCTTAGTCGACTTTAAATCGATAGCGTTCAATAGAACTTTAAAATCAATATTTTCTGAAACTATATCGAACCAAATACTTTCCGCGCCATTTTTTATCGCATCTAGTGCTCTTAAATTAGCCTTGTTTGTAGTATCAACTTCAATAAATTGACCTACTTTCCAGCCATTTTTACTTTTTTGAATACTGTTAGCAACACTATTCTCTTTATGATAATAAGGTTGAACAGAAATACCTTCTTGAGAATGCCAAACAAGAGTTTTCTCATAATCTAACCCTTTCAGGTCGGACACAATTTTTTGTTTCCATTCTTCCGCGGAAATCTCTGAAAAATCATCAAACAAGGACAAATTCGACATCTTCGTTATTTTTATAAAAAACTATTTATAAAGGTATATTTCCATGTTTTTTCTTAGGCAAAGTGCTTACTTTATTTTCTAATAAAGTATACGCTTTAATCAATTTTCTACGCGTATTTTTTGGCAGAATTACCTCATCTATAAAGCCACGTTCAGCGGCACTATAAGGGTTTGCAAATTTATCAGCATATTCGGCTTCCTTTTCTGCAAGCTTAGCATCAGGATTATCTGCAGAACTAATTTCCTTTCGGAAGATTATCTCACTAGCTCCTTTTGCACCCATTACTGCAATCTCTGCACCCGGCCATGCATAATTTAAATCGGCACCTATATGTTTAGAATTCATAACGTCGTAAGCACCACCATAAGCTTTTCTAGTAATTACTGTCACTTTAGGCACAGTAGCTTCACTTAACGCATAAAGTAATTTAGCTCCGTTGGTAATTATGCCATTCCACTCTTGGTCAGTACCTGGCAAAAATCCTGGCACATCTACCAATACCAAAAGAGGAATATTAAAACAATCGCAAAATCTTGTAAATCGAGCTGCCTTTTTAGAACTATTAACATCTAAAACCCCCGCTAAACTCATAGGCTGATTAGCAACAACACCAATACTTTTACCACCGAGCCTTGCAAAACCTACAACAATATTATCGGCATAATCTTTATGAATTTCAAAGAAAGTATTTTCATCAATAATACCATTAATTACATGCCGCATATCATATGGTTGATTAGCATTTTCGGGTACTATATTTTCTAATTCTTCTCGAATCTCATTACCTAATTCATATGGAATATCTACAGGAATATCCTCGCAATTTTGAGGCATGTAGCTAACCATTTGCTTAATCTGATTAATACACGCAATATCATTTGCAGCGGTCATATGGGTTACCCCCGATTTTGTTGCATGCGTTTTAGCGCCACCTAATTCTTCAGAGGTTACTTCTTCATTAGTTACAGTTTTCACCACATTTGGTCCTGTTACAAACATGTAACTAGAATTTTCAACCATTAGCGTAAAATCTGTCATCGCAGGAGAATAAACTGCACCGCCAGCACAGGGCCCCATAATAGCAGAAATTTGAGGAATTACCCCCGATGCCATTACATTTCTATGAAAAATATCTGCATATCCGCCTAGCGAGCGAACACCTTCTTGAATTCGTGCTCCACCACTATCATTTAGTCCAATTACTGGAACGCCAATCTTCATTGCTAAATCCATAATCTTGCAAATCTTTTCTGCATGTGTTTCCGATAAGGCCCCACCGAAAACCGTAAAATCTTGGGCGTAAACACAAATTTTTCTACCATCAATAGTACCATAACCAGTTACTACACCATCGCCATAAAAAATTTGTTTTTCCATACCGAAATCTTTAGTACGGTGGGTTACTAATGCGCCCATTTCTTCAAAAGAATCTTCATCAACCAAAAAATGAATACGTTCTCTAGCAGTCAATTTTCTTTTAGCATGTTGCTTATCGATTCTTTCTTTTCCTCCTCCTATATGAGATTTTGCTATTTTATCTTTAAGTACCTGTTGTTTATCGCTCATTATAAAAATTCACACTTATTTGAATAACTATACCCTGTTTTTATGCCAATTAGAATCTTCAGAAACAGGTAATTTTAGATTTTTTTTATTTTCTAAATATAGCTTAAGACCAACCATTGCCGCAACTTTTTGCTCATCAGCTCTTTGTTCCTGCACTTTTTCCTTAGAATAATAATGCTTCACGAAGTGCGTATCAAAATTGCCTGATTTAAATGCATCGTGTTCACATACAAACTTTCCGAACGACAATGTAGTAGAAACCCCTTCTACTTTATACGCATCTATCGCATCAATCATTAACTGAATGGCTTCTTCTCTATTTTTGCCATAACTAATCAATTTAGAAAGCATAGGGTCGTAATAAATAGGAACTTCCATACCTTCTTCAAATCCATCATCTACACGAATTCCTTTCCCTTTTGGTTTTTTATAAGTCGATAAAACTCCAATACTTGGCATAAAATTTTCTAGTGGGTCTTCGGCATATACCCTTACTTCTAATGCATGACCAGAAATCTCTAAATCTTCTTGGGAAAATTCTATTTTTTCACCTCTGGCAACTTTAATTTGTTGTTCTACTAAATCGATACCAGTAATCATTTCTGTTACCGGATGTTCAACTTGTAGTCGAGTATTCATTTCAAGAAAATAAAAATTCTTGTTTTCATCAAGTAAAAACTCAACCGTCCCAACACCTAAATAATCACAAGCTTTAGCCACCTTAATAGCTGCATCGCCCATCGCTTTTCTAATTTCTGGTGTCAGCACAGCAGAAGGCGCCTCTTCTACTACTTTTTGATGTCTTCTTTGTACACTACATTCTCTTTCAAAAAGATACACAATGTTGCCATGCGAATCTGCTAGAATTTGGATTTCTATATGCCTTGGCGAACCAACATACTTCTCTATAAAGACTGACCCATCACCGAAAGCAGACTCAGCTTCACTAATAGCACGATTCATTTGTTCTGGCAATTCGGCTAGCGATTCTACCACCCGCATTCCTTTACCACCACCACCTGCAGCTGCTTTTATTAAAATCGGAAAGCCAATTTTTTGAGCAATACTATTCGCCAATGTCACATCGGTTACAGCTTCATCAATGCCAGGCACCATTGGTATATTATATGATTTAACTGCTTCCTTTGCTGCTAATTTATTACCCATCACCTCAATTGCATGTGCTTTGGGTCCGATAAAAATCATATCATTTTCAGCAACTTTTTTGGCAAATTCAGCATTCTCACTTAAAAATCCATAACCAGGATGAATACCATCTGCTGCTGTTTTCTTAGCTGCCTCAATTACTTTTTCTATAACTAAATATGATTCATTAGAAGCGGAATTACCTAAAAAGACAGCCTCATCTGCAAACTTCACATGCGGAGAATTGCGGTCAGCTTCTGAATATACTGCTACACTTTTTATACCCATTTTTCGAATAGTCTTCATAACTCGAAGCGCTATTTCACCCCTATTGGCAACTAATATTTTCTTCATTAAAAATTTATTTTGGAATAAAGTTCTCTAATCAGTTATTCCATCTCAATTATCATCTGACCTTTTTCTACAGCATCATCCCTTTTTACTTTCACAGACTTCACAATTCCTTCACCCTCAGAAAGTAGTACATTTTCCATTTTCATGGCCGAAAGTATAGCAAGTGGTGTTCCCTTCTCAACTGTTTGTCCTTCTGACACTAAAATATCAATCATTAAACCCGGCATAGGAGCGGTTATCTCATTAACCTTCTGTACGACTGCAGTTAACAAACCCATTTCCTTCACCATTTGATCCAGTGAATCAGCAATATCAATTTCATACTTATTGCCATTAAGGAATAATGTTAACTTTTTTTTCGAAAAATTAGCATGCTCTACACTTATTGAATACGATTGATTTCCGCTAATTACATGGAAAGCATTGGTGCCATTTTCAATTAAATCTAGATTTTCTATTTCGTCTGGAGATAATTTTATTTTGACATTATTTACTGAAACAGCATAAGCCATAGGCGATTTTGAATTGTGAGAATTAGTACAGACTAAAGGTATCAAAAATCTTAGTTTTCTTTGATATCAATAATTTTAGTCCTAAAATATATGAAGAGTAACGTCAAAAATCTTTCTTTTTAGATATAGCTACAAGTCTCCAAACAGGTAAAACCGTCCATAATACTAGCATCAACAATGAAACAATCAGTCCTTGATTAGTTCCAAAAAATTGCTTGAAAACAGCCCCTGTGTAACCTAACAAAGCAGATATATCTAACTTTAAAAGAATTAAGGTTCGAGATAAATCAATAGGATTAAACATTGTAGCTACCAAAGAAAAAGTATCTAAGGGGTATTCTTTAAAAATAATTAAAGACATTAAAAAGAGGCCATCATAAATTACAGCCATAAAAAGCCAAAGTAAAACCGCATAACCAAAACCCTTAATTTTATTTTCATTGGAAAGTGCAATATTAAAAGACAAGGCAGTAAAAATTAATGTTAAGAATGCCCCATTTACCAATAGCAAAGAAAAATCAAAAATAGCATCACTTTTAAAGATTCCATAGGCAACAAACGGAATACCTAAACCTAACACTAAGCTTAATGCCAATGAACCCGCTACACCCAAATATTGACCTAAAAAAATAGAAGAACGTTTAATAGGTTGTGCCAATAAAAGCTCTGTAAATTCTTTTGAGTTATAGAAATACATGACTCCAAAAATTGTTCCTATTAATGGCACCAAAACAATTATGATATTCATTAATGTAATCACTGCTTTCGACACATCATTGTTCAAAAACAGCAATACAAAACCTAAAATTAGGTAGAATAGAAAATATACGTAACTCCATCGACTACGAATAAGGTCGTAAAAACTATATTTTAATATTTTAAACATTGGTGGTGGTTGCTATGGCCGCAATGGCATGTTCTAAATCAGATTGGTGTGTCTTGGTTTTTAATTCTTCAATACTGCCCTTAAAGTATATTTTGCCTTCTAATAAGTAAACAATCTCGTCTGCTATCTCTGCTACAAACTGCATTATATGAGACGTAATTAAAATAGTTTTTCCTTTTGCTTTTTCTTGCTTTATCAAAGCTTTTAAATGAATTAATGAAGCAGGATCCAATCCTGTTGTTGGTTCATCTAGAACAAGCAATGGACTTTCGAACATAAAAGCTAAAACAATATTTACTTTTTGCTTGGTACCACCCGAAAGTGTCGACAGTTTTTTATCTAAAAATGATTCCAATCCAAAGCGTGAAATTAAAACCTCCTCATCACTGGGCATTTGACGTAAGTCTTTAATCATACGAATGAGTTCCTTCACTTTTAAGTTACCAGGAAAATTAGCAATCTGTGGAAGGTAATTGATTTCTTTACGGTATTTCCAGTTTTTCTTAATTGTAGTACCGCCTACATAAATAGTGCCTGAATTTGGCACAACCATACCTAAAACACTCTTAATTAGTGTTGTTTTACCTGAACCATTTGGACCTAACACTGCGAAAATACCACCTTTATCTATTTTTAGATTAAGGCCGGATAGCACTTCATTTTTGCCAAATTTTTTATATAAATTTTCTACTTGTATCATAATGCTTTCTTCATTAAAGGGTTAGCATCTAACAAATTGTCCGGGGTGAATACGGGAGATACTTTCTCTGAAAAATCTATAATATCCATGAATAAACTTCTTAATAACACAATTGTTTCTGGAGTTTTATTTACGATATAAGAGAATAATTTTACAGGGCGGTATGGTACATCTCCAATTCCATTTTTATCTAAATCATACCCTGTATACTCACTCCAATAGTTTTGATCAAAGACATTATCGTTAAGTTTACTATTATAGGAGATGTCAAAAGAATTATGTAAAAAATTATTTCTGCTAAAAGTATTGGCATAACAGGCTCCAAGAACTTTTATAGCCCATCCGTTTTTAATGAAATTATTTTTCTCATAAACAATTCTATTAGACCCTTCTATATTTACACCAATAGTATTTTCTTCAAAAGTGTTACCTGTAATTTCCGCATCATTAATTTCTTTTAAAAGCATGCCAAAAGCAGCTGTACCCCAATTCTTTCTGAACGTATTATTAACCATTTTTATCCGTTTAGAAAACATAACTGCAACTCCAGCACCATTATTTTCAAATAGATTATTGGTATAAATATCATCATTAGAAAACATGAAATGGAGGCCGTAGCGTAAATTATCAGTACTAGTATTATCTTTTATGGTGATATTATCAGAGAATTCTAAATAAATACCATCACGTACATGTTGTACAATATTTTTTTCAACAACTATATTTTTTGAATACCAAAGTTGAATACCGTTACCTGAGTTATACTCATCTATTGCATCACCGATTATTTTGTTATGATAGACTTTTCCATTGTTCGATTTTTCTAAATAAATTCCAAAAAACAACTTTTCTAAAACTATATTTTGAATAACAAAATTTTCACTTTTTACAACACGAATAGCCGCATAATCTGATGTGTAACTTGTGCCTACATTAATGATAAAAAGTCCGTCTATGGTAACATTATCAGAAACGATGCGAATAATTTCTCCTTTCTCTTCTCCATCTATAATTGGATAGTTCTCACCTATTATCGTTAATGGTTTATCAATAAGAATATTGTATTCTTTATAAGTTCCTTTTTTAACTAATAGTGTATCGAATTCAGCTGCTACCTTTACACCTTTAGAAATGGTTTTAACCTCACAATTTGCACATATTGTAATAGTATTTCCCCATAGCAAATTGCTAAAAAAGAGTAATACCAAAACATAGAACATTTGCGAGAATCTCATTATCTAACTATCAAAAATTTTGAATCAGTGGTTGCTTTTACCCAATGCTCTGTTCGTTTTGGAAAACTAAAACTTTGTTGTTTTGTTAAGTGATATGGCTCTCCATCAATATGAAAAACTATATCTCCTTCTAAAACAATCAACACTGCATCTGTTGGTGAACTGTGTTCTGGAAATACTGCATCTTTCTCCAAACTAATAGTCAAAATATCGTATTTAGAGGTTTCCACTAGAATTTCTACATGTAACTTCTCAAATTTTTGATCCGCTATTTTATTACTTACTTCATACATTTTAGATTGTTTTAGGCGTTCTTATTCTTCCTGTAATCCCTTTAATTTTAATTCGAAAAACAATGGGCATTTTGCGCTCTTGTAACCGACTCGAAAAATCACCAATAAACTTCGGTTTTTCTATTTCTAGACGTTCAATTGTATCTTGTACGCCCTGTGAAAAATTTCTTAGATATTTTTTAGCGCTACTCCCTTCTATCTCCTCAAAATCTCCATGAACCAAAACAGAATTCCATTCTTGAATTGAGGTAATATTTTCTACATGTAGCGATACTCGATCATGTTTTCGCATGGCATCAATTTTATGACCATTAGCCGTATAACTTAGTATACTATTTTCAGCCGCATCATATAAATAAGTTACAGTGGTTACAAAAGGTTCTCTACCAGAAATATACGCAAGATGTCCTAGATAATTATTGCTCAAAAAAAACTTACACTCTTCTATTTCTAAATCTTTAGTCATAACATTTTAAATACTTTCCGTTAGCACCTCAAATTCTAGTGCAATAAACTATTGGTTTTGACATCAAAAAATTAATTCGATTTACTTAAATTTTGATTGCAATTTTTCCCAATTAAATAACTCTCCACCATTTTCTGTTTGCGCTTTTTTTGCAACCTCTAAGTTGCCGAATGCTGTTAGATATTCGCCCATAGGACTTGGGATATTTTTACTTATTAAATAGGTGGCAGTGGTAGCATCTATTGTTTCTCCAGGCATATTATAATCGTTAACTAAAAACTGAGCAACTGTTGCTTTATCTATCTCTTTTAAATGATTAAGCATACACTCAGAAGCATCAAACGAATATGTTCTACCTTTTTTTGTCATAAACTGTGCTGCATGCTGTTTGTCCACAATAGTCATACTACAATAATGACATCCATCAGACCCATATGCAATTGTTTTAGGACTAGAAGTACATCCTAATAGTATAAAACAAACTAAAGTTCCAATGATTGAATAATTTTTCATTCTAGATTTATTTTAGATTATTCTTGAATCGGTCTAAAATTGCGATTTTTCCAACCTATGAAGAATGCCAAAACAGTTAGCATCATTCCAACAAACATGAGCCATGCTCCCATTGATGGCAATGAAGTAACTTGAAAATTTAGCATATCAGCTTTACCAAGAAGTGGTGGACTATAAGTCATGGGCGTTCCATCAGCGTTACTGAGTTTCATAATTGCATGTGGATCAAGATTGGTGCCGTAATCTACCATCCATGCATTAAAGTCGTACATGCCCAAAACACCAAGAATGCTCATTAAAACAAACCATCCTAAAAACCATTTATAGCTCACTTTTTTGAAGTAACCTAATAGGCCAATTAAAACTCCTAACGCAACCATACTACCGATAACAAGCGGAAAGGCACTAAACTCCCACATGTCCTCAGGTTTTGGTAAGGTACGCATACCAATATAGTGATTTAACCCATCAATATTTTTCAAATCGAACTCGTTAACATCGCGTATACCGTCTATATGAATGTTCATTCCTAATGGATCAGGATATTGCGGTGCTCCCAACATAATATTCCATAAAGGAAAAGAAAATAACCCCAATAAAAACAATGGGCCAATCATCATGATAATACTTGCCTTTTTCATTTTCTTATACTTTTATTGATTTTCAAATTTTAATTTGATTGGTTGCTTATTCAAAAATATTGATTAAAAAAAGCGGGCGGTTTTTTCAGACGCCACCCGCTTTTCTCCAACGAAATAATTGTTTTAAAATCTTATTATTCGCCTAATGTGAAGGTTAATGGCACATCTGAATTTGCTGGTGATACCCGAACATAACCCTGCATCTCTTGGTGCAGCGCTGAACAGAAATCTGTACAATAGAATGGCCACACTCCAGGTTGTTTTGGCTCCCAAATAGATGTTTTGGTCTGCCCTGGCATAATCAATAATTCTGAAGAATTCTGACCTATCATGGCAAAACCATGTGGCACATCAAAATCTTGTTCGTGATTAGTAATATGGAAGTATACCTTATCGCCGACTTTAACACCTTCAATATTATCTGGAGTAAAGTGACTACGAATCATAGACATATAAACATGTACCTCGTTACCTTCTCGAACAACTTTTGTACCATCTGGAGATGTCACTGCATATGGGTGTTTGTTTTCATCTAAGCGATAGATTTTTTTAGATTTAGGCGCTAGGATTGATGCCGGAATACCTGCAGCATAATGTGGCTCGCCATGTGTTGGAAAATCATAAATGAGTTCCATTTTTTCTCCTGAGATATCATACAACTGCGCAGAGTGTTCTAATTCTGGTCCGGTTGGCAAATAACGATCTTTCGTAATCTTGTTCATTGCAACTACATACTTACCAAAAGGCTTTCTAGAATTTCCTCCAGGTATCATTAAGTGACCAACAGAATAGAAAGTTGGTTTACGGTCTATTACCTCCCAAGTACCCAACTTCCACTTTACAACCTCAGAAGAAATAAAGAATGTTGTATACGCATTTCCTTTTCCATCAAATTCGGTATGTAATGGTCCTAAACCTCCACTTTTAACGGTACCAGCTAAAACATCTTCGAATTTTAAAATAGGAATACCATAAGCTTCACCGTCAAACTTTTCACCTTCAATGGCAGCAATCATTTTATCAAAAGAATGCACCGTTAAATCTGCAGATAATTTACCATTACCGATTATATATTGTCCAGTTGGATCTACATCACAACCATGAGGAGATTTTGGTGTTGGCAAGAAATAAACTGCCCCGGGAACTTTTAATGGATCTACAGTAAGCACTTCTTTTTTCATAGTAGATGTCGCTGTATGGGTAGATTCATCATAAACATTATGTGCATAATTAGCAGGCATCATTGTACCGCCTCCATTATTTACATATTCTTCTATTTTTTTCCAATTTACCGCAGCAATAAAATCTTTATCATTCTGCGAAGCGTTTACTTCTAAAAGCGAATTAGCCTCTTCAGTATTATAGGTAGTAAAAAAGAACCATCCGTGCGACTTATCGCGACCAGGATGTGAAAGGTCATAATTAAAACCAGGCATCATTAACTGGAATTTAATATCCATATGACCATGCTCTGGATCTACACTTATAAAAGAAAGTGCTCCTTTAAAATTACTTTTATACTCATTTATAGGCATATCGCGCTGTGGTACAGGCACCGAAAATCGGGTCCCTGCAACTACATACTCTGTATTCTCAGTTATAAAAGAAGAACTATGATTACCTGCACTGTTTGGTATCTCGATTATCTCTTCGGTTTCAAAAGTACTCAAGCTAATACGTGCAATTCTAGGCGTATTATTCCCATTAATAAAAATCCAACGTCCATCTAATTCTCCTTTCGATTGAGAAATATCTGGGTGGTGAGAATCATCCCATGGAACGAAACCAAAAGAAGTTTCTAACATCGGTTTGGTTTCTTCTGAATAGCCATAACCAGATGTTGGGAATTGAGAAAAAACAGGGATCTCCTTAAACATACGCCCAGAAGGCAAGCCATAAACTGTTAGGTTACCACTATATCCGCCAGACATAAAAGCGTAAAACTCATCTTGTTCGCCAGGCGCTACATAAACTTTTTCTGCATTACTAGAGCTTAAGGCTCCACTCGAGGAGCCATTACCGTTCTGGTTTCCACAACCTGAGAACAACAATACAGACCCAAAAAGGGCGATTAATTGATATTGATACTTTTTCATTCTTAATGTTTTAATTGATTATTTTATATTATTCTGACGGCGGTAAAATCACCTTGTCTACTACATGTACAATACCGTTACCGGCTGGAATACTTGCCAATATTTTAGCGCCTCCAACATATACATCTTCACCTTTAACTTCTACTATTGCATTCTGATCATTAGCCTGTCCTAACTTCTTAAATTTTTTCAAAAAATCTTTCGAGTAGTTACCTGCTGTCACATGGTGTTTTAGAATATTTGCCAACGCAGCTTTATTCTCTGGTTTTAATAAACCTTCTACGGTACCTGCTGGTAAAGCATCAAAAGCTTCATTTGTAGGAGCGAACACCATTAAAGGTCCTGCATTTACTAAAGCATTTTCAAGACTAGCAGCTTGCACGGCTGCAACCAGAGTGGTATGATCTGGCGATCCTATAGCTATTTGCAAAACATTAGGTGTTGATCCATCATCTTCTATAAAAGCTTGACCCTTCTTTTGCGCACCAGCTGTCTCGCTTGTTGCAGCGGGTGCATTTGTCGTTTCGTTTGTCTTAGTTTCATTCTTACAGCTATAAATCAATAATAGCATTAACAACGAACCAAATACTAATTTTAAATTGGTTGATTTCATATTAAGTTATTTATAAGGTTCTAAAATATTCTAGAATTGATCTAGTCTGTTCTACAGTTAAATTTTGGTTCGACATGGCAGCACCATTAAACTCAACTAACAAATCTTTTGCACAACGATCTTGCTCTGTCATCAATTTTGGATCAAGAATCATATTCATAATCCATTCAGGACTTCTTCTTTCCATGATTCCTTGAGGTGATGGGCCAATGAATCGTTTATCAATTTTGTGACAAGCTGTACAATTAGTTTTGTATAGTGCCTCACCTGCTGCTGCCATTTCTGTATTTATTTCGGCATCAAGTGTAATTTCTTTAATTTGCCCTACGCCCTTCTCGTCTAAAGTAACTCGCTGTGAGGCAGGTACTTGATTAGCTTCTGGCTCTGCTTCGGTCGATTTTTCTGTGGTTTTTGCTCGATCTACACTAAATCCATCTTTTTTCTTTTCTTCTTTACCGCCACAACTCATTAAAATTAGCGTAAGAATCAATAATGCACTTTTTATTACTGTTTTCATTGTATGGTTATTTACTAATTAATGCGACAAATTTACAGGTCAAATTCTGTACTAAATATGACAAAAGTCATAATTAAAGATAAAAATGTCTTCTTATCTTTAAATACAGTTTCTGAAACATTTGTATTTTTACAAAAATTGCTTTTTTTATGATTTCCACTTCTTCTAAATATGCCCTAACTGGCTTACTTTATCTCGCAGCAAATTCTTCTGAAAAACAAAAGGTACTAGCGAAAGAATTAAGTAAAAATACAGGTATACCACAGGCATATCTTTCTAAATTGATGCAAGAATTAGTACGTCATAATTTAATTTCTTCGGCACGAGGACCTAATGGTGGTTTTTACTCAACAAATGAAAATTGTGAAGCGCATCTTATAGAGGTTGTTAATGTAATTGATGGTGAATCACGTATGAATACTTGTATGTTAGGCTTACATGAATGCGATGCATCCCATCCTTGTCCGCTTCATAATTTAATGGATAGTGCAAAAAGCGAATTATTTAGAAAACTTGAAAAAACTAAGATTCAGGATTTGGTGGATGACATAAAGAAAGGTGATACTTTCTTATCCATTTAACAACTTTAAAACCGGCATGATATTTATCATTTAAAAAAGGTTTTGTTGCTCTTAGCTTTGATATAAAATAATATATGCTAAGCAGATATTTAGGTATTTTAACAATCTTGTTGTTACTAACAGAAAATCTTGGTACCAAAGCCAGATTTGGCTAATCGCTATTCTTTTATACTAATGGCGAGTTACTTTAAGGATTTTAAATGAACATTTACTGATAATTGAATAGATTGATTATGGATTTTATTGACTATTATAAAACATTAGGTCTCACAAAGACAGCCTCACAGAAAGATATAAAATCGGCCTATCGTAAAATGGCGCGTAAACACCACCCCGATTTAAATCCAAACAATACGGAAGCTGAAAAAAAATTCAAACAAATTAACGAAGCTAATGAAGTATTGAGCGACCCAGAAAAAAGGAAAAAATATGACCAATACGGCAAAGATTGGCAGCACGCGGAAGAATTTGAAAAAGCAAAAGCGCAACAGCAATCGAGACGTAGTTCTAACCAGCAATCTTATGCTGGTGGACAAGGAGGTGACTATTCAGACTTTTTTGAATCGATGTTCGGTGGATCTGGTTTTGGACAACAGGGTAGAGAGGTGAAATTTAGAGGTCAAGATTTTAACGCAGAACTTCGTTTAAATCTTACCGATGTTACGGCCCCACATAAACAAACCTTAACCGTAAATGGTAAAAATATTCGTATTACAATCCCTGCAGGCATTGAAGATGGCCAAACAATTAAGATAAAAGGACACGGTGGAAAAGGGTCGCAAGGCGCACCTAAGGGAGATTTATATATTACATTTTCAATACAGAATAACACCGCTTTTAAAAGAGAGGGCGCCAACTTATACAAAACAGTAAATATTCCGCTTACAAAAGCAGTTTTGGGTGGAGAAATTACTGTTGAAACGCTTACGGGAAAAGTAAAACTAAAGGTAAAGCCAGAAACCCAAAATGGAACGCAAGTAAAATTAAAAGGCAAAGGTTTTCCCGCATATAAAAAGGAAGGTCAGTTTGGAGATTTGTTTATCACCTATAGCATAAAAATTCCAACAAATTTAACAGATAATCAAAAAGAACTTTTTAAACAATTGGAGAAAACCAATTTAAATTAAAAGACATGGAAACAAGAGAATTTATACGAATTACTGAGTTTTGTAATAATTACGGAATAGAAGAATCTTTCGTTCTAGTCTTACAGGACTATGAGATTGTTTCAATAGAACTTATAGATAGTGAGCCATATATTCATGAACAAGATTTACCTCTTTTAGAAAAAATGTTACGTCTACATCAAGAACTAGAAATAAACCCAGAAGGATTACAAGCAATTCATCATTTACTAAATAGAATTAATGGACTTCAGGAAGAAGTTTATAGTCTTAAAAGAAAGTTGAATCGATTTGAACTTTAGTAAGGCTTTTATGAGTTTAACTAGCAATTAAATTATTATAATCTCTTCTGAGACAACCCATATATATCTTCTAATTCCTTTCCATTAATATCCTCCAATTGATATTTTATTTCAAGAGGTGTACCTATAGGAGCATTATAATAGATTATCCATGCATCCGCTTCTTTTGTTCCTATACATCCGTTAGAATAGGGCTTACCTAAAGTAACAGGATTGGTTGTTGGGTGAATCATCTGTCCGTTTCTAATTCCATTTACTTCAGTCTCTATCCAAGGAATTTGAGGCATGATCGTCGTTTTACCGTCATCTCGTTTCGTGTAGAAAAATTGCTTTCCATTTACAGGGTTATAAAAATCTGGGTTTCTAACATGCTTTACAATAATTCCTTTACCTAGCTTTGTTCTTAAATCAGTCTCACGATCACCCATTGCTAAATAACGTTTTCGGTCTTGTCCCACCCGAACAAGAAACGAATTTAATAAAACAGTATCTCTATATATTCGAAGTCTATACTCAGGAATATTTACTTCAATTCTCGTTCGTTCAAAGTCTCTTAAAATAGCACAAGTAGTTAAGGAATCTGGAACCTTTAAAACAGCTCCTTTATGCAAGACAACAAGTTTTTTTTGATCAAGAACAAAAGAATCTTTAGCCATCATTCGATAATAATCTGTGTTTGCTAAAGTATCTACTATCCAAGGATTATTGCGTACTAATATATGTTCTGAAATGGGATAATTTAAAACGGAATCACCTATTTTAACTAAAGCGTCCATAAAATTAAAGTAGTCTGAAACCTTTATATCATGCTCTATTTCAATTTGATTTGAAAAATTTTTTAGCAATGTAGAATCATATCTAATTTGCTGTCCGGTTAAAATCGAACTAAAAATTAAAGCTATTATAGTAAATTGAATTCGCATAATCTGCCTCTTGAACCTTATTGTACGCTAAACTTTTAAAATGGGTCGGTAAATATTGATTTATGATTCAAGAATATGAGGTAGTTTTTCACTGTCAATAATATACTCAGTAATTTTAAAGACTTCTTTTCGGTTTTTACGAAATGCCTTAACAAAATCTGCAATTTCACTCTCACAAAGTACATGTTCGTTTTGGAGCCTATCTAGAGTATTATCTGTTGACTTATCAATAAAACGACCGATTTCAATTTGATGGTTACTAACACTTTTTAGAAGAACTTCACATTTTTCTGCAAGCTCCTTTAGATTGGTTTCCATAATACGTACCATATCCATGTTTACTTCCGTTGTAATCCACATCAAATATTTCTGAATTAGATGATGTAAAAAACGTAAATCATCTCTGTAAAATTCTAAGTCCGTTTTCCAATGTCCACTTAAAACATATAGTTCATCCCATTTAATATTAGAATTTTGATCTAGCTCTGAATGAATTTTATTTTTCATGATGTGTTATTTAAATTTCAATCGAAATTAAATCACACACCCATCATAAACAATGACGATTATCATTAATAAGTACTTAGAGAAGTCTCAAAACTATTGTAAAATCTTGCCATCTTCCATTGTTATTAATCTATCCGTTCTTTGCGCAAAATCTTCGTCATGGGTTACAACTAATAGTGACAAACCTTCTTCCTCTTTAAGTCGCTTAAAAATACTAAATACATTTTCAGAATTATGACTATCTAAGTTACCAGTAGGCTCATCCCCCATTAAGATTGACGGATTATTTATAAGTGCTCGGGCAATGGCTACACGCTGTTTTTCTCCACCAGAAATACGAGATGCTTTTTGTTTCGCTAAATGCCCAATATTTAGCATTTTTAATTTTTCATTGGCATCATGTTCTATCTCTTCATGCGTTTTTTCCGCTAACTTTTTAGCAGGTAACATAACATTTTCAATCACAGAAAACTCGGAAAGTAAATAATGAAACTGAAATACAAAACCGATATTTTTATTCCGTATTGTAGACAGTTCTTGTTGTGTCTTACCTGTTATTAATGTATCATTCAAATACAATTCACCCGTATAGTCGGTGTCCATAGTTGAAAGAATATATAACAAGGTGGATTTACCTGAACCCGATTTACCCATAATTGAAACAAATTCACCTTTAGACACTTCTATTGAAATATCTTTTAGCACATGAAAATCTTTTGGCTTATGAAAATGTTTATCGATATGTTTTGTAGCTAAAATAGAATTCATAGCATATTTTAAGTTCCTCTAATTATTTTAACGGGATCAATATTTTTAGCCTTTTTCGAAGGTAGATACCCAGCAATAAACGTCGAAATTAATGCAAAAGTAATTCCAACAATATAGTAGCCAATTTCAAAACTCACAGGATAGGTGGTAATCGTTGGCATAGCATCCGTTTCAAATGGTGCATGATCAATTAAAACTGACAATCCAAAACCTAACAATAAACCTAGCACACCACCAACCATACCAATAATCATTGCCTGACTCATAAATATTAATTGAACATCGCGCCCAGAAAAGCCCGTAGCTTTTAGTATGGCAATATCTTTCATTTTCTCGTAAATAAGCATATTTAAAATATTATAGATTCCAAAACCAGCAACAATTAATAGCGTAATAGAAACCGCATAAGTAATTAGATTTCTTATACTGGTGCCCGTCTCAAATTGCGCATTCGCTTCATTAATATCGGTAGCCTGGAAAGCATATTGCTGTTCTAACATTTTAGTCATAGAAACAGCTTTATCTATATCGAAAAGCTTAACATTTATATCGGTGATATAACTGTTGGTCTCGCCAAGAATACGTTGTACTGTTTTGAGATTCGCAAAACTTTGAACATTGTCTATTTCTGCTATTCCGCTTTGATAAATACCAACTATTTTTAATGGAAACATGCTACCAGCAACTGTGCTTATCTGTACTCGATCACCAATTGATAACGACATTTTATTTGCCAAACCTGAGCCTAATAAAACTCCATTATCATTATTTCTTAAGGCCTCTGCAGAACCAGAAACAATATTATCACGAAAATTAGAAAGCCTTACTTCTTCCATAACATCGATTCCTATTAAGCTACCACCTATTTCAATAGAACCAGAAAGGTAAAATATTTGTGCACGAATTTGAGGGGTTGCACCTTTTACATTTTTATCTTTTTTAAGTTTAGCTAATATTGGCAAGGCGTTATGTATCTTGAGTTGACTCTGTTTCGGCCGCACAGAACGGACAACATTTAATGCATCTTCAAACTCATTAAACATAGTTATTGGCTGCTTTGCAGAAGGTTCTATCTCGTTATAGATATGAATATGCGGCGTTTGATTTAACATTAAATCATCTAACATTGTATTTAAGCCAGTCATAAAACTAACCATAGTTATATACGCTCCAATGCCAAATGTAACCCCTAAAGTTGCCGTTGCAGTAGATTTCAACTTCGTTAAAAGGTGTGTTTTTGCTATATTCAGAATTACTTTCCAGTTTATCATTCCTCTGGTTTTAGAATATAAGTATTGGCATCTAGACCTTCAGTAATTTCAATTTTTTCTAAATTTTGTAAACCTAATTTAACAGTTATAAGTCCGTCTTCTGTTCGCACCTTATTTCCATCAACCAAATACCCTTTGGAAATAACAATCGCCTCTTCTTTTTGGGCAATTATAATATTTCCTTCACCCGAAAGCCCTGGATAAAGTACTTCTGGTTGTTTATCAAATAATGCTTCCACTTTAAATGTTTGTGAACGACTGTCTTTTCTAGGATATATTTTACTTACTTCTGCCTCAAAAATCTGATCCTGATATGCATCTAAAGTAAGTACAACCTTTTGTCCTAGTTTTACTTTTACAATATCGACCTCATCTACCAACATTTCAATTAGAAAAACATCGGCACTACCAATTGAAGCTAGAGGCTCCATAGTATTCACCAACTCACCAGGATTTTTATTTAAGGCATATACCTTACCATTGATCTTACTGTTTACCGTAAAATCTGTTGTGGCTATCTCCGCAGTTCTATAATTATTATTAGCCTGACGCACTTTTGTTCTTAGCTCATTTTCTGTTCGCTGATATTCGCTTTTTAAAAGACTTAGGTTATTTTGCGAAAGCTCAAATGCCAATTGCTTATTATCCAATTCAACTTTTGAACCTATTTTTTGCTCCCAAAGTCGTAGCTGTCGATGATAGTTTATAGAGTCGTTTTTATATTTAAGTAGTGCCGATGCTATTTGATCTTTTAGTCCTTTTAATACTCCCGAGGTTTTATCATAATTTTCTATCGCTAATTGATACGCAAGTTTCGCATTTTCGGTATTTAAAGCAGGTGCCGTATTTATCACTTGTAAAATTGGATCACCTTTATCAACCTTTTCTCCTTCATCAACCAAATTCTCTTCTAAAATACCCGCAACTATTGCATATGCTTGATACAAGCTATCTGGCTGAATAGTAACCGAAGAATATACCGATTCTGTAATTTTTGTCTTCTGCGGCAATACTTTATCCGGTTTTGTACCACAAGAAAAAAGTAACATGAACAGCACTACGTACAAAAAAATTGAAGGGCTTTCTTTAACAACCATAATTAGATTATTTACAAGTATTAAAAATAATCAAGAGAAGCTTTATCAGCTATGACAATTATCATAAGTATTGATAAAAGTCAATCCTATCTTTACGGTATTAATGACTAAAACAGTAGTATTATGACAATAAATATTCAATATGTACATATGCCAACTAGCGAATCGTTGAGCAAAATAATCACTGAAAAGTTAGAAAAATTACACCATAAATTTAACTGGGTGATAAGAGCTGAAGTATTTTTAAAACTTGAAAGTGACTCTTCTACTAAAAATCAAATTTGTGAAATTGAACTTAGTGCTCCTGGTCCCCGATTATTTGCCACATCAAAAGAAAGTAATTTTGAAAAGGCTGTCGCCAAAACTGTAAAGGAATTAGAGCATCAATTAAAACGAAGAAAAGATTCATTTGTTAAACATTAATTGAGGTATTTAGCATTTTTGAAAATCAACTTGAAATTCTCTGAATTTCAAGTTGATTTTTTTTAGTTATCATCATCAAAAAGCAACTGTAACTTAGCTAAGAGTATAAGTTCAGATTTATTTTTTCCTGAAAAAGAATAAGCAATAGCATTGGCAGTCTCACAAATAAGTGATTTAATCTGTTCTGAAAAAATAGCTTTGTGCTGTTTGTAAAAGACTATAAAATTGGTGAAACATTCATTACTTGTTCTTTCATTTTCAGTAAACCAATCGAAAACAATCTCAATTTGAAATGCCGCATCAGTACCAAATTCATCTTCTAGATCATCTAACAACAACCATTTTTCGCGAATAAGAATCTTTAACTTCTCTTTTTCTTTGCTGTGTATGGTACCATCTGCCATTGCAATAGCATAAAATAGAGCACCTACTTTTTGATAAAATTCATTTCCAATACTATTGGTTTCCGATTTTTGCATGACTATTATTTTGACTTTACTAAAAATACATTCTGATTATTACTTATAAAATGATAAAAGTCAGTTATTAGGTTATCTTTATAGTCATGGAAGTATTTGAGAAAAACAGCAATATCTTTAAACTACTTTCAGAGTCTGTCTCTGAAGGTATTTTGGTTGTAAATGACAAGCAAATAATAGTTGCTGCAAATGGTTCTGCACATTTAATGTTTGGTTATGATGAAGATGAACTGGTTGGCAAACCTTTAGACATCTTAATTCCCAATAATTACCGCAAAGCACATTCAGGCCATTTTAAATCTTTTAAAAACGGTGCTGAAAAAAGACAGATGGGCCAAGGTCGTAATTTGTATGGATGCAAGAAGAACGGAGAAGAGTTTCCGGTAGAAGCTGGTCTTAATCCATTAAAGCTTTATGAAAACTCTTATATAATGGCTTTGGTAACAGATATTACCGAACGAAAAAAAGCCGAGGAAGAACTAAGACTTTGGTATCAAATTTTTAATGAATCACTTAATGAAATTTATGTGTTTGACGCCGCTACATTTAAGTTCATTAATGTTAATTATGGCGCACAAATAAATATTGGTTATACTTTAGATGAATTAAAAAAAATATCACCTGCGGATATTAAACCTGATTATGATGAAGCATCTTTTAAAACATTAATCACTACTCATTTTAATGGTGATAATATTAAGATGGAATTTGAAACAAGACACCAACGAAAAAACGGCACCATATACCCTGTAGAAGTACATCTACAGCAAGCCAATATTGGCAAACAAAATGTTTATGTAGCTATTATTCTTGATATTACTGAACGAAAATCATACACCGAAAATTTAGAAAAAACTGTTTCAGAACGCACAAAACAACTCGAAACAGCTCTTTCTGCAGAAAAAGAACTTAGCGAATTAAAAACTAAATTTTTGTCTTTGGTATCTCATGAATTTAAAACGCCTTTAAGTAGCATTCTAACATCTACAACACTTTTAACCAAATACACTAAAACAGAACAACAAACAAATAGAGACAAACATCTAAATACAATTAAAAACAAGGTTAAGTATTTAGACAATATCTTAAATGATTTTTTATCGGTAGAACGGCTTGAATCTGGTAAAGTAAAATATAATTTTAGCACTTTTCCATTAAGCAAGGTGGTTAATGAAGTTGTGTACGATTCGAATATGTTATTAAAAGAAGGGCAAAGAATTTTGTACCCTCAAGATATTGATGATATTATTTTAGAATTTGACGAAAAAATTTTAGAACTCGCCCTTTCTAACCTAGTGCACAATGCCATAAAATACTCCCCTGAGAATAAAACTATTGACATTCGCGTAAATAAGGAGAAAAAATATTGCTACATACTTATAATTGACGAAGGCATAGGTATTCCAGAAGCTGAACAGAAATTTATATTCGAGCGTTATTTTAGAGCTGGTAACGCCCTATTAAACCAAGGAACAGGTATCGGACTAAACATAGCAAAACGCCATTTAGAAGATTTAGGTGGAGATATTACCTTTACAAGCAATGAAAATGAGGGAACAGAATTCAAGATTAAAGTTCCTATGCAACCTTTAAAATCTGAATCATGAAAAAAGTACTTATAATAGAAGACGATCTTTCATTACGTGAAAATACTGCTGAAATTTTAGAGCTTTCTGGATATGAAGTTTGTATGGCACCTAATGGAAAAATTGGAGTCGATTTTGCAAGGAAAGATAGACCAGATATTATTGTCTGTGATATAATGATGCCAGAGTTAGATGGCTATGGTGTTCTTAAAGAACTTTCTTTGGATGAAACCACAAAACAAATTCCGTTTATATTCCTATCTGCGAAAACGGAACGTTCAGAGATTCGCAAAGGAATGGATTTAGGTGCTGATGATTACCTTACTAAACCATTTGAAGAAGTAGAACTGCTCAGTGCTTTAGAAAGCAGATTAGCCAAAGCAGAATTACTTTCAAGAATTACTTCAACTGAAAATTCAAGTCATTCGGATGAAAAAATGGGAAATTTAAATGAATTGAAAAATTTCTTTGACGATAATGGTAGTATTCAAAAATTCGAAAAAGGAGAGCATATTTTTAACGAAGGAGTACGATCAACAAATATTTATTTAATTATAAAAGGTGTAGTCAAATGCCATAAAATGGATGAAGATGGCAAAGAACTAATTACTGATTTATATAGAGCCGACGACTTTGTTGGTCTCACTTCATTAATAGATAATATACCTTATCAAGAAACAGCAACCGCTGTCGAAAAAACGGAAGTTGCCGGAATATCAAAACAGGAACTAAGAGATATTCTGCGAAAAAATCAAAATATTTCCATAGAATTAATGGATCTCTTATCGGAAAATATTACCGATATGAAAGAGCAATTGCTTCAAATGGCTTATAGTTCGGTCCGAAAGAAAACCGCACAGACTTTATTGCAATTTTCAGAAGTAATGAATAAAAAGCCGGAAGATCCTATTCGCATTTCAAGAAGCGACTTGGCAAGTGTTGCCGGAATTGCTACTGAAAGCTTAATTCGTACCCTATCTGGTTTTAAGAAGGAAGGATTGGTAGAAATTGAAGGTAGAAACATCTGCATTCTAGAACTTGATGCTTTGCGGCAGATAATTTAAGCTAATTATCGCTATACTGATATTTATCATTTTTTGTACTGTATGTGCAACATAAATTTGTTCATATAGTGATATAAACAATGAAGAATATATTAATTCCGACTGATTTTTCGGAGAACGCCTGGAATGCGTTAAAATATGCTCAGCAGCTCTTCGAACATACAGCATGTAATTTCTACCTATTACATGTTAGTGATTTCATAGATTCGCCGATGGGTGAAACCTCCTATGAGACAGATGAAAGTGTGCAAACCAAAGAGTTGGTACGAAATTCTAAACAAGAATTAAATCTTCTACATCGAAAAATAGAACAAAACGTTAGCAATAAAAATCACAAATACTTTAGTATTCACGAACATGGATTTTTCCTAGAGATTATAAAAAAACATATTACTGAAAGCAAAATAGACCTAATTATTATGGGTACTAAAGGTGCAACCGGAATGCGTAAACGTATTATTGGTAGCAATTCTGGTGATGTAATAACCAAAGTTAAATGTAACACCTTAATTATTCCAAAAGGTGTCGCATTTTCAGTACCACAAGAAGTAGCATTTCCTACAGACTACAACATTTTTTACTCCCACAACATATTAGAGGCAATGTCTGAAATGTTAGGCTTATGCCAAGGAAGTATTCGGGTAATGAACGTATCAAAAACAGATAGAGAACTTACTCAAGCACAAGAAAAAAACAAAGAATATCTTTCTGATTACCTAAATGAAACTTTTAAAAAAGATAACAGTTTTCATACCGTAACCAATAAAAGTGTTAATGCCGCCATACAATGCTTTGTAGAAAGTAGAGACATTGACATGATAATTATGGTAGCCAAAAATTTGAATTTTATTCAACAAATACTTTTCGATTCTTTAGCAGAAAAAATTAGCTTCCATACTTCGGTTCCATTCTTTGTTATTCACGAGTAGTAATCTATAGTTGTACTGCAGGTAACTGACCAATATCATTTTTTGCAATAACAATCACCGCTATATTTGAGTAAAATAGCAGCGATGAGAACGATATTGATTCCTACCGACTTTTCAGATAATGCATTACATGCAATTCAATATGCATTGAGCCTTTTTAAATGCGAACGCACGCGCTTTTACTTTCTTCATGCTTTTGCCGATGAATTATACGGTCAATTTAAATCTAATAATGATGAAGACATAGAAATTGAAAAAAAGAAAGTAAAAGAAGAAACTGAGAAGAAGCTTGATACATTAATACAGCAGATTACTGCGGTTCCACCAAATCCACGTCATAGTTTTGAGAGCATTTCTGTATGCGATTCTTTAGTTGATGCAGTTAACGACCAGGTTAATGAAATAAATATTGACATGGTTGTCATGGGCACGAAAGGAAAATCGAACGACAAGAAAATAATTTTTGGCAGTCATACGGTTCAACTATTTAAATATGTAAAATGCCCAGTTTTAGCGGTTCCAAATAATGCTGAATTCCATCAGCCAAAAAAAATATTATTCCCCACCAATTATATGTTACCCTATAAAAGAAGAGAACTTAAATTATTGAACTGCCTTAGTGGAGAGTTTAAATCTGAAATTCACTGCTTATATATTTCAGACTTTGATAATTTGAGTGCACGGCAAATAGACAACCAGCGCTTTTTAAGTGAAGGATTGCCAAATTCATATCTCTTTTTTGATCAAACATCAGTAAAAAATAAAACCGAAGCAATACAAGAATACATCAATCAAAAACAAATCGACTTTCTGGTAATGGTAAATTCTAGACATTCGTTTTTAGAAGATTTACTCTATCGCTCAACAGTAGATGAAATTGGGCTAACAACCAACATTCCATTTTTAGTGTTACAAAATTTACCTCGGTAATTAAAAAAGACACGATGAAAGAGATTCTCTTACCCACAGATTTTTCAGGCAATGCGCTAAATGCAATATTTACGGCTATAAAATTACAAAAAGATACTTCATGTAATTTTACCATACTGCATACTTACCAACCAGATAAGAGAAACATTTCAAGCCTACAAGATGATAATAGAACAGGAATGATTTATAGTGCATTACATAAAGATGCAATGAACAAATTAGAACAAATCCTTACAACTATTTCAAAAGTCACTCATAGTAAAGAACATTCTTTTGAAATAAAAGCTGCTTCTGGTGATTTAGCTAGTATTATAAATGAACTGGTGCCAAAAAAAGATATAGATATGATTGTTATGGGCACAAAGGGAGCTACAGGTGCCAAGCAAATATTCTTAGGAAGCAATACAGTAAGAGTGTTGAAAAAAATTCGAAATTGTCCAATCCTAGTAATCCCAGAATCTTTTAATTTTCAATCATTGTATAAGATTGTTTTTCCAACAGAATTCGCTCACTTTTTTTCTAAAAATCAGCTCAATCAATTATTAGAATTAGCCAAATTCTGGTCATCAGAATTATTGGTATTTCAAGTTGCGCAAGAATTTAGTCTTTCAGACGAGCAAAAGGCAAATAAAATTTTATTACAAAAACGATTTGAATCCTTAAAATACTCGTTTCATAAGATTGTAATTCATACCACTGTAGCAGAAGCTATAAATGAATTTGCCAATGAACAATTAGCAGATATGATTTGTTTAATACACTACAATCATACCTTCATGGAAAAATTAACACAAGAACCCGTAGTGTCCAAAGTAGGTTTTCAAACAGAAATTCCACTTTTGGTATTACCCGAATAAAATAATCTTAATATGACTAACATTTTAGTACCTACAGATTTCTCCGCCAATGCCTTTCATGCATTACGCTATGCGAACTTCTTGTTTAAAAATGAAGAATGCACTTTTTATATTTTAAACGCATATCAAACTGGCGCTTCGAACCTTGAAAGCTTAAGAAATAAGCAACGAAATACTAGATTGTTTAGAATTACTAAAGAAGCTACAGAAAGAGATTTGAATGAAGCTTTAAATGCTATAGAATCAGAAAACAAAAATCCCAAACACATTTTTAAAACTTTGGCAGTTGCTGATTCATTATTGAATGCAATTGGCAAGTCTGTTATAGAACTTCGTATTTCTTGCATATTTATGGGTACGCAAGGCGCTAGTGGATTAAAAAGTGTATTTATGGGCAGTAATACTGTTTCTATAATCAGTAAAATTGATTTTTGTCCAATAGTAGCAATTCCGTCTGGTTATGAATTTACAATTCCTAAAACTATTCTTTTTACAACCGGTTTCGAACATGTTTATGACAAGTATGAACTTAAGCCAATGTTAATGCTTGCAGAATTATGGAACTCTAAAATACAAGTATTACATTTAATTGATGAAACAAGAAAAATAGCACATCAAGAGACCGCTAAAAAAGTTTTAGGAAAGCGGCTTAAAGATGTAAATTATGAAATTTTAGAGATAGAAAAAACAGAAAATATATCCAGTGAAATAGCATCCCTAGTAGAACAAAATAATACTATCGGAATGGTTGCAATTATAGATTACTGGCATAGTTTTTTAGAAAAATTAACTCATGAGCCCGTAGTTAAAAACATTGCGTTTAAAACTAAAGTTCCGCTGCTTGTAATGCATTTACCAGAGTAATGCTAAAACTCATTACTTTTTAATTGAAGTTGGCATTAGGTTTTGCAAATTACTAATCGGAAAACCAAGACATTTTAATTCAGATTTAACCCTTTCTAATGCCGTCTTACTGGCATGTAAAAAAGTGATTGTACCGTTTTCTACATTCATATCTAAAATGACAATGTCTTTAATTCGTGGCAGGTTACGAGAAATAATATTCTTTCCTTCCGCAGATTTAAAATTTTTTAATGTTGCTAATGTTTTCATGAGTATAATTTTCATGAAAAATAATAACTCATCTACAGATATGAAATGATATTTATCAGTTCTGTATAGAAAAAACTTTCTGAATTTTGAAAAATAACAAATTGTTATTCCATGGACAAAAAATCTAAAAAACTGGTTTGTGCTATTGATATTGGCGGAACCTATACAAAAATAGGCTTAGTAGACACACAGGGCAATGTACTTGATAGTCGCAGATTTAATACCGATGCAAAGCAGTCCTACCCTAAATTCATTAAGAAACTTACTTCAGAGATACAATTACTTGTCACTCCTTATTCAACTAATAACACCATGCTTGCCGTCGGAATTGGCGCTCCTAACGCAAGCTACATAACTGGTGAAATGATAAATCCTCCAAATTTTAAATGGGGAGAAAGTATACCCATAAGCCAAGATGTGCAACTATTACTGCAACTACCTACTTACATAACTAATGACGCCAATGCTGCTGCTTTAGGAGAGCTCTATTATGGAGCGGGTAAATCCATGAAAAATTTTATCGTTCTAACATTAGGTACTGGTCTCGGAAGCGGTATAATTAACGAAGGAAAATTAATATATGGACAAAACGGAATGGCAGGCGAATTAGGACATGTAAATGTTTTTCCGGATGGAAGACAATGTAATTGTGGTTTGAAAGGTTGCCTCGAAACTTATGCCTCTGTGACAGGAATTAAACGTACCGTCTTTGAATTGTTATCGAACAATAATGCAGAATCTTTATTACGTAGCTATAGTTACGACCAACTTGATGGTAAAACAATTTCTGAAGCAGCACACCAAGGAGATATAATTGCCTTAAAAGCTTTTGAAGAGACTGCGAAAATCCTTGGACGTAAAATGGCAGATACCGTAGCTCATTTAGAACCGGAAGCCTTTATACTTTCTGGAGGACTTAGCCATGCAGGCCACTTGTTTCTACAACCATTGAAAAACTATATGGAAGCTGCTCTTTTCAAAACCTATAAAAATAAAGTGAAGATTATTTTATCAAAAGCTACAAGTTCTGACTCTATACTTGGACCAGCGGCTCTTGCATGGCAGCAGTTGAATCCAAATTGATATCACTCATAACACATCTCTTAAGAATTCTGTTTTATAGCTCCGATAATCTCCTGTTTTGGTAGTGCCCCAGACTTTCGCCATAATTGTTTTCCATTTTTAAACAATAGCATTGTTGGCACACCTCTTACTTGATATTTATTAGCTAAGGGTTGATTTTTATCGACGTCTATTTTAACAATGCGTACACCGTCACCCAATTCTTTTTTTACATCTTTTAGAATAGGCGCTAAAGTTTTACAAGGACCACACCAATCTGCAAAAAAGTCTACTAAAACAGGTGTTTCAGAAGCTATTACTTTTTCAAAATTTCCTTTCATGATATTTAAATTTAATACTGCAAATTACAAAATACTGGCATTGACAAACTGACGAATGTCATGGTTTACCACTATTCTTCATGTTAGATTTGAACATTGCAATTATAAAAATTGATATTATGTTACGTATACTCCTTCCAACAGATTTTTCAGACAATTCATACGGTGCTATAAAATATGCTTTGCAATTATTTGAAGATGTACCCTGTGTTTTTTCATTGCTGCATATTTATATGCCACCTATTTATCAAGCTCAATATTTAGCAGGCAGTTCAGGGCAACTTGGATTAGGAGATGTTATTCGAGAAACAGCAAACAATAATTTAGAAAAATTAGAGCAGCGCATAGCTAAAGAGTTTGACAATAGCAACCATACTTTTGAATCTTATGCTTGCCTAAACACACTTCCTAACCAGGTAGATGAAATGGTGGAAGAAAAAAATATAGACTTGATTGTAATGGGCACAAAAGGAGCAACTGGTGCTGAAGAAATACTTTTCGGTACGCACACTGTTCATATTATTAAAAAAGCAAAATGTCCTGTAATTGCAATACCTCCCAATTTTGAATATGAAACACCTAAAGAAATTTTGTTTCCAACCGATTACGAAATAGAATTTAAACCAGAACCACTAAAAATGCTATTAGAATTAGCTAAACAACACATGTCTAGTATTGAAGTAATACATGTCGCTAATGAAGATAATCTATCTAAAAAACAAGAGGAGAACAAAGAAAAATTAAATACAATTTTAAAACATACGGCTCATCTTTTTCATGAGCAACCACACCAAGAGGTTATTCATGCTATCAACAACTTTCAATTAAAGCACAAGATGAATTTATTGGTAATGGTTAAAAACAAACACACTTTTGTTGAACGACTTTTCATTGAACCTGTAATTAAAAAAATTGGGTTACATATCACTATTCCATTTATGGTAATTCCACATTTTAAATAATAATTATTATGCGCAATATTCTAGTTACAACAGATTTTTCGAACGATGCATATAATGCCCTCTTTTATGCTACCCAGCTCTATAAAAACCAAAAATGTACTTTTCATATTTTGCATGCTTATGACAAGCAATCACATTTTAAAGCGGAATATAAAGGGGTAAATACAACAAAAGAGCTAGACACTTTTTTAAAAAATAGAGTTGATGAATGTTTATTAGAAACTTATCATAGAATTATTACAGATACTCAAACAAACAACAACCACAAATTTTTAAAGACACCTATTAATGATTCGTTAGAAAGCGCTGTTAAATCTTATGTAAATAAAAACAGCATTGATTTAATTGTTATGGGTACCAAGGGAAGAACTAGTGCTATAAATATATTTATAGGGGGCAACACTATTCAAATGGTAAAAGCCAATATTAATTGCCCAATACTTAGCATACCTAAGCAAAAAGAATTTAAACCAATTTCAAATTTAGGCTACATTACTAGCTATAAGCATACTGTAGAGAATAATACATTATCTCCCTTAAAAGATTTAGCAATAGAAAATAATGCTACTCTAAATGTAATTCACGTTTGTGATGATGATAACATAAATACCGAACAAGAAAAAAATAAAACTTTTATAAATAACTTTTTTATAGATATCCCTACCTGTTATCATACTATTTCATGTGAAAAATCGAAAGCAAAAAGTGTAGCTGATTTTTCCAAAAAAAATGACATAGACCTAATAGCAATGTGTTATTACCAACATTATTTTTTAGACAAACTTTTTAGAGAACCCGTGGTTCTTGACCTTAGTATCTATAGCGAGATTCCTTTATTAATCTTACCGAACAATGCATGATAATTATCATTTCATGAATTAAGATTCTAGGCTACTTTTAGTACATAACCTAAATAATTATGTTATGGACAAAAGAATATTATTACCGACTGATTATTCTAAAAATGCGCTCAATGCCATACGATACGCTTTGGACTTATACAAAGATGTACGATGCGATTTTTATTTTCTAAATGCTTTTCATGCTAAAGGATATTCATTAGATGGATTATTAGTACCAGAACCAGGTGAACATTATTATGAAGCGGCAAAAGAAAATTCTGAGCAGGAAATGGCTCGCTTATTAGAGGTACTCCGATTTCACCCTGAAAATGACAAACATACATATCATACTGTTTGCACTTTCAACTCATTGCTTTTGGCTATAGAAAGTATTATAAAGGCAAAAGATATAGACATAGTTGTTATGGGCACTAAGGGCATTACAGATAACACTAATGCTATACTTGGAACTAATGCAATTGGAGTAATGGAAAAAATTACCCAATGTCCAGTTTTGGCCATCCCTACAGATTTTAGTTTTTCCCCTCCCAAAGAAATTGTATTCCCTACTGATTTTAAAACCCCTTTTAAAAGAAAAGAACTAGATTATATGTTCGAGATTGCTAAAATTCACAAATCTAGTGTTTGCGTTTTGCACATTGAGAAAACTGACTTTTTAAACAAAGACCAAGAAAGTAACAAAGAGCTAATTGATGACATGTTGCAAAACATAGACCATAGCTTTCATACGCTATCTAAAGTTGGCGTAAATCAAGGAGTCGAAGCATTTATTAAAAGCCGAAATAGCGATATGATAGCATTTTTGAATAGAAAACATAGATTCTTCAGTAGCATACTTTCAAACCCATTAATTAAAGAACTTGGATATTATAGCGAGATTCCTATCTTGGTTTTAAAAGACAACTCTTAATTGAGTTGGAACTTCTTTTAAATATTATTCAGGTTAATAATAACATTATTAAAACTCATTTATTATGAAAAATATAGGCATATGGATCGATAAAGAAAAAGCACATTTAGTAACTATTAATAAAGACAAAGAAAGTTTTAAAACAATACAATCTGAGCTCGACTTCTTCAACCCAAAAGGAGGTTCAGGTACTGCTCAAAAAGGAGGCCCACAAGATGTAGTTCAAGACAGTAAATATCTGGAGCGCGAAAAACAACAATTAAAAAAGTACTTTCACCGCATAGCCGAAAACATTTTAGACGCTGATAGTTTAGCCTTATTCGGTCCAGCAGGCACCAATGAAAAACTTAGAGAAGAACTGGAAATTTCTTTCCCTAGGGTTGCTGCTAAAATTAAAACAATTAAAAAAGTTGATAGCATGACGGACAATCAGGTTACAGCTTTGGTACGTGATTTTTATACTAGCTAAAACCAAATGCAAGAATTCTTTGATTTTTTTAAGCAGCCTATGGCAATGAAAATTGCAACACTTGTCATTTGGATTGCAATAATCTTAATCTTGATTGGTCTTGTTCGAAAATTCTTTAAACGCAGAATAGACGACACAACCATTCGCTACAAAGCCCAAAAAGCTGTTGAAATAATTGGCTATATTTTGATATTCTTAGTGGTAATATTCTCTTTTACCATTGATGACGTTACTGATTACACTATAATCATAGGTCTCTTTACGGCAGGTCTTACCTTTACCCTCCAAGAGTTAATTTTAAGTATAGCTGGTTCGTTTTACATTTTCCTTGTAAGAGTTTACAAACCTGGAGACCGTATAGAAATAAACGGAATTAAAGGTGATGTCATAGATATTGATAGCATTTATACAACCATTATGGAAATGGGCGAATGGGTAAATAGCGATAACTACTCTGGTAGAATTGTAAAAATAAGTAACGCCTTCGTTTTTAAAGGACCCATAAAAAATTACTCTATGGATTTTCCTTTTGTATGGGATGAACTTAACGTAGTAATTACCTATGATTCTAATATTGAACTTGCTAAAAAAATTGTCTACGACATCGCCAATGAACAACTATCTGAATACACAAAAGATTCTACCACAAAATGGAAAGAAATGGTAGAACGATATTATATCGAAAATGCAGCAATAGAACCTACCATTGCTCTTCGCTTAACCGACAATTGGATAGAACTAAATTTAAGATATATTACCGATTACAAAAAGAGACGAGCAACTAAGCACCAGCTTTTCGAAAGCATAGCTCAAGCTATAACCGATACAAATAAAGATGTGCATTTTGCCTCTACTACGCTACAATTACTTAAAATTCCTGAAGTTGAAATAAGCCTAAAAAATCAATCATCTTGAAAAAAGAAACAATTGACATATTAAAATCTTCTGGTGAAAAGGCTAAATTTTCTATAGAGAAACTTCGAGGTTCATTAAAACATAGTGGGGCAGATAATGTTTTAATTGATCAGATAGTTAATACCGTTAGAGATGAATTATATAAAGGTATTTCAACAAAAGAAATCTATAATCGTGCATTTGCACTTTTAAAAAAAAAGAAAAGTGTATTTGCCTCTAAATACAAATTAAAAAGAGCGATTTATGAATTAGGCCCAACAGGATTTCCTTTTGAAAAATTCATTGCAGCTATATTCAATTACTCGGGTTATACCACCGAAGTTGGTAAAATTATGTCTGGTATTTGTGTAACTCATGAAATTGATGTTTTCATAGAAAAAAATAATATAGTAAATATTATTGAATGCAAATTTCATGGGGAAGAAGGACTTAATTGCAATGTTAAAATACCCCTTTACATACATTCTCGCTATAGAGATGTAAAAGCACAATGGGATCGGGAAAATCATCATCAACAACTAGAAAGTGGCTGGGTAGCAACCAATACAAGGTTCACATCAGATGCCATTAAGTATGGTAAATGTGCAGGGTTATATTTATTAAGTTGGGATTACCCCGAAAACGATGGACTAAAAGAAAGAATTGATAGATTAGGGCTATATCCCGTTACGGTCTCCACATTAATGAGTGCTAAAGAAAAACATTATTTATTAGGTAAAGGTATTGTGCTTTGCAGACAATTATTAGAAGATAATTTTTATCTAAATCAAATGCATATTTCTGATGACCGAAAGAATAGAATACTAGAAGAAATAACCCAATTATGTAATCAATAATAGATGCAAAAAGTTAAAATAAATTTTTTAGGAGCTGCTGGTACTGTTACCGGATCCAAATTTTATTTGGAGACAGCAGAACTCAATATTATGGTTGATTGTGGCATGTTTCAAGGTATTAAAGAACTTCGAGAGAAGAATTGGCAACCCTTGCCTATAGACACATCTAAAATAGACCTAGTACTACTTACTCATGGTCATCTAGACCATACAGGTTATTTACCCAGATTAAAAAAAGAAGGGTTTCAAGGAAAAATAATTGGAACCTCTCCTACATTAGCAATTACCGAAATTATATTAAGAGACAGTGCAAAAATTCATGAAGAAGAAGCTGAAAAAGCAAATAAAGATGGTTTTTCTAAACACAGTCCAGCACAACCCTTCTATACGCTTAAAGATGTAGAAAAAACACTTGTTCATTTTGAATCACAAGAAGAAGAACAATGGGAACAAATTTCTGAAAATATTAAATTTAGATTCGTAGCCAATGGCCATATTATTGGGTCTTGTTTTATTGAGCTTGATATTTTTGGAAAACTTTTTGTTTTCTCAGGAGATATCGGCAGACAAAAAGATTACTTACTACCATCTCCAAAAAGTCCGAAATGGGCAGATTATCTATTTATAGAAAGCACTTACGGACATAAACTTCATCCTGAAGAAAATGTTGAGGGCATCCTAGTTAAATTAATTACAGATACTATCAACCAAAGAGGCAACCTAATTATACCTTCATTTGCGGTAGAGCGTCTTCAATCATTAATGTTCGTTTTATGGAAATTGTTCAAAAAAAATCAAATTCCAAATATTCCTATTTTTATTGATAGTCCCATGGGAAATAATGTACTATCTGTTTTTGAGAATTTTCCTAAATGGCACAAACTACCTATTGCAGAATACGAAGCTATGTGTAACCACATGACTATTATTAGTTCATATAGAGACACATGGAAAACTATTGACGACCCACGTCCTAAAATAGTTATCGCAGGAAGTGGAATGGTAACTGGCGGAAGAGTATTAACTTATTTGCAGCAGCTATTAGATGTTGCTACAACGAATGTATTACTCGTTGGCTATCAGGCGGAAGGAACACGAGGGCGATTACTTTTAGAAGGAACACATGAACTAAAAATCTATGGAAAATATTATCCTGTAAAATGCAAAATTCATCACTTTGAAAGCCTATCCGCACATGCAGATCAAAAAGAGCTAATAGATTGGATGAGTGGTATACAGAATGTACCTGAACAGGTTTTCTTAATACATGGAGAACCTACTTCCTTAAATGGTTTTCGTGTAAAAATTAAAGACACCTTTGGATGGAAAACTCATATTCCCAGTTTATCCGAAGAAATAGAAATAATGATTCCCTAAGTAAAATCTGATTTATATCATTTTATACACGCTAATAAATAGTTAATTTCATCTTGCTTATAAGATAAATCTTACTCGAATTTATATAAGCTTTTAAACCTTAAAATTTATGCGCTATGAAAGATGTTAATAAAATCGAGGATCGTGAAAAAAAAGCAGAACAGCTATACTTTAAATTACAAGATTGGAAATCTACTCTGAATTTTATTAATGATGAAATCATATTTATTGACCACCTACTAAATTCTTATGTTTTTGAACCTGACACTCCTAACCTTTTTCAAAGTTTAGCAGATTTTCAAAAACGTTTGAAAAAATCTAATGAAAACAAAATTCTACTACTTAAATCGATTCATAAACATGAGAATGCTTTAGGTGGAATGTTGGAATGTCTTGACACATCACGCGACCTTTTACTTTATCAAAATCAGGATAAATTAAAGGCTGAAATGGTTGACTATACAACCAAATACAGAAATCTAAAAGCTGAAATATTCAAATATGCTGGTGGTATTTTAAAAAAACGTAAACCTACTAATCATGAATAAAAAAATAGTTATCCTTATTCTAATATCGTCCTTATTTTACAATTGTAGTTCTACTCAATTGGTAAGTAATTGGAAAGACCCAGATACAGTTTTATTCCATGCGTACAAAGTTCTAATTGTGGGGATGACGGAAAACGAAGATGTTCGTGTAGATTTCGAGACCAAATTAAAGAAAGAGTTTGATAAACGTGATATTGAAGCTATGCGAAGCATAGATCTTTTCGATGTAAAGTTCACTTCTTCAAAACAGTCTGAAGAACAACTTACTGAGGTTGAAGAACAATTATTAGACAAAGACTTTGATGCCATACTTTTCACCAAGGTTATAGGTTCTGAGGACAAAAAAACTCTTCGTACAAAAATATCAAGGGCAGAAAATTATTTAAACAATTTTCATGATGATTATATGAGTCATCAAGACATTTACTACAAAGACGACTATTACGAAACCTTTTCAATATTTCATATAGAAACAGCTCTGTATTGTATTTGTGTAGGTAAGGAACGCCAAACTATTTGGAGAGCTGGAATTGATATTACAGACCCAAAAAACTTCAATAAATCGATTGGTGAATACATTAAACTTGTTGTGCTCGCTATGGAAGAGCAAAATTTAATTTTTCATGAAAATGATAATGAAGAAACTTCCAACAATCAAACAAACCTTAAATTCAAATCCTACTAATTTTGAGCTTTTAGAAATTAGATAGCTACTATTATTATAAAATTATTTAAGATGAAAATACTTGTCTATAGTGCTAAAAAATTTGAGATACCTTTTTTGGACAATGCAAATAATAATCGTCATAATATTACGTATACTGATGTTGCTTTAGATTCAGAAACAGCAATAAGTGCAGTAGGTTTTAAGGCTATTTCTATATTTTCAGGAGATGATGCAAACAACGTGGTTCTAGAAAAACTATGGGATGTAGGAGTTCGCTATATCGCTATTCGTTCTACGGGATTTAATAATATTCATATAAAACCTGCCTATCAAATTGGCTTTAAAGTTGCTAATACTCCTAACTATTCACCACATGCAATTGCTGAACATGCAACTGGACTTCTTTTAGCACTAAATCGAAAACTAATCTTAGCAAACCAACAAGTGCATCAGTACAATTTCTTACTTGAGAAATTAATGGGATTTAATTTACATGGCAAAACTGTAGGTATTATTGGCACTGGTAATATAGGTTCTATTATGGCCAAAATTATGAATGGTTTTGGTTGTAATATTTTAGCACATGATTTAATTCCGGATACCGACTTAATAGAATTGTGTAACGTAAAATACACTAGTCTAGAAACTCTTTGTAAAAAAGCAGATATAATTAGTTTACACATACCACTAACATTTGAAAACCATCAACTAATAAATAAAGAACGTTTATCATGGATGAAAAAAGAGGTTATTCTAATTAATACCTCAAGAGGGGCTATTGTGGAGCACAAGGCCTTGATTAATGCTTTGGATGAAGGAAAATTAGGCAGCTATGGGGCTGATGTATACGAAAAAGAAAAGGGCATATTTTTTAGAGATAATTCAAATAAAGGCATAAAAGATGAACAACTTATAAAACTATTATCTTTTCCGAATGTTCTTATTACACCTCACCAAGCATTTGTAACAAAAGAAGCTCTAAAATATATCGCTACAATAACAATACAAAACCTAAACGATTTTGAGGATGAAAAACCATGTATAAATGAAATTGGGTACGAAACTTTAATTTTATAACAACGGACTAAATACTCTTCCGAAACCTTCTTTTAGTTTATCTCCCAAAGGTCTATTTAAATGTTCTTCGTAAGAAAGCAGTTTACTTATATTACTTTCTTTTAGAAAATCGTCTTTCAATAATTTTGCGAATGTGTCATCATAAATAATAGCATTAACCTCATAATTCTGTTCAAAACTACGATCATCCAGGTTCGCCGTTCCTATTGTAGCAATTAAATCATCGCTAACTATTATCTTACTATGCAAAAATCCATCTGGAAAAAGATAAATTTTAATTCCAGATTTTAAAAGCGCTTCGAAATAAGAATGCACACACCAACCCACAATTTTATTATCCACTTTTTCTGAAATCATGAGTCTAACATCTACACCGCTTAAAGCGGCAGTTTGCAAAGCTTGAATTATTGCTGGACCAGGAATTATATACGGATTGGTTATAAACAGATATTCTTTTGATTGATTAATCATTGTAAAATAAGCTTGTTCTAAAACAGGAAAATCATCATCAGGACCACCCGATACAATCTGGACAATTTTATTTGAAATTTTAGGATTAGAAACTATTTCTACTTGAGGTAGGATTGCGATTGATTTTTGACATACCAAGTACCAATCGGATGCAAATACATCATCTAAATTTCTTGCTGCCGGACCCTCAATTCTTAAATGCATATCATGCCATTTACCCAAATCAGGGTCACCTTTTAAATATTTATCAGAAATATTGATGCCACCTGTAAAAGCAACTTTACCATCAACCACAATTATTTTTCGATGATTACGGTAATTTATAGACCTTATAAAACGGCCGAATTTAAAAGGAAGAAAAGGGTATACTTCAACTCCAATGGCCAATAGTTTTTTCACATATGCTTTAGTCAGTGAAAAACTACCTACACCATCATAAATCATTCTAACTTCAACTCCCTCTTTAATTTTATTTTGGAATAATTTTAATATCCTATCTGCAAGTTCACCATCTTCAAAAATATAATATTGCAAATGAATTTGATTTTCGGCACTGTTTAAAGCTTCAAAAATTGCATCAAAGGTTTTCATTCCGTTTTTCAGAAATTCAACTTGATTATCGTCTGTAACAGGAAAATTACAATTTTTGTAGATTAACTTCATCAACTTGCCATATTCACTATTTAGCACTTCTGAATGTACTAACGGAGTGTTGGAAGAGTTTAAAGAAAATCTCTTTCTTCGCTTAAGCAATTTATTTTTACGCCTATTTCGGCCTAATAAAATATAAAGCAATATACCACCTACGGGTATTGTAAATATGGTTAATAACCATGCTAAAGTCTTAGATGGTCTAACACCATGCAAGAGAATACTAAATACAATGATTAGGGCAACAAAAACATATAATGAAAGAAAAATTGTTGACCACACAGGAATATATTGAAAATTACTAAGTGTTTTAATATAGTAACTGTACCATAATAAAACTATTTTATGAGTTAAAAGTAATGGAAGAAGTACGCTTATTACATGATATTGGTCAGCTTCTAAAGTCTAATACTTGTTGAGTTAATAACCTTTTTAACAAAAAAATAGCTGTAAACCTAAGCCTTGTGGTATTATACTCGAGTTGGCCCCGAAGCTTCGGGGGAAACCACACTCAAATTATATCCCACAAAAAAACCTTCCTTAAAAAAGGAAGGTCTTGCTGTACTCGAGGTGGCCCCGAAGCTTCGGGGAAACCACACTCAAATTATATCCTACAAAAAAACCTTCCTTAAAAAAGGAAGGTCTTGCTGTACTCGAGTTGGCCCCGAAGCTTCGGGGGAAACCACACCCAAATTATATCCCACAAAAAAACCTTCCTTAAAAAAGGAAGGTCTTGCTGTACTCGAGGTGGGAATCGAACCCACACTCCAAAGGAACTGGATTTTGAATCCAGCGCGTCTACCAATTCCGCCACTCGAGCATGCTTGTCTTTAATAAGACATTTTAAAATCGGATTGCAAAACTATAAAATATTTTCATTAGCTCCCTAAAATAAGCAACAAATATCCTTTTGCAACACAAATAATTGTCTAAATTTGCAGCTCCTTAGAAAACAGGGACTTCCGAGTCTATTGTTTAACCCTTTGGAGTTTTAGATTTTAGTTATGTCATATCAAGTTCCGGAACCTAAAATATTCGCCTGTTCTAACAGTCGCGCATTAGCTGAAAAAATTGCCGAATCATACGGTATGAGCCTTGGCAATGTTGATATCTCAAGATATAGTGATGGTGAATTTCAACCTTCTTTTGAAGAGTCGGTTCGTGGAGCACGAATTTTCTTAATTGGCTCAACACATCCAAGTTCAGAAAACTTAATGGAAATGTTATTGATGTTAGATGCAGCAAAGCGTGCATCCGCAAGACATATAACTGCCGTTATGCCATATTTTGGATGGGCAAGACAAGACAGAAAAGACAAACCAAGAGTACCTATTGCGGCTAAGTTAATTGCAAAAATGCTTGAGACTGCTGGCGCTACTCGTATAATTACCATGGACCTTCATGCTGATCAAATTCAAGGTTTTTTCGAAAAACCTGTTGATCACCTATTTGGATCTACAATGTTTCTTCCTTATTTGAAAAAGTTAAATCTAGATAATTTAACTATTGCCTCACCAGATATGGGCGGTTCTAAAAGAGCATATGCCTATTCTAAAGCACTCGTAAGTGATGTAGTAATTTGCTACAAACAGCGCGCTAAGGCTAATGTAATTTCTCACATGGAGTTAATTGGCAATGTTGAAGGAAAAAATGTAGTTCTTGTTGATGACATGGTAGACACAGCTGGTACACTAACAAAAGCTGCCGATTTAATGATGGAGCGTGGTGCTATTAGCGTAAGAGCTATTACAACACACGGTCTATTATCAGGTAATGCAATAGAACGTATAGAAAATTCTCAATTAAAAGAATTAATAGTTACCGATTCAATTCCAGTAAAAAGAGATAGTGATAAAATAAAAGTGTTGAGTTGTGCCGATTTATTTGCAGATGTTATGCATAGAGTCCACAACAACACTTCTATTTCTTCAAAATTTTTAATGTAGTAAGTAAGTTTAATTTAATATATATAATGAAATCAATTACAATTAAAGGATCAGAAAGAGAAAGCGTGGGCAAAAAGGCAACGAAGGCCCTACGTAATGCTGGAAAGGTTCCTTGCGTAGTATACGGAGGGGAAAAACCATTACACTTTTCAGCGGATGAATTAGCATTCAGAGATTTAGTGTACACTCCTAACGCGCATACTGTAAAGGTTGACTTAGGTGAAGGCAAATTAAGAGCAATTATGCAAGATATTCAGTTTCACCCAGTTACTGATAAAATTATACATATTGACTTTTATCAATTATTTGATGACAAAGAAGTAACAATGAACATACCAGTTCAACTAGAAGGTAACTCTCCTGGTGTTCGCAACGGTGGTCGTTTACTTTTTAGAAAGAGAAAATTAGCTATAAAGGCTTTACCAGACAAATTACCAGATTTCTTTAATGTTGACCTTTCCAAATTAAAAATTGGAGACAACATTACTGTAGAATCATTATTAAATGATGATTTCACTATTCTACACCCAGACAACACAGTTGTTGTACAAGTTAAAACTGCTCGTGCGGCTGTCGCTGTTGACGAGGATGAAGAAGAAGGTGAAGGTGAAGAAGGAGCAACTGCTGAAGGAGCTGAAGCACCAGCTGCAGAAGGCGGAGAAAACTAGAAACTTCGTTTCTTAGTATTATAAACAAAAGCATCTGCCATTTGGTAGATGCTTTTGTATTTTTATCGCATTACAAAACGCTATGTTTTCTTTTATAAAATCATTATTTAGTACAAGAAATATCGCTTTAGAAGAAGACCCTATGAAAAAATATTTAATCGTGGGACTAGGAAATATTGGTGACGAATACACCGAAACACGCCATAATATTGGCTTTAAAATCTTAGACCAGCTTGCCAATTCTCAAGAATTCACCTTCGAAACTCAAAAACTTGGTACCATCGGCAAATTTAAAATTAAAGGCCGCACTGTTATTTGCTTGAAACCTTCAACTTACATGAATCTAAGTGGAAAAGCACTTAAATATTGGGCAGACAAAGAAAACATCCCCCAAGAAAACCTATTAGTAATTACCGATGACCTCAACCTTTCTTTTGGCACCTTAAGATTAAAAACAAAGGGAAGCGATGGCGGCCATAATGGACTAAAGGACATTCAGAATGTTTTACAATCAGCAAATTATAATAGATTACGTTTTGGTGTTGGTGCAAAATTTTCGAAAGGAAGACAAGTTGACTATGTTCTTGGCGAATGGAATGAAGAAGAAAGAAACAAACTAAAAGAACGTATAGAGCGTGCAAATGAAGCTATTAAATCATTTGTACTTGCAGGTGTGAAGAACACTATGAATGAATTTAATGGCACCTAGGACTAATATATTCTAAAATCAGATATACCTGAATCAGATGAATGTCCATCACTATCTTTGGTAACGATTTTCCAATAATAAACAGTATTCGCAGTTACACTTACCTTTTGTTCCGTAGTATTAGGATCCACAGTTGCTAAAATAGAAATAGGAGGTGTAACTGTATCAAAATAAATATCATACTCAACGATATCATTATCTAAATCAGACCCAGCCCAACTGAGTGTTACTTCATTATTAATATCTTTAAAAATTGACACACCTATCTCTGGAGTAATAATTTCAGCAGCAAAAGGTGGTCTTGAGGTTTCTGTACCCGCATTATAAAATTGCCAAGTGGCACTCGAAACTTTCTGAGTTACCTGTCCGTTTGATGAAAGTACTACCCAAGAATAAGACGAACCTTTTAACAACGGTAACCTAGCAGACAATGCAGGCGTACTTATTGTCTGTGTAGAGCTAACATCAATATTAGTAACACGTAATTCATAGGAATCAGTATTATTTGCTTTTTGCCATTTAAAATCTACCTCTCTAGTTGTTGCACTAATATCATTACCTACAGTACACTCCGAATTCTTATTTGGAAATACCAAGAGAGCTGCCTCTGGAGGATTAACAGGATCCTTCTTCTTACAACTAACAACAACAATAAGGGCCAATAGAATTAGCTTTAATATTCTCATAGCTTAATCAGTTTAGAAGTTCCACTGACATTTTCTCCTTCAAATCGCAAATAATATATCCCAGATGTTAAACCAATTAAGTCTACTTCAATTTCATCAGTTTCAAGCGTATAAATTGCTCTTTTAACAAACCTACCATCTGCTGTAAATATAGCAACATTCATATTTTTACTTGTCGCACCTAAATGAATCTTAGTATAATCAGCAGCTGGATTTGGATAGATTATAACTTCTGTAGAATTGAAGAAAATCTCTTCATGAATTCCTTGGCATACTAGCAAAGTGGACACTTTTAAAGTATTAACGCCTTTTTTAAGTTGTAATGACACTTCGGTTTGCTCTGTAGTTAATTGCGTGCCATTAAAGTCAATTATATAAGACGATGATCCCTGTAAATTTAGCACAATACTTTCGCCATCGACAGCTGCCTTAGATGAAACGCTCAATGCATCTGGTTCAGTTACTACCACCTCAAAGCATTGCTCAACATAAGCGGTTGCATCCTCTATAGCATTAACACATACAGTATATATACCCGCAGCCAAACCAGTAATTGTATAATTATCTGAAAAATTTTCCGTAGTATTTACACCTTTACCAATGGTTGTAACTTCATAATTTAATGTAGAATTTGCGGTGATACTAATTTGGCCATCATCATTTGATATACACGATTCACTTTGCGATATAACAGAAAAATTATCTTTTGGAAAAAGCAAAACAGCACAGCCTTTAGCGTCAACTGTAGCTCCTATTTCAGTGCCCAAACAAACATCATCACCATCATCAAATACCCCATCTTTATCAGCATCAGGTCTAAACTCACCTTCTATACAAATATCCAAAGAAAATGATTTTAAATCACCTCCATCAGAAGCAGCAGCATCACTTACCTGCAGTATCCATTCGCCGTAAATAGACTCCCCATTAAACGTACTCAAACTGCCTATTGGACGCACAATACCAGATATCGCAGGATTTGTACCGCAATTAAAATCGGCGCCGTCGTCATCAAAAGTAGCAGTGATATTATCTGATGCTCCACAAGTATTTGAAACAAGAAAAACTGTAGTACCAGCAGGAGATGTTAAACTCACCGATAAATCTGAAACAAAAGAATGATCAATATCTAAATTCACATTAATATCTGACAACGGTAAATCTTCGAAAAATGCAATTTTTGAAGTTATTGTTGGCGTTCCAACAGCCGATATCTCTAATGGTAAATCTATTGCCGATTTTGAATCACAATTAAATTCAATTGTTGTAAAACTAAAAGGCGCACTAAAATTTCCTTCACCACAAACGTTAATTGGTTTAACACGCCAATAATACGTTTCTTCATGCTCTATATTTAAAGGCAAATAGGTGCTTTCTTCTTGAATAACTGTTTCTACAATATTTGCAAAAAGTTCGTCCGTAGCTATCTCTACTTCATATAAACTGTATGTTGGATCAGCTACCCATTGCAATTCTGTATTTACAGAAGCGTCTTCCAAAGCATCTAAAGGAGCACTCAAAACTACATCGGTAAAAACATTATCATTTATATTTAAATCCAATGTTACTTTTTTAGAAATAGTAGCAGAAGTAGCTATTAAAACCAATTCATAATTATCTTCTATAACATTCTCAGTATTTGCAATAACCACATCAATAGTTGAATTTATTGTTGCTGTTGGCGGTGTAAAAGTCACAACTAAATTCTCTGGTGCAGCAAAAACACTAAAAGTAACTTCTTCACTAAACCCTAAATATGTTTCGTAATCAAATGAAGTTGTTACCGTATTCGGCTGACATACTTCATATTCCACTTCAGAAAAATGTAATACCATTTCTGAAGCCAAAATTTCAAAATTAGCCGCATTTACAGCTAAGAAAATATTATCATTAGCCTTAACCATTATTCTTGCAGTGGTTGTAGGGGTGCCTGGCACAACAAACTTATGCGATCCATTATTGGGAATATTTGTAGCCAAAGTAGTCGGATACGTCAATCCACCATCTAAAGACAACAAAACATCTACAGCTTGCGCATTTACAGGAGCTTTATCTGTATTAGCAACATCCCAAGTTACTTGCATTACAGAACCTGCAACATTTGACTCTGCCACAGCCTGAGAAGTAACTACAAATGGCCCAGCATTATTTACAACAGAAACATGCACTAGGTCAGCTTCAACTTGCCCACCTCCTATTGCATTATCTCGAACAGTTAGTGCAAAATTCATATCGCGCTCAATATCCGACACCGTTTCCCATGCAGAATTAATAGCAGGCATTGTTTGTGTTAAATTACCTGAAAGAATACGTGTAAGCTTTGGAAAATATCGAACAGAATCTACACTAGGTCGTTGCGACCTAAAATTTGCACCAGTCGGATTATTTGGCCCAAAAGAGGACTGGGTAATTATTCCATCATCAATTTGCTCCCATGTGTATGTCAAAATATCTCCCGTATCCACATCCGAAGCTGATCCAGAAAGCACAAATGCGGTAGATTTAGGTATTACAAAATTACCTGTAGGAACTATCGTTGGTGGATTATTTACCAAAGGCGTTTCTACCGCACAACTTATACCATCAATATAATCTGATATCTGTACAATACTATTGTAATGAAAATAATCATCACCACTAGAAGCAACATTATCAACTCCTGATATACCAGCATAGCCCATAATTGTAGTTCCACTACCGGGTTCGGTTTGCACTGGCGTATCTTCATCGTCAAAAGACCAAGTATGATTTGCACCTAATTGATGCCCCATCTCATGAGCCACATAATCTAAATCATACGAATCGCCAACTGGATTTGGATGCGAAGCAAAAGCACTTCCCTTTTGATTATCAATACATACTGTACCTACAAAACCAGCATTTCCATTTGCCGCATCTTTATGAAACAAATGGCCAATATCATAGTTTGCAGCACCGATTTCTGTATTAAATGTTGATTGTGCTTGTGCTGTTAAATTTGCCCCGTATGGGTCACTTGCAGCATCGGTATATATAACAGTATCTGTATCCGCTATTAACTCCAGTGTTATTGCCAAATCCGATTCAAAAATTTCATTTATTCGTGTAACCGTAGCATTAATAGCTGCCAAGGCGCTTGCTACCGTACCTCCATGATACTCTGTATATTCCCCAGTAGCCGAAACCGCTAATCTAAACTTTCTTAAAACTTGCCCATCAACAGGTTTGGCTGAACTAGCAATTCCACTTTTTAGAGCTGTAGTCTTAGTCGAACAAATGAAGTCCGAATCCTTTTTAGCATTCAAATCTCTAGCATAAACTACATAGTTATCGTCCGCAACCTTTTGCATATAGGAATTACTTGTACCATCTGCATGTACAATCATAGCTTGAATACCATCTTGGGAGACACTAAACCGAATTTTATCACCTTTTTTATTTATACTATAACCACTATACGATTTTATCGTTGGATATTTTGCAGATAGCTTAGCAGACATTACAGGTGTTTCAGCCACTTTAAAGCCCACCAAATCACCATCAACATCGGGAAAATAAATAATACTAGATTTCTTTTGAGCTACAGAAATTTCACTCAAGGCCTTAGAAAAGTCACTCACACCTAATGAAAAGCGCAATCCGTTTTCAATAGCAAGAAGCTCCATACGTTTTTCTGCTTTTGCCTTTTGCTTAGACGAGGCTGACCAATAGTTACTTTGGGCAGATCCGTAAAAGGACAGAAATAATATGGTAATTGAAAAAACTAAACGTAATTTTACAACCATAATGGGGGCTTAGCCAACTTCAAAGATAAAACTTTTATCCTTTTCCTATTGTGAACATAGTTCAAAACATCTTAAAGTACGATAAACAGGAGGACACAGCCATAACTATAGGCACTTTTGACGGAGTACATATAGGTCATAGGATGATTTTAGAACGCCTAATTTCACATACCAAAAACACTCCATTAAAATCAACTTTAATAACTTTTTTCCCGCATCCGAGAATTGTACTACAGAAAGATTCTGATATCAAACTTCTTACCACAATTGAAGAAAAGACAAAAATTCTTGAAAATTTAGGTCTAGACCAACTTATTATACATCCTTTTACAAAAGAGTTCTCTAGACTATCAGCAACAGAATTCGTACGAGATTTACTCGTAAATAAGCTAAGAGCAAAAAAAATAGTTATCGGTTATGATCATCGTTTTGGCAGAAATCGAAATGCAAATATTAACGACCTTATCACCTTTGGGAGTACTTTTGGATTTGCAGTAGACGAAATTCCAGCTCAAGAAATAGATGAAATTTCGGTAAGTTCAACAAAAATTAGACATGCTTTAGAAGAAGGCGACATTGAAACCGCGAATTCGTATTTAGGCTATCCGTACATGCTAACTGGGGTTGTTACAAAAGGAAAGGGTTTAGGTAGACAATTAAACTTCCCCACTGCCAATATTTTCATTGAAGAGTCTTACAAACTAATTCCCAAAAATGGAGTTTATGTTGTAAATGCTGAAATTAATGGCAGGCTTATTTCAGGCATGATGAATATAGGCCACAATCCAACTGTTAATGGTGCACAAAACACCACTGGTGGTATACGTGGAAATATCGAAGTGCACTTTTTCGATTATAACCAAGACCTTTATGACAAAACCATACAGGTAAATATTTTACATCGTATTAGAGATGAACGTAAATTCGACTCTGTAGAATCACTTAAAATTCAATTAGGGAAAGACCAGGAAACTTCTCTTTTATTTTTATCAAGCTAAGAGACTATTTAATATGGTCAACAAATTACTTTTTACTAAAATTGATAATAGTCCACTAATTATATTTAGAATTTTCTTTGGACTTTTGATTTCCTTAGAATCTTATGGTGCCATTATTACTGGCTGGGTAAGAAACACCTTAGTAGAACCAAAATTTACTTTCAACTTTATTGGGTTAGATTGGCTACAACCACTTCCAGGTTACGGAATGTATATTTATTTCTTTGCGATGGGCACCCTTGGCCTTTTCGTGATGATTGGTTACAAATATAGATTTAGCATTATTAGCTATACAATGCTGTGGGCCGGTGTATATTTTATGCAAAAAACATCATACAATAACCATTATTATCTATTGCTATTAATTTCGCTGATAATGTGTTTCTTCCCAGCGAACAGAAGCCATGCTATAGACGTTAAAAACAACGCAAGTTTAAAACGTGATTCGATGTATGGATATATAAAGTGGATTATCATTCTACAGCTTTTTATAGTTTATACATATGCAGCAGTCGCTAAATTATATGGTGATTGGATAGACTTTAGTTTTATTAAACTTTTAATGTCGGGCAAAGCTCACTATTATATTATTGGTGATTTACTGCAACAACCAATAATTCATAAAATAATAGGATTTATAGGCATCTTTTTCGACCTTTTAATTATTCCCGCTTTATTATTTAAACCTACTCGAAAGGTAGCTTTTGCAATTTCAATCTTCTTTCACCTTTTTAATTCTATAGTTTTCCAAATAGGCATATTCCCTTACTTATCACTAGCATTTACCGTATTCTTTTTCGAGCCTGAGACTATCAGGAAAATATTTTTTAAGAAAAAAACTCCGGTTTCATCAACGGAAATAGTAATTCCACCCTACAAAAACATCCTACTTATTTTAGGGGGTGTTTATTTTTGTATACAGTTAGTTCTTCCGATTCGACATCATTTTATAAAAGATGATGTTTTATGGACTGAAGAAGGACACCGCTTAAGCTGGCGTATGATGTTGCGTAGCAAGAGCGGACGCGTATCATTTAAGGTTGTGGAAAACAAGACCAACAAAGCTACTTTCATTAATTTAGATGAATACTTATCTAAAAAACAACAGCGAAGAATAGGAAGTAATCCCGATTTTATTTGGCAATTTGCACAGCGAATTAAGAAAGAATACGCCGAAAAAGGTGAAGATATTTCAATCTACGCAACATCTAAAGTAAGCGTAAACGGTAAGCCATTTCGAACATTTATAGATCCAAAAGTAGACTTAGCAAAGGCAGAATGGAATTATTTTTGGCATAATGAATGGATTCTTCCTTCCAATACAGAATAAATATTCTGATTAACTTAAATTTGCCCTTTAAAATATTACATACCAATGTTACAGTTACAAGTCATTCGCGATATTAAAGAGGAAATCATCAAAGCTTTAAATAAGCGTAAAATTGATGCAGATTCATTGTTGAACAGCGTATTGGAATTGGATGAAAAAAGACGTACCACTCAAACCAAATTAGACACTGTACTTGCAGAAAGCAATAAGCTTTCAAAAGAAATAGGCGGTTTATTTAAAAGTGGAAAAGCTGCTGAAGCCAATGTTTTAAAAGAAAAATCTGGAGCCTTAAAAGAAGAATCAAAACAATTGGGTGATGATTTAAACGCTACTGCTGAACAATTACAAAATTTACTATATCAAATTCCGAATGTACCACACGATTCAGTCCCTACTGGCACAACGGAAGATGACAATGAAGAGATATTCAAAGAAGGTGATATTCCCGTATTAGATACCAATGCTTTACCACATTGGGAACTCGCAAAAAAATACGATATCATCGATTTTGAACTGGGTGTTAAAATATCAGGCGCTGGTTTCCCTGTTTACAAAGGAAAAGGTGCACGATTACAACGTGCTTTAATATCTTATTTTTTAGACAAAAATACGGCCGCCGGTTACACCGAAATTCAGGTGCCACATTTGGTAAACGAAGCTTCGGGTTTTGGCACAGGGCAATTGCCAGATAAAGAAGGCCAAATGTACCATGTAACTGCAGACGATTTATACTTAATACCAACTGCAGAAGTTCCAGTAACTAACATATTTAGAGACGTAATTGTAAATAAAGATGAATTTCCTATTCGTTACACCGGCTACACACCTTGTTTTAGACGTGAAGCTGGTAGTTATGGCGCGCATGTTAGAGGATTAAATAGGTTACATCAATTTGACAAAGTGGAGATTGTACGCGTTGAACATCCTGAGAATTCATATGCCGCTTTAGACGGAATGGTTGAACATGTAAAAGATATTCTACGCGAATTAAACTTACCCTATCGTGTTTTAAGATTATGCAGTGGTGATTTAGGCTTTACAGCTGCTCTTACTTATGACTTTGAAGTTTTTTCTACAGCGCAAGACCGCTGGCTAGAAATTAGTTCTGTTTCTAATTTTGAAACATACCAGGCAAATAGACTAAAATTGCGTTTCAAAGACGAAAATGGAAAAAGTCAATTAGCACATACCCTTAACGGAAGCTCATTAGCATTACCACGTGTTTTGGCTGGTATTTTAGAAAACTGCCAAACAGCAGCGGGAATTAAAATTCCTAAAGTATTGGTGCCTTATTGTGGTTTTGACACTATTGATTAGTAAGTCTTTAACACCCACATAACCCATTCTACGTATCTTTACAAAAAACTTGCGCTTGAGATTTTTCATCTTTTTTTTCGTTTTTTGTTCACTTCAGAGCATTGTGGCCCAAGAAGATTTTCTTGCAAAACAATATTTTAATGATGGTGAATTTGAAAAAGCTGTTGTTTTTTACGAAAAACTTGTTAAGAAAAGTCCTCGAAGAACCGACTACGCTGATGGTCTAGTAAAATGCTATCAACAACTCGAACGTTACGAAGAAGCTGAGAATTTATTAGTCGAGCAACTGAAAGATAAAAACACCTACCCCACTTTTATCATTGAACTCGGTTACAATTACGCACTACAAAACAATAATTCCAAGGCAAACCAATACTATCAAAAAGCAATTGACAAAATCAATGAAAATCCCAATTTTGGGTACGGAATCGGACTTCGTTTTCAGAAATATGCACTATTAGACTACGCTGCCAAAGCTTTTATAAAAGCAATGGAATTGAATCCACAATTGGATTATAATTTTCAATTAGCTCGAATTTATGGCGAAGAAGGCGAAATTGAAAAAATGTACACTTCTTACCTAAAATTGATAAGTGAAGGCAAAGTTTCACAATCACGCGTACTAAGAAATATTGATGATTTTGTTAATGAAGATGCTGAAAACGAAAATAACATCTTACTTAAAAAGACATTATTAACCAATGCTCAGAAAAATCCTGATCCGCTTTGGAACGAATTATTAAGCTGGTTATTCGTTCGACAAAATCAATTTGGCAGTGCTTTCCGTCAAGAAAAAGCCATTTTCAAACGCACCGATGGCGCTACTATTGAACGCCTAAATATGTTAGCCTCCACATCTTTAGAAAGCCAAGACCAGGAAACCACTAAAGAAATTTATCAATTTATAATAGACAATGCATTTGATGAAGTCATTAAATTACATGCACAATTAGATTTAATCGCATTAGAATCTAATGATGCAGACGAAAAAGAATATGAACAAATTCAAAAAAAGTATGACCAGTTAATTACCCAATATGGTTATGAAAATCAGACTTTACAATTGCAAGTGGACTACGCCAACTTTTTGACTTTTAAAAAAAACACACCCGAACCGGCTATAGCTATTCTTAAAAAGAGCTTAGAGCTACCACTAAACACTCGTGGTTCTGCTTTTGTAAAAATGTCTTTAGCTGACATATTGGTGTATGATAAAAAATTCAATCAGGCCTTAATCTATTATTCGCAAATTCAAAAGCGTTTAAAAAATGATGTACTGGGGCAGAACGCTCGCTTTAAAGTTGCACAAACCAGCTTTTATAAGGGCGACTTTGACTGGGCCTTAACACAACTGAAAGTCTTACGAAGTTCAACTTCTCAATTAATTGCTAATGATGCTATGCAGTTAAGTTTGTTAATCTCAGATAATTCATTGGAAGATTCAACTCAAACTGCACTTAAAAAATACGCACGAGCAGACTTACTAGCCTACCAAAATAAGGACAAGGAAGCCATTTTAGTCTTAGATGATATTCTACAAAACCACAAGGGCGAAAAAATAGAAGATGAGGCTTTATTAAAACAAGGTAAACTCTTAGAAAAACAAAAAGATTACCAAGCAGCGATATTTAATTATACTAAAATAATAGAGTTTTATGCAAGTGGTATTTTAGCTGATGATGCCCATTTTAACCTAGGTGAACTATATCGCAACGAATTAAACGAACCCGCAAAGGCCATGGATGCCTATGAAAAAATAATTTTCAGCTATCAAGACAGTTACTTTTTTCCGCAAGCAAGAAGACACTTTAGAGAACTTAGAGGTGATAGTATAAATTAAATGCCTATTCCGGCGAAGTCTAAATCAATTTTTCAATTACTAGCTAACACAAAAACAACAATGTACATCTACAACGTAACAACTAACATAGACGAATCAGCGCATTCATCATGGTTAAAATGGATGCAAGAAACCCATATCCCTGCCGTGCTGGCAACGGGTAAATTTACTAGTGCAAAAATGAGTCGTGTTTTGATTGAAGAAGAAATGGGCGGCTTTACTTATTCTGTACAATATAGTGTAGATAATAAAGAGACTTTAGAAAAGTATTATGCTGAAGACGCTGCTTTATTAAGAAATGAAGTTGCAAAACTTTTTCCAAATAAATTTGTATCATTCAGAACTGAAATGCAAATAGTAAGCGAACATTAACAGACTGTTTCTAATGGCCAAACATCGAAAATCATTTAAAAAACCAAAACACGAAGGTCCTGTTCAGGCTAAAAAACATCTTGGACAACATTTCTTAAAAGATGAGGAAATTGCAGCTAAAATAGCTAACACGCTTACCTATAATAACTATAAGAATGTTATTGAAATTGGACCTGGAACTGGCGTATTAACAAAGTACATTTTACAAAACGAAGTAAATTTAGTTGCGATGGATCTTGACCGAGAATCGATAGCCTACCTAAATTCGAATTTTGAATTAGAAAATCCTTTGGATAAAAAAGGAAAGATTACAGTTCTAGAGGCTGACTTTTTAAAATACGACCTACTATCATTATTTAATGATGAACAATTTGCCATTACTGGCAACTTCCCATACAATATTTCTACGCAAATAGTTTTTAAAATGCTAGAAATAAAAGAATATGTTCCAGAGTTTACAGGAATGTTTCAAAAAGAAGTTGCTGCCCGTATTTGCTCAGCAAATGGCAGTAAAGCATTTGGCATTCTTTCGGTATATGCTCAAGCTTTTTATGATGCTGAATACCTATTTACAGTTCCACCAGATGTTTTCGACCCTCCCCCAAAAGTCGATTCTGGCGTTTTACGCTTAACGCGTAAAAAAGATTACAATCTTGCTGTTGATGAAAAATTGTTTCTGCGTGTGATAAAAACAGCTTTTAACCAACGTAGAAAAACATTACGAAATAGTTTAAAATCGTTCGCACTTTCAGATAATCTAAAAGAAGATATTATCTTTACGCTTCGACCAGAGCAATTAACAGTTGCCGATTTTGTTGGGCTAACAGAGAAAATCGCAAATGACACCGTTTAAACTCACAGAAGACCTTTTAGAAGAAATTCAGCAACTAATCAGGGACCAACAAGACTCTAGGTTAGAAACGCTGATGATAGACGTGCATTATGCCGATGTTGCGGAAATAGTCGACGAACTCAATACTGAGCAAGCTACTTACTTAATTAAACTTTTAGAAAGCGATAAAACTTCTGATGTTTTAACCGAACTTGATGAAGATGTACGTGAAGCTATATTAAACAACCTTTCTTCAAAAGAGATTGCTGAAGAACTTGATGAATTAGACACCGATGATGCTGCCGATATTATTGCGGAATTACCCGATGATATTGTTCAAGAAGTTATCTCTGAAATAGAAGATAGAGAACACGCTAAAGACATTGTCGACCTCTTGCGCTATGATGAAAATTCTGCTGGTGGACTTATGGCCAAAGAGCTTGTTAAAGTATATGAGCATTGGAATGTTACTACTTGCGTTACCGAAATGCGAGCGCAAGCGGAAAATGTAACCAGAGTACATTCAATATATGTCGTTGATAGTGAAGAAAAGCTAATGGGTCGACTTTCGCTAAAAGACCTTTTAACCACCTCTACAAGCTCGCACATTCGAGATGTCTATATTTCTAATGTTGACTATGTAAAAGTTAATGAAAAGCCCGAGGAAGTGGCAAAAATAATGTCAAAGTATGACCTTGAAGCTATTCCTGTTGTTGATGAAATAGGAAGACTAGTGGGCCGTATCACTATTGATGATATCGTAGATGTAATTAAAGAAGAAGCCGAAAAAGATTATCAAATGGCTGCTGGTATTTCTCAAGATGTAGAAGCAGATGATACTATTTGGGAACTAACTAGAGCAAGATTACCTTGGTTATTCCTAGGACTTGTTGGTGGTGTTGGTGCTGCCGTTATTATGGGTGGTTTTGAAGAAATGATAAGCAAACATGCAGTCCTATTTTTCTTTACGCCATTGATTGCGGCGATGGCCGGTAATGTTGGTGTACAATCAAGCGCTATTATTGTTCAAGGGCTTGCCAATGACGACTTAAAGGGTAGTATTAGCAATAGACTTATAAAAGAAATGCTACTCGCTCTTTTAAATGGCACAATACTAGCCGCTATATTATTACTATTTACTTGGGCTTATAAAGGTCATTTTTTAACAGCATTAGCGATTTCCATTTCACTTATAGTCGTAATTGTAGTAGCAGGATTTATTGGCACCTTTACGCCATTATTTTTACACAAACGCGGAATTGACCCTGCAATTGCTACTGGTCCGTTTATTACCACTAGCAATGATATCTTTGGAATTTTAATATACTTTAGCATCGCAAAGATATTATTGGGTATATAATTTATTGCCCGGTAATTCAACTCTTACTTTAAGACAATTCGATTGCCCGATATTGGCAATTCTTAATTACTACTTATGAAAGTATTACACGTAGATGTTAATCATCCCCTTATAATTGATCAATTCAACTCATTCGGATTTGAAAATGATGAAGACTATTCTTCTACAAAAGCAGAAATAGAAGCAAAAATTCACGAATATGACGGACTCATAATTCGAAGTAGATTTTCTATAGACAAATCTTTTCTCGATAAAGCCGTTAAACTAAAGTTTATAGGTAGACTAGGGGCTGGACTCGAAAATATCGACACTAATTACGCATCAACTTTAGGAATATATTTAGCCGCGGCACCTGAAGGTAACCGAAATGCAGTTAGTGAACATACCTTAGGAATGTTACTTTCATTATTCAATAATCTAAACAAAGCAGACAAAGAAGTACGTTCTGGTAGATGGGACCGCGAAGGCAATAGAGGAATAGAACTTGATGGCAAAACAGTTGGAATTATTGGATACGGAAACATGGGAAAAGCCTTTGCAAAAAAGCTTAGAGGTTTTGACATTGAAGTAATTTGCTACGACATTCTCGGTGGTGTTGAAGACGAAAACGCAAGACAAGTAGGTATTATGGAATTGCAACAAAAAACAGATGTGTTAAGTTTACATATTCCGCAAACAAAACTTACAATTGGTATGATCAATGCTGAGTTTATTGAAAAATTTCACAAACCAATTTGGTTACTAAACACCGCACGGGGTAAAAGTGTAATTTCTAATGATTTAGTAGACGGTTTAAAATCTGGTAAAATATTAGGTGCTGGGCTAGATGTACTGGAATATGAAAAGGCTTCTTTTGAAAACATGTTTACGGATCAAAAGCTTCCTGAAGCATTTGAATATTTAATTAAAGCCGATAATGTAATTCTCTCGCCACATGTAGCTGGCTGGACTAAAGAAAGCCTTGAGAAATTAGCGCAAACCATCGTGGATAAAATCAAAGAAGAATTTTGCTAAATTTGGTTTACCATGAAATATGCCGCTAATTCGCCCGAAGAATACATTAATTTGCTACCAGCAACCAGACAACCTGTAATTTCAAGAATTAGAGACATTATAAACAATACCATACCTAACGGATTTCAAGAACAAATGAGTTATGGCATGTTGGGTTGGATTGTACCACATTCAATTTATCCAGACGGCTACCATTGCGACCCCAAACTCCCGCTACCCTTTATAAATTTAGCCTCTCAGAAAAATTTTATTGCACTCTACCATTCTGGAATATATGCCAACGAAAAGTTATACGATTGGGTAGTATCCGAATACCCAAAACACTGTAAAAGAAAATTGGATATGGGAAAAAGTTGTATTCGATTTAAATCAATGGATGACGTACCATACAATCTTATTGAAGAACTATGTTCTAAAATAACTGTCGAAGAATGGATTTCTTTATACGACAAAAACATTAAAAAGAGATAAATTCTCTAAGATTACTAGCAAAATTTGATAGCATAAAACTTAAAACTATGACAAAAAGAGTTACGGGTTTAGGCGGTTTCTTTTTTAAAACAAAAGACCCAGATTCAATTAAACAATGGTATAAAGACCGATTGGGATTAAACACAGACCAATATGGTTGTACTTTTTGGTGGAAAGACAAAGAGGGTAACGATTGCTCAACACAATGGAGCCCTATGAAAGAAGACACAACTTATTTCGAACCTAGTAAGAAGCAATTCATGATGAATTTTAGGGTTGAAAACCTTGTAGAACTTCTAGCTATTCTAAAAGAAGAAGGTGTAACCATAGTCGGAGAAATTGAGGAATACGAATATGGAAAATTCGGCTGGATTTTAGACCCCGAAGGGAATAAATTAGAGCTTTGGGAGCCAAAAGATAAGGTCTTTCAATAATATACAAATAAATAGTACTTTTAGCATATACAGTAATTATACAACCAAAAACCAAATAGAATGTCAGAAGAGAACAAAGATTTAGGCGATATGGCCGATGATGCCATGGATAGTGCCAAAGAAGGTGCTGAAAACATTGGCAACAAAGCAGAAGATGCTTTAGATAGCGCAAAAGAAAAGGCAAGTGATATGGGCGAAAAAGCAAGTGAAAAGTTTGATGACGCTAAAGAAAAAGCAAGTGAATTTGCGGATGATGCAAAAGAAGCTGCAAGTGATTTTGCAGATGAAGCAAAGAAAACAGCTAATGAATTTACTGAGAATGCTAAAGAAGCATTCAATGAAATTGGTGGAGAAAACAAAAAACTATTAGCTGGAATTATAGCAATTGTATTGGGTTCTCTAGGTATACATAAGTTCATACTTGGTTACCAAAAAGAAGGTATAATAATGCTAGTTGTCACTTTACTAGTAGGTGGTATTACTTGTGGCATTGGCGCTTCTTTAATGGGTATTATTGGTTTGATAGAAGGTATTATCTATTTAACCAAGTCAGATGAAGAATTCTATCAGACGTATCAAGTCGGTAAAAAAACATGGTTTTAATTAACTAAAAAAAAGCCATGTCTGTTTGATTTGGCTTTTTTATTCTTTATTATTATCGTAATATAGCAATATTTAAATACTAAATGGGAATAACTAAATCACAAATGTTTTCTAGCAAACAAAATCAGCTTGCTACAATTTTTAAAGTTCTCGCCCACCCAGGAAGAATAGCAATATTACAATACATAAGCCGTCAAGAAGCATGTATCTGTAATGATATTGTAAATGAAATAGGATTAGCTCAACCTACAATTTCACAGCACTTAAAAGAGCTAAAAAGCATTGACCTAATTCATGGAGAAATTGAAGGAAAAAGAGTTTGTTATTGTATCAACTTAGCTAAATGGAAAGAAGTGCAAGAAGCAATGAATTCATTCTTTAATACCACTAAATTTAATTGCTGTTAAGATGACAAATAAGCAAAATATAATTGTAAGACCCATGACCGAGAATGATTGGGCCTCAGTTTCTAAAATATACGCTGATGGCATTGCAACTGGTATGGCAACTTTCGAAAAAATTGTTCCAACATATGACGCATGGAACTCAGCTCACCTAAGTAACTGTAGACTAATTGTTGAACAAGACAATTTGGTATTGGGTTGGGCTGCACTCTCCCCTGTTTCTAGCCGCTGTGTTTATGACGGAGTAGCCGAAGTAAGCGTATATATAGATAGTAATTCTCGAGGAAAGGGTGTAGGCAAACTATTAATGCACGCATTGATAACTGCGAGTGAGGCAGCAGGACTTTGGACAATACAATCCGGAATATTTCCTGAAAATATCGCCAGCTGCAAACTTCATGAAAAAACCGGATTCAGACATATCGGCAAACGTGAACGTGTAGGTAAGATTGATGGAAAATGGAAAGACAATCTTCTTTACGAAAGAAGAAGCAGTGTAATTGGTATAGACTGAGATAATTCAGTTATAAAATCTTTTTTAACCCTCATTCTGATAAGCCTCCATAAACTTACGCTCCAACTCAGCTTGAAATTCTTCCATTACCGGTTTAACAGTGCTTTCTGGTAAATCTGATATTTTAATATACATTAATCCATCTACGGCATTATTAAAAAGTGGGTCAACATTAAATGCAATTACTTTAGCATTTTGTTTGATATACTTTTTAATTAAAACTGGTAAGCGCAAACTACCTGGCTCAACCTCATCTATTAATCTATCAAACTTATTTAAGTCGGCCGCTGTTTCATCAAAGACGAAGTCTTTATCCGCATCAGTTAATTTAACCTTGAATTCCTTTTTAGGTCTAATGTATTGTGCTACATAAGGGTCCCAATAGTTAGATTTCATAAATTCAATCATCAAAGATTTTGAAAAATTTGAAAACTGATTACTAATACTTACTCCACCTATTAAATACTTATGCTCAGGATGCCTTAAAGTGGTATGAACAATACCTTTCCATAACAAAAACAAAGGCATTGGTTTTTGTTGATATTCTTTTACAATGTACGCTCTGCCCATTTCAATAGACTGCTCCATCATACCAAATAATTCGGGCTCGAAACGAAATAAAGCTTGCAAATAAAAACCATCAATCCCATATTTTTTGAAAATTTGAGAACCCAAACCCATTCGGTATGCTCCTACTAGTGCCTTTTCATTACCATCCCATAGAAAAAGATGGTGATAATACGCATCAAAATCATCTAAATCACTTGAATTATTTGTTCCCTCCCCAATTGCGCGAAAAGTAACTTCACGTTGTCGCCCAATCTCTTTTAAGGTAAAAGGCATTTCGTTTGCAGGCGCTAAAAAGACTTCATAATTCTTACTTTGCAACAAGCGCCTATCCTTCTCCCGAAGATTTTCAATCTCTTCTTCTATCACCTCTATTGGCACTGCTGTTGCTATCTTTTTTGGCAATTTAGGCAACTTTAACGAAGTGGGTATCTGATCAATTAAGCGCTCCTTTTCATAAGCATTTGAAAGTATATATGTTTTCTTGCGCAGTAACTCTGTAAAACCTTCTAGAGTTTCTTGTTCATTCTGACTTTTTACTGAAATAGGCTGGCCAATTCTAACCTTTATTGGTCTATTACGTTGTGAATATACCTCCGATGGAATTTTAGCAGTCCTAAAAATATCGTTCCATTTTGCCATTCGGTAAAAGAGCTTACTGTTTTTTGCATGAAAATATATTGGAACAACAGGCACTTCTGCTTTTCTAATTAATTTTAAGGCCGCCGCCTCCCAAGGCCTATCAACAATTAATTTTCCTTCTTTTTTCGTAGAAACTTCACCTGCAGGAAATATACCCAAAGGATGACCATCTTTTAGATGCTGTAAAGCTTTTTTAAAACCAGCCAAACTACTTCTTACATCTTTTCTATTCTCAAATGGGTTTACAGGAATAATATATGGTTCGATAGGTGCCATACGTTGCAGCAAAAAATTTGCCATAATTTTATAATCAGCACGCTGACCAAGAAGTAATCGGAATAATAAAATACCATCTATAGCACCTAACGGATGGTTGGATATAGTTATGTAAGCGCCTTTTTTCGGTAATCGACGAAAATCTTCATCGGGTATTTCAAAATCAATTTCGTAGTGTTTGAGAATAGCATCCGCATATTCCGCAGCCTCTAAATGCTTTATGGAATCATAAAACGAATTAATGCTTGAAATTCTTGTAACCTTCATAAGCAACCAGCTTATAAAAGTGCCAAAAAACCCGTATTTATCGAGATTAACAGCCTTGGCAACTTCTTTTGCGGTCACTAAACCCATATTTCTTGCAAGTTTTAGGTAATGGTAAATATAGGTAAATCAAAAGATTAGTACCTCACTTTAACAAGAACATAGTAGTAAAGAAATTCTATTTTACAACTAATTGAACAGTTTCCGTACCGCGCTGCTCTAACAATACTTGATGCCCGTTTTGAAGTGAATCTATGGCCTTATCAGTAAAATGACGAATTGTAAAGAGCGAAACACCCTCATAATGAACAACTTTAAACCTACCTTTTAACAATGGCAATAATTCATTCAAACGACCAAAGCGATTATCTACACAAACTGAAAAACTAATAGCAGAGTTCTGAATTAAATCTACTTTCATTTTATATTCATGAAACAATTTAAAAAGCTCACTAATACTATCTTCCACTATAAAGGAAAAATCTAATGAAGAAAGTTTCATTAACACCTGATCTTTTTTAACGATAAAACAAGGAACTTTTGGTTCAATTCCTATTCCTTTCCCAACTGTTGTTCCAGGGTTTTTAGGATTCATAAACGACTTTACATGTAATGGAATTTCTTTTTGCTGTAAAGGCTGTAATGTTTTAGGGTGAATTACAGAGGCACCGTAAAAAGCTAATTCGATTGCTTCTCGATATGATATCTTGTTTAACAACTGTGTTTCCTCAAAATAACGCGGATCAGCATTCAATACACCAGGAACATCTTTCCAAATAGTCACAGAATTTGCATTTAAACAATAGGCCAATATAGCAGCTGAGTAATCCGAACCTTCTCGTCCTAAGGTAGTTGTGAAATTATTATCATCACTACCCAAAAAGCCTTGAGTTATATTAAGTTTTTTCTGATCAATACCCTCAGAAACCAACTGTTGAGTTTTTTCCCAATTAACAGAAACGTCTCGGTAACTGCTATCTGTCTTAATAAAATCTCGTACATCAAGCCAATTATTCGCAATTCCTATTTCTTGTAAATAAGCACTAATAATAGTAGTAGAAATTAACTCTCCATAGCCTACAATTTGATCGTAAACAAAATTATATTTAGGAGATTTATTCCATGCTACGAATCCTAAAACCTCATCAAACAATCCTTTCACTTTATCAAAAATCAGATGTTTATCATTTTCAAAAAGTTCTATCAATATAGAATTGTGATAGTCAATAGAATCTTGAATTTTAGTTTTTATATGCTCTTTATCATTAAAATAAGCATTCACAATTGCCTCCATAGCATTTGTAGTCTTACCCATGGCTGATACTACCAGTAATGTATTTTCATGGCCTGTTTCTTTTAAGACACTAACCAAATTTCTTACTGCCTCAGCATTTTTAACTGATGCACCACCAAATTTAAAAACCCTCATTTATGATTTCTTTATTGTATTCGTTTATATTTTTTCTAAATAGCTCTCTATACCAGCCTCGTCTAGCTGAACAACATCCCAGTCGCGAAGAACTCTTGCTCCTTTTTTCTCGTAGAATTTAACCGCAGGTTCATTCCAATCAATTACCTCCCAATTAATACGCTTTACTCCTAATTGCTTTCCATATTTCACTACTTCGTTTAGTAATGCCGTACCTAAACCACTACCGCGCATTCTTTCGGCAACAATTAAATCTTCTAAATGTATTATGGGACCTTTCCATGTAGAATATCGCGGAAATGTTAATGCAATACCAACCACATCACCATCTTTTTCACCGACGAAACAATGAAATAGTTTTTCCTTTCCAAAACCATCTCTTACTAAATCATTAACAGTTACCTCTACTGCATCTTCTTCTTTTTCAAAAGTTGCTAATTCTTGTATTAACGACAAAATTTGCGAACAATCTTCTTGTCGTGCTGGTCGTATTTCGAAATCCTCCATTGTTATAAATAAAACACAAAGTTATAAATCTAAATATTCAAAATAAAATCATTATTAATGAGTTTAACAAAATAGGCGATATTTGTAAAAAACGAACAAATTGTAAGATATTATGGTCAAAAGAAACCAAACATTAGGTGAATTTATTATTGAAAACCAAGATTCTTTTCAATACTCTTCTGGTGAACTCTCAAAACTTATTAATGCAATACGGTTAGCTGCAAAAGTTGTGAATCATGAAGTTAATAAAGCCGGATTAGTAGACATCTTAGGAAAAGCTGGGGACACCAACATACAAGGTGAAGACCAACAAAAGCTAGATGTTTTTGCTAACGAGAAATTCATTAACACACTTACTAATCGTGAAATAGTTTGTGGTATTGCTTCTGAAGAAGAAGATGATTTTATTACAATAAATAGTAATGATGATAATCATCAAAATAAATACATTGTACTCATAGACCCCTTAGACGGTTCTTCGAATGTTGATGTAAATGTTTCTGTAGGTACGATATTCTCTATCTATAGAAGAATAACACCAGTGGGAACACCTGTAACTTTAGAAGACTTTTTGCAACCAGGTAGAGAACAAGTGGCAGCTGGATATATTGTTTACGGAACCTCAACTATGCTAGTATACACAACCGGAGATGGAGTAAATGGCTTCACATTAAATCCGGCAATTGGCACCTTCTATTTATCACATCCAAATATGCAATTTCCAGAAACAGGAAAGATATATTCCGTAAATGAAGGAAACTATACACACTTTCACCAAGGTGTTAAAGACTATATTAAATACTGCCAACAGGAAGAAGGCGATCGCCCATATACCTCAAGATATATTGGCTCTTTGGTATCAGATTTTCACAGAAACATGATTAAAGGTGGTATTTACATGTACCCAAAAAGCAGCATTACAGAAAGTGGAAAATTGCGACTATTATACGAATGTAACCCTATGGCCTTTCTTGCCGAACAAGCAAATGGCTTAGCAATTGGTGGTAAAAGTAGAATTATGGATATTGAACCAACGGAATTACACCAAAGAGTGCCTTTTTTCTGTGGAAGTAAAAAAATGGTTGAAAAACTACAAGAATTTTTAGATAAGTATCATTGATACACTTAACATCATTGTACAAAAAAAGGAGGCATATGCCTCCTTTTTGTATATATAATTCTCCGATATATTATCGGTTCATATTTTTTATTTCATCAATAAAATTATCCTCATCTACTCCAGCATTGACTAATTTCAATGCTTTATCTACTACATAAGAAACATTTATTGGATTAAAACCTAAACCAACACCCATACGCTCTAACATTGAAACTTGTTTTTCGCCTAGCTCGTGGTCTGCATAAACCATGCGGGTTAAGTCAAAAAGTCGTTCTAATCTGCGATCATAACTTGTAGGTGGATTAATTGGATGCGTTGCATAATCCTTCAAGATCTCAGAATAATCATCCTCTGAAATATCTAGTTTACGCGCTAATCGATTTAAGAACGCACGCTCATCTTCTGTAATAACGCCATCACTCATGGCTACTCGTACTATCGCTGCAAAATGATCTTGATTTCTTTTTCTAAAACCACTATCAAATAAATCTGAAATTGACATGTATTCTATTTTTATAGGAAGCAAATATAATTTTTTTGAAGGTCTTATTTTCTGTATCAGTAATTTATTTTTAGGGGGTATTTCGTAACTTACGATAGCTATGAACAAACCACTTTTAGAATTTACTGCTAAAGGGATTTACTGTAACGCTGCCAAAGTTTATCTCGACCCATGGAAACCAGTAGACAAAGCAATCATTTCTCATGGTCATGCAGACCATAGTCGGTGGGGTCATAAAGAATATATCACGCATCATCGTAACGTTCCTATAATTTCACATCGGCTTGGCGAAATCAATGTTTCAGGCCGGGAATGGGGAGAAACATTTCGCATTAATAACGTTAAATTCAGCCTGCATCCAGCAGGACATATTATTGGTTCTTCACAAATTCGAGTAGAACATAAAGGAGAGGTATGGGTTTTCACTGGAGATTACAAAGATGAAAATGATGGCATCTCTACTCCCTTTGAACCCATCAAATGCCATACTTTTATCACGGAATGCACCTTTGGATTACCCGCATTTAAATGGACACCACAAAAAAAAGTAATTGAAGATATTAACTTATGGTGGAATGAAAACAAAAGAGAAGGAAAGACCTCTGTTCTCTTTGGCTATTCTTTAGGAAAAGCACAACGACTTTTGAAATATTTAGATACTGATATTGGAAAAATATATACCCATGGTGCAATAGAAAATATGACGGAAGTATTGCGCCCATTAGTAGATTTCCCGAAAACAACTTTAATCACAAAAGAAACAAAGAAGGTGGAATTATTAGGCAATATTGTTTTAGCCCCACCTAGCGCTCACGGTAGCACTTGGATTCGTAAAATGGTGCCCTTTGTTACAGCATCTGCTAGTGGTTGGATGACTTTTCGCGGAGCCAGAAGAAGACGCGCTATAGACAAGGGGTTTGTACTTAGTGACCATTGTGATTGGCAAGGCCTATTAAATAGTATTAAAGCAACGGGAGCAGAAAAGATTATTTGCACACATGGTTATACAGATATTTTCTCACGCTATTTACGAGAACAAGGCTATGACGCTCGTACAGAGAATACGCAATACGAAGGAGAACCCTTGGAAGTAAATACAGCAAACAAAGAGGAAAGTGAAGTATGAAGAAATTCGCACAGCTTATAAGAACTCTGGACAGCACAAACAAAACTAACTTAAAAGTGCAGGCCTTAGCAGATTATTTTATTGCTGCGAGCAGTACAGATAAAGTTTGGACGATTGCAATTCTATCACATAGGCGACCACCGAGGCCTGTGAATACAACATTAATTCGTCAATGGGCATCCGAACTTGCCAATATTCCGCTCTGGCTATTTGAAGAAAGCTACCATATTGTAGGTGATCTTGCTGAAACAATTGCTTTGATAGTACCGTCGGCTAAATCATCTACAAAAAAAACTCTAACACAGTTTCTTGAAGAAATGATTTTGCTTAAGTCGAAAACAGATATAGAAAAACAAGGTTATCTTTTTGAAAACTGGAAAACCCTAAATTATTATGAGCGTTTTGTTTTTACAAAATTAATGACCGGTGGATTTCGAATTGGTGTCAGTCAGAAATTAATGACGAGGGCATTATCTAAAGCAACAAAAATTGATGAAGATATACTCGCTTATAAACTTATGGGCAATTGGGATCCAAATAAAATCTCATTTCAAGAACTAATTTTAGAGGAAAACGAAAGCGACTATTTATCTAAGCCCTACCCATTCTATTTGGCTTATGCCATAGAAAGCAATGTAACCGATTTAGGAACTATAAGCGAATGGTCAGCAGAACATAAATGGGATGGTATTCGCTCTCAAACCATAATTCGTAATAATGAACTTTTTGTATGGAGCCGTGGCGAAGAACTAGTGACAGACAAATATCCGGAGTTTAAAAATTTCATAGACAAAATTCCGAATGGGACAGTAATTGACGGAGAAATTCTTCCTTATCCAAATAATAAAATTGGAACATTCAACGACCTACAAACCCGAATCGGGAGAAAAAAAGTATCCAAAACATTACTAGAAAAAGTACCGGTAATTTTGAAAGCATATGACTTACTAGAATGGAAGGGCGAAGATATTCGCAGCAAATCCTTTATTGAACGTAGAAGTATTTTAGAAAAATTATTTACACAGGTAAGCAAACATAAGCTAACAAAGGATGACGACAGCACCATACCCCTGCAACTTTCAAAAACCATGCACTTTAATTCCTGGGAAGAAGCTGTGCTAGAACGAGAAAACGCAAGAAATGTTCAAAGTGAAGGATTAATGTTGAAACGGAAAGATTCACCCTATTTAGTTGGGCGAAAAAAAGGGGACTGGTGGAAATGGAAAGTAGACCCTTTAACTATTGATGCCGTATTAACCTATGCCATGCGCGGCCACGGACGTAGAAGCAATCTTTTTACGGATTACACTTTTGCCCTTTGGCGAGAAAATGAAAACGAAGAAAAAGAACTGGTAACTTTTGCCAAAGCATATTCTGGTTTAACAGATGCCGAATTTCGAAAAGTAGATTCTTGGATTAAAAAAAATACCCTAGAACGATTTGGACCAGTACGGTCGGTTATACCTCAACTTGTTTTTGAAATAGCTTTTGAGGGAATTGCACTTTCTAAACGTCATAAAAGTGGTGTAGCAACACGTTTTCCTAGAATTTTAAGATGGCGAAAAGACAAAAAAATTCATGAAGCCAATCACCTAAGCGACCTAAAAAAAATGATACCTTAACATGTAATTAATGAATAGGGATGAACTTTATCATATCGCCGAATTATGGTTTCAAAAACAGCATTGGAAGCCATTCAAATTCCAAAAGGATACTTGGAAAGCTTTTCTACAAGGTAAAAATGGTTTGCTAAATGCACCAACGGGTAGTGGAAAAACCTATGCCCTTTGGTTTCCTATAGTTTTAAATTATATCAAAAAAAACCCGCAGTACAAGACCGAACATCAAAAAGGATTAAAAGCAGTTTGGATTACTCCGCTTCGTGCACTTTCAGAAGAAATTAGGCAATCCGCGGAAAGAGTAACTGCAGATTTAGAAACGCAAATGACCGTAGGAATACGTACGGGTGACACTTCTACAAAGGCAAGAGCAGCTATGAAAAAGCAAATGCCTGATTTATTAATTACCACACCAGAAAGTTTACAGTTGCTTTTAGCATCCAAAGAATATTCCAAAATCTTTAAAGATTGTACCGCTATAGTTGTAGATGAGTGGCACGAATTGTTAGGAACAAAACGTGGGGTACAGATGGAACTTGCTCTTTCACGTTTAAAATCTGTTTCGAAGGAATTACGCATTTGGGGAATTTCTGCCACAATCGGAAATTTAGAACAAGCAAGAGAAGTACTACTAGGACCACAATCAGAAGCCTTGCAAAATTCAATTATGATAAAGGCTAATATCAAAAAGAAAATTACGGTTAAAAGCATTATCCCAAAAAAAATGGAAACTTTTCCATGGCGTGGTCATCTCGGTATTCGATTATTAGAAGACATAATTCCAATAATTGAAAATAGTAAGACCACATTACTATTTACCAACACAAGAAGTCAGTGTGAAATTTGGTTTCAAAAAATTTTAGAAAAACATCCGGAGTATGCAGGTGAAATTGCAATGCACCATGGCAGCATCAACAAAGAAACCCGTAATTGGGTTGAACAGGCCATTCGAAATGAGAGTTTAAAGGCTGTAGTTTGTACTTCAAGTTTAGACTTGGGTGTAGACTTCGCTCCGGTAGAAACTGTCGTTCAAATTGGAGGTCCCAAAGGTGTTGCTCGTTTTTTGCAACGTGCTGGTCGTAGTGGTCACCGACCAGGTAAAGAAAGTGTAATCTATTTTATGCCCACACACGCTATAGAATTAATTGAAGCTTCAGCACTTCAACAAGCGGTAAAACAAAATACAGTTGAAGACCGCATACCATATTTAAACAGTTATGACGTACTATTACAATACTTAACAACATTAGCAATTTCTGAAGGATTTTATCCTGATGAAATCTATGAAGAAATCCGACAAACTTTTTGTTATCAAGCCTTAAGTAAAGACAATTGGCAGTGGCTTTTAAATTTTCTGGTGATGGGAAGTCAAAGCCTGCAAGCTTATGATGAGTATAAAAAGATTAACGTTGAAGAAGATGGTAAGTTTACCGTAAATGACCGTGGAGTAGCTATGCGTCATCGATTTCAAATTGGCACTATCGTTGGCGATGTTAATTTAACTGTGCGGTATCAAAAAGGAGGTTATATAGGTTCTATTGAAGAATACTTTATCTCCAAACTTAACAGAGGTGATGTCTTTACATTTGCTGGAAGAAATTTAGAATTTATTCGAATAAATGGAATGCAAGTTCAGGTTCGTAATTCTAAGAAAAAAACGAATAGAATCTCTAGTTGGATGGGTAGTCGTATGACACTTTCTGCCCAGATGTCCGAATTACTAAGGCAAGAACTTTATTCGTCTTACAAAAAACCAAAAGACCAATCTCCTGAGATTAAATCATTAGCACATATTTTTGAACGACAACGCAGAGAAAGTATCGTACCCAAACCGAATGAATTTCTCATTGAAACTTTTAAAACAAGAGATGGATTTCACCACATCTTCTATCCTTTTGAAGGACGTTTTGTTCATGAAGCATTGGGTAGTCTATTAGGTTATAGGATTAGTTTACTCTCCCCTATAACTTTTTCCTTAGCTTTTAATGATTATGGTTTCGAACTTCTTTCAGATCAGGCTATAGACATACAACAAGTAATAGATAACAATTTATTTACTACCGATTTTCTCATGGATGATTTACAAAAGAGCCTAAATGCAACTGAAATGGCGCGAAGAAAATTTAGAGACATCGCAATTATTAGTGGAATGGTTTTTACTGGATACCCCAACAAAGCCATTAAAATGAAGCACTTGCAAAGTAATTCGCAATTATTGTTTGAAGTATTCCGCGATTATGAACCAGAAAACTTATTATTTCAACAAGCCTTTACTGAGACTTTCCAACATCAGTTGGAAGAGGGTCGTTTGCGATTTTCGATGGAACGAATAGCAACACAAGAAATCGTTTGGAAAGAATGTAAAAAAGCCACACCCTTCTCCTTTCCATTAATAACAGACCGCATGAGTCGCGAAAAATTATCAAGTGAAAAATGGGAAGATCGTATAAAACGAATGACCGCTATTTTGATGAAAAAGTAGATACCTTTGATTTTCATGAATACCGAATCCATAAAAATTAATGAACAGCTGTTTACCATGCACCCTCATGGGGGTTTATTTTGGCATGAAAAATCAATGCTATTAATTAGCGATGTGCATTTGGGTAAAATTTCACACTTTCGAAAATACGGTGCTGCCGTACCTCAAAAAGCAATTCAAAAAAACTTTGTTTTATTGAATGAGGTCATCTCTTTTTTCGAACCAAAAAACGTGATATTCATGGGTGATCTTTTTCATTCTTCACTGAATAAGGAATGGTTGCTTTTTAAAAATTGGATTAAAGGAATTAAATCTAAAGTTGTTTTGGTTATCGGAAATCACGATATAATCTCTCCTCTTAAATATGAAGAATTAGGAATTGAAGTCGTACCAGAATTACATTTAGACGGCTTTCTTTTAACACATCATCCTGAAGAAAGAGAAGGTTTATTTAATTTTTGTGGTCATATACATCCTGCTATTCGCCTTAGAGGTTTGGGTCGGCAATCGGTACGATTACGCTGCTTTTACAAAACAAAAGCACAATTATTACTTCCTGCATTTGGTGAATTTACTGGATCCCACACAAAGGCTCCAGAGTCTAATTGTCAAGTTTTTGCATTATTAGGAAACACAGTAATTCCCGTTCCAATTGAAACCTATGAAAAGAAAAAACGCAATTTGAAATAATTTGTCAGTCAAAAAAAGTACTGACCTTACTTTACTAATCCCTATTTTTAATAAAAATCCAATTATGCAAAAACGTCTATCACTTTTAAATCTCGTTTCTGTAATTCTAGTGATTGGCGTAAACTATGTTTCACAAGCCATTCGATTTAATGAGACTACCATTGGGGAAGTAAGCAATAAATATTTCAACCTTTTCACTCCAGAAGGTTATGCTTTTGCCATTTGGGGGTTAATATTTGCTGCCTTGATTGCCTATGGAATCTATCAAGTAAAATTATCCTACTTTAATAAGTCGAAGGCGAATTACATTTTGGAAACTGGATATTGGCTCATAATTGCTAATCTTTTGAATTGTGCTTGGGTGTTTGTTTTCGCCTATGAATATACCGGACTCTCAGTTTTAATAATGCTGGGAATATTATTTTCACTTATAAGAATAATTTTAAATACTAACATGGAAAAAGAGTCAGTTTCCCGCTCGATATATCTATTTGGCTGGCTCCCTATCGGAATATATAGTGGTTGGATAGCCGTAGCAACCATTGCTAATATTTCAGCCTTCCTAGCCAAACTAAATTGGGACGGTGCAGTTCTTTCTGAAACCGGATGGACAATTACAATGATTATTATTGCAACTCTTTTAAACCTCATAGTCTTGTACACTCGTAACTTGTATGAATTTGCAGCCGTTGGTATTTGGGCGTTATTTGCTATTTACATTCGTCATCAAAATGAATTTGAAAACATCGCAAATACAGCCTTAATAGGTTGTGTAATTATTTTTACAGCTATGCTTCTGTTTGCTTTTAACCGAAGAAAGAAGGTGTAATACAAATATTATAAGTGCACTCCTAAATTCAACATACACATTTTTATTTCATTTGATTGGATTAAACTTACATAACGAGTTATCTTTGCATTTCAAACATTGAAGGTTGACCCAAATTAGCATTCAACAACTGTTTTCAGAGTCTCCGAAATCTCGGAAACTCAAAGATTCTATTGCCCAATCTGAAACCAATACTCCCACAAGAATTCACACAAAAGGTCTTTCAGGTTCTGCATTATCTTTTGTTTTGGCTGATGCTTTTAAAAATACCGATAAGCCCTTTCTCTTATTATTTGATGATAAGGAAGAAGCAGCATATTTTCTTAACGACCTTGAACAGCTTATTGGCGCCAAAGATGTGCTTTTTTATCCGGGCAGCTACCGAAGACCTTATCAAATAGAAGAAACCGATAATGCCAATGTTTTGCTTAGAGCGGAAGTTCTTAATCGCATAAACTCTCGTAAAAAGCCAGCGATAATAGTAACCTACCCAGATGCACTTTTTGAAAAAGTAGTTACTCGTAGAGAATTAGAAAAAAATACGCTAAAAATAAAGCTCGACGATACACTTTCGCTAGATTTTCTGAATGAAGTGCTTTTCGAATATCAATTTAAAAGAGTTGATTTTGTTACTGAACCCGGCGAATCTTCCGTTCGTGGGGGAATTGTGGATGTTTTTTCATTTTCACATGACCAACCGTATCGAATTGAATTTTTTGGTGACGAAGTTGATAGCATACGAACTTTTGATGTTGAAACACAATTGTCAACTGAAAAAGTAAAGAAAATTAGCATTATTCCGAATGTGGCGAATAAATTAATGGAGGAAAAACGAGAAAGCTTCCTAAAATATATAGCATCAGACACAGTTATTTTCTTAAAGAATACGGAACTTCTTTACGCTCGCTTAGATGATTTTTTTAAAAAGGCTAAAGTTGCTTTCACTAAACTATCAGAAAATATTAAACATGCTGAGCCAGAAGAATTATTCCTAAATGCAGCTAGTTTTAAAGAACAAATAGCAAAATTCTTTTTACTAGAAGCAAAAACACAACAAGCATATTCTCAACAGCACACTATAGAATTCAGTACACAACCGCAGCCTTCGTTCAATAAAAAATTCGACTTACTTATTGAAAACTTAAACGAATACAAATCGCAGGGCTATACTAATTATATTTTCTGCTCCAGCGAACAACAAGCAAATCGTTTTCATGCCATATTTGAAGACAACAAAAAAAATGTACATTACGAAACTATAGTTCTACCATTATATCAGGGGTTTATTAATGATGATTTAAAAATAGTCTGTTATACTGATCATCAAATTTTTGAGCGCTACCACAAATTTCAACTTAAAAATGGCTACGCTAAAAAACAAGCAATCACTTTAAACGAGCTGAATAAATTAGAAGTTGGTGATTTTGTTACTCATATAGATCACGGTATAGGCAAATTTGGCGGCCTTCAAAAAATAGATGTTGAAGGCAAAAAACAGGAAGCTATTAAATTAATGTATGGCGATCGAGATACATTATATGTAAGTATTCATTCGCTACATAAAATTTCTAAATTTAACGGTAAAGATGGTGCGGTTCCTAAAATTTATAAATTAGGTTCTGCAGCTTGGAAAAAACTGAAGCAAAAAACAAAATCTCGCGTAAAGAAGATAGCTTTTGACTTAATAAAAGTATATGCTAAGCGTAGATTAGAAAAAGGTTTTCAATACGCACCGGACAGTTATCTTCAGAATGAATTAGAAGCATCATTTATATATGAAGACACTCCTGATCAGAGCACATCTACAGAAGATGTGAAAAGAGACATGGAAAGCGAACGGCCAATGGATCGCTTAATCTGTGGAGATGTGGGTTTTGGTAAAACTGAAATAGCAATTCGTGCCGCTTTTAAAGCCGTCGACAATGGCAAACAGGTAGCTGTTTTAGTACCTACAACAATATTAGCCTTTCAACATCATAAAACTTTTTCTGAACGTTTAATTGAAATGCCTGTTAAGGTAGATTATTTAAATCGTTTTAGGAGCACTAAAGAAAGACGCGAAACATTAGAGCAATTAGAAGCTGGAAAAGTAGATATTATCGTTGGCACCCACCAGTTGGTAAATAAAAACGTGAAGTTCAAAGACCTTGGACTATTAATAGTTGATGAGGAACAAAAATTTGGTGTTTCGGTTAAAGACAAACTAAAATCAATTAAAGAAAATGTTGATGTTTTAACCTTGACAGCCACTCCTATACCGCGAACGCTTCAATTTAGCCTAATGGCAGCGCGAGATTTGTCTGTAATAAATACTCCACCCGCTAACAGATACCCAATTGAAAGTAGAGTTGTACGTTTTCATGAAGAAGTGATTCGCGATGCTATTAGCTACGAAATTCAAAGAGGAGGCCAAGTGTTTTTCATTCATAATAGAATAGAAAATATTAAAGAAGTTGCAGGTATGATTCAGCGTCTAGTACCAGATGCTAAAGTGGGTATTGGCCATGGTCAAATGGATGGCAAAAAACTAGAAGCATTGATGCTCGGTTTTATGAATGGCGAATTTGATGTGCTAGTCTCTACAACTATCGTAGAAAGTGGATTAGATGTAACTAATGCGAATACTATTTTCATTAATAATGCTAATAATTTTGGCCTTAGTGATTTACACCAGATGCGCGGTCGTGTTGGTCGTAGCAACAAAAAGGCTTTTTGCTATTTTATTACACCGCCTTATGAAGTAATGACACCTCATGCTCGGAAAAGAATAGAAGCACTTGAACAATTTACTGCTTTAGGTAGTGGATTTAATATTGCCATGAAAGATTTAGAAATAAGAGGTGCTGGTGATCTTCTAGGCGGCGAGCAAAGTGGATTTATTAATGAAATTGGCTTTGAAACCTATCAAAAAATATTGGCAGAAGCCATTGACGAACTTAAAGAAAATGAATTCAAAGATTTGTATGAAGATGTCGAAGGACATAAAGATAAAGTCTTTGTAAAAGAAACTCAAATAGATTCTGATTTTCAATTACAGTTTCCTGATGACTATATAAACAACATAACCGAGCGTCTTAATTTATATACAGAACTTAATAAAATTAGTGACGAAAAAGGTCTTCGAAAATACGAAGCACAATTAATTGACCGATTTGGCGAACTACCTTCTGAAGCGGAAGATTTATTAAACTCGGTTCGAATAAAATGGATTGCAAATAGTATAGGTTTAGAAAAAGTTGTGCTCAAAAAAAACAAGTTAATAGGGTATTTTATTAGTGATCAACAATCTGACTTTTACCAGAGTACCACCTTTACAAAAGTGCTTCAATTTGTACAGTCAAATCCTAATAAATGTAAGATGAAAGAAAAGCAAACACGCAACGGACTTCGATTACTGTTGGTTTTCGAACGAATTAATACTATCGAAAAAGGTTTATCAGCTTTAGCTCCTTTCGATCAATCTCTTAACGATGATTTAATATCATAAAACGGATATATTTGCGTTATTCAATCATATTTATGTAACTTCGTGGCTTTCTAACCCCACAATTAGAAATATGAAAATCCCTAATCTAGGTTTTAGCCTAGTAGAAAAATTTGCAATAGTACAGGCCGTAGATGCAGTAATTGTAGCCGATGGCGAAATTCACAAAGGAGAAATCAGCGCCCTAAGTCAATTGATGAGGCGCATTGATTTTGAAACCAATTTCATTTTACAAGCTAGAAATATGAGTCTCGACCAAGGTCGTGCCATATTAAGCGAAATGTCTTTTCAGAAGAAAAAAGCAATCGCTAATATTTTAGAAGAAATTGCCATTTCTGATGGATTTATTCATGAAAAGGAATCAACGCTTATAGCTTCAATTATTGAGCACATTGGTCTTCGTAATGAGACGCGTGCTGCCAAATAAAAGGCATTTTCAACACAATTTACAACAGTAAAATTCACACTTTTTTATTGATGGCATAGTTTTGCTTACGAACGCAAAACCCTTTTTTTCCTTATATTAGTTTCAAAATCTTTTTTAAGACCAAACTAATTAAGAATACTAATGCCTAATCAAAAAATGAAACAAAAAAATTACATCTTATTAATAGCTGCTCTGCTATTTACCTTCTTACTAAAAGCCCAACCAAGTAAACAATTAGTAAATGTTATAGTAAGTCCCAATCATTCCGATTGGACTTATAATATTGGAGAACAAGCTGAATTTTCTATTAGCGTAACACGAAACAAAGTACCATTAAAAGGTATTAAAGTAAACTATAAAATTGAGCCAGATTCGGGCTATCGCGAAATTAAAACTTTAGAGGAAGGAAGTTTTACATTAGCTACCAACTCCAAGGTAAAGGCGCCTAAAATTAAACAACCAGGATTTCTTCGTTGCACAGCTAATGTTACGATTGATGGTAAAGAATATTCATCGTATACTACTATTGGCATAGCTCCAGATAAAATTAAACCTACAACCTCGCTTCCTACCGATTTTGAGAAATTTTGGAACAAAGGAAAAGAAGAATTAGCGGAGGTAGCTATGGAACCAGTACTTACACTAATGCCTGAACGTTGTACGGATAAGGTGGATGTATACCATGTAAAACTTAATAATGTTAAAGGAAAAATTTATGGCATACTAACTACACCGAAAAAAGCAGGAAAATATCCTGCTATTTTACATGTTCCGGGAGCTGGTATTCGACCGTATTACGGTGAAATAAATGAAGCCGCAGAAGGATTTGTTTCATTTACAATTGGTATTCACGGCATACCAGTAAACTTAGACAAAAGTGTATATGACGACCTACGAGCAGGTCCACTAAATAACTATCAGGTTTTTAATTTAGATGATAAGGACAACATGTACTATCGTCGTGTATATTTGGGCTGTATTCGTGCAGTTGACTTTATTGAAAGCTTAGAACAATTTAACGGGGAAGACATTGCTGTAACAGGTGGAAGTCAGGGTGGCGCCCTATCTATTGTTGTTGCCGGATTAGACCAACGAATTGACTATTTAGCAGCATTTTATCCCGCCCTTTCAGATATGACCGGATTTTTAGAAGGAAGAGCTGGCGGATGGCCTCAGATATTTGTTGACGACTTCACCAACAAAAAAGAAAAAATAGAAGTTTCCAAATATTATGATGTGGTAAATTTTGCGCGATTTGTAAAAGCAGACGGATGGTATAGCTGGGGTTATAATGACAACGTATGCTCACCAGCATCAACTTTTTCAGCATATAATGTTATTTCAGCTAAAAAGGAATTACACGTTTTTCAAGAAACACAACATTGGACATTTCCCGAACAACGAGAACAACGCAACAATTGGCTTTACAAAAAGCTTAAAGAATAAATACCTGAACTCAATAAACTAATTTTGGTTCAATTATTGCCTTATTTTAAATATGAAAAATACAATATTAGTACTATGCTTATTTATAAGCTTTTTAGTACAGTCGCAACACAGTATTTCTGGTACGTTTTCTCCTGCCGATGACTACTCTTGGATTATTGCTTATAGATTAACACCAGGCTCTCAAGCTTATGTTGCTGACACTAAAATTAAAAAAGGCGAATTCGCATTAGAAATGCCCAAAAGCGCACCCCCAGGCACATACCGATTGGTTTATGCAGTGCCGCAAAACGAGTTTTATATTGATGTTTTATATAGCGGAAAAGAAGACATTATTTTCAACTACAAAACCGATGAAGAAGTATCTTTTATTGCATCTAAAGAAAATATACTTTTCAGTACATATTTTAAAGAAATTGCGGACATAGAAAACAAAATAATTCAATATTTTTCCACTGATTTAAAAAATACTAGTGAGTATATTAAATTAAATAAATCTTTATTAGATACCCAAAAATCATATGAATCTAAGGCAGCTGGTTTATTGGTCAATAATTTTATAAAGGCTAATCATCCATATATCGCATCGGATTACCAAAACCCCGAGCAGTATGTAAAAGCAAAAAAGGATAACTATTTTAATCATCTAGATTTAACTAATAACACCCTTAAAAGTTCCGATTTCTTAAAGGACAAAATAGTGAACTACGTTTTTACAGCCCTTCCATTAAAATCTTTGTCTGATTCTGAAACAGAAATTGAAATTCAGTCAAATATCAATACGGTTGCCAATAAGATTAAAGAATTATCTGTAGATTATCAGTTTACCTTATTTAATTCTATTTGGGAATATGCTACTTTATTACAGCTCAACGACACTCCAAATTTCATTTTGAACAAATATTTAAAGTCAAAAGCTATATCTCAAGAAAATAAAAAAGTGTTATCTCAAATAGAAGCGGAAAACAGATTACGAATTGGAGCTATTGCTCCCGAAATTGAATGGAAAACCAAGGAAAAGGAAAAACAACTAAGCACATTAACAGGAGCTAGTAATTATATTCTAATTTTTTGGAGTAGCACCTGCTCTCATTGCTTACACGAGCTTCCAGCACTTCACAAAGAATTAAAAAATTTCCCCGAAGTACAAGTGATTGCAATAGGCCTTGAAGATGACGAAATAAGTTGGAAGTTAGAATCTGCAAAATTAGATGATTTTGAACATGCCATTGCACTAGGAAAATGGGATAGTACGTATGCTGAGTTATTTGATATTCATCAAACACCAACGTACTTCATTCTAGATCAAGAAAAGAAGATAGTTTTAAAACCAGAAAGTGATAAAGATGTAGTTGCCTTTTTAAAGCGCTAAAGTGTCTTTAGGTCTTTGATAGTTTTAAAAGCCACATCTACTTGATCATCATCAACTAAAATAGTAAACTCATTAGTTGTAGATATCACCTCATATAACACGATACCTTCCCATGCCAAACGTTGAAATATGAAGTAATAAATGCCCGGTACCGAAACATTTTCAGCAGGTAATTTTACGGTAATTGAAGAGAGATTTTCAGCTTTCTGTGTACATTTTTCAGCTCTAAACAACTCTTCTACTACATCATCTAAAATATTACTTACCACTATGTTTATTTCATTTACTCCCCTTGAAGAAGTGTAAAAAACATCATGATTAACATTTACTGCCTCCAATAATTTTGCCTGTTGATGCAAAACAGTATCAGATGCTAAAAATGTATAATCAGTTAATGAAGATCGAACCGTGATTTCTCCAATATTCTTTAAAACTTTGACAATCTTGTGTGTTGCTCTAAATTCAAGATCATCTGAGAGTCTTTTTAATGCCATTACAATAGCACCATTTCTAATATCCTTAGATAACTCCTCTTGAATTTCAGGCTTAATAATACGTGAAAGCGAAGTAAGGTTAATAATTCCTTGAGCTAACGCACTTTGAAGAAAAGGCTTTTTCTTGATGTATTCTTCAACTACTGATGAGATAGTTTTCATGGTATAAATTGGTTTGTGTGTAAAAATAACAAATTGTTACAAATAAAACAAAAGAAGATTATCTAAAAATGGTAAAAAGCACTTTCCAAATGCTCAATTTTGAATATTTGTTTATTCTTCAATATTGTTATCACATCAAATCGAGCATCCAAATCCAGATTATTATCAACAATATATTGATGTGCTCCTGCAACCAGAAGTTTTATTTTTTTTGGCGTTATCGTTTCAGCAATTGAAATTATCTGATCATTACTTCTAGCACGCACTTCTACAATAGCAAGAACTTCTTTTTTCTGCGCGATTATATCTATTTCAGATTTTAAATATCGATAGTTTTTACAATGAATTTTATAACCACTTTTCAGTAAATAATCTACTGCTATTTGCTCACCTTCTTTTCCGAATTCGTTATGCTTTCCCACTTTAATATTGAATTATTACATCAAAATAATGCATTTCATCGAAAATACATGCAGTTAAACGTCTTAAAAGACGAGAAGTGCGTAAATCTTTATGCACGTTATCGAAATTAAGAGAAATCGGGTACTATACCCACCTTAACTTCGTTATTTAGTTGCCCCCAAGCACATGAACGTCACCTATTAACGCCCTACTTAACTATGGAATATTTCATTAATTGTAATACTTCAGGCCTTAGCGCTTATGCCATTCCTTTGGATAAAAATAAAGCGGAACATCTTTATAGAAGGCTTGGATTTAGTGCATCTGTAGACACTATAAATGCCGCAATTGGCCAAACAGCAACAGCTTTAGTTGATAATTTAGTAAATCAAGCATCTAATGCTAACACCATTCCAGAACCGGCTTGGGCAAATTGGAATAACAGTAATTATCCGGAAGATGATCAAGCCAGAAACGCACTTAAAAACTCTCAAATAGACGAAATTAGTCTAGCGTACACCAAATCTCTTATCGACAATAATCTAGCCGATAGAATGAGTTTTTTCTGGAGCAATCATTTTGTTACTCAATTAAGCGTATACAACTGTAATGGCTTTTTATATCATTATGTAAATTGTCTACAGCGCAATGCTCTAGGCAATTTTAAAACTTTTGTTAGCGAGATTGGACTAACTAGTGCAATGCTTTATTATTTAGATGGAGTTTATAATAATGGCAATAATCCGAATGAGAATTATGGTCGTGAGTTATACGAACTTTTTACTTTAGGAGAAGGCAATAATTATACTGAGCAAGACATCATTGAAACTGCTAGGGCATTAACCGGTTATGTCGAACGAGGAGAACTAGGTTGCGAAACTGTAACTTTTGATCCTGAAAGATTTGATGCAGGTTCCAAAACTATTTTTGGTCAATCTGGTAATTGGGATTATGATGACGTAATAAACATTCTTTTTGAGCAAAGAGCTGATGAAATAGGTTGGTTTATTTGCAAAAAATTATATGAGTTTTTTGTACACCCCGATTCGCAAGATGAAGCAGGTAATGCAGAAACTATTATCCAAGGCATGTCAGCCACATTTATAGCGAACGATTTTGAAATTGCACCAGTATTAGCACAACTTTTTAAAAGCGAACACTTTTTTGATGACGATGCTGTTGGTGTAATAATCAAGAGTCCGTATGACATGTACTTAAACTTCATAAATGAAACTAACTTCACTTATGATGATGCTACCTTATCAAGCTTAAATAGTGCTTCTACACTACTTAGCCAAGAACTCTTCGATCCTTTTGATGTAGCAGGTTGGCAAAGAAACCGTTCTTGGATTAATACCAATTTCATGATAGGACGCTGGCTAACTTTTGAGATGTTTATTCAAAATTTTTGGCAGAATAATCAAGAACAATTTAGAACTTTTGGAATTGCAGCCACAGGTCCAAATGGCGCTACAACTAACGACCCCGATGAAGTAGCAAGAGCAATTATAGACAAAATCACTCCAAAAGGATTACTTACTGAAATCCCAGATTATAGTGCGGCTTTTGATGTGTTTAGAGAACCTTACGAAAGCGATATGGTCTACCAAAATGGATCATGGAGTATGATGTTGACCAATGCAGATTCTCAAGTATACCTCTTATTACTTCACTTAATTAGACAACCTGAATTCCAATTAAAATAAACCTACAATTATGTGCGATACCCACGATAAAACACCATATAAAGGTCTTCAACATGAAGGTCATGATTTAGAACATAAAACTTGGAGCAGACGTTCATTCTTACAAGCTTTAGGAATTGCTGGTTCTGGATCTATGATGCTAGGCAGCAATATGCTAACAGCCTCAGCTCCATCACCTCTTACGCAAGCAATTGCGCAAGCAGAAACTGATAAAATATTAATTCTTATTCGTCTTTCTGGTGGTAATGATGGTCTAAGCACTGTGCTACCCATAGAACAATACGATGCCTATGCAAATGCACGACCGAATATTTATATTCCAGAAAGTAAAATTTTGAAATTGACCGATGAATTTGGTGTGCCAACATACATGAAATCTTTAGAACCAATGTGGGGTGAAGGTTCATTTAAAGCAGTACATGGTGTTGGTTATGAAAGTCAAAGTCTTTCTCACTTTACTGGTTCCGATATTTTTGCAAATACAGATTTAACTTCTACCGGTTTTTCAGGTTTAAATACTGGTTGGATGGGACGACATTTTGAAAACATCTATCCAGATTATTTAATGAACCCTCCCGTTGCTCCAGCAGCAGTACAGATTGGAAATTTTGGAAGTTTAGTTTTTCAAGGTGAAGAAACAAATTACGCATTTGTTGCTTCTAACATAGATCAGTTAGAAGAAATTGCCGAAACAGGCTTACAGTACAATCTAGACCCAAGTCTTTTCGATGATTGTATGTACGGTGACCAACTTGAGTTTTTAAGAGGAGTTGCTAATGTAACTTATGAATACTCAGGTGCTATTCATGAAGCCTATGAAAGAGGTCAGAACCAAGTTGAATATCAAGATAATTATTTTGCACGTCAATTAGCTTTATTAGCGCGATTGATAAAAGGCAATTTAGGAACAAAAGTTTATATGATTACTCTAGGAGGATTTGACACGCACGGAAATCAACCTTTAGCTCATGAAAGATTAATGTCTTACTTATCAATAGCTATTGATAATTTTTATGACGATTTAGGTTTCACACAACAAGATGACAAAGTATTAAGTATGACTTTCTCAGAATTTGGAAGACGTATTTTCGAAAATGGTTCTAACGGTACTGATCATGGAAAAGCAGCACCTACCCTATTTTTTGGGTCAGGACTTAACGGAAGTGCATTTGTTGGAGAACATCCAACTTTAGACGATCCCGATGGCCGTGGCAACTTAGAATACACAATGGACTTTAGAGACCTCTATGCCACAGTAATGGCAGAATGGTTATGTATTCCCGTCCCATTAGTAGAAGAACATTTATTAGACCACCCTTATGCTCCTGTTAATTTAGGCTTTAATTGTAGTGGTGTTGATTTTCCTGAAATTGCATACAGCGATGGTGAACCAACCATTCCCATGGCTGAGGGCGAGAACGGTGAACCAGAAAATCCTACTCCTTATGATCCAAGTTTATTAGAAACCATTGTTCATAAACCATTTTACCCTACTAATAATGCACCGCATATTTATCTAGAAATGCCTTTTAGTGCACATGTAGATATTCAGCTGTACAATATTTTAGGTCAAAATATGGGAACAGTATTTAATGAGATGATGTTTGAAGGATCTAGAGAAATTAACATTAGAGAAAATATGGCTAAGCAATTAGCTACTGGAAAATACATATACAGAATTCAAGTACAAAACCATAAGATGAGTAAATCTGTTATGGTAGCCTAGCTTTTCGTCCCCACAACGTGCAAAGGCCTTCAATTTCTTTCTAAAAGTTACTTGGAGGCTTTGCTTATTTAAGCAACCATATATTTTCTTCAAATCATGAACAATAATTAATTTTTATTTTATTTCAGTTAAATCCAACAAATTGACTGAAGGCTCTCAACATTAAAAATCTTATTTTTGCAGGCTAATTCAATTATGATGTCTGAATTTTCTAGGTATACTATTACTGCTGCATTACCGTACACTAATGGCCCCATTCATATCGGTCATTTAGCTGGTGTTTATGTGCCAGCTGATATTTATGCGCGCTACTTAAGATTAACTGGTAAAGACGTGCTTTTTGTATGTGGTAGTGATGAACATGGCGCGGCAATACCCATGAAGGCAAAAAAAGAAGGTGTATCTCCACAAGAAATTATAGATAAGTATCATGGTATAATTAAGAATTCTTTTAATGAATTTGGAATTACATTCGATAACTACTCTAGAACTTCATTGCCCGTTCACCATAAAACGGCATCAGATTTTTTTCAGAAACTCTATGATCAAGGTGATTTTATAGAAGAAATTACCGCACAACTTTTCGATGAAGAAGCGCAACAATTTTTAGCAGATCGCTTTGTAGTAGGCACCTGTCCAAAATGTGGCCATGAGGAAGCTTATGGAGATCAATGTGAAAATTGTGGATCATCATTAAACGCAACAGATTTAATAAATCCGAAATCTACTATTTCGGGAACAGTACCCACTACTAAAGAAACAAAACACTGGTTTCTTCCTTTAAACCGATATGAAGATTTTCTTAGAAAATGGATTCTTGAAGGACACAAAAACGATTGGAAGCCAAATGTATATGGGCAATGTAAAAGTTGGATTGATGGTGGTTTAGAACCCAGAGCAGTAACCAGAGATTTAGATTGGGGAATACCAGTACCGGTTGAAGGTGGTGAGGGCAAAGTATTATATGTTTGGTTTGATGCTCCTATAGGTTACATTTCTTCTTCCAAAGAATGGGCCGAACGTGAAGGGAAAGATTGGGAGCCTTACTGGAAAGCAGACGACACCAAACTTGTTCATTTCATAGGAAAAGATAATATTGTTTTTCACTGCATAATATTCCCAGCCATTCTTAAAGCTCATGGCGATTTTATTCTACCTGAAAATGTACCTGCAAATGAATTTTTGAATCTTGAAGGCAATAAACTTTCTACTTCAAAAAATTGGGCGGTTTGGCTTCATGAATATTTGGTAGATTTCCCTGACATGCAAGATGTATTGCGATACACCTTAACAGCAAATGCTCCGGAGTCTAAGGATAACGATTTTACATGGAAAGATTTTCAAACTAGAAACAACAGCGAGCTAGTTGCGATTTTTGGCAACTTTATCAACCGAGTGGTAGTTTTAACTAATAAATACTATGATGGGCAAGTGCCTCTTGCAGGAGATTTTTCAGAAGTTGATTCTGAAACATTAGAGCAACTTCGTAAATATCCTGACATTATATCCAATTCTTTAGAACGCTATCGTTTTAGAGAAGCCAGTCAAGAATTAATGAATCTTGCACGTTTAGGCAATAAATATCTTGCTGATGAAGAACCTTGGAAGGTTATCAAGGTAGATGAAGAACGAACAAAAACCATCATGTTTGTTGCGCTTCAAATCGCAACCGCACTTTCAGTATTGAGTGAACCATTTTTACCGTTTACCTCAGAAAAACTTAAAAATATGTTGGCCGTCAGGTCGAGCGTACTCGAGACTTCTTGGACTGATGTTTCAACAAAAGAAACACTACTTCCGTCAGGTCATCAAATAAACAAAGGGGAATTGCTCTTTAGAAAAATTGAAGACAAAGAAATTCAAGCCCAATTAGATAAATTAGAAGCTACGAAAAAAGCTAACGAAAACGCAAACAAAGAACTCATGCCACAAAAAGACACCATTACTTTTGACGATTTTACAAAGCTAGACATGCGTGTTGGAACTATTGTGGAAGCTGAAAAAATGGCAAAAGCCAAAAAATTACTTGTACTAAAAGTTGACACAGGACTAGACACACGTACTATTGTTTCTGGTATTGCAGAAAGTTTTACTCCAGAAGAAATTGTTGGCAAAAAAGTAACGGTTTTAATCAACCTAGCTCCACGAGCATTACGCGGCGTAGAAAGTGAGGGTATGATTTTAATGACTGAAAATGCAGAGGGCAAATTAATTTTCGTTAACCCAGATGAAGATGGCGTTGGTAATGGGGAAGGAATTAATTAAGAAATTTCGTTAGAATTCCTATGAACCTCATCCCTTTTATCAGCAAACACACCCAACTCCCTGAAAAGGGTATAAAAAATACAGTCGAACTATTAGATCAAGACTGTACTTTACCATTTATTTCGCGTTATAGAAAAGAGGCTACTGGTGGTTTAGATGAAGTGCAGGTTGGTTCCATTATTCAATTTAAAGCGCAGTTTGAGGCACTTGAAAAACGAAAATCTGCGGTCTTAAAGGCTATTGAAGAACAAGAAGCGTTAACTGATGAACTTCGCCAAAAAATTAATAACTCAGACGATTTAGTCGATCTAGAAGACCTCTACCTTCCATTTAAAAAGAAACGAAAGACCAAAGCCGAGACTGCTCGAAAGAACGGATTAGAACCTTTGGCAAAAATTATCATGGCTCAGAATCATAATGAGATTGATTATGTTGCTTCTCAGTATTTAAATGATCAAGTTAAAAATGAAAACGAAGCATTCGAAGGGGCTCGCCATATAATTGCTGAATGGCTAAACGAACGTATTTCTATTCGGAATCAAATTCGGAATCAACTTGAACGGACTTCCATGCTTACCACTAAAGTAATCGGCACAAAAAAAGACGATGAGAAAGCCCAAAAATTTAGAGATTATTTTGATTGGAGCGAAGCTTTAAAACGTTGTCCTTCACATCGATTGTTAGCAATTTTACGAGCAGAAAACGAAGGTTTTATCCGAGTTAAAATTGAAATTGATGACAAATACATCCTTTCAAAAATTGCAGACCGTATTATTAAATCTAATAATTCTTGTACTGCACATGTTCAATTAGCACTGGAAGATTCATATAAAAGATTACTCTTTCCTTCCTTATCGAATGAAATATTAAAATTAGCGAAAGAGAAAGCAGATGATGAGGCTATTAGTGTTTTTTCAAAAAATTTAAAGCAACTTCTATTGGGCGCTCCGTTGGGAGAAAAGCGAATCTTAGCTATCGACCCTGGTTTTAGAACAGGCTGTAAAATTGTTTGTCTAAGCGCCCAAGGTGAATTAAAACACAACGAAACTATTTATCCGCATGCGCCACAAAACAAAGGCTCTGAAGCCATGAAGAAAATTAGTTCTTTGTGTGATGCCTATAAAATTGAAGCCATAGCTATAGGTAATGGTACCGCTTCAAGAGAAACAGAGCAATTGGTGAAGCGAATTCATTTTAAGAATTCACCTGAAGTTTTTGTAGTTAGCGAGGCAGGAGCTTCGATATATTCAGCTTCTAAAATTGCGCGTGACGAATTCCCTAATTATGATGTTACGGTAAGAGGTTCAGTTTCTATTGGAAGAAGACTTGCTGACCCGTTGGCTGAGCTCGTAAAAATAGATGCAAAATCAATTGGTGTAGGGCAATACCAACACGATGTAGATCAAAGTAAGTTGCAAACTTCTTTAGATGGCGTTGTTGAAAGTTGTGTTAATTCAGTCGGAGTAAATATCAACACCGCTAGTGTTCCTTTGTTAAGTTATGTATCAGGCATTGGCTCAAAACTAGCAGAAAATATAGTTGCGTATCGCAATGAAAATGGCGCATTCACGGATAGATCTACTATCAAAAAAGTCGCTCGATTAGGTGGTAAAGCTTTTGAACAAGGCGCAGGTTTTCTTCGGATAAAAGATGGAAAAAATCCGTTGGACGATTCTTCTGTACATCCAGAAAGTTACGGTGTTGTAAAACAAATGGCCAAAGACAAAGGAGTAGTAATTTCTGATTTAATCGGAAATAAAAGTCAGCTTGAAAAAATCGATATTAAAAAATACTGCACGGAAACCATTGGCCTACCTACCCTCAAAGACATCATTGATGAACTTGAAAAACCCGGACTCGACCGACGTGAAAAAGCTAAAGTTTTCACTTTTGACCAAAATGTACGCAGCATCTCAGATTTAAGAGACGGACAATTATTACCTGGTATTGTAAACAACATTACCAATTTTGGATGTTTTGTAGATATCGGCATAAAAGAAAGTGGGCTGATACATGTCTCAAATCTCTCTGATTCTTTTGTGAAAGATGTAAATGAACATGTACATCTCAATCAGCAAATAATTGTAAAAGTATTGTCGATTGATATTCCTAGAAAACGAATTCAACTGGCTTTGCATAAATCCTAAAAAAATATAATAGCTTAGCCTCTAGTTGAATTTTTCGTATTTTTCATACAATTGCAACATTATCATCATAATTTATGAAACATAAATTTCCACTACTATTAACAATTATAATGCTCTTTATTCTTAATTCTTGCAAGGAAATTAAGAAGGATAAACAAGAAATAATTGTAGAAAAAGATATCGAAGAAATAGATTCGAGAATCAAATTAATTTTTGATACTGATGCCAATAACGAATTAGACGACCAATTTGCAATTGCCTATATGCTATTGAACGGTGATACTTTTGATGTTAAGGGAATAACTGTTAATGCCACAAGAAACGACACTGATATTCAGGGTCATTATGACGAAGCAGAGCGCGTAATGCAACTGTGTAACTTAAAAGATTCGCTTCCGTTATTAAAAGGTGCCGAAGGTAATTTCAAAGATATTACAGCTAATTTTAACCCCGATAATTATGATGGTAAAGTTGGCGTGGATTTTATTTTAGAAGAAACAAAAAAAGAAGATGTAATTATTGTCGCTGTTGGAAAACTTACAAATATTGCATTGGCCATAAAGAAAGATTCAACTTTTGTTGACCGTACAAAAATTGTTTGGTTGGGCAGTAATTATCCGGAGCCTGGAGAATATAATCAGGACAATGACACCATTGCGATGAACTATGTTTTAAATAGTAAAATACCTTTTGAAATGGTAACAGTACGCTATGGAAAACCTTCCGGAACCGATGCAGTAGCCGTTAGCAAAAGTGAAGTTGATAAAAAAATGGCCGGTCTAGGACCAAAAGCGATTGCACCCATCACTGGAAGACATGGTGGCACCTTTGATAATTTTGGCGATTATGCCGCAAATCTCTTTGAACATATTTTTGAACATTTTGGAACAGACAAGGTCACCCCATCACGACCACTGTTTGATATGGTGGCGCTTTCGGTTTTAAAAAATGCTTCCTGGGGAGAAACTAAAAGCATTCCATGTCCAATTTTAATAGATAACCAATGGATTGAACGACCTAATAACAACCGAAAAATTACCATATGGGAAAATTTCGATCGCGATGCCGTTATTGCTGATTTTTACGAAACAATGAACAATCCGAAGTACGTTTCTGTAAAATAAATCTTTTACTATATTACTCTCATGAAATTTTATCATAGCATTTCTTATGAATAAACTGATAACTTTATTAATGGTGTTAGCATTTACAAACATCATTGCCCAAGATTCAATTACTAATAACGAAGAAAAACGTTGGCAACTTTTTAAATACGATGTTGGCAATATGTTTACGAGTGTAGGCCATTCTTATATTCAACCACTTAAATGGAAGGGAAAACAATGGGCTCAATTTGGAGGTGTATTAGCTGGCACCGGCGCACTTTATTTAGTGGATGATGAAACTTCAGAATTTATAAAATCTAACAGAGCAAGCGTACCGCCAATTATTAGGGAATATGGGGAATTTTATGGGAGTCCTGAAAACAATTACATGGTTACATCAGGCGTATACTTAGTAGGGTTAATTACTAAAAATGAGAAACTGAGAAGAACAGGGGTTCTACTTATTGCATCCGCAACTTCAACTGGATTATTACAACAAGTAATGAAATCTCTTGTGGGTAGAGCAAGGCCAGTAGCTGGCTTAGGCAAAGACACCTTTGCCCCATTCGAAAGGGACAGAAATTATCATTCATTTCCTTCTGGGCATGCACTTTTGGCTTTTACTAACGCCTATGCCATAGGCAAACAATTTAAAAGTCCATGGGCAAAAGCTGGCATTTACACTTTAGGTGCTATTCCTGGAATATCTCGACTTTGGGATAATCAGCACTGGGTAAGCGATGTGGTTTTTGCTTTTGCAATAAGTATTGCCACTGTAGAATGTATCGATCGTTATCTCGATAGAAAGTATGATCAAAAATATAATTCGCTATCTAAAAAGACGAGTTGGAATCTCAATTTTGGACCTGGAACGCTCGGTGTTTCAATGCAATTTTAAAAACTTCTCACATTTTTGAATTATCAATTTTCTTAAGAAACTTACAAGGATTTCCAACTGCAACTACATTTTCTGGTATATCATTTACCACAACACTTCCTGATCCAATTACCGAATTATCGCCAATAGTAACTCCAGGATTTATTATAACACCTCCACCAATCCAAACATTATCCCCAATATGAATTGGTTCCGCCGTCTCTATTCCAGAATTTCTTGCTGCGAATTCCAAAGGATGTGTAGAAGTTAATAATTTTACGCCTGGCGCCATCATTACATTTTTTCCAATATGTACAGGAGCCGCATCTAATATGACGCAACCAAAATTAGCATAAGCATTTTCTCCCCAATGAATATTATATCCGTAATCACAGAGAAATGGATTTTCTATATAAAATCGTCCACCAGTACTTCCTAAAAGTTCCTTAAAAACATGTCTTCGTTGTTTTTCCTTATCCATTGGAATTTCAGCAATTTTTCTGGTCAATTTACGAGCACGTAATCTTCCAGAAATCAACTCTTTATCTAATGGGTCATAAGGTAAACTCTGAATCATTTTTTCCTTTTCAGTCATAAATATTCCATTTTAACAAACCTATATTTGAAGAATTAACAATTTATGAATGCACCACTTTTTGTACAGCACTGTTAATATTACAAAAATTATAGTTCTCTGTTTTAACCAAGGTGAAAGTGAAAATCATCATTAATAAAAAATATTAAAACATGTTTCATCCAAAATATCTTCAAATTAGTTAATTTAAACCTCTTAAAACCAAGCTAATTATGAAAAAAATCCTCTTTTTATTTCTATTATTTTCTACAGCCAATTTTTATGCCCAACAAAAAACCACGCTTGAAGTTACTACACCTGCAGAAGCGAATATATCTCAGGAGCGTATTGATCGAATAGATGCAATGCTTAAAAGTGCTGTTATCCAAAATCAAGTACCTGGCGTTGTCGCATTAATAGCTAGAAATGGAAAAATAGTTTATCATAAAGCTTATGGCACTTCGAATGAAAAAGGAGACAAACTTGAAAAGAATACAATTTTTAGAATAGCTTCACAATCAAAAGCAATTACCTCCACAGCTGTGATGATGCTTTGGGAAGAAGGTAAATTTAAATTAGACGATCCCATTTCAAAATATATTCCTGAATTTGGTGAAGCTCAAATTCTAGACTCATTTAATGACGCAGACGGCAGCTATACTACCAAACCAGCGGAGAACCAAATAACAATCAGACATCTTCTAACGCACACTTCAGGATTGGGTTATGGTGTAATCGATGGTGACAAACGCTTTCAAGCTATCTACAAAAAAGCTGGAATTACAGACCTTTTTACAACTGAAAACATAACAATTGAAGAAAGCGTTAAAAAACTTGCAAAACTACCTTTACATCATGACCCAGGTACGGCTTATGTTTATAGCGAAGGATTAGATGTTTTAGGATATTTTATAGAAGTTATTTCAGGAATGCCTTTTGAAGAATTTCTGCGAACAAAAATCTTCGATCCTTTAGGAATGGATGACACATGGTTCTATTTACCAAAAGACAAACATGATAGATTGGTTAATATTCAATTTAAAAAAGATGGAAAGTGGAAAAATTTTCCAACAACTTTTTACAATCCTGATTACCCTAAAAAAGGAGCCAAAAGCTTTTTCTCTGGCGGCGCCGGACTCTCAAGTACCGCTAAAGATTATGCCACTTTTTTACAGATGTATTTAAATAAGGGAGAATTAAATGGGACTAGAATTTTAAGTAGAACTACCGTACAAAGTATTATGAGTAATCAATCTGGCGATTTATTTGGCGGCGATGCCAAAGATTATGGCTTGGCTTTTGGCCTAATTACAAAACGCGGACAAGATTTAGGCGGCTTGGGTAGCGAAGGCACTTTTGACTGGGGCGGCTATTTTAACACTCAATATTTTGCAGACCCCAAAGAAAATATAATTGGAATTTTAATGAAACAAATACGTGACACGCCAGGTGATGAAACAGGTTGGAAATTTCGTCAAATGATATTTACAACAATTGATGATTAAAAAATGTTGACCTTGTTCATGCGGTTTCATTAACTTTGAACAACACTTAATCATTAAAAAATTCATTATGAAAAATTTTGCAATAATAGCCTTTCTGGCGATATTCTCAACTTCTGCTATCGGCCAAAAATTAAAGGTCGAAGATGGTAATCTTAAAAATTTAAAAGACATTAAAGTCTACTCCATGGAATTCGATTATACGGATGTACAAATTCCGAAATTCGATAATGAAGAAGATTTTTTGAAAGACAAAATGGATAAGCGCGAAAAAAAGAAAGCTGGTGATGGTGAACGTTTTAAAAAATCATGGTTCGATGATCGCCCAAATAGATACCATCCTAAATTTATTGAATCTTTTAATAAACGTTTCGATGATTCTGTGGTAAAGGTCCAAGAAGAGGGAGCTGATTACACAATGCTAGTGCATACCACAAAATTATATCCTGGTTACAACGTGGGCATTGTTAGACACAATGCCGAGATTGATGCTACCATTACAATCTATGAAACAGGTAACCCTTCGAATGTATTATTTTCTGGTAGTTACAAAGACGCACAGGGTGCAGGTGCTATGGGTAATGACTATGATTCTGGATATCGCATCTCTGAATGTTATGCAAAATTAGCCAAGACTTTTGCTAAAGACATAAAGAAAAAAGCGTTGTAATATTGTTCAATTCTTTTTTAATAAATTTCTTTAAATCCCAATTTCCGAAATACTGGATTTTGGGGTTTTTCTATTTGGGTGTTTTTCAAAAATGAATTAGATTGCAACCCCACTAATTCTAAGTACCATGACCAAGCACATCTACTTTTTATTAGCGCTTATCATATCGTATTCAAGTTTCTCTCAAAAATTTGAAACGGATAAAGGAGCTCTAGAAAATCTTGCCGAAATCAATCAATACAAAATTGTTTTTGAATACCCCGAAAACTTAGAAATACATAAATACGGTTCTGAAGAAGATTATCTTAAAGCCCAAGTAGCAAAAAGAGAAAAAAAAGAATCTGGCTCAGGTGAAGAATTTCGAACTTTATGGTTCCAAAATAGAGCAAACAGATACGAACCTACTTTTATAACAGAGTTCAACAACTTTATGTTAGCCGATCGTCATGTAACTGTTTCAAAACATTACCGTGAGGCACAACATCTTATGATTGTTAAGGTTCATTTTATTCATCCTGGCAAAAACATAGTACTTTGGCATCAAAAAGCCGAATTAGAAGTAACCTTTGAAATCTACAATACTAGCGATTTAGACAACCCTATCTATGCTACTAAACCATTACAAATTCATGGCATAGCCGATGGTGACGAATTTGAAAAAGTAACTACAGCTTATGGTGAACTTGGAAGATGGTCAGCAAAATTCTTCTGTAGAAAAACTTAATATTAACTTCTACTATTCTCTTTTTCTAAATCCGTAATGTGTGCCACAGTTTTAACCAAACGCGCATGATTTTTTACAAACGGATTGCTTTTATCCCAAACATAGCCTGCTAAAACAGCGCAAATTTGACTTTTAATAACAGGGTTTTCAGACTCACTAAAGAATATTTTCTGAAGATTTCCAGTATACCATTCCTTTACATAAGTACCAAAAACATTAACGCCTTCTAAAATGTACTGAGTATAATCTACCTCCCAATCTACCGACTTACCTCTTAATTCCTTTGCGATTAATTGCGCACCTAAATGAGCAGATTCTGTTGCAAAAGTTACGCCCGACGAAAAAACAGGGTCTAAAAATTCAGCACTATTACCGGTTAACACATACCCTTTACCATAAAGTTGCTTTACCGACTTAGCTACATTTTTAATCATTCTAGGTTCAAATTCATAAGGCAAACCATCAAATCGATTTACATAATAATCAGAAAGCTTCATCATCTCACGAAGCCTTTCTTCCGTTGTACCCTCAAAAGATTCTAAATATTCAGTTGGCCCAACATAACCAATACTTGTAATTCCGTTAGAAAATGGAATTACCCATAACCAAGTAGACTGACTAACAATATCAAAAGTGATACGATTACCGTCCCAACCCTCAGGCCTGTTAACATCTTTTACATGGGTGAAAATTGATGAATGTTTACCTATATCCGAAGGTTTATCCAAATCGAGCAGCCTTGGCAAAACCCTGCCAAAACCACTTGAATCTATAATATATTTTGCGGTAACAATGGTTTCGTTGCCATCTAAATCTTTAATTGTTGTATGTGAAACATCATCAACAAACTCAACACCTATAACTTCTTTTTCAAAATCAATATCAACTCCTCTACTTTGCAGCTCGTCTGTTAATGCTTTATCAAATTCGGCTCTAGGCACCTGATATGTCCAATCCCAACCTTTCGTATGCTTCTTACTAAAATCAAATTCGCACACAATAGGTCCTTGCATAAAACGAGCTCCTTTTTTAATTTCAAAATTCTTTTTCTTAATACAATCAAGTAAACCTACTGCGTCAAAATGATCCATACAGCGCGGAATTAAACTTTCACCAATAACAAATCTTGGAAACCTATTTTTTTCTACTACTTTTATTGAAAATCCCTCATTATGCAGGTACGCTGCTGCAACAGCACCAGAAGGTCCTGCACCAATTATTAAAACGTCGATATTTTTAGACATGTTTATATTTAAAAGATAAGCTTCGTCAATCCGTCAATTATCTTAAATTTGTCGATTGATTTACTTTATTTTTCATGACTAAGGTATTGCATATACCTGATAGAATCAACCAATAGATGCCACAAATTAAAGGAAAGTTAGAAATAGCAGATTTTTACAGTATTATTTTTGATGAGGAAGAAATTTCCGTTGACGACCAAGTAATACAAACAGTACAAGAAAGTTTTGACTTCTTAAAGGAATTTTCAAAAAACAAAATCATCTACGGTGTCAATACAGGTTTCGGGCCAATGGCACAATACAAGATAAAAGATTCGCAGACCATTCAACTGCAATATAATCTTATTAGAAGTCATGCTTCTGGTTCTGGAAACCCCATTGCTCCAAAATATGTGAAAGCAGCAATGCTGGCAAGACTAAATACACTCAGCCTTGGAAACTCTGGTGTTCACCCATCCGTTATTGAAGTAATGACCTTGCTCATTAATAAAAACATTACACCACTTATTTACGAACATGGCGGAGTTGGCGCTAGTGGTGATTTAGTACAATTAGCGCATTTAGCATTAGTTTTAATTGGTGAAGGTGAAGTTTTCTACAAAGGCCTAAGAAGACCTACGAAAGAAGTTTTCGAAATAGAAGCAATTACACCTATAGAAGTGAAATTACGTGAAGGCCTTGGCTTAATAAACGGAACTTCTGTAATGACTGGAGTAGGTATTGTAAATGCAATCTACACTCGTCGATTACTTGAATGGGTAATAAGCTGTTCTTCTGCAATTAACGAAATTGTACAGGCGTATGACGACCACCTTTCTTCTGACTTGAACGAAACAAAAAGACATCATGGTCAGCGAGAAATAGCTCGTTCTATGCGTAGTCACTTAAAAGACAGTTCACTTACCAGAAAACGTGAACATCACTTATACACCGATACAAATGGTAACGTTTCTGTTTTTGAAGAAAAGGTTCAAGAATACTATTCGTTACGTTGTGTTCCACAGATTTTAGGCCCTGTTCTAGATACTTTAAACGCAGTAGAACATGTTTTAATTGAAGAAGTGAATTCTGCAAATGACAACCCTATTGTTAATGTTGCCAAAAAGAATGTATATCACGGAGGCAATTTTCATGGTGACTACATTTCTTTGGAAATGGACAAGCTAAAAATAGTTGTTGCTAAAATGAGTATGCTAGCCGAAAGACAACTTAACTACCTACTAAACTCAAAATTAAATGACATACTCCCTCCATTTGTAAACCTGGGAACTTTAGGTTTAAACTTTGGCATGCAAGGAGTCCAATTTACAGCAACTTCTACTACTGCTGAAAACCAAATGCTATCCAACCCAATGTATGTACATAGTATCCCTAATAATAATGACAATCAAGATATTGTTAGCATGGGTACAAATGCTGCGCTTATAACAAAAAAAGTTATTGAGAATGCATTTGAAGTTGTTGCTATTGAAATGATTACAGTCGTACAAGCAATTGAATATTTACAAGTACAAGATGTAGTGTCTACCAAGACAAAAAACATGTACGATGCTGTTCGAAAAATTGTACCTGCCTTTAAAGAAGACACAATTATGTACCCTTATGTTAACCAAGTGAAGGATTACATCACTAATCATAAGAACAACTAAAATAAAATATTATGAAAACGAAATTTATTTCCATTCTGTGTTTACTAATAAGTATTAGCATTTCTCGTGCACAAGAAATCTCTTTAGTCTTTGAGGACGGAAAGGTTGCTTACATAGACACTTCCGGTAAAACTGTTTTACAAACTGAATTCAAAAAAGCTGGCAGTTTTTCTAACGGACTAGCTGAAGCCTTAGAAGGCAAAAAATGGGGTTTTATAGATTTAACTGGTAAATGGGCTATTCAACCTGAATACGACAGAGTTAATGCTTTTAATTCAGGCCTAGCATTGGTTTTGAAAGATGACTCTTGGCAATACATTAATACTTCTGGTGAAGCACTTGAAGTTGAAGAAACAGAAAAATATTACGATTTTAAAGATGGTGTTGCGCTATTTAAAAAAGGTGAACAAGTAGGTTTATTAGGCACTGATGGAAAGTTTGTCTTAGAACCAAAATTTGAAACAATCAAAAAGTTTTGGGATGGTCATGCGAAATACAAAAAAGGAGAACTCTGGGGACTAATAAACACCAAAGGTGAAATTGTTGTACCTGCAGAATATGATGCTGTAGGAGCGTTTAGCGAAAATGGTATTTGGGCAAAAAAAGGTACAGAAATTGGCGTCTTGGCTGATGGCAATTATACTGCAATACCAGGAGCAACAAAAATTTGGGATTTTACTTCAGACTCAAAACTAACCTACGCTAAAAAAGGTGAACACATAGGGTTTGTAAACAACAAAGGCGAATGGGTTATCGAACCTAGTTTCGAAAAGGTAAGAGGTTTTTCAAACGGATTAGCACCTGTAATGCAAAACAAAAAATGGGGTTACATAAATGAGAAGGGTGAAATTGTAATTGACTGCCAATATAAAGATGCAGAGACTTTCTCTGCCGATGGTCTTGCACCTGTAAAGGAAAAATTATGGGGATTTGTCGACAAATCTGGAAAATTAGTTATTCCAATGGAATATGATATTTCAGCAGGTTTTTCTTTTCTACAAAAGAATGCCCTTAAAGGATTCAACAATGGTCTAGCTAGAGTGAAAACGAAAAAAGGTTGGGGTTTTATAAACACTAAGGGTGAACTACTAGGTGATAAGTGGTATAAAAATGCTGAAAATTTCGCACCGGCTAAATAGCCTTTTTAAGTATGAAAGAAAAGAAAGCAGAAAAAGATAAATACGCCTTAGTTACTGGTGGTTCACGTGGCATAGGTCGTGCCGTTTGTATTCAATTAGCAAAAGATTTAGACTACAAACTAATAATCAACTACAATAGCAACAAGGATGCAGCAGAAGAAACTTTAAAACTTGTTGAAGAAGCCGGTGGTACTGGAGTACTAATGCAATTTAATGTAGTAGATACTAATGCTGTAAAGACAACTCTTGAATCTTGGTTAGAAAACAACGAGAACGCCATTATTGAAGTACTTGTAAATAATGCAGGTATCACAAAAGATGGTCTTTTTATGTGGATGCCTAAAGAAGATTGGTCTAAAGTAATAGACACCAGTCTCAACGGTTTTTACAACGTTACCAATGCCCTAATACAAAAATTACTCGTCAACAAATATGGCCGTATTATTAATATGGTTTCTGTTTCAGGTCTTAAAGGAACTCCAGGTCAGACCAATTATTCCGCTGCTAAGGGTGCAGTAATAGGCGCTACAAAAGCTCTTGCACAAGAAGTTGCCAAAAGAAACGTTACTGTAAATGCGGTTGCACCAGGTTTTATTAAAAGTGATATGACCGCAGAACTTGACGAAAAAGAATTAAAAAAAATGATTCCTGCAAATAGATTTGGAACTGCCGAAGAAGTCGCTCATTTAGTATCTTTTCTAGCATCAAATAAATCTAGTTATATTACTGGTGAAGTAATAAATATAAATGGAGGTATTTATTCTTAATTACTTTTCTTTAATTTAGTTTCAGTTCCTCAATCCTTAAAAATAATGAAGAGAGTTGTTATAACAGGCATGGGCATTTATTCTTGCATCGGTCAAAATCTAGATGAAGTAAAAGATTCTTTATATGCCGGAAAATCGGGTATTGTTTTCGACCAAGAAAGAGCTGACTTCGGTTATAGATCACCACTTACTGGTATGGTTCCAGAACCAAATTTAAAGTCTCTTCTTTCTAGAAGACAAAGAATAAGCATGGGCCAAGAAGCGCAGTATGCGTTTATGGCTACTCATGAAGCTTTGGGAAATGCAAAAATTGACCAAGACTTTTTAGATTCAAACGAAGTCGGTATTCTATATGGTAATGATAGCACTGCTAAATCTACAGTAGAAGCGATTGACATTATTAAAGAAAAAGGCGATACTACGTTAGTTGGGTCAGGCTCGATTTTTAAGGGCATGAATTCTACAGTGACTATGAATCTCGCTACTATTTTTAAATTAAAAGGTGTGAATTTTACAATTAGTGCAGCTTGCGCCAGTGGGTCACATGCTATTGGCATGGCCTATCATTTAATTAAGAGTGGAATGCAAGATTGTATAATAGCTGGTGGTGCCCAAGAAATAAATCATTTTGCCATGGCTAGTTTTGATGGCTTAGGAGTTTTTGCTGTTAATACTGATAACCCTGAGAAAGCTTCAAGACCTTTTGATAGAGATAGAAACGGATTAATACCTAGTGGCGGTGGCGCTACTGTTATTTTAGAAAGCTACGAATCAGCAATTAAAAGAGGTGCTCCTATATTAGGAGAAGTTGTTGGATATGGTTTTTCTTCAAATGGCGAACATATTTCAACACCTAATGTGGAAGGCCCGTCTAGAGCAATGAAAAAAGCACTATTTGATGCGAATTTAGACGCTTCAAAAATTGACTATGTTAATGCCCACGCTACGTCTACTCCGGTAGGTGATGCAAATGAAGCCAAAGCTATCTTTGAAGTTTTTGGTAAAAGCAACCCTCCAGTGAGTTCAACAAAATCGATGACTGGCCATGAGTGCTGGATGGCAGGAGCTAGTGAAGTTATTTATTCTATGTTAATGATGCAGCATTCATTTGTTGCGCCAAATATCAATCTAGAAAATGTAGATGAAGATTCGGCCAAATTAAACCTCGTTCGTAAAACGGTAGAAAAAAAAATTGATGTATTTTTGTCCAATTCGTTTGGGTTTGGAGGGACAAACTCAGCGCTTATCATAAAAAAATGCTAGCCTAAAATGACCAAAGAAGTTATTGTTGAAAAGATTAACGACTTTCTTGTAGACGAATTTGAAGTTGATGAAGAAGAAATGGCACCTGAGGCAGATCTTAAAGACACCTTAGAATTAGACAGTTTAGACTTTGTTGACTTAGTAGTTGCAGTTGAAAGCAATTTTGGTGTGAAATTAGTAGGCGAAGATTTCGTCACTGTTAAAACACTACAAGACTTTTATGACTTGATTGAGCGAAAACTTGCTTAATTACCAATACCTCGTGTAAATGGCTAATGAATGGGAAGGAAAATCTAGAGGAAATCTTTTAGGGTATAAAATTTATATTTTCGTTCTTAAAACCTTTGGAGTTAATGGCGCATACGCCCTACTTCATTTCATTGTTTTATATTATTTTTTATTTTCATGGAGAGGCTCTAAAGCTATTTATCAATACTTTAGAAAAAGACTCGGGTATTCGTGGCTAAAGAGTATTGCAAGTATTTACAAAAATTACTACAAACTTGGACAAACACTTTCCGACCGTGTTACAGTTTCTACAGGCTTTAGAGATGTATTTAAATACACCCACGATGGTATCGAAAAAATAGACAACCTCTTGCAAAAAAAGCAAGGTGGTATTTTAATTAGTGGTCATGTTGGAAATTTTGAAATATCGCATTACTTTCTAGAAAACAGATACACCATAAACAAAATCAGCATGGTTACCACCGAAGCTGAACAAAAGAATATTCAAGAATATTTGGCTCAAATGAGCATGGACACTGCTTTAGAACTCATCTTAGTTAAAGACGATATGTCTCATATATTTGAAATACATGCAGCTTTAGATAAAGGTGGTTTAGTGGTGATAACTGGTGACCGTTTCTTACCAGGTACAAAATATCTAACTGAAAATTTTATGGGTGCCCCTGCAAAATTTCCTTTAGGACCTTTTCGTTTGGCCTCACGCTTAAATGTACCTGTTCTCTTCGTTTATGTAATGAAAGGAGAAAAAAGAAACTATCAACTTTATGCAAGACAGGCTGAAGCTAGAGGTAGAGATGCACAAGCACTTTTAAAAGAATATACCGAAAGCATGGAATGGGTACTTGAAAAATATCCAATTCAATGGTTTAATTATTACGATTTCTGGGAAGATTATAGCTAATTATGAAAAAAGAAGTACTAGTAATTTACTACACCCAATCGGGGCAATTGTTCGATATTTTAGAAAACATTACAGGATCTCTAAAAAACGATGACACCAATGTAACTTTCTACAAAATAGAGACTAATCCTGAATTTGAGTTCCCATGGAAACAACGAAATTTTTATGATGTATTTCCCGAATCCTTTTTACAAATTCCATGTGAAATACAACCACCTAAAGCAGAAATTTTAAATAAGAAATACGACTTAGTTATCTTTGGTTATCAGGTTTGGTTTTTAACGCCATCAATTCCAATAAATTCATTTTTAAAATCAGAATACGCCAAAACCCTATTGAAAAACACTCCTGTTATAACTGTTGTAGCCTGCAGAAATATGTGGTTACAAGCACAGGAAAAGGTAAAGCGACTATTAAAATCTGCCGAAGCCAATTTAGTTGGCCACATAGCTTTAGTAGACAGAAATATTAATCATATTAGCGTTATTACAATAGCCCATTGGATGTTCTCTGGTAAAAAAGATCGCTATTTAGGTATTTTTCCAAAGCCAGGAGTATCAGCCAAAGATATTGCCGCAGCGACAAGGTTTGGCCCACCAATAAAAGAAGCCTTAGATACCGGAAATTTATCTACTCTACAAGAAAAATTGGTTGCCTTAAAAGGTGCTTACATTAATCCTTTTTTAATTCAAACTGACGCACGCGGAAATGCAATTTTTTCAAAATGGGCGAATTATCTTATTAAAAAAGGAGATGTTAATCAGCCCGAACGCATTAAATGGACACGTATTTTTGAATTTTATTTGCAATTTGCTGTATGGGTAATTACACCTATAGTTTTTATTGTATTTTTGCTCACTTATTTACCCATGAGTGCCAAGAGAAATAGGGACAAAGCCTACTTTTCTTCGGTAGAATTAAAGGAAAATTAATGAAGGAAGTATACATAACGAGAATAGCCAAATTTCTACCCAACGAACCTGTTGGAAATGATGAAATGGAAGAAAAACTCGGAGCTATTGACGGTAAAACATCAAAAGCTAGACGTATTGTATTACGAAACAACCAAATTGCGACACGTTATTACGCTATTGATAAAAATGGCGATGTTACACACAATAATGCACAATTAACTAAAGAAGCGGTTGAGCTGTTATGTGATGATGATTTCAAAACTAAGGATATTGAATTACTGTCTTGTGGAACTTCTAGTCCAGATCAAATTCTACCATCACATGCTGCTATGGTTCATGGTTTTTTGAAAAATGGCAACATGGAAATAAATTCACCCTCTGGTGCTTGTTGTTCTGGTATGAATGCATTAAAATTCGGTTATCTTTCAGTAGCTACAGGGCAGAAAAATAACGCTGTTTGTACGGGCTCTGAACGTACTTCTTCTTGGATGCGTTCTGATGTTTTTGAAGATGAAGTAGACCATTTAAAAGAATTAGAAGAGAATCCGATTTTAGCATTTGAGAAGGAATTCTTAAGATGGATGCTTTCTGATGGATCAGGTGCCGTTCTTTTAGAAAGCGAACCTAAAGGTAACACACCATTAAAAATTGAATGGATGGAAGGCTATTCATACGCCTTTGAAATGGAAACTTGTATGTATGCTGGTGGTGATAAATTGGAAAATGGACATTTAAAGCCTTGGAGCGAATACCCTTCGAATCAATGGGGCAAAAAATCGCTATTTGCAATGAAGCAAGATGTAAAATTACTCTCTGGCAATATTCTTGTTAAAGGTGTTCATAGTCTTATTGACGCCATGAAAAAGAATAACATTACCACTAATGACATAGACTATTACTTACCACATATTTCTTCTAATTATTTTAAGGAGAAATTATATATAGAACTAAAAGAGCAAGGTGTTGAAATCCCTTGGGACAAATGGTTTTTAAATCTAGAAAGAGTTGGTAACATTGGCGCAGCATCAATTTATGTTATGATTGAAGATTTAATTGCATCAGGAAAACTAAAAAAAGGTCAAAAGATTTTATGTCACGTTCCAGAAAGCGCCCGTTTTTCATATACTTATGCATATTTAACCGTATGCTAAATGAATTTGATTAATACGCCATTAATAGACAAGGATTTTATAGGGAATTTAATCCCTCAAAAGAAACCTTTTGTCATGGTAGATTCATTACACTACTTTTCAGAAGAAAGAATTATTTCAGGTTTTACTATAGACTCTGAAAACTTATTTGCTAAAAACAATTACTTTCATGCGGCCGGCTTAATCGAAAATATGGCACAAACGATTGCATTACATAAGGGCTATACGTATTACCTAAATAAACGCCCTGCCCCTGTTGGTTATATTGGTGCTATTAAAAAAGTAGAAATCTTTAAACTCCCCGAGGTAAACAAAGAACTAACTACCACTGTAACTATCATGCATGAAATAATGGATGTTACATTAGTATCTGCAACCGTTGAATGTGAAGGAAAATTAATCGCACAAGCAGAAATAAAAACAGCATTAGCCAAATAAAATGGAACGACCACAAGGCAAAATAGATATCAAAAAATTTCTGCCCCATCGGCCGCCAATCCTTTTGGTTACTAACATGCCCTTTATTGATAAAGACTCTGTTACAACAGAATTCATTATTTCTGATGATTGCCTTTTTGTTAAGGATGGTTATTTTTCAGAAACAGGAATTATTGAAAATGCCGCTCAAACATCTTCTGCAATTGTTGGTCAGAGTTATTATGACACAGACGACTACGAAGGTGTTAGCAATAATTTAATAGGATATATTAGTGCGATAAAAAAGGCAACAATACATCAATTACCAAAAGTAGGCGAAATACTAACTAGTAAAGCGAAACTCGTTTCACGATATGATAGTGAAGACCTAAGTATATGCACCATTAGCTGCTCTTCTTTTAGAAATGATGATTTAATTGTAGATTGTACTTTGAATTTTTTGATTCATGAAGTCAAATGAAAAAAGACGAAGTACCACAAGACGAAAGCAATTTAGCATCTGCTAATATAAAAGACATGGTGTATGCTGTTGATGAAAACGGCGAATACACCACTGAACTCAGTACCGGCTGGACTCCAAAGACTATTGCGCTTGACAATGCTATTCAAATAATTGAAGAGCGAATTTCTGATGCAAAAAAGCGTGTTCTAGAAAACAAAACAAGTCCGATTGAATATTATATGGAAGTTCATAAAATGGATTTACAAATATTAGCTAGTTATGTTGGTTTTTGGAAATGGCGCGTAAAAAGACACTTTAAACCATCAGTTTTTAACAAACTGAATAAGAAAAAACTTCAGAAATACGCTGATGTTTTTGAAATTACTATAGACCAACTAAAAAATATAGATGCCTGACAATCTGAAAATCGAATTTTCACATAAACAAGCTGCTCATTGTGAAAACGGAGTGGTTTCCAACCTCATGCGACATAATGGTTTTGAAATTAGCGAACCAATGGTTTTTGGTATCGGATCCGGATTGTTATTTAGCTACTTACCCTTTATAAAGGTGAATTTCGCTCCGGTATTCACCTATCGGGTAATGCCAGGTCTCATTTTTAACCGTTTTGCAAAACGTGTTGGAATGAAAATTAAAAGAGAAAAATTTTCAAATCCTAAGACAGCTAAAGAACGTTTAGATATTAATCTAAAAAATAACAATCCTGTAGGTGTACAAGTTGGTGTTTATCAGCTCTCTTATTTTCCTGAGGAATATCGATTCCATTTTAATGCTCACAATATGGTTGTCTACGGAAAAGAAAATGGCAACTACCTCATTAGCGATCCTGTTATGGCTGATGTAACCACTTTAACAGAAAAAGAACTTGAAAAAGTGCGCTTTGCCAAAGGTGCTTTTGCCCCTAAGGGTCATATCTACTACCCAACAGAATTTCCTGAAAAATTAGAACTCGAATCTGCAATTATCAAAGGCATTAAGCAGACTTGTAAAGACATGACTGCGCCAGTACCCTTGGTTGGTGTTAAGGCCATTAGGTGGGTTGCGAAAAATATTCGAAAGTGGCCTAAGAAAATTGGACCTAAAAAAGCAAACCATTACTTAGGTCAAATTGTTCGTATGCAAGAAGAAATAGGAACTGGCGGAGGTGGATTTCGATATATCTACGGTGCTTTTCTACAAGAAGCTTCTAAAGTTTTAGACAATCCGGCACTTTTTGAACTGTCAAAAGAAATGACTCTAATTGGAGACCAATGGCGCGACTTTGCAGTTGATGCATCGCGTATTTACAAGAATAGAAGTGGGCAAGCTGATGGTTACAATAAAATAGCGAACCAACTAGAAGCCATTGCTAATAAAGAAGAAGCATTCTATAAAAAATTGAAGAAAGCGGTTTAAAAGATTTTCGAAAATTAAAAGCACTTAAGGCTATGATTCAAATCAACAACCTTTCTAAAAAATATAAAGGCTCCGATTTTTATTCGGTAAAAGATTTGAATCTCACTATTAACGAAGGTGAAATTTTTGGATTATTAGGGCCAAACGGGGCAGGTAAGACTACACTAATATCTATGTTGAGTTCTCTATTAAAACCAACCTCAGGTTCCTTTTTAATTGATAACCTAAACTATTCAGAAAATCAAAAAGAATTAAAGCAATGTATTGGTACAGTGCCACAAGAATACGCCCTTTACCCTTCATTAACAGCACAAGAAAATTTAATGTACTTCGGTAGTATGTACGGCATTAAAAAGGTTGTATTAAAAGAAGAAATTAAAATACATCTTGAAATTTTAGGCCTTTCTAAATTTTCGCATCAGAAAATAAAAACTTTCTCTGGCGGAATGAAAAGACGTATCAATCTAATTGCGGGCATTTTACACAAACCTAAAATATTATTTTTGGATGAACCCACGGTTGGCGTAGATGTTCAATCTAGAAACGCAATTATCAATCACCTTAAAGACTTAAACAAAAACGGAACCACAATAATCTACACTTCGCATCATATGAATGAAGCAGAAGAATTTTGTTCACGAGTCGCAATTATTGATCATGGGAGTATCGTAAGTAAAGGTGAACCAAAAAAATTGATAAGTGAACGAGAAGGTGCAGAGCATTTAGAAGATGTATTTCTATCAATAACCGGAAAAGCACTTAGAGATTATGCATAAACTTTTGGCCAGTGCTTATAAAGAATTATTGTTGCTTACTCGCGATCTTGGCGGTTTGGCTGTACTGTTCTTTATGCCGCTACTTTTAGTTATTGTTATTACTACCGTGCAAGACGGTACCTTTAAAACTATTAAACAGAATAAAATAGACATTATCTTGGTCGATAAAGATCTAGGTGAAGTTTCGCAAATTATTCTCGAAAACTTAGAAGCATCAGAACAATTTAATATTGCGCAACTGTCCAATGAAAATGAGGCTCAAAAACTAATTCAAAATGGCAAATATCAATTAGCGATAATCATCCCTGAAAACCTATCTTCAGATCTAAACTTAAAAATTGCTGAAAATGTAGCAGGTATTTTATCAAAATTCGGCATTGATCAGGGTGAACTTCCCAATGAAAAATCAAAATTAGCATCGAAAGAGGTTAAGCTATACTTCGACCCAGCAACACAATTTTCTTTTCGAAACTCTATTAAAAGTGGCATAAATCAAATGGTTTCAAAAATAGAGACTAAAACTATTTATAAGGCCTTTCAAGAAGAAATTTCAGACGATCCTTACGAAGAAATCTTTGACACTGAAAGCTTCATAAGCTTTAAAGAAATAATACCAAATTCTGGCAAAGAGGCTATGATCCCGAATTCTACACAACACAATATTCCTGCCTGGTCGCTTTTTGCTATATTTTTTATCATTCTTCCACTTTCGATAAATATGGTTAAAGAAAAAAACCAAGGTACTTTTGTTCGCTTACGTACCCATCCTTTATCTTACGCAACGGTCTTAGGTGGTAAAACAATAGTATTTCTGGCAGTCTCTCTAGTTCAATTTGCTTTAATGCTGTTGGTTGGTATTTTCCTATTCCCATTGATTGACTTACCACAACTTGATGTTTCTGGACGACTACCTTTACTTTTCGTTGTTGCTTTTTTTGCTGGATTGGCAGCTATTGGCCTAGGATTACTTTTAGGTACTATTGCAAAAAGCCAAGAACAAACAGCACCGTTTGGAGCAACATTCGTTGTAATATTAGCGGCTATTGGTGGTGTTTGGGTACCCGTATTTGCAATGCCTAAATTAATGCAAACACTATCGAATCTATCACCAATGAATTGGGGTCTAAATGCCTTTTATGACGTATTTTTGAGGAATGTAGGTTTCATAGAAATTTTGCCTGAAATAGGATTGTTAACGTTATTTTTTATCATAACTACCTTAATTGCTATAATTTATTACAAAAGAAAAAATGCCGTCTAAATTTAAGAAAGAGATTAGTTTTACAAGTGATGTTCGAGTTCGATTTACAGAATGTGACCCACTAGGCATTGTTTGGCATGGAAACTACATACAATACTTCGAAGATGGTAGGGAAGCTTTCGGTCGCCACCATGGTATTTCATATCTAGACCAGAAAACTCATAATTTTAGCACCCCAATAGTAAAATCTTCATGTGAACACAAACTCCCTTTGCGATATGGTGATGTGGCAAAAATTAAAACTACATACATTGATTCTGCTGCGGCCAAAATGATTTTTAAATATGAAATTATGAATCCGGAGGGCCAAGTAGTATGTATAGGGGAAACGATTCAAGTATTTGTTGAATTAGATGGAGATTTATCATTAATTATTCCTGATTTTTTTATGGAATGGAAACAAAAAGTCGGTCTATTAGATGAGTGAAGTATATCTTTCATATAACACCATTGTTTCTTCATATGGCTTTAACAGCCTATCTGCGGTATCCAATATAAGCCAAGAGATTTCGAGTCTAAAATTGATTGATGATAAAAACATATTGCCTAATCCCTTTTATTCTTCACAAATAAACAAAACAACATTAGAGGAAAAATTTCAAAAATTAAATCCGAAAGAAGAATACACCACTCTTGAAAAAATACTAATTACGTCTCTTGCAAATACTATTAAGGACTCAAAAGTTAAGTTAAACAGTCGTGTAGGGATAATTATATCTACCACTAAAGGGAATATTGATATTTTAGAAGCGCATAGCGAATTCACAGAAGAAAGAGCATACTTATCTGCATTAGGAAAAAAAATAGTAGACTTCTTCAATTTTAAAAACGAAGCTATTATACTATCCAATGCATGTGTCTCAGGAGTACTAGCAACAGCAATGGCTAAAAGATTTATTAAACAAGGCACATTCGACCATGTTTTTATTGCAGCTGGTGATTTATTAACGAAATTTATACTCACTGGTTTTCAGTCATTTCAAGCTTTAAGCACCGAACCTTGTAGACCCTATTGCAAAACAAGATCTGGAATAAATATTGGTGAAATTGGAGCCAGTATTTTGGTTACCAACGACAAAAACTATCTGAATGAAGAAGCTGTTAAAATAGTTGCAGAAGCATCATGTAATGACGCAAATCATATTTCAGGACCATCACGAACAGGAGAAGGATTATACCGAAGTGTAGTCTCCGCATTAGAACAAGCTAATTTATCAGTAGATAAAATCGATTATATCTCAGCACATGGCACAGCTACTAATTTCAATGATGAAATGGAAGCTATTGCATTTAATCGTGCTGGATTACAAGATACACCACTTAATAGCCTTAAAGGTTACTTTGGTCATACTTTAGGAGCATCCGGATTATTAGAAACCATAATAGGTATGCATTCGTTACAACAAAACATATTGTTTAGCTCTATAGGCTTCCAAGAATTGGGTGTATCAAAACCATTAAATATTATAAAGAAAACAAGGTCGCAAGAACTAAATACCTTTTTAAAGACAGCATCTGGTTTTGGTGGTTGCAATACGGCCGTTGTTTTTGAAAAAGTTAGCCAATAAGGCATTTTAATAATTGTAGTTATTAAATTTGCGCACTTAGATTGGAATAACCAAACAAGTATATGTCAAAAAAAACCATCAGGGCAGTAGATGCCTTGCAAGAAGCACAGAAAATTGCTTTCGCCCCTTTTATATTTCAAACTTCGGTTACACTAAGAAATTTAGGAGTTTTCGACTATATCTTTGATGCTAAACGCGCTGTGTCGCAAAGTGAAATTTGCGAAGCACTTTCTATTAGTGAATACGGATTAAGTGTACTACTAGAAATCGCCGAGAGTTCTGATATTGTAATTAAAGATGAAAATGATAAGTACGAATTATCTAAAATCGGTTACTTTTTAAATTATCATAAAATGACCGAAGTAAACATGAACTTTACTCAAGATGTTTGCTACCAAGGTCTTTTTCACTTAGAAGACACTATAAAAACAGGCAAGCCACAGGGATTAAAAGAATTAGGCAATTGGAGCACCATTTACGAAGGGCTTTCACAATTACCACCGAATGTACAAAAATCTTGGTTTGACTTTGATCATTTCTATTCCGATGAAATCTTCGTTGATGCCTTAAAAATTATTTTTAAAAGTTCTCCTAAGACAATTTTTGATATTGGGGGTAACACTGGAAAATTTGCCATACAATGTTGCGAATTTAACAATGATGTTCAAGTAAAAATATATGACCTGCCAGGACAACTGAAAAAAGCTTTAGCTAATGCCAAAGCAAAAGGCCACGGCAATAGAGTTTCTGGACAAGAAATTGATTGGCTTTCAGAAAACCCAACGGTTAAAGAAGGTGCAGACATCATATGGATGAGTCAATTCTTAGATTGTTTTTCTAAAGAAGAAATTCTAAAAATATTAAGTGCTAGTGTAGAAGCTATGAATGCTGATACTGAGCTAATAATTATTGAGACCTATACCGATCGTCAGAAATTTGATAATGCCAAATTTATCTTAGAGGCCACCTCCTTATATTTTACAGCCCTGGCTAACGGAAATAGCAAAATGTACAAAGCCACTGAACTAATCGACATAGCTAATAAAGCTGGCCTTACTATTAAAGAAGATATTAGTTTAGGAGAATTCCATACTATGTTTATTTGTAAAAAGAAATAATAACTGAATCAGAATCTTAACATACAAGCTTATTGCCACATCAGAAATGGTGAAGTGCTGTTAAATGGTGAATCCGTTTTCAAGCAAGAATCAGCCAATTTCAAAGAATTTATTAAAGCTGCCTACAAGAATTTTGAAATTGACCATTCTAAATTCTTTAAAATGGATAATCTAAGCAAATTAGCCTTTATTGCTTCTGAAATATTATTGAAAGACGAGACTGAAAAAAATATTGCCCTAGTTTTATCAAATCGATCATCAAGCATAGATACTGATCGCAAGCATCAAAACGCCATTGAAAATGGGTTTGCAAGTCCTGCTGTATTTGTGTATACATTGCCAAACATTTGTATGGGTGAGATAAGCATCCGCCATCAACTGTTTTCTGAAAATGCGTTTTTTGTTTTTAACAAATTCACGCCAAATTTACTTTTTGACTATAGCGAAAACCTCATTAAAGAAGAAAAAGCTAAAAAAGCACTATGTGGCTGGGTTGACTTTGATAATGGAAAATATGATGCATTCTTGTACATTGTTGCCAATAGCGGTACTTTTGTGCATTCGATTAGCGAAATAACCAGATTATATTAGACCCAATGAGCGCATTGAAATTAGAATTGAAAGAAAAAATAATAGAGCAATTAAACCTTGAAGACCTTTCTGTTGCAGAAATTTCAGACAGCGAACCACTTTTTGGCGAAGGTTTAGGTCTCGACTCTATTGATGCATTAGAGCTTATCGTTATGCTTGACAAAGATTACGGAATTAAATTAGCTGACCCAAAAGAAGGTCGCCAAATTTTTGAATCAATAGACACCATGGCTGCCTATATCGAAGCTAACAAAAGCTAAGCATATTCCCAATATTACAAATAAATCGTATTCAAAGTATCTCAACTTTTAAATTGGGATATTTGTATTTTTACATAGAACTCGTTTCATTTACCACAAGCAGACAATGAGTCAAGGAGTTGCCATCACGGGAATTGGTATTATTTCAGCTATTGGAAACAATGTAGCTGAAAATTATGCATCCCTGATTTCAGGCAAAATAGGTATTTCAAAAATTTCCCAGATTAACACCGTTCATAAGAACGATATTATGGTGGGTGAAATATCTACTCAAAATGACGAGCTCGAAAAATTATTAAACCTTGATTCTGATGCGTATTCGCGCACTCCGATGATAGGAATAATTGCAGCAAAAGAAGCAATTATAAATGCAGGGATTTTAGATATAAATGACTGTGCTACCGGATTAATTTCTGGGACTACTGTAGGTGGCATGGACAAAACAGAACAATATTTCTACGATTACTTTGAAAGAAATAATCATTGGAACCATATCACTGGACTTAGTGCTGGTGACTCAACCAAAAAGATTGCCGATTACTTAGGGCTAAAAGAGAGCTTTGTTACAACTATTAGCACCGCTTGTTCTTCTGCCGCCAATGCTATAATGTTGGGAGCAAAAATGATTAAATCTGGTCAATTAGACAGGGTTATCGTAGGCGGCACTGATGCAATGTCTAAGTTTACCATCAACGGTTTTAAAACCTTAATGATTCAATCGGACACTTACAATGCGCCCTTTGATAATAACAGAAAAGGTTTAAACTTAGGTGAAGCAGCAGGTTATTTGGTTTTAGAGTCTGATAAAATTATAGCCAGAGATAACAAAAAAATACTTGCTTATGTAAAAGGTTATGGTAATGCAAACGATGCCTACCACCAAACTGCATCCTCTGAACAAGGTGATGGCGCTGTTCTGGCAATGAAAAAGGCTTTGAAAGTTGCTGGACTTCAGCCCGAGGCAATAGACTATGTGAATGCGCATGGAACTGCTACACCCAATAACGACTTATCTGAAGGCAGGGCCTTACTTCGTATTTTTGGAGATGACGTACCCGAATTCAGTTCTACCAAAGCATTTACCGGGCACACCTTAGCTGCTGCTGGAGGAATTGAAGCTGTATTCTCGGTCTTAGCGCTTCAAAACAATATTATCTACCCTAACCTGAATTTTAAGACCCCAATGAATGAATTCGATTTGCAACCTGAATTAAGACTTAAACAAAAGGAATTGAAAACAGTACTTTCTAATTCTTTTGGATTTGGTGGCAATTGTTCGACCTTAATATTTTCAAAAGAAGCATGAAAAAATCGGTCTACATCAATAGTGTTGGTTCTGTTTCGGCTCAAAAAACATTAGACAATTCAATCTTTCTTGAAGATATTGTCAATTATGAATCTTCAATTTTAACTGTAATCGCACCGAATTACAAAGAATATATTCCACCAGCCGCCGCAAGAAGAATGGCAAAAGGAATAAAAATGAGTACTGCTAGTGCAAAAACCGCATTAAATGAAGCACAAATTGAAGAAAGTGCTGTAGATGCAATTATAGTTGGCACCGGATTGGGCTGTATTGGTGACTCAGAAAAATTTATAAAAGATATTATTGATAATGACGAGCAGTACTTAACCCCTACTCGTTTCATACAATCCTCGCACAATACCGTTGCAGGCCAGATTGCTTTAGGCATGGGCTGCAAAGGACACAATTTTACCTATGTGCATTCTACAATTTCATTTGAATCTTCACTATTAGATGCAAAAATGCAACTTGAAGCAGATGAAGCGCAACACATTTTAGTAGGCGGTGTAGATGAGTTAGTAGACCACCATGAAAACACGCACCGATTAATTGGCCATATAAAGAGTGCGCCTACAAACTCGAATGAATTATTAAAATCGAATACCTCAGGTGCCGTTTTTGCAGAGGGCGCTAACTTTTTTCTTCTTTCCAATGAAAAAAGAAATTCGGCTTATTCTGAACTTTTAGCACTTAAAACTTTCAATTCTATTGCTAAAGATCGAGTGGCACCTTTAGCTATTACATTTCTCACCGAAAACAATGTAGCAATTGAAAACGTTGACTTAATTATTATGGGCAACAATGGTGATATCGATTTTGATGATTTTTACAGTGAATTATCCGAGAATACTTTTAAGAGCACTCCGCAAGTTTATTACAAACATTTATGTGGTGAATTCGACACGGCGTCGGCATTTGGGTTTTGGTTGGGAAATAAAATTTTAAAAAATCAGACCGTCCCTAATGCTGTTCAATTGAATTCAATTGAACCTAAGAAATTAGAAATCGTTTTACTCTACAATCAATATAGAGGAGAAAATCAAAGCTTTGTATTATTAAAAAGATGCTAAAAAGAAAATACATCAATCCGTTTGTTATTTCGCTTTTAGTCGCTTTAATCTTATTAAATTTTGTGACAGCCATACCATGGTTTATTTACCCAGTTATTTTATTTCTATGGTTATTAATCACTCTTTTTGGTTCGTTTTTTATACGATGGAATTATCATTTAACATCATTAAGCGTTAATAAAAGCATTAAAGAAAATAAAGTATCATTAACCTTTGATGATGGACCCCATCCTGAATTCACACCTAAAGTCTTAGAATTATTAGAACAATATAATGCCAAGGCTACTTTCTTCTTAATTGGAAAATATGCTGAAAAACAACCAGAAATTGTTCGAGAAATTATAAAACGAGGCCATAGTATTGGTAACCACACCTATTCTCACACCAATGATTTTGGTTTTTTTCGTACCAATAAGGTAATGTCTGAACTAAATAAGACTTGTACTATCATTGAAAAAATTATAGGAAATAAAATGCTTTTATACCGACCGGCGTTTGGTGTCACCAACCCTAGCATACAAGAAGCGGTAGCAAACCTCAAAGTAAGTTCAATAGGCTGGTCTGTACGCTCATTAGACACCACTAATAGAAACGAAGAAGCAATCTTAAAGCGCATTACTGCAAAAGTATCTAAGGGCGACATTATTCTCTTACATGACACCTCTAACAAGACCATAGACGTGTTGGAACGGTTATTGTTATTTTTGCAGGTAAATAATCTTAAGTCGGTTCCTGTTGAGGAACTTTTGAATATCAAAGCTTATGAATAAATGGCTTTTACATACTAGCAAACCTTTTAGCGCGGTATTCTTATTTAGTTTTCTACTATTATTATTAACTGCTATAAACATTCATGCTCAAACTAAAATGAGCACAGCTGATGCATCTGCATTGCAAACTAATGTCAAATCTTTAGCTAAATCTACGAGAACCATAACTGCAGATTTTGTCCAACACAAACATCTCGACTTTTTATCCAATGATATTGAATCGAATGGAAAACTATCTTTTAAAAGTCCTGACATGGTTAAATGGGCTTATGTAAAACCGTTTCAATATTCAGTTTTATTTAAGGAAGACATGCTTTATATAAATAATGAAGGTGAAAAGAACAACATAAATATTGGCTCAAACAAATTATTTAAACAACTGAATAAGCTAATAAGCGCTAGTATTACAGGTGATATGTTCACCACTGAAGAATTTACAATTACATACTACGAAAACGAAAAAGGAAGTCTTGTTTATTTTTCTCCTAAGGATGAAAAATTTGCTAAGTACATTAAAGAATTTCACATCAGTTTTAATAACAAAGCAGAAGTTAGCGCGGTTAAAATGATAGAGCCATCAAACGACTATACCCTTATACAATTCTCGAACAGAATTACTAATGAAAATTTACCTGATGCGGTTTTTGCTCAGTAGTCTTGTTTTCCTCCTTATAAGCTGTGGATCTTATCCAAAACAGCAAAATTATATGGATTCAAACGAAGAGAATATTAAATTAAACAATCCATATTTCTCCGACCCAAACCAAGACTATATTTACAAGGCTGATATTAAAGTTTTTAAAAAATCATTTAGTGGAATCTTTATTGTAAAAAAAATAGCCAACCAACACCACCGAATTGTATTTACGACCGAAATGGGTAATAAATTATTTGATTTTGAATTTTTGAACAAAAATTTCAAAATCAATCATATTTTGCCCGAAATGGACAAAAAAGTACTAATAAACATACTAAAACACGATTTTTTTGCCTTAATTGAGCAAAATCCATATTCAGAAAAACAATATTTGGAAGGAGATTCAAGAATGATTCAATCTGAACTTTTAAAGAAAAAATATTATTATCTTTTTGAAAATGAACAATTAAACAAAATAGTTCGAACAAGTAGCGGAAAAGAAAAAGTTACATTCTTATATTCCGAAATAAATGATAACATTGCAGGCCGTATTAATATTCAACATTTGAATATTAAACTGAATATATTTTTGAAAAAATTATGAGCGTTCTAATTGAAAATTTATACGAAGTAAAATCATTTGAAAACGACAACAGCATTGTAATTGCAACGGTTTCATTGAATAAAAATCATGAAATTTTTGAAGGTCATTTTCCAGATAAATCAGTAATGCCTGGAGTTTGCATGATTCAAATGATAAAAGAACTTACAGAAAGAGCAACTGACAAAAAACTGTTTTTATCGAGTTGTTCAAATATTAAGTTTATGGCCATAATAAACCCTGAAGAAGACAAATTACTGAACTTAAACATTAGTTATTTTGAAGATAATGGAAATATTAAAATAAAAAACACTGCTTCATTCGAAGATACTCTGGCATTAAAATTGAGTGCTACATTTAAAATAATGTAGAACTAATGAAACTATTAGCCTATTTAATCTGTATTTTATCATTGTCGCTATTTTCCCTCAGTTTGGGTGATTTACGCAAAAACTATACTTTAGCTAATGACAGTAGTGAAATAACTCAGAAAATGTTCAATGCACTTTCTACTATTTCATCAGAAGACAAGCCAGTTCTAATAGCCTACAAAGGCGCATTTTCAACACTATTATCAAAACACAGTAAACTCGTTAAAGACAAAAAAATATATTTTAAAGAAGGAATCACTTCGCTTGAATTAGCTATAGAAAAAGAACCAAACAATATTGAAATTCGATGTCTACGTTTAGGGGTCCAAGAAAACTCTCCTAAATTTTTAAAATACAAATCTGCAATTCCTACTGACAAACAGTACATACTTGACCATTATGCTCTAGAAACTTCAAAAGAAATAAAAGATTTTGTAAAGGGCTACGTACAACAATCGAAGACTTTTAACGAAGCTGAAAAGCAATTGTTTTAGGCATGTGAATATGTATCTTTGCCTAATATTTCGGGGAAAGATTGAATATAACAACTACTACAAATATTGAAAATACACATGAGTACATGGTCCAGCTAAAATGCTGTGTTATTGTGCCTACCTATAATAATGCTAAAACACTAAAAAGAGTTTTAGACGGTGTGTTATTACAAACTTCAAATATTATCGTCATTAATGATGGTGCCACAGACAGTACCCTAGAATTATTAAAAGATTATTCTCAATTATCTAAAATCAACTTAAGTAAGAACAAAGGCAAAGGAAACGCACTAAGACTAGGTTTTAAAAAAGCACTTGAATTGGGATACGAATTCGCCATTACTATCGATTCTGACGGCCAGCATTATCCGGAAGATATCCCTATATTTTTGAACGAATTAACGGCTACTAAAGACAAAAAAATATTATTGATAGGTAGCAGAAATATGGAACACGCAAGTGTGCCTAAAAAAAGTAGCTTCGGCAATAAATTCTCAAACTTTTGGCTATGGGTAACTACAGGTACTACATTAACCGACACACAATCTGGGTTTCGTCTTTACCCAATTAAAGCCATGGAAAATATCAAACTTAGAACTAACAAGTTCGAGTTTGAAATTGAGGCTATGGTTAAATCTTCATGGCACGGCATTACATTAAAAAATGTACCTATTCGTGTACTTTACGATGAAAAAGAACGAGTTTCTCATTATCGCCCAACAGAAGATTTTTTACGCATTTTCGCACTAAATACGATTCTTGTACTCATAGCTTTAATCTATATAAAACCTCGAGATTTATATCATAAGTTTCGCAAAAAAGGCTTTAAACGCTTCTTTAATGAAGACTTTTTACACAGCAACGACACTCCTTTAAAAAAAGCTTTATCTATTGCATTGGGCACCTTCATAGGACTATCACCTTTATGGGGATTTCAAACTGTTTTAGTAATTACCCTTGCTGTTATTTTAAAATTAAATAAAGTGATTGCATTTGCATTTTCAAATGTTAGCATAGCTCCTTTAATTCCATTTGTAGTATTTCTAGGACTACAAACAGGCTCTTTAGTAACTGGACAAGAAGTAAATTTTGCATTGAGTGATTTTACAGAAAATTTTGGAGCTCTAAAACAAATTAAAACGTACATCATTGGCAGTATTGTTTTAGCAACTTTAGCTGCAGCACTTTTTGGATTTATAGGCTATTTTACATTACTTTTTTTTAAGCGAAAAAAAACTGCTGTAAGTAATGGGTAAATTCTTTTGTTTTGTTTATGAATTGATTCGCTCCAACAAATGGGCAAGCCTATTGTTGCTATTTACAATGGTTAGCACACTAACCTTCGTAGCTTCAAAAATTGAATTTGAAGAAGATATATCGAAACTAATTCCTGTAAATGAAGATTCTAGACAACTTCAAAAAGTATTAAAGTCAGTCAATTTCGCTGATAAAGTTATTGTGAACATACAACTTGAAAACAGCGGTAATGTAAATGACTTAACCGAATTTGCATCTCAATTTTTAGATAGTTTAAATAACACATCATCAGAGTATATAAAAGATATACAAGGTAAAGTTGATGATGAAGCTGTTCTAGATGCAATTGATTTCGTTTATGAAAATCTGCCTATATTTTTAGGCGAAAACGATTATTCAAATATTGCTAAAAAACTTTCACAAGACAGCATTGCTGCAATTACTAAGGAAAATTACAAAACCCTGATTTCACCTTCAGGCATTATCGCTAGAGAAACTATTTTAAAAGACCCGCTAGGATTATCTTTTATTGCACTAAAAAAATTACAACAGTTAAGTTTTGGAGATGATTTCAAAATAAAAAATGGATTCCTTCTAAGCAAAGACGAAAAAAACGTCTTACTTTTTATTAGTCCCACTTTTGAATCAAGCGACACTGCAAACAACGAACCATTTGTAGACGCACTGTACGACATTCAAAACCAGCTTAACGCTTCTTTTCAAGGAAAATCCAAATTAGAATATTTTGGAGGCGCATTAATAGCTGTTGCCAATGCGCGTCAAATAAAAAAAGACATTCAATTTACTGTAGGCATAGCACTTTCACTCCTGCTTTTGATATTAATCCTTTTTTACAAAAAGCTCACGCTGCCATTAATTTTATTCACTCCTACAATTGTCGGTGGACTATTAGCCATTGCTATTTTGTATTTAATACGTACTAAAGTTTCAGCCATTTCATTGGGTATAGGCTCTATTTTACTCGGGGTTACATTAGATTATGCGCTTCATATATTAACACATATTCGTAACGGAAATTCTAACAAACGTTTGTATGAAGAAGTTGCACCGGCTATTTTAATGAGTAGTCTAACAACTGCATCAGCTTTTATGTGTTTGCTTTTTTTAAAATCACAAGCCCTACAAGATCTAGGAATATTTGCTGCTATTAGTGTTTTAGGATCTTCATTTTTTGCCCTACTTTTTATACCTCAGGTTTATAAAACATCAAAAGGGAATAGTAGTGGAAAAACATTTTTAGACCGAATTGCTGCTATCAATTTCCACAAAAGCAAATGGGCGATTGCTATTGTTTTCTTGGCCATGACAATTAGTGCATTCACTTATTCTAAAGTACTTTTCAACAAAGATATTAGCCAACTGAATTACGAGCCTCAGGAAATAATTGATGCTCGCAAACGCCTAGATGCGCTCACTAATTTAGAATCCAAATCGATTTACATTGCTGCCTATGGTAATTCTCTTGAAGATGCGTTACATACAAACGATGGTATAAACAAAAAACTGGTCCAACTAAAAAAGACAAAACAAGTTATTGATTATAGCGGAATTGGCGAACTCGTATCATCAAAAGTAACGCAACAGAAAAAAATTGCACTTTGGAAAAACTTTTGGAGCACTGAAAAAAGAACTGCACTGCAACAAAACCTAATGAATATTGGAAACTCATTAGGTTTTAAACCGGAAACCTTCAATACATTTTATAGTTTATTACAAACTGATTTTAAAACATTGAATGTTGACGATTTTAAAGCTTTAAACACTATTCCAATACAAGATTATATAAGTACCGATGCAGACTTTACAACTGTAAATTCTTTGGTAAAATTAGATTCAGCTCAAATAAAATCGGTTTACAAAACATTTGAAAATTCTGCAAATACTGTCGTAATAGACAGACAGGGTATTAACGAAACCTTTTTAGGTAATTTAAAAAATGATTTCAATCGCCTTATCGGCTATTCCATTTTAGTGGTATTAATAATTCTAACTTTCTACTACCGTAGTTTCTCACTTACCCTAGTAACAGCATTACCAATATTCTTAACTTGGTTTGTTACTGTTGGTGTTATGGGGCTCTTTTCTATTCAGTTTAATATATTCAATATCATAATCTCCACCTTTATTTTTGGACTTGGTGTTGATTATAGCATTTTTATCACCAATGGATTATTGGCAGAGTTAAAAACTGGAGAACGCGTTTTACCAACACATCGCACTTCTATTATTCTTTCTGTAATTACAACCATATTGGGTGTAGGCGTATTAATTTTCGCGAAACACCCAGCGTTATATTCAATTTCAGCTGTTTCATTAATTGGTATATTTTCAGCTGTTGCAATTGCTTTTACCTTGCAACCTCTACTCTTTAAACTATTTATTGGTGGTCCTAAAAAAAGAGCCATTTCTTTACGAGTGCTTTTACATTCTATTTTATCTACCACCTACTATGCTTTAGGTGGAATGTTATTTTCATTCTTAAGTACCATTCTAGTAAAAATAGTGCCGATTAGTAAAAAATTAAAAATGAATTGGTACCACAAAGCCATGTCCAATCTTTTAAAGTCGGTGTTATACAGTAATCCTTTTGTAATGAAAAAAGTTATTAATGTAGCAGGTGAAACTTTTGAAAAACCAGCGATGATTATTGCTAACCATGCTTCTGCACTTGATTCGTTAACCATTGGAATGCTGCATCCAAAAATAATATTCTTGGTAAATGATTGGGTGTATAACTCCCCCGTATTCCGATTTGCAGCACGCTTGGCAGAATTTTACCCTGTTTCTGAAGGCATTGAAAAAAGTGTATCACATTTACAAAAGAAGATTGACCAAGGGTATTCGTTAATGGCTTTCCCTGAAGGCACTCGGTCTGAAACTAACAAGATTAGACGCTGGCACAAAGGTGCATTCTATCTCGCAGATCAATTAAAACTAGATATTGTACCTGTTCTTATTCATGGTAATTCTGAAGTTCAACCCAAAGGAAGTATAGTAATACGAGATGGTAGTATAAGTGTAAAAATCTTAAATAGAATACTTTATAAGGACAACTCCTTTGGCGAAAATGACCGCCAACGAACCAAACAAATAGGAAGTCATTTTAGAAATGAATTTCAAAAGTTTAGAGATGAAATTGAGGATGAATCGTACTTTCAAAAGGACCTATTGTCGGAATATCGCTATAAAGGAAATGACATCTATAAAGCAGTAAAAGAAGATTTTATAGCACATAAGATTAACTACAAAAAGATAATTGATTTCATTCCTAAAAAGACAACTATAGTGAATATTGCTGATGATTTCGGGCAATTGTCAATTTTACTTTCTATGGATTCTGCTGATCGCATATTAAACTGTTACCATTCATCAATGGCAATTCAAAAACTAGTTGAAAATTCTTTTACTAGTCAATCTAGAAATAGAATTACAATCTTTGACACCATAGAAAGTGTACTTTCTCAAAAATCTGAGACACTTATTTTAAACTCTGAGAAATGTGATTTAGATTTTATTCTATCTAAAATAAGTAATGAAATCGCTAACTTCATTTTATTAAATGAAACCAACGATTTTCAAGAAAAAACTATTTCAGAATTAGGGTTTAAACGCATCCATCAAGAAAAAGCACTAGCAATTTGGCAAAGATAAAATCACATTACGATATTGTAATCATCGGCAGTGGAATGGGTGGACTTGTAGCTGCTAATATAATGGCGCGCGAAGGTAAAACTGTTTGTGTCTTAGAAAAGAACAACCAATTTGGCGGCAACCTTCAAACATTTGTTAGAGACCGAACCATTTTTGATACCGGTGTGCATTATGTTGGTGGTTTGTCAAAAGGACAAAATCTTTATCGTTATTTTGATTACTTAGACATTCTTGATGGACTAGAACTAAAAAAACTTGATGAAGACGCCTATGACATTGTCACGTTCGATAATGACGAGAATGAATATCCCCATGGGCAAGGCTACGATAATTTTAAAAGACAGTTGGTAGAATATTTTCCTGAAGAAGAAAAATCTATTGAGGCATACTGTGATAAATTACAAGAGATTTGTCAAAAATTTCCACTCTACAATTTAGAAGCCGGCAAACCTTATGGCAATGACCCTGAACTTTTTGAGCAACCAGCTAAGGATTATATCGATTCAATAACTCAAAATGAAAAACTTAGAGCTGTTTTAGCTGGATCCAATTTACTTTATGCTGGTATAGCAGAAAAAACTCCAATATACGTTCATGCCCTCTCTATAAATTCATACATACAAAGCTCGTACCGGTGTGCTGATGGGGGTAGCCAGATTACAAAATTACTAGTTAAGCGATTTAAAGAAAATGGCGGTGAAGTATATAATCATCAAGAAGTAGTTGATATACATTGTACTGACAAGAAGATTACCTCAGTAGTCACAGCTAATGGTCAAATAATTACAGGCGATAAATACATTTCGAATATAGAGCCCAAGGTTACTCTTAAAATGATTGGAGCAGAACATTTTAGAAAATCATACAACTCACGAATTCAGAATTTAGAAAGTACAGTTTCAGCCTTTAGTATTCACATCGTACTTAAACCAAAATCTTTTAAATACATCAATAAAAATTATTACCATTTTAATGATTTTAGTAAAGTTTGGAAAGGTCATGAATACAATCAAGAAACCTGGCCAGAAACTTATATGGTCTCCATGGGGGTACGTAAAAATCAAGATGAGTGGGGTGATCAACTAACTGCTATCACATACATGCGGTATGATGAAGTAGAGCAATGGGAAAATACATTCAATACTGTAGCTCAAAAAAGTAATCGCGGGCAAGACTACGAAAATTTCAAAGACGGAAAAGCCGAAGCATTTTTAAAAACACTTGAAAAGAAGTTTCCAAATATTCGTGAGTGTATTCAATCTATTCACACTTCCACCCCACTCTCATATCGCGACTATATTGGAAGTACGCGAGGATCCATGTATGGATATGTAAAAGACGTCAAAGACCCTCTACTCTCATTTATTTCACCCAGAACAAAAATTGACAATCTTTATTTTACAGGTCAAAGTTTAAATATGCATGGAATTTTAGGAGTTACTATAAGTGGAGTAGTTACCTGTTCCGAAATTTTAGGAGGCGAATATCTAATTGACAAAATTATACAGCGCACTAAAAAATGAAAATAATAGCACACATAAATTTAATTTCTAAAAGTGCATTTCTTTGCGTTGGAATTATGCTGTTTTTTAATTCTTGTGGTGTGAAAAAATCATTACTCGAATCACCAGATGTATCATCTTACGTAACGGCAATTGCAAAACGCAAAAAACTTAACGATTCCACTTTTGTCATAGGAACTGATTTTTTAACTAAAAACAAGCAAAGCCAGTGGGAACTCTTAGTAAATGGAAATCCTTACGAGCTTGGTTTAAAAACAGGAATTCTCACTAAAGAACTCTTTAATTACCAAGAAGAAATATTTGTAAATAAAATTGATGAGTTAGTACCTTCGGAGGGAAAACAAAATTTTCTTCGCAAATTCTTAGCCTGGTTTAATCGAAAGATGTATCTAAATATAGATGAGAAATTCAAAGCGGAAATCTATGGTATTTCAAAAAGTGCAAAGCAAGATTTAGACTATATAGCAAAACCGTATCAACGTGTAATGTACTTTCATGGAGCACACGATATCGGTCATGCCTTACAAGATTTAGCGCTCGTTGGCTGCTCTTCTTTTGCCGCATGGGGAGAACACACAGATGATGGAAAAATGATTATTGGTCGTAATTTTGATTTTTATGTTGGCGATGAATTTTCAAAAAATAAAATTATCGCTTTTGTAAAACCCGATGATGGATATAATTTTATGTCGGTTACTTGGGGTGGATTTATTGGAGTGCTTTCTGGCATGAACGACCAAGGTTTAACAGTAACAATTAATGCTGGAAAATCAGATTTTCCATTAATTGCAAAAACACCAATATCTTTGGTAACGCGTGAAATATTGCAATACGCCTCTACAATAGAAGAGGCTATTGCTATTGCAAAAACTCGAGAAGTATTTGTTTCTGAGTCAATTTTTATTGGTAGTGCTAAAGACAAAAAAGCTGCTATTATTGAAGTATCACCGAAGAATTTTGGCGTATATGAAGTTGAAAACACAAATCAATTAATTTGTTCAAACCACTTTCAAAGTGCAGCTTACGCTAATGACAAAAATAATAAAGCGCATATTTTAGAAAGCCATTCACAGTATCGTTTCGAACGAATGGAAGAGCTATTGGATGAGCAACCAAAAATAACGCCTGAAATTGCTGTCGGCATATTACGAGATAAAAAAGGCTTGAGTGAAAAAGAGATTGGCTATGGCAACGAAAAAGCACTAAACCAATTATTAGCACATCATGGCATTGTTTTTAAACCAGAAGACCTAATGGTTTGGGTTTCTTCAAATCCCTATCAATTAGGTGAATTTGTTGCTTATGATTTAAAAGAAATATTTTCTAACAATCGTAAAAATGAAACAAATCCTTCCTTATCGAAATCAGAATTAAATATTGATCCAGATCCATTCTTATATTCTGAAGCTTACGCTAGTTATAAAAAATATCGTGAATTGTATTCTAAAGTAAAAAAAGCGATATCTACTGAATCACATTTAGACAAATCAATTTTACAAGAATTTGAAGCTAGTAATTATGAGTTTTGGGAAGTACATTATCTGATTGGTTTATACAATTACAACCAAGGATACGACACGCTTGCTTTAGAAGCATTTATAAAAGCTGCTACAAAAGAAATTACCACTGTACCCGATAAAGAAGAAGTGGAAGGCTATATTCGCAAACTAACGAGAAGATTGAATTGATGATGGAAATTCCAGAAATTGAAAAAGCATCAACAGCAGAAATAAAACGCTTTCAAGAAGAAAAGCTTAGAACGTTATTATTGTATTTAGATAAAAATTCTAAATACTATCAAAACCTATTCAGCACCCATAATATCAATATTTCTGATATTCAAACTTTAGATGATTTAGCTAAAATTCCAATTAGCACCAAAGAACATTTACAGGAATTTAATGATGATTTCTTTTGCGTACCCAAAAACGAAATTGTCGATTTCGTTACCACTTCAGGAACATTAGGAGAACCGGTAACAGTTGGTTTAACCGATAAAGATTTAGACCGGTTAGCATACAATGAAGCTATTTCTTTTGCATGTGCAGGTGTTGGTAGTGATGATATTTTGCAACTTACAACAACCATAGATCGCAGATTTATGGCAGGCTTAGCTTATTTTTTAGGTGCTAGAAAACTCAAAGCCGGTATTATTCGGGTTGGTGCAGGGATACCTGAATTACAGTGGGACACCATTAAAAAATTTAAACCTACCTATTTAATAGTTGTGCCCTCCTTTCTATTAAAATTGGTAGAATATGCCAAGAAAAACAACATCAATATAAATGCATCTGGCATTAAAGGTGCCATTTGTATTGGTGAAGCCTTACGAGAACAAGACTTTACTTTAAATACATTAGGTAAGAAAATTAAAGAAGCTTGGAATATTGAATTGTATTCAACATATGCCTCTACAGAAATGAGTACAGCCTTTACGGAATGCCATGAACAACAAGGCGGGCATCAACACCCAGAATTGATTATTTCAGAAATTCTAGATGATGCTGGCAACAAAGTACCAGATGGACAAGAAGGCGAATTGGTAATTACTACATTAGGCGTAGAAGCTATGCCCCTACTGCGCTTTAGAACTGGCGATATTGTAATTGCACATACGTCAAAATGTAATTGTGGTAGAAATACCACCCGATTAGGTCCATTAGTTGGCCGTAAAAAACAAATGATCAAGTATAAGGGTACTACCATTTATCCGCCAGCAATGGATAATCTTCTGAATGATTTTTCAGAAGTGGCTAGTCATGTTATAGAAATTTACAAGAACACTATTGGCACGGACGAAATCTTAATTAAGATTGCTGTTAAAACTCCTTCAGAGGAATTACTTGTGAAAATAAAAGATCGTTTTCGTTCCAAACTTCGTGTTTCGCCTAAAATAGAAGTTTGTGATTTTAAAGAAATTCAAAAATTAAGCATGGGGAAACTGGGTAGAAAGCCAGTTGGAGTTATTGACAAAAGAAATTAGTAAAACATCCTTTTGATGAACAAACCATTTATCACTGACAAAACTTTTAAGAATCTAGATTATTCTCAAATCGCTTTAGTAAAGGGTGAATACGAAAATTGCGTCTTCGAAGGGTGTAATTTTGAAGGTAGCTATTTGGACAATCAAAATTTTATGGAATGCGCGTTTATCGATTGCAATCTCAGTAATACCAACATAACCAACACAACTTTTAACGAAATAAGTTTTTCACATTGTAAAATGATGGGGCTCAAATTTGAACAATGCAATGATTTTTTAATGGCGTTTTCATTTTTAGATTGCAACTTAGATTTTTCATCTTTTTATGCACTCAGTTTAAACAGACAGCAATTTATTGATTGTAAAATGTGTCAAGTCGATTTTACAGAAGCTAAACTAATAGAAGCAAATTTTGATAATAGTAATTTAGAAGGTGCCATTTTTCAACAAACAAATATTGAAAAAGCGAATTTTAAATCAGCTTTAAATTTTAATATTGACCCAGAAATTAATCGCATTAAAAAAGCAGTTTTTCCTAAAGATGAATTAATAGGTCTACTACGCAAATATGATATTGTAGTTAAGTGAAAGGATTTACAATAACTATTTAAAAATAACGCAACCACCACTTATCTCTATTGTTGGTTTTATACGTGTTATACCAAGAACAGATAGGATAAAGACCGATAATTAAGGAAATCCAGATGATATATACTATACCTAAATTAAAACCGTACCCTCGTAAACCAGGCTGCATAGTAACCCATAAATCAATGTACATGTTAGATCCGTCAAACCCAGTTAAAACTGCAGCAATGAGCGCCAAAAAATGAATAACGTAAATATGAATAATGTAAAAGAACATAGGAACTTGACCGATAGTTACTAATTTATCAAAAAGCCAACCCCTCCATTTTTCTGCAAAAGCTAGCAGTATAATTGATGGACCAAGAGTTATTAATAAAAATAATAATGAAGGTGGATATTTGGTGAGATTAAAAAAAGACATTAAAGTATAACTCCATGTATCTTGTGTTTCCCATTCAAATGGATCTCCATAAAGGTTCATAATTCGAAGAATAAAAAAAGCAACAATAACACCTACACCAATTTGCAATAATATTTTAGATCTAACTTTACTATCAAAAGTTGTTTTATAAAATTCTCCAAAATAATAACCTAAAGGCATTACAAATACCCAAGGAATCACGGGATACGCTATAAAAATTCGAATATCTCCATAGGCTAATAATTTAAACTCGTGTATAAAAGCCCATACTCCAGAACTAAAATCACCAGTTGGCACAAAAGAATCGAAGGCATTATGCCCTATTATAACTAATGCAGAAACTATAAGTACAGTTCTTTTAGGAAGGTGAATTAACCCTGCAAGAACTATCATAGACAAACCAAGAATCCAAATAACTTGCAGTAGGATATAGGTTATATCAAATGTAAAAAGCCACCCAAATTTTATTAAGGTTAATTCCAATAGTATCAACCAAAAACCTCTCTTTAATAACCAACTAGATAATGATTTTAAACCCTTTCGCTGACCTACAAAAAAAGCTGAAGTACCTGCTATAAACACGAATACAGGTGCACAATAATGTGTTATAAATCGAGTAATGAATAATGCCGCATTTGTTTGCGTTAAATCGGTTGGGTCAAAAAGAAAAGCATCGAAATGAAAATAATCGCGAACATGATCCAAGGCCATGATTACCATTACCAAACCTCGTAACATATCGATTGATTGTATTCTGTTATTAGCGGTTTTAACCATCATACAAAAACAATAAAAAATTAAAAAAGGCTAAGTGCTAATACTTAAAAGCCTATAAAGATTAATTAAGGTAAGCGAAAAACCAAGGGAAATAATTATTTTCTTACGTACCGTTAGTTATTCTGTATAGGATGTAATTTTATAGCTATAAACGGTAGTTCTTATAAATTACTATGCGTTACATTTACTAGCCAAAAGGCCATTTACACTCTATAGTCAAGCATATTTTCTAGCGAACCCCTAAAGTTAAACAATCGAAAAAAATGAATAAATAATACTATTCAGAACTCTATGCAACTAAAATGGAATGTTTAATAATAGCATAAATTTACAAGTCATCGTATTTTTAATGCCGTTTATCGATTATTTTACAACTTTTCCACCTAAGCCTACAACATAAATAAGAATAATACTACAATTTTTTTAATCTTCGCTCCTACTTTATTATTCAATCTAATTTTTAATGGGGCATATGAATACCAACTCCAGATTTCCGAAAAACAGTTATTTCTTAAAAAAAATCTTTTTTATATTACTTTTCGGCTGTCTACAGTCGCTTTTGGCACAAGAATCACCGGGTGGTGTTTCTACCAATCTTGAGCTTTGGTTAAAAGCAGGCACCGGTTTCAACTATAACAGTTCAACCAATGCGGAATGGCTTGACCAATCAAATAACAACCTTGCCTTAAATGCCAATTTAGTACAAGGACCAGACCCCGATTCAGCTCCAAATTTAGCTGTAAATGCTCTTAACTTTAACCCAGGAATAGTATTTGACGGGATAGATAACGGTCTTGCAACTGTAGTAAACGCTGCCGATTTCGACTTTTCCGAAGTCACTATATTCTCTATACAACAAGTTATAGCAGATAATACTTCTACCACTAATACAGTATGGCACTATGGTGCAGATGGTGCTAATGATATGGCACACTTTGCCTTTCCACAAGGATACGGTATACATCTCTCTCTAGATGGACCGAATGAAATATCGGTTACCAATTCCGTATTGGATGATGATTTGCCTTATTTGTTTAGCGTTACATCCGATGCAAGTTCAACCGAACTCTATGTAAATGACAAAGTGGTTATAACGGATATTGGCATGACAACCCTGCCAGGGAATGGAGCTTTACTAATAGGACTAGATGCGGACAATGCCGAGGCTCAAGACGGTGACAACCACCTAGAAGGTATTATTGGCGAAGTATTAATGTACAATCGTAAATTATCTAACACTGAACAACAACAAGTACAATCTTATCTTGCTCTTAAGTACGGCCTAACATTAGATCAAACATTAGCAACCGACTATATAGCGTCCGATGGAATAACCAAAATTTGGACATCCGCTGACAACAATGGCTATGATAACGCCATTATTGGTATTGGTCGTGACGACGATTCCGGCTTAAACCAAAAAATTTCCAAATCTGTGAATTTAGGTTCAATATTAAATGTAGCCTTGGATGCTAATTTCACTGCAACTAATGATGATGCAGGGCGTACCACAACACACACCAACGATAAACAATTTTTAGTTGTCGCTCATAACGGCGGTGCTAAAACAAATCAGTTTACAGAATTAGAGGTCTCTAGCGGATTCAACACTCGTATCGCCCGCGAATGGAAAGTCGATAAGACAGCCAATTTCTCACAAAATATAAGTCTCAAATTTGATGGTTATGATGAAAGCTGGTCGATTATCGCCACTGCAGATGGAGATTTTTCAACAGGGGTAACCACTATTGGAGCATTAAATTCAAATGGTGAGTTTACGACTAACACTCCAATAGTTGATGCTACTACATTTACTTTGGCTAAATTTCAAAAAGCACCCGGAGGTGTTCTAAACAATTTGACTGTTTGGTTAAAAACAGATTCCGGACTCTCTAATACTACTGATGGATCCTCAGTTACTTCTTGGACCGATGCTTTTGGAAACCAATTTACCGATGATGGTGAGGGCGGCCCAAGTTACAGCTTGTCGCGGAGCATAAATTTTAATCCTTCCTTAGAATTTTCAACCGCTGCAACGGACGAGATGAACTCTGTTGCACAAATTATTCCCAGAGGCGCAGTAACGGCTTTTTCAGTGGGGGTAAAAGATAACTCGAATGTACTTACTCAACCTTTTATGGATTTTTCGGCAATACTTACCGTAGGTCAGCAACCGTCTTTTGGTATTGACGAAAACAATGTTGCACTATGGGATAGGAATGATGGTGGAGGGGCTACATATAGTGAAGCGGTTGAGTACGGAAGACCAATTATATTAGGTACAGCGTTCACACACAATGTTCCGAACTTGCAACTTTCGGTCAATAACAAAGAAGAAACTTTTGGTTCAACTATAACCATGAACGGGGCAAATTCCTATTTAGGCATTGGCAGTCCATTTGCTGATGATACAAGGGTTTTAGATGGATTGATAACTGAATCCATCGTGTATTCCAGTACTTTGAGCACGGTAGAAAAACAACGTGTAAACTCATATTTAGCACTTAAATATGGGATCTCTTTAGACCAAACATTAGCAACCGATTATGTAGCTTCGGATGCAAGCATTATTTGGGACGCCTCTGAGAATACAGGTTATGATAATGATATTTTTGGTATTGGTAGGGATGATGTTTCTGGTCTGGATCAAAAAGTTTCGAAATCTGTAGACGATGATACTATTCTTACTTTGGCCCTGGATGCTAATTTTACAGCGGCAAATACTGACGCGGCAAGAACAACAATACATACAACTGATAAACAATTTTTAATGGTGGCCAATGATGCTGGAGCCACAACAACGCAAACTACAGAAATTGATAATAACCAATTCAATACTCGAGTTATCAGAGAATGGAAAGTAGAGAAAACAGCAAATTTCAGTCAAAATATCAATTTAAAGTTTGCCGGGTTTGATGAGACCTGGTCCATAATAAAAGATAGTGATGGCGATTTCTCTTCAGGGGTAACATCTTTGGGGTCATTGAATGCCAATGGTGAAATAACAGGGATTTCTCTAGCTGATGGGGAATATTTAACTCTGGCAAAATTACAGACGGCACCCGGGGGTCAATTGGCCGACCTTACTATTTGGTTAAAAGCGGATGCAGGTGTTACAAATTCATCCGGGGTGAGTAGCTGGATTGACCAATCACCAAATGCTTTAACTGGAATTCAGTCCAGCGCGAATAATCGCCCAGCTTACATCGCTAATGATATTAATTTTCATCCCAGTATTGACTTCCAAGGAAATCCCTATGGGGCGTCAGACCCAGACTTTGACTATTTAAATTTTGGTTCACAAAACCTAAATCTAACCAATAAGATTTCAATCTACTATGTGGGGAATGTCGATCAGACGTCTCCTGATAATTATGTAATAGGGGAAGAAGACGGTTTTGGAAGTTGGCGATATGCCAATGGCTGGTTTCAATCCAATAAAAACAATGATATTATTAGCGGTTTTACCGATAACTTGAATCAAAACTATATTCATGGTTACATCCTTGACGACACTAGTGGAAATCATGTGAAAAATGGAGTTTCTTCTGGCAATACAGTTTATAATACTGGTAATATTAACACTGGTAACGACTTGTGGGTAGGGGCAACTGAAAACATGGGTCAATATTCATACGACGGTCAAATAGCAGAGATAATTGTTTTCAATGAGGCTCTTAATACCACAGAGCAAAAACTTGTTGAGTCCTATCTTGCTCTTAAACACGGAATAACCCTTGACCAAGCAGCACCCACCGATTATATAGCATCTGACGGCACCACCACTTTGTGGGAAGCATCTGAGAACATTGGGTACACAAGTGATATTTTTGGTATTGGCAGGGATGATGCTTCTGGTCTGGATCAAAAAGTTTCCAATTCCGTGAATTCAGGTGCTATATTGACCATAGCCTTGAATGCAAATTTCACTTCAGCTAACAATGATGCTGGGCGTACCACCACCCATACCAATGACAAACAATTTTTAATGGTGGCCAATAATGCTGGAGCCTCCACAACCCAAACAACAGAAATTGATAATAACGAATTCAATACTCGAGTTATCAGAGAATGGAAAGTGGATAAGACTACCAATTTCACCCAAAATGTAAACCTAAAATTTACAGGCTTTGATGATACTTGGAGTTTGGTAAGTGATGTAGATGGGGATTTTTCAGCGGATATAACAACTGTGGGAACATTAAATGCTGATGGAGAAATCGCTAATATAACCCTTGCAGATGGCGAATATTTTACCTTGGCGAAAACAGCTATTATTGCACCAACCATCACTAGTTTCACCCCCAATTTTGCTGGCAACGGTGCGGAGGTGACTATTACAGGCACAGGTTTTACAGGTACCACTTCGGTAGCTATTGGTGCAACTAATGCATCGAGTTTTACTGTAGTCTCGGATATCGAGATTACCGCAACTATTGGTATAGGTGCTTCTGGATCGATTACGGTAACCAACCCTGCGGGAAATGATAGTGAAGTAGGTTTTATTTATAAGGTAGCGCAATATGATTTTGAAAATGATGCTCTTGATTCGACCGATAATAATCACGATGGTACGGAAATAAATACGATAACCTATCAAACTGGGGCACAGGGCCAAGCTATTTGTTTTGATAACGGACCTGGCTATGTAAAACTACCGGATAATTTAATTAGAAGTCTTTCTGAATTCACCATTTCATTACGTTTTAAAACGACAAGTACCGGGGCTATTTTAGGCTATCAGAATCAACCAATCGGTTCCAACCCTACGAATTACATACCCATTATTTTAATAAAATCCGATGGTAAGTTACGTGGTACACTGTGGACTTCAGCCAGTAATTCGTTATCGGCAGAATCAACAAACCCTGTCAATGATAGTAACTGGCACCAAGTGGTTTTAACAGCCAGCAGTAACACTGTTTCCATATATTTGGATGGAGCCCTAGAGGCTAGCACTACGGGGCCAACAGTAAACCATTTAGATATGGCTTACAATCAGTTGGGCTATTCCCAGACAAACGGATATAATATTGGTACAACGGATTGGGAATTCTTTAATGGATGTATAGACAACTTTGTTATTATGGACAAAGCTTTGACCGCTCTTGAGATAGCAGCTGTTACAGCTATACCAGAACCTACCATAGATTCCTTTACCCCTACTGAAGGGGGTGAAGAAGATACTATTGTTATTACCGGGACTAATTTTGAAGGAGCAACACAAGTTACTTTTGGTGGTGAAGATGCAGCTTCCTATACAGTAGATTCCGCTACCCAAATAACCGCTATACTCGCATACGGAGCAACTGGGGCTATTGCTGTAACAACGGCAGGTGGCACCGCAACGGACACTGGATTTACGTTTACCTCAAAAACTAGTATTATAACTTCAGTTACTGAGTTGGATGAAATTATTTACTGTGGCGGAGAAGCATCTGCTTCTGTCAATTTTAATGTATCGGCAAGTAATGCGTACCAAGATTTGGTCATTACCGCACCTACTGGTTTTGAAATTTCTTCAACTAGTTCTAGCGCAGGGTTTGCTACAAGTGTTACGTTAGCACCTTCTACAAATACCATCGCAAATACAAAAATTTATATGCGTGTTGCCAGTGCGCAAAATGGCAGATTCTCAGGAAACATATCAGTAAACTCTGGTACTGTTGCGGAGTCTATTGCAGTAACAGCCAGCACCAATAATTCACTTCATTTTGATGGGGTAGATGATTATGTAAATCTTTCTGGGTTAAATATTCAAGATGGAACAACCGAATTTACTATAGAAGCATGGATACTACCCGATAATTCTAATTATGACGGTAACTGGCATGCTATATTTGGAAGGCAAGATGGCGCCGCCATCACACGAAATCCATCCTTCTATATTAAAGATGGTAAAATTCATATAGATGCTTATGCCGATTCTGATTTAACACGGTTCGCTGCTTTTGACGCTGAGGCTAGGGTATTACAGAATGTCTGGACCCATATTGCATTAGTAAAAGATGGTCTGACGTTTACGGTATTCATTAATGGTGAAGAGGCTTTTAATTATCCTGCACCAGCAGCAATAAATATAACCGGCCCCTATCAAATAGGATTTATCGACAATTATTTTGCAGGTAAAATAGATGAACTCCGTTTTTGGAATTTGGCTAGAACTACCACTGAGATTAATAATAATATTGATACTGCATTGATAGGTACAGAGGCGGGTTTAACGGGATACTATAATTTTAACGAAGGCATAGCAAATGGAACTAATACAGGGTTAACAACTTTAGCAGACAATAGTCCATTAGCAAATAATGGTACACTTCTTAATATGGCCTTAACAGCAAGTAATAGCAACTGGGTGCAAGGGTATTTTCCGCAAATTTCAGGAAACAATTCAGTCTCCATAGGAGCTCAGATTCAGCTCGCCCATCTTGAAAGTGGAGGTGTCTGGTCCAGTAATAATACGAGTATTGCAACCGTAAATCAATCTGGTCTTGTATTGGGTGTAGCAGAAGGATCGGTAGACATAAGTTACGCACTTTGTGGTCAGACAACCACTAGGTCAGTTACTGTTGAAAATATAGCCGCCTTTACGGTGAGCGAAACCATCTTGACAATGGCTGAGGATGGAGGAACAAGTACTTTTACCGTAATACTTGGCAGTCAGCCAACAACTGATGTCGTTTTTGATATTTCATCTGATGATGTGAATGAAGCAATCATAAGCTCAGCACAACTTACTTTCACAAACACTGATTGGAATACCGCTCAAACGATTACTGTGACCGGTGTAGATGACGCTGTTGTTGCTGATCACACTGCAACGGTAACCGTTAGTATCAACGATGCATCAAGTGATAATAATTTTGATTTGCTAGCCAATCAAACGCTTGCAATTACCTTAATAAATGATGATGCGAATTTTACAATAGATGAGATAACAAATACCAACTTAAATGAAAATGTAGCCTATACTGGTGTAACACCTAGCCTATCTGGAGATACACCAATAGGGGACATTACCTATACTTTAGGTGGAGCTGATGCTTCTGAATTCACAATAGACAGTACAACGGGTATAGTCTCAATGGTTGCAAGGAATTTTGAAGTTCCCGAGAATGTAAATTCCAATAATGTATACGAAGTGACTATTATCGCATCGGATGATGAAAGCAATACCGACAGCGAAGCATGGACTGTTACCGTGGCTGATGTTACGGAAATTGCCAATTTCACCATCGATGCGATAGCAGATGTGAATGTAAGTGAGAATTTAGCCTATACTGGCGTAGTACCAAACATATCTGGTGATACTCCTGTAGGGGACATTGTTTATTCCTTCACAGGCATCGATTCAGACGATTTTTCTATAGATACATCTACGGGTGTAGTATCCATGGTAGCAAAAGATTTTGAGAATCCAACTGACTCGAACACCAACAGTATTTATTTGGCAAGTATTGTTGCAACAGATTCCGACGGAAATACCGCAGCATTTTCTTGGGATGTAAGTGTGACCGATGTAACTGAAGCGGCAAGCTTCACTATTGATGTTATAGCCGATTTAGAAGTTAACGAAAATACCAATTATACGAGCGTGATTCCGAGTTTGTCCGGTGATGCACCTGTAGGAGAAATTACATATACTCTAGCAGGTATCGATTCAGACGATTTCTCCATTGATTCATCTACGGGAGTCGTATCTATGGTAGCAAAAGATTTTGAGATTCCAACGGACTCAAACACCAATAGTATTTATTTAGCAAGCATTGTTGCAACGGATGCTGATGGAAATACAGCTTTACTTTCTTGGGATGTTAGCATAATAGATGTTACAGAACAAGCAAGCTTTACTATTGAAACTATTGCAAATTCAACAATTGATGAAGAAACCCCATATACTGGGCCTATACCCGTAATAAATGGGGCTCCGATTGGTGAAGTTACTTACGATATTGGTGGAGCTGATGCTGCTATTTTTTCATTAGATACTACAACCGGACAAGTGTTTATGCCTTTACGCAGTTTCGAAAATCCAGATGATGTATATGAAGACAACATATATGAAGTGAACATTACAGCTTCGGATGAAGACGGCAACAGTGCTTCAGAAAATTGGACTATTACCTTACTGGATGTAATAGAAATAACTATTTTTTCTATTGATGAAATCGCCGATTCCAACGTCAATGAGAATTTAATCTATAACAGCGCAACGCCAAACATCACAGGAGACCCTATCGGCAACGTGACCTATTCATTGGGTGGTTTAGATGAAATGAACTTTACAATAAACACGTCGACTGGAGTTGTAACCATGGCAGCACGAGATTTTGAAATTCCTGAGGATAATAATAACGATAACACTTACGAAATTACTATCACAGCGACTGATGATGATGGCAATACGGACAGTGTTTCATGGACAGTTAGCATACAAGATTTTGATGAAAGTAATGCAGACACTGATGGAGATGGTATTCCAGATGGTGTGGATGATTTTCCTAATAACCCAAATGAAGATACAGATTCCGATGGTGACGGTGCGGGTAATAATGCTGATAATGATGACGATAACGATGGTACTCCAGATTCGGAAGATGACTTCCCATTAGACGTAAATGAAACTACAGATATTGATGGTGATGGAATAGGTAATAATGAGGACGAAGATGATGATGGTGATGGAACCCCCGATATCGAAGATGCGTTCCCCAACGATTCGAACGAAAGTGTCGATACTGATGGTGACGGTATAGGCGATAATGCAGATATGGATGATGACAATAATGGAATCGATGACGACGATGAAAGCAACACGGAAAAAACGGAACCATTGTTGATACCCGCAGAGGCCTACACTCCAAATGGCGATGGAGTTAATGACACCTGGGTTATACCAGGAATAGAAAATTATCCTAATTCAAAAGTAACTGTATTTAATCGATGGGGACACGAAGTTTTTGCGGCTATTGGATATCGCAATGACTGGCGAGGTAACTACGCCGCTAATTCCAAAATATTGCCAGCGGGGTCTTATCTCTACGTTATTAATCTCGGTAATGGTATAGCCCCTATCCGCGGATGGTTGTTCATCAATTATTAATACTTATACAATATAAATGAAAATCAATAACATAAAAACCATACTGTTCTTATTACTGATTATTTCAGTAAATAGCCTCTCTGCTCAACAAGACCCAAACTTTACGTTCTACCGATTTAATATGAACTTAATTAATCCTGCATTCGCGGGTGCAGAAGAAAATATAGAAATTGGTCTTAATGTTCGAAGCCAGTGGGCTGGAGTACAAGGTGCCCCAGAAACGCAAAGTGCTATATTTTCTACTCCAATTCGCAATAACGTAGGACTCGGTCTTTCCGTAATAAATGACAAAACTTTTATTGAAAATCAAACATCGGTTTCAATAGACTTCTCTTACAAGTTGAAGCTAAATGATGATTACAATCTATATTTTGGCCTAAAAGGAGGATTTACTTCTTATGATATAAACACAGATGGTCTTACAACTTATGGTATTCAACAAGATTTTTCTTTAATGAATATTGATGGTCGTTTTAATCCCAATTTCGGAGCTGGAATATATCTAAAGAATGAAAAATATTTTGTATCCCTTTCGATTCCAAAAATTTTAAATCCAGAGCGTTTGCAACAAAACGATGGACAGGCCAGATTAGGTATCGATAAAACTCATGTCTATTTAGCTGGTGGATATGATGTCTTTTTAAATAAAAATGTAGTATTAAAACCAACTGCAATGCTTAGATATGTTGAAGCATCTCCTATCTCATTAGACCTTACCACAGTAGTAGAGTTTCATGAAAGATTTGGTCTTGGAGCTGCCTACAGACTAAATGAGAGTATTAGTGGTATATTTTTATTTAAAACAGGTTGGATGGATATAGGTTATGCATATGAAATGGCGATTGAAAGTTCAGTAAGCAATATTGACAATGGCACTCATGAAATTTTCATGAAATTAATTTTATAGCTATATCTTTTAATTATTGTAAACCATATTTCATTACAACAATCACATTTAATTCTAAATTATATTTAGTAAAAAAAGGGAATAGACTTGTAAAAAGTCTATTCCCCTTTTTTTAATACAATATGGCTGAAATCTTAATTGAGATACTGTCTCGATTCTGCCCATCGAATTTTTTTGTTGTTTTTTAATTGGTTGTAGAAAGTAAACTTTCTAGATTCAATTGGTGATTGATTGATGAAAATTTTCATGATGTTATATTTAATGATTGATGTAAAATTAAATACCGTGATTAGCGGTTAAAGTTTCTATAAGAAGCCCATTGAGCTCTTCTACTATTACTAAAAGTTGAGAAATACTGTCCGCTTTTAGATTCTGTTGCTGTTTTTGTGATTGATGCTTTCATAATTTTTGTTTTTATATTGTTACTAGTTGTTTAATAATCGTGATTAGCGATTGAAATTTCTGTACTGTGCCCATTGTGCTCTTTTGCTATTTCCAAAAGATGAAAAGTACTGTCCTGTCTTTGATTCTGTTGCTGTTCTGATACTTGTTGCTTTCATAATTTCTAGTCTTTAATATTATTATAATTCGTTGTTTATAATTTGTTTATACTAGATAGACGAGGAATGTTTAGTTTTGTTACAGTACTATGCATAAAAAGGTACTATTTTATGTAATATTTAACATTACACGTACTGAAAAAATCAACAACACTAATTAAAGTTATTGATTATCAGATACTTATGCGCTTAAGGTCAAAAATTATGAAATAAAGAGTTTTATAAATACTCTTGTTGAATAATAATTATATTGTAGTAATAATGATGTAAAAAAAAGTTTAAGACAGCTATTAAGGCAATAATTCTACTGAACTATTCAATAATATTACTTTTTTGTAAAGTAAGCTAAACGACTCAAAGGAACATCAATCTTAATGCTGCACCCTCCTCTAAAAACTTTACCGTTCTCAGATAGCCATTTACCCTTTGGCAATATCACATTTCGTTTTCGCTGCCCTTTTTCAATTACTGGGGTAACTAAAATATTATCGCCAAGCATAAATTGGTCTTTAATAGTTTCGTACCCACTATTTGGATATACTAAACTCATAGGCTTTACTATTGGCTCACCCGTCTTTGAAGCTTCTTTGGCCAAATCTAAAAATAGATTACCCATTTTAGCATGTAATTCCGCTGCTTCTAAACATAGTTTATTATTTTCTTCGGACAATACCCTCCATGGTGCTACGGAAAATTGCATCATGGGCATTAATGCATGAACCTGAGCAGAACGCACTACCAACTCCTCATCTATAGTAGTAGAATTTTCAAATGATTGATATTCTCCTCCTCCAATCATATCAGGACATGTATAAGCATACCCCATAATACTTTGAGACATTAAATCTGGAATAAGTTTTCCTAGGTCATTCCAATTATGGTTTTTATCTCTTAATCGTTGAGCCAATGGCAAACCAGCCATTTTCCATGATGCGCGATATTCATTTAAAGGAAATTGTAATCCCAATTTTGCGAAATACGTAGTATGATCATTAGGGTTCGTCTCAGGCACAAAAGAAACTATATCACCCGTATAGAAATCAGCATCTCCAGCATCAAATTTAAAACCATCTACACCATATTCATCCATTAAATATTTTAGCCTTTTTTCAAACCAATCTTGAGATTTTGGATTACTTAAGTCTAAACAAGCACTTGCTCCATTCCACCAACGAATAATTGCTGCCTTATTTTTTGTGTTAGCCCAAAGTACTTCTTGCGTTTTATCCCCATCAAGTAATAACATACCTTCTTTAGCCAAATGTCTAAAATTCTCGGTATCAGCACTTACAAAAGGACACACCCATAACATCACCTTAAAGCCCATATCATGTAACTTATTCATCATCCCTTTCGGATCTTTAAATCTTCGTGAAGAAAACTCCCAAGTGCCATAACTTTCCTGCCAGTTATCATCAATCATTAATACCCCAGGAGGATATCCTTGATCGATTATTGATTGTGCGTAATTTAAAATATCAACTTCATTTTGGTTATAGGTAAGCTCTATCCAAGTATTGTACTGTGGTTTAGTAAATAATAACTCATCCGGGATTTTTCCATTAGGTGGAAAAAAATTCGTGACTGAATAATTATAAGCATCACGTAAATTTTTGCCAGCTGAACCAAATTCTATTTCGCCATCTTTTGTAGTTACTATTATTTGTCCACTTTTAAAAGAATACGTTATCGGAGACTCACTCCAAATGTATCTGCCTTTACTAGATAATAATAAGGGTTGTGCTTGATTTCCCCTATTATCGCCCCAAAGATTATGACTTACTACAGTACTTGCGTTATAAGGAGTATTATGACCAATAGCACTGAGCCCTCCCCACCAATATTCATCAGAAAGAATCTCCAACACTACTTTATCTTGCACTTGTGCATATGTATTAAACATTGCAGTTATGATAATGGTAATTAAATATACTTTTCGCATTATTTTTATTGAATTTTTAAAAATCAGAAGAGTCAATAATAGATTTAAAATTAAAAGTAAGCATAGAAAAAACGGCTTACAACCTAAAATTTTTTAATACACAATTGTCCTGAAAAAAGTGATGAAATAATCCTTTAATCCGTTTGCAAACGGATATTTTGTACCTTGTTCTTCACATTGAACAATACAATGAAATATATTTTTTCACTTTTATTCCTATTTAGCATCACTACAAATGCCCAAAACACACTTTCATTTAATGATGGGGATCAATCACCTGATGCCAATATTTCAGAAATTTCATGGATGGAAGGTCATTGGAAAGGTGAAGCTTTTGGGGGCAAAACAGAGGAAATATGGAGCCCTCCCATGGGGGGAACTATGATGTTTTCATTTAAATTAGTTGCTGATGGCGTAGTTCAATTTTATGAATTAGGGCATATTCGCCAAATTGAAGAGACATTAGTTTTTGAATTGAAACATTTTCATGGCGATTTAAAAGGATGGGAAGAAAAAGACGAAGTACAACAATTTAAATTAATTAAAGTAGCCAAAAATCGCCTTTACTTTGATGGTTTTACATTTGAAAAAATAAGCTCAAATGAAATTAATATCTATGGCCTTATTCATCAAGATAGTGGAGAAGTTGAAGAAATCGTCTTTAATTATAAAAAAGCTGAGTTTTGAAGAAAAAATGCCTAGAATGTGGCACAGAAATAACTGGCCGAGTAGACAAAAAGTATTGTTCTGATGGATGCCGAAATGCATACCATAACAAATTTAATTCGGATAGTAAAAACCTTATTCGCAACATAAACAATCGTTTAAGACGTAATTACAAGATACTTGACAGCTACGCTTTAAAAGACGGGAAAACTAGAACTTCAAAAAATAGTTTATTAGATAAGAATTTTGATTTTGATTTCTTCACAAATCTTTATACTACAAAAAAGGGAACAACGTATTATTTTGTATACAACCTAGGTTATCTACCGCTAGACAATGATTATTATATGATTGTAAAAAGAGAATAAAAAAATGCCCTCAAAAATGAGAGCATTTATAATTTAAAAATACTTTTTCCTTATTTATAATTATGACCTGTAAGTTTTAAAGCAGCAACTACTATATCTTTCCTAGAAATTTGCCCAACCAACAATCCGTCTTTCATAACAGGCAACCTTCTTCTATTGTGTTTTACAAAAACACCTGCAGCATCAAATATGCTCATCTCATGTGGAATAGTTTCCACATTTTTAGACATATATGTTTCAACACTCTTGTCTAAAATAGGCATATTAAAATACCTACTTTCAGAGATTTGCTTCATACAATCGGCTTCAGAAATGATACCTACTAAAAAACCATTATCATCAAGTACTGGTCCACCAGAAATATTATATTTGGTAAACAACTCCATTACTTCAAGAATCGATTGCTTAGGACTAAAAGTTACTAACTTCTTCGTCATATAATCTGTAACCAAAATAGGAGCATCAAACTCCTTTTTCGTTTCTTTTCGGGCTCCTCTAAAACTTTTTATTCCCATAGTTTTAATCTTTTTAGTAAATATAGGTCGGTTAGGGTTAATCTTAAATATACTCTTTACTGATGATTTTGCCAAAAAAATCGGTTGAAACAATTAAAACTTTAAGAATTTCATACTTTTATCGAATATCTCACAAATTAATGAAACCTTTTCAAAGCTTTTTATCATTATTATTAATATCGCTAGCAATTTACTGGTGTTTCAATGCTGAAATGCCTAAATACACCGAAGGAGCTCAAATAAATTTATCAGAATTTTCTACGGATAGAGCCTTAAAACATGTCGAATTTATTTCTAAAAAACCGCACAGTGTTGGTTCAGAAGCTCATAAAGAGGTACGAGAATATATTATTGATGAATTAGAAGACTTAGGACTAAAAACGCAAGTACAAGTTGGCTATACTGCTGGGGATTGGGCAAATTACAGTAAAGCTATTAACATTTTGGCTCGAATTAAAGGTTCAGAAAACGGCAAAGCATTGCTTCTTATGTCTCACTATGATAGTAATCCACATTCTTCTTTAGGGGCAAGTGATGCAGGAAGTGGAGTTGCTACAATATTGGAAGGTGTACGTGCTTTTTTAGCAAAAGGACAAACTCCAAAAAATGATATTATTATTCTAATTACCGATGCAGAAGAACTTGGTCTAAATGGTGCCGATTTATATGTGAATAATCACGAATGGGCTAAAGAAACTGGTTTAGTCTTAAATTTCGAAGCACGAGGAAGTGGCGGTGCTAGTTATATGCTTTTAGAGACTAACGAAGGTAATTCTAACCTAATTAATGAGTTTAGAAGGGCAAATCCTGATTTTCCCGTGGCTAATTCATTGATGTACAGCATCTATAAAATGCTTCCTAATGACACAGACCTTACAGTTTTTAGAGAAGATGGTGATATAGACGGATTTAATTTTGCTTTTATAGACGACCATTATGACTACCATACACTTCGTGATAATTACGAACGTTTAGATCGCAATACCTTAGCGCACCAAGGCTCCTATTTAATGCCACTACTCCAACACTTTTCTATGGCAGATTTAAATAGCTTGAAAAACTCAGACGATTTAGTGTATTTTAATGTTCCGATTTTTAAAATGGTAACCTATCCTTTTTCTTGGATATGGCCTATGTTTGCTTTAGCGGTGATTACTTTTATAGTATTACTTATATATGGTTTTAAAAATAAAAATCTAAAGTTAAAAGAGATAGCAATTGGTTTTATTCCAATACTTATAGTGTTAGCAATAACAGGTGTAATTGGCTTTTTCTCATGGTCTTTTCTTAAATGGCTATATCCCCAATACGAAGACATTTTGCATGGATTCACATATAATGGACAGCAATACATCTATGCTTTTATATTTTTATCCATTGCTATTTGCTTTTATGTATACCATCAATTTAAATCCATTGCCACTAAAAACCTTCTAGTTGCACCTTTGTTTATATGGTTAAGTATTTGTTGCGCATTGTCAATGTATCTTAAAGGTGGAGTATATTTCATTATACCTGTTTATGCAGCATTAGCGTCATTTATGGTTCTTATCAATCAAAAAAAACCAAACTCCTTTTTGTTGGTATTTCTCACCATTCCAGCTCTTTGGATTTTTACACCTTTTATCGCATTACTTCCTATTGGTCTCGGCCTTAAAATGATGGTTGGTACAACAATACTTACTGGCCTTACATTTACGCTGCTTTTACCGCTATTTGGTTTTTACAAAAAGAAAAACAGATTAGCTTTTTTCTGTGCTATCTTATTCATAATTTTTATGGTGAAAGCGCATTTAAATTCAGGTTTTTCAGCAGAGAATGCCAAACCAACCAGTTTGGCTTATGTACTTGACATAGAAACTAACAAAGCAAACTGGGTTACCTATGAAAAGGTTATAAGTGATTGGACAAGTAATTACATCAATAAAATTAATACCGCAGAAGATTTCTATTATGTGCCCAGTAGTAAATACAGTACAGGTTTTAGTTATATCTCTGAGGCTCCATTAAAAAACATAAAACCCCCATTAATAGAAACATCATTAGATACCATTATTGGCAAAGAGCGCATTCTCAACTTGTGTATTACGCATCAACGCAAAGTAAGCAGGTTAGAGGTATTCACAAACGAAACAATTTTAAACGATGTTAAAATTAATGGTATAACACTTAATGAGTCGCTACTTGGCAATAAAAAAACTGGTAGATTATTAACTCATTATATCAGCAATAATGAATATACCGAGTTACAAATAGCAATTCCTGCAAACGAAAAATTAACTTTGACTTTATATGAAGCTTCAAATGACTTATTAAAACATCCTGATTTTACAGTGCCACCTCGCCCAATTGACAACATTCCTATGCCATTCGTATTAAATGATGCCATTCTAACAATTAAAAAAATAACTTTTGAATAATAAAATTGCTATTATAGGCTGTGGTTGGCTCGGACTTCCATTAGCAGAAAAATTAATAAAAAACGGCTATAAGATAAATGGCAGTACTACCTCAGCTGAAAAACTAGAAAATTTAAAAAAAGTTGGTATTAATGCTTTCTTAATGACATTAACAGAAGAGAAGCTAGAAGGTAATTCCCAAGAGTTTTTAAAAGACGTATCAATAATCGTAGTAAATGTTCCTCCAAAATTAAGAGGTGAAAAGAAAGAAAACTACGTAAAAAAAATGCAATTACTACATAATGCTATTATTCAATCTTCTGTTCAAAAGGTGCTCTTTATAAGTAGTACATCCGTTTATGGCGATGCAGAAGGTGTCGTAACCGAAGAAACAAAACCACAACCGACCACAGAATCTGGAAGGCAAATGCTAAGTGCTGAAAACATTTTTAAAAATGACAATCAGATTCTAACTACAATATTACGTTTTGGAGGCCTAATTGGTGGTGACAGACACCCTGTAAACATGCTTTCAGGAAGGTCAGATTTATCGAATGGAAATCATGCTATCAACCTAATTCATAGAAATGACTGTATAAATATAATTGAAGCTATCATAGCGAAAAATTGGTGGAACGAACTCTTTAATGCCGTGCATCCTAATCATCCAACAAAAAGAGATTACTACCATGCTGAAGCCATTAAGAAAAATTTACAACCTCCTGATTATAAATCATATAATTCCAAAAAAGGCAAAATTGTGAGCTCAAATCGGCTAATTTCTGTTAAAAACTACAACTTTACCACCACTATATAGTATGTTTTCACAACACTGCGCTCATATTTCACAACAAAAGTGGGATTAAGACTGTTAATGTATTATGTATTACATCGATTAACCCCTAACTTTATTGGATAATCATAATACATATTGCCATGAGAAAATTAAGTTTAAGGACAAAGATTCTCAAAGAAATTGAAAATCTTGTCACAGGAAGCACCAAGGCTAGAGTTAGACGTAAGTACGAAAGTCTCCATGTTGCAATTTTAAAAAACCATTATAATGCGGCATCGGTTTCAATTGATTATCATCGAAACAGAGTAGAGATGGATATTGTTGTTGATGATAACGCTTATGATCCAAAAAAGATTAATACACAAATACCAATTTTGTACGCTAATCTATTGTTTGGTAACCTAAATGATTTTTTAACGTCTTGTATCGATAATGATTCTAAAAGTTTAGCAATCTACACTCGACTATTAAAGTCATTTAAAAATAAAGAAGCTAAATATACAATTGCTTAAAATTCAATAAATAACCAACTTAATTTGTAAAAAGGGATGTCAAAAAACGACATCCCTTTTTGATTGCTAATTTTAAAGGTTTTATAACAGATTTACCCAGATAATTTTAATAGTTTAGCGCACCAAAAATTAACAAAATGAAAAAATTATTAATTGCGCTTGTATTTCTAGTTGGTTTTGCAAGTTCAGCACAAACGAATTCTGAATTACAAAAGCACTACGAATCGTTTTATAAAGAAATGAGATTACAAGGTGATATGAATGGAGTAATAAATGCGCTTACGCATTTAAACATTTTATCTCCTTCACAAGCACGTAAAGACACTTTGGCCTATATCTATGCCAATGACAACCAACACTTACAGGCATTAAATACAATAGGTATAGACAAACAAGATGCTGACTCCGACCTTGCGGTACAAGTTAAGGCCATTTCTTTAAAAGCACTTGGCCAACCCAAAAGAGCATTAGAGCAATTTGAAGTTCTTTTTAAAAGAGTACCTAATGCGTATTTAGCATATGAAATGGCCGATTTAAAAATACAAACTGGTGATGGTGCTGGGGCATCCAAAAATATTGAATACGGCCTGTTAAACGTTAATGATGAACAGAAATACGCTTTTTATGAAAGACAACAACCGTATGAAGTTTCGTTAAAGGCAGCTTTTACCCATTTAAAGGCACTGGCTCAATTCAACCAAGATAAAAATATTGATACAGCTATTGCTACTATTGACGAAGCTTTAAAAATTGATCCTAATTTTAATCTGGCTAGTTTAAGTAAGCAAGCTCTGGAATCTAGAAAAAACGAATCTGAAGAGGCTCCAACAGAAGAGTAATTCTTCTTATTTAGAATTAACTAAAAAGCGTCAACCATGGTTGACGCTTTTTTATTTATAAAGAATAGACGTTTCAATTACTCTTTCCTTCAATTAGATCCATATCAATTTTACTGTTTAATATAACATTAAACTGATTTCTTAAAGCATTGAAGGCATCAATCATTTCAATCACAGCAGGATCAAAATCTAAACGATATTCTAAGCTACTCTTTGTTTTTAATATATAAGTTTTAAAGGCCACTTGTCTACTTTTAATATGAGGCTTATCAAATTCTAAAGGATAGGTAGATTCTGCCATTACTTTTTGCTTCTCAATTAAATCTTCAATAATAAGTGATAAATCTTCTGCATTATCAATGGTATAAATACTCTCAAAACTACTTTCAAGCGACTGATATTCCGACCATTTATTCAATATTTTAGCAGCATCTGGACTTACAACCAATTTTTTAGGCCAATCTTCAACATTAAATTGTACCATTTTCGTCTCATTCGGCAATTGCCCCTTCTTATCCTTTTTACAAGAAAGTAAAGAGATAAAAATTAATGAAAATACAAGTATTCTTCGCATAAAGCTAAGTTACAAATTTTAGAATGTGCAGAATATAGAATTCCTATTCGCGCTTTATAATTAAAATAGAAAGTAAATTAAAGGTTTACGCTATATCGTAAATTTCAATTTCCTTTCAATTGCCATAATCATTGCGTTGGCGATATCTTTTCCGGTTGCATTTTCAATTCCTTCTAAACCAGGCGATGAATTTACTTCTAACAAAAGCGGCCCTTTATGCGAACGAATAATATCTACTCCTGCAACGGCTAAATTTAAAACCTTAGCTGCTTTTAATGCTAATTTTTTCTCTTCAGATGTAATTTTAATGATTGAGGCCTTACCCCCCTGATGAATATTTGCTCTAAATTCACCTTTTTCAGCTTGTCGCTGCATAGAAGCTACCACTTTATTGTTAACCACAAAACATCGAATATCTTGACCATTTGCTTCTTTAATAAACTCTTGAACTAAGATGTTTGTATTAACACTCTTAAAAGCGTTAATAACACTCTCAGCAGCTTTATTAGTTTCTGCAAGCACTACTCCTTTACCTTGTGTACTCTCTAATAGCTTAATAATTAATGGAGCACCATTAACCATTTTTATAAGGTCTTTCGTATCCATTGGAGATTTTGCAAAACCAGTAATAGGAATATGGATATCATTCTTGGAAAACAATTGTGAAGCAAACAATTTGTCTCTTGATTGCGTAATAGCCTCCGCTGAATTCTGGCAATATGCTCCAAGATTATCAAATTGACGTATTAAAGCACAGCCATAGAAAGTTACCGAAGGTTTAATTCTTGGTATAACTGCATCAAACTCTGTTAGTATATTACCGCCGCGATAACGAATTTCTGGTGCTTGTGCATCTAATTTCATGTATGCCAATTCTACATTCAAGAATACAATTTCATGACCTCGAGCTTCGGCAGCCTCTATTATTCTTTTGTTACTGTACAAATTAGGATTACTTGCTAATAATGCAATTTTAAGTCCTGTTTTTTCTTTAAAATATGACTTATATTTTTTGTTTACCTCTTCGTCTGTAAAAGATTGAATTTGATAATTTAAAGCCGGATTTACAACAAATCGCTCATTAATAGCTTCTCTACCTAAAAGCATTCGAAACTCCATTGTATCGCGGTTAGCCAAGGTTAATTCAACATCAAATGTTTCACCTCCCATTGTTAATGGCGTTTGCACCACCAGTCTCTCTTCAGAAATCCCTGAAGAACTTTTCACCATTCTACGATCAACTAATCGCGCTTCACATTCAATAGCTATACTTCTATTTTCTTGTAACGGGCTTATCTCAAACTTCACCCACTCTTGTGCTTCTTTATTAAATACTTTTATGTTTGCTGCTTGAATTGACGAAGTTTTTGCACCAGAATCTACCCGAGCCTTAATTGCAGGTACGCCTAGGTTTTCAAAAACACACCACTCTTCTCCGCCAATTATCTTTAAATCTTTCACTATTTTTTGTTTTACTGTCTTCTTTTTTAGAGAATTCTATTTCTTTCTTAATTCGAAAATATCTTTTCTTCTATCTTTTAAATTCCTTACTGCTCCAAATTGATTTAATTCACGCAGCAAATCTATATCAACATCTGCAATTAATATCATCTCCGTATTTGGTGTTGCTTCTGCTTTAATACCATTAGTTGGAAACGAAAAGTCACATGGTGTAAACACCATACTTTGTGCAAATTGAATATCCATATTTTGCACATTCGGTAAATTCCCTACACTTCCTGCAATAGCGACATAACACTCATTTTCAATAGCTCGAGCTTGTGCACAATGTCGAACTCGAGAATAACCGTTTTGCGTATCGGTTAAAAAAGGTATAAAAAGTATATCCATACCTTCATCGGCCAATAAACGACTTAATTCTGGAAATTCAGAATCGTAACAAATTAAGATGCCTATTTTACCACAATCTGTATCAAAAGCCTTTAATTGAGTACCACCTTGCATTCCCCAAACCTTAGCTTCATCTGGTGTAACATGCAACTTTTCATAGCGCTCCATGCTTCCATCTCTACGACAAAGATAACCGACATTATACAATCTACCATCAATCATCTCTGGCATGCTTCCCGTAATAATATTGATGTTATATGAAATAGAGAATTCTGAAAATTTTTGAACGATATCTTGTGTATGTTTTGCCAATTCTCTTATTGCATCTGGCGTAGACAAATGGTTATCTTTTGCCATTAAGGGCGCATTAAAAAACTCGGGGAACAATGCAAAATCTGAACGATAACCCGATACGGCATCAATAAAATACTCTGCCTGCTGCAACAATTCTTCCAAATCTTTATACGGTCGCATTTGCCATTGTATAAGTCCTAATCGAATAATCGTTTTTTTTGTGGCCGCTTTTTTTGATGGTTTTTGATAATAAATATTATCCCACTCCATTAAAATAGCAAAATCATTAGAGGCAGCATCGCCCTCTAAATATCCTTTCATCACCTTCGCAGGATGAAAATCGTTGCTTATCTGAAAGTTGAGAACAGGATCCTGAATTTCTTTTCTTCGCACCTGTGCAATGTATTCTTTCGGTGTAAGTTCCTTTGCATATTTATGAAAATTTGGCATTCTTCCACCAAATACAATACTCTTAAGATTTCTTTTTTCACACAATTCTTTTCTATAATCGTACAACCTACGCCCTAAGCGCAAACCTCTAAATTGAGGTTTAATAAACACCTCTATACCGTATAATACATCACCACTATTATTATGTGTATTGAATGAATAATTACCCGTAATTTGTTCATATGTATGATTATCGTCGAAGTCGTCATAATCAACAATAATAGAAAGTGCAACTCCAGCCAATTGGCCATTTATCTTTATAACTACCTGACCATCGGGAAACTTTTTTATTAACGACTCTATGTGCTCCTCTTTCCAATATGCGCCAGGCATATTCGTATAGGCCGAAATCATAGCTGTTTTCAATTCTTGATAATCATCAAGATCTAAAAACTTTAATTCAATATTTTCTATTTCTTCTATTTTCATGACTAATGACATAAAAAATGGGATTTTCAATTAGAAAATCCCGTTTGTTTTAATAATATTATTTTTTGATTATTAATCGTTATCATCATTATCGACCATATCTTCAGGATCTGGCTCTACCACTGCCTCCGGATCATCATCTTCAAAATCATCGTAATCGCTTTCTTTATAATTTTCCATAGTATACTCGAGCTTCTCACTAATTTTTACTAAGTATTTAGTGTCTTCAGTTAGAACCTCAACCGCCTCTATTCGCTCACCATGTGCATTTCTAAATGAAATTATATCTCTATCGTCGTATCCATCAGGATATCTTTCAACGGTTAACCTCAATACTTCTGGCGTCAATTTTTTAAAATCGACAATTACTTTTCTAAGGTGTGCATGTTTGTCCATTATTCTAATAAATTACATTTTTAAAAGGTAAGCAAAAATCAAAGGTGCAACAATAGTAGCATCACTCTCAATTATAAATTTAGGGGTATTTATATCTAATTTTCCCCAAGTAATTTTCTCATTAGGTACAGCACCGGAATACGAACCGTAACTTGTTGTACTATCACTAATTTGACAAAAATAACTCCAGAAAGGAGTATCAGTTCGCTCCATATCTTGGTATAACATTGGCACCACACAAATTGGAAAATCACCAGCTATACCACCACCTATTTGAAAAAATCCAATACCATTCTTAGAATTATCGGTATACCAATCTGCTAAATAAGTCATGTATTCTATCCCAGATTTCATGGTACTTGCTTTCAACACCCCTTTTAACACATACGAAGCAAAAATATTACCCATTGTACTGTCTTCCCATCCTGGGCAAACAATTGGAAGGTTTTTCTTTGCTGCTGCATACATCCAAGAATCTTTTAAATCGATTTCATAGTGCTCTTCTAAAACTCCAGAAAGCAATAATTTATACATGTATTCATGTGGCAAATAACGTTCTCCTTTTGCTTCTGAATCCATCCATATTTTTACAATATGCTCTTGAATTCTTCGGAAAGCTTCTTCTTCAGGGATACAAGTATCAGTAACTCTGTTAAGTCCTTTCTCTAATAAATCCCATTCATCTTTTGGCGTTAAATCACGATAATTAGGAACTCGCTTGTAGTGCGAATGCGCCACCAAATTCATAATATCTTCTTCCAAATTCGCACCTGTACAAGACACAATTTGCACCTTATCTTGGCGTATCATCTCAGCAAAAATCTTACCCAATTCAGCTGTGGACATTGCACCTGCCAAAGAAACCAGCATTTTAGAACCTTGGTTCAATTGGTCTTCATAGCCTTTTGCAGCATCAACTAAAGCAGCCGAATTAAAATGCAAATAATATTTTTCTATAAAATTAGAAATTGGCCCTCTAGATGTCATCATCGTCAAATTTTGAATGGTTCGTATTTTGTTTGTATTCAATATCATAAGTATTGTCGTAACTATCATCTACAGCTTCTTCCGCAAACTTATAACTCAACATTTTGTAGTATAATTTAGCTGCTAAAAAATCTGACGCCTTACTCGTTTCATTAGGACACAATTCTACAATATCAAAACCAACAACATTTTTCTCTTTAAAAACTTCCTTCAAAAATTCTAATGTTTCGTACCACAATAACCCGCCCGGTTCAGGAGTACCTGTAGCAGGTAAAATCGATGGGTCTAATGCATCTAAATCGAATGTAATAAATACATTTTCCGTGCACATCTCTACAACCTTATCTAGCCAAAACTCATCGTTAACCATATCATGAGCGAAAAAAGTCTTTTCCTCATCCAACACAGTTTTTTCAATAGCATCCATAGACCGAATACCAACTTGTATTAGATTTGTGGTTTGACTAGCCTCAAATACCGCACATGCATGATTGTATTTTGTGCCTTCATATGTTTCTCTAAGATCTGCATGAGCATCTATATGCAATACAGTTAAATTATCGAAACACTCATTAAAAGCTCTAATTGAGCCAATAGAAACGGAATGTTCTCCCCCAAATAATGTTACAAATTTATTCCGTTTTATATAATCTTTTGTTGCGTTATGCACCGCATTAACCATAGCTTCTGGCGAAACATTTACCACAATAGGACTGGTTAAATGTACACCTTGCTTATAAACTTCAGTGTTCGTTTCAATATCATAAAGCTCCATGTTTTCTGAAGCTTCTAAAAATGCATTTGGACCTTTATCAGCTCCTTTACCCCAAGTACTCGTACCATCATAAGGCACTGGGATTAAAATTATTTTTGCAGTTTCTAACTGCGCGAATTCGTCAGCGATACCTGCGTAATTCTTTGTTGTTTTCATTTTTGTGAATTGTTATTTAAAATATTTGATTTGTAATTCGATACTGCATTTATCAAACAATATCGAGCAATGTATCTGTTATAGATTAGCTTTCTATTAAAACTGCTTTATCAAGCCCTTTTTCAACTGCTCCTAGATTTGTATCGTAGCCCAATATCTTCATTAAATCCTCAGATTTTTGCTGCGGACTAAACAATGTAGTTACTACGTTTCCAGTTGCATCTCTATCTATTAATATATGTTTTGGTTGCGGAATTAAACAATGCTGTAAACCACCAAATCCACCAATTGTTTCTTGATACGCTCCAGTATTGAAAAATCCAATATAAAGTGGTTTCTCACGTCTATACTTCGGCAAATAAATGGCGTTCATGTTTTGCTCGCTGTTATAATAATCATCACTATCACAAGTAAGACCTCCAAGAAGTACGCGCTCATATTCATCATTCCATCTATTAATAGGAAGCATGATAAAACGTTTATTAATTGCCCAAGTATCAGGTAATGTAGTAATGAAAGATGAATCAATCATATTCCACTTTTCACGATCATTCTGCTGCTTCTGATATAAAATCTCATAAATAGCTCCGCCACTTTCACCAACAGTAAAACTTCCGAACTCTGTAAAAATGTTTGGCACTGGCACATCTGCCTCGGCACATGTGATATTGATTTGATTTATGATTTCATCAATCATATATTGATAATCATACTCGAAAGCCAAGGAGTTTTTAATAGGAAATCCACCACCAATATTTAAACTATCTAATGATGGACATACCTTTTTCAATTTCACATATACCTTAAGACATTTCGCCAATTCATTCCAATAGTAAGCGTTATCTCTAATGCCAGTATTAATGAAAAAATGCAACATTTTAAGCGTTACTTTATCATTCCCCTGAATTTGATTTTCATAAAACGGCACAATGTTCTTATAGCCAATACCCAACCTAGAAGTATAAAACTCGAATTTTGGTTCCTCTTCAGAAGCAATTCTAATTCCAACTTGAAAATCATCATTTATAACATCTGAAAGCAAATCGATTTCTTCGTAATTATCGATTATGGGAATACAATTACGGTGGCCTCCATTAATTAGGCGACCTATATTTTCCACGTATTGTGCACGCTTAAAACCGTTGCATATTACAAAAGTGTTGTTCTTTATTTTTCCAGCTTCTTTAAGTTGCTCGATAATATTGATATCGAACGCAGAAGAAGTTTCAATATGAATATCATTTTTTAAAGCCTCGTGTAATACATGTTGAAAATGAGAACTCTTGGTACAATAGCAATATTTATAATCACCTTTATATTGGTGCTTTTCAATAGCATTTGAAAACCAATTTTTAGCTTTATTAATGTTTTCCGAAATTTTTGGTAAATAGGTAAATTTTAATGGGCTACCATACTGTGCAACCAATTCGTTTAATTCAATTCCGTGAAAACGTAAGTGCTCTCCCTCTAGTGTAAACTCTTCTTGAGGAAACTCATAGGTTTGATCGATTAGATCAATATATTTTGTGTTCATTACTGATACTTAATTAAAATAGAAAATTCGACAATTGTTATAGCAAGTATGTTTGCTAAGTATTAAAAAATTGCAATGAAATTCTATCTCAGATTAGTATCTGCTTTTGAGTAGTAGGAAGGAAAAAATAATCGTGCTGACTGCCGACTATTTCAAATACTACAGAAGTTAGCTTTAAAATTCGGCCACCCATCTTATGGGCTGTCATGAGGTTTGACTTCTTAATTCCCCATAACCCGAACATAGAAACATGGTTCATAATGTTCAGCTATCGCTAAAAAAGCAAATCGTTGTTGTTTCGATTTGACATGGCAAAACAAATCAAATTTTTCGAATAAGCAACACTTTTCAAAAAAAATACAATTTAAAAGTGTAAAAATCTTATCAAAATTCAGAATCAACTACTTAATAGTTTGTTTTTCAACACATTAAATACTTGTGATTACTTAAAAATAAATTCAATAAAACCTTTATTCCCTTATAAAAAGGCTCAATTTAAACCAATTTTGTATAAAAAAGCATTCCCTTTTACAACGTAAAACATCAAATTCTTCTAGAACAATTAACCCGAACAACAAAACTTACTAAACTAGTGCTCAACTATTAAATAGTAATACATATTTATAACCTATACTATGTTTAGTATTATAGCTATAATCAAATCTCTATATTTGAGTCTATCTATTAAAATAACAAGGACTATGTATTCTAAAGAATTTTTTAAATTGTTGCTTTTTACATGCTGCCTAGTATTTAGCATAAATGCTTTTGCTCAGATAAATTCGGGTGTATATATTTCGGACTTAGATAATGTTATACATGAAGTTAAAATTACTGATGAATATATGATTCATAGTATTTACGAAAAATCTCCAGCCCGATTTATTAAAACTGAAGGTGGTTTTTATATTATTGAAGGTTCTGAGTTAAAAGTTAAGCTCGAATTCAATTCAAATTTCGCAGGCGATAATATAAAAACTTTGAGAATTCCTTTTTCATCACAGAACAACCAATTGATATTGGGCACTAATCCTAGATTAATTTTGAATAAATCTAATACCCAGGCTCAAGAACTTGATGGGCAATGGTTATTTGCTACACGTGGCCCCGATACTGGACAAGAGCGTAGAGGTGCTAAAAGTGCCAGAAAAACATTGAAATTTCTTAAAGATGGTAGATTTCAATGGATTGCTTACAACACCGATACTTTTGAATTTCATGGTACAGGTGGTGGAACTTTCACCTCGAATAATGGCACCTATACAGAAAAAATCCAATATTTCTCAAAAGATAATTCTAGAGTTGGCGCCACTTTGAATTTTCAGTATGAATTGAAGAATAATGATTGGCATCATACTGGGAACAACAGTAAGGGAGAGCCAATGTATGAAATTTGGTCCAAGCGTTAATAAATCGTTACTTTTTGACCAAATAGTATAATATTTTGAGATTTGGGATGCACTTTTTATTCTTATATTTAAAGAGAAGATTAAACTCATTCTGACAAGTGCATTATAGTCCAATTAAATTCTTAGGAATACTTCTTATATCATTTCTCACCCTCTGCTCTTGTGGAGATAGCAAGGAATTTTCTGAGCCCTTACCCGATGTTGTCGACTTTAATTTTCATGTTCGTCCAATTTTAGTCCAAAATTGTTATTTATGTCATGGTCCAGATGTTACTAGTAGAAAAGCTGGTCTAAGACTAGATACTTATGAAGGAGCAATCGCTGCCTTAAAAGAAGGTGGACATGCAATTATACCTGGAAATGCATCAAACAGTGAATTAATAAAACGCATTTATAATGAGGAACAAGACATAGTAATGCCTCCTCCTGAATCAAATTATAAACTTACTGAACGAGAAAAAGCGTTATTAGAAAAGTGGATAAACCAAGGTGCTAAATGGAAAGACCATTGGGCGTTTATTAAACCTGAAATAAACAACAATAATTCTGAGACTAAAACAATAGACAATTTAATTGACCAGCAATTGCTACAAAAAGGGTTGCAAAAAATGCGGGAAGCCAATAGAAACTCGCTTATTAGAAGAGTCTCTTATCTTATTACAGGGCTACCTCCTTTACCAGATGATGTAGAAAAATATATTGCTGATAATTCATCAAATGCCTATGAAAAAATGGTTGATAGATATCTTGCATCATCTGCATACGGTGAGCGCTGGGCTAGACATTGGATGGATCTTGTTCGCTATGCCGAAACCAAAGGGCACGAGTTTGATTTTCAAATAACAGGTGCTTATAAATATCGGGATTACCTTATTCGGGCATTTAATGCTGATATTCCATACAATCAACTGTTAAAAGAACATTTGGCTGGTGATTTAATTGAGCAACGTATAGATACAGCAACTGGAATCTTAGAATCGCAATTGGGCACTTCGTTTTTTGCCATGGGCGAAGGCAAACACAGCCCTGTAGATATAAAACTAGAAGAAGCTACATATATAGACAACTTAATTGATGTAACAAGTAAGACGTTTCAAGGACTAACAGTTTCGTGTGCAAAATGTCATGATCACAAATTCGACCCTATTTCTGCTGCCGATTATTATGCTTTTTACGGTATTATGGAAAGTTCTCGATTAGGACCTATCGCAGATATTTCTAATGAAACAAAACAGACTGCTAAAGAAGTTGATGACCTCAAACGTTACATCAAAAACACAATCGGAGTCAAATGGTCTGAACTGCCTATTAAAGAATTAATTCCAAATAGCGCTTCAGAAATAACAACATCCATAAATCCTACAAACTACAAAAGTGTTGGAGACTTTAGAAACTCAAATTTTGATGGCTGGATGACAAAAGGACTCGCTTTTGGCAAACAAACCACACTTGGTGACCTATTACTAGATAAGACTTCAACTAGAGTAATAGCGCTTGACAATGGAAGAGCATCAAGCAAGTCTTTAGGTAAAGGAATTTTTGGAATTTTACAATCCCCAAATTTCGTACTAGATAAAAATTTTATTGGTGTTAAGGCACGAGGGAAAAACAGTAGTGTTCGTATTATTATTGACAATTTTCAAATGATACAAAATCCTATTTATGGGGAATTAGAACATAAGATTGATGATCAAAATTGGAAAGATTATGTTTTTGATATAAGTCCATGGAAGGGTCACAAGGCTTATATCGAAATTCTACCTGGTGGATATAATCGACATAGTTACAACCTGCCTGAAGATGCCTATATTGAAGCTGAATATACAGTTGTTTTCGATTCTATTTGGCCGTCAGAAATGGAACGTATTCATACTATCTCATCTGAACCAAATTTAGATTTCGCAAACCTTGATGTATCACCAGTCACTGTGAAAAAACTTAACACTGCAATAAATAATGGACGATTACCCACAAACTTTCCTGAAATAAAAGAAGTACAAGACAGCAGTCAAAATTTAATTAAAAAATTAAAGGGTAACGGTTTCTTTTATGGCATCACCGAAGGCAAAGCAATAAATAGTTCTATCTTCAATAGAGGTAATCACAATGATTTAATAGAAGGTGAAATACCACGTAGATTCTTGTCAGCCCTACCTTTAGGCGATACTCCTTTTCTTTCAAAAGGCAGCGGACGTTTGGAATTAGCCGAAGCTATGCTAAATACAGACAATCCTTTGACTTCGCGGGTGATAACCAATCGAATTTGGCACCATCTTTTTGGCAAAGGTATTGTTGAAACAGTAGATAATTTTGGTTTGCAGGGCAAGCTTCCAACTAACCCAGAGCTATTAGATTATCTAGCGGTTAATTTCCAGAAGAATGGTTGGTCGATTAAAAAATTAATTAGAGAAATTATTACTACCGATACTTTTAAAAGAAGCACAATTCGAAGTGAAGAACTGTCTAAAAAAGACCCGACCAACAACTATTTAGCTTCTTTTCCTGTTCGACGAATTGAGGCTGAAGCTATACGCGATGGCATTCTAGTAGCCACTGAAAATCTTGATTCAACTATGTATGGGCCGCCTGTGAAAACCTATTTAACCGAATTTATGCAAGGCCGAGGTAGACCCAACGAATCTGGGCCTTTAGACGGTGCCAGACGAAGAAGTATTTACCAAGAGGTTCGGCGTAACTTTCTAGACCCAATGATGGTAACATTTGACCGTCCTATTGCATTTAGCACATTTGGCAAACGAAACATAACAAACGTTCCTGCACAGTCTTTAACTTTAATGAACGACCCTTTTATTGCTGAACAAGCCGAACTAATGGCCAAAAAATTACTAGCTCAAAAAGAATTGAATTTTAACAAGAAAATTGAATGGATTTATAAACGAACATTTTCAAGAAAACCCAATGCAGAAGAGTTACAAAATGCACAGCAGTTTATAACTCAACTTGAAAAAATGAGACCGAATACAGAAAATGAAAAATCCAAAGAAATCGAAATTTGGAAAGATTTCTGTCATAGCATATTTAATCTAAAAGAATTTATATTTCTAATCTAATGGGCAAGTATAATAATTTTATGAAACGCCCCCTATCACGTCGTGAAATGCTCGGCATCTGCAAAGGTGGTTTTGGTGCACTTGCCTTCACGAGTCTATTTGGCGCCTTACCTTTTGGTTGTGACCGACCTAAGAACATAATAAATACACCAGACTTATATCTTGGACCGCACTATTTACCAAAAGCGAAAAATGTTATCTTTTTATATATGGATGGCGGTGTTTCACAAGTAGACTCATTTGACCCTAAACCACGATTAGCTAAGGAAAATGGCGAAGACCCAAGAAAAAAATTCAAAGTAGATGCCACCCAATTTGATAATGTCGGAAAGATATTAAAGAGTCCATGGGAGTTTAAACAACACGGTGAAAGCGGAATTCCAGTGAGTGAACTTTTTCCACATATAGCTACCTGTGTAGACGACCTTGCTCTTATACGCTCGATGACTTCCAATTTTCCAGAACACACGAATGCAAATTATTTTTTACATACTGGAAGTGGGATTCAAGGAAGGCCAAGTATGGGATCATGGATGACCTACGGCCTAGGAAGTGAAAATAAAAACATTCCTGGTTATGTTGTATTAGATGGTGGTTTAATTCCACCTGGCGGATTAGATAATTTTAAAAATGGATTTTTACCAGCCTCGTATCAAGCATCTGTACTACGAGCCGGTGCAGAACCAGTAGCGAATATTTCGCCTCAAGAAGCAGTTAAAAATCTTCAAGAGGAAAAATTAAGTTATATCAAAGAATTGGACAATAGTTTAATTGGCAAAATGGGCGAAGTTGACGCCGTTGAATCTGCTATTAAGAACTATGAGCTTGCTTATAAAATGCAATCTTCTATTCCTGAACTCACACAATTTTCATCGGAATCTGCAGCAACAAAAAAATTGTATGGTATGGATTCCGACGACCCTCATACTAGAGGCTATGCCGCACAATGTTTATTAGCTCGAAGATTAGTTGAACGTGGCGTTCGTTTTATTGAATTGACTTGCCCAAAAGTAGCTGCAGATCGATGGGATCAACATAATAATTTAAAAGATGGCCATGAACGAAATGCGCATGCTGTTGATCAACCTATTGCTGGATTGCTTAAAGATTTAAAATCGCTAGGGCTACTGGAAGAAACACTCGTCGTATGGACGGGAGAATTTGGACGCACTCCATTTGCACAAGGTTCAAATGGACGAGACCATAATCCTTCGGCATTTAGTATGTGGATGGCCGGTGCTGGAATAAAAGGTGGTACAATTTTCGGCAAAACTGATGATTATGGATATCGCGTTATTGAAAATGAAGTTACAATACACGACTTACATGCTACAATTATGCATTTGCTAGGTATCAATCATGAACAATTGACCTTTCGTTTTGGCGGACGCGATATGAGACTTACTGATGTTCACGGCCATGTTATGAAAGATATTTTAGCGTAGCAGCACTTTATTGAGAGTAAAAGTATTAGGATAAATAATTTAACCACTTAAAATGAAATTAGCAATTGTAATAATCCTAATAACTCCTTTGTTTTTAATTGGGCAAGGTACTTCAGAAGTAAAACATTCCTTCTTTATGGCGGGCCCGCAATTCACCGGAATTATTGGTGAATCTGGTGAAGTTTTATGGGATGCTGAAAAGCCTAAAGCTAGAGATGGCTATGTACTTAAAAATGGTAATATATTAATTTGTTGGGCAGATGTTGTTAAGGAGTTTGATAAAAATAAGAAAGTAGTTTTTAGTTACACGCGAATAAAAAAATCAATGGAATTGGGCACAGCAGTTCGCCTTCGCAACGGCAACACCATGATTACTGAATCGGGTGACAATCCTAGAATTATCGAAGTCAATAAAAAAGGAATGATCGTTAAAAGCACACCATTACAACCAGAAACTAACAATGTTCACATGCAAACACGTATGGCACGCAAATTAGATAATGGCAACTATCTTGTTCCTCATCTGCTGGCTTTTGCAGTAAAAGAATATAAACCTGATGGCACTATTGTTAATACTTTTAAAACAGATAAAATTGAGTTAGGTGGTAGAGCAGATGAAAATTGGCCTTTTACAGCAATTCGACTAAAAAATGGAAACACCGTAGTTACACTAACCCACGGAAATAAAATTGTAGAGCTGGATGAAAAAGGCAACGTAATATGGAAAGTCTCAAACGAAGATTTTGAAGAAAATCCGTTTGCTGACCCTTGTGGAGCTCAAAGATTATTAAACGGTAATACTGTAATCGCGAGTTATGGTGCTAAAGATGGAATTAAACTATTTGAAATAGATAACGACAAAAATCTAATATGGTCATACACTGATTACAAAGTACATCATTTTCAAATCTTAACTACTAATGGGAAGAAACTGAAAAACGACCCGTTAAAATAATAGTAATGGAATTGGAAATATTGATGATTAATGGCCTTCTTGAAAATCCACCGGATTTTCTAAAATTTTTAGGAAGGTTTCATCCTTTGGTAGTGCACCTTCCAATAGGGTTTTTACTACTAGCTATTACTGCACAATTCGCAACTCGATGGCCAAAATTTAACCCCATTAAACCGTTTATTATTTATATCTGGGGATTAGGTGCTATCGGTGCATTTGTCACAGTACTTTTTGGTTATTTTCTTTCACTTTCTGGAGATTATAATGCTGATACTTTATTCTGGCACAAATGGAGTGGAATTGGAGTTTTAATCTTGTCCCTTGCCATATTTTATCTTTTAAAATCCTCCATAAAAATTAATAATTTCACACAGTGGACTTTCTCGTTTCTTGTACTAATGTTGATTACATTCACTGGTCATAAAGGAGGAAATCTAACCCATGGTCAAACCTATCTTTTAGAATATGCCCCAAATACTGTTCGCAGTATTGCGGGACTTCAACCAAAAGCTATCCCAAGAAAAAAAGTTACTGTACTTGACTCTGCCGACATTTATTTGGACCTTATTCAACCGATGATGAACAGCAAATGCACTAGCTGCCATAACAGTGGAAAAAAGAAAGGTGACCTGCTATTAACTTCTTATCAGGATATGATGTTAGGAAGTGAAAACGGTGAAGTCATTATTCTTGGAGATTCTGAAGCAAGTGAATTATTTAGAAGAATTACTTTACCCGAAAATCATGATGATTTTATGCCCTCTGAAGGTAAAAGACCACTTACTGATGAGGAAGTTGAAATCATTGATTTTTGGATTACAACAGGAGCTCCAAAAAACGGATATCTAACTGAAATCGATACCGACAAAAAAATAGTTTCGTTAGCAACTAATTACTTCGGTTTGGACAAAAACAATGTGCTAAATAAAACTGTAAGCGCACCAAATGAAGCTATCGTGGATTCCTTACGAAATCGAGGGTTTATTATCAATCGCTTAATGAATAACAATAACTTTATAGATGCTAATTTCAGCCTAAGTGAACGAAACCTGGAGTCTGAAGATTTAGAATTACTTATTGAATTGAAAGAACAACTCATCTGGTTAAACCTTGCAAACACCAACGCTAATGATAACCATCTCGAAAAAATAAGCCATTTAGAAAATTTGGTGAAATTAAATCTTCGTGATAATGCTATTACTGATAAAGGACTAGAACAACTTTTTGCCCTTAAAAATTTAGAATCTATTAATTTATCCAAAACGCATGTGGCCGATGGAATACTAGAAATAAACTCAAAATTTCCGCACCTTAAAACAATATACCTTTGGCAATCTAATGTAAACGACTCTCTTGTAAAACGTCTTCAGAACGAAAATAAAAACCTTAACATTAATTACAAGAGAGCGCCAGGCCTCTAAAAAAGTTAATCAAACCAAACAGTTTCGAAATTGGCACGTAAGCTAGTGAGTATATCTGCATGCTCTAAACTTTCTGTAAAATGTTTTGTCTCATACGGATCAATATTTAAATCCAATAATTGTTCCTCAGTCTCCTCACCGAAATAACGAATAAATTTATATCCATCCTCATGTACAATCATTCTGCCTACTTCAGTTTCCACTCCTAGTGTTTTTCTCCAATTGATTTTATTTTCAATTAACGACTTTATACTCAAACCTCTCGGGTCTGATGTGCCTTTTAAGCCTGCATAATCAGTTATAGTTGGAAGCAAATCGAGTCCATTTGAAATCAAATGTTTATCATCAACCACTCCTGCAGGTATCTTTCCTTTCCACATCATTAAAAAAGGAACATTGGTAGACTCTTCATAAGGCGTAGATTTATGTTCCATTCGATGTGAACTATCCATATCGCCATGATCAGACGAAAAAATAATTAAGGTATTTTCTTCTTCTCCTGATTCTCTTACAGCTTCAAGAACTGTTTGAATTTGTTGATCCACAGTTTCGGTTAGTCGACAATATGCCCATCGGTGCATTCGCCAATTTTCATCCGTATACTCTTCTCTTGCTTTTTTTCTGAAATTACGTTGATTTAAAAGTGCTTGAATTGCTTTAGGCTCACCTTCTTGTGGCTCATAATTCGGTGGTAAAGGTGGCGCGTACGATTTATAAAATTCCGCATCTGATACTCCTTTTGGTTTTATTAGTGCTTTATCTAAAGTTGATACTTCTTGTACCCCAGTTGTAATGAGCCTTTTCTCATGGTCTGTTTCTGCAAAATCGCGAATTGCCATATAACAAATATCATGTGGGTTTATTAACGAAACTACCATAAAATAAGGGTTCTTTGGTTTGCTATTGATGAAGTTTGCCGCGTCTTTGGCAAGCTCTGATCTTTCATCTTCACTTATAATTGTAAAGCCATGGGCTTCTGGTAAAAGCGGTTTAGGAAGGTGTTGTTTTCCTCCAAATACTAAATCATAACCTGCTTTTTTTAACCATGAAGCAATCGTAGTATTTTTTACTTCGTCAGATATTTCAGAAACTCGAATAGCACCCCAATTTTCATAAACCCTATTTCCTTTATCATCTTTGAATGCTGCAGGAAAACGACCAGTCATCAAACTCATTCGCGAAGGTGTACAAACCGGATTAGTAACATATGCACGTGTAAAACGCACTCCATTTTTCGCAATGTAATCCATTGCAGGTGTCTGTAACCATTTATTTCCTGCACAACTCATCATCGAAGCATTTTGTTGATCTGTGAATATGTAAATAATATTTGGCTTTTTAGAGGTCTGTGCATGCGCAAAACCTCCTAATAGAATTCCAAAAAATAAGATTACTGCTTTTAATTTAATCATACCTCCTAATTTTAGTTCTATTAAATAATTAATGTGCTTGATACCATTAAACGAAAAGTAAAACAAAGTAGCCTCGGCAAGAATCGAACTTGCATCTAAAGTTTAGGAAACTTCTATTCTATCCATTGAACTACGGGGCCAAATAGTGCCTACTAAAATAAAATAATTCAAACAGTATTAAAGCCCAATAACACCATTTTAGCACTAGTTTATCAAATTTTAATTTACTTGTGATATTCTAGTTTCGACCCCTCAAGATACAAATACCTTTTAGTATCTTGTACTACTATAGTACAGAGATTTATTCAAACCATATATCATGCAAAAAAAAGAAAAAAAGCTATCGTCAAGTCCAGCGGATTCCAGAAGAAAATTTATCAAAAAAAGCTCAATGGCTTTTTTGGCAGGCAGTATCATGCCACAATTTAGCGCTAAAAGTTATAGTCAAATTATTGGTGCGAACGAACGGATTAATGCTTCAGTAATGGGAGTCAACAGTCGTGGAAATGCGCTAGCTCAAAACTTTGCTAGTCAAAACAATTGCGATGTTATTCATGTTTCGGATGTTGACAGTAGGGCCATTACAAATTGCCTAACTGGCCTTAAAGAACGACAAAACAATAAAGTAAAAACATTTACTGATTTTCGTAAATCGCTAGAAAGTAAAGATGTTGATGTATTGGTAATTGCTGCACCTGATCATTGGCACGCACCTGCATCGCTTTTAGCCATGCAAGCGGACAAACATGTATATGTTGAAAAACCATGTAGTCACAACCCAAAGGAAGGCGAAATTCTTGTTGAAGCAGCTATTAAATATAACAAAATAGTGCAGATGGGTAACCAACGAAGATCTTGGCCAAACGTAATTGGTGGAATAAACGCTATTAAAAACGGTGATATCGGGAACGTTTATTTCGGCAAAGGATGGTATACAAATAATAGAGCATCTATTGGTGTAGGCAAGGAAACAGCAGTGCCAGATTGGCTTAATTGGGAACTTTGGCAAGGTCCGGCTCCACGTAAGAATTTTAAAGACAATTTAGTTCATTATAATTGGCATTGGCATTGGCATTGGGGTACTGGTGAAGCATTAAACAATGGCACACATATGGTTGACCTACTACGATGGGGAATGGATGCTGAATATCCTACAAAGGTAAGTTCAAATGGAGGAAGATATCGCTATAATGATGATTGGGAAACACCAGACACGCAAGTAATTAATCTCGATTTCGATAAGGGCAAAACCATGTCTTGGGAAGGTAGAAGTTGCAATGGCAAACCAATAGAAGGCAGCTCTGTAGGTGTTGTGTTCTATGGAGAAAATGGCAGTATACTAATTCCTGGTGGCAATAGTTATACCCAATTCGACCTCAAAGGAAATATAGTAAAAGAAGTTAAACCAACGGAAATTATTGACCCTCGCAATAAAAGTAATCCAGCAGAAAAGCTAGATGCCTTACACATACAGAATATGTTTGAAGGTATTCGTAATGGCGGAAGTTTAAATGCAGATGTAGATTCTGGACATAAGAGTACGCTGTTAGTACAGCTAGGCAATATTGCACAACGTGTGGGACAAACATTAGACATTGACAATTCCAACGGCCACATAAAAAATAACGCTGATGCCCAAAAACTATGGAGTCGCCAGTATGAGAACGGATGGGAAATGAAATTATAAAATTAAACTATGCAGAACAGAAGATCATTTATAAATAAATTAAGCAAAGGCACAGCGCTTTCGGCCATCGCTTTATCCAGCCCCGTTTCACTTTTTTCTCAATTTAGTTCTAAGACCAAACCTTTTAGAATTGGTATTATAGGCGCAGAAAATTCACATACTGCTGGATTTGGAAAACTCTTCAACATTGACAAGGCTTTCCCTGGCATGGAAGTTAAATATGTTTGGGGCGAAACTGAAGAATTTGCCAAAATTGCCATGGAAAAAGGAAATATTCCTAAAATGGTAAAAGACCCAAACGACATGTTGGGAAAAATCGACGGACTAATTGTTGACCATAGGCATGGAAAATTCCATTTAGAACCTGCTATTCCTTTCATAAAAGCTGGTATCCCAACTTTTATTGACAAACCATTTTGCTATCGTGCAAAGGAAGGAAAAGCCTTTTTGGCACTGGCTAAAAAACATGGAACTCCTGTTACTTCTTTTAGCTCCATTGCACATAGCTACGAGACTTTTGACATAAAAGAACAACTAAAAGATTACAAAGAAATCAATCAGGTAGTGCGTTATGGCCCTGTAAAATTAGATTCAGAATATGGTGGTATCTTCTTTTATGGTGCTCATATTGTGCAACCTGTTTTATATCTTTTCGGTGACAGTGTGAAAAAAGTTCAAGTGCAGGTAAATGGACAAAATAGCAGTGCTAGTTTAGTCTTTGAAAATGGCATGTTGGTTACACTTGTATCTACAACTAAAAAATATGGTTGGTCAACCCACATTGAAACTGAGGAAGGAATTATTCAGTTACAAGCGAAGTCTCAAGACAAATCACCTGGCAAAAGCTATGTTGATATGGTAGAGATGTTCAAAACTGGAAAAGAACCTCGAAGTCATGAAAGTATTTTGTATTGTGTCACGGTCCTTGAAGCACTAGAAAGATCAGTCAATAGCGGACAATGGGAAAATGTAACTCCCCTCGACCAAATCTAAAAGCATTTAATAAAAGTATATTTATGTAGACGCTCGCCTTATTACCAGTTGTACAACCTCAAGATAATATTATCTAAATAGTTTGTATATCGATGATAGGGCGAATGTTCTTTCACTGGTGAATGTAGAAATTAGTATTGCTTAATACTAACAACTACACGTATTAAGATATAATATAAATGTAGTATTAGTTAAATAGACCCGGAAGCCATAGCGAAATTTCAGGAATTAACGTTACTAGTATTAATACAACAAAACTGACGATTAGAAATGGAAATCCTGATTTGGCGACTTCCCCAATAGATATTTTTCCAATGCTAGAAGCAACAAAAAGACAAACACCTACAGGTGGGGTTGTTAATCCTATAATTAGATTTAAAACAGCAATCACTGCAAAGTGAATAGGATCAACATCAACAGCCACTGCAACTTTCAATAAAATAGGAAACAGTATTAAAAGTGCTGCTATGGTCTCCATAAAAGTACCTACAACTATCAATAAGAGATTAATAAGCAAAAGCACAACATATTTATTGGTAGTAAAGCCTAAAATTTCACTGGATATGGTTTGCGGAATTTGCTCTGTAATTAGAATATACCCAAACAAATTAGCAAAACCCACCAACACCATTAAAGATGCTGATGTTTTCATGCTATCTAATATTACGACTTGAATATTTTTGAAGTTTAATTTTTTATAAACGAAAACACCAATAATTAATGCATATAAAACAGCAATAATAGAGGCTTCTGTTGGGGTGAAAATTCCTCCAATAATTCCATAAAGAATAATGAAAGTCATAAGTAACGACCAAAAAGTATCTACAAACCCACGAGCCACTTGACCTAAACTACTACGTTCGTGTTTTGGGTAATTCTTCTTTTTAGAAATAAAGTATGCTGTAAAAAGTAATCCTACACCTAAAAGCAATCCAGGTAAAGCACCTGCCAAAAATAATTTTCCTACTGATAAACCACTTAGCGTAGCCGCTATAATCATAGGCACACTTGGAGGTATAATTGGCCCAACAGTTGAAGATGCTGCCGTAACAGCGCAAGAAAAACCAGTATCATAACCTTCTTTCTTCATTGCGGGAATCATAATAGAACCCATACTTGCAGTATCAGAAATTGCAGTACCCGAAATGCCGGCAAAAAGCATAGACGCTCCAATATTCACTAAAGAAAGTCCACCCCTAATATGACCTAACAAATGATTACAAAATGAAATTATTTTTTCAGTTAGACCACCATGGTTCATTAAATTACCGGCCATAATAAATCCAGGGACACTTAACAATACAAAAACATCAATGCCTGAATACATTTTCATAGGCACAATGATTAAGGGTATTCCCTTTATTAATAAATAACTTAAACAGGCTAATCCCAAAGAAAAAGCAATTGGAAAACGAAGTACTAAACAGATGGCAAAAACAAGTACTAGTATCCAAATCATTTCTTCTATTTTGTAAAATTCTTGATAATCTTAACAACCAAATAATAACAAATTGAAACGGACATAATAAACATACTAAAAAATGCCACTCCCATATTAAAGCCCATGCTGGGTGATTTTTCGGCCAAACCTTGTAACACAAATTGCATTGAATATACTGCCATAATAAAGAATAGCACTAATGAAACTAAAGGTATTGCCGCCGACAAAAAACGCTGAAACTTTTTTGATAAACGACTATAAAACATATCTAAATGAACATAATAATCGCTCTTCATAGCCAAACCCGCAGCAAATGCCATTGCATAAATGAAAAATATTCGCGATGCTTCTTCGGTCCATGAAGGCGTGGCAATAGGTGTAAACCGACATACAATCTGTATAATCACCGTTATAATAAGACCCCAAGTGCTGATTAATGCCCCGTATTTTAAAACACGACCAACGTTTTTACGCAGCATCTTTTTCTGCTTTTAGTTGATGATAAATCTCTTGCATTTCTGGAGACAAGCTATCATATATTGCTTTTTCGCTTTTTTGTTGAAAAGCATCTTTATCTACCTCAATAAATTCCATCCCCTTAGCTTTCAATTCTTCTTGAACACTTTTTTCATTTTCTAAAAATAGTTTATGCTCATAAGCTTGCATATCTTTTCCAGCTTGCAAAAATATTTCTTGAAGATCAGGCGGTAATTTTTGAAATTGTTTTTCTCCAACTACTGGATACACCCAACTTAAAACATGCCCTGTTAGGTTAAGATATTTCTGAACCTCAGCAAACCCCGCATTATTTATCATTGCAAAAGGATTTTCTTGTGCCTCAATGGTTCCTTGTTGCAAAGAAGTGAAAACTTCAGAAAATGCCATTGGCGTGGGTTTAGCTCCCAGTGCTTTCCAAGTATCTACAAAAGAAGGCACATTAGGAACACGTATTATTAAGCCTTTCAAATCATCAGGATGCCTTATAGGCCTGTTAGAAGTTAAATGCCTTTCACCTCTTTGAAAATGTCCTAGTGCTCGCAGTCCAGATTTTTCAATCATTTCCCTCTCCATCAATTTCCCAATAGGACCTTTGATATAGCGTTCCATATCAATAGAATCTTGCATTAAAAAAGGCAGTTCACAAAAAGTAGCAACTTCAAACCAATTGGTAAGGGTAGATCCGGTAGTAGTCATATCAATTACCTCCGCTTGAATTAATCGAATGGCTTCAATTTCTTTTGCAAGTTGTTCCGATGGATAAACCTGTACTTTTATTCTACCTTTTGAACGTTCTTCAATAATTTCACTGAAATAATCGAAAGCTTTAAACCAAGTGTGATTTTCATTTACTAAAAGAGCTGTTCTTAATAGAAATTCAGGCTCAGCTTCTTTAGATTTACAACTCAACAATAAAAGCATAGTGAATATAAGCAGCAATGCTTTTGAGGTCCACTTCACTATTTGCTCTTTACTTTCCATTGAATTAATCTTGCACTTCTACTATCATGTCTATTTCTACAGGAATATTTCCAGGTAACGAACCCATTCCAACTGCCGCTCGAGCATGCTTACCTCTTTCCCCGAAAACTTCTACCATTAAATCAGAATATCCATTTATAACCTTAGGATGATCACCAAAATCTGGTGAAGCATTAACCATTCCTTTTACTTTAATTATTCTTTTTACTTTATTAAGATTTCCCAATTCACCTTTTAAAACCGAAAGTTGATTAATCCCAGTAATTCGTGCAGCCTCATACCCTTCTTCAATAGTTAAATCTACACCTACTTTACCCGTAATATCCTCACCGTTTGCTTTTTTTGGACCTTTCCCCGCTAAGAAAATAAGATTACCTGAACGTACGGCATTCACATAATTTGCCACTGGAGCAGAAGGTTCAGATAAAGAAATTCCTAACTCTTCTATTTTAGCTTCGGGATTATAATTTGAATCTACTATCTCCTTTTCTTCCGAAACAACATCTTCAATTTGTTTTTGCTCAACCACTTGATTACATGAAACGGACAATATCAAAATGAATACATGGCATATAGTTCTCATCATATGAATCTTTTTAAGATTAGGCGTTTTCAAGTATTTCTTTCACTCTGTTCGCAACAATTCTTTCCTGACCAGGCTTCATCATCCAAGTAGTAATTCCCACTTCGTTTTTGCTTCCTACTGTTTCTATTGACGGATGACCATCTCGTAATTTTTTGCGCATATCATCTTTTGAAATCTTTACGACATTTTCATCCCAACGAATTTTTAAACTTGGCACATGATTAGCATATGGCGGTACATGAATTTCTGTTTCTACCCCTTTTACAGATTTAGCACTATCACTTATCAGCTTTATTTGACTTTCCCAAAGCTCCCATTCCTTATCGTGATCTCTTCCTAAATATAACTCTAAAGCAACCAACATTCCTAATACCTCTTCTTTATTTACTTTCATTCCTCGGGCAATTGTAGTGCCTCTGGGTGGTGTATGCAATCTAGCGGCTTCTATATATTTTCTTTTACCTAATAATAACCCTGCACTTTGAGGTCCACGAATACCTTTTCCGCCAGAAAAAGCGACCAAATCAAAACCCATTTTAGTATACTTAAATAAATTTTCTACTGGTGGCACATCCGCAGCACAATCTATAAATGTTGGAATATTATGCTTCTTACCTAAAGCCACAAATTCTTCCCATTTAATATCACCTGCATCAGTATTGGCATTCAAATACCAGAGCATAGCGGTGTTTTTAGTAATCGCTTTCTCTAAATCTTTTGCAGTTTTTACTGAGACTATTTTAGCACCAGTATTAATAAGTGCATGAGTATAACCAATCGCATGTGCTTCTTGCACTATAACTTCATCTTTTATACCTGTGGTGTCCGGTAATTGGGCCACCTTTTTTGTGTCTGTACCGCACATAACACCTGCAAGACCAATGGTCATCGCACCAAAACATCCTGAAGAAACAGTAGCGTATTCACATTCCAAAAGCTCCGCAATTCTATCACCAACTTTATCATGCAATTCATCTAAATTAACATATTCTGTAGCTCCGTAATTAATTGCTTCTGTTACTTCTTTATGCATCAAAGAACCAGTCATGGATGTGTAAGTTCCAGCAGCATTTATGAATGTGCGTACACCTAATTCTTTAAAAAAATCTCGAGCCAGTGGTTCGGTAATCGGGCAAGCTAATTTTGATGATACTTTTCCACCTGCTGCTCCTAATATACTTGGACCTAACAAACCTCCAACTAATGGAAGTGCCGATAATGTTTTTAATGCTTTTCTTCTACTGCTCATAATTTCTACATTTATTTTATCATTAATCTACCGCTGCTATACAATCCATTTCTACCAAAGATTTTCCGGGTACACCACCATATGTTGCTACTGTAGTTCTTACCGGTGGGTTTTTTCCAAAACGACCACGAAAGACTTCATTCATACCCTTATAATCTCCAAGATCGGCGAGATATACATTAACCTTTAAAACTTTATCCATTGATGAGCCATTGCGCTCGAGTTCCTTTTGAAGTTCTTGCAATACGATTTCGGTATGTGCTTTTATTTCAAAAGGCTCAACATGTGCACCTTTACCTGCAATATATAAAGTATTGCCATGCTTAACCGCACCAGAAAAAAGCGGTATATCTTGATCAGTTACAATCTCACCAACAACCTCTTTCTTTGCTTGTTTATCTTTTTTAGTCATAGCACTTACCGAGCCGATTCCGAAAATTGTTGCTAGGCCCATTCCTATTTTTCTAAATGATGCTCTTCTTGTCGTCTTTTGTTCCATTTTTTATTTTATTTAGTTTTTATTTTCATTCAAAGCGTTACTACTACGACCTTGTCTTAATTTTTTTTATCTACTTGATTTTTATTTTTATCTGGGTCTTTATCCCTCCAATACAGCGCTAGAGATGATCCTGATATATTCATCCAAGGACCGAAAACTGCTGGTGCCAAACCTACTGTTGCCACTTTGCCCATTTCTAAGGCAATACCCGATGCCAAACCTCCATTTTGCATACCAACCTCCAAAGCAATTGTACGACAATCTCTTTCATCCATCTTAAAAAGACGACAACCCCAATAACCAAGGAAATAACCCGCTGCATTATGTACTATTGCTGCCACAATTAAGAACAATCCTATTGACAACAAACTATCTCTACCTGCTGCCGTAATTACCATTATTATTAATGCAATGCCCGCCATAGAAAGAATAGGCATGGCTTTATCAAGCCATGGTGTTTTTCCATGAAAAAAGTGATTGAATATTAGTCCACCTATAATTGGTAAAATGACCATTTTAACAATACTCCACATCATACCCCAAAAATCTATAGGCACAAATTCACCAGCAAAAAATTCCATGAGTGTAGGTGTCATTAGAGGCGCTAACATTGTAGCTACTGCAGTTAAGGTAACTGAAAGTGCAACGTTAGCCTTGGCCAAATATGCCATAACATTAGAAGCCAACCCACTAGGAGAGGACCCTATTAATACAACACCGGCCGCTATTTCTGCTGGAAAACCAAAAATACTAGCAATTGTAAATCCAAGAATAGGCATTATAGTAAATTGACAAACAAGCCCTACCAAAACGCCTTTTGGCATTTTTATAACTCCAACAAAATCATTAAAACTCATTGCTGTACCCATACCGAACATAATTATCTGCAGTAAAGGAACTATTAGTTTTTTCATTTGAAAATCACCAATCTGCACAAATGGTTGTGGGTAAAACATTGATAATGACACTGCACCAAATATTAAAATTGCAAAAGAAAAACCCTTGAATGACTCGTGCTGTTTTGCGGCTAAGGCTAGAAATAAAAAAAATAATATTAAAAATGGACCAGAAGATTCAACCATACCAAGAGATAGCATCACAATAAAAATAATGATGAATATAACTGATGCTCCTAAAAGAAATTTGCTGTTTTTCATTTCCAATTCTAAATTATCCCGACGAATTAATTTATCACTACATTCTTACTTATTTATCCCAAGGTACTGCTGCAAGACCATTTAAATCATATACTACTTTACCTTCTCTAATAGTCAGCTCACATTCCAACTTTTTGTCCCCATCCATTCGCTTTCCTTTGGTATCTATAAAACCAAAATCACCTTCTCTTACATTTAAAAGAGTAACATCTGCCACGGCTCCTTTTGAAAGATGCCCTAAATCTTCGCGCTTAATTGCCTTCGCAGAATTCCATGTAGTTGCGGCTATAATATCAGCAACAGGCATCTCCATATTTAAGAACTTCGACATAATATTTACAATGTCTTTCATACCACCATTCATACTACCGGTATGCAAATCGGTACTTATTGTATTAGGAATAAAACCTTGTTTCATTGCTGGCACAGCCTGCTCAAAAAGAAAACTACCTCCACCATGACCTACATCGAAAATGATTCCTCTTTTTTGTGCTGCCCATGCGAAATCTTCGACTTTTCCACTTTCATCAACAATAGGTATGCGACCTGCAACATGGGCATATACATGTGTGAAAATATCTCCAGGGCGAAGTTTTTCCATAAATAAAGTCTCGAGCGAAAGTTCTGGTTGACTTCCTCCAAAATCAATCATTACAGGTATATCTGCAAGTCTACCAGCTTCTGTTGCCCGTTCCGTAGGTGTCCAATCAAAACCAGAATAATGTGCTAGTTTCACTCCAACAATTTCATTAGGAAACTGTTTCGCCACTATTGCAGTTAGCTTAGCATCCATATCGGCTATATTCTGTTCTATAGCTCCACCTTTCATTCCAGAACCTATGATATTTAAAAAGGACAATACCCTTGTTTTGGATTGGTCGATAACGTTTTCTTTAAATTGTCTAAAATTACGCCAACCTGCTCCACCAACATCCACTAGTGTTGTTACTCCACTTCTAAAAGAAAAACCATCTGGTGGTAAGGCTGTAAAGCTATTGCTGAGATAGGCATTATGCTCTGTTCCATGAAAATTATGACTGTGAATATCAATAAGACCAGGAGCTACTATTAGTCCTTTTGCATCTATTACTTTACTCGCTTTCGATGTAGTTATTTTATTAGCTACCTGCGCTATTTTCCCATCTTTTATAGCAAGGTCCGACACTTTATCAATTCCGTTTTTTGCATCAACTAATCGACCGTTTTTAATTAAAATATCATATTCTTGTGCATTAAAAACCAAACTACTAAATAGAAACAGAAGTGTGGTTAATCTTGTAAGGCTTTGCATATTTTTCATAATCATTAAATTCAAATTTATTTTGTGGAAACTAATATCGGTTCTTTGTTATCACTTTCTTCAATCATTTTTCTTGTTTCAGAAACCTGTTCCTTAGTGATTTCTGAGGCTGTATTACCAAAATTTGACCTTATATAGGTTAAAATTTGAGCTATCTCTTGATCTTTTAAAAATGAATGTTGTGGCATTACTCCATTAAAAACTTCCCCATTGATTTCTAGACTTCCTTCCATACCTTTTAGCAAAACCTCAATTAGACGATTATTATCTCCGGTGACCCAATCTGTATTTACTAATGGCGGAAATCTTCCTGAAGCTCCCTTCCCGTTTGTTTGATGACATGCACTACAATATTGATAATATAATTTTTCTCCTCCAACAGCATCACTTTTCATTAAATTATCTTCAACTACATCGGGTGTACGAACATTAGAAGCAGCCTTTCGTTCTTCCATACCAATGAGCTGATTCTCATTAAATTCTTCTTTTTTATCATAGCTCACTTTCCAAATCTTACCCTTTACAGAATCAGAAATGTACAATGCACCATCTGGTCCAACTGCTAACCCCATTGGCCGATGTGCGGCATCCTTTGTATTAATAATGGGGTCAACCTCTGCAAAACCATCTGCAAAAACTTCGTATTCAGTACTGAGTTTCCCATCTTTAAAAGGCACAAAACCTACTATATAACCAGACTGCGGATATGGGGCTCTATTTGTTGATCCATGAAAAGCAATAAAAGCCCCATTTTTATATCGCTCTGGAAATTGGTCACCCTGATAAAATAATAAATCGTTTGGAGCCCAATGCCCAGGAAAACCAATTATTGGATCTTCAAAATCAGCACAACGCCCAACAATTTCTCCATCGCCCCCATATTCAGGAGCAAGAACCTTTTTACCTTTTACTTGATCATAATAACAATATGGCCAACCAAAATTAGAACCTTCTGTCACCTTCATAAACTCTTCAGATGGTAACAAAGCACTTTCTTGTGGCGTATAAACATTTGGCCACAATCGCAACAAATCATCACGACCATGCATTACTGCATACAACTCTTCATCTACGGGGTTCCAATTCATTGCCACTAAACTACGGACGCCTGAAGCATACTTGTAACCATCCTTTTGAGTTTGTCCTAATTTATTGGCATCAAATCTCCAAATACCCCCATGATCTTCTAATTGTGGGCATGGATCCATTCCTGGAGCGCCCGGGGTTCTCTTGGGACTTTGACATGCATTTGAAGGAGCTCCAAAAGGCACATATATATGGCCTTTATTATCAAATGCAATTGGCTTTCCAATATGTTCGTGCTTGCCATGCTCATGATCATCGGTTACAATTACTTCAACTTTTTCCTCTGGAAGTAAAGAACCGGGTATTAACTTTTGACGATATACAACAAGATCTGAACTATAGTATATGTAGCCATTATATATGCGCATAGCCGTCGCATAACTCCATCTAGATTTCTGACTAACACCAAACCTTTCTACTTTATCTGCTTTAATATCACCATCAGTATCTTTCAGAGCAATCGCAACTCCTTTCTCAGTAGAATTTCTAAGTTTAGCGTAGATAATTTGGTCATCAGTCACAGCCATATGACGCACCGTTTCTTCAATACTATCAATCACAACTGCTGAGCTAAAACCACCTGGCAATAGTAAATTGCCATCTATAGGTTCGTTTTTACATGCAGAAAAAATTAAAATCAGCAATGATAGTAAGACAAAGCCCTTTATTCTAAAAAGTAACTTCATAATGATATTGGTTTGGATGTTACTGAAATAACCCTATCAAGATAGAATACTTTAGCATTAAAACCAAAATCAATTCAAAAAAATGTGCACGTACACACTTTTATCCAAAAAAAATGAAGTCTTACGATATATTCAGGCGGAGCATCAAAGAAATATTACTCGAAAATAATCGAACCAAAAAATTCTGGTCGATGAAAATCAGGACGTTCTGTTGTAATAGAACTCCAACTCAAATAGTGCTCTTCTGCACTTTTGTCTCCACATTTATAAAAATTAGCATTGCTTTTTAAGCCTTTTAACTGAACACCTTTATTGTGCGTTAAACTTGTTGCAGGTATAACTATAGTCATTTCCCACGAATAATCACCAGAACGCTCTTCAAAAGGGGTTTCACCTAAAGTAGAACTAATCTGAATTTCCTTATTAATAATTTCAGGTTCAATAAAATCTCTCTTGCCTCTACCAGGACCATATGCTAAGTGAGTAACACCTACACAATTAAATTCGAAATTATAATAACTTCCATCGCCCAGAGGATCAAAGAAAAATTCTACACAACTATCTGTATGTACAGATCCATTTGTTTCTGTTATTACCGCACGAATACTCTTCTCTTTTACATAATATTTAAGCCAAATTTGGTTATTGCTATGAGCAATTCTAAATTTAACTTCAGGACTGTACTGGAATGCACCCCAATTAAGCACGTCTATTTCTTGTAATTCTGTATTCATCTCTAATAACTCAGACACTTTATTCAAATCTGTTACTTCCGAATACTCTATTTCTTTAACCTTTAACACCTTCTTTGATTTTGAATTTTGCGCCAGTACTGAACTAAATAAAGATACACACAGGACAACTAATATTTTTCTTTCCAATTTCATAAAAACAAGATACATATTTAAAATGAACCTAAAAACCTGCCCTAATAAATTCCATTTATTTCTTAAAATTTAAAAATGTAATATCTAGTAACGTTAACAAAACAATAAATTAAATATATTATAACAAATTATTAACATTACATTTGCAAATGCATGAAAACCAGCACCTTTCGCGGCTATGAAAAATTTGATGAAATCGGTTTATGAAAATAAAAAATACTTATTAATAAGTGTTTTAATTAGCGCCTTAACAATGCTTCCTCAATACGTATATTTTATATCATTTAATAGAACAATTTTCATTACCGCAGTATTTGTTCTTCTATTCTTATTTTCTGTTTTAAGTAAAGTTCTTTTTACAATATTTACCGTTTACCTCAATATTATTAACATGTTGGTTATTCATATGAACTCTACCTGGGGCCGGGTAACTATTTTAGAACCCGTAATTGAGTTAATATATTTTTCATCAAAAAGAGAATCTTTAGAATACCTACAGAAGTACATTTCATTTATAGATATATTCATCATTTTACATACAGCCGTTGTAGGCTTTATTTTATACAAATTCGTTAAATTTCATTCTCTTAAATTTAAACCACTCCGATTAACTTCTTTCATTCTTATCGTTTTAGTACTTGGAGGATTACATCAGGCAAAAGGGAATATTTTAAAATTAATGCCGCTTTCCTTTATCCATGATTATAACATGGTTGTTCGTAGGGGCACTGCTTTTAAGGATCGAAATGAATTTCTAAAGAAAAGAAAGTTTGAAAAAGCAAAAAACGAAATGATTTATGATAAGGTTGTTCTGATAATGGGAGAATCTGTAAACAAAAATTTCATGGGGCTTTATAACGACAAGTACAATACAACTCCATTTTTTTCAAATATTAAAAACGATATTTATAAATTTAATGCTATAGCTCCAGCAACGCAAACTCACCTTGCCATTCCCCTTACTTTAACAGAAACAACACACAAAGACTTTGATGCTTTTTTTAAATCAAAATCAATAATTAGTGATTTTAATGAAAATGATTATAAAACTTACTGGATTTCTAATCAAGAAGGCGCAGGAGGTAAGCACGAGTCTTCAACAACCACAATTGCTAGAGAATCTGATTTTGTAAGTTTTCAAAATTATGATGTAGCTCTTACAAACCCTGACGAAGTTTTGTTTGATGTTTTAGATGAAATTGAAATAAATAACAGCTCTAAGCAAATGTTTGTTTTTCATTTAATGGGATCACATGCCGATTATGATCAAAGATCTACCGATGAAATAAGCCTCCATAAAAATCCAAAAAATTTACTTGAAGAATATGAAAACACGATTTATTATTCCGATTATTTTATAGAAGAGCTTTTTAAAAAATTTAATAACACTAATAAGAATGTACTTATTATTTACACATCTGATCATGGTGAAACACTTGACGAAAATGACGGAGGTCATGGATTTTATGATTCACATAAAGAAAGTGTAGAAATTCCTTTAGTGTTTTACTCAAATGTAAAAAACGAGAGATTAGAAGATTTACAAAAGGAAAACAACAACAGCTTCTTTAACAATGAAAGTCTTTATAGTATAATTAAATATATAAGTTTAATTTCTGACGAAAAATCTATTTCAAAATCTCCATATTTTATATCTCAAAGTCTTGAAAATATAATTGACTATACAGAATTAGACTACTACTATGACCATGAATAAAAACTATTCTCCCTATTCTATGTCTACATCTTTATAAAAATTAGCACGCCAACTTTTCATTGATTCACAACATTCCAATTCTTTTAAAATGCTGAATCCTCAGGATTCTATGAATCATATTTTAACATCCTTTTTTAAATCATGTATTTGTTGCAAAATTCATATACATAAAAATGTTTTGTACATTTAAAGGAACATCAACGAAACTATTTTACATATACTATTCACTTCATAAATAGAAGTCGAAACCTACCGATTTAAAAATGAGCTTAATAAAAAAACTAGCAGTTCTTTTTAGTTTAATTATTTTATGGAAATGTGGAGTCGACAAGCCTGAAGAAGTACTTCTTGCTTATGATAAACTTCCTGAGGAAATCGATTTCAACTTTCACGTTCGTCCAATTCTTTCAGATCGCTGCTTTAATTGTCATGGTCCTGATGAAAATGCAAGAAAAGCAAATTTGAGGTTGGATACCGAGGATGCTATTTTCGAAAATATCCCTGGTAAAGAAACGTATCCAGTAGTTGCTGGGAAACCAGAAAAGAGTGAACTGATTACTAGAATTTTAAGTCAGGATTCTTATTTAATCATGCCTACTCCAGAATCCAATTTAAGTCTGACTGCAGAAGAAAAAGCAATATTAATAAAGTGGGTTGAACAGGGAGCAAAGTGGAAAACACATTGGGCCTATTCACCTCCAAAAAAATCTGAATTACCCGAAATAAAGAATAACACATGGCCCAAAAACGAAATCGACTATTTTGTTTTAAATAAGTTAGAATCAATTGGACTAAATCCATCAGAAGAAGCAAATAAAGAAACTTTAATACGTAGATTATCTTTTGATTTAAATGGATTACCACCTACTCCTGAAGAAATTAGCACTTTTCTAAATGACAATTCTAATAATGCTTATGAGAAACTTGTAGACCGTTTATTGGAATCTCCAAGGTATGGCGAGCGGTGGGCTTGGGAATGGCTAGACGTTGCTCGTTATGCTGACACTAATGGTTTTCAAGGTGATTTTACGCGGGATATGTGGCCCTGGCGCGATTGGGTGATTAAGGCCTTTAACTCGAATTTGTCTTACGACCAATTTACCATTAAACAAATAGCTGGCGATCTTTTACCCGATGCATCAAGAGAAGATATCATGGCAACCGCTTTTAACAGAAACCATCCTTATAATACAGAAGGTGGAACCATACCTGAAGAAACCAGAGTTGTTAATGTATTTGATCGGGTTGAAACTACTGGTACAACCTGGTTAGGATTGACAATGAATTGTGCTCGCTGCCATGATCATAAATATGACGCCATAACTCAGAAAGAATATTATCAACTGTATGATTATTTTAATCAGACCTCAGAAGAGGGTGGTAATTGGGGCGGACAAATTAGACCTGTACTAAATTTGAGTCCAAAGGAACGAAGAGACAAAATGGATGCAATAAAAGAATACGCAGATAAATTGGTAGAAAATGTTGACCATTATGAGGATGAAAAATTTCCAAGAGATGCGGGCTTACCAGTATCGGAATCGAAAGTTGCAAAAAGTTTAAATGGACTGGATCCAAGAATCTTATTAAAACCACCTAATAGAAGAGGTGCAGGGAATTTAAAAACCTTAGCAAACTACTTTGCTGATAAAGACAAAACATACGCGAGTCTTTTAAAAGATGCATACATAGAACAAGAAAAACACAACAAATTAGCAGCTGCCTCTACCATGGTAATGGTTATGGATGAGCGTGAAGAACCTCGAACTACATTCATTCTTAATAGAGGTGGTTATAATAATCCGCAATTAGAAGATACTATCGTCAGAAACGTACCTGCAGTACTGCCGCCTTTGCCAAATGAGATTGAAAACAATCGTTTAGCATTGGCCAAGTGGTTAGTTTCTAAAGAACAACCCTTAACCGCGCGTGTAACTGTGAATCGATATTGGCAACAGTTTTTTGGTAATGGAATTGTAAAAACAATAGAAGACTTTGGAGTACAAGGTGCTTTACCCAGTCACCCTAAACTACTAGATTGGCTCGCTGTTGATTTTCAAGAAAACAATTGGAATCTAAAACGGCTTTTGAAATATATTGTAATGAGTGCTACTTATAGACAATCTTCAAAGGTGTCTGAAGAGCTTTTGCAAAAAGACTCCGAAAATAAATATTTAGCGAGAGCAGCACGTATGCGGTTACCCTCTTGGATGCTACGTGACCAAGCTTTATACATCAGTGGTTTAATGGCAGATTCACTTGGCGGAAAGCCAGTAAAACCGTATCAACCTGAAGGAATATGGGCTGAAGCAACTTTCGGACTACGATCTTACGAGCAAGATAAGGGCAATGCACTTTATAGACGTTCATTATATACTTTTTGGCGAAGAATAGTTGGACCGACTTTTTTGTTTGATAATGCTTCAAGACAGCTTTGCTCCGTAAAATCATTTAATACAAATACTCCTTTGCATGCTTTAACAACATTAAATGATATCACCTATTCGGAAGCTGCACGAGTGTTTGCCGAGAACATACTCACTTATGATAATAATGATTCGGAGAGACTAAAATATGCCTTCAAAAAAACCACTGGACGTTCGATAAAACAAGAAGAATTTAAAATCTTAAACGATAGATTATCATCTCTAAAATATGACTACGCTAATAATAAAAACGAAGCATTAGCCCTAACCACAATAGGCGAATACAAAATCAATAAAAAAATAGATTTAGTAGACCATGCAGCATATACCGCAATTTGTTCTTTGCTCTTAAATCTAGATGAAACCATAAACCGACAGTGATGAAGAAAAAAATCTTGCATCCATTTGAAGAGTATCAAGCACAAATGACCCGTAGAAATTTCTTTGGAAAAATGGCTATGGGAGTTGGCGGAATGGCTTTGGGTTCAATGGTAAATCCGCTATCATTATCCGCAGCTACATTAAACACAGCATCGTTAGGTTCAAATATTGGAAGCCTACCCCATTTTACACCAAAGGCAAAAAGGGTTATTTATCTTTTTCAAAATGGAGCACCATCGCATGTTGATTTATTCGATTACAAACCCATGCTTAAAAAATGGCATGGAAAACAAATTCCAGATTCATTAACTGCTGGCAAACGCTTTTCTACTATGACAGGTGAACAAGCAGCAAGACCCATAATTGGAGAAATAAGCAATTTTGCACAACACGGAAATAGTGGTGCATGGGTTTCCGATTTTATGCCAGAAACTGCAAAGGTGGTCGATGACTTGTGTTTTATAAAATCGATGTATACTGAATCTGTTAATCACGCTCCAGCAATCACTTTTTTTCTTACCGGCTCTGAACAACCCGGGCGACCTAGCATGGGCTCATGGCTAACATATGGATTAGGAAGCACGGCAAAAGATCTTCCCGATTTTGTTGCAATGACCTCTAGAGATAAAGAAGCTAGTTGTGGTCAAATATTTTATGACTATTACTGGGGAAGTGGATTTTTGCCGACAAAATTTCAAGGTGTAAAATTTAGAGGCGGTGGTGATCCTGTTCTTTATTTAAAAAATCCCGAAGGTATGAGTCGTGAAATGCGCCGCAAAATATTGGACGACATGCAGGCCTTAAACGAGATAAATCATGCTGAATATGGCGATCCTGAAATACAGACCAGAATTGCACAATACGAAATGGCTTATAAAATGCAAATGAGTGTGCCAGAGCTAACTGATTTTTCTGATGAGCCACAACATATTTTAGACATGTACGGTCCAGATGTGCATCGAAAGGGCAGTTACGCCTATAATTGTTTAATGGCTCGCAGATTAGCAGAACGTGATGTACGTTTTATACAATGTATGCATGCTGGATGGGACCAACACACTAATTTAAACTATCAATTAATTACACAGTGCAATGACACCGACAGAGCTAGCGCTGCCTTAATTAAAGATTTAAAACAACGAGGAATGCTCGAAGACACCCTTGTAATTTGGGGTGGAGAGTTTGGTCGAACACCTTTTCTTCAAGGCAATATTAAGGATGTTCGAAATTGGGGAAGAGACCATCACCCATATGTATTTACACTTTGGATGGCCGGTGCAGGAGTAAAACCAGGATTCACTTATGGCGCCTCTGATGATTTTGGATTCAATCCGATTGAAACACCTGTTCATGTGCACGATTTTCAAGCTACTATAATGCACTTAATGGGTATAAACCATGAACATTTTACTTTTAAACATCAAGGCAGACGCTATCGACTGACTGATGTTCATGGCCATGTTGTTAAAGATATACTTAGTTAAACCACACTCTATAAAAATTAAGAATGTATATCTAATGATTTCGATTTAATCAAAATTAAAACTAAGCTAATAGGAATACATAAACTTATTATCCAAAGTATGGTTAGATAATTCTCGAACAGCGGTAAATTTTGCCATGCTACTATGCCTTTGTAAAATATTAATATTTCTGTAAACATAAAGGCAACAAGATATAAATTGAAGGCACGCTTTGAAATTATAATCAACTTATAATAATCGATTAAAAGAAAAATAGCAATAGTAACTACACCCAAAAAAGTAAGATGTAAATAGCCAATTGTAAAATCAAGTATTGCTGAAGCTAAACTTGCAAAATATGGTATTGATGATATTAATTGCAACAGCATTTTAAAAGCCAATAAGACCACAATTATTTGCAGTAATCTGAAATGAAAAGTGGAATTAAATATTTTTGAAGAACCATTACTTCCATTGAATATTTTAATCAACAAAACTAATCCTACCAATTGTAATACTGCAGCAATACCTCCTATTACGTATAAAGCCACAAAGGGTTTTGTAAATAAAGTAGACAAAAAAAAGGAAAACAAAATACCCAGATTAAAAACCAAAAAGAAGCGTTTAAAACCTCTGTTCGAAATATAAAACTGTTGCCGTTCTGCTATAAAAATAAATAAGCCCAAGAGTGCTAAAATCATCCATCCATTATATTGAAAATGGAGGTAAAAATATATGGCCAAACGATACCAAATAGACCCTGTACCTAAAGTATTCATTATAACTCCCAAAACCCATGGACCTAAGCTAGAAATCACCATATATAACAAGGCATTTTTTACACATATGTACGATTTGGTTTTCTTAATCAACGGAGAAGTATGTTTTAAGAAGAATCCATAAAACCAGTAGGAAGCGAATAAAAATAAGGTTGAAAAAATTATAGAAAACAATGCATAACCTGTAAAAGGAAATGTAAACAACATCCCAATTAAAGTAACCTGTGTAAACCAAAATATTCTTTTATACTTTTTATCCAACTCAGAACTTTGAATAAATAATAGATATATTATGGAAGTTAATGCCGTATAAACCCAACCTAATAAAGCAATATGTGAATGAGTATGCACAATGAATTTATAGGTTATTGGAATATCAAAAACGAGAAAAGACCGTAAGACTACACCTAATATTGCTGCTATTAAAAAATAGGAGAAGGCTGTTTTAATATGTGGTTTTAAACTCATCATAATATCATGGCAATTTAGCTAAATACTTGAATCTTTTGCGACAACTACAAAATGACAATTTTATCATTAAGCTGATAAAAATCATATTTTAACCATTATGGAAATTGCAATTTTGATAGCTTAAACTTTAGACAATTCAGCAAATTAAGATTTAAGTCTTTACAAAATTAGCTTCTTATGGCATACGCACATTCCTTTCACATTCCTGTAATGGGCATTGGTTTTACAATTGACTCTCCTTTAAAAGTCTCGCAATACGGAATTGACTCCGTTATTTCATTGGTTGATGATATCCTACTCGAGAAGCTTCGAAAAATGTACTGTAATAAATACAATCTTCCTTACAATGAGATTACCGATAAACTAGAGGACTTTAGAGCAAAACGAATAACTTCATATCTTGACACAATACAGAATCTAGCTCAAGAGAAATTTGAAGAATTTAAAAATACGACTACCGAAACTGTTTCAGATATTAAGGAATATTTTAATGCTTTGCCAGACTCATCTAATTTCAAACAAGAGTTTTATCAGCTTTCTAAGAGTCGCAATACCATAGATGAAATTAAAGACTGGGTTAAAGATCGCATGCCAATGGGAAGCATAGACGTTAATATAATGACGAAGGTTGATAAGGATAATTATGTTAAAAAAGAGAAACTCGCTACTGAATTTAACGATGCACATGCCGCTCTTAGAGGCTACGCAAATAGCAATTTACATTCTTCAGTAATTCTTTCTGCAGGAATGAACCCAAGACTCTATAGCTATTTAGAAAAATTCGATGATTTCTACCCCGATGCTAATGGATACATTAAAAAGAAAATAGTTTTAAAAGTAAGCGACTATCGTTCAGCAATTATTCAAGGCAAGTTTTTAGCAAAGAAAGGAATTTGGGTATCTGAATACAGAATAGAATCTGGCCTTAATTGCGGAGGACATGCTTTCGCCACAGACGGCTATTTAATGGGACCCATTTTACAGCAATTTAAGGATAATAAGCAAGAATTGATAGATACGGTATACGAGTTATATATTGGAGCACTTGAACAAAAAGAACGTGTTATTCCTGAAGATATAATGACATTAAAAATTTCTGCACAAGGTGGTGTAGGCACTAATGAAGAGCACGAATTTTTACTTAATGAATACGAAGTAGACTCTGTGGGTTGGGGCTCTGCCTTTCTTTTAGTTCCCGAAGCTACAACTGTAGATACAGAAACATTAAACAAACTTGCTACCGCGAAAGAAGATGACCTTTATTTAAGTAATATTTCTCCCCTTGGCATACCATTTCACAGCTTAAAAGGAAATACTAAAGATGAAGAAAAAACAGCCCGAATTCTAGATGGGAAACCTGGAAGTCCCTGTCCGAAAAAATTTGTTGCATTAAATAAAGATTTTAATGAAAAGGGACTTTGCACCGCTTCGCGACAATATCAAAATCAGAAATTAAAAGAGTTAGATAGTCAAGGTTTATCAAAATCGGAATACGATTATCATTATCATAAAATCACCGAAAAATCATGTACTTGTGTAGGCCTTGGCACTTCTGCCCTATTGGCTTATAATTTAGACACAAAAATAGAAGGTGAAGGCGTATCTATATGCCCTGGTCCGAATATGGCATATTTCTCAAAGATTACTCCACTATCAGATATGATAGACCATATCTATGGAAGAACAAATATAATTTCACGTGAAGATCGCCCAAACATGTTTATTAAAGAATTATATATCTATCTGGAATTTTATAAAGAACAAATTGCTGAAAACAAAATTTCACCTACCGAAAAGCGCAGAAAACAATTATTGACTTTTGGCAGCAATCTCAACAATGGCATTCTATATTACCAGAAATTGTTTAATAAACAAGAAGCTATGAAGAACACTTCTTACAATACAATTTTTGCGCAATTAGAAGAATGCGAATTTATTTTAAATGAATTAACCAATGATATTGAGATTATGGCCTACTAGGATAGTATTACTACTTTATAGCAACTATATAGCCAGTGATACTACTGGCTATTTTTTATGACAAAATAATTATCATAAAATCCAATCTCTTTTAGTAAGCTCAAAACAATCTTCTTATTCCAAAATTGTAAATTGACATAGTTTAAAATCGACACCGCATTTTATTTTAATTAAAGGTTTATGGCTAACAAACTATTTCTCATTCTGGCGATTATGTCAATTTCTTTTGGGTCCTCTCAAAAAATAGGTCCTAAACTAATTGTTAGAGGGGATGATATGGGTTATTCACATTCTGGCAATCTTGCTTTAATTCAAAGTTATAAAGAAGGAATAGAAACTGCCATTGAAGTTATAGTTCCATCGCCGTGGTTTCCTGAGGCCGTAGAAATGCTTCAAGAAAATCCAAATATAGATATTGGTATTCATTTAACTTTAACAAGTGAATGGGACAATATTAAATGGAGGCCAATTTCAGATTGTTCAAGTCTAAAAAATGAAGACGGATATTTTTACCCTATGGTTTTTACCAACCCAAATTATCCCAACGAATCTATTCATGAAAACGAATGGAGAATTGAAGATGTAGAAAAAGAATTTAGAGCACAAATTGAACTTGGACTAAAATATATTCCACGAATTAGTCATATTTCGGCACACATGGGTTGTTCACATTTGAGTGAAGCTGTTAATGCAATGACCAAAAAAATAGCTAAAGAATATGGTCTGTTGTATGACACGAGTGAATATAATATACAAAGACCAAAATACGATGCAACACCAAAAAATTATGAGGGTAGATTACAAAGTTTTCTAAACATGTTAGATACTTTAGAACCAAATAAAACGTATCTGTTTGTTGAGCACCCAGGAATAGACAATCAAGAATTGCAAGCAATATCACATATCGGTTATGAAGATGTAGCGCAACACAGACAAGATGTAACTTCAATTTTTACTAATCAAAAAGTAAAAGACAAGATATTAGAAAAAGGAATACAACTTATTAGTTATAAGGATATTATTAAATAGCGTAGTACTGATAAACAAAAAAGCTAGTCATATGACTACCTTTTTTGTTTATCATTTAAGTTTATTTCTATATCTAAATCTCTTTGAATAAATCCGTATAATGCTTTGATGGCAAAAATATACCTGCGCTTTCTTCGTAAAAAGATTTACCAGTTTCGTATACTCCATTTTTAGTTTGTGTCCATTCTGCTCCTGCTCTTGGGTGATAAGATTCCATTTTATCCCAATTATTATAGAATTGATGTCCGTTAGTTTCTAAAAGTCCGATATCCATATTAGGAAGTGGCGCTAAACGGGCAGCGATTGATTTATTCCAATCTACTAAAATTGGGTTCACAGTCAAATCTGCACTAAAGCAAGGTACTTTTCTTTCATGACAAGCCTGCACAATTTTCATCGTCATACTTAAGGTCTTAGCAATCGCTTTTACGACTATTGTACCATAACCTTGCTCCATTCGAATGATAGCATCCTCAACAGCATGTGCACTTTCATCTGCTGCAATAGTAACACCTAAATCTCCAACAAAAGATTCATCACTTATCGCCAACGGTTCTTCAATAACTGCAATCTGGTCGAAGGCACCAATCTTTTTAGCATGATCTAAAAAGCGCAGTAGCGTTTCCTTAGATTCATACCTTCCATTTGGATCAACATAATAAGGAATTTTACCATCTCTGGTATGCGGTGTTTCGTAATGTCCAATCGATTTATGTACGTTAGACAAGAATTCCATATCCTTGGCCAACATTTCTTTTTGAGTACCCTTGGCACCCATTTTCAATTTCATTATAAAATAACCTTCGTCAGCAGCAGTTTTTATTTTTTCAATATCCGTTCCTACTGGAAACGAAGGTATACTTGCCACTTTTTCATGCCTATGTGATAGTCCCGGGCGGTATTGCTCTGGTATCATCTCATCAAAAGTCTTCATATTATTTTCATGAGCGTATAACAGCCAAGCAGCATTATCTACAGCAACTAAGGAGTTAAGCGCAAAGGTTTTTCTGAGGTCGGACTCACCAGTTATTTTTTTACCATACGCATGTACTTCAGGTAAAATATCGTCGAGCAATTGTATAGGATCCGTAAATGAATTTCCTTTTATCAATTGTAACGCCCTTCCACTCATAGCAAACATTAAAGCATTCGCACCATTTTCCGAATTGGCACGAGCAACTCGACCATCAGACCAAAGCGGACTTTGAGTTCCTAGACCTACTTTTGAGACGCCAGTATCACTTTGCAAATAGGCAGCAGACTGCCAAAGCTGAGTTACCGCACCCCCACCAAAACGGTACGGAGTAAGTGAATTTCTATCGAAATTTGAACTCGTATTCTTGATATTTATTTTTGTTGCTATAGCGCGCTCTTTTGCTGATAATTCTAATGATAATGGCAAGCCCATAGCACCTAAAGCCGTAGCTGCTGATGTTTTATTTATAAAGTCTCTACGCTTCATGAATTTTTGTTTACTTATAATTATTGATACTTATTGTTTTCTTTATTCTGGAATGGCATTCAAAGTATACCAAGTTTCCGTTGTCCAAAGTTTGTGATTTTTGGCACTTTGAAGATCTTCGGGAATTCTTAAATATACAACATGTTCCTTTTTAAGTCCTGGAAGCTCCAAGTATAGTTTCGTTCGATTCTGAGACAGGCTGGTTTTTGCTATCGATAAACGCTCTAAATCTTTTTTAGGTCCACCGTATGCAGAAGTCGGTTTATACCACCATTGGGTTATAAAAAAAGCGGAAGGGTCTATTGTAACATCATTATGCAAAGGCTCAGTAAACTCAATCTCAAATCCGTTAGGTTTCGCACGGACAGCCAACATTTCAAATGTCGATTCCCCATTATACTTAATACTTTGTAAACCATATTTAGTTTCTTTCCAGGTCCATCCTCCTACCATTCCAACTTCCCCTATATAAAGAGCACCATCAGGCCCCCAACATAATCGGTTTACTCCTGCTGCCAAACCTTGAGTAAAACGAAATACCGCTCCTTGATACTCATTATTAACTTTTTCAAGAAAATCACGTTTTATACCACCATGGCAAACATCACCATGTAGCATTTGTCCTTTATAAGGACCATCTCGCATTAAAATTGGTTCTGATGGAGAATTAGCAATTTCGGTACCTGGCAACCAAAGCGTGGGAGGATTCATTTTTGGAACACCTTGTAATGTATCTAAAAGCCCCCATGCCATACCATTGTATTGCCCTTTTTTAACATGAATGAGTTTATTTCCAGGCAACCATTGCCCCTGATTGTCTGTCACGAAAAGTTCCCCATCGACACCTAAGCCAATGCCATTTGGTGTTCTTAAGCCATAATTAAGATGCTCATAGCTACCATCCATGCCTATTTTTATGGTTCTGCCACGATCGAGCTTTTGTTTTTCACTTTTTAATAGACGCATCGCCATTGAAAGTGAAACATAAAAATATCCTTCATCATACACTAAGCCGAAAGCGAATTCATGAAAATCTTCTGTAACTTGCCATGTATTACAAATAGCTTTGTACTCATCAATAATCTCATCCCCGTTATTATCAATTAACTGCGTAAGCTCGTGTTTTTGCAAAACGAAAATACTGCCATCTACAACTTCTATTCCAAGAGGTTCGTGTAAACCCGCAGCTATTCTTTTGTTTGTAATCTTTGTACTATCACCATTTTGAAATCCATCAAGAATGTACACCCCACCTTCGGTATCCCAAGTCGTATATAACAACCTACCATCTGGCAGAAAAGCCAAGCCACCTACTTTCGGCTTAATAGAATCATTATGTAAGGTGGTTAAATCATAACTTGGATGTATTGATTCAAGAGGCGCTCCATTACCCGGAGCAACTTTAGAAATTTTAGCATCTATTGTAAAATCTCTTACGAAAGGTTTAGAAGGCTCAGTTTCTTCATTCTTTAACTGAAGGATATATTCCAACATTTCTCCTATTTCTGCATCCTCAAACTGCGGATGTGGATTCATAACATTATCACCCCAAGCACCCGAACCACCCAATTGCACTTTTTTAGTTAGTTGCTGAAAAGTTTTCTTATTATTTGGATAGCGTTGTGCTATTTGGGAGAATGAAGGACCTACATCTGGCTCATCAATTTGATGACATGTGAAACAGTCGCTTTCATCGATCCATAGTCTACCAAGATGGTCGTATGATGATTTTAAATCTGGAGCAAACTGTTCTGGAAGAATATCGAAATAATCCGTTTTAATACTAATATCATTAGATGCTAAAGCAAACGATTCCTTTCCTTGTTCTAAAAAAATTGAAGTCCCTTCCGGTACATCTTGCGTTTTAAACCATCTTTCAAGTCCAGGTTTACCTTCAGGACCTTCTATATACTCAGGACGCTCCTTTATCAAAATAGTATCTCCCCCCGATAAGATTAGGGTATATTCAAGATAAATCTGATTGTCTTTAAACGAATATCCCCTATTACTAATTTTTGAATATTCCTTTGTATCATCTTGCAAAACAACCCACTTTTGTTGTAGTAAACTATCTGAAATATAAGTAGTACCCCACGAAGTAGGCTGAATATTTTTCTTGTCAGTATAGGGGGCACCTTCAATAGCAACACCGCCTTTCCACGCTTTATAGAGAATCGATTGTGCTAGGTCGTAGGCAACATATAATTGAGAATCTAATGCAATGGTCAACATTCTAGGATTCTTATCTAAAACAGAACGAAAAGCCCAAACATCTGTAGGCCTATGTTCATCTACCACCTCTGGGTTTTTGCAAGCAGATAACATACACAAGATAGTGACGGTTATGCAGAGAATTGTAACTCTTAATTTCATATGCACTCAAATAGATAGTATAAGATATTCAATAATATTTAAACTAATCCATTGCAAATACTTTTATCACTTAGTTTAGAGAATTCTTGAAATTTCACACAAGGCATTAACTTTCAAAAACATTATAATAAGGGCTTTTTAAAGAAATTAGATAGGAGATAAAACGCCGCTAATACCCTTAACAAACTAGTAGAAAACAAAAAAACCAGTCGTACGACTGGCTTTTTTTGCTCCTCCTCTAGGGCTCGAACCTAGGACCCTCTGATTAACAGTCAGATGCTCTAACCAACTGAGCTAAGGAGGAATTTAATCCACTAAATAATTATTTAGCGGCTGCAAATATATATGTTTTTTTTATTGTCCCCAATAAAAAAACATCCTATTTAAATAGATATTTATAAAGGTCGTTTCCATTCGCGTATAATAACAAAGCAATTAAGATGAAAAAGCCCGTCATTTGGGCATATTCAAGAAATTTATCACTTGGTTTTCTACCAGAGACCATCTCATATAATAAAAACATAACATGCCCACCATCTAATGCAGGAATGGGTAAAATGTTCATAAATGCCAAAATAATCGATATAAAAGCGGTTGTTCCCCAAAAAACTGGCCAATCCCATGTCTTTGGAAACATACCACCAATAGCAGCAAAACCACCTACTTCTTTATAAGCTCCAGTATCAGGATTAAAGATTTTCTTCATCCCTTTAATATAATCCGTCAAGGTTTTAACTCCTTTATTCCAACCCGCAGGTATAGACTCTAAAAGTGTATAGCGTTTTGTTTCAACTTCAAATGAACCAAGCGCAGCTAATTCTGCTATGCTGTTCCCAGCTAAAGCCACACCTAATTTTGCTTCAGTAGTTACATCAGCTAGCAATGTATCTACAGCACCATTTTCTCTTTGTACCGCAATATTTACTTGTTGCCCTTTATAATCTTCTAAAATAGTAGCCGCTTGGTCTAAATACGTTGCTGTTTTACCATTAATCGAAAGTACTTTATCATTCTTCTTAAAATCTACACCAATATTTGGCGAGTCTTCAGAAACTTCAGCTACTACAAAAGGTCTTCTAAAACTAATTAGATTCTTAGCATTATCTCTATTATCAGATAATGTTTCAATAAAATCTACCGGAATTGGTTGGTCGAAAGTTTTTCCATCACGTTTAATAGTCATTGTTTCGCCATATACAATCTCAGGCAATGTATATTGAAGCGATTCAATAGGAGTACCATCAACAGCTAAAATATTATCTCCTGTTTGAATTCCCAATTTATCTCCTAAGGTTTTATCGTTTACTAGTATTCCGTCTTTAAGGCTATCCGCAGGAATAAATTCTTCGCCATAAGCAAAAACAAGGCCTATGAAAATAACAACTGCCAACACAAAGTTCACCGTTACTCCGCCTAACATAATAATTAATCGTTGCCATGCTGGTTTAGAACGAAACTCCCATTCTTTGGGTTCTTCTTTCATTGCTTCGGTATCCATGCTTTCGTCAATCATTCCTGAAATCTTAACATACCCACCTAAAGGCAACCAACCAATACCATATTCGGTCTCTCCTATTTTCTTTTTAAATAGTGAAAATTTCACATCAAAGAACAAGTAGAATTTCTCAACTCTTGTTTTAAACAATTTAGCCGGAATGAAATGCCCCAATTCATGAAGAACTATTAAAATTGAAAGGCTAAGAAAAAACTGTAAAGTTTTGACAAGTATCGGACTCATCTCCATATATCAAATTTTGAAGGCACAAAAGTACTCTTTTAACATGGCTTAAAAAAAGAAACTGCTCTGGCACAGTCTTTTTTAGCAAAGATTTAGCAGCTACCATCATATTTTCACTTGAAAGCCTTAATCGTCTGGCGTATCTTTGTGAAAAAAATTATGCGCGATTTTTTTGCAAAATTTAAGCTTTTCGGTATTGTCTTTTTTTTTATTTCAGTGGTGATAATCTATCTGTTTTATAATGCTTTAAAACCTAAAGAAACCTTAACTATTTACCAACCCTCTATGGTAAATACTGAATTAGTTGACAGTACCATTCAAAATGTTCGAAAATATCATACCATTGCAGATTTCGAATTAACCAACCAGAACGGGAAAGTAATTACTCAAAATGATTACAACGATAAAATCTATATTGCTGATTTTTTCTTTACGACATGCCCTACAATTTGCCCTATAATGACTAACAATATGGTGCTTATACAGCAAAGAATTAAAAATGATTCAACCGTAAAACTACTCTCTCATACGGTTACGCCAGAAATAGACTCAGTTGCACAGCTTAAAAAATATGCCCTCGAAAAAGGAGTTGATGATAGTAAATGGAATTTAGTTACCGGTGATAAAAAACAAATTTATGATCTTGCTCGTAAATCTTATCTCGCGGTACAATCGGTTGGTGATGGCGGTCCTTTTGATATGATTCACACAGAAAATTTTATTCTGGTTGATAAAGAAAAAAGAATTCGAGGTTTTTATGATGGTACAAAATCTGAAGAAATCGACAAATTAATGGCCGATTTATCAGTTTTAAAAGCTTCATATTCAAAACAGAACGATTGATTGGCTTTGCAATAATAAATTGTATCTAATTATTAATCGCTTCGAAAAACGCCCTCTTATATTGCGAAATTAGATACTCCTATATTCCAATTTTTAGAATATTTTACGCTACTTTTGCTCTTACTTATAATCAATCTAAATAAAAATTGGTAACTACAATCGCAAACCTTAAAAAAGGACAAAAAGGAATCATTAAAGATTTCGATGTATCTGCATTACCAATTAAACTTCTAGAAATGGGTTGTTTACCTGGAAATGTTGTTGAACTTTTACACATTGCTCCTTTTAAAGATCCTATATATATTAATGTTAGCGGCTCTCATATTGCAATACGTAAATCTGTTGCAGCACAAATAGAGTTAACCATTGTAGATCCCAACACTAATGAGTAAGCAAATTAATGTAGCTCTTATAGGTAACCCTAATACGGGGAAGACTTCTGTCTTTAATGCGCTAACCGGATTAAAACAAAAAGTTGGTAATTACCCTGGTATTACGGTTGAGAAAAAAGAGGGTATTTGCAAGTTGCCAAGGGGCGTAAAAGCGCATATTCTAGATTTACCCGGCACTTACAGCTTAAACACCACATCATTAGATGAGAGCGTTGTTGTAGAGTTATTGTTAAACAAGAATGACAAAGATTATCCAGATGTTGCTATTGTTGTTAGTGATATTGAAAACTTAAAAAGAAATCTTCTACTTTTTACTCAAATACAAGATTTAAAAGTACCTACCATATTAGTTATTAATATGGCAGACCGCATGATTAAAAAGGGAATAACCCTTGACATACCGGCTCTTGAAGCAAAATTAAATACTAAAATCGCCTTAGTAAGTACACGAAAAGGAACGGGAATAGACAATATAAAAACCCTTATTGCAGATTATAAAAATCTACCAGTTACCTCAAATATTGACACCGTTCAAATTGCTCCAGAATATTTTGAACGATTAAAAAAAGTATTTCCAAATGAAGATATTTATAAACTTTGGTTGGTTATTACTCAAGATGTCAACTTTATGCCGATTACTAAAAAAAGGATAAACGAGGATGCCCTTTTTAGTACAAAATCTAAAGCTGAACTAAAAAAAATGCAGCATCGAGAAACGGTTCTGCGATATAAATTCATTAATGATTCACTTAAAGAAACCCTTAAAATAGACATTTCGGCTGCAAAAGGGCTTCGTGCTAGTCTCGATAAAATTTTAACGCATAAGATTTTTGGTTACCTTATTTTCTTTGTCATATTGCTCACTATTTTTCAGGCAATTTATGATTGGAGTAGCTACCCAATGGACTTTATTGATGAAAATTTTGCAAGCGCTAGCGAGTGGGTTAAGAATACATTGCCAGCGGGTGCTCTTACAGACCTATTGGCTGAAGGTGTTTTAGCTGGTATCGGTGGCGTTGTTATTTTTATACCTCAAATTGCTTTTTTATTCTTCTTTATAGCGATTTTAGAAGAGTCGGGGTATATGAGTCGTGTTGTATTCTTAATGGATCGTTTAATGCGTCCATTTGGCCTCAGTGGCAAAAGCGTTGTTCCCTTAATTTCAGGTACAGCTTGTGCTATTCCGGCGGTAATGGCTACCCGCAATATTGATAATTGGAAAGAACGATTAATTACAATACTGGTCGTACCTTTTACTACTTGTTCTGCGCGACTTCCTGTGTATTTAATAATTATTGCATTAGTTATTCCAGAAGGCAACCTACTTGGGCTTAGCTATCAAGCTTTAACTTTAATGCTTTTGTACCTTTTAGGATTCGGTATGGCCATTTTTTCTGCTATGGTACTCAATAAAATTCTTAAGATTAAAAGCGGTTCATTTTTTGTAATGGAAATGCCTAATTACAAACTACCATTACCTAAAAATGTGTTTTATACCGTTTGGGAAAAAACAAAAAGCTTCGTACTAGGAGCTGGTAAAATAATATTAGCAATCTCTATAGTTTTATGGTTTTTAGGATCAAATGGAAGTTCAGATAAATATACAAATGCTGAGACCATTGTTCAAGAACGTATCAATAAAGAAGGACTACCTCAGTTACACCAATCTAATATTGAAGCGCATTTATTAAGCTATAAAAGTGAAATTGAAACAAACATTACTCCACAAGCTTTGTCTGACTCACTTGAGCATCAGAAAAAAGTACTTTATAATAAAGCGATTGAACAAGAAATTTCAAGTTATAAATTGGAACACTCTTATATAGGTTACATGGGTAAAGCTATAGAGCCCATTGTAAAACCACTAGGGTATGATTGGAAAATAGGCATCGCCGTTATCACTTCTTTTGCAGCTAGAGAGGTTTTTGTTGGAACTTTAGCAACTATCTATAGTGTTGGTAGTGACGAAGAAGAAACTATTAAAAATCGTATGGCAGCAGAAATTAATCAAGACAATAACAAACCATTATTTAATTTAGCCTCGGGTATTTCACTCCTATTATTTTATGCTTTTGCAATGCAATGCATGAGTACTTTAGCTATTGTAAAACGAGAAACAAATACTTGGAAATGGCCAATAGCACAACTGGTATTCATGACCATTTTTGCTTATATTGTTGCTCTTATCGCATATCAAACGCTTAAATAAAAAAACAATGCAGATTATACAAACCGTTCTAGTCTATATCATTCTTGCGCTAGCAGTTGGCTATTTGTTTAAGAAATATTTTTTACCCAAAAGACTTTTCGCTTCTAAAAAGAACAGCTCTAAAAATTGTGGTGACGACGGTGATTGTGGCTGCCATTAGCACATTATTTATATTAGCCGAAAAGTTTGTTATTTTATTAACTTATCCCACAAATAAAAACTAATTTATCTTTTTCCAGTAACATTTCATAAGCTTAATCGTCTGGCTTAAAAACTAATCGACCTTATTCTTAGATAGTTAAATAAACAATAAAGTCATCCTAAGAAAATCTAAAATAGCAGGCTAGTTCAAAATGCTATTCTTTGTTTTGTTCTGAACCAATCTCTCATTTATGCGTATTATTACTTTCTTGTTATTAATTTTCTCCATCACTTTTCCAATTTCGAAAACTAAGGCGCAGACAATTAGTTCTAAAATAATTGATTCTGTTACTCAGAAACCTCTTCCTTATGTTACCGTGCAATGGAGCAATAAGAAAGGTGCAATAACTAACGAGGAAGGTAGATTTAGTATTTTATTAGAAGAGAACTCAAAAGAGTCCGATACTTTATTTATATCGTGCATGGGTTATGAGTCTATTGCTCGCCCATTAAACACTTTTGATAAGGCACTTATTTATATGTCACCAAGTGCAATTGAACTTAAAGAAGTTTTAGTTAGTAATAAAAATTATGCTGCAGATGAAATTATAGACCTCGTAAATGATAACATTGAAAAAAACTACAATTTTGATCTTACTAAAAAAAGATTATTCTACAGAAGGTCTTCTTTTCAGCGGATGCTAAAATCTGATTTCACACTGAAAAAATCTACAATAAAAGAACTCAATAGAAAATTTCTGGATAGCATTATTAATGGTATTCCTGAAAACAACAGCTATTACACCGAAATTTTAGGAGACCTCTATGGCGATTATGACGAAGAAAAACAAAAGCTTAATTTAATTAAAGCTTCCGAATTATACGACAAAAACATGGAACTCGATTTTGCTAAAGTTGAGGAAAAGTTTAATGAAATTCTTAAAAAGAATATTAAAACAGATTCCTATTTTAAGATAAAATCTGGACTTTTTGGTACTAAATTAGATAGTGATGAAATCTTTGAAGAAGAAGTAGATTCTACTGATGTGGCAGCTGTAAATGAGCAATTGGCTGAAACTAAAAAGTTTGAAGAAGAACGCAAAAAAAATTTTACTAATTATAGACGAAAAACTTTGGGTAAAATCTTTAACAACCTACCTATAACAGATGACACGGACCTTAACTTTTTACGAAAATCTGGGCGTTATGAATTTACGCTCCAGGAATTTACTTACCTAGGAGATGATGCTGTTTATGTTATTGATTTTATTCCGAAACGCTCTGAAGACTACAAAGGACGTTTGTATGTTAATGCTGATGACTTTGCCCTTATACGGGTAGACTATGATAATGTAAAATCTATAAAGACCTTTAAACTGTTAGGTTTATCTTCTGATGAGTATTTATCAAAAGGAAAAATCATCTTTTCGAAAGGGAATGACGGCAAGTACAGCTTGCGTTATTTAGAATCTGAAAACGGAATGAGAATGGCTGTTGATCGCCCACTAAAGATTATAGAATTAAATAAAGTTGTAAAAGGGAGAAATAAACAAAATGAACTTTCTGGAAATATTGATTTTGCTTTTAGAAATATCGATAAGAACGAAGTTGTAATTTTTGATACTGAAAATATTAGCGAATCTAGTTTTGAATCATTCAAAGAAAAGAAAGATATTCTGCCTACTTATTTACCATCGTATAATGCGGAATTCTGGAGTGGATATAATATTATTGAACCCAATCAAGCCATAAAAGAATTTACAGCTACGGCTGACAACTAAAGCACTTAACTCCCTTCACTAAGCATATTTAACCAAGGCTCTACTTAATTCTTTTATATCTACGGGCTTAGTTAGAACGTCTTTTAAACTGTATTCTTTACATTCTTTAAGCACAATATCTTTACTTAATGAAGCAATTGCAATTATTGACAGTGCATTATTAAAATTACATATCTCACGTGCTCCTTTAAAACAATCTGCTTCATTTTCATCTACATCAATTAAAACAAGATCGTAACTTTTTTCTGCAACCTTTTTTAATGCACTTTCTGAACTTACGGCGTCGCACGTATAATCTAAAGAGCCTATTATTTTATTAAAAGCAAATAAATTAACCTGATTATCATCAACATACAGAATACTCCGTCTTTTAGATTTAGCTAATTTGGAAACTAATTTTGCTTTATTGGAAGCAGCTAATTTTAAATCAAAAGACACCAAATTATGTTGTTTATCACCAGAGAATTTCAATTTAGAATTATATAATGCTAGTAATTGATTACTTAAGATTAGCCCTAATTTTATACCCTTTGTAATATTATCTTCATCAATTACAAAATCACCTTTTTCTATATAATTTAATTTCTCACTAGCAATTAATTCAGCGTTGTCCCAAACACAAAAAGTGAGTAAAGATTCTACCTGTCCGATTGGACTCTCAATAACTTTTAATGCCACCCTAGAAACATGATCTTTCTCAATAGCATTTTTAAGCAGATTATTCAGAACTAGAGCCAATTTAGAGCGTTCAACATTATAAATAGAATTTTCCCCGCTGTAAATAATTGTAAGTTCTACACGGTTTGCAATTAATAATGAACGATAATTCATTTTTAATTCATCCAAAAGGTCCTTCAAGTTTACAGGACGATTATTTAAATCATTAGTATTATTAAAATAATTCAATTGAGAGTACTGTAAAGAATTATCTATTGAATGCCTTAAGTTTAACAAGGAATAATTAGCCAACACTAGTTCATCTTCTATTTCAAAATCGTTAAGTGGCACCGTTTCTATAAGCTGCTCTAGCATGTACAAAGGTGTACGTATTTCATTGCTTACTACAGCTAAGAACTGGTCGCGATTTAAATACAGATTTTTTAAATTTAAATTAGCTTCATCTAATGAAGCATTAACTTTTTTAACCGCTGAATTTGCACGTTTATAATACCCAACAAAAGCTAAGGCCAATAAGACTAAAAAACTTAATAAATATATAAGCCTCCCGTTGAATTCATCCTCCTTAATTCTATTTTCTGCTATTAATTGTAATTGTTCTGCCTTATTCTCACTCTCAAGGGCTTGTGTTAAGTAATTATTAGTATAATTCGAAGATTTACTTAAATAATCGATAGTTGCATAATAATACTCTTCTTCTTTTTTCTCGTAGTATGCTATTGAATCGTTTTGGCGCACCGGTAGATTTAAAAAATACTGCGCCTTATATTGATTAATTCTATAATAGTTTTCATAAACCCTGACACTTTTATAAAGAATATCTTCTAACTTTTTATCCTTATGCTTATTTAAAATACTGTTTGCTTCCTCTATTTCTTTATTGGTCTCAAACGAACCATAAGAGAGATAGAGCTCGAAAGTCATTAACAATCTTTCATCCATCATCCTTGTCCAATCATTTGGCACGAAATTAGAATCTAATAACCTGCTACTTTTTCTGGTTTCCAAGTATTTAAGTGCCGATTTCGATTCTTTCACTAGTGAATCGAACATTCCTTGTTTATAAAACGACATTACTTTTGTCTCGTAGGTATACAAGAGTGTATTGTACTTGTTTTCAACATTTATTGCTTCGGCTATTTTGATACTCTCGTTGCTCTTTCCAAAATTATTTGCCAGCATATATGCATGAGCGAGGTTTGAATAGCCTATCGCAAGGAGATTTGAATCTTTCAATTCCTTACTATGCTCAATAGATTTTAACTGATAAAACTCTGCTTTCTTATAATCATATAAATCTGTGTAGGCACCTGCTATTAAATCTTCTGCTAAGGCTAGATAATAGGTTTCATTATTCTGAATAGCTAATTTCTTAACCTGCTCTGCTAACTTTAAAGATTGGAAGTAATTTTGTGTATTAACTCTTTCCATAGCAATTGCCAATATAGAGTCTAATTCTTTGTTCAAAATAACGCTATTTTGAGCATGGACTGTTATTAAGCCTATAAACAGAAAGAAGAAGTATAATTTTCGGTATTTGTAGCGTTGCATCATAAATTAAAGATTAATAACCCAACTTGAATTTCAAATTCACTAAATATTTCAGAAATAAAATATATTTAGCGCCTTAAAAAGAAAAATGTGAAAACATTTTACCTACATAAAACAGGGGCACTTTTCTAATAAGAAGTAAGATACGTAAAAAAATACTTAAACAAAACAGAACAATACTACATATTTACCATGTTTTACAAGGTTTTATGTAGGATTTTACAACTATTATATAAAATTCTTAATAATACGATAAAGTAAAATCCCCCAGCCTATAACTAATAACAAGCCTCCGAGTGGCGTTATTGGACCAAGAAAACTCAATTTTTTTCCTTTGGCGGCACTAAGGCAAAGACCATAAATACTGAATGAAAACAAAAAAGTACCTATTATAAAACAGTAAATCATATTTCTTTCAAGTGCCGTTTCTAAATTTAAATTGAAACTTAGAATTAATAATAAAAGCGCATGATACATTTGATATTTCACACCGGTCTCGAAACTATTTAATTGTTCTTCAGTAAATGTTTTTTTTAACATATGTGCGCCGAAGGCACCAAATATTACTGCTAAAAATCCAAACAGTGCGCCAATAAATTGTGCCAATAAAACCATAAAATATAATTATATGAATAGTAAAAAGTACTAAAATACCTAAAATGTATTTTGAACTACATCATAGTTTGATTTTATAAAATTGAAAAACTACTTCGTCTATTCCAACCAATTAGTTGGTATTCAAAAACATTTATAATCTAACTTATTGATTTTGAGTTCTAAAAAGTAAAAAACCGACGAAATGGTCGGTTTAAATAAATATCAAAAGAAATTAGCTTAGCCCTTTTCATCATAAAAGAATTGTTCTTTTACAATCTTACCATCCTTTACTTCGTATACTGCTATTTCTGAAGAAGTAGAACGAATACCTGAAGGCTTGTGTGTAGTATCCATTTCGAATTTTACTGAAAACCAATTATCAGCTACTATTGGTTCGGAAACTGTTGTATTGTGAACTTCAAAATTCTCTTTCCACCATTCGCCTTTTTGTTGTATTCCTTCAAAACCTTCAACATGGCCTCCTTCACTTTTTCCATCATTTTCTATACTGACAATATTTTGACTGTAAAGCTCTTGATAAGGCTTTTCAAAATCACCTGCTTTACACCATGAAACTAATTTGTTTGCAATTTCTTTTGTTTCCATCTCTGTAATTTTTAATTGATTATTTCTATGAATAAAGTACAATTAATTAAACAACTGAACAAGCTAAGCATCTTATAGTCACGTTCATTGCTAAAACACAAATACTTGTTTCTGAAATACTTATATTACTCTAGCGAAATTCTGTCTTCTATTTTTGACTGAAACATTAAAAAAAGTTGATCTGTTTCAACAGAATCCTTGAGGTTGATAAAAAGTTGTGAAGAATCCTTTTTTACCAGACGAATCTTTCTGCTTTCAAAATTATCTATAAACACATGTGCTTTTCTATCCGTAAGAGAATCTTTAAATTCTTGATAAACCCCCTTTCCTTTATCAAAAGCGGAAAAACCATTTAAGCGTTCCATTGGCGGAATTCTAGGCACAAACTCAACACTATCCAGCTCAGCATAATTAAGTTTTTCGTAATAAATACCCGACAACACGCTAAAACTATTAGATTTAATAGTTGTCCAATTTTTATAATGTGCCATAAAAGCTAGAATACTAATGACGATTGTAATTACAATCAAAATATTCCAAAGCCAATTGTTTTTCTTCGTTCCCATCAATCTATAAAGTTATCGAACTCAATTTTTAAACGCTCAAATTTTTAATTTGTTCTAAACAAAGTACAATTTAATACTAATTGAAAAATATTCTTTTTAACCAGATCCACTTCTTATAATATTTGTTACCTAAAAATTAATTTTTAGACAATTCTTGTAAGTTATGAGTATTACTTATGACTAGACTACAAAGTTCTGTAAACTAAAGAATTCATGATTTTTACTGCTCACATCACCGTTCACCATTATGCATGTTGTAATTTTACATAATACGAATAGGTTTTGACTTTAGTAGCGGTTGCACTCGTCATTAGTACTAAATTACTAGAATAGATTATTTAAAAATAAAATTATTCGAAAAGTTGAAATATTTTATGCTTATTTATTTCATGATTTTTGCGCTTAGCAGCTTTGCTCAGCAGCCTTATAATCGCACGCTTAAACTAATGGGAAGTCGATTCGATATTACCCTAATTGCAAAAGATTCTAGCACTGCAAGTGATCATATAGATTTGGCTACTACCGAGATAATTCGAATTGAAAAACTAATTTCTTCTTGGGATAATAATTCGCAAACATCAGAAATTAATAGAAATGCAGGTATTAAACCCGTCAGTGTAGATATTGAGCTATATCAATTAATCGAAAGGTCTATTGGAATATCTAAACTAACTGATGGCGCCTTTGACATTACATACGCGTCAATGGACAACATTTGGAAATTTGATGGTACCATGACAGAAATGCCAAATGCAGCAAAAATAAAGGCTTCAGTTTCAAAAGTAGGTTATGAAAATATTCTTTTAAACAATAAAAACCATTCGGTATTTTTAAAAAATACTGGCATGAAAATAGGCTTCGGAGCAATAGGTAAAGGCTATGCGGCAGACAAGGCTAAAAGCTTACTCATTAATAAAGGAGTGGCATCAGGTATTATTAACGCATCTGGAGATATGAATACCTGGGGTACGCAACCTAATGGTGAACCATGGAAAGTTGCCATTACAAACCCACTTAATAAAGAAAAAGCTTTTGGTTTACTTCCAATAACAAATGGTGCAGTAGTTACTTCAGGTAATTATGAGAAATATGTTACGTTTAATAATATAAGACACTCACATATTATAGATCCCCGAACCGGATACCCCTCGAGTGGCATCTTAAGTGTGACCGTTTTTGCACCCAAAGCAGAACTAGCAGATGCGCTTGCGACTTCAGTTTTTGTAATGGGAAAAGAAACAGGAATAAATAGAATCAATCAATTACCACAAGTAGAATGCATCATTATAGATGATGAAGGAAATATTTCGAAATCTGAACATATTACAATAGATAAATTATGATTAAAAGATTCCTTTTACTAATCATTGCAATGGGCTTTATTAGCAGTTGTGTAGTAGTTAAAGAATATGAAAAGGTTGCTATTAACGACCCTGATATGATCCTAGCTGATAAACCTTGTGACAGAAATGTAACTACCATGCATTCGTATCGCGAGGCGGCAGTTGGGGCAAATGGAGGCAAAACTGGAGGAGGCTGCGGCTGCAACTAAAATGACTTTTTTATTAATGAACAGATATAAGAACTTTTTAGCGGTCACAATTTTTTTAATCACGCTATCTGCTATTGCGCAGCAATCACAAAATGAAACCAAAGTTTATAAAAAACGTGTATTAGAATCTACAGAAGTAGATTTTCTAACTAGTTATTATGCTCAAGATGGGAAAAATGCTGCAGTAAGTGGTGGTATTGGCTCAGAAGAATTAACCGATGTTACAGGAACTTTTGTAGTGTCAATTCCTTTAAATGATGACGATATATTAACTATTGATGCTGGTATTTCTGCATACACTTCTGCATCTTCTAGTAATGTGAATCCTTTTGATGGCGGACAACCAGCAGACCCTTTTGTTGCTAACTCTGGAGCATCGCAAGGAGATAAGTGGCTAAATCTAAATGGATCTTACAGTCATAATTCAGATGACAGAAATAACATTTGGTCTGCAAAAATATCTTTGGCTTCAGAATATGATTATTTCTCCTTAGGCTTTGGAGGAACCTATACCAAACTTTTCAATGAAAAGAACACTGAATTAAGTATTAATGCTAATGTATATCTTGACACATGGAATGCAATTTACCCCAGCGAACTAAGACCATTCGGTATAAATGGTATCGGTTCTTTTAGAGCAAGTGAAATTACAGGTAATACCAATTACAATCCCAATTTTTCCGAATTAGATAGCGAAGGTCGTAACTCCTATTCCTTAGGCCTAGGCTTTTCACAGATTTTACATGAAAAACTACAGGGTTCATTGGCTATAGATTTTGTGCAACAACAGGGTTTACTTTCCACACCTTTTCAAAGAGTCTATTTTAGTGATGTTGCAGATTCTTTTATTGAAAACTTTCAACTTGCAGATGATATAGAAAGATTGCCTGATTCCCGTTTTAAAGTAGCACTTGGTGGTCGATTAAATTGGTATCTTAATGAGATAATTACCATTCGAACTTTTTATCGTTATTATTTTGATGATTGGGGAATTAAATCACATACAGCGAGTATAGAACTGCCTATAAAAATTACAGATAAGTTTACTTTATATCCCTCCTACAGATTCTATAACCAAAGCGATGCTGATTATTTTTATGCCTTTAATACTGCATTATCAACCCATGAATTCTATACTTCAGATTATGACCTTTCGAAGTATTCAGCAAACCAGTTTGGATTCGGTGTTTCTTACACCGATATTTTCACAAAAATGCACCTCTGGAAATACGGACTAAAAAGTATTGATTTGAAATTTTATAAATATGATAGAGATAGTACATTTAACTCAAGTATTATCACCGCAGGATTTAAATTTGTAATGGATTAATTGTTAATTCTAAATAAAACTACCTAAAGATTAATGCCCTATATAAGGATTTGACTGCTTTTTGTTTTTCTCCAAAATTTATTCAAACAACTTCTTGTATTATCACTGCTATCCTAGACCTACATCTAAGGTCATCATTACAATAAAACCACCTATAAAGCCCATTACTGCAATATCTGAATGTTTGTCTTGCTGCGTTTCTGGTATCACCTCCTCTACCACTACAAAAATCATAGCGCCTGCTGCAAAAGCTAATGCATAGGGTAATATTGGTTGAAAAGTTAAGACTGCCCATGCGCCAATGACGGCCGCAATCGGTTCTACTAAAGCTGAAGCTTGACCATATTGAAAACTTTTCCATCTACTTAAACCTTGTCTTCTTAAAGGCATGGCCACAGCAAAACCTTCTGGGAAATTTTGAAGTCCAATTCCAATTGCCAATGCCACAGCACCACCAATTGAAGCTCCTTCAAAACCAGCTGCTACACCGCCGAATAAAACACCTACCGCTAAACCCTCAGGAATATTATGCAATGTTATTGCTAAAGTTAATAAGGTTGTTTTATGCCATGGAGTTTTCATGCCTTCCGCATCAGATTCTTTAAAATTCAAATGCAAATGAGGTAATACTTTATCTAATCCGAATAGGAAAAGTGCCCCTAGAAAAAAGCCCACTGCAGCCGGAACTACTTTTACAAAACCCTCCCCCGGACTCATCTCAATACCAGGAGCTAACAGACTCCAAAAACTTGCAGCTACCATTACACCACCAGTGAAACCAAGCATGCCATCCATAACTGCTCGATTCGGATTTTTAAATAAAAATACGAGTGCAGCACCCGAAGCTGTTAACCCCCAAGTGAAAAGGGTAGCATAAAATGCCGCCAATATCGGATTTATTGATTCGAAATATTCTATTATCTCTTGCATAACTATTCTGTTATTTTTAAATATAAGTTACCAGCTATCTGGTTTGAAATATGTACTACTCTATCACCAATCTTAATATTATATGAGCCATCGAACTCCTCCCTATCCAACACAATAATAGTATCTCCCAATGCTATTTTATTTTTATCTAAGAATTTAAGAAAAGGTGGCGAAGAGTCTTTTACTCCTACACAAACGCCAATTGAACCTATTGGCAAATCGTTTAACAACTTTTTTATTGCCTTTTTAAACTCCCCATTTTTTGAAGGGATTGGATCACCATGTGGATCAACCTGAGGAAATCCTAAGTGCTTATCTAATTGATCAATAAGTTTTTCACTTTTAATGTGTTCTAACTGTTCTGCCACTTCATGAACCTCATCCCAAGAAAAATCTAGTCTTTCTACTAAAAAAACTTCCCAAAGCCGATGCTTACGAATCAACGAAAGTGCTATTCTTTGACCATATTCACTAAGACTAACCCCTTTATATGGTTTATAATTTGCGACTCCTTTCTCAGAAAGTTTCTTGACCATATCTGTTACGGAAGAAGGTTTAGTATCCACCATTTCTGCTAAGGCATTTGTAGATACCATAGTATTCTCCCCTTTTCCTAAATGATAAATAGCCTTTATATAATCTTCCTCTGAAAGTGTCATTTATTTAATCTTTGTATTTCGCGCTAAATAATAACTTGACTGACTATGTTTTAGCAATTAATTTTTAATAATGCAAAAATACATTTTTATATGTAAAAACATATTTTTAGTTTTGTCTAAATTTATTTTTATACAATTCGAAATACAATACACCTTATGAAGCAAAAAATTACATTTACTATTACATGTATATTTTGTTTACTAACATTGGTCACTTATTCTCAAAATGCTGATATAAAAGGAGTTATATCTGATGAGGATTCAACAATTCCATTTGCAAATATTTACTTAGAAAACACCGAGTATGGAACTTCTTCTGACGAAGAAGGAAAATTTGAGTTGAAAAATATTCCTATTGGTGAATACACTATTAAAGCCAAATATTTAGGATACCTGAATTATTCAAAGAAAATCAGCTTAAAAGACAATAAAAACCTATCAGTAAACATAAAACTAACTCCTTCTTCTGAGCAATTAGGAGAAACTGTTGTTACTGGAACTCTAAAAGCTGTTAGACGCTCTGAGAGTCCAGTACCTGTTGAAGTTTATAGTCCAACATTTTTGAAAAAAAACCCTACCGCTAGTATTTTCGAAGCGCTTCAAAATGTAAACGGTGTACGACCCCAAATTAATTGTAATGTTTGTAATACCGGCGATATTCACATAAATGGCTTAGAAGGGCCGTATACTTTAGTTCTCATTGATGGAATGCCAATTGTAAGTGGATTAAGTACTGTTTACGGACTTTCTGGCATCCCTAATTCATTAATCGAACAAATAGAAATTGTTAAAGGACCAGCATCAAGCTTGTACGGGAGCGAAGCAGTTGGCGGCCTAATAAACATTATCACTAAAAATGCGTTAAGCGCACCTAGGTTTGCTGCAGATGCTTTTATGACCGATTGGGGCGAATATAATTTGGATATTGGCGCAAAAATTGACGTCAGCAAAAAAACCAGCTTGCTATTAGGTGTTAACTACTTCAATTTTGATGAGACCATTGATAATAATGGTGATAATTTTACAGATTTAACTTTACAAGACCGAATCTCAATTTTTCAAAAATGGAATTTTCAAAGAGACAATAATCGCATATTTTCTCTGGCTGGAAGATTTTTTTATGAAGATAGATGGGGCGGAGAATTACAATGGACACCCTATTTTAGAGGTGGTAATGAAATTTATGGTGAAAGCATTTATACCAGAAGATGGGAGATTTTAGGTAAATATCAGTTACCAACTAAAGAGAAACTCATGTTGTCTTTCTCTTATAATGACCATGCTCAAAATTCAGTTTACGGTGATGTTGCATACCTGGCAGACCAGCGAATCGGGTTTACTCAGTTAACATGGGACAAGAAAATTGGCGACCACGATTTATTGACAGGTACCGCTTTGCGATACAATTACTATAATGATAATACCACTGCAACAGCGGTAGCAGATGAAATAGTACTGCCCAGTCTTTTTATTCAAGACGAAATTGATTTTTCTAAGCAGCATTCACTTTTACTCGGAATGCGATATGATTATGACAAGAGACATGGCAATATCTGGACACCAAGAGCGGCCTATCGATTTAAAATAAATGACAACGATATTCTAAGAATTAATGCTGGAACTGGTTTTCGTGTCGTTAATTTGTTCACAGAAGAGCATGCTGCACTTACAGGCGCTCGTGATGTAATTGTCACAGAAGCTTTGGAACCTGAGCAATCTTTTAATATCAATTTAAATTACCTTAAAAAAATCTATTCAAGCAATGGTATTTATGCTAATATCGATGCCTCTTTATTTTATACAAATTTTAGCAACGCCATATTACCAGATTACGATACGAACCCCAATCAAATAATATACGACAACTTAGATGGCACTTCTGTTTCACAAGGATTTAGCTTAAATGTTGATGTAAATTTCCCATCCGGTCTAAAACTTTTACTTGGTGGAACTTTACAAGATGTAAGTCAAACTGAAAATGGAATTACTAGTCGCCAAATACTAACCGAATCTTACACAGGTACTTGGAATATTGGATACGATTTTAGAAAAATCGACTTAAGTATTGATTATACCGGAAATATATATGGGCCTATGCGATTGCCCACACTAGGTGAAAACGACCCAAGAAAAGATTATTCTCCAACGTGGAGCATACAAAACATTCAATTTACATATAAAGGCATTAAAAATTTTGAACTATATGGCGGCGTAAAAAATCTCTTAGATTGGACTCCTAACAAAGGCAATCCATTTATCATTGCGCGGGCTCATGATCCTTTTGATAAAGATGTAACTTTCGACACTAATGGAGATGTGGTAGCTACTGCAAATAACCCAAATTCCTTAACTTTTGACCCCTCATATGTTTATGGACCAAATCAAGGAATCCGAACTTTTTTCGGGCTACGCTATAGCCTAAATTAAACTTTACGCCGCATTAAATTTTCACCAAATTCTTTGAGAAGTTCTTTCTTCTCTTCTGATATAGGTAAGTTAGCAAGAACATCAAAAGCCTTTTGAGTATAACTTTCTATTTCTTTCTGAATTGCTGGTACCGCACCTGTTTCAATAAAGATATTCTTCGTTAATTCAATTTTGTCCTTTGAACTTTCTGCTTGTAATGAAAACAAATCATGAAGTTCTTTTTGTTCTTTGGAAGTACCCAACTCTAAGGACTTTAAATACAAAAAGGTTTTTTTATTCTCTATAATATCACCGCCAACTTGTTTGCCAAAAGTTTTCGGATCACCAAAAGCGTCTAAATAATCATCCTGTAACTGAAAAGCAATACCAAGATTTCGCCCAAATTCATAAATACTTTCTTGCGATTTTTGAGAAGCATGTGCTATTATTCCTCCCATTTTTAAAGCCGCAGCAACCAGAACTGCGGTTTTATATTCAATCATTCTTAGATATTCTGGAATAGTAACATCATCTCGCGTCTCAAAATCAATATCATATTGCTGTCCTTCACATACTTCTAATGCAGTTTTACTAAACAACTGAGCTAATTGTCTAAAGATCTCGCCTTCGTAATTCTCAAATAATTGATATGCATTAATAAGCATGGCGTCTCCAGAAAGGATTCCTGTATTAATATCCCACTTTTCATGAACCGTAGTTTTACCACGACGGAGTGGAGCGTCATCCATAATATCATCATGAACTAATGAAAAATTATGAAATACCTCTATCGCCAAAGCCGCATCTAATGCTTTACTATAATCTGTATCGAAAATCTCTGCAGACATAAGTGTTAATACTGGTCGCAGTCGTTTTCCTCCTAAACTTAAAATATAAGTTATTGGTTCATACAGGTTAACAGGCTCCTTAGTCTTTACCTTCTTCTCTAAATAATTTACGAATACCGTACGATAAGAATCAATGGATTGCATGCAGAAATTTTGGTTAAAAATACATTCATTTTAATAAAGAACAGTCCTAAAGACGTAACCATAACAGATTTTTAAAAAAAATACCATTAAAAATGCAATAGCTTTGGAAAGTTTCGTCTTTACTATTGAAGCCACAGCAAACTGCTTTTGAATGCCAACTAATTCAGAAAATCAAAAAAACCTAAAATCATTCTTCGATGATGAATATCATGCGCTCAAATTGTATGCTAAATCTCGAATTGATGATACGGCCGACCGTGATGCTGGGGATATAGTACAAGATGTGGCTCTAAAGCTTTTTTCACGCGCAGATAGTTTATCTCCTATTGATAATATAGCTGGGTTTGTTTACAACTCTATTCGCAATAAGGTTATTGATATAATGCGAAAGAAAAAAAATGTAATAAGTCTTGAACAAGATATGGAAAATCGTCTTTTAGAATTTTCAGTGTTACTCTATAAAAATTCCGCAAACGATTATTCAGAAGCAATGTTTATTGAGTTAAAAAGAGCAATAGGAAATCTAAAACCAGTTTATAGAAATATAATCATAGCGATAGATTTTGAAGGATATACGTATAACGAATTATCAAGCAAAATGAATATTCCGCTAGGTACTCTAATGTCGCGACGACATAGGGCATTATCAATATTATTAAAAGAATTAGGGCCTAAAAAACAAAATATAAATTAAAACGTACAATTATGGAAGAGTATATAGAACATCGAGTTAAAGGAAAAGCAGAGAAATTTTTTCGTGGATTTTTCAAAGTGATATTTATGATTATCGCCGCAATCGCCTTCTTATTATTGTTTGGCTATGGTTTTATGCTATTATGGAACTGGCTAATGCCTGATGTATTCGGATTACCGATTTTATCATATTGGAAGGCAGTTGGAATTTTAGTAATGGCAAAACTATTATTCGGAAACTTTGAAGGCAAAGGCCATAATAAGAGTAAATCAAAATCACATAAATTATCTAAACGCACAAAATGGGACAATTGTAAAAGTGATTTCTCTAAATGGGAGTTTTACGATGCCTTCTGGAAAGAAGAGGGAGAAAATTCATTTAACAACTATGTCAAGCGAAATCAAGAAGAAAAACAATGATAATTGTCATAAGACGATGTTAAAAAAACGTAAAACTTTGGAAACTTTTATTGTTTTTAAAGTTTCCTAACGTATTTTTGCAAACTCTTATGAAGGAAAAAATTTTAAATAAAGCTACTGACATGTTTTTGAACCTCGGGTTCAAAAGTGTTACCATGGATGACCTTGCCAATGAAATGGGTATCTCTAAAAAGACTATCTATTCTCATTTTGCAAATAAAACCAATTTAATTACTGAAAGTACTTCTTGTCTTTTTTGTAACATTTCTCAGGGTATTGACGACATATGTTCGACAAATAAAAATCCTATAGAAGAACTTTACGAAATAAAGAAATTCGTAATGATGCATTTAAAAAATGAGAAATCATCCCCGCAATATCAATTACAAAAATATTATCCAAAAATACACGAATCATTAAAACTTAGACAATATGATGTAATGAAAGAATGTGTTGTTCTGAATATCAAAAAAGGTATTGAACAGCATATCTATCGTGAAAATTTAAATATTGAATTTGTAGCAAAAATATATTTTACTGGTGTTATTGGCATTAAAGATCAAAAGATGTTTCCAACGGATAAGTTTCCAATAACAGAATTAATGGACGACTATTTAGAATATCATTTAAGAGGTATTGTCACTCCCAAAGGCAGAAAAATTTTAAACACAATCATCAATTCAAATCAAGAATAATGAGAAATCATTTAATACTTTTAGCAACCTTTTTAGCTGTAACTATTGGTTATTCCCAAGATGTAACAGAAACATCAAATTTCACTTTAGAAGAAGCCATAGCTTTTGCCTTAGAGAATAATTATAGTGCCATAAATGCCAATAGAGATATTGAAGACGCACAAAAACAAAAATGGGAAACTATTGCTTCTGGTTTACCACAAATTAACGCAGGAGTAAGTTATCAAAATCAGCTAAAGCAACCTGTAACTGTTATACCTGCTGAATTTTTTGGAGGCGAAACAGGTACATACGCCGAAGTAATTTTTTCGCAACCACAAAGCGCTACTGCAACAGCCACTTTAACACAACAAATTTTTGACGGTTCTTACATCGTTGGTGTGCAAGCAACAAAAGCATTTTTAAGCTATAGTCAAAACAATAAAGAAAAAACGGATCAAGATGTACGCAAAGCAGTAACTGAAGCCTACGGCAATGTTCTTCTTGCGACAGAAAGCGTTACTATTTTTGAAAAAAATAAAGAAGCCTTAGAGAAAAACCTTTACGAAACCGAAAAGCTTTATGAAAATGGATTGGGTGAAGAAGAAAGTGTTGAACAATTACAGATAACATTATCATCTGTTGACAATCAGCTAAAAAATGCCATACGTTTAAAAAGTATAACCTTACAAATGCTCAATGTTGTAATGGGAATTGCCATTGATGCTCCAACTAAATTATCTGAAAATTTAGACGATTTAGCTCAAAAACAAATCGTGCCAGAGCTAACAGAGGAAGATTTTAATATTGAGAACAATGTGGATTATAAAATGGCACTCAATCTAAATGAACAACGTTTTTACGAGCTTAAACTTGCTAAAAGTAGAGCGCTACCTACACTTAATGCTTTCGTAAATTATGGAACTGCTGCCTATGCCGATAATTTTGACTTTTTTAAAAGTGAACAACAATGGTTCAATTCTTCAATATTAGGGCTCGATTTAAACATTCCTATATTTAGTTCTTTTAAAAGATCAGCTAGCACCGCCAGAGCTAAAATAGCATTAGAGAAAGCAAAAACTCAACTTTCAGAGGCGGAAGAACAAATTAGATTGCAATTAGAAAACTCTAAAAGCGAATATATTTTAGCTATTGAAGAATACGATACAGCTAAAAACAATCTTGATTTGGCAGAGCGTATTGAAAACAAAAATCAAATAAAATACACCGAAGGTTTAGCTAGTAGTTTTGAATTACGCCAGGCTCAAATTCAATTATATGATGCTCAACAAGGTTATCTGCAATCAATGGTAGAAGTCATCAACAAGAAAACAAACCTAGAAACTATTATCAACAACTAATGCTTTTTTCAAAAAAACATCAATCTATAAACAACCATAAAATGAGAAACATAATATTTTTTCTTATCATCACAACCCTGTTGGCCGCCTGCGGAGGCAATCAAACAACATCTATTGATGATGTTCTTGCAAACGGAAACTTAGAAGCCTTAAGAGCTAAGAAATCCGAATTTTCAGCGGAACATCAACAACTGGAAGACCAAATAAAATTGTTGGATTCTGTTATTGCAACAAAATCTGGACAAGAGAAATTACCACTTGTAACCACAATTAAAATTACAGCACAAGATTTCAAGCACTTTCTTGAACTACAAGGAAATGTAAAAACAAAACAAAACGTCTTAATATACCCAGAGATGTCCGGTACATTACAACGCGTTTATGTTAAGGATGGTCAACGAGTTCGCAAAGGACAAGTACTAGCAACGATAGACGATGGCGGTATGAGCAGTCAATTATCACAATTAAAGACACAAACAGAATTAGCTAAAACAACCTTTGAAAGACAAAAGAGTTTGTGGGATCAAAAAATCGGATCCGAAATACAATACTTACAGGCTAAAGCACAATATGAAGCTAATGAAAGCGCCGTTAAACAAGCCGAAAGTCAATTAGGCAAATCAACGATTCGCGCCCCATTTTCAGGAATTATTGACGATGTAATTAAAGACCAAGGAACAGTTGTTGCTCCTGGCCCTGGATCGGAAGTCTTTAGAATAGTAAATTTATCTGACATGTTTATTGAAGCTGATGTACCCGAAACCTACTTAGGTGGAATTACTACGGGTAAAGAGGCCTTGGTATATTTTCCAGTATTAGGTGATACCATTCAAACAAAAGTGCGACAAACCGGAAATTTCATTAACCCAAGTAATCGTGCTTTTACAGTAGAAATTCCAGTGCCAAATAAAAAAGGAAATATTAAACCCAATCTAACTGCTAAAGTTAGCATAAACGATTACTCTAAGGATAATGCGATTATAATACCACAAAGTATTATTTCTGAAAACGCAGAAGGCGAGCAATACGTTTACGTAGCTACGCAACCAGATGCGGATAACAAAAGCAATGTTACGAGAAAGATTATCGTTACCGGCAAAACCCAAGGAAGTTTGGTTGAAGTGCTGTCTGGAGTTATAGATGGAGATCAACTGGTAAAAGAAGGTGCGCGAAGTGTTAAAGATGGTCAGAATGTTGAAATATTAAAAACCGGCACGAATGGACAGTAAACAGCAAAAAAATGCCGATAAGGAATTTGGCTTATCGTCTTGGGCGATAGACAACCCTTCGGTTGTATATGTAATGATTGCTATATTTCTTTGGTTGGGCTTTCAATCGTATCAAGCAATGCCACGTGAAGATTTTCCTGAAATAATTGAAACCAAGGTTTATGTAAGTACTCCTTACCCAGGAAACACGGCCGAAGATGTAGAAAGACTTATTACCGACCCTTTAGAAGACAAACTAAAGAACATTAGTAATGTTGTGAAAATAACTTCTACCTCACAAGAAGATTATTCAATTATTACCATCGAGTTTGATGAAAAACTAACTATTGATCAAGCCAAACAAAAGGTAAAGGATGAAGTAGATAGTGAAAAGGCAAGTGAGGATTGGCCTACTTTTAACAATGCCAAATTAGAACCTAAAGTTTTTGATTTAAACCTTTCTGAATCGTTCCCAATAATGAACGTGAATTTTACAGGAGATTATCCTGTAGAGAAACTGAAAGAGTTTGCAGAGTATATGCAAGATGAAATTGAAGACCTTCAAGAAATTAAGGAAGTTGGTATTCGCGGAGCTCAAGACAAGGAGGTAGAAATTGCTGTAGATGTATATAAAATGATGGCTGCGAAAGTAAGTTTTCAAGATATTATTGGTGCAGTTTCTAATGGCAATACCACAATGTCGGCCGGTAATCTTAAATCGGGTGATCAACGTAGAACTATTCGAATATTAGGGGAAATTGAAGACCCTAAAGAACTGGACAATTTTGTTGTTAAATCTGAAAATGGTGCGGTATACTTAAAAGATCTGGCCACGGTAACATTTACTGAAAAAGAAAAAACAACATTTGCTCGTGAATACGGGGAAAGTGTTGTTATGCTTGACATAAAAAAGCGTTCTGGTAGTAATATGATTGAAGCCACTACAAAAATTAGAGAACTTGTAAAACAGGCGCAAGAAAATTACTTTCCAAAAGATTTAAATATTACAATTGCTAATGATTCTTCGGGCAGAACCTTGAATCAAGTTGATGACCTAGTAAACAATATCATTTTTGGTATTATTCTAGTGGTAACTGTTTTAATGTTCTTCTTAGGATTTAGAAATGCGCTCTTCGTTGGCTTTGCCATTCCCATGTCTATGTTTATGTCATTTATGGTGCTTTCCTTATTAGGATATACGCTTAACACAATGATTCTTTTTGGAATGATAATGGGGCTTGGTATGCTTGTAGATAACGGCATTGTTGTTGTTGAAAATGTATACCGATTAATGAGTGAAGGCATGTCACGTACCGAAGCTGCTAAAAAAGGTATTGGAGAAATTGCTTTCCCAATTATTATTTCAACTTTAACAACTGTTGCTGCTTTTGTACCCCTAGGTTTATGGCCTGGTATTTTTGGCCAGTTCATGAAATATTTCCCAATTACATTATCGGTAGTATTAGGGTCATCACTTTTTGTTGCCATTTTTATGAACTCGATGTTAGTATCCCAGTTTATGGATATCAACGAAAAAGATTTAACTAAAAAACAACTTATACGCATCAGCATAATCTTAGGTGGTTTTGGTTTGTTTATATTCTTAGTTGGTGGTACCATGAGAGGTTTAGGCACGGTTATGCTAGTTACCGCTTCTCAATTTTGGGTATACAAATATGCCATTAAAAAATGGGCTACCAGATTCCAAAACAGAACTATGGTTCGTTTTGAAAATTGGTACGAAAGAAGAATTAAACACGCTTTAAGAGGCGGAAACGTCTATTGGTATTTCGGAATTACATTTATGATGCTAATTGCCGTATTTATGCTTTTTGGAATGTCTCTTGGAAGTGGCAGAACAAAAGTGGAGTTCTTTCCCGACAATAAGCCAAATGAAATATATGCCTATATAGAATATCCACAAGGTACTTCTATTGAAAAAACCAATGAACTTACGAAAGCTATAGAAAAAAGAGTATATGGTGTAGCTAACAATTCGAAATACACTGATGGTGACCACAATTATTTAGTAGAATCTGCTGTATCTCAAGTTGGTGAAGGCGCTGGAAACCCACAGACTGATGGAGGTTCTACGGCAGAAATGCCACACCGGGGAAAAGTAACCGTGTCTATGCGAGAATATAAATATCGTAATGGCAGAGATACAGAACAATTGCGAGGTGAAATACAAGAAGCACTTACAGGAATATACCCTGGAGTAGGTATTTCTGTTGAAAAAGAAGCTAATGGTCCCCCAGCTGGGTACCCAATTAATATTGAATTGCAAGGTAAAGATTATACCGAACTTATTAGTGCTGCTGAAGATATTCGAAACTTTATCAATACTAAAAACATTGCTGGTATTGAAGAATTGAAGATTGATGTAAATAAAGGCAAACCTTCAATGCAAGTTGTTGTAGACCGAGAAAAAGCAGGTGAACTTGGAGTTTCTGTTGGTCAAGTAGGACAACAATTAAGACGTTCTTTATTTGGAGAAAAGGCTGGCATATACAAAGTAGATGGCGAAGATTATGACATTAATGTTCGTTTTGATGAGAATATTAGATATGATAAAAGTGCGCTCTTTAATCAAAATATAATTTTTAGAGATCCAGCATCTGGCCAGATTAAAGAGGTGCCTGTTTCCGCGGTTGCATCACAGAAAAACTCATCTGGTTTTAGTGCTATCAAACATAAAAATAAAAAGAGGGTCGTGACCGTTTATTCCCAATTGAAACCTGGATTTAGCGATGCCGGTGCCATAGTTGCCGAAATACAGAAAGAAATGGAAGATTATAAGAACCTTCCTTCCGATGTTAAACTTGATTTTACAGGCCAAATTGAAGAGCAAAACAAACAGATGGTTTTCTTGGTAGGTGCCTTTTTTGGTGGCTTGGCATTAATCATGCTCATATTAATCTTTCAATTTGGAGGTATTTCCAAACCATTAATTATAATGATTGCTATTTTCTTGAGCTTTATTGGTGTTTTTGGCGGTCTAATGATTACCGGTTGGTCTTTCGTAATTATGATGACCATGATGGGTATTATATCTCTTGCTGGTATTGTGGTGAACAACGGTGTTGTGCTCCTAGATTATACCCAAATTCTAATTGACCGTAAAAAGATGAATTTAAATTTAACCGATGACGATTTACTATCTAAAAGTCAGGTTACGGAGATTATTATTAAAAGTGGAAAGGCAAGATTGCGACCAGTTATTTTAACTGCTATTACTACAGTTTTAGGATTGATTCCGCTAGCTATTGGATTGAATATTGATTTCTTTTCATTGTTCTCAGAATTTGACCCGAAAATATATATGGGTGGAGACAACGTAATTTTCTGGGGACCACTTGCATGGACAGTGATTTTCGGATTAATCGTGGCTACATTCTTAACATTAATCATTGTACCAGTATTATTCAATATTATATATCGAATAAAGATTTGGTTAAAAAGTAAAAGAAAAGTGTCTGCAGAAAAATCAGAAGTTATTGAGCAAGTAGCTTAATTAAAAATAAATACTAGAGTATTAAGCCTTGAATTAATTTTCAGGGCTTTTTTTGATTTGCTAATTATTTGTTGTCGCAATAATCTTTTTAGGTGCTATTAAATTAAAGACAATGGAACTTAAAATAAGACCTATTAAAAATCCGGCACAAAGTATAACAATACGTTCACCAAAATCTCTGTAGTCTTCGAAATAATCTCGCACAAAATAGACAAGTACAGTAATTACAAATACCATAAGCCAATAACCCAAAATATTCTTAACAGCTGTTTTATTTACTATTTTAACCATTGGCATTTGCAACACAAAGCGCCAGATAGCAAATGCACCTAGTAAACTAAAACCATATTGTAAGATACTATAAACAGGTATTTGATAGATCTCTTCATTAAAAAATGCCATTCTAGTAACAAAAAAACCATCAAAATGCGTGAATGAATCCCAGAATAAATGACTAATATTTCCAACTAATATTGAAAGAGCAACTTTAAAAAAGTTAGCTTTTAAATAAGAAATCCAATCAAAGTCAATAAAACTTTCAAACCTTTTTCTAAAAAACAAAGGCAGGTTCAATATCATTTGATTGCGAACAACTAGATGATATATTGTAATAAACAGTAGTGCAATCGGAATATTTAACCAAAACATACCCCAAACCGAATGCCCATGAGGTCCGTTCGCCTCAAATCTTAGAAAAAATTCAAAATCTGGCACCATACTTCCCATAATTAACCCTGAAACAGAAAAAATATGTTTCTTTAAAAGAGGAAGTATTATGGCGGGATGCGAAGCTGTAAAAGGCATAAATAAATTCTAGTATTAGCTACAAAGATGTACTTAAAACTATTTTTAATTGCTAATATTCGTTGAAAATCTTACTAGCTCAACGATTAATCTCAAATTATATTTTAAGAATTCTCTTACTTCTAACAATAGTAATAAATTAAATACTTTCGATTTTACCTTTTCTACCCAATAATAATTGAAATACCTTTTAACAGTAGCGTATATCGGCAATTATTAAGTCAAATCAATAGTACAGTAATAAATACTTCTTAAATTTGCGTCTTTAAATTTATCTAATGTACAGAAGTCATACTTGCGGCGAATTACGAGATTCACATATAAACAATGAAGTAACTTTATCTGGTTGGGTTCACAAAACCAGAGATAAAGGTTTTGTAACATGGGTAGATTTACGAGATCGCTATGGTATTACACAATTGGTTTTTGATGAAGACCGAACTTCAAGTACCCTTATAGCACAAGCTCGTGAATTAGGTCGTGAATTTGTAGTACAAGTAAAAGGAAAAGTAATTGAAAGAGCTTCAAAAAATCCAAATTTACCTACTGGAAATATAGAAGTTCTCGTTGAAGAACTTATTGTTTTAAACGAATCTAAAACACCTCCATTTACAATAGAAAACGAAACTGATGGCGGAGAAGACCTTCGCATGAAATATCGTTATTTAGATATTCGAAGAAATCCTGTAAAGAACAACCTCATCTTTCGTAGTAAGGTTTCAATGGCTGTTAGAAAATATCTTTCAGACGAAGGGTTTATAGAAGTTGAAACTCCGTATTTAATAAAATCTACTCCTGAAGGAGCACGTGACTTTGTAGTACCAAGTCGCATGAATGAAGGTCAGTTTTACGCCTTACCACAATCGCCACAGACTTTTAAACAATTATTAATGGTTGGTGGCTTAGATAAGTATTTTCAGATAGTTAAATGCTTTAGAGATGAAGATTTACGTGCCGACAGACAACCTGAGTTTACGCAAATAGATTGTGAAATGGCTTATGTTGAGCAGGAAGATATTTTGAATGCTTTTGAAGGTTTGACAAAATATTTACTGAAAGATGTTAAAGGTGCTGAGATAGATTCTTTCCCAAGAATGACCTTTGATCATGCTATGAAAAAATATGGCAACGATAAACCGGATATTCGTTTCGGAATGGAATTTGGCGAGTTAAATAAAGTTGCACAACACAAAGATTTTAACGTATTCAATTCTGCAGAATTAGTAGTAGGTATAGCCGTACCTGGCGGAAATAGTTATACAAGAAAAGAAATTGATAAATTAACTGACTGGGTTAAACGACCACAAGTTGGCGCTTTGGGCATGGTCTACTGTCGTTGTAATGAGGATGGAACTTTTAAATCTTCAGTAGATAAATTTTATGACCAGGAAGATTTGGCAAAATGGGCTAAAGTAACTGGTGCTAATGCAGGAGACTTGATCTGCGTACTTTCTGGAGATACAACTAAAGTAAGAGCACAATTAAGTGCCTTACGAATGGAACTAGCTGAAAGACTTGGTTTACGAAACCCTGAAGTTTTTGCACCTTTATGGGTTATTGATTTTCCATTATTAGAACTTGATGAAGAAACGGGACATTATCACGCAATGCACCACCCTTTTACTTCTCCAAAACCAGGACAATTAGAATTACTAGATACCGACCCTGCTGCTGTGCGCGCAAATGCCTATGATTTAGTTCTCAACGGAAACGAAATTGGCGGTGGATCTATCCGAATTCACGATAAAGAGACACAAGCCACGATGTTTAAGCATCTTGGTTTCACTCCTGAAGAAGCAAAAGCACAATTCGGATTTCTTATGGATGCCTTTCAATATGGTGCACCACCACATGGTGGAATCGCTTTTGGCTTAGATAGATTAGTTGCTATTTTAGGAGGTCAAGAAACTATTCGTGATTTCATCGCCTTCCCTAAAAACAATAGCGGTCGCGATGTAATGATAGATGCCCCGGCAACTATTGATGATGCGCAATTGAAAGAATTGAATTTAAAAGTGGAGTTATAGACATTTGGCATAAGGCATTCCATTTCAGCTACAATTGAAAAAGCTAAAATCTTGGCAATATTTTATTTAGTAATAATTCTTCATGAGAATTAGATACCTTTGGCACGTATAAATGGCCTACACCAATGCCTACCAAAATAAATTCACTGATTAAACGTGCCCTAAAATGGCGGTACAAAAACATATCACATAAGTCTTTTGTGTATATTATGAGTGTTGTTGTAGGCTTGTTTGCTGGTTTAGCTTCTGTAACACTAAAAAACGTCACTTATTTTATAGAATCCTTTCTTTCTAAGGGGATTCTAATTTCCAATAGCCTCTATTTTATTCTACCCATTATCGGACTATTTTTGGTTTTCTTATACGTCAAATTTGTACATAAAGAAAAACTACAGAGTGCCATATCATCAATACTATTTTCGCTGTCCAAAAAGAAGGGTGTTATAGCACCCAAACAAATTTACACACAGCTTTTAGCGGCACCTTTAACTGTTGGTTTTGGAGGATCTGTAGGTCTACTAGGCCCTGCTGTCGCTTCCGGGGCAGCCATAAGTTCTAATTTAGGAAGAGCATTTAGAATCAATGCAAAAACAAGATCCTTATTAATAGCCTGTGCCTCAACTGGTGCAATTTCATCAATTTTTCAATCTCCTATCGCGGCTATTATTTTTGCCGTTGAAGTCTTTAGTTTAGATCTCACCATGCTTTCTGTATTACCCCTTTTATTGGCTTCTATATCAGGAGTACTTACATCATACTTCTTTATGGGTAATGAAGTACTCTTCAAATTTTCATTAATTCAAAGTTTTGAAATAAAAGACACTCTTTTTTACATTCTTTTAGGTGCTGGTACTGCTGTTGCTTCAATATATTTTACGCGAATGTATTTTGGGATTATTAAACTGTTCGAACCATTAAAAAGTCCGAAATACAAATTATTGGTAGGAGGCCTTGCTATAGGAATCATGCTTTATTTCATTCCACCACTGTATGGGGAAGGCTTTGGTTTTATAAATGAATTATTAGATGGAAATCACTCCGCCGCTCTAGGCAAAACTCCCTTTGACAAGTATATTGATAATATTTGGGTAGTAATTGCGCTTTTAATCGGTATTACAATATTTAAGGCCGTCGCAATGACAACTACGTTAGCCGCCGGAGGTGTTGGAGGTATTTTTATTCCGACATTGGTAATGGGAAGTGCACTAGGAAACGTAATGGCCAAGGTTATAAATAATTCTGGACTTGGCTTCGCGGTTTCTGAAAGTAATTTTACCCTTATCGGAATGGCTGGCCTAATAGCTGGAGTACTACACGCTCCGCTAACTTCAATTTTCTTAATTGCCGAAATTACTGGGGGATACGAGCTTTTTGTACCCTTAATGATTACCGCATCAATTTCGTACTTAGGTAAAAAGCAAGTATTAGAACACACTATCTACACACGTGAATTAGCTGAACAAGGGGCATTACTAACACATGACAAAGATGAAAATGTGCTTAATGTTATGCAACTCGACGATGTAATCGAACAAAATTTTAAAGTAGTCACGCCCAACATGTTGCTGGAGGAAATGTTACACAAGTCTGTTTCGAAATCAACCAGAAACATTTTTCCTGTAGTCGACGAATATAAAAGACTTGTTGGTATCGTCTTACTTGATGATATTCGGGAATTTATGTTCGACCTTACATTATACAAAACCACAATAGTTGCTGCTTTTATGCATGATCCACCAGCTGTAATTATTTATGAAAAGCACTCTATGCACACTGTAATGCAATTATTTCAGGATAGTGGTGCTTGGAATCTTCCTGTAATAAAGGAAGGAGCTTATTATGGATTTATTTCAAAATCAAAATTGCTTACAGCTTATAGAAAAGAACTTCTTAATTTTACGAGCTAAATTTGATAGCGCGTAAATAATTAAAATTGTAATAATCTTAATACAATGAGGTATTTTATTCTCTTGCTTGTAGTTGTTTCCTTTGGGTTAATCGGATATGGATTTTCGTTAGATTCCTCTCTACAAGACCTAGCTAATAAATATATCGGGTCAGGAACGCTTCTTATCTTCTTGGTTGCTATGCCTCTATTTTTATACAAAGAAAGCAAAAACAAAAACTTTAAAGATTACATGCTAACTGATGAAAGCGTTAGACGCATGCAAGGCAAAGAACCTAAAAAACCAAAAGACTCTTAGTTTCTATTTCTTTTTTTAATAAAAAACTCTTTCAGCAAAGCTGATGCTTCTTGTTCTAGAATTCCACCTTTAATTTCTGTTTTAGGATGCAATTTAGCTCCAATAGCTTCACAACCACGTTCTACATCTTTAGCTCCGAAAACAATTTTAGAAATCTGACTCCAATACAATGCGCCAGCACACATTTGACATGGCTCTAAGGTTACATATAGCGTGCAATCATTAAGATATTTTCCACCTAAAAAATTAGCTGCAGCTGTAATTGCTTGCATTTCTGCATGCGCTGTAACATCATTTAATTGTTCAGTTAAATTATGTGCTCTAGCAATTATTCTATCTTTTACTACAATCACTGCTCCAACAGGCACTTCGCCTTTTTCAAAAGCAGCTTCTGCCTCTTGCAAGGCCTTTTTCATAAAATACGTGTCGTCGTAAGGTAAAATCATAGGTGCTAAAATACAATTCTACTTCATATCTATTAGTGTATGATAAAAAAGAATAAATGTAAAAACCCCACTTTTTATGCAGGGTTTTTTATATAAAATTATTTAAAATGAAGAATTGACTTTGGTTTTCTAATTAAATACAATTTTTTTATACAACGGAATTTTTAATCCCACATATACATCTGCATTTTTACTATTATCAGAGATTAAATTAGTGAAGACAGAGCCTGATCCCAATGTTAATGGACCCATTCTTAAACCAAGACCCCATGCTAAATCTCCATATTGACGCAATCCTATTGGTGAATAAACACTCAACCATTTAGACTCCCATCTTGGTGCCAAGGTTACGGTATTAATAATATTATTAGAAATACCATTACCAGTCTTTCGCATAGAAAGAGAAGTATGCATTCCAACATACCACTTATGACCAACATAGTAATCTGCCATAATTTGCATTGCCGTAGGCAGTTGTATTTTTTGATCACCAGTTGTAGTAGTACCAGTATAATTGTCTTCTAAAACTTCATCTAAATCTTTAGTTTCAAATTCTAGTGCATTTACATTTCCATTAGCATCATATTCTGTGCGTTCCGTATTTTTATAATTTATACTGCCAACATCAGTAATGGCAAGTGCTACTTTAAATTTGTATTGTTGCGGAATTGTACCTTGTACACTTTCATCAATCATTCTTTTTCTATATTCATAGACCAAGCCTAAATCTAATCCAAAACCACTCTGAAGGTCGCTAAATTCTGGAGAATCACTTTCGAAGCCAGGAGTGTTACCATATGCAATAGAGCCCTGAGTTGATAAGAAATTGGTAGTACCATTAAAATTTCCATTTAACTCTGGAGAATCGACAAAAAGACCACCAGCACCCATTAAATATTTAAGAGTTACACCGCCCTTTATAAATTGATCTTTTGTTTTTAAAATCTCGCGACCATAAGTCAAACCTATTTCTGAATACACATGAATTGTTGAACTTAGATTATTTGAGTCGAAATTAAAATCATTGCCTATTTCAAAACCATCTGATATTCGTTCATACAAGTTACCGTCTATATTGTTTAAGTTAAAAAGACCTCTTACTCTAGTAGTTAAAGCAAGACTTTGCTTATCTCCTACATTAAGCATAAAGGATGGACCTAACACATCTACATTACCGAAAAAATGATTATTTGCTAACGGATATCGTTCAGCATCGGAATCGAAATCGAATTCACCATAAGAAATTAAATCAGATATAGACATTCCTATAAAATCACTTCCAACAAAACCGCTGGCAGATGCTATATTTATATCACTACTAAAAGGCGAATCAAAAACATTAGCTGGATTAACAATTACCCCATGAACACCGGCATAATTATCCATAACATTACCTATATAACTTTGAGCACTTAATCCTGAATGATAAAATGAACTCACTAGGGTTAAACCAAACAGGTAAAAAGCATTTTTAAATTTTACTCGAATCATAGTCACAAATTAATTAGCACTAAACTTTATTTTGTTAGGCTATTTAACGTGTAAATAGTATTAAAATTATATTTTCAAAGTAAGAATTTACCTACTTTATAAGTGTGGTTTAAATAAAAAACCTCTGTTTAAAAAAGAGTCTTTCTTAAATACGATAATTGAAATTAGAATATTTGATTTTGATTACAATAGTTGATTATTTCGGAAGAAGAATTAAATTGTAATTTCGAAAGTATGTTCTTTCGATGGGTTGCTGTGGTATGAATACTAATATTTAATCTAGAAGATATTTCTTTGGTGGAAAGTCCTTTTGCCAATAAACGCACTACATCGAATTCACGATTAGTTAAACAATCTATTAAAAGTGTCTCAGAATAATTTTTATAATACAGTGTTTCATACTCATTATTGACGTTTAATTTTTTACATACCCCAACCATAGGTTGCTTCTTATAGTTTCCAGTTAAAGTATTCTGTGAATAACCTAATATTGGTTTACCTTGCTCGTCAAAGAATAAGGGCGTCTGATGTACTTGAATATTCTCATATTTACCGTCGGCACTTTTAAGTCTATAATTCCAGTAATACACACAATTAATTCGATCCGCACGCTCAACATGATTCATAGTATGTTGCATGAGATCATTTAATATATTCATCCAACTGGGAATATCTTCAGGATGAATCTTAGAAAAATGAAATGCCATCCCTTGCTCCATAGCATCCTGTTTATTGTACCCCAAAAGCTTTTCATAATTCTCACAAACAAATTCAAAAGACTGATTTACAGTATCCTGAACCATAATAAAAGACTGCAGTCTAGGAAGATATTGATCTAATTCTTCCAACTTCTCAATGTGCTTTTTTAAAACTGCTTTTTCTACTTTATGTTCCGTACTAAAAATATCTGAATAAAAATCTAAATTCATAACTCTTACAAATAAAGTCGACTAAGCTATGCCCAGCCGCGAGGTATTAATATATCTACAGGTTGCAATTACATAAGTATTCTCTATACTACTAAGGCAGGAAGTTAGATTTGAGGGATAAATCATTGATGCAAAATAAATATTTATACATTGCTATTATATACCCTCTACAGGGTATATTTAAAGTATCCCATTTTTCTTACAAAATAAAATCAGCTCCTTAACATGACTTATTCCTGCTTTTTTAAAAATTTTCTTACGGTGTGTTGCTACCGTGTGTTTACTTATAAATAATTTTTCAGCAATTTGCTTAGTTGTATTTTCATCATTTATAAGTGCTATTATCTCTTTTTCGCGATTGGTAAAATAATCTTGATACACAGAATAAACTATATCCTTAAAAGCCAGAAGATCTAATTTGTTCGCTTCAAAACTCCACTCAACACAATCATTACTATCCATAAATGAAATATCAGTTAATAATGAAAAATTACTGACCATTTTACCTTCGCTATTCAATTCAAAAGAGGAAGATTCTCGCAATACTTTTATATAAGTTCCATCCTTCTTTCGCAACCTAAAAGTGAGGAACAAATGAGCCGGACCATCGCTTAAATCTACAGCAACAGCGTGCCTAATTACCTCTTGTACGATATTCATAACTAAATCACGATCGTCTGGATGTATATATTGAATTAAATCTTCAGTTTTAAATTCATCTAAACCATATCCCGTTAGATTTTTAAGCCCCTTTTCAAAAACATTTCCACCATCATACCAGCATGCCACATATAAACACTGTTTACTGTTAAGTGGAAAATTATTTAAATGCTCGTATGACTTCCTATCGCATTCATTTTTAGAAACAATACTTTTGATTTCTTTTCTAAAAATTCGCATTTCTGCTCTATAATCTTGTTTCATTACAAATTTTTATAATGCTTTATAGGATTTGAATATTTTATGTGTTCGGATTGGGGTATAATTAATGAGGTAAACCTTATAATTTATTTAAAATTGACTTTATATAAATCAACTCCAATTAAGGCATTATTCTTGATAAGAAATTGTAGTAAATATCAAATTTTGTGAAAGGAATTCACCGTTTATATTTCGGCAAAGATGATTGTGTCGAGGGAATATCATAATAATAGTATTGGTTTGGTCTTTCAATTTAACAAAAAGTGCTCAAAATCAAAAACATATGCAGACTTATGAGTTGAAATACATAATTAACAAGTTATTTAACAGTGCAATTGATAATACCCATTAAATTTGTACTTCTTAAATGGCTTTACTCACACAAATAAACTCCCCTAAAGACCTTCGTAAATTAGAAATTAACGAGCTAGCTGAACTTGCCCAAGAACTTCGTGAGTTTATTATCGATATTGTTGCGACTAAAGAAGGACATTTAGGTGCAAGTTTAGGCGTAGTAGAATTAACAATAGCCCTACACTATGTTTATAATACCCCAATTGATAATCTTATATGGGATGTTGGACATCAAGCATATGGGCACAAATTATTAACAGGCAGAAAAGAAATTTTTGACACCAATCGCCAATTAAACGGCATTAGTGGATTTCCAAAACGTAGCGAAAGTGAATATGACAGCTTCGGAACAGGTCATAGCTCAACTTCAATTTCCGCCATACTAGGTATGGCTATTGCCTCAAAACTACAAGGTGACACGAATCGAAATCATATTGCTGTTATTGGTGACGCCTCTATTGCCAGTGGAATGGCATTCGAAGGTTTAAACCATGCAGGCGTTACAAAGGCCAATATTCTTGTTATTTTAAATGATAACGCAATCGGTATCGACCCAAGTGTTGGAGCTTTAAAAAAATATCTCACCAATGTAAAAAAGGGCATTGCCAAAGATGAAAACATTTTTGAATGTTTAAATTTTAATTATTCTGGACCTATTGATGGTCATGACTTGAATGCCCTACTAAAAGAATTTGATCGACTTAAATCTATTCCTGGCCCTAAACTTTTACACGTTATTACCACTAAAGGAAAAGGTTTAAAAAAGGCTGAAGAAAATCAGGTTACATACCACGCCCCAGGAAAATTCAATAAAAAGACTGGTGAATTAGCACCTAAATCCACTGAAAATCTCCCTCCAAAATATCAAGATGTGTTCGGACATACTTTAGTCGAACTTGCCGAAAAAAATAAAAAAATTATTGGTATAACTCCTGCTATGCCTACCGGAAGCTCTATGAAGTACATGATGCAAGCGATACCCAATCGAGCATTTGATGTTGGCATTGCGGAACAGCATGCAGTTACTTTAGCGGCTGGAATGGCCACAGAAGGACTTATTCCTTTTTGTAATATTTATTCAACATTCTTACAACGTGCTTATGATCAAGTTATACACGATGTTGCCATACAAAACCTTCCGGTTATATTTTGTTTAGATAGAGCAGGATTTGTTGGTGAAGATGGTGCCACCCACCACGGAATTTATGACATTGCATACTTGCGCTGTATACCCAACCTTATTATTTTTACGCCAATTAATGAAGAAGAGCTACGAAATATGATGTATACAGCTCAAAGAGGTTTAAAAAATCCAATTGCTATTCGGTATCCTAGAGGTAGCGGAACAATGCAAGAATGGAAAACTCCTTTTAAATCAATAACCATTGGCGAATCTATAGAATTAAAAAAAGGTTCAGACATTGCTATCCTAACATTTGGCCCTATTGGCAATAACATAACTAAAATAATTTCTGAATTAGCAAATAACCAAACCATTGGCCACTACGATATGCGTTTTGCTAAACCCTTAGACACATCTTTGCTTAAAAAGGTATTTAATGATTACAGGTATATAATAACAGTTGAAGATGGCTGCAAAATTGGTGGTTTTGGCACGGCAATTCTTGAATTTGCAAATAGTAATGATTATAAAAATACATTGAAAATCTTCGGAATAGAAGATATATTCTTTGAACATGGCACTACCAAAGAGTTGTATAATCTTGCCAAAATAGACAATACAACGATTAAAATATATCTACAAAATTTAATAGAGACACTATAATATGATTAACAAAATTGCACTCCTTTTAGTATTATTATTTGGAATTTCAAACCTTTTCGCACAAGACGAAATACCAACTGAGGAACTACCCAAAGAAGAAAAAACAGATTCATTACAAACTGCTCCATATGTAATGGACACTACACTAATTGACACTATAGTTATTAGAAGAATGCAATCTAGGATTAAACAAAGAACGGAAAGCGTAAACCTTCAGAACACTACTATTTCATTCAAAAAAACAAAACCCCTAAAAGAAGGCTATAAAAAGTTTGAAGTGCCCACATTTTGGCAAAGCGTTAATCTTTTAGGTCTTAACTTTAGTCAGGCTGCATTTGTAAATTGGAATGCTGGTGGTAACAATTCTATTTCAGCGCAAACAAATGCCCGTTTTGAACGCAATTACAAATTCAGGTATTTGCAATGGGAAAATATTTTAGAAACTAGATATGGTATAAACCTACAAGAAGGTCAGAAAATAAGAAAAACTGATGATGCAATTCGAGTTAGTTCTACTGTTGGTTATCGTCGCGACACTATTAGCAATTGGTACTATTCAATGAAGGCAAATTTCAACACTCAATATACCGATGGTTATAAATATCCAGACCGAGAAACCCCTATCTCTAGAGTCATGAGTCCTGGTTATTTTTTCTTAGGTGCCGGAACTTCCTATATTTCTGAAGATAGAAAATTTAACTTTTATGGTTCGCCACTTACTGTGAAGTCAACTTTTGTGTTTGATCAAGATTTGGCGGATAAAGGTTCTTTTGGTGTAGAAAAGGCAGTACTCGATACCGATGGAAATATCATAGAAAAAGGAAAAAACATATTTCTAGAGGTTGGTTTGCTAATTACAAATAATTGGGAAACCCAACTTATGGATAACATTGGCGTCAAACACAGGTTGAATTTATATACCGACTACTTACAAAGCTTTGGCAATGTAGATGTTGATTGGGAGTTAAACTTTACCTTAAAAGTTAATAAATATATTGTAACCAATTTAGGCACACATGTTATTTATGATGATGATATTCTGTTTGACCCTATTAAGAATGATGCTGGTATTGTTATAGATGAAGGAAGACCTAAACTACAGTTTAAACAATTGCTAGGCGTTGGAGTTGCTTATAATTTTTAAATTATAATAAAATGTAATTCACGTTAGATTTCTAAACCAGATATTTTTCTGTGAATGTGCACAGCGGCACTATCCGACAAACTAGCCACGTAACAGCAACAATTTAAAAGAATATTATATTTAGAAGCTTCTTTATCATGATACAATTTTGGGAACGTTTGTAACATTAACTTATCATAATTAGAAGCCTTATTTTCTTGCTCTCGAATAAGTGCGCCTGTATATACATCTAGTATGTCAGAGATTATTTTATACCCTGCAATCTCTTTTTCCAATACTTCTAAAGATTGATAAACCTTTTCAACACTTAAAGAAATTATATCACTTATTTGTGCTTCATATTTGCTCTTATCTAATAATGACACATCAAAATCACCTTTTAAAATAGACTGTTCATTGTTAATGAAAATATTCACAGCATCGTTTATCAAAGTACTTATTGCCAATGCTCTTAAATAACTTAAACGATCAGCTTTAAATTTAAGCGAGTGATATTTTTTAGTATTTATATTGTCTTTTACTAATTTAATTAAATACTCCAAGGCATATTCCTCTGAAATTAAACCCAAATTAATTCCATCTTCAAAATCAATTATGGTATAACAAATATCATCTGCCGCTTCAACTAAATAAGTTAATGGATGTCTTGCAAATGAAATATCTGCACCATTTCTAGTTTGCAACAAACCAAGCTCATTAGCAACGTTTTCAAAACCTTCCTTTTCTGACTGAAAAAAACCAAACTTCTTATCAGAAATATGTTTTGTAGGTTTCTTTGGTAACGACTCTTTTGGGTATTTCATAAATGCCCCTAATGTTGCATAACTTAAACGTAATCCACCAGCGACACCTTCTCGTGATTCGGTTAGTAGTTTAAATCCATTGGCGTTCCCTTCAAAATCAATTAAATCTTGATATTCTTTTTCAGAAATATCTGATTGATATTTTTGGCCATTCCAATTTTTAAAATATTCGCCAATTGCTTGTTCCCCACTGTGTCCAAAAGGAGGATTACCAATATCATGAGCCAACGCCGCAGCTGCTACTATAGCTCCAAAATCGTTAAACTGATAACCATGCGCTTCGCGTAAATGCGGATGTTTTTCTAGTATCTTTTTCCCAGCTATTCTTCCTAAACTCCTACCTACAACCGAAACTTCAAGACTATGTGTTAGTCGGGTATGAACAAAATCTGTCTTTGAAAGTGGAATAACTTGTGTCTTATCTTGAAGACTGCGAAAGGCCGAAGAAAAAATAATTCGATCATAATCTACCTCAAAACCCAACCGAGTTTCATCTTGTTCTTTACGTAATCTTTTATGGCTGTCACCATAACGCTTTAATGAGAGTAGTTCTTCCCAATTCATATTACATCGAAATTTAAAATCTTCTTTTTCAACATTAACAGCGAAATATCAGCCGAATTTTTCCCTATTTCGTCATTAAAGATTGCAAGATACAGATTTTAGTAATCGCCCGTCATTACTGCGCATGCCATAATACTATTAATATTAAATTAACATAGTAACGTTTAGTTAACACTTTTACAATACATGTTTAACATGGCAGTAACGTCACTTTTACAACTCTCTAGTTTATTTGCAACGTAAAATAAAAAAGAGCGGTTGCTCAAAACAAACACTAGGTAACAAAAACACGAGAAAAAAATGAAAAAGTTATTTCTATCATTATTAGCCACTACCGCATTAATTGTATCATCATGTAGTGATGATGATGAGCCTGCTATTTTGGAAGCTCAGGCGACATGTAACGATGGTATTCAAAATCAGGGTGAAACTGGTATCGATTGTGGCGGCCCTAACTGCCAAGCTTGTGAAACTGATCCAGGAACAACAGCTACTTGTAGTGATGGTATTCAGAATCAAGATGAAACTGGTATCGATATTGGAGGCACATGTGCAGAGATAATAACTATTTCAGGAGAAATTGCTGCAGACACAACTTGGGAAGCTACTAACATATATTTATTAGCAGGTAAGGTTGTTATAGGTAAAGGTGTTACTTTAACTATTGAACCAGGTACTATCATAAAAGGAAAGCCAGGTTCTGGATCTTTAGCTTCTGCTTTAATTGTACAAAGAGAAGCAAAATTAATGGCCGAAGGAACTGCTGACAAACCTATCATCTTTACTGCTGAAGAAGACAACATTGCTGTTGGATCAACTGCTGGTACTAACTTGGACGAAAACCAAAGAGGAAAATGGGGTGGTCTTGTAGTATTGGGTAGAGCTGCTGGTTCATTTAAAAATGACGTAACAGAAGTTCAAATCGAAGGAATACCTGCAGACGATACTTTCGGACTATACGGCCCAGGTGACGCACCAAATGATGCCGACAATTCAGGTGTACTACAATACATATCTATTCGACATGGTGGTGCCTTAATAGGTGAAGGCAACGAAATAAACGGTCTTACCTTAGGCTCTGTTGGTTCAGGAACTGTTATTGAAAACATTGAAATAGTTGGTAATGTTGATGATGGAATTGAATTTTTCGGAGGAACTGTAAATGCTAGTAACCTTTTTGTATGGGCGCAAGGTGATGATGCCATCGATGTTGATCAAGGTTATTCAGGAATTATCGACAACGCCGTTGTAGTTGCTGGTGATGTTTCTGATCATGCATTTGAAATTGACGGTCCAGAAGGCTCAGCTAATGGTTCATTCACTTTAAAAAATGTAACTATTATAGGTAGCGCAACTGCTCCTAATGGAGAGTATGCGGATTATAGAAGTAACGCAATGGGCGCTACAGAAAACATCTACGCATATGGTTTTCAAGATGGTAAGGATATAGAATTAGATGCGAATGATGTAGCACAAAACTACTTGGACGGTCTACTTACTTTCAGCGCTTGGGAAGTTACAGGTTTTGATAATGCAATTTTTGTAGAGAAAGTTGCTAAAGATGATAATGATGTTGAAATCGAATCAACAATAATTTTAGACCCAACATTTACTGAAAGAGCAGCGGATTGGACTACAGAAGTAGCACAAGATGCAAATACTGTTGGAGCAACTCTTTCTGATTTCAGTTGGACATATTCAAACACAAAAGCAGGATTAGGATTCTAATTCACAATATTAAATTTCGCCAATATGCTCGCCTTATCCAAGGCGGGCATTTGGTATATAAAGAGCTAACTCATATTTAGATGAAAATTAATTTAAAATTACTAGTACTCGCCTTCTTAATTATTCAATCGACATTCTCACAAGAAGGAGAGGTCACCGGAAAAATAATTGATGCAGACTTTCTGGATCCAGTGGCATTCGCAAACGTTTTGGTTAAAGGTACCACTACAGGAACAACTACAGATTTCGATGGAATTTACACACTGTCTTTAGAGCCTGGCACCTACACTCTCGAATTTTCTTTTTTAGGATATAAAAGCGTAGAAATAACAGAAGTAGTAATTAAAGAAGGAGAAGTTGCTACTGTAAATCTAACTATGGAAGTTCTTGCAGAAGGTCTCGATGAGGTTGTAGTAACGGTAAGCGTAAAAAAGAATACAGAAACTGCGGTTTTAGCTATTCAAAAAAAAGCGGTTAATGTGTTGGATGGCTTGTCTGCCGAGACATTTAAAAAATCAGGTTCGAGTAACGTAGCTAGTGCAATTAAAGCAGTACCTGGAGTTTCTGTACAAGGTGGCAAATATGTTTACGTTCGTGGCCTTGGAGACCGTTATACTAAATCAATTTTGAATGGTGTAGATATTCCTGGGCTAGATCCCGACAGAAACACTATTCAATTAGATATATTCCCAACCAATATAATCGACAATGTATTAGTTCTAAAATCAGCATCTGCTGATTTACCTGCAGATTTTACTGGAGGGATGGTCAATATTGTAACAAAAGACTACCCCACTAAAAAAGAACATAGTTTTTCTGTTAGCGGAACATATAACCCTGACATGCACTTTAATAGTAATTATTTGGATTACGATGGCAGTAAAACAGATTTTCTCGGTTTCGATAGTGGTCGTAGAGATGTCCCTATTAATAGAAATCAAGATATACCAAGTACATCTACTTATGATTCTAGACTCACAACGATTACAAATAGTTTTAGTCCAACATTAGCTGCTATGAAAAGTAGTAATGGCATGGACTATAGTATTGGGTTAACCACAGGAAATCAATATATAGTCGGAAAAGAAGAAATTAATCGCATCGGATTTTTAGCTTCTGTATCTTATAAAAATACCACTTCATATTACGAAGGGGCTCAAAATAATTTTTATAGAAGAAATTCTGATTCCTCTGTAAATGAATTAGAAACATTTAGAACGCAAAGTGGAAATATTGGATCTAATAATGTATTGGTAAGTGGTCTCTTAGGCACTTCGTATAAGACTGAACGTTCTAAGTACAAATTAAATCTCTTGCATTTACAAAACGGAGAATCTACAGCTGGGATATTTAGCCAAACATTAAATTTCACTGACTTTATCAACTTTTCTAAAGACAACTTAGAGTATACACAACGCTCTATTACAAATGCACTCTTATCTGGTACACATACTAATGAAGATGCTTCATGGACTACTGAATGGACACTTTCTCCTACGCTTTCAAGAATAGAAGATAAAGATATTCGTACGACATCTTTCCAAGTTGAAGATGGTATTTCATCTATTCCTCAGAACAATCAACCAAAAAGAATTTGGAGAGATTTAGAAGAAGTAAACGGTGTTGCTAAAATAGATTTGACTAAAAAATATGAGATAAATGAGAAAGATGCTAAACTAAAATTTGGCGCTTATGGATCCTATAAGGCAAGAGATTTCAACATTCTTAACTTCGAAATTGAGAGCAATGCCTCTACCTTGCTATATGATGGCAACCCTGATAACATTCTAAAGGATGAAAATCTTTGGACTACAGCAAATCCTAGTGGCTCTTTTATTGATCCAGACATTTCTATTAGCGAACCAGCAAATACATACGAAGCTGTACAGCAAAATATAGCTGCTTATGCTTCTAATGAATTTAAATTAGGGACTAAGTTAAGAACTGTACTTGGACTAAGAATGGAAAAGTTTGAATCGAGATATACAGGACAGGATAACCGTGATATTAACGACCCACAGAAAGTTATTTTTGATGACGAAACAATAATCGACGAATTTGATTTCTTTCCTACTGCCAACTTAATTTATGAATTAACAGAGCAAGTGAACCTTAGAGGCTCTTACGCTAGAACTACAGCAAGACCTTCATTTAAAGAGGCTTCAATTGCCAAGATTTTCGACCCACTATCAAACAATACTTTTATTGGTAATATTGACCTGTTACCTACCTATGTAAATAATTTTGATGTGCGTGCTGAATGGTTTGGACAAAATGCAGAAATGATAGCACTAAGCGGATTTTTCAAAAAATTTAAAGATCCAATTGAACTTACGTATTTCGAATCTTCAACAGATAATTTCCAACCACAGAATTTAGGCGATGCCGATGTTATTGGTGTTGAAATTGAAATACGCAAAAATTTAGGATTTGTATCTTCTATTCTTGATAACTTTAGCATGAATTTAAACACCTCGTTTATTAAGTCAACACAAGTATATAGTGAACAAGAACGCAACCTTAGAACTTTAGGCCTAAGAGATGGTGAAACATTAGATAATGATCGTCAACTACAAGGACAATCACCATTTTTAATTAATGCAGGAATTAATTATGAAGGCGAAGAAAACAATTTACAGATGGGATTATCTTATAATGTTCAAGGTAAAACGCTGCAAGTTGTAGGTAATGGTTTTGTACCAGATGTTTACACAATGCCTTATAACAATTTAAACTTCAATCTCTCTAAAAGCTTTGGAGAAAACAACAACCAAAGCGTAAGCCTGAAAGCAACTAACCTATTAGGAGATGATGTTTTAAGCGAATATGAGTCTTTTGGAGCATCAAATAAAATATTCTCTTTGAGAAGTCCGGGTACAGCTTTCTCTATAGGGTATAATATAAAATTCTAATATAGAAACTCTACATGGTTTATAGCGTCTTTACTTCTAAAGTAAGGACGCTATTTTTTTTTATAAATGGAAACCACATCTTAACAATTTTACAACTTACTATTAACCTACTCCTAACTTTAACTTTACAATCAAGAACTTTCTTTGTAGTGGATAATTTTTATCATATGAAAAACATACTAGCACTTGTAGTTCTTCTTTTTTCTACAAGTTTATTTGCACAACAAGGTTCTATTAGAGGGACTATTTTAGATCAAGAAATGAATAATGAACCGTTGCTATTTGCAAACATCTCCTTAAAAGGTGACAAAACAAACAAGCAAACAAATCTCTTCGGGAATTTTGAATTAAATGATGTAAATCCTGGTGAATATATTGTTCAAATTAGTTTTGCGGGTTACACTACTAAAGAAGTTACCGTAAGTGTTAAAGCGAATGAAACTATTGAACTACAAGAAACATTATCTGCGATAACATTTGATTTTGACGAAACTTCGTTAAACTCAAAAGCAAGTAATGAAGAAAAAATTGCAGTGAATACAACTAACACTGCCGGAAAATAAGTTGCCATAAAAATAATGGCATAAAAAAACCGTCAGCCTTGGGCTGACGGTTTTTTTATGCTTGCAATCTATAATCAATTCTTAGTTACACGCACAGAACTTTCTTTATTTACAACACTCGCAATTGCGTTATTACTAAATTCAACTTCTTTCAACGAACCGTCATTCCAAAAATTCCATTTCCCTGTTTTTATACCATTAACGTATGCTCCCTCTGAAACTTTCTCTCCTTCTTCATTATAACTAATCCAATCACCGTGTAATTTTTTATCCAAATTGAAGGTGCCTTGTTGACTTATTTTACCATTATCATGATAATACGTTGCTTCAATTAAATTAGTTTCTTCATTCAATTTCATCTCTTTCTCTTCTTGAGCAAAAGCTGAACTTGATACTAATAATATCGCTAGCGTTAAAAATATATTTTTCATTACAATCTGTTTTATATTCACATGTAGGTTTAAAGATACGTGTTAGATAACATTTAAACAACTTTTTCGTAACATTAAATTTACATTAGAAACGTTTTTATTTGATTTTTAGTGTGTTACAATTATCAAGATGAAATAGCATATTACATTTCATCGACACTATATGAAATTCTCAAATCTAAAAATTATCCCATACAAGGCTTACTATCATATATTTACAAAAACCACAACCTACTTCAAAATAGATTTCAAACTATAAACTTCTTTATTAGAATTGGAATAAATAATTCATTATTCAACTTAATCCATTATTCCATAATATTTAAATAACATTAAATTAACTTTGAGAAAAACTCAATTGAGTCAATTCGAATAAATACCTCCAATGAAACTCAAGTATATTTTTTTAGGACTACTATTGTCTTGTCTACTTAATTCCTATTCTCAAGAATCCAATTCCCCTGCTTTTGGCAACGGATTATTTAACCTTGTGGGAAAGGACAGTACTTGGACCATGAAAATTGGAACACGAATGCAATTTTTAACTGTAGGTACCTGGGATAAAAATGCAAATGGGGAGATTACGAATCCTGAACAAAATTTTTCAATTCGTAGGGCTCGACTAAAATTTGACGGATTCGCCTATTCACCTAAATTAAAATACAAAATAGAGTTAGGGCTTTCAAATAGAGATATTTCTGGAGCTTCAGAATTTACCAGCAATTCTCCAAGATATATTCTAGACGGCGTACTAATGTGGAATTTCTATGGGAATTTCGAATTTTGGATGGGACAAACAAAACTCCCAGGCAACATTGAAAGAGTAATTTCTTCAGGTAATTTACAACAAGTTGATCGTTCTTTATTAAATAGCACATTTACATTAGACAGAGATCAAGGTATTCAAATAAGACATCATTTTAATCTATCAGAAAAATTCTTAATTAGAGAAAAATTAGCTATTTCTCAAGGAGAAGGCAGAAACATTACAAGTGGCAATCTTGGCGGTTTACAACATACAGCGCGCATCGAGCTATTCCCTTTTGGGGACTTTAAAGCCTATGTTTCTAGTGATTTAAAGCGAAACAAGAGTCCCAAACTAATGCTTGCAGCAACTTTTGACCACAATAAAGACGCGGTAAAAACACGTAGCAATCAAGGTAATTATATGAATAATGATATCGGCTTTTTTGAAACAGATATCAATACAATTTTCATAGATGCTATGTTTAAATACCAAGGATACTCTTTTATGGGGGAATTTGCCCATCGAAGCGCTGCCGACCCCATCGCAAAAAATTCAGATGGCACATTAACTGGAGATGTTGTACAAGTTGGAAATGGACTAAACTTGCAAACTGGTTATCTGTTTTCTAATAATTGGGAAGTTTCAGGTAGATTTACAAATATTGATTTAGATGAAACTATTACTGGAATAAGTGAACAAAATCAGTATACATTAGGACTTTCTAAGTATATTGTTGGTCATAAATTAAAAGTACAGACCGATTTCAGCTATTTATCAGATGCTATAAGCAACGATGAATTGATGTGGAGATTACAAGTTGATATTCACTTTTAAAATATAACCTTTAGATAACATTGTAACAAGATCAGTTATAGATATTTGCCAACTATTTTTTGAGTTCACTTATGGATAATTTTTACTTATTAATGATCGTTGCTCTTGTAGCACTTGCAATTGCAGATTTGGTAGTTGGTGTTAGTAACGATGCAGTAAACTTCTTAAATTCTGCAATCGGCTCAAAAGCTATATCCTTTAAGACAATTATGATTGTTGCAAGTTTGGGTATTGGTTTCGGCGCCATATTCTCTAGCGGTATGATGGAAGTTGCACGTAAGGGTATTTTTAACCCGGGTGAATTCTATTTTGATGAAATCATGTTCATTTTTATGGCAGTAATGATAACAGATATCTTACTACTAGATTTCTTCAACACATTGGGAATGCCCACTTCTACTACGGTTTCAATCGTTTTTGAACTTTTAGGTGCTGCCGTAGCAATGGCACTTATAAAAATTGGTGCTGATAGCGGTAATTTTTCAGATGTTGTAAACTATATTAATACCAATAAGGCCACCGAAATAATAATCGGAATACTCCTGTCAGTGGTAGTCGCGTTTTCCATAGGCGCGCTAGTGCAATGGCTTTCGAGGCTATTATTATCATTTAACTATGGAAAAAAACCAAAATGGGTTGGCGCTCTTTTTGGTGGTGCTGCTCTAGCTGCGATTACCTACTTCATTTTAATGAAAGGAATTAAAGGAACTGCATTTGCTAATGAAAACCTTGATTTACTAGATGGTCGTACAATAAAAGACTTTTTAGAATCGCGCTGGTTTACTATTTCAGCCGCGAGTTTTGTATTTTGGTCAGTGCTCTCTTATGTATTAGTTGAATTTTTTAAAACCAATATTTACAAACTTATTATTGGAGTTGGCACCTTCGCACTTGCATTAGCATTTGCTGGAAACGATTTGGTAAACTTTATCGGAGTACCAATTGCTGCATGGCAATCGTACGAAGCATGGTTAATTTCAGGTGTAGACCCGTCCGAATTTAGCATGGAAATACTTGCTTCAAAAGTTCCTACTCCTACTTTAATGCTGCTCTTTGCTGGAATTATAATGGTGGCAACTTTATGGTTTTCAAATAAAGCTAAAGGTGTAGTAAAAACATCTATTGATTTATCAAGCCAAAGTGAAACCAAAGAGCGTTTTCAACCTAATTTTCTTTCAAGAGGATTGGTACGTGCTGCAATCGCAATCTCAAAATATACCGCCACTGTTGTTCCAAATACATGGAGAGCTTCGATAGATAAACAATTTGAAAAGCCAGTAATTACATTATCTAAAGATAGAGTTCACGAATTACCGGCTTTCGACTTGGTACGTGCCGCTGTAAACTTAATGGTAGCTGGAATTTTAATATCAATTGCCACCTCTTACAAATTACCGCTTTCAACAACTTATGTAACGTTTATGGTAGCTATGGGTTCTTCACTTGCCGATAGAGCGTGGGGAGCTGAGAGTGCTGTATATCGTGTTGCTGGAGTACTAAATGTTATTGGCGGTTGGTTTATGACCGCAATAATTGCCTTTATAGCATCAGGTGCAATTCTTTCTCTTATTAGTTTTGGCAAAGGTGCTGCTATCGCTATTTTATTGTTTGTAGCTATACTTCTATTGGCCAGAAACTATATTAATTACAATAAGAAATCAAAAGAAATAAAAGAAGAAGATCAATTACAACGTGCAGAAAGTAGTTCTATTCAAGGCGTAATTGAAGAAAGTGCCACTAATATTTCAACCGTTATTAAACGTACAAATAAAATATATACCAATTCTATTAATGGGCTTGCAACACAAGATTTAAACTTACTTAAAAAGAATAAAAAGCAAGGCGCTAAACTCTCTGATGAAATAGATGGCCTTCGCGATCATATTTTCTACTTTATTAAAAATTTAGATGAAGCTAGTGTTGGAGCAAGTAACTTCTATATTAACGCTTTAGCGCATTTAACAGATATTTCTCAATCTTTAGAATATATAGGTAAAGTTAGCCACAAACACGTTTACAATAATCATAAGAAATTAAAATACAATCAAATTAAAGAGTTAAAAGAAATTGATCAAAAACTAGATGAGATTTTTACAAAAACTCAGAAAGCATTTGATGCACATTCTTTTGAGCAAATTGGCGTTATTTTAGGAGGCAAACAAGAATTGTTTGACCTTGTTTCTCAAAAAATAGCTAAACAAATTGCACGTACAAGAACTGAAGAATCTAGCCCGAAAAACACTACGCTATATTTTTCTATTCTTTTAGAAACTAAAGATCTTTTAACGGCTACTACGAATCTTCTTGAACAGTATTTTCAGGAACACGATAGCTCTATACCCCCTGCAAAACCAGTAATTCCAGAAGAATAGCATCTCTGTTAATTCAAAGAACTAATTAAAAGCCAAAAGGATAACAGTTTCAAATGTCTGTTTCCGAGATTGTCGTTTCATCGAAAAAATATCACCTTTTACAGAATTATGCGTTAACATAGCAAATCCAAATCGCTATGTTTCGCATCTTGCAACGTTCTTTTCTTATTACATCATTAGGTTTATTAGTCATTTTTAATTCTTGTAGTAAAGATGACGAAACAGCTATTCCTCCAGAAATTGAAACTGACAATGTTGCAAGAGCAGCAGCTAAAAAATTATATGAAGACCATTATGTAGCATCAAAAACTACGAGTGCCGACGCACAATGGAACGGAGATTCTTCCGAATGCAATGCAGGTTCAATATCAGAAAATATAATGTCGAAAATATTCCAACGCGTACATTATTTTAGATTAGCCGTAGGTTTAAACAACACCTTAACAGAGAATTCTGCTCAGAGCACTAAAGCACAAGAAGCGGCATTAATGATGAGGAGTAACCAAGAGTTAGACCATTTTCCACCTTCTAGTTGGTCGTGTTTCACTGAAGATGGAAGTGAAGCTGCAGGAAAATCCAATCTAGCAATGTCTAAAAATGCCGAAGCAGTAGACCTATACATAAGTGAACCAGGAAACTCTAATGGCCCTGTAGGGCATAGAAGATGGTTGCTATGGCCTAGACTCAAATCAATGGGAGTAGGGAATACTGATAATTCAAATGTTATTTGGGTTGTAGGCAATTCTGGATCAGCACCTGCTGACCAACCTGATTATATTGCTTGGCCACCTGCAGAATATGTGCCAAACAACTTGGTTTACCCAAGATGGTCATTTTCAATTAAAGGTGCCGATTTTAGTCAGACTACCGTTTCTATGGTTGATGAAACAGGGAACTCAGTAACTATAAATATGGAAGATTTAAACACCGTATATGGAGACCCAACAATCGTTTGGGTGCCACAAGGAATTAAAACCAATAGTACAGAAGACACAGCCTACGTGGTTACTCTTACCAATGTAGAAATTAACGGTGAATTTGAAGATTTCGAATATTCCGTAATTCTATTCGACCCTAATAGTTAGTGCGCTGCTAATAACTTCGAACGATTTAATAATATTAAACAACTAATTCTTAAGTACTATTCTTTGGATTATTGTATATTTCAACGGGCATTTATTCGACGATGGAAATTATACCAAGTACAAAACAACAGTTTATTGCAGAGCACAAACTTGAAATAGGTAAATTCTTATTTTATACGAATATTGTTGTTGGTGAATTTAATGATGGCGTACATGTAACCAAAGAAAATGCCATTGAACCTATATATCTTTCCCAACAGATATACGGCGAATACAAACCTATTATATACATTTCTCACCGTCGGAACTCGTATTCTTCTGACACTATGGGCTACAAAGATGTTATTGAAATGTTCCCCAATTTTAAAGGCTTCGCTATTGTTTCGCAAAACAAATATCGTCGCATGCTTGTTAAGCTAGAAAAACTATTCATTTCAAAACCGATAGGAGTATTTGATAATATTGATAATGCCTTTTCATGGGCTGAAAATATTTTACAAAAAAGCTCTTAACATTTCCCTATAGCTACTTATTTCTATACCTTCAATTAGTCTTTTGAAAATTTACCAGCTATGAAGAATTTAAGCGTACACTCCAGTTTCTTTTTGTTGAGTTTAATCTACCTATTTTTTTCCCTCCCTTGTTTTGCACAGCAGTATGATATTTCTGATGATAAAAATATTTCTAACAATACTACACTAACAACGATTCCTTTTTATTCAGGGTTGAATGGATATCATGCTTTTAGAATACCAACTATAATCAAAACCAAAAACACATTAATAGCATTTGCAGAAGGACGTAAAAATTCAACTAGTGATTTCGGTGATATTGATATCGTATACAGAAGGTCAACTAATCAGGGCGAAACTTGGCAGCCAATAGAGGTGCTATACGATTTAGATACTATGGCTGTACAAAATCCTGTGCCCTTGTATGTTAGTCATGAAAATAAAGTGGTATTTCTTTTTAATTCTACTTCAATGAGCGAGCATGATATTTTAAATAAAGATTACGACCAAAAAGATGAACGCATGGCCCTAATAACAGCTACCATTGATGAAGGTAAAACATGGGCTCCAGTAAAGAATATTACTCGAAGTATAAAACGCAAAAATTGGCGCTGGCATGCTATTGGCCCCGTACACGGAATAGAATTAAAACATGGCAAGAATAAGGGAAGACTCATAACCCCAGTGGCAATTAGCATAGCCAAAGGAAACAAAGCCTTTTGCATGGCCCTGGTATATTCCGATGATACTGGAAACACATGGCAAATTGGTGCTGTAGATGAAAATATAAGTGATGCTGTACAAGCAAATGAAACTACAATTACTGAACTATCAGACGGAAGAATTTATGTAAATACTAGAGACCAAAACGGAGGCTCAAATGAAAAAAATCGTGGAGAAACTTTTAGTCTCGATGGTGGACTGACCTTTCAAAAGCCTATTGTTGAATCTAACAAATTTCCTAGTCCGATTGTACAGTCGGCATTATTGAGTTGGCAAGGGGATAAAGAACTTGTGCTCTTCTCAACCCCATCTTCTAAAAATAAACGCGAGAACCTTATCATTATGGCCAGTGATGATGAAACTAAGACTTGGTATACACTTTTTAAGGTGCATCAAGGTTTTTCTGCCTACTCAGATTTAGTGCAATTAGATAAAAATAATTTGGGCGTTATTTACGAAACCGATGATTATAAGAAAATACGGTTCAGTAGAATCCCTATGAAATAAATATTGGCTTAAATTTTTTTAAGACCTATAGAAATTCATCTCATCTAAATATTTCCATACTGCGTCTGGCAATAACGGTCTAATGTTTTTCCCTGCTTTATGATTTTTGCGAATAAAAGTCGATGAAATCTCCATTATTGGAGCATTCACTTTATGTATTTTGGTATGACCTTCAAAACGATGTTCTACTTTACCTTCCGAAATTCTTGGATAAACAAATAGCTCATGATTTTCCAAGATAACCTCATAATTTTTCCATTTATGCAGCCCCTTAAGATTGTCTTCCCCCATAATGAGGCAAAAATCATACGTATCACCAAATTTTTCAGTTAAATGTGCTAGCGTATGCACTGTATAATTTGGCTGTGGCAAACCAAATTCGATTTTTGAAGGCTTTAATCTAGGATAATCCTTTACCGCTTCTGAAACCATTTGATAACGATGGTTATCCTCTAAAAGTGATTGCTTAGTTTTAAAGGGGCTTTGAGGTGTTATTACAAACCAAACTTCATCAAGCTCAGAAAACTCCACCATATGATTGGCAATTACCAAATGACCAATATGTATAGGGTTGAAGGTTCCAAAATAAAGTCCAACCTTTTTCACCATTAGTCCTTTTTATCAGTAGTAGGTTCTTGAATAAAGTCTAACACTAATTGTTTGGCTTCTTCTAAAGCTACATCTAAATCGTAGTTCTTAATAATTTTATCAAATTGAGGGGCTGTCGCTAGCTCTACCGAAGCTTTGGCAATACGCATGTTAATTTTATCTTCGCTTTCAGTACTGCGTTTCTTTAAACGTATTTTAAGCTCATCAACACTTGGTGGCTTAACAAAAACAGCTAATGTTTGATCCGGAAACTTCTTTTTAATTCGCAACCCTCCAACAACATCTATATCAAAAATCACATTTTTACCCTCAGCCCAAAGTCGTTCTACTTCGGTTTTTAGAGTGCCATAAAAATTATCTCGATATACTTCTTCCCATTCTAAAAAATCATCATTTTTAATATGGTTTTTAAATTCTGAAATGGATATAAAATAATAATGTTCGCCGTTCTTTTCCTTTACCCTGCGAGCCCTAGATGTTGCAGAAACTGAAAACGCTAAATTAAGTTCTGGTTGACTTAATAAATGCCGCACAATAGTTGTTTTACCACTACCAGAAGGCGCCGAAAACACCAAAAGCTTTCCTCCTTTCATTAAAGTACGTTTAACATTTGTTCTTTAATTTTCTCTAACTCATCTTTCATTTGCACAACTACTTGTTGCAAAGGAGCGTAGTTTGCTTTTGAACCAATAGTATTGATTTCTCTTCCTATTTCCTGACTAATAAAACCGAGCTTTTTACCATTTGAATCAGCCGAATTTAAAGTAGTAGAAAAATATTCTAAGTGATTAGCCAATCGTACCTTTTCTTCCGTTATATCGTACTTTTCTAGATAATAAATCAATTCTTGCTCGAAACGATTAGCATCTACATCAGTTTTTAAATCCGCCATTGCTTTTTCTAATCGCTCTCGAATAGTATCAATACGATCAACATCAATCTTTATAACTTCTTGTAAAAGACTTTCAATAGTATTGATGCGATTTTCAAAATCAGTCTCTAGTACTTTTCCCTCTTCCGATCTAAATTTATTTATTTCTAAAAGAGCTTCTTTTAAAACTGTTTGAATTACCGCAAATTCATCTTCATCAAGATCTTCACGTTCGGTCTTCATCGAATCTGGTAATCGCAAAGCCATTTCTAATAAATGAATATCGTCACCATCTGCAATCGACTTCAACTGTTGCATATATTGCTTAACAACCTCTTCGTTTACGACTGCAGAAGTTTCTGTACCTGTCAACTCAACATATAAGCTAAAATCAATCTTTCCACGAACTAATGAACTTGCAATTACTTTACGCAACTCCAATTCTTTAGCGCGGTATGCTTGCGGCATCCGCGCATTTAAATCAAGATTTTTACTATTCAACGATTTAAGTTCAACGGTAATCTTTTTAGAAGGAAGTTGGGCAACATGTTTCCCAAAACCGGTCATTGATTGGATCATAGACAGTTATTAATTTTAAACAAAGATAGCCAAAATTAGCAGCTTGTTATTGATATTCATTGGCTTATCAAACAACAGTACTTTCTTAAATAAATACTAAAGTTCCTTTATTTTGATATTTTTAAAAGCCACAACATTACCATGATCTTGTAATCCAATCTTACCCGTTTTAGCTTTTGCAAAACCTTCCCAACCATCAAATTTTGACCCTTTAAGCAAAGCATCCAACTCTGCACCATGTACCGGAAATGTGGCAACTTCTACTCCATTTAAAACTGAAGTTCCTTTGTTAGTATCGTGATTTACAGTGATAACTGCTGTATTCCACTCACCAACTGGTTTTGCCGCTTTTTCTGATGGCGACACTAAATCATATAAGGCACCTGCTTGATGCGATGTGCCATTTTTTCCATCTGGATGTTTATCATCATCTAGGATTTGAATTTCTAAAGCTGAATGGTAAGGCTGACTAAACTTAGCATCTTCAACAATTCCCCAGAATATTCCTCCGTTACCTGCCTCAGAAATTTTCCAATCTATCGTCAACTCAAAACTTGTGAAGGCTTGTTTCGAAACTAGATTAAAACTTTGTTTTTTGCCATTTTCATCCAAACGCTCTTCATCCGTTGGTGGTATAAAAACCATTGCTCCATCCTCAATTTTCCAACTTGAAGGTACATCTCCACCCATATACGCTTGCCAAGCATCTAGAGAAGATCCATCAAACAATGTAATCCATTCAGACTCGAGTGCTTCGGTATTAACTGCTTCATGTGCTTCTTCAACTGCTTTCTCAGCTTTATCCTTACAAGCAATACTGGCAAAAACTGCGAATGCTACTACTACTAATTTTTTCATCAATTGTATTATTTATATTCCTAAAATCTTCTTTAACATCTCTTTGTCTACTGCTGAACCTGCAAAATCGTCGAAGGTTTTTTCAGTAGCCTCAATAATATGATCTTGAATAAATACAGCACCTTCTCGGGCACCTTGTTCAGGACTTTTTATACAACACTCCCATTCCATAACAGCCCAAACATCACAACCATATTGTGTTAGTTTAGAAAAAATAGTTTTAAAATCAATTTGTCCATCACCTAAAGAACGATACCTACCAGCACGATCGCCCCAATCATTATAACCGCCAAAAGCACCCTTCTTACCTGTTGGGTTAAACTCAGAATCTTTTACATGAAACGATTTAATAAACTCATGATAATGGTCTATATATTCAATATAATCTAACTGTTGCAATACGAAGTGACTAGGGTCATATAAAATGTTCACTCGTTTATGATTACCGGTTGCTTCTAAAAATCGCTCAAAAGTATCACCATCATGTAAATCTTCTCCAGGATGAATTTCATAACATACATCTACTCCCTCTTCATCAAAATGATTTAATATAGGCATCCATCTTTTTGCCAACTCCTCAAAACCCATTTCTACTAAGCCTGCAGGCCTTTGTGGCCAAGGGTGCCATGTATGCCAAAGCAAAGCACCGGAAAATGTAGCATGTGCATTAAGTCCAAGCCTTCTGCTTGCGGTTGCAGCCTTCTTTACTACGTCTACAGCCCATTCAGTTCTTGCCTTTGGATTATTTTTTACACTGTCTGGTGCAAAATTATCAAACATTAAATCATAGGCAGGATGTACTGCTACTAATTGTCCTTGCAAGTGCGTTGAAAGTTCAGTAATTTCTAAACCATAAGAATTAACCTTTCCTTTTAATTCATCACAATAAACCTGACTTTCTGCAGCTTTATCTAAATCTATTAAAAAATCAACCCATGTTGGAATTTGAATTCCTTTATAACCCAAATCTGATGCCCATTTACACATTCCATCCAAAGAATTGAACGGAGCTTTATCATCTACAAATTGCGCCAAAAATACGCCAGGACCTTTAATTGTCTTCATATTTAATTACTTCTATTATGTTAGTTGAATTTGGTTTTATTGTGTTCTTTTTAGGAATAAACCCTATATTTAGATTTGAAAAACCCCTAATCTTCTTTTTCTTTGAGAAGATATAAATATAGGAAAACCATCAGAATTAATATAATAAATTTATGAATCTAGAAGAGCAGTATGATGCCATAGTGGTTGGAACTGGAATTAGTGGCGGTTGGGCGGCCAAAGAACTTTGTGAAAAAGGACTTAAAACTCTAGTTTTAGAACGTGGTAGAATGGTAGAACACATTAAGGACTACCCAACTATGAATGACGACCCTTGGGATGATCCTCTAAAGACGCGGCTTTCTAAAGAAGATAAAAAAAATTATCACATTCAACATCGCTTAAACTGGGCACCCGACAATACGGATAAACACTTTTTCGTAAATGACCTTGAACACCCTTATGTACAAACCAAACGTTTTGATTGGATACGTGGTTATCATGTAGGAGGGCGCTCCATAACCTGGGGAAGACAAAGCTATAGATGGAGTGACATTGATTTTGAAGCAAATAAAAAAGAAGGTGTTAGCATCGACTGGCCAGTACGTTACAAAGACATTTCACCTTGGTATGATAAGGTAGAAGAATATATTGGTGTAAGTGGTCAAAAATTAGGATTGAAACAATTACCAGATGGTAAATTTCAACCACCGATGAAACTAAATTGCGTGGAAGAAGATTTTAAAGAATCTGTTTCAGAAAAATTCGAAGATGGTCGTTTAGTAACTATTGGTAGAACTGCTCATATTACTGATCCAGATGCCGAAATTGAAGGTAGAACACAATGTCAAAACAGAGATCGTTGTAGACGTGGATGCCCATTTGGAGGTTATTTCAGTAGTAACTCTTCAACTTTACCTGCTGCGGAAAGAACTGGAAACATGACATTGAGACCAAATTCAATTGTTCATGAAGTTATTTATGACGACAAAACTAAAATGGCCACTGGTGTCTGCGTAATTGACACTGAAACGCATGAAAAATTAGAGTTTAAAGCAAAAATTATTTTCTTATGCGCTTCTTCTATGGCATCCGTTGGCATTTTATTACAGTCAAAATCTGAACGCTTCCCTAATGGATTAGGCAACGATTCAGACGCCTTAGGCCGTGGTCTTATGGATCACCATTATAAATTAGGAGCTTATGCGAAAGTTGACGGCTATTTAGATAAATATTATAAAGGAAGACGCGCAAATGGCTTTTATATTCCGCGTTTCGCCAACTTAGACGAGAAAACTAAAAGAAAAGGTTATTTAAGAGGCTTTGGCTATCAAGGATCTGCGAGTAGAAATTCTTGGTCTGAATCTGTTGCTGAAATGGGTTATGGTAAGGATTTAAAAGAAGAGATATTAAAACCAGGCAAGTGGACTATTGGTGTAACAGGATTTGGAGAATTTTTACCACATGACGACAACAGAGTTACGCTAAGTAAAACTGAAAAAGATAAGTGGGGATTACCACAACTTGATTTCGATGTAGAATTTAAAGAAAATGAACATAACATGCGCAAAGACATGGTTACAGATATTGTAGAAATGTTTAAAGCAGCTGGTTTTAAAGACGTACAACCGTACGAAGAATCTTCATATCCTGGCTTAGGCATTCATGAAATGGGTGGTGCACGAATGGGTCATAGTCCTAAAACATCTATTGTTAACAAACACAATCAGGTTCATTTAGTTCCTAATGTTTACGTCACGGATGGAGCATTTATGACTTCCTCTAGTTGTGTAAATCCTTCATTAACTTATATGGCATTTACGGCTAGAGCAGCAGAACATGCAGCGCAACAATTAAAGGCTGGTAAATTCGCATAATTTGTAGAAAAAGGGCGTTTTGAAAAGCAAAATTGACAATATTAAACAAATACAATACGTTTAGATTTCATGGAAAACACATCAGCCAATAACATGTGGGGAGATTATCTAAAAAATCACCTTGAGGATGTCTTTCACGAAGCTCCTAAAACCATACACTTTTGCGATAACGAACACGATGCTAATCAATGTGCTCAATTAGTAAAAGATGGTATAAAAAAGGCTACTACAGACTCATTATTAGGGTTGCAAAATAGAAATGAAAGACTACCTAAAATAGGTGATTTTGCCGTAGTTACAAATTGGGCTGGTGAGGCACAGTGTATTATTGAAACCACTAAAGTGGTACTAAAACCTTTTTTTAGTATCGATGAAGAATATGCTCAAATTGAAGGTGAGGGTGATAAATCATTAGCCTATTGGAAAAAAACTCATTGGGATTATTACACTCGTGAGTTAGCACAATTTGAACGTGTACCTCGTGAAAGTATGATTGTTGTTTGTCAATATTTTACAAAAGTTTTTGAACGAAAAAAATAAACAATTGCTTAAAGAAGTAAAAAAGCCTGCTAATTAAATTAGCAGGCTTTTTTACTTACAAGAGTGATATAGTTATTTTATCAATTTCACCCAAGTATTATTATTCTTGTTAGATTCAACAGTAGCCTCAATAAAGTTCATACCACGAACACCGTCTTCCATTGTTGGAAATTCACCATCGTTATATTTTTTACCTCTAATTGCCTTTGCAGCCCCTAAATAGATATTGGCCATAGAATCGAAAATTCCTTCTGGGTGACCAGCAGGTAATTTCGTTCCATCTAATGACAATTTAGAGTTATACGCATGTCCTGGCTTATACACTTGCATAGGCTGTGTATCACTCTTAACATATAAGAAATTTGGATCTTCTTGTTCCCAATGCAATGAAGCTTTTTCACCGTATATTGAAATAGCCAATCCGTTTTCATCACCAGTAGCTACTTGACTACTTCGTATCACACCTTTTACATGATCATCCATACGAATTAATACGGTGCCATCTATGTCCATTTTATTATCCTTATATAAATAATTAAAATCACATAATATGGACTTTACTTTTAAGCCTGTCGTATATTCAACTAGATTAAAAGCATGAACACCTATATCACCCATACATGAACTAATGCCTGCTTTTTTAGGATCTAATCTCCAAACAGAAGAACGCTTTTTCTTGTCGTGAATTATTGTATTTATCCATCCTTGGTAATACTTAGCATCTACTTTATGTATTTTACCCAAAGCACCAGATTTTATCATTTCGCGCATTTGACGAACCATAGGGTACCCCGTATACGTATGTGTTAATGCAAAAACTTTTCCTGATTTAGCATGAGCCTTCTGAAGAATTTTAGCCTCTGCAAGCGAAGTTGTCATTGGCTTTTCACAGATTACACTAAATCCATTATCAAGCAATTTCTTGGCCATAGGAAAGTGCAAAAAATTTGGAGTTAGAATAGAACAAACTTGTATTCTCTCATCTTCCGGTAGTTTTAGCTCTTCTTCTACCAAGGTATCAAAATCTTCGTAAATTCTATTTAATGGAACATCAATTTCACGAGCAAATGCCTTATTAGCTTTAAAATCTGGATTAAAGCAAGCTCCAACTATTTCATAATTATCATTTATTTGAGAAGCCACTCTATGTAAAACTCCTATTAGAGAATCTCCGCCTCCTCCTAAAACTCCTAACCTTATTTTCTTTGGCATAGTACTAAAATATTAATGTTATATATTATATCTCTTAATCAATCGTAATTCAAAGCTACGTATTGTATTCAATTTCTTCGTTTTTAAAGAAAAACAAAAATATCACAAAAACCGCTCCTGCAAAAATCGCGGGGAAAATCCATATTTCTTTCCAGCTATGTACATTATCTGAGATTAAAAATTCATCAGAAATTATTCCTGCAACCCAATACCCAATAAGCATTCCGACCCCGTAAGTTGCTAACGTAATTAAACCTTGGGCTGCACTTTTAACTTTTTCTCCTGCTTTAGAATCTGTATAAATTTGACCAGACACAAAGAAAAAATCATAGCAAATACCATGTAAAGCAATCCCTATTATCAACATAAAAAACAAATCTCCAGCATTCCCAAAAGCAAATAAAAGATAACGTATACCCCAGGCAAACATTCCAAAAAGTATTGTTTTCTTAAACCCATATTGTTTAAAGAAAAAAGGCAGTAACAACATAAACATTACTTCTGAAACTTGCCCTAAAGTTGCCCATGTGGTAGAATTTTCAACTTTATATTCTGTTAAAAATAAACTTAGATTTTGATAATAAAATGCTAAAGGAATACATATTAATATAGAAGAAAGAAAGAAAATTAAAAAATTTCTATCGCGTAGTAATTTTAAAGCATCGAGACCTAGAATATCAGAAATACTTACTTTTCCATCACGTTTTGCGGTAGGGGGTGTTTTTGGCAAAGTAAAACTAAATAAGCCAAGTAAAGCTGATGCAATTGCTACCATTAGAAAAGTATTAGACAAGGCCCCTTGCCCAATATTCTCTATAGAATCCCACTGAAAACCAAAACTTATTACCCAACCCGCAATTATCCATCCTGCGGTACCAAATACACGAACAAATGGAAATTCTTTACTCGGATTATTTAGTTGCCTAAAAGAAATTGAATTAACCAAGGCCAAGGTTGGCATATACAAAATCATATACCCAAGCACATAGGGATAGAAATAATTAAACTCAACCGTTTGAGACATTTGATACATTAATACAGCGCCAGCAATATGGAGTATTCCAAGTATTTTTTCCGCATTAAAATAACGATCAGCTATTAATCCTACTATGAACGGTGCAATTATTGCGCCCCAAGATTGTGTTGAAAAAGCCATTCCGGTTTCAACTCCCGTTGCGTTCAGATTATTACTTAAATAAGATCCCAGGGTAACAAACCAACCTCCCCAAATAAAAAATTCTAGGAACATCATTACTGAAAGTTGTACCCTAATTCTGGGGTTCATATTTACTATTTATCGTTTATAAAAAACATAATCTAAAGGAACAGGCTCTTTATCATCTTGTCTTAACTTCATCATAATCTGCGCTCTATGATGAGTCGAATGATTAATTACATGGAATAAAACATCCTTTAGATTATTTGTAAAAAGACGCCCTTGAGAGTTTTCATAATCTATTCTTTTTTCGAAATTATCTGCATTCGATGTTATGTCAAATGAACATCTCTGATTTTCATAATGAATATCATCCCAATTAGATATAGCATGAATTTGCCATACATCAAACTCGGTTTGCTGTCCAATAATTCTCGAATTCCAGATGTGGTGTGCATTTAAAATATGCGAAAACAACTCAACAGTTTTTTCAGACACATTTGATTCATCTGTGCACAATTCAATAATTTTTTTATTACAATAAAAATTATAATCAAAAAGCTGATTAAAAAAGACTTTCATCTACTTATAAAATTTTAACTTCTGTAGTTCCGTATCAGGGGGAAATAAGCGATTTACACTTATATGAATTCTTCTACTTAAGTAAATTTAACAAAGTCAAAACTTCGTTACGTTATACAATTATTTCATTTAGTTCAATTCTTTTGCCACTTTCAACATTAAATCTCTTGTAGCTATAATACCAGCTTCTTCACCCAATTCTTTACCTTCATATTCAACACCTATATAACCCGTATAACCTGCATCTTTTACGATTTGAAGCATTTTCTTATAATCAATGTTCACCTCATTACCATTCGCATCAAAAACATTAGACTTTGCACTTACTGCCATTGCATGAGGCATTAATTCAGTTACTCCTTTATATATATCATACATCTCTGCACAATCCCAACTATCTTCTTTTCTAGTAATGCAAAAGTTGCCGAAATCTGGTAAACTTCCACAATTATCCATATTCACTTCTTCCATAACTGCCGCATGCATTGCTCCGTTTGAAGAAAGACCGCCATGGTTTTCTACTAAAATTTCAATATTCTTAGTTTTAGCATAGGTCGCAAGTTTAGTTAATCCATCAACCGAATTGGCATGCCATTTAATAGGGTCTGATTCTCCATTTAAATTTACGCGAATTGCATGGCAACCCATATCCGCCGCAGCATCTACCCATTTATAATGCCGTTCAACAGCTGCATCGCGTTCAGTTTTATCACTAACAGCAAGATCACCTTGTCTATCAATCATAATTAACACATTCTGCATACCATGCTTTTTGGCCTCTGCGTTAGATTTTTCAACAAATGCAGCCATAGCTTCAGGTGAATATTCATTATTTTCTAAATCTGCAGGATATAACTGACTTACATATTCCAATCCAGTAAAACCCCATTTTTTTGCTTTTTCTGCAAAAGTGTATGGATCCACCTTATCTTCTTTTATCATATTATGAATTGACCATTGTGCCAATGAAAGTTTAAAAAAAGGCGCTGTTGACTCTTTACTCACTTCTTCTAATGCGGGCGTATCTGCATCCTTCTTTTTCTCTTTGCATGCGAATGTAATTGTAGCTAAAAGCACAATAGCAACAACTGAATAAAATCTAAAAACGTTCTTTACTTTCATAATAATTATTAGTGTGAATTAAAATTTGTTGAAACATTAACTATATAAAAAAACCTTAAAAATATTCATTTAAACTTTTAGTATATTGACGAATATTCAAAAGACTTAAGGTTTAAATGTAGAAATTTAATTTAATATTTAATAAATTTAGACGATAAACAATTTATACATGAATAAATTCTATTATAACGAGGAACAAGATTCTTATGATGCTATAGTTGTAGGCTCAGGAATTAGTGGAGGATGGGCCGCCAAAGAACTCTGTGAAAACGGTTTAAAAACCCTAGTATTAGAGCGTGGTAGAATGGTAAAACATATCGACGACTACGAAACAGCAAATATGGACCCTTGGGATTTTCCAAACGCAGGTAAACCTACCCAGGAAGATATTGCGAAACAAGAGAAGCAAAATAGGACTGGCTACACTACCAATGGTGCTAGCAAAATGTGGTTCGTAAATGATTTAGAACACCCTTATAACGAAATAAGACGATTTGATTGGATGCGTGGCTATCATGTTGGTGGACGTTCATTACAATGGGGCCGTCAAAGTTATCGTTGGAGTGATTTGGATTTTGGCGCAAATAAAAATGATGGTGTAGCTGTAGATTGGCCAGTACGTTATAAAGATATTGCACCTTGGTATGCCAAAGTAGAAGATTACATTGGTGTTAGTGGTGAGGCATTAAACCTTCCGCAACTACCTGACAGTAATTTTTTACCACAAATGGAATTAAATTGTGTAGAAGAGCATTTTAAAGAGCAAGTAAAAGCAGGTTTTGAAGATAGACCTGTAACCATCGGTCGTGTTGCACACATTACGGGCACAAAGAATTTTGATGGAAGAACTAAATGTCAATATAGAAATCGATGTATTCGTGGTTGTCCTTTTGGAGGTTATTTTAGCAGCCTTTCATCTACTTTACCTGCCGCTGAAGCTACGGGCAATTTAACACTAAGACCCGATTCTATTGTTCATGAAATTATTTATGATGCCGACACCAAAAAAGCTGTTGGTGTTAAGGTAATTGATAGAATTACTAAAGAAACACATGAATTTAAGGCAAAAGTAATTTTCCTTTGCGCATCTGCAATTGCTTCCGCTTCTATTTTAATGCAATCTAAATCTGATCGTTTTCCTAATGGTATGGGTAATGACTCTGACCAATTAGGACGCAACATAATGGACCACCATTTAGGTGTAGGGGCTTCAGGAAAATTCGACGGTTTTGATGATAAATATTATAAAGGCAGAAGACCTAATGGTGTTTACATTCCACGTTTTAGAAATATTGGTGGTAAAACTAATAGAACCGACTACAAAAGAGGCTTCGGCTACCAAGGTGGTGCCAGCAGAGGCAACTGGGAAGATTTAGTTGCTGAATTAGCTTATGGAAAAGATTTAAAAAATGCTGTTGAAAAACCAGGAGGATGGAGAATGGGTATTGGCGGTTTTGGTGAAGTACTTCCGTACGAAGACAATAGAATGACATTGGATTACGACAAGAAAGATGCATGGGGATTACCTACTGTTACTTTTGATGCCGATTTACAAGAAAACGAATTTAACATGCGTAAAGACATGCAAAATTCTGCTGTTGAAATGTTAGAAAAAGCAGGGTTTAAAGATGTTGAAGGTCATGACGGACCTACCGGATTAGGGCTAGGAATTCATGAAATGGGTACCGCTCGAATGGGTCGCGACAAAAAGACTTCAGTATTAAACGGAAATAATCAATTACATGATGTTGCTAATGTTTATGTAACAGATGGAGCTTTTATGACGTCCGCTGCTTGTGTAAACCCATCATTAACTTATATGGCATTTACTGCCCGTGCTGCTAACCATGCGGTTGCGCAACTTAAAAAAGGAAATATATAATGGATAGAAGAAAAGCACTCAAGAATATGGGCGCGGCATTGGGTTACACCATTGCCACCCCTATATTATTAAGTATAGTACAAAGTTGTAAAGGCGAAAATGCTGTTACTTGGACTCCCGATTTTTTAACCGCTGATCAAGGTGCAGCTATAACAAAATTGGTAGACATCATATTACCTGCAACAGATACGCCATCTGCTTCAGAACTTCAAGTCCATATATTTATTGACAAGTTTGCAAATGAGGTAATGGACAAAGAAAAGCAAGACTTTTTAAAAATGTCTATGGATAAATTTCTAAGCAAAGCACTAAAAACTGCTAGCAAAGAAAAGGCTGGTGATTTAAGCACTGAAGAATTAGAGGTTACATTAGCAAGTACATTAAAAGTTTCTAAAGAACAACAAGATCAAAATTCTGAGGCTATAGCTGATTACAACAAAGCAATTGTCGCTTATGCAAAAGCAGAATTAAGTGATGATGCAGCAGCATATGCCTTTGCCAGTGAATTGCGAGGTATGACAATTTGGGGTTATAAGAGTTCGGAATATGTTGGAGAAAAAGTCCTAGCCTATTTACCAATACCAGGTGAATTTATAGGTTGTGGTGATCTAACAGAATTAACCGGCGGTAAAGCGTGGTCATTGTAAACAAAGATGAAAATGAAAAGAAGAAGTTTTATTCAAAAAACTGCGCTAACAACTGGTGCGCTTTCTATGACTGGCGTTCTATCACATGCTAACTTAGCAGAAACATCTGCAGCGCATAAATTCAATCTAAAATATGCACCTCATTTGGGCATGTTTAAAGGATTGGCTGGTGATGATCCAATTGATCAAATTAATTTCATGGCTGATCAAGGTTTTACGGCTTTTGAAGATAATGGAATGATGAAACGCGATATAGCTCTGCAAACCAAAATGGGTGAGACTTTAGCGAAACGCGGAATGACAATGGGTGTTTTTGTAATTGACAAAGGCGGTAATATGACAAATACACTGGCAGCCGGAAAACAAGAATATATTGATATCTTTTTAGATGGATGCAGAAAAGCTGTGGAAACTGCAAAACGTGTGAATGCAAAATGGATGACCGTTGTGCCTGGTGGTTTCGAAAGAAAACTACCAATTGGCGTACAAGATGGCAATGTAATTGAAGCACTAAAAAGAGGTGCTGAAATATTAGAGCCACATGGATTGGTGATGGTATTAGAACCACTTTCTGATTCTCCTGATTTATACTTACAAAATTCAGATCAGACGTACATGATTTGTAAAGGAGTAGATAGCCCTTCATGCAAAATTCTTTTTGACATTTATCATATGCAAAAGACCGAAGGTCATTTAATACATAACATGGGTCTAACTTGGGATGAAGTTGCCTACATTCAAATAGGAGACAATCCCGGAAGAAAGGAACCCACAACTGGTGAAATAAATTATAAAAATGTATTCAAATGGATTCATGAAAAAGGATTCGATGGAGTTTTAGGCATGGAACACGGCAACTCTAAAGAAGGTAAAACTGGAGAACAAGCTGTAATAGATGCTTATAAAAGTGAAGATGCTTTTATGTGACATTTAAAAGAGTAGTAAACAAAAAAGGGTTTCCGCATTGGAAACCCTTTTTTCATTTAAATACTACAAATACATTTAATTCGGTATTTCCGGAGTATTTAATCTAGCTATTGAGGCATTGATTTCTTCTTGTGACAATTCGTGTTTTACAATTTTACCATCGAAATAATCATCATAAGCTTTCATATCAAAATTACCATGCCCACATAAATTGAAAAGTATTGTTTTAGAAACACCTTCTTCTTTGCATTTTTTTGCTTCTGCAATTACGGTCGCGATACCATGTGTAGCTTCTGGCGCTGGTATAATTCCTTCTGTTTTTGCGAAAAGTACCCCAGCTTCAAAAACTTCTACATTATCATGAGCTACTGCTTCTATTAGATTATCCTTTAAAAGCTGACTAACAATAACCCCAGCTCCATGATAACGCAAACCACCTGCATGAATTGGCGCAGGTACAAAGTCATGACCTAAAGTATACATCGGTAGCAAAGGTGTCATTCCACCCGTGTCTCCAAAATCATATCGAAATACACCTCTTGTTAATTTAGGACAGGAAGTGGGCTCACTGGCAATACATCTTATGTTTTTTCCTTCTTCTAAGTTCAATCTTAAAAATGGAAATGCTAATCCTGCAAAATTTGAACCACCTCCAAAGGGCGCAACTACAATATCAGGCATATCGCCTGCTTTCTCCATTTGCTTAATTGCTTCTTGACCAATAATAGTCTGATGTAATTTTACATGGTTTAAAACACTTCCTAAAGCGTATTTGGTGTCTTCCCGTTGAGCGGCCATTTCCACAGCTTCTGAAATTGCAATCCCTAATGAACCTGGGCTGTCTGGATCTTCAGCTAATATCTTTCTACCTGCCTCAGTTAAATTTGTTGGTGATGCAAAAACATTTGCACCCCAAGCATTCATCATAGACTTTCTATACGGCTTATGATGGTAGGAAAGTTTAACCATATATACATCACATTCTATTCCGAAATGTTGACAAGCAAAACTTAATGCGCTACCCCACTGACCAGCACCCGTTTCAGTTGTAATTCGTTTAACGCCCTCCTGCTTACTATAGTAAGCTTGAGGAACAGCTGTATTTGGTTTATGAGATCCCGATGGACTCACGCCTTCATACTTGTAATATATCTTCGCTGGAGTATCTAAAGCCTTCTCTAACTCATAAGCTCTATATAGTGGAGTAGGTCTCCATAACGAATATAGATTTCGAACTTCATCAGGTATTGTTATCCACTTTTCTGTGCTAACTTCTTGTTCAATAAGAGCCATTGGAAATAGAGGAGCTAATGCTTCCGGGCCTATAGGCTCTAAAGTACCAGGATTTAATGGAGGCAAAGGCTTATTGGGCATGTCCGCAACAATATTGTACCAACTCTCAGGAATCTCACTTTCATCAAGGATAATCTTTCTTTTCTTCATTATTCTCTTTTTAATTTTAAATTAAAACAAAGGCTAACTCTGCTTTTTAGGTAGTTTACAGCAATAATTGTGCATTTTATCGACTACTAATTGTTCAAAAATACCTTTCATCGAATTTTTTAACCGTTTTCGACATACAACATACTATAAAAATAAGATAATTCTCAAATCGTCCGTTATCCTATCATAACCTATTTAAAACTTATGCTATGGTCCCTTATCTTTTAATTGCTGCTTACGTTTTATTACTTTTTGTTGGAAGACTATATTACCGCAAATTTTCAAATTCAAATTTGAAGAATAATGGTAATCTAAGCGAGGCATAATCCTACTAACATTCGTTAAAAAGTACCTTTTTTCCGATTTAGTGTAATTTTGATAAACTATTTGCGTTACTTATACGTATATAGTTTATCAAAATTTATCTAAACATGGACAATTATCTAATTATTTTAATGATTTACATCGCTGCATATATGTTTTCAGTAGCGTTGCGCCCGTATATTAAAAAATAATACACAAGCTTAATAATCATTTTACTTTTCCTCTTTTATTACACAATTTCTTTGTGTATTTTTTTATTTCTCCTTTTTTTAAGATATAATTCCTTCAAGCTGTAAAGAAAAGCAACTATTTCTCAAGCTTAGCATTCAAAATTCATCTTTTCTAAAACTAATAAATTTTTACAAGAAAAAACCCCTGTAAAAACAGAGGTTTTGTTATGTACATAAATTTTTACTTTCGTTTACCAAAGTAATCTCATTTAGATCTAGGACCCACACATTAAACAATCATCATCTGCCTGACCTGCTTTAGATTGTGCTATTAATGCTTTCATTTCTTCAGCACTCATTGGCTCTACATTTGGTTCTTCTTGTGATACTGGTGTTGTTTTAACGGCGAGTTCTTTTGCATTCTCGGCTACTGGAGTTGCAGCTTCAACTTCTGCTTCCGCTGCAACACTAACAGGTACTTCTTTTTTCTTGGTATTATCTAATGTAAACTTAATAGCATCTACGGCAGCTTTCGTTCTTAAGTAGTACATACCCGTTTTTAGTCCGCTTTTCCAAGCATAAAAATGCATTGAGGTTAACTTACCATAATTGGCATTTTCCATGAATAAGTTCAATGACTGACTCTGATCTATGAAATATCCTCGTTGGCGACTCATATCAATAATGTCCTTCATACTTAGCTCCCAAACCGTTTTATACAATTCTTTAATTTCTGTCGGAATTACATCAATATGCTGTACCGAACCATTGGCTCGCATTAATTCTTGTTTTAAACTTTCGTTCCAAAGACCAAGATTCACTAAGTCTTCTAATAAATGCTTGTTTACTACTATAAACTCGCCCGATAGTACTCTTCGCGTATAAATATTAGAAGTATACGGCTCAAAACATTCATTGTTACCTAATATCTGAGAGGTAGATGCTGTTGGCATTGGAGCTACTAAAAGTGAATTACGAACGCCATGTTTTTTAACTTGAGAACGTAACTTACCCCAATCCCATCTGCCGGATAAATCTTCATCTTTTATATTCCACAAATTATGTTGAAATAGACCTTGTGAAATTGGCGAACCCTTATATGTTGAATACGGACCTTCTTCTTTTGCCGCTTCCATGGAAGCTGTTACTGCAGCGTAATACAAAGTTTCAAAGATTTCTTGATTTAGTTCCTTAGCCTTATCACTAGTAAAAGGTAAACGCAACAATATAAATACATCTGCTAAGCCCTGCACCCCCAAACCAACAGGACGATGGCGCATATTCGAATTTTCTGCTTCTTTAACCGGATAGTAATTTCTATCGATTACACTATTCAAGTTTTTAGTTACTCGTTTGGTAACACGATGCAATTCTTTATGGTCGAATTCGCCATTTTTAACAAACATCGGCAGAGCTATGGATGCCAAATTACATACAGCAACTTCATCTGGTGAAGTATATTCTAATATTTCGGTACATAGATTTGAAGAACGAATTGTTCCTAAATTTTTCTGGTTACTCTTACGATTGGCAGCATCTTTATACAACATGTATGGCGTACCTGTTTCAATCTGAGATTCTAAAATCTTCTCCCAAAGCTCTCTTGCCTTTATTGTTTTTCTACCTTTATTTTCTGTTTCGTATCCGAGATATAACTTTTCAAACTCTTCGCTGTGATGAGTGAAAAGACCAGGACATTCATTGGGACACATAAGTGTCCATTCCGCATCAGCTTCTACCCTTTTCATAAAAAGATCTGGAATCCACATCGCATAAAATAAATCACGTGCCCGCATCTCTTCTTTACCATGATTCTTTTTTAAATCAAGGAAATCGAAGATATCTGCATGCCATGGTTCCACATAAATCGCGAAACTACCTTTACGTTTTCCACCTCCCTGATCAACATACCGAGCCGTATCATTAAATACACGTAACATGGGTACAACTCCGTTAGAAGTACCGTTGGTGCCTGCAATATAAGACCCAGTGGCACGCACATTATGAATAGAAAGACCTATGCCACCAGCACTTTGCGATATTTTTGCTGTTTGCTTAAGCGTATCATAAATACCTTCGATACTATCATCTTGCATTGCCAAAAGAAAACAAGAAGACATTTGTGGTTTTGGCGTACCCGAGTTAAATAAAGTTGGTGTGGCGTGTGTAAAATACTTTTTAGACATTAATTCGTAGGTCTCAATAGCAGCATCTAAATCATTTAAATGAATACCAACTGAAACACGCATAAGCATGTGTTGTGGTCGTTCTGCAATTTTACCGTTCAACTTTAAAAGGTACGATCGTTCTAAAGTTTTAAATCCGAAATAGTCATATCCAAAATCACGATTATAAATAATTGTTGAATCTAGCCGTTCTGCATTTTCAGATATTACCTTAAAAACCTCATCTGAAAGCAAAGGCGCCTTTTTACCTGTTCTTGGATTTACATATTTATACAAATCCTCCATGGTTTCAGAAAAGGATTTTTTTGTATTCTTATGTAAATTGGATACCGAAATACGAGCAGCCAATTTCGCAAAATCGGGATGTGTTGTAGTCATCGTTGCAGCAATTTCAGCAGCAAGATTATCCAACTCTGAAGTTGTAACCCCATCGTACAAACCTTCAATCACCCGCATTGAAACCTTAATAGGATCAACACGCTCATTAAGACCATAACACAGTTTTCGTACCCGTGCGGTAATCTTATCAAACATCATCGGCTCTCTTTTACCGTCTCTTTTTAGTACGAACATAGGGTCTCTTTTTTTTAGGTTACTAATTGGTTTTAAACTCGATTAAAAATCAGCATCGAAACTAATTTTCTGAGAATCAACATCTTTATCTGTATTCAACACGCCTGCCTTTTGATATTCAGAAACTCGTTTTTCAAAGAAATTTGTTTTTCCTTGTAAGGATATCATATCCATAAAATCAAAAGGGTTTGTGGCATTATATACCTTATCACATTCTAATTCAACCAATAATCTATCTGTCACAAATTCTAGATATTGCGTCATCAATTTAGAATTCATGCCAATTAGACTAGCAGGCAACGATTCTGTAATAAATTCTCTTTCAATATCTAAGGCATTGGTTAAAATTTGGGTGATACGTTCTTTAGGCACTTTATTAATCAAATGCTTGTTATGCAAGTGCACCGCATAATCGCAATGCATACCTTCGTCTCTAGAAATTAACTCATTTGAAAAAGTGAGCCCTGGCATAAGCCCTCTTTTTTTCAACCAAAATATAGAACAAAAAGCACCCGAAAAGAAAATACCTTCAACTGCCGCAAAAGCTATTAATCGTTCAGCAAAACTTGGTGAATCTATCCATTTTAAAGCCCAATCTGCCTTTTTCTTGATTGCCGGAAAATTTTCAATTGCTTTAAATAGAATATTTTTTTCCTTTTCATCTTTTACATACGTATCTATTAAAAGTGAATAGGTTTCTGAGTGTATGTTCTCCATCATGATTTGAAAACCATAGAAAAACTTAGCTTCTGAATACTGGACTTCACTCACAAAATTTTCAGCCAAATTTTCATTTACAATTCCGTCAGAAGCCGCAAAAAACGCCAATATATGTTTGATGAAATATTTTTCATCATCACTTAGTTTATTATTCCAATCATTTACATCTTCACTTAAATCTATTTCTTCAGCCGTCCAGAAACAAGCTTCACATTTTTTATACCATTCCCATAAATCGTGATGTTGAATTGGGAAGATTACAAATCGATCTTCATTTTTATCTAAAATAGGTTCTACTGCTGTTGACATATTTCTTTATTGTTTTTAACTACTATATTTTACACTACAACCATCTACTAAGCATATTAAAACACTCGCACATACTACTTGTTAGCCTTGTAATTTTTTCTCAAAATAATGAGAAAAAAGGCTGATTAAAGTAAAATCAAATTCAAACTTTAGTTAAGAAAGGGTGCTTGTTGAGCCGTTGTGTACACAAATATGGAGAATAAAGCAGCTGGATGAAAGACAGTTAACACAAAACAGTTACAAAGTTTTTAACACTGCTTGTTGAAATGTACGATGGTTTGTGATGTTTATTGACCTGATCAAAAGTTTAGCTTTAAAGTAAAAATCAGTCTAAAAAAACAAACCAAAAAGTATGTTTTAAATATACTTTTTGGTTTGAAGATTTGATGAATATTTATTACATTTTTAATGAGGCCCACTAGTTTTTATAAACAACAAACATAAACATGGCGTCAGTATTAACTCCTGTTATATCTTTTGTATTAACAAGTAAATCTGTTCCGAGAGCATTTATTCCTATAAATCCTACAGTACCCGTATTACGTGTTGCGATTGTAGTATAACCTATATTATAATTGTATATTTCCCCTGCAATTTTAATTCGATATCTCCCTGCTCCATTTTTAATTACTGTGAAATTTCCAGTACCAGAATAAATACTTCCATCATCATCTATATTTCCATAAGCAATGGGTACCATATTGGCATTGCCCGTAGAAGTTCTATTTAACTCACCCGAAATTTTGACATCTCCAACAACATCTAATTTAGTACTAGGATTTACGGTACCCACACCAACGTTTCCATTTGGGATTACTGTTACTTTAGGATTTGCATTGGTAACCAAATGTACCTTACCCGTGTTGTTACCTCCACCTGTTCCAAAATCCATATCCTTATTCCCATAGAAAACACCTGAATACCCAACATAGCCAGCAGGAGTATGATAACTCACCCAATTATCAACACCTGAAGTCTCTAATTTAAGCAGGTTAAAACTGGTACTATTAATGTGTAAATCTACATCGGGATTATCTATACCGATACCCACTTTCCCACTATCGAAATAAATATCACTACCATTTTCCGACCACAAAGAACTTCCGCCACCACCAGTTTCATCTGTACCTGCAACCCAATTACCTAACGCAGCATCCCACTTTGCAACTTGACCATCAACTGTACCCATTAAACCATCAACAATGCCGTCATCACCAACTAACAAACCATGTCGAGTAGTTCTATTAAAATAATCGCTTAGATCAACACTTCCGTCACCATCTTCAATAGAAAGTACATCCCCAGTCAATACCAAACCTTGATCATCCGTATCTACCAAACCGCCAGAAGCTAATTCCTCTATAGCTGCTTGTGTATTCAAAGCCGCTAGACCAGTACCTGTATTATCAAAAGGAACTTCGGATGCTTCTTGATTATCCGTTCCTCCCGGCGGGATAATTGTAGAAAGGTCGACACTAGCGCCATCTGTAATTTGTAGGGTCGTACCTAAAAGTGATAAATCTTGATCATCCGTATCCACCAACCCACCAGAAGCCAATTCTTCTATTGCTGCTTGCGTATCACTAGCAACTAGACCAGTACCTGTATTATCAAAAGGAACTTCGGATGCTTCTTGATTATCCGTTCCTCCCGGCGGGATAATTGTAGAAAGGTCGACACTAGCGCCATCTGTAATTTGTAAGGTAGTACCTGAAAGTGATAAATCTTGATCATCTGTATCTACTAACCCACCTGAAGCCAATTCTTCAATCGCAGCTTGCGTATCGCTTGCGGCAAGACCAGTACCTGTATTATCAAACGAAACTTCAGACGCATTCTGATCGTCCGTTCCTCCTGGTGGAACTATAGGAGCTAAATCAATTGTCGACCCATTACTTATTGTTAATTCTGTTCCTAAAAGTGAAATATCTTGAATCTCATTATTTGGGTCTGCATCTGCATCGGTACCTCCACTAGGTATTGTTACCGTTCCACCATCTGAAAGACTTAAAACGTTTGTCACAGCATCAAAACTTAAGGTTTGTATTTCATTAGTTGGGTCCGAATCTGCATCAACAGTTCCCCCTGTAAGTTTTCCATCGATATATGTTTTTATTGCTTTCTGAGTGGGCACCTTTTCATCGCTGTTACCAGCCAATGTAACATCTGTTGAAAATTCATTGATCGCTGCACCCTCTGACAATGAAAGATCTTTAGAAGCGTAAAGCGATCCGGTTACAAAAACATTGCCTCCATTTTTATTTTCGATATCATCTCCAATGGTATGCCATTTATTGTCGGCAGAACTTAACGCATATGGCACTGCCATCATCTCTGTTGTCCCAACCTCACTACCATTCATTGTTATTGTTGCTAAGGCTGCTCCTGCACCCCACGGCAAACTTTTAAAATCGCCATTTATTACTGCACCATTACCAATCTTAAGACTAAAAACACCATTTGCATCTGTGGTAATATCATGACTTTCTTCATACTCGATACTCGCATCTGAAGGTCCAACTTTTAACGTAACACCTATTGTCATAGTTTCACTAATCAATAATTGCTGATCTGCATTTCGCGCTACACCTTGGTAATTTATAAAATTCTTTTGCCCATCTTGAGCAAGCGCCATCGCACTTAAAAACAGTGTGATTACTAAAATGATTGGAGTGTAAATTTCTTTCATAATTTCTAAGTTTTGCCCCATAAAAAAACCACAGCAATGCAGCTTTTACAGGTGATGTTATCTTTTAATGACTTTAAATAGTTTTTCTTCTTTATCGTTCTCTATTGCCAAACGAAGCACATAAACCCCACTCGCCAAATGACTAACATCTATTTGATGCCCTAGATTCTCCGCCTCAACTTTTTCTTTGAGAGCCATAATGCCATTTACAGTAAATAGTGTTACACCATAAATTGGATTATTGTTTGTTTGGATATTTAATTCGCTATCCATAGGACTCGGATAAACAACAATACCTCCTAGTTCTTTGTCTTCTGTTATAGTTTCTACAAAAAGTGATCCAGCCCAAAAACCTTGATCTACAGATTCATCAGCAGCTATTAACCCTACTATGGGTTCACCTATCGTAAAACTGATACTATTAGAATCATTGGATAATATTAAACCTGCTGTACTTACAGTATTCTTGGCCATCGTTTGACCAACTGTGGAAAGTGTGATAAGTAGAAAAATAAAAGTGAGTAGAATTTTCATCATATTGCGCTTTAGTTTTCTTTTGATGTTTTAAAAAACTAAAGGTTAACAGTACTATTGAAAATAGTTTTTAACGCAGACCAACAAGGGCAAATTCGGCCTAAATAAAAAAACTGAAAAGTGGAAAGGTTCCACTTTTCAGTTTTGATAAGATAGCTATTAAGAAGTCTATTATATTTTGATATGTAAAAATAAACACACATTTAATGCTTCGCGATCTATTCGAATTTGACTATTTAAAAAACCAGCCTTTTTCGCTAAATGCAAAAGTTGTTTTCCAGTTCTATGGATGAGATGCCAGTCTCCCATTATCTCTAAATAGTTTCTACTAGGATTATTTTCTTTATTAAAATTACCTAGGACTATTTCTCCACTTGGTAGTAATTTGTTTTTAAGACACTCCAATAACAAAATCAAAGCATTATCATTAATATAATTACACAGCCCTGCAGACCAAATAACATTGTGTTTTTTGTCTGTATCATAATTAAATATATTACTATGAATATATTCAATATGATGATTATATTCTGTATTTAACCCTTTTGAATAGGCAATAGCATAATCATCTAGCTCTACACAGGTCGTATTTATATTACAAGTATTTGTCTGATCAGAATACAATTCAAATAATTCTCTACCGGAGCCACTTGCGACATTAAGTATTTGCAAGTCTTTATTGACTTTACTTTTGTCTCCAATAAATTTTTTGAAATATTCTTTACGATTACGTATGGCTTTGGGCACTGTTTGTTTTTGAAAATACTCGTCCCATATTCTAAAGGCTGTATTCCGTGTTTTAGATTCTGTGTAAATTTTATCTATCAACATAAAATCACCGGGATATCCGTAGGGCCTTCTTAGCACATGGCCTTGTAGCGTCTCCGCTAAAAATTCTTTCTTAAAACTCGTGCTAATCTCTAATATGTCTGATTTTAAAATTGCAGCATTTTCCATATCACAACTAACTTCGTACAATAAATCGTTTAGTTTTTCAAAACGGTCATTACTCCAATTTTCCTTTCTTACAAAATGTTTTAACTTATCTAAAAGTACGGTGTGACTATCTTTTTTATGAAGAATTGCGAACATAGCTTAGAATTTAATTATTCTTAAAAAATTAAAAATCTCTAATATATCTATATCAAAAGCCTTCTTTAAATCGCGCAACATACTGTATGTTACAAAGCCAATTATTAATACCAGTTCAAAACTCGCAATGTACCATAGATTTACACCTTGTGTAATTTCAGCTAAAGGTTCAATAAATAATAACATCATATTAAAAATAAGTATGACTATAATTATTGAAGTCTTCATAGCTAATAATTGTTGGTTAATAATTGAAGCTTTACATTAATATAGAATTAACATTAAGCAGGTTAAAAAACTTAAAAATGCAATAGTTGATAATGTGGCATAAACAAAAAACGCTTTCATAGTCATATCGATTTATTAATTAATGTTCTAAATAATTAAAGGTTAACATTTTTAAAACTTGAGAATACTATTCCTGTAAAATTCGGGGAAGAATTAACCTATTTTAACTGTTACAATATAAAAACAAGTCCATATTCGAAGACTTATAATTGTATAATCGGTAAGAATCTGTGTAGGATTGGTACTAATTTTAAAAATGAAAATACGACCCGATTTTATTTTCTAAGATTCAATGCTGAATTTTAATAATTAGACAATACTATTCTTCTAATCACCTAAAAGGTCAACATATCATAATAGCTATAAAAAACACTATTTACGAATTGGTAGTTTTGATACAGCAAGAGCCGAATCAGTTACCATCTCAACATTTTCAGGATCCAAATTAAAACAAGCATCAGGATTCATGGCACATCCTAATATGCACGTTTCGGGAGTATCTTCACATCCTTCGGTATTTTTAGTGCAGGCCATAAAAATTGTAAATAGTCCGACTACCAAAACTGCAAATAAAATTTTTGTTTTCATGATGTTTATATTCAAGATTATTACAAAATATTCTATGTAAAAACAAAAGGAGAACTAGGGAACAAAATCCCTATCAAATAGGAGGAAAGAATTTACTTTTATTAACTGAGTACAATATAAAAACAAGATTATCAGTGTAATATAAAATTGTATAAATGGTAAGCGAAGTTGTATTATTGGTAAGCTATATATTCACGCTTTTCATTCAAGTATAATTTCAAAGTTCCAATTCTTAGCATCCTTGTAACCTTTAGATATATTTGGTGCTTTTACGGCCCCATAAACCCCAGTAGCTAATATGGCTGCTCCAGCCAAAAGAACTGGTAATTGACCAGACACCATTGTAATAAAAAAAGCAAGACCTCCAATATGCAAAAAATTAACCTTTACCATAATGGTATTCAGCAAAGGGTGTTTTCTAATAATGCCTATTTCCTTTAAATCAAGAATAACACCACCTACTACAATACTGTTTTGATTTAGAATACTAAATCTGCCAGCAAACTTTTCGCCATTTTTTGTAACTACCTTTATTCTTCGTTTTTCCTTAAATACCACTTCCTGGCCAGAATCAAGGTTGACAATACGTAATTTTTCTTCCTGACTAAAGCTGTTCAGACAGCATATAAATAAGAGTAATGCTAGAATAATTATTTTCATTTGATATTCTTTTCACTATTCATAGCACTGCAAATACAATGCAAAGGAGTATTACAATACTCCTTTAAACCACTCCTCATATTTTTTACCTAAAATTGGCGCCGGCTTTTCTTTTTCGTTGATAGCATTCATTAAAGCCATAACCCACATATATAACAAAACAAAAATGCCAACTATGTTAATAATCCAACCCAAAATAGGTATGACACCTACTACTCCTAATGCTATGCCTGTAATACAAAGCCCTAGTGACTGGCGCACATGGTAACTTGCAAAACTTAGTTTCTTTTCATTATTCATTACAAAAGCAATTACGAGCCCAATAATGGTGACATAGCTTATAATTGCTATCTTTTTTGCTTCTTCATTTATCGTAATTACTTTTCTTGTATTTAATTCTGTTTCTGTCGTTTCCATTTTTATATGTTTTTAAATTCTATTCATCTAAATCACTTAAGTCATCTAAGTGCAATTTTTCGACCATTTCCCAGGTATCATCTGGATTAATGTTTACACTTTTTACTAGTACGCCAAACCTTTTGTCAACTACAAACTGCAAACTAGTTTCATTTCTCTTTTTATAAAATGTCTGTTGCGCTTGTATTCCGTTTACATTTACAGCCTTTAGATGTTTGTTTTCATCCTCTTGTTCCATATCCATTTGGGCAGCCATTCCCATACCCGCTATCACCATACTCCCTGCCGGACCAGCACCATCAATAATATTGACAGTAAATTTCTGCTTTGCATCATCAAGTTTAAATGTGCCTTCGATTGATGCTACATTAGCGTAACCGGCCGCTCCCACCTTGAACCCTGTTCGTTCATAACCCTCAATTGTATTGGGAAGCCAATCTTTCAATTCTTCATTTGTTAGCGGCACGACATCTTTTAAATTTTCAATATCCTCTTGTGCTTCTTCCGCTTTATCTATAAGTGTTGTCGTATTTGAAACCGTTTGCTTGGCTTTAGATAACTTCTCTTTTACTTCGCGAACACATGAACAGAAAACCAACAACAAAATCACAAGAGCAATAAACTTTCCCTTATTTTTCATCTTTGAAATGTTCATTATTCACAACTTTCACTATCAATATTTGCTTTGGCTTCTTTTATCTCTTGATCAATTTCTGCCCTACTAACCGTTGGTATGCAATCATAAATATCATCTAAAGCATCTAGATACGCCTTGGCTGCACTTTTATAGTTTGCACAATTTTCCGCAGTCGGATTTTCGGAATACGCATTGGCAGCATTTGACCAAGCCTGTAACTCATTGGTATAGCCTTGCGCCCAATTTCCTCCAAAGCAGTTCCCGGCTGGATTTAATGGGTTGTCCTTACTACAACTGAATGTTAACATAATTGCTAGTCCACAACCTGCTAAAAGAATTTGTCTTTTTAAATTTTTCATCATCTTAATTTTTATTGGTTAATCAATTCAATTTATTAGCGTTCTAATTATTAGAACTATCTACATTTATTAGTGTACTAAACTTTAAAAGGTAAACATCAAAATGAAAAAAACCGATAACAATATTGTTATCGGTTCTTTCATCAACCTAACTCAAACTCTATTAATCTAATATCAAAAAAGTATTTCAATTACAAACATCACCTTCAGTTCCATTGTCGTTAAATTCATTTTCCAATTCTATAAAATTTGCGTTGGAATTAACGTTAATTCCACACCCACCACTTTGCGCAATAAGTGAATATTCAACGGTCAATTGTCCGGATTTTATATAAATAGCTGCCTTATCATTACAACAGTAGACATAATTAGAACCAGCATTTTTAACCTCAGCATATCGAATTATATTTGATGAACTATTTGTTTCGGTATGGATGCCTCGCCAAAAGCCGCTTATATCCTCTGATCCACGAAATATAATATGCTCGTTTTCTGTACCGATAGCATTAATAATTCCATTGTCGTAAACTCCTAAACCAGCATTTTCTTCAAATACTATCTCGACACCAGCTTCAATATCCAATCTTTCTTGAATATCTATAACTTGATTAATTTCTATACGATAAGGAACATCGGTAGCTTTCATGGTGATTTTTTCATTTATTCCTGAATCATCAATTATTATATAATTCTTATCGTTCCCCTGATATGATGAAGAAACACCATCTATCTCACCTATTCTCTCCATGGTCAGTTTAAGGGGGGCTAGTTCATGGGTGGTAATGATATTTTCCGAATAACCGTTAAATTCAAAATTATCAGTAGCAATTATCCCATAGGATTTGCCATTGCTTATTTCAGTATTGGTAATGGCAGCCATTCCGTCTTTTAAGTATATTGATGAAGCGTCATTACAACAATAAACATAATTACCTCCAGCATCAGATATTTGTAAATAGTTAAGGGAATTACTTAGTTTATTAGACTCAATATGAATTCCTCTCCAGTAACCTTTAGTAGCTTCTTCTCCTTGCATTACTACTGGCTCGGTATCACTACCATTCACAGTCAAGGACCCATCATCATAAACCCCGATACCAGCATTTTCATTAAATTGTATTACCACGCCAGCTTCAACTATTAAAGGTGCGGTAACATCTATTACACAGTCTACAACATAATCTATTTCCGACGGACCATTAGTTAAAGTTGTTTCTACCGTTATATCACAATCTATTTTTTGTGTTTCCGTACTGACTTGCTCCGATACTGGAGTATATTCCCCCTCATGAACCCATTTTTGGATATTTCCAGCACCGCTTGAACCCACTGAAATTCTTAAAGTATCGTCGCCTTTAAGCTCCATAAATGCATTGTAATAACTATAATCACTACCTAATTCTTCGTATGTATAATTATCGGTATCTACAGCTTCAATATCTTTCCATTTTATATCACCATCATTAAATGAAGACCCTGCCTTATCAGTAATTTTACCTTCGGTGTCTATCATTTCAATAATCATCCCGTCATTAGGAATGTTATTACTCGCAATTCTAATCCAAGAACCTGTTAATTTATCAAGAGTTAACTCTTCTTGTTGCTCTTCTTCTGGAGATTCTGGCACTACAGGTATTTCATTAGAGTCGTTTAATTCCTCTACAGTACAAGACACTAACATTAAAATAAAAAGTGAGATGTATACTACAAATTTTGTTTTCATAATCTTATATTTTTATTGATTTTACAGCTATTTGTACCCTAAACTTTAAAAGGTCAACATCTCCATTAAAAAAAATTTATATTTAAGGGATGTTTACTTCTTAATCAATTGAGCACCAATGAAAGACCAGCAGATTATTTCCCAAATGAAACAGCGGGATAGAAATGCACTTAAAGAAGTTTATAAAGAATATAAAATAGAATTTTTCAAATTCGCTTCTCGATATACTTCTGATAATGAAGTGTTAGAAGATATTTTTCAGGATGCTTTAATTGTACTTTATGAAAACGCCCAAGTAGGAAAATTAGATCAATTAAAAAGTACCTTGAAAACTTATTTATTTGGCACTGGTAAGTTTATGTTATTTAAGCATTTTCGAGATTCAAAAAAAGAGGTGCCTACAGAGGAAACTTATATTTTTGACCGCTATGAAAAACAGGTAATAAATGATGTTTATGAAGATGATGGTATGAATGATTACCAAGTAAAACTTATTGCCAACTTTAAAAAGTTAGGTAATAAGTGCCGTGAAATATTAGAACTTTTTTATCTAAAAGGAATAAAATTAGACGAGATTATGGCTATTCAAGGTTATGAAAATAAAAATGTAGTCAAAAGTCAGAAGTCGAGATGTCTTAAAACATTAAAAGAATTAATACTGAAGAAAGATGGATAAAGAAGAATTGATTAACGGATATATCGAAGGTTCCCTCTCCGAAAGTCAATTGGAAGAGGTTACATATTTACTGAACACCGATTCAGAATTTGCATCTGATTTAAAGTTTGAAGAAGATTTAAAAATATCTCTTAAAAAAGAAGAGCGACAAGAGCTAAAAGATATGTTCGCTAATTTAAACACAAAAAAAGAATTTAAAAAAGGGAAGCTAATTTTAATGCGTCCTTGGTTAGCAGCTGCCTCGATTGCACTCGTAGTTGGACTAACATCATGGTTTTTCTTCTTTAATAACAGTTCAGCCAATTTAAACGAATTATACATTAGCAACTTCTCACCTTATGAAAATGTTATACACCCTATTGAACGTGGCAATGAAATTGAAGATTTAATGAGTCGGGCTTTCACTGCTTATGAAGATGAAGATTACATCCAAGCACTAGAGCTCTTTAACGAGTTAAACGTAAAAAACAACGATACTTATATTGACTTCTACGAAGCAATTATTTTAATGCAACTAAATAGGCATGAAGAATCTATACCATTGCTTAAAAATTATATTCAGCAGAATGGTGAATTAAAAGATCGAGCACATTGGTATCTAGCATTATCTTATTTAAGGCTAGATGATGTTAATAAAAGTAAAGTTGAACTAGAAAAATTAATAGCGTTGGGCACATTCAGATTAAGTGCGGCCAAAGAACTACTGGAAGACTTGGAATAATATTTTGAAGAAAATCTACGAATTTAAAGTAGCTTTTCTTTTTCGATTAAAATAAATATAGGCACCGAATAATATTACAACTAATGAACATGCAACAATATGCCACCAAAGGTAATTCTTAGTTAATGGTGCAATATCTCCAGAAACAACAAAGGCTGACCAATAATAAGGGTGTCTTAATAAATTGTCATCTGTAACTGATAGGTATTTTAATTTAGCATCGCGTAGGGCTTTAGATTTCGATTTCCCTTTACTCAAACCTTCGTAGAAATACTCCATTAATTTTACGCTACTCTTATCATTAATCTTCCACAATGTATTAACTAACGATTTTGCTCCGGCATAATAAAAGCCTTTTGAGAGACTTAACATGCCCTGTCCTTTTTGTAATTTGCCAATACCTGTTTGGCAAGCACTTAAGGTTACCATATCTGCATTTAATGAAGTATTGTAGAGGTCTTTTATATAAAGGATATTACTAACTGAACTATCTTTTTGTTGACTAAAAGCGAGATAGGAATAATCGGGATAAGCATCATTTGCAGAAGCATGAGTGGCTAAATGAATTATATTAAAACTCTCCGAATTTGATTTAAAAGCTGCTAACGAAGCCTTATCATCTATAACCGCCTTAGTTTCATAAAATGCACTTATTTTTGAAACCTCATCATCATTATAAAGCAATTTTCCGAATTGTCGACTACTTTGAAACGCGATAGCATCATCAAAACTTGGTGCAAAAGCTAAAACACGATTTTTGTTAGATTTAGGCTTTTTGCGAAGTTCCAAAAGTGACGTAACTGAATTACCATAACCAATATTTTTAGTTTCTAACAAATATGAATCTTTCCATTGTAAGAGATCAAAAGGTAAATAGTGAAGTTCTCCATCCGGAATTATAGTTAGGTTTTCACTCTCGTAATTTTCAAGTGGCTTTCGAAGTAGTTTATTGAATAACGTTTCTCCTAAATCAGAAACTTCAGCAGCATCTTGGTCCATTGAAGGCTTAGAAATTAGTTGATAAAAATCGCTTACCAATTCTCTATCACCTTCATTAAAAGGCAACTTATAAAAATCTGATTTCGAATTATTTAAAACAATAACGTATAAATTATCCTTTGATAATATATATGAAATTAAGGTACTATTCTTTTCTAAAACAAGATTTCGAATTGTTCTTAAATTTAAAGTTGTTTCTCGATACTTTAAATCGTGATATTTAGGGTACTTATGCTTTACAGTGTCTAAAAAACTATAATATTCTTGTTTCAACTTAAAAAGCTCATCAGAAAAATTACTGATAGTATCATTCGCATCGAAAATCTCTTTTTCTAATTTGGTTATTTGTGCTCTTATTTGCGTTTCCCTATCTAGTACACCCTTTGGTATATCACTGTATTTTGTAGCTTGAGAACTACGCAAGGCCTCCAAAAGGAGAAAATCTTTACCTTTCTCACTAATATTTATAGCTAATTCCAGAAGCACTTCTGAGTGGTTCTTTTCATATGCCAAATAGACTACATCTAGCATTCTTTCAAATACAGGATAAACTTTTTCCGCTAAATACTGCTTATCTAATTTGCTGTCAAATTCCTTTTTTAGCAAGTCAAAAGTATAAAGCATATCTCGCTCCAATGAAAGTGCTATTTTTAAATATTCTTCATCTTTTGAAGATTTATACATGCCTATTAAAAGCTGAAGTTTAATATCTAAAAGATATAATAATTGGTTTTTTGAAAATACACTTTCTGCATCTGGATTCTCATTATTGCTATCTATCAGGATGTTTCTTCCTGAAAAATTAAACCCCTTTTTAATCGATTCTAAACCTTCGCCATACTTCTTTTGTTTTAATTGTAGTTCCGCAATTTTTCCGTAGACCTTTGCGACATCTTCATGCGGCTTATTTTGGCGATAAATTAAAAACTCATCAAGTGCTTTTTGATAACTCAACAAAGCCTTTTTATCCTCATTTTGCTTAGCATATAAATCCCCATAGAGCAGAAAATTTTGCTTTTGAAAAGAATCGTTTGAAAGCAAATAACTTTCACTTTCCTTTAAATAGTCAATCGCTTTTTGATATTTATTTTGCTTACTAGCATTCACTACTAGTTTTTGATAAATAGCAATAATATTGTTCTTATACTCTTTGTCATCTACATAAAGAATTTTATAATCCCCCAATATGTTTTGTAAGTGCAGATCTGCTTCTTCATACCTATTTGTAATAGTGTACAATTTGGATAACAGATGTATTGTGGCCCGTTCTAGACTTTTTGACTGAGTGGTTTTATATGTATGAACAAAACTTATCGATTGTTTAAAATAATTCTCGGCCAAATCAAATTTATCAGTGTTGGTATAAATTAAACCCAAATAATTTAAAGTATGCACAATCATTCCATATTCAATACCACTTAGTTTTAATGGGTCTTTTTCTGAATAAGCTGTATAAAGCCTTTGGAAATATTTACTTGCGTTTTCATAATCTTTTTTATCATAAAAATAACTTGCTTTATCGAAAGCAAATCTATTATCATAGTACTCTAAATCATCCAAATTATCCCTAACAGCGTCTTTGCTTAAAAGATTTTCAAAATTATTTAGATAACTTTCGTATGCTCCTAAATCATAATAATAGGTACTAGTTAAAATTGCAGATATCAAAACCTCCATCCCATCTGAATATTTCGATAGTTCTAATGAATATTTGTAGGCTGAATCAAAATAGTAATAAGAACTGTCTTTATTTATTGTACGAAGTGAAATACCTTTACTATAATATTCTTCGATTAACTGCTCTTTCGACAAACTATCTTGACATACCATATTTGGTTGCGCAAAAAATATGACCAATAATAAAACCAAATATTTCATTTGTAAACTATTATGGTATTTTACAAAAATTTTAACTTATAGAAAAACAAAAGTCCCTGTCGTTGATTGTCAGAGACTTTCATTCTATTATTTTAAGCTACTACTATCTAATTTCAACTCTAGCTGAATAATTCAATTTACCCTTTACAATTATTAAATTTCCATTTTCGAGTTCAGGTGCTTTCAAACTAAACTGACTCACCCCATTTATAATTTTATGTGCCCCTATTTGTTTTCCTTGACTAATTACTTTGCCCTCTTCTGATTGTAATACCACTTGGCGTACGGCTTCTTGATCATCAATAACATTTACCAATAATTCACCTGTATTAAACACATGTTTACATTCTAAGTCTGGCTTGCCTTGATTACAACCACCACCAGTACCTTCACCTTCTCTTATTAATCTAAATGCGACAGCTCCAATATAAATCGGTGATTTTCCACTTTCGCATTCCTCTACTTTTTTATTTAATTCGTTCAATTCACTCTTTAAACTAGTGTCTCCAGAAAGCACTTGCATTAATATGGTTCGTTGTCTTAACTTTAAATAACTACAAGAATTTTCAAGAATTGAACTTAACAATTCATTATTTAAATCAATTTCTTTTACTACACTTTCCCATGTTGGTATTAGTTTTCTACTGCCTTTTTCAATCTTAGACTCTAAGACACTCTTTTCGGTTTCTAATTTATTGATTTGTGCTAAAAGGTAATATTGATGTAAATCGAGCTCAAATATTTCTTGCGTTTCAATACTTTTATCAATAATTCGCCCTTTAATCTCTGTAGATTCTAAAAAGACTTCGTCGGTTGGATTTTCGTTAGTGCATGAGCTCATGATGAGCACGAATGCAATTGTAAATAAATAGTTCATTGCTTTCATAATTATATAGTTTATATTGGTTAATGTCTATTTTTCCAATAAGTAAACATGGTTAGGAGTGTTTTTCTAAAATTAATTGACAAATTTTCACACAAATAGAAAAATGTATAAACAGTACTTTTTACTGTACTAATTACAACCTATCAACTAATTATTACTCTTATTAAAATGAGGATGAGAAATTCATGAAAGCAGCTATCTATGAATGGCATTTTGGGGAGAATGCCTTAGTCTTACTTCTACTATTACTGCAATACTCATTTGAAATTTCAGACAGGAAAACATGAAAGAGTAGAAAAATCTTATTAGAAGCTTTTACTATAAATATGAAGCATTTTTGGAACCTAAATGAATCGATATTAATTATGATACCGCCAAGCCGTACGGTCAAACTGATGTATCTTATTCGATATACTACAAATGATGCTGATCTAGGTAGTTCCCCCGAAACCTATAATCGAGCATGCACAAAACCAACAAGTTGGTTTGGGCTCATCATGCGGCAATCATCAGTTAATCAAATTCATGTTCTTATTCATAACATAATTCTAGACCGTACCTAGTTGGATTGGCAGTTCCATAATAATGAAGCACAATTCCCCAGAATGTTACGAATGGGGAACTAAGCTTTAATTTTTTAAAAATACAAAGGGGGAATACCAAAAATACACAAATTTCAATGTATTACCCCACTAATAAACAAACTTAATCGATTGGTTTTTTATTATTTATTTTTCCCTATAAAGCGTATTTAAAAGTCGAAACTATTATATAACTAATCTTCAAAATAAAACGTTTCATTGCCATCATTAACAGCCATAACATCTTCAGAAATCAACAACGTATTATTTTCAGAAATTATTGAAATAATTAAAACTACCAAAAACACAACGAACATTAAAAAACACTTTTTCATAACTACATTATTTAGTTCCTTTAACTTGCCGCAAAAGCCTTAATTGAGGGACCTAAATCATCTTTTTAACAATACCTAAGGTAATTGAACCTTTTTCCGACATGCAATTAATATGTATAAATGGGAGGTTTTACTGTATAATTGGTAGAAACCAAATTGTTAGTATTTACAATAGTTTATATCCAATTCTTTTGGAAAATGTATTTGTAAGTTAAAAGCTACAAAATTTCCAGTTTAGAGTTATTTTCGACCAACTATACTACTATTTCTTCAATTGGTACATATTTTAAAAAAATGACAAATAGTACCTTTATTTTTGATTATCTTTCTATAAAGTAATTGTAAATGATAAATGCTGTAATCGTAGACGATGAAATTAAGGCGCTACAAAGTCTTTCTTGGGAGCTAACTAACTTTAGTGATGAAATTGATGTTAACGCATCTTTTACCGACCCTTATGAGGCGCTTGATTACTTAGATAATAATCCACCCGATTGTCTTTTTTTAGATATAGAGATGCCAAAAATGGATGGATTTCAATTTATACAAAAACTAAAAAACAAAACTTTTCCTGTTGTAATAACAACGGCCTATAATCAATATGCCATTAAAGCATTGAAAAATGAAGCCATAGATTATCTTTTAAAACCCATTGACACCGATGATTTAAAAGACACTATTACAAAAATTAAAAAATTCAATAAAAGGAATTATACAGCCGAAAAATTAGAAGATATTTTGGTTAATTTCAACGCGAATACAAACCATAAAAAAATCACTTTTAATACTGATGGAAAATTACTTTTTCTAGATAGTGAAGAAATTCTTTATGCAGAATCTGATGGAAATTATAGTACAATCTATTTAACAGACGGTCAAAAACTTGTATTAACCAAGAAACTAAAAGAAGTAAATGACCTTTTACCTAAAGATTCTTTTTTTAGAATTCATAATTCATACATCATTAATTTACAAAAGATTAAGGAGTTTCTTAAAACTGACGGATATGTCGTTTTAACCTCTAATCATAAAATCCCCGTTTCAAGACAAAAAAAATCAGATTTTCTTGATATGATTTAACCGCTATTGGCTAACAGACTACACCATATGGCTGTAAAATCAAAATTTTATCTAATGTTCCCATTTAAAAAATTTCTTTTGCTCTTTGTACTGCTCATTTTTGCACGTGCTAAATCCCAAGATATTCCTACTAGCTTTCAAAAAACAGTTGATAGTGTAATATCAATTCAGCCAACTACATATTTAGGCTTAGAGGAGATTATTGGGGCATACCAGAAAGACACCGTACTCATGCGCTATTTAGCAGAAACATCTGCTAACGAAAATTACCTAATTGGTGAAGCATATGCATTAAATCATATTGGAAGAAGATATCGTAATTTATCCAAATACTCCAAAGCTTTGGTGCTACACCGAAAAGCCCTAGAAGCTGCTATAGAAGCCAACAGTCTAGAATTTAAAGTATTTAGCCTAAATATGCAGAGCGTTGTTTTCCGTAGAACAGATTCTATAAAATCTGCATTAGATTATAGTCAGGAAGCTCTTGAATTAGCAGAATCGGTAAAAGACCCCTCTATAGGTATTAAAAGAAGTATCAATGTCTCTCTTAATAATATTGGTAACATATATAGAAAATTAGACCAGTATGATATTGCTATTAAAAATTTCCAGAAATCTTTAATATTAGATAAAGAGTTAGGTAATAAGCTTGGACTAGCAATAAACCATCAAAATATAGGTGAATGCTATGAAGCACAAGGTGAACTAGAAAAAGCTCTTGAAAATCATCTAACTTCCCTAGCCTATAATGAAGAAATAGATTCAGAAAGAGGTAGAATTATATGTAAGTATAGTATCGCTCATATCTATGTACATCAAGGCAAAGCTCAAAAAGGACTAAACCTCTTAAATTCTTTAGTAAGCAGTGCTGAGAAACTAGGAGATATGGAAATTTTTACCGCTCTACAAATAAATATTGGCTGGACATTAGTAGAATTAAATCGATTTGATGAAGCACGTACCATTCTTTTACAAAGTATTGAGTTAGCACAAAAACATAACATTCCAGCTGCGGAGTCTGAAGCATACGCTTATTTGACAAATTTATGGGTGCACAAGGGTGATTTTGAAAAAGCACTAGAATACTTTAGAAAATATAAACAGTATGATGAAGAAATTTCCAATGATCGAAATTTACGTTATGTTACTGATGTAATTACAAGCTATAATTCCGAAAAACAGAGTAATCAAATTAAAATCTTAGCACAAGAAAACGAGCTTGTTAAACTTGAGCTAAAAAAGAATAAAACGGTTCAACTAATCAGTGGAATTGCCCTGGCCCTACTAGCTGGTATTTTTTATATACTATACCGTCAATATCAATTAAATAATGAAAAGAAAGTATTGACATTAGAACAAAGCATGCTTAGAAGTCAAATGAATCCCCACTTTTTGTTCAATTCATTAAACTCTATCAAACTATATATTATTAATAATGAGCAAAAGAATGCTGTATATTATTTGAACAAGTTTTCTAAATTGGTGCGTAAGATTCTAGAATCTTCTTCGGTTAAAGAAATACCATTAGCAGAGGAGTTAGAAACTGTTGAATTATATATGAACATCGAGAATATTAGATTCTCTAATGAAATAAATTTTGTTGTTACTATTGATGATGATGTAGATCCACATATTATTAAAATACCCTCATTAATACTACAACCCTTTTTAGAAAATGCCCTTTGGCACGGACTCTCACCAAAAGAAGGTGAAAAAAATATTTCGCTCGATATTAGTAGAGAAAATATGTATATCAATATTGTAATTACCGATAATGGTATTGGCCGAGAAGCAGCAGAGAAAATAAAACAAAATAAAGTCCTAAAACGTAAATCTGTTGGTATTGATATTACAAAAGAAAGACTGGCAAATTTCTCTAGGGACTACCAAAATTCTTTTAGTATTGAAATTATCGACCTTTATGATGACGATGGATTGCCTGCGGGTACAAGAGTGATTTTGCATATTCCGACAACGTAAATAGCTTTGTATTCTGCGCAATTACAAATTTAATTCTTTGGCAACTGTTTCAAGTTCTTCATACCAAGCTTTGCCAAATTTTCGAATTAAAGCTTCTTTTACAAATTTATAAATTGGCACTTTTAATTCTGCTCCCAAAGCACATGCTGGATCACAGATTTCCCATTTATGATAATTTACAGCTGTTAGCTCAGTATATTCCCGAACTCGAACTGGATACATATGACAAGAAACAGGTTTTTTCCAAGAAATAGCTCCATTATTATATGCTTGTTCTATACCACATTTGGTAATATTAGATTCATCGAAAATCACATATGCACATTCACTTTCATTTACTAATGGAGTTTCCCATTCCCCATCTTCACCTCTTATAAAAGCTCCTTGATCCTCTATTGCAGCAATTCCTTCTGGTCTTAAAAATGGTTTTACTTTAGCATAAATATCCACAAGAATTTCAGTTTCTTTATCATCTAAGGGTGCTCCGGCATTGCCATCAATACAGCAAGCACCTTTGCATGCACTTAGATTACAAACAAAATCTTGTTCTAATATTTCTTCAGAAACTATGGTTTTTCCTATTTGGAACATACTGTAGATTTAAAAAATCAAAGATACTTTTTATAGTGTATTTTGCTGTCAAATTAATTACTTATCTATGCTTTCCATAGGTTTAATTAAATGTATTTTTGCAAAAAATTTACGATATGGATGTTCAATTCAATTTTAGAGAAATTGCTACGGCTACTATGGTACTATTTGCAGTCATTGATATATTAGGAAGTATTCCAATTATCATTGGCCTACGTAAAAAGGTAGGACACATTCAATCAGAAAAAGCATCTATAGTCTCCTTACTTATTATGATAGCCTTTCTTTTTGTAGGCGAGAAAATATTAAAACTAATAGGAATTGATGTGTATTCATTTGCTGTTGCAGGTTCTTTTATTCTGTTTTTCCTAGCCTTAGAAATGATTTTAGGTATTACGCTATACAAAGAAGATGAGCCAGAAAGCGCATCAATTGTTCCCATTGCTTTCCCTTTAATAGCTGGAGCTGGCACGTTAACTGCATTACTTTCATTAAGAGCAGAATATAGAGTGGAGAATATTATTGTAGCAATCACTGTAAATACTATTTTTGTATATATAGTTCTAAAATCTTCAAAAACGATAGAACGTGTATTAGGCAAGAATGGTCTAAATGTTATTCGAAAAGTATTTGGTGTTATCTTGTTGGCCATAGCTGTAAAGCTCTTTGCCACAAATATTAACCAGTTATTTTAAACTCAAAATCTATTGAAATGAATAAATTATTATCAATTATATTAATTGTTTCGGCTCTTGCATTAATTATCTATAATGTGACCTTGGTTAATTTTGAAAACCCATTAGAAGGTAATAGCATTATAGCTATCATTGGTATTGTAGCATCTCTTTGTGCCATTGTTTTGATATTGATTTACAATACATCAAAAAAGATAGAGAAAAAAATTCACGAAGATTAATTAGTTGCTTCAATAGCTTCTGCCTCACCTTGTTTTACAGCAGGGTTATCAAGCTCTAACACTCTTCGCAACATAGGATCCTCAGCACTTTTTATTTTTGCATGAAGATTCTCGTCAAACAATTGCTCGGCGAGTCCTGCTTTTAAATATAATTTAATGCTTTCTTCAAAATCATAGAAATTCATATTTAGATTTCTCGAAATTGAATATTGAACAAACTCACTAAATAAAGTATCATCTACTTTGAAATCTCTGGCAAACTCAGATTTTGAGAAACCACTATAATCCAATCGGTGACTATCTAAATGTTCAAATATAAAGAAGGATAAAAAACCTAAACTATCCATACTCTCTACGGCTTCCTCTTCGTTCGTGCCAATAGATACGAATACATCTGGAATAATACCACCACCACCGTAAACCACTTTACCCTTTGGTGTTTTAAACATTAACGAGTCGGCTACCTTAATACTATCAGCAGAAACCATCTCTCCGTTATGGTACCGATTATTAAATGTCTGATAATAATCTTTATTTCCTTTAGCATAATCTCGTTGAATACTTCTACCGGTTGGAGTGTAATACCTAGAAACGGTAAGTCTTACCGCGGATCCATCTCCTAAATCCATTTCACGTTGTACAAGGCCTTTACCAAATGAACGTCTTCCTACAATTGTACCAATATCATTATCTTGTAATGCACCAGCAATAATTTCACTTGCTGAAGCAGACCTTTCATTTATTAAAACATAAACAGGTTTATCTTCAAAACTGCCCTCATCAGTGGCGAATATTTTATTGATTTTGCCTTTTTTGTTCTTAGTAAATAATATCAATTTACCATCATCAAGAAACTCATCTGCCATTTGTTCAGCAATACCCAAATAACCCCCAGGATTATCTCTTAAGTCTAATGTTAATTTCTTTGCTCCTAATTTCCTTAGTTTTATTAATGCTGATTTAAACTCCTTAAAAGTGGATTCTGCAAATCTGTTAATTTTCATGTAGCCCATATCATCAGTGAGCATAAAATATGAGTCTACACTTTTTATAGGAACAATATCTCTTTTTACTTTTACATTAAAAATCTTGTCTTCATCTTTTCGATATACTTTTAAATTTACGGCGGTACCACGCTTTCCTTTTAAACGCTGAATTATCATTTCATTTGGCAATTTCTTACCATACAACGTATCGTCATCTGCCATTAAAATTCTATCGCCCGCTTTTATTCCTTGCCTAGAACTTGGCCCTTCAGGAATGGTTCTAATCACTGAAATTGTGTCTTTATAAGTGTAAAAATTAACGCCAATACCAACAAAATCACCCTTCATATTCTCAGAAACTTTAGTCATATCTTTTTCTGAAATATAAACTGAATGCGGGTCCAATTTTTCGAGTATCTGATTAACAGCTACATCAACAATACTATCTGTATTAATCTCATCAACATACTCATAATCGATATAATCAATTAATCTATTTAGCTTGTCTTTTTTTGAATTTGTAGTAAAGAGCTTCTCAGGTGTGTCTGTGTAGTGCAATTTTCCACCTACAAAAATACCAACGGCAAGTGCTGCAGCGATAATCGTAGGCCAAATAAAATTGTTCTTATTATTCATTATTTCTCCAAACTTTCTATTTCTGGAATAAAATCTAATTTAACCCCAGCTTTCTCCAAAAATTTTATTCCTGAATCGTCTTTGTATGCCTTTTGATACACTACACGTTTAATGCCAGACTGATGAATTAATTTACTACATTCTCTACATGGCGATAATGTAATATATAAAGTGGCTCCTTCACAACTTTGTGTTGAGGCTGCTACCTTGCTAATAGCATTGGCCTCTGCATGCAATACATACCACTTGGTATATCCTTCGTCATCTTCACAATGATTTTCAAAACCTGTAGGCGTTCCGTTATAACCATCTGAGATTATCATTCGGTCGCGCACTATTATTGCACCTACTTGTTTTCTTTTACAAAAGGATAGCTTACCCCATTCTTTTGCCATTCGCAAATAGGCTCTATCATATTTAATTTGCTTGTCAACTCTCATGGGTAATCGCTAAAATGCATATGACTAAGATACCGGCTTTGAATAAGCCGTACAACCAAATTAGGTTAATATTAAACTAACACTACCATGGAAACGTTTCAAACAGCATTGGTATTGTAACCAGAAACAATAAAATAGAAGTTCCAATGATATAATAATTTCGTTCTACATGTAACACATTCTGAAACAGATGAGCAACCCACAAAACGGCTAGTATAATAACAATTTGTGAAAACTCGATTCCCGCAGCGAAACCCAACAAAGAGGTTAATTTATCGGTTTCTTCTGCCATTAACATTCTAAAGTAATTAGAAAAGCCAAAGCCGTGTATTAAACCAAAGAAACTAGCAGCTAAATAATGAAGAATAAATGAACCTTCTCCAGCTTTAACTCTAGAATAAATAATATTGAATATGGTGGTTAAACAAATGGTCACCGGAATTAAAAATTCTATTAAAGAAGTATCCATGGCTACAACCCCATAAACCGAAAGTGCCAACGATGTACAATGAGCCACTGTAAAAAGAGTAGCCAATAGTAGAACAGCTTTCCAATTCTTAAATACAAAAGGCACTGTTAACGCAGCTAAAAACAAAATATGATCATATGCCGAAAAATCGAGCACATGCCAAAACCCTAATTCTATGTAAAACCAAAAATTTTCCATCTTTCATTTCTTATTCAAACAAAAACGACTAAACTAATACCGTTATATTTAGCACTAAAATAATTACTTTGTAATACACATTCACTACTATAAACTACCTATAATCCGCGCTCAGCTTGAATAGTTTCGTAGGCCTTTTGAACTTCTTTAAACTTTTCTTCGGCCCCTTTTTTAATAGCTTCATCTTGTGTATTTACTCTGTCTGGATGGTATTTTTTCGCCATTGTGCGGTATGCTTTTTTAACATCTGCATCGGTGGCCGATTTTTGAATATCTAATATTTTGTAGGCATTATTAGCCGATTTAATAAACATGGCTTTTATACTCTCAAAATCGCGAAGTGTTACCCGCAAATAACCTGCAATTTCTCGTATTTTATTTACCTCGGCATTACTAACATTACCATCGGCTTGCGCTATACCAAATAAAAAATGCAATAACTGCAGGCGAACTTCATAACGTGTTCGTTGCGTCATAAAAGCGCAAATTCGCTGTGCTGAAATCTCTCGCTTTTTATTTACTTCATTAAAAGTTCTAAAAATAGCATTGGCCTTTTCTTTACCATAGGTGCTCACAAAATATTGACGCACATAGTCCATTTCACTCTGACTCACTTTTCCGTCCGCCTTTATAACAAGTGAACATAAGGAAAGTAAATTCAATTCAAAATCGGCTGGTGAAACACTTTGGCGCGTCATATCCTTGAAAAGAGATTGCGCCCCACTTCCACTAGAGGTCATATTATCTAAAAAACTGCCTAATAAAAACCCAATTATCGCTCCTGGAAAACGAAATAATGAATATCCTACAACAGCTGCAAACCACTTTATCATTTACTATAGAAATTTAATCAAAGATAAGCTCCCATTTGCTGCCTTACAAGGTTCAAACATATTATGACAATGATTTGTTAAGGTTCACTAATGAAATACGACAAATTAAGTATCTTTGAAATTGCTTATATAAAATATAAAAATATGTATCCTGCAGAATTAGTAAAACCAATGAGAGAAGATCTGGCTTCAGCCGGTTTTCAAGAATTATATACGGCCGATGCGGTCAAAAGTGCAATCAACAATGATGGTACTATTTTAGTTGTTGTAAACTCTGTTTGTGGCTGTGCAGCCGCAAATGCAAGACCTGGCGCTAAAATAAGTCTTCAAAATGACAAGAAACCTGACAATTTAGTTACTGTTTTCGCTGGTGTAGATACCGAAGCTGTTGATATGGCTAGAAGTATGATGTTGCCTTTTCCTCCATCATCACCAAGCATGGCTTTATTTAAAGACGGTGAATTGGTTCATATGATTGAACGTCATCATATCGAAGGTAGACCAGCTGAATTGATTGCTGAAAATTTAATGGAAGCTTATAACGAATTCTGTTAAATATAGTTCGCTCTTAAAAAGAGTGTAGAAAGATTATATAAAAACCGTTTCTCTCGAAGCGGTTTTTTATTTTTGGGTATGCAAAAAGTACTGGCTTACATTTTAACGCCTATTTTCTTTTTTTTCTTCGGATTAACGCTGTTGGTTTTTCATCCAATACAGGTGTTTTGCCATAAACTTATCGGATATAGTGCCCATGGCTTTTCCGTAGCTTTAATGAACCGTACGCTTATGTTGTGCACGAATCTATTAGGAACACGATACACCTTCATCAATAAAAATAAACTACCTACAGATTGCCCTATAATTTTGGTTGCAAACCACCAAAGCATGTTCGATATACCACCCATTATCTGGCACATGCGAAAATATCACCCAAAATTTGTTAGTAAAAAAGAACTTGGCAATGGCATTCCCAGCGTCTCATATAACTTACGTCATGCAGGTTCTGTTCTCATCGATAGAAACAACAACAAACAAGCCTTAACAGAAATTGCTAAGCTTGGTCGTTATATTGAAAAATATAATAGGACTGCTGTAATATTCCCAGAGGGTACTCGAAGCCGAAATGGCCAACCACAACATTTTAGACCAACGGGACTTAAAATTCTTATGAAAACTGCGCCATCAGCTATTATTGTTCCTGTAAGCATTAACAATTCATGGAAATTATTACGCTATGGTAAATTTCCCATGGGTGTTGGTAGCCACTTAAAATTCTTCGTTCATCCACCACTTGAAAGAACTGAAAACCTAGATGATTTTATAACTGAAATTGAGGATAAAGTGATTTCTTATGTCGAATAAAACAAACAACCATGAGTGATTCTGAAATTATTGATCAGACGATTCTATTTGTAAAAAAAACGCTAAAAGATGCCGAGGGTGGTCACGATTGGTTTCATATTCAACGGGTTTATAATAATTCTTTGCTTATTGCTAAAGATGAATCGGCAAATATTCTCGTGGTAGGTTTAGGTGCCTTATTACATGATATTGCCGATGCCAAATTCAATAATGGAGATGAATCTATAGCACCAAAAATGGCTAAAGAATTTTTAAATTCTTTAAATGTTCCACAAACAACTATAAATCACGTAGTGCAAATTATCGCAAACTGCTCTTTTAAAAATAGTTTAGACAAAACTAGCAAACCGTTTCAATCAATAGAGCTTGCAATAATTAAAGATGCTGATCGTCTAGATGCTATTGGAGCTATAGGTATTGCCAGAGCATTTAATTACGGAGGATTCAAAAACAGAAAACTCTATGATCCAGACATCGCTCCAAATCTAAATTTGACTAAAGAAGAGTATAAAAAATCTACTGCTCCAACCATTAACCATTTCTACGAGAAATTACTTCTACTTAAAAACACCTTACAAACCAAAACCGGAAAAAAATTAGCCGAGAAGCGACATCAATTTATGATGGATTATCTCGAACAATTCTATGGAGAATGGAATGGGAAACCTGGTTTTTAGGTAGAAATATTTATCTAAAATGCATAACCGGCAAAAATTTGGAATACATTATTCTTGCTGGTTCCATTTACACTTGAATCACTATTTATATCCATAACACCTTTGTTATATCGTAAACCTGCAAATAAGTTATCGCCAATTTTATAAGAAGCGCCAATTCCAAAGGCTATATCTAAACTTTTAAAATTCTCTTTCTCTGCATTTGTTGATAATAAAAACCCAACTAGTGGTCCTGCCTCTGCACTTAGACCTTTAAGAATATAATATTTAGCCATAACTGGTAAATTGATGTAATCTAATTTTAAATTATCGCCAGACCCATAAAAGGACCAACTACTACCTTGTGAAGAATATAATAACTCTGGTTGTACAGCTATTTTTTCTGATATAGGAATTTCGACCACACCACCTAAATGAAAGCTCACTTTAGACGATAATCCACCAAGACCGGCATATGCATTACCCCCAACAGAAGCAATGTTAACACCCCCTTTTACCCCAAAAGCGAACTCTTGTGCTTTTGTAGCAGTAAAACTTAAAAAGGCAATGAAAAGCAAAAATGATAGTTTTCTCATAATTCTAGATTTTATAAATATTTTGTTTATTAGTGATAGAACCATAAAAAGGTTAACATCCACTATAAACAAAACCTAGAATTGCTTTGAACTACTCTATTTATTATAGAAAATTATTTAGACACCTTAGTAGATGCATCCACGAATTCAACCTTTACCAATTGCTTCTTTGTACCGCGTTTTGCATAAAAAAGCATTTGGTCTTTATCTTTATTAATTAATGGCATACTTACCATCAAGGGCAATCTTGCCTCTTTGTCGTCAATAAATTTTTCGAAACTTATTTTTCCATTTGTATCAAGTTGGATACTAAATACATTTCGATTTCTACTCAATCCTTGTTTAAACAATAATCGGTCGCCAGTCATTAATTGAGGATTCTCAGCTGATGTAGCGATAAAAAAGTATGTTTTACCGTCTTTTACATAAGCGCTATACGATGCGTACGCACCATCACCTTGTGTTACCTCCGCTTTATTGATATTACGAACCCAAACAATATCACCTGAACGATTTAATTTTGCCGAAACAATGTCATTATAATGAAAGCGCTCCACTTTTACGCGACCGCCACTGGTGTTCGACTGAACACTATTGGATACAAAATACTCTTCAGCATTAAAAAGTATTGAACCATCAGGCGCTATATGTAAACTTTTAAATACCAAATTCTTGATTTCAGCATCAACATTTCGTCCGAATTTGTCAGTCATAAACTGATCAGAAAACGGATTGTACTTTTTTGATTTTAACTCTAGTGTTAAAGGATCAATATCGAAATACGACAGTCCGTTATATCTGTTGTCTTTTCTATCTGCGTAAAAACCAACACACAATAATTTTCCATTTTTCATTATTGGCTTAATACCTTCCGAAAACTTACTAAAATCATCAAATGATTGTGTTTTAGCACCTAGTTTAGAGATTTGAATCATCTCATATTCAAATTTTCGCTCTTTGGCACTAAAACGTCTCTTTTTAAAATAAGCCTTACCAACGATATAAACATTCTCAAGGTCTTCTGAGAAAGCTACATTTTCGAAAGAATAGTTCTTTTCTTCTGCGGTATCTGAGAAATCATAGGTCATTAACTTACTTAATCCAGCATTATACAAATGAATAAGATGTTGGTCTATTTTACCTTTCTTAAAATGTGTACTTATTACAAAAGCAGATTTTTCATCATCAAATAAAACAGATGATGTAAAACCTGAAGTAAATTTACGGTTGTAGAAATTTCTACCAAGCGGTTCTCTTACTGGATCAGATTTAATAGAAAGAATAGTTTCTTCAGTAAAATTATACTCGTCCATCGGGCTTCTGTGTACCACATAATCATAAGATCCTGTATCGTAATTATAGTCTAAAAAGAGCAAATATATCTGTCCATTACGTACGTAACCTTCTACAAAATTGGCATTCTTAAGCTTATAATTGTATTCAGAAATAAGGTTTAAATCTTTATCATAATTTTCAATGAAGTAGCCTTTAGGTCGCAACACCATGCCTGTATAATAAGCTCGTACTAAAAGCGATCCGCCATTCTCGTCTTCGCCTATAGTTAATAAGTTTGAATACTTATACCTATCGTTATATTTTTCTCCAAATGAATATTTTAATGGAATTTCTTGCGCATTTGACACAGAATAAATAGCAAGAAAAAGTACTAAAGCAATGCTTTTTCGAAGTCTCATAAGTAGGTGATTTGGTTGATGCTATTCTCCTGGGAAATCGGCCTTTCGTTTTTCTAAAAATGCTGTTGTACCTTCTTCAAAATCTGCTGTACCAAAGCAATCTCCAAAAGCCTCTATCTCAGAATTATAACCATTCACATTAGTTTTAAAACCAGCATTTACCACTTTTATTGCATGTGCGATAGCAACAGGGGAGTTATTTGCTATTTTTTCGGCAATCTCTAAACAATAATCTAGTAATTCTTCTTGTGAAACCACATGATTTACTAAGCCATAAGCTAATGCTTTGTCTGCATTTATCATGCTTGCTGTCATAATCATTTCCATAGCACGCCCCTTACCTACTAATTGAGGCAAACGTTGTGTACCACCATAACCAGGAATAAGCCCTAACGATACTTCTGGAAGTCCCATTCTAGCATTTTCACTTGCTATTCGAAAGTGACAAGCCATTGCTAATTCGAGTCCGCCACCTAATGCAAATCCGTTTACAGCTGCGATTACCGGAGTTGATAGGTTTTCAATAAAATCGAACACTATTTCATGTCCTTTTGCTGCTAAATCAGCTCCTTCTTCAACCGAATAGTTTGAGAATTCCGAGATATCCGCACCAGCTACAAATGCTTTCTCACCACTACCTGTTAAAACGATAACCAAAGTTTCCTTTTCAGCATCAAGTTCTTTAAATGCTTCGTGTAATTCTTGAATAGTTTCGCTATTTAATGCATTTAATTTCTTAGGTCGATTGATGGTTATAATTGCGAAATTATCATCATAATCAATAATTAAGTTTTTATAGCTCATAAGATTTTTTATTTAAATGTTTTTGGGAAAACGAACTGTAAAAATAGTTTCAATTCCTTTTTTAGACATTACTGTAATATCGCCTTTGTAAGTTTCAACAATGTTTTTTACCATACCTAAACCAAGACCCATTCCGCTTGACTTTGTAGTAAACTTGGGTTCAAATATTTTATCCTTAAATTCTTCTGCAATTCCAACACCATTATCGGCAACTGTAATTTTTACCATTTCATTATCCGAAGAAACTGAAACCGTAATGTTAGGATTTTCTACTTCTGGCATGGCCTGTATCGCATTTTTTACCAAATTAGTAACCACTCTTATTAATTGTGTACGGTCTAATTTCGCGATAATTTCTTCCTCTTCTGAATGGAAATCAATATAGTTTTCATTAAAAATATCCAAGGCTAATCTCACTATTTCAACGACATTTAAAGTCTCGTTTTGCTGGGCAGGCATCTCAGCAAAATTTGAAAATGCTGATGCAATATTGCTCATGGTATCAATTTGCTGAATAAGTGTTTTTGAATACTCCGCTACTTTAGAATCTATATCGGGGTCATTTGGGTTAAATTTACGTTCAAAACTCTGTACACTTAAACGCATAGGTGTTAAAGGGTTCTTTATTTCGTGTGCAACTTGCTTTGCCATTTCCCGCCATGCCTGTTCCCGCTCACTTCGTGCTAATTTCGCTGCACTATTCTCAAGTTCATCAATCATGGCATTATAGGAAGTAATTAAATTACCGATTTCTTCACTTGGATCTTCAACAAATATTTTCTGATTTTTACCCGATAATTCTGTTCTAGACAGCATATCTGAAACCGTTTTTAAAGATCGGGTAATGTATTTTGATATAAAATATGCCGAACCAATGGCTATTATCATCATTAAAAGATACACCCATGCTAATCGAACCAAAAATTCTCTTAGTTCGTTATCATTGAAAGAATTATCCTCATAATAAGGCAAATTTAAAATACCAATGGGCTTGAATTTTAAATCATTGATATACATATATGAGGCCTGATATCTATCACCAGCAGCAGAATTATGTTCCACATATCTTTTGGCAACACTAGCTGCAAGATTATTTAGGACATCTGGAGTCAAACAAGTGGAAATAGAATCATTCTCAAACTGCGTTTTTGAACTTTTAATTAACTGCCCTTCTAAATCGTAAATATTAAAATTAACATTTTGCACATCGGCAATACGATATATTTCATCTCTAAAAATATGTACAAGATTTTCCGTTGTTACAGGGTAAGTGGTCTGTTGTAATGTATTTTTAATACTCTGGTTTATTTGCTCTTCCTTCTTTGCTAAACGAACTTTATGATAATCACTATTAATCTCACGAAACTGATAAATAGTAATACCCAAAATTAATACCGATGCAATTACTACCAATAAAATCATGGTAACGAAAATGCGGGATCTAAGAGAAAGTTCTTTTAACAAGCTTGGATTTATTTGTACTCAAAGGTAGCAAATATCGAGCCATTATACCCTTGACTGAATAATTCTAAATTAAGATAACTATACAACTTTAATGTTTTTAGGCGTCCGGATTTTTTGCTCTAATCTGCTTATAAAGTTTGATTCCTAACATTAAAATAATTCCAAAAACGATAATGCCAATAACACCATAAATCCAATTCAATGCATTTCTAAGCATCACTAAAAAAATAATGGCAAAAAGTAAAAGGGTTGCACCTTCATTCCAAATACGCATATAATTAGATGTGTATTTAATCACATTATTCTGTAATTGTTTAAAAATTTGGTGTGTTTTTAAATGGTAAATAATTAATAGCAAAACAAAAGCCAATTTAACGTGCATCCATGGCTGCTGTAGTAATGAGGGTATTAAAACAAGTAATAGAACAGCAAATAGAACAGCTAATATAGCTGATGGCCACGTAATAATAAACCACAACCTTTTAGACATTAATTGCAATTGCTTAGTAAGTATTTCTCGTTCTGGGGATGCTTTTTCTGATGCCTCAATGTGATAAATAAACAACCTTGGAATGTAGAATAAACCCGCAAACCAAGTAATTACAAAAATTAAATGCAGTGCCTTTATGTAGTTATAGTATTCCATTGATATGCTTAATCTTAACAGTCTATCTAAACTGAAAGACAAAGGTAAGAAATGATTCGAGTTGAATTCCGCACATTATTAACGCATGATTCTAGTATTTTATTAAAATCATAACCTTACTATTTTTGATAATTTGTAATTTGAAGTGTCCAATAAAACTTAATTACTAACATGGCACAGCAAGAAATTTGGCTTAGTGGTCCTATTCCTGAAATTCCAGCATTACTACAACCATCTGCTCATGCTCTATTACAATCTGTTCGTGAGGTTAAAGAATCTCTTAAAGATTTTCCGGAAGAAAAATTATGGGTAATGCCTTTCGGTAGGGCTGCTGTTGGATTTCATCTACAACATTTAACTGGTGTCTTAGATCGCATGCTGACTTATGCGCAGGACAAACCGTTGACAGCAGAGCAATTTCAATTTCTGAAAAATGAAGGGAATTCAGCAATCGATAAAAAATCTATCGAAATGGTTTCGGAATTTGACTCAAAAGTAAATGAAGCTTTAAATTACTTTAAAACTGTGCCAGAATCAGCATTATCAGAAGTAAGAACTGTTGGCCGCAAAAAACTACCATCATCCGTAATCGGGTTACTTTTTCATGCTGCAGAACATAGTCAAAGACACGTTGGCCAATTATTAGTAACCTTAAGCGCTATAAAAGAATAATTACCGAAGGGCATTGTCTAAAATTTTTCGAATCTTCTTGCTATTCCAATCGACGGCTCCAACTTCCTTTATGATAATTTTACCTGTTTTATCAATAACATAATTTGTAGGAATACTACTTGACTGTAAATGTTTTGGACTATTCATCATCGGTAGATAGACTGGTAAATCATAGCCTTTCTTACTTAAAAATGCTGTAACTTTTTCTGGCTTTTCATTAGTTAATAAAAGAAAATTAACTCTTGTTCCATAATCTTCATGCAATTGCACAATACTAGGCATTTCGGCGATACATGGTGGACACCAAGTTGCCCAATAGCTAATAAAAGTAACCTCATCATCTCCTACGTTAATGTTTATTGAATTGCCATCTAAAGTGGTTAGATTATATTGAAATGGTTGCAATTGAGTTTGGTCTTCTTCACTTAATTCAGATGGCGACATTAAAAAAACCTTAGCTTTATTTACAGTTACTTGCAAAGCTATTCGCGTTTGTGGAATTATTAAAGCCACAATGAAAAGTGCAAAAATAATATTACTAAAAGACAAATGTTTCTTCTTCATTATGACAAGTCACTTTCATTATTTGGTCGTACTCATACTGATTCCTTTACTAAAAAACCTCAAAACAGTATTCTAAGTCCATTAATGTAACAAAACTAGTTATTTCACTACATATCATCGGAACTATTAATACAAGACTATGAAAGGAGGAGGAATAGCAGCGGCTATTGTAACATTGAAAAACAATCGATCATTGCTTAAGAAGCGTAAGCTAAAAAGTAAAGGAGATGTTTATGGTATTGAAAGCAAAACTAAGTTGAATCTAAAAGTTTCAACAGAACAAGACATGAAGCGTATTCGCAAAAAAATTAAAATCTATAAACGCCAAGAGCGGATGAATTGGGTAATTACAATCTGTATTACTTTTGTTTTTATTTATGGAGTTATCTGGTGGCTTGCATCTTAAGCATCCAAATTTTTACATTCATTATGTTACTACAAATTTATTTGTACCTTAATCCGTAACTCAAAAACACTACCATGAAACGCTCCATAAGTAATGCCTCATTACTACTATTTATTTTTTCCATTCTATTAATTAGCAACAATCTTCAAGCCCAACAAGATTTTTTATACGGTGATCAACTACCCGATGCCCCTGAACTTTCTAAACGAGGAGAGCACACAATTGGGGTACGTACCATGCAATTGACAAATAAAAATCAAATTGATATTATAAATTCTAAAGAAGGTAAAGACCCAACGTATGATCGCCCATTAACGGTTGAAATTTGGTATCCAGCGAATGCCTCAGACAAAACTGCTACAGTAACCTATAACGAAGTTATGGGCACACGTGGCGATTCACTACGCCCTTTAGTTCCATTTACATTTAATGGACGAGCAATTAGAGATGCAAAACCTAAAACCTCAGCAGGTAAATTTCCACTAGTTATTGTGGCTCACGGATATGTGGGGTCGCGCTATTTAATGACGTATTTAACCGAAAACCTAGCCTCAAAAGGTTACATTGTAGTTTCAATTGACCATACTGATTCTACTTTTAAAGACGCAAATGTTTTCCAGAGCACTTTATTAAACAGAGCAAAAGATATTCGTTTTGTTGTTAACGAAATAGCCAATTTAGGCGCAGCAGATAGTAAAGATTCTTTGGCTGGACTTATAGATTCCGAAAACATTGGAATAGTCGGTTATTCTATGGGCGGTTATGGCGTTCTAAATGTCGGTGGCGCTGGTTATAGTGATGGCCTTGGACAATTCTTCGGAGGAATGACAAAAGGAAGTTCGGCAATTTCCACATTACTAGCGAGTAATACGGAATATCAAAAACAAAAAGACCCACGTATTAAGGCCGTTGTAGCTTTTGCTCCATGGGGAATGGAACGTGGCGTTTGGGATGCAGAAGGCCTAAAAGGACTTACCAAACCAACTTTGTTTATTGCAGGAAGTCAAGATGATATTTCTGGTTATGAAAAAGGTATTAAAGCCATTTACGAAGGAACTATAAATGCAGATAGGTATTTACTTACTTATGAGAATGCGAGACACAATGTTGCTCCTAATCCCCCACCAGCAGAGTCTTTAGCACCTGGATTACATATTGATGAATACTATCGTTATGCAGATAGTAGTTGGGACCAACGCAAAATAAATAATGTTAATCAGCATTTTGTATCTGCTTTTTTAGGGTCGCTTCTAAAAAATGAAGACCATTCAAAGTTTTTAGATATCCCTGAAAATTCTAATGAGCAAAACTGGCCTGGATTTAAACCTAGATCATCAACAGGTATGGAATTGTTGCAGCAAAAAGCAGCTAATTAACTAAATCCTTGAACTAAACGTGCTTAAACTTTTATTAAAAAGGGTACACTAATTTTCTAATCCTTAGCATGAATCTAGATTCGGTAATTCTTGTTTTAAGTTGCATTGGCCTGGTTCAAGCTGTTTTTTTATGTGCCTATCTTTTCACTTTTAGAAACGGCAATAACAAAACCAATATTTTTTTAGCATTTTTCCTTTTGGGACTCACCATTCGAATTGGAAAATCGGTGCTAAATGTATACCTCACCCTAGAACCTTGGCAAAGAAATCTTGGTATTTCAGGGCTATTACTATCTGGGCCTGTGTTATGGTTTTATGGACGATTGTTACTAAAAAGAGAACGTAAAATTCATCCCAAAGACTATGCACATCTAATCCCATTTATAAGCTTCGTGGTATTTTGTTATTTCATTCCAAATGATGGTACCACCTTGTCTTATTGGATTTATATTTCCGTTTTCATTCACCTTTTACTCTATCTTATTTTATCGATTTTACTTTATTTCAAATACAGGCTTAAAACAGAGTTAACTATTACCACTGTTTACAGAAACTTATTAATAGGAACTGCACTAATTTGGACTTTCTATATGGGTAATTTGGCGGGTATTTTCCCCTATTATATTGGAGGTGCTATTTTCTTTTCTCTTTTAGTCTATGTTTTTTCATTTCTACTTTTAAAAAAACCGCTTTTTGCTATTGAAAAATATGCTAATTCTTCTATGGATCAAGCGACCTCTAAAAAACATCTAAATCAATTAAAAACACTTTTTCAAAACGAACAATTATATTTAGACAACATGATTAATTTAGATCAGATTGCCGAAAAGATGAATATTTCTTCACGTAATCTTTCGCAAGTGATTAATGAAAATGAACAGAAAAATTTCTCTGAATTTGTTAATGAATATCGCATAGAAAAAGCTAAAACATTATTAATAGATGCCAAATATATACAAGAAAAAATTGCTACAATCGCCTATGACTGTGGCTTTGGCAATGTAACTTCATTCAATCTAGCCTTTAAATCGGCAACAAAACTCACCCCGTCACAATACCGAAATCAACACAAATCTTAAATTAAAAATTTTAATTTTTCGTTTTAAGAATCATGATTTTTAAAGGATTTTGTTCTGATTGTTCTGATTTTTGAATCATCTAACAATCAATAATGAAAACGATAATCTTATTATTCTCACTTACGTTATTTACCTGCTCTGAGACAAAAAAAGGTAACGCAACTCTTTCTGAAACTATTCCTAAAAAGAAAGTAATTATTGATAGTTTATCTCGCCCTTGGAGCATGGCATTTCTGTCTGAAGATGAAGTACTACTTTCAGAAAAAGATGGTGATCTATTACGGATAAACTTAACAACTAAAAAAAGAATTCAAATCAAGGGTTTTCCAAAAGATCGAATAGATAGTTTATTATATCAAAAAAGCGATTACGAACCTGGCGTATTTCCAAGTCGGATGCCCGATGGTATTAAGGAAACTTTTAATGCGGGCATTTTAGACGTTAAACTTGATCCTGATTATGCCGAGAATAACAACATATTCATTTCTTATGTTAGCAAAAGCAGTGATGGCTCGACAACTAAGGTAATCAAGGCTCAGCTAGAAAATGACTCCTTAAAAAATATAAAATCGATATTCTTAGCATTACCCTATTCTCACGGAATGTACCATTACGGAGGAGGAATGACATTTGGAAAAGACAACAAATTATACATTACAATTGGTGAACGCCTGTTCAATGAAGATAATCAGCCAGCAATACCTATCGCACAAAACACAACCGACCGTAGAGGTAAAATATATCGCCTTAATTCTGATGGAACAATACCTTCTGATAATCCTGATTTTGGAGTGGATGCTATTCCAGGATTGTATGCGACAGGTATTAGAGCAGCCCAAGGCATAACGGTTGAACCAGAAACAGGAAATATTTGGTTTAGCGAGCACGGCACTACACAAGGTGATGAAATTAATTTACTAACCAAAGGAGCTAATTACGGCTGGCCTATTATTACTTCAGGAAAATATAGAGGTGACAAATTCATTCCAAAAAAAATAGAGGGCACTACCTACACAGAACCAAAATGGTTTTGGCTACAGACTGTTGCTCCTACCGGACTTACTTTTTACACAGGAAATGAATTCCCACTATGGAAAAATAATTTAATAATCCCAGGCTTATCAAGAGGTAGTCTCTGGCGAGTTCGTATTGAGGATGAAACAGTAAAAAGTATGGAAGAGCTATTTATTGACAATCGCGAACGTTCACGAAAAGCAGTTCAAAGTCCTGAAGGCAAACTATACATTTTAACTGAAGACTTATCAAATCGAACAAATGGAAAAATAATTCGAATTAAACCAGAATAACAATTTAACAAATAAATTATGCACAAATTTATATTTAGTATCGTTTTAATATTAGCAATTGGATCATTACAAGCACAATCAGAAGAAACAGAGATTCGCCAAGCATTACAGAAATACTTAGATGGTAGCTCTTATAATGATCCTAAAAAAATAGCGGAACCCTTCTATGAAGATGTTCAAATGTTCTTATCAAAAAAAGATCAACCCATTTACATTCTTTCTATTGCAGAATATGCAGCATTGTTTGAAAAAAGAGAAAAAGGTAAATTCAATGGAAGAGTTGGAAAAATTTTATCTGTAGATCAAGAAAATGATATTGCATTAGCAAAAGCTGAAATCCTTATCGCAAAAGAAAGTCTTCGTTTTATTGATATGTTCATTCTTAAAAAACTTGAAGGTGGTTGGAAAATAATAAGTAAAGCAGCAACTCTAATGCCTGAAGAATAATCAACCCAACGTCCTAGAAATCTCCCGTTTTAAATAAGCACCGGTTACAATAGTTGACAAGACATCCGCAATAGGAAATGACAACCAAACGCCTATTTCTCCATATAAATCTGGCAATGTTAGAATCAATGGAATAAAAAATATTCCTTGCCGTGTTAATGTTAAAAACAGTGCTGGTTTTGCTTTTCCGATTGCTTGAAAATAAGCTGAACCAATTAATTGTATGGCAATAATAGGTGTCGCGGCAAAAACCAATCGCATTGCACTTGGCATGTGTTTAAATACATAGTTGTTAATTTCAACCTCAGCTACTGGCAACCCCTCTTTTGAACTTAGAAATAATGCAGCAATTTCTGTTGGAAATATAAAAAGACCTAAAAAAACAATTGTTCCTAAGATAGATGCATACTTTATTGCTGTATAAATACTTTCTTTTACACGATCATATTTTTCTGCCCCATAATTAAATCCGGCTATAGGCAAGAATCCTTGTGTTATACCAAATACTGGAAACAGCGCAAACATTAACATACGACCAATTATAGCATACACTGTAACCATAGCTTCACCACCCAATCCGAACAGTATATTATTTAAAATCAAATAAATAACACTTACAGCTGCTTGCCGAGCTAGGGTAACAAAACCTAATGAACTAATTTCCCTAAGAATAGTTTTATTAAAACCAAAATGAGTCGCATTTATCTTAAGTTCCGAATTCTTAGAAAGAAAGAAGTATAAAATATAACTGAAAGAACATAAATATGCTCCTGTAGTTGCCCATGCTGCTCCTTCCATTCCCCAATCAAAAATATTGATAAATAGAAAATCCATAAATAGATTCCCTACTGATGGGATTATCATGGCAATCATTGCAAATTTCGGTTTTCCTTCCGCTCGTATAACATTATTCCCGAGCATCGTTAATGCTAGAAATGGAACACCATATAATACAATAATATAGTAGATTTTAGCATAATCAAAAATCTCTCCCTTACCACCAAATGCCGGAATTAATGTGTCTACATAAAAAAGACCTAACCCAGCCATAACTATTGTAACTACTACAGTTAAGGTGATTTGATTGCCAAAAGTTTTTAATGCTTTTTCTTTATTATTAGCACCCATGGCACGGGAAATCATACTTGAGCCTCCAACGCCAATAGCCATTCCTAAAGCAGCAATAAAAAAGGAAACTGGTAATACTACATTTATTGCAGCTATCGCGATTGGACCAATCCAATTGCCCACAAAAATGGAATCCACTAAAATATTTAATGACATCACCAGAATACCAATAGCAGCTGGTATTGCTTGCCTTATGAGTAGTTTACTTATTGGCTGTGTGCCTAATTGTTCTGAAGTGGTATTCGACATTTAATGTCAGTTTTAAGTCTATATCGAACTCCATCGGAAGCTTTTCAAATACTAAGTAAAAATATATACAGTACTTAGTGTAAATTGTTCATTTTAGAAGTACATCAAAAAAGTTTAAGGCAAAACATCACTTTTTTCCCAATCATTAACCCAATCAGCCATTACTGATACCCAGGCATCACCATCATTTAAACAAGCAATATGGCGATAATCTCCGCCACCCGCTTCTTGAAATTGGTGCTTCCCTTCCATTGCAATCTCTTCTAGGGTCTCTAAGCAATCCGATACAAAAGCTGGTGTAATAACCGCTAAATTCTTTTTACCCTCTTCAGCTAGTCGTACAAATTCAAAATCTGTATACGGCTTTAACCAAGGGTCGTTTGGTAGCCTCGATTGAAAAGAATTACTGATTTTGTCGTCTGGCAAATTTAAGTAGGCCTGAACTTTTTTGGTAGTTTCAAAACACTGATGACGATAGCACGTATTGTGTGCTACAGAATTTGTATTACAACAACTACCATCTATTTTACAATGAAAGCGCGTTGGGTCACTTTTTCTTATATGTCGTTCCGGAATACCATGATATGAGAATAAAACATGATCATAATTAAAACCTTCTAAACCTTCTCTTATGCGTTCCGATAGCACTCTAATAAAATCATCATTCTTATAAAATGCCGGTAATGTTGTAATTTTTACATTCGAAAAATGTTCTTCTTGTACTTCCATAGTTTTCACCACTACGGTTTCGAAACTCGACATTGCATAATGCGGATACAAAGGGACTAACAAAACTTCATCAACGCCTTTATTTACAAGTTCTTGCAAAGCATTTTTTATGGTCATTGAACCATATCGCATACCTAATGCAACAGGCAAAGTAGTTTGTTTTTGTACTTTTTCTGCAAATCGTTCAGAAATTACAACTAAGGGCGAACCTTCTTCCCACCAAATTTTTGCATATGCCTCTGCAGATTTTTTAGGACGTGTTCTTAAAATAATACCACGAACAATAATATTTCGAAGCCAATTAGGCACATCAATAACCCTTTCGTCCATTAGAAATTCATCTAAATATGGTTTTACATCTTTCGCCGTTGGACTTTCGGGTGATCCTAAATTTACTAGTAGTACTCCTTTCATCTGTAATTTCTAATGTTTTTCGAAGGTCAGTAGTAATTAACCAATAAACATCTAGGATGGCATTGGTGTTGTTGCGGCACATTTCACAACTATATCACTTCTTTTTCGACCGTAAAAATACTACTTGTAACCAAATTCCGTTAAAATAATTCGTGGCATTATTGATAGCATAATAAGAAATGGTTATAATAGATATGTTTAACCTCCGTTTTATTGACTAAAACGCTTATTATTTAATTGTTTTTTAGGAAACTAAATTATCTCAGAATTCCCGGAAGAGTATATATGCAAAAGAAAATCACGCTAGTTCTATTGTTATTTGTTGCCGGGCTCTTTGCCCAGTCAGACGATTCTACTCTTGACATAAATATAAATAGTCTTCTTTGGGAGATTTCCGGTAATGGCTTACCGCAATCTTCATATCTCTATGGCACCATGCATGTTAGTAAGCGAATTGCATTTCGTTTAGACGATGTTTTTTACGAAGCTTTAGACAAAAGTGAAGTTGTAGCTCTTGAATCGGATCCCGATACTTGGCTCGAAAAATCTGATAATTTCGGTGGTATGGGTACTGGTTTAAACCCAAGTGGATTCTATTCAACCCCTTTCGCATTAAAAAACCCAAAGAAAGAAGAAATTGGTGCTTACCTCTCTTTTGAAGACCGACGTGTAAATAATATTCTCTACCGCACTAATGAATACTCCCAAAACTTTGAAGAGGAAACCTATCTAGATATGTTTATCTATCAGGCAGGTAAGAAATTCGAAAAACCAGTAGTCGCGTTAGAAGATCTTGAAGAATCGGCTGCCTTAGTAGGTCGTGCTAGTCTTAATGCCATGAAGCAAAAGCCAGACGAATGGTTACAGAAAAAAATGCAAGAACAAGATCCAATGAGTATTTTACAAGATGCTTATAGAAATCGAAATATTAATTTGCTCGATTCTATTGATAACGCAATGTATACTAAGCACTATTTAAAAAACATGCTATATACACGTAATAGAAATATGGCCGACCGTCTCGATTCGGTAATGCAAACCTCAAAAGTATTTACAGGTATTGGCGCAGCGCATCTTCCTGGAAAAAATGGAGTGATTACTATGCTTAAAAATAAAGGCTATACAGTAAAACCTTTAACTTCTAAAGCAACACAAAAAGGAAAGCGTTTAAAAGAAATGTTCGAAACAAAAATTAGGCAAAACGGATACAAAACCGCTTTTCCTGATGATAAATTCTTCACTATTGATTTGCCTAATAAATTATATCCCGTAGCTGAATATGCAAGTACCACCTATATCTCCCCAGATCTAGCGAACGGTAGTTATGTTATGGTGAACAGGATACCAACTTTTAAATATATAAAGCAAGATGATATTTTCTCTCTTAAAGCCATAGACAAATTATTATTTGAGAACATTCCAGGAAAAATAGAAGAAAAAACAAGAATTAAAAGAAACGGTTTCGAAGGGCTCGATATTAAAAATAAATTAAAAAATGGTGACCACCAACGTTATCAAATCTATTTGACTCCCCTTGAGATTGTTATTTTTAAAATGGGCGGTGATGGTGATTTTGTCTCGCAACATTCGGATACTATTTTCAATAGTATACACTTTAGAAAACCTATTAAAAAGCAAGTAACCGTTGCTTCAGCTTTTAAAGATTTTGAAGTAACATTACCTTCATTATATAATTTTAAGAACCAATTACGCAATGGCGATCGTTTTGCTGAAGCCTATGATTCAATCTCCGACTCCTATTATTTTTTAAGAAAAACTACTTTAAATGATTTTAATTTTATTGAGGTGGATTCATTTGAACTTAAGCAAATTCAGAAACGATTCTATCAAGATTTAAAACTCAAGCCTGCATATGATAACGTTCAAGCGAACACTCTCACTTCAAAAGCAACAATTGATGCAGCACTACAAAAAAACATCTATTTAAAAACAGCTTTTAAACGAGGCGACTATTACCTTTTAGGCATAGTAACCAAGAATGAAGAAAAGGTTGCTCCTTTTTTCGATTCCTTTAAAATTAAAGAAGCTATTTACCTTAACAAATTTGAAAGCATACGAGATACCGCCATGCTTTTTAGCACTGTTACAAACGTAAAACCGCCGAAATTCGTTGAGAATTCTAATAATTACTACACAGGTACAGAAAAACCAAAAGCATATAGTTCTTTCAATAAGAAATCCATTTATCAAAATAAGAATAACGAAGCGATAACAGTAGAATTAAATAAGGCTCATGATTTTATGATGCTTCCTTCAATCGATTCATTATGGTCTATTCGCAAAAAAAATCATGCCTACAAAGAATTCATTATATACAAAGAAAAAGACACCACCTATGCCGACGGCACATATGAACTACAATTAACATTAACCGACACCGCTAGTACTAGAGGCATCTTAATAAAAAATGTTGTTAAAAACGGACTTGCATATGAATTAAAGACACAGGTAGACACCCTTGAAAAACCAAGCAAATTTGTTGGTGAGTTTTTCGAAAATTTCAAACCTATCGATACCATAATTGGCAAATCTATTTTTGAAGATAAAACTTCGATTTTCTTTAAAGCCCTTCGAGAAAATGACAGTATTCTAATAGATGGTTACAACTTAATATCGTTTAAGAATACAGCTGTAGACTCGTTAAAGTATTATATTGAAAACTTCGATTTTAAGGACGACCAAAAATATATACAGTCTTTTCTTATTCAAAAACTCGGTAAACTCAATGACCCCAAAAGCGTTGATTTCTTTAAAAGGTTTTATGCTAAATCGTACGATAATTCAGATGCCCAGACTAAAATTTTAAAGTCGGTAACTAAAAATGCAGATGCAAACTCGGTAAAACTATTATTAGAATTATTAGCTCAAGACTTACCCCTTACATCAAATAGACATGAAATAACTCAGATCTTTAGACCATATATGGATAGCCTGTCGATGGCTAAAAAGTTGTATCCTGAATTATTAGATTACAGTGGTATTGAAGAATATAAATCACCTATCTTTTCTTTACTCGCTCGATTAGTAGAAAAGGAAATTATTAAACCTAAGAGTTATAAGAAATATCGGAAGCAAATATTGAATGATGCCAAAATTCAACTAAAACGGCAATTGAGCAGGACTAGTAGTTACAGAAATACAGCAGCAGCACTTACTGAACCTAACAACTCCACCAATGGTATATTAGAAGATTATGCTGTTCTACTATATCCATTTATAAATGAAAAAGACATAACCCAATTTTACAACCGATTGCTTTTAGTTAAGAATAATCGCATAAAGACCACCTACTTAACATTATTAGCCAAAGACGAAGCAACAATACCTACCGGAATGTTGCAAGAAATTGCTGAAGATATCAACGGCCGTTTATTCTTATTTAATAAGTTGAAAAAAATAAAGAAACTGAATCTTTTTCCATCGGACTATAAAAATGAACAGGCACTGGCAGAAGCTAGCGTTTATGAGTTTTCATATTTTAAGAAAAAACAAGACTCTATTCAATTCCTAGATAAAAAACCATTGAGCTATGAAGGCAAATCGTATACAGGTTATTTCTTTAAAACAAGAGACAACAAAGAATACGATAAAAACTTTACAATGAATCTGATCGTCTTTGAAAAGGGAAAACCACTTACTACCAACCCTTATTATAAAAATGCAGGAATGCGCATAGAAGATACAGAAACTGACCAAGATGTTATTGGTTTTGTTATTGAAGAGTTTCAATTAAAAGACCGTAATAGAGCAGAAGTCTACAAGCCAAACGGATATGGTATGTACGGCCATTATGGGTATTAATTGTTATTTTTGAATATGATTTTTCCATTATGAAGAATATAATATCATTGTTCTTATTATGCATTTTTTCCGCGTTAACATACGCGCAACAAATCACGTGTTCCCCTGCCGACAAACAAGCCTTTGAAAACAAGACTATAGAAATCGATGGACTTTTAGAAAGTGATTTCGGTAAAACTTTGGTTGCGATTGGAAAAACTTTTAAAGGTATACCGTATGTGGCCAAAACCTTGGAAATTGGTGAAACCGAATCGCTGGTTGTAAACTTACACGGACTCGATTGCACCACCTTTGTGGAAAATGTACTTGCCTTCGGTTTGCTTTTAAAAGAAGGAAATTCGGACTTTAATTCATTTACCAAACATCTTGAAACCATACGGTATAAAGATGGAAACCTCAATGGATACGGGTCTCGTTTGCATTATTTTTCTGAATGGATAGCGAATAATGAAGAAAAAGGTTTGGTTAAAAATATTACCAATGAATTAGGGGGAGTTGCCATAGAAAAGGAAATCAATTTTATGGGTACGCATCGCGAGCTCTACCCGTTTTTAAAAGATAATACCAATTTTGAGAAGATTTTAGTAACCGAAAAAGAATTGGCAAAAGAAACATTTTGTTATCTACCTCAAGACCAAATCACAGCCAATGAGCACTTAATTAAAACAGGAGATATTATAGCATTGGCAACCTCCATTAACGGATTAGACGTTACGCACACAGGTATTGCCACTCTAGAAAAAGACGGCCGAATTCATTTATTACATGCCGCTACTGGCTCTATGAAAGTTGAAATTTCAAAGCTTCCATTAGCCGAATATTTAAAAGGAATTAAAAAGAATATTGGTATTCTGGTTGCACGGCCCAATTAATATTAACGCCCCAAACAGTATTCTATCCCGCCCAATAAATGCTCTTTAAAATCTGACAAGTCGTAAACTTCTTCATTATGACCAATGCCAGTATAAAACGAGCGACCACCATCATATTCTTGATACCAAGCTATAGGATGATTTTCGCCATTAGCACCACCAACATAAGTAGCTTCGTCTAAATTCAACAAGACATTTATATTCGGACTAATTTCTTTAAAGTCGTACCACTCTTCAGACAATTTCCATGAAGTGCCTAAATGATTTGTAGCTTCATGTGTTTTGTTTACCACATCAATTGTAGCTTGTTGAACCTCCGGGTGACTTAAAAAGTATGCACCTACCAATTCTCCATACCAAGGCCAATCGTATTCGGTATCACATGCCGAATGAACACCCATAAAGTTTCCGCCCGTTTGAATATAGTTTTCAAAAACTTCCTGTTGCGTATCATTTAAGATATCGCCGGTGGTGTTTAAAAAAATAACCAAGTCATAATTTTGAAGATTTTCAGCAGTAAACAACGCACTATCATCAGTGCTTTCCAATAAAAAACTATTCGCTAAAGCTAATGTTTCAAACGTTTCAATGCCTTTCTCTATTGAAGTATGTTTAAAACCAGCCGTTTTATAAAAAACTAATACGGATTCTTCAGCTACCTCCTCTGAGTTCATCTTCTCGAGAATAGCCTTCTCTTCAGTAGCTTCAATATCTTGTATTAATTCATTGTCTTTTTGGCAACCTACTGTACAAAGTAGCACAGCAAAAAGTATAAATAGTAGTTTACGGGGGAACATAATTTCATTTTTGCAGTTGCAAAAATATACCTTACAGTTTAATAAAGCCTACTAATGAGCGTCAAGTTTATGTTAATTTGAAGACATAACATACTTCTTGGGCGTTGTCCCATACTTCTTTTTAAATGCAGAAATAAAGTGACTCGCAGTGCTATACCCAACACGCAAGCCTACTTCGTTTACATTGTGCTGCCCTGTTTCTAGCATTTTACGAGCAAATTCCATTTTATAATCAAAAAGGAAACTATAAACCGAATCACCATAAATTTGTTTAAACCCCTCTTTCAATTTTTTAAGACTTAGCCCTATTTCTTCTGAAAGTTCTGCCAATGTGGGTGGTTCAGCCATTCTAGAAATCATTATTTCCTTTGCCTGACGAATTCGACGTACATTATCCTCATCCACCAAAAATGGACATTGTTCAATATCAGCATCATCGCTTTTATTAAAATACAAAGCAATTAACTCATACACCTTACCCTTTATATATAAAGTCTTTATGGAAGGATGTAAATTATAATTTATTAACTGGCTTAAAATAACTGCAATTGCAGGAGAAACTTTTTCCTGTGAATAATACTTTTTCTCCTTATTATCGGCACTTAAAAATGGGATATAATCTGCCTCAGAAGAAAACAAAGAGTGAAACTTTCGAATGGTCATAACTACTGAAACCAACCAAGATTTTTCACTTAATTCCAAATTTAATGGCAAATCTACCTGTGTATTATACAGTAAAAGTGAATTCTCTTCGGAAACCTCTAGCGCATAGCGACCATCATTAAATATAAACTTGGCACTCCCTTTTAAACAAAAATGAAATTGAATAAATGAACTATCTATTTCACGTGTAACTTTCTGAATATTAGACTCATCGTTTTGTAATTTTAAAACAAAAAAGCCATCGTCAATCAATACTTCCTGAAAAGAACCTTGAGCGATGTTTTTTACTTCGAGTAGACCTTTATTTTTCATTATATTTATTTAGAAACGTTCTAAATAAGAATATTGTAAAACGCAGTATTTACTACGAAAATACTGGATTTCAACGTATTTACATTCAATTATATCTAAAAATACTCATATCGATACTTATTGTTCCTCTAGCGTTACTTTTAGAAGATGAATGCCATTATTTTTGCTTCCGTTTCACACTCACATGAAAGGTTACCACTTATCAAAACATAGCTCGTTCTATACCATTGGCCTAAACTACAAAAAGGCTGATGCGGTAATTCGTGGTAAATTTAGCCTGAACGACGCTTCAACTAATAACTTATTGGTACAAGCCAAGGAAATTGGTTTAGATGGCATCTTAGCCACCTCAACCTGTAACCGTACCGAACTTCATGGTTTCGCGCAACATCCTTTTCAGTTAATAAAATTACTTTGCGACAACACTAAAGGTTCGGTTGAAGAATTTCAAGAAGTTGCTTATGTATATAAAAACAACGAAGCTATAAGTCATCTATTTAAAGTTGGCACTGGTCTTGACAGTCAAATATTAGGTGATTTTGAGATAATTAGTCAATTGCGATCTAGTTTTAATCGCTCAAAAAAACACGGACTTGCAAATCCTTTTATAGAAAGATTGTGTAATTCAGTTATACAAGCAAGTAAACGCATTAAAAACGAGACCGAAATATCTTCAGGTGCTACTTCTGTTGCTTTTGCTTCTGTTCAATATATTCTTAGAAACATTCCTGATATTTCGCAGAAAAACATCTTGTTATTTGGTACCGGCAAAATAGGAAGAAATACCTGTGAAAACTTAATAAAACATACGAAGAACAACCATATCACTTTAATTAATAGAACCAAAGACAAGGCAGAAAAAATTGCTGGTAAATTTAATTTGGTGGTTAAAGATTATGGAGACCTTCAAACCGAAATACGTAATTCTGATGTTTTGATTGTTGCAACTGGCGCACAATCACCAACGATTTCTAAAGAATTAATCTACAATAAGAAACCGCTATTAATATTGGATCTTTCTATTCCTAAAAACGTCTCAGATGATGTTTCTGAATTAGAAAATATTACGCTTATTCATTTGGATCATCTTTCGCAAATGACAGATGAAACGCTAGAGCGTAGAAAACTTTTTGTACCTCATGCAGAGACCATAATCAAGGAAGTGAAAGGTGAATTTAGCCAGTGGCTAGAAACCCGAAAATTTGCTCCTGTAATCAAAGCTTTAAAACAAAAGCTTAATACGATGAAAGATGAAGAGCTCGATTATCAGTCGAAAAAAAGAACTGATTTTGATGCACAACAAGCTGATGTTATTTCTGGTCGTATCATTCAAAAAATTACCAAACAATTCGCCAACCATCTTAAAGGCGATAACGTTGATTCCGATACAAGCTTAGAACTTATTCAAAAAGTATTTCAACTAGAACTTGATCCTGTTACCACAGCAAATGAGTAAAACCATACGCATTGGCACTCGCGATAGCGAACTAGCCTTATGGCAAGCAAACACCGTTAAGAATAAATTAAATGAACTTGGCTATGTCACCGAAATAATCGCGGTGAAATCTACTGGCGATTTAATTCTAGACAAACCACTTCATGAACTAGGCATTACAGGCGTGTTTACAAAAACACTCGATGTTGCTATGCTCAAAGGTGAAATTGATATCGCCGTTCATTCTATGAAAGATGTTCCAACGGTTTTACCTCAAGGTATTGTGCAAGCCGCTGTACTAGAAAGGGGTAACCATTTCGATATCTTAGTCTATAAAAATAACGAAGAATTCCTCGGACACCGCGATGCTACAATTGCAACAGGTAGCCTTAGAAGAAGAGCACAATGGCTAAACAGGTACCCTACGCATTCACTAGTAGATTTGCGCGGAAATGTTAATTCACGAATGCAAAAATTAAACGATAGCGAATGGAACGGCGCTATTTTCGCTGCTGCCGGATTAGAACGTATCGGTATTGAACCCGAAAATACTATTGGTCTCAGTTGGATGATTTCAGCACCTGCACAAGGCACTGTGATGGTTGTGGCAATGCATGATGATGAATTTGTGCTTGAAGCTTGTGCTTCGCTAAATCACGAACCCACTGAAATCTGTACAAAACTTGAGCGTGACTTTTTAAATAAATTAGAAGGGGGTTGCACTGCTCCAATTGGGGCACTTGCAAAAATTTCTGAAGAAAATGAAATTACGTTAAAAGGTGTTTTGTTAAGTGTTGACGGTGGTAAAAAGCTTGAAGCTGAATTAAGTGCTCCTGTTGGTAAACACGAAAACCTTGGTATCGATTGCGCAAATAGTATATTAAGTAGAGGTGGAAAACGCGTAATGAGCGAAATGCAAAAAGCCACATTAAAAGATAATGGTGCAGAAGCCACTATCTTCTCAACAAAAAAACTGACGCACGACCAACAAAGTCGCGTGAATGATAAATTAAATATTGACTCTGAAGACTTTATAAAGATTAGTCCGAATCGTCTTTCTGCAGCAACCTTGAAGCAAGAATACCAAAATGTTGTAATTACAAGTCAGAATGCTGTAGACGCTCTGTTAAAAAACATTTCAGCCGAAGAATTACAATTTAAAAATATCTATTGTGTAGGCAGAAAAACAAAGCGTTTAATAGAAAAACGTATTGGGCCTGTTAAACACAGTGAGCGAAATGCAAAAAAATTGGCTGCATATTTAGTGGATTTTATTGAAGGTATAGAAGTAACTTATTTCTGTAGTAATATTAGAAGAGACGAGTTGTCAGAAGTATTGGAGGCAAATAACATTCAAGTAAATGAGCTCATTATTTATGAAACGAAATACGCTGCACGGGTTCTCAATGACAGCATAAAAGCTGTTATATTCTGCAGTCCGTCTGCAGTTGAAAGTTATTTAACTTTGAACAAGGCTGACAAAATAGCCTATTGCATTGGTGAAACTACCGCAACAGAAGCTAGAAAAAACTTTAAAAATGTACGAGTAGCTAAAATACCTACAGTCGAAAGTTTAATAGATTTTATTAATGAGGATGCTAATAGCTAGCAGCTAAAAGCTATTTACACGATATGATTAAAAACGATTTATTTCTTAGAGCACTAAAAGGTGAAACAGTTGAAAGGCCTCCTGTTTGGATGATGCGCCAAGCTGGACGTTACCTCCCTGAGTTTATGGAAATCAAAGCGAAATACGATTTCTTCACAAGATGCCAAACGCCAGAATTAGCATCAGAAATTACAGTTCAACCCATCCGAAGATACGGTATGGATGCTGCCATTTTATTTTCTGATATTTTAGTAATTCCACAAGCAATGGATATTGAGGTTGAAATGAAACCTAATTTCGGACCGTACTTACCCAACCCTATTCGCACTCAAAAAGACGTAGAAAATGCAATTGTTCCCGATGTTAATGATTCGTTAGACTATGTTATGCAGGCTATTAAAGCCACCAAAGAAAAATTGAACGATGAAGTACCGCTTATAGGTTTTGCTGGCTCTCCATGGACTATTCTTTGTTATTGCGTACAAGGACAAGGCAGTAAAACTTTTGACAAGGCTAAGGAATTTTGTTTTACACAACCGGATGCAGCTCATCAATTATTACAGAAAATTACAGATACTACTATTGCTTACTTAAAAGCGAAAGTAAAAGCAGGGGTAAATGCTGTTCAAGTATTTGATTCATGGGGTGGCATGCTTTCTCCAATTGATTATCAAGAGTTTTCTTGGAAATATATTCAACAAATTATTGATGCTCTTAAAGATGAAGCTCCAGTAATCGTTTTTGGAAAAGGTTGTTGGTTTGCTTTAGGTGATATGGCAAAATCAGGTGCAGCTGCACTGGGTGTAGATTGGACATGCTCAGCAAGAAATGCCAGATACCTTACAGGAGGCAACATAACACTACAAGGGAATTTTGACCCAGCTAGATTACTTTCTCCGCCAGCGGAAATAAAAAAAATGGTTACCCAAATGATTCATGAATTTGGCAAAGACAAGTATGTTGTAAATTTAGGTCATGGTATACTTCCAAATATTCCTGTTGAAAATGCCAAAGCATTTATAGATGCGGTAAAAGAATACAAACCCCTATAAATATTGATAAAATACTTTTGGGTATAAAATAATTACAAAGTGATTGTTTCGTTCGAAAATTACAGTATCGATAGCATTAATGAAAAATATGCTTGGCGTATTTGTGATTTAATGACTGTAAATTCTGAACGTTTTAAACGCTATTTCCCTAAAACATTAGAACAAAATCTAACCCCTGATTTATCGAAATATTTCGTTGAGAAAAAAGTAAAGCAGTTCCACAAAAAAGAAGAATTTCTTTTCGTTTTAAAATCAAAAAATGATCGTAAAGTTATCGGCCTTATTTATATCAAGGAACTAGATTGGATTAAAAAACAGGCAGAACTTGCCTACTGTATCGACTATCAATACGCTGGAAAAGGAATTACAACAGAAGCAGTAAAACACCTTTCCGACTATGCTTTTAATCACTTATCGCTCTTATCATTACAAATAATTGTTCATGAATCTAATAGTGCAAGTATAAAAGTGGCTGAAAAATGTGGTTATATTTGGAAGCAAACATTAAAAAACGAACATACCCCACCTAACGAGGCACCGTTAGATATGGAACTTTATGAATTATATAAATGAAAGATAAATTCTACGCTTACATCCAAACATTACAAAATCAAATCACCTCAAAACTTGAAGAGATTGATGGACAAGCTAAATTCAAAGAAGATAAATGGACACGCGCAGAAGGTGGCGGTGGTCTTTCCAGAGTTATAGAAAACGGTGCCGTATTTGAAAAAGGTGGTGTAAATATTTCTGCTGTTCATGGTTCTTTACCAGAAAGTATGCAGAACTATTTTGGTGTTAAAGATGCAGATTTTTTTGCTTGCGGACTGAGCTTAGTAATTCATCCCAAAAATCCAATGGTGCCGACTGTTCATGCTAATTGGCGCTATTTTGAAATGTATGACAAAAAAGGAAACATCGTAGATCAATGGTTTGGTGGCGGACAAGATTTAACTCCTTATTACCTTTTTGATGAAGACGCTACGCATTTTCATTCGGTTTGCAAAAAAGCCTGCGATGCACATAATCCCGATTTCTACCCCACTTATAAAAAGAAATGCGATGACTATTTTTATAATTCACATAGAAATGAGGGCAGAGGTATTGGCGGACTATTTTTCGATTATTGCAAAGCAACTGATGCAATGTCGATGCAAAATTGGTTCGATTTTGTTTCTGAAGTAGGTGACAGTTTCTTAGAGGCTTATTCCCCAATTGTTGAAAAAAGAAAGGAATTAGATTATACTCCTGTTCAACGCGATTGGCAAGAAATTAGACGAGGTCGTTATGTTGAGTTTAATCTTGTTCACGATAAAGGAACCTTATTCGGACTCAAGACAAATGGACGTATCGAAAGTATTTTAATGAGTCTGCCGTCTCATGTGCAATGGCGCTATAACTATCATCCGGAAAAAGATAGTGAAGAGTCGCGATTAATTGAAGTTCTTCAAAATCCGAGAGATTGGATTTTATAAATTGATAGGAGACGGATAATAGAAGGTAATATGGCTAAAAAAGGAAAAGCAAAAAACACCGTCAATAAAGCGAAGCATACAAAGCTGCTAAATAGAAAAAAAGCTAAGCTAAAAAAGGAGCAAAATACTCGTAAAGAACGGCTCAAAGAGATTGCTAAAATGAAGCAGTCTAAAAACGAAGAACTTTAAACATGAATAAATGTTACTGTGGCTTACCGGATGAGTATTCTAAATGCTGTGGAAAGGTTCATTCAAACATTAATAATGCAACGACAGCAGAACAATTAATGCGGTCAAGATATTCAGCTTTTGTATTGGCGGATGGCAACTATTTAATGAAAAGTCATCATTCATCAACAAGACCACTAAAAGATAAAAAAGCAATCATAAAATGGGCAAAATCCGTAACCTGGGTTAAACTTGAGGTTACAGCCAAAACAAAAGGTAAAGAACATGATGATCAAGGCACTGTAACTTTCGATGCTTATTATTACGCGAACGGCAAATTAGAAATCATTCATGAAAAATCAGCCTTTAAAAAAGAAAATAAACATTGGACATACTTAGGTTTGGCAACATGATATCATTTAAAAATGTCTTAGTTTTTACATTCTTTGGCCTACTCCTAATTGGATGTCAATCGAAAAAAGGTAAAAGTGAATTGGAAATCATCTTCACTCCAGACACTCTAAATGTTGGCTATACCTATTGGTGGCCAGAATCCGGACCTTTTATTGGCAATTGTGGCGAAGAGCTTTCACTGGTTTTTACTGGTATAGTTAAGCAAATAGATAATACCACTGAAGATGCCGGACCATTATATACCTCTCAAAATGGAATTGTAGCAATTGACAAAGTCTATAAAATCAAAGAAATTGGCACCAATACATATACCACACAAAAGTTTTTTAAATCGGATTGTTTTAATGAATCTGGATTACAAAAAGGTGATCGCGTTTTAGTCTTTTGTTACGATTATGAAGATGATTATAGTATTCCTGGAGGCCAATCAATATTAAAAATTGAATCGCTTGAAGACCCGCTTATTACTTCTATTCGAAAATATATTGATAGCGACCAAAACGCCAATAAATTAAAAAAGGATACAGGACTCTGGGCTACCCAAAATCTTGGGCGAGCATTAGAAGAGATTATTGAATGCCAGAATGAGATGAAAAATAATTCAGATACCGCTAAAACTAACGGGAATGAGTAAATTTATACTATAAAAATAACTATGTATCCTTTAAGAAGAAACCGCAGACTAAGAAGTAACGAAGCTATTCGAAATCTAGTACGTGAAACTGTAATAACTCCCAATGATTTTTTAGTGCCCCTTTTTGTAGTAGAAGGTAAAGGCGTTCGCGAAGAAATCGCCTCCATGCCGGACTATTATCGTTTGAGTCTTGATAACTTAGAAAAAGAAGTCAAAGAATTATGGAATATGGGACTTTGTGCTGTTTTACTTTTTGTAAAAGTACCCGATAACCTAAAGGACAATTATGGCAAAGAAGCTTTAAATGCAAACGGCTTAATGCAATTAGCTATTAAGACCGTTAAAAATGCATGCCCAGATATGTTGGTAATGACAGATGTGGCTTTAGATCCATATTCTATTTATGGACATGACGGAATTATTGAAAATGGCAAAGTATTGAATGATGCATCTGCTGAATTTTTAGCAAAAATGAGTGTTTCTCATGCTCTTGCTGGCGCCGATATCGTTGCTCCAAGTGATATGATGGATGGTCGAATTCAAATTATTCGAGAATCTTTAGAAACTGAAGGCTTATTGGACACCGGCATAATGAGCTATAGCGCAAAATATGCAAGTGCTTTTTATGGCCCCTTTCGAGATGCTTTAGATTCTGCTCCCGTAGATTTAGTTGATATTCCAAAGGATAAAAAAACCTATCAGATGGATTTTGCCAATCGCGAAGAAGCTATACGTGAAACCAGAATGGATATTGAAGAAGGTGCCGATATTGTAATGGTAAAGCCCGGACTTTGCTATTTAGATATTGTTCGAGATATAAAGAACACTTTTGATGTTCCAGTTGCGGTATATCAAGTTTCTGGAGAGTACGCCATGCTGAAGGCGGCGGCTGAAAAAGGATGGTTAAATCATGATGCTGTTATGATGGAACAATTGCACGCGATTAAAAGAGCAGGTGCTAACATTATAGCTAGTTATTTTGCTAAAGATGTAGTAAAGTTGCTTGGGTAGGTTTATTTAAACTCACTTACAATTTTTACTAAAATGTTATACAAATGAATAAAATAATTTTTATACTAATTGGTTTATTGTCATTTAGCCTTGTTGCCCAAGAAGGAGCAAACACCTCATTAAACATAGGATTATCCGATGAACTCACACAAGGATTTCCATCTGAAGTAGGCCTTGATTCGGCCTACATTTATCAAAAGGTTGATTCAATAATGACCCTTGGCATAGAAAAAGAAGCTTTCCCAGGGGCCCAATTATTAGTTGCTAAAAAAGGTAAAATTATTTTTCACGAAGCTTACGGTTTTCACACCTACGACAGTATTCAACCTGTTGCCTTAAATGACATTTATGATTTAGCATCTGTTACCAAAGTTACAGCAGCTTTACCTGCTTTAATGAAATTATATGATGAAGGTGAAATCGAATTAGACAAACCCTTTAGTACCTATTGGAAGCCATGGCAGAAGAAAACTGATAAAAAAGATTTGACCGTTCGCGAGGTTTTAGCGCATCAGGCTGGGTTAACACCATATATTATCTTCTTAAACGAAATAATTAAAAAGAATGGCAAGCTTAAAAAACGTTGGGTAAACAATCATCCAAGTACAAAATATAACAGCCATGCTTATGAAAACTTGTACATCAGCAATCGTTTTAAAAAGAAGATTTATCGCGAAATAAACAAATCTACTGTCTCAGATGAAAAAAAATATAAATATTCGGGACTTACATTTTTACTGTACCCACAGATAGTCGAGAATATAACGGGGATAGAATACTCGGCCTATTTGAGAGCAAATTTCTATGACCCTTTAGGTAATACTACAATGGGGTTTAATCCGAAAGAAAGAGGGTTTCCAAATAAAATCGTTCCAACAGAATCGGATACTATATTTAGACATACCCTTACAAGGGACTGGGTACATGATGAAAACGCTGCTTTAATGGGTGGCATTTCTGGTAATGCCGGGTTATTTGCTACTGCTGAAGACCTAGCACGTTTAATGCAAATGTATATGAATAACGGAGTTTACGGCGGCAAAAGATATCTTAAGGAGGCAACCCTAAAAGAGTTTACTCGTGTACAATACCCCGAAAACGAAAATAGAAGAGGACTAGGTTTCGACAAACCATTATTGGATAATTCGGAACAAGAACTTAAAGATGCCTACCCAGCTCCACAAGCTAGTGCCAATAGTTTTGGGCATTCTGGCTTTACAGGAACTTTTATTTGGGCCGACCCAAAAAATGAAATGGTTTTCATATTTCTTTCTAATCGAGTAAACCCATCAAGAGACCATCGAAACCTTTATAGCTTAAACATTAGAACTGCTTTGAATTCTGTATTTTACAAGGCTGAAGATAGTAATTTGAATTAGCATTTTTCTTAGTAAATTTGTGCCTTAAAACCACCATATGGGTCTGCTGATCTTTTTCGCAATTGTTTCTATATTTTTCTCATTTCTCTGTTCCATTTTAGAAGCAGTCCTACTTACCATCAACCCAACTTTCGTCAATATCAAGAAAAAAGAAGGCAAAGCCTATGCGGAAACCCTCGAAGAACTTAAAAAGGACGTCGACAAACCACTAATTGCTATTTTAACATTGAATACCATCGCACATACAGTGGGTGCAATTCTAGTGGGCGTACAAGCTAAAGTTGCATATGTTGAACTTTATGGAAATTCTACGAGATCCTTTTTTGGAATTGAATTTACCGAAGACCTTATGGTAGGGGTGGTTTCAACAATCATGACCATCTTAATTTTGGTAGCTTCAGAAATTATACCAAAAACCATTGGGGCAACATATTGGAGGCAATTAGCCAATTTTACGGCTAAAACTTTAAAAATAATGGTCTTAATCTTAAAATGGACCGGATTACTTTGGATATTACAATTGTTCACTAAACTGGTTGGTGGCAAAGGGCACCACGGTAGCGTTCTTAGCAGAGATGATTTTAGTGCCATGGCCGATATCGCTCATGAAGAAGGTGTTTTCGAACAATCTGAATCTACTATAATAAAAAATCTCTTGCGTTTTGATGAGGTAAAAGTCAAAGATGTGATGACACCTCGTACAGTTATGAAAATAGCATCAGAAAGTCAAAGTATTCGTGAGTATTTTGATGAAAACCCAAAAATGCGTTTTTCGAGAATTCCGGTATTTAATGAAAAGGTAGACCATATTACGGGCTATGTTCTTAAGGATAATATTCTAGAGGAATTAGTTCATGAAAATGGAGATACTCCTTTAGGCGAAATTCGACGTGATTTACTTATAACAGATAGAAACACGCCAATACCTGAATTGTTTGATACACTAATTGCGAAAAGAGAAAACATTGCTCTAGTAGTTGACGAATATGGTTCTGTAAGTGGAATTGTAACCACAGAAGATGTTATAGAAACCTTATTAGGTCTTGAAATAATGGACGAGAGCGATAATGTAGCAGATTTACAGCAATTAGCACGTAAGAATTGGGAGCTTAGAGAGCGTTCTGTTAATATTGAAAAGGATAATAAAAAAGAATAATGGAAACCGCCTTTATTCATACTCCACTGGGTATTGCAAAAATTCTTGGTGATGCCGATGGACTTCAATCGATTACTATCTTAAATAATAAGGAAACTATTACAGATGTAATTCCCGAAGTTTTAGAAGATGCTGTTTACCAAATAAATGAATATTTTGAAGGTAACAGACAAAACTTCGATTTAGAATTAAACCCGCAAGGAACAGATTTTCAACAAAGGGTATGGAAAGCACTTTCAGATATCCCATTCGGTAAAACAACTTCATATTTAGATTTATCTAAAACTTTAGGTGACGTAAAAGCTATTCGAGCTGTGGCGGCAGCAAATGGTAAAAACCCGCTTTGGGTTATTGTTCCCTGCCATAGAATTATTGGTAGTGATGGTTCTTTAACTGGGTATGCTGGTGGCTTACACCGCAAAAAATGGCTTCTAGAGCACGAAAGTCCCGTAAAACAACAATCACTTTTTTAATTATAACCAACCGCTCAGTTTGCAACTAATTTTCGGACTTAAATAATTTTCAAATAGTTGCCGTTCATCGAAAAAATGCTGTTTTACATAGCATTCGCATTGTTTATTATAAAAAACGTTTGACCTATTACAGACCACATAGTCGGTACTGGCAGTTTACCCATAATTCGAAATTTTGACTAAAACTAACTTTGTTTCATCGACAGAAAAATGTAACTAAGCGAACCAACTTAACATTTCACAGTACAAATTTTGTATCTTGTTTTGCAAGATTTTCTAAAAAAAATTACAAAAACAACTGATGTTGCAAAAACTCAATTTAGAGCATATTCTATTTCTAGACATTGAAACCGTCCCGCAAAAAGAAGGTTTTGATGAGCTTGATGATGAATACAAATCGCTCTGGCAACACAAAACACAATACCAACGTAAAGATGAATTCACTGCTGAAGAGTTTTATGATAGGGCTGGGATTTGGGCTGAATTTGGTAAAATAGTTTGCATTTCTGTCGGATACTTTAAATACGAAGGAAGTGACAGAAACTTTAGAGTAACTACTTTTCATGGAACCGAAATAAAACTCCTTAAGGAATTTAAAAATTTAATTATCACTCATTTTAGCGGAACACGACATCTACTCTGTGCGCATAATGGCAAAGAATTCGACTTTCCATATATTGCGCGACGAATGATAATAAACAGTATTGAATTACCGTACAAACTAGATTTATTTGGAAAAAAACCTTGGGAAGTAGCCCATTTAGACACTATGGATTTATGGAAGTTTGGCGACTATAAAAACTACACCTCCCTAAAATTAATGACAAAGGTACTCGGTATTCCCTCTCCGAAAGACGATATAGATGGAAGTCAAGTGCGCGATGTGTTTTATGAAGAAGACGGTATTGATCGCATTATAAACTACTGCGAAAAAGACACTATTGCCGTTGCACAGGTACTGCTGCGTTTACGAAACGAACCTATATTAGCAGCAGATGAAATAAGACACGTCTAATTTATTATAGCATTTAAAAAAAAACGCTATTCCTTTATAAAAGGTATTGCTTTTCTATATTTGTCATCAAAAAAATAATTTCCTACTATGAAATACGCTGTTTCCCTCTTAATTATACTTATTTGCTTCTCATGCGCTAATGATAAGAAAACTGAGCAAATCGACTATACAGTCCAAAATGAACAAGATATTATTGCCTATATCGCCGAAAACAATTTAACCGCTCAAAAGAGTGCCACCGGACTACATTATGTAATAAACAACCCTGGCGCAGGTGAACAACCTACATCTAGTTCAAATGTAACTGTTGCTTACAAAGGCTATTATCTTAATGGATCTGTATTTGACCAAAGTGATTCAGAAGGAATCTCGTTTGGCTTACAAAATGTTATTAAGGGTTGGACAGAAGGCATAACGTATTTTAAAGAAGGTGGAAACGGTATTCTATTAGTTCCCTCTCATTTAGGTTATGGTAGTGCAGATTCTAGAGGAATTCCTGGTGGTTCAGTACTTATTTTTGATGTTAGCCTACTTTCGGTTAACTAAAAATACCCCGGTTACTTATTATATTTTAACTGAATATACACTGGAAAGTGGTCGCTATAACCCCCAATATATTTACGACCTACATAGGTTCGATAAGGAGTTCCTGAGTATTTGCCTTTTAACTCCTTTAAGTATTTTTCATCAAAAATATTAGCATGTGCAAAACTATGCGTGCCTTTTTCATAATTAAAGAAATTATGAGAGAATAGAATTTGATCAAATAAAGACCATGACCGTTTGTAATTTGCACTACCTCTTTCATCAGTTAATAGCTTCTCCATGGGATTATACAATGTGGTATCCTCCTTTAAAGTAGTAATACTTTTCTCGAATGGACCATCATTAAAATCACCCATCACAATATAATTTGGCTCAAGAGTTTTCATTTCTATTCGAGACATAAATTCTTTAAGGGTCTCGGCAGCCTTGACTCTTTTAAAATCCGTTTCTTCACCTCCATCACGTCTAGATGGCCAATGATTAACAAAAACATGCAGCTCCTCACCATTAAGCTCCCCTTTTACATAAAGTATATCACGGGTAGTGTCACGTACTCCATTTTTTTCAATTAACAACAAAGTGATAGGTTCTGAATGTAAAACCTTAAAACTAGCTTTATGATAAATTAATGCCGTATCAATACCGCGTTCATCAGGTGATTCATAATGCACAAAACCATAATCAATTTCACGTAAAGGCTCGGTATCAATTAAATCTTGTACCACTGTTTCGTTCTCAACCTCAGCAACACCTACTAATACTGGTGGACTATCAGAAGAATTTTTTCCTATTTCTGAAATCGTTTTAGCTAACTTGTATAATTTACGCTTATACCGCTTCTCAGACCATTTTTTAAAACCTCTTGGCGTAAAATCATCATCTAAAGTACCTGTATCACTTTTAGTATCGAATAGATTCTCGAGGTTATAAAAGGCAATAGTACTAAGCGAATTAGGCTTCTTTCGCTTTAGAAATGATAAAAACATCTATTCATTAGTATTTGATAGTCTGTAAAAGTACGAAATCCGAGGTATTGATTAGATTTGCAGCAGATAATTAGGTATGCTAGAGAAGAAAACAATAGAATATGAAAAAGCCATATTGATAGGTGTTATCAATAAGGAGCAAAGTGAAGAAAAAGTAAGTGAGTATTTAGACGAACTTGAATTCTTGACTTACACTGCCGGTGGGGAAGTCTCAAAGCGTTTTGTACAACGTATGGATGTGCCCAACCCAAAGACATTAATAGGTAGTGGTAAAATGCTAGAAGTTGAATCTTATGTGAAAGAACATGACATAGGCTCAGTAATTTTTGATGATGAGCTTACCCCAGCTCAGCAAAAAAATATAGAAAAAATATTAAAGTGTAAGATTCTTGACAGAACAACTTTAATTTTGGACATTTTCGCACAACGCGCACAAACAAGCTATGCACGAACTCAAGTAGAGCTAGCGCAATACGAATATCTTTTACCAAGACTAACAGGACTCTGGACACACTTAGAGCGACAAAAAGGGGGAATTGGAATGCGTGGTCCTGGTGAAACTGAAATTGAAACAGATAGGCGTATTGTTCGTGATCGTATTTCGTTACTCAAGAAAAAATTACAAAAGATTGACCGGCAAATGGAAACACAACGTGGCAATCGTGGCGCATTGGTTAGAGTTGCTTTAGTTGGATATACCAATGTTGGCAAATCAACACTAATGAATGTAATTAGCAAAAGTGATGTGTTCGCTGAAAATAAACTTTTTGCTACACTAGATACAACTGTGAGAAAAGTAGTGATTGGCAACCTTCCATTCTTACTTAGTGACACTGTAGGATTTATTCGCAAACTACCAACTCAATTAGTAGAAAGCTTCAAAAGCACCTTAGACGAAGTTCGCGAAGCAGATTTATTATTGCATGTTGTAGATATTTCACACCCTCAATTTGAAGAACATATTGCATCCGTAAATAAGATTTTGGCCGAAATAAAAAGTGCTGACAAGAAAACGATCATGGTCTTTAACAAAATAGACCAATATGAACATGAAGTTATTGACGAAGATGATTTAATAACAGAAAGAGGTAACATCCATTTTACTATTGATGAATGGAAAAAGACCTGGATGGAGAAAATTGGTGATCGTGCCTTATTTATTTCTGCGCTCAACAAAGAAAATTTAGATGAATTTAGAACTCGAGTATATCGTGAGGTAAGGGACATTCATGTAACTCGTTTTCCTTATAATAATTTTCTTTATCCTGAAAACTTAGACGAATATCAATAATCATATGAAGTAAGTTAGTGTGTTTCATCGAAGAAATTTACCGTTCATATTTTTCACAACATTTGGCGTATAGTTCACAACAATTATTTAACGAAATTCAAATTCCACCATATATTTACAATGTAATTAAGTGATAGTGTTGACCCCAAATCGAACTCTGAACTTGACCAAAAAAAATGACGGTTTCCCTAAAGCCCGACTTTTAACCTACTTAAAGTAAGACCCAATCTTACGAAACCCTACTTATCAAATAAAAAACGCCCCTTTTAGGGGCTTTTTTTATATTAATACTTATGAAATAATAATTTTAACTAATACATTATCAGACTTTTATATGCATTTTATCGAAGAAAATGACCGTTCATATATTACACAACAATATAAGCTTGGTTCACAACAATAATTTAGTCATAACCTAATACTACCATACATTTACAGTGTAATTAAGTATTAGGCTTTACCCCAAATAAAGCAAATACATTAAACAAAACCAAAAGCGCCTTTTTCCCCAAATCGGAACTTTAAAATATAAAAACTACTTATTCAAAATCTACTTAACCTCAAAAAAAAAGTCCCTTACTTAAAGGGACTTTTTTTTTCTGTCTAAGTTCAATTCTTAAAAAATGTTATTCAGTAACTACTCATTAATTATAAAAAAATACCTGATCTATGTAATTCATCGAAGAAACTTGGACGTTCGTATTTTTCACAACATTTTAGCCTGTCTACACAACAATAATTTAGTCCATTTTAAAAAGCACCATACATTTACATTGTAATTAAATGATAGCTTATCTAGATTATAATTAAAACGATATACAAGCGCCTTTTTCCCCAACTAGGAACTTAACCAACAAACCAATTTAGACCAAACCTACTTTAAAACACCCCGACAAAAATGTCGGGGTGTTTTTATTATAAATATTTCTAATTTATGGATTTAATCGATTAAAATGAGCTTTTTAACGGAGTTTGCAACAGGTTTTTAAATGTTGACAACAAAAATTACTTTAAGAAGCACTCGAAATCTAATTTTGAATTGTATTTGAGATTTAGTGTTTGTTCCAATTCATATTAATTAACCATTTTGCGATTAAAACCACGCCTAGGTTTGGCAAAAATTAAGAATAGGCAACTGTGCAACCAAATTTAATGTATCCTACTTAACAAAAACGTCCCGCATATTGCGGGACGTTTTATTATATAAAATATTATATTCTTTTCTTAGAAAGCATAATTCAATCCAAATAACCAATAAGATTGAATATCGTTATCAATGCTGTCAAATGTAGCATTAGGATCCAGCTCTGCAGCAGGTGCCTTATTTATAGCATAATCAAGCGCTTCTTGTTTGTTATTTCTTAAACCAAACTCAAAACCAAGACCGATACCATTCCATATTGTATAGCCGAAAGAATTAATCCATGTCCAGTTAGAAAGGTCACTACTCTTATAACTTTGAAAGGTTGAAAAGTTAGTCTTAAAATTAACCGCTCCAATTTGTCTTGTATAATCTGCTACTATTTTAGCACCTAATGAAGACTCATAAACTGCATCATTTTTAGCAAAAACAAAATTGTAGTTTAAAGGATGTATAACAACTACTAAATCAGTAATTGGTGTCCACGTAGCACCAAAACCAATATCTAAATATCCAGGATCATTAAAGTTGTCTAAAATGGTAGTTCTATACTCACCAAGACCTGAAATAGCAAATTTGTCACTTAATTTTCTACCGTATAATGAAGTTATTGTGAATACATCTGTAGTTCCACTAAAACTATCATCATCAGTATCAATATCTTTATTATCTAACTTAACCCATTGTAGGTTAATGTTACCAGAATTTCTCCAGAAGAATTTATCACGGTCTAAATTCGCGAAACCATTTATAGTAACACCAATGTTACCAGAAGAATTATTTGGTTTTCCTTGTGAGTACCAGTTACTAAAACCAGATAAATTTGCACCAATAGTACCAAAAGCACCTTTTTTCCATCCAGGGAAGGCATCTATTTGACCTTGTAGGGCATCAACTCTACCTTGAATATCTGCAACTGAATCTTTTTTAGCTGCTTGCTCCGTTTTCAACTCTTCTACTGTTTGACCTGAAACTGCCATAAAAGTTAAAGTGGCAACGAGGGTAAATACTACTTTTTTCATTTTAAAATGTTTAGTTTTCTTTGTTTATAGTTATGACACACAAAAATACAAATAGTCACTTATTCTGAAACAAAAAACATCTATTTTCTCTTGAATAGCGGCACTGCTGAGCACGCTTCTCCATACATTATTGATTTAGCAACTGGCCTTAGCAACATTGTGGCTTGTATATAAGCATTTGCAGGAACAGGCTTATTACTGCATCCTTTAATAATAACTAGTTTGTCTTTATATTTTGAAAAATCAAGATTTTGTAGTTCTTCTTGATATATTGAATCTTCTAATGATTCTAAATCACCCTGCACAACTTTATTAGCAAAAGGCTGAATATATGCAGTTACTAACATGAAAGCCCAACCAGGCACTATGGCATCACTAGAACAATATAAAGCAACAAAAGCTTCTTCATATTGTTCCCAATTATGTTCCAAAATATAGTTACGAAACTCCTTTTCTTTGACAATAACACCCTCATACAACCAGTCTTTAATATCTAGCTGCATCCTCTTACCCTCAACATAATAATCTTCAAGATTAAAAGTGATAAGCTTACTTTGCGCAACGCGATTAATTATTTCTTCAGCCATTCTAAAGAGAGAATTTTAATTTATTTAAAGAAAACCTAGCTCAAGCTTTGCTTCTTCGCTCATTAATTCCTGAGTCCAAGGTGGATCAAAAGTTATCTCAACATGAGCATCATTAACCAAATCTAAGGACTTCACTTTCTCTTCAACTTCTGCAGGCAGCGATTCCGCAACCGGACAGTTTGGCGAAGTTAGGGTCATTAAAATTTTAACCTCATTATCTTCATTAACCAATACATCATAAATTAACCCTAATTCATAAACATCTACAGGTATCTCTGGGTCGTAAATGGTTTTGAGCACCCGCACTATCTTCTCTCCTAATTCTTCTGTATCAACGGTTGTAGTTTCTTCGCTCATCTTTCTTTATTATTTTACTATTAAGTTAGTGCATACATCTAAATAGACGCTAAAAAAGACAATAACTTAAATGCCATATTAATTTAACTGTGTTTGGTAAGCAATAGCATACAATTTAATCTGCTTAATCATACTTACCAATCCATTTGCTCTAGTTGGTGATAAATGTTCTTTAAGACCAATTTCATCGATAAATGCTGTATCTGCATCAATAATGTCTTGAGGAGTTTGATTGCTATAAGTACGAATTAAAATTGCGATTATACCTTTAGTAATTATTGCATCACTATCTGCTGTAAAAATCAATTTATCACCATCAAGTTTAGCATGTACCCAAACTTTACTTTGACAGCCTTTAATTATATAATCATCTGTTTTATATTGCTCGTCAATAAGAGGTAATGATTTACCCAATTCTATCATATATTCATAGCGCTGCATCCAATCTTCGAACATAGCAAACTCATCAATAATTTCTTCCTGAATTTCTTTAATCTTCATGCATTAATTTTCAACAAAAATACAATAAGAATAAGTGGCAATCAATTCTTTAAGGTAATCATAACAATTGGCTACTGTAACATGTTTTTGGCTCTTTTGACACCTTCAACCAAGATATCTACCTCTTCCTTAGTGTTATAAAAACTAAAACTAGCTCTAACTGTACCTGGAATTTTATAGAAATCCATGATTGGCTGCGCACAATGGTGACCTGTACGTACAGCAATTCCGAGTTTATCTAAAATGGAACCAATATCGTAAGGGTGCAAACCTTCTATATTAAAAGAAATTACTCCCGTTTTATTCTTAGCTGTTCCGTAAATTTTCAACCCATCTATTGTTAAAAGTTTCTCTGTAGCGTATTGTAATAATTCATGCTCATACGCTGCAATGGCATCGAAGCCTATAGCGTTCATATAATCCAAAGCTGCACCAAAAGCAATTCCACCACAAATATTAGGCGTACCTGCTTCAAATTTATGTGGAAGTTCTGCATATGTAGTTTTCTCAAAAGTTACTTCCGTAATCATTTCACCTCCTCCTTGATAGGGAGGTAATCTTTTCAACCAATCTTCTTTACCATATAGAATTCCCACACCAGTAGGCCCACAAACCTTATGCGCTGAAACCGTATAAAAATCAACATTTAAACCCTGAACATCTGCTACTAAATGTGGAGCTGCTTGCGCTCCATCTATTAATACTGCTGCTCCTACTTTATGGGCCTTTTCGATAATTTCTTCAATAGGGTTTACTGTACCTAGCGCATTTGACACATGGTTACAAAACACCAATTTTGTTTTTTCTGAAAGTAAATTTTGATATACATCTAGCAACAATTCACCTTCTTGATTCATCGGAATAACCTTGAGAATAGCTCCCGTTCTTTCACATAACATTTGCCAAGGCACTATATTTGAATGATGCTCCATCGCCGAGACAATTATTTCATCTCCCATTTTCAAGAGCGATGAAAAACCATTCGCCACCAAATTTATTGCATGTGTGGTACCTGATGTAAAAATGATTTCACTAGCCTTAGCTGCGTTAAAATGCTTCTGAATTTTTTGTCTTGCATGTTCGTATTTGTCAGTTGCCTCTTGTGACAATGAATGTACCCCTCTATGTATGTTTGCATTGTAGTTAGAGTAATAATCTACAATACAATTAATTACCTGTATGGGCGTCTGAGATGTAGCTGCATTATCAAAATAAACCAGTGGCTTATTATTCACCTCTCTTGATAGAATAGGGAAATCTTTTCGAATTTTTTGCACATTAAACATAGCCAAATTTTTGAAATGTAAAGATACTTACTAAGCAGTGAAAATTATGTGAAATACTACTATTATCGCTTTCAATACTGCTAGTGAATTAAGACTTCATCGAAATAAATAATTTACTGAAAGCTGTATGGAGGCGTTATAATTCTGAATATTATCACCTAAACCATTAAGACGATTACGAAGACCCATATAAAACCGCGGTGTTATAGAAAGTTGGTCGCTTAAAACAAAACCGACTCCGACAGCTGCTCCATAATCTAATTGAAAATCACCAGAAATTTTACTTTTAGATGTGGCATTCGCACCATCCAATTCATCTAGATTTTTATTTTTAGTTATTTGATTTAATAGAAATCCAAATTGGGGTCCAAATTCGATCCAATACTTATCATTCATTTCAAATTTCCCCAAAATGGGTACCGTTAAAAAATTCAATTGTACGTTAGTTCGGTAATCATTTTGATCTCCACCACCACCCTGATTTTCAATGGCATTTAAATCGGTACTAAATTGAAATCCCTGTGAAGAATACAGTAATTCTGGTCTTAATGCGAACTTGTTAGAAAAGTCTACTTCCAGATAAACGCCACCATGACCGGAGAGTCTAAACTTCATTCCATTGGTTAAATCACCAACTATTGAAGAATAATTTAAACCACCTTTTACACCAAATCGAGTCTCTTGAGCACCAATTTCTTTCGGAATAATATTCAATAAAATAAACACCAAAAAAGCGTTTAAAAACATGCCTTTATAGTTGCTATTTTTAAATATCAAATCCAAGATTTACACCTAATTTTTTGGCAATCAACTTATTAATTCTAGCTTTTAATTCAGGAATACGTACACTTTCAAGTACGTTATTGGCAAAAGCATACATTAATAGTGCTCTAGCTTCTTTCACTGGAATACCTCTAGACTGCAAATAGAATAGCGCATCTTCATCTAATTGACCAATTGTACACCCATGTGAACACTTTACGTCATCTGCAAAAATTTCTAACTGAGGCTTGGAATTGATGGTTGCTTTATCACTTATTAGAATATTGTTGTTCTTTTGAAAAGCATTAGTTTTCTGTGCAATCTTATCCACAATAATCTTTCCGTTGAACACCCCAGTTGATTGCTCTCCATAAATTCCTTTATAATCTTGATGACTTTCACAATTAGGTTCAATATGATGTACCAAAGTATGGTGATCTACATGCTGCTTTTCACCTAAAATCGTAACACCTTTCATCGTTGAGTCTATATACTCACCATTTTGATAAAAGTTTAGATTGTTACGTGTTAATTTTCCTCCAAACGAAAACGTATGCACTTTTACTACGCTTTTATCTTTTTGATCTATATATGTATTATCAATCATTGAGGCAGTACTAACATTGTTCTGCACTTTATAGTAATCAATAATTGCATTTTTCGCTGCAAATATCTCGGTAACTGAATTGGTTAAAACCTCGTTAGAAGTAAGGCTTTGATGTCTTTCTATTACCTGTAATTCTGCATTTTCTTCAACTATAATTAAGTTTCGAGGTTGCAACATTAAAGTTGCTTCATTACCCGTAGCAAAATGTACAATTTCAACAGGTTTCTTTGGCATTTTATTTTTTGGGATGTAAATAAAAGCTCCCTCTTTACTAAATGCCGTATTCAATGATGTTAATGAATCATCTTTAGCTGCCACCTGATTAAAATATACATCAATAACTGGCTTGTACATCGGCTTTGTTAATGCCGAACTCATTAAGCAAATATCTACGCCGTCATGAGTGGTTTCAGACAAATAAGAGCTATAAATACCATCGATAAACACAATTTTATAGGTGTCTATCTCATGAATAAAATATTTCTTGACATCGTTATATTCAATTTTGTTTTCTTCCTTCGGAAAAATACTAAAATCTACTTTTTGCAAACTATTTAGTGAAGTATACTTCCAAGCTTCATTCTTTTTAGATGGAAACCCTTTTTCCTCAAAATTCTTTATTGCATTAGAACGTATGTCATGTACTGGATGCTCTACATCAACATTATTCTCGAACGCCATAAAGGACGATATCAACTTCTCTTTTAAATCCATTTTTTTTAAGTATTAAGTAATTAGTTTTAGGTAATAAGCAATCTTCACTCATTACTTTTTCACTTCATACTTTTTAAACCGCAGCTTCTTGTTTCAACCAATCGTAGCCTTTTTCTTCAAGTTCGTGTGCCAGTTCTTTACCACCAGACTTCACAATTTTTCCGTTGTGTAATACATGTACAAAGTCTGGAACGATATATTCAAGTAAACGTTGGTAATGCGTAATCACAATTACTGCGTTGTCTTTACTTTTCAACTTGTTTACACCATTTGCAACAATACGAAGTGCATCAATATCTAAACCAGAATCCGTTTCATCTAAAATAGCTAGTTTAGGTTCTAACATCGCCATTTGAAAAATCTCATTTCGTTTTTTCTCACCTCCAGAAAAACCTTCATTCAACGAACGTGATAAGAATTTACGGTCAATTTCTAGTAATTCTGATTTCTCACGGATAAGTTTCAACATTTCATTTGCAGGCATGTCTGCTAATCCTCTAGCTTTTCTAGATTCATTTATTGCCGTTTTCATGAAATTAGTAACGGATACACCTGGAATTTCAACAGGATATTGAAACGAAAGGAAAATACCTTTATGAGCTCTTTCTTCAGGAGCATCATCTTCAAGATCTTCGCCATCTAAGAGTACTGAACCTTGAGTGACCTCAAATTCTTCTTTTCCTGCAATTACAGAAGCTAACGTACTTTTACCTGAACCATTTGGCCCCATTATAGCATGTACTTCACCTGCATTAACAGTAAGGTTTATACCTCTTAATATTTCTTTATCCTCAATACTTGCATGCAAGTCATTAATTTTCAACATCTTACTTTAATTTAAATATTTTGGCGCTACTGGCATTTTTTCAAAATCTTCTTTTTGGTGCTGTAAATAGACCTCAGCATTTTTTTCTTTTGCTAAGGCTTCAAAAGCATCCATACTTTTCAGCGTCTGATCCACATCTGAGTTAAAAACAGGAACACGTTTATTTTCCCTACTTTCATACATATGATACAAATCTCCACTTAACAATGTCGGTCCATTTTTTGCCAAATCAAGAAATAAAACTTGATGGCCTGGGGTGTGTCCTGGCATTGACTTTATAACTACAGAACCATCACCAAACACATCAAAATCGCCCTTCAGCTTTTGGACATTGTTTAATTCTTTTATTGCATTATAATTATCTGCATTATTCTTTTGACTCTCGTCACTAGTTATAAAATCATATTCTGATTCTTGTACTAACCATGTTGAATTCTTTAGCACATTTGCATGCCCACTATGATCGAAGTGCGTATGCGATAGTGCAATAAAATCTATATCATCAACAGACATATTTATTGAACTTAACTGATTTAGTAATGAATCTTTTCTAGAGACCGTAAAAGTGCCACTTGGATCTGTAAAATCTGGCTGCCCTACTAACATCTCTGGTAATCCGGCATCCCACATTAATTTGCCTTTCGGATGTTCTATTACATAAAAAGCATCTGAAAACTCCTTCGTTTGCCCCTCATAAGCTTTGTCTTGCGAGAAAACTTCAAGATTATTTACAAATACAGTACCCCCACTAAAAGTGTATAATTTTACCTCAGGCTTAACAGCAGCTTCTGAAGTTGTAGCATCGGTATTTTCCTTTTTAGCTTCCTTGCAGGAAAATGTTAACACAGCTACTAATACTATTAAAAAGTACTTTTTCATTATTCTCAATTTCCTAACCTACAGAACCCTCTAAACTAATTTCTAACAGTTTTTGCGCTTCAACTGCAAATTCCATTGGTAATTTATTCAACACTTCTTTACTAAAACCATTTACGATTAAAGCAATTGCTTTTTCAGTATTTATCCCTCTTTGATTGCAATAGAAAATTTGGTCTTCACCAATCTTACTCGTCGTAGCTTCGTGCTCAACTTGCGCCGTTTTATTCTTTACTTCGATGTACGGGAAAGTATGTGCACCACATTCATTACCCATCAATAAAGAATCGCATTGCGAAAAATTTCTAGCATTATCAGCCCTACTATTAACTTGCACTAATCCGCGATAGCTATTTTGTGATTTTCCTGCGGATATTCCTTTTGAAATAATGGTACTTCTGGTATTCTTACCAAGGTGTATCATTTTAGTACCTGTATCTGCTTGCTGATAATTATTAGTTACGGCAATTGAGTAAAATTCGCCAATTGAATTGTCACCTTTTAAAATACATGAAGGATATTTCCATGTAACAGCAGATCCAGTTTCAACTTGCGTCCATGATATTTTTGCATTTTTCTCGCAAATTCCACGTTTAGTAACGAAGTTATAAACGCCACCTTTTCCAGTTTTATCTCCAGGAAACCAGTTTTGTACCGTTGAGTATTTAATCTCTGCATCATCAAGCGCAATAAGCTCAACTACAGCCGCGTGCAACTGATTTTCATCTCTAGAAGGCGCTGTACAGCCTTCTAAATAACTTACATAACTATTTTCATCTGCAATAACCAATGTGCGCTCAAACTGACCTGTTCCACCTTCGTTAATTCGGAAATAAGTAGATAATTCCATCGGACATTTAACGCCCTTTGGAATATAACAAAATGACCCGTCAGTGAAAACAGCTGAATTTAAGGCCGCATAAAAATTATCAGTTTTTGGCACTACCGTCCCCATATATTTTTTAACCAATTCAGGATGCTCCTTAATTGCTTCCGAAATTGGCATAAAGATTATTCCTTTTTCTGCTAAAGTCTTTTTAAATGTGGTGGCAACAGAAACTGAATCTACTACAATATCAACGGCTACATTTTGTAACCTTTTTTGCTCATCAACAGAAATTCCTAATTTTCGATACATTTCCAACAAATCTGGATCTACATCATCTAAAGATTTATTAGGGTCTGCCGACTTAGGAGCTGAATAATAGCTGATAGCTTGAAAATCTGGTTTCTCATATTTGACATTAGCCCATTCTGGCTCTTCCATTTTTTCCCAAATCCTAAAAGCTTCCAAACGCCATTCAGTCATCCATTCTGGCTCTTCTTTCTTTTTAGAAATAGCAATAACTATATCTTCATTGAGTCCCTTTGGCAAGGTATCTGACTCAATATCAGTATAGAAACCATACTCATATTCTTTGGTTTCTAATTCTTTTTTTAATTCCTCTTCTGTATATGCCATAAATTTTCAATACGCTGATTAACAACAGATAATCAACAATTTATAATGAAAAACTCTCTCCACATCCACAAGTTCGTTGTGCATTCGGATTATTAAATACAAAGCCCTTACCGTTAAGACCACCAGAATATTCTAGCGTAGTTCCTACCAAATAAAGAAAGCTTTTTTTATCTACTACAATGCGCACGTCGTTGTCTTCAAAAACTTTGTCGGTTTCATTCATCTCTCTGTCAAAATCCAATTCGTATGACAAACCACTGCAACCTCCACTTTTTACACCTACACGCACATAGTCTTTTGCAGCATCATAACCACCTTCGGTCATGAGACTTACCACTCTGTTTTTCGCTGTTTCTGAAACTTGTATCATTATCTGTTATGATTCTAAATAGCTTACAAATATAGTTTATTAGTAGGGTTTTACCGCATATACTTACATTATTATATTGTATGTTATTATAGGTTTTCTCTATATTAAAATTAAATAATAAAACAGTCCGAACAACCCTATTAAACAGGCAAACAATAAAGGCATAGTTCTACTACTGCATAATAGCCTAAACTTAAGTACTTTTGACATTCTAAATATTATTCTATTTCGATGAAAATAGCGGGATTTTCTTTTGTTAAAAATGCAGTTTTATATCAATATCCAATTGTTGAGGCAATTCGATCAATTTTACCAATTTGCGATGAATTTGTAATTGCAATTGGAGATTGTGAAGACGGAACATTAGAATTAATACAGGGAATGAATGAGCCTAAGATTAGAATTATTCAAACTGTATGGGATGAGAATCCGAAAAATGAAGTTCATGTTTTAGCCGCTGAAACTAATAAAGCTTTTGAACATATCTCAAAAGACATCGATTGGGCATTTTACATTCAAGGCGATGAAGTTGTTCATGAAAAATATTTGGACAACATTAAAGCTGGCATGCTTAAATACAAAAACAACAAAGGCGTCGACGGACTCTTATTCAACTACCTACATTTTTATGGATCTTATGATTACGTGGCTACTTCATCGAATTGGTATTCGCATGAAATACGTGTCGTAAAAAACAATTCTAACTTCTATTCTCATGGCGATGCACAAGGGTTTAGAAAAAACGACAATGAGAAATTAAGGGTAAAGCCAATTGACGCTTACATATATCATTATGGATGGACACGTGAACCCGAAGCCTTAAAAAGAAAACAAACTAATTTTTACTCGCTTTACGAAGGTGAATTTGGCAAACCCAAAGATTTTGAGGAAACGTCAATTAAATTTGAATATGAACATTTTGTAAATGCTATTGATCGCTTTAAAGGAACCCACCCCGAGGTAATTGCTAAATTGATAGAAAATAAAAATTGGGAGTTTGATTATGATATATCTATGAGTAGAAAAAGTTTGAAGGATAAAACCAAGGAATTTTTGAAAAAGTTGGGTATTAATACCTATTACACTAATTACATTATCTCTAAAGATTAAGACACCTAATTTATTTTAATTAGTACAGCATCTGTCCCACCTTTATTTACAACTTCAGAGAAATTTTGACTCAAGATTTCTCCAACAACCATTATGCTATCATCATCATTTTCGATAATGTCGTAACCATAATCTAAGTCCGATCCGCCCATTGTTTTTTGCCATTCTAACTGACCATTAGCATCTGTTCTTATAACCCAAATATCATTCTCTCCTTTATTTTCCAAAAGATCTCCATTCGTACTTTTAGAATTTCCAACAATCATTAATCCACCATCATTGGTTTCACATAGCTCTTCTGCTAGTTCAAAACCAGAGCCCCCAAAAGAATTTTCCCAAAGAAGCGCACCATTATCATCAATTTTAATAAGCCAAATATCGGATTCTCCGTTATTCTTACTTACATCTAAATCATCACTTAAGGTATGCCCAGTAATTGCATAACCACCATCTGAAGTATTTACAATGTCATAAGCTCGATCAATACCACTTCCTCCATATGCCTTCTCCCATACAAACTCGCCCTCTTGATCCACTTTAACAATCCAAAAATCGTAACTCCCTCTATTTATAGAAACATCGTAATCGGTGCTTTCTGTAAATCCGGCCAAAACAAACCCACCATCATTTGAATTTACCACACCGTATGCTCTATCATTATTCGTTCCTCCAAAGTATTTACGCCATTCTACATTCCCGTCTACGTCTAGTTTGGTTCCCCAAAATTCGCCTACCCCATGTCTTGTTAAGAGCTCGCCCTTCTCGGCAAAACCATCTTCACGAGCCGCCGTAATATCTAAAAATCCCGCAAAAAATAAACCGCCATCGGTTGTTTCAATAATATCATAAGAATGATCGTGACCAGAAAAACCAAAACTTTTTTCCCAAAGAATAACACCCTGACTATTAACACGAATTATCCAATTGTCATGATAACCTTCATTATTGCTTCCATCACCATCGGCACTTTGTGCATAACCTGTTAAAGCATAACCGCCATCACTGGTTTGCAGCATACTTTGTCCAATATCTTCTCCACTTCCGCCATAGGTTTTACTCCATTCTAACCCACCTTCAGCATTTAATTTTAACAACCAATAATCTACAACTGGATTTGTCTTATCTGAAATATCACCGTCTATACTATTTGTAAAACCTAAAATAGCATAACCTCCATCATTTGTTTTTATGATTGATCTAGGGGTATCTGACCCAGATCCTCCATAACTCTTAATCCAATCTATTTCACCATAAAAATATGGGATATTATCAGCATCAAGTCTATCGATTTTCGAATCTTCTGAGCAGGACAGCGACAGTAGCAATAAGAAGAAAATAAGTTTTTTCATCAAATAGATTTCTTAACAACGAATAAACCTCGATTTATATCACTTATTAAAATCTTACCACTCGAAAAATAAGGATAAACACTCCAAACCCCATTAAAATCTGCCTTATCGGTCTTTGGATGGGTGTCAAAAAATCCAATCTCCGATATATTTTTACTTTCAATATTTGAAATATCTAGCACGCGCATACCGGCAGTGTAATTGGCTAGAAAGAATTGATTTCCTACTACATATCCATTGTGGTCTATAGCCGCTGTGGGGCCTAAATAAGTATCATGCAAAAAAGGATTATCTAAATCGGAAAAGTCAAAAATTAAAGTTCTTGAGTTAAAACCAAAATTTGTTTCATCTGTTTCATCTCCAAGAATAAAATAACGTTGATCTTCTGTAAACCAACCCTGATGTGTATAACTGAAATTATCATACGTAATTGTACTAATTTCTTGAGGATTTGATTTATCAGTAACATCAATTATTGCCACTTGATCTTCATTAGCGCCTAAGTAAATCTCTTTTCCAGTATAGTCGGAATCCGGTCCATTATAACTAATTACCTGAGCATCGTGTGTATATCCATTTGCAGCATGACCCCCAGAAGCAATTGGAACTTTAGGATTTTGAATATTTACAAAATGACCACCCCCACTAAAGGTTGTTGTACCAACAGCATAAGCATAACCCGTTTCCTCATTAATCACAATATTATGAGCATTGCCAAATTCGGTATAGCGCACATCTGCACTAAATGTTTGAGGAGGACTTGTAACATTTCTTAATTGTGTTAAATCAAAAACCTGCATTCCATGATCTCTAGCCTCTGAAACAATAAAAGCATGATTTTGATACACTTTAATATCGTGCCAAGAACTTGAAACCGTAGCTGTTGGAAGTTTCCCTAAATAAATTAAATTTTCATCATCCGAAATATCTACAAAACCGGTTCCATTATCTAGCCCCATTAAAGCATATTCTTTACCAGTTTCTGGGTCTGTCCATCCCCAACAATCATTACCAGAATTAGCACTAAAATTGGCAAGAGTAATATTTCCAATTTGATTATATCCATCGCACGGGTATACACCTGCAAGTCCACTTTCACAAGGCACATTACCCGTTTGCTCTATTGGAAGAACATCTATATCATTCTCTGAATCTAAGTTGAGATCATCACTATTCGAACAGGCTACAATCAAACCAACGAATAATATAAACAGCAGAAATTTTTTCATAGCAAGAATATTTCTTTTGATATATAAAGATAGGCTTTTCCATAATTGCAGTTATGTTGTTTCTATTGTTAAGATATCATCACAATAATAGTAAATAGTACAAATAAGTTTAAGATGTATATGTTATTTTAGCAATTGGGAGAATTCGAAATATTAATTTACCTTGATCTTTATTGATTTAATCAACTAATTATATCGTAAAATGAGTAAAAAACTTAACAAATTGAAAAGTGATTCGCGCCGAAAATTTCTTAAAAATACCGGTTTGGCGTCTGCCGGATTTATGATTGTGCCGAGACATGTTCTAGGTGGTCCTGGATTTGTTGCACCTAGCGACACTTTAAATATTGCTAGTATTGGTGCAGGAGGAAAAGGACGAAGTGATATGACTTCTTTTACCGAAAGTCCAAATGCTCGAATAATAGCCATGTGTGATGTTGATGATAGACAAGCCGTAGAGTCGAGAAAAAATTTCCCTAAAGCTAGTTACTACAAAGACTTTAGAACAATGCTTGACAAGGAAAAAGACAATATTGATGCTGTTTCCGTTTCAACTCCGGATCATAATCATGCCGTTGCAACATATAAAGCAATGGAAATGGGCAAACATGTTTATGTCCAAAAACCTTTAACACATGATATTTGGGAGGCTAGAATGCTAACCGAAGCTGCCGTAAAATTTAAAGTAGTAACCCAAATGGGTAACCAAGGTGGATCTGGTGATGGTGTTCGTAAAATGCAAGAAATTTATGAAACTGGAATTATCGGAGAGGTACATACTGTAAAATGTTGGACGAACCGTGCAATATGGCCACAAGCCTTAGAAACACCAACAAAAAAGAATAAAATACCGAAAGGTCTTGACTGGGATTTATGGTTAGGATCTGCGGAATACCGTGATTATAATGATGCTTACTTACCATTTGATTGGAGAGGTTGGTCAGATTTTGGCACTGGAGCATTAGGTGATATGGCTTGCCATATTATGGACCCTGCTTTTAGAATACTACCAATTTTATATCCAGATTCTGTAGAATGCAGCGTATCAGATGCATTTAAAGGTAAATTTGAAACAGCTAATTACCCTAAGAGTTTCCCTAACTCAAGTAAAATACACATTAACTACCCAAGAACAGATGGCATGGGTAATGTAAAAGTTACTTGGATGGATGGTGGACTTATCGCTGAACGACCAGAAGAAATGGGAGATGATGAGCCAATGGGTAACTGGGATGGTGGCACACTATTTATTGGTGACAAAGGAAAATTATTAGCCGATTGTTATGGTGCAAACCCAAGATTACTTCCTTTAACTTTAAATGAGCAATTCGAAGTTGAACAAACTATTAAGCGTGTTCCTGAAGGGCATTATGTTCAATGGGTTAATGCTTGTATGGCCGGATATGGCAATGCAGAAACAAGTTCTTCTTTCGATTTTGCTGGACCTTTTACCGAAAGTGTACTTATAGGCAACATTGCTTTAAAATCATATTTCGAGATTGATCCGAAAGCTGAAAATAAAAATTTCTGGAGTGGCGGATCAATGTATCACGGTAGAAAACGTTTGCAATGGGATGCACAGAATATGAGAGTTACAAACTTCGACCCAGCGAATAAATATGTTAAACGTGAGTATAGAAAAGGTTATTCTGTAGGATAGTCTTATTACATATATTCGGTACCATAAAAACCAGAGTCTTTAAGCTCTGGTTTTTTTATGCCTATATTTTTACATATACTCCTTACTTTTGCCTTATGCTAGAAGATAAAAATCAAGAACGTACCTCATTGGAGCAATTAGGTGAATTTGGACTTATAGATCACCTTACTCAACATTTTAAAATCGAACATAAATCAACCATAAAAGGTATTGGCGATGATGCTGCTGTGCTAGACTTTGGTAAAAAGAAAGCTATAATCTCTACAGATTTTTTGGTTGAAGGGGTTCATTTTGACCTAAGCTATATGCCATTAAAACATCTTGGCTATAAATCTGTAATGGTAAACCTTTCAGATGTGTATGCAATGAATGCTGATGCGACTCAAATTACGGTATCAATTGCTGCTTCAAATCGATTTCCAGTAGAAGCATTAGAAGAATTATATGCAGGAATTCACCAGGCATGTAAAACATTTGGTGTCGATTTAATCGGTGGCGACACAACCTCATCATTAACAGGTTTACTAATTAGTATAACTGCAATTGGTGAAGCTGATGAAGATAAAATTACCTATAGAGACAAAGCAAAACCGAATGATTTATTAGTAGTTAGCGGCGATTTAGGTGGAGCATATATGGGACTTCAAGTTCTAGAACGAGAAAAGGAAGTCTTTAAAGTGAACCCAAACAATCAACCCGATTTAGAACCCTATACATATATTGTTGAAAGACAGTTAAAACCTGAAGCTAGAAAAGATATAGTTAAGCTCCTTAATGATCTAAATGTTTTACCAACAGCAATGATAGATATTAGTGACGGACTATCTTCAGAAATACTTCACCTATGCAAGAACAGCGCTGTAGGATGTAATTTATTCGAAGATAAAATTCCACTTGACCCAACAGTAATTGCCGCTTGCGAAGAGTTTAATGTGGATAGCACAATGATTTCACTTAGCGGTGGTGAAGATTATGAATTGCTTTTTACATTAGACCAGAATGATTTCGACAAGATAAAAGGCAATCCTAATTTTACCGTAATCGGGCATATGACCGAACCTTCCGAGGGGTCACATTTAATAACTAGAGCTAATACTAAAATTCCTTTATCTGCTCAAGGGTGGAATTCCTTTGATAAGTCTTAAACGCTAATTTCTTATGAAACCATGCACAAATTATAGAACCATCATTTTGCTATTGGCAATCACTTTTATTGTAGCAAGCTGTGCATCGATTCCGAAATTATCTAAAAATGACAAAGTCTTAATTAAAAAAGTATTAAAGGCCCCAACTTCTAATATTGTAACTGGTGAAACAGGTTTTGCTACAAACGGCGGACATTCTATTTGGTACGAAAAAATTAGTCCGAAAACTGAAACAAAAGGAACCGTTCTACTTATTATGGGCAATGGTCAAGATGCCTTAAGCTGGCCTCCAAATTTTGTTTCTAATTTTACGGATACTGGTTATCAAGTTATACGTTTTGACCATAGAGGAACTGGTCTTTCAACAACTACTGAAAAATGGAAAAAGAAAAATGCCTACTCTCTTACAGATATGGCGGAAGATGCTATTGCAATACTGGACACTCTGTCTATTCAAAAATCTAATATTTTAGGTGTTTCAATGGGCGGAATGATTGCCCAAATAATTGCAATAGAACATCCTGAAAGGACAGCCACCCTAACTTCAATAATGTCTTCCGGAAATGTTTTGGATTCAGATTTGGACCCTATGTCTAATGAGGTTATACCAAAAATGATTAGTACCGTACTTAAACATGGTTTTTTTGGGAGTAAAAAAGGTCAGATAAAACGGCAAATAATTCAAAAAAGAATATTAATGGGTGAAGCCAGTGGAGACATAGATATCAAAACTATGGCAACGGTTTCTGCTTATAACCTAAAGGAAAGAGCTGGTTATAATTTATTGGCAGCAAAGCATCATTTTGAAGCTATATTAATTTCTAAATCAAGGCTAGAAAAATTAGCAAATCTGAAAACACCCACACTTATAATACACGGCAAAAAAGACCCCGTAATGCCCTTTAGCCATGGAAAAAAAATGGAAAGCATCATTCCAAATGCAAATAGTTTATGGATTTATAATATGGGTCACGATCTGCCAGATGAAAAAATAAATAAAATGACTGACTGTATTATATCTCTTTTTCAAAATACTCAAAATAAAAAACCTCGACTTTCATGGTCGAGGTTTTACTGCTTTTGAGCAGTTGTGAATAACTAGATAAAATTAACTTGAGTGACTATAATAAATTACAGATTTCTTTAAAAAATATTCCCGAAAATTAAGGGCATTTCCCATATATGACGGTTGTGGGGCGAACGACGGTCAAGAAGAAGGGCGCTTTCTTATATTTCCAGGAATATAACTTGAATCTTTTCCGATTAGGTTAAGATTATAATTGCCATAACACAATTAGGCTACTTGCTGTGAAGCCTGATGTCTTTTTCTGTAAATACTTTCTAAAGTATGGTTGATATCTTGAAGCTCCGGTGTCAGGGTAGATAAATTACCGCTAACATCTGTAGTAACTTCTCTACCACAATGAACGCATTTGTACTCTTTGATGTGCAGTGTAACTTTTTTGGAGACTGAGTAATGGTGTCCAAAAATGCTGCAAAATAACTTTTTCATGCTAAGTAGGTTTTGGTACTAAATCAGCATTTAGGGATACTGAATTAGCTGCTTAAAATGTATTTAGATATTCGATTTCAAAATACCTTCTTAGAACGCATATATCATTTATTTTATTGGCTTACTCCACTGAATATTGCCGCTTTTTCGATAAACTACATTTTATTCGACAAACTGTTCAATTAATAGGATGTAATGAAACGGTAAATTGAATTGTGTTACTTTAACTGGAATAGTATTCAGTTAAACTGTGTTTTTGGACGGTTAAAATTTAGACTTTCGTTCAATTAACGATTCAAAATTTTAAATACGATACTATTTAACATGAATAGCGCATAGAGCAAACCCCATATTATTAATGCATGAAATAGAAGAAATACTACTATTAGTATTTAAGTTTATAAATAGATATCTTTTTTTACTCTAAAATATCTTACCATTTTTTATGCCTACATAAAAACCTGACAATTTTATGCCTGCATTAAGGTCTCAATCTCATCAACTTCAATAGGAATATTTTCCATTAAATTAAAAGGAATTCCATTTTCTTGAATCACTACATCATCCTCCAATCGCACACCCATTTTTTCATCAGGAATATATATACCGGGTTCAACAGTAAAAACCATATTAGCTTTCATAGGTGTTTTTAATTCTCCGTAGTCATGTGTATTTAATCCTATGTGATGACTGGTGCCGTGCATGAAGTATTTTTTATATGCTGGCCAATCCACATTTTCATTTTGAACATCCGCTTTATCCAATAATCCCAGACCCATTAATTCTGATGTCATTATTTTACCACATTCTTTATGGTACTCTGCCCAAATAGTACCTGGTATTAACATTTTTGTCGCCTCATCTTTTACACGTAATACAGCATTGTAAACAGCTGCTTGGCGTTCAGTGAATTTTCCATTAACAGGTACTGTTCTAGTTAAATCACTTGAATAATTTGCATATTCTGCCGCTACGTCCATTAAAATAAGGTCGCCGTCTTTGCATTGCTGATTGTTTTCGAGGTAGTGTAATACATTAGCATTGTTACCCGAAGCAATTATTGGAGAATACGCAAAGCCCTTAGATCGATTACGAATGAACTCATGTAACAATTCAGCCTCTATTTCATATTCCCAAACTCCAGGTTCTATAAAACCAAGCAATCGACGAAAACCTTTTTCAGTAATATTACACGCCGTCTGCATTAGCGCCAATTCTTCAGGCTCTTTTACTCCACGTATATTTTGAAGAATAGTATTGCTCTTAGCATACTGATGTGCTGGAAATTGTAACTTACACTTTTGAATAAAACGATCCTCACGTGTTTGAGTTTCTACTGCCTGGCGATAATGCTCATTTGTATTAAAATAGACAGTATCCGCTTCAGTCATTAAATCAAAGAAGACTTTATCGAAATCTGTAAGCCAATAAATAGTTTCAATACCCGAAACCTCAGTAGCTTTTTCTTTTGTTAGCTTTGCTCCCTCCCATATTGCAATATGTTCATTAGTTTCTCTAACAAATAACACTTCTCTATGCTTTTTATTTATTGCATCAGGAAATAAAACTAGAATAGTCTCTTCTTGATCCGCACCACTTAAATAAAAAATATCTCGGTGTTGTTCAAAGGGCAAAGTGCTGTCTGCACTTATAGGATATATGTCGTTGGAATTAAAAACTGCAATGCTTTTTGGCTTCATTTGAGCCATAAATTTTTTACGGTTTTTTACAAAGAGCGTATTTTGGATTAATTCGTATTTCATAATGTATCGGTTCGAATCGATAAAATTAAGAAAACAAAACAGAATACTTATTTCTTATAGCCAGGATATATCTTATTTAACTCCTTTCTTTTTATTGATATAATATTTACATCTAATGAAATAGGTATTAAGGGTTCGTCTAGTGAATCTCGCTTAACATTTACAATAGTGTCAATTACATCCATTCCTTTTATAACTTTTCCGAAGACTGTATAATCACCATCTAAGCGATGTTCTCCTTTTTTATTTTGTACGACATAGAATTGACAGCGCGCCGAAAGTTTCTCGGCATTATTATCTCTTCCAGCACCTAAGGCTCCGTAATTATGCTTTAACTTTTTATTGAACTCTGGAGCCAACAAATATTCTGGATTATTGAACCCCTCTGGAGTATCTGGACAACCAGCTTGCGCCACAAAATTTGGAATTACTCGATTAAAAGTTAGAGAATCCCAATAACCATCATTTGCTAATTGAATAAAACTAGCCTTGTGTTTTGGAGTCTCATCATGCAACCATACTAAAATTTCACCTTCAGGAGTTATTATTTGCCCAATTTCAAATGTTTTTTGGGCATTACATAAGATACTAGAAGGATTGAAAACAAATATTTCATAATTGCTTTAATTGATAACATTCAAATATAAGCGTTTCGCAAAAGGGAATAAAAAAACCCCAACATTGCTGTTGGGGTGAGGTATTTAATGAATGTGCTATTTGGCCATAGCATTTTTTATGGCTCCAACAATGGCCATTATAACGCCGCCACCAACGCCACCACCGGCAACGCTTCCAAGCAAGCCTGCAATATCTAATCCGCCATCTGCACCCGCAGCTGCAGCTCCGCCGATTCCAAGCATTCCCAATAACGAACCTCCAAGTCCGCCTCCAAGAATACCAGCAATCGAATTACCTACAGTACCCAGTGACAAATTCTTTAATAATTTTCCTGCTACGTTGCCACCTAATGCACCGGAAACTAGTTGAATTATTAACGGCAAATACTCTTCCATTTTTAAAAATTTTAATTGGTTAATATTCAGTAAATTAACTGAATTTTAACAAATACGCTAATTTATCGCGTATTTAATTATCATTTTGAAACTTTGAAGACTGTTATTATCAGTTCTATTTTGCACTAGCTAGGCTATTGCTTACCTTAAAGAATTATTTAAATTAGGTTTCACATCTTTCGACATTACAACATGAATCTTAAAGTAGCAATGCTTCTTTTCTTAATCTATAACTCTGGTTTTTCGCAAATTGTGTCAACTAGCGAACATGACATATCTAATGCTCTAGCTACTAAAAAACAAATGCATGAGAATTCAATAGTAAAGAACATTCCGATTAAAAACATAGGACCAACGGTTATGAGTGGCCGTGTTGTTGATATAGATGTAAATCCTGAAAAACCAACGGAATTCTATGTTGGCTATGCCTCTGGTGGGTTATGGTATACAAATAATAATGGCACTTCTTTTGTACCCGTGCTTGACAATTCACAAACCCAGAATGTAGGTGACATTGCAGTTGATTGGCAAAATGGCACAATTTGGGTAGGTACTGGCGAAAACAATGCTTCCCGTTCTTCATACGCGGGTATTGGCATTTTAAAATCAACTGACAAAGGACATACATGGAACAATATGGGTTTGAAAGATTCGCATCATATCGGGCGTATTCTAATTGACCCAAAAGACCCTAATACTGTAATAGTTGGTGTAACGGGTCATCTGTATTCCACAAATGAAGAACGTGGAATTTACAAAACAGTAGATGGTGGAAAAACATGGAAGAAAACCCTTTATATAGACGAAAAGACCGGAATTATTGATCTTGCGCAAGCTCCTAATAATTTTAATATCATGTTTGCTGCAGCTTGGGAAAAAGACCGAAAAGCTTGGAATTTTAAAGGTAATGGTAAAGGTTCGTCAATTTATAAAAGCACAGATGCTGGAAATACTTGGACTTTGATTTCTACCCCTACAAGTGGTTTTCCGACCGGTAATGGAGTGGGGAGAATTGGTTTAGCCATTTATGATGAAAACACAGTATATGCATATCTAGACAATCAATTTAGACGAGAAAAACCTACTGAAACTAAGAATAAAACAAAAAAGCTTAATAAAGCATCTTTTAAGACAATGTCTAAAGAGCGATTTTTAGAGCTTGATGATAAATACCTGAATGACTATTTAAAAACCAATGGTTTTCAAGAAAAATACCGCGCTCAAAATGTAAAACAGTTGGTAAAAAATAATGAAGTTACACCTGCAGATTTGGCGAAGTACTTAGAAAACGCTAATGCTATGCTTTTTGATACTCCCGTTATAGGCGCCGAAGTATACCGAAGTGATGATGGTGGATCTACTTGGAAAAAACAAAATAACAAGTACATAGATAATATGTATTACAGTTATGGGTACTATTTTGGTGAAATACGTGTTTCAGCACTCGATAAAAACAAAATTTATATTATGGGTGTTCCGATTGTAACATCAACAGATGGTGGAAAAACATTTAGTAGTATTTCTGGTGATAATGTTCATGCAGATCACCAGGCACTTTGGGTAAATCCTAAAATGGCTGGACATTTAATAGATGGCAATGATGGCGGCTTAAATATGACCTACGATGACGGTGAAAATTGGTCTAAATTAAACTCTGTTTCCGTAGGACAATTTTACGCCGTAAATGTTGATAATCAAGAACCCTATCATGTTTATGGAGGCCTTCAAGATAATGGGGTTTGGGAAGGTGCGCACAATTCAGAAACAAATACCAAATGGCATGCCACTGGTAAAAACCCTTGGCAATCAATTTTAGGCGGAGATGGCATGCACATACAAATAGACAGTCGCAATCATAATGTTGTTTATACAGGATATCAATTTGGAAATTACTTTAGAATAAACAAAGAAGCCAAAAAGAAATTTTATATTCAACCGAAGCATGAGTTGGGAGATGAGCCTTATCGATTCAATTGGCAAACTCCCATTTTACTATCGCCTCACAATCAAGATATTTTATATCTAGGAGGAAATAAGTTACATCGATCCTTAAACCAAGGTGACGATTGGGAAGTTATTTCATCTGATCTTACTAATGGAGGTAAGACAGGTAATGTAGCATATGGAACGCTTACTTCAATTTCAGAATCTCAATTTAAGTTTGGCTTACTATATACTGGAAGCGATGATGGTTTAATTCATATTACAAAAGACGGAGGTGGTAATTGGGATGAAATTGGTAAAAATATAATAAATTCAACAGCTTCGGCGAACTTATGGGTAAGTCGTATTGTGGCTTCAAAACATAAAGTAGATCGTGTTTATTTAAGCCTAAATGGATATCGGTTTGACGATTTTAAACCCTATGTATATGTCAGTGATGATTATGGCATTACATGGAAGAGCATAGCCGCCAACATTCCTGCATCACCAATAAACGTTATTTTGGAAGATCCTGAAAATGAAAACCTATTATTTATTGGGACTGATAATGGACTGTATGTTTCCTTTAACCGTGGTGAATCTTGGGAAGTCTTTCAAAGCGGAATGCCAAATGTTGCAGTACACGATCTTGTTATTCAGCCAGAAGCTAAACATTTAATAATTGGCACACATGGTAGAAGTATATACAAGGTAGATATCGCAATTTTGCAAAAGTTAACTCTTGATAAACTCAATGAAAAATTAATTGTTTTTAAAGTAGATAATATTGCTCATAGTAAAGAATGGGGTAGTGCGTCCAATAATTGGCAAGAACCCAATACACCAGGACTCGATATTTCTTTTTACACTTCTAATGCAACTTTATGTAATATCTTGGTTAAAACCAAAGATAATATTGTGGTTAGTGAAACTGAATTGAATGCCCAAAAAGGTTTAAATATCTTGTCTTTTGATGTCGCTTTTTCTAAAATTGGTCTCAAGGATTTTAAATCTAAAAACAAGATGGAACTTACAGCTGCCAAAAACGGAAAAACTTATTTGCCAATAGGAAATTATATTGCAGAAATAAAAGGCAATGGTAAAACCAAACAAATAACATTTGAAATCGAATAAATTTGAAAGTACGAATTGAAAAACTTCAAGAGAAATTACTGATTGGAAAATCAAATAAAATGTCATTAATTGATAATAAAACTTTTGATTTATGGAATAGTTTTATGAAAGAGAAAAATCTAATCTCAAATTCCATAGGAACAGATTTATATTCAATTCAAGTATATAATAACCTCGAATACTTTAAAGATTTCAATCCGCATACGGAATTTATAAAATGGGCAGCGATAGAAGTTAATTCGATAGACAATATACCTAATGGTTTTAATCAATTTAATATTGAATCAGGTCTTTACGCCGTTTTTATTCATAAAGGATTGGCTATTGAATTTCCCAAAACCGCCCAGTATATTTTTGGAGAATGGCTTCCGAAATCAAATTTTAATTTAGACCACAGGCCTCATTTCGAGGTGTTAGGAAAAAAGTATAAAAACAACGATTCAAGTTCAGAAGAAGAAGTCTGGATACCCATAAAGAACAAACCTTAGTTGGTAAACCTTTTTAAAAATTCTACATTTAAAAACCAAAATTTTGAAAATGAAAAAGACAGTACTAATTTTAATGCTGATTTTGTTTGTTATTTCTTCAACAAATTTGATTGCTCAAGAAGCTAATGCAATCATTAAAACTTTAATTGTAGATGGTCAAAACAATCATGACCAATGGCCTAAAATCACCTTTTTACTTAAAGAACAAATGGAAGCCACCGGTTTATTTACTGTTGATGTTGCTCGCTCTGCTTATACCTGGAAAGGTGAAGCGTATATTTCAGAATTTCCGATTGATGGAGTATCAACTACTATTGCTTTAGAAAAACCCAAAGCAGATCAAGATTTTAATCCTGATTTCTCAAAATACGACTTGGTAATTTCGAATTTCGGGTGGAATGCTGCTCCATGGCCTGAAGCAACACAGAAAAATTTTGAAAAATTTATATCAGATGGAGGTGGATTAGTAGTATTTCATGCCGCTGATAATTCATACCCAAAATGGGAAGCTTATAATAAAATGATTGGCTTAGGAGGCTGGGGAGATCGCACAGAAAAAGATGGTCCTTATGTTTATTATAATAACGCTGATGAATTAATAAGAGATACTTCGGCGGGAAAAGGAGGAGCACACGGCCCACAAAGTGAATATCAAATTAAGTTGCGAAATTCAGAGCATCCGATCACCAAAGGCATGCCTGAAGTTTGGATGCACACCAAAGATGAGTTGTATAATAGTTTAAGAGGTCCAGCAGAGAACATGGAAATATTGGCTACTGCCTATTCCGATCCAAAAAATAAAGGTACTGGCCGACATGAACCCGCATTAATGGTTTTAAACTATGGCAAGGGCCGAATTTTTCATAACATTATGGGGCATGTAGATTATTCAGTAGCTTGTGTTGGGTTTTTAACTTCAATGCTTCGCGGTGCGGAATGGGCAGCCACGGGTGTAGTAACCCAAGAAATTCCTGAAGATTTTCCAACGGCTAAAAAATCTAGCTCTATAGAACTTTAAATCTAAAAATGGAATTAACCCTAAGCATACCCGCTTTACTATTTCCGGCTATTTCGTTGACTATGTTAGCTTACAATGCTCGCTACTTAGCAATAGCAGCGCTAATACGTCAATTACACCAAAAATATCAAGAAACTGAATCGGAGTCTATAAGATTACAGGTTAAAAAATTGAATAAACGATTAACCATCATTAAGAATATGCAGGCTACCGCCATAGCAAGTTTTTTACTCGCCGTAATAACCATGGCCTTAATTTACCTTCAGTATTCGCATTGGGCAAATTTAGTATTTGGAATTAGCCTTTTAGCCTTAATGATTTCATTAGTCTTAAGCTTGATAGAAGTGCAACTTTCAACAAAAGCACTTGCCATTCAATTAAAGGATATGGAATAGACACTGATAAATATATATTAATCTGAAGGTGTTGTACCTAAGTGAAAAAGTGCATCACCTTGATTTACGACTGCTTGGTTATTAATACAAAACACATATCCATCTAGTGGCGCTTTAAGTTCTTTATACTTATGCGCAAATGCATCAGCAATTACGCCAATCACTTGACCTTTTGTAACTTCCGTACCGTTTAGTATTTTCGGAACAAACATACCTGCTGTAGGCGCTCGCAGCCACTTTCTACTTTCTAAATAAATTGTATCACGCTCATCTACTGATTCTGGTTGGAACATACCAAAATGCTCCAAAATATTTAAAACACCTCGCACACCTTTTTGAATCGAGAAATCGTCAAATCGCATACTTTCTCCAGATTCATATACAATAGTAGGAATACCTCTTTTATAAGCTTCTTTACGAAAAGATTTATTTATTAAATCTGAACTAAAACTAAAAGGAGCATTAAATATAGCCGCTAAATCTTCACTTTTATTGTCATCTTTAGTAAATCGTATTTGCGGATAATTATGTCTTCGCCCACCACCTGTATGCAGGTCGACACCAAAATTTATTTGCGGCAATACCGCATTGGCATAATTGTATGCTATTCTACTTGCCATTGAACCTAACTTAGACCCAGGAAAGCTGCGATTTACATCTTTCCCATCTGGCATATCTCTTGAAAAATGTATAAAACCAAATACATTTAAGATAGGTACAGCAATTACGGCACCTCTTTTTATTTTAAAATACTTCTTATGAATCATCCGGCGGACGATTTCTATGCCGTTAATTTCGTCTCCATGTAAGCCAGCTTGAATTAAGATTACTGGACCAGGTTTTTTTGAATTAAACACATAAATTGGAATATCAATTAACATTCCGGTAGGCAAACGATCAATACCTATATGAACTAATTTATCTTGACCTGGTGCAATTTTTTCACCACCAATTTCAATCGTTTTATTTTCTTCTTTTACGGCCATTTCTTTCAACAAAATGAATTATTTCCTCTGCAATATTTACGCCTGTTGCTGCCTCAATACCCTGTAAACCAGGTGAAGCATTTACTTCTATAAGTAATGGTCCATTCTCTGATCGAATTAAATCGACTCCAGCAACTCCAAGACCTAAATGTTTAACAGCATTTATTGCAATTAATTGCTCTTCGCGCGTTGGCTTAATTTTTTCTGTGGCTCCACCCCTATGAACGTTTGACCTAAATTCACCGTCGGCACTCAACCGTTTCATGCTAGCCACAATTTTATCACCAACTACAAAAATTCGAATATCTTCCCCGTTACTTTCTGGTATAAATCTCTGTATTAAAATACTAGTATCCATTTTATAAAATGTGTCAATAATGGATTTTGCTGATTTTTCGGTTTCGGCTAAAATAACACCTAAACCATGAGTGCCTTCTTGTAATTTTATAATTACTGGAGCTCCACCTAAAAATCGTAATTGCGAAACAATATTTTCTGGGTTTATTGAAAATAATGTATCCGGAATAGGAATACCATTTCGAGCCATAATCTGCAGCGTTCTCACTTTATTTCTAGCCCGATTTATTCCTAAGGCACTTGCTGAACTAAATACACCATTCATTTCAAACTGCTCTACAATTGCTGCTCCATGCTTCGTTACTTTGGCTCCAATTCTGGGAATTATAACATCAAACTCATCTGAAATATTGGTATCATGCAAATATATCTGAGGAGTTCCTTTCCCTAATTTTACAGCGCATTTCGTGTGATCCACTTGCTCAACATAATGACCTCGATTCTCAGCTTCTTCTGCTATTCTCATAGTTGAATATACATTCATGCTGATAGAAAGTAGTCCTATATCCATTGTAAATAATAGTTGTTTATTTAAAATATGAAGATCGCTTAAAATTACAACAAAGCCAATATCCTAATACTTATTCTTTAAATTGCTTCTAAATAACACTCTTAAACCCTTAAAACTTGGTAATGATTCGCTTGTGCAGTAAATTTGTTATTCAAATAACCAAGTAATGAGTGGATTTTTAAAGTCTTCAATAGGAAGAAAAGTAGCGATGGCACTTTCTGCTTTTTTTCTAATGTTTTTTCTTCTTCAACATTTTGCTATCAACATACTGTCTGTTTTTAGTCCGGAAAATTTTAATGAGGTTTCTCATTTTATGGGCACCAATTGGCTGATTCAGTACATTATGCAACCTGTTTTAATTTTCGGAGTTGTTTTTCACTTTGTAATGGGTTTTGCTCTAGAATTAAAAAATAGGAGTGCAAGAAATGTAAAATATGCGCAAAACAAAGGTGCAGCGAACTCAACTTGGATGAGTAGAAACATGATTTGGAGTGGAATTGCAATTTTAGCATTTATAGTATTGCACTTTATTGATTTCTGGTTTCCTGAGATTAATACTAAATATATTGTTGGAGATACATCTGGTCTTTTACCTAACGGCGAAGGTTTCAGATATTTTGAAGAACTGCAACATAAATTTGTAAATCCGTTGCGTGTTGGCGCATATGTTTTGGCATTTGTATTCTTAGCCTTGCATTTAATGCATGGGTTTACCTCAGCTTTTCAGTCTATGGGTGCAACCGCAGGCAGAAAGAAACTTATGAAAAATATAGGAACAGCTTATTCGATAATAATTCCTTTAGGATTTATATTTATCGCACTTTACCATCATTTTAATCATTAATAATACCGCTACTTATGTCTGTATTGGACTCAAAAGTACCTAAAGGACCATTAAAGGATAAATGGACTAGCTATAAGGATCATATAGACCTTGTAAACCCAGCTAATAAACGAAACATAGATATTATCGTTGTCGGTACTGGTCTTGCAGGAGGTTCTGCAGCTGCTACTTTAGCTGAATTAGGTTATAATGTTAAAGCATTTTGTTATCAAGATTCACCCCGTCGTGCGCATTCAATTGCTGCACAAGGAGGTATTAATGCTGCCAAAAACTATCAAGGAGATGGTGATTCTATTTATCGCCTTTTTTACGATACCGTTAAAGGAGGAGATTATCGTTCTCGTGAAGCGAACGTTCATCGTTTAGCAGAGGTATCAGCCAATATTATTGACCAATGTGTTGCACAAGGCGTGCCTTTTGCAAGAGACTATGGTGGACTTTTGGACAATCGTTCATTCGGTGGTGTTTTAGTTTCAAGAACATTTTATGCTAAAGGACAAACTGGTCAGCAACTTTTACTTGGTGCCTATTCTGCGATGAATCGCCAAATAGCAAGAGGTAAAATTGAAATGTTCAACAGACATGAAATGTTGGACGTTGTTAAAGTAGGAGGCAAAGCGCGTGGTATAATTGCACGTGATTTGGTTACAGGAAAATTAGAAAGACATTCAGCACATGCTGTAGTCATTGCTTCTGGCGGATATGGAAATGTTTATTTCTTATCTACAAACGCAATGGGTTCAAACACCACAGCTGCATGGAAAATACATAAAAAAGGGGCTTATTTCGCTAACCCTTGTTACACTCAAATACACCCAACTTGTATTCCACGTTCTGGTGATTATCAATCGAAATTGACTTTAATGTCAGAATCACTTCGTAATGATGGTAGAATTTGGGTGCCAAAACGCATGGAAGACGTATTAGCCATTCGTGAAGGAAAATTAAAACCAACACAATTAGGTGAAGAAGAACGCGATTATTATTTAGAAAGACGTTATCCTGCCTTTGGTAATTTAGTACCTAGAGATGTTGCTTCTAGAGCCGCTAAAGAACGTTGTGATGCCGGCTATGGTGTTAACAAAACTGGAGAAGCTGTTTATCTAGATTTTAAATCTGCTATTGAACGTTACGGAAACGAACAGGCTAAGATTCATGGTATAAATAACCCTTCTAAAGAAAAAATTCTTGAATTAGGCGAAGCTGTTGTAGAAGCAAAATACGGTAACCTTTTTCAGATGTACGAGAAGATTGTAGACGAGAATCCGTACAAAACACCTATGATGATTTACCCTGCAACCCATTATACTATGGGTGGTGTTTGGGTTGATTATAATTTAATGACAACCGTACCAGGACTCTATTGTATCGGAGAAGCTAATTTCTCTGATCACGGTGCAAATAGGTTAGGTGCTTCAGCTCTTATGCAAGGATTAGCAGATGGATATTTTGTTTTACCATATACCATTGGCGATTATTTATCTGATGATATTAGAACTGGTGCTATTGCTACAGACACCTCTGAATTTGAGGAGGCAGAAAAAGAAGTAAAAGAACGCATCGATTTCTTTTTAAATAATAATGGTGAACATTCTGTCGATTACTACCACAAACGTTTAGGAAAAATTATGTGGGATAAAGTTGGAATGTCAAGAAATGCTACTGGTTTAAAGGAAGCTATTAGCGAAATCAAAGCACTTCGAGAAGAATTCTGGAAAAATGTAAAAGTTACAGGAAAATCTGATGAGCTAAATCCTGAACTAGAAAAAGCAGGTCGTGTTGCAGATTTCTTAGAGTTAGGTGAGCTTTTCGCAAAAGACGCTTTGAATAGAGAAGAATCTTGTGGTGGGCATTTCCGAGAAGAATCTGTTGAATTAGACGGAGAACAAAAAGGAGAAGCAAAAAGAAATGACAAAGATTATGCATACGTTGCTGCTTGGGAATATAAAGGTGAACCAGCAGATGCAGTATTGCATAAAGAAGAATTAGAATTCAACGATATTGAGTTGAAGCAAAGAAGTTATAAATAAAATAGAGTTAATTTATTGTAAGTAATTTGCTTACAACAAAACGCTCACGCAAACCAAAAAGCATGAATTTAACGCTTAAAATTTGGAGACAAAGTGGATTTAACGACAAGGGTCGTATGGTCGATTATAAAGTAACTGAGATTTCAGAGCACATGTCATTCTTAGAGATGATGGATGTACTTAATGAACAATTAGTTGCTAAAGGAGAAGACCCTGTAGCTTTTGATCACGATTGTCGTGAAGGCATATGCGGTATGTGTTCAATGTATATCAATGGGGAAGCTCATGGTCCTGATCGCGGTGTTACTACTTGTCAGTTACATATGCGTATGTTTAAAGATGGTGATACTATTACAATTGAACCATTTAGAGCACAAGCATTTCCTGTAATTAAAGATTTAGTCGTAGACCGTAGTTCATTTGATCGAATTCAGCAAGCTGGAGGGTATATTTCAGTTAATACTTCAGGAAATACACAAGATGCGAACTCGTTACCTATATCAAAACACAATGCCGATGAAGCTATGGATGCAGCTACGTGTATTGGCTGTGGAGCATGTGTAGCAAGTTGTAAGAACTCATCTGCTATGCTATTTGTAGGAGCTAAGGTATCTCAGTATGCCTTACTACCACAAGGACAAGTTGAAGCTGCTGACCGAGTTCAAAATATGGTAGCTCAGATGGATTTAGAAGGATTTGGAAACTGTACAAACACGGGTGCTTGTGAAGTTGAATGTCCTAAAGGAATTTCATTAGACAATATTGCTCGTATGAATCGTGAATTAATGAAAGCCAGTTTAAAAAGCTAAAGTCATTCTCAGAGCTAAAAGCACAAATCCCAAATGCCATATAGCGTTTGGGATTTTTTCATTTTTCAAACTCCCCAATACACATACCGTGTAATTAATTGGACTTCATTTCGACTTAAAAATAAGGTCTTATCTTAGGTTAGGTCAAAGGACTATTTAAGCTTACCAAACCCTTGATTTTGAAGAATATAAATAAAAGAAATTTAAATTGAAGCTAAACATACAAGATAGATTTACGAAAGAGCTTCCAGCCGATTCCATTCTTGAAAATAATAGGAGGCAAGTTGTTGGGGCTTGTTTTTCTTATGTTACACCTAAGAAAACAGAGCAACCATCATTAATTCACTATTCTCCTGAAATGCTGAAAGAATTAGGTATAACAGTAAAAGATGCTCAGAGTGACCTATTTTTAAGTGTTTTTACTGGTAATGAAATTTTACCAAACACAACCCCTTATGCAATGTGCTATGGCGGACATCAATTTGGTAATTGGGCCGGACAATTAGGTGATGGTCGTGCCATCAATTTAGCAGAAATAGAATACAACAACAAACATTGGGCATTACAATTAAAAGGTGCAGGTCCTACACCATACTCAAGAACTGCTGATGGTTTAGCCGTTTTACGCTCATCAATACGCGAGTATTTATGTAGTGAAGCTATGCATCACTTAGGAGTTCCAACCACTAGAGCACTATCGCTTGCATTATCTGGAGACCAAGTGTTGCGCGATGTTCTGTACAATGGAAATCCTGAATATGAAAAAGGGGCTATCGTCAGTAGAATAGCTCCATCATTTATCCGTTTTGGAAATTTTGAAATCTTAGCTGCCCAGCAGGATACAAAAACATTAAAATCACTTGTAGATTACACAATTGAACATCATTTTCCAGAATTAGGAAAACCCTCAAAAGCGATTTACCTAAAATTCTTTAAAGCTGTTGCCGTAAAAAGCATGGAAATGGTTATTCATTGGCAGCGGGTCGGTTTTGTACATGGCGTTATGAATACAGATAACATGTCCATCTTAGGGCTTACAATAGATTACGGACCCTATGGGTGGCTAGAAGACTACGACCAAGGTTGGACACCCAATACTACCGACAGCGCTAATAAACGTTATCGCTACGGCACTCAACCGCAAATTGTTCTTTGGAATTTACTACAGTTGGCTAATGCACTATATCCGTTAATTGAAGAGGCCGAACCTCTTCAGCAAATTCTAAACGAATATCAAGAAGAAGTTGCGCCGGCATATGTTAACATGATGAAATCCAAAATTGGTTTACTTGAAAAAAATTCAAATGACAATACACTTATTAAAGAGTTAGTGGAGGTATTGCAACTAACTGAAACCGATATGACGATTTTCTTTAGAAGTCTTGTAAATTTTAACAAAGATAACGCTACAGGAGGTTTAGCAGTTGTTGCGGATGCCTTTTACAAACCAGAAGAGATAAAAGAAGAAATAAAAAACAAATGGGAAGTTTGGTTTGCAAAATATGCAGAGCGCTTAAAATTGGAATTCAAATCTGATAGTGAACGAACGACTTTTATGAACTCGGTAAATCCTAAATATGTGTTACGGAATTACATGGCACAATTAGCAATTGAAGATGCAGAAAAAGGAAATTATAAGTTAATAGATGAGCTTTTTCAATTGTTAAAAAAACCATATCACGAACAGCCAGAAAATGAAAAATGGTACGCCAAACGACCCGATTGGGCTAGAAATAAAGTAGGGTCTTCTATGTTATCCTGTAGCTCTTAATTATAAAAAACTCTAATGATTGATGACATCTTTAAGCGAATTGAAAATATTCCAATCGGTTATTCTATTGGTGAATATATGAAGGGAAAATATGGAATTACAAAAACAATCTACAACAAAGGTAAATCGCTTAAAGTTTATGCTGAAGAACTTGGGGGCGTCAATTTTATAAGCCTAAATTACTACGTTACAAAAGAGAAGAATTTAATGAAGTCGGGCGAAATGCCAGAGCAGAAAGCAAATCATTTTTTAGAAAATGTTGTATTTTAAAACCACTTAGAACACGTATATAATTCACAATACAATTAACATGGAAAATTATAAAAAAGCATATATAGCAGGAGGTTGCTTCTGGGGAATGGAAGATTTATTTCGTAATCGTCCTGGTATTATCAATACTGAAGTAGGATATCAAGGAGGTGAGAATGAAAAACCAACCTATAGAAATCATCCAGGTCATGCAGAAGGAATAGAATTAACATTTGATCCGAACGAAACTTCATTTAAAGAAATTCTTGATTACTTCTTTAGAATACATAATCCAACAACTGTAGATCAACAAGGAAATGATAGAGGCTCTAGTTATCGTTCCGCAATATTTTATCAAAATGAAGAAGAAAAGACTACCGCCGAAGAAGTTATTAATATCGTCGATGCTTCCAATAAATGGGAAGGTAAAATTGTCACAACATTAGAGCCTTTTACCCCTTTCTGGCCTGCAGAACCAGAACACCAAGATTATTTAGTTCGAAACCCTAATGGATACACCTGCCATTTTGAGCGATTTACAGAATCTTTTTTATAGAAAACAGTCAATATGAAAGCAATTTGGAACAATAAAATCATTGCAGAAAGTGATACTACTGTCATAATAGAAAACAATCACTATTTTCCATCTGATAGTATTAAAAAAGAGTATTTTAAATCCAGCGACTTGCATAGTACCTGCCCATGGAAAGGTCAAGCATCGTATTTCTCCATTGAAGTAGATGGCGAAGTAAATAAAGATGCTGCATGGTTCTATGAAAATCCATCAGATCTGGCTAGAGCAATAAAAGGCCACATAGCCTTTTGGCGCGGAGTGCAAATAATCGAATAAGAAAATGGATTCTATAAAAAATACTTCCCCATCAAAATTACCTAATGTAAAAACTACCATTTTCACTACCGTAGGTAATCTTGCTCGAAAGCACAATGCCATTGATTTATCTCAAGGCTTTCCTAACTTTCCTGCAGACCCAGCGTTATTACAATTGGCTTCGAATGCAATGAAAGAAGGTCACAATCAGTATGCTCCTATGGAAGGATATTACCCCCTTCGTGAAATAATAGCATCTAAAATTGAAAAATTACACAATAGAAGTTATGACCCAATCGGCGAAGTAACTGTTACCGTTGGTGCCACACAAGCAATATATACGGCCATTACGGCCTTTGTTCATAAAGGAGATGAGGTTATTGTTATAAAACCCGCTTACGATTGTTACGAGCCTGCTATTGAAGTTAATGGTGGCATCCCCGTATTTGTACAATTAGAAGGTCCTGATTACAAAATTGACTGGAACATTTTTAAGAGCCATATAAGCTCTAAAACAAGAATGGTTGTTATCAACACACCACATAATCCTACTGGAAGAATTTTCACCAAGGATGATATGCTTCAGCTACAGGAAATTCTTAAAAACACCAACATCATTTTAGTTAGCGATGAAGTTTACGAGCATATTATTTTTGACGGAAAAGAACATCAAAGTGCATCGCGATTTAACGACTTAGCATCAAGAAGCTTTGTCTGTGCTTCATTTGGTAAAACCTTTCATGTTACAGGGTGGAAACTAGGTTATTGTGTCGCTCCTGCGGAATTAATGCACGAGTTTCGAAAAACACATCAATTTGCTGTTTTTTGTGTTGACCATCCCGCTCAAAGAGCAATCGCCGAATATTTAAAAAACGAACGGAATTATCTTGACCTAAACGATTTCTACCAAGAAAAACGCGACTATTTTTTATCTCGATTAAGAAATTCAAGGTTCCAATTCAACCCTTCACAAGGTACCTATTTTCAATTATTGGATTATACAGCAATTACTAATGAAATAGATGAAGATTTAGCCAAAAGACTAATTATTGAAAAGAAACTGGCTAGTATTGCCATATCTTCTTTTAATGTTGCTTCTCGACAAGATGGTGTGCTTCGTTTTTGTTTTGCAAAGAAAAAAGATACGCTAGAAAAAGCATGCGATATTTTGTGTAAACTATAAAGAAGTAGCACTAAAAGTAAAAACATTCAAAAACAAAAAAACCACCCGATTGGGACGGATGGTTTTTCTAAATTTATTACTACAATTTATAGCATAAATAATTTTCTAGTTAGTGTTATCAGTCCACTGTAAAAATCATTTTTGTAAACTTGAATCTCTTTGCTTGTGTTAACACTGCTCGATTTTAATTTCATAATTATAAGTAGGGTTTAAAAGTCTCTCAATGGGGATTGAGTTGGGTTAGGACTTCGAATTAATTACAATGTAAATCTAACACGATTAAATCGTTCAGCTAAATTTATGTTGTAAAACAACCTTATAATGTTGTGAAAAAAATGAACGGTAAATTTCTTCGATAAAATGCATCGACAAACGGTTAAACGTCCATTTCAGACACCTCAGCAGCAATTGTAAGATTCCCTTGTGTAGCCTTTTTAATCTCTTCTATAGAAACTCCTGGTGCTCTTTCTAACAAAAGAAAACCATCTTTGGTTACCTCTAAGACTGCCAAATTAGTTACAATCTTAGTGACACAACCTACACCAGTTAATGGCAAAGTGCAACTTTTAAGTAGCTTAGAATCTCCTGCTTTATTTGTATGCATCATTGCCACAATAATATTTTCAGCGGATGCAACAAGATCCATTGCGCCGCCCATACCTTTTACCATTTTACCAGGAATTTTCCAATTGGCAATATCCCCATTTTCAGCAACTTCCATTGCCCCAAGAATAGTAAGATCCACATGCTTACCTCTTATCATTCCAAAACTAGTAGCCGAATCGAAAAATGAAGCCCCTGGCAAAGTTGTAATCGTTTGTTTACCCGCGTTAATAACATCAGCATCTTCATCACCTTCAAAAGGGAATGGACCCATACCCAAAACACCGTTTTCACTCTGAAACTCTACTTCTATATCATCTTGTACAAAATTTGCCACAAGTGTAGGTATGCCAATCCCTAAATTGACGTAGTAACCATCTTTTACCTCTTTAGCAATTCGCCTAGCTATTCCGTTTTTATCTAACATAGTAATTAATCAATTTGAAATTGTACCAATAGTAATTATGTTGATTCCTTTTGCGCGTACTCACAATTTTGTGCGTCAAAAAAACATTAATCAATTGCGCACACGCACCGTTCGTTGTTCAATTCTTTTTTCATAAGCTGTGCCCTGAAAAATACGTTGAACAAAAATACCAGGAACATGAACCTGATTCGGGTCTAATGCACCAACAGGAACTAATTCTTCAACTTCAGCTACTGTTATGGTGGCAGCACCACACATGCATGGATTAAAATTACGTGCTGTTCCCTTAAAAACTAGGTTGCCTGCAGCATCACCTTTCCAAGCTTTCACAAATGAAAAATCAGCCGTAAACGCTTCTTCTAAGATGTGCATTTTTCCATTAAATTCTCTTGATTCTTTTCCTTCTGCCACTTCTGTACCGTAGCCAGCAGGCGTATAAAATGCAGGAAAACCTGCTTGTGCTGCACGACATTTTTCTGCTAATGTACCTTGCGGAGTTAATTCTACCTCAAGTTCACCACTAAGCATTTGACGTTCAAATTCATCATTCTCACCTACGTATGACGAAATCATTTTTTTAATCTGATGTTTTTGTAAGAGTAGTCCTAGGCCAAAATCATCTACACCTGCGTTATTAGAAATACATGTAATATTCTTAATACCCAAACGCACCAATTCTGCTATTGCATTCTCAGGAATTCCACATAAACCGAAACCGCCTAACATAAATGTCATGCCGTCTTCTACTCCAGTTAGGGCCTCATGAACACTATTAACTTTTTTAGATATCATACCTCAATTGTATTGAAATTGAAGTATCAAGTTACGTGTTATTTAATAAAAAGGGAAATTGATTTACTTAGAAATCTAGGCCCTCTAAATCTTCGTCCGGTTGATTATCTTCTTCTGATTGTTCATTAACTATCTTGGAGCAATCTATCTCTATAGAAAGATTATCAGGTTTAAGAAAATCTCCATCAGAAATACCTAAATCCTTATTTTTATAATTTTCTTTCATATATAAACCCCATATAGGTAAGGCCATTGAAGCTCCTTGTCCATAGCTAATACTTTTAAAATGTATTGCTCGATTATCACCACCTACCCAAACACCAGTTACTAAGTTTGGCACCATACCCATAAACCAACCATCACTATTGTTCTGTGTAGTACCAGTTTTACCCGCAATCGGATTGGTAAACCCATAAGGATAGCCCGTAATTATTTCTTTATAGACCGTACTATTCTTTAGAGAGGTGTGTCTTAAGCGCATACCTGACCCACTTTGGGTAACTCCTTTCATTAAATCAACCATGGCATAGGCTACATCTTTATTAAGAACATCTTTTGTCTCTGGTACATACTCATACAAAACAGTACCGTTTTTATCTTCTATACGGGTTACCATCACAGGCTTTACATAAACACCCTGATTTGCAAACGCCCCGTATGCACCTACCATTTCATATACATTAATATCTTCAGTTCCTAAGGCTATTGCAGGCACCGGGAGAATATCTCTAGTTATACCTAAATTCTTCACAATCGAAACCACAGATCTCGGTCCAACTCTATCCATTAACTGCGCGGTAATTGAATTTTTAGAATTTGCTAACCCTTCTTTAAGTGTATACATTTTACCTGAATACTTATCGCTAGAATTATCAGGACACCAAGCCTCCATATTACCATGTTTACCTGCTTCGATGCAATATCTCACATCCGGTAATTGATAACATGGCGAATAGCGCAATTGGTCAATTGCAGCAGCATATACAAATGGCTTAAATGTAGAACCTGCTTGTCTTGTTCCTTGTATAACATTATCGTATTGAAAATGCTTATACCCTATTCCGCCAACCCATGCCTTAACATGACCAGTTTGAGGCTCCATAGACATCATTGCAGTTCGTAAAAACGTTTTATAATATCGGATAGAATCCATTGGCGTTAATATAGTATCCTTTTCACGTGTTTCACTTTCCCAGTCAAAAACGGTCATTTCTCTCTTTATATTAAAAGACGCTCTAATCTCTTCTTCAGACTTTCCATCGGCTTTCATGAAACGCCACCGATCCGATGTTTTAACAGCCTGTTCAAGAATAGCGTCAATTTCAGATTTATCTACATCCAAAAATGGTGCTGTTTTATTTCTGTCTGGCGTATTCTGATTAAAAAATTCTGCTTGCAAATTACTCATGTGCGCAGAAACTGCATCTTCTGCATTTTTTTGCATTCTAGAATCTATGGTTGTATAAATTTTTAATCCATCTAAATATAGGTTCCATTTATCACGCTCCCCTTCCAATGCCGGTTTTGGATTTTTCTTTATCCAACCATTCATAAAGCGTTGCAAGTACATTCTAAAATATGTTGCAATACCTGCACTGTGGGACTCAGGATTATAATTGATATCCATTTTTAAGGCCTGAAGCGAATCTTTCTGTTGCTCTGTTATAAAATCATATCTGGCCAACTGTGAAATTACTATGTCTCTTTTCTTCTTAGTGAGTTCTTCTCTTCTTAAAGGATTATATAGCGAAGAATTCTGCAACATTCCAATTAACATTGCCGATTCTTCTATCTTTAAATTTATAGGTTCTTTACCAAAATAAATACGCGAAGCAGATCGGATTCCATCAGCATTATTTCCAAAATCATAGTTATTCAAATACATTTTTATGATTTCTTCCTTGGTATAACTCGTCTCTAGTCGAGTTGCCAAGACCCATTCTTTAGCCTTTTGCTTAAAGGTTTCAATTTTATTTCTCGAACGAACACCAACGAATAGTTGACGCGCTAATTGCTGTGATATTGTACTCGCACCACCTCTTTTTCCTAAGTAAAATGCCGCTCTTAACGTACCATACCAATCAATACCTGAATGTTCCTTAAAACGAATATCTTCACTTGCTAACAATGTATTAACCAAGTTTTCTGGCAAATCTTCATAGTCTACTGGGGTTCTATTATCATCTAAATAGAACTTGCCTAACAACTCACCATCAGAAGAAATAATTTGTGATGCTAAGTTGGTTTGTGGATTTTCTAAATATTGGTAATCTGGCATTTCACCAAAAAAGCCCCAAGAAGCTGATAGAAAAACAAGTGCGCCTAATGCTACACCTGATATAAATAGAATCCAAAACCACTTAATAAATTTGAAGAAATTATTAGGTTGCTTCTTTTTAGCTGCTTTTGCCATGTTATTTCAATATGCTTTTTTCTATTTCAAAACCTACGTCAGTAATACCTTTAAGACTAACAACCCCATCAACGGCACCATTTGTTCTCATTGCGTGTGATAACTGTAAAGTATATACGCCCGAAGTCGGGAAAACGATGTTTTCTTTATACCACAGTTTATTCTCTTTAATACTGCCATACCCCTTGCCTAGCCAAGTACCATCTGGCATTGCCATTTCGTATTCCAAAGTATCTCTAACACTTTCGCCACTAGGAAAATTCATCTCTGCAATTAAAAATAGATTATTATAGGCAAACGTTTGATCATTTCTAATATTAATAAACATATTATAACGTTCAGTAGAATCTAATTCAGAAAAAGTAAACTGAACTATACTATCTTTTAGCCATGCACCATTTTCTGTACTTTTATATTCGGTTTTTACCGTTGCGGTATTACAAGAAAATACCAGCAATAAAAGTATACTAACAACAAGTAACCTAAGCGTTTCTTGGCTTCCTGTTTTTATTATTTCTTCTTTTTTTGTTCGCATTGGGGTTTGAACTCTTATTTGTGTTATTGCCTTGTTGGCTATTGTTATTTTGTTGTTTCTTCTTTGGCCGTTGCCCTTTATTTGCTTGACTATTCTTATTCGCCTGTGATTTATTATTCCCTTGTTTCCGATTATTATTTCGGTTTCTATTTTTATTATTAGACCTTTTCGGGCGATCGAAACGAGTAAGGCTATCTTGCCCAACAACGTTCTCAAATATCACTTTATCTTCAACGATATTTTCGACAGCATATTCTTCTAAACTTGCTACTTTTTCTTTTTTCTTATTCTTTTCTAAAACCTCAATAACCTGATCTTTAGAAAGGGTGTGCCAATTTGCTGGATCGTCTTTGTATGAAAACCATAATGTCTCTTTAAAAATATCTGTTTTTTGGCAAAAAGCGATTCCCTTTTCTGTAAACAATTTAGTGTCTTGAGATGGAAAATCTTTTAGCGCCTCTAAATACAAATCAAGTTCATAATTTAAACAACATTTCAATTTTCCACATTGGCCAGCCAATTTTTGCGGATTAAGCGAAAGCTGTTGATAACGTGCTGCCGATGTACTTACAGACCTAAAATCTGTTAACCAAGTTGAGCAACAAAGTTCGCGACCACATGACCCAATACCTCCCAATCGCTGTGCTTCTTGTCGGTAACCGATTTGGCGCATTTCTATTCGGATGCCAAATGCCTTTGCCATGTCTTTAATCAGCTGACGAAAGTCAACGCGATCTTCTGCCGTATAGTAAAACGTAGCTTTAGAACCATCACCTTGAAATTCTACATCCGAAATTTTCATCTGTAATTTTAAGATAATAGCCATCTCACGGGCTCTTTTCTTAATTTCTTCTTCGCGGTCTCGGCACTTTTGCCATTTATCTATATCACCTTGAGAAGCTTTTCGATATACTTTTGGAAGATCTTTGTCTTTATGGTCAACCTTCTTTCGCTTCATTTGAACCTTAACCAACTCACCCACTAAGGTAACCATGCCAACATCATGACCTGATTCTGCCTGTGTAGCAACTATGTCGCCAATAGAAAGTGAAAGATTTTCGGTATTCCGGAAGAATTCTTTTCTGCTGTTTTTAAATCGAACTTCAACACAGTCAAATAAACTTGTGCCGCCCGCGGGAGCCATATTCGAAAGCCAATCAAAAACTGTTAATTTATTGCAACCATCAGTGCCGCAAGTACCGTTGTTCTTGCATCCACGAGGTTGCCCGTCGTCACCGGTAGCACAACTACTACAACCCATATTTTATATATTGAAAGCGAAAAACCGATAGGTTTTTTCGCGTAAAGGTTCATACTTTATCTCAAACGTAAAGATACTAATTTTTTAGCGTGATGTGAAGTAAGTTAGCTCCACTAGACCTTTCGACAATAATCATTACGTCTATTATTTCGTGTAAGCCTGCTTTTCGCTGGTTTAAAATTCAACTATTATTTCTTGAATTTTAAAACTTCCGACCTTCCTTTTTTAAATATTTTATTGCTTGCACCCTTTCCTTTTCTCAGTTTTTTCTGTTCCTCAAAAGGCAACGCATGCACTTCTTTGCAATGGTCTGAACAGCATTCATTCATACTCTCTGCACATTTTTCGCATTGAATAAATAATAAATGACACGCTTCATTAGCACAATTAACGTGGGTATCACAAGAAGCACCACATTGATGACATTTAGATATCACATCATCAGAAATACGCTCACCACGTCGGTGATCAAAAACAAAGTTCTTTCCCAGGAATTTATTTTCTAAACCTTTATCATTCACCTGTCTGGTATAATCAATTATACCACCTTCTAATTGATAAACTTGTTTAAAGCCTTTATGCTTGTAATAGGCACTTGCTTTTTCACATCGAATTCCACCAGTGCAATACATTACTAATTTTTTATCTTCTTTATGTGCCGCTAAATCATTTTCTATTTCATCTAAAGAATCGCGAAATGTATCAACATCTGGAGTAATGGCGTTCTTAAAATGCCCTATCTCACTTTCGTAATGATTACGCATATCTACCAAAACAGTATCTGGATCTTCAATTAGTTCATTAAACTGTTCAGCACCAACATGAATGCCTTTATTGGTGACATCAAACGTGTCATCATTTAATCCGTCGGCAACAATTTTATTACGAACCTTTACCTTCAATTTTAAAAAAGACTTATTGTCTTGCTCAATAGCAATATTCAAACGAACATTTTCTAAAAAAGAAATACTATCTAAATGCTTTTTAAAAGCTTCGAAATTTACTGCAGGCACAGAAAGCTGGGCATTTACCCCCTCGTTAGCTACATAGATTCGACCTAAAACATCGAGTTCATTCCATTGAATAAATAGGTGATTTCTGAAAACCGACGTATTGTCGATATGTGCATATTTGTAGAAAGAGATGGTCAAGCGTTCTAAGCCTGCCTCTTCAATAAGTGTTGCTCTTTCTTTTGCACTTAAAGTATTGTACAGTTGCATGCTATACTAATTTATTAAGTTAAAGAATATATTTTGCCACTTAGGCGCAGCAAAGATAAAATAACCTGAATAAATCGTAGTATTTTACTAACCAAATTCAATTGTAACAACTAGAGTTTAAATTAAAAAAAAGAGTCTTGATTATATCAAGACTCTTTTTGGCCACCCCATTTTGTTTTCTTTTTCATAGAATTAAATGTAAAAAAGGTAAATGACCACCAATGCCCATTATCAGTTAAAATTAATCGCTTCATTGTCAAATTCGACCTCTATTAACACATAGACAAAACGACATACAAACTTTAACCAATCAATGGAAGTATGAGTTAGTTTAATTATTAGATACAAAACTTTTAAAAAGGTTGCGTGGAACATTTAATATTGATTACGATTCAATTAAGATATAATTAATAAACAGGTGGATAACTTTTTAGATTATGCTTTCTACGAGGTAGTATTGTGCCAAAAGATGTAGTATTTTAGCCTTCCACAAAAAACACAACTTATGAGCAACGAGAAAGAAGCAAAATTAAAAGCCCTAAAACTAACATTAGACAAACTTGACAAAACCTACGGAAAAGGTGCTGTTATGAAAATGGGCGACAAAGTCGTTGAAGATGTAGAGGTAATTTCTTCGGGCTCATTAGGTTTAGACGTAGCTCTTGGAGTTGGCGGATATCCACGTGGTAGAGTTGTTGAAATATACGGACCTGAATCTTCAGGTAAAACAACACTAACATTACACGCCATTGCCGAAGCACAAAAAAACGGAGGTATCGCTGCATTTATAGATGCAGAACACGCTTTTGACCGTTTTTATGCACAAAATTTAGGTGTTGATATTGACAACCTTATCATATCACAACCCGATAATGGAGAACAAGCATTAGAAATTGCTGACAACTTAATTAGATCAGGAGCAATCGATATTGTAATTATTGATTCTGTTGCAGCCTTGACCCCTAAAAGTGAAATTGAAGGCGAAATGGGCGATTCAAAAATGGGTTTACATGCTCGTTTAATGTCTCAAGCCTTACGGAAACTTACAGGTTCTATTAGCAAAACAAATTGTACTGTTGTCTTCATTAATCAATTGCGTGAAAAAATTGGTGTAATGTTCGGCAACCCTGAAACAACAACAGGTGGTAATGCACTTAAATTTTACGCATCAGTTCGTTTAGACATTAGACGATCTACACAAATTAAAAACACTGATGGTGGCGTTTTAGGCAACAAGACTCGAGTAAAAGTTGTTAAGAATAAAGTTGCTCCTCCATTTAAAACAACTGAGTTCGACATTATGTATGGTAAAGGAATCTCTAAAGTTGGCGAAATTATTGACCTTGGTGTTGAATTCGAAATAGTTAAGAAAAGTGGTTCTTGGTTTAGTTATGGTGACACTAAATTAGGTCAAGGGCGTGATGCAGTTAAGGCTTTACTAATGGACAATCCAGAACTTATGGATGAGCTAGAAGGTAAAATTAAAGAAGCAATTAGCGCACTAGCTTAAACCAAAAACTTATTTTAAAATAAAACGAAGCACTCTTTTGCAAAAAAGAGTGCTTTAATTGTTGCAATAAACGCAACCAAACACCTATGTTTTCATCTTATATGATAAAAAGTCATATTATGAAGAAGATGTACACAGTCATCTTGTTAGCTGCATTAGCTATTTCTACTGTATCTTGTTCCAAAGATGATGGAGACACTATAGAATTTAAGGCACTACAAATTTCAGAAGCAGATCTGCCAGAGTCTTTTTCATTAGGTAATACCTATGAAATTAAAGTAAGGTATGCTGCGCCTGATGGCTGCACCTATTTTGAAACTTTCGATGTAGTACAAAAAGACACTACTATTAGAGAAGTTGTAGCGATTGGATCAAGAAATATAGACTTACAATGCAATCAAGCAATTGTAGACCGTGAGGAAAGTTTTTTGTTTAAAGTAGTGCATAACCAAGATTATCTTTTTAAATTTTGGCAAGGCCAAGACGCAAATGGAGAAGCACAGTTTTTAGAAATTGAAGTTCCTATTGATTAGTCGAATTTAAATCGATTACTATAACCCTACCAATACCAATAATTTGAGTCTGAAAGAACTCATAGACAATTGTAAAAAAGGCAACAGGCAAGCACAAGAGCAATTATACCGCAAGTATTCCGGTGTACTGTTCGGTATTTGCCTCAAATACTCGCGCAATAAAACGGAAGCTGAAGATAATCTTCACGATAGTTTTATGACTATCTATGATAAAATAGGACAGTACAAAGCGAAAGGCTCTTTTGAAGGGTGGTTAAAAAGAATAACAGTAAATACAGTTTTACAGAAATACAGAAAAGAAGAGCATTTAAATATTGTAACCGATAATGCAGAAGAAATTATTGAAATAGATTCTGAATATTCACATATTTCGCTAGAAACACTGTTGCAATACATACAAGAATTACCGAATAAATATAGACTCACATTTAACCTCTATGTTTTAGATGGATATTCTCATAAAGAAATAAGTTCCATCGTAGGGACTTCAACAGGCACATCAAAATCGAACCTTGCGAGAGCAAGAAGCATATTAAAAGAGAAAATAGAAACAGAAACCGCTAGGTCGATAATCGGAATTGTGATTATCGGCATATTATAATTGATTGAAATGTTCTCAACCGGCATCTCAATTATTCAAAACACGAACTAAAGCATTGCATAATGAGCAAAAAAAACATAGATAAACTATTTCAAGAAAAGTTGAAAGACTTTAATGAAATACCCGAAGAACATGTCTGGAATTCCATTTCAGCTTCCTTAGACAAGAAAAAATCGCGAAAAATAGTTCCCTTTTGGTGGCAATTGGGTGGCGTTGCAGCTGTCCTTGCCGTGTTTTTTACGTTGTATAATCCTTCTGAAGCAGAAAACACTATTTCTCCAAAAATAACCGATATTGAAAATGTAGCACCTCAAAATGCCACAAACAAATCAGATTCTAAAACAATCCTATTCGACGGTTCAGTGGACGACCAAATTAAAGTTGCCAATACAGCAACTGAAGAATCTAGCGCTATTGAAAAAACTGGTGTTACACAAGTGGCAACAAAAATCGCAGTACAAAATTCTGTAAAACAATCAGATATTAATGCGAGCCAAAAAACAACTTCGACAACACAATTGGCTATAACAACTTCAGAAAAAATAGATAATTCTGAGCGAGTACAGGCGGAACAAAATACTAGCACAACCCAGGAAAATACTTCCAATTCCAACAACGGTATTGCTGTAAATGACAATGGAAGTTTTGACAAAAGTAATTCAGCTTCTAATCTAACTTCAACTCAACTGCCTAATAAAAATAGCATCGAAGAAAGTTTATCCAGTGTAACCGAAAAGGAGGAAATCATTGAAGGTTTAGAAGAAGGGAAGAAATCTATTTTCGATGAAATAGAAAAACAAAATGAAGAAGAGGAAGTGCTTGCTGAAGCTTCTAATAGTAAATGGTCTATTGGTGCTAATCTGGCTCCTGTTTACTTTAATTCTTTCGGTGAAGGCTCTTCTATTGACCCCTCTTTTAATAACAACTCTAAATCTGGAATAGTTAATATGAGCTATGGTTTATCAGTAGCCTATGATGTTTCGAAAAAATTGAGTCTACGTTCAGGTGTAAACAAAGTAAATTATGGTTACAATACCAACGAAGTTGAATTTTCTCCCTCTTTACAAGGTTCATTATCTAGTAGATTAAACAATGTAAATTATACAGAGTCCTCTGAAAATGTAGCCGTTGGCAACAAATCTGAAAACGTTGCTAGCCTTGCCAATAGATCGTCTGATGTAATATCAAACAACAGCTCTAGAAATGGAGTAATGGCGCAAGAATTTGGTTATATTGAAGTGCCTGTAGAACTAGATTATGCGCTTATAGAAAATCGTTTTGGTATAAACTTAGTAGGTGGTGTTAGTACCTTATTTTTAACCAACAACTCGGTAGCATTAAACGGTGCCGATGAAACTATTGAACTCGGAGAAGCCAACAATTTAAATGATGTAAATTTTAGCACCAATGTCGGATTCGGACTTAATTACAAGTTTTCCACAAAAATCAGGTTTAATGTAGAACCAGTATTCAAATACCAATTGGGTACATTTTCAGACACCTCCGGCAGCTTTAATCCATTTTCAGTTGGAGTTTACAGTGGAATTAATTTTAAATTCTAATTAAATAAAAGATTAGACCTGTTGTGGTTATCAGGTCTTTTAAGCGCCTCAATCTTTGTATTGAGGCGTTTTTTGTTTTACAAAACTCTGGATTCTAACTCCTTTAATATTACTGCTCTTACTTGTTCGCGAAGCATTTCTTTATCCGATTCATCTAAGAGTCCTGTTTTAAAAAATGGATGCACCTTTGATCTTATTCTACCGGGGCCTCCACTTAAAAAAGTGAATGAAAATCGCTTCTTATTATCTAAAAAAGTAATTGGCACTATCGGAATCTTATGAGATAATGCCATCTTAAAAGCACCATCTTTAAAAGTGTCCAAAATTACTGATTCATCTTCAGGCACCCCTCCTTCTGGAAAAATACAAATGCTTAATCCTTGTGATAATCGTCTTTGCGCTCTTCGATACACACCTGTTCTACTACCACTATTAGAACGATCGACCATGATACAAACGCGTTTGAAAAAGAAACCGAAAAGTGGAATTTTCGCCAGTTCTTTCTTACCCACAAAAACAAATGGATTTCTACTAACGTGCAACATCAACATAATATCGAGCATACTTGTGTGATTGGCCACCAACATATAACTTTTACCTTTTTCCAACTTTTCCTCATAAACAACTTTCGGTGGACAGCCCATTCCATACAAAATTGGCCTTGCCCAAAGATTACGAGCCATCCAAAAAAACTGGGGATATGTTTTCTCACTCAAGGTAAAAAACAACAGAAAGGGAAAGAATACAACTATTGGCACAGCCACTAAAAAATAAAACCAAATTCGGTAAAACGTATACCCTAAATTTTTAATCAACTGAAGCATGAAATCAAAAGTAGCAAATTCATAGGGTTATTTGCTATTTGTTTTACCTTTGTCCCTTTCACAAAATTAACACATGGCACGTATTTTAACAGGAATTCAAAGCACAGGAACACCACATTTAGGAAACATATTAGGCGCTATAATGCCTGCCATTGAAATGGCAGCGCAACCAAATAATGAATCCTTTTTATTTATTGCAGATATGCATTCGATGACCCAAATTAAAGATGGGGATAAATTGCGAAATAATACCTATGCCACGGCAGCAACCTGGTTGGCTTTTGATCTCGATATTGAAAAAACCATTTTCTACCGCCAAAGTGATGTGCCTCAGACTTCAGAACTTGCTTGGTATTTAAGCTGTTTTTTTCCGTTTCAAAGATTGACGTTAGCACACTCATTTAAAGACAAAGCAGGCCGATTAGAAGATGTTAATGCTGGTCTATTCATGTACCCGATGTTAATGGCTGCCGATATACTTATTTACGATGCTGAAATAGTACCTGTTGGAAAAGACCAATTGCAACATATCGAAATTACTAGAGATGTTGCTTCTCGTTTTCATGCCCAAATGGGAGAAACTTTTGTTTTGCCTAAAGGTGAAATACATAAAGACACCAAATATGTGCCCGGTACGGATGGTGATAAAATGAGCAAAAGTAAAGGAAACCTCATCAGTCTTTTTCAGCCAGACAAGAAACTTCGAAAACAGATTATGGGAATTAAGACGGATAGTACTCCGATGGAAGACCCAAAAGACCCCGATACCGACAATATATTTGCCTTGTATAAATTATTAGCAAATGAAGACCAAATTGCAGAAATGCGTCAAAACTATCGTAATGGCAACTACGGCTATGGTCATGCAAAGCAAGAACTCTACGAAGTGATTCTTGAAAAATTCGGACCTGCTCGTGAAAAGTTTGATTACTACATGAACAACAAAAATGAGATAGATGAGGCGCTTGCTCAGGGAGCTGCCAAAGCCAAAATAGTAGCTGATGGTGTTTTAAACCGTGTTCGCGCTAAAATAGGCTACTAACTAGAAGAAAAGACCATTCAGTTTGTTTTAATAATTGTCAGCAGACTTCCTTTATTAAAACCATAGATTTACAACGTATTTTATCGATGAACCGTTGTAATTAAGCAGTCTCTAGCTAAATCCGAATGCACTAGCGACTCACTAGTTTGTAAAATCTAAATTAGTTCAAACACTCTCCGGGTATTAAACGAATAAGAACCTTTATTTCGAAACTTAATAACTGGAAAAGAGGTTTTTATAATACGCAAATTTATCTAAATTCAATTTATTCGTATTTTTATTACGAACTTCATGTCTATCTTCTATGCGAGTCTCTAAAAACCATCTAGTCCTTCTTTGTATTGTCTGGATGTTTTTTATCTCAAGTACTTCGGCTCAAGAAAATACTACATTTAAAAATATCTTGGGTAAACTCGCGACTTATGCAAATATTAATGAACCGGAAAAAGTCTACATACAGACCGACAAGGATTTTTATACTAATGGAGAGGTTATTTGGTTCAAAACTTACTTATTGAACGGGTTAAACCACATGCACAGTACTAAGAGTAAAGTTGTATATGTTGATCTCATAGATTGGAACAAAAATATAGTTTCGCAACGAAAGTTATTTGTCAGACAATTAGGGGTTTCGGGAGACATTAGAATACCTGATGAGATTGAAGAAGGACACTACACTTTAAGAGTCTACACAAAATATATTCTAAACGATGAAGATCCCATTTTTTATAAAAAGGAAATTAATATTTGGGCACAGCCGTTAAATTCGAACAGCAGCACGTCAACAAACAAAACAATATCGGAAAATTCTCCAAATGAGATTACAAAACTAGATACTAATGAATCAATTGTTCAATTTTTTCCTGAAGGAGGTGATTTAACTACTGATCTTGATTGTGTTTTGGGCATAAAGATAACCGACCAAGCAGGTAACGGTATTGCTTCAATAGGAGAAATTTATAATCAAGAAAATAACCCAGTAGCTTTTTTCAAAACATACCAATACGGTCTAGGTAAAGCTCACTTTACGATTGAATCTGGTTCGAAGTATTACGCCAAATTTGAAATCGATGGCTACACTAAAAAATATACCATTCCTGAACCCAAAACTAGAGGATACGGTCTACAAATTTTCAATTTAGAGGAGCAATTACGTATTCGGGTTTCTACTAATATTAATAATGGCTTAAAAGGTTTGATTTTATTAGGCCATATACGTGGCAAAGTAATCTTAAAGCAGGCACTTAACTCAAAAGACAAGAATATCCATACCGTTAAATTATTGACTTCAAAACTTCAAGATGGTATTGTACATTTTACACTTTTCACCCCTAACGGGGAACCAGTCTGTGAGCGTCTAATATTTGTCGAAAATCCAAAAAACGAATTAAAGTTCTCATTAGTCACTGACCAATCAAAGTACAATTTACGTGATAAAGTCAATTTAAAACTTGCAGTAATCGATGATAATGGAAGACATGTAGATGGCGATTTTTCTTTAAGTGTAGTTGCCAAAAATGGACTAAATAATGCTTCGGAAAACATTAAAAGTTGGATATTGTTAAACTCTGATATGGGCGGTACAATAGCAAATCCAGATTATTTTTTTGACAAAAAAGTTAAGGGTCGCAAAAACCTTTTAGACCTATTGATGCTTACACATGATTGGCGAAGGTTTACCTGGAAATCGTTCAAAAACCAAAAGACAGATAAATTGCCTTTTCATCCGGAAAAAGGTATTGTAATAAGTGGGAAAATAGCTGCTTCAAACAATCCCCATCAACCAAAAGAGGCAATAACTACCCTTGGCATCTTGGCGCAAGATATATACCAAAGCAAAGAAACGACTAATGCTAAGGGACAATTTACATTCGGACCCTTCTTTTTTCAAGACTCTGTTGAAACCATTATTAATGCGAAAAGTTTGTCACAAAACAATAACAATGAGCTGGCCATTCATCTAGACCCACCATTTCCTAATGTACCATTTAAGGATAATGTAGTCCGTTCGATATCACCAATAGCAACGAACAATGCACAACCCTATCTCGAAAAAGCCAGAATTAAACAAATGACCGATTTTAAATATGACAAAAAAGTTACAAAGTTAAAAGAAGTGATAGTGCGAACTAAAGCCAAAACAAGAGAAGAACTTATTAACGAAAAAATGAATGCCAGAACTTTATACGGCCAGGCTCAAAACAGACATATTCCTGATGAAAATCGGTGGATGCAAACTGGTAGTGTTCTTGATATTGTAAGGCATACTCCTGGCGTGAAGGTTACTGGAAATTATCCACAGCAATCTGTGCAAATTGGGGGCCGGACAAGTTTTAAAGAGGCTACTCCGCTTTATTTGTTAGATGGCATGCCTGTTCCAGAAAGCGTAGTCAGCAGTATGCGTCCTTTTAATGTTTTATTTATTGATGTGCTTAAAGGTGCAGATGCCGCTATATACGGTATGAATTCTGCCAACGGAGTAATTGCGATATATACTAAAAGAGGTGAAGATTTTGATGATAAACCGAAAAGACAACCAAATATCGCCAACTTTACGATTGCTGGATTTTATAAAACTAGAGAGTTCTACTCTCCGAATTATGCTGTTTTAGCACCAAACCACAAGAAGCCCGATTACCGCACTACGCTCTATTGGGAACCGAACATTTCGGTTAACGAGAATGATAATGCTGAAATTGAGTTCTACACGAGTGACACAATTGGAGAATATTTGATACGTGCAGAAGGCATGACTCATGATGGAAAACCGGTAACTGGTTATCAAAAAATAATTGTAAGCGATGAAGACACCTCAAAAATGTAAATAACTCAAACCAACCCAGTGGTTGGTAATGTTCACTTTCTCGGCTTCACTAGTTTATAAAAGAAAAGACGAAGGAAGGAATTTCATCGATAAAACCCTTTTATCATGAACATTTAGTAATACTTTGTATAAAACTAAAACCGTTCAGTTGGTTCTTATGTGTAATATTAAAGTCTATTTCTCAATGCTCAATAGCTCCATTTCAAAAATTAAAGCAGAATAAGGCGCTATTAATGGACTTCTACCATTTGGCCCATAAGCTATCTCTTGCGGAATAAAAACTTTCCATTTTGAGCCAACTGGCATTAATTGCAAGGCTTCTTGCCAACCCTTAATTACCTGAGTCACTCCAAAAATCGAAGGTTCACCACGTTCAATTGAGCTATCGAATACTGCACCATCAATTAACATACCGGAATAATGAACTTTTACTTGGTCTGATGCTACTGGAATTGCGCCTTCTCCATTCGTTAAAACTTCATATTGTAATCCACTTTCGGTAGTTACAACTTCAGGTCTTTTCCCATTTTCCTTCAAAAATTTAATACCCGCCGCACTTTTCTCTTTTGCTTCAGCCTCTTGCACTTTCTGAATCGTAGTTTGTATAATATTTTGTGCCTCCGCCTGTGTGATTTTTTCTTTACCTTTTATTGCGTCTTCCACAGCTACCGAAAACGTATTATATGAAATAGAATCAAAACCTATCGTTTTTAAATTACCCCCGATACTTACACCAAAGGCGTAACTGAATTCCTGAATACTATCTTTTAGGTTTACTTCTTTTGATTTTTCAATGGCAGCTAACTTCTCTTGCAATTCGGTCTTATTTGCCTTAAGTTGAGCTATCTCATTTATAAGATCTTTCTTTTTTTGAGCTATGCCATTAAAACCTAGAAAAAGCACAATAGTTATTAGGATGTATTTATTCATTTTTGATATATAATTTGCGCAAAAATAGTTAAAATCTAAAAAGGCAAACGCTATTTATCGCTGCATTTGGATACTTCTACAACAAACTTGTGAATTAGAGAATTTGCTATTACTGATTTCAGTATTTAAAGAATATAAATAATTTCCTAAATAGCTTCAAACAATTTTCCGGGTAGCGGGCGTATTACGCCCTTCATTTCCATATTTAATAAAGTTGATGAAACCTTAAATACTGGCATCTTACAATCTAAAGAAATAACATCTAGCAACTGCTTTCCTTCCTTTTGTAAATAAGAATAAATGTGTTTCTCATTGTCATCCAACTCAACAAATAGTTGTTTTTGTACTACAGCAGACTTCTTATTCTCAAGCTCCCATCCCAGATTATAAACCAAATCTGCAGCAGAAGTTAGCATCTGCGCTTTTTGTTGTTTTATTAAGTTATTGCACCCAACACTAAACTTATCGTGAGATCGCCCAGGTACTGCAAACACATCTCTATTATAACTATTAGCAATATCAGCAGTTACTAAACTACCGCCTTTTTCAGCAGACTCTATAACAATAGTAGCCTCACTCATTCCCGCAATTATTCTATTCCGCTTTAAGAAATTCTCTCGTTCCGGACTACTATTACTCCAAAACTCGGTAAAAAAGCCTCCGTTTTTTTCAATATCGGCCATGTATCTTTTGTGTACTTTCGGATAAATTTGATTTAATCCGTGTGCTAAACAACCAATAGTTTGTAAACCATGTTTTACTGCTGCTCGTTGTGCACAAATATCAACACCATAAGCAAAACCACTCACAATTATAGGGTCTAAAGGCGTAATAGCTTCAATAAATTCTTCACAGAATGCTGTGCCGTAACTGGTAATCTTTCGTGTACCTACGATACTGATGATTTTTTTCTGGGTTAGGTCTATATTACCAGACTTAAATAACAAAATGGGACCATCGATACAATGCTTTAAATACGCCGGAAAATCAGGCTCCATAAAGTAAGTAAAGCTAATGTCATTCTTTTGTAGATATGAATGTTCGGTCACTGCCGCTTCTAGGTGTTCTGTATCGAAAAGTCCTTTTAACTTAAAACTACCAACCCCATCTACTTTTTGAAGGTGGTGGAGTTTATCTTCAAAAATTGCCGCCGCACTTCCACAAAATGAAATAAGCTTTTTTGCAGTCACATCACCAATATTTGGCACGTGTTGCAAACGAAGTAATGCTATAATTTCATTTTCAGACATTCAATACATTCTAAGTTATTGGTTGTTAGTTATCCACAAAATACACCTTTTTTAATGTTAATAAAAAGCAAATTTACGTGACGAGAGGCGCAAAAAAATTTCGATATTTGCAATGCATGGTATTAGAACACTATATTTCTGAACTTTTATATCGTTACAATTGTGTAGTGGTACCAGAGTTTGGCGCTTTTCTTACTCAAAGAAAATCTGCCGGATTACACAAAACTTCGAATACTTTTTATCCACCTTCTAAAACGCTTTCATTTAACAATCAATTGACCACAAATGATGGTTTATTGGTTTCTTACATGGCAAATGCCGAAAATGTAAGCTATGAAACCATGTTGAAAAAGGTAACTGAAGCTGCCAATGAGTGGAAGCATAGTTTAAAAATGGGCAACCGAATTAAACTAGAAAACATTGGGGACATTTGGTTGAATGATGAGCAAAAAACTCAGTTTCAACCTTCGGAACGTGTAAACTACCTTACTTCTTCCTTCGGATTATCAACTTTTGTTGCTGCGCCAATTATAAGAGAAGATTTAAAAGAGGAAGTACAAGAATTAGAAGAAAAAATACCTTTTATAATTACCCCAGAGCAGCGCGAAACGTCTTCTTACAGGCCGTATTTAAAATACGCTGCTATTTTCTTGTTGGCTGTATCAGCAGGATTTACAGGCTACCGCACTTTAAATGAAATGAAGCACAACAAGCAAGTTGCATTTGAAGAAGCACAAGAACAAGTTTCTAAAACGATACAACAAGCTACTTTTTTTGATACGACTCCATTAGAATTACCCGTTTTAGAATTGGAAGCAGAATCTGTTATAAATCCGAGTTTTGATCCCAATTCACCAGAAAAAACACATCATGTTATTGCTGGTGCTTTTCGATTTGAAAGAAATGCACAACGCAAAATTCGCCAACTAAAGCAAAGCGGCTATAATGCAACGTATTTGGGTACCAACGATTTTGGTTTGCACATTGTTACATACGATAGCTACAAAAATCCTCAAGAGGCATTAAGCGCACTTCAGAAGATTAGACAAACGCAATCTAGAGATGCGTGGTTAAAGTCGGTTAAGTAGTTGCTTACAATATAATTTTATTCCTTTTATTATTGACTTATTTACTAAACTCCGGTTTAGTTTCTAAATAAGTAATATTCCGATATTTTTCTACATAAGCACCTATCTTTGCCGGAAAAAGAAATCGAATGCAAGCTAAAAAGCCTAGCGAATCACGAACTATCATGACAGACATGGTTTTACCAAGTGAAACAAACCCTTTAAACAATCTATTTGGAGGTGAATTATTAGCACGTATGGATCGTGCTGCTAGTATTGCGGCAAGGCGACACAGTAGACGAATTACAGTTACTGCTTCTGTGAACCATGTTGCCTTTAATCATCCCGTGCCAGTAGGTAGTGTTCTTACTGTTGATGCTGCCGTTTCAAGAGCATTTAGAACTTCTATGGAAGTTTATATTGATGTTTGGATGGAAGACCGGTTTACTGGTGAGCGTTCAAAAGCCAATGAGGCAATTTATACTTTTGTAGCTGTTGATGATGCCGGGCGACCAACAGAAGTTCCTGCTTTGGCACCAGAAACTGCACTTGAAATAGAACGTTTTGATGCTGCTTTACGAAGAAAACAGTTGAGCCTTGTACTTGCCAACAAAATGAAGCCTAGTGAAGCTACCGAATTGAAAGCGCTTTTTACCGCCTCTTAGAAACTAAAATTATCGGGGTCTGGACCAATGCGTTCTCCTCTATCAAGGCTATCTAATTGTGCGATTTCTCCGGCACTCAATTCAAAATCAAAAACATCGGCATTTGAAATAATACGTTGGCTTTTAGAAGACTTCGGAATAGTTACGATGCCCTTCTGTAAATTCCAACGTAAAATTATCTGCGCTGGCGATTTTCCGTACTTTTCAGATAATTCATTACAGATATCTAAGCTAAATAATTTGCCCTGCATAAAGGGTGACCAAGCTTCATATTGAATTCCTTTTGAAACACAAAAATCAACTAAATCTTGATTTACTAAATACGGGTGAAATTCCATCTGGTTTACCATCGGAATTACCTCCGAACCCTCCATCAAATCTTCTAAATGGTGTTTCATAAAATTACTGACACCAATCGCTCGGATGCGCTTTTCGCGGTATAATTTTTCCAGTGCTCGCCAAGTATCTTTGTACTTTTCTTTTACTGGCCAATGAATTAAATATAAATCGAGATATTCTAAATCTAATCGTTCTAAAGTAGCTTCAAAAGCACTTAAAGTACTTTCATATCCTTGATCGCTATTCCAAACTTTACTTACAACAAATATGTCTTCCCGCGCCACATTACTTGCCTTAATCCCTTTTCCCACACCTTCTTCATTACCATAAACAGCGGCCGTATCGATATGGCGATATCCGAAATCTATTGCAGACTGAACTGCATTAATAACTTCTTGATCATTTGCCGATTGATAAGTGCCTAAGCCCAGATACGGCATTTTAATGCCATTATGCAATTCAAAAGTCCCTTGTAAACCTGTAATTTTCTTCATCAAATTCTTTTTAAAGTCGAAACACCCACTCTTCTGGGTTTAGTTTTTCAGTGTCTTCATAAAGATAAAATTTTAATCTTGTTTGGCCATTTAATCGGTTGGTAGCAACTTTACCTAATTCGTCTTTGGCAGCAACAACATCACCTTTCTTCACAAACACTGCAGAAAGATTGTAATAGGTGCTTATATAATTACCGTGTTTTAGTGTTACACCATTATTTCCGCCCGGAACACTCATAATCGCAATAACTTCACCTTGAAAAATTGCACGAGCTCTTGTACCCTCTTCTGTGGTAATTATAACTCCGTTACTCTCGTGTTTGATTCCCGGATAAACTGCATCTGGGTATATTCCAAAACCTTGGCTTTTAATACCTCTATCAACAGGCCAAATCAACTTTCCTTTGTTCGCAGCAAAATTATTGGCAATTAATGAAGCTTCGGGCGTTAGCACAAACTTATCTGAGCTTACTGCTTTTTTACCTTGTTTTTCATTCTTTGTATTGGAAGCTACAATGGCAGCACGAATTAAAGCGTCTATTTGTTGATCTATTTTACGTGCTTCCTTTTTCTTCTTTTGAACCTCAGCGGTATACTGACTTTCATTTTTGCGAATAGTAGCCAAAAGTTCTTTTTGAACTTTAATCTCCTTAAATATCTCGCCTTTAGCTCGCTTATTTGCAGCTATTAAACGGTCTGCCTTTTTTCGTTGTTCGGTAAGCTGGAGATTACGCGCAGAAAGCTCATCAGTTTTAGTTAAAATAGCCAAACCTTGCGACTTACGATAATCTGTATATTGTTTTATGTATTGAAGCCGTTTCATCGCCTGCACAAAATTTTCAGAAGACAATAAAAACATTAACCGACTTTGCTGTACTTTACTTTGATAAGACTTTTGAATAAGCGCAGCATATTCATCTTTTCGTTCTTGCAATTCTTTTTTTAATCTTGATATATTTTCAACATTCTCATTAATACTTTTATTCAAAGCATTGCTTTGCTCATTGGTAACATCAATAAGTTTTTGCCGTACTTTTATTTTATTATCAAGCGCTTCCATTTGCTCTAAAACATTACCGCGTTCTTTTTTTTCGGCAAAAAGTAAACGATTTATATCTTCTATTTCTTTTTGAAGTGCCTCACGCTTGGCTTCTAAATTTTCTTGATCAGTATTTTGCGCATGTGTACCAACCGTTATAAACAGTAATAGAACAACAAAAAATATGTGGCGCCTTTTAGAAGTCATTCTTAGTTAAAACGATTTCTTTAAATCCATCTGGTATTTTATAAGGAAATCGCAAGTCTTGATCAAACTCAATATTGCGATATTCTATATCAATTATATTGCGCTTCTCTTTTTCAATAGCCACAATTTTGATTTCGCTAGGCAAAATCCATTTATGGATTTTCTGATAGTTCTTATAGTTGATATCGAGAAGCCGTTTGCGCAGAGGTTGGGATATTTGTTGCGAAGCCATTTTAAAATTATCCGGTTCTATTTGAAATAGAATTTTAAATAAAGTCCCTGCACTTTTGGGTTTTAATTCGTAGTTATCTGTAGCTGCTGTTAATGAATAAGGCTCTTCCCTTAAATTAAAAAGTGCCTGACCTAAGAGTAAATTCTGTACTTTTTCAAAATCAAGTTCGGTGCCCAAAATATTACTTAAATAAGAAAAATCGCCATCGAAATATTCATTCTCTAATTTGTTGTAAAAACTAACACGATTGGGCGTAATGTATGCCTTTACAATACCTAACGGTGCGCTAATCCAAATAGCCTTATCCTTTTCCATTCTAAGACTTACCGATAGCCCCTGAGAACCATCTCCATCGGAATAGTCAATTTTTAATTTACCAACTATGGTCTTAAAATCAAGCTGATTTAAATAGTGTTGGCGAATTACATTTTTAGCCGACATTTTACTATTTACAGAACCATCTGTAGCCAACTTTTTAGTTCCGCAAGAGCTTACGATTACCAGCAAAACAAAAAGTACAATTCTATTTTTCAATTCACTCATCATACGCCACTTTCGCATTAAAATCCGGGTTTTACTCTACTAAGATACATATTCGCCTTTACCGAATTGCCCATAGTAGTATATGCATTAGCCAATTCGCTGTAAAATTTATTTTCTAGTGCAACATCTTCCAACAAATAATCCATTCCTGATTCTAAAACTTCAATAGCCTCTTTATTTTTGCCCATTTTATTTAAGGCATATCCATTCGCATAATAGAAATAAGGTTGTAATGGGTAGGTATCTAAAGCCTCTTGACTTAAACTAAATAACTGCTCGTTATTATCACTTATAATTAGATTTTTTATCTCCGTTTTATACGCTTCCAAAGGGTTTTTATCAATTGTTGTCGTGTTACTATCTAAGGTCTTTGCCTTAGTAGCTACTCTTTTTATTGCCGTGTTTATTTTCGACTCCAGCTCTTCTGAAAAAATTGAGGCATCTAAAGGACTTAGTATTTTTAAGGCTTGCTCATATTTTTTCTGGCGATAATAAATAAGTGCCAAGTTTTCTTTTAATTGTTGATCTGAAAATGACAACTGCGATTTTATTCCTTCAATAGTATTGCCTTGTTTTTGAACGAGTTCTACTAAAACATTTAGATACCATAAATTACCAGGCTCATTATTTACGGCTTTAATGGCATATTCTTGTCCCGTGATATATTGCTTATCTGCTAAGTAGGACTTTGCCAATTCATAATCCACGACAATATTATTGGGTTGCAATTGCTTGCATTCTAAAAGCAGATTTATTGCCTTATCGTAATTCTCAATTCCTTTTTGCTTTAAAGCTTCAAAAAAGTTCTCTTGAAAAGCATCGGAATACTCCTCTAAAAAGACTTCTGCACTTTCTTCAACGTTAATATCTGGAGTTTCTTCTTGGGCGTACATAAGCTTCGGAATTGCAATGACTCCGCAGATAAACAACAACATATACAACTTGACTCTCACTTATATCTCCTTTTCTAATTTCCTAAGCACCATTTTATTTCTTCTCAAATGTACAACCCGAAACTCTTTAGTTGATTTTAATTTGAGACGCCTACCACTAATTGCCTCAAAATAATTAAGCTTTAAAATCAATTCATCATTAATCATATTTATTCTCCATTTACCTTGAATTCTCTGCGAAGGCACAAACACATATTTACCTCCTCTATTGCAAATACCATCACGTCTTGGTTTATTTGGAACAAAAACCTTTCTTGCTTTTATATAATCATTTAGAAAAACATCATCATATTGTGTAAACGTCCACTCAGTGCTTTTATCATTTTCTTCGGTTAGATAATATGCTTCATTACTATAAACTTCAACTTCAGAATTACTTTCTTCTTCTGAAAAAACCCATGTATTAAAGATATAGTCTGAATTAACATTAAATCTTTCCAATTCTTGTGCACTTAAAAAAGTGTTAGAACCTATTAAAATAAAGAGTACAACAATCTCAAAAGGCCTTCTCATCTTCATCAAAATTAATATTGATGAAAAAACAATACAAGAACTATTCCAATTGAATTACTTAACCCCTGTACTTCCAAAACCTCCTTCGCCTCTTGCTGTTTCAGAAAGTTCTTCAACCTCAATCCATTCCGCTCGTTCATGCTTAGCAATTACCAATTGGGCAACACGTTCGCCGTTTTCTATCGTGAAGGACTCATTTGATAAATTGACTAAAATTACGCCTATTTCACCTCTGTAATCCGCATCTACTGTTCCGGGAGCATTAAGTACTGTAATACCCTTTTTCGCTGCTAAACCACTTCTCGGTCGCACTTGCGCCTCAAAGCCCACAGGAAGCTCTATAAATAGTCCTGTTTTGATGATTGTACGCTCTAAAGGTTGTAACGTTTGTGAAGTAGAAATATTGGCTCTTAAATCCATTCCCGCTGATGCACCTGTTTCGTAATGCGGCAGTGCATGTGCCGATTTATTTATTATTCTGATATTCATTTTTCTTTTTGAATTTATGATGGAAGACCGCTGACCATTGTCAAAGCATTCCTGTTTCCACTATTCTTTTACTTTATACTCTTTTCAACCTTTCCTAAGAAATATCTTTCGCAACATTTCATTTTCCATTTTATATACTAGGCCTAAAAACAATAGTAAGAGCACAGTACCAATAATCATATTTCTATTAAAAACATAAAACGCTAATCCAGAAAACAAGATTGAAACACTTAAATAGAATAGAATTTTTCTAAAATTATATGGTATGGGATAGTGCGACTTCCCAAAATAATATGAAAGCACCATCATACTACCATAGGCTAAGACCGTAGCTATTGCTGATGCCATATAGCCTAAAACTGGAATTAAAGCAAAGTTTATACCAATTGTTATACAAGCGCCAATTACTGATATGAAAGCACCATAAAGTGTTTTATCGGTTACCTTATACCAAACAGAAAGGTTGTGATATATTCCTAGGAAGAACCCTGCTAATAGAATAAGTGGCACAATTTTCATAGCCTCCCAATATTCTGAATTCTGTATAAATAAGACTTTAAACAAATCGGCATATACTACAACACCAAGTAAAATAATACTGCCTAGCACTACAAAATAATTGGTAATCTGAGCATATGCTTTTTGTGGATTCTCAGACTCTGCATGACTAAAAAAGAATGGTTCGATTCCCATTCTAAAAGCTGTAGCAAACAAAGTCATAAACATGCCCAATTTATAGCAAGCAGCATACATTCCAGTTTCACTGTCGGCTACATCTTCAGGTAGTAAACGTTCGAGTAATATTTTATCGAATACTTCATTGATTGTAAAAGCTATACCAGCCACCAAAACAGGCCATGCATATTTAAACATTTGTTTCCATAATGAAACATCGAAATCATATTTACTTTTTAAATATAAGGGCAGCATCAATAAAAAGGTAACAGCACTTGCTATTAGATTAGAAATAAATATATAGGATATTTCAAAGTCAGCAACGTACAAGGAACTTAAAAATCCATCCGGATTTTCCTGAACCATTTTTGGTAATAGAATTAGGAAAAAGAGGTTTAATCCTAAATTAATAACCACATTAACTATCTTAATAATGGCATATTTCATGGGGCGTTCATTCGCCCTTAACCACGCAAATGGAATGATAACAAAGGCATCTAAAACGATAATGGCAATAGCGTAACGAATAAACTGCACATCGATATTAGAAGCACTTGACATCGAATTCTGAAAAATTAAAGCAAATACAGCAAACAATAGTGTTGAGCCTAGAATTGAAATAAGGGAAGTCGACACCACTTTTTCTTTGTCCTCCGCCTTATTGTAAAACCTAAAAAAAGCCGTTTCCATCCCATAAGCCAAGAAAACGTTGAATATTGCTATCCAGGAAAAGATTACTGTAACCCTGCCATATCCGGCGGTTTCTAAAACACCTGTATATAATGGCAGTAGCAAAACGTTAAGCACACGCGGCAGCACAGTTGCCAGGCCATAAATGGCGGTTTGCTTAAAGAGTTTTTTAAGTGGATTCAAAAGTGCTTTTGTTTACGTTATCAAAAGTACCTAATTAGTGCCTGTTTTTAAACACTTGCTTAAAAGATTCTATGTAGAATTATAATTGTTGGGTTTCCAATTGGATGTCAGAATCCAAGTCCATTTTCTTCATGGCTATAACTGCAAATACAAATGCAACTAATAGAAATATAGACGCTAGCGCATAAGGCGCTCCTGGGAAATAAACAGCTCCTTCAGGTCGAATAAAGTAATAAAATACCGATGAGAACACCAATTGGCCTATAATTGCAGTTACACTTACTAAACCTGTAATGGCACCTTGAAGGTTTCCTTGTTCTTTTTCTGATACTTGATTTGAAATAACTCCTTGAATAGTCGGCCCAGCAACACCACCAAAAGCATACGGAATTAAATACGCATATAACATCCATGGCTCTTCAGCTTGTGAGAACAAGAACATACCTATTGTCCAAAGCATAAACCCCGCAATTATAGTTTTTTTCTTGCCAAATTTTTTCACCACGACACCTACTAAAAACCCTTGAGCAATAGCGACTAGCAATCCAACTACCATAAGTGATACTCCTATTTCTCTAGGACTCCAATCATAACGCTCAATACCATAGTACGACCATGTTGATGGCAAGGCTTGCCCCGCCAAATTCGCCAAGAAAAAAGCAAATATTAATAACAAAACTCCTCTATAGTTTCGTAAGCTCACCAACGAAACACCTGGAATCATTTTTAAAACATTAATAGGCCGCCTATTTTCTTCAGTTAAAGATTCAGGCACAAAGAAATAACCAAAAACGAAATTTGTAAAAGTGAGTCCGGCTGCAATGTAAAATGGTAAACGAATATCTATATCACCGAAAAACCCTCCGATACCCGGCCCAATAATAAACCCTAAGCCGAAAGCTGCGCCAATAAGTCCAAAGTTTTTTGCCTTATTTTCTTTTGTACTAATATCAGCAATATATGCTGAGGCCACCGTAAAGCTAGCTCCTGTAATTCCCGCTAAAAACCGACCTACAAATAACCACATGATTGTCGGAGCCCAAGCATGAATTAAATAATCTATGCTCAATCCTAAAAGTGCCAATAATAGAATAGGGCGTCTTCCATATCGGTCGGAGATTTCACCCAAAACTGGTGAAAACAAAAATTGCATTCCGGAATAAGCAGTCATCAACCACATGCCGTAAATTACGGCTTGCGCTGTGCCTTCCCCTGTCAATTCCATAATTAAATCGGGAATAATAGGTATAATTATTCCGATACCAATTACATCAACTAGTATGGTAATAAAGATAAATAGTAAAGCCTTTTTGTTTGATTGCATGATGAGGGCAAAAGTCGGGTAAAAAAACTGAATTAAAATGTTAGTACAAAAATAAACCCCACATTGCTGTGAGGTTATATTATTTTTGAATCCCTATAAGGATTTAAGCTTAATTGTTCAATGCTTCAGCACCACCAACAATTTCTAATATCTCATTGGTAATAGCAGCTTGTCTTGCTTTGTTATATGTCAATTTCAATTGATCTCTAAGCTCCGTAGCGTTATCTGTAGCCTTGTGCATCGCTGTCATACGCGCACCATGCTCACTTGCAAAAGAATCACGAATACCTTTGTACAATTGTGTTTTTAAAGACTTAGGAATTAGTTGCTCAACAATTTCTGGCTTTGATGGCTCAAAAATATAATCCTTACTAGAAACCTCACCACCTACTGTTGGTACAATTGGCAAGAATTGCTCCGTCATAATTATTTGAGTAGCGGCATTCTTAAACTTATTGTAGATGATATCAATCTTATCATAAGAACCATTGGTAAATTGCTCCATTAACCCTTCAGCAATTGCAGCAACATTATCAAAAGTTAAATCATCATAAACCTCACTATGATTGGCAATAATATTAAATTTCTTTCCAAGAATATCATTCGCCTTTTTACCAATAGCAACAATATCAACTTGCTTTCCTGCATACGTATCTTCAACTAATAAAGTACTCTGCTTAATGATATTTGTATTAAAAGCTCCACACAAACCTCTATTAGAAGTAATAGCAACTACTAACACCTTTTTCACCTCACGTTGATCAGAAAATTTATTGCCCGCCTCAAGACTACTGCTTAAATTCTGTAACAGCTCTGTCAATTTATTGGCATAAGGACGCATTGCCGTAATAGCATCTTGAGCCTTTTTTAATTTGGCCGCAGATACCATTTTCATAGCACTGGTAATCTGCATGGTTGATGAAACCGATGCAATCCTATTCCTTATTTCCTTTAAGTTTGCCATACTTTATAGTATTAAGTAAATAACAAAAAGTATTAAGTTATCTCACTCAATACTTTTTACTTTTTACTATCCTTTATACTTCGCTGAAAGATCCTTTGATACTGCTGTTAATACATCAATAACTTCATCAGTCAATTTACCTGACTTTAAAGTATCTAATACATCTCTATGCTTAGCATTCAAGAATTCAATATAATCACGTTCAAATTCTTTTACTTTTTCAACGGGTACATCACGTAATAAGTTCTTAGAACCTGCATATATTATAGCAACCTGATCTTCAACAGTAAATGGATCGTTCTGTGCTTGCTTTAAAATCTCAACGTTTCTACGTCCTTTCTCAATAACGTTTAAGGTAGCTGCATCTAAATCTGAACCAAACTTAGCAAAAGCTTCCAATTCACGGAACTGTGCTTGATCCAGTTTTAATGTACCTGCAACTTTCTTCATTGATTTAATCTGAGCGTTACCACCAACACGAGATACAGAAATACCTACGTTAATCGCTGGTCTTACACCTTGGTTGAATAAATCTTGCTCTAAGAAAATTTGACCATCCGTAATCGAAATTACGTTGGTAGGAATATAAGCAGATACATCACCTGCTTGTGTTTCAATAATAGGAAGTGCTGTTAACGAACCGCCACCTTTTACCATTGGTTTTAAAACTTCTGGTAAATCGTTCATGTTCTTTGCAATTTCATCATCATTGATAACTTTTGCAGCACGCTCTAATAATCTAGAGTGAAGGTAGAATACATCACCAGGATACGCCTCACGACCCGGTGGTCTTCTTAATAAAAGTGACACCTCACGATAAGCAACTGCTTGCTTTGACAAATCATCATAGATAATTAATGCTGGACGACCAGTATCACGGAAATACTCACCAATAGAAGCACCTGCCATAGGAGCATATACCTGCATTGGAGCAGGATCAGATGCATTGGCAGCAACTATAGTTGTATAAGCTAATGCGCCCTTATCTTCTAATACTTTTGCAATACCAGCAACAGTAGAAGCTTTTTGACCAATAGCTACATATATACAATAAACAGGCTCACCTGCATCGTAAAATTCTTTTTGATTTAAAATGGTATCAATACAAACTGTTGTTTTACCAGTCTGACGGTCACCAATAACAAGTTCACGTTGACCTCTACCTACAGGTATCATGGCATCGATTGCCTTAATACCAGTCTGTAATGGCTCAGTTACCGGCTCACGGAAAATTACACCTGGTGCTTTACGCTCTAGTGGCATTTCATATGTTTCACCTACTATCGGACCTTTACCATCGATTGGAATACCTAATGTATCAACAACTCGACCAACAATACCTTCACCAACTTTTAGTGAAGCAATACGTTGTGTACGTTTTACCACTGCACCTTCGCTAACTCCACGAGAAGGACCTAATAGTACAACACCAACGTTATCTTCTTCCAAGTTAAGTACGATACCTTCAAGGCCACCTTCGAATTCAACTAATTCTCCATATTGCACATTTGATAGTCCGTATACACGGGCAATACCATCACCAACTTGCAATACTGTACCTACCTCGTCTAAAGAGGCTTCAGCCTTGAAACCTGATAATTGTTTTTTTAAGATTGCTGATACCTCAGCGGCTTTTACTCCTGCCATTTTTCTAGATATAAGTCTTAGGCGTCTTTGCCTTAATTATTATAAACTCGTTGCGAATTCTCGCTTTAAATTACTCAATTTGTTTGCTATACTAGCATCGTATTGTAAATCGCCTACTCTAAGAATAAAACCACCAACAATACTCTCGTCTATTTTGTTCTTAAGCACCACTTTGTTATCAGTCATGCTTTCAACCTTATTCAATATCTTCTTTTCCATTTCGGGCGTTAATGGTACTGCGGTAGTAACATACGCTACACCTTCACCTTTTAACTGCTCGTTTAATATGATATACTTCTCAGCAATTTCACTTAATAAAGACACTCTTTTGTTGTCTACTAGCATGCCTATTAAACCTTCTGAAATAGCATGACTTCCTTTAAACACTTCTAAAAGAACACTCTTCTTATCAGAACCTTTAATTACAGGACTCGCTAACATCTCACGCAATTCAGCACTATCAGCAATAGTTGCAACAATTGAACGCATATCATTTTCAATAGCGCTTGTTGCTTTATTATCAACAGCTAAATCTAAAATTGCTTTTGCGTAACGTATGGCTGCTCTTGAATTGCTCATGCTTAGTTCAATTTGATATCGCCCAACATTTCATCAACCAATTTCAATTGCTTGTCCTTGTTGGAAAGTTGTTCTTTAATAACTTTTTCAGCAATCTCCACAGAAAGGTTAGCTACCTGACTTTTAATATCAGCGACTGCAGCTTTCTTTTCACTTTGGATAGTAGCTTGAGCTTGTTTAATCATTTTATCAGCCTCAACATTTGCAGCGTCTTTAGCATCTTCCACGATTTTATTTTTCATCTCACGAGCATCCTTCATCATAGCTTCACGTTCCGCTCTAGCTTCTTTCAATAGCTTCTCACTATCAGCAGTAACATTTTGCATTTCTTTTTTAGCTTCCTCTGCAGCAGCCAATGCATCTTTGATACCATCTTCACGCTCGTTAACAGCGCTTAAAATAGGCTTCCATGCAAATTTCCACAATAAGAAAAGTAGAAGGCCGAACAATAATGTTTGCCAAAAAAACAGTCCAAAAGAAAATTCTTCTATTAATTTTTCCATTTCTAATTACTTTATAAAACTCTTAATTTTTAAATAAAGTAACAGCTACAACCAACCGTTGCAACTGTTACTTAAAAACACAGAATTATACTGCAAATAATGCAGCAAATCCAATACCTTCAATAAGTGCAGCAGCAATTAACATCGCTGTCTGAATCTTTCCGTAAGCTTCAGGCTGACGTGCAATAGCGTCCATTGCTGAACCACCAATTTTACCGATACCGATACCAACACCGATCACAACTAAACCTGCACCTACCATTACTGGAATTTCCATAATATATATAGTTTAAAAATTAAAAATTCAATCTTACTATTAGCACTTTAAGGCTAATAAAATTAATATTACAAATGCTGAATTTCACCTTCATGCTCTTCAGCATGTGCATGCGATTCACTCGCAAATCCGAAATACAACGCTGATAACATTGTGAAAATATATGCCTGTAATAAGGCTACTAAAATCTCAATTAAAGATATAGCGAATGCTAAGCCGAATGACAACGAACTGCCCAACCAGCTTTTAAATATAAACATCAATCCGATTAAGCTCATTAAAACAATATGGCCCGCTTGCATGTTCGCATACAATCGAATTAACAATGAAAAAGGTTTAATAAATATTCCCAATACTTCAATTGGAATTAAAATAGGATATAATAGAAGTTTACCATACCATGGAAGCGTATCTCCTAATGGATCAAAAATATGTTTCCAGTAATCCTTTGTTCCTGTAAAGTTGGTAAAAAGAAAAGTTAGCAGCGCTAATGCAAAGGTTATGGCAATGTTTCCAGTAACATTTACACCCAACGGCGTTAAACCAAAAATATTTAGAAACCAAATAAAGAAAAATATGGATAATAGATAAGGCATATATTTCTTATACTTCTCTTCACCAATATTTGGTCTTGCAATATCATCACGAATATAGAGAATTATAGGCTCAAAAAAGCGACCAGCTCCTGTTGGTATCCCGCTATTTTTAACATAAGACTTAGCCAAACCGCTAAACAAAAAGAACATCAATAAACATGTGATAAAAATCATTACCACACTTTTCGTAATTGAAAAATCAATTGGCTTTTCATTTACTGGGTGATGCGCTTCATCATAATTGATGGTTCCTTCTGCGTCCGTCTTGTAAATTTTACTATGATATAATTTATAGTAACTACCATCTATCTCAGCAAGTTCTTCACCATGATGAAATTTGGAAGAAGAAAATACTTTTAAACCGCCATCCCACAAAATAACTGGAAGGGGAAAACCAACATAAACATGCTCGTGTTGTTCGTTTGTATATGAGTACAAGGAAAAATCATGTGAGTCTTTAAGGTGGTGTTGAACGTACTCCTTAATTTCGGTTTTGAGGTCTTTTTTAGGCTCATCAGAAGTACTTACTTCTTTAGCAAATGAACTAGCACTTAGGAGTAGTGCTGCCACCAAAAGGAATTTCGTAAAGTATATGCGCATATTGCTCAAAAATATCGGTCTCTAAAAATCGCTGCAAATGTACGGCATTCTTCCAAAAAGAAAAAAGCATTTTAAATCTTTATTTTTAAGCTATTAGAAGCGGCAACAATACAGGGAATTATTTTAGATTACGTAACATTTTTGCCATGTATACAGTTTCAAAAAACAGGCAGATTACATAAGGAATAAAAAAAGCTGCAAATTCTAATCTGCTCATTTCTCCATCCATTTTATATGAAGGATAAAAAAGAATGAAAAAGAAAATAAATTTAATAAAACTACCTCCCATAAAAAGAAATCCGATGTAGTCCTTTAGCTTAAACCTTAATTGATAAAGTGAAATGTAAATTATAAGAGCTAGTGAAGCATTAACAACATAAGACAATCGTAGTTTGTTTCCAAAAACAGGAAGTCCCATGGCATCTAAATAGTACGTATGAATAACAAAAACTACTATTAAGGTAAGTACTACAAGAAGAACAAATTGAATAACAGGACTTAGTTTTTGCATCAATACTTAATTCGTTTTAACTGACGCAAAACTACCCAAATAGCAATTGCCACACCAATTAGTGTGGCAATTGCTGTAAAAATTCTTTTTTCCGTTTGATAATGCGAGTCTAACCAAAGCCCACCTTTAGCTGCCAAAAAAATTATAGCACCCATCTCAATGCCAATACCAGAAAGCATTGCCACATTTTTCAGATTGTTTTTTTTCTTAAGAGGCTTTTGCTTTTTCACTTCCTGAGTTTGAACTACCAAAAGAAGACTTAAAGCCACTTGAAGAAGCTGTAGCGCTAGTAGATGCAGAAGATCCACCTCTACCTTTCATTGAACAAGACGCATTAAATGCAGCTCCTGGCTCAACAGCCAATTTAGTTACAGTAACCGTACCTTCAATTACAGCTGATGATTTTAAAGATAATAAATCAGACACAATTAATTCGCCATTAAAGCTACCATCAATATCTGCATTTACACACTCTACTTTTCCTTTAATTAAACCGTCTTTACCTATTACTACTTTACCAGTAGTTTTTAGATTACCGTCTAATTTTCCATCTATTCTGAAATCTGCTTCAGAAACGATATCTCCTTTAATTCTTGTGTTTTTTTCTATTCTGTTGGGTTGTCCGCCTATTTCGCTCATATTTCTAGGTTTTTGTTTATCTGAAAACATTATTTATGGTTTTGGGGTTAACATGTAGTCCTTGTATTCCTGTAAGTTTTTATGTACTTGTATAATTTTATAGTGCGGTGATAAAATAACAAAATTCTTCTCATTAATCTTGTATTTCTTGTTAATTTTTAACAACTCATCAAAGCCTAATGCGTAATCTTTTGACTTAAAACCATGCACCACAATAAACTGATTTTCTAAATCATAAATATCTTTTGAAACTAAGTTCTTATAATTTAAATCTTCTATAGCCAATTCTAGCTTTTCTTTCAACGCCAAGGCACTTTCATTATCCGCTCTTTTGTATGGATATACAACTTTCCAATTGCCCGCTCCTTTTACCACCGCGCTTGACGGAAAGTCTTTTTCTGCAAGTTTCGGTAGTTGTTCTGAAATCATTTTTTCGGCCTTCTTTCCTTCTGGATTATTAGGATAGGTTAATGCCACATAATTCAAGGCTTCCTTAAAAGCTTCAAATCCTTTTAATCTCCCTAATGCATTTGCCTTCAGCATTTCAAATTTAGGCACAATAGGGTCTCCTGTATACTTATTTATATTCTCTTCTGCACCTTGGATAGTAGCCGAAAACTGCTGGTCTTTATATTTTTTATACAAAGCCTCATAACGAGTATCTGGACTATCACCGTTATTTGCTAACACTGCTTGCGGATTTAAAAGTATTTCCGCATAGCGAGAATCTGCATGGTTTGTAATAATATTGTTTTTCATTTCAGCTGCCAAAGGACTGCCTTGCTCTTCATATATTTTATAAAGATTATATTTTGATGGTAGAATTAATCGCTCTTCTGGTTTAGAATTTAACACATCTTCTAGCTTACCAGCCGCAAGTACATTCTCTTTAAATTTCTCCTTATATATTAAACCCAACTGATAATTAGCGAAATTTCTACCTGTATTTAAACTATCTATCACCTTACCGTCCACTGGTATTTGATTTAAATAGTATTCTACAGAATATATTTCTTCGTTTGTAGGTCCACTACTTATACTGTCATTTATAACAACAGCCTCACCTTCCGTAGCTTGTGGAGCAATTTTAGTTTTGTTTGACCATCGCCAATCGTCTTCTAAATCACGATCTCCCCATCTCGTTCTAAAATCGGTTTGACCATAACCAAGACTTGTAATGTTGTAGAAATAAAACTTGCCTTTATTTTCTTTACCGCCCTTTGTTTCACCAAAAGCGGCATAACCTGCATTTCTAATCTTTTCTTCTTTTTTAGCAGCCTCTTCTTCAATTCGCTTTAATTCTTCGATATGCTTTTCGAAATAAGCTACCTGATCACCATCAGACATATGGTACAAGCCTACAACACTGTCTGCGTATTGAACAATATCTTCGTACTTAATTACGTCTTCTAAATTGTCGAACTTCTTTTTGGTAGCCCTAAACTTTTTAGTGTTCTCCACTAAATTGGTGAGTACACTATCGTAGTATGCCCCTGCAGTTTTATATTCGTTTTCATCAAAATTATATTCTGCTAAATTCTCGTAATTAAGCGCATTTAATTTTGGTTCATTTTGTGTTGCTCGAAGCGACTTGTTAAAATAAACAAGTGCCATACTATCATTTTCCTTTTCTAAATGATATTCGGCTATTTGGCGGAAGATTTTATCTAAGAACGGTCTATTCTCTCTATTTTCTTCAAGATCTGTGAGATACTCTAATAACTCCAATTCATTTTCCGAAGTTAATTCAGTGTTCATTATTTTTTGAAGATGGGCATTAATCATATAAACCCTAGGCGACTTTCGGTTTAAATCAATAACCTTATCAAAAGCATAGTTGGCACTATCTTTATGCCCCATTTGATTATACAACTGCCCAATGATATAATAATATCTGCCTTTTTCCGGATTCTTTTTAGTGTAGTACGAAGCAATTTTTAAATTCTGTACCGCAGTATCAATAACTTTTAAATTAATATATGCCTGAGCCATCATTGCTCTTGCATCTGCATATTCTTGATCTTTTAAGGTTTCGAACTTAAAAAGCCTTTTAAAATTTTTTATGGCAAGTTCTTCATTTTCTAGGCGGATATTTACTTTTTCACGCCAAATATGAGCCTCATTAAGTTTATCGCTATAATTATATTTGTTAAGGATATAATTAAAAGATTCTAATGCTGGAATATATCTTTGGTCGAAATAACGTGCTTTACCAAGTAAAAGGAAAGCTTCGTCGGTTTGAGGATTTCGCTCTTCATCTCGAATATCCATACTATGTTTTTGTATGGCTTTCGTTGCTTTTTCTTCCGCAATTATAAAATTAGGATTGTTGTCTTCCGAATCTAATTTAATTTCTTCAGTAACTTCAAGTCGCTCTACAGGTAGCACTTCCCAGTAGTCATCCTTATATTCCGTATGCAATTGTTCACGACCTTCATCAAATGCAATATTACCATTGTACAATACATTGTACTTGGTATTAAGCGCATGCCAATTTCGATTTATAAATGCATCTTTTTTAGTAGAACAAGCATTAAACGCTAGTCCCGCCAAAATGCATAGTAACACTAATTTATTTCGAAGGTTCAATATCTTATTATTTCGTATAATAGGTAAACTAAAAAACAACGGGAATATTATGTATTTGGTCGATTAAATGTTGATCTGTTGGGCACTGGACGCATTCAACCTCAAAGAAGTAACCGGCTTTTTACCGACCTAGCGGTTTGTTGCTTGTTATAATGAAGAAAGAAATTCAAGCAAATGAACGGTTTGCTCTTAGGTTGTTGCCTTTAAACGAAGAAACTAAAAACAAAAGCACAAAAGTAAATTCGAAACAGACTACCGAGTCGGAAACAGTAATTTCCTTGTATTCGCAAAACTATTCTTCTTCAGCACTATTAATTGTCTCTTTTGGAGTAATTGAACTACCAAAGAAGACTTCGAGCTCTTGCAAAGTTTCTGCTGAAGTCTGAATATCCTTAACAATTTCGCCTTTATTTAAAACTACAATCCGCTCGCATACTTCGGTAACATGAATTAAATCGTGACTAGAAACCAAAACAGTAACACCTTTTTTGTTTGCCAAATCTTTAATGATAGCCTTTAATCGAATTTGCGTAGTTGGATCAAGATTAGCAAAAGGCTCATCTAATATTACAACTTCAGGATTGCCAATAAATGATGCCACAATACCCGCTTTTTTCTGATTTCCTTTAGATAAGTCGCGCAAATATTTCTTCTGATTTAGAATTTCGCCATGAAAAAAGTCTTCAAAATTTGCCAATAAGGTGTCAACATCTGCTTTATTTTGACCTCGAAGTTCTCCGATAAAATAAAAATACTCTTCTGGAGTGAGGTAACTGATTAAAAAAGACTCATCAATAAAAGAAGACGTAAAAGCCTTCCAATCTTCACTTTCGCTTACTAAAATAGTGTTGTTTTCTATGCTACCCGAGGTCGGCTGAATTAAATCTAATAGTAAACTAAAAAAAGTGGTTTTACCTGCACCATTATTACCAACAAGACCAAAACTTTGCCCTTTAGGAATTTCTAATCGCTCTAGGTTTAATACTATAGCACTACCGTATTTTTTTGTTAAATTCTGTACTGTTATCATAAAAGTGTAAGTGTCAAATTCAAAATTTCTACTGAATAAATGCTTTTAATTTTTTTCGCTAAAACCGGCAATCATTCCATACTTTTTGATTCTATAAATAGTGGTGATTTTATCCATTAACTTATTTCTTAAAGCAAAGCCTACTATGCCTAATAGTGCCAAAACAGCAATGGCCACTTCAAAAGAAACAAAGTACTTAATCACAAAATAAATAACGCATGGCACAACCATTAATGGAATAATTATTAAAAACTGCGTCGCACTTGCGCCTTGCATATTTCCTAAAGCACTTTTTTGTAAATCGATTCGTTTTTTATTCTTCGACCCAAAAAACAAGACAACCGGCACATTTACGCCTAGATTATATATGGCACAGGCAAAATTGATAACCAATATTTCCCAACCAAAATAAACATAGGGTATTGAGAGTAAGAACATACAAACAATACTTACATAGATAAGGCCAGCCTTAGAATCTAAATATTTACGCATAGGAATATTCTGAGCCATCAACATATTGTAATATGCGCTATCCCAAGCGGGAATAAATTGCCCAAAATTCACCATAAATATGCCGGTAATGAAAATGCCAGCAAAGGCAAACATAGTTGAAGTACTACCATAGTTGTCTTGCGTGTAAAAGAATAAACCATACAAAATCATTAACAACGACATAAAAACCTGAGTCTTGGTTCGTTTGTTGCGCCATATCAATTTTAAATCGAGTTGTAAAAAAGGTGCTATACTTCCAAATCGCTTTGTCCAACTTAATTCTGCAGCGTTCGCTTCTTTAACAACTTCTTTAACTGCAGCATCTAAATAAATCTTATTACGTAGATATCGGTAATTAATATAGTAGGTTAAAATTGCAATTGCCAAAGGCACTATTACCCAAATTGGATTTTCATATAATTGATAGAAAAGCTTTCCAAATTGTTCTTTAATAGGATACAGTTGAAAATAATCGACCCCGTAAAACAATGCTAACACTAGCACTAAACCAATTAAGACTTTATCACTTTTATTAATGATGAAGTTTAAGAAGTTAATAGACTGCGAAATACATATAACGGCTACCAACCAAACCAAAACATTTAACGGTGGATACCCCTGCACCATTAAGACTATACCAAATGGTACAAACAAAAATAAGGCTAGAAAATTAAAGAATGAAAAAGCCGAACGCCCCAGGATATAATGTACAATAGCATCTTTTTTTATAGGTAATATTAAAAATGGTTTGATGTCTATTACCGGAAGCTTTTGCATAAAATATCGAAAAACAAGCTCGCCGACTATCCAATATAAAAAATAGGAGCTTACTTTAAGCATAGGGTCTTCATCTGGAAAGGCTTCTTTTAAAATAAAGAATAATCCAACACCCATTAACACCAAACAGGCCAGCATATAAATGCCAAAGAATATCATTAGAATTTTAATGGCGAGACTTTTACCTAGCGAAGATGATCTAAAAAAAGCTTTCCATTGCAGACTGGCAAAACGTTTAAACATAATGGTTAGTTGTTTCTGTTAGGTTAGTATCAAACGCATTAAATATGTTACACGCTTACACAAATTTATATTCAGGATTGTTGATAATCACTATGAATATAATAAATCTATTTTCTTACTCAAATAAGCTTTTTCTAAAGCATTCGAGGTTGTAGCAATTGCTTTTTCATAAAAAGAAATCGCCTTTGGTTTGTCACCCATTTTAGAATAATATTCTGCCCAACAACCAAAATACAAGTATTGTCGCTGTCCAAGTTTATCATTCTTTAATGCCGCTAATAATAACTTAGTTTCTTGTAAATGATTCATTTGCAGATTAACTATCGCCTTATTTAATAGAATGAAATCACTAGGTTGAATTTCATACAGTTTCGTGTACCACAACAGAATTTTCTGCCAGTTGGTTTCTTCGAAACTCTTTGCTTTTACATGTTCAAAAGCAATTGCCGCCTCATAATGATAAATAGAAAGATCATTATATTCTGCAGACTTGGTTAATGCATTTTTTGCCAACTCTATTAAGGGAACATGCCATTTACTTCGGTCTTGTTCTCGAATATCTACTATTTCGTTTACACTATTGGTTTTGCTTGCTAATCGTGATGCATGAAAACACATTAGTGCAAAAAGGGCATACATACTACCCGACCTAAACTTTTCTGTTTTAAGAATTAATTTGTTCAACCGAATTGCCTCGCCACAGAGATCCTCACGAATTAAATTCGTTGTATTTGTGGAATGAAAGCCTTCATTAAATGTCAAATAAATAACCTCCATCACCCTATCAAGTCGACTTTGTATTTCGTGCGGCTCTGGAAAATCAAATTGAATGGAATTAGAAATAATAGTACTTCTTGCCCTTTGAAGTCTTTTAATTATAGCATCTTCACTTTTTAACAAGGCAGCTGCTATTTCTTTGGTGCTAAATCCGGATATTGTTTTTAGCGCAAATGCTATTTGCTCTTGTGGTTTTAAACTTGGGTGGCATGCGACAAAAATCATGCGTAATTGGCTGTCTTCTATTTCATGGTCTAAGAATAAATCGCTTATTGGAATAGATACGGTACCAGTATTTACTTGTTGAAGTCGGTTTTTTTCTGATTTTAGACTTCGCAATAAATCGATTGTTCGATTCTTAGCTACCTTAGTTAACCATGCTTCAGGATTATCGGGCAGTTTATTACGCCATTGTAAAGTTGCTTTTATAAATGAATCTTGAACGGCGTCTTCTATAGTTTCGATATATGCAAGTCCGAAAAAACGAGTTAAAATAGCGACCATCTTTCCATAATGATGCCTGAAAAGATGGTCGATAATTTTATGCTCCATACATTATTGGTTAAAAACCATTACTTCACGGATTTCAACAGTACCACCTAAATCATAATCTGGATAGTCTTGTGCTATTGCCACAACAGCATCAGCATTTTCTGCGGTAACTATATAATATCCTCCTATTAACTCTTTGCTGTCAGCAAATGGGCCATCAGTTACAGTTCTGTCTTTACCAATAACTCGTTTTACAGTTGGCACCAATGCATCTCCTGCTTTAACAATGCCTTGGGCGGCCATCTTCTCATTCCAGCCAAACCATTTTCCCATTCTTTCTTGTAATTGCTCTGGTGACAACCCTAATTCTTGATAGTCTGCACCGATAAAAATCATCATAAAATCTTTCATGTCTTAAATTTATTAAATGTTATTAATTATTTACCCTTATGACGGTGTCAAAACTAAGAACTGGACATTTTTAGAAAAAAAAATGACATATTTTGCAAATTCGCACTAAAACAAGCAAATAATCGAGAGTTGAATATATTATTTTTTCCTTTCAGATTTTAATTCGTGTTTTCAATGCCTATTTTTGCAATCCGTTTTTAAATAATAGTAATGGCTCAATTTCATTCGCTTAGCGTAAAGCACATAAAACCTTTGACATCTAGTTCTGTGGCAATCACTTTTGAGATTCCCAAAGACTTATTGCAAACCTTCGATTTTATTCCAGGGCAATACATCACCATAAAAAAGGAAATTAAAGGTAAAGAATTGCGTCGTGCATATTCGATTAGCTCTTCTCCTAAAAAAGATTGCTTTACGATAGGAGTGAAAAAAGTAGATAATGGCGGATTTTCAGATTATGCGAATACTAAACTAGCTGCTGGTGATAGCTTGGAAATAATGCCACCAGAAGGACGCTTTGTTTTTAAGCCAAATGCTAACAAAACAAACATCGCCGCTTTTGCTGCAGGTAGTGGAATTACACCTATAATGAGTATTGCTAAAAGCGTTTTAGAGAGCAACCCAAGCAATAAATTTGTTCTTGTATACGGAAACAAATCTAGCAAAGACACTATGTTTTATACGGATTTGGTTAAATTACAACTTGAATATTCCAATCGGTTTTTTATATATTTTACAAACAGCCAATCTCGTGAAGACAATTCACTCTTCGGTCGTATTGATGTTTCTACTGTAAACTATGCCTTAAAAAATAAACATAAGGATATTGATTTTGATGGCTATTATTTATGTGGCCCAGAAGAAATGATAAATTTGGTTTCTGACACCTTAAAGGAAAATGAAGTTGCAGAAGACAAAATTCATTACGAATTGTTTACGACGACAGAAATTTTAGATGATTTACCTGAAAATGTTACGGGTAAAACTGATGTTACCATTATTCTTGACGATGAGGAGTTCAATTTCTCAATGGATAAAAAAGAAATTATTCTTGATGCTGTTCTTAAAGAAAACATAGATGCACCATATTCTTGCCAGGGCGGTGTATGCAGTAGCTGTATCGCAAGAGTAACTGAAGGAAAAGTAGAAATGGTTAAAAACCAAATTTTAACGGATAGTGAAATTGCTGAAGGTTTGATTTTAACTTGCCAAGCGCATGCCACTACACCAGCGGTTAAAATTGATTATGATGATGTTTAACCGCTAAACTTTTCATTTAAAACATTCATTGCATGGTCGTAACCGATATTAAAGGCTCGTTCAATACCCTTTTTATCTAGAACCCCAAAAGATTCCAATTGTTCCGGTTCAAAAATTAGATTGCAATGCTCAAGTTTTGCTTTATACGTGGCATAAATCATTAATGAGGTAACTCTATTCGCCAGTTTTAACGAGGAGTTAATTGCCTTCTTCGGAATTTGCTTAATAGTGGCCACATTACTTCCAATAATAAAATCGCATTCTCCAATTAATGGTTCCACAGGAAAGTTATTCATTATTCCGCCATCAGCATACAATTGCCCTTCAATTTCAATAGGACTAAAAACCGGTGGAAGCGCAGCAGAAGCAAGTAAAGCACTAATTAATTCTCCACTATGAAACAAACGCTGACTGCCCTCCTGTAAATTTGTAGCAGTTATAAAAAGCTTCTTACGTAATGCCTGAAAAGAATCTTCATTAAATCTTTTTAGAAAGAGGGCATGATACTTAACAGTATCTATTAACCCCGGTTTTGCAAAAGTTAGAAAATTATATTTAACCAAAGGCGTTTCTTTAAAAAAGGCTAACATCTGTTCTACGGTGCTGCCATTCGCATAAAGTGCGCCAACTAATGCCCCAGCACTAGAACCTGAAACTACTTCAACAGCTATTCCATATTCATTTAAAGCTTTTAGTAAACCGATATGCGCTATACCTTTTACCCCACCTCCAGAGAGTACTAAGCCAATTTTTTTGGACTGAACATCTTCTAAGCGCATAATTTTATATTTCTACTTCAAAATTAACATGTTTGGTTCTAAATTACCAATCATTAAAATTATTCAGATTAGTAAATATTCTTACATATTAAATAGTATATAACTCTGTTCAAAATCTAATAATGAATTAGTATTCAACCGTATATCTTTGTTTAAAGGCGTTTTAGGATAAAATAATTGGATAAAATAATTTGCACATTGGGCAAAATACAATTACTTATTAAACATAATTTGTCGTATTTTTAGCACAACAACAATCTAATGAGTAAGAATTCTACGCAATCAATAGCCATTTTGATTTTTGCGCAGTCTCCCCTACAAGACGCAAAACAAAAAAACATAATAGGAGGTGAAAAGCTTTTTGAAGCTTTAAACGAGCATTTTATTGAGCTTGTTAAAAATACCGACCTCCCCTATATAATTATAGATGATGAAAATCAAATTGGTGAAACATTTGGAGAACGTTATTCCAACGCCTTACAAAGTGTTTTTGATCAAGGTTTCGAAAAGATAATTTCAATTGGCAACGATACGCCTCGTTTGTCAACAAAAACTCTACTAGATGCGGCTAAAAATTTACAAGATAATAATGCCGTTATGGGACTCTCAGTTGATGGTGGTTTTTATCTCTTAGGTATAAATCGTTCTAATTTTGACCGAGAAAGATTTGTAAAATTATCTTGGCAAACACAGCGAATTGCTCGCGATGTTCAGAAATTATTAGAAGAAAAAGAAAAGAAGTACAAATTGTTCCCAACTTTATTTGATATTGATTGTCTTTATGACCTTAAAATTTTTATAGGTCAGAAGAACGACTGTTCTAAGAAACTTTATTCAATTGCAAAAGACATATTTGATACGACTACCAGCAAATATTTATTTGTTGACATTATTGATGAGCGGCTCCCTATGTTAGTTAGTGAGGAAAAAGAATACTTGAAATCTAAAAACAAGTAGCGTAATTATCATGCATTTAATAAAAACGTACTAATTACAATTAAGTTTGCTTTTTCAAATGCTTGCGGCCAATATTTGTATAAGTGTATGAACCAAGGTCATTGACTTACAGCAATGAAAAGTAGCGACACTTCTACCATCTTCAGTTTTAAGTGCTTAATTACACTGTAGCTATACTAAATCCATTTACATTTTCTATAATCGAGAGATTGTTTTCTTGCCCTTTTACACTTTAACGGTAACATTGACCGACTTGTCGGTTTGTAGTTTTTCAGCACTACCATTATTATAGCTAATTCATACCTTTCAACGACTATTTTGACCACACATCTCTTCATCAACAAAACAGCATCAATTTGAGGGTTTTATATATGACTCATCGGTCGGTTTAACCTAAAAAATAAAATGATGCAGAAAAATATAAAACGCATGGCAACCATGCAAAGAATGCAAGTAACAGGACTCGAACTGTTTTATAAAAATGGATTCTATAATACTAGTATAGACGATATTTTAAAGAAACTTGAGTTATCTAAAGGTGCTTTTTATTACCATTTTGAATCTAAAGAAGATTTCTTTGTTCAAATAATAGAAAATCTTCTAGTTAGAAAAGTATATAGCATGCTAATAGAACCTGTTGAAGGGCATGAAAACACTACAGATCTAATAATGCAATGTTATGACAATGCTTTAGAAACTGCTGTACATAATGAAATGGACTTTGGATTTATATTGGGTAATTTTATCTCTGAATTCAATGGCAGAAACCCTAAAATAATGAAGCACCTAAATGATATTATTAAAATTTGGGAAGTAAATCTTGTTTCAGTAATTCAACGTGGTAAATTCGAAGGCCATATTGATCGACATGCAGACGCTGAAGGAGTAGCTTTGTTTATTATGAGTTCTTTTATGGGTGTTCGCACTTTAATGGTTGAGACAGCTCCAAGTGCACGTAAATATAGATTTATGTCGCAATTAAGATTGTTCTTAAAATCTATTGAAAACAAACAGCCAGCTGCTTAATTCTTTGCAATTAATTTCTGAATGTTTAAAACAACTTCTTCAGAACGTATTGTTGACATTGCATTTTCATAACCTTCAGGCATTTTATTACCATAAATTGAGGTTGGAATCAAAGGATACAGTTCTCGATCAGCCAGTAACGCTTTATTCTTTCCGTAATTAAAAGGAGAAAATCCAGCATAGGGGTGGGTAACACCCCACAAAGTAAGCACAGGCACACCAAATATGGCTGCAAGATGACCATTACCACTGTCCATGGCGACCATAAGTTTTAATTTAGAAATAAGTGCTAACTCATCGGTAAATGAGAGCTTACCTGCACAATTTATAACCTTCTCAAATTTAGATTCAAATTCATTCAGCTTTTTAATTTCTTTAGCTCCTCCGCCAAATAAAAAAATCTGGTAAGCGTTGCTTTTATTAAGTTCGCTAATCACTTGCTCTATTAATTCTATTGGGTACATTTTACCCTTGAATGCTGCAAAAGGAGCAATTCCGATATTAATTATCGAGGTATCTCTTGTTAACTCTTGTACTTTGTCAGAAGAAGATAACCACTTTACTGGTACTGAATTAGACAAGTTAAACGAAAAACCCAATGCACTGAACACATCTACATAGCGCTGATGCGTAGTTTTTAATGGCGTATCAAAAACCTTATTCTTTAAAGCTATTAAAGCCTTCTTCTCAGCTCTTCCTTTGTCAATTTGTTCAAAAGAAATATTTGTAAATGAAAAAAAACGTTTCAATACATTACTTCTTAAAACATTGTGCAAATCGGCAACAACATCAATATTTAAACCTTTAAGCTCCTTATATAAACGCCATAAACCCAGAAAACCTTTATGTTTGCCATTAACATCTGCTCCATATACTGTAACATTTGGAAATTGCTGAAACATCGGTTCGAAAAATGAACGCGTTAAAAACGTTATTTTAACATCAGGATACTTTTTAAAAAATGCAGATAATACAGGCACCGTCATGGCAACATCACCCATAGCCGAAAGGCGAATAACTAATATATGTGTAGATTCTTTACTCACTTTGTGCCACGAAGAACAGGATTTAATTCTTCATCATTATACATTTTCATTTGCTTATAGACTTTCATGTATTTATCACCAGATTCAATATCAGCAAGAAGCTGATCTATTGCTGTAGACAAGTCTTTTTTTTGCTCCAATAGCACGTTTAATTTTTGTGAACACTTTTCTTTGTGAGCAGCATCAGCATCTTTTCGTTCAGCTTCTTCTCGCATATGATATATTTTTAGTGCAAGAATAGACAATCGGTCTATTGCCCAAGCAGGACTCTCAGTATTAATTGTGGCGCCCTTTTTTACTTCTACCGATTGGTATTTTTTAAGAAAATAACTATCAACATATTCCACTAAATCTGTACGATCTTGATTGCTAGCATCAATTTTGCGCTTTAAAACCAAAGCGGCAATAGGGTCTATATTTGGATCTCGAATAATATCTTCATAGTGCCATTGCACTGTATCAATCCAATTTTTACGATAAAGCAAATGATCTATATCTTTATCTTGATATGGGTTATTAAAATCTTGATTTACATCATCAACAACATGATACTTTGCAATACTTTCTTCGAAAATTGAAAATGCGTGTTCGCTAAACATAATTGAATTGTTTTGACAAATATACCCTTATTTAAGAATAAATAAATCTGTAATGAAGACCATAAAGGGCAAGAAAATGGAAATCATTAAAACTATTTCCTTAATATTTTCTTTATTAATTGACTCTACGTAATTGGTTAAAAAAACCACGGCTGGAAAAAATGTCAACATCAGTGGATGCATTTCTGAACCTGACAAAAGTACTTCAAGCACAAGGCCGATAACAAATGCCAAGGCAACTAGCCTTAAGGTAACAATTTTACCGACGCCAACTTTCGATAGTTTTAAAAATGACAGCAAACCAGTTATACAAATTAAAATTATATAGATTACTCTTTTTGCACTTTTAGCAAGGTCCATAAATCGTGAGGACTGAAAATCTAATTGAAAATCATAATACTCCCAAAGAAACTCCTTATTTCCGGCCAAAATGGTAATTGCATAAACAATCATAAAAAACGTAAAGATACTGGCAAATGGAACCATCCAATTTTTAATATTCTTCGGCTCATAAATATAAATAGCTATTAAAACCAAGATAAGGTATAATATAGCCCAGTCGTAACAAAGACTGGCAATCATAACCCATAGAGTAGCATCGAAAATCTTAAGTTTTATGTTTTTTAAAGAACGGATGCTTATCAACCTTCGTAAAGCTAAGAGAATACAAAAACTACAGCCAATTGCATAATTATCTGCTAACGTTTCAGGGAATACAACCATTAACAACACATAAAACAAAATAGCAAAGGAGTTTATGCCTGTCATTTTATTTCTTTTGACAATAAAATTCACCAAAATAAAACTGACCATAAGCACTGCCAAAACAGCAATCTGCAACAAGGTTTGCCCCATATCATAGGTGCCCCGAAACATGTATAATAGCACTAACCAATAAAAAAAGAAGAGAAACGTTAATACAATAATGAAGTTTATTGGCTTAGTTTTCCCAAAAATGCTTTGAATCATCTGAGGATTTTATACTTTTGTGTTCAAATATAGCAATAGACTGGGCTTCTAAAAAAGCTCAAATTCAAATAAAAAATATATGTGGCGTTCTTTTTTCGAAGGTATTGATGATTTATTCGTAAACGTACTGTTTGCTCCTTTTGATTTTTTCAGATTTATGGATAGTTGGTGGGCAGCAAATACAGTAAACTGGATTTTAGCTGTTGTAGGCATGGTAGCATTTGTTTACTGGATGCTTCAGTTAAAGGAATATGCTGCAAGTGGCGAAGAAGATAAAAGTATTACTTCGCATTCTTACCTATAGGTCGAACCCAATATCTTTACGATAATTAATCCTATCAAAATGTAGTTTTTCTATATTTTCATAGGATTTTTTTAGCGCTTCTTTAAAATCTTCCCCATAAGACGTAACTGCTAAAACACGACCGCCATTGGTTACTACCCTTTCGTTTTCCAGTTTAGTGCCTGCATGAAAAACGATAGAATCTTCGATATTCTCGAAACCAGTAATTTCCTTTCCTTTCTCGTATACACCAGGATATCCACCTGAAACAGCCATTACGGTAGTAGCGGTTCTTTCATCTATTTGTAAATCTATCTGGTCTAATTGCTGATTGGCAACAGCTTGAAACACCTCAACCAAATCGTTTTTAATTCTAGGAATAACAACTTCAGTCTCTGGATCTCCCAAACGAACGTTATATTCTATAACATACGGGTCATCATTTACTTTGATTAAACCAATAAAGATAAATCCTTTGTATGGTAATGCATCTTTCTTAAGTCCCTCCACAGTCGGTTTAACGACCCTCTCATGGATTTTATCCATAAATTCAGGGGTAGAGAAAGGAATTGGAGAAATAGCCCCCATACCGCCTGTATTTAAGCCTGTATCTCCTTCACCTATTCTTTTATAATCTTTTGCTGTAGGCAACACCTTATATCCTTTGCCATCGGTTAGAACAAAGACACTCAACTCAATTCCTGCTAAAAACTCCTCTATAACCACGGTAGTACTAGCATTTCCAAATTTTGCATCTGCCAACATCGCATGCAATTCTTGCTTAGCGTCTACTAATTCATTTAGTATTAAAACACCTTTACCGGCGGCCAATCCATCAGCCTTAAGTACATAGGGTGCTTTAAGTTGTTCTAAAAATCGATATCCTTCTTCTAGAGTTTCTACAGTGAAGCTTTGATACGCAGCTGTTGGAATATTATGTCTCACCATAAATTCTTTCGCAAACTCCTTACTACCCTCTAATTCAGCAGCGGCTTTCTGCGGACCAATTACTGGTATATCCTTTAAATTCTCATTACTTAAAAAATAATCATGAACACCATTAACCAATGGGTCTTCTGGGCCTACAACAACCAAATCAATTGCGTTTTCTAAAACTACAGTCTCAATTTTTTCAAAATCGTTTACACCAATCGGAATATTCTTAGCAATTGCTGCAGTTCCGGCATTGCCAGGTGCAACAAATAAATTTTTACATTTTGAGCTTTGATTAAGTTTCCAAGCTATAGCATGTTCACGACCTCCTGAACCTAAAATAAGAATATTCATTTGTAGAAAATTTGCCCAAAAATAATCCTATTATGAACAAATGCGTAAGGGCTACACTATTATTTTAAAAACTTGCCACAATTATTGGAAATAAATACGAAGAAAACCACTAAAAAGCCACTATTCAATCATGTCTACAATCAATGAAATTAAATTCCATCACAAAACCTCACAATTGTAATAAAACGCTGTCAATTCGCCGTTCTACTGCTCTTCAAATAAATCGTATACGATTATATAGCGAATGTTCAACCGTATATTTTATAGTACTTTACTACATATATTTTAGATTTAGGCAAAAAATAAGAGGTTAAGGAATTCAACTTCCCAAACCTCTTAAAAACAATCGAAATTGTACTTTTAATTCTTATTTCTGTCTTTAAAATCTCTGTGTTCTGTCTTTTCTAAATCTTCTTTAGAAAGTGATTTAAAATAATCAAATGTCTTTTTCATTCCTTCTTCTCTACCAACTTTTGGTTCCCAGTCTAAAATACTTTTAGCTTTAGAAATATCTGGTTGACGCTGCATTGGATCATCCTGTGGTAAATCTTTATAAATAACCTTTTGATCAGTACCTGTAAGCTTGATAATTTCTTCCGCAAAATCACTTATTGTTATTTCATGCGGATTTCCAATATTTACTGGATTACTATAATCACTTAATAAAAGCCTGTAAATGCCTTCTATCTCATCATCAACATAACAAAAAGATCGCGTTTGAGAACCATCACCAAACACTGTTAAGTCTTCGCCACGCAAAGCCTGACCCATAAAAGCTGGTATTACACGACCATCATTTAGACGCATTCGCGGTCCGTATGTATTAAAAATACGAACAATACGCGTTTCAACTCCATGAAAACGATGATATGCCATAGTTATTGATTCTTGAAAACGCTTTGCTTCATCATATACGCCTCTAGGCCCTATAGTATTTACATTGCCATAATACTCTTCGGTTTGTGGATGCACCAATGGGTCACCGTAAATTTCTGATGTAGATGCTATTAAAATTCTAGCATTCTTTTCTTTAGCTAAACCTAATAGATTATGCGTACCCAAAGCGCCAACTTTCAACGTTTGAATAGGAATTTTTAAATAATCAATTGGACTTGCAGGTGATGCAAAATGCAAGATATAATCTAAATCTCCTGGTACATGAACAAACTTGGTAACATCGTGATGATAATACTCGAAATTTTCGAGTTTGAACAGATGTTCTATGTTCTTTAAATCTCCTGTGATTAAGTTATCCATCGCAATTACGTGGAATCCTTCTTTTATAAATCGGTCGCAAAGATGGGACCCTAAAAATCCGGCTGCGCCAGTAATTAAAACTTTTTTCATAGTGTAATTAAGCTATAATGGGTTCTTTATTATGTTGGGATAGCAAATGTAGGTTCGAAATAAAATCCTACAAAAAAATACGGTTTAAAAACATAGATATTGGGCAACTTGCAAACAAATGCAATTATTAATAAGTCCTTTCATTTTCAGATTCAACTTTTTCTTCATAGCTGGCTTCATTAATGCTTTCTTTGGTTTTCATCCGGCCATTTTTACCAGCATCACCAACTTTTGTCTTATTCTTTATCTTATCTACTCTTCTTCTAAGCAATATTTTCTGCTTCATAGTAGTAAAATTATAGTTGTACTTAAAAAAGATATAACCTAACAAAATCACTACAGAGACCAACATTATGGCTAGGCCAAAATTTTTGGCTGTGCTACCCAGCACAATAAACAACATTACGAACATCAAATTAAAGCAACCAATGATGAAACTAGCTTGTTTATGACTTAACCCCCAATAATCTATTAAAACATGATGTGTATGATTGCGATCAGGCGAAAATGGCGCTCTTTTATTAGCAATACGTATAGCGAACACCCTTGCGGTATCGAAAAGTGGAACAATAAGAATACTTATAGCTATTAGTGGAGCGTTTTCTAATAAAAATGGGATTTCTGTATAATCCTGAGGTTTAAGCGCCAAGAATTTTAAAGTAAGAATACTTATTACAAAGCCTACCATTAATGACCCAGTATCTCCCATAAATATTTTTTTATCCGAGGAGAGGTTGAAGCCTAAAAATGCCATTAAGCTAGCATTCATTGTTATGGCTAATAAGGCAAAGAAATACTCTTCACTTAAATAGAAAATTGTTGTATAAATTACCATAATTACCATACCAACTACCGAGGCTAATCCATCGATACCATCTATTAAGTTATACGAGTTAATAATGGTCAACATCATAAACCCAGCAATAAATAAGTACAAGTAATAAGGGATTTCATTAATATTTAAAAATCCATTCAACGAGCCTATTACAAAACCTGGGTTGACTAAAATAAATGCTACAGCAAACACCTGAGCCATCAGTTTCGCTCCTGGGGATATAACCACCAAATCATCCTTAAGACCTACAATAAACAAAATTGTAAGTCCTGGTATTATATACATAGCTTCATCAAAGACATCTCGGTCTCTAATGAAAAATAGAGCAAAAATTAAGGTATAATAAAAAGACACCCCACCCAATGTTGGTGTTCTTTTAGCATGAGAACTCCGCCCGTTAGGGTCATCAGTAAGACGCCTAAACTCAACTACATTGATAATTTTTGGTATAGTTAAGTAGGTTAGCATAAATGCGCCTAAAGAGATTAAGATGGCTGTTTCTAGAAAAAACACGTTATAAAATTATTTGTTACGATTATTCTGACAGAAATTTCAAGTTACGCCAAAGTTATGGAAAAGCGGTTCAATTTCAATCTTTTAACCTGATGGAAAAACCATTTCTAGCTTACTTATGATATATATAAATAACAATTTACCCAATAAATTTATATTAAATTTAATGTCTAAATCAGATTAATCTAAGAATTAAAAAGAATACTATATTTCTGGCTTATTATTTTCCAGGTGTACCGCTCAAATGCTAATTCTTTCATGGATTCAGCAATATGCCTCAATTGTGCTTCATCATTTTCTATATTATTAAGAGTTTCGAGCATTTCTTTAACATCTTTAAAATATAATGCTTGATTATCGGTAGTAAATCGGTTATAGTTAACATCGAATGCTATTATGGGTAACCCAAGATACATTGCTTCTACCAAAGAAGGGTTTGTACCACCTGCACTATGTCCATGAATATATAAATGACAATTACTTCGTAATTCGTTTAGCTTTTGTTGGTCGTATATTGGATTTAATAAAATAATGTTCTTAAACGCATTAAAATTAATTTTCAAATTTTTACCATAATCACTGTTTTCCCAATTACCAACAATAACTATGTTTACATCAGACTTACTAAAAGCCTCTAATATTATATGAATATTGTTTTCAGGTTCTATTCGGCAAACTTTAAAAGCATATTTCTTTGGAATTTTCAGAGCTTCTCTAGAGGCTTCATTTATTCGTTCATGAGAGACATGGTCAGCACCATAAGCAATTAATACAGCCTCTTTATCATAGACATCATGAACATGCTCGGCTATTCCTTGGTTATCTACCACAGTATAATGACTTGAACTTACCGCAATTTTTTCTTGTAGTTTTAAATACCTTTTTGCAAAACCATTCCATTTATCTCGCTTCCATTCAAGACCATCAATATTTATAATAATCTTCTTTCTAGAAAAAAAACGCACTAAGGGTATCATAAAAGCACCGCTAACCCCTAATATTAATAAAGAATCTGCGTAAAAAAAAGCATGTATTATAGACCAAACATCATAAAGTATGCTAGACCCGCCATTTGCGCTTAGCGGAAGATATTTGAGCTTGGCTCCCAAGTAGGTTTTCTTTCTATCATTGCCATATTGCGAAGCACTGCAATAAACTGTAAATTCATAACTCTCATGAAGTTCTTTTACTAAATACTCTGCCAAAGTCTCGAATCCACCGTACTTAGCAGGTATACCTACGGTACCTATTATTGCAATTTTCAATTTATATATTTTTTATCACGACTCAATTAAACATAAACATACCAGAAAAAAGCCTTTAAAATTTCTAAGCACTCTCATATTATTAAGCCAATTCATACAAGTAGACTACCAGTATTTATAATAATTCTTTAATTTCACGCGCAAAATTATTCGGCTATGTGGCTAGAAAGGCTAAAAAATGTTTCTTTATTATTTCTAGTTATCACCATTCCATTTGCAAGACTCTATAATATCAATTCTTATGCAATTGCCATATTTGCAATTACAATTATGTTTTCAGCCAAAAAAAGGAATTTTAAAAGTACTTTTTCGTGGCTTTTAATAGCCTATTACCTACTAATTTTTTTTAATGTATTATTTATAGATCAAACTGAATCTATACTTAACATTTCTAAAAACATCCCGTTAATACTAATTCCGGCTGTGGTATTTTTTATTGATTATAAAAAAACAGCGCTTACAGCGTTTGTTTACAGTATTGCAATTGCTAGCCTTATTTCACTTATTTACACCTACATTAAAAGCAAAGGCTATATATTTTATTTTCACAACCCTACAGAAATAATAGACCTTCAAATAAACTACTTAAGTATTTTTATTTGCTTTTCACTTGCTATACTATACAATGAAATTTTGCAAACAAATATAGCCAAATTGCAACACTACATTCTAGTTCCTTTTTTCTTTTTCATCCTAGCAATTTTATTCAATCGTACTGGCATAATTACTAGTATTATAATTACGATCTATTTTGTTTTAATATATTTTAAGAAACAAGGAAATTTAAAATTCCTTATTGGATTTATTACTTTATTTTGCCTTTTAATAGGCTACATTTTCACTAGGCCCATTGTGAAACAAAAATTTGGAGAAATAGTTAATCAAGATTTTGTCGGTGAAACCAATTATTCTAATGGAATTAGTAGCAGACTACTAACTTGGGAATGCAGTCTTGAAACCTTAGAAGGTGCAGGATTTTTTGGATATGGTATAGATAAGTCTACATTGATATTAGCGGAATGTTACAAGTCAAAACTAAGTGCCGATTCAATTCAATATACAAACGAATATAATTCACATAATCAATTTCTTCAAACAATAATGAATTTAGGAATTCTAGGATTTATTCTCTTATTATCCATTTATGGATGTATACTTTATGTGGGAATAAAAAATAAGGACTCCCTATTAATATTCTATTTTATAATATTACTAATATTTGGCTTCACTGAGTCATTTTTAATACGACAATGGGGATTGGTGTTTTTTTCCTTTTTTACACCTTATCTTTTTTTAAAACATATATCGATTAAAGATTCTAAGTCAAATGAATTTTCAACCTGAACTATTATTCATTGATTATACTAAGATTCGTTTTAAATAATTCAACAATAAAATTATAACCCATTAATAAACAATGGTATTTAGCTCTACAGTTTTCATATTCCTATTTTTACCTTTTGTTCTTGGCGTCTATTTTTTATTAGATAAAAAATTTCGAAACCTTTTCTTGTTAATAGCAAGTTTATTTTTTTATGCCTGGGGCGAAGGCATTCTAGTATTATTAATGATGAGCTCTATTGGAGTGAACTATATTGCTGGCCTACTAATAGACAATAGCAACAAAAAACTTCAAACACGAAAATCTAATGCTTATCTCATCCTAGGAGTTACACTAAATCTATTAGTTTTAATCTATTATAAATACATACATTTCATATTTCAAAATCTACAATTTTTAGAGATAAAATTAAATTTCGACACCTCGAGTGTTACCTTACCAATAGGTATCTCATTCTTTACATTTCAAAGCATCTCATACTTAGTTGATGTGCATAGAGGGTCAGTTGAAGGCCAACGAAGTATAATTAATCTCGGAATGTATATTGCCCTTTTTCCACAGTTAATTGCTGGGCCTATTGTAAGATATATTGATATTTCAAAAGAAATAGAAAACAGAAAAGTAACTTCTTCGTTATTCAAAACAGGTATAAGTAGGTTTCTGGTGGGCTTTGCAAAAAAGGTAATCATAGCAAATAATGTTGGATTTATTGCTGATAAAATATTCGGCGTCCCTGTTGTTGAATTGTCATCATCAATGACCTGGATTGGTGCAATATGCTATTCCTTACAAATTTATTACGATTTCTCTGGTTACTCAGACATGGCAATTGGTCTAGGTAAAATGTTTGGTTTTAACTTTAAAGAAAATTTCGAACACCCATATATTTCTAAATCAATAAAAGAATTTTGGCGCAGATGGCATATCTCTCTTTCTTCATGGTTTAGAGATTACCTATATATTCCGCTGGGAGGGAATAAAAAAGGAAAGTATAGAACTTATGTAAATTTAATTATTGTTTTCTTATTAACTGGGTTATGGCATGGTGCTAGCTGGAATTTTATTATTTGGGGCTTATTTCATGGTTTTTTTCTAATACTTGAAAGAAGTGAGCCATTTATGTTGTCTTCAAAATTTAATATTCTAAAAAGAATATACTTATTGCTTGTAGTAATTGTAGGTTGGGTGATATTTAGAGCAGAAGACTTAGGGTATGCGGTCGAATATATAACTAGAATGTTTGCTTTTAAAGACGGTGTTTATACCTATCCGTATTTATTTCTAAACACTTATGTTCTTACTGTAATTTCAGTTGGAATACTGTTTGCAATGCCTTTTAGAGCATTCTTAGTTGAAAAATTAAAGATTCTTTTACCTAATAAAACTTGGGCATTAGCTATTGAACGAGGCGTATATCTTCTATTATTTTTATTTGCGCTTATGGAACTAGCTCAAACTACATATAATCCATTCATTTATTTTAGATTTTGATATGATAAAAAAATATAGCTTGCCCATTTTCATGTCAATCATTGTGTTTTTTTTCATTAAGTTTCTATTGGGAACACTTAATGAAAAACCCGAAGAATTAACAATTAAATTAAATGCCAAAATTTTGGCAGATGACACTTTTCAGCTTTTTTATTTAAATAATAAAGCAAAATCATTTAATGAAAAACTGAGTGTGATTAGTCAAGTTAAGGGTGACTCTATTATTCAATCCGTACGCTTTAAACTTCCGCTAGACACCACTATTAACAAACTTAGGCTGGATATTGGCACAAACAGAAAACAAAAGCCACTTGAAATATCATCGTTTATTATAGCGAATGAGTTTGATTCTCTAACATTCGATATTTCTAAAGATTTTAATAAAAATATCTGTATCGCAGAACAGAATGGAAAATTTGCGACTAAAATAGTTTCTAATAGTTATGATCCATTCTTTATATCTAACTTCAATTCCAGAGCTGCTATTTTAGAATTAACCAGTGAAAAGCCACAGGTAAATATTTTTGTGACTTATCTAATTTCTTTTGTTTTTGCTATTGCTTTCCTCCTCTCAGTAACTTTAAATAATTTAAGACTATATAGATTCGCCCCTAATGTTTACATTCTCTTTTTCGTATTAATTATTATTGCGCCTCAATTTGCCAAATTATTAGATACAGAAGTAGAAAATGATATTGAAAAAAGAAAGTTAGCAGAAAAACCAGAATGGTTATTTAAAGATAGCTACCCAAAAGCATTTGAGGCTTATTATAATGATAATTTTGGATTTCGCCCTCTGTTAATTAATTGGTCTAGTAAATTAAAAATTAAATTCTTTAAAGATTCTTCTAAACCAGAATTAGCACAGTTTGGCAAAGATGGATTTATTTTCTTTAATGAGTATGAAGAAAAAAGTGGAGGAATATACTCAAGTTACTCAAACACCAACTTAGCAACAGAAAAAGAGCTTGATAAAGCATTTCATATGCACGCTCAATTGAAAAAAGATTTGGCCAGTAAACATATTGAATATGTATTTGGTTTTTGGCCTAATAAACACACTATTTATAAAGATTTGCTACCGTATACTATGAAACTACAAGTAGCAAATAAAATGTCGTTAGCTGACCAAACAGTTTCTTATTTCGAAAAGGCAAAATTGCCCATGTTTGATGTTCGTAAGGAATTGTTAAACAACAAAAATAAAAAGCAGTTGTATTTTAAATTTGATTCTCATTGGAATGCAAATGGAGCATATGAGGCATATTTAGCTTTTTGCGAGCAAACTTTTAATCAATTAGGTCTTAATCCTTTTCCATTAGAAGATTTTGAGGTTACCTATACCCCAGTAAGAAAAGGTGATTTAACAAATTTAATGGGTATTGACAGCATAACTAATTACTATGATGAAAAACCTATTTTTAAGCTAAAGAATAGAAATAAAAGATATCATTTTATATATCCTGGAGGTATTTATAAAAATGCTTTTATAACTGAAAACAAAAACAGTGGAAACAATAAAACCGCATTGGTATTCAGAGACTCTTATGGAGCTTCTTTCATACAGTTTTTATCTCTTCATTACGCCAAAGTTACTTATGTTGCTAGAAGTCAAGTAGATATGTATTGGGTTGACAAAACGAAACCAGATGTAATTATTTTAGGAGTAGTAGAACGACGGTTGCCTTATATTTTAGATATGATTGAGTAATGTAATTTTCTAAATCATTTTATATCCTTCTAAAGTCTTTTTTGCAGTTTCTTCCCATATATATTCTTTTAGAATCTTATCTTTTAACTCATAATTAAAAGGCTCTGAAAAAGCAGTGTTTATCGCCTTACTGATAGAGTCTATATCATCAGGCTCACAATAGTAAGCGTAATCTTCGAAATAGTCTCGTGTATCCCCTTTCTCGGTAATTACAATATTAGTTTCCATTGCAGCTGCCTCTAACGACGATAGCCCAGGTGTCTCCATCCATGAAATAAGCGCGTGAACTTTAGCAAGTTTATAAAAAATTGGTAATTTATCGTGAGGAATGGGTCCTGTAAAATAAACATTATCCCCTGCAGTCTTATGAACTGCATTAGTAAAGGCAGGGTCGTTTTTCGTTTCATTCCCAATTAACACCAATGGGTATTTGTCTCCAACAGCCTTAATGAGATTAAGTGTAGATTTTCTACCTTCAATCCGAGCCACAGAAAGAATGCAATCTTTATACTTTAACATGTCTTCTTCAATACTATCATCAGACACAGCTTCTGGGTTAAAAAGAGTGGTGTCAACAGCATTCGGCACTACTACATAATTATAATTTTCTAATTTATACTCGCTAGCTACTCTCTTCATTTCAGACAAAGAATTGGGTAGAAAAACATCGACATCTTCGGTGACTTTTTTTGCTAATCGATAGTAACCTCGAAAAAGCATATAATATACCCCCTTATTCATTCGACCGTCTTTTAAATGTCGTAAGAACGTTTTTATATAATTAATGGTGTATGGAGAAAGCACATTCGCAACCTTTTGTGCAAAACCACCCCTTGCTTTTCTTTCAAATTCTGTGTACAATCCATAGATTGTTGATAATGCCACTTTTTTATTGTGTTTTTTTGCATGCTTAATTTGCATATAAAGCTCTTGCGGATCCATTAAGTTAAAAAGATGAACTAAATCATAACCCGTTAAGTCTGGTTCTAATTCGATACTTATATCTACCTCAACACCTAATTTTCCTAAATACTCTTTAGTTTTTTCTATTTGTGTTGTATCGCCACCTGGGGCGGAATATAAATTGCTTCTAGACTGGAATAATACTTTCATATTCAAATTTTCAATTTCGCAACAAAAATGAATGCTGCGCAAATTATTAGTTGTGGTAAAAGAAAAAACAAACCGGGCGCTACGATGCCTCCAACGGCTAGACGGGAGAAATTTAAACTAAACAATACAAGAATTACAAACCAACTTATTTTTCCACTTCGAATAATTAATTCATAGAAAAAACCAGCCACCGCACCCAAGAAGGATGCATGTAATATAATACCAATCCAGCCTAAATTCATATAAGCTTCACCTGGCGATGTTATAGTCATTCCTTCTCCCTCAAATGCCATATCGTATTTTGTCTTTAAAATCACCCCTGTAAATCCATTGTCGTGTAGCCCTAACGCTACTCCAAAATCACTTAATACTGTATAACCATAATACAGGTCATCATGTAAATCAGTATTGTATACAATGGCTTCTAAGTTACTTACATTTACTGCTGTCGTCCAAGCGGTAGACCCAATAGCCATAATTGAAAATTCACCAGTGTGTCGGTAATACCCTACAAGTGACAAAAACATAATAAACAACACTCCCCATATTATGTAACGATACGAAATTCCCTGCTTTTCTAAATATTTTTTAGTAAAAATGGAATATGCCAAAAAACAAGTGACAACCAAATATGCTGCTGGACCACGAAAACCAATTCCCATTACTAGGAACACACCGATAATTAAATAAAATACGGAAAGCAATTTTATTTTATTTAGAATAAACTTTTCAATCGCAAACCGATAAATCAAACTTACACTTATAAGTGCATTAGCAATTAATATGTATTTGCCTAGACCAGCTTTGGCACCAATACGCGCACTCTCCACGTTATCTAAAAATATGGGTATGGTACCCATCATAAATAGATAGACGAAAAGATATAATCCAACCCCAGATAGAAAAAAAAGATAAAATGCCCTTTTCCAATATTTTAAATCCATTCTAACAAATGGTACTACATCTTTTAATTTAGGAAATGTCTTTACCAATAAATAATGCGGAACTAAATGAGCAGCAATTATAAACACAAGTAAATAGGTAGCTAAAAGTGCCTTTGTTTTAAAGGTGGTCTCAAAAAATGGAAAGTAATATTCTAGAGCAAAAGGATATAAACACAAAAAAAACACAAATGCTACCAAAAAGAATATGGCCGGATGTAAAACATTAAAAATTCTAATCTTTCTCAAAAAAATTAATTTGTAGTTGAATTAGTCACTTGAGAATTAGAAATATTGCTTTTCTCAATTCCATCTAACAAGGTCTTACTCATAACATTATCTAAAATTCTAAAATGATTGATTATGGTAGCTTTTTCTAGCTTAGGATCTATATTTTCACTAGGTGTAATATAAGAAAGATCATTAATAACATTTAATTGTAACCATGCATTAACCTTGGCATAGCGCATTTTAATATAAAGTGCTATTAATCCGAAATCACTCCATAGAATTTCATTATTAAGATGATATCCTCCATAGTAAATGTTTCTTATTTTATTGTCATAAATCAATTTAATAAAACCACTTGGTGATATTTCTTTTTTATTTATATACATTTTGTCATTTGCAACAACTGCATAGAACACTTTGCTTCGATCTAATGAATTTTCAAACTTTTCTATTGCCTCGTCTTCTTCTCCATTTTTAAACATTACAATAATATTGCTTCCAGAATTAATTTTATCCTCGGTTTTTGCCGTTAACCCTGTTAATGTTTTTCTAGGGAAAATGAGTTCTGGTCCTTCAACGTAGGAGTGAATATAACCAACTCCATTTTTTTTTAGCAGTTCTGAGGCAACATCTTTCATCTCTTTAGTAAAAGAAAAAGAACCTCCATCAACTACGAATGATTTAACACCATCATTTCTAGACAAAAACGAATAAATACCATTTGGTTTGTCCAAAAGACAATAGAAATTATCTGCACCAACATAAAACAAGTTTTCAATATTATTTTTTAAAACAAATTGATCAATCATATCTTCATTGTAAAAAAAAACACCATCCTCTAAAATATTTAGATTTTTATTTTGGGGCAAATGTGACGGAGAATAAATAATTTTCATACCTAAATCAGCCAATTCCTTAACAATCGGATTAATTTTTTTAATTGTAATACTGTCTAAAAAACTATCTTCCCAAACGTCTATGAGAACCAAAGCACTGCGTTCTGGGTCTATTTCAATTTCTTTTTCTATGTCGACATAAAGATTCTTTTCCTTATTGTACTCGCTAAGTATATATTCAATAGTTATTCCGTTACTTAAAACATTTTTTTGATAGGCCAGTTGTTTATCGCTATCCATTTTGCAACCAACAAAAGCTGTACTACAGATTAGTGCAATAACAAAAAAAGTGATAGTCTTAAGGTTAATTTTCTGTAGGTATATCATTATAATTTCTGAATATCGAAGCCCGCTCTCAAAGGTACTATATTTTAGTTTTCATAAAAATAACCGGCAGAGCTTCGTGCAATTCAAATCTTTAATCGAGACCCAAAATAAATGAAGCTATATTCTCGTTGCTATTGGGTGTATTAAAGCCATTTGAATCATATGTATTCGTAAGTAAATCTATATTAGATAATCCGTGAATTAATTCATCCTTGTTATTTGCAATAGAAATACCCATTTCATCGAACGAAAAATATAAACCGCCTGACTCTTTTACATACTCTGCATAATCAAAAATATGGGCTATTATGGGTCTCTTCGTTATCATAAAATCGAATAATATAGAAGAGTAGTCCGTTATTAACACATCACTCAAACAAAGTAACTCTTGTGTGTCTTCTGATGACACATTTATTACGTTTTGTAATTGCTCAAAAAATCTAGAGTCAAATGTCGACTTGTCTAATGGGTGTGGTTTGAACAGCAATACTTGTTCCTCTTTTTCTTCAAGTAAAGTATTTAAACCAACAAGTGAATCTTTAATATAATTGGTGCTATTTATATTATTACGAAATGTAGGTGTGTATAATATTAATTTGCGGTCTCTAAAATCCTTCAAAAAAAGCGCATTGTTTTTTAAAGCATTCATTTGATTTTTATTAGCTACGGTATCATAAATAAATTGATTTCTTGGCTGACCTAGTGCTTTGAGCTTTGAGTCGTTTAAATGCATTGCTCCTTTAAATATAAAATTTGTATTTTCTGAAGCTGTAATGAAATAGTCCCATCGTTCATAAGGCATCTTTCTACCTGCTTTTAAAATTTTATCTATCCATTCGCGCTCTTTTAAAGAATCGTACCCTATTTTTTTGATTGGTGTTCCATGCCAAAGGTTTATAATGACCGTTCTTTTAGGCACAAAAGGAAAAACATCTGCTCCCTTATGAGAAACGATCCATTTAGATGCTCTAATTACAGCCCAAAAAGCCTGAAAACTCCATTTATAAAAACACTTAAAATCGTATTTCCGCATTTCTAATACTTCGGATCGATTTGAAGAAATCCAAACAGGATTATATAAATGATTCTTATGAAGATGAAGAAATAAAAACTTAGGGTTATCACTAAATTTATTAAAACCAGAACCGAACAGCACCAAGTTTTTGCGCACTGGGACAAAAGTACAAATAATGGAAAAGAAAATCTTTTCAACTAAATAAAATAGGAATCTTTTCATTGGAAAATTTCAATATATTCTGTTGAAGCACTAAAATAACTAAATCTGACCTTTCTCTTGTTTAATCTCTTTTCTCAACTTAATAGAACCAAATAAACGTATTGAAAAAACTATGGCCTGCGTAAATATTAATAAATACACAATTCTATTCATCGTTAAATATTTAAAAAAAACAACTAACAATAATACATGCAAAAGTGAGGCAAAAACAACGCTGTAATTGGCGTATTTTTCTTTACCAAGTGCTCCTAAATAAGGATAACCAATCATAACTGTAGGCACGAAAATTAATGCTAAAAAACAAAATAAGCGCAACACATTAACACTTAACATAAAGTCGGGTCCAAACACCAAAGCCACTATTACGTCGCTAAATATATAAACCAATGAAACAATTATTGTGTTTGCTATAATCACATATACTAGAATCTTTTTAAAAAGCTTAAGGTTTCTATTCTTTGCCATGTAAGGGTATAGCGCATCGCCCAAAGGAGCGTAGACTGCAACCATTGCCATAAATAATTTTTCCGCAGCTCCAAATATTCCAGCAAAATAAGTGCCTAGGGCAATACCAGCCACAAAAGTATTACTAGATGTATATAAAGCCGCCGCAGAACGTGAAAAAAAGTATTGGGTACTGTTTGAAATAAGCCTTTTAACTTCTCGTAGTTCTGGCTTTACCCATTTTATGTTAAAATGTTTAAACGCATAATACATCGAAAAGATGCCGCCAATAATAAAACCAATGGAATATAGTAATGGCACTTTATAGTAATCTGCTTCTATATTTATAAAAACAAATATAAGAGCCGTGAAGAGGCCCTTTGCGATTACATTAACACGAGTCATATATTTCATATTCTCCATGCCTTGAAACAACCAAATTGGATTTAAAACTTGCCCAATTACTATACCAAACCCCAACAAATAAGGCATTTTATGTTCTCCTAATTCTCCAATAGTTAATAAACAGACATACAAAACGATAAATGCAAGTATTACCAACACTAGTTTTATGTAATATATATTGCTAAAAATTCTATTTATCTTATGTTTATCATCACGAAAAATTGAAATGTCCTTAGTTGCTGATAGATTAAAACCATAATCACATAAAACAAAGAGATACTGCATTACTGCATACACCATAAGTACAACTCCGTACTTTTCTGCACCGAGTACTCTGCCCAAATAAGGAAGGGTTAGAAAAGGCAAAAACAAGTTTACGCCTTGTAAAGAGAAAAGCGATACAAAATTTTTAAAAAGTTGGCTCTTAACGAGCCTTTGGTATTTGCCGCTAGTGTCTAACAATATTATTCTACAAAATTAAATTTGATTTATAAGGAACTCTATGATACGAGCGCATGCTTTACCATCGCCATATGGATTATGTCTTTGACTCATTTGTTGATATGCAGTTTCATCATTAATTAATTTATTCGCCTCATCAACTATTTTTTTTGTGTCAGTTCCTGTTAAAATAACCGTACCCGCCTCAACAGCTTCTGGCCTTTCTGTAGTATCTCTCATTACTAATACGGGCTTACCCAAACTAGGCGCTTCTTCTTGAACACCCCCACTATCCGTTATAATTAGGTATGCCCTATTCATTAGCCATACAAAACCAGGATATGATAGTGGTTTAATAAGGTTAATACTACCAATACCATCTAAAATTTCATATACTGGTTTCTGAACATTCGGATTTAAATGCACTGGGTAAATGATTTGAACATTATCATTCTCATTTGCTAATTGTGCAAGTGCATTGCAAATATTAATAAAACCTTGACCATGATTCTCTCTCCGATGACCAGTAACGAGTATCAATTTCTTAGAAGGATCCCATAGGTTATTCAGTTTCTCTATTTCTTTGTCCGTATAACCAGATTCTGTTACTTTACCAACACTTAACTCCAATGCATCAATTACAGTATTACCTGTTACCTCAATACTTGTTGAATCTATATTTTCTGCTATAAGATTTTCTTTAGCTGTTTTGGTTGGAGCAAAATGGAAATCGGAAATTCGGCCGGTTATTGATCTATTCATTTCTTCAGGAAATGGAGATCTTTTATTAAATGTTCTAAGCCCAGCTTCAATATGGCATACTTTAGAGCCCGAATAAAAAGCCGCAATGCTTGTAGCCATTGTTGTTGTTGTATCACCATGAACAAAAACATAATCGGGCTTAAAATCTTCTAAAATAGGTTTTAAACCACCTATAATGTCAGATGTTAATGAATATAAGTTTTGATTCTGTTTCATTAAGTCCATATCAAAATGTGGCTCAATCTCAAAAAAATCTAAAACTTGGTCAAGCATCTCTCTATGCTGAGCTGTAATACAGACTTTTGTTTCAAATATATCTGAATGCTTATTAAATTCATTAACTAATGGCGCCATTTTAATGGCCTCTGGCCTTGTGCCAAATACTATAAGATTTTTAACTTTCATTTAGTGCTTATTTGGCTTTTAATTATTCTCTTAATTTCTTTAGAGTTTCATTAATTAAAGTTGATGAGGTACCTTTTGTGTACGGAAAATAGATAATCTTAACACCTACTTCTTTAAACTTTTCGTCTAACTCCTGCCATTTATCAGTTTCAAACCAATCGTCACCAACAAACATAATGTCGAATTTCAAACGTTGCCACATCTTAAATTTGTCCATGTCGTTTTGAGGCACCACTGAATCTACCTGTCTAATATTACGTACGATTTCCATACGCTCTAAATGAGGAATTACGGCTTTTTTGTTTTTGTAAGAAACCAACTCATCACTTGTTACACCTACAATTAATTTATCACAAAGACCTTTAGCATTCTTTATTAGGTTTAAATGACCAATATGAAATAAATCATACACCCCTGAAGTATAGCCAATTACAGACTTTTCATCTCCTCTTTTATACATTTTTATTTTTTTTCATTACCATAACCATTCTTTGTTAAAATATTGCCTCTTAAATAATTCAATATTAAGAAACATCCACAACACTTGTCCGGCTCGAGATTCTATTTTGCTCTTTTCTATTAATTGCTCTAATACTCCTTCTTTTAACCATGTGCACTCCGTCAATAAATTACGAGCCATTTCTTCTAAATTTTCGAACCACTCAGTTAGCGGCACAGGAAAACCAACTTTTTTACGCTCTATAATCTCTTTTGGCAAGTAATTGTATGAAATTTTACGAAGTAAATACTTAGGTATATCAAGGGTCTCACTGTATTCATTAGCGCTTATTTGTCTTGCTTCAATTTCAGATTTTTCATCTACCCATTTCAATTTTAAATCATATGGTATTTGATTGTAACTAAATTCTATAAGATTGTGATCTAAAAAAGGTACACGAGCTTCCACAGAAGTTTGCATTGTTGTCATGTCAACGCGCTGCAATAAACCTTTAACATGATAGGTATGAAAAAAACGAAAAACATTCTCTTCATTACTACCCTTATCAAAAAGGATATTTAGCTTATCATCGAACTCTTTTCTATATATTTTAGGGGTTACTATCAAATCATCTCTCATGTCCCTAGATACATACTCATATTTGTCTATCAAATAATCGTAAAAGCTTTTATCAGAACTACCATTTTCATAATCAAATGGAGCCCTAAAAATTCGTCCATAACCTCCCATCAATTCATCAGCGCCCTCACCCGAAAGCACCACAGTAATTTTTTCTTTTAACTTGGAGGACATTATTGCTAATGGAATTTCATTCGGCACGCCTAAAGGTGAATCTTTGTATGATATAAGTCTTTCCCAATTTTGAATATAATCCTCCTTATTCATGATAATTTCATGGTGCTCGGTTGAATATTTTTCTGCAATTACTCTTGCATATTCAAATTCATTGAGCTCTGGAAAACCTATAGTATAAGTGTTTACTTTATCTTTCTTTGCTTGAGCCGTAATCGCCGTAATAAGACTAGAATCTACACCCCCACTTAAGTATGTTCCCAAAGGCACATCTGCTATCAATCTATATTCTATAGCTTTCTTAAGTTCATTCTCAAACTTAATTGCTATTTCATCTTCCGAAAACTCCTCGCTAATATTAAACGCCTTTGGCAGGTTCCAATAGGTGTGCTCAAGAATCGATAAATCTTCATTAATTTTTAAATAACTACCAGGAAGCACTTGATAAATATCTTTAAAAAAAGAATACGGTGCCCTGATATATCTATTTGCTAAATATTCGTCTACTGCAGCTTCATTAAAAAGTGCTGGCACCAACCCACTGGCTAAAATCGCCTTTATTTCTGATGAAAAAACCAAATGATTACCATCATTAAAATAATAAAGTGGCTTGATTCCCATTCGATCTCTAACAATTATTAGTTCTTTTGAAGCTGAATTAAATAAAGCAATTGAAAACATGCCGTTAGCTTCTGCCAAAAACCATTCAATACCCTTTTGCTGTACTGCAGCTAGAATTACTTCGGTATCCGATTCACTGATAAAATCATATTCCAATTGATTTGCAATCTCCTGAAAATTATAAATTTCACCATTAAAGACTATGTGCCATTCTTTATTATTGGAATGCATTGGTTGATTTGCAATTTCTCGTAAATCAATAATACTCAATCGTCTATGACCCAATGCTAATTTATCTTCAAAAGTATAGAAAGCCCCAGAATCTGGACCTCGATGAATAATCGAATCATTCATTTGGATAATTCTTTCTTCTAATCGATTCACTGAATCTTTGCTGAAAACACCTGCAATTCCACACATATACTAACTGTTATTTTTTAGATTGCCTAAACATATTTTAAGACTATCTCTCCAATACGGAATTTCTATTTCTAATGTATTTTTAATTTTAGATTTATCCATCACACTATAAGCCGGTCTTTTTGCAGGAGTCGGATAAGCTTCAGAATTTATTGGGGACACCTTACACGCAGTATCGCTTTCATTCATAATTGCTATTGCAAAATCGTACCAGCTTGCTACACCTTCATTACTAAAGTGATATAATCCATATTCTGATTGGTCTTCCAGTATCAATTTTAAAAATAATTGCGCCAAATCTCCTCCGTACGTGGGCGTGCCTACTTGATCACAAACAACATTTAGATTATCGCGCTCTATTCCTAATCTAAGCATGGTTTTTAAAAAATTATTACCATACTCAGAATATAACCAAGATGTTCTTATAACAAAATGTTCATCTATTTCCCTAATAATTTCTTGCTCTCCCTTCAATTTTGTTTCACCATAAACACTTATTGGATTTGTATCATCTTCTTCTTTACAAATAGTTCCTTTTAAACCATCAAAAACAAAATCTGTTGAAACTTGTATAAACTTAACTCCACTTTTTTTTGATGCAATAGCTAAATATTTCGCCCCGATGACATTAACTCTTTTGGCAATTGCAATTTCCGTTTCTGCTTTATCTACAGCGGTATATGCTGCACAATTTATACACCAAGAAAGATCATTTTCTTTAAAAAATTGGTTTACAGCTTTTTCATCAGTAATATCTAAATCCTCTAGATCTACATATATAAAATTATACTCATCTAAGCCATTTGCCTTATCTTTAATACAGTTTGCCAACTGTCCATTGCCGCCTGTAATTAAAACATTTATCATATTTTGGCCTTCTCAATTGTTGGTAACACCATGTCTTTTTCAGAAACAATAAGTTCTTTGTGAGATAGTATCCAATCAATATTCAATGTTGAATCATTAAATATTATTCCTCCTTCAGATTCTTTATTGTAATAGTTATCACATTTATAGAAGAATTCTGCTGTATCACTCAAAACAACAAAACCGTGAGCAAAACCTCTAGGTATAAAAAGTTGCTTCTTATTTTCCGAACTTAATTGAATTGCAATATGTTCCATATAAGTTGGAGAACTCTTTCTTAAATCTACAGCTACATCAAGTACAACGCCACTTAAAACCCTAACTAATTTGGCTTGTGCATGTTCGCCAATTTGATAATGTAAGGCCCTAATAACCCCTTTTGAAGAATATGATTGATTATCTTGCACAAAATGTACTTCAGCACCAATTGCAGCATTAAAACGAAGTGCGTTAAATGTTTCCATAAAATAACCTCTTTCGTCTGAAAAAATTGCTGGTTCTAATACAAAACAACCCGACAGTTTTGTTTCTTTCGCTATCATTGATACTTGCTTAAAATACCCAATAAATTTTTACCATAACCACTTTTCATTAGTGGCTCTGCTAAAGTCTTAAATTGAGCTTTATCAATAAACCCCATTTCATAGGCCGCTGCTTCTATTGCTCCTATTTTTAAGCCCTGCCGTTCTTCAATTACTTCAACGAACTGGGAAGCTTGCATTAAAGACTGAAAAGTGCCGGTATCAAGCCATGCTGTACCTCTATCTAAAATACTAACACTTAGTTTACCTCTTTCTAAATAAACCTTATTTATGTCTGTAATTTCTAATTCACCTCTTGGGCTAGGAGGTATAGTTTTAGCAATTTCAATTACATCATTATCATAAAAATAGATGCCGGGAACTGCATAATTAGATTTGGGCTCCACAGGTTTTTCCTCAATACTTATTGCTTTTCCATCTTGATCAAATTCTACTACACCGTATCGTTCTGGGTCGTGTACTCGATATGCATATATAATTCCCCCATCAGGATTATTATTAGATTGTAATAATTTCGCTAAACCTGATCCATAAAAAATATTATCTCCTAATACCAAAGCTACCTTGTCGTTACCAACAAAATCTTCACCAATAAGAAAGGCTTCTGCCAAACCATTTGGAGCTTCTTGGACAGCATACGAAAATTCACAACCGTACTTTTCGCCATCACCTAAAAGCTCTTTAAACAAAGGCAAATCTTTAGGTGTGGAAATAATCAATATTTCCCGTATGCCTGCATACATTAATGTCGAAAGCGGATAATAAATCATCGGCTTATCATAAATGGGCATTAATTGTTTACTAACCGACAATGTAAGCGGATGTAAGCGAGTACCTGAACCTCCTGCAAGTATTATTCCCTTCATTTTGTACTTTTTTCTTTACTTATTGCGATTATTATAATAAGGCAAAATCTACCTTAGTTATACATATTATGATAATATTCTTGATAAGCCCCAGAGGTTACACTATTTAACCATTCTTTATTATTGAGATACCAATCAATTGTCTTCTCTAGCCCTTGTTCAAAAGTGACCGATGGTTCCCATCCTAATTCTTTATTAATCTTTGTAGCATCGATAGCATATCGTAAATCATGTCCAGGCCGATCTTTTACATAGGTTATCAATTTTTCAGATGTACCTTCTAATCTACCTAATTTAATATCCATTTGTTTGCATAACAACTTAACCAAGTCTATATTCTGCCACTCATTAAAACCGCCAATATTATACGTTTCAAGATTTCTCCCTTCATGTAAAACCAAATCAATAGCCCTCGCATGATCTTCTACAAAAAGCCAATCTCGCGTATATTTTCCATCCCCATATACTGGCAATGGTTGGTTTTCAATTATATTATTTATGAATAACGGAATCAATTTTTCTGGAAAATGATTTGGCCCATAATTATTTGAACAATTGGTAATCACATAAGGTAAGCCATAGGTCTCTCCATAAGCCCTTACAAAATGGTCAGAACTTGCCTTAGAAGCAGAATAAGGAGAATTAGGGTCATAGGCTGTTGTTTCTAAAAAAAGTCCATCTGCACCTAATGAACCATAGACCTCATCAGTACTAACATGGTAAAAGCGCTTTCCTAAATAATTACCTTTCCAAATTTCTTTTGCTGCATTCAAAAGATTTACAGTGCCAAAAACATTGGTTTTTACAAAAGCTAAAGGGTCTGTAATTGATCTATCTACATGAGATTCAGCTGCTAAATGGATAACAGCATCAAATTTATACTTGATAAATATGTCTTTGATATAACTTTCATCTACAATATCACCTTTTAAAAAATTATAATTTGGTGCATTTTCTATATCTCTGAGATTCTCCAAATTACCCGCATATGTCAAAGCATCCAAATTGTAAATATTATTTTTCGGATAATTGTTTACAAACCTTCTAACTACATGTGAACCTATAAAACCAGCACCTCCTGTTATTAAAATATTCATTTTATAATTAATTAAAACACTACCTTAATTCCTTTGATTTTCTATTTAAATAAGCAATAAATGAAACTAAAAAGAATAAGCCAATTAACAACAATGGGATTAATACAAAGTTCTTATTTAGTAGCTGTTTTTTAACCACATGAGTTTTCCCTAAACTTAATATACTTACTGGACTTTTCTGTTCAATTAGTTCTACTTGCTTAACCTCATTTTCTTTTATCAATCTATTTTTAAACATCAACAAACTTGGCACATTTAAACCACTTTCACTTTCCAGCAACACCATACTTTGCCCTGTGGTGTTTGTGTTTTCTTTTAAGCTTGCTGAAAAATTTAATACCATTTCATCAATTTGCTGAATTAATCCATCGTTTTGTTTAATTCTAAGCTTTGCATTCTGTGTATGTGCTTCTTGAAGCTCAATGAAATATGGATTTGCGTTAATATATTCCAAAATTTTTGACACATACTCTTCACCTTTTGCAGGATTTTTATGTGTGAAAGTGATACGATGAGTTCGGATACTTTTTTTCAATATTTCAGATTTGACTATATCAAGGATGAAATCATTGTCTTTGTAATTTTGCAAAATTTCCAAATATTTATTGTCATCTTCTGCATTGGTTTTTTCCAACTTAGACATATCTTCAATAGGTTCTATATCAATTTCAAACTTCTTAAAATTATTTACATCTATTTCTAAATCTTTGAAAAAAGTAGTATCCTTGGCTATCACCTTTGATTTTAACTCATCTATTACATCATATAAATAATCTTTACTCTCAAAATTTGGCTTTACTATAGCCTCAGTTTGTAATTTATCTTCCACCAGTGTATTTAAAACAAAGCCAATAACTACACCAATAATTATAAGGCCTAAAAGTTTAAAAGCATTTCTTTTAAGAAAAAGAAAAACACGAAGAACTCCAGAAAAAATACTACTTAGTATTTTACGAGTCAGTTTTAATAATTGCCCTAAATCTATTTCGTCTGAAGAAGAGGGTGAAGTGTTCGGTTGCATTTGGTATATACGATTATGAGTTGAAAATTTGAGTTAATATTTTATCTGTAATCAAATAAGTTGGCTTTACACCAGTAGTTCCTAAGCCTCCAGAAGCTAATGTGCTCCCTGTTTCTAATGGATTATCAGAAGCATAATATGCATATCTAACGGTTACATCTTCTCGAATACTCTTCCGGATTTTAGAAGCTGATTGAATTGCTTTCTGATAGTGAACACCTTCCATTTCAAGTCCTATGACATTCCAAGTTGACTTGTGAAAGAACTTCAAAATATCTTTATTCTGTAATGATGTCCCCAAAACTGTTATCATTGCTCCTTCAAAAACTTTTAACCCATAGCCTTCAAAATCTTCTGCGCACAACTGATTTTTAAAAGGATAATTATCTGCAGTACCTTCAAACACATGTGCAGAAGGTATCATAATATCTCCCTTTCCTCCCTCTAAAATACCAGCTTTCCCCATTATTGATATGGATGCAATATTTAGAAAAACAGTCTCTTTATTTACCTTATGTGGTTTGAGTAATTCATCTATTGTCTCAAAAGCCTGTTCGCCAAATGCGTAATCCATTACAAATATAACAGGTTTTTCTTCATCTGGAATTTCTTCATTAAGTTGATAACAACAAGCATCATCACCCAATTTTGCCAAATCAAAAATCTGAACATCTATATTAGTTCCTGATTTATCGTCAATACTTATCATTCCGTTCTTCTGTGCAAGCTTTAGCACCTTTTCTTGAAGTGTTTTGTTTTCTGAAGAACTCAAAGCCTCATATATCTCAAGCGAACTATTATCAGGAAATTCATTTAACAATGCTTTACCCGCATACAAAGAATTCATTACACTGTGCATATTGGCACTTATTATATGAATAGGCCTTTTTAACAATGAATAATTTGCTAAAATTTTCTTGATTGTATTGGCCCATTTTTCACCATGAATGTGGTGCCCTAAACGTTCTCTTAAAAGTGCGCTAAAAGTAATTGTTCTTTTATCACCATGAACCTCCTCTGCTATTGTTAATTTACCTAGCCAATATATAATCTTAAGAAAGCGTTCCGGATTATCCGCTGTAGCAAATTGCTCATGAACAGCCAATATTTCTACAAAGGACCTACCTAATATATTAGCTGTGTGAATAAGAGCAACTTCACGTTCTGCTTGACTTAATTCCTTTTTATTTACTGCACTTTCTAACTTTGCCCAATCGCGTATTGTCTTTTTGGTGTCCTCAATAAGTACGCGTTTACATATCTTCTCAGATTCAATAAATAAAAAGGTTAAATGAGTTAAAATATCATAAATATCTGAGCGCCCACGGGTAATCTCAATATTCATCTGCTCATCGTCAATACGATAACAATTACGTCTTCTTTTTGGTGGAACTATAGGCTTAAAATGTGAATCACTATACCCTTCATCTGATGTTAAATTTATAAATCGGCATTGCTCTATTCCTTCTGGCAGCCTTTCTAACACATATATTAATCCCTTCAGTTCTGCCTTTTCTTCCGCAATAGAACCATATATTTCTGGCCTTAATAATAAAAGAGCATTTTTTATAGCTTCACCAGAAACACCATTTGGTTTGTAAAAACCACGGTTAAACAAATGGCGCATAGTTATATACAACCTTTCAATGGCGTTAGTAGATTCTTGGGCTCTTGTAGTGGTAGATTCTTTCCCCATTAATGAGTTTCGGTTAAAATTACAATTAAAATTATGGAATTTGGAATTTACCTAAGTTATCGGCTACTTTTCTATCATTGCCCAGACGTTGCACCTTATTTTGCCCACCCAATTTGCCAATCGATTTCATGTATTCCTGAAAACCACCTTTTTTAATCTTTGTCACTTTCAAGGTTTGTAAAATTTTACCATCAATTAAATCAAAATAATAACTGTTTTGCCGTTGTAATGAGGCATCAATGACCGCTATAAATTTCGTTAGGTCTGTAGGTATTTCATCAAATTCTATAAGCCATTCATGATACGGCAACTCTTGTCTTTCCGGAGTGATTTGGGGCGCTACAGTAAACTCATTAACTCGCGCACCGGTAGCTTCGATTGCCTCTTGCATTGCCTGCTCAACCTCTTTAGCTATTACATGTTCGCCAAATGCCGAAATAAAATGTTTAATTCTGCCAGAGACTATTACTTTAAAGGGATTCAATGAAACAAACCGAATGGTATCTCCTAGATTATATGCCCAAAGCCCGGCATTTGTTGAGATAATCATAACATAATCAACATCGAGCACTACATCTTTAATGGTTAATCTATTCATATTTCCCTCAAGAAAATCACTCACCTTAACAAACTCATAGAAAATACCAGAATTCAACAGTAGAAGCATTCCCTTTTCTACTTGAGAATTTTGATAAGCAAAGAACCCCTCGCTAGCTGGAAACAATTCAATACTATCAACTCTTCTGCCAATCAATTCCTCAAATTTGGCACGATATGGTTCGTAATTAACACCACCATAAATAAAGAGTTGAAAATTTTCAAAAAGATCACCAATCTTTTTACCTTGCTTTCCTTTTAATTTTTCAAAATACATTTGAACCCATGATGGAATGCCTGCTATTACAGTCATATTCTCATTTATAGTTTCTTCTACAATTGCATTTACTTTGGTCTCCCAGTCTTCAATACAATTAGCCTCCCAGCTAGGTAATCTGTTTTTTTGCAAATAATTAGGAACGTAGTGTGCAGAGATTCCAGACAAACGACCAATTTTAATGCCGTTTTTTTCAATCATTTCAGGACTTCCTTGAAGGAAAATCATTTTTCCATCAACAAAATCAGAATTTCCTGTTTCATGTATATAATTCAAAATGGCATTCCTGGAAGCATCTACTTGATGTTTAATCGATTCCGCCGTTATAGGAATATACTTTACACCTGATGTAGTTCCAGAAGTTTTGGCAAAATAAACAGGTTTTCCCGGCCATAAAACATCTTTATAGCCTGCAACCACCTTTTCTACATATGGTTTTAATTCTTCGTAATCGCGAATCGGAACATTTTCTACAAAATCTGAATGTGAACTTATATTACCGAAATCATGGTCAACGCCAAAAGTTGTGCTTTTTGCTGAAGCAATTAATTTCTCGAAAAGTTTTTCTTGTGTATTTATCGGGTCATTTACCCAACGTTTGGTTTTATTATCTACTATTCTGGCAAAAATCTTGGCGGCAAACGATTTTACAGACATCTGGCTTAATTAAAATCAATAAAATCTTGAGGGTTAACAGGCGCTCCATTATTCCATAATTCAAAATGAAGATGAGGTCCTGTGGTCAATTCACCAGTATTTCCTACTGATGCAACCACCTCACCTGACCTAACAAGCTCTCCTTGAGATTTACTTAGCGAACCATTGTGTTTATAAACACTTAATAAACCCCTGTCATGTTCTATAATTATAACATAACCCGTTTCTGCAGTCCATTCTGAAAAAACCACTATTCCATCTGCAACCGCTTTAACTGGGGTATCTCTCTTAGCAACAATATCAACCGCATAATGCCTTTGTTCTGAATTAAATCCTTGTGATATTGTTCCACTTACAGGGGTAAATAACACTAAATTTTCACTCCGTCCATTAGTGTCAAAAAGGTTATACTTATCTTCTAAAGCAACTTCTAAGCGTAACAAAGAATCTTCTTTTATTGGAGTTAAATCAACTGTTGATGGGTCTAACTTAAATTTTTCATATAGTGAATCTCTATTAAATTCAGTGTTCTCAATATCACCCTTTAAAACCATTCGAATATTATCCAAATACTTATTGGTATAATTTAGTGTTCTAACCAATGAATCGGTTTTATAGGTAAGCTCTGTAGCTTCACGCTTTAACTTAGTAGATGAATAACCCGGTATGTATTCGCGCAATGGTGTAAACGCAATTAAGAGCGTCGTTAGCCCAATTAAACCAATAATACAAAGAGAGCCAGTAACAAATACATTTAAACGGCTAAGTTTAAAAGAAATCTTTTCTTCAAAAGTACTTTCATTAAGTATCACAAGACGATACTTATGTAGTAGCTTTCGTTTAATTTCTTTTCTCTTTTTCTTCTTTTTTGCCATACACAACAAAGATAATGTATGTATTGAATATCAGGTGAAATCAAGTGAAATTTCTGATTTCACCTCAAAAGGATCATTTCTTTTAAAATTACAGCACGAGCAAAATCGGCTAATAGCACCATATTAACAATATTAACAACATATCAATAGCACCATTGTTGAGTTTTTTGTACATTTGTTTTTCAATTAATAACATTAATATGACTGCATTATATACTTTCTTAGCTATCGGGGCGCCACAAATTATTTTAGTAGTGGTTGTAGTACTTCTTCTTTTTGGAGGAAAAAAAATTCCCGAATTGATGCGCGGCCTAGGTAGCGGTATTAAAGAATTCAAAGATGCTTCCAAAGAAGATGAATCTTTAGAAGAAAAAAAAGACTGAATATTTTTTTAAATATTTTATAAGAAACGCCCTTTAGAGGGCGTTTTTTTATGCACCAATCCTTTAATCTTAATTTAGAATACAAACCACTTTTATTTCCATAAAGCTTCACAACACCCAATATACTTAGTTCTAAAATTTAGCTTATCATTTTTTGAATATTATATTTTTGCGAGAGCCCGTATTAATTGACCTTGACACTCAATTCATTTATACGAAATAGCTAAATTCTTCGTTAACTTTAAACGGTGTAATTTTTTGTTCGTTCTAAGCAGTAACCTATTCGACTTAAAACAACGAATCGCCCTATTAATAACAATATAACATATCGAAATAAAGGAACTTAAACCTAATAAATAAGTTCTCCTACAAAACTCTAAGAACTCATAGTTTCTTAGCTTTTTAAATAACCCAAATCATGAAAAAGCTATTTTCAATCTACTTACTTTTTTCAGCGATTATGCTTTCTGCACAATTTGATGAAAGTAATTTGTTTGTTAGCAATACCTCAAGTGCAAATCTTTCTTTTGAAAATGACAAACAACCAGATTCTTATTCTTTCCTCATTAACACTTATGAAGAAACATTTGAAGAAGCCGCTGCTAAAAACAATATACCTTATCGCACTTTTGTAAATTTACCTTCTACCCCAAATGGGTATTATATAATTTCAGGTACATATGGTAAAGAACGAAATAGAGATAAAGCACTTAAAAGACATAAGAAAAAAGGCTTCGCTCCAGGTTCAGTAAAAAATCTTGAAAACGGACTTAATTATGTTTACCTAGAATATTATACCGATTGGAAAAAAGCTATTGATGTTTGTACCACCAATTTTGAAGGTCGCTATAAAAATGAAGTTTGGGTTTTACAAGTTAAAAATAGTGATCAACCTATAAACCCACCAATTTCTAATGAGCCAAGTGCATCAGAAATCTATCAATTAAGCAATCCTGTTAGCGGCTTAGACCTTGATTTAGATGAACCCACACCAACAAACACTTTAATTGAAACTCCAAATAAAAGCAAGCTTATACAAAAAGCTGATCTTTACTTTGATAAGATGTGGTATTCTGAAGCAGCAAATTTATATGAAGAAGCACTCTTAAAAGGTAAAAAATATTATTCTTCTGAGATTATTCAAAAGGCAGCCGATTCATATTATTACAACACTAATATGGAAAAGGCTTATGAATGGTATAATATTTTATACGAAAATTATGGCAAAGAACTTTCTGCAGACAATATGTTTAAATATGCTCATACTTTAAAAGGAACGGGTAAATATGGTCGTTCAAAAAGATTGATGCGATTATATAATAAAAAAGTTGAAGACGAAGCTTTATCCGCAAGTGCAGCAAGCCAGACAATACCGAATGAAATGGTATTAGATAATATCTTAGCAGCAACGAACGATAACATTGACGTTAAGAATTTGGAAATAAACTCGGAGTATTCTGATTTCTCCCCAATGTTTCTGGACTCCTCACAAGTAGTTTTCGCTTCTGCCAAAGATTCTTCCTTTTTGCACACTCGAAAATACAAATGGAACGATCAACCATACTTAGACCTTTACGTCGCTAAGCTAAATGAGGAATCACTTGATTTAAAAGACGCTATTAAATTTTCAAAGAAAATAAACACAAAGTATCATGAAGCTTCTGTAGCATTCACTCCCGATAACACAACCATGTATTTCACAAGAAATAATTATGGCAAAAAATTAAAAAGAGATAAAAACGGGGTAAACAATCTTAAAATATACATGTCTAAAAAGGTTGGTGAAGATTGGTCTGAGGCTGTCGAATTACCATTTGCTAGCGACGACTATTCTATAGGTCACCCTGCCTTAAGTCCTGACGGAAAACAATTGTATTTTATTTCTGATATGCCAGGAACAATGGGTGCTACAGATTTATTTGTTGTAGATGTTTTAGAAGGACATACTTTTTCTAAGCCTAGAAACTTAGGGCCAGATATCAACACAGACAAACGTGAAATGTTTCCTTATTTCAATGGAGAAAAATTATATTTTTCATCTGATGGCCATACCGGTCTTGGCGGTTTAGATGTTTTTGAAGCATCATATGAGGAAGAAAAAGGTTTTGGAGAACCAATAAATATTGGCCAGCCTATAAACAGCAATAAAGACGATTTTTCTTATATAATAGATAAGGATTCACAAAAAGGATTCTTTGCCTCAAATAGAGAAGGCGGCAAGGGTGATGATGACATCTACTCCTTTGAAAATCTACTTTTAGAAGAAGTTCCTACAAACATCAATGCTATTTCAGGAGTTGTCACAGAATTAGTTACTGGAGATCTTATGCCAAAAGCTTTGGTTGAATTATTGGACGAAAACAATGTTAAACTTAAAGAAATTGAAACCACTGACGATGGTAGCTTCATATTTGAAGATCTAGACAGTAACACAAAATACAATATAAGAGCTAACAAAAACCCTTACTTTGAAAATGTTATTCCTGCAAATACAACAGAGAACGATACCATTAACGCAGATATATCATTAAAGCGCTTAGAAGAGCTAATAGCGGTTGAAGATGGTATTAAAAAGCTTAAAACCGAAATGATTCATTTCGATTTTGATAAATCATACATACGTACAGACGCAGCAATAGAATTGGACAAAATGGTTGCTGTTATGAATGAATATCCCAACATGGTAATAAAAATTGAATCACACACAGATTCAAGAGGTTCACGCGCATATAACGAATATCTATCGGACCTCAGAGCAAAATCATCTAGAGATTATCTTATTAAGCAAGGTATAGCGCCCGAACGTATTGAAAGCGCAATTGGTTTTGGTGAGGCTCGATTAATTAATGAATGTGATGGAACAGTAAGATGTTCTGAACAAGCTCATTATTTAAATAGACGTTCTGAATTTATAATTACTAAAATGTAAATCGAAAACATATAATTAAAATAAAAAGACCGCAAAACAACGGTCTTTTTTTTTACAATCATAATAAATTAAGTCCTTCAATATTCATATACCCTACTTCAAAATACATTACGCAACAATTATAAATACCTTCACAACAAAGCCTGTTATATATATACAAAAAATTGAAATATCAGAGTTATACTTATAGAAAACCCAATGTCTTATCATGAAGAATACCCTACTTAACAAAGAAATATACATGGAGGCTTTAAAAGACCTAAGTAATTCCTTATTAAGTTCTTATGTGAAAGCATTTTTTTGGTTCACTTTACAAGATTCATAAAAACATTATGAGATTTACTTAACAGTAAAAAGTATTCGAATCAACCTAACCGAAAAAGCCCTGACTATAAACGTCAGGGCTTTTGAATTAAATTTAATATGCCTTTTAATCTAATTTTGCCGATCGTATTATCGCTTCCAACTCAAACATATAATCTCGTTTGTTAGCAGAAGGTGCAAAGGTAAAACCTTCTAAAACCAGCTTTCTATTTTTCTCTTTATCATTAATTATATAAGAAACAAAAGGTCCGGCCATTGGATAATTCTTAATATCCCAAATACCCCGTACTTCTACAGCTTTTTTACTTCCTATTTCTGTGGCATATACATGTGGCGCAAATGCTGGATCACCGCGCATATGAGTAATTTTACCAGGCACATCAGGACCAGGAATATAAACTGAGCCTATTGAGTCTCGCAATCTAACAATGTCTTTTACAAAAGTAGAATCGTTGTTAAAGCTATCTCCAGGTAATTCATACGCAATAACATTCATAGTTCCCTTAGGTATCTGGGTTTCCATCCAAACAAAATTATCTTCTTGTTTAACAACTTTAAACGCTGCCGGCATAGACAAGCTTACACCAAACTTATCTTTTAAAACTGTCTCTTTACTTAATGACCCCTTAAATCTAACTTGAGCTTCATTGATTTCAAGATTTTTAAAAGATGCTATAATCTCATTAGCTTTCGCTTCAATATTTTCAATTATTTCTTCTTCTGTACGCCCCTTTATTACACCTACCTTTTGTGGTTTAGAATACATATCCGTTTTTATATGGCCAAGGTTCAGTGTATCCTTTTCTACATAAAGAATAGCTCTCATATTTCTAATTGTGCCTGTGAAAACAGCAGGTGGTACGTGATTAATTGTGAAAATTGGCTCATCTAAAGTTAAACCAACCGCAGGTGCTGCAAAATATTCTCTAATTTTATCGCCAACTTTTCCCTGCCAAAGCTGATTATCAACTACAATGGCGATTGTGTTTATTCCACCTATTGATTGCGGCAAATAAGTTTGTTTTTTACCTTCTTTGCACGATAATATTATAGCAAATAGTATTATGAATATTCCGAGTTTTCTCATGTTTGTTAAATTGGATGGTTTAGAATGATTTTAAGACAATGAATACTACCACAAAAACAGTTCCAATTTATACATGAGCTCTAAAATAATTTGAACACATGTGTTTTATGAGGAGCACTCGCAAAGTTTAAGCCTTGTACCAGGCTTGAGCTTGCTGCTATTTAACCTGTTCCACTTTTTTAAATTGTCTATGGACACTCCAGGATATTTCCTAGAAATCGTCCATAAAGAATCGCCTGACCTAACCGTGTGAGTTTTTGCGCCATCAGGTATTTTTACCGTAGTTGCATTAGTAGTAGCTGCTTTACTTTTGGTTGACGAAACAGTAGCACCGCTATTACGAGGATAAATAGTAAGTCGCTGTCCTACACTTAAATTATTACTCCTAAGTCCGTTCCATTGCTTTAATTGACTTACACGAACTCCATATCGTTCGGCAATTTTACCCAAAAAGTCTCCACTTCTTACTCTATAACGTATGCGATTAGATTCCGCTTGTTTAACCAATTTAGGCAAAGGGCTTTCTTTACTCTCTAATTCATTTTTAACATGGGCATAAATTTGCTCTTCATTGTTAACGAACTTACCCATAGCTTTTTTAGGCAATCTTAAGGCGTAATTCTTTCCTTCGATATAAGGAATAACTTTCAATTTATAGGAAGGATTAAGCACCTTTAATTCTTCTTCACTAACACCTACCAATTCAGAAATCTGCTGAAAAGTAATTAAGCTCTTTACATGCACAGTGTCGGTTTCAAAATATGGTCTCTCAGCCCTTTTTCCTTTAAGGTTATGTTCTTCTGCGTACTCAAAAATATACATGGTAGCTAAAAAGGCTGGAACGTACCCAGCTGTTTCACGGGGTAAATTGCGTCTAATATTCCAATAATTACGATGCCCCCCAGAGCGTCTTATAGCCTTATTTACATTACCAGGGCCAGAATTATACGCAGCTAAAGCCAAATCCCAATCGCCAAAAATTCGATATAATTTAGAAAGAAACTGTGCTGATGCCTTTGTAGATTTTATTGGGTCACTTCGTTCATCTACATAGCTTGTAACATCTAATTTGTATTCTTTACCTGTTCCATACATAAACTGCCAAAGTCCAGTAGCGCCTACTCTTGACCTCGCTTTAGGATTTAATGCTGACTCTACTATAGAAAGATATTTCATTTCTAAAGGAATATCATGTCGATCAAATTCTTCTTCAAAAAGCGGAAAATAAAATTGACTTATAGTCAACATACGCTCCATTAAACCACGCTTTCGAGTCAAAAATGATTTAATCACACTCTCTAAAGACTTATTGTAAACTACATTAAAAGGTGTTTTCTTGTTTAACTTTTGCAGTCTTGCTTTTAAAGAGTCTGTTGGTAAATCGTAGACATAGACTTCTTCTTCAGTTGCAACAGGATTGCCATCAATAGTATTGGTACTACTAATACTTACTACCTCTTCTTGCATTTCGTCAAAAAGTCCATTAGCCTCATACATTTCGCGCATCCAAAGACTATCATAAAGCGCAGCTAAGGCATTATCTTTTAAATCATATTTACTTTTACTAGAATCTTTTGCTAAAACAAATGGAGTTTCTTGTTCTGACTCTGCATCCATTTCATCCATTTGCTCAATATTCTGCAAATCGATGGCCAAAGAATCAGCGATTGTATCTTTTACAGCTACTATTTTTTCAGACAACACGGCAGAAGCCGTAGAATCTTGTTCCTGTGCGCTAACACTCAAACATGAAAAGACACAAAAAAATATTACAAGTAAACCTTTTGTTTTTACAATCATAAACCTTCTAAAATTATACGAAGAAAGGCGAAAATCGACATTTCTTATCAAACCATAAAATCTTGCTATATTAAAGAATTCTTAGGGTTATAAATAAGTAACGACCTAATTATTCGATAATTGCAGCTATTCCGGGCAATGTTTTACCTTCCAAGCTCTCAAGCATAGCACCGCCTCCTGTAGAAACATAACTAACTTTTTCCTGAAAACCAAATTGCTTCACTGCAGCTACGGAATCACCCCCACCTACTAAAGAAAAAGCTCCAGCAGCTGTTGCTTCCACGATGGCATTACCTACAGAAATTGTGCCATTTGCGAAATTTTCCATTTCAAAAACACCTACGGGACCATTCCATAATATTGTTTTTGATTTAAGAATAACCTCTTTAAAGATAGCTAAAGTTCTTGGACCAGCATCCAAGCCTTGCCAACCATCAGGTATTTTATCTACATCTACAACTTGTGTCTGTGCGTCATTACTAAAATCATCTGCAGCAATTACATCAACAGGAATATGAACCTTAACACCCTTGGCTTCTGCTTGTTTTAGTATCTCTAAAGCAAGCTCCATTTTATCATCTTCACAAATAGAATCACCTACTTTTCCTCCATTTGCTTTTACAAAAGTATAAGTCATTCCTCCACCAACTATTAAGTGGTCAACCTTATCTAAAATATTCTCAATTATCGTGATTTTAGAAGAAACCTTTGCACCACCTAAAATAGCCAAAACTGGCTTCTCACCACTAGCCATTACTTTATCAATAGCCTCAATTTCCTTCGCCAACAATTGTCCAAAGCATTTGCGACCTTCAAAAAATTGAGCAACAATTGTGGTTGAGGCATGCGCGCGGTGCGCGGTGCCAAAAGCATCATTAACATATATATCACCTAACTTCGAAAGTTTTTCTGCGAAGTCTTTATCGCCAGAGGTTTCTTCTGAATAATAACGAAGATTTTCTAAAAGCAAAACTTCACCAGGTTGCAAGTTATTTGCAGCTTTCTCAGCTACTTCACCCACACAATCTTCAACAAATTTCACTTGTACCCCAATAATTTCGGAAACTTTATCTGCTATATGTTTTAAAGACATGTCTGGGTTTCTTTCACCTTTTGGTCTTCCTAAATGACTCATTAATACTGCCGACCCACCATCTTCAAGCACTTTAATTATTGTTGGTTTAGCGGCCTCAATTCTATTTGTATCTGTAACATTGAATTCAGCATCTAAAGGCACATTAAAATCAACTCTTATTAGTGCTTTCTTATTCTTGAAATTAAAATCATTAAGGGTCTTCATTGTCAATCTTTTTTTTAGGAAGCACAAATGTAAAGATTTATGCCCGTACATCGCTTTAAGACAGGTTTTTTTCTTAAAATAGGTTCAATTAATTCAACTATATTTGACCCATGCGCTTCTCAGAAATTTTAGGGCTCAATCATATTAAAAACCACTTATCTTCTAGTGCAGATGCTGGAAGAATTTCACATGCTCAATTGTTTATTGGCCCAGAAGGAAGTGGAACACTAGCAATGGCTCTTGCTTACGCCCAATACATAATTTGCAGTAATAGTAATGGGGAAAATAGTAATGGAAATGAAAGTTGCAATCTTAAATGTGACTCATATACACATCCTGATGTGCATTTTGCCTTTCCGGTTACAAATTCAGATAAAGTAAAAAGTCATGCAGTAAGTGACCATTATATTTCTGAATGGAGACAGTTTATTAAAGAGCAGCCTTATGGAAACCTTTTCGACTGGTATCGCTTTATTGGCATCGAAAAAAAACAAGGACAAATTGGGGTTGATGAAGCTCAAGATATTGTCAAAAAATTAGCGTTAAAGTCATATGAAGGTGGCTATAAAGTGATGTTAATTTGGATGGCCGATAAAATGAACATTGCAGCTGCTAATAAATTATTAAAGTTAATTGAAGAGCCTCCAGAAAAGACTGTTTTCATTTTAATTGCCGAAGACGAAGAACAAATAATTCAAACAATAAAGTCTCGTTGTCAACTACTTCATTTTCCACCATTATCAGAAGAAGCAATTGCAAAGGCACTAATAGAAAAAGGTTTGCAAAAACAAGAAGCTATGCGATTTGCCCATGAATCTAATGGCAACTTCAATAAAGCTCTTGATTTATTAAACAATGATTCTGAAGATTTAATCTTTGAAAAATGGTTTGTACAATGGGTGCGTAGCGCTTTTAAAGCAAAAGGCAATAAGGCGGCAATTCATGATTTAATTTCATGGAGCGAAGAAGTAGCGAAACAAGGTCGTGAAACGCAAAAGAACTTTTTAAACTATTGTCTTGCAGTAATGCGACAAGCTCTACTTATTAATTATGGAGCACGTGAATTGGCTTACATGAAGATTAGTGTTAATAATTTTCATCTCGACAAATTTGCGCCATTTGTACATGAGAATAATATCTTGGACATTACTGAAGAACTTGAAAGTGCTATTTACCACATTGAGCGTAATGGTAATGGTAAAATTATTCTAATGGACCTCTCCATTAAACTTACTCGTTTACTACACAAAGCACCAAGTAAAACTAATGTTGTTATAAAATCTTAAGCAATGAATCAATTAATGAATTTCCCTGCAGAGTTAATTCTTCTTGTGTTTGCAATCATTACATTCTTACAAAGCGGTATAGATAAAATATTAGATTGGAACGGAAACCTTTCTTGGTTAAAAGGTCATTTTAGTGAAAGTCCATTTAAAAACATGGTACCCTTTTTATTAGCAACTATCACTGTTCTTGAAGCAATATCCGCTATTCTTTGCGTTGTTGGCGTTATTCAGCTAATTACTAATGGCAGCAAAACTTTTGCTTTGTACGGAGCAATCACCTCATGCATAACACTTTTAATGCTTTTATTTGGTCAGCGTATTGCTAAAGATTATGTTGGCGCACAAACGATAGTAATTTATTTAATTCCAACAGTATTTCTAGTGTTTCTTTTACAATCGTAAACGCTTATCAGCCTTCCTTTTAAAACAAAAAACCCCAACTAAAAAAAGCCAGGGTTAATAATTTGAGAAGAAATCTTCTATTTTTTATATTTGTCATTCAGAAGTTTAACAACATCGTCTGTTACATCATTAGCGTCTGTGCCATACAATACACTTCCGCCATCGCCACCACCTAAAATATAGGTATATCCTTTTGATTTACCATAGGTTTTAATCTCAGTTTTTACAGTGCTAATTATGCTATCAAGAATTGTTTGATTAGCCGCTTGCGCTTGTTGCGCCTCTTGTTGCAATTGCTGACCTAAAAATTGACCTTTTTGTTGTAGTACACCGTATTCTTCTTGTGCCTTTTTTTGAGACATTTTTTGAGAATTAGTTTGAAAAGCTTGCATCTCTAACTGATATGCTTGAGACATACTATCTCTTTTTTTAGTCAAGACCTCTTCATCAACCTTAAATTTTGCATCGGCATCTATCTTTTCTTGATACTCATCCATCAATCTTACATTATCAACATAAGCAATTTTATTTTGCTCACATGATGCAAACAAAACTAGAGCTAGAATCAAAACTACATTTTTCATAAACTTAATTTAAATTGTCATTTCTATCTGAATAGAAATCTATTATTTATTATTACAAGGCTATTTTTTTAGCAGCGCTAAAATAGGAAAGCTTTTTGAATACAGGAGAATCTTGTTTGACTAATTTAAATTTGACAAAATAATACGCATAGACAAAAACAATTAAAGGCGTTTGTTTCAATAAATTAAATTTATAAATATCAGCACGCTAAAACCCGGTTAAATTCAATGATATTTTTAGCTAAATGTTAGCTATCATCTAAATAAGCGAAAATGCAGCAAATCGTTTTAAAATGCGAATTAGGCTTTTTTGACAATATAAATAAGAGAAGAATACTCTTTAGAAAACAAGGCCGAACAATTTGAGATTAAACCTATGAAGATGCCTTTGATAAAACCTAACCTACTCTTCTTATATTTTTCTGATAATAATGAAACATAAAAAGAATCAAAAAGCAAAGGTCTTTTGGCAACAACTTCCATTTGATACTTTGCAAAAAGTCTTTGTATGGAATCCTGAGAAAAATGCCACAAATGTCTAGGCACATCATAGGCCGCCCAATATTCTTTATAATATTTTGCATCATAAGATTTATAATTTGGCACCGCTATAACCATAGTGCCACTATCTTCCAATAAAGAACTCATTTTTAAAATCTGGTTTTCCAGATCTGTTAAATGTTCTAAAACATGCCACAATGTAATAACCTGATATTTCCGATTCATTACAGCTTCTAATTCACCACTAAGGTTTATTTCCTTTTCAGATGCTTTTCCTCTGGCATGCCAATTAGGCTCTACTCCAAAAACACTCCAACCTTTCTGTTTTGCTACAGCTAAAAAATCTCCGGTTCCAGCGCCGACATCCAATATTGTTTTATTTTTCTCAGAATATTTATTTATCAAATGCACCTTTAATTCCAAAGAGAATTTTTTTACTATTTGATAAATCTTTTCTGTTAATGTTCTGCTAGAATCTGTATGAGAAATATAATTCTCACTCTTGTAGTATTGATCTAATTCTTTTGGCTGTGGACGCGTTATTAGCATATCTAATTCCGCATCATGATAAAGTTCAAATTCTTCGCCGGTAACAGAGTGGTCAATAGTTTTTAAAAACAAGTTCATTATAATTGTTGGTGGTAAGGTATTCCTGTCTTAGATTGCTAAGGTACTTTAAAACTGATTCTTTTGAAAGTGCTTCTGAAGAAAGACAATCTTTTTCTATATCACTATAAACTTCTATGGCAATATAAAAATTATCTTTTCTTATTTCTTTTGGTTCTGCATCATTATCATCTTCAATATTTAAAGCCGCATTGAAAGCCTGCTCAAATAAAACTGGCAGAAAATTTACACTTTTATCAGGAATATCTATTTCATAAAATGAAAAAAAATATTCCTGACCAACAATTTGAAAAGGAATATCATCGTAAACATTAATATCATTTAAGTCGTACTTTACATTCACATATTCGTAAAATGCTCCTGCTTGTTTAGAATCTTCAAAAATGAACATTTGTCGCTTGGGTAAGCCACGTTTAAATTTCTTTCCTTTTGAAATTTTATAGGTTTGAATATCAGGAGCTATTCTAAGGGGTATACATGATTGAAAAATAAATAACACTAGAGTACAAATTAAAATATTTCTCATTAATGGTGGCGTTTGAAGTTAACCAAAGTGGTATCAAAAATCAGGCCAATCACTAAAATGTTCCACGTGGAACAGTGTTTACTTTTTTAATTTAACACCTAACAATTCGGATAGCTCCATAGCCTTTAATTTAGCATCACTTAGAGATTTAGTGCGATATATTGTAAAATGTTTTCTGCCACTAAAAAGCCGAACAACAAGACTATCACTTAATTGTTTTTTACCCATTGCGGCTACCGGTCCCCACTCCGCACTACGTTTATTAATTGCCGAAAAAACAGAAATGTAGTCAGGAAACACTATTAACAATTCACTCCTAAACAACGTGATTCCAAAAACTTTGAAATGTCTCCAATTTTTAAATTCCTTTGAAATTTCATATGAGATTGAATAGCTAAAAAGTACCGTTGAAATAGACAACAAAACAATAATTTTAATATAATCAATTTTAGCACTGATAATATCTATTAGAGAAATCAGTGGTAACATTACTCCTAAAATAGGGGCTATATTGGGTTTTTTTTGTTTGAAATACAAAGAAGTTTTCATCGACCCATATACACTAACAATACACTTATATCCGAAGGAGAAACACCACTTATTCTAGAGGCCTGTGAAATAGTAACAGGCTGAATAGCTTCTAATTTTTCACGCGCTTCATACGATAAAGACTTTAACTTACTATAATCAAAATTTTCAGGAATTCTAATATTCTCTAGTCTTGATAATTTGTCAGCATTATTCTTTTCTTTCGCGATATAACCAGAATATTTTACTTGAATCTCTGTTTGCTCAAGAACCTCTCTATCCAATGAATTATCCAATACAAAATTAGAAACTGTTTCTAATTCCAACATGTGCTCCATTGTTACTTTAGGTCTAGAAAAAACCTTAAACATTTTATCAGACTGCTTTACAATTGCAGAATTGACTCGTTCTAAAATTGGATTTATATCTTCAGGGAGAACACTTGTTTTCTTGAAAAAGTCAACAAAACTATCTGAATTACGTTTTTTCTTTTCCATTCTTCTCAGGCGTTCTTCTGAAGCTAATCCAATTTCATATCCTTTTGGAGTTAATCTTAAATCAGCATTATCTTGTCTTAATAACGTACGGTATTCTGCACGAGAAGTAAACATTCTGTATGGTTCTTCTGTTCCTTTAGTAATTAAATCGTCAATTAAAACACCAATATAAGCTTCATCCCGAGTCAATACAAAAGGATCTTTTTCTTGTAATTTCAATGATGCATTAATACCCGCCATTAATCCTTGTGAGGCAGCTTCTTCATATCCCGTAGTTCCATTAATTTGACCCGCGAAATACAAATTATCCACTAATTTAGTTTCTAACGTATGCTTTAATTGTGTAGGTGGAAAATAATCATATTCTATAGCGTAACCAGGTCTAAAAAACTTCACATTTTCAAAACCAATCACCGATTTTAACGCCTTGTACTGAACATCTTCAGGAAGAGAAGTTGAGAAGCCGTTAACATAAACTTCAACAGTATTCCAACCTTCCGGTTCCACAAACATTTGATGGCTATCTTTATCAGCAAATCGATTTATTTTATCTTCAATTGAAGGACAATATCTCGGGCCTATACTTTTAATTCTACCATTAAACATTGGAGATCTATCAAAACCTTCTCGTAGCAAATCATGAACTAATTTACTCGTATGTGTCATATGACAATCACGTTGATTAGTCAAGACCTCAGTATCTAAATAAGAAAATTTCTCAGGATTACCATCACCTGGCTGAACAATCATTTTGCTATAATCTAAAGAACGCCCATCAACCCTAGGCGGTGTTCCTGTCTTCATTCTTCCACTTTCAAAACCAATTTCAGTTAATTCTTCTGTAATGCCAGTCGCGGCCTTTTCACCAGCTCTACCCCCTCCGAATTGTTTTTCTCCAATATGAATTAATCCATTTAAAAATGTTCCGTTTGTTAATACTACGGCTTTACTTTTTATCTCAATACCTAAAGATGTTTTAACACCAACCACCTTATTGTTCTCAATAATAAGCCCTCTCACCATTTCTTGATAAAAGTCGCAATTTGGTGTGTTTTCAAGTGCCATTCTCCACTCTTCTGCAAAACGCATTCGATCACTTTGTGCTCGCGGACTCCACATAGCAGGCCCTTTAGATTTATTCAACATTTTAAATTGAATAGCCGATTTATCAGTTACAACTCCACTATAACCACCCAAAGCATCAATCTCTCTTACAATCTGACCTTTTGCTATACCTCCCATTGCAGGATTACATGACATCTGACCAATAGTTTGCAGATTCATAGTTACCAATAAAGTTTTAGAACCCATATTAGCAGCGGCAGCGGCGGCCTCCGCACCAGCGTGACCTCCACCTACAACAATTACATCATACTCTTCTCCAAACATAGTCTATTGTTCCACGTGGAACATTTTTATCTTTTCATCTTCCTTTAATCTCATTTGCACAGTATCCTCTTCTAACTTGTCTTTATAACCCGCAAGATGCAAAACTCCATGCACCATAACTCTAAGCAACTCATTGTTAAAATTATTGTCAAATTCTTTTGCATTTTCCTTAACCCTATCTACCGAAATAAAAATATCTGCAATAATGTTCGTGCCTTCGGAATAATCAAAGGTCAAAATATCGGTTAACGTATTGTGTTTCAAATGTTTAACATTCATCTTTAACAAATAATCATCATTACAAAAAATATAGTTTAATTGATTTATCTTTAAGTTTTCACTATCTACTACATCAAGAATCCAATTGGTATATCGTTCCTCGTACTCTAAACTAAAATTTAATTCGTAATGGTAATCAATCATTATTTTGAAAATACTGTTGCACCTTATTTTGGTACATTTGAAGCAAAGGTAGGTCTTGTCTATTTAAAATCTCAATTTCATTCTTGTAATCATCTAAAACAGCAGGCTTTGTGGTAATAGGGTTTTGGAAAATAGCCTTATTAGAATTACTTTCTCTTTCTTTCTTCTTTCCTTGCTTTAAGGCGGCATTCTCCAATTTTAAAAACTCATGCTGTATATTATTCATTTTATTTTGAGTACGCTGAGTAACACCATTTTCTATAAGGTCATTTTCGAAGTTTTCCATTTGTTTTAGTAATTTTTTGGCCAACTCTTTATCATTTTTATTGATTATATCTTTAAGTTGATTTTCCAATTGCTGCCGAATTAATTGTTGTTCTTTATAAATTTCATACAATTCCTGTAACTCTTGCTCACTTGGTTGACCCTGACCTTGACTTCCACCATTACCTTCACCTTGACCTTGACTTCCAGCATTACCTTTTTTTCCAGATTCACCTGGCCTTGCACCCTCACCTTGTTGTCCGTCCTGACCACTCTTACCGTCTTTACCCTTACCAGACTTGCCGCTCTCGCCAGGTTTTTTGCCCTCGCCTTTTTGCCCTTCTTGTCCTTCACCAGACTTCCCTTGGCCAGATTGTCCCATCTGCTCCATTTTCTTCTGTAAATCTCCTTGACCTTTTATAATATCTGGAAGCTGAAAATCTTGACCTTCTCCATCCCCTTGACCCATTTGCATGCTTTGCTGCATATTTTCGAGAATTCTAGCCAAAAACGCCGCTAAACTATTTGACGCACTTAAAACATATTTCTGGTAAGAAGCTCCTTGAATTAAACGACTCTCGGCCATGCTTTCCAAGGTTTTATCCATATTATAGTGCACTTCCGTTATTTGTTCATTCACAAACTCGGAAAGTTCCACACGCCTTAATGACAAAGAAAACAAACTGTCATCTACATACTCAAATAAACCCTTAAGCTCTTGTTGTTTACGAATGCTTCCAGAAAACTGAGATTCAGCACCTTCCGTTTCCTTAACAACATCATATAGATTTTCTTGTTTAAATGAAAAAATCACCAAATTATCTAAGATTTGTCGTAGCATCTCAGCATCTTCAGTAACAGCCGAATCACCACCTGCAGCTGATGAAGATTGCTGAAGATCTTTAGACATTTCTTGCATCTTCTGTGCTGCAGATTTTTGCTTTTGAGAAGTCTTTCTAGCAGTTTTATCTCTCGCATCAGAATTAGAACTATTTTCTAAACCTTCATGCTCACTAATTTGCTCCAATGCCTCCTCTTGATCTTTTTTAATTCCGCTTTTCTTCTCTTCATCAATTTTTAGCGGTAAAGGTTTCTTAAGACCTTCATTATCTTTATTCAATTCATCTAGTTCTTCTGCAATTTTATTAAAATCAACATTTAACTTTTCTTGCTCCCTATTAGAAAAATTTTCTCTAATTTTATTTTCCGACAAATACACTTGTCTTTTACCTAGTTTCTCAAGTTCCTTTGCCAATTGAGAAGCTTTTTCAGTTACATAATAACGTTTAGTTAATTCTAACAGCTGTTCTAAATTACGCTCGTTATTCTGTTGCTTTTTCCCTAAATCCTCCAGTTTTTTCTTTAAATCATCTATATTTATCTTATCTGCCACCTTTTGCAACTCTTCTAACAACTTTTGGTTTTTCTTAGCCTGCTGCTCCTGTCTTTCAAGTCTTTCTTTAAGCATTTCGCTCATTTGACTATCCTCTTGTCCCTGCTCTAGGTTCTCTTTTAATTGCTTACTATATTTTTGCATTAAACCTTCTTGTCGCTCTTGTTTTTTAAGAAAGTCTTTAATTTGGTTCTGATCATTAAAATTTAAAGCACTTTTCTCTTTCTGGTCTTTATTAATATCTTCTAAAGCCTCTTTTTGCTCTTTTAAAGCATCCAAAGACCTATCCATATTATCTAAAATAGTCTCCTGAAACTCTAGTTGTTTATCAAGTAACTGATCTTCGTCTAAAATAACATTGGAAAAAACCTGGCTCTTACTCCTTTTACCTCCATGCACTGCATCATTATCTGTAGCTTCAAAATAAAAATTATAGGTTTTTCCTTCTTGCAGCTGCAATCCAGATGGAAAAGTATAATAAAATTGACTTATTCCTATTTTCGATGAACTTAAATCAATTTTCTGAATATCATTCGGACTTTCCAATGGATAACAAACCAATTTTATACTCTTTAGTTTATAATCATCTGAAGCCTCACCAACATAATACAGTATATTAGGTTTAACCGAGTCCAAAACTTGAGCAACTTCAATCTTAGGATATTCGTCCTCTATTACTTCAATCAAATATCCTAGTTTTTCATAATTACTTATATTCTCATTAGAAGTTGCCAATTCATATTTAAGATCAGCATAAATTCTTTTTGATAAATCAAACTCCTTTTTAATCCTGTTAAAACTTAAAATAGTATCTTTTGTAGTCAAGTGAATTGAATTCGTATTGTCTCCGAATATTTTCCAATTTACTTGCGTGCCTTCAGGTAAAACTGCATTACCAGTGCCTTTTAAAATTTCAGACTTTCTATTCGTATAACTTGGATACAATAATTCCATTTCAAAACGCTGAATAAATGGAGTTTTTTTTGCATTTAGATGGTAGTTTCTAGATCGAACTTCACTTCCTTCAAAATAAAAGTCAAAAGAACTAATTGGAGGCATAAAAGTGTGCTCAAATCCATTCTTTCCGCTTTTCATCATCAACTTCTTTCCATCAATTACAACAAACACTACGTCTGGACGTACATCACCCTCAGTCTTAACGCGAATCGTATACGATTCTGAATCTAAAACTTCGTACTCATTAGAAAGCATTTTAAAGCGAAATGGAGCAGGCGGATCGTATGCTAAGTCATAATTGACAACTCGCTCATAAGACCCAATAAAAGAGCTTAAATCACCCGTAAACCATACTGTAAAAAATAAAACTATTGGAACTAATAAATACTTAGCGTATCCCAATCCTTCAGCAAAATTAACAGCCTTAACAAATGGTATATTCTGTAATTTGCTTGAGCGTTGATTAATACTCGCAAGTAGTAATTCTGATTCTTTTTCACTTCCTACTAAATCCAATAGATTTAACAAACGGTCATTAATCTCAGGAAAATGTTTGCCAATCAACCGCGATGCTTCTTTATTTGATATTCCCCTTTTTACCTTAATCAAAAAGAAAACAGGAGTAATTATGTATTTATAAAACAAGTAGCCCGATAGAAGGACAAACATTGAAAACAAAACCAACCTTCCAGTCGAACCTAACCACAAAAAATACTCAATTCCCATGACACTAAATATCAAGATAACACCAATGCTTAAAAACAACAACATACCTTTTACAAGCATATTTGAATAATAGCGCTTTGTAAACTGGTTTAACTTTGTAAGAATCTGTTGATAACTATCCAATCTTTACGTGTTTTAGTACAATATAAACTAAGCAGTAAATTTAGCTAAGAAAATTTTGTTAAAAAGCTTTATTCACATGTTTTGCGGTCCTATTCAAGATGTATCTTTGCATTCTAAAAATTTAATGATGAGTTCAAATGTAAGAGTTCGATTTGCGCCTAGTCCAACAGGTCCTTTACATATCGGAGGTGTAAGAACAGCTTTATTTAATTATTTATTTGCTAAAAAACATAATGGTACTTTTATTCTTCGTATTGAAGATACTGATCAAAATAGGTATGTAGAAGGTGCTGAACAGTATATTATTGATGCTCTTAATTGGTGTGGAATACCTTATGACGAAGGCGTGGCAAAAGAAGGAAAATTTGCGCCATATCGTCAAAGTGAGAGAAAAAATCTATATAAAGAATATGCAGAACAGTTAATTGAAAAAGGGAGCGCCTACTATGCTTTTGACACTGCGGAAGCGCTAGATGATCACAGAAAAGATCACGAAGCAAAAGGAAAGACCTTTATATACAATTGGCACAACAGATTGAAGTTAACTAACTCATTAGCATTAAGCGAAACTGAAACGAAATCTAAACTAGCAGAAAACATTCCCTACGTTGTTCGTTTTAAAACTCCCCAAGACCAAAAAATAATTCTTTCGGATATAATTAGGGGTACCATTGAAATAGACACAAACGTACTTGATGATAAGGTGTTATTTAAATCTGACGGTATGCCCACTTATCACCTAGCTAATATTGTAGATGACCATTTAATGGAAATCTCTCACGTAATTAGAGGCGAAGAATGGTTGCCTTCTTTGGCGCTACACAAACAATTATATGATGCTTTTGGATGGCCAGCCCCAGAATTTGCTCATTTACCATTAATTATGAAGCCTGTTGGTAAAGGTAAACTAAGTAAGCGTGATGGAGACAAGCTTGGTTTTCCTGTATTTCCTTTAACTTGGAACGAATCTATAGGATATAAAGAGGCTGGTTATTTCCCAGAGGCTGTTATTAACTTTCTAGCTCTTTTAGGCTGGAATCCAGGAACAGAACAAGAAATATTTAGCCTTGACGAACTAATTGAGTCCTTTGATTTGCAACGTGTTAACAAATCTGGAGCACGCTTTGATCCAGATAAAACCAAATGGTACAATCAACACTATCTACAAGAGAAAAGCGACAATGAGTTAGCTCAATTATTTATACCAACATTAAAAAAACACTTAGAAGTCGATTTTAATTTACTTAAAATAGAAACTATTGAGAGAATAGTTTCTATGATTAAAGAGCGCGCCTCTTTTATTACTGATTTCTGGAACCTTGCTGACTATTTTTTTAAAACTCCGAATACTTACGGAGAAAAGGCTGTAAAAAAACAATGGAAAGAAAACACAGCCGAATTAATGGAAGCTGTGGGCAACATAATTGCACCGATTGAAAACTTTACATCCGAACATATTGAAACAGCGATTAAAAATTGGATTACATCAAAGGAATTGCCTTTTGGAAAGGTAATGGCTCCCTTAAGACTCGTAATTGTCGGTGACATGAAAGGTCCACACCTATTCGATATTATTGAAATAATTGGAAAAGATGAAAGTCTTATTAGAATAAATAACGCTATTGATAAACTCGGCAAGAAATAATTCCTTTATTATGGCATTGTAACTGTAACAAACTCTCAATTAATACTACAGATATTATAAACTCTTAGTATATTGATAATCATTAACTAAACACACTTAATTATGGGAAGTTTTATATGGATTCCAATTTTGCTTTTTATTGCTGTTGCTTTTATATCAACAGTATTTATAGTAAAACAACAAACTGCGGTAATAATTGAAACCTTTGGCAGGTTTACAAGTGTTAGAAATTCCGGCATACAATTTAAAATACCATTTGTACAACGCATCTCGGCACGTATTGGTTTAAAGATTCAACAGCTTGATGTAATTATAGAAACAAAAACTTTAGATGATGTATTTGTAAAGCTTAAAGTTTCTGTACAATATGTGGTTATCAAAGAAAAAGTTTATGAGGCATTTTATAAGCTAGAGTACCCACATGATCAAATAACTTCTTACGTATTTGACGTTGTACGCGCTGAGGTACCAAAGATGAAGCTTGATGATGTTTTCGTTAAAAAAGATGATATAGCTATCGCTGTTAAATCGGAGCTACAAGAGGCTATGTTAGACTATGGATACGACATTATTAAAACCCTAGTAACTGATATAGATCCTGATGCGCAAGTAAAAGAGGCTATGAATCGTATAAACGCTTCTGAAAGAGAAAAGATTGCCGCACAATTTGAAGGTGATGCGGCGCGTATTCTAATTGTAGAAAAAGCAAAAGCAGAAGCCGAAAGCAAAAGATTACAAGGACAGGGTATTGCCGATCAACGAAGAGAAATAGCCAGAGGTTTAGAAGAATCTGTTGAAGTTTTAAATAAAGTGGGTATTAATTCACAAGAAGCCTCTGCATTAATAGTTGTTACTCAACATTATGACACCTTACAGTCTATTGGTGAAGAGACCAACACAAACTTAATTTTACTACCCAATTCACCTCAAGCTGGTAGCGACATGCTAAATAATATGGTGGCTTCCTTTACCGCAAGTAATATGATAGGTGAGTCGATGAAAAAGACAAACAAACCGAAAAAAGAATAAAATAAAATAAACGAGTCTCACTATATCAAAAACATTGAGACTCGTTTATTTTATAGCACTTAAGATAAATATTCCTATTGGTCTATTTTGGAGCAACTAATCTTTTTGTTGAATTTTCGCCCAAGAATCTCGTAGACCAACTGTTCTATTAAAAACTAATTTATCACTAGTAGAATCTTTATCTACACAGAAATAGCCCAATCTTTGAAATTGAACTCTATCTTCTGGTTGAGCATATTTCAAACTTGGTTCTAAATAGCCCGTAATGGATTCTAAAGACTCTGGGTTGACGAATTCTATAAAATCCTTGTCTTTATGCGTATCCGGACTTTCATCCGTAAATAGTCGATCATAAAGCCTAATTTCGGATGATATTGCATGCGCAATAGAAACCCAATGCAAAGTACCCTTGACTTTTCTTAGACTTTCTTCAGTTCCACTACCACTCTTGCTATTAACATCATAAGTACATTGAACCTCAATTACGTTTCCTTCTTCATCTTTAGTACAACTTTCAGCCTTAATAATATATCCATTTTTTAAACGAACTTCTTTGCCTAATTTTAAACGAAAAAACTTTTTATTCGCCTCTTCTCTAAAATCCGCCTTTTCAATATAAATCTCTCTTGAAAATGGTACTTCTCTTGATCCAGCTGCATCGTCCTCAGGATTATTTTCAGCTGCTAACCATTCTACTTCACCTTCAGGGTAATTTGTTATAACGACTTTTAGCGGGTCTAAAACAGCCATAACTCTTGGGGCCTCCTTGTTCAAGTGCTCTCTTACGTGAAATTCTAATAACGAAACATCTATAAGATTGTCACGTTTTGCAATTCCGATGGTATCTACAAAGTTACGTATTGACTCTGGCGTATAACCTCTCCTTCGCATTCCTGATATTGTCGGCATACGGGGGTCATCCCAACCATTTACCACACCTTCCTCGACCAACTTTAAAAGTTTACGTTTGCTTACAACTGTGTGGCTCAAATTTCTTCTAGCAAACTCTCGTTGTTTTGGTCTAACTTTTTTCGAATCTATAATCTGATCTAAAAACCAATTATACAATTTGCGATGAGGAAGAAACTCCAGTGTACAAAGTGAATGTGAAACCTGCTCTATATAATCACTTTCACCGTGTGTCCAGTCGTACATTGGATAAATACACCAATCGGTATTAGTTCGATGATGTGCACTATGCAAAACGCGATAAATAATAGGATCACGCATCAGCATATTTGTTGATGCCATATCTATTTTAGCGCGAAGCACATGCTCACCTTCTTGAAACTTTCCATCTTTCATTGCCTGAAACAATTCCAAATTCTCTTCAATAGTGCGATTTCGAAAAGGACCATCTATTCCAGGTTCTGTAGGTGTTCCTTTTTGAACAGCCATTTCTTCTGAACTTTGGCTATCAACATAAGCCTTATTTGCCTTTATTAAATCAACAGCCCAATCATAAAGTTGTTGAAAGTAATCAGACGAATACCGCTCGGTATCCCAATTATAACCAAGCCATTGAACATCACGCTTAATAGCATCTACATATTCCTGTTCTTCTTTAGCTGGATTGGTATCATCAAACCGGAGATTTACTGGAGCTGAATACTTTTCACCAAGACCAAAATTCAAACATATTGAACTCGCATGACCAATGTGCAAATAACCATTTGGTTCTGGTGGGAAACGAAAGCGCAAATCATCCTTAGAGAAACCATTTTCTAGGTCTTCTTCAATGATGTGCTCAATAAAATTCAATGCTTTTGGACTATCACTCATACCTGAATTTTTAGGAAATACAAAGGTAGCTAAAATGCAAGTATGTGTAAGAATAAAAGTGCTAAGCATACAAATTCGTCTGTTTCACAACGTTTTTGGGGTGCGCCACAACATTAACTTCTACAGCCTATAATTATATAACATATTTGTTGTTGAATACAAGGGCTAGAGAATAAACAACAATTCTCAAATAAAAAACAAACACAAAGTTTTATCAACGAACCCAATCGAAGATAAAACTGGTAGTATTTAAACTACAACTACTTATGAGACCAAAAAAACATTACAGCCTTCAAATTGTTTTGATAGCTTTTATGCTCTTCGGATCATTTCAAGTTTCCGCTCAGTTAATTGCGAATCTTGAGATACTTCCAGCAGACAACCCCGACACTGGTGGATCAGCATGGAATAAGATATGTGCTGGTAACAATGGTAACTTTAATCAATATTTCGCATGGGCCGCTTTTGATGGCGCATCAAATGCTGGCAATGAATGGATTTTAGAACTATCTGACCCTTCAGGTGACTTTACAAACCCAATAGAACTAGCAAAAGAAACTAGCGATGCAGTTGTTAAGTCTCCCGGACGTGGTTTTGAATTCTCTATTCCAACGGATACAAGAGGTGCTGGTTACAAACTTAGAGTTCGAAGTACAGACCCTGTTGCTTCAGCAGAGAGTACAATTAGTTACAGCATGTATTATATGGACCATGTGTCTAACCTTACTATTACTCACGATGGTAGTACATCACCACAAGCTACTATAATAAGCACTGACCCAATTACATTGTCTGTAGTTAACTTAACAGACGTAAATACCTATCAGTATCAATGGTACAAAGATCTCACTTTATTAGTAGGTGAAACAGGGCCTACCTTAAATATAACAGAAGGAGGCATGTATTTTGCACAAATTGATTATGGTGAATGTTCTGATAATGGAACAACACAATCAAATATGCCTGATATTTGTATTGGTGCGGTAGGAGGAAGTACTAGCATAAACCCACCCAGCAAAACAGCATTATGTTCTAGTGACACCGAAGTATTGTCCGTGACAACTTCCTTTGGCTCACCTGATTATCAATGGCTAAAAGATGGTACAGAAATTCCTGGTGCTACTGCATCTACATATACTGTAGATGGATCTAATGCGTCATTTGAAGGAGATTATCAAGTAAGTGTTTCTGAAAGTGGAAACTGTCCTGAAATTTCAGCAGCTATAACATTTACCAATTCAGATAACTTCACAATCACATTAGTTAATGATACTAACCTTGTATTATTACCAAGTGAAACAGAAACTTTAAGTGTAACTACTAACGCAACTACTCCAACATTTCAATGGTTTCGCAATGGAAGTGCAATAGCTGGAGCTACAAATATTTCTTATGATGCCACACAAGACGGTACATATTATGTAGAAGTAACGCAACCCGCTGGTTCTTGTCCAAATCCAACAACAATTAGCTCGGAAGAGACTGAAGTTATTTCACCTTCTTCTTTTGAATTGACTATTGGTTACGGCACAAGTTATACAGCATGTATAGACACTAGTGCTGCAATAGATGTTGCCACAATTAATGCGGTACTTTCTGATGGTAGTACTATTGACGTTACTACTGATGTATCATCAAGTTTTTCGTATCAATGGCAGCTAAATGGCACAAATGTTAGCGGTTCAAATGATACAAGCATTTATCTTACAGATGTAGCAGAAAATGGGAGCTATACTGTAGATGGCACTTTAAATACTTTTAATGCTACTTCGAACAGTTTACCAGTACAATTAGTAACAAACGAAACATTAACTATTACCAGCACAAGTACTATTTACTGTAGTGCTGCAGACGTTGTAACCATAAGTACTTCAACCGATTTAACTAGCGAAAGTTTCCAATGGCAACTAGATGGCGCTTCAATTAATACTACTGACGCCTCACTCAGTGTAACCGCACCAGGTACATATCGTTTAGTTATTGACAAAAATGGATGTGACCTAATTTCTAATGAAATAGCAATTACACCTTTGGACCCTGAACTTATAACTCTGGACCCTACTGGCACGTTAGTATTTCCTGAAGGCACGACAAGAACAGTAACTGCCAGCGGCGGAACTGCTTACCGATGGTATGATGTAAACAATGTTGAATTGAGCAATACAAGTTCGGTTGATATAGATTCAGAAGGCGAATACATGTTAATTGCCAATATAGATAACTGTGAAATTACACGACAATTTACTGCGGAGTATTTAGACACATTTAAAGTGCCAAATGTTATAACACCTAATGGAGATGGATTTAATGATCAATGGATTTTACCAAATTCATATTCTAATAAGCCTGATGTCTCTGTTACAATTTATAGAGAAAACGGTGAAGAAATTCTTAACGTTCAAGATTACAAAAATGATTGGCCAACATCGGCCGTTGCATTCCCATCACAAAACATGGTTTTCTACTATGTAATTAAGAATGCTTCTGAAACATTAAAACAAGGTACCATTACAGTCATACGCTAACCTATCATGAAACAAGCAAAATACATATTTCTTCTTTTGATGACGGCTTTAGTGTTTACAAATGTAAACGCTCAAGAAGACGAACCACTATTACCCTATAAAGTAGCACCGCAAAACTTATTAAAGTTTAACAGGTTCCTTATAAACCCTACGTTCTCAACCGTTCAGGAAGATAAATCATACATCAACTTTTTTCACAGAAACCAATCAGTACAATTTAATAATAACGACCAAACTTACTTCGTTAGTTATAGTGGTAGAATAGGGGACCGCAACGGACTTGGACTTAGTTTATACAGTCAGAAAAAAGGGTTAGTATCTAACATCGGTGTTTTAGCTAACTATGCCTACGGACTTAAATTAAGTGATAAAAGTAATTTCACTTTTGGCGCAAACCTAGCATATTATAATACGGGTTACAATCAAAGTTCAGCGAATCCAATCGACTTAAGTGACCCATTATTATATGGAACTGACGACAGCAATGTCTTATCCTTTCAACCTGGATTTAATTTATCCTACGGACGTTTTGATTTTGGAGCATTCGCAGAAAATCTTCTTGATTACAATCTAAAGACTAGTAAACAATTAACAGATTTTAGCGATAAAACATATTCTGCACACCTGCAGTATACGCATCCATTTTCAAATGAAGCTGGAATAATGCAAGGTGCTCGATTAATGCCATTAGCTAGGGTTCGTCTCAACGCCCAAAATGGACAAACTGCAGCTGCCGAACAAGAATTAACTTATGGTGGTGGAATGATTTTAGATCTTCCAAAACTAGGATGGTTACAAGGTGGATATGATAGTTTTTATGGCGCATCTGCCGGTGCTGGTTTTAATTTAAACAAGCGTCTTTCCTTAGGTTATAACATGGAAAAAGGGTTTGGTACTGACTTCAACAATTTAGGTGTCACTCATGAAATTTCATTCGCATATTCATTTACTCCAAACTTGACAGAAGACCGTGTAATGCTTGAAGATAATGAAGAGGAACTAGTAGAAGAAGAATTAACAATAGATGACCTAGCTACTAATGAAGAAATTGAAAAACTAAAAAAGAAGCTTGAAGAAAACGATGAGATAATCGCTGAATTAATGTTCCGACAGGATTCATTAGAAGCCAATCGTCAAAAAGATTTGGAAAGACGATTTAACATGGTTATGAAAATGGTTCGCAATGAAACCAAGGGTGAAAGACCTGATTTAGAAAAAAGAGCTCAAGACATGTTCTTGACAGGCAAAGACAATGCCGCTATAGCTCAAAACAACTCAGGCAACGATGGCTATATACCAAATAGTACAAACACTTCTAAAAATAATAATTCTGGCCCTAACTACGCCAACGATGTAACTCAAAAAAGAGATGCGGTGACTACTACAAATAGTAGTATTGGTCAAGATGGAAAAATCGTTAAAAGCAGAAAATTTAGAGATCTAGAAGGCGTAACTGATGGTTATTATGTTGTTGCAAACGTATATAAAGGAGGACAATACATGGATAAGTTTATGAGCAACCTATCTAACAAAGGACTAAGCCCAGACTACATAGACAACCCGAATAATGGATTAAAATATGTTTATCTGGAAAGGTATGATACATGGGATGATGCTCTTGCTGCTCACCAAAGTCAAATGAATGGCGAATATAATGGGGACCTATGGATAATGAATGTTGACAATAAATATTCTAATGAGGCCTATGCTGCCAATGTCGATAAAATCAATGAAAAGGCAGACAAGTATGGAAATGACGTTTTACAACAAAATGTAATTGCACAAGATAAGTTGTCTGGTGTTGATCCAGAAGCACAATCATATGATTTAGATGGTGTTGGTTCTGGCTATTACATTATTGCTAATGTATTCTCAAGCCCTAAAAATGCCAAACGATTTGTGAAAATACTCAACTCATATGGCTTAAGTGCAGGCTATTTTATTAATCCAGAAAACAATTGGAGATATGTCTATTTAAAGAAACACGAATCGTGGAATAATGCATTGATATCGTATTACTCAAAAATAAATGACTCATATGAAGATAAGATGTGGATTATGAGAGTTACCCCAAACTTAATAACCTAGTAAGTTTACCTACCAAATGACCAAACCAAGCACCAAAAACCTAATTCTAGTTTTTTTGCTATTTCTGACATGGGCAGGAATGGCACAAGAGTTCAATAACTTTGAAGTTCGTTATCAAAACAACATCAAGGGAGATTTAACCTTTATTAGCAACAATATTGTTAATAGAGATAACGGAAATGGCCAAAGGCCAGAAAATGCATATAACAATACTGGCAACTCGTCTACATATAACGATTGGCTTAATATGCAATACATCAATGTAGATAATGATGGTGGCAATAACTTCAGCTCAAGTACAGCAACATTAGCCTTTCCTGATACTAGTTGTAATCTAGTGCGGTATGCAGGACTTTATTGGTCTGCCACTTATCCGAGTCAACAGGCAGGACAAACAATTGGCACCAATAGACAAAATGACTTCAATCAGGTGCGCCTTAGGGTACCTGGTTCTCCTGGTTACACAAACATCACAGCAGATGAAATTCTGTTTGATGGTTTTACAAGTGGAGATGCATCTGTTAGATTGAACAGTCCATACGCATGTTATGCAGATATAACTTCAATAATAACTGGCTTAACAAATCCTACAGGTAATTATACAGTAGCAAACATAAGGTCAGTTGTTGGCTCGCTTTCACCTGGTGGAGGTGCTGCTGGTGGGTGGACCATAGTTATTGTTTATGAAAACCCTAATCTTACTGGTAAATTAATAACCACTTTTGATGGGTTTGCGAGGGTACGTGATACACCTGCAGACCGCACATTAAACATAGACTATAATGGGTTTACTACAATACCAGCAGGTCCAGTCCGTGCAAATATTGGAGTAGCCGCATTAGAAGGTGATAATAGAATTACCGGAGACCGAATGCGCATTCGGGAAACCGCATCTGATCCATTTACTCAAATAAGTAATGGTGCAAACCCAGGCAACAACTTTTTCAATAGTAATATTACGCTAAATGGCACTGTTACTACCAATAGAAACCCTAATAGTATTAACACTTTAGGATATGACACTGATATTCTCGCTTTAAACAATCCTGCAAATTCGGTAATTGATAATAGTGCAACTCAAGCTACTTTTCAATTTAGAAGTACAGGTGATCAATATTACCCCTTCTTTAACTCATTTAATGTAGAAATAATTGAGCCCGATATCGTTTTGGAAAAAAAGGTAGAGGACATTGCAGGTAATGATATTACTGGTTTAGGAGTTAACTTAGGCCAAATACTAGATTACGTATTAACTTTTGAAAATATCGGGAACGATGATGCCGAAAATTATACGATACGAGATGTTCTTCCTCTTAATGTTACGTTAGATGAGTTAAACATAATTATGCCAACCGGTGTAACTTATGTGTACACTCCTGGAGATAGAACTATCACCTTTTCAATTCCAAACAACATTGTCGAAGAAGGTGATACACCACGTTCCATACGTATGCGTGTACAAGTAGCATCTAACTGTTTTGATTTTATCGATGCCTGTTCCGATCTTATACAAAACTTGGCCTATTCCACGTACCAAGGAGAAATTAATAATAATGTTATCTCTGATGACCCAAGTGTAACAGACTTTAATTCTTGTGGATTTATAGTGCCTGGAGCTACAAACTTCTTGTTGGATGATTTGGCTGATTGTAATTTCAGGAGAACTGTTCAATTGTGTGGTGACAGTATTATATTAGATGCCGGTGACAACTTTGACGATTATGTTTGGGTTAGCGACGACAATAATAATGGAATTTTCGACGCATCTGATACTGTTTTAAACGATGGCAACCCAGATGGTGATGAAAGTACATTAGTTATAAGTGCTACTGGAACATATATCGTGGATAAAATTGTTGCTGATCCATGTAAAGGTTTTAAAGAAATATTTGATGTAGAACTCTTCGGGTCTACACAATCAAATCCAATAGTAGATTGGTTTAATACAACAAATAGTGACGCTGACCCAACCAACGATATACAAGGACAAATTGTTACTTGTAGTGTTGACGGTGATTTGTTGCCCGAAATATTCTTATGTGGAACCTCAGATTCGCAATTAATAAACATAAATATTAGTGACGCTCAAAGTATTGATTGGGAAATTTTAAATGAAGGAAGTTGTACTGCAGCTCCTGCAGGTTGTGCTAATAAAAACCAAACTTGTAACTGGGGGTTAGCTAACACTGGTAGTGACTTTAATGTAAATACTGCCGGAAAATACCGGTTGGTTATAAATTATCAAAACGGATGTTTTAGTCGTTTTTACTTCGATGTTTACCAAAACAATTTAAATATTGAATACGACAATAACGACATAATTTGTACTACAGATGGTAATATCACCATTACAAACTTAGGAGCTAATTACGGGTACCAATTGGTTGATGTAACCAATAACAGCATTGTTGTTCCATTTAGCGCTAATAATGGTCCTAGCTTTGATTTTAATACAGGTGAAAGTGGTTCTTATCGAGTAGATGTTGTACAATTAAATGGTTCAGGAAACCCAATAGATGGTGCTTGTATATTTAGCACTCCAGATATCGGAATTATTGAACGCGATTTTCAAGTAGAAATAGAAACTACACCCGCAAATTGTAATGATCAAGGTACTATTAAAATAGATGTTCTAAATGTTGAGCCAAACTATTCATACACCTTAAAATTAGCAGATGGCACATTAGTAGATGACGAAACAGCTCAACCAGATAACACCTATACTTTTAATGTAAATCCTGGAGATTATATTGTTGAAGTAGCAACTGATGAAGGTTGTTTTGATACACAAAATGTAACTGTTGACCGTACTCCAGATCCAACACTTACTGCCGTTACTACATCAAATATTGGGTGTAGTGCAGGAACTATAGATTTAACCATTTCAGGTGGAATTGGTAATCCAGATTTCAATTACGCTATATGGAGTAAAGATGGCACACAATTATATGCGGATGTTAGTAGTATACCTGGTGGTGCTTATCAAGTAGAAGAAACTTTTACTTTCGGCTGGAGAGATACTGATGATGATACTGTAGAAGAGTATTTTCCAGGAGAAGCAGGAGACTATGTGTTCGTAGTTGTCGATGCAAACAACTGTTTTGCTTTTTCAAATGAAGTTACCATTGAAGATTTAGGCGTTCTTTCTATCGATTCAATAACTGAAACTCAACCTTCTTGTTCTGGAACAAATGACGGTGCTATCACAATTAACATTTCGAATGGGGTTGGACCATTTCAATACAGTATTGATAATGGAGCAACCTATCAAAGCACACCGAACTTTGTAAACTTAAGTGCTGGACCATATAATGTTCGCGTTTTAGACAGCTCTGGGTGTGATGTAACAGATTTACATGACCTTTCTGAGCCTTTTCCATTAAGTGCTTCTGCAGGTGTTTCCAGAGACGCTTCTTGTGACCCAACCGGTGCAGAAGTTAGAATAACTAATGTAGTTGGTGGAACAGCTCCATATACCTACAGTTTTGATGGTGGTGCAACATTTGGAGCATCGACAACAGCTACACTTCCAGCAGGTACTTACACTGTAGTTGTACGTGATATCTCATGTGATTTTCCAATGACCGTTACTGTGGAAGATGCGCCTACGCCTCCTGTAGTTACCTTAACACCTGAAGTAAATTATAACTGTAATGGTAGTGGAATAATTACTGCCACACCAGATGTACTTACTTATGATTATACATATGAACTTGACGGCGTTTTAAATACACCACCAACAAGTAATGTTTGGGACAATGTTGCCCCAGGAACATATACTGTACGAACAAATTATGTGTCACAAACACCTCCTACGCCAAGTACTTTACTAAGTGAAGATTTTGGTTATGGAGAAACCATTCCGAATCCAAATACAACAGGTTATTTCTATGAAAACCAAGTAGATGATGTGTCTCCAAGTGGTGCACCTATCGATAATGGTAGATATATAAATGATTATGAGTACGCGGTAACTGATTCTATTGCACGTCCTTTTGGTTCCTGGTTAAATCCAATTGATCATACAACAGGAACCAGAAATACTGATGGACGCTATTTAGTAATTAATATTGGCGCGCCAACGCCTGGGCAAGTAATTTACCAAAAACCTATTAATGATATCATTGCAAATCAACCTATTAGTGTTTCTTTATGGTTGATTAATTTAATTAGAAACGGTAATAGAGTTGCTCCTGATTTAACTATTGAGCTTCGCCTTCCAAGCTCAACCACCGTAGTAGCATCTGCTAATACTGGAATCGTTCCTGAAAATAATGTCTGGAATGAATATGTGCTTTCCTTAGATCCTGGTACAAATACCACCTTAGATTTAGTTATTACTACTAACGAAAGTGAGATTAACGGTAATGATGTTGCTATTGATGACATAAGTGTTTTTCAATCGCCAGAAGTTTGTCCTCGTTTTGTAGAACTTCCTGTTGTAGTTGAAGCTGGAAGAACTTTTGAAGCAAACATAACTGCTGTTTCTGATCCCAGCTGTAATGGTGAAGATGATGCTACGATTACTTTTGAAACAGAAAATTTTGATGCCACTGCAGGTTTTGAATACTCTATAGATGGAGGTGCTTTTATTGCTTCAACAATAACTCCCGTTACTACATCGTCACCGCTAAGTGCTGGTGCACATACCATAATTATTAGAAAAGCAGATGATACTAGTTGTTCTGTTACGCTGAATCAAACCATAGACGAACCTGCCGCATTAGTTGCAGGTGCAAATATTACAACACCACTTACGTGTACAAACGGTGGCGCTACCATTACTGCTAGTGCAACTGGCGGCACCCCTACTTATACCTATCAATTAGAAGATGGCGTAGGTACTATAATTGCTGGTTACGACTATGCTACTAATGGTTCAAACACTGTGTTTACAGGTCTTGCAGCAGGTGATTATATCGTACAAGTAACGGATGCTAATAACTGTTCAGACCCTATAAACACACAACTTACTATTGACCCAACTAATACTGTTGAGTTCACGGTAACTCCAACTGCCTGTTACTCAGGTGCGAATGATGCTAGTATTCAGGTTGATGTAACTAGTGGTAACGATGATTATACATTTAGTATAAATGGAAACCCATGGGTAACACCAACACCGCTTACAGCTACTACACATACTTTTTCAGGATTAGCCAACGGAACCTTCACAATAAATGTACAAGACAGTTCTGGATGTATTGGAATATTACAAACTGTAACAATTAATCCGCAGTTGACAATAACTGCTACGGCTCCTAATATTACAGCTTGTGCTACCGATACAGATATTACAATTTCTGCTGCCGGTGGTGATGGTAACTATGTTTACGCAGTTGTACCTAATGCTTCTACTCCTAACGCTGGTGACTTTGCAACTACAAATCCTGTTGCTGTTAGTGCTGCTGGCGATTATGATGTGCATGTTAGAGATAATGACGGTAATACTGGTTTCTGTACTGCTATCTATACAATAACAATCGTAAAAGATGCTCCTATTGCTATTACTCCTACACCCGCTCCTGTTACTTGTTTTGGTGCTGCTGATGGTGCAATTTCAATTGTTGTTGATTCTGGAGGAAGCGCTCCTTTTCAATATAGTATTGATAATGGTGTTACTTTTCAAGTTGGGAATAACTTTACAAACTTAGCTGCAGGAACATATCCTGTAGTGATTCGTGATAATAACAACTGTGACTCTGTTCCTGTTGATGTTATCGTAACGCAACCTGACCAACTAGTTGCTGAAGCTGCTATTACTCAAAACTACACCTGTCTTGTATTAGGTGAGATTACTGTTGGTAGCGTTACACCTACTACAGGTGGTTCTGGTGATTATCAATACAGTATCAATGGAGGTGCATGGACTGCATCAACAACGGGAGGTGCTGTATTTACTGACTTAACTGACGATACCTATAGCATTCGTGTTCGTGATGCTAATGCTACCTCTTGTGATATCACGCTTGCAGATATCATTATTGCTCCATTACCAACCGAACCAACACTTACAACATCTATTACTTATAATTGTGATGGAACTGGTGAAATAACCGTTTTACCGAACGATGCTTCTTATACGTACAATATTGACGGTGGTGCTTTTCAAGCAACAAATACTTTTAGTAATGTAGCTGTTGGCAACCACACAATTGTTGTTAATTATGGTAGCGATTGTACTGTTGATACAACTGTAATTGTTGAAGACGGAAATGCTTTTGAAGCTTCAATAACTGCTTTTGAAAACCTTGATTGTAACGCTGATAATAGCGGTACAATAACAATAATTGCAGATAACTTCGGTGCTGGTGGTTACGAATACAGCTTAGATGCTACCACCTTCGTGGGACCATTTACGGCTGCTGAACAAATTACTGGCCTTAGCGCTCAAGCTTATACCATTACTGTACGTGATGTAGACAATCCTATCCTAGGTTGTACTGTTACTTTAAATCAAACGCTAACTGAACCAACACCAATTGTCGCTGCTGCTTCAATTACCGAAGAATTTACTTGTAATAATACTGGCGCAACCATTACGGCTAGCGCTTCTGGTGGTACTCCAACGTATACTTATCAATTAGAAGATGGCGTAGGTGGTATTATTACTGCTTATCAAGCTGGTACTACATTCACAAACTTAGCTGCTGGCGATTACATTGTTAGAGCTCAAGATATTAATCTTTGTTCTGACCCTATTGATACTGCTATAACTGTCATAGCTCCTGTAAACCCAACTTTTACAGTAACGCCTACAGCTTGTTACTCTGGTGCTAACGACGCGTCTATTGTGGTTGATGTTACCTCTATTCCTGGTAATGGTGGTTTCCAATTTAGCATTAATGCTGGGCCTTGGATGACGCCAACCCCAACAACTGATACAACATACACTTTTGATAGCCTTGCTAATGGAACCTATACCATCGATGTAAGAGATGCATTCGGTTGTACAGCCGCACAACAAACTGTAACAATTAATCCGCAGTTGACAATAACTGCTACGGCTCCTAATATTACAGCTTGTGCTACCGATACAGATATTACAATTTCTGCTGCCGGTGGTGATGGTAACTATGTTTACGCAGTTGTACCTAATGCTTCTACTCCTAACGCTGGTGACTTTGCAACTACAAATCCTGTTGCTGTTAGTGCTGCTGGCGATTATGATGTGCATGTTAGAGATAATGACGGTAATACTGGTTTCTGTACTGCTATCTATACAATAACAATCGTAAAAGATGCTCCTATTGCTATTACTCCTACACCCGCTCCTGTTACTTGTTTTGGTGCTGCTGATGGTGCAATTTCAATTGTTGTTGATTCTGGAGGAAGCGCTCCTTTTCAATATAGTATTGATAATGGTGTTACTTTTCAAGTTGGGAATAACTTTACAAACTTAGCTGCAGGAACATATCCTGTAGTGATTCGTGATAATAACAACTGTGACTCTGTTCCTGTTGATGTTATCGTAACGCAACCTGACCAACTAGTTGCTGAAGCTGCTATTACTCAAAACTACACCTGTCTTGTATTAGGTGAGATTACTGTTGGTAGCGTTACACCTACTACAGGTGGTTCTGGTGATTATCAATACAGTATCAATGGAGGTGCATGGACTGCATCAACAACGGGAGGTGCTGTATTTACTGACTTAACTGACGATACCTATAGCATTCGTGTTCGTGATGCTAATGCTACCTCTTGTGATATCACGCTTGCAGATATCATTATTGCTCCATTACCAACCGAACCAACACTTACAACATCTATTACTTATAATTGTGATGGAACTGGTGAAATAACCGTTTTACCGAACGATGCTTCTTATACGTACAATATTGACGGTGGTGCTTTTCAAGCAACAAATACTTTTAGTAATGTAGCTGTTGGCAACCACACAATTGTTGTTAATTATGGTAGCGATTGTACTGTTGATACAACTGTAATTGTTGAAGACGGAAATGCTTTTGAAGCTTCAATAACTGCTTTTGAAAACCTTGATTGTAACGCTGATAATAGCGGTACAATAACAATAATTGCAGATAACTTCGGTGCTGGTGGTTACGAATACAGCTTAGATGCTACCACCTTCGTGGGACCATTTACGGCTGCTGAACAAATTACTGGCCTTAGCGCTCAAGCTTATACCATTACTGTACGTGATGTAGACAATCCTATCCTAGGTTGTACTGTTACTTTAAATCAAACGCTAACTGAACCAACACCAATTGTCGCTGCTGCTTCAATTACCGAAGAATTTACTTGTAATAATACTGGCGCAACCATTACGGCTAGCGCTTCTGGTGGTACTCCAACGTATACTTATCAATTAGAAGATGGCGTAGGTGGTATTATTACTGCTTATCAAGCTGGTACTACATTCACAAACTTAGCTGCTGGCGATTACATTGTTAGAGCTCAAGATATTAATCTTTGTTCTGACCCTATTGATACTGCTATAACTGTCATAGCTCCTGTAAACCCAACTTTTACAGTAACGCCTACAGCTTGTTACTCTGGTGCTAACGACGCGTCTATTGTGGTTGATGTTACCTCTATTCCTGGTAATGGTGGTTTCCAATTTAGCATTAATGCTGGGCCTTGGATGACGCCAACCCCAACAACTGATACAACATACACTTTTGATAGCCTTGCTAATGGAACCTATACCATCGATGTAAGAGATGCATTCGGTTGTACAGCCGCACAACAAACTGTAACAATTAATCCGCAGTTGACAGCAGTTGTTACAGTTGCAGATATTACAACTTGTGCTGATGGTTCTATTGAAGTAACAGCTGCCGGTGGTGATGGTTCATACGAATATGCATTTGTGCCAACAACAACAAGTCCAACGGGATTATTTAGTGCTAGTAATACGTATACCGTTACAACTGGAAATGATGGCACATATGATGTTTATGTTCGAGATAACTCGGCAACATCACCTTTCTGTGAGTATGTTGAAACAGTTACTGTTAACCCTGCTACACCTTTAATAATTACAGCAACACCAACTGACCCACTATGTCATGATGGGGTTGGATCTATTGAGGTAGAGGTTACATCTGGAGATAATCCTTATACAATTCAAATAATTGATTTGGATAATGGTGGGGCATCTAATCAAACCGATAACAATATTTTAGTTGCGACAACATCTTATTATAACTTAGCTCCTGGAGACTATACTATAAATGTTACAGACTCAAACAATTGTCTTGTAACTGAAACTCCAGTTACCATTAACAACCCTATAGAATTAACTGGTGATGTTATCCCAATACTCCCAGCTGCTTGTGGTAGTGTAGACCCAAATGATTATGGATTCCAATTTGTAAGTTATCCTACTACATACCCTCCAGGCACAACTATAGAATTTAGTGCAGATGGTGGTTCTACTTGGACTGGTGATGATAGTGTTCCTGGAACTAGCGATGTGCTAATGGGTTATATTTCTGGCACTAATGTTTTCCCATCAATGCGCACAATTGTAGGTGGAATAGAGGTTTGTCGAACTGACCTACCAAGATATACCATTCCGTATCCTTTAGATGATTTAGATATTAGTATTACCACAGTGGTAGTTGCCTGTAATGAACTTCAAGTAACGGTACAAGGTACGGCTGGTGTTCCAAACTATGAATATACCTATACGGATGATCCAGCTAATTTTATTATTGGAGCAGCTACCTGGACTGCGCCAATACCTGGAGCTCATACTTGGACAGGGCTAATACCTGGTAGAACTTATGTTTTTTATGTTCGTGATTCAACAGGATGTATCCGTCAGAGTAATGTAAATGTAAATGATATTACAACGGATCCCTTAGAAATTTCATCTACTTACGAGCCTTCTTGTTCTGGTGCAAATGATGCTGAAATTACATATACAATTGTTGATACAGATGGCACTTCACACCCAAGTATGCACTGGGAATTCTATGACGCTACGACAGGCTTAGTTGTACAATCTAGCGGTGGTAATATCGCCTGGAACAACACGATAGCAGTATCAAGCCTTGCGCCTGGAGAATATTATATTGTAGTTACTGAAGTTAATTCTGGAGGTACAGACGAATGTGTTTCAGGTAGTGAAAATCAATTAATAGAAGAATTAAACCCTATATCTGCTACATTAAACAAGCTTAGTGATATTTCTTGTAACGCTCCTGGATTAATAGCAATTGAAAATATTACTGGTGGTGGCGGAACCTTTACTTATACAGTAACAGGACCAGCTCCTTTTACAACAATTACTGACACATCTGATAACCCAGTTTCTATTCCTGCAAATTCACCTGCAGGTAACTATAATGTTATTATTACAGATCAATTTGGATGTTTCACAGATTTAGGTCCTATTAATTTAGACCTAACACCAAACCCAACTATAGATTCGATGGTAGTTGATAATTGTGCTTCTCCTACATCATTAACAATAAATGCAACTAGTACAGCTGCACAAATATTATACTCTATTGATGGTGGTACAAATTATGAAGATAATGGTGGTGTTTTTAACAATCTAACACCTGGTAATTATAGCATTGCAATAATAGATAGTAATGGTTGTACTGATACTGATAGTATTGATATTTATCCTGTCTTAGAAGCAAATGTTTCATTGACAAAATTAATAGATTGTACTATTACTCCTGATGCTGAAATTACTATAAATGTAACTTTTGGATCTGGTAGTTATGACTACGCAATAACAAACGGGTTAGGTAATGTGGTTACAAGAGCTTCATTGCCAAGCAATCCTTATGTTTTCCAAACAACCGTTCCGGAGACGTATACAATTACAATTTATGATGACAATACATCTGGTCCAGAATGTAATCGTGTATTTACTATTGAAGTTCCACCAGCGGTAGCACCTACAATTACTGTAGATGCATTTACCGATGTAACATGTAATGGTGCTGATGATGGAAGTATTTCAGTTAGCGTAGTTGACAATGGAGTAGGACCATATACCTTCGAAATTATTTCTGGACCAGGTAGTTCGGCTACATTCCCAATTGCAGCTAGTTCCGCTTCTGCTTCAACAGCAACATTTACAAACTTAGAAGGTCTTGTAACTCCTGGTATTACCTATACCATTAGAGCTACGGGTGCTAACGACTGTTTTGTAGATATCACACAAGTTATCCTTCAACCAGATATCATTGACAATGTTAATGCTACTGTGGTGGAATTCGCTTGTACAAACGGAAACAACTCTAACAACGCTACCATAAGTATCGATGAAACAGCCATCACTGGCGGTTCTGGTAACTATACGCGTTATGAGTTTATTAACGATCAAGGTACTGCTGCTACTGGTGATGATGTTGTAGTTCAGAATGGCGCAAACACAAGCTATACTGAAACTAATATTGCTGGTGGTACTTACATTATCAATGTTTATGATGATAATGCTTGTCTAGGTAGTACTACTGCTACTATTGCAGAATACGTAGAATTATCTAACCCTACTGCTACTATTACACAAGACATAACCTGTAATCCTGGTAATGATGCTGAAGTAACCCTTGGTGTTACGTTAACCCCAAGTGCAGGTGCTGCAACCTTACGCTATTCTGTAATTGGTACTGATAATGCATACAGTTCTTTGAACCAAGTAACTAATGTATTTACTGCTTTAGGTATTGGTAACTATGCGGCAACTATTACAAATACCAATACAGGGTGTTTTGTTGAAACTACATTCGAAATCGAAGATCCTAATACCTTTGAAATCTCCACAACCACTGTTGATGTTGTTTGCTTTGGTGATAATGGTTCGGTAAGCTTTACAATTAACGACCCTGTTAACACATATACAGATGGCTTTACATGGCAAATTTATAACTCTCAAGGTACGGCTGCCTTAGGTGATGACACTATTATTGCAGCAGCAACCGGTACTTCAGCAAATGTTGGTCCGACTACGCCGTTTGCAATCCCTGCTGGTGAATATCGTGTGGAAATAACCCAAGATGCTGATCCGGCTTGTGTTAATAATGCATTCTTTAACATCGCTGGACCTAGTACGGCTATTACTGCTAATACCGATGTAACTCCAATTACTTGTGTTGGTAATGATGGCGTGATTGAAATTATTGATGTCCTAGGTGGATGGGGTAATTACCAATATTATGTAGGTACTGTTGCTCCAACTGTAGCTGGTGATTATTCAGCTACACCAAGATTTGAAAATCTTGCACCTGGCACATATGAAGCTTGGGTGATTGACCAAAGCGGTTGTCAACAAGAAGTTCAAAGCGCAATCATTTTAGCTGACCCAACACCTATAACTGGTACCTTACAAGTAAACCAACCAAACTGTACTAACTTCACTGGAGAAATTGAAGTTGTAACTGTGTCTGGTGGACAAGGTAGTAATTATACCTATCAGCTTATTAAAGACACTACTCCTGTTGGAACTACTCAAAACACTACTGTTTTCTCAGGTTTAGATGCAGGTAGTTACCAAGTACAAATTACCGATCAATGGACGTGTACATTCACAACTACGGCTGTTGTATTATATGCTCCTATTGTTCCTTTAGCTACTGTTGTTAAAACAATTGATTGTTCAACAACGCCTGGTGGAGAAATTACTATCACACAAACTGGTGGTTCAGGTTCATTTAACTATGATGTTACTTATCCTGACGCTACTGCTGGACCTAGTAATACTACTGGAATATTTACTGGTCTAACTCAAGACGGTACGTATACCTTTACAATTACTGATCAAGCGGTTGGACATGCTTGTAGTACTTCAATTACTCAAGAATTACAACCTGAAGTTACTCCAGTAATTACTGTAGATGCTTTTACCGATGTAACATGTAATGGTGCTGATGATGGAAGTATTTCAGTTAGCGTAGTTGACAATGGAGTAGGACCATATACCTTCGAAATTATTTCTGGACCAGGTAGTTCGGCTACATTCCCAATTGCAGCTAGTTCCGCTTCTGCTTCAACAGCAACATTTACAAACTTAGAAGGTCTTGTAACTCCTGGTATTACCTATACCATTAGAGCTACGGGTGCTAACGACTGTTTTGTAGATATCACACAAGTTATCCTTCAACCAGATATCATTGACAATGTTAATGCTACTGTGGTGGAATTCGCTTGTACAAACGGAAACAACTCTAACAACGCTACCATAAGTATCGATGAAACAGCCATCACTGGCGGTTCTGGTAACTATACGCGTTATGAGTTTATTAACGATCAAGGTACTGCTGCTACTGGTGATGATGTTGTAGTTCAGAATGGCGCAAACACAAGCTATACTGAAACTAATATTGCTGGTGGTACTTACATTATCAATGTTTATGATGATAATGCTTGTCTAGGTAGTACTACTGCTACTATTGCAGAATACGTAGAATTATCTAACCCTACTGCTACTATTACACAAGACATAACCTGTAATCCTGGTAATGATGCTGAAGTAACCCTTGGTGTTACGTTAACCCCAAGTGCAGGTGCTGCAACCTTACGCTATTCTGTAATTGGTACTGATAATGCATACAGTTCTTTGAACCAAGTAACTAATGTATTTACTGCTTTAGGTATTGGTAACTATGCGGCAACTATTACAAATACCAATACAGGGTGTTTTGTTGAAACTACATTCGAAATCGAAGATCCTAATACCTTTGAAATCTCCACAACCACTGTTGATGTTGTTTGCTTTGGTGATAATGGTTCGGTAAGCTTTACAATTAACGACCCTGTTAACACATATACAGATGGCTTTACATGGCAAATTTATAACTCTCAAGGTACGGCTGCCTTAGGTGATGACACTATTATTGCAGCAGCAACCGGTACTTCAGCAAATGTTGGTCCGACTACGCCGTTTGCAATCCCTGCTGGTGAATATCGTGTGGAAATAACCCAAGATGCTGATCCGGCTTGTGTTAATAATGCATTCTTTAACATCGCTGGACCTAGTACGGCTATTACTGCTAATACCGATGTAACTCCAATTACTTGTGTTGGTAATGATGGCGTGATTGAAATTATTGATGTCCTAGGTGGATGGGGTAATTACCAATATTATGTAGGTACTGTTGCTCCAACTGTAGCTGGTGATTATTCAGCTACACCAAGATTTGAAAATCTTGCACCTGGCACATATGAAGCTTGGGTGATTGACCAAAGCGGTTGTCAACAAGAAGTTCAAAGCGCAATCATTTTAGCTGACCCAACACCTATAACTGGTACCTTACAAGTAAACCAACCAAACTGTACTAACTTCACTGGAGAAATTGAAGTTGTAACTGTGTCTGGTGGACAAGGTAGTAATTATACCTATCAGCTTATTAAAGACACTACTCCTGTTGGAACTACTCAAAACACTACTGTTTTCTCAGGTTTAGATGCAGGTAGTTACCAAGTACAAATTACCGATCAATGGACGTGTACATTCACAACTACGGCTGTTGTATTATATGCTCCTATTGTTCCTTTAGCTACTGTTGTTAAAACAATTGATTGTTCAACAACGCCTGGTGGAGAAATTACTATCACACAAACTGGTGGTTCAGGTTCATTTAACTATGATGTTACTTATCCTGACGCTACTGCTGGACCTAGTAATACTACTGGAATATTTACTGGTCTAACTCAAGACGGTACGTATACCTTTACAATTACTGATCAAGCGGTTGGACATGCTTGTAGTACTTCAATTACTCAAGAATTACAACCTGAAGTTACTCCAGTAATTACTGTAGATGCTTTTACCGATGTAACATGTAATGGTGCTGATGATGGAAGTATTTCAGTTAGCGTAGTTGACAATGGAGTAGGACCATATACCTTCGAAATTATTTCTGGACCAGGTAGTTCGGCTACATTCCCAATTGCAGCTAGTTCCGCTTCTGCTTCAACAGCAACATTTACAAACTTAGAAGGTCTTGTAACTCCTGGTATTACCTATACCATTAGAGCTACGGGTGCTAACGACTGTTTTGTAGATATCACACAAGTTATTCTGCAACCAGAAATAATTGACAACGTTAATGCTACTGTGGTGGAGTTCGCTTGTACTAACGGTAACAACTCAAACAACGCTACCATTACTATAGATGAATCTGCCATTACTGGCGGTTCTAGTAACTATACACGTTACGAGTTTATTAACACCACAACTACAACAACAGTGCAAGATGGTTCAAATCCTGTGTATATAGAAACCAATTATGCCGGTGGTAACTATACCATTAATGCATATGATGATATGGGTTGTTTAGGTAGTACTACTGCAGTAATATTACCTTATGTAGAAATTTCAAATGCTACAGTTTCTACAACCGCTGATGTTACTTGTAACCCGGGTGATGATTCTGAAATTCAAGTCGATGTTACAATCACACCAATAACTGCAACACCTAACTTAGAATACGAAACTAATGGTACAGATAATGCATATACCGCAACTAATAGCACTGGACTATTCACAGGTCTTGGAATAGGTAGTTATATTATTCGTGTAACAAACTTAGATACTAATTGTTATGTAGAAACGACACATACTATAGCTGATCCAAATATTATGGATGTAGTTATCACTAAGTTAACTGATGAAGAATGTCTTAACAATGGCGTTGATGATGGTAGTTTCAGTGTTACAATAAATGATTATACTGGTAATTATAATTATCAAGTTTACGATTTGGATGATAACCCAGTTGCTGGTTTCTCTGGATCAGGAAATACAGGAACACCATTAATTATATCAAACTTAATAGGTGGAGGATACTATGTGCAAATTACTCAAACTGCAGCTCCTTTCTGTGTACAAAATTCTAATGCTATTACTATTTTGGCGCCAGATGCTCCAATTACAGCAACTGTAAATCAAGAAACAAGTGTAAGTTGTTCTAATGATCAAGGAAGTTTATTAGTAGATCCTGAAGGTGGTGAAGGCCCTTATACTATTGTATTAACAAATACAACGACTTCAGATAGTTACACCGAAACAAATGTTGAAGCATTTATTTTTACTGAATTGGCTGCTGGAGATTATACAATTGAAATTTCTGATGCCTTCTCTTGTATCTATACCGATACAATAACATTAATACGACCTGACCCAATCGCCGCCACAATTGCTGCAACTGCGTTAGCTTGTTACAATGATAATAATGCAAGTGTAACTGCGACAGTTGGAGCTAGAAATGTAACACCAATTTATTCATATCAATTAAATACATATGATGACTTAGCTGGAACTAATACTCCAATAACTTCTGTTGCTCAAGGAAGCAATATATTTCCAAATCTAGCTGCTGGCTTTTACAGTATAAGAGTAACTGATGATGTAGGATGTACTGTGGAAACTACTATTGTAGAAATTGAAAATCCAGAAGAAGTAACAGCACAATTGATTCGTACAAGTCCATTAACATGTACCACTGGAGTAGAATTTGAACTTTCTGCAACAGGTGGTAGTGGAACATATGAATACAGTGAAGATAATATTACATTCTTCCCAATGACTGGAAATTCTATAAATCTTCCACAAGCTGGTGTATTAGCTGCAGGCACATATAGTTATTTTGTAAGAGATGCTATAAATACTTGTGAAGCCATACGTTCTAATGAAATTACTGAAGACGAAATTGACCCACTTGTGTTAACTATAGATACTACATCTGCAAGTATTAATTGTTTTGGAGAATCTACTGCGGTAATCTATGCTGATGCAGAAGGTGGATTAGGTAATTATTTATACGAACTTTATGAAAACAGTGTTGATCTAGGTAATTTAATTGAAGGTCCACAATCTTTAGGTGAGTTTACTGGTTTACCAGCAGGTACTTACTGGGTAAATGTAACTAGTGAAGACTGTACAACTGCTCCGCAAGAAGTAATTATTACAGAACCCACAGTATTAACTTATACTGAAGAAGTAATTAATGTTTCTTGTTTTGGCGAAAATGATGCAAGTATAACCGTTACACTTTCAGGTGGATCTGGTGGCTATCAATATTCAATTTCGCCAAATCTAAATCAATTTGACGATGAAAATGTTTTCGATGAACTTGAACCTGGTGATTATACAATTATCGCCCAAGATCAAAACGGTTGTTTTATAGAATTACAATATACTATTACTGAACCTGAAATTCTTGAAATGACTGGAACTACCTTACCAGAAATATGTGCTGGTAATGAAGATGGTTCCGCAACTGTAGTAATTACAGGTGGAACAGCTCCTTATAGTACAAGTTTTGGTGATAACAACAACTTTATTCAAGATCAATTCGATTTTACTAGTCTTGCTGCAGGAAGTTATATCGTTTATGTAAGAGATGCTATGGGTTGTGAAAACAACATCGTAATAACCGTAGATCAAGGCGTTAATTTAAATGCTACAGTTGAGCCTGTTTATGAATGTTCGGGTGATACGCCTAACAATTACATAAACATAACATTAGAAGATGAAACTGTTTTAGGTGATATTCTTTATGCTCTAGATTCTACAGATGCAAACGATATGCAATTAAATCCTGATTTTAGAGATATTTCTCCAGGTACCCATTACATAGCCATTTCACATGCAAATGGCTGTATTGTAACAGTTGATTTTGAAATTGCAGATTTTGAACCATTAACGTTGACATTAGAACAAAATAATCTCAATGAAATTACAGCAATTGCAGCAGGTGGATTGCCAAATTACCAATACATTTTTGATGGAAAAGATAATGGTGATGATAATACATTCTATATCAATAGAACTGATACTTATGTAGTTAGCGTTATTGATGAAAATGGATGTGAAGTTATTGCTAATATATTCATAGAGTTTATAGACATCGAATTGCCAAACTTCTTTACCCCAGATGGAGATGGCTTAAACGATACTTGGATGCCACTAAATATTGAACAGTATCCAGAAATACTAATTAAAATTTATGATCGTTATGGTAGAGTGGTTGAAGACAATGTCATTGATCGCAACGGATGGGATGGTAAATATAACCAGTCTGAATTACCCTCAGGCGATTATTGGTACGTTATTAAACTCAACGGAGAAAGTGACGACCGAGAATTTGTTGGACATTTTACACTTTACAGATAACACAAGACTTAACCTAAAATTATGCGCACCAAATTACTAACCTTAATAACTGTGTTCTTAGCCGTTTTTGGACTAAGCGGACAAGAACTTACATTACCCCAGCTTTCGCAATACTTAGCTGATAATCCTTTTGTTATGTCACCTTCGTACGCCGGTATTGGTGATCATGTAAAAATTCGTATTAATGGATTAACTCAATGGGTTGGAATAAAAGATGCTCCAGACACACAATCCTTAGCCGCAGATATGCGTATTGGTGAGCAATCTGGTTTAGGAATGCTTCTTTATAACGATAGTAATGGTGAAACTAAACAACGTGGTGCACGTGTTTCTTTTGCACACCATTTAACTTTAGATCGTTATGATGATGAATTTTTATCATTTGGTTTGTCATATAATTTTAATCAATTTCGAATAGATATTGAAAATTTTGATGCCTTAGATCCAAGTGTTACAGATGATAGGGCTACTACCAATCATAACTTTGATGTTGGTGTTTTGTATAGAAAAGATAAATTTTATTTTAGCTTAAATGCTTCAAATATCATTAATAAAAATCTTGCAAATTTTAATCCAGTATATGAACCAAATACGCTTAGAAACTACTACGCGTATACAGGCTACAGATATACAAAAAATAAAAATAGTCGTTTAGAAATAGAACCTTCTTTATTCTTCCAATACTTTGAAAGTGATGGTCGTTCGGTTACAGATCTTAACGTTAAATTTCGTTGGTACGACTTCGAAGATTATTATTATGCCGGGGTTACATATAGATTCTTAAATGACCAGATTGGTGATCCATTATATGTTGCGCCTATTATCGGACTTAAAAAGAACAATTTCTACTTTGGTTACTCTTACCAAATAATTCTTAATGAAATACTTGGCTATAGCACAGGTACACATGTAATAACTTTAGGTGTTGATTTATTTCAAGGACTTAGTAATTGTAGATGTACTTACTAACATTGGTCTCATACAAATAAATTAGTATAGGCAGCTAGTATTATCTTTTCTGAATAGATTGAACTAAATTTGCGTTCATAAAATTTACAATGGGCAAAGTAAAAGTTAGCAACATTCGTGTATATGCACACCATGGTTGTTTAAACGAAGAAAGTATTGTAGGTAGTGAATATACTGTTGATGTACATGTAGATACAGATTTAACAAAACCTTCAATTTCTGATGATTTATCTGATACGGTAGATTATGTTCAAATTCATGAAATAGTAAAAATTGAAATGCAAACTGCATCTAAATTACTTGAGCATGTAGCTAAAAGAATTATAGACAGAATTGTAAGTGAAATACAAATGGTTGATTTTGTTGAAGTCTTTGTTACCAAAATTAACCCTCCTATTGGTGGAGACGTTGAAAAAGTTACAATTGGATTAAGCTCAAAAAGAAATTAAATCTTTTTTTAATTACTTAAATAAGGCGCTATATTTGCACCTGAATTTGGCATCGTGGCCGAGTGGCTAGGCACAGCTCTGCAAAAGCTTGTACAGCGGTTCGAATCCGCTCGATGCCTCAACAGGAAGACTTCATAGAAATATGAGGTCTTTTTTATTATATATAATTAAAAATATATAGTTTTTCTCACTAAGCATTAGAATGCTCAATATCTCAATAGAAATTATCCATTTAATTGATAATCAATATTTTGTATTAATTAGCTACTACTAATTATTCCTCTCGAATATGTTCGATTTGTTCAATTCCTTTCTCAATGTTAAACTGGTCTTTAGGTAGAAATCCTTTTGTAATTAAGACCAAACCACAAATCATTAAAATAATTGCAATACTTTTCTTTATTACTACAATACGCTCTTTAGTTAGTTTCTTCTTTAAACGCTTAGCAAGAAGTATTTTCATTATATCTGTTAACAAATATGCTCCTAGCATTGTTGCAAAAAATATAAAAATCCGATTAGGATCATTATCTAAACTCGGACCAACAATAATAATTACACCTAACCAAAAAACTAAAACGCCAATATTAATAAAGTTCAGTAAAAAACCTTTAACGAATAAACCTATATAATTAGTCGTACTAGTTCTTTCTACATTGGCAGTTTCCTTTTTAGGAGTCTTCTTTTTAAGAATGGTTGCACCATAAACTAATAAAATAACCCCACCAAAAACATAAAGACCTGGTTGATTACTCAAGTTTTCGAGTAATTGAAAACTACTAAAATAAGCCACAAAAAGAAAAAGTATGTCGGCGAGAATAACACCTATATCAAAGGTCAAAGCAGCCCTAAAACCTTTAATTGCACTAGTTTCTAATAAAACGAAGAAAACAGGGCCAATCATAAAGCTTAAAAAAAAACCTAAAGGTATAGCAGCCTGAATATCATCCCACATGGTTACATTTTTGTTATTTTACCTCCAAAAATTGTTTTTTCTTCCATTTTAGCAGGATTTCCATGAACTAAAACCTCTCCACCGGCTTTAACTGTAGCTTTTACATAATCTACAGCATATATTTCTGCTCTTGATCCTGCATTTACATTTATAGTAGAAAATCTAGTTTTGAATTCTTTTCCTTCATAAACACCACCTGTGTTAATAGCAATATCTTGTAAATCAGAAGAACCGAATGTCTGAACAGTACCACCAGTTACAACTTTAACCAATAATTGTTCAACATTAGCTATAATTGAAATTTCACCACCTTCTTGGGCTTTTAACTCCAATAAATCTTGTTGAATGTTATCACCAGAAGTTAATCGAGCATCTTCATTAACATCAATTGTAACTAATTCTTCGGTATAGTAGACATCTATAAATGTTCTATAACCACTAAAAATTTTTGTTAATTGCATGCGTAATTTCAGAACACCATTACTATTAGATATAGCAACCTTGTTTAAGTTCTCACCAGTTACTACCGCTTTGTTAGTATCTGATTTAATTAAATTTACCGATAAACCATCATAGGCCTTAATTTCAGTAAATATTCCTAATTGATCAAAAGTCTTTTTCTCTTGACCCGTGCCAAAACGAATTGACAACAAAAGGGTTAAAACGAGTAAAATAGGCTTCATTTATTGATTTTGTTGTTTTTAAAAGTTGGAATCATATTATTCTGTATATCACTATACAAAACATGTTCCAAAAATTACTCGATTTTATATTTACCAAGTAATGCAAAATCTAAATGGCGTTTAACTAAGTCTGTGTCTTTTACCATTACTACTACTTCATCACCTAATTGATAGATGTTTTTAGTACGTTCACCGACAAGTGCATATTGTCTTTCATCAAAGATATAATAATCCCCTTTGATATCACGTATTCTAACCATGCCTTCACATTTATTCTCAATAATTTCGACATAAATACCCCATTCTGTAACTCCACTAATTACTCCAACAAACTCTTTTTCTTTGTTGTCTTGCATGAATTTTATCTGCATGTACTTAGTAGAATCTCTTTCGGCACTTGTTGCTAAATACTCCATATCAGAAGAATGCTTACATTTTTTCTCATATAGTTCAGCATTCGCAGTTTTACCGCCATCTAAATAATGTTGTAATAATCTATGCACCATTACATCTGGATAGCGACGAATAGGTGAAGTAAAATGGGAGTAATAATCAAAAGCTAATCCGTAATGCCCAATATTATCGGTAGTATAGATAGCTTTACTCATACTCCTAATAGCTAAGGTATCAACAAGATTTTGCTCTTTTTTTCCTTTAACATCTTCAAGTAATTTATTTAATGAACTACTTACAGATTTTCTATCCTTTAAATCAATTTTATGGCCGAAACGGGAAACAATACCATTTAAAGAAATTAATTTATCTTCATTTGGTACATCATGAATACGGTAAATAAATGTCTTTTTAGGCCTTTGCTTTCCAATAAATTCTGCAACCTTTCTATTTGCCAATAACATAAACTCTTCTATAAGTTTATTAGCATCTTTAGATTCTTTAAAATAAACACCCTCAGGTTCATTGTTTTCATTTAAATTAAAACGAACTTCTACTTTATCAAAAGAAATTGCACCGTGTTCCATTCTTTTAGAACGCATTTGTTTTGCTAAACGATCTAAGGTTAAAGTTGCATCTACAATTTCTTTCGAAACCGAATATGCATTTTCACGAATAGAAATTTCTTTAGGAATATCACCACTACCAGTTTCAATAATATGTTGCGCTTCTTCATAGGCAAAACGCTCATCAGAATTTGTAACCGTTCTCCCAAACCATTGATTTTTTAATTGGTTTTTGTCATCCATTTCAAAAACTGCCGAAAAAGTATATTTCTCTTCATTGGGTCTTAAAGAACAAGCATTATTAGATAATACCTCTGGAAGCATTGGTACTACACGATCAACCAAATAAACTGAAGTTGCTCTTTCATAAGCTTCATCATCCAAAATAGTATCTTCTTTTAAATAATGAGACACATCTGCAATATGAATTCCTATTTCATAATTACCGTTTTCTAAAACTTTAAATGATAAAGCATCATCAAAATCTTTCGCATCTTTTGGATCAATAGTAAAAGTTAGTGTATCACGCATATCGCGTCTTTTAGCTATTTCTTCTGCTACAATACTGGTATCTATGTTATTCGCAAACTGTTCAACTTCAACAGGAAATTCATACGGTAAACCATATTCTGCTAAAATTGCATGTATTTCAGTATTATGTTCGCCTGGCTTTCCGAGTACCTCAATAACTTTTGCTATTGGCGAATCTGCGTCTTCAGGCCAACTTTCAATTTCAACGATTACTTTTTCACCGTCCTTAGCTTTTCCAATATTGTCTTTAGGAATAAAAAAATCGGTGTACATTCTAGTATCTGTAGGACGAACAAATGCAAAAGTTTTTTGCATGTCTAAAATACCTACAAAAGTAGATTTCTTACGCTCTAAAATTTTCGTGATTTCTCCTTCTAATTTCTTTCCATTCCTATTACTAAAAATATGAACTTCTACGGTGTCTTTATGAAAAGCCCTATTTACTCTGTTTGCAGCAACAAATACATCATCATCAAAATCTTCAACAACAACATAGGCATTCCCTCTACTTGTCATATCTACAATTCCGGTATGTACTGTTTTTGAAGAAGCGATAGCTTTATAGCTACCACGCTCAGTTTCTTCTATTCTCTTTTTTTCTTTTAACTGACCTAATCTTTTTATTAGTTGATTTCTATCTTGAGTATTACTTAAATCTAATTTTGAAGCTATTTGTTTATAATTAAAGCTTTTTGAAGGTTCTTTTTCAAGAACAGTAAATATGCCTTTTGTAATCTCGTTATTTCTGTGATTACTTGCTTTCTTTTTTTTCTTTGACATTAATGATTTTGTTTGTACGAAAATAAACATTTATAAATCCAAATTGGTTTTCAACTGATGTTATGAACATTTATAATATATATTCTATTTTTTCTTTTAATTAAATTTAAAAAATGGTGATGGTGATGTAGTGTTGATAAGGGGTATAACTTTTTTGTTAAATAGTTGCTGTGAAACATATTTTAACTTTATCTACATTTTTTAATATTGTAGTTATATTCATTATCAAACTATTAAATAGGTTATCAACCTATAATGATAACTTATATTAACAACTTTTCTTGATAACAATTCCTGTAAACATTGTTAGCTGATGCTATTTTTTATTGAATAAATAACGGCTAAAAAAACAGAACTAATTTTTTTCTGAACGGATAATTTTTGTAGATATATAAATTTACAAACCACAAAACTTAGAAGTCATTTTTTATGTGGATGTTTTCAACAATTTTAATTGTACTTATTACAAACAAATTAACAACGCTTGTGGTGAAGTTTAAAATAATTGTTGTGAAAGTATCGAATCTTGTGGTGTAGCGCATCTATTTGTACCTTTGAGTTATAAATTATTATATATAGTTATGAAAGTTGCAATAGGAAATGACCACGCTGGAACCGAATATAAATTGGCAATCATTGGTTTATTAAAATCAATGGATATTGAAGTAATCAATCATGGTACAGATGGAACTGATAGTGTAGACTATCCAGATTTTATTCATCCCGTTGCAAATGATGTTGAAAGTGATAAGGTAAATTTCGGAATTATTATTTGTGGTAGTGGAAATGGAGCTTCTATGACCGCAAATAAACATCAAAAAGTTCGTTCCGCGTTATGTTGGACAAAAGAAATTGTACAATTGGCGCGTGAGCATAACGATGCAAATATATTAAGCCTTCCAGCTCGTTTTATTTCTTTACCACAAGCGCTAGAAATGGTGCAAACGTTTTTTAACACTAAATTTGAAGGTGGAAGACACGAACGTAGAGTAGAAAAAATATCTTGTAGTTAAGTTACTATTATATGTAGTAACTTAAAATAAAAAAAATCACGAAACTTCGTTTCGTTACTCCTAGTTATATAATAGTAAATTTACTTTGTAAAAAGTATTAAACTATGGGGCATTCTCATCACAACCATTCCCATAATCACGCTCATTCAGATTTAAAAGGGCGAAGTTTAATTATATCCATTTTTTTAAATATAATAATAACTGTATCTCAGGTTGTTGGAGGAATAATTTCAGGTAGCTTGTCTTTATTATCTGATGCGTTACATAATTTTAGTGATGTACTATCATTAATAATCAGCTATATAGCATCTATACTTTCGAAAAAGAAAGCTTCTACAAATAAAACTTTTGGATTTAAAAGGGCTGAAATAATAGCTGCATTTGTAAATTCTGCAACGTTGATTGTTGTTGCTATTATTTTAATAAAAGAAGCTATTGAAAGATTTTATAATCCGCAAGAAGTAGAATCGAACTTGGTAATCTGGTTGTCATTATTAGGTATTGTAGCTAATGGGTTTAGTGTTTGGTTATTAAAGAAACATTCTGAAGGCAACATGAATATGAAGTCTGCCTATTTACATTTGTTGACAGATATGATGGCTTCGGTGGCTGTATTAATTGGCGGATTATTAATGAAGTATTTTCAGTGGTTTTGGGTTGACCCATTGTTAACTTTGGCAATAGCATTCTATTTAATTTTTATGGGATGGAATTTACTTAGAGATTCTACCAAAGTATTAATGTTATTTACCCCAGATGCTATAGAAGTACAAAATATTGTAGATGCAATAATGAAATTCAATGTTGTAAAAAACGTGCATCATGTACATATTTGGCAATTGAATGAAGACGAAGTTCATCTAGAAGCGCATATAGATTTTAGTAGCGATATAAAGCTTTCTGAATTTGACGCTATTTTAGAAGGAATAGAAGATGAGTTATTTCATTATCACGGTATAAACCATATAAATATTCAACCAGAATTTGGTAAATGTGATAGCAAACAAATAATAGTTCAAGATTAATGGAGGTATTTGTAAAAACATTTGAAGAAATTTCTAAACAAGAATTATATGAAATACTTCAATTAAGGTCCGAGGTTTTTGTAGTGGAGCAGGATTGTGTTTATCAAGATTTAGATGGTAAAGATCAGAAAGCACTGCACGTTCTAGGAAAAAAAAACGGCCGCTTCGCGGCCTATACCAGAATATTTAAACCAGGCGACTATTTTCCGAAAGCTAGTATAGGTAGAGTAGTGGTAAAAAACTCCGAAAGAAAACATGGTTATGGACAAGATATTATGAATGCATCAATAAATGCTATTCAAACTATTTTCAAAGAAACGCAAATACATATTTCAGCACAGTTATATTTAAAAAAGTTTTATGAATCACTAGGTTTTAATCAAGTAGGTGAGGCGTATTTAGAAGATGGAATTCCACATATTGCAATGATTAAAAATAAAAAAAGCCGCACAAGCGGCTTTTAATTCATTGCTGAATATTAAATTCTTATCGTATTTCTACTCGTTAAGTTTAAGTCCTTTAATAGATTGTCGGTAAATTTATAATGACCTCTAGTTGTAATAATTTGAAAACGATGCGATTTTAATCTACTTATAGTATCTAGAAACAACCATTTTGTTTTTAAAAGACTTGTTTTCTGTGATTTAAGGCTAATGTCAAAAAAATATTTTCTACCATTTTTTTCGGCAACAATATCAGGTGTAATTTTCATTTCTGTGCCCTTCCTTAAATAAGACTTTGGAGAATCATAGCCTTCTAAATCTGCTTTAATGTTTTCGAAGCCAGTGGCCTCCAGGTGGGTGATTGAATTTTTAATAATCGTTTGATTTTCTTTCTTTTCTGTTTTTGTCATTCATATAAAATATAATAACGAAGAAGAAAACCAAACTTTAATTGTTGATTAACAGGTTTTTAAGATAGTTTACTATTACTTGTTAAATTGAAATGAAGCTTTCTATTTTAGTCAATATTGTTTGTGAACCAATCAATAAGGTTTTGGTTTGTATTATTTGTACTAGGTAATTGATCATGCCCATAATAAAGTCCAAAATTATCGCCATGGTAATCAAAATAGGTAAAATGGATGTTTTATTCCTGAATTAGGGTAATCATATCTTCAACGAAATTCATTCCTCCTTTGTTATTTTCAAAACTAGGAGCACCTGTACCAACTTCACCAATATATATGGGTGCATTTTGTTGTGTAGCCCAATTATCCACGCGATCTAAGATAAATTTTAAAAAGGCTTTATTGCGAAAAAAAAATCGGGCCTTCGGCATTATAAAAATCTAGGCGCATTAGTGCATCACCGTTTGAAATAATCTTTAATAACAAAGAGCCACAAAAATTAATGTGTAAATTTAAAAGGATTGTATAGGATAGAAAATTACGGTTGAGACTCTTCTTTAATTATTGGGTCTGCGGATGGGGAGTCGTCATTTTTACAAGAAGTGAAGACAAGAAATATTGGAATTATGCAAAAAATCAGTTTTTTCATAGAGGGGAATTTTACTCAAAATATAGCAAAAAGTATTCGAGTGTTTTTACGTAGTTATCAAGCTAACAGACTGTTGAGTCTATTTTAAGTGATAGAAAGAATAATATTTTTGGAATTAATGTGTTTAATGGACGAATTTGTCTGCCAAATGCATACGAGTAATTGTTTTCACATCAATTGGCACAACTTACATACTAATTGGTTTGTAAATGCATTAAACAAAACGCTTTGCAAGACCTTTAGAAATTAAAAAATTAAGTTTCAAAATTAAATTAATTGGTTTTTCTGCTTTGTTTTTTCTGGAGAAAAAGAGATATCCTTCTTCACGTGGGTGTAGTTGTTTTAATTCTACTTTAGCTACTTTATTAGTCTGTTCATTTATGCGTTTTTCTAATATTTTCTCTGAAATATTACGTGTTTTTAAAAACTGAATTAGCTTAAGGCGATTTACAAATGTGATTTTACATGATGTAAACTTGTTTGGCTCGTCACTATAAATTGCTGTTATTAAAGAGTAAAAATCAGTCTTTTTTTTCGAATCAAATAACCAGCCATTTTTTACTATTGAATTTTTAAAATAGCGCAATTCAAAAGCAAAAGTAGGTAGGTCTTCATTGGTATAATCTAATTGCGCCTTTTCATCAACAAAATACTTTTTGCCGTTAAGTTTATTGGTAAGGATAAGGTCGATTCCTTTAAGTTGACGCCTTAAATCTTTAACTCTGGTAAAATCGTAGTTTTTGAGGTGCTTTTGATAATACTTATCTAACAACACGGCAAGACAGCGTTCTTTTTCAATATCTGAAGCAAAAGTGCTTTTAAGTTTCATGTATTCTATCATAAAGTGTTTTACCTATTTTTTCTACGACTCCAACAACTAATGCATTGCCCATAAAAAATGCACGTTTCGCCACTGAAATACCCTCTAGTTTTGTATGATTATCTGGAAACATGTTTAAGCGCTCAAGTTCCAAAGGAGTAAGTCTGCGCAAACCTTTTGATGTTTTTATTACATGTTTAAATCGAGACGGACTTTTACCACCTTCGCCAGTAATAATGGTTCGTGAAGCTTTATCTAATAAATCAGGAAATTTCATCGAGCCTTCGCTATACGTGTATTGATAACCACCTTTTGAAGTACGCACCTCTTTTTTAGCGCTTTTATGATATTCCCATTTAGAATAATCTTCATGCGGAATATAAAATTCTTCATCTATTTCTCCAGCTTGTAATACATCACCCAAAGTCATATGTTGACCTTTATATTTCGGATAGGTTTTAGTGGTATAAGCTTTTCCGTTAATAAAAACACCCGTATTTTCAAAAGGGGAATTATTGCCGTTTTTATTGAAATTATTCGAAATTTCGACCAAATCGGGTTCAATTACAATGATTTTTGGTGTCTTTATGTCTTTTTTAACCGAAAATGATTTTGCAATAACTCCCGATTTTAATATCCAGTCCGTTTTATTCGAGTCATTTAGCAAATCAAATAAGCGGGTAGATTTATGATATGCTAAGAAAAAAATACGCCTTCTTCTTTGTGGCATTCCATATTCAGCGGCATTTATTACGCGCCACTCTACGGCGTATCCAATTTCATCTAAACTCTTAAGCATTATTGCAAAATCACGTCCTCGCTGTGTTGATGGTGATTTTAACAAACGATCTACATTTTCTAAAAAAAGATATTTAGGAGGGTTTTTTTTCTCCAAAAGAATGCGATGAATACTCCACCATAAAACACCTTTTTTTCCAATAAGTCCTTTTGAATTTTGAAGGGAAGTAGCAACAGAATAATCTTGACACGGAAAACCACCAACTAAAATATCGGCATCTGGAATATCGGAGGTAGGAACTTCTGAAATATCATGATTACTGTGGTTTTTACTTCCAAAACGAGCCTCGTATACCTTAGAGGCATGTTGCGTTTTTGTAGCCGGTTCCCATTGATTACTCCAAACTATCTTATAACCATTTGTACTTTCAAGGCCTAGACGAAAACCGCCAACACCAGCAAAAAGCTCTAAGACTTTCAGTTTTTTCATGATATGCAAAATTAGGAAATTAGAACGGAGTTTTAATTTGTATTATTTCATGAAACAGAACATATACTTTAAGAACTGAACTAGTACTTTGTTTTATGTAACTTTATGCTTTAAAGTATAATAAATGAAAGTATCCGCAAATCACCTCTGTTTTTTGTTTTTTGTATGTGTTTTTTCGGCGTGTACTAACCTGAAAAAAGAAACAGAAACCCCTTTTAATAAGGAAATTGCAAAATTAAAATCGGAAGTAGCACCTGATAAGCGAGTTGCACTTTTTAATGTTGAAGTTGATAAAAATAATAATCAATATATTTTAAAAGGCGAAAGTAATTTGCCAAATGCTGTGGCTTCTTTAAAAGAAGAATTAACTTCTAAAAATGTTGAGTTTATTGATAGCATTCAATTATTACCAGCGGCAAACTTAAATGGACAAACGCAAGCAGTAATTAATATTTCCGTAGCTAACTTACGTAGCAACCCAAAACATTCAGCGGAATTGGCTACCCAGGCAACTTTAGGAACTCCTGTAAAAGTTTTAAAAGAACAAGGAGAGTGGTATTTAATACAAACGCCAGACAAATACTTATCATGGGTTGATGAAGGGGGAATTACTTTAATGGACTCTAAACGTTTTGAAAACTGGAAAGAAGGAGATAAGATTATCTACACCCAAACCTACGGAAATTCATATACTGATGAAAACGAGAAAAATATAGTTTCTGATTTAGTCGCAGGCGATATATTGGAGTTTGTAAAATTATCAAAAAATCATTTTGTAGTCGCTTACCCAGATGGGCGTATTGCTATGGTTAGGTTGAATGAGGCTGAAAGCTATTTTGGTTGGATAAATAATTTAAATCCAACGCCCGAAAATTTGGTTACAACATCAAAAACACTAATGGGAGTGCCTTACCTTTGGGGAGGCACTTCAACGAAAGGTGTTGATTGTAGTGGATTTACCAAAACAATTTATTTTTTAAACGGAATGGTGATTCCTAGAGACGCCTCGCAACAAGTGTATACAGGTAAATCAATAGACTCTATTCAAAATTTTGAAAACTTAAGAGAAGGTGATTTATTATTCTTTGGAAGAAAAGCTACGGATTCTACCGCCGAAAAAGTTGTTCATGTGGGCATGTGGATTGGTAATAACGAGTTTATACATGCATCAAACATGGTGCGTATTAGTAGTATGGACCCAAGTGCCGATAATTTTGATGAATGGAACAGAAACCGATACCTCAGAACAAAACGAATTTTAAAAGAAGAAAGTGATGCTTTAATTAATTTAACGCAAACACCATTGTTTAAAAATTAATGAGAAATACGTATTTATAATTCAACAGTTTTCCCCGTTCTAAAAGACTCATCTGCAGCTAGTACTATTCGTAAGCTATTTACAGCATCTTGCAAATGATTACTTATATTTAAATCTTCAACTATAGCTTTTAAAAAATATTCTTGTTCTAACAAACAGAGACCATCATGATCTGGTTCATCAGAAGTGCTTACAATTTCGTCTGGTTTTGCAAATTTCCCATTACTGTCTAGTTCGGCATGATGTACTAATAACCCACCGGTTTTAGTATGGTCTTCTACATTATCAGAATCGCCTTTGGCTTCATCCGATATCGAAACACTTCCTTTTGGGCCAATAACATCCTTTATAAAAAAAGCTGTTTCGCTCATCATCGGTCCCCATCCTGCTTCGTACCATCCTACAGAACCATCTTTAAAACGAACTTGTAACTGTCCATAATTATACATTTTTGAATCAATTTCGTCTGATAGTCTTGCTCCAATAGCGCTTACACTTATTGGAACCGATCGCGTCATCAAACACATTACATCTACATAATGTACGCCACAATCAACAATAGGAGACATACTATTCATCAACTGTTTGTGGGTATACCACATATCACCTGATGCTTGTTGGTTTAGATTCATTCGCATTACTAAAGGTTTGCCTAAAGTTTGGGCTATTTCTACAAATTTTGCCCAAGCAGGGTGTACTCTTAAAATGTAACCCACAACCATTTTTTTGCCTTTGGCTAATGCTAAATCGACTAAACTCTGTGCGTCTTCAACAGTTAATGCTAGCGGCTTTTCAACAAAAACATGGGCATTGGCATTAAGGGCTATTCTTATATATTCTGCGTGTGTGTCAGGATAGGTATTAATAGAAACAGCGTCAGGCTTAGTTTCTTCGAGCGCTTTTTTGAAATCCAAAAATGTTGGATAACCTCCGAGTTCTTGAGAAAGGTTACCTCGGCTTTCAGGTTTTCTACTTACCAAACCTACTATTTCGAAGCCTTCTAATTGATGGTAAGCACGAGCATGAGAAGTACCCATATTACCGCAGCCTACTACTAAAACCTTTAATTTTTCCATATTAAGTTACATTTCAATAATACAATTTAGTTCATACAATTTAACTAAATTTATAAGCATATACATATTTTGAAAATTAATCAATGAAATCGATATCACCAACCGGAATCCTGAAGTTTATTAGCTTAATTATTGTTTTCGCTTTTAGCATGCTGTTATTATCAGGTAAGAAAATAGAAAAAAGCACTGCTATTTCAACGGAGGTTAAAAGGCCAAACATTGTTTTTATGATAGCCGACGACTGGTCTTATCCACATGCTGGAATTTATGGGGATAAAACTGTACGAACACCCACTTTTGACCAGTTAGCTAACGATGGAGCATTATTTGAAAATGCGTATTGTGCAGCTCCTTCTTGTGCTCCTTCAAGAGCAAGTATTCTGTTAAGTAAATATCCACATCAAATGGAAAGTGCGGGGAATTTATGGTCTGTAATTCCAAAAAAATTTCCAAACTGGGTATCACTATTAGAAAAAGCAGGGTATTATACCGGAAGAAGTAGAAAAGGTTGGGCTCCCGGGGATTTTGAAGCAGGAGGATATGAAAATAATCCTGCAGGAAAAGAATATATAGATTTCGATTCATTTTTAAATGAAAAAAAGAATGGACAACCATTTGTTTATTGGTTTGGTAGCACAGATCCCCACCGTAAATATGAAACTAATGCTGGAGTTAAAACAGGAATGGATATAAATACTGTGAAAGTGCCTGAATTTCTGCCAGATGTAGATTGTGTTCGTAATGATATGATGGATTACTATTTTGAAGTGGAGCGCTTTGACCGTGAGTCTGGAGGAATTATTAATAGATTAAAAAAGGAAGGACAGCTCGAAAATACTATCATCATAATGACCAGTGATAATGGAATGCCTTTTCCAAGGGCTAAAGCCAATTTATATGATTACGGTACAAGAATGCCTTTAGCTATTTATTGGAAAGGACATATTGAAGGAGGAAAAAGAATTTCTGATTTTATGAATTTTATCGATTTTGGCCCTACTTTTTTAGAAGCGGCATGGGTTGAAGTTCCTAAGGATTTCCAAGGAAATAGTTTGCTTGAATTGTTCGCTACGGATAAAAAAAAATCGGATCGAAGTATGGTTTTTCTAGAACGCGAAAGACATGCTAATGTCCGAAAAGGAGATTTAAGTTACCCGTCGCGAGCTGTTAGAACTAAGGATTATCTCTATATTAAAAATTTTGAACCCAATCGATGGCCAGGTGGCGATCCAGACACGCACGTTTCAGTTGGGCAATATGGTGATGTTGATAATTCTATTTCAAAATATATAATTCTTAATATGGAAGGAAAACCAACGGATAAGGATTATTTTAAATTGGCATTTAATAAAAGACCTTCCGAAGAATTATATGTTTTAGTTAATGACCCCAATAATTTAAAAAATGAAGCGGGTAATGAAAAGTATAGTAAAGTTTTACGAACCTTGAGAAACTCACTTCATGACTGGATGAAACAAACAGATGATTTGCGCGTAAAAGAACCTCAAACAGATTACTGGGATAAAGTTTTATATACGCCAGATTATCAATATTATAATTTTAATCTTGAGGAGCGTTTAAAGGCCTATAAAATGCTAAAAAATGTAAGCGGAAAGTATAAAGAAGCCCCTTGTTTGTAGATTAATTAATACCTAAAGAAAATGCAATAATTTGATTTCCTTTTTCTGTTCCTAATTTTTCACCACCACAGGCAATAGCTATGTATTGTTTGCCATTTACTTCGTACATGGCTGGAGTTGCAAACGCCGCTGCAGGAAGTTTGTATTCCCAAAGAATAGTGCCACTATGCTTATCGAAAACTCTAAAATAACCGTCTCTTGTGGCACCAATAAATAACAACCCGTTTTCAGTAACTACAGGACCCCCATAATTTTCCGTTCCAGTGCCAATCCCTTGCTCTTCCAATTCTGGAGTATTTCCAAAAGGAATAGACCATATATAATCACCAGAGTTTAAATCAATAGCATGCAAAGTACCCCAAGGTGGTGAAATTGCAGGTAATCCGTTGCTATCTAAAAACTTGTTATACCCTGCATGTTTATAAGGTAATGCGTGCGATGTTGGCGGATAGTCGGTTGCAGCTACTTCTTGTTTATCGGCTTCATTAAATAAAATTTTTAGCAAGGCATCTTTTTCATCCTTTTTTATTTGAGGAAAACCCGTCATCATGCCTTTGCCTTGAGCAATTACAGTTGACACTTCATCTTTGCTTAATCGGTTTTTTATTGCTACTAACGACGGAAATCCACTCGCAGCTAAACCTTCACGATTTTCTTGATGACAGGTAACACAATACTTAAAGTAGGTGCGCTCACCTAATGGTCGGTCTGATGCTATACTATCATTTTCTTTCATTTGTAAAATCCATGGCATTTCGTTTGAATTCACGTAGATAATCCCATCATTTGGGTCTGCAGCAGTACCACCCCATTCAGCGGCACCATCGTATCCGGGCAATAAAAAAACAGGACCCAATGCTGGCGGAGCATTGATACGAGTATCCGATTTTTTTAAAATCTGTAGCAACGAATCTTTATTTATAGCAAAGGGACTAATATCTTTTTCAGTGATTTCGGTCGATTGCCGTGCAAAAGGCTTTGGTAATACAGGAAAAGGCTGTGTCGGCCATGCACTTTCACCATCTAATGTTGATTCCGGCATTGGTATTTCCTCAATATCGAATAAAGGTTCGCCGTCTGTTCTATTAAATAAATAAACAAAACCTTGCTTGGTTACTTGTGCAACTGCAGGAATCTTTTTCCCCTCGCGTTCTATCATTAAAAGGTTCGGTGGGGCAGGAGGGTCTCGATCCCATAAATCGTGATGCGTGAATTGAAAATGCCATATATATTCTCCCGTTTCAGCCTTTAAGGCTAATAGAGAATTGGAATACAAATTACTGCCTTTTCTAATCCCGCCATAAAAATCTGGAGCTGCAGAGCCTGTTGGCACATAAATAATTCCGGATTTTTCATCAACAGCCATGCCAGACCAGTTGTTTGTGGCGCCCGTCATCTCCCGTTCAACTTCGCTTTTAAACTCCCAAGTTTCTGAACCTTTTTCTCCAGCATCAGGAATTGTTTTAAACACCCATTCAACATTGCCAGAAATAACATTAAAAGCCATAATATTTCCAGGTGGTGCACCAACATCTTCTGATACTCGTAATGGCATTACAATTAGATCTTTATAAATAGTTCCTGGAGTATTCGATATTACAAATTTGTCTTTTGAGGATTCTGACATTCCAGAACGTAAATCTATTTTACCATTGTCTCCAAAACTAGTAATTGGCTTACCCGTTAGAGCATTTAAGGCAAATAGATGAGGTCCACGGGTACAAAAAATACGTTTGTCATTTTCTTTTTCCCAATATGAAAGTCCACGAGAAGTAGAATGCCATATCTGTACAGAATCACCAAATTGCCAAATTTCTGAACCAGTTTCTGCGTTCAAGGCCACTACTCTTAGTGCAGCGGTTACGCCATATAAAATGCTATCAACCACAATTGGATTCATTTGCATTTGGCCCCAATCTTTTGCTTTATAAGACCAAGCGACTTTTAAGTTTTTGACATTTTCTTTAGTGATTTGCGATAAAGTAGAGTAGTGACTTCGTCCCGAGTCGCCTAAATAATTAGACCAAGTTGTATACGCCTCTTCATTTACCTTTGTCTTTTGAGATGATTCGCAGGATAAAAAAAAAGCACAATAGATTAAAAAACCAAAAGGAAAAAAACGAAGTGCTTTTAGGTACATGTTTAATTTTGAAGATTACGTCTTAAATGTAATCAAAAAAAACACTGAACCAAAGGGTGTAAATTATTGGAATTTTATTTCCTAGTCTTACGTTCACCAGTGTGGTCAACGCCTTTTTCCCGCTCTAATGCAATCATAGTCTTAGGCCTAAAATTGGTAATCATTGCTCTACGGTTATCAGATGTTGAATTTCCGCGACTGTAGTGTAAGGTTCCGCCTTGATGAAAAACACAAGAACCAGGATTTAGTTCAATAAAAACAGAATTTTCTTCATCACCTTCGCATTGTAATGCGCCTTTGTTCCCGTTTTGACGATGAGGTCGTAATTCAGATAAATGCGATTTGGGCGTGTACCACATACAACCATTTTCTTTGTAAGCAGCATCTATTGCTACCCAACAACTTGCAGCTCTTTTATCTGGCATATCTATCCAATATGCAGCATCTTGATGCCAAGGAGTTATGGTATCTGTAAACGGAGCTTTATTAATGAGCATATCAAAATCTAACTCGATATCATCACCCATTAATTCTTGTGCAATAGCAAGAGATTTTAAATGTAACGCCTTTTCTTTTAAATCGGGAACCAACTTGCTAGGTACCATAATCTGTGTAATCTTTTCTTTTTTATCATCGCTTCCCGAAAGATCGGAACGATATTGCGATGCATCTATACTATTGTCTAGAAAGGAATTGTATAAGCTACTATAATATGCAACCTCAGCTGGGGTAATTAGGTTTTGAATAACTAGGTAGCCCTCTGTTTTGAAAAAAGATTTTTGTTCTTGACTAAGTAGACCCATTCCTATTTTATTCAGTTAAATAAAAATATAAAATAATTTCAAAAACAGAATTAACCTAAAGTTAACTATTCATCAAGTAGTTGTAAATACTCACCTTCTGTCCAACCTAATGGTGCTGTTATAGAATGATTACTTATTGCTTTTCCTTTTACCATTGGTTTTGTACCATCTGCATCTTGCCATAACACATTTTTAACCAATAAACCCTTTACGTCATCAACAATTATAGGAAATCGAGAATCCGGATTTTCGGTGCCAATATTTAGGTTGTTAATAGAAATTCCTTCTGCATGTCTAATGAAAAAAGCATTACTTGGCAAGTTACCATAGGTAATAGCATGTGGATATCCTTTTTCATCTTCTTCGACAGTTGTACTAAAATCGCCCATTTTAAGCCCCCCCTTTGAGAAAAGTTGAATATTATTTAATGAAACGTTTTTTATTGGGTAACCTTCCAACCCAGTAATGGATGACCCCCATGTACCAGCATCATAGGCGACAACATTGTTAATAGAAATGTTTTTTACTTCACCGATATTATTGACAATTGCCCCAGGAGTATGTGGTCTTGCTCTATTTCCTAAACGAATATAGATGGGTGATTCAGTGCCGTGAATAGTTAAATTATTTACAGTAAACCCTTCTAAGGTACCTCCGTCAACAATCATTAAAGAAAGTCCAGAAACACCAATCCTAGGTGTATCCCAAATAGGCTTCCCTTTTTCTTTAGATGGCTTTACAACACAATTACTTATTGTAACATTTTTAAAACCCCCAGTGGTTTCAGTACCAGCTTTTATGGCATTACAAAAACTGCTAACAACACAATTTGTAATAACAATATCTTCACAAGCGGCAGCCCCAGTACTTTTTAAGACAATACCATCATCATCTGAATCTATTATGCTGTTTGAAAGCACAACACGGCGACATCCATCAATATCAATACCATCGTTATTACGACTACCATGACTATAGACATAAATGTTTGTAATAAACAAATCTTCACAATCTAGATAGTGTTGGTTCCAGATTGAAGCATTTAGCATTCGCAAACCTTCCACCTTAATGTTTTTGCAAGAGATTAATAGTATATTTCGAGGTCGTCCATCTACATCTCCAGCAAAAGGGTTAGGCATTGGCGTGTGTAATGGACCTTGCCCGTCTATAGTTCCGTTACCAGTTATAGCAATGTTTTCTTGGCCTTCTGCATAAATTAGGGCATTGAACCCTCCAAGTTGATCTTTATGAGAGCGGTATTTTGGCATTGGTTGTAATGGAAAGTCGGCAACATTAGTACTGGATAATAAAACAGCATTATGATCAAAATGTAGCTCAACATTACTTTTTAATAGAATGGTTCCCGATTTAAAAACTCCAGATGGAATTATAACAGTTCCGCCACCGTTTGAAACACAAGCATCAATAGCTTTTTGTATAAATTTTGTATTCAATACTTTACCATCTCCAACGGCACCAAAATTGGTAATCGTATATGTACTATTTTTAGTAGAACAATCGACCGATGCATAAGTGTTGTTGTATACAAATGAAAGGAAAAGAGCTAAAAGGCTAAAGCGTAAAAATTTCATATATAGTCCTAATTTAATAGTGAAAAATACAGTTATTTAGAAGAAAGTCAAAGCAATTTTTTTACCTGCTAGTATTTCTTTTCAAATCAGTATCTTGGGGTGTTAATAGATTTAAAGGAGATTTATGAAAAAACAATTCATTTCTTGTACAAAAATTGTCATACTCGCAATGTTATTATGTTTTAATAAAGGTTTTTCTCAAAAAAACAAGTCTAATAAAGAAGAATGGGTAGCTATGTTTAATGGAAAAAACCTTGAAGGCTGGACCACAAAAATTCAACACTATGATGTAGGAGACAATTATGGGGACACTTTTCGTGCTGAAGATAATATGATAAAAGTACGATATGATAAGTATGAAGGTGATTTTAATGACCGTTATGGACATTTGTATTTCGACCAACCCTATTCCTATTTTCATTTGTCTTTAGAGTATAGAATTGTAGGTGAATTGCACCCGGGCTCGGCAAGTTATACTATAAAAAATAGCGGTCTAATGTTTCATTCGCAAGACCCTAGAACTATGCTTAAAGAACAAGATTGGCCTATTTCTGTAGAAATGCAGTTTTTAGCGGGTGTCGAAGAAGGTACAGAACGCCCAACGGGTAATATGTGTTCACCTGGCACTGATGTCGTATATGAAGGTGAAATAGACTCAAGACACTGCATCCCTTCTAGCTCTGAGACTTATTTTGGTGATCAGTGGGTAAAAGCGGAATTGATAGTTTATGGCGACTCATTAGTTAAACACATCATCAATGGTAACGAGGTATTACGTTATACAAAACCGCAAATAGGAGGTGGAGTTGCTAATCGATATGACCCTGAAATTAAAATTGATGGTAAATTGCTATCCGAAGGTTTTATAGCGTTACAAAGTGAGTCGCAGCCTATTGATTTTAAGAATATCAAAATAAAAAATTTGAAAGGTTGTATGGACCCTAAAGCCAAGAACTTCAAGAAACAATATGTTGAATCAGATAAATCTGCCTGTATTTATTAATAACCCTGATACACTTCTACAAAAGTACCTTCAGTAACTTCAATAACACTACCAGTGTCCGGATGGGTAGCGGTAAAACTAAAAGTTCCTTTTATCGTAGGAATAAACCCTGAGGTTTTTTCAGTAATTGTCAATGTTCCCGTACAGTTGTAACCAACAAAACCATCACCCTCAGAATTACTTTCATACTTTCCTAAAATCACGGAATGAGTAGTGCTACTTGATGTAAACTCGTAGACGCCTTCTTCTGTATTATCATGATTGAACGTTAAATATGTAGCATACTCCCCATCATTAAAATTAACTAGGGTAATATCAGTACCAGATATAAAACCACCAGTAGTTTCACCATCTGTTGCATGCCAATCTTCACCATTTATTTTGGCATAGGTGCCTAAACTCGAAATGGTCGGTTGAACATCATCATAACTCATAACAAATGACCCTTCAACTTCATGTTGTTCTGATTCTAAATCACGTTCATCTTCATAAAGAGTTCCGCTAAAAGTAACTTCAACTTTTTTATTTTCTTCATCGATGTTTACCAATGTAAAATCGAAATATTCAGACTTAAAATACTCATAAGACCCTGAACTTGGATAATCGAAATTACTTGAAAAAGAAGACACACTTGTAAGGTTGCCAAAGGCATTAAATTGAAGATTGATATTGTTTCCTGCATCGTTCCACCCACTAATTGAAAGGGAATTTTCTGAACGTTGCCCTAAACTTTCAGTAAGGGTAATTTCTTGGCCCTCATAAGTGAAGTTAAAATAAGGGTCTTCTGTAATGGGAGTTTGACTAATTTCCTCTTCTTCTTCAATTTCTGGCTCATTTTCATTCTCCGATTCATCATCACCTTCATTTTCTGGAGTTTCTTGTTGTTCAGTTTCGATAAACTCCTCAACGGCATCTTGCGAACATGAAATTATGATTGTAAACGTCAATAGGTATAGGAGTAATTTCGGGAGTTTCATATGAAATTGTTTAGCTTCAACTAAACGAATCATATGTACTAATATTGTTTTTAAAGAAAGGTAATGGAATCAAATTTCGTAGAGTTCTAAGGGAAGTCCATCTGGGTCTTCGAAAAAAGTAAATCGCTTATTTGTTGTTTCATCAACACGAATTTCTTCTGTAATGACTTCTTTATTACTAATTTCTTCTACGGCTTTATCAATATCATCAACCTCAAAAGCTAAATGCCTTAGCCCTGTTGCTTCAGGTCTTGAAATGCGTTTTGGCGGGTTAGGAAAAGAGAATAATTCGATGCAATAATCACCATTTAAAGCCAAGTCTAATTTATATGAATCTCGTTCTTTCCTATATGTTTCATTAGTAATCTTGAAGCCCAAAATTTCAGTATAGAACTTTTTCGACTTTTGATAATCGGAGCAAATAATGGCAATGTGATGAATTTTATTTAAAAACATAATTATAAATCTTCTGGATATTTGCCCGCAGTCGTCCATCCGCCGTCAACTGGAATAGTTTGTCCATTTATATGAGATGCCTCATCTGAAAGTAAAAACAAGCATGTTTTTGCAATATCCTCGGGAGTACCTACTTTACCATTTGGATTTAATTGTCCCCACATTCCGGAATAATCGGGCTGTTCATTTGCGGTACGTTCCGTTAAGGTAGCTCCTGGGGCGACAACATTTAGATTTATATGATGCTCGCCTAACTCATAAGCTAAGTTTACTGCCATCATTCGAAGCGCTGCCTTCGTCATTGCATAAGGTGTTAAGTTTTTATAGGCTCTAATTCCAACCTGTGATGAAATAAGAACAACTTTACCGCCGGTTCCTTGTTTTATCATTTCTTGCGCTCCGCGTTGTACTAAAAAATAGGCTCCATGTAAATTTAGTTGAAGGGATTTCTGAAAATCTTCGGGACTTGTTTCTAAAAAACTTCCAAAAATTGTAATGGCCGCATTTGGTACAATAAAATCGATTTTTCCGAATTTTTCAATGGTAAAATCAATCATTTTGTTAATGATTGAAATAGCACCAGAATCGCCGGAAAAAGCTAAACAATTACCAGAATATTTGGTGTTAAGCTCTGTGGCGGATGCTTGAGCCTTGTTTTCATCTAAATCATTTAAAACTACATTTGCTCCTGCCTTAAGTAATAATTCTACGATGGCATAGCCAATTCCTTCACCCGCGCCGGTTACAATGGCGACTTTATTTTTAATTCCTGAGTATTGCATTAGAAGTAATTTATGGTAGTGCCTTTAGTTTTAGTTTCATGAACAAATAGCCCTCCACTGTGTGGATATTTGAGTAGTTCTTTTTCGTTAAGACCACTTCTAGCTGTCGTAATATATAAGGTTGTTAGATTTTCACCTCCAAAACAACAAGAGGTTACATGTGGCGCATCAACTTCTATTTTTTCAAGAACCTCACCAGTTTTGGGATTCCATCTGCGAACACAATTTCCTCCCCAATGCGCTACCCAAAGCATATCCTCTTCGTCTATGCACATTCCGTCGGGGCTGCCAAATTTTTCTGGAACATTAATAACAGTTCGTTGCTTTGAAATGGTATTATTTTCCGAGTTGAAATTAAAAGCTTGAACCTTGAATGTAGGACTATCGATATAATAAAACGTATTCTTGTCTGAGGTCCAAGCTAAGCCATTGGAAACAGAGGTATTCTGAATTTGTATGGTTGTTTCAAATTTTGGAGAAATCCTATATAAATTCCCAGCATTTGGGGCACAATTTTTATCCATAGTGCCCAACCAAAAGTTACCGTTAGGGTCTACTTTACCATCATTAAATCGCATTTTCGAATCTGAATTTTCGAGAATGTTATGTTTTGTTAATTTTTCTGTTGCTGTATTAAATGAGGCCAAACCCTTTTCCATAGCCAAAAGAAGTAGACCGCTTTTTTGGGGTATTGCGGCACCAATCATTTCATCAAACACCCAATGGTATGTTTTTTTTGTTGATGGATTATATTGATGTAGCTTATACCCTTCAATGTCTACCCAGTAGAGTAATTGATTTTGATAATCCCATACCGGACCTTCACCTAAAACAGATTTAAAATCGAAAAGTAGATTTGCTTTTTGTGATAAAACTTCAGCCATTAAAACTTAGAATAAGTTGAAATAGGAAGTTACGGATTTTTTGTTTCTACTTATATCAGTGGTAGTTGAAAATTAGAAGTACTGTTAAAAACATTTATAAATTGAATAGCTTTTTCTAGTATTTCATCTTTCCCTGCAATAAGAGCTTGTAACGTAGATTTTAAGCTAAAATTCTGCTTGATAAAAACTATATAGACAACCAACCATCGCTATAAAACAAAGGATACCCATAAACCATCGAACGGCTTTGTTTCCAACCGTATTTTCCCACCAAGCAATATTTATCCATCCACCACCGGGCTCCATAACCCAATTCCAATTTCTAATAAACCCAACAAAACATAACCCAAAAAGTGCAGCGGCTATTAAATTGCCATAGTGTGGATTTAACTCAATAAAGTCGTGGAAGTTTTTAAAGAAGTTGTTCATGGTACTGAACAGATTATTTTAAAATACCAGTGTATTTAGCATTGTCTGCTAGAAGTGAAGTAGCTACTAAAATAGCTTGATCGTTTTGAAGATAATAATCATAAAGTCCATCCCTATAGAAATAGCGCTTAACAATTTCATCTTCTAATTTTTTTTGAATCTCCTTCTGATGCTTAGCAAGAGCTGTAATTTTACCTTGTTGAATTTGAGCCAAAAGCTTACTATAATCGTCTTTTAAAGAATTTCCAAAAATAGCTTCATCGTTAGCTAAAGCTTCTTTTAATGTTTTTTCAGTTTCCGTTTCAAAAGAAAAGCTACTAGCACTCACAAAGTTTTTAAAGTTTGCATAATCTGAATCGGTGAATTTAAAATCGGAAACATCTTCAAGTTGATTTTGATAGTAATATTGAGTTGCATAATCAAACACTACCAAATTATGTAGTAGTGCTTTGGTCATATCGTTGGCCTTAACTGCATCAATTTCTAAATCTGGCAAAACTCCACCACCATCTTTTACATTCCGACCATTCTTGGTTTTAAAATTTTTAAACTCTGTATTCTTTACAGCATGCCCTTCTTCATCACGATTCCAGTAATCCAAAGATTGAATACATCTGCCAGACGGAGTGTAATATCGAGAAATGGTTACTTTAAGCTGTGTGCCATAGGTTAATTTCATTGGACGCTGAACAAGACCTTTGCCAAAGCTACGTGCGCCTAAAACTACCGCTCTATCTAAATCTTGTAAACTACCTGATACAATTTCACTTGCTGAGGCGCTACTGCCATCAATGAGAACAACAATGGGAATTTCTGTGTCAACAGCTTTGTTTTTTGTTTTGTATTGTTGGTTGAACTTTTTAACCTTAGACTTAGTTGTTACTATTAATTCCCCCTTAGGAACGAATAGGTTCGTTACATTAATTGCCTCGGTCAATAACCCACCTGGATTACCTCTTAAGTCTAAAATTAATTTTTCTGCTCCTTGTCCTTTTAAATCTAACAAGGCTGCTTTTGTTTGAGAAGAAGCCTTTGAATTAAATTTTGATAAAACGATGTAACCTGTTTTATCATCAGCCATTTTGTAGTACGGAACTGCGTCAATTTCAATTGAACCCCTAGTAACCGTTGTAGTATTTGTTTTTCCTTGTCTTTTATAGGTTACTTCTACTGAGGTATTGTTGGCACCCTTTAATAATTCACTTGCATTATCATCAAAGTCCGAAACATTTATCTCACCTATTTTAATAACTTCATCACCTGCTTTTAGGCCTGCTTTGTCTGCCGGAGAATCTTTGTATGGCTCTATTACTAATAGACGATCATCATATGAACGTACTACTGCTCCAATTCCCGAATATTCCCCGGTATTATTAATTCTATAAGTTTCAACATCTTGTTCATTCAAAAACTTAGTATAAGGATCTAAATCATTCAACATGTTTTTAATAGCTGTATCCATCAACTCGCCAGGGTTGGTTTCATCAACATAATTCATGTTAAGTTCTTTAAATAGCGTCGTGAAAATTTCTATTTGCTTAGCTATTTCAAAAAAATCACTTTTAATAAAGCCACTCCCCATTACAAGAAATGAAACTGCAATTATGGGAATGAAAATTCTTTTTTTGATTAGCTTATTCATCTGTTGTTTGCTTAATAAATTTTAGAAGTATCGCTTGAATATTATGTTCTACGCTTTGATATTCAGGCATTTCTTTACCAAGGTATAAAAACAGAAACGCAAAGTTGCCTTTACTATTGTTAAAAAGGTGCGGTTTGTTATGTCGATAGCTTTCTCTAAGCAATCTTTTAATTCGATTTCGTTTAACAGCACTTTTAAAACTTTTTTTCGGCACAGTAACGCCTACCTGAAAACGTATGTTTTCAGGTAAAACAGTTTTTATATAGATAAGCTTAACGTTTTTTACTTTTATCGATTTTCCTTCTAAAAAAAGTTGGTCAATTAACTTACGGCTCTTTAGTTTCTCTTTTCTTGGAAAAGAAAAATTATTCTCTTCTGATTTTTCTAAAGACACAGAAGTGTGAGACGAATCCATTTGTAGTTCGTGTTAAATTTTAATGCACGCTCATTTAACTTATTGAGAATGCTTTAATTACTCTGATTCCCAAACATTGTTTTCTGCATTTATATCAGCCATTAATTGAGAAGGGTCGATTACAATTGCTTTAATTTCTGTTTGCGATCTGTTGATTTTAAAAGTATAAGAAGGGTTTGCCCATGGCCAATCGGGAAGAACTGTACGTTCTAATTGAGGATAAGGATTTGTTTTCTCACCACGCATCATGCGTAATGGCGCATAGAAAGTTTCTTGCGAACCATCATTATAAACTACTAAAACATCTATTGGCATTGGCATTTGCCCGATTCTAGACATGCTAACCTTGGTTTTAGCTCCTTCAGAAACAACGTCACTAATAGCATAATCAATGGTGTTAGTTGTTTGCGTCCAATCAGTTAAATACCAATCTAATTCTATGTTTGACACTTTCTCTGCAGACCTTTTTATGTCGTTAGGAGTGGGATGCTTAAACTTGAAGTCTTCATAATATTTTTGAATAGTCTTCATTAATTTATCCTGGCCAATAACGTAGCCTAGTTGTGATAGAAAGATAGCGCCTTTACTATAGGCAGCTATGCTGTATGGCATATTTTCGTTGTAACGATCGGAATGTGTAGTTTGAGGTTGCTCTTTACCAGTCTTTATTAGATAATAATATCCCTTATATGAACTTTCAAAAGGGTTGTCTTTGTTCTGCTCTCTTATTTCGTTACTACATAATGAGGAAATGAATGTAGTAAAACCTTCATCCATCCATTCATGTTTCGATTCATTTGTGGCTAGAATATGTTGAAACCACGAATGTGCTAATTCATGAATCATTGTACCAATAACACTACCTGGTTTATCTCCTCCAGTAATAAGTGTTGCCATGGCATACTCCATTCCACCATCACCACCTTGAATTACAGAATATTGATCATAAGGATATTTACCAATGTTTTTACTAAAAAAATTCATTGCTTTTTCGGTGAGGGGCTGAACATCTTTCCAGGTTTTTTGGAATTTCTCATCGTTTTTATATAAAAAATGCAGTGTTGGCCCATCGGTCATTTGTACAGTATCATGAACGTATTCGGGATCAGCAGCCCACATAAAATCATGCACCATAGGTGCTTTAAAATGCCATGTTAATGTTTTGCCTCTTTGTTTTTTTACTTTACTACCAGGAGTCTCATACCCATGGCCTATTTCTTGTGGATTTTGCAAATACCCGGTTCCACCTACAGTATATGTTTTGTCTAGTGTAAGTTTAACATCAAAATCACCCCAAACCCCATGAAATTCTCTTGCGATGTATGGGTCAGCATGCCAACCTTCAAAATCATATTCTGCTAGTTTGGGATACCACTGACTCATAGATAGCGCAACGCCATCTTTATTATTACGCCCAGCTCTTCTAATTTGTACAGGTATTTGACCCTTAAAAGTCATGTCAAAAGTTGTTTTACCTCCAGGGGGAATTGGTTTAGCCAATTCAACAACAAGTATTGTTTCTTCTTCATTAAATGAGACTTTAATACCGTCTTGTGTTAATGTTTGAACATGTAAATAACCAATTTCACTTTCCGTAAGTGTAGCTATTCTACTCTTTTTATCTTCCGTAACCATTCTTCCGTCTGGATCAGAAATATTTTGAAGGCGCATATCCATTTCACTACCAGGTTGAAAGGCATTGAAAAATAAATGATAATACACGCGTGACAATTCATCATTAGAATTATTTGTATAGACTAACTTTTGTGTGCCTGAATATTGGTAGTTTTTAACATCTACGTCAACATCCATTGTGTAGTCAACTTTTTGCTGCCAGTAACAAGCATCTTGAGCATTTAAACTAACGCAAAATGCAAATGAAATGATTGTAAGTACTGAAAATTTTATTTTATTATACTCCATGGTATTTTATAATCTTATTTTTCCTGCTGAAACTCCTTTCGCCATTATAAGGGCATTGTAAGCGTTTACTATTTTTCCTGATGTAGAAACTTCATCCATTGTGCCGGTTTTAGAAGTGTCTCCACCAAGAATTAATTTTGTTTTAGGTGCAAGTCCTGAATCAAGAATAATATGTTTCACTTGAGAAGCGGTCAATTTTGGATATTGTGAACGAATTAATGCTGCTACACCTGCAACCGATGGTGATGCCATAGAAGTACCACCTTGGTAATCATACTCGTTATTAGGCATGGTAGAATATATTTCGTCTCCTGGCGCAAAAACATCAACATTAATAGCCCCGTAATTCGAAAAAGTAGCTAGCATTTCTGATCCGTATTTAGGAGCTAATGCTCCTACTGTAATTACATTGTCTGAAATTTCAGCACCATTATTTACGGCGTCATTTGGAAAATTGGGTTCATTTGGGTCATCTAAATTAACACCATCATTACCTGCTGCATGAACAAAAAGCACATCCTTAGAAGCTGCATATTTAATAGCATCATAAACCCATTGCGCATTTGGAGAGAAACCCTTTCCGAAGCTACCATTAATTATTTTTGCGCCGTTGTCTACCGCATAACGTATACCTAAAGCAATATCCTTATCGTATTCATCTCCGTTAGGTACTGCACGAATACTCATAATTTCAACATTATTTGCTACACCATTGGCACCTTTTCCATTATTTCTTTCAGCACCAATTATTCCAGCCACATGCGTTCCATGACTTTCACCTTTTGTTGTGTTTTGAGGGTTTCCGTTTCCGTATTTTGTATCAGTTATGTCGTATGGGTTATCACCTACAATTGTTCTACCATCAAAATTAACATTGTAGTTATAGTTAGCTTGATCCGCAAAATGAGTTATGGCTTCTTCGAGAAGCTTCATGAAATCCGACGGACTATCGGCATGAGTATATGCTTGCGTCAAAATAGCTTTGTTCTGTTGCATGGCTTCATCACTTGCTGTAATGGAAGACATTTCTTTTTTTGTATAATCGCTTTTTCCGAGATGTTTTTTTACTGCTTCATCTGCATTTTTTACTGCTTGTAAAAATTGCTCATACTGTTGTTTGCTTTCAACTGCTTTCGCGTATTTTGCCTCTACTTCAGCTTTCGCTTTTGCTTGCATTGAAGTACTACCTATTTTTAATTTAACTATTCTAGTGGCTTCCAGTTGTTCGTTATACGAATCTCCTAAAAAGTTATAACCATGAATATCGTCTATATAACCGTTTTTGTCATTGTCTATACCATCACCAGCTCTTTCACCTTTGTTCGTCCATAGCACATCGTCTAAATCTTCATGTTTTAAATCCATTCCAGAATCAAGAACGGCAACAATAACTTTTTGCCCTTTTTTATTGCCAATAATTTCTTTGTATGCCTTATCAACACTCATACCTGGAATGGTATCACCTACTAAATCTAAATGACCCCAATTCTTTTTCTCAGCATCGGTTAGGTCTGTAATTTTCATTGGAGTAGTATCTATACTCTCGATAGGAGTAGAGACCAAAGTTGTAGCGCCGCAACCGAAAAATAGCGTTGCTACAAAAAGCCCGAGGGCAGACTTGTAAATAGAACTTGTCATTAAATCGTGTTTATGTTAGTGTATTCTTTTATAAAATGCTCCTGAATTAAGTGCTTGAAATGTTTCGAAACAACCCCTGTCAGCCATTGTAACATAACAAGTTTTTCCATCAGGACCTCCAAAGGTAATGTTTGAGGGCTTTTTTCCTTTCAAATGTACTTCTTTTAAGATTTTTTTAGCAGGGGATACAATTAAAACAGTGCCTTTGTCATATCGGGTTATGTATAAATTTCCCTTAACATCACAACGCATACCGTCCATGCCATAATCTGGAAAAGTCATAAACATTTTCTTATTTGTAATTGTACCATCATCCTTAATATCATATTGCCATATGTTACGCTGTATTGACTCGTTGATGTAAAGTTTAGTTCCATCTGGGCTTACTTCAATGCCATTTACGGTGCCAAGGTTTTTTTCTAAAAGAATTATTTCTTTGGATGAATTAACCATCCATATTTTGCCTGTACTTTCTGCCCAATTTGGATCGCTGAGGTAAATAGTGCCATTTGGGGCTAAGGCTAAATCATTAGGCTGACTCATTTCACTATTATGCGCCCAAACAGTAACCTCTTTTGCCCCTTTTTTTACAGTTAACACATTGTGACCTTTGTAATCTGCAATAAACATATTGCCTTCTTTGTCGAAACGAATTCCGTTACCAACACTTCCTTCCGGAAGGTTTACGAAAACAGAACCAACGCCATTAGCATCAACAATACCTATTGTGCCCTCTTCCTTAAAATTAACTGCATAAAGATTGCCATTTACATCTACTGCTGGACCTTCAATACCTTTAGTAAAAGAAAATTCGGGGGTAAAATCACTGCTTTGAATGTTTTGTGCTTTACAAGAAGTCGCAAAAACAACAAACAATAAACCAACTGGTATTTTAATTAAATAACTCATTAAATGTATACGTTTTATCTAGTCTAGGCCCTTTTTCTGTGGCCTGCAAGGTACAAATTTCATTATGAGCGTCATGTTCAAAAAATAAATAGATATTCTTATCGACGGCATGATTGAGAAATTGCTCTTTTTCTGTCATAGTTAATAATGGGCGAGTATCATAACTTGTTAAATAAGGAACAGGGATATGACCAACAGTTGGAACTAAATCTGCGGCAAACACTAAAGTCTTGCCCTTGTAATTTATTAGTGGTAACATTTGCTTTTCTGTATGGCCATCGGCAAATAAAATATCAAAACCCAATTCAGAATTTTGTAAGAACATCGTTTCACCTCTATTAATAAATTTAAGTTGACCGCTTTCTTCCATTGGTAAAAGATTTTCCTTTAGAAAGGAAGCCTTTTCACGGGGGTTTGGCTTAATTGCCCATTGCCAATGACTCTTATCTGTCCAAAATGTTGCGTTTTTAAAAGCTGGTTCGTATCCTGTTCTTTTGGCATTCCATTGAATGCTACCGCCACAATGATCAAAATGTAAGTGAGTCATAAAAACATCGGTAATATCATCACGATGAAAACCATTCTTTTTTAATGAAGCGTCTAATGAATAATCACCCCATTGATAATAATAATTAAAAAACTTATTAGATTGTTTAGCACCCATTCCATTATCAATTAGAATAAGCTTATTATCATCTTCTATCAATAAACATCGGGTTGCAATGTCAATCATATTATTAGAATCAGCAGGATTGGTTCTGTTCCAAATTGTTTTCGGGACAACGCCAAACATAGCTCCACCATCTAACTTAAAATTACCAGCTTCTACAGTATATAATTGCATTTTGTAAAAGTAGAAATTCGAATCGAGAAAATTGTATTTACAGAACTAGTTGTTAAACTTTTCAACTAATGATGTTAATCGCTTACCATAAAAAATTAGGGCTTTGATTTCTTGTACGCTTAGCAGACGCTCTTTCTTGGTAATAAGCAGCGAGGTACCATTAGACTCTACATGATAATACGGATTGCTTTCAAAGAAAAGTACAAGTTCATCTGTAAAGAGTTCGTGAACTTGCTTTTTATTTTCACAACTAAGATAAAAACGTTTATTAAAATCTGGATGGTTTTTAATGTCTATGCTTTTAAATCCTGCTATACCATACATTAGGTAAAGAAGCCCGTCTTCTTTATCAAGTGTGAATATTGGCAACTTTGTTTTTAGCTCAATTTTCATTACCGTAGTCTTTACAACTTCTCTAGCAATAAAGGCACCTTCTGTAAATTCTAGATCAAAAACTTTGTATTTTGATTCTTTCCCTGCAAGTACGTTGTATAGATATGGAATTTGTCTTGTTCTGAAGAATACAAAGTCTTGTAAAAAACGAGTTTCAGTATTCTTTTTGGCATTATAAGCCCATTGTAATTCTTTTGCACTTGCCTTTAATTGTTCCTGTCTTTTAGTAAAAAAACGTTCTATAGGGTTTAGTTTCGCTAAGGGTACAATAATTCTACTTGCAAATGGGTGTTTTGTTTCCGCACCATGTTTGTCAAGTCCTATTATTTCAAGACTTCCACCTTTTTTCGCGAAGGTGTCAGCATAATTTTCAAGGCCTTCCATAACAGTGTGATCGACAAAATTACATAGTGAAAAATCTATAACTACATGTTCATTTTCAGGCACCGCATCTAGCTTGTTCTTAAGTTTATAAAAGTTAAGAAAACTGCTAAAATGTTTTAAGTTGATGTAGTAATTTCCTTCATCGGGCTCTTTAAACATTAAAATATTTGGTTTACTCAAATGACTTAGAAACAATGAAAAGCTTTTATTCATTACTACATGAATGAAGAAAGTAACCATAATACCGACACTAATACCTGTTATTAGATTAGTAAATAAAGTTGTAATTAAAGTGGCTAGGAAAATTACTATCTGCTCGCGTCCTATTTTTGCAATTTTACCAAAAGTTTTAGGTGTTGCTAGCTTATAACCAGTGTACACTAAAATTGCTGCTAATGCAGCTAACGGTATTTTACGAAGTTGTTCTTGAAAAAGAAGTACAAGTATTCCTAAAAATAAGGCATGAAAAAAGTTTGCAGATCTATTTGTTGCTCCGTTATTTACGTTTACAGAACTCCTTGCTATAACTGCTACCACATTTAATCCACCGAGCATACCGCTGATTACAGTTGCTAAGCCAAGTGCTTTTAAATCCTTGTTTACATTTGAACGCCTACTTAATGGGTCTAATTTATCTACAGCCTTAATGCTTAAAAGCGACTCTATACTTGCAATTAAAGTGATAGCAAAAACAGCCACAATAAAATCGGTATCCAAAATTTTGGAGAAATCTGGGAAAGCTAAATTTGAAAGCACGTTTTCAGGTATACTAACTAAAAACTCCGACTCCATGGGGTATGGAATATTTAGCCAAGAAAATAAGTAGCTCAATCCCACTGCTAGAATTAAAATCCACATAGGTGCCGGAATAAGTTGAAAATATGCATTCCGAATTTTAGAGTAATAAATCATTATTAATAATGCAATTACACCAATACCTGCAGCAATTAGCTCTTCTATATGATAGTCTTGATACAAATTTATAATACCATTTGGTATTTGAGCTAGTAAGGAGATTATGCTGCCATGCTCATTATTATGACCTATCATAATATGAAATTGCTTGGAAAGTATACCAAGTCCTATAGCGGCTAGCATTCCTTCGATTGCAGAAGCAGGAAAAAAGTCGGCCAATCGACCCATTTTTAAGAAGCCTAAAAGCAGCATGAGTATTCCCGAAAAAACAATTGCGGCAAGTGTAAATAAATATCCTTGGTACATGTTGCCACCACCCAAAGTCGTAATTGCTCCAAGTAATACTATAACTAAGCCATTGCCTGGGCCAGCAATAGTTACGTTTGAACCACCTAAAAGTGCAACTACGATACCTCCTACTACGGCCGCAATAATTCCAGAAATTGGTGGAGCTTCACTTGCTAAAGCTAAACCTAAACCTAATGGCATTGCGATTAGTGAAACCACAAAACCAGAAAAAATATTCTTTGGCAAAGAGGCTATAAAGTTATTACTGGTATTTTTTTTTGCTGTCAAACGCGGTTTCTAATGATTAAAAGGTCGGTTGGTAAGTCTGATAAAATATGCTCTAGGTCATGGGGAAAAATGCGATCAAAAATGCTCGTTTTTTCTGGGGCATTCATTACAAGTAAGTCAGCTCGAGCTACTTCGGCATAATGGCCTATGGAATATCCTCGTTTGCCAAAAATACTCTGCATTTTTATGTTAATGTCTTCAGTTAAATTATCCGGAAGTTTTGCTATTATACTTCTTACTCTATGGTTTTCACGTTCTCGCAACCTCGCTTTTACAATATTTGCTTTTTTCAACGAGCGATCATCTTCTACTCTTACATGTATTTCTTTTTGTTCAATCTCCTCAACAATTGTTACTTTCTGCACGGCTAAACAATTAGCAACGTAAAATGCATTTGTAATTGCTAAGGCTGTGTCTGGGGCATCCAGTCCATTTACGACTACATGTTTACAAGGCACGCGTTCTAATGCGGGTTTAATTAACAACATTACAGAACAACAAACTTTACGCGTTAGTTTTCTGGCAATAGAACCGACATAAAACTGAAAAACATTCTCTTGTTGCTGTGCTCCAAGTATTAAGAGGTCAATATTAAAAACCTGGCATGATTCAAGAATGACATCAACAGGATTGCCTTCTTTCCAAACAATTTCTACAGTAGTTGTATCAACACTTAACTCGTTTAAAATGGTATTAACTTGACTCGCCTTATTATCTGTTTTAGAACCTACATGAAGTAGTATAAGTTTTGCATCAAAAAAAGCTGCAAGCCTTGAAGTTTCTGCTATATTGGCTTTAAGATTGGGCGAAAATGCAAAACCGAAGAGTAAAGTTTTAAAAGGTTCTATTTTACGAATCATTTTTTAGAACTGAAGGCCCAAGATAAGATTTTATTAATGAAAGAAATTCTTGGATTATCCAATTGCTAAATGCAAAATAAAAAGGTATTTTTCAAAAAAATAACCAAATGGTAGAATTAGCTGGAATAATAATTTTAGGAATTATTGCGCAATGGGTTGCTTGGCGCTTGAAATTGCCTGCTATTTTACCCCTTATTTTAATAGGCTTATTTGTTGGCCCTATTTCCACTTTATACACAGAAGGAGGAGAGAAAATTATTGAGCCAATTTGGAATGGTGAAAAAGGACTTTTTCCAGGCGAAGGTTTGTATTATTTCGTTTCACTTGCCATTAGTATTATATTATTTGAAGGCGGACTTACCTTAAAACGTTCAGAAATAAGAAATGTTGGCCCTGTTATTACGAAACTTATTACGCTAGGTAGTCTGGTGACATTTATTTGCGCAGGTGTTGCTACCCATTTTATTTTTGAACTTAGCTGGCAGATTTCATTTTTGTTCTCAGCATTAATCATCGTTACTGGACCAACTGTTATTACACCTATTCTAAGAAATATTCCTTTAAAGAATGATATTTCTGCCGTTTTAAAGTGGGAAGGTATTTTAATAGACCCTATTGGTGCATTGGCTGCCGTCTTGGTTTATGAGTTTATAAGTGTGGGCGAAGGACAAGCCTATACACTTACGGCTATAATTGAGTTTGGTAAAATTCTACTATTCGGATTTACATTCGGATTTACTTTTGCACATGCACTTGCTTTTGCAATAAAGAAGAATTTCATTCCGCATTACTTATTAAATGTTGTATCACTCTCTGTTGTATTGTTGGTTTTTGTGCAGTCAGACATATTCGCCCATGAATCTGGTTTATTAGCCGTAGTAGTTATGGGAATGGTACTTGGAAATATGGATTTACCTAACTTAAAAGAACTTCTATATTTTAAAGAATCGTTAAGTGTATTGCTCATTTCTATACTTTTTATTCTTCTTTCCGCAAACATCAATATTTCAGATCTCGAACTTATTTATAATTGGAAAACAGGGCTACTATTCTGTGTTATTGTTTTTCTTATAAGACCGCTAGGAGTATTTTTAAGTGCCGCTGGGTCTAATCTTAAATTCAATGAAAAATTGTTTATAGGATGGGTAGGTCCACGTGGAATAGTAGCGGCTGGTATTGCTTCACTTTTTGGATCTAAATTGATAGCTAGAGGAGAACAAGGTGCGGAATATATTACCCCATTGGTATTTATGATTGTTTTGGGTACCGTATTACTAAATGCAACTACAGCACGATTGTTTGCTAAAATGGTTGGAGTTTTCTTAAATAAATCTGAAGGAATAGTAATTATCGGAGCTTCTAAAGTATCAAGATTAATAGGGGAGTACTTAAAAAATAATGATCGACATGTTGTATTAATAGACAACAATCAAACCAATGTTAATAAAGCTCAGAAATTAGGGCTCGAAGCTTTTTCCGCAAATATTTATTCCGATTCATTAGCCGATAATATTGAACTTAATGACGTAGGATATCTGATGGCTTTAACGGGCAATTCAGATATAAATAAGTATGCTGTAAATAAATTTGGCAAAAGATTTGGAGAAAATGGCTCCTTTAGATTGGTAAATGCTGATGAAATGGTTGATCCAGAAAACAACCCAAAAGAAGGACTATTTTCGCATACAGATGATTTCGTGAAATTAACGGAAACAGCAAGAAGTTATCCTGCTATTCATGAAATTGAAATACATGATCAAGAACATTATGATGGCCTTATTGAAATAACAAAAGCAGATGGTAATATTGTACCTATGTTCTTAAAAACTAAAGAGGGAGAATTAAAAATTATATCTTCCTTTAGTAAAGAATTTGATGACATTAAAGAAGGATACCAACTAGTTTATTTGGGCAAAATGTTTGATGTAGACACTACCATTGACTCCGCTGAAAAGGAATAATTATTTTACTTGTTTATAATAAGAACCCATGGATTCTTATCTGGAGCGGAGAATTTTGAATTCACAACCTTCTTTAATGGTAATGTTTCCCCGGTCTTAGGGTTAGCCCAGTGATATTTTAAACCTAAGGGTATGTTTTTTATTTCAATGTCACCTCCATTATTTAAGTAAGATATGTAGAGTTCTTTGTTTTTAGCTAATAAAGGTTTGTTGTTAGACAGGTCCCAACGTTTTTCTATATCTGTAAGGTCATATTCTTTTAATATTTTACCAACAAGACCAACATAAATTGAACCTTTTAATTTCATAGCTTCTTTCCATGAAGTGGCTTGGTCGGTCCAAGATTCCCACCCCTTTTCTGTTGCAGATATCTTCCATTGCCAAAGTGTGGCTGCACCATAGACAACTCCCATAGTACCACCATGCATTAATTGCATCCAAGCTTCCTCACCTTGCCACCATCCTAAACCTTTTGTGCCATCTCGCATTCCCTCATAAGTTGGTTCACCATTTGCAGCTCCTTTTATTGGTAAATTGTTGTACATGCGTTCTACCTTATGATAGAGGTGTGCTCCATCATGCCCAGTTTGAGCCCATTGAAAGTCTAACCATTCTTTTTCTTGAAAAGTTTTATTATAATGAAAACAATGTTCTTTGTCACCATTTGCCCAATCAGCTAAATAATCATCACAGGGATTGTAATGAATGCCCGTGGGTTGTGCATAACAGTCCCATTCCTCAAACATTTCTCCGCTTTCAAGTACGCCAGGGTCTTTACCGTTATGGTCTCCACCAAGTAACCAAATTGCAGGTTTACTTCCATATCGAGCCAGTAAATATTTGCAGTAACGGACATACTCATCTGGTGCAATAGTTTTACCTAAAACATCTAGACCTTTCCATCCAAAACCATGAAAAACTGGTTGATGTACTGGAACAATTTCATGATTGATAAGTGTCTCAATTATTTCATCGTAGTATTTAAAGTAATCTATGTTAATTTTATTTAGATGCCCGGACGATAAATCTTCAAAAGCTCTTTTAAATCCTAATTCTGTATTTCGTTTATTAGGTCCTTCTGCTTTCATGTCTGGTTGTAAAGTCATTAACAGAGCAGTATTATATCCTTTTTCTAACCTTTCTTTAGCATAATATTCAACCTGTTCTTTGGTAGCACGAAAAGGCATGGCCCAAGGTGTATCACCAATCATTAAAAAAGGTTGTCCAGCGTTATGAACAATATTCCTATGACCATTAGACATCTTTAAAAGTCCTTTTGTTATTAGTTCATTAGAATTAGTATTCTTTACTGATTTAAATTTTCCTTTTTGATTGTGTAAGCCATTATCATTGATATTAGATGCAAACGATTTCCATGTCCATGAAGTGTTACTATCGTTTGGAGCAAAACGTATTTTCCAAATATTTCCGCCATCCCAATATGCGGGTCTTTTAAATTCTTCATTTTTTTCATTCTGAAAAATGGCCCATGCGTCTACATCCGTATAGCTGTTCTTATAATTGTCTTCTGAAGTTAATGTTATTTCAATTGTGTTCCATTGCGGAACGTTTTCAAGTGAAGATTGTCCAATTAAAAAGTGAGAAGGAAGTAAAAGAAAAATATATATTTGAAAGGACCTCATTGCTAGTTTATTTTGGCAATGAAGTTAATAAAAAGCTAGGATTTAAAATACCATTGTTTTCCAAACACTAATAGAAATATCTTCTGTATTTATTTGGTAGTTTGAGCCAGCAACTAATCTGTAAAAATGAATAGCAGACTCTCTTCTAATTTTATCTGCTAATAAAGATTCATCAATATCTCCACTTTCTTGTCGCCAGGTAAAAATTGAATTTTGTTCTATTTGAATAATTCGGTGTTTAGCGACGAATTGGGCAATGTAGGTGGTCATTTTGGGCGTACTTTTTTATATAAACTAAATAGGTCGTAAAAAATTGTACGACACATATAAAAAGTAAGAAAATTTCTACAATGTTAAATACAGAAAAACTCGGTGGGTTTATTTAATCATTTAATTTTAAAACAGCCATAAAAGCTTCTTGAGGTACCTCTACATTTCCTACTTGACGCATACGCTTTTTACCCTTTTTCTGCTTCTCTAAAAGCTTACGTTTTCTAGAAATGTCACCACCGTAACATTTTGCTGTTACATCTTTACGTAATGCTTTTGTAGTTTCCCTAGAGATTATTTTGGCGCCAATGGCAGCTTGAATAGGAATGTCAAACTGTTGTCTCGGTATTAATTCTTTTAATTTTTCGCACATTTTTTTGCCAATATGTACTGCATTATCAGCATGTATTAAAGCAGAAAGTGCATCTACTGGCTGAGCATTTAATAAGATATCAACGCGTACTAATTTTGAAACGCGCATTCCAATAGGGGCATAATCAAAAGAAGCATATCCTTTAGAAACAGTTTTAAGTCGATCATAAAAATCGAATACAATTTCCGCCAAAGGCATATCAAAACTAAGCTCTACACGTTCTGTGGTGAGATAGGTCTGATTGGTTATTTGCCCCCTCTTTTCTATACATAATGACATTACATTGCCTACGAAATCAGATTTAGTAATAATCGTGGCTTTGATATAAGGTTCTTCAACACGATCGATGCTCGATGGATCCGGTAAATCTGTAGGATTATTTACTATAAGAGGTGTTTCTGGATCTTTGCGTGTAAATGCGTGATAGCTAACGTTAGGCACTGTAGTTATTACTGTCATGTTAAATTCACGCTCAAGACGTTCTTGGATAATCTCCATATGTAACATTCCTAAGAATCCACAACGAAAACCAAAACCAAGGGCTGCACTGCTTTCTGGTGCAAAAACTAAAGAGGCGTCATTTAATTGTAATTTCTCCATAGAAGAACGTAATTCTTCAAATTCATCTGTATCTACAGGATAAATTCCGGCAAAAACCATTGGTTTTACATCTTCAAAACCTTCAATAGCATTTTTAGTTGGGTTGGCAGAATCGGTAATAGTATCACCTACTTTTACTTCACGTGCATCTTTTATTCCTGTTATTAAATAACCAACATCACCAGCCTTTACACTTTGTTTTACAACCTGACTTAGCTTTAAGGTGCCGACTTCATCAGCAAAATAACTTTTGTCAGTAGCAACAAACTTTATTTTTTGACCTTTTTTAATCTCACCATTTATAACTCTAAAATATGTTTCTACCCCTCTAAAAGGATTGTAAACAGAATCAAAAACCAATGCTTGTAAAGGTTCGTCTACATTACCTTCAGGAGCTGGAATACGATTGATAACAGCTTCTAAAATATCACCTACTCCAAAACCAGTTTTACCGCTGGCATGTATTACTTCCTCTGGCTTGCATCCTAGTAGCTCAACAATATCATCAGTTACTTCTTCTGGATTTGCACTAGGCAAATCCACCTTATTTAAAACAGGGATTATTTCTAAGTCGTTTTCTAATGCTAAGTATAGATTAGAAATTGTTTGTGCCTGAATACTTTGTGCTGCATCTACAATTAATAAAGCTCCTTCACAGGCCGCTATAGAACGAGACACCTCGTAAGAGAAATCAACATGCCCAGGAGTATCAATTAAATTCAAAACATATTTTTCACCTTCAAATTCGTAATCCATTTGTATGGCATGCGATTTAATGGTAATTCCCCGTTCTCGCTCCAAGTCCATACTATCTAAAAGTTGGTCTTGTTTTTCACGATCTGTAACAGAACCCGTAAAATCTAACAAACGATCGGCCAAGGTGCTTTTTCCGTGGTCGATATGGGCAATTATACAGAAGTTTCGAATGTTCTTCATGGGCGCGGTCCCTAACTTTCGGGAGTTTAATTTTGCAAATACACTATTTATAGCCTGCAAAGATACATTATTTTAAAACGGGCGAATAGCAAATACCTTTTTAGAATTACCATATAGTATTGTTTGTACTATTATCTAAAAAAGCAAGCTATTTGTATTGATTCATGAAGAAAGCGCGAACTTATTTTAAGTGCTATTTACCTTTTAAAATAATGTAAATTTGTATCCCATAAAAATGAATAAATGCTTAAAATAGGAGACATAGAACTTCCAGAATTTCCGTTGCTTCTTGCACCTATGGAAGATGTAAGTGACCCACCTTTTCGTGCCTTGTGTAAAGAACTAGGCGCCGATGTGGTCTATACAGAGTTTATTTCTTCTGAAGGTCTAATTAGAGATGCAGCTAAAAGCGTAATGAAATTAGATATTTACGAAAAAGAGCGCCCTGTAGGTATTCAAATTTTCGGAGCTAATCTCGATTCTATGTTGCAGTCTGTTGAGATTGTTGAAAAATCAAATCCGGATATTATTGATATTAATTTTGGATGTCCCGTAAAAAAGGTGGTTAGCAAAGGAGCTGGAGCAGGAATATTAAAAGATATTGATTTAATGGTTTCATTAACCAAAGCTATGGTTGAACGCACTAAACTACCCATTACAGTTAAAACTAGATTGGGATGGGATGACGATTCTATAATGATTGTTGAGGTGGCTGAGCGTCTCCAAGATGTGGGTTGTAAAGCAATTGCAATTCATGGTCGTACTCGTGCACAAATGTATAAAGGTAATGCCGATTGGAACCCTATTGCTGAGGTTAAAAATAATCAACGTATGCATATTCCAGTTTTTGGTAATGGTGATGTGAATACACCTGAGGCTGCTAAAAAAATGCGCGATGAGTATGGGCTCGATGGTGCTATGATTGGGCGCGCAAGTATTGGTAATCCTTGGTTTTTTAATGAAGTAAAACATTTTTTTAAAACAGGCAAAAAATTAGCGCCACCTACAATGAAAGAACGTGTTGAAGCTGCACGTCGGCATTTGCAAATGGCAATAGATTGGAAAGGGGAGAAGCTAGGTGTTTTTGAAACTAGAAGACATTACACCAATTATTTTAAAGGTATTCCAGATTTTAAACCCTATCGAATGAAAATGGTTACTAGTGATGAATCGCCAGATGTTTTCGCGGCATTTGATGAAGTGTTAGAAAAGTTTGGTGACCACCAATTTGAACTTAATCCTTAAAATTAAGGCGCGATTAATTTCTTATTTATTCTGCTACTTGCAATTTTAGACGCTAGTATTCCGAGCACAAAAATTGTCGCTAAAACCACTAGAATATTAATAAGTTTTAATTCAACAGGGTAATCGATATAACCAATTTTTACCCATCCAAATAATAATTGAGAGCTAATTAGTATTATTCCAATTAATACGCCGATTAATCCGCCTGCTCCGGTTACCAACATTCCTTGTATGAAGTAGATTCGTCGGAGTTCTTTTAAGGTAGCCCCAAAATTATACATGGTTTTTAAGTTACTCAACTTATCTAAAATCATCATAATTATTGCGCCTACCACATTAAATAAAGCTACCACTAATACCAAGGTGAAAATTAGATAGGTGGCTAAATTTTCAGTATTTAGCATTCGATGTAAAGAACTATTTAGTTCCTGTCGATCTTTTAGAATTACAGTGTCTCCAAATATGTTTTTAATTTCAGCTTTTGCTGCCGTAATGTTTTTCGCATCTTTTAGTTTAAAGTTTAAACCAGACACCTGTGTGCTATCTTTCTCTAAAAGATGTTGTACTGTAGCGATGTCTGTAAAAATGTATTTTTTGTCTAAATTTTCTTCCACAGAATAAATACCACCAATAACCATTGGTAATTCATTATAAGGACTAGTTTGTTGAGATAAAGATCCTTTACCAGGTTTGGGAACTAGAATAACTAAAGGGTTTCGAAATTGATTTTGAGTTAAATTAAGTAATCGCATAATTCCAATTCCAGCAACTCCCCTTTTTTCATCAATAGTCCAGTTTCCAGAAATTATAGTGCTATCTACGCCAATAGTTTTTTCATAGGCTTTATCTACTCCCTTTATATTAGCAATATCACCAGTTTCTTTATGTGTGAGGTATACTTTCTCTTCTATTTCTCGCGAATACGAGGCAATATCATCTAGATTATTTAAGGCTTCCGTTGCTTCTTTAGGTATTGAAAAAAACTTGCCGGTAGCGGGTAATGCTTTTAAATCTGGATCAAAAGAATTACTAAATGAAAGACTAAAAGTTTTTAACCCTGAAAATCCAGAAAGAACAATAAATAAAGCCGCAGAGCCTATTACGGTAACTAAAAAGGTAATGAAATTAATAATATTTACAGCATTTTGGCTGCTTTTAGACCGTACATAACGTTGCGCGATGTAATAGGTGAAATTCAAATTTTCCTTCTTTTGTCAAGCAAGTCGCGATTCTCTATAGGATTTTCATCGCCTTTTAAAGATTTTTCTATATTCTCGATGTAATCTAAGGAGTCATCAATATAGAATTGTAAAGCTGGCACTCTTCTAAGTTGATGCTTAGTACGTTGTGCTAATTCGTGTTTTATTAAGGGTTGATTGCTTTGGATTCCTTTTAATAATTCTGCCCCAGATTTTACTGGAAAAATGCTTAGGTACACCTTAGCAATAGACAAATCTGTAGTTACAGATACCTTAGTAACTGAAATTAATATTCCTTTTAGGCCGCCATCAGTAGCAGCACGTTGAAGAATATCGGCCATGTCTTTTTGAATAACTCCTGCTATCTTCTTCTGTCGTTGCGTTTCCATGCCACAAAAATACGATATATTCGATAACCAAGAACTATTGTTGTACCTATCAAAATCGTAATTTTGAGGGTGTTGCGAAAATATATTAGGTGCTTATTATAAGAAACATGAAGAAAATCGAACATTTAGGGGTTGCTGTAAAAAACTTAGAGGCTTCAAATCTACTATTTGAGAAATTATTGGGCACTGCGCATTATAAAATTGAAGAAGTAGCTTCTGAAGGAGTTCGAACTTCTTTTTTTAAAGCTGGACCTAATAAAATTGAACTACTTGAAGCTACGTCAGATGAAAGTGCTATTGCTAAGTTTATTGAGAAAAAAGGGGAAGGTGTGCATCACGTAGCCTTTGCTGTTACTGATATTTTTGCTGAAATGGCTCGCTTGAAAAAGGAAGGTTTCACACTACTAAATGATGTGCCCAAAAAAGGCGCTGATAATAAATTAGTGGCTTTTGTTCATCCAAAATCGGCAAACGGAATTTTAATAGAACTATGTCAAGAGGTGCCTGAATAACCACTATTTTTCAACTTTTTTAATTAAAGTTTAAATTTTATCACGAAATGAAACAGCATTATTTTGCGTAGTTGGTGGTAATGCGTAAATTTGCCAACCTTTTCAGGATAGTTTTTGCGATTACGCATTAATTTTACTGAAAATCGGTCCTATAGCTCAGTTGGTTAGAGCACCTGACTCATAATCAGGTGGTCCATGGTTCGAGTCCATGTGGGACCACAACAACAAAGTCAAGCCTTTCGAGAAATCGAGAGGCTTTTTTGATTTTCGCATTATTTGAATAGTAATTCACATATATCTAAAATTAAGATTTTTCTATCCAAGATTATTAAGTTTATAGTTAATCTTCGCAATATTAATGGGTTGACCTATATAATTTAAGGACATTAGTTTAATCATTTTTTATTTTTTGATAAATTAAATATCCAGATTTAGAAGCAGATACTAACCGGGAAGGATTAGCTGGAGCCCTGGCGTTACAAGAAATGGAGGGAGGTAATAAAATAACTCTAAATTATGGTGGGATAAAAAATGATTATATTTAGAAATACTAATGCTTTAAAAACACAGTAAGATTTATGAAAAGAAGAGAAATTATTAAGCAATTAGGTGTTATTCCCGTAGCTAGTAGTCTATTAGCAAGTGAATCGGTTTTTGGTAATGCATTGGGTGATATTTCGCCTTTATCAGCAGCTGAGAATTTGGTTAGCGATGTTGCTATTTATGATTCAATAGGTGTGGTGCCTATTATAAATTGCCGTGGAACTTTCACAATACTCGGAGGTTCAACAGAACGCCCTGAAGTGCTAAAGGCAATCGAGGCGGCTTCTGGTTATTTCGTTCAGTACGATGAGCTTGCATTTGGTATTGGAGAAAGACTGTCGGAGTTAACTAAAGCTGATTGGGGTATGGTTTCAGCTGGTTGTGCGGCAGCTCTAAAGCATGTGACGGCTGCTTGTGTAACTGGTGGTAATCCAGAAAAGTTGATTAGAATTCCAGACCTTAGAGGAATGGAGAAAACGGAAGTAATTTCACCTCGTCATTCCCGTGGTGTGTACGACCACGCAATCCGAAATATTGGAGTTACAATGATTGATGTAGATACTGCACAAGAGCTAAGGGATGCTATTGGGCCTAAGACAGCATTAATTCAGCTTCATGCAAATAGTCAATCAGAAAAAGGGCAACCTTTATCGCTTGAGGTAATTGTTGAAATAGCGAAAGAAAAAAATATTCCTGTACTAGTAGATGCAGCAGCTGAAGATTTAACGATTCCGTGTGTGCACCTTGAGAGGGGTGCAACAGTGGTTGCATATAGTGGGGGCAAAGCAATTTGTGGCCCACAATGTGCTGGTCTTCTTTTGGGTGATAAAGATTTACTTATGGCTGCTTGGCAGGCTAGTTCTCCACACCATGGACCCGGAAGAGATAATAAAGTAGGTAAGGAAGAAATGTTAGGAATGTTGGCAGCTGTGGAAGCATGGACGACTAGGGATCATAAAGCCGAATGGGCCACTTGGCTTTCTAGACTAGACGAAATTTCTAAGAAAGTGACCAAAGTAGAGGGGGTGACTACATCGGTTTCTCAGCCAACAGGCCTTTCTAATCGAACTCCGAGACTTAATATTAGCTGGGACCCTGACAAATTAAATATTACAGGTGAAGAAGTTGCAGAAATAGTGGCACGTAGTAAACCAAGAATTGCAATTGGAGCTCAGTCAAAAGATGGCAAGACGGCTGTAAATATAACCCCTAGTCAAATGCGACCTGGTAATGCAAAAGTGGTAGCAAAAAGACTTTATGAAATTCTTGCCCAAAAGCGTGAGCCTATTTCAGACGATATGGCACCTGCGAAAGCCGATATTTCAGGACATTGGGAAGTGGAAATGGAATTTTTTACCAGTAAGAGCACCCATTATTTCTTTTTAGAACAAGATGGAAATTGGGTAAGTGGATCACATCAGAGTGACTTTTCTACTCAAGAAATTGTTGGTATGGTAGAGGGCGACGAGATAAAATTACGAAGTAGTTATCGGGCAGCAGGAGATCATATTAGCTATTGGTTTTCAGCAAAACAAGATGGTGATACGTTAACTGGATCTGTTTTTCTAGGAGAATATCTTACAGCCAAGTTTTCGGCAAAACGATCCGAATATCGAAAGTCTCACAAAAGAATAGTTGTTCCTGGTGGTCCACCATTAGCCACATAATTTTTTAATTCGTATTAAATCAAAACCATGATAAATAGATTAGGAAAGCGGCAGACGATAATAATATTCTTGTTTTTATTATCAATGTCTGCATTAAGCTTGCATGCTCAAGAATATGATATTTTGCTGAAAGGAGGACACCTTATAGACGCAAAAAATAATATAGATGGCCCCATGGATATTTCTATTGCGGATGGAAAAATTGCGGAAGTTTCTCGTAATATTTCTACTAAAAAAGCCAAACGAATTATCGATGTATCCGGACTATATATAACTCCAGGTTTAATAGATATGCATGCCCATGTTTTTATGGGTAATGAACCTGATGCGTACATCGCTGATGGGGGTGTAAGTGTAATGCCAGATGGCTTTACATTTAGGTCTGGGGTTACTACTGTCGTTGATGCTGGTTCTTCAGGATGGAGAAATTTCCCTCTATTTAAGAAGCAGACGATAGACAAAGCTAAAACCAGAGTGTTAGCTTTATTAAATATCGTTGGCACAGGAATGCGAAGTCGATTTCAAGAGCAAGATGTTTCAGATATGAATCCTGAAATGACAGCTTATAGTATTCAGAAATTATATCCAGAGATTCTTGTTGGCATAAAAGCTGCTCACTATTGGGGAGGCTTTACTCAAGTAGATAAGGCTGTAGAAGCGGGTAAGAAAGCTAATGTTCCTGTAATGGTAGATTTTGGAGAACACGACCCTCCAAATTCAATTGAGTCATTGTTTATGGAGCATTTGAGACCAGGTGATATTTTCACTCATACATATTCTAATGGCGCTAAAGAAAGAGAGACTATTGTAGATGCTAACGGCAAGTTGAAACCCTTAGTTTTAAAAGCGCAACAACGGGGAATTATTTTTGATTTAGGTCATGGTGGGGGTGCCTTTACATGGGCGCAAGCTGTTCCTGCTACTAAACAAGGTTTTGTAATTGATGTTGCTAGTACAGATTTGCATACGCAAAGTATGAATTCAGGAATGAAGGATCTTAGTAATGTTTTGTCAAAATTATTAACCTTGGGTTATACGCTTCCCGATGCAATTTCGCGCGCGACATGGACGCCTGCAAAAGTTATTAATCGAGAAGATCTTGGACATTTAAGTGTGGGGGCAGAAGCTGATGTAGCGGTGTTTAACTTACGTGAAGGAGATTTTGGTTTTATTGATGTGCGTAGGATTAAAATTAAGGGAAATAAAAAGTTGGAAGCAGAACTTACTTTACGAGCTGGTAAAGTAGTCTGGGACTTAAATGGATTAGCCTCCAGAGAATTTCAAAAAAAATAACACAATTCAAATGACAATTATTTCTAAGAAAATTGCCAAGAATATGTGCATTTTGCTGTGCTGTTTATCAGCAATTTATATGAATGCTCAAGAAATTGAAATACTTATCAAAAACGGGCATGTATTTGACTCAAAAAATGGTGTCGATGCCGTCATGGATGTATCAATAGCCGATGGTAAAATATTAGATGTTGCACCAAATATTTCTGAAAAATTAGCTAAAAAGGTAATTGATGCTAGTGGCTTGTATGTGGTTCCGGGACTTATAGATCCACATACTCATGTATTTGTAGGGTCTAAACCAAACAAGTTTGCAGATGGGAATAATAGTCTGTCCCCTGATGATTTTAGTTTTAAGTCGGGAGTAACTACTGTTGTTGATGCGGGTACCTCAGGATGGAGAAATTTTCCCTTGTTTAAATCTCAAGTTATAGAAGAATCAAAAACGCGAGTACTTTCTTTTTTAAATATTTCGGGCTATGGTCTTTCAGGTGATGACTTACAAAATGATTTAAATGAAATGAATATTGATAGCACTACTGTAATGATTCAAAGATATCCAGAAATAATTGCTGGTGTAAAAATTGGGCATTACGATGGTGAAGATTGGGCTCCTTTTGATAGAGCTATAGAAGTTGCTGAAAAAACTAATCGACCAGTTTTTGTTGAATGTCATTTACCTGGGTATAGTTTAGAAGATCAGCTTAATCGTATGAGGCCTGGTGATATTATTACGCACTCATATGAAAACATTTCAGAACGTACACCAGTAGTTGATAGTACAGGAGCTGTTTTAAAATATGTACTAGCTGCAAAAGAAAAAGGTATTCTATTTGATGTTGGTCATGGCGGAGCGGGATTTTGGTTTGACCAAAGTATACCGGCAATGAAACAAGGCCTTTGGCCAAATTCTTTTGGAACAGACTTGCATAAATTTAGTATGAATGCAGGAATGAAGAACATGTTGAATGTTATGTCGAAGTTCCTAAACATTGGTATGCCTTTAAACGAGGTTTTAACACGGGGAAGTTGGGCGCCTGCACAAGCAATTAAAAGAGAAGACTTGGGGAATTTGAGTGTCGGGGCAGTTGCTGATGTTGCAGTGTTGAGAGTTCGAAAAGGTGATTTTGGATTTATAGATGCAAGAAATAACTTTATTAAAGGAGATAAAAAATTAGAGGCAGAATTAACCATTAGAAATGGAAAAGTTGTTTGGGATTTAAATGGTTTAGCCGCAAAACTTATTGATATAAAATATTAAAATGAAATATGTAAATAGTAATAAAAATGCAATAATTAGAAATGTATTCATTTTTTGTTTGTTATGTGTTTTAACACAATGTTCTAATCCTAAGGAATTTATTCTACCAATGGCTGATAAGGACAATGGTGGCTTATTTCTTCCTGGTGGCTTTGAAGCATTAGTGGTTATTGATAGTGTTGGGTCAACAAGACATATAACCGTTAGTGAGAATGGTGATATTTATGCGCAACTTCAAAGATCAAGAGATGGAAAAGGAACCGTTGCCATGCGAGACCTTAATAACGATGGTAAGGTTGATAGTGTAGTACATTTTGGTAATTATGTAGATAAAGGTATAGGTGCTACGGGTCTTACTTTACATAATGGATACCTGTTTACGAGCACTAAGAAACATATTTTTCGAACTAAAATGACTTCGGGAGATTTGGTGCCGACTAGTGAAACAGAAATAGTATTAACCGATATGGATCCTAATGTTGGTAGAAACTGGCACACAACAAAACCTGTGGCTTTTGATAATGATGGATATATGTATGTTCCTTTTGGTGCTCCATCAGATGCTTGTCAAGACATGGAAAAATATGGACCAGTAGGAATTCCTAATGGCAAAGGCTTAGAACCTTGTCCTGAACTTGTAAATCACGCAGGAATATGGCGATTTGAAGCTGATAAAATTGGACTAACACAAGCAGATGGAACTAAGTTTGCAACTGGTATTAGAAGTGTTGTTGGTGTGGATTGGAATCCAATGGACGAAAACTTGTATGCCGTAGGTAATGGCATCGATAATTTTCACACAATTTTCCCAAAATTATATACAGACTGGGAGGCAGCGATGCTTCCATCAGAAACGCTTATGAAAGTTACTGAAGGATCTGATTATGGCTGGCCTTATGGTTATTATGATCAGCTTCAAGGAAAAAATGTTCTTCAGCCTGGTTATGGTGGTGATGGGGATATCGTTGGTCGAGCAAGTGAATATGACAATCCAGCGTTAGGATTTCCAGGGCATTGGGCTCCTATGGATGTGATGTTTTATCATGGGGATCAATTTCCAAAACGATATAATAATGGTGTTTTTGTTGCTTTCCACGGATCTACAGACCGAGCGCCATATCCAATGGCAGGTTTTATTGTATGTTTTGTTCCCTTTGATGAAAACGGAGAGGCAATAGGTACTTGGGAAGTATTTGCCGATGGTTTTGCGGGTGTAGACGTTGTTGCAAACACAAGTGATGCAGTATTTAGGCCAATGGGTTTATCTACAGGACCTGATGGCTCAATTTATATTAGCGAGTCTAATATGGGTAGAATTTGGAGGGTGATGTATAAAGGGAATACAAATGAATTTGGTTCAGAAGATTTAGTAGCTATGGAGGGGCGAAAAGAATCACAAAGCTATATACGTGATCCTGATCCTGAAAAAGATATAATACAAGAAGGCGACACGTATAGCGGTAGAGTAATGTATAACACGTATTGTACAGCATGTCATCAGCGAGATGGTAAAGGCGATAATAACCGCTTCCCTCCGCTAGTAGAATCAGAATGGGTGACTGGCAATGAAGAAAAGCTAATTGATATAGTTTTAAATGGAATGCAAGGTGATATTAAGGTTAATGGAATAACTTATAACGGACTTATGCCTGCGCATAGTCATTTAGATGACCATGCAATTGCATCTGTCTTAACCTATGTTAGAAAGAGATTTGGCGATGAATCATCTCCAGTAAGTGCTTTAAAAGTGGCCGAAATCAGGAGCTTGTCTACAAACAAATAAAAGAAGTGTTGATGAAAATTGAAAACCAACATATTAGAAAAACCTATGATGCTGACAAGGTGGTAGGAATTCTATTTTTTCTGGTACATTTCTGTATTATAGGGCAAACTAAAGCACCATCTAACTTGAATTTTAAATATAATCAATTGGAAATTGCAACTTTAGAAAATACCCTATTGGTAAAAAGAAGCAGTGATTTTGCAATAAGTGGAAAGGGTGATAATCGGGCTTGGAATAAAACGGATTGGAACCTTTTAACGAAATTGGATTCTGGAGGAGCAAATTATGCGAGTAAATTTAAAATTTTAGCATCGGAGAAAGGATTATATGTGCTTTTTCATGGAGAAGACCATAAGATAACGACAAAGGATTATGAAGACATGGATAAGATTTGGAATGGCGATGTTTTCGAGATATTTATTCAGACAGATACCTTAGAGACTAAATATTTTGAATATGAAGTTAATCAATTTGAGAAACAGCTTCTTTTGACTATCTCAAAAATGAAGAACGGAGTAAGTTGGAGACCCTTTAATGAATATGATAGGAATTCGTATGGAACCTTCAATAAAGTTGAAATTTTAGGTGGGCCACAAGAATTGGGTGCAAAAATTTCTACTTGGAGTTCGGAAATTTTTATTTCTTATAAATCACTAGGATTGTTATCTCATGTACCGCCTAAAAGTGGTGATATTTGGAATGTAAATTTTTATAGAAGTGATTATGACACTGGCAGTGAAGTGCGATGGTCTTGGTCCCCTGCAATAGAAAACTCCTTTCACGATCTAACTAAATTTCAACCTATACTTTTTGAATGAAATTGTACAATGAATTGTATTAAAACACACAATATCTAATGAACACACTTATTTTTAAAAAGCAACCTATAAAGGCTATTTTCGTTTTATTGTTAGGAATTTGTTCTGGCTGTAAATTAGGCGGACAGACTACCAGTACTGAATTTAACCTGTTGGTAGGCACCTACACAAAGCCGGGTAAAAGTGAAGGCATTTATGTATATCATTTTAAAAGTAAGACTGGTGAAGTTAGTTATCGTTCAAAGGTAACAGGGATTGAAAATCCTTCTTATTTAACGGTTTCAAAAGATCATAAGTATGTTTACTCGGTAAACGAAGTAGGTGCTGGTAATGGCAGTGTATCATCTTTTTCATTTGATTCTTCCACTGGTCAAATTGAGTTGCTTAATAAGGCGAGTTCAGGTGGTAATGGCCCATGTTATATTTCTGTAGATAATTCTAACAAGTATGTATTTGTGGGTAACTATAGTGGGGGTAATATTTCCGCAATTCCTATAAAAATAGATGGAAGTTTTGACGCTTCAATTCAATCAATTCGACATGAAGTTGAGAGTAAACAGGATCAGGAAAAAGATAAATCACATGTACATGCAGCAGTATTGTCTCCAGATAATAAATATTTATTCGTTCCAGATTTGGGGACGGATAAAGTGAATGTATATACTGTAAATATATCCTCTTCAAACCCACTCACGCCTGCTACTCCTTCGTTTATAAAGGTTAAAGAAGGCAGTGGTCCTCGTCATTTTACTTTTCACCCAAATGGCAAAACGGCTTATGTTATTCAAGAACTTACTGGTGATGTTACTGCTTTTATATATGGAAATGGGCTATTGAAAAAAATACAAGAAGTATCATTACTTGATGATAATCAAGATGAAAATGGAGCCGACGCTGCGGATATTCATATTTCACCAGATGGAAAATTTCTTTATGGATCCTTACGTGGTGATATAAATCAATTGGTTTGTTTTGCTATTGATGAAGAAGGAAAATTGAAGTATGTAAATCGATATGCTACCCTAGGCAAAGGTCCTAGAAATTTTGTAATTGACCCAACAGGTCAGTTTCTATTAGTTGGTAACGGAGGAAGTGATGAGATAATAATTTTTAAACGTAACAAAAAAACAGGTGAGTTGACACCAACAGAAGAAAAGATTGCTGTTGGAGCTCCGGTTTGTTTAAAATTTGTTGCAATAGAATAGTCCAAAATTGGTTAATTTTTTCCGTCTAAATTGAATTTTTGGAAATGGAAAAGTGAAATTTAGAATACGAATAACTAAATATAAATAATTTAAAATATTAAAAATGAAAGAAAAAACAACTAGAAGAGCATCATTTAAAAAAATTGGCACAGGCTTAGCAGGTATTTTTGGTATAGGAATGGTTAGTGCAATGGGAAAAGAGGATAAGGCTAAAAAAGAAGTTGTTGGCGAAATAATTACAGATCAAGAAATTCCAATGTTCTCATCTGCGGTAAAACACGGGAATACACTTTATGTTTCAGGACAAGGCGCCCAATTTGAAGGAGACATGAGAACACATACTGACTTTACACTAAAGGCACTTGAGAAAGTGCTTGTAGAAAATGGTTCTTCTATGGATAAAGTTTTAAAAGTTAATGTTTACTTGGCTGACATCGCTGACTTTAAAGTTATGAACGAAGTCTATCGAGGTCGTTTTGGAGAAAATCCTCCTGTACGCACTACAGTAGCAGTTTACGGAGGAGTGCCGGGCATATCCTTAATAGAAATTGATTGCATTGCCGCTTTAGATTAATTTTTTTACAATATTCATTAAACTGTTTTACACAATGAAATATAAGTTGAATTTAGTATTCACAAGTTTTTTCGCTTTTTTTATATGTACTACTATTAATAGCCAAACAATCTCAAAGGAAGAATTGATATTCTTAACCTCTGAATGGCAAGGTGAGCGTTTTGAAGATGGTCGCCCTAAAATACCGGATGATTTATTAGAGAGAGCGAAAAACATTGGTATTGATGATGCATGGACGGTATTGGAGAATGAAGGTTACACCAATCAATTTGAGGGTAATTGGAAAATGGTTAATGATGATACACCAGTTGTAGGACGTGCATTAACAGCGATGTTTATGCCTAGTCGCCCTGATGTAGAAAAGAATATTAAGGAAAGAGGAATTAGTAAACAAGGAAGAAAAGGGAATACTAATTCTTGGCCAATCGAAGTACTTACTAAAGGTGATGTTTATGTAGCTGATAGTTTCGGAAAGATTGATGCCGGTACACTTATGGGAGCAACATTGGCAACTTCGATTTTTGCTAAATCCGGAAACGGAGTTGTTTTTAACGGAAGTTCAAGAGATTTAGAGAGTATTAGCAAAATGGAAGGGTTTAATGCCTTTGTTCGAGATTTTCACCCTTCCTTTCTCGAAGAAGAAGTGCTTATGGGTCTTAATACTCCAATAAGAATTGGACAAGTAATGGTGTTACCAGGTGATTTAGTGCTTGCAAAGCGTGAAGGGGTGCTTTTCATACCTGCTCATTTAGCAGAAAAAGTGGTAGGCACGAGTGAATTTGTATCCTTAAAGGATAAGTTTGGATTTGAGATGGTTAAAACTAAGACGTATTCAACCGGAGAGATTGATAGTCAATGGACGACACCTATTAAGAAGAAATTTTTAAAATGGCTGGATGATAATCCTGAATTAATAAAAATGTCTGAAGAGACTTTAAATAAAATCATGAGTAAAAGAACATGGTAAAATTACAGCGAATTTACCGCTGATAATTGTATTTAACCTATTAATAAAAATTACTAGGTCTATTTTAGCTTCGTATTGGAGAGGAAAGAACCCAGAAAAATGATTTAGTTTGTTTGATTACGAAGGGCGTAAGCTGCAAATTGCGCTCTTCTTAATACACAACTAAAAGTATTAATGAATAAAAATTAAATAATTACTTTAAAAAGAAACAAGACAAATCTATATTGCTTAACCAAAACCAATTAAATATTTAAACCATGTCTGAAATACAAGAAAAATCTAACGGTCGGCTTTTGTCTCTCGATTTCTATAGAGGATTAACAATGTTTCTTCTAATTGCTGAGTTTTCGCATTTATTTACCTATTTGGTACAGCCGCAATTTGAAGGGACTTTTATTTATGCCCTTGGAAATCAATTTCACCATGTTGATTGGGAAGGACTTCATTTTTGGGATTTAATTCAACCATTTTTCATGTTTATTGTAGGAGTGGCAATGCCATTATCTTTTTCTAAAAGAATGGCAAAGGGTGATTCTTTTAAGGAATTAACAAAACATGCTGTAAAAAGGGCATTTTTAATGCTTTTCCTTGGATGGGCCTTGTATTGCATTGATCCGGGAGTAATTGTTTTCAGATTCCAAAATGTATTGGCTCAGCTAGGGGTTGCATATATTTTGGCTTTTTTAGTTATTCGTAAACCCGTAGTTATGCAAATTGGCTTTTCAATACTATTACTTTTAATAACAGAAGGCTTATATCGGTTTTTTCCAGTTGAAGGTTTTACGAATGCATTTGTGAACGGCGAAAATTTTCCAGCATGGTTTAATATTCTTGTGTCTGGAGAAGAAGACGGAAGTGGCTGGGCAATGTTCAATGCTATTCCAACAGCAGCACATACTATTTGGGGCGTGGTTGCAGGACAATTGTTGATAGGCGATTATTCAGCTAAGAAAAAATTAATGTATTTAATGGGTGCTGGAGCTATAGGCCTAATAATTGGTTTTGGTTTAAGTCCTTTTACACCAATAATTAAGAAAATAGCAACAACAACTTTTGTTTTTGCAAGTGGCGGTTGGTCTTTAATTGCACTTGCTTTATGTTATTGGTTAATAGATATTAAAAAATATCAAAAAGGTGTATTATTTTTTGCCGTGGTAGGCATGAATCCTTTATTTATTTATCTTTTTGCTCATATTGGTGGAGCAGAGCTTATAAAGAAAATTTTTCTTCCGTTTTCAAATGCTTTGTTTGGATGGACAGGTGAATTTGGCGCTCATATAATTCTCAGTTGCATTGTACTTTTTATGTTATGGTACATTTGTTACTGGATGTACAAAAAGAAGATATTCATTAGAATTTAGAATAGACGTTTTAACTTGGAAAATGATTTTCAATTAAATAAGGGGGTGGGTTTTAACATGTAAAACTCACCCCCTTATTATTAACAAACAATAGGATGTTAAATCAATGAAGCAGAACCTTTATCTAAGAATAGTTTTGTGTCTTTGTGTTTTCTTAATATTGTAGCTGGACAAGCGGTACTAATTTCACTATTAAGCGTATTGTAAATTGCTTTTGCCTTTCGCTCATCAGGAACAACACAGCTAATAGTTTTACAACTTAAAATTGCTGTAATAGTTAAAGATAAGGCTTGTTTTGGAACATCTTCTAATGTAGGAAACCACCCTTCGCCCAGTTGTTGCTTTCTACAAGCTTCATCTAAATCTACTACCTTAACTAATTTCGGATCGTTAAAATCTGCAACTGGTGGGTCGTTAAAAGCTATATGGCCATTTTCACCAATGCCAATACAAGCAACGTCTATGGGATGCTTTCTTAATTCATTAGAATAAAATTCCAATTCTTTTTCAATATCTTCTGCATCACCATTTAAGAAGAATATTTTTTTCGGCTTTACTTCGTCAAGAATCCTTTCTTTAAGATATTTTCTAAAACTTGCAGGGTGTTTATCTGAAATATTTTTATACTCATCCAGATGAAAAACAGTAATTTTTTGCCAGTCGATTTCTTTCTTTTTTAGTTCTTCTAGAAAAGGAAATTGAGATGAGCCGGTTGCTAAAATTAAATTAGCATAGCCTTTGTCTTCGATTGCTATTTGTAATTTTTTTTCTACGAAATCGGCAGCTGCTTTGCCCATTTCTTTAGGTTTTTCATAGATGAAAACATTTAAGTTTTCAATTGTTAAATTATCTTTCATTTTAGTGTGGTTTATTATTTATAAAAATTCAACTATTGCGAACCAAGATGTAATCAATGAAAAAAGTATTACTGCGATTATACTTATGTTCATTTTTATATTGGCTTTATATTGATGCATCAGTGTTTTTTTATTTATTAATATAAAGATTGGTATTGCTACAGCAGGAAGAATACAAGCTTGAAAAGCTTGTGAGAAAATCATAAGCGCTGGGGGTCTTTCTGCTAAGAAAACGGAACCAAATGTAAATAGTAGGGCTCCAAATATTAATAATCTAGATTGTGTTGAATGAATATTTCTAGGCGTTCCGCGATAATCTGCAATTAACCATGGGGCAATTAAAACGATAGGAAATATTGTAGAAATTCCTGCTCCAGCAATACCAATAATTAATGTAAAAGCGGCTAACTTACCTCCAATAGGTTCGAAAAGGGCAATCATATCAATGGTGTTGTCAAGTCTTAATCCCGCGATATGAAGTGTGCCAGCTGCAACAGCCATAATAGCTCCACTCAATAATAACATCATTGAAGCAGATACAGCAGAATCTTTTTTTTCTTCCTTTAGGTTTTGAATGCCCCATCCTTTTTCTGCTACTACAGTACTTCGCATAATAAAAACAGCGGCTGAACATGTAGTTCCAGTTATGGCTGCTACTAGGCCTAGAGCACCTGGTGTATTTGGAATTCCAGGAATCATACCTTCTAAGATGGAGGATAAACTAGGTTGAACTAAAATGAAAACCACTATAAATGATAAGCCCATTAGTACTACTAGTGCGGTCAATATTTTTTCGAATACTTGATAGCGTCCAAACCAAAGAAGAAATGATAGGATTACTACGAAAAAGAGAATAATCCAAAAAGTATCTACCATAAGGCCATCAAAAGCAAGTCGTATTCCTTCTTGTACCAGTTCGGCTACAATACCCATAACACCCATCAGCGCTAACAATTCTCCAATGATAAGGGCTATTATAATGTATAAGGATAGAAGCCATCCCATTTTAAATTCTGATTTAAAATTAAAGAGTGCTGTCTTCCCAGAAACTAAAGTAACTTTTCCGTAAGCGACCATTAGCACATAAGTAAATATGCAGGAAAGAACAAGAGCCCAGAATAAACTCATTCCATGTTCGGCACCTGTCTTGGCCATAGTGGTTACACTACCGGTACCAATATTGTATCCGATTAAAAACAATCCAGGACCTACAGCACTTAAGGCTATAAGAATTTTTTTAAGTAATTTATTCTCCTTCATTAATTATTCTTTTGAATAGACTAATTGCCCATTCACATAGGTTTTTACAATAGTTACCTCGTTATTTTCCATTGTAAAAAGAATAACATCTGCACGTTTTCCTTGTTCTATTTCACCAATGTTATTTAATCCGAATAATTTAGCTGGATTAGTACTTGCCATTTGAATGGCATCTTTTAAAGTACATTGTGTAAAGTCCATAAACACACCTAGACACTTACTTATAGGAGAAGCTGCACCTGCAAGAACATTTTCTTTTGGAAGTTTAACTACATTAGGTGTTAATAATAAAGTTCGCTCTCCACGAACATATTCTCCAGGAGGCATTCCGGCAAGATCAAGTGCGTCTGAAACTAAAATGGTTTTATTTACTCCTTTAGATTTATAGAAGGTTCGAACTTCTTCTTTTGTTAAATGATAACCATCTGCGATTAAACTAATGTTAATTTTATCTTCAGATAACTGAGGCCAAATGGGATTGTGATGTCTATTAATTTCATTTGCACAACCATTACCTAAGTGTGTTGCCATACTGGCTCCTGCATCTACGGCTAGTTGTACGTCTTCAACAGAACCGTTATGATGACCAAGTGAAACCACAATGTTATTTTCAACACATTTGCGAATAAAAGGTATTGCTCCATCTAATTCTGGTGCCAACGTAATTAAAATAATACCATTATTGGCTGCTTTTTGCAGTTCTTGAAATTCTTTCCAATCGGGATTTTTAATATATTTTTCTAAGTGAGCACCTCTAAATCCGGCAATTGGAGAAATATAGGGACCTTCTAAATGAAAACCCGGAATTGATTTGGCAATTTCCGGATCTTTACGAGCCTCAGCCATAATTGCGAAATTCTTTTTTAGACGATTTATGTCACTCGTAATTAACGTTGGAAAGTAAGAAGTAACACCGGCTTTCCATAAAGCTTTTGTTGCTTTTTTTACATCTGACACAGTTAAATCTGGGCCAGAAAAATCCACACCCATATATCCATTTATTTGAACGTCTATTAGACCGGGAGCAAGAAATAAAGTTGGTTTAGTAACATCCTTTGAAGACCTTGTTATTTTTGAAATCTTACCATTGGTAGTTTCAATCCCTACAAGTTGTTGATTAGAATATAAAACGCCCTCAATTATATTAGAATTTTCTGGCAAAGTAAAACTGGTTGTTAAGATTAGAAATAATACAGCTAAAATTGAAGTGTTTCTCATAAATATTCTCAAAATTGAATTATAGAAGGGTTTTTTGGGTTTTGGAGTAAAAACCAAACATAACGATTTTCTAGTTTTAAATGAATACTGTTAGTTTTTGGATAAAATAGCACCAACAGAGGGCTCTTTAAAATCCATATAATAATCTACGGTTTCTTTTATTATAATATCAAGAGGCACAAGTTGAAGTTTGGTTGGTATTTTTTTATAAATAAAATAATGGAATAACGCTTTAACCGCCATAGAACCTTGGAAAAAAGGCCTTTGGGAAATTAAATAGTCAATAGTTCCATTCTTCATTTCTTGAATGTTATCTTCCAATAAATCAAATCCTATCATTTTTACAGGAAGCTCATGTAGTACATGATATTTTGCAATTAATGAAGCTTTTGAATTCGTAATAAAAACACCTTTTGTGTCAGGATTTTTTAGATAGTATTTAGTTAGTTCAATATTAATATTCCTTTCATCTATAGTGGGTATTGTAATTGACTTAATATTTCTTTGGCTTACATTTTCAGTGGAATCGAAATATTCACGAAATCCTTTTTCAATGATATTTAGATTACTGTTTTCAACCGACTTAATAAGATTTACGATTAAAATATCATCATTTGAGTTTAATATTGAACTCATTAATTTAGCAGCGACATATCCGCCACCTTTTAAATCTGGACCTATATATGACAAGTTTTTTTGATCAGGTATAATTGAATCAATAAATATGTATGGTATTTGTCTTTCCTCAAGCTTTTTTACGAACAATAGACTTTCTTCACGAAAAAGCGGGGCTAAGATCACACCATCTGGGTTTGCATCTAACACATCTAAAGTCTTTGCAATAAAACTTGACTCTTCATTTAAATCGTAATCAAACGCAGTGTAGGTTATGCCAAAATCTTTGTATTCAATAGCTGTTTGTTCAACTCCCTGTTTGGGAAGCTCCCAGAAACTGTTTTTAGAGGCTGGTTTAGGCAGCAGACTACAAATATGACGCTGTTTCCCTAAAGCTAAGGTGCTCGCTAAAAAATTTGGATTAAAATTTAAAATTTTAATCGCTTCTAAAATCTTCTTCTTCTTATCGGGCGAAACATTTCCTCTATTATGAATAACACGATCAACTGTGCCAATGGAAACATTTACAAATTTTGCAATGTCTTGTATTGTAGTTCTTCTTGATTTATCCACTGGTTTTTAGTTTTATAGGATATTAACTTTCCTTGTGTGCCTACACAAATATATGAAAAAATAGCATATAATTCATTGTTTGTAGGGGTAAAATGTAAGAATAAATAAATTTTTATAAATATTTGTTTGCGCACACAATTTTTGTATTATTGTTAACTCAAAGTTAACTCTTCATCAAAATTCAAAGGATTTAGAACTATGGATAATCAGAAAAATGGACGTAGAAGATTTCTAAAAAGCACTACAATGGCTGCTGCAGCCGCCCCCTTTTCGTTGTCCACTCGTAGCTTAGATGGTGATTTAAAAAAGACCAATAAGGGTAAAAAGAAATATGCTTTGGTTGGAACAGGTACTCGAGGTAGTAGTTCTTGGGCAAAACCAATAGTTAAAAGTTATGGGCAACATGCAGAACTCGTTGCCTTGTGTGATGTGAACCTAGGTCGCATGGATTATGCTAAAAAGCTTATTGGAACAAAGGCGCCAATGTATCATTCTTCAGAATTTGAAAAAATGATTAGGGAAACACAGCCAGATACCGTTATTGTCACAACTACCGACTGCTTTCATGAAAAGTATATTGTAAAAGCAATGGAATTAGGCTGTGATGTTATTTCGGAGAAACCTTTGGTAACTGAAGCCCATCAAGGTAGAAAACTAATTGCGGCTGAGAATCGAACGGGTAAAAAGATTACAACCACATTTAATGCCAGATTTAGTAATGAGTCTGAAGAGATTAAAAGGATTTTGAATTCAGGTGAACTCGGAAAAGTACTTTCTGCCGAGTATCACGAATATTTAAATGTTGATCATGGCGCATCGTATTACAGAAGGTGGCATGGTAAAAAAAGATTTTCTGGAAGCTTACTTGTACATAAAGCTTCACATCACTTTGATCAGATGAATTGGTGGCTCGATTCTGAACCTGTAACAGTAAAGGCTAATGGGAAAGTTGGTTTTTACGGTACGAATAATTCATTCAGAGGAAAAAATTGCCGGACATGTTCTTTTAAAAAGGAATGTGATTTCTATTGGGATATTGAAACTTATGGTAGTAAAGAGCTTTATCTCTCAGGAGAAGCTGAAGATGGATATTTAAGAGATGGTTGTGTTTGGGATGCTGAAATTGACTCATATGATTCTATGACTGTTGAGGTGGCATATGCAAATGATGTTCTATTAAGTTATTCTCTAAATTCTTTTATGCCATATGAAGGTCAGAACATTGCTTTTAATTGTGAAAAAGGCCGTTTGGAAGTTCGAGTATATGATGCTCAACCGTGGGATGTAGAAAATGTGTTTGAGTTTAGAATAACCAAAAATTTTAAAGGCACTAAGGCATATGGTTTAGGTCGAGATACTGGAACTCATGGTGGTTCTGATGATAAATTAAGAGATAAGATTTTCTTGCCAAATCAACCCGATGAATTAGAACAAATGGCGGACTCTAGAGCAGGCCTAATGTCTAGTTTAATTGGTATTGCTGCGGTAAAATCCATAGAAACGAAAGAACAAATAAACATTCACGATTTAGTTGATTTTCCAACAGAATGGAAATGGAAACAATAATTGAGATTGTATTTACTAAAAATTGATGTATACGTATGAAATGACAAAAGAATAATTTTTACAGATGACTACCGAAATTGAAATGAGAAACAAACTAAACTAATTATGAAAAAGAACTTACTATTATTTATAGTCCTAACTTTAATGCAGACCCCGTTTTTTGCACAGGACGCAAATATTACAGTAACGGGTACGATTATAGACCAAGAAGATGGAATGCCAGTAATTGGTGCTAATGTTGTAGAAAAAGGTACAACCAATGGTATACTTACTAATTTTGATGGGGAGTTTACCATTGATATTCCGTCAAACGCTACGCTTGTTGTTAGTTATATAGGATATGGTACGAAAGAAATTCCAGTTGCCGGCCAGACTAACATCGAAATTTTGTTAAAAACAGAGGTGTCTGAACTTGATGAAGTAGTTGTAGTTGGTTATGGTACCATGAAAAAAAGTGACCTTACTGGTTCAGTGGCAAATGTAAGTTCCGACACTTACAAAGATCAACATATGACCCAAATTACAGATATGTTGCAGGGTACGGTTGCTGGTTTAAATATGAGTCAATCTTCAAGCGCTTCAGGAGAAAGTTCTATAGAGGTTAGGGGAGCAAATTCATTAAATGCATCAACCCAACCAATGATTGTTATCGATGGTTCTATTTATAATGGAAGTATTAGAGACATAAATCCTTCAGATGTTAAATCAATTGATATTTTAAAAGATGCAAGTTCTGCTGCTGTTTATGGTTCTAGAGCATCATCCGGTGTGATTCTAATTACAACAAAAGGAGGGACTAAAGGGAAAACAACTGTCAATTTTACATCACAGATAGGTATTGTTAGTGCAACTAATAGATTTGATTCTAACGATTCAGAAGAATATATTTCGTTTCGGCAAGATGTGAAAAGAGCACTAGACACTAGTTCGCCTTCTTTTTATTATGACAATCCAAACCAATTGCCATCTGGTGTAACTCTCGACCAATGGAGAAATGCAAGTAACAATCCAAATGCAGATAATACAAGAGAATGGTTAACCAGGCTAACATTTTTTCCTGTTGAAATGGAAAATTATATAAATGGAAATTCCATTGATTGGTATGATAAAACGATACGGAGTGGCGCAGTTCAGCAGAAATATGATTTGAGCATAAATGGAGGAACTGATGAGGTAACCTATTTCTGGTCTATGGGTTATCAAGAAAATGAAGGTATACTTTTGGGTGACGATTTTTCTGCTATTACTACTAGATTGAATTTAAATTTCAAACCTACTAAATGGATGGATATTGGGATGAATACTCAATTTACAAACCGCGATGAAGGTGCAGTTTCTGTAGACCAGAACTCTGGTCCTAATGTGAGCTTATCTAATATGCTTCGCATGAGCCCTTATGGTTCTGAGTATAATCCAGATGGTACTATAAAAAGATATCCGAATGATTTTACAGTAGAGAATCCATTGCTTAACTATTATGGGCAGGACCGTACAAATAAAATTAATTCTTTGTTTAGTACCTTATATACTAATATTCAATTGCCATTCGGTATTAAATATAAATTATCATTTCAACCCAGATTTGAATCATATGGAGATTATAATTTTTGGTCGTCTGAAACAATACCAGGAGGTCAAAGCGGGTTTGGAACTAGAGAAGAATATTCTTCTTACAACTGGATATTCGATAATATACTTACTTGGAAAAAAGAATTCGGTAAGCATTCTTTCGATTTAACATTATTACAGAGTGCAGAACAAAACAAGTCTTCATATTCGTACTTGCAAAATGAGCAATTTACGCCAAATGAAAACCTTGGATATCATGGTTTGCAATATGGTGTAAATCCTGCAGTAAGCACAGATGATAGAGAATCTACTGCTGATGCTTCGATGGCACGATTAAATTATGTTTTTAACGACAAATATTTGTTGACAGCATCTGTTCGAAGAGATGGTTATTCTGCATTTGGACAAGAAAATCCGAGAGCTGTTTTCCCAGCTGTAGCATTAGCATGGAAAGTTTCAGATGAAAACTTTTTTAACGTTGATGCCATAAATCAATTGAAATTAAGAGCTTCTTGGGGTATAAACGGTAACCGTGATATTGATATTTATGGTTCATTGGCTCAGACATCATCTGATATCTATTATGATGGAACCAACACACAAGTAGGAGTATTCAACAGTACTTTAGCTAATAGTGCCTTGCGTTGGGAAAAAACAGAATCACTGAATTTTGGTCTTGACTTATCTATGTTTAACAATCGCATAAATTTTGCTGCAGACGTATATTCTATGTCAACAATAGATCTACTAATGGAACGAAAATTACCTGAAATCACTGGGTATGAATCCATTTTGGCTAATCTTGGTGAGTTGCAAAATACTGGTGTAGAAATAACATTAAATACAGTTAATGTTAGCAATGAGAATTTAACATGGAAAACAAATTTAACTTTTGCGCTTAACCGTAACAAAATCAAAAAGCTATTTAGCAACTTTGATGAAGACGGCGTTGAATTACCAGATTATACAAACCAATGGTTTCCTGGTCACGCTATCGATGCTGTTTGGGATTACAATACCTTGGGCATTTGGCAAGTTGATGAAGCGGCCGCTGCTGCTGCTGTAGGATTAGAACCAGGAGATTGGAAAGCTGAAGATGTAGATGGTGACGGAGTATATGAAGAATTGCAGGATAAACAGTTTCTTGGATACACTGAGCCCCGTTTTAGAATGGGTATGAGAAACCAGTTTAATTTCTTAAAGAACTTCACTGCATCAATTTTCCTAAGAGGTGAATTCGGACAAATAGATCAGTTCTCCTATGCATTGCGTCAAGGAGGAAGCGATACTTATGATAGAAGAAATGAAGTAAACATTCCATATTGGACACCTGAGAATCCAATTAATGATTATCCTCGACTAATTGCAAATAATACAGTGTATGGAGGAGGGCTTCAAATTTATAAGAAAAGTTCTTTTCTTAGAATTCAAGATGTAACCTTGTCTTACAATATTCCATCAGATTTTATGGAACGATATGGTATTTCGAATGCTAGATTATTCTTTTCGGGTCACAATTTATATTACTTCTCAAAATGGCCTGGATGGGACCCTGAATCTTTAAACAACCCTATGACAAAGACATATTCATTAGGATTGAGCGTAACATTATAATAACCTTAAATAACCATAAGATGAAAAAAATACAAAAACAACTTGCAATATTAGGTTTGGTTATGTTCGTCATGATTACTTCATGTTCGAAAGACTGGTTAGACCCACAACCAAAATCTTTTTTTAGTCCCGAAAACGTTTATGTTGATAAGGATGGGTTTGAATCAATGCTTTTTACATTGAGAAAAGCTCTAAAAAGTGAAAATACTGGATATTTAAATTCTATAGCCGCTGAGTACTCAGCCTCTGATTTAGCCTCACCGTGGTCACAGCTAGATTTTCATAAGCTTACGCCAAATCAATCGCAATATTATCCTTTCTTAGATTTTTTCACGGAGACATTTGGTCATATTAAAAATGCAAATGTAGCTATATCTAGAATTGACGATATTGAATGGGATAGTCAAGATGACCGGAATAGAATTTTAGCTGAAGCACTATGGCACAAGGCGTATTGGTATTACCGCATGGTAAATACATATGGTGATGTGCCTTATGTGAATGAGGAAATTATTGGCGAAAAATTAGATTTTGCTTCTCATAGCAGATGGACCATTTTGACAAAATCACAAGAAGATTTAGAATTTGCTGCACAATGGCTACCAGAAACTGCTGGCCCTGGCGATATTTCAAAAGGTGCTGCGAATTATTTATTGACCAAAGTTTATCTGGCGAATAGTGAATTTGATAAAGCTTTAGCTAGCATTAATAAGGTAATTGAAGGACCTTATTCTTTAATGGAATCTAGATTTGGTGTTGATTTAGCTGATACAAAACGAAACTTAATTTGGGATCTTCACCGCCCTAAAAACTTCAACAGCGCTGAAAATAGAGAAACAATACTTGCCATTGTAGATAGATATGAGGCTCCTTCTGACGCTAGGTCCGATGGGTTATATACAATGCGTAATTATAATGCACAATGGTTTCAGCCAGCGGTATTAGATAGCCAGGGAGCGCCTGGTATGACCACTGATGGTACTGGTCAGGTTATGTATGATTCTTTAGGAAGAGGAAATTGTAACGTACGTCTTACGCATCATTATCAATATAAGTTATGGGAATATGGAGGACAAACATGGGATAATACACAAGATTTAAGACGTGCAGATATTAACTGGACGGATAAAGATGAATTATTGTATAACAACCCCGCATCAGTAGATTTCGGTACACCAGTAAATGAAGCTTATTTTGCTCAAGAATTAGATACTTTTAAATATATATATGCAATGCCATATTATATTATGCATGTACCACAAGACGACCCTACAGCAAGACCTATGGGCGGAAATGGTGATTGGTATTTGTTTAGATTGGCCGGAGCTTATTTGTTAAGAGCTGAAGCTTATTTCTGGAAAGGTCAATTGGCAGAGGCATCAGCTGATATTAATAAAGTAAGGCAAAGAGCTAATGCATTGCCAATATCTGCAGGTGATGTAACGCTAGATTTTATTTTCGACGAAAGAGCAAGAGAACTTTTCGCGGAAGCTCCAAGGCATTCAGAATTAATTAGAGTATCATATATTCTAGCTCAGCAAAATTTGGACGGTTACAGCTTAAGTACATTCGGTGATAAAAATTATTATTATGACAGAGTAATGCGCTTAAATAAAACTTATGAAAAACAAGTCACATTATTGGGTAATACAGCTGGTATGGAACCTTATCATGCGCTTTGGCCTATTCCTTCTAAAATAATTACTGCGAATACTTTAGGTGTTATAAACCAGAATTATGGTTATGATGGTTATGCTGGTAATGTTCCGCCGTTAGAAGTGATAGAATAATACTATAAAATAAAATCATCCCTAAATGAATATAATCATGGGATTATTAAAATTGTTGAGTTGATTGAGTTAGTTTTAAAGGGATGCTATATTTTTAGCGTCCCTTTATTTTTTTAGTAACCAAAAAAGTATAAATATGGAAACCAAACCAAATTCAGAAACTAAAGAACGGCTGCTTTCATTAGATACTTTACGAGGCTTTGATATGTTGTGGATAATAGGTGGAGGTTCGTTAGTGGGTGCTCTCGCTAAAGCCACCGGTTGGGGTTGGGTAGAGGTGTTGGCTGAACAAATGCACCATGTTCCATGGGAAGGGTTTCATTTTGAAGATTTAATCTTTCCTTTATTCATGTTTATGTCTGGGGTAGCAATACCATTCGCACTAGTTAGTAAATTGGAAAAGGGAGTTGAAAAATCTGCCCTATTCAAGAAGGTTTTTAAAAGAATGGTTTTGTTGGTTCTTTTTGGATTAATTTACAATGGTGCTTTAAAAAATGGATTTACAGACTTACGTTATTTAAGCGTATTGTCTCAAATAGGAATTGGTTACTTCTTTGCCTCAATGCTAGTTTTGTATACTAAAAATATTAAAGTTAGAATTCTTTGGTTAATCGGAATTATGATAGGGATAACCATATTACAGCTTTTCACTCCAGTCCCAGGATTTGGAGCTGGTGTAATTACTCCCGAAGGTTCTGTCAATGCTTGGATAGATCAACAATTCTTACCTGGTAGGCTGATTTATGATACGTATGATCCAGAAGGAATACTGTCCATTGTTTCTGCAACTGTAATTACATTATTTGGGTTTTTTGCGGGTACTATTCTTCGTGACAAAGTAAATTCACAACAAAAAAAGACTGGTATTTTAGTCGGTATCGGAATTCCGCTAATTGTACTAGCACTTTTGTTATCACCTGTTTATCCAATCGTAAAAAATATTTGGACTGTTACATTTAATATGCTCACAGCAGGAATTAGCTTTTTACTAATGGCATTGTTCTATTATGTAATTGATGTGCTTAAATGGCGTAACTGGACTTTCTTTTTTAGGGTAATTGGTATGAACTCTATCACCATATACATGGGGGTAAAAATTATTGATTTCTGGCATGCATCTCGATTTTTTCTTGGCTTTGCCGCAAAACCAGCTGGTGAATATGGTAATGTTATTATTGTTATGGGCGTCATAGTGCTAGAATGGTTTTTTCTTTACTATTTATACAAAAAGAAGATTTTTTTAAGAGTTTAATTACTTGTAAAGTAACCGTTTGCTTTTAGTATTTCATGTTATACTATTTTGTTGTAATTAATAACATGTGATGCATTATTTTTGTTGCTATACGCCGTAAGTAAGTAGTTATGCAGAAGCTTGTTTTGTTTTCTATCATTTTATGTTTACTATTTTCTTATGGTTGTAAAAATGAGCAAAAAAGTACGGAACAAAAAGAGATACCTCAATCGAATCTTAGCGGACAAGAATTAGCTGAAATTCATTGTGCTAGCTGCCACCTTTATGTAGCGCCAGAAGTATTACCAAAAGCTAGTTGGAAGTTTGATGTTTTACCTGCCATGGCCAATCGATTGGGAATTTTTAATGGGAAGCATCAGCCCGATAGTATTTTCGGATCTCCAAGAAATGCTCAAGTAGTAAAAGAGGCTAATATATTTCCTGAAACACCGCTTCTGGCAAAAGCAGATTGGCAAAAAATAACGGAGTATTACATTACTAATTCACCTGAAACTGTTTATGTTCCTAAGCGTAAAATAGACAAAAAAAAAGGCTTAAAGCATTTTACTTATAAAGAACCTGAATTTGCCGACAAACCATCAATAACTACGATGGTGAAAATTTTACCAAACAAAAGAAGACTCGTTTTTAGTGATGGAAAGCGCAACAACAACCGTTTAACATTTTTAGATTCCGATTTAAAGAAGGCACATAGTTTACGTTTAAAAGATACTCCAATTCATTATTACGAAAAAGAAGACACTGTTTTATTAACGACTATTGGACGTAATATCTTTCCAAATGATTTGTCTGATGGTGCTTTGCAACAATTAACTTTAAACGATACGAAACAACCTTCTAAACTGCATGCACCAATAATTTCGAATATGCAGCGACCTGTAAATATGGCTTACGGGGATTTAAACGCAGATGGTTTTGAAGATGTTCTTGCTTGCGAATATGGCGACCTTACTGGTAAACTAGTTTGGTACGAAAACATAAAAAACGGATCTTATAAGGCGCACCCACTCAAAAATGCCCCTGGTGCCATTAAAACTATTATTAAAGATAATAATGCTGATGGATTCAATGATATTTTTGTTTTAATGGCTCAAGGTAACGAAGGAGTGTTTTATTTTGAAAACGATGGAAAGGGCGGGTTTAATGAAAAACAATTACTCTCTTTTTCACCGCTAAATGGAAGCCAAAGTTTTGATTTAGTTGATTTTAATAATGACGGCCAAGATGATATTTTATACGTCTGTGGTGATAATGCCGATAAGACGCCTTTTTTAAAAGAATACCATGGTGTTTATATTTTTTTAAATGATGGAAATTTAAATTTTACAGAGACTTTTTTCTTCCATCAAAATGGAGCTTATAAAGCGATACCAAATGATTATGATCTTGATGGCGATTTGGATATTGCTACCATTTCATATTTCCCCGATTACTTAAATTCCCCAGAAGAAAGTTTTGTGTATCTTGAAAACAAAGGCGAATTAAATTTTGAGGCCTCTTCTTTTGCGGAGTCATCGAATGGTAGATGGATTGTAATGGATACAGGCGATATTGATGGCGATGGCGATATTGATATAGCTTTGGGGTCTAATGTTCAATTCCTTGCCAAAGGAGATACCACCGGGCTTAGTAAAAAGTGGCTAACTGAAAGCCCTTCTGTAATTATACTAGAAAATACAATTAAGTAATTGGATTTTCAACAGGTAATTTCCGATTTAATTAGATGCAAATATCTCGAATTCTGATTCCAATTCTGCACTGTCTTTTTTTCCATTTAAGACTTCTATACGATAGGTAAACGAAATTGCTGTGTTTGGTTCTAGCGTAAAATTAATAGGTGGCTCTTTACCATCGGTAAAAGCTTTTGGTCCTAAAGGATTTGCAGCGAATAGTCCGTAGCCTCGTGCATGCCAATATGTAGGGTAGCCTACATTATTGGGTTTGTCCATAATCATTACAGTAACATCATTTTTATTAATGGTACCTGTAAGTGCCATCCACTTTGCACGTGTTCCCCATACATCGGTACCCGTTAATCCTTCACTGCTTAAATATTGACCACTGACTCCGGAATTATCAGTAACTGGGACATCAGTTTTATTTCCATTTGAATCACTTAAAGTAACGGGGCTATCACTGGGGTGTTCCAATTCTCTAGCGGTTCTAATAGCGAACATTCCTTCTTTAGTGTCATTAAATAAAACCGTTTCATCAAGCGACTTAAAAGTTGTAATTCTATCAATAATTCTCTTCCCTTCTTCTGCATAAAAAACAAATTTGGTTTCCTCCTTCATCAATATAGATTTATCAGGGTTTAACCAATTCGCACTAACTACTAATGTAGCACTATCATTACCATTTTTTTGACTAATAATTTTGTCATGGCGGATGGTGCCTAATTTTTCTTTTGGAGTTTTAATTTCATCGGAGTTGCCCCAAAAGTCAAGCCCATTTACATCGCCATAATTAAACCACGCTCCAATATGATGTGGGTGATCGGTTCTTTCATTAGGTCTAGTATTTAAAGGGTAACCGCGAGTAATAGCTTCTCCGTTTGCTGCAATAATTGGATATAAAGTTGTTTTCTTAAGAACAGAAATATCATCAGCATATATATATGAGGTGAACAACTTACCGTTCACAAGTACATCTACTTTTTTATCTGCTTCGTTATTTTCTAAAGTAATGGTATTAGAACTGGCCTTATCATTGATATCAACTTCTGCTTTTTTTTCTTTACAGGCACTAGTTAATAGTATAAGTGTAAAAACTGTTAGTATGGTCCTCATTTAATATTATATTTAAAAAAAAGAGGCATAAAAACTTATGCCTCTTTTTTGCGATTTAATTTTTAAACTTTATCAGGCACTACATAGCCTTTTCTGTAGTCTCTGGTTAATAATTTACTGGCTTCTTTGTCTTTAACATAAGTTTCATGCTTACCATCTATTTGTAATTCTCGACCTACTCTATAGGCCGCATTAGCTAGTAATGGTAGAACACTAGATTTATGCCCTGTTTCGATATCACAAGTCAGTTCTGATTGATCATTATTTCGAATAGCAGAAATAAAATTGTCAAAAATAGCTTCACCGCCACCGCCGGTTAAATTTAAAGGATTGAATGATTCATCTTTTTCACCAGATGTTGGTCCTGCTTCATTGTTTCTTCCGAAAAAAGTTTGCCAGTTACCACCAGCATCAATTTGCATCCAACCTTCGGTACCTAAAACAATTACACCAATTTTTATTGGAGATGCTTTACTAGATGCAGATATTTTACCACCACCTGTAATATTAATGTCCGGTAAAAGAACACCTTCAGGATCTGTGAAGATACCTCTGGTGCCAAATTCTAATATTTTACCATCTGCATATTCAAACATTGAAGTTTGTGTATTAGGTGTGTTTTGAGCCGATTTTGGTCCAAAATATCCACCCATAGAATTTACACGAGTTGGAAGTTCTTCTTTTCCTAAGGCCCAACGAGCAACATCAAATTGGTGTGGTCCTTGATTGCCAGTATCTCCGTTGCCATAATCAAAATTCCAATGCCAATTGTAATGAAACCTGTTTCTATTAAATGGTTTTTCCGGTGCTGGACCTTGCCACATATCATAATGTACATTTTTAAGATACGCTTCTGTATATGGTGTTTCGAAACTGCCCGATTCAACATTCATCTTAAATTGCTCTCCAGGCTTCATTGGGCCATCTGGGTACATACCAATACTTGGTCTTGGTTTAAAGCAAAGGCCTCTAGTCATATAAACTTCACCTAATTTTCCGTCACGAATAAATTTAATCGCACGTTGCGTATTGGCAATTGAACGGTTTTGAAACCCAACCTGTACTAAAACATTATACTTTCTGGCAGCTTCTATCATTTTTTTACCTTCAAACACATTGTGCGTAGATGGTTTTTCTACATACACATGTTTACCCGCTTGCGCTCCCCAAATTGTCGAAAGTGCATGCCAGTGATTTGGTGCAGCAACAGAAACGGCATCAATTTCTTTATCGTCAAAAATTCGACGCATATCCCATTCGGTTTTCGGACGATATCCAGCAAATTTTTCTATTTCATCTAATCTATCCTTAAATAGATTTTCATCGATATCTACAAGATATTTTATCCGAACATTTTTCATCTTGCCAAAATTGTTGATATGGCTACCGCCTCTCCCGCGAATACCAATTATCCCCATTTGTATTGAATCATTTGATCCAAGAATTCGGCTATAGGAAGCAGCACTTGTAGAAAGCATAGAAACTCCCGCTATTCCGACAGAAGTCTTTTTAATAAATTTTCTTCTTGAGATACTTTTCTTCATTGTTGTTTTATTTTAATTGTGTTGATTTAGTGTTCAAAAATTTTGATTCCTAAGTTAGGTTGTTTGGGATAGGATTCAAATTGTGAGCCTAACAAATTAAAAGAAAATATAGTTCCTATACTTCTACAATCTTGCTGATTTTACATAAACATTTAACCTTCCTATTTAAGAACTTTCGGCGCACTTTGTTTTTAGTTAAGAGTTAATATTTGATGTAAACTCGATAAAATAGAAGAAATTAAGCATATGCTAAATCTTATATTTGTTAGCAATCCTACGCCATACGCAACCGTTATAGTTACTTATTTTCCCCTCAAATTTTATGTGATAACTATTTCATCATGTAATACTATCGTGAAACTTACCTCGAAGCAAGGAAAAAAGGTAAACTTTATATAGGCAAGGTTAAATCTAAAATTGAACTCACATGTTTAAAAATAATTAGTGATTAATAAAGAAAATGTATAAAGACAAAATCCAAAATTTAAAAAAGGAAGCATACGAACATTTAAATAATGAGTTACTTCCTTTTTGGTTTGATCGATGTAAGGATGATGTCAATGGAGGATTTAAAACACATTTTGATAAAGAAGGAAAGGACACAGGGTTAGATGAAAAATCGATGTTGGGGCAGGCGCGATGTATTTACAGTTTTGCTGCTGCTCACAGAGCTGGTTATGGAGCTGGAAAATGTTTAAAATATGCTACACATGGAGTCGATTTTGTAATTGATAAAATGTGGGATAAGAAGTATGAAGGTTTTTTTTGGATGACCGATAGAAAAGGCAATGTTCTTAATGATGAAAAAATCATTTATGGGCATAGTTTTATCATCTATGCTTTTAGTGAATATACATTAGCGTCTGGTGATCAACGCGGCCTCTACTATGCCGAAAAGTGCTTCGATTTGCTTCAGAAATACGGAGCTGATACCATGTATGGAGGATATTTTGAAATGTTTAATAACGACTGGACTCTAAAAGGGGCTGCCGCTGCAGGAGGTGATAGAAAAACATTAGATGTGCACATGCATTTAATGGAAGCTTTTACAACGCTTTATGAGTGTAGTGGCAAAGAATTACACAAAAGAAAGTTACTCGAGATTATTGAGGTCCTAGTAAAAAAAATAATTCATCCACAATACTTAACGGGGATACCACAGTTTACGGCAGATTGGAAAATTGCACCACAAATTAAATTTGATATCGTTTGGGGAATGGATCGTTTTTCGGAAGATGGTGTAAAGTCTTCACCAGAAGATAATACAAGTTATGGCCATAATGTGGAATTTGCATGGCTACTAATGCATGCGATTGAGATTGCAGATATTCCGTTTGAGAAATATGAAAAGGTAATTGAAACTCAGTTTAATCATGCATTAGCAGATGGCATCGATTGGGAATTTGGAGGTGTTTATGTTGAAGGCTCTCATGCAGGTAGCGTAACTGATTATGAAAAGGAATTTTGGCAGCAAGCCGAAATGCTTATCGCCTTATTACAGGCGTGTAATGTATACGGGTCAGATAAATATTTGCCAGTTTATGAAAATGTGCATCGATTTGTTTTTGACAAAATGATTGATCATAAAATTGGAGAATGGCTTCCGTTGTTGACAAGAAAGGGAGAACCTATCTGGAGTCATATGAGCAATAACTGGAAAATAAATTACCATACCCTTAGAGCTATGGTACAATCAATTGAACGTATGAACAAATTGTTAGATTAAATAGAACTTACAACTACAAGAATGAAGAATTTAAAATCTTATTTATACGCTATTGCGTTTCTTTTTTTACCGCTTATTGTTGGTGCTCAAAATACACCAGAGCGTGAAGCTATTTTGTCCGTAGAACGGATTTGGGACCGAGCAGCGCATAATGCTTTTACTTCTTTAATAGATTTTAACGGCACGCTCTATTGTGCCTTTAGGGAAAGCAATGGTCATGTAAATGATTCTAATGGTAGTATACGGGTAATTGCATCAAAAGATGGTCAAAATTGGCATTCAGTGGCGCATTTGTTTGAGCAAGGAATAGATTTTAGAGATCCGCAATTATCAATTACACCAGACAATAGAATCATGCTCAATATTGGAGGGTCTGTTTATACGGCAGGGAAATTAACCTCAATGTCACCTAAAGTAAGTTTTAGTAATGGTGAAGGAAAGTCTTTTTCGAAAGCAGAACATGTTACCCTAGATCCTGTTATTAAAACCGGTACAGACTGGCTTTGGAGAGCCACTTGGCATAAAGGAAAAGTGTATGCAGGAGTGTATCAACCTAAAAAGGAAAAATCAGTACAACTGATGGTTAGTGACGATGGTATCAACTATAAGTTTATAACTACTTTCGATGTTATTGAAGGTAATGAAACAACTCTTCGATTTAATAATAAGGATGAAATGATAGCGGTGGTTCGTAGGGGAAGTCGCTTTAATGGTGCTATTGGAGTAAGTGCTCCTCCATATACAAAATGGGAATGGAATGATTTAGAAAAACGTTTAGGGGGACCGGATTTAATTATACTTGAAAATGACGTTATGCTTTGTGCAACAAGAGAATATTTACCTTCTAAAGCACAAACTATTATTTCCAAAGTGGAGCTGAATGGAAAAACAACAAAACTATTAACATTACCGAGTGAAGGCGATTGTAGTTATCCAGGATTGTTGATGCAAGATGATATATTATTAATGTCGTACTACTCATCTCATGAAGAGAAAACGGCTATATACCTAGCTAAAATTGCCTACTTAAAAAGTATTTTCGAGAATTAATAGTACTAGAAAATGGCAGTGAAAAGAAAGAAAATATTTTTAGGAACCCTATTAGCTTTGGTGGTTATTTATGCTGCTGTGGTATACATTGTTCCTAAAAAACTAGACAAGGAACATAATAAAATAAAACAACCTCCGCCATATAGTGTATCAGAAAAAGCACTTGCTATGTACAATTCGCTTGACTTTATTTCTGACCTTCATTGTGATGCTTTATTATGGAGTCGAGACTTGACCATTAATAACTCCGTTGGACAGGTTGATTTTCCAAGAATGCAAGAAGCAAATGTGGCTTTACAAGCATTTACAATAGTTACAAAATCTCCGAAAGGGCAAAATTTTTCAGAGAATACTGCTGATGCTTTTGATAATATTACATTATTAAATTTTGTGCAAGCACGCCCTATTTCAAATTGGTTTAGCTTATTCGAAAGAGCAGTTTATCAGAGTAAAAAGCTTCATAAACTGGCCGCAGATTTCAATAATGAATTCATAGTTGTTAAAAATGCACAAGACTTAAAAAGGCTTATTTCACTTAGAAAAGAGAATACTAAAGTTGTGGGTGGCTTTTTAGGAATTGAAGGCGGGCATTGTCTGGAAGGAAAATTGGAAAATCTTGACAAGCTATTTAATGAAGGTGTTCGTATGTTAGGACCTACACATTTTTTCGATAATGAACTTGGTGGTTCTGCCCATGGTGTTTCTAAAAAAGGACTAACGAGCTTTGGTGTCGATGTGGTTAACCGAATGAATGAATTGGGAATGATTATTGACTTGGCTCACGCTTCACCTAAAATTATTGATGATGTTTTAGCACAAAGTAAAGACCCTATACTTGTTTCGCATACCGGAGTTCGGGGTACCTTAGATAATTCAAGAAATTTATCAGATAATCACGTTCGAGAAATATCAGCTAAAGGTGGTTTAATTGGAGTTGCTTATTTTAAAGGAGCAGTAACAACACCACTTATTAAGGGAATTGTAGATGCTATGAAACATATTAAATCTATTGCTTCGGTAAATTGTATCGCCTTGGGTTCAGATTTTGATGGTAGTGCAACTACCCCTTTTGATATAACGGGATTACCTTTGCTCGTAGAAGAGCTCATGAATCAAGGATTTGATGAAGAAGAAATAAGAGCAATAATGGGTGAAAACGTAAAACGATTTATGCTAAAAAACTTAAATCAGTAAAGTTTTTAACCCTCAGTACTAACTTCTAGTTTTAATCGCTTGGCTTCCCATCCGTGATCTACATATTCCCATGAGAAATCGTCTCCCGTAACTTTGATTTTCGCAAAACCTTCTTTTGTATTGTGTCTTCTACCTTTCCAACCATTTCCAGCAATAGAACCACCAGTTAGAAAATGAAATCGGTCGTTTACCATACCAAACTCCTTCCAGTGAATATGGCCTTGTAACACTAATTTTAAGTTGTGATTTTCTAAAAGTTTAAATGCATCTGGTGCGTTCTCAACTACACGACTATTGCCACCATTCAATTGTGTATAAGTACACATCATTGGAATATGCGTCGTAATTACAATTGGAGTTGATTTATCTACTTTTTCTAAATCATTTTTTAACCATTCTAATTGTTCAGTATGAAAACTAGCTTTATATCTTTTATTAGGAGTAACATCCAAAGAATTCAGTGTTATAAAATGCCAGCCTTTATGATCGAAAGAATAGTAAGATTTCCCAAAATGGCGCTCCCACATTCCGTATTTATAATCTAGGTGTTCTTCCGTTTCCGGACTTTCTTCATAAATCGCAAATAAATCATGATTTCCTAAACAGTTATGAACCGGCATTTGAAAACCTTTGGCCATTGTTTTATATAAGTTGAAAAGCGGTTCACACTTGTCAAAATCACCTCGCATCGCATCATACACTAGATCGCCACCAGTGATTACAAAATCGGGTTGTAATTCATTTACTTTGTCAATCGCCATTTGAAAACCTTGCGGTGCGTTCATTTCTGGTTTAATGTGTATGTCCGTTAAAAAGGCAAACTCAAAAGAATCTTCAGTTTTTTCCGCTTCAGGTTTTTCGGTTTTCGCCGTACAAGAGCTTTGTAAAAACGGAATTGCAACTGCTGCTAAACCTGTATTTTTCAAGAACTTTCGCCGGTCTAAATTTTCTTTGTTGTTCATAATATATTTTTAATCTGTGGACTATTATTCTGAGTTTATTAATAGCGATTGATTGCATTTCTAAAACTGTTAGAAACACTTTTAGGAATGTCATTTACAAATATAACAGCTAATATTCCCGCAATTTTATCGCATTCACATTATATATTAACCTTTGAGTTTAAAATGGTACTCTATATTTGTTTAACCAGACAATATTCTTTAAAATCTATGCTATTTAGTAACGTAGATTAAGTATTCTGTTTCAACTCAACTTAGAAAATATGAAATACCCTTTTAAAGTAATCAACACATTTATTTTGGCTGTTGTATTTTTTCAACTCGGCTATTCGCAAACCAAAGAACCTGTTGATTATGTAGACCCATTTATTGGTACCGATTTTTTCGGACACACATTTCCCGGAGCTTCACTGCCAAATGCATTGGTGCATTTGAGTCCGGATATAAACACAGAAGGGTGGACATACTGTGCGGGTTATATTTATCCTGAAAGTTCGATAATGGGCTTTAGTCATACACATTGGAGTGGGGTAGGAATGGTTAATGGCGGTGAAATTTTACTGATGCCCACAACTAGTTCTAAGTTGAAAATTGTGCCCGGTTCTTTGGAAAATCCTGATGCAGGGTATCGTTCTAGATTTGATCATGAGGAAGAATCCGCCACACCAGGTTATTATTCTGTACAGCTTAAAGATTATGATGTGAAAGCAGAATTAACTTCCACACAAAGAGCAGGATTTCATCGGTACACTTTTCCGAAATCAATGAATTCGCGAATTATTTTAGACGTGGGACATCAAATTGGTGATATGACTCAAGGTGAACTTTCCGAACTAAAAATTATTGATAATAATCGTATTGAAGGTGCAAAAGCTGCGGGACTTGGTAAGGTGTACTTTGTAGCCGAGTTCAGTAAGCCATTTTTATATTATGGTACTTTCGATGCCAGTTACAAAACACCTGAATCTGATGGAAGTGTTTTTCCGTACAAGAATGCTGAGGTTGGTGATAAAATTGGAGCTTTTGTTCAATATCATACCGAAGAAAATGAACAGGTTTTAATTAAAGTTGGTATTTCATATACAAGTATTGAAGGTGCTCGTAAAAACTTACATGAAGAAATATCCGATTGGGATTTTGATGGAGTTCGAGAAAATGCAAAAAAAATCTGGAATAAAGAACTTTCTAAAATAACGGTAAATGAAGGCACGGAAGATCAAAAACAGGTTTTTAATACAGCTATGTATCATTCTTTATTGTCGCAATATATTTCGCAAGATGTAGATGGAAAATATTTTGGCTCAGATGGAAAAGTACATGAAGCAGAAGGTTTTGATTTTTATGGATCATTCTCTTGTTGGGATACCTATCGTACCCAACATCCATTAATGACACTAATTTCTCCGGAACATGTCAATGATTATATAAAATCGATTGCGGCAAAAGTCGAAAATTTTGGTTGGTTGCCTGCCCAACATTTTTTAAATGTATATGGTGAATCGATGGTTGGTGATCATTTAATTCCTGTGATTGTAGATGCATATATGAAAGGGTATCGCGATTTTGATATTGAGCTTTTATATAAAGCTATGCGTAAAAAAGCACTGGAACTTCCTAAAGCTCCGGTGCCTCATGAAGCTGGTAGATCAGGGCTCACGTATTATTTAGAAAAAGGATATGCACCAATTGATAAAGTAACAGAGGCTGTTCCGAATACTCTAGAATTGGCTTATGATGATTGGTGTATCGCTCAATTAGCAAAAGAATTAGGTAAAACAAAAGATTACGAACTGTTTACAAAAAGGGCGTATAATTATAAGAATGTTTGGGATTCTAAGACAAAATTCATGAGGCCTAAAAAATATGATGGTAAGTTTTTACCAGAATTAGGCGATAAAGAACAAGAGATTGTAACATTAGATGACCATAGTTATTACAAATATTTTGACCCATTATTGGTTGGTCGTCGCCCCAATCGTCATTATACAGAATCTAATGCATGGCAATATATCTGGTCAGTACAACACGACCCACAAGGACTAATAAACCTCTTTGATAATAAAAATCAATTTATCGATAAATTAGACACCTTTTTTGAAATGAGTCCGGTTATATCTCCACCAAAGTATGTCGGAGTAGTTGGTACAATTGGTCAATATGTACAGGGAAACCAACCCTCGCATCATGTGGCATATTTATATAATTATGCAGGTCAACCTTGGAAGACACAATATAGAGCACGACAAGTAACTGAGGAAATGTATAGAATTGGACCAGGAGGTCTGCCAGGGAATGATGATATGGGATCTCTTTCTTCATGGTACATTCTAAGTTCAATGGGAATTTATCCTATGGCTCCAGGAAGCACAACCTATACAATTGGTAGTCCACTTTTTGGAGAGGTTGCTTTAAAGCTCGAAAAGAATAAGACTTTCACAATTAAAGCTAAAAATAATTCTAAGGAGAATAAATATATTCAGTCGGCAAAATTAAATGGAAAAGCCTTCAATAGAACATGGTTAAATCATGACGAAATTACTAAAGGGGGAACGTTAGAATTTAAAATGGGGCCGAAACCAAATACAAAATGGGGTATATCAGACTTACCTCCTTCATTAACAAAAAATTGATAGTTCAACTATATTAACACTTTTCTGTAAAATATTACCACAGATAAATTTTTAGGGTAAAATAATACGTAAACCTTATAATATATAGGGAGTAAAAAGCATCAAAATAAAGTTTATTTGTTACTGGGTGTTTAAGCTATTTTCTAAGTGTAGCTTATTGAAACGCAATACTAAATCTTCTAAATTTTGATGTTGTAATGAGAAAAGTATATCAGTATAGTTATTGGGTTATTTCACTATTCTTTTTATCTTGTAGTAGTCCGATAAAGGAACAAGTGGCCGAAGGTTTAATGCCAGTTTATAAAGATGTTCCTTATAAACAAGATTTCGCAATTAAGTATGATGCTCCAAATGAAGAAGTTTCTTTTTCTAGGGTTGCTATGGATAGAAATAAGGTAATTCAGGTTGCCTCATCAGAAGGAATATTACGTACCCATGATGGTCAATTCTTATATCCGGGTTCACTTGTTCTTGATAAAACGTATCGCCCACTTGTTGATAAAGCAGTAAAGAGTATTACTAATTTCAAAAATCAATTTGTCTATTTAGATGCTGAAGCGGTTTTTAGTAATGCATGGGCAGGAAATTTATACCTAAAACACAATCTTCCGAGTGCGTTTACTTTTGATGCGGGCAATGATTTTGAATTTTTGATAAGCGATGGTATTACACTACTATTTTTATCAAAATCAAAAGCCCCATGGTCGGGTAAATTGGCGAATGATAAAGTACAAGATATTTTGTTCGATGAGGTCAGTAAGAATTTTTGGGTACTAGGAAAAAAATCTATTAGCAGTTTTGATACTTCTACAAGTGAATTGAAAACATTATACCAAGAAAATGATCTTACTGCTTTTGCATTTTATGATTCTAAATTAATAGTTGGTACAAATTCTGGCTATTTGACTTTAGATCCAACTACGGGTAAAACTATAGAGGTACTTAACAACAAACTACCACATAACGAAATCACTGTATTAAAAACTATTGATGGTGAACTTTGGTTTGGTTCAACAAAAGGTGCTTTTAAATTACGACAAGATGGTAAATATGATTATTACTACGGTAAACGTTGGCTGCCTGGGAATACTATAAAACACATTTCTAAAGGAACTGATGGTTCTGTTTTAATTCTTACTGATGCCGGTTTGGGGCAACTTATATTTAAAGAAATGACCCTTTTTGATAAGGCTCAATTTTATGAAAGACAAGTAAGAGATAGACATATTCGTTTAGGTTTTAATGCATCGTTAGTAGATATGGAGAACGGAAACTTTGATTCGGGTAGGCTTTCAGATTCTGATAATGATGGTCTTTGGACTACCATGTATTTGGCTGGAGAAGTTTTTAGATATGCCGTTACAAAGTCTGATGATGCTTTGCAAAATTGTATGGAATCTATGGATGCGATGGAAAAATTATATAGTATTAATCCTGTGCCTGGTTTTCCTTCTCGTTCTTATGAACGTAGCGGTTACATCGAAAAGTTGCATGATCCAGACCGTTGGCATAATTCAAGTGATTCTGAATGGGATTGGAAAGGTACTACCAGTAGTGATGAAGCAATTGGACATATTTTCGCTTTTGGTGTTATGGCAGAGCTTATGGATAACGAGCTTAAGGACCGCGCGATTACCCTCATAGATACCTTAATGAATCATGTTGTGAGTAATGATTTGTATATGGTTGATTATGATGGTAAACCTACAACTTGGGGTAGATGGAATCCGGAATATGTGAATGCAAGACCAAAAATGGTGGGTGACCGTAAAATAAATTCTTCGAATATTATCGCCATGCTACAAACAGCATATCATTTTACAAAAAAGGAAAAGTATAAAGAAACAGCGTTCGACCTAATGGAGAATCATGGGTATTTAGATAACTTAATGTATCCAATGAAAGATGTTGCAATGGCTCCAGACGATGCAGATGACTGGAGTAAAATGTTGTCTGAATCTTGGAACCATTCTGATGATGAAATGTATTTTGTTGGGTATTGGGGATTATATAAATATGCTTTTAACGATTCTCTTAAAACTAAATTTAAAGATGCAATAATTGATCATTGGGAAATTGAACGACCTGAAAAAGAAGGGGCATGGAATATTATGACAGCGCTTACAGACACGCCAAATTTCGATTTAGATGAAGCAGCTTGGTACCTCCGAGAACACCCAATGGATCTTGTTACTTGGGATTTGGCTAATAGCCATAGAAAAGATATCGAATTAATTGAACCAAATTTTAGAGAGCAGACAACTAAAGAAGTATTACCACCAGACGAGCGCCGTGTCCAAAGACATAATGGAAATATGTTCACATTAAACGGGGGTAGCAATGGTAGAGAAGAATATTCGGCCGGCGATATCTGGTTACTACCGTATTGGATGGGTAGATATATGGGAGTAATAAGTGAACCTCAACAATAGTTTTAGGCACGACAAAACTTAACTAATAAACTACTTTTTAAACAGATTATAATGAGAATCTTTTTATTACTAATTATAGTAATTTTTCAAAACGCATTTAGTACAACATGTAATGCACAAGAGAGCTTTAAACAAGATGTTGCGATTATACACGGAAGCAAACAAGGCTTGCCAGATGTAGTAATTAATAAAATTAGTATCGCCAGTAATATTCCTACAGCTTATACTTCAAACGAAAATTATACATGGAATGGAAAGCAATGGTTAAAATCAGATGAAACAAACCAATCGCAATTGTTTTCTACATTTAAAAAATTGCCCGTTGATTCAGGTAAAGTATTAACAGAGATTATTTATAAAGGCAAAACTTATTTGGGATGTGAAAATGGTTTGTTCGTCAACTATGAAAAAAATAAATGGAAACAAGTTTTACCTGCCGATGATAATTATAGCTGGGCGTTAAAAAATGTTGCTGCTCTTGCAGTTGATGCTCAAGGCAATTTATGGTTTGGTTCTAAAGAAGGTGTTGGCAGAAATGTCAACGGAACATGGAAACTTTTTACGGGTAAAGAAGGACTGCCATTTAACACCTTTACTTGTGTGGCTGCAGGGCCAAATGGTGAAGTATGGTTTGGTACAGAAAAGGGCGCAATAAGAGCTGAAGGTGATTCTTTTTATTATCGTTCTACACGACGATGGTTGCCGAATAATAAAGTAAATGATATTGCTATTGATAAAGAAGGTGTTGCTTGGATAGCTACCGATGGCGGAGTTTCACAAATTATTCCGAGGGAAATAACCTATGAAAAAAAAGCTGCTTTTTTTACAAACCTTACCGAAGAACGACATAATCGAATGGGGTTTATTTGTCAAAATCATTTGAGTGAACAATTTAATATCGACAGCTATGAATTAGCTATTTCGGATAACGACGGTCAATATACGGCCATGTATGGTGCTGCTCAAGCGTTTCGTTATGCAGCTACAGGAGATATGGAAGCGAAGAAAATAGCAGACCGTAGTTTTAAAGCTGTAAAATGGTTAGTTGATATTTCTACAGTACCAGGCTTTCCTGCACGAGTTATTATTCCTGTAGATTGGCACGAACCGGTAAACGAACAATACAGTCAAGAGTATAATAAAAGACACCAGAAAAATGACCCATTTTGGAAAGATATATTTCCTAGATTTCCTTTAAGTGAAGATGGAAAATACAGATGGAAATGCGATACTAGCTCAGATGAATTAGCAGGACACTACTTCTATTATGGTATTTATTATGATTTGGTTGCTGAAACTGAAGATGAAAAAGCAGCTGTTAAACAAGTGGTTGCAGACGTAACAGATCATCTTATTCGCAATAGTTTTAAACTAGTTGATTACGACGGTAAACCCACACGATGGGGCAGTTTTGATCCTGAATATTTTAATTCTATTTGGGGTTGGGATCAGCGCGGATTAAATTCCATGATGATGCTTTCGTTTCTTAATGTAGCCAGCCATGTTACTAAAGACCCTAAATATGATGAAGTCGCTAAAAAACTGCGTGATGAAGAAAATTATCATATCAATGCGATGCATCCAAAAGAATTTTTTCCTCCAGAGAACGTCGTGCCATGGGATAACAATCTAGGTTTAATGAGTTTTTACGGACTAATTAATTACGAGAAGGATCCTGAACTTCTAATGATGTATCGCCTGTCTTTGGAATATGCTTGGTTAAATATCAGTAAGCAAAAAAATGCGTTTTGGGATGCGCTTTATGGAGCTTTGGCAAACTCGTTTACGAAAAAAGTAAACGAAGGTTATTTCGATACAAGCGCGATGTTTAAAGAAAACCCTTTGTTTGCTCAATCTGTAATTGATCGATATGGTAAAAGTAGTCTAGACACTAAATATATAAAGGAAACCCTTCAACGTATTCCATTAGATTTAATTGGTTATGAAATGGACAATACGCATCGTTTAGATGTTCTTTTTGACACTACACCAGCTCAGGAACCTGAAATGGGTTGGGGTGTAGATTCTTATGCACTTCCTATAGATGAAAGAGGGCACGTTAGGCTGGATAGGGATGCATTTGATTTACATGATTCTGAAGGAAATGGATATTCTGAACACGAGGGTACTTTTTATTTATTGCCTTATTATTTTGCGAAATACCATGATTTAATTCCGGAATAGAAAGGTTGAGAATGACACTTGCTATTGTTAAAAGTTAGCGCTTCGTTGCAGTTTTAATGTGTTTTCAAGTTCAATTATTTTTTTAATATGAACAGCAGCTATTTCTTTGTGAAAGGTGTCAAATTTTAATATGGGTTCTCGAACATTTGCTGTTTTGTAAACACCTTGTTTGTGTAATAATCGCTTAAAGAAATGTATTGAAATATCAAGATGTTGATTTGAGAACGCTAGAATTGGCACTATTTTTCTAAAAAGTGCTTCTGATTCATTAATTTTTCCTTGTTTAAAAAGATTATAAATTTCTGTATAACAATAATGCATTCCAGTTGGCATAAACGCATGAACGCCGCGTTTGAGACCTTCTAACATTTGTGATACAGCCCAGCCTCCACTTAAATTTAATTTACCGTTTGTTACTTCTAGTATTCTAGAATATTTTACTCCTGCTGGTACAGTTTCAATCTTTAAACACCGAAAAGCTTCATACTTTTCAAAGAGATTACAGATTAAGCTATCTGGCAAACCTCCTCCGGAAAAATCCCAATCTTGTAGCATTATCATCTCCGGACCTAGGTTAGCTAAGTCAGAAAAATGTGCCTCAAATTGGGTCTCGTTTTTATAAGGTATTTGAAAAAGCACATTTTTACAACCAATTTCTAAATGTGATTTTAATAGTTTTTTGCTTTGATCAATTGTTTGTGCTCCTATACCAGCAATCACTGGTAAATTGTCTGAAACTTCTAGAACGGTAGCCACCATATTTAGTCGCTCAGTGTTTGTAAGTTTATAGACTTCTGCTGCCATTGCAGGAACTAAAAAACCTGCAACACCTGCATCAATAGCATTAGAAACATTTTGCTTTAATGCAGATAAATCTACTCTATCATCTTTCGTAAAAGGTGTGTTTAAAACTGTTACTATTCCATGAAGTGGGTAAAGTTCCTTTTTCAAAAGATTAATTATTTAGTAATAAACTTAAAATAATCAGCGTCGTTTTTAATTACCTAATTCGACTTGCGCCAATTCATTAGATCCTGATTTATAGCCATTCAGTGCATAATAAATAATAAATGCGTAACACGAAAGTGGTAGTATATAGGATAGATGTAAACCAATAGAAGGCATATCGGCTAAAACACCTTGTAGCAGTGGTAAAATTGCGCCACCAACAGGCGCCATCACTAAAATGCCCGCTGCTTTATTTGTGTATTTGCCAAGACCGCTAATAGCTAAAGTAAATATATTCGACCACATAATGGAGTTAAAAAGTCCGACCGACAACATTGCCCACATGGCCACATATCCATTTGTGAGAATGGTTACTGCGAGTAATAAAACTGATGCTAAAGAAGAATAACACAATACTTTTTGTGCGCTAACTTTTTGTAGAATTGCAGACCCTAAAAAGCGTCCAATCATTAATCCACCCCAATAAAGTGGAATATAAGTAGCAGCCTTTTTTTCTGCAAAACCTGCAATGTTATCTTCGCCTAAAAAGTTTACGATAAAACTCCCAATAGTTACTTCAGCACCTACATATAACATTAAAGCAATTGCTCCTAAGCGCAATTGTCTAAATTTTAATACATTTCCTTTTACCTTAACTCCGTCCGTTTCTAGAACCTTCGGTAACTTTAAGAAAAAGAAAACAATGGCTATTAAAAATGCAAAAATTGCCAAACCTACATATGGGCCTTCTACGGCTGCCGCTGCTTCTTGCGGACTGTTATAATGCCCAAGAATTAAAAACCCACCAGCTAAAGGAGCAAGGGTAGTGGCTAATGAATTTATACCCTGTGCTAAATTCAATCTACTAGATGCGGTTTCAGGTTTACCTAAAATAATAACATAAGGGTTTGCTACTACTTGTAATATAACACTACCCGTTGCCATCGTAAACAATCCGAATAAAAATAGAGGATACGAAACAGACCAAGATGCGGGTAAAAATAAAAGTGCACCTAAGCCGATAGTAATCAATCCGGCAGAAATTCCTTTTTTATATCCAATACGTTCAATTAATAGACTCGAAGGAATTGCCATTAAAAAGTATGCGCCAAAGAAACAAAATTGAATGAGCATTGTTTCTGTGTAACTCATATTAAATAAGCCCTTGAAATGCGGAATTAAAATGTCGTTTAATGAAACGATTACGCCCCATATAAAGAACAGGGTTGTCATTAGAGCGAATGCACCCTTGTACGAGTTAGTTTGAGCTGTTGATTTCAAAATAGTTGGTTTAAGTTGTTGTAGCTTGTTATTGTTTTAGAGCATCTTCAATATCCAATAGGAAAATTTGTTTATAGAGGTTAGTTTGTTCACCATCGATTATTCGCGATTCACTTTTATGAGCAATTAGTGCATCGTATGCGAGTGTTTTTCCATCGTGGGATACTACTAAATCTTCTCGATTTAAATCAGTTGGAGTTAACAAAATTGATTCTCCAAAACGATCTGAGTTCCCTACAAATGTGGCATATACTTTTCCTCGGCTTATGGAAAATATCCATTGGTCAGAAGGGTGCCAACGAACAAAATCTGCGTCTGAGGTATAATTCGAAACCTGTACTGGTTTTTTATTTGGGTCTTCTGAGGTATCTGAGCCATCGGCTGGAATTACAAATACTTGTAATATGCCATTTTTATCTTTGGATAAATAAGCGATTTTATCACCTGCGTAAGAACCTCTTACAATACCATCATCAGATGTACTGTGTGTTAATCTTTTTATTATAATCCCTTTTGGTGGTTCTGGGTATGTATTTGCATCACCAGAATAAGCGGAAGTAATATCCACGGTATTCGCTATTTCAGCTACAAAAAGAGAAGTCTCATAATCTACTCCATTTTCTGCCCGTACTTTTCCAATAAATGCACGTTTTGAGCCTAAAGAATCAACCCAAGAATCGCCGTAAGCCTTTTCAATTTCTCCAGGTTTTGATTCTCCTTTCTTTTTAGGCTTTAGTAATACAGCGAAATAGTGACTAAAACCTTTGGGGGAATTTTTATTTGGTTCCATATAACCTATAGTTCGGTCATATTCTTGTTGGAGAAAATCGTCATAGGTAAAACCAACGCGTGCACCATTTTTTGAATATTCATGGCGATGTGTGCCACCTCTTTGTGCTCCTGGAGTAGTAGGTTTATCTGTTGATACATCTCTTAAATCTGCAATCGAAAATTGCCCTTTACCATCAGCACTTACGATAGCTCCATTTCTATTTTTAATATCGTAATATCCTCTAGTTTCAATCTCATCTAATTGTGGCCCATGGATAAAGATTACTTTATTTTCTGTTGGATGATATGAAACCGCTGCAACCCCCGGTGCCGCATTTTCTCCCGAGACAGATTCAGGTTGCCACAAAACCGTTTCTTCGCCTGTTGTAATATTTACTTTTTCAATAGATTTACTATTCGCAAGATTGGTGTTGAAAACCATATATCGCGTATCATAACAAAGAAAATTTCCGTCTGGAGAAAAATTATCATTGTTATCTAGCGCATGAGATTTTGCATTGAAAGTAATTTGTTTCTCAGCCATTATTTCGTTTTTAGATGCACCAGTTTCTTTACAACTTACCAAGAGCATAAGTGTACTGAATAGTAAAGAAAGCTGAATTTTTAAACGGTGCATTTTATTGTTGTTTCTTCAATTGGTTTTAGAATAAAGTTTCTTCAACCATAATACATAGTGCATGATATATTGGCAAATGATATTCTTGAACTTTCGCAGTATTTGTGGCGGGTACACAAATTGCAACATCACATAATTCTTTTACTTTACCACCAGTCTCTCCAAGTAGACCAATAACCTTTATTCCCATTGCTTTGGCCGTAATACAGGCATCTACCACGTTTTTGGAATTACCGGAAGTGCTTATCGCCAATAGAACATCATTTTTTCTACCGAAACCCAATACTTGTTGAGCAAAAATAAAATCGCCACCGATATCATTTGAAATAGCAGAAATTAAACCACCATGAGCATTTAACGAGATTGCCGATAAACCTCTTTCTAGTTTCGATGCTAATAATGCTCCTCTTTCTACTGAAGCCTCTTCAAGTTGTTTTTTAATTTCAGAAGTAACAGGTCGTTTTTTCGAAAAGCTCTTCATTAATTCACCTACAATATGATCTGAGTCGGATGCACTTCCACCATTACCACAAATTAGTAACTTACCGTCATCTTGATATGATTGTATAAATACCTCTGCCGATTTTCTTACTGTTTCTTTACACGATTGAAGTGCAGGATATCGTTTTATTAAATTTTCAAGTATTGTTTCTTGGGTCATTGTTTTAAACTATTTCTGTTCTCTTTTTTTATTTAATGCAATGCAACACAAAGTGCTGCAAAATCTCCAATTTTATCACCTAATTTGGCAGGTACAATACTACATACTTCTAATGCTTCTGGTATTGCTTCTTTTTGAAGTACTTCATAAACCAGTGGTTTTAATAAAGCTTCATTTCTGGCATAAATACTACCGATAACAACGCATTCCGGATTTAAAATGTCTATTAGTAAGGCTAGCCCTTTGCCGAGATATTCTGCAGTTATTTTTACAATTCCAAGTGCAACAGCATCACCTTTATGGGCTGCAGTAAATACAGTTTTAGCAGTTATAGTATCTATTTCATTTAAAGTGCTACAAAAGTCAACTTCAATGTTATTTTCTAGTTTGTTTTTAACGGTGCTCTTGGCCAATTGTGCTATTCCGCCCCCACTACAAAAACCTTCAAAGGAGCCCGCTTTCCCAAAACCTATGGGTCCTGTTTCAGCTAAACGTAGATGCCCTACTTCGCCACCTAGGTCTTTCGTGCCAGAATATATTTTTCCATTTAAAATGAGCCCTGCACCCATTCCTGTGCCAAAGGTTAGGAATATCATATTCTCGGTTCCAACTCCTGCACCCAGCATCCATTCGGCTATAGCTCCTGCATTGGCATCATTTTGAATTGCTACATCAATGCCGAATTCCTTCTCAAGAATTTGGACTATTAGAATATTGTCCCAACCTGGTAAATTGGGTGGGGATTTTATTAAGCCTTTTTTTGAATTAAGTGGACCTCCGCAACTAATACCTATTTTGACAAATTGTTTGCGTTCATACTTTTCGAAAAACGCATGAATGTGCTTTTTAAATTCATTAATAATTACTTCAGGACCTCGCTCTACTTTGGTTTCAAAAAACACCTTTTCGTAAATATTGAAATCTTTATCGCCCAAAACAACAGCGCATTTTGTGCCACCAATATCTATACCTACATAAAGGTCCATAGGTTCTTTAGAATTGGTTTTATCTATCATTTTTATCTGTTTATTAATACACCCAAACTAATGACTCAAAAATCTAATAATTGAGTCCTTAAATCTTTAATAAAGATGGTGTTGCTATGCTGTCCTATCGCCAGGCTAACAATTAGTTTACAATAGTAGATTTATCTTTGTGTTCTATCAGATGTCGGTCGATTTTTTGCCAAATAGTTTCATATCCTCCTGATTCATAAAAAGTGATGGTTTTACTACTATCTATTACAATGTGTTTAGGATATGAGCTACCAAATAATGCTCTGTCATTTTCAGAAATAAACGTTATATCATATTTGAATTCATTCTTTTCTAAAAAACTGGAAACCCTATCTAAAGAATCATCAGTTATTGAAAGGAATTTTATGCTTTTATCGGAGTATTTATCAACCAATTTATTTAAACCAGGCATCTCTTCAATACACGGCTTACACCTAACAGCCCACCAGTTAATTACTATAATCTGTTCTTTGAAATTATCCAGATTGAATTTCTCTCCATTTAAATTAGTAAGTTCAACTTGAGGAAATGTTTTTCCTTTTAATAAAGGTCTATCAATTTTTTGGATTACCAATGTGTCCGTTAAAGCAGATTGGTCGAGCCAAGAGTATATGATTTTATTATTTAATGTGTCTAACTCTTTAATTCTTAATGATATTCTATTAGTTGAATTATTAAACTCTATATCGATGTCATTATCTTTTTCATACTTTGAATTTTGTTTGAAATTAACTGTGCTCAATTGTCTTAGCTCATTATTTGAAGCTCTCGCAATCCAATTACCAGATCGTTCGCCTTGTCTAAGACTTCCAAAATAAACACCTATCGAATCATTATTAGTATTCAATGTTGAATAACTTAAGACTTCAAAAGACATATCTTTTTCGAGTGGTTTTAGAATATCAGGAAAACCTTGTTGAATTTCTGCTGATTTATAAAAATCGCTTTTCTCTTTTTGACATCCAAAAAGGAAAATCATCCCAAATATGGGAAGAATCAAATTCGATAATTTTCTATAAAACATTTGATAGTTGTTTTAAATTATTGTTTTAATACCCAAACATCGGTAACTCGAGATTGTTTTCTCCAATTTAAATGTTCCTCATCGGGTTTGTCAAAAGTGATTTTTAGTTTACCGTCCTTTATTAATTCTTTTTGGAGCGGAAACTCTTTAAATTGTTCAAAATCCGTTTCATATTTAGTAGCTTTTAAACGCTCTCCGTTTGCTCTAAGCAGTGCTTCACCATAACCCGAAACTCGTATGATATAATCTGAGTCAGAATTAAGTTCATTGTATTCTAAAGTAGGCGTAAATTGGAATAATTGTGTTGAAAGTCGCTTTCTACTTAGACCATCTTTTTCCCATAGAAAATCAATAGCATCATCAGTTTTGGAAGTTACATGTTTTGCATCTGCGCTTGAAATATTATCATAGAAACTACCTGCACTTGGGTTATCATATGAACGTAAAAATTCTAATCGAGCTAATTTTTCTTCTTCTGTTTTAAGAGATTCTATTTTTTTGAATTCATCTTCTAACCACCATCTGTTGTTTAATGGATAATCTATTAAATCGAGTATTGCTCCTCTTTCATAACCACTAGCATTGTATTTTGTAACACTTGTTTGTGCACCCACAGAATTAAATAAAGCTTCTGCGTATTCAAATACTTTCTTTTTTAAATCTTGTGAAACGGGTTCGCTATCTGCTTTTTGTAGATGTGAAAGAGCCGTTGTCATTGTTTTAGCAACTCCATTGTTTTTGGCAGTTTTAAGAATTTCGTAAGCTTCATTTTCAAGATTCTTTTCGTAAGTTAATCGTTCTTGAATATAAGCATCATAATACGCACGCATTAGTAGTTGTTGCCAACGCCAATTGTTTTGCAGTTGTGGATTTTCAGTTTCTAATTGCTGCCATAGCACTAAAGTTTCTTTGACTATTTCATTTCCTATTAAAGGACCATCCCAGTTTTTTTCAAGATTGAAAATTCCAATAGCTGCTTCTTTTGCAATTTTATTTCCAAAGAAAAAGCGGCAGTATTCAAGAATAGTATTATCAATATCAACTTTAGAATTCCACCCTAATTGACTCCATACTATTTTATTAATATCATCATGAGAACCATCGGAATAGGTAATAAAGCCATCGGTATATTGTGAATCTTGATTAAATAATTTCGCATAATAATTTGGTTGTGGATTGCTAGGTTCTCTACCTAATGTTAAGGCAAATGCTTGATCCCAATTGTCCACAGGATAATGGCAACGAACCGTATGTGTAATATCTGGATAAAAACGATGCTTGTATTTTTTTGGTAATAGTTCACGCTCCAATTTTATTGGAGGACTACTAGGACCATATACTAATCCTCGTAACCATTCTGGTTTATTCTCTTTTAAATAATTAAAAAAGTAATCTACTTTCTCCTCTTCAAATCCTTGTAAGGAAACCCAAATGCCAGCATTAGGATGGTGCTTTTTTAGAAGCTTAGAAAGGTTCTCTAAATAGGGCATGAGTACAGAAGGATGATTATCACCTGGATCACCACCGGGTACAAAAACGCCGTCTAATCGAGGAACACGAGCGTAGAATTCTTCTTGTTCTTTTAATCCTTCTTCTGGCGCATCTTTTACTGTTAAATCTCTAGGAGCTGGTGTCCATACCCAGTATTCAGCATCATATTTGTCGCATATTTTACTGAGTTCAACTTCCATTTCTTGTGTGTCAACTTTAAAATGAACACTTGAACTTGGTTTTTGAAAAGGAATATTTTCAAAACTATTAGCGCCAAAAAGTACTTGTTCTCTAAAGTGCTGATCAAATTGTTCAACGGTCCATGAATCCCATGAATTAGCAGTATTTCTATATCCAAACTGATGCCCACGTAGCTCTAATTCTGGAGCTTCTGAAATATCAATTGTATTCGCAACTGATATTTCCCCCGTGCTCATGTTTGCGGTACGTAAAAGTTTGCCAATGCCATAGAGTATTCCTCTTTTATCGGCTGCTATTATCCAAAGAATATTTTTATTCTGATTGCTTTCGTATACCAAACGATAGCCTTCGTTTTTGAACTCGACATTGTCATCATTACGTTGCGGTATTTTAAGATTATCTAAGGTTTTATCATTACTAAGCGCAATAGCAATAATAGTATTTGATGAAGTTTTTTCGCCACTGGATAAACTAAGCTGTGTTCTTTTTTCTATTTCTTCTGTTAAAACGGTTGTAGCTGTTTTTTGAAAAATAGTACTAATTGATGGGGAAATTACAATGGTAGCTTTTGATAAATCTACAGATTTATCTGTGTTTTTAGCGCATGAGAAGCAACTAAGTAATAATGCTAAAACCGATATTTTTAGTATTCTTTTCATATTATAGCGGTATTAATTTACATCTTTTAGATATGTGAAACCTATTGGGGAAGCACTTATTTTTTCATCTAATATGGTGCTAGTTTGTTTAGCTTATTTTAGTCTAAATATTTAAAATCTTTATTTCAAAAAATTGCCTGGGTTTCCCCAGGCAATTAAAAAAAACTAACACAACACAATGTAAATAAATTGGTATTAAACACTCTTATAGAGCATTTCTATTACCAAGGTTTTGCAACGCCTTGTACAATCCATGGTCTAGCATATGGACTATCATTAGGATCTGTTGTACTGTAAGCAGTTCCTTCTAATGAAGCTGCTCCGGCGCTGTTATTTGTACTATTATTGTTAATCTCATCATCTGGATAAATAAAACGTAATGGCATAACATCTTCTCTTGCAAAAGGACCTGCGTTAAGGTCAGGTAAACCAGTTCTTCTCCAATCTAAATAAGCCTCGTCACCATTAAACATATTTGCAATCCACTTTTGTTGCATAACTTTATCTAATGTGCCATCGAATGCAACATCTGGGTTTGCAACATAAGTAGCATAGTCATCTGAAACACCCCAAACATCGAAAGAAGCTTGTATACCTGCCAAATAGTTTCCTTCGGCATCTGTACCCCAACCTCTAACAGCGGCTTCAGCTTTTAAGAATGATAATTCAGCAAAAGAAAATAAACGTGCTTTTAATAGGTTACCCCCGTCATCTTTTTGGTTAAATACTTCATTAATACGAGATACATAAGCATTTGTACCACCTCTTGAACCTTCAGCATTTAAGTTATATTCATAGGGGTCCACTGCACTAACTGCTACAGGTAAACCAACATAAACACTACTTGTATCCACTAGCTTATTACCTGCTTCTAATTCAGCAGCATACGTATCTTGTGAATAGATGGCAAGATTATTTGCAGCCATAGTCTCTGCATTAATATAGCGAACACCATCTTCTTCAGCCATGTCTCCACCACCTGGAACTTCAGCAGCTGGAACAACTTTTGTAGGCACAACTACTGGTGCAAACCAAACAGCAATTCTAGGATCTTCTAACTCTTTTAATTTATCAGTCATGGTAGTACATGGCTTTACTCTATAAAAATCAGAAGCGGATCCAAACTGACCGCTACTTGGCCAAGATTGAGAGTCAATTCCACCTATATAACTTAATACAAGCTCGTCATCAATTTCACTAATTAGAGGTTTTGCTAATGTAGCTGTTACACCTGTTTGCGAATAAGAAGGTAATTTTTCAGACAAACGCATGTAATAACGTAAGGCTAAAGAATTGGCTAATTTTTGCCATTTTGAAGCATCTCCACCATAAAAAACATCTTGACTTGCAATAACACCTTCATAATTTGAACCTCCCAAAAGACTTGACGCCAATTCTAAATCTGCTATAATACCCTTGTAAACTGTTTCTTGAGTATCATAAGAAGGACGTTCTCCAGCTAAATCACCACTTCCATTTAAAGCTTGAGAATAAGGAATGTCTCCATAGTAGTCAGTTAAATTACCAAACAACATAGATTTTAATATTAAAGTAACTCCCTCATGAAATGTTAAACCCAGTTCTACTGCTCTTTCATAGGCAACTTTATTAGTTCGCAATAAACCATAATTTGAATTCCAAATAGAACCAGTTTCCCAATCGTAACGATTGTTAGACCATGAATCTTTCTGAATAAATTGTGACGCAGCTCCCGTGTCACCAGAGTAACCTCTAGAGGTTGTGCTTGTTGCTAAGCCAGTCATAACTGAGCTTATTAACAAATTTGGATCAGCCAAACTGGGTTCTATCCCATTTGGGTTCTCATTTATTTCTACTAGACCATCATCGCAAGAAACTATAATTAACAATGGAACAAAAAGAAATAGAATTGCTATGTTTTTAACTAATTTCATATTCTTATTTTTTTAATTTTATTTAGAAACTTGCGTTTAATTTAATCCCTACTGGTATTGCCCATGGTTGAATATTATATCGTTCAACACCTTGTGATAAATTACCATTTGAGTATTGAAAAGCAGATTCTGGATCAATATTTATGCCAGCCTTAGTCCATAATATAATATTACGACTGAATAGTGATAGTGATAAATTACGCATAGCTATTTTCTCGGCAATCTTATTAGAGAAAGTATACCCTATAGATATTTGTCTAAGTTTTACATAATCTGCATCAAAAGTAGAAGCTCTTGTAAAATCCCAAGCGTAGTTATCACCATAAGTGTGGTATTGTGTTCCAGGACCTCCTATATTTTCTTGAGTGGCTGTAAAGTTACCGGCATCATCATAAGTTCCTATTACACCTGGTAAAAACACACCATCGTTTAAATCATCAACTGGAAAACCACCATCTGCTGCAGTTGGCCCACCAACAAGAGGATAAAATTCGCCATCTGGAGATAAGAATGTATCAGCATTTTCCTTTATATAAGTTGGAATATCACCAACATCACTTAAGTTATATACTTTGTCTAACCATCTTGTAGTTTGTAAATCAGATTCTCCATAACGGTGTGTTTGAGAAACAAACTGACCACCTTTTCTCCAATCAAAATTCATGGATAAATTCCAATTTTTGTATTGTATAGAGGTCTGCATACCTACCTTAAAATCTGGATTGTAATTACCAATTACGGCAGCAGCTCTATTACCATCTTCGTCAGATAGTGTACTATCGCTGTTTTCCCATCCTTCATCATCTAATAATGGCCATCCAAAATAAGGAGAGTTTTCATCTTCAACACGAACAAAATTTCTATCTACAATTTGTCCAACTTCTTCACCAACCCAAGTATATGCTCCACCTTTTGCTTGACTCCAAAAACGAACATAATCCGTACCTTCTGCTAATTCAGTAATAATTGTTTTGTTAGTGGTATATGTAAAGTTCATATTCCAACGTAAATCTTCACTATCAATTAAAACACCACCTAAACTAGCTTCGAAACCTGTACTGTTTAGGTTACCTGCATTAAACAGTTTACTTGTAGCTCCTGATGATACAGGCAATGTTTTATTAAAAATCTGATTTTTATTATCTGATTCATAATATGTAAAATCCATTGATAAGCGATTTTGGAAAAGTGATAAATCCACACCGTATTCAGTAGAGGTATTTAATTCTGCTTCAATCTCGCTATTCTTCAAGGCGGATTGTACCGCTAATTGAGAAGCTGCGCCCCAGTCACCTGCGTTATTTAAAATAGCATACAAGTTATGAGGGCTTGTATCGTTACCAGCTTGAGCCCAACCAACACGTAATTTGAATAAAGACACGTTATTACCCATATCGAAAATGTTGTTTACCAAAATACTAGATGATACTGAAGGATATAAGAAACTATTGTTGTTTTCAGGTAAGGTGCTAGACCAGTCATTTCTAACCGTTGCATCAACATACACCATGTCTTTATAACTAATATTACCTAAGGCATATAAACTATTAACACGTTCGCTAGATAGTATTTCGTCATACTCAACATTATCAGCAGCAATATTTGATAATAGAAATAAGTTTGGAATAATAAGACCTGAACCACCATTTTTAGTTCTAGTATAATTACTGTAAGTATTTACATTTCTAACATTACCACCACCTGATAAACCGAAATCGAAATTCTCATTTATCTTATCTCTGTATGATAGTAGAAAATCAGCATTGGTTTCAAGGCCACCTACATTAGCAAGACCATAATAACCGTTGGGTTCTCTACTAAAGCCACTAGATATAGTGGTTTCTCTAACCTCTTGAGAATCATTATATGCATAACGGCCCATTAAAGAAACTTTGTCCGATAGTTTGTAATCAAACTGAATATTTCCCATTAGTCTTTTGCGTTCAAAACCGTTGTTTATTTCATAAGCCATGAAATAAGGGTTATTGTATTCAAATTCTGATGGGTCATCACCAAAGTTGTATGGTGTATTTTGACTCTGGCCTTCAACTAACCAATAATCTTCCATATCTCGAATATCAATATGTGGATTAATATCATATAATGCTTGTAAAGGATTTGCATTTCTTTCTGTTGTCGACGGACGGTTGTCAGCTCCTGAAATAGTATATTTTATACTTGAAGTTATTTTTAACTTGTCAGTAACATCAAAAGCACTATTGACACCAAAATTATGTCGGTGTAAATCTGAATTTGGAATAAAACCCTCGTGTTGCATATTCGTATAAGACATACGATAATTCATGCGTTCCGAATTATTTTCTACTGCGATAGTATTGGTTGAAGTAAATGCTGACTCGAAGAAATTCTTAGCATTGTCCGCACCTCTAGAAGTTAGCGGTGTAGCAACACCAACTCCACTTGCTATTTCTGCGTCTGTATAAGGCCATTGAATAGCACTTAAACCTTTATCTAATTCTGGACCTATCCACCCAGATGAAGTTTCGTCAATTTGAGTAGTAGTTGGGTCTGGTCGACTGCCATTTGCAAAACGCGTACTTTTTTCGATAAACTTATATGGAGTTTCATATACATTACTAGAACTAAAAGAAACACCTAAGCCTTTACCTTTTTTACCCGATTTTGTGGTAATCATTATAACACCGTTTGCACCTCTAGAACCATAGAGTGCAGCTGCACTTGGGCCTTTCAGTACAGATACATTGGCAATGTCATCTGGGTTAATATCGCCAATGCCTCCACCATAATCAACCGCAATACCGCTACCAGCACTACCTATGTTGGTAAGACCACTGGAAAGTGGCACTCCATCTATAACATATAATGGTTGGTTATCGGTAGTTAATGAAGAAGCACCACGAAGTATTACACTTACAGTAGAACCTGCACCACCAGTAGAATTAATTTGTACCCCTGAAACTCTACCATTTAGGGCGTTTAATGCATTTTCTTGTGTTACAGTGGTAATGTCATCGCCTTCAACTTCGGCAACTGAATAACCTAAAGATTTCTTTTCTCTAGAAATACCAAGTGCGGTAACTACGACCTCATCTAGTTTTTCAGAAGATTCTTCTAAGGTTACATCAATTGTAGATTGACTGCCTACTGTTATTTCTTGTGTTGACATACCTAAGTATGAAAAAACAAGTACAGATGTATTGTCTGGCACTGTTATATTGTAGTTACCATCAAAATCTGAAGTTACCCCCGTAACTGTTCCTTTTACAATGACTGAAACACCCGGCAATAATTCTCCGTATGCGTCAGTAACAACTCCTTTTACATCTTGTTGGGCATAAATGTTTGCCATGAACAGACTAAATAAAAAGAAGGTTAAAAAATTTAGATTTCTTTTTTTCATAGTGTGATTTAGTTTTATGAAATATTTGTTTGATAGGTTAGTTGCTGACAAATCTATTCTAAAGTTTTTGTTAAAACTTAATGTATATTGTTAGTTATCTATAATATTTTACCCCAAATTTTCTATTTGTTATTTAATAATCATTTTAAGGTTAAAATAATGTTAGTTTTTAGCAAAAAGCTTTAATCAGAAAGAAAGGATCATGTCTTAATTGACCATTTTTATTGGTCTTGAGATGGTGAAGTCAATATTTCATTAGATTTTTGATTTATGACGTAATAGGGTTTAAGCTTCACCAGTATAATTATAGGTTAGGGATATTAGATATGTCGGATACATAAAGTATAGGTTAATGTTCAATTTTATTAGACATAGTGAGATGTGATTCACCTACAAACCATAAATTTTAACCTATAAAGTATCAAAAAGGATATAAAAACTTATAGATGGGTTTATATATCACGTAAAGCCAATAAGATTTAATAAAACATTTAAGTGCTATTAAACTTAATTTGTAAATCAATTATAATCATAAGAGATGTTAGCAGGAATCGATTATTTTATTGTAATAGCCTATATCGTTGGTATGTTATTACTGGGCCTTTATTTTAAAAAGTTCGTTAGTAGTTCGGAAGATTACTTTCTTGGTGGTAGAAGCTTGCCATTCTGGGCAATTGGTATGTCAATTGTAGTTTCCGATATTGGTGCGTTAGACTTTGTAGGAGTATCAGGTCAAGCATATAGATATGGTATTTCAGTAGGTAATTTTGATTGGGTAGGTTCAGTACCTGCAATGTTATTGGCGGCATTTATATTTATACCTTATTTCTGGCGCGGGGGTATGTATACTATTCCAGAATATTTAGGAAGACGTTATAATAAGTCGGTTCGTACAATTGCATCTGCGACTTGGATTTTATTCTTCGCTTTAGATTTAGGAGTATTGTTTTGGGCAAGTGCTGTTCTTCTTAATGTATTAATGGGTTGGCCAATTTGGATTTCTATAATGTCTACTGCTGGCGTTGTAGGTTTATACACTTATTTTGGAGGTATCACGGCAGTGATAATGACAGATGTAGTACAAATGGTCATCATGTTTATTGGTGGTTTTGCTTTAGTGTTTCTTAGTCTTGATGCTGTTGGTGGTTGGGAAAACATGGTTGAAAAGATAAGTACTATGGGTCCTGAGTATAGAAGTCATTTTGATATTATTCAACCAGTTGATACCAAGTCGCCCTTCCCCTGGACAGGAATATTATTCGGACTTACGTTTGTAATGTCAAATGCATATATGATTGGCAACCAATCTATTGTTCAACGTTGTTTAACAGCAAAGAATGAATGGCATGCAAAAGCTAGTATGGTTTTTGGTTCTGCCTTAAAAATGTTTATTCCGATTTTGGTTTTGTTTCCAGGCTTAATGGCTGTTGTTGTTCATCCAGATTTAGCTGATGGTGATCAAGCATTGCCAATGATGATAAAAAGTATATTGCCACCAGGTTTGGTTGGCTTAATGTTTGCAGCCTTTTTTGCTGGATTAATGTCTAGTGTAGATTCACTCTTAAATTCAACAGCTACATTATTTACTAAAGATATATATGAACCTTTTATTAAAAAGGATGCTGATGACAAGCATTATTTAAAAGTGGGTCAAATAACAACTTTAGTTTTGTTGGTATTGGGAGTTGCAACTGCACCTATAAGCAGTGATTTCCCAGGTATTTATGTCGCAATACAAACGTTTATGTCTTATTTTCAAGGCCCAATATTTTCAATTTTATTATTGGGTATATTTTGGAAACGTACGACACAGTGGGGCGGGCTTTCAGCGCTGGTTATTGGTATTGGATTTGCCGTTTTTCTCAATGTTTTCAAAGCAGATTTCTTTACGATTGAGGATCCGTTTTTATACATTTCTTGGTGGTCATTCCTATTAGGTTTTATAATTAATGTTACAGTTAGTTTATTGACCAAGAAACACTCAGATGATGAATTGAAAGGTTTGGTTTTCAGTTCAAAAATTATAACTAAAAATAAAAGCTAAGACTATGTTGAATTTTGATTGGCTTTCCGGAGTTTCAGCAGAAACTGCAAAAATGATATTTTTTGGCCTCTATATACTAATCGGAATTTTGGTATTAATGCTACCAAACGATTATATATATGAAGGAATTAAAAAAGAAGACCGACACTGGTGGAACAATCTAAAAATTTGGTCCGTAGCAGTGCTAAGTATTTTGGCAACTGTATATTATCAATTTTAAGGATATTACTAGAATTACGATACAAAATAGTGAAGTAAAAGCATAGAAATTATGAATGAAATTGAACGTCTATCGATAGTGAAATCGGCACAAATAAACCAAGCGCTAGGTGTGTTTATATTCATTTTTGGAATAATTGTAACATTTGCTATGGTGTTTACTGAAACTTTTGTTCAGCAAATGACTGATTTGGTTGCAGGTTTAGTTTTAATGGGAATTGGTGGTGGAATGATGTGGAGAGCTAAAACTATTTTAAAGAAACACCAATCCAAAGAAGTTAATTAGTTGTATGAAGAAGCGATTTAATTTGTGTTTGTCCGAAAACTGGAGAATACAATCATCAAATAATATTATTGAAAAAGGTGCTGTTATTTCTACCGATAGCCACGATAAAATTACCTGGATTCCAACAAAGGTGCCCATTACTGTACTTGGTGCATTGGTCGAAAATGACATCATTGAAGATCCTTATTTTGGAGAGAATCTAAAATCGATTTCAAAAGAAACTTTTGAAGTTCCTTGGTGGTATGCCACTCAATTTACCTTGGATGAAAATGCAGCAGAAAATTTCGCAACTTTAGTTTTTGATGGAATAAATTACAAAGCAAATGTTTGGTTAAATGGAAACCAAATTGCAAATATTGAGGAGATTAATGGTGCTTATAGAAGAACATCTTTTGATGTTAGTGAAACTGTAGTTGCAGGAATTAATACTTTGGCTGTAGAAGTTATTCCGCCGGTAAATGGTGACTTCAGTGTGGGTTTTGTCGACTGGAATCCTTCTCCACCAGATGGTAATATGGGTATTTTTAGACCTGTAACTTTAGAATTGTATCAAGGAGTTTTAATTGAAAATCCTTTTGTACAAACTAAAGTAGATTTAAAAACATTGGCTTCTGCAGAACTTACAGTATCCGCAGAATTAAAGAACGATACAGCACATTCAATAAAGGGTATTCTTAAAGGTACTATTGAGAATTGCATTGTAGAAAAAGAAATAACCATTCCTTCAAAAAGCAAGATTCGTTTTGAGTTTTTGACAGCAGAATTTGAACAGCTAAAGTTTGAAAATCCGAGATTATGGTGGCCTATTCATATGGGTGATCCAGAATTGTATGAATTGGAATTAAAGTTTATTGTAGATGGTCAAATTTCCAGTTGTACCACAACAAGCTTCGGAATTCGTGAAGTAGAAGATTATTGGTTAAATGAAATTCATCGAGGGTTTAAAGTAAACGGGAAAAAAGTTTTGATTAAAGGAGCGGGTTGGACGGACGATCTTTTCTTAATGGATACTGACGAAAACATAGAAGCACAAGTGCACTATGTAAAACAAATGAACCTAAACTGCATTCGATTGGAAGGCTTTTGGGGGAAAGATCATAAAATTTATGACCTCTGCGATGCGCATGGAATATTGCTTATGGTGGGTTGGAGTTGCCATTGGGAACATGAAATTCATATGGGTGTTCCAGTTGATGAACGTTTTGGCGGGGTCTATAAGACAGAGCATATAGAACATGTTGCTCAAGCTTGGGAAGAACAAGTAATTTGGTTGCGTAATCACCCAAGTATTTTTGTTTGGACAGTAGCTAGTGATAAAGTTCCTATTACTGCCTTGGAGCAACGATATATAGAAACTTTTGCAGAATACGACCCAACACGTCCATATTTGAATTCTACTGGTGGTGTTGGTAGTGATCAACATGTTATCGGTAGTGAAGATGTTATTAGTGAAATTAGTGGATCATCGGGGGTTAAAATGTTAGGTCCTTATGCCTATACTGCTCCAGTGTATTGGTTTACAGACACCAATTTTGGCGGTGCGTATGGTTTTAATACCGAGACAGGCCCTGGTGCTCAAATACCACAATTAAGCAGCTTAAAAAAGTTCATTCCTGAAGATAAATTGTGGCCTATAAACGAGACATGGGATTATCACTGTGGACGTTATGAGTTTGCAGATTTAAGTCGGTTTACTGAAGCTATCAATCAACGTTATGGTACCCCAGCTTCAATTGAAGAATTTGATAAAAAGGCGCAAGCCATGAATTATGAATTAATGCGACCGATGTTTGAGGCATTTCAAGTTCATAAAGATAGATCAACAGGTCTTGTACAATGGATGCTAAATGCAGCCTGGCCTAAAATGTATTGGCAGTTGTATGATTATTATTTAAATCCTACTGGTGCTTTTTATGCAACTCAAAAAGCTTGTTTGCCATTACATTTAATTTATAATTATGGTGATCATCAGATATATGCGATTAATGATTATTTGCATCAAATAAATAATTTAACGGCACAACTTCGTATTTATAATATTAATTCTGAATTAGTTTTAATAGAACAAATAACTTTTGATGCTTTGCCTGATAGTGCTAATTCTATTTTCGACATACAGAAAATAGAAAATTTGTCAACAACATATTTTGTTGATCTGCGCTTATTGGATGATAATAATAATGAAGTGAGTTCTAATTTCTATTGGCTTTCTACACAAGAAGAAGTTTTGGATTACGAGGCTGACTTGGGTGAATTTGCTTATCATACACCGAGCAAAGAATATGCTGATCTTACATTGCTTAATTCGTTGCCTAAAGTTGAGCTTACTGTTGATTGCAACTACGAAAAAAAAGGTGTAAAAAACACCACTATAGTAACTTTAGAAAATACAGGAGATTCAATTGCATTTCTAATCAACCTTAATATAGTTGAAAAAGAAACAGAGGAAATTGTATTACCTGTTTTTTGGGAAGACAATTTTATAAGCTTATTGCCAGGTGAAATAAAAACGATTCAGGCAACTTATGAATGTGATGTTCAGACAGAATTAACAGTCGAAGGCTGGAATTTAAATAAAATATATTATGCAGAAATTAGCGATACAAGGCGGGAAGCCCTGTCGTGATACCGATATAAACCCATGGCCAAAATGGCCAGTTTGGGGCAAAGAAGAAGAGCACGCATTAATTGAAGTTTTAAATAGTGGTGTGTGGTCATATAATGGCCCGAAAGAAGTAGAATTTAATAAATTATTTGCAGAATTTACGGGCACCAAATATTCAATTTGTACAGTAAACGGTACTATTACGATGCAACTTGCCTTAGAAGCTTTGGGTATAGGAGTAGGAGATGAGGTAATTGTACCAGGTCTTACATGGCAGGCCACTGCAGCCACCGTAATTGATGTAAATGCAACTCCTGTTTTGGTCGATATTCTAGAAGATACCTGGTGTATTGATCCAGCTGCAATTGAAAAAGCGATTACGCCTAAAACCAAAGCTATTATTCCAGTTCATTTATATGGAGCATTTGCTGATATGGATGCCATAATGGACATTGCAAAAAAACATAATCTTTATGTAATTGAAGATTGCGCACATAAACATGGTGGCGAATGGAAAGGTAAAAAAGCCGGTAGTATTGGTGATGTGGGTAGCTTTAGTTATCAATTGTCAAAACATTTAACAGCTGGTGAAGGTGGATCTATGACAACGGATAATGCAGATTTAGCAGAAAAACTAGATGCCTTAAGAAATGTAGGTCGAAGACCAGAAGGTGATTCTTTGATTGGTGCTGATAAAGGAATTGGAGATTACGGCGATGATGGTAATTTCATTCAGTCTGGAAACTTCCGAATTACTGAATTTCAAGCAGCTATTTTGATTGAAGGTTTAAAAAGATTGCCAGCACAAAATGCAACAAGAGATGTAAATGGAGCATATCTAAATGAAATTTTAAAAGAAATTCCCGGTGTAACTCCGTTAAAAAGAGATGAAAGAGAAACGAAAAAAGCATATTTCAATTTTGCTTTTCGTTACGATAAAAGTGAATTTAAAGAATTACCTATTGAGAAATTCAGAACTGCTTTAGAAGCTGAGTTAGGTATTGTGGTCGATGCATGTTATGAACCTTTAAATAATTGTGATTTATATGTGCCACATACGAAACCTTCGCGTCATAAACTTAATGAGGAGTATTGGCATTCGATAGATCCTACACGATTTTCACTTCCAGTTTGTGAGCGTATTTTTAAAGAAGAGTCCGTTTGTTTACATCATAAAATTCTTATGGGTTCGCAAGAAGACATGGATTTGATAGCAACTGCTATTCGAAAAATATTCGACCAAGCAGAAGAATTAATGGCATAGAAAACATGACAAGTAAGATGCTATTTCTTAGGAGTTTTTCAATTTTAACTTCGCTTCTTTTTTTTAGCGTTTCTCTTTTGGCGCAATCAATTGATTTACCAACAAAAGGTATTTGTGCGCATAGAGGTGCCATGGAAAATCATCCAGAAAATACTATTGCAGCCTTTAAAGAAGCAATTCGTTTGGGCGCGCAAATGATTGAGTTTGATGTACGACTTACAAAAGATAAAAGGCTTGTAGTTATTCATGATGATACTTTAGGAAGAACGACTAATGGCATCGGAAAGGTTAAAAAGACAAACTTTAATCAAATTCGAAAATTAGATGCCGGTTCTTGGAAATCAGAAGAATTTTCTAGTGAAAAAGTTCCTACCTTAAAAGAAGTTCTTCGAATAATGCCATCAACTATTTGGCTCAATATACATTTAAAAGGTAATAAAGAACTAGGAATTAAAACTGCGAAAATGGTGGTTGCTGAAAATAGAATTCAACAAGCTATAATAGCTTGCTCAAAGAAACCTTTGAAAGGCGTGAAAGAGGTCAGTTCAGAGATTAAGATATGTAACATGCAACGATTGTCTTCTCGTTCAAGATATATTGATAGAACAATAGCAAAGGATTTTTCATTTCTTCAGATTAAAAGTAGTAGAGATGATGAACAATTAATATCAGATGTGCAGCGGCTTAAAGTAAATGGAGTTGGTATTAATTATTATCATGCAGAAGAAGAAAGTCAGGTTAAGGAATTGTTGGATGCAGGCGTTGATTTTATCCTTACAAATCATTTAGCATCTATGTTAGATGCTTTTGAAAATTATAATACTACCGAAAAATGAAAATAATAAAAATCGCATTAATTGGCGCCGGATATATTTCTGATTATCACGCACTTGGTTTACAATTAATTCCAGATGTCGAAATTACTGCTGTTGTAGCTCGTACTATAGAGAGTGCAGAAAAGTTTGCGAAGAAATACGCAATACCGAATGCTTACACAGACATACAAAAAGTAATCGATGATAAAGAGATAGACGGAGTTGTAATTTCTACACCAAACCAATTTCATGCACCCTATGCAATTGAATTTTTAAAAAGTGACAAGGCCGTTTTTTTAGAAAAACCGATGGCCATGGATGGCGCGGAAGGAAAACAAATTGATGTAGTTGCCAAAGAAAATAACCAACTGGTTATGGTTGGTCACATGTGGCGTTTTGATACAGATACTAATTATATTAAGGATACTATTGCCTCTGGTAAGTTGGGGAAAGTATTTAAAACAAAAGGCTATGGTGTTCATGAAAATTGGGGGCCTTCAGGATGGTTTACTAAAAAAGAATTGGCCGGAGGTGGTGCATTAGCAGATATGGGTGTTCATGCAATTGACTCTATTCGATACCTTTTAGGTGATCCAAAACCTGTAAAAGTGTATGCTAGAGTTGCTACTAATTTCGGGGATTACGATGTTGATGATTCTGCGATAATTGTTATTACTTGGGATAACGGTACAGAAAGTATTATTGAAAGTGGTTGGTGGCATCCGCACATGGATGGACCCGAAGCAGCAGCAGGAATTTTTGGAACTAAAGGTTATGCAAGCTTGTTTCCAACCTTTTTAAAAATGACTACGGGAGAAGAGACATTTGAAAAAATAATCCCTGAGCTTCCTGTTAGAGAAGACCATTGTGATCAAGTTATTTATTCACGACAGATGGAACATTTTGTTACGTCCATTAGAAATAATGAAACACCAGTACCTGGAATATTAGAAGGTCAAATTGTATTAGATATTGTTGACGCTGCTTATAAATCATCGGAAACTGGGGAGGTAGTTAATCTGTAAAAATGCGCTAATGATAACAACTATTATTTTTGATATGAATGGGGTTATCACAGATGACGAAGATTGTCATGAACTAGCTACAAAAAAAGCGTTTCAATTGGTAGGTGTGATCATTACGCCTGAAATCTATAGAAAGTTTTGTTTGGGTCGACCAGATACGATTGCTTTTAAAGAATTAATCGCGTCGTTTAATGTAAGGTCTAGTGATGCTGAAAATCTAATTGCTATTAAAACACAGTTTTATTTAGAGATTATAAAAGATGATTTAAAAATATATCCCGATGTTGTTGAGCTACTATTTGAACTTCATCAAAAATATACTTTAGCCCTAACCACGAGTTCAACTTTTGAAGAGATGCAAACTGTTGTAAATAAACTGGAAATTGCCGACCTCTTTGAAGTTATAGTTTGTTCGCGCGACGTTGAAAAAGGCAAACCAGACCCTGAACCCTATTTGTTAACAGCTGAAAGATTAGGTGTTCATTGCAATACATGTTTGGTTATTGAAGACTCAGAAAATGGTGTACGATCTGCAAAAGCTGCTGGTATGAAATGTGTGGCAATTACCAATACCGAAAAAGAAATTAATCTTCAATTGGCCGATGTTATTATCTCAGAATACTCGGAAATTACAAATCAGTTAATTCGGAGTATTTAAGTTATTCTAAATCTTCAATTATCTCAGTCAAAATATTTACATAAAATGGTCAAGTTTTGATTCATTTTTTCTTAAAACGATGATGCATTTATTTTGCTACGAACCTTTATTTTATTAAGTCCTTTATATCTTTTTCTATTTGTTTTGAAAACCCAAAGTACTCTTTTATTAGTATTCCATTTTTATCAACCAAAAAGTATCTTGGCCAACTATTGACATTAAAAGTTTTCTTTAATTCCTCATTTCCAATTAAGTTTTGGTAGGTAGTTTTCTTTAGTTTAACCAGTTCTTTTGCTTTTTCAATATCTTCTGTTACAATACCTTTTACTTTAAGTTGGCTTGGGTATTTATTCTTTAAGTTTTCAACTTCAGGAAACGCAATAATACAATAGCCACACCAAACCTCCCAAAAGTCGATTAGTGTTAGACCATCAAGCGGTAAGTTTATGGTTTCATTGGAATTAAATAAATCGGGTAAATTTATTTTCGGAAGCGCTTTATTTAAAAGAGGTGTTGCTTGCCTTTCTTCCTTTTCGGGTTGAACTAATTTAAAGTCCTTAAACTCGTTTTTATAATCTTCAATAGAAGTATTGGTCTCTTCATTTATTTTGATATTGCTCAATGTCCTCTGACTAAAAGCGCTATTTCCAATCATTTTATAAGTATGAGTAATATTAACTGGGAAAAAGTTGTCTTTAGTTAAAGCAACACTTAGTAATCGATTAGTGATATTAAAAGCCGAGTCATTTTTATATTTATATTTTAAAATATAATTTTCATCCGTTTCATCTAATGAAACAGATTCGTAATAAATTGTGTCAAGATGAAAAATTTTTTCTACAACCGTCTCACCACCTTTACGTCTTAAAGCAACATCGTTGGTTCTATTCTCTGCTTCATAGGTTTTATCAGCTTTTGATATTAAATATCTAATCCCCTTATCGAAAACATACGTTGTCGGGTTGTCGACTATTTTACTATAAAATGAATGCCCTAAAGTAGTGTCATTACTGTTTCTATCTATAAAGGAAAATCCAGTTTTAATAGTAACGTCATCGGAATTAGCAAAGGAATCTATTAACTGTATATTGTATGATACTTTTTCCCTTTTATAAGCGTATTCTTTGAACTTGTTGGTTACATATTCAACGTCGACTTTTTGTTCTTTTTTGCAATTAAGTAGCACTAAGACGGTAATTAATAATAGTACAGTTTTCTTCATTTTAATATGTTTCAAAAGCGCTATTGATTAATTCAAATCTTCTAGTACCTCAACCAAAGATTTATAAATAAAAGGCCCGGTTTCTGGCCCAAGAGAATTTCCTTCGCCATAAGTGTCACCATGATCATGGTATAGATAAGGTTTTTCTACATCCCATTCACTTTTAGGAATAATGTAGCCAATTTCATCGTTGGAAAGCCCTAAATAGAATTTATATTTATCTTTTATGAGTTCTTGTATTGGTGGAGTCTCAATAGGCTCTATTTCAAAATCTCGGCCCTTAGGCGCTTCTACACCGCCAAAAACAATCTCAGGATAAATCTCTCCGGGAATGCTTAAAAATAGCGCTGGACCTATTCGGATAGCTCCTACTTCGGTTCTTTTATTAAAGTATTCAGGCATTCCCATTTTTATTAAGCCTATACCACTTGCTATTTTAAAAGTAGTATTGTCCAAATCAGCATATATAGTTTTTGCACGAACCGAAATATTGGATGTGTCAATTGTATCTCCTTCTTTTTTAAGCGCTGCCAAGGACATTAATGCAATTTGATCTCCTAGTGCTTTTGTTTTTTCATAAGTAGGTTCGGCGTACTCAATTCCAGTAAATGGATCTGCAATGGAAATTGAAGGGTGTGGGGCCATTAAACCACCAATAACTCCTGTGAAATATATGGCAACTCCGCCCAAACCTTCTTCCATTTTTTCCGTACCATTAAAAACACCTTTTTCAATGGCCTCTCGAACATAATGGGGAAAATCGGAACTAATTAATAAATTCTGACTCCATAATGTTTCTGGATGATTGGACCAATTAATTAGAGACCCTAATGTCTTGTTATTTTCAGCATCTAAAACTTGCATTACATGAATACCGGTCGCTTTTACAATTGGTTTTCGAGTGTCTTTAATTAGTGTTGAATCATTACCAGATAGGTCTTCAGCAAAAACTAACTTCGCAGGTCGTATTTTTTTAGCAGCTTCAATTACTGCAGCTACCGTTTGTTGTTTTACATATTCCATCATTTCATCATTCACCCCTGAATTGAACATGTTCTCTCCCCAAATTCCTACTAAATCATTACTTTCATGAGTATGTGTCGATGAAAGTAAGGTGTAATCGATACCCAATTCTTCAGGTATGCGATTTCTAATATCGATAACATCACCATGTAAAAAACCAATGGCATCCATAGAAATCATAGCAATTCTACTTTTTCCATCATCTAGAACCATCACGCGAGACCATACATCGTCATGTACACCTTGTGCAGGTTTGGCATTGCTCATGCCAGCAATCCAATAGGCATCGAATTCACCATTATTGTTGTCGTCATTGTACGAGTCACCATCATCTTCATTGTATTTATTATCACCATTAGCATCGTTCCAAGTATCAACTATGGTTGGTGTAATAGGTTTTTTGGCAAATCCAGCTTTTAAACTGCTTTCATTTTTGTTCTCAATCTTTAAATCTATTGCATAATCGGGGTGACGATCACGCCAGTTATATATAACAATACTACCCACAACAAGGACTACGAGTAGCATAAATAATAATAGTCCTTTTAAAATTCGTTTTACTGTTTTCATTTGCTACAATCTTTTATCGGTCAATTCATTGGCCAATTTAAAATTCAATTCCATTAAATAATCTCCCATACTTGGCCCATACCATCCCATTAATCGAGCTTCATAGGTTTCGAAATAGTAATATTTTTGAGGCACTATATAGCCAAGGTACTGCCCATTAAAACTTGTTAAACTAGAATTATAACCAGCCACTTCTAATGCATTTTTTAAATCAATACCGTATTCGCCACTAAGTTCGTATGGCATGGCAATCCACACTAAATCGTTTAATTTTACACCTTGCAAATAAATGGTTTGCATGTCTGCCATTAGTTTACCTGCTGCCCACGGTGCCACACGACGACGGTCAGAAATGTAAAAGGCTTGTAATTCTGGTATTTCAATTTCAGTGGTTATTGCAGTCATTTGAACAACCGAATCATATTTCATTTTATTGATAACAACCGCAGCAGAATCTGCTAAGGTTTCACCGATATATTTCGTTTTCTCAAATTTTTCTCCCTTTCCTTTATTTGAATGACTACCTACAGTACCAGCAAAAAACAAAGCTAAATCAACACCTTTTGTTTCTAAACTGCGCTGAAAGTATCCAGGATAATCACCACTAAATTTATCATTCCAAGTGGCTATGGTTGTTGCGTGTGCTCCGAAGATTCCGATTACAGCTTTTTTACCCTCGTTTTGCACAAAGCTTACCAAGTTCAATTTGTCATTAAGGCGTCCTGTTTCTCCAATAATTCTATTGCGAATTAAATTTGGTACGTGAATATAACCAGATGAATATTTGGCTTCTTTTTTATCGTTTTGAGCTGCTAAAATTAGATTCGTGAATTTTTCACTTAACCATGTGACTACTTCCGGTTGATATTCGCCTCCAAAACTTTCCCCAACAAATTTGGGAATACAGTTACCAATACTTGCATGCGTATGTGTGGCGCCAAATAATATTTGTTTTCTTGAAATAGTGCTTTGCAAATTCTCAGTAACTTGTTGGACGACCAATTCTGGAATAACCACCATATCCGCACTTAAAAAAACCAATTCCTTGCCATCAACTTCTACAGCAATTGCCTTAGCAAATAATGAGTCGTGAACACCTGTAGCGAATTGGCCATCGCCATAGCCAGCCATTTTTATGGAACTAAATTCACCTTTGGTTGCGTCTGGTGAATCAGTAACATATTTAGGGCTGATATTAATTCGAGCAAAACCAGCTTGAAGCTTGCCTTTACCTACTACTTTTTTAAGAAAAGCAGTGTCCATTTTTGCAACAGTATTCTTATAGTAACTGGATTCGAAATATGGGTCAGTAGTAATGGGATCGGTTAAGACATAGAAAAGTAACAGTAGGATAAAAGCGCATATTCCAAATACACGCAACAATCTTCGCTGCCACTTTTTTGTTTTCATACCTCAACGTATTACTTAGATTTTTGTAGGATCTATAACTAGATATTTTACCGTTTTTCGATTCCAAGTATACACTAGATGAATTTTACCATCTTCTGCCTGTATTACTGTAGGATATGAATATTCTTCACCTTCTTTATCTGTAGTTTCTCGTAAAGGTTCTAAGTCGATAGCACGGTCCCAATTTATTCCATCTTTTGAGACGCCTAAACTTAAAGGAACGCGGTCTCCCCAGTTTTTACCAGTTGGATTATAAATAAGTATATGACGCCCATCTTTTAAAGTAACTCCGTCTACCCCTGAATTCGGATTAGGAAGCGAAGTGGCAGTCATTTCACTCCAAGTTTGTCCGTTATCTTCCGACCAGTTTTGCGAAACCACATCGTTTTTGGTTCTACTAAGTAATTGCAGTTTTCCATTACCATGATTTAAAACTACAGGCTGTATAGCTCCAAAAGTTTCAGGGCTGTTTAGCGGTTCGGTTTTAGTCCAAGTTTTAGCACTATCAATACTTTGTTCTATATGTACTGTCCAATCGCCAGATTTGGTTTCATTACTAGACGGGGATAAAATTGTACCATTTGCCAGTTGTATAGGCTGATTTTTTATTGGACCTAAAATCCCATCGGGAAGTTTTACTGGCTCAGACCATGTTTTGCCATCATCATTGGATGTCATATAAAGTCCCCACCATTCTTGCGGACTAGGACCAACCTTATAGTATAAATATAACGGCTCTCCTTTTGGTTTAAATAAAACAGGATTCCAACATGGGTAACGTGTGTTTTCGTCTTGTATGCCATTGACTACTTCTATGGGTGTAGACCATGAACCATTTGTATTTCTAGAAACCCAAATTCCAACATCTTTGTTTTTTTCTTCAGTACCGCCAAACCATGAAGCAATAACAGTACCGTTACTAACTTCAACGGTAGAAGCATGACATTCTGGAGTTATAGCATCTGCAATTTCATAAATAAATTCTTGGGTTAAAACAGCTGGATGATCTGTTGAAATTAATGGAGGTAATTCAACAGTCTTTTCTTTACACGATAGAAAAAATACTGAAAAGGCGATTAAATAAGCTACTCTCATTGGGTATTGTTTTAAATTCAATTAGTAAATAATTATTAATAGTTGGGTTTAATTTTCTACTCCTAAAGATTTTCTGGCAAATATTATTATAGCGGCTGACATATACATCAACAAACCATACACTGCAGGTACTATTGAAAACTCTGCATTGTTTAATGCTATAGTAGCTAAGGTTATTGCTAATGTTGCATTTTGTATTCCTGTTTCTATAGAGATGCTTATGGCTTGTTTACGGCTTAATTTAAACAATACGGCTAATAAAAATCCAACAGTCATTGTGCAAATGTTTAGTAAAATGGCGGGTAAACCTGCTTCACTTAAATAGGTCATAAGAACATCTCGAATACTAATTGTAATGCCCACAACGACTAAAATGAATATGATTGCCGATATTATTTTCACTGGCTTCTCCATTCGCGAAGCAAATTGATTGAATCTATGTTTTACCCACATACCAATACTTACAGGAATTAAAACAATTACTAGTAATTGTTTAATCATTGTAGGAGCATCCACAGTGACAAATTGACTTTCATTTGAAAATTCTTGAACTGCAAACTCAACAATTAGCGGTATTGTGAAAATTGTAAGGATACTGGCTACGGCTGTTAATGACACAGATAATGCTAAATCGCCTTTGGCTAAAAAAGTTAACATGTTCGATGTTGGCCCTCCAGGACAAGCGGATAATAACATAACGCCGATGGCAATAGTTGGCGATAGATTTAATGCTGTAGCAATCGAATAACCGATTAGCGGAAGTATGATAATCTGACAACACAGTCCTATGATAATTGCTTTAGGAAATGTAAATACACGTTTAAAATCAGTCAACGTCAAAGACAAGCCCATGCCAAACATGATGATGATTAGCGATATAGCAAGAATGATTCCTGTAGTAGAATCCATCAGTTGAGTGTTAAAAATTAAGCGGTTACGTACAAAGAAACCTAATAAAACAATAGACTGTTAATGCTATCTTATTTGTTATGCATTAAATTTTATCATTTAGTTTTATTGAAGCGTTCCATGATTTCTTGCCAATTTGTAAAGATAATTCCTTCGTCTTTAAAAAATTGAATTAGATCTGGGTCTGAGAACATTTGCGATTCCCAAGAACGCTGTTGCCAAGAGCCTGTAATGCTTTTTAGATTTTCGGTCAGTACCGAAGGATGAAAAATAATTTCAGTTAATCCGGAATCTAAACCTTGAATTAAAGCTTTAAATTTCGCAACTTTTTCTTCATAAGTTTTTGCATTTGGTGCACTTGTAAAAAAGTCAAGTTTAGGAAGTTTATAAGTTTCCCCCAACTTCACAAAATTCTCATCCATGGGGTATCCCTTAGATTTGAACTCTTCATATACCTTCGGATTAGAGACATCAATAATGTTTGCTGGAATACCATATTCTTGAGCCACTTTCATATAGGCTTTTACATAATCGATATGACCGAATAATGTGCCCATGTGAGTATCGATATGATCTGGTCTATGACCCCAAGCTATTGATTGTTCTATTTGTGCACGAATTTCTTTTTCTACTTCTTCGGCAGAGGCATGTTGCACGACTTGTGGAACTTCATGCCACATTTTTTTATCCTCATCCAATAATCCTGGCACTTCTGCTTCGGGTGTTACTGTGCCCCAACGGTAGGTTTTCCATTCACTTGTTAATGTTAGGTGCAGACCAATATCCATTTTAGGATTACTTTTTGCCCACGATATAAATTCTTCTGCATTGGGGCAAGGAATCATTACTGCTGCCGATTGAATTACACCATCGTTTAGCATTTTTTCAGCAGCTTCGTTGGCTTCAGGGCACATACCAATATCATCTGCATGAAGCATAATTACCTTTTTATCAGCAGGCCAACCTAATTTTTCAGCCCATGTACTTCGTTCCCCTTCTTTTGTTTTTACGGTTTCTGTAGTATCAGTATCAACTGAATTCTCTTTTTTCTTTTCGCCACAGCTTCCTAAAAAGAGTGAGCAACACAAAATAATTACAGTTGTATTTATTGAAGTTTTTTTCATTCGTCTACTGTTTTTAAATTTAACTTTACTGATTACTTTTATTGAATTCCATTTCAAGTTTAGCCTCCAAGTCGTCAACTACAAGGTGTCTTCCAATTACTATACCCTTATCATTTATAAGAATATTGTCAGGGATTCCTTTAATATTATAAATTGTTGCAACATCACCCCAAGCCCCTTTTTCATTCAAAACATGATCCCAAGGTAAATTATCCTCTTTAATCGCTTTCAACCATTTTTCCAGAGAATGATCCATTGAGACCCCAACAATGTTAAACCCCTTTTCATGAAACTTCTCATAAACTTTTTTAAGGGCTGGGTTTGACTCTCTACAAGGGCCACACCAAGATGCCCAAAATTCAATCAAAGTATATTTTTCTCTTAGATCAGAAATTTTTGTTTTTTGTCCATTTACATTATTTAGTTCAAAGTCAACGTATTTGTCCCCTACTTGTGGGTTTACGTTCAGTTTCAGATAGCGACCTATTTCTTTTCCATACATGGATGCTTGGGTCTTTTTGTTCATCAATGCAAAAAGCTCAGTGAACAATTCCTTGTCCAATCTAAATCGTGATTCATTTAAGGTTCTGGCACTTTCTAAGGAGTTAGGGAAATGCCTTATAAATTCGATGGTATTCTCATAAAGTTCTCCATTTAATGCCTGTCTTCTTGAGTAAAGAGTATCATTTTCCTGATCTGTTAAATCTCCTGTTTTACTCCCTGCCATTATAATATTTTCCAGGCTATCTATTTTATCTATTATTGGCCGTTTTTTTAATTTGTGCAAATTCAACATTTTCTGAGCTTCGCCCCCTTCGACTATTGCTTTCTTCAAACCGTTATCGTTGATGGTAATGGATGTTTGGGTGTTCTCCAACCAGAAAAATGAAGTACCCGGCATGCCTTTTATTTTAAGTGCTGTTCTTCTTGGCTTATCAATAATTCCCATGAACTTGAACGTTCCATCTTTGATAACGACAGAATCCTTGAAATAGATAGAATCATAGTCATATTGCAAAATTTGGCAGATACTATCATTGAAACCTTCAACGGTCCCATGTATTTCATATCCAATATTTTTATTCTCGTTTTTGCAAGAGGCCATTATCAAGAAGAGCAAAACGAACATTGCTTTTTTTATCATATTTCATGTTTTACCTAGAAAACTACCTATTGGTGTAACCAAAACAACTGCCATTAGTACTAATTATAGGTGTTCTTTAAACCAATTTAATCCATCATTATATATAATATCTATTGGAGCATCTCTATGCTTTGCATCATACCAAATAATATTTTTTGGTTCCTCGGCTTTATTGTAAAGCAACTTGCTCATAGTTGGCGGTACAATTTCATCGTTCTTTGCATTTAACATTAAAAATGGCCGAGGAGCAATTTGTTTTACAAAGTTTAAAGGTTCAATTATGCTCACAAAATCTTTGGCCGCATTGGTCATAGCTTGATTTTTGAATAGCAAATTCATTTGTCCTCCTGCAAGCGCTACAACCGGGACCTTAATTCGATCTTCGACACCGCAAAAAATGGTGCCCGTTATTCCGCCTAAACTAATACCGTAATACCCAATTCGAGAGGCGTCTAGTTCTTTCTGGGTTTCGATAAAATCTACGGCTCGCCTGAGGTCAAAAACTGTTTGACTAATGATGTTCCGGGACCAATATTTATAGTCACCGGTAAAATCGAACTCGTAAGAATCTCCTTTACGATCACCATGCTCCTTGAAATCTATTCGTAAAACAGCATAACCATTCTTGAGTAGCTTAGCATTGCCATACTCTACGTAATCGACAGTCTTTCGGTCGCCCAAGCCGTGCATTAAAATTATTACAGGTAGTGGAGTTGCAACATTTTTTGGAATGCTTAACAATGCCGTTACCCGCTCATCATAAACGCTATTGTAAGATAAATTGTAAAGGGTGTAATCGGTGGTGTCTGTGGCAACACTTAGAGAATCTTTTAACGGAATTGCTTTGTCGTATTCATAATATTTTGAAACTGGTAAGGCCTCAGTTGTTACGCTAACCATTTTAAAAGCGAGGACGCATAGAAGTAAGGTACTTCCAAGCGCCCAAAACCAATATTTTCGTTTTTTATAAAACTTCATCATCATCGGCTAGATACATTCTAGTACTTTTTGTAAACGTCCCACCATTGTCATCTGCATATTCAAAATCGATATAAAATGCTTTGTAACCTGTTTTTGGAAAGGAGATTTTTTGTTCGGTTTCCTTACTATTTGCTGGAGTTATTTTTACAGATGTCCATTCTTCATCCCTAAAATCACGATCATCTGAATCAGCAGACCATAAATAGGCATTTTTAAAATCTTCTGAATCGGTAGTAACAGACAGTGTTGCCGAACTTGTATCTGATTTAAGATTGTAGTTAAGATGTTCATATGGTTTTTTGGCTAAGGCATGTCCCCAAAAACTACTTAATGAATTTAAGGCGCTTTCCCCACCATCTAGATTATGACCAGCATTAGGTGTGTAGTGTATATAGTTTTCTCCTGGGATATCATCAATATAATTTTTAACTGCATCTACAGGCCAATATTCGTCATTAGTGCCAATAAAAATTAATTTAGGCATAGTAAGCTTTTCTCTATAAGAATATGGATCAATCATTTGAGTTAGCGCATTGCCATCTTCAGTCTCTACAGTCTGTGGAATTTCAAGCTTGATGTAATCGTTAATTTGAACGCTGTATTCATTCCATGCGGTAAGATGGTAATCTAAACTAACAGGCATATTCAAAACATCTATTACCATTGGACCAATAGCTTCTACTCTGGGGTCGCTCGCACCAGTAAGCCAAGTGGTCCACCCTCTTTTTGAAGCTCCTGCTACAGTAAAACGCGTAATATCTTTCTTAAGATTTTGCTTTGAAAACTCTTGTACAGCATCCATACCACGAACAGCACTCTTAACCATCGGAAAAAGTAAAGGCCATGTTAAATCTTTATCTTGTTTGTAATTGTGTAATGTGAAAGATATTAGTTGGTCTTCAACAAGATCACCGTCATATAATGGTTGCATTGGAACTTGACGAATGATAGCAAGAACAGCTTTATTTTTTTCTGCCACAAGAGACATAGGACCAGTTTCATCAAGGTCATCTTCAGGAGTCCATTTTGGTAAACCATCTTTTAGATGACCTCCTGTAATAAATAATAGTGCTCCATCATATTTTACTTCTTTTGGAACTAATAAGGTTAATTGATGTTTCCATACATGTTCTCTCCAAGTTTGAGAAGTTAATAATAGATTATATGCTTTTACATCACCTATTTCAAAAGAATCTTTTAGCTGCCATTCGTAAGAATTATCAGTTGTTTTTAAATAACTTTCGAGTGCATTCTCTGGAGTGATTTCAATTTTAGCTACAGCTTCAGCTATTTCTTTTTTTGAATTTTCACGACATGATGCCAAAAAAACAACAGCCAAGGCAAGAATAATTTTAAATGTTATTTTCATTTTGTATTAATTTAATTTATGTGGTTTCGGATTGTTTTTAATCATTTCTATAAGCGCTGTAACCAAAATTTCGCCAGTCATTTCGCCTAAACTTGTGCGACTTACATAATCATACCTTTTAAAACTATTAAAGTCCTCTTTGGTTAATATATAACCGAATGCATCATTGGTTAAACCAAAGAGAAAAGGACTTTTTGTTGGCATTTTTCGTTTTAAATAGAAGCCAATATTCGGTAGGGCTTCTCCTGGAATAGTTAAGATTTGTGCAGAGCCAATGTTTACTAGATTTAGTGTGGTTTCTATAGACCCATTACTAGATGTGCCCATACTTAGTGGTGAGTTTTCTAATATAAAACGCATCATTGCAGATTCAATGGGAAAGTTTACTTTTTTGTTAGCACAATAGATGTCTGGGTTTTCTTGTATTGGTGCATTCGCAATTATTCGAATAGCTTCATCGGCTAATAAATTGCCTATTCGTTTGCATTCTTCCCAATCATTTGCTTCGTTATCATTTCCTACGCGATTATCAGCAGTAACCATTCCACCTTGAGCTCCATTCATAAAAAGTGCCATTCCTCCAGTTTTTTCTTCTATGCGGTCATAAAGTGGTCCCACTAAATCTGGACTTAAAATTCCCCTATCACTTCCTATTACTTCAGGGTGAATTGCATAATTTACTAAAGTGACGATTGGTTTGTCTTTTTGTTTTCCTTTAATACCTATAGCCTGTATTACGCCACATCTAGAGTCGTATAAATCGGGAGCGTAGTAATTGTAAGCTATTTTTCCTTTTGCTTCGCCTACAGCAATTTTAAGCTTAACAGGTATTTTGTTTTTAAATGCTTCATTTACAGCATGGGCTATTTGAAAAGTGCACCACTCGAGGTATTCGAGATCTGCTGCATGATTTCCATTTGCATCTGGAAAAGCATATGCGTCTGGAGCACTGTGTGTATGCGTAGCGCCAATAAGTATATTTTCAAAAGGAATGTCTTTTATAAGTTTTCTTGACTTGTCGCCCAAGGCAGCAGGCCATCCTAAATTGTCAATATTAACGATTGCTATTTTCTCATCACCCTTCACTAAAACCATGGCTCTGACTGAAAGTTCTCCATTTTTTGTGGTGACAGGTTTAGGTGAACTAACACCTCCTGAAACAGCTATTAATGGATTTGGTGTTAGTATTCTTTTGGCAGAACCCACCATTAGTTCTTGGGAACGAAGAGAAAAAGTGAAAATTAAGAAGAAGCTATTCAATAGAAATAGCAAATAAAACTTCTTTTTGGTGATAAAATTCGTTTTCATTTTGCTTCAAACAATTATTAGAATATTGTCTATATGGTAAAATTAATTGTAAATTTTTATAGTAAAGGTTAAAATTTCACGCATAATTAACAAAATAGCTGAAATATTATGAGAAATTTCACAATATTTTTGGTTGTAGTCAAATCTTAGATTTAATAATTACATAACTAAAAGTTAAAATCTAAGTCTGAAAATAGTTTCAGTTTTACACCGCTTTAAAATAGAACCTGTTATGAATATATCAAATGCAAAAGTACTTTTAGGATCGTTAGTTTGCTTCTTGCTCATTCTATCTTCCTGCAGTTCTGACGACGATTCCAATCCGGGAATCATACCTTTTACAGCAGACATTTTTCATAGTGTTAATGGAAAAGCGGTTGCTTTTCAAGGAATAACAAATAACGCTTCAAGTTGGAGTTGGGATTTTGGTGATGGTAGTACAAGTAATCAGAAAAACCCTATTCATACTTATACAGAAGGTGGTTATTACACTGCTGTATTGACGGCTGCCGATGAAACAGGTGCTACATTAGTAAAGCAAGTAGAATTGGCAATTGATATTACACCTTACGTATTACTAACAGGTGGAGCAACTGCAGAATCGGGTAAAACATGGAAATTATCAAGCGCTCATTCTGAGGGAGATTATTTTGCGAATGCCGATGCAGATCTATCTGCATTTGATGGAGCACCTAATCCTTTACCAGCAGGAATTTTTGGAGCCGGTTTGGGTATGGGTGAAGTATATGAAGATGAATTTACCTTTTATTTTGATGGAAATTATACGCAAGATGTGAAAGCTGATGGTGCTGTTTTCAGTGGTCTGCTTTATCAATTTGTAACCACTGGAGGAGCGGGAATTGTAAATGATGGAGGTGCCGATTTTGGATTGTGTACTGGTATGTTTACTCCAGAAGCTGCTACGTTTACTTATAAAGAAAGTGAAAATATGACCGTCTCTTCGGTGTATGGTCCCGGTGGAATGTTAACCTATAACGGCGTTAGTACAATAGATTTCACTGGTGAAGCATTTATTGGTCTAAAAGATTTTCAGCAAAAAGTAATCATACAAGAATTAACAGATAACACAATGCGATTGGTAATGTTTTTAGCTGCATCGCAAGATTTTATTGGCATAAATACCAATGCAGTTATTTTGACCTTTGAAGTGGTCAAATAATTTTTAAACTACCGAATCAATCAAAAAATGATAACAAATACAAAATTAAATATGGACACGCATAATCACTTCCAAAATAATGTCGCTCGATATTCGGCTTGTTTATCTTTTGTTCTGTTTCTTTTATTTAGTTCCTATGTAAGTGCTCAAACAGTTACAGGATCTGTTACTTCCGCTGCAGATGGTATGCCATTACCGGGGGTTACCATTTTAATAAAAGGAACAACTAATGGTACCTCTGCTGATTTTGATGGTAATTATAAAATTGATATTCCTGATGTGAACAGTACCCTAGTATTTTCATATATAGGTTTTGAAGCACAAGAAATTAATGTGGCTGGAAGAACTACTATTGATGTAGTTATGAATGAAGATGCGCAAGCCTTAGATGAAGTTGTAGTTACTGCCCTTGGTATTAAAAGAGAAGAAAAATCTTTAGGTTATTCTGTTGAAAATGTTGCAGCTGAAGAATTAACGCGTGTAGCTCAGGAAAATGTGTTGAATTCACTTTCTGGGAAGGTTGCAGGGGTTACTCTTAATAACACTGGTGGAGCGGGGTCTTCTGTAAGTATGGTGATAAGAGGTGCTATTTCGCTGAGTTCGGATAACCAACCTTTATTTGTTGTAGATGGTGTGCCTATAGCGAATACCTTAAATAATATAGGAGGTTTTGGAGATCGTAATCCTGTTGATTATGGTAATGCAATTTCTGATTTAGACCCTCAAAGTATTGAGAATGTAAGTATCTTAAAAGGACCTAGTGCTGCAGCACTTTATGGGTCTAGAGCTGGTAATGGAGTTGTTTTAATTACCACTAAAAAAGCAAAGGATAAAGAAAAAATGAAGGTGAATTTTACCTCCAATACTGTTTTTGATGTTCCTTATCGCTACTTAGATACACAATCACAATTTGCAAATGGATATTTTTCTTTTTCACCGAAATCTGAAGGAGGTAGCTATATTCTTCCTGATGTTATTCCTGCTGGTGGTAACGGCGGACCTGAATTAGATAAGGGGTATTATGCCGTACAATGGAACTCGCCTTTAGATGCCAATGGAACTCCAATCCCAATAGAATTAAAATCATATCCTGATAATGTGAAGGAATTTGTACAAAGGGGTATTACTACTACAAACAGTATATCAATAACCAATAGTACAGAAGCTCTTAATTATCGTGTTGGAGTTACTGCGTTGGATAATACGGGTATTATTCCTAATTCCGATTTCAAAAGAAATAGTTTTTCTGTTTCTGCGTCATCTAGGTTTAGTGATAAACTTGAAGCTAGTACAAACGTAAATGTTGTGCATGGTTATGCCGATAATAGACCAGCATCCAATAGAGGTACTAATCCGCTACAAGCAGCATATAGTGTACCTGCGAATGTTAATATCTTAGATGTAAAGGATTATAAATTACCGGGGACTGATATATATAATTTTTCAAGTGATTATTCGAACCCATGGTTTTTAGCTAATGAGGTTAACAATAGCTTTTCTAGATTTAGAGTCTACGGTAATTTTGCTTTAGATTGGAAGGTTTCTCCATCATTTAATATTCGAACTAGTTATAATTTAAATAGTTTCAATCAAACACAAGAAACCAAAATGGCTCCTGGCTATAATCGTGAATCTAATAATGGTACATACGGTATAGCAAAAACCGATGGAATGGAAACTAATATTGATTTATTAGCTAGTTATAATAAGGATTTAGGTGATTTTGATATGACGATATCTGCAGGTGGAAATTTAATGTATCAAAAGAATACTGGCTTAATTAATTCTGCAGCTTCTAGAGCAGGACTCATTGTGCCAAATTTATTTACTGTAGATAATATTGCACCAGCAGCTTTAAACTATTCTAGTTATGCAACAGAAAGAGGTATTAATAGTGTTTATGGTTTAGCAAATTTTGGGTTTAAAGACTTATTATATTTAGATGTAACCGCTAGGAATGATTGGTCGAGCACATTGCCAGTAGATAATCGTTCTTATTTCTACCCATCGGCTTCATTAAGTTTATTGGTAAGTGAATTAGTTAATATTCCAAAAGTAGATTTACTAAAGGTAAGAGCAGGATGGGCAAAAGTTGGTAATGACACTAGTCCATATCAATTAAGTTCGTATTTTAATAATAATGGTCAATGGGATAATGCTGTGTTATATAGCGGTCAAAGTGGTTTAAATACACCAAGTCTTGAGCCAGAAGAAGCAACTTCTCAAGAGATAGGTATTGATTTAAATATGTTTTCGAACCGACTTCGTTTCGAGGGTACTTATTACACTGTTGAAAATAGAAATCAAATTGTTCCAAATATTCCTATTCCTGGATCATCAGGTTACAATAGTGTTAGTATTAATGCTGGTGTGTTGGAAAGTAAAGGTCTTGAACTTTCGCTTGGTTTTACTCCTGTTAGAACAGAAAATTTTAATTGGGATGTAAATTTAAATTATACAACCAATGAATCTACTATTTTAGAATTATCAGATGGAGTGGATTATATAGAATTCTGGAGTGAAAACAAGAGTGTTTCTAGGGGTTATGTTGCAAATGCAGCAACTGGAGAAGATGGTTTAGTAGGAAATATTTATTCACCTTTAATAAAAAGAGTTACTGATGTAAATTCACCATACTATAATTATCCATTATTAGGATCTGGAGAAGATGCAGAGTGGTTAGCACAAGATGAGCGTGTAAAAGTTGGTAATTACAATCCTGACTTTGTAATGGGTTTACAAACAACTTTATCATACAAAAACCTTTCGTTGAACTTAACCTTTGATTGGCGTTCTGGTGGACAGTATATGTCACAGACTAGTAGATATATGGTTGAAGATGGCTATGGCCAACAGATATTGAACAACCTTGTAAACCCTGGTATTTCTGAGACAGGACCAGAACTTAAGCAATGGGTTTTAGATAATGCAGATTTATTAATTTATGGGGAAAATTTCTTATCAATTGGTGGTCCGCCAAGTAACGGTGGATTCGCTCAAGACTTAGGTGGTAGTGTTGTTTATGACGGAATATTTAACGCAGGGGTAGTTGGCACACATGATGAAAATGGCAACTTTATATTAGAATCTGAAAATTTAGGTGAAGCAGGTACTGCCTTTATTCCATTTTCAGTTGCTAACCCGTGGGATTTTGGAACTCCACATATGTTCGATGCCGATTATGTGAAATTACGTGAGATATCATTGTCTTATGATTTACCAACCAAGTTTATAGAAAAAACTGCTATAGATAATTTGAGTGTTTCCGTTTATAGTAGAAACATTATGTTATGGACTAAAGATTCAGAATTCGGAATTGACCCAGAACGTGCTTTTCAAGCAGAAACAAGTTCTGGTAATAGAGGAACTCAATTTAAACAAGGTATAGAAAGATATAATGTTGACCCATGGTTAGTTCCTATTGGAATTAAAATTGGAGTTACATTTTAATAATATTTAAACTGACATCGCTATGAACAATGCTAATATCAACAAAATAGCCCTTTTGGTTATAGGTTTTATTCTTTTGGTCTCTTGTCACGGGCTAGAAGATTTGAACGAAAACCCAAATAAAATTGGCTCAGAAAATGTAGATCCCAATTTGCTTTTGCCAACTGTAATTAACGGCGCAGGAAAGGCAGTGGTAGGTTTAGGCTTTGGCGACATCGCAGGAGTAATGCAACATACTCAAAAAGATGGTTGGTCTAGTGGTCACAATGCTTATGATTGGAGTAATGATTCTCATAGTTGGAATAGTTATTATACGCTCTTAACTAACAATAAGAACATGATTGAAAAAGCAGAAGCTGATCAACTTGAATTTCACCAAGGGGCTGGATTAGTAATGAAATCTTTTCTATTTGGATTAATTACCGATTTATGGGGAGATGCACCTTACTTTGAGGCGCTACGCGGTAATGAAGGTGTTGAGTTTTTTGATGCAGTATTTGATGATCAAAGATCAATTTACGAAGGTATTTTGTTAGACCTTGAAACTGCTAATTCATTACTTTCTAAAGACCAAGGTTCATATTTTAGTATACAAGCTGATCAGGATATTTTGTATGGCGGTGATGTTGCAAAATGGAGAAAATTTGCTAATTCATTAGCTTTAAGATATTACATGCGTTTATCTGTTAAAGAACCAGCATGGGCAGAACAGGGTATAAAAAAACTGTTGTCAAATTCACAATTATACCCGTTGATTACAGATGCAGCTGATGATGCAAATATGGCTTATATAGGTAATACTAGTACTGACTCTTGGCCTACAAGCACAAAGTTTGATTCAGATTCACAGGGTTCATATTTTAGAATAAAAATGGGAGCTACATTGGTAAATGAATTGCAAACATTAAATGATCCTCGTTTAGGTGTATGGGCAAATAAAATTGATATTCCATTAGTATTAGATGCAGGAGCTCCAGATGGAACCGATTATGTAGAAGATGGTGAACGACATGTTTCACAAGATATAGTGGATGCATACGAAGACGTGGTAGGCTTCCCTGTTGATTATGATAAAGAGTATATAGGTTTGCCTACAGGTATGACCTTCGGTATTGCCTATAATTTAAGTGAAAATCTTAACCAAGGGGCGCTTAATCTACATGTCTCTCAATTAAACGATATATACAAAGAAGCTAGTGGCGATTTACTTCAAGCGCGTTTAATGTCTGCTGCAGAAGTTAATTTTATAAAAGCAGAAGCAGCAACAAAAGGTTGGGCAACTGGTGGAGTAGCAGGTTATTATAACGAAGCGATTAAACAGTCTTTAACTGCATGGGGTGTAGGTGATGCGTATGACGCTTATATAACTGGACCTGCGGCTTATTCTGCACCTGAAGATATATTAAAGCAAAAATGGATTGCAAGTTGGTCTGCTGCTGCTGAATCTTGGTTCGATTATAGGAGAACGGGTATACCTAATTTGCAAGCAGGTGCTGCCGCTAAGAGACCTGCCCTACCATTACGTTTTTACTACCATATAGATGAAATAGATAATAATGCAGTTAATGCTGATGCAGCAATTGGCAAATTAGAAACCACAGCTTTTAAAGGGGATGATGCAACAAACAATAGTGCATGGTCTAAAATGTGGCTTTTACAAGGCACAAATAAGCCTTATTAATAAATTATAACCAAGCGAACTTGATTAAAGCTAGTTCAATTTAAGGAGGTTTCACATATGTAAAACCTCCTTTTTATTTGTAAACTATTTAAAGTTTTAATCATTGATTTTCGAATTAGAAAATTGGATTTTTATAAGAATGGGTAATATTCTATAGGATTACTTCAACATAGTAGTGGCATAAGTTTTTATTGTGCACTTAATTTGTTTAAACACTAATAGTTAATTATGAAATTGCCATTAAAAGGGATCATACCACCTATGATTACCCCTCTATTAGAAAATAGAGAGCTAGACAGTATTGGTCTAAAAAGTTTAATCGAACATCTTATTGAGGGTGGTGTTCATGGAATTTTTTTATTAGGTACAAATGGTGAAGGCCCGAGTTTAAGTTATAGAATAAGAAAACAATTAATTTCAGAAGCTTGTGAGATTATTAATGGTAGAGTTCCTGTTTTAATTGGTATTACAGATACCTCTTTGGAAGCTACTTTAGATATAGCAAATTATTCCAAAGAAGCTGGAGCAGATGTACTTGTAGTGGCGCCACCCTATTATTTTCCAATTACGGAGGAAGAAATGATGGAGTATTTATCTGTTTTAGTTCCGCAATTATCATTGCCTTTTCTTTTATATAATATTCCTAGTTGTACAAAGCTTCATTTAGGTGTAGATATAGTTAAAAAAGCAAGGGAGTTAGGGGCCATAGGAGTGAAAGATAGCTCAGGTGATATGGAATCTTTTTACGAAATTATTGAAGCGTTTAAAAATGACCCAGAATTCTCAATAATCGTTGGTAATGAACTTTTTATTTCTGAAGCCATGGCAAGAGGAGCACATGGAGCAGTTGCTGGTGGAGCAAATTTCAGTCCTAGAACGTTTGTTGATTTATATGAGGCATGTGTGGATAAGAATGAATTTTCTATTATTGAATTTAGAAAAAGAGTGCTAGCTATAGATGAAAATATTTATCATGTAAATAGTACGCCGACTAGTAGTATAAAGGCTATAAAAGGCTCATTGGGAATAATGGGTATTTGTAATGATTATATGGCCGTGCCCTTGCAAAATCTCACTAATGAACAGCACGATATTATAAAAGCAAAACTATTAAAGCTTAAAGAGAGCCTTATCAAATAATTACGAAATAAATTGGAGCAATGACTAAAATCAGAATGCAAAAGTTTTTTGTTGTACTCGTGATTTTGTTTATCATTTTATTAGCTACAGTTTTTCATTATCCTATTCATTTTGAGAATGCATTAACTTTACAGTTAGAGGCGGATTTTGAAGTTAAAAGAGCGTTTTGGCGTATATTTTTTGAGCCAATTTTAGGTCCATTACTTTATATTAATAGATCTCTTTATGTTTTAGAAGAATTGCCTTTTGCTTTAATGTGGTTGGTTATTGCGTATATAATATTTAGTCTAAAGGCACTTATATCCAACGAAGGTAATCGCAGAAAAACAATTATAAAGAAGATTGTAAACTTACCAATTATATTAGGCATTTGCTTCGCAATTTTTGTATTAGTTCTTTTTATTCCATTGCCAAATAATACAATCGTAAACAATTCGAAAGATTCAATTTTGGTTACAACACATGCACATACCGAGTATAGTCATGATGGATTAATTTCTCAAAAAAGCATGTTGAAATGGCATAAACGAAATGGGTTCGATGCTTTTTTTATTACCGATCATGCAAACCATAAAAAGAGTTTAGAGTTTGTTTCAAATCAGAATAAAGAAAAAGATTTAGATCAACCTTTGGTCATGGTAGGGCAAGAATTTTCAGGCACTAACCATATGAGTTTACTAGGGTTAAATGGTAAGTTTGAAACCAAAGGGATGACCGATAAGGCTGTTATAGATTCAGTTCATAAATACGGAGGAGCGGTAATTATTAATCATTGGTTTGATGGGAAAGGAAAAGGAAAAGAATTTTACTTAGACCTTGGTGCAGATGGCTTTGAAATTGAAAATTCAGGAACTGATCTATATTATGAAAGAGAAACCTTTGAGGAGATAAAAAAGTTTTGTGTAAACAATAAACTTACTATGGTGGGAGGGTTAGATTTTCATGGCTATGGCAGGGCATGTTCATTGTATAATGCATTTGAAATTAAGAATTGGAGTAATCTAGATGTAAGTACAAAAGAACAAGCAATACTGTCTATTCTAAAAAGTGGATCACAAGAGAAGTTAAAAGTTTTGCTATATAAGGACCGTCCATTTTATTCAAAAACTAATTTAGTCTTAAGACCTTTTAAAACAGTAGTGAACTATTTTAGAACTTTAAATATATGGCAGGTAATTTCATGGATTGTTTGGTTGTATATCTTTCAATTTTTTCGAATAAAATATCAGGCTCTTTATAAGAACAAAAGCCTGTTAATAGTAGCTTTCATAAGTGCTGGTTTTATGATTGCCTTAGCGATAAATTATTTTTTTAGAGGTGAGGCGGTTATTGGGTATAGCAAAGTATTTAAAGAATATAGTTTCTTACTGGGACCAATAGGTTTTATACTACTGTCTTATACTTTTTTAGTTGGGTATTTGCGACTTTTCAGACAAAAAAAAATTAAATAAGTCTGATGAAGAAGAAAATTCTCAAGGGAACACTTTGGTCAATAGTTGTGTTATTTATAGTGGCGTATTTTTATTGGCTTCTTCCAATTTGGGGAATACCTTTTAATTCTCAAAGACATGGAAACCCACCATTAACACCTGCTTGGGCATTAGAATGTTGGCTTTGGGAAGATGATGTGAATAATTCTGAATTTGTAGATGAATTATTGGCGGGATATCGAGAACATGACATTCCTGTTAGAACGATATTATTAGACAGCCCTTGGTCACTTCGATATAACGATTTTCAAGTGGACACCCTACTTTACAAGAAGCCGGTAACTTGGTTTAAGAATTTAGAAAATGATGGGTATCGAGTTGTACTTTGGATGACCTCTATGGTTGATAGTTTTAGTAAAGATGCTAGAATTAAAAACGATTCATCATGGTATAATAAAGCCATGGAAAAAGGCTTTTTAGCTAAATCTAAAACTGCGAATACTTGGTGGAAGGGAAAAGGAGGGTTTATAGATTATAGCAATCCGGAAGCGATGCAATGGTGGAGGGATATGCAACAAAACATATTTGATTTAGGTGTCGACGGTTGGAAGCTTGATGGTACTGCGACTCTTTTCTGGAGTGATATTGGAGGGATTCCTTTTTTTTACAAAAATACGGCGGAAGGCTTAATGTCAGCGCGTACATATATGGACCATTATTACCGAGACGAATACCATCACGGGTTAACTCAGAATCCTGAGTTTATAACCTTGTCTAGGTCTATTGATAGAGGGTATCACCCAGAAGGTTTCGCACCAATAGACGCATCGCCCGTAAATTGGGTGGGGGATCAAGAGCATAAATGGATTACTGATGAAATGATTTCTGAAGGCGAAGAAAAAGTAGACATAGCTCTTGACGGTATCCAAGGATTTGAATCTGCCATTGAGAATATCCTTGAAAGTGCTGATTTAGGATATAATATTATTGGTTCGGATGTCGCTGGATTTTCAGGGAATACTATTCCACCAAAATTATATATACGTTGGGCGCAATTTTCAACCTTTTGTGGATTGTTTTTAAATGGTGGTCATGGAGAACGTAGACTATGGAAACGAAGTGAACTAGAATTGGAAGTTATTCGAAAATTCTCTTGGCTGCATACAGAACTGGTGCCCTATATGTACCATTATGTAGTTACAGCTCATGAAGGAGGAAGGCGATTACAAACTCCTTTAAAAAAAGGAAAATATCATTATATGTTTGGCGATGATTTTCTAATTGCCCCTATTTATAAAGATGATAAGAAAAGAGAAGTTTCATTGCCAGTAGGCAGTTGGAGGTATTTTTTTGATGATAAAGATTTAATTGATGGGCCAATTTTTTTAGAAAAGGAATTTCCTTTGGACGAGTTTCCGGTATTTGTAAAAGAGGGCGCTATAATTCCATTAGATATAAAACGTGAGTATACGGGTTTTGGAAATCGAACTTCTGAAGGTTTTCTAACCATCTTAATTTTCCCTAAGACTGATAATTCATTTATATATTATCACCCACAGACTAAAGGGCAAACTAGTATTTCATATCAAGAAAAGAAAATGGAATTAAAAATAAAAGTTAGTGGAGATAAAGTAGCTCATATTTTAAAGATTCATTCTTCGTACTCTCCTAAAAAAATAGTTTTAGATGGGCAAGAGTTGGACCACGAATCTTGGAGTTTTGATCAAAAACAGAAGAAATTAAGTATAGTTACAAAAGTCAATTATGACAATGGAAATTATACTATTACATTTTAAAAATCACAACAAATGAATATTAAAAAACAAGGGATAAGTTTATTAATAGTCGGTATGGCTTTAGCAACTGCTTGGGCAATTAGAGGTCAATTTGGGCATGAACAAGGTGCTGCTTGGGCTGGGGCCATTGGTGCATTAGCTTTGGTTTTGGTGTCCAATAGAAAAGATTGGTATGCTAAAATGCCAATTGTAGCGCTAGCGTCGGCTATTGGATGGGGCGCAGGAGGAATGATAAGTTACGGTATAGTAGTTGGCTATGGAAGAGCGGATAATTTTATTAATGTCTACTATGGTTTAAGTATGCTTTTTGTAATTGGATCTTTGTTTGGACTGCTTGGTGGAGGTTTGGTTGGCCTTGTTCTTGATTCAACTAAAAAGAATAAAGTTAATTGGGGGGCATTAGTTTCCGAAATGGTAGCCGGTGGATTGCTAACCTATTTTTTCTTAATAGAACAAATTGGTTTTAAAATGACACCCCCAAGATCAGAAGCATGGGCGTTTGTCTTTGGAGCAGGTTTGGCTATGCTTTTACACATGGCACGAACAAATCGTAATTCTGCTATTAGAGTGGCAGTGTTTTCTGCACTAGGGGGAGGTCTTGGTTTTGGTTTTGGAAACTTTTTGCATGTTACTGGAAATGTATTTGAAATACCATTTAACATGTGGAATGTTATGGAATACAGTATTGGATTTTTTGGTGGACTGGGTATGGCATATGGTGTGTTCTCTTCTAAATGGCCTATTGATGAAGAAGTAAAACCTAAGAATTGGGTTAATAGAGTAGCCCTATTTGTTTTACTTATTTTTATACCACTTATTGTTTATCGAGAATCTCTAGCATATGAACATTTATTGAAACGTTTAGGAGATATTCAAAACCTTGAGCAAGTTGCCTATACAAGTACCGTTTTTGCCGCCATAGTATTATTAATTGTTGCTATTATATTATTCAGAAAATTCAATGATAATAATTATAAGAAGAAAGATGTTGCACTATTTTTCTTTACTTATTTGGGTAGTTACGCATTAATGAGCTACGTGGTAACTGGTCTTTTTGCTGGAAAATTAGGATTGAACCATCATTTGTATGTCCTGAATATTATTTTGATTTATTTTTTAGCAAAAAACAACGAAATAAAGGATGTCACAAAAACAACAGCTCAATTAGCTACAAAAAAATGGCTAGTTTATTTGATTGCAATATTAGTGCTGTTAGCAATACTATCAGTAGTTGCAGTTAGTTTTAATGCAGAATTGCAGGGTAGTCATAACCGTTTTGAAATAGGATAGTTAAATCGTTAAAGTAAACAAGGTTATTTAAGATTAGATTACCTAAAGTTTTTGCGATAATCGGAAGGTGTTTTGCCCATATTCGCCTTAAAATAATGATTGAAATTTGCTAGGTTATTATATCCACTTTCAAAACAAATCTGCGTAATCTGTTTGTCGGTTTCAGCAAGTAATTTAGCGGCAATTCCTACACGCACATTTTTTACGTACTCCATAAATGTATGCCCAGTTTTCTTTTTAAAGAATCTACAGAAAGAACTTGGTGCCATATTTAAAACTGCAGAAGCTTCTTCAAGTTTAATTCCTTCTTGAATATTTTGAAAAACATATTCATATACTTTATTCACTTTGTCGATGTTTTTAGAAAAAACAGATGAACGATCAATTGGATTTGACAATCGATCTCTTTCTTCAACTTTTATTAAATTGTTGAAAATTTTAAGTAAACCGATATAATATTCAAGACCATTACTCTTCGACATAGTTTCTAGGATTTCCTTTATCTCAGAATCATCTTCAACTTTAAAACGTATACCTCTATTAGATAATTTAAGAAGTTCTACCACTTTTTCGAGTTCTGGCATTTGAAAGAAGTCAGAATCAATGATGTTTTCCGAAAAGTGAGTAACAATGCATGTTGATTCCTCATCGTTCTCATTATCAAGAAGTTCCCAGCAATGTGGTAAATTTGGCCCTAAAAGAACGAGGTCTCCTTTTTCAAATCCAGATATATTATCACCAACAATTCTTCTGCCCACCCCTGAGCTTATATAATTAAGCTCAAAGTTTTTATGCGAGTGTATTCTTGCATTAGAAGAAAGGGGTAATTTACGTGATATAAAAGAATGATTATTAGGTACAAATATTTTTTCACAAACAAATTCCATATCTAAGTATATTAACTCTTATTATCAATAATACTAAATTTTTTGGACTTTTTAGGTTAAAATAACATAAGATTTATGTAAAATAATAGTGGCGTATTGGAACTAATTAAATTTACTTTGCTTGAATTAAGTAAGCGATATGACTTTAAACTTGAGAGGTATTATCCCTCCAATGGTAACGCCTCTGACAGAGGATTACAAATTAGACTACAAAGGTTTAGAAAATTTAATTGAACATTTAATATCTGGTGGAGTACATGGTATTTTTATTCTTGGCACTAATGGAGAGGGTCCAAGTTTAAGCATGACTATTCGCAAAGAACTAATAACAAAGTCTTGTGAATATATAAACAAAAGAGTGCCGGTTTTAGTTGGTATTACTGATACCTCTTTTGATGGTTCCGTGGAGATTGCAGCACATTCAAAAGCGTCAGGTGCTGATGCTGTGGTTATTGCGCCACCATATTATTTTCCAATTTCTGATGGTGAAATGGATGAATATTTGAATACCTTAATACCTGAATTAGCTTTACCTTTTTTGCTTTATAATATGCCTAGTTGTACCAAAATGAACCTTTCTTTAGAAACGGTTAAAAAAGGCAAAGAATTAGGAGCATTGGGTGTTAAAGATAGTTCTGGAGATTTGGAATATTTATATAGTTTAATTGAAGCTTTTAAAGAGTCACCCGAGTTTTCTGTTATCGCAGGATCTGAAGGTTATTTGCCAGCAACAATAAAACGAGGCGGTGACGGTGCCGTTGCCGGAGGAGCAAATGTATTTCCTAAATTGTTTGTAGAATTGTATAATGCCTCGGTTGCTAAAGACGAAGCTAAAATTGAGGAGTTACATAAACAAATAACTCAGCTTGATAAAACAGTTTACAACGTAGGTACAACACCTTCGAGAGTAACTAAAGGAATTAAATGTGCATTGGCTGTAAAAGGTATTTGTGGAGATTACATGGCGATGCCTTTACATAGATTTAATAATCCGGAAAGAGAAAAAGTAAAATGTCATATAGAAAACTTTGAAAAAGAATTTATGGCAGAATCATAAAATAAAATGAACTACCAATTAGAAGTACTAGATATTGCCATTTTGATTATTTACGGTTTGTTGATGATCGGAATGGGTATTTATTTTTTAAGAAAAACCAAAACTTCTGAAGAGTTCATGGTCGCGGGAAGGGGTATCCCTGCTTGGGCTGCTGGAATTGCAGTTATGAGCGCCTATACAAGTAGTATTTCATATATAGCAGTTCCAGGCAAAGCTTTTGACCAGAATTGGCATCCCTTGATTTTCGCGCTTACTGCATTACCAGTTGCATGGTTTGTTACCAAATATGTAATTCCGCATTATAGAAAGCACAAAATAATATCGGTCTATAAGTATTTAGAAGATAAAATTGGTGATTGGGGTAGGGTATACGCTTCATTATCCTTTGTGCTTTTTATGATTGGTAGAACTGCTGTCATACTTTATCTTTCTTCGCTTTTACTTACTTCTTTTGTTAATGTTGATATTAGTACTTTAATATTAATAATTGGCGTCATGACCATTGCCTATACCTTAATGGGTGGTATGGAGGCAGTTATTTGGACAGATGTAATGCAGTCAATTATAATGATAGGTGGACTCCTTTTTAGCGCCTATATTTTGACTACAGAAGTATTTGCAGATCCAGAATATTTGATTCAAAAAGCTTTTGATGAAAATAAATTTAGTTTAGGTGACACATCATTTTCATTAAGTAGTAGAACTATTTGGGTGATGATTATTTATGGGGTTACTGAGAATATTAGAAACCTCATGGCTGATCAAAATTACACGCAAAAGTATAGTGCTGTGGCTACTGAGAAGAAAGCAAAAAAATCGGTATGGATAGCTATGCTTATTTATTTACCGCTAACAGCTATTTTTCTTTATATCGGTACGGCAATGTTTGCATTCTATTCTGGTTCGGGACACGTACTTGATCCATCAATAGTAAAGGGAGATGAGGTTTTTCCGTTTTTCATTGCAACTGAACTTCCTACAGGTCTTAAAGGATTGATTATTGCAGCAATACTTGCAGCTTCTATGAGTACTGTAGATTCTGCGTTGAATTCATCTGCTACAGTTTTGTACCTAGATTATTTTAAAAAGTATTTTAGACCTAATGCTTCTGAAAAAAGTAGTATCGGTTTTCTGCGATTGATTACTATTATTTGGGGTGTTCTTGGCATTGCCTTTGCACTTTTATTAATTAATGCTGAAAGCGCCCTTGACATTTGGTGGCAGATTTCAGGTATTTTCGGAGGAGGTATTTTGGGTCTATTCTTACTAGCCCTTTTCAACGTAAAAATATCGCGAACACAAGGTATTACTTCTGTAATTTTTAGCATTATAATAATTATTTGGGGTACTTTTTTAAGAGAAATGTCGCCCGAATATGCTTGGCTAGAATGTACTCTTGACCCTATAATAGTGGGTGCAGTGGCAACTGTAGGGTTATTATTTCTTGCCTTTGTTTTTGTTATTTTGAATAAGCAAAAAAAGAGTATCTAAAATAGTATTTGTTCGATGGAAAGAAAAATTCAATGGGGAGTTTTAAGTACTGCTGCAATTGCCAGAGAACAGGTGATACCGGCTATGCTAAAGGGAAGATATTGTAATGTCTTAGCTGTAGCTTCCAGAAATTTAAAAAAGGCCGAAACAACCGCTGAAGAATTTGGCATTGCAAAGTTTTATGATGATTATCAAGAACTACTAAATGATTCTGAAATTGAGGCAGTTTATATTCCACTACCAAATCATTTGCATGTAGAATGGGCTAAAAAGGCAATATTGGCGGGTAAACATGTACTTGTAGAAAAGCCAATTGCATTAAGTAGTGTATCGGCAAAGGGTTTATTAGATGAAGCCAAAAAACATCCGAAACTTAATATTGGCGAAGCTTTTATGTATAAGTTTCACCCACAATGGATTAAAGCCAAAGAATTAATTGACTCCGGAGAAATAGGTGTTTTAAAAACAATACAATCTTCTTTTTCTTTTTTTGATGATGATGCTCAAAGTATTACTAATAATAAATCTTTTGGTGGTGGTAGTTTAATGGATATTGGCTGTTATTCCATTTCAATTTCAAGATTATTGTTTAAAGCAGAGCCTAAAAGTGTTTTGGCATCCATTGAATATCATCCAGAATATGAAGTAGATATTTTGGCAAATGGTATTCTTGAGTTTGAAAAAGGGACTTCTACATTTTTCTGTGCTACGCAGTTAGATTATACACAACAAGCTCAATTATTTGGCACCAAAGGAAGTATCAAATTTGAGCTTCCATTTAACCCGTCTAATGATATTAAATCAAAAATTTGGGTAACTAAGGATGAAGTAACAACGGAAATTGAATTTGAAATATGCGACCAATATACATTACAAGCAGATGCTTTTTCACTTGCAATTCTTGAAAAAAGAGAATCGCCAGCTAAATTGAGTGATGCAATAAATAATATGATTGTAATCGAAAAATTACATGAAAGTAATGCGAAAAGCTCTCGTGTTAGAATATAAATATTGATATGAACATTTATCGATATGTTGAAATGTGAATATTGGTTTTCGCCAGGATGTAAAATAGTTTTGAATAGTTAATAATTTGATGATGAGGATAACAAAAGGTACTATAGTTTTTTCAATAATGTTTTTGTGTTGTTTAACAATGCAAGCCCAACATAATCATTCAAATGGTGTAACGCATAGTCATTCACATTATACAACGCATGACTCTATACCAGCACATAAATTAATATTTCCATCGAGTACTCCAGATCGCATAATATCGAATCTTACTGAAGACCCTTCTCATACTTTTGCTGTGAATTGGCGCACAGATCAACAAATTAAAATAGGAATTGTAGAGGTGGCTTTGGCTACAGACGGTCCTGAATTTTTATTGCGCGATGTTCGAAAAATTACTGCTGATTCACAAATATTTGAAAATCAAAATAGAAATGAACCCCTTGTAAAAGCTACGTATCATTCTGCTTTGGTGAAAGATTTACAGCCAAATACTACGTATATATACCGCGTAGGTAACGGTGAGAAAGATAATGGGTATTGGAGTGAATGGTTTCAAATTACAACTGCTCGAACTGGTGGTGAAGAGCCATTTAGTTTTATTTATTTTGGAGATGCTCAAAACAATGTAAAATCACTCTGGTCTCGTGTAATTAGAAATTCATATCGACAATTTCCTCAGGTAGATTTTATGCTACATGCAGGTGATTTAATTAACGATAGAGATGCCAACTTAGAATGGGGAGAGTGGTTTCATGCAGGTAGTTTTATTCATGCTACGGTGCCAAGTGTAATGACGCCAGGGAACCATGAATACAGAGATGGAGTATTAACTTCTTTATGGAGACCATCTTTTACTTTGCCAGAAAATGGACCAAGTGAAGCGTTGAAAGAAACGTGTTTTGTTATCGATTATCAAGATATGAAATTGATATCTATAGATAGTGAAGGTTTTGATGAAAGTATGGATGCGCGAACTGCTCAGGTAAAATGGCTTGATTCAGTTTTACAATCAAATACTAAAAAATGGACGACCATTACCACGCATTATCCAGTTTATTCTACTAAAGAAGGTAGAGATAATTGGGAGTTGAGAGAAGCCATAAAACCTTTGATAGATAAGTATAAAGTGGATTTGGTTCTACAGGGCCACGATCATACATATGCAAGGGGCTTCCCGGAAAACGAGGGTAAAGGTTTAACAGTGGTGAAAAATGCAGGCACAGTATATGCCGTTTCAGTAAGTGGCCCAAAAATGTACGAATCGCAAGATCAGGAGTGGATGGTAAGAAGAGGTGAGTACACACAACTGTTTCAAATAATAACGGTATCAGAAGACACTATAACCTATGGAGCGTATACACCCATCGGTACGCTATACGACGCCTTTGAAATCATTAAGAAAAATGGAAAAAAGACTTTAATTAATAAAGTACCTGATAGCCCATTACGATTGAAAAAGGACTTTGTGAAACCTGAATAGGATTTAGATAATAAAATAGTGGCTTTGAGATATACCTTTTTGAGGTGTTTTTGCCACCTTTTTTAAATAGAAAATAAACCTCTGCACTACATTTATGCAGGTTTGGTTTTACTATTTTTCTTATTTACTCAAGGTTGTATCAGTAGCTTTTTTGAAGGTATAAATATCACCTAAAGCATGAAAAATTCAATCATACTAATATTACTTGTTGTTTTATCATGTAAGCAAGCGGAAAATAAACTCGTTGAAAGCGACATTGAAGACAAATTAGTTTATGTAGATGTACCTTTTGAACAAGAATATCATGAAGGTTTTTTGATAGATGCAGGTAGTCGGGATGCAAATGATATTAGGGCAGTGGCTCCAGATTTAAATGGAAATATTTGGGTCGCTACTAAAGATGGAGTTTATCACAAAAATGGAACATCAAAAGATTGGCAACCCTTAATTGTGAATGAAAATCAAGGTCCGGCATATGATGTTGCTATAGATTCTTTTGGAACCGTTTGGATGGCTACATGGAATTCGGTTTACACTTATAATCTTGGTGAATTAAAAAAAATGGAAGGGCCTAAAGCACCAATTGCTAAAATTGTTTGTGCTAAAGAAGGGGTGTATGCCTTGGGGCCACATGGCACATGGTTTTATGACAAAGAAGTTTGGCATAAAAAAGATTATGATATTGCTAGAAGTATACGTGTGGCTTTATCTGATAATAATGGAGGTTTGTGGATAGGAACGGATGTTGGACTGTATCATTGTAATAATCAAGAAACAACGGTTTATCAGAAGAATGATGATTTAGTAAGCACTTATGTAAAGGGGGCTGATTTTGATGATGAAGGCAAGTTATGGGTTGGTGGTTTAGGAGGCGTTGCCATTCGGAATACCTCTAAAAAAGTCGGTGAAAAGTTGCCAAAAGATGGTCTGCCGAATGCTAATGTTAATGTGGTAACTAAAGCCCCAGATGGTATTATGTGGGTTGGTACGGATTATGGTATTTCAAGATTTAAACCAGGAAAAAAGGAGTATTCCGTACGGTTAAGTAGGCGTTGGTTAATGAACGATGAGGTACGTGATATAGCTTTTGATGTTGATGGAAATGCATGGATAGCAACCGCAAATGGAGTGAGTGCTATTAAGAAAAAACATATGACGCTTAAGACAAAAGCGGATTTTTTCTATAATAAATTGATACCTCGTCACGTACGAGAACCTTGGATTGTTGCAAGGTCTAAGCTTACAATTCCTGGGGATACGACTTCCATTTTGCCCGAAGATGATGATAACGATGGTGAATATACTGCTATGTATTTAGCTATGGAATCATTCCGATATGCAGCTACGAAAAATCCACAAGCGAAAGAAAGAGCAAAAAAGGCATTCGATTTTCTACACTATTTACGTGAAGTGACTGAAATTGATGGGTTCTTTGCACGAACGATTATACCAGTTTCTTGGGAGAAATCTCACGACATGGACCGAACATATACAAATCGGGAATTGGCTGAAGAAATTATAAAAGATCCGCGGCAAAAACCTGTAGAAAAACGGTGGCACATTTCTAAAGATGGAAAGTGGAAATGGAAAGGAGATACAAGTAGTGATGAACTATGTGGACATCTCTTTGGCTACTACAGTTACTATAACTTAGTGGCAGATAATAAAGAAAAAGAACGTGTAGCTGATCACTTTAGCAAAATTATGGATCATTTGATTGCCAATGATTTTAACTTGGTAGGAGTAGATGGTAAACATACAAAATGGGGCGTATGGTCACCTCAAATTTTAAACCATAATCCAGATTGGGCACCCGAAAAAGCATTGAATTCACTTGAATTACTTTCCTTCTTAAAATTTACATATCACATAACAAAGGATGAAAAATATCAAAATGAATATTTAAAATTGATTAATGAGGATGGGTATCTTGAAAATGCAAAAATGTTGAATACTACTAACCCTGCATGGGAAACCTATTTCGATATTTATATGGCATTATATGTATATCCTCCGTTAATACAGTATGAGGATAATCCAGAGTTTAAAAAAGAGTATGAAAACCTTTTCAATCAATGGTTTGAAAAGAATAGGAAAACAAAAAGCCCGCTAGTTAATTTCACCTATAATTACCTTGCAGGTGGTAGTGATGAGCTTGAAGCTTCCATTGAATTTTTAAAAGATGCGCCATTGGATTTAGTTGATTGGGATATTGATAATGGTAAACGTGAAGATTTAAGAATAGTAAGGGAACCTATTTTAGAAGAAATACAGGTGGCATTACGCCCTCCAAGTGAATCGCGAGCCATTCGTTGGGATAATAATATTTACGAAGCTGTAGTAGGAAACCCTAGTCAAGAGAAAGAACCTGTATATTGGCTTTTGCCTTATTGGATGGGGCGTTACCAAGGATTGATACAATCGAAGTAGTACTTTTTTAAGGCCTTAGTCATTTTTATAGTAGTAAAAATAACCGTCTTCAGCACCTAAAAGAAGGTCTGGTTTTCCTTTGTTATCCCAATTAACAAAAGTAGGACTAGTAGTATGGCCAGCTAATTTCACATTAGAAATATCACCGTTGAATTTAAATTCAACGCTGCCTTGTGTTTGTTTAGTGTTTTCTAAAAATGCTGCATTTATTCCATTTATAACAATGTCTGTGTCGCCATCAGCATCCCAATCGCCAAAGGCTAGTTTTCTTCGACCACTACTACCAAATTTTTTCTCACTAAGCCTTAATGGACCATTCGATTTATTGATGAATTTATTTTTACGATCATAAGTACCATTTGTAGTGTTGAAAATTCGCTTGCCCGGTTTCAGCATTAAATCAGAACCATCTTTAAAACGTTCATAATAGCTTAGGTAGCCGTCTTGGTCTAGCATAACTAAATCCATTAGTCCGTCTTTATTCCAATCAATAGCATTTGGTGTTGTTCGCCATTGTGTCGCTAGTGTATTTGGTTCAGGGTCCCACCAATACCATTCAGGCTTTGGTGTTTCTTCATTCCACTTTACCTTTATAGGTTTTTCTTTACTCAATTTTGGGTTTCCTTTTGTGCCAATGTTTTCATACCAAACAACTTTTCCCCAAACAGAATTTACAAGAATGTCTTTTAACCCATCGTTGTTCCAATCTTCAACAGACAAAGTAGTATATCCCCATTTAGCTTCACAAGGCCCTTGAATAGAACCGCTTTTACCTGCTTGTATTCTTATGACTTCACCATCGTTTTCTAAATATTTTGGAGCATCCCATTTAGGAGTGTCGGCGCCGTCTAAATTTTCAATAAATGAAAGATAACCGGCGGAGTTTCCACAGATTAAATCTTCATCGCCATCATCATCCCAGTCAGTGCTAAACGGAGTTACAAGTGCTCCAAATTTAACATGTTTTGCTTTTTGTTTAAAGTATTTTGGGTTTTCAAAAACAGGCATACCTTTGTTTTTTTTGCCAGTATTTTCTACAAATGCCACACGCCCATCTTCATCACCTACTACCAAATCAATGTCACCATCTTTATCCCAATCTAATGAAACAGGAAGTATCATTTCCAAATCCATTGTTAGTACTCCAGTTTTGTTTTCTAGAAATTTTCCTTTTGCATATTTTGGTTTTTCGCGTGTGCCAATATTTTCAAAATATGTAAACTTGTCTAGAAACTCACCGCAGATAATGTCTAGATCACCATCATTGTCATAATCATCAAAATTTGGGGAAGGAGCGCCATAAACATCAATGGGTTCATTGCCAGCAAGTATTTTATCTTTCAATTTATATTCACCATTATCATATTCAATAAGATATACGTAACCATGCAGTGGTCCATTTGTCCACACTCCATTTTCATCAAAAGCATTGTCCCACCCGTAATCTTCTCCATCTTGTATGCCGACAATAATATCTAAATCACCATCATTTTCGTAATCGACGTATTTCCATTGATTAAACCGAATGTTGTTATGTAGTTCTGAAAAAGTATCACCTGGAAAGAGAGATGCTCCTTTAGTATTAAATGAAGATTTAAAATCTAAAAGCTCTTTGCCTGGTTTTAAAAATCGGGGTTCACCATCAACATAAGAAACTTGTATGTGTTTAATTGGTTTACTCACTTTAACCGGTGGTTCAAAAACAGGAAATGCTTCACCACTTTTATTTTCAAAAAAGAAGATGCCATTAAAAGGAACGTCGTTACAAGAAACTAACAGGTCTAAATCCCCATCATCATCATAATCAATAGGAAGCGGTGATGCCCACAAACCTACACCTAAATCTACTGTAAGGCCTGGGTTATTGTAGGCGAGTCGTTCAAATTTAGGTGATATAGTTGAAGTATAGTTGTTTGAAACATCTTGCACATCATAGGCTAGAATAAGAAATAAAGTAATTAAAAAAAGTGGTTTGTTCCAATTCATAGTTCTATAATCAAATCTGGTTTCGGATTATAATAAATGTACTAATGATAATGGTATTTTACCACATGATATTTGATTTATTTATATGGAAAATTAACCTAATTCAATGTAATTATACTAAAAGTTCAAAAACATAAATTTTCAATTTTTTCTTTAGTATTGACCGTATTTTCGAGTGGTAGTCAATGTTTTTACAGAATATATATTAATATTTTAGTGTTTGTATTAATTTTGGCAGCATTATTTAAGTCAATATTTAATGTATTTTAATCAATAATGATGAAGTAAGCCCTTTAGTATATAGGTAATTTTATCCACTGATATAATCCTATCTATTATGAGAAAATTAATTGTTATTGCGTGTTTAATATTGTCTATAAATACAAATGCACAGGAGTACGTTGATGTGCCATTTCTTCAAGATTATGCTGAAAAATTTGAATTGAACGATGCGAATAAGAACGCAAACTTGTTACAAGTGCGAAGTGATCGTAATTTGGCAATAAAGGTGCTTTCTGCAGATGGATTGTTAAATGCGTTTGAAAATGAGTTATCCACAGATTTACAATACAGACCACTAACAGATATGAATATTATAGCTTTTGATAGCTATAAAAATCAGTTTGTTTACTTAACAGATACTTTAATTTTAAGTAATGCTTGGGGTGGTACTTTTGAAGTGGAGCATGGTTTAACAGCACCAACGCATTTTGCGATGGGCCCTGATTTTACAACATTGGTATCATCAGCGAATACATTAAAATTAATTAATAAAGAAGGAAAAACCATTTGGGAAACCGAACAAAATGGATTGAATCTTATATCAATAGCATACGACGAAAATGAAAACAGGTTTTTAATTTTAGATAAGGGAGCTATTTATGTTGTTTCTCTTGTAAAACCCGAATTGAAAAAGATATATACTGGGTCAAATCTTACTGCGGTTGCGCTTTTTAAAAATGATTTTATAGTAGGTACAGAAAATGGGGTTATTACGTTGACGGGTGATACCGCAATAGCTGGTGATATTAATGAAAAATTACCATGGACAGAGATTACAGCAGTTAAAAGTATAAATGACGCACTTTGGTTTGGTTCTACAAAAGGCGCTTTTAAATTACGTGAAGATGGTAAGTATGATTATTATGCATCTAAGCGTTGGTTGGTTGATGATGAAGTTATTGATATTGCTGAAGGTCCAGAGAATAGCGTTTTGATAGCTACAAAAACTGGTATGTCACAAATTAAATTTGTGCCGATGACTCTTGCCGATAAAGCCGCGTATTATCAGAAAATACAAAGACTAAGACATGTTCGTTACGGTTTTACGGCGAATCTTGAATTGAAAGTTCCTGGTGATTTAACTAGTGGTTATTATCATGATACAGATAATGATGGCTTATGGACATCAATGTATTTAGCTGGGGAGTTGTATCGCTATGCTGTAACAAAAGATGAAGATGCAAAACAAAATGCGTATGAAGCTTTTGAAGCAATGGAAAGATTAACTGCACTTCCGCCTATGAGTGGTTTCCCTGCAAGATCATTTGAACGTGATGGTTATGAAGTAGGTTTGCATGCCAACGGATTTTCCGAAGAATGGTATGAAAAACATGTAGCTGAAAATGGAAGAATTTGGCAATTAGCTGCAGATAAAAAATGGCGTTGGAAATCTACAACTAGTAGTGATGAAACTTGTGGACATTTCTATGTTCATGCGCTTTTCGCTGAGTTAGCGCCGGATCAAGAATGGAAAGATCGCGCCATACATCAAATTAAAATTCAGATGGATCATATTATGGATAATAATTGGTATTTGGTTGATTGGAATGGGAAGCCAACCGCTTGGGGAAAATGGAATCCAAAATACGTAAATAGCTTTCCTATAAATGTGGGTGATAGAAGATTGAATTCCACGCTTATTCTTTCTTTTTTACAAACTACCTATCATTTTACAAAAGACGAAAAATATAAAAAGGCGGCTTTAAAATTAATTAAAAGATATGGTTATGATGAAAATGCAAATAGACCAGCAACTACAATCGGTTTTGAAGAGGGTGAGTATTTAAGTGATAAATGGAATCACTCTGATGATGAAATGTACTTTTTAACTATCCCAGGTTTTGTTAATTATTCATTTTCAGAAGAACAACGAGCAAAGCATTTCGAAACTGTAAAAAGCCACTGGGAAATTGAGCGTTCGGAAAAAAACCCGTTATGGAACTACTTGTTTGCATTAACAGGCGCAACGGAAGTTGATGTTGAAGAATCTGCGTGGAACCTTCGTGAATATCCGTTGGATATGATAGATTGGAAAATAGATAATAGTCATCGTAAAGATTTAGTTGAAATTGAACCCAACTTTAGAAGTCAAACCTATTCAGAAGTATTGCCTCAGGATGAGCGTGTTTTGCATAAACATAATGGAGCTTATCGAAATAACGGGGGAAATGCGAAACAAGAATACGCACCTTATATTTATTTGTTGCCTTATTGGGCGGGCCGCTATGCTGATTTAATTAGTGAGCCTAAACAATAAAGAATTTAGATTTTTTTTAAGTGAAAATTATATAAATAATGAGAAATTTTAAGTACTTAATTCTTTTTGTTGGGATCATTTTTATGTCCTGTGCAAGCGTAAAAAATAAAACGGATTTACCTGAAGTTTTACGTTTGTTTCATGCTCCTAGTTCAAATACTGTTCTTGTGGCTGCCCATAGAGGAGCGCACAATGGTAATTTTGAAAACTCTATTGCCTCAACAAAACATGCTATAAATATTGGTGTTGATGTTATTGAGGCTGATGTAAAAACAACTAAAGATGGCTTTCTTATTTTAATGCATGATTCTAGTATCGATAGAACTACTACTGGGAAGGGCAAGGTTGAAGAGTTAACTTTTGCAGAGATTAGAACATATAAGCTTAAAACACCTGATGGAAAAAAAATAAGCAAAGAAACTATACCAACTTTTGAAGAGTTTTTAAAGGTTGCCAAAGGGAAAATAATGGTGGATATTGATATGAAAACGGATAATGTTGAAGGTATTTTGGCTGCACTAAGAAAAACAGGAACAAGTAGTGAAGCGTTTTACTTTGATAACGATTATGAACAATTGGACAGAATACTAGAACTTGATAAATCAGCTAAATTAATGCCAAGAGCCTATAATTACCATATGGCAGATTCGGCAATTACGAGATATGCACCACCGGTAGTTCATATAGATTCAAAATTCTATACACAAGAGTTAACCGATATGCTTAAAAAAAACAATGCTAGAATCTGGATAAATACGTTGGGTGATTCAGATTCACTAATTCGCATTGGTAAGGGGGAGAAAGTGCTTGATGAGGTTCTAAAATACGGTGCAAATATGATACAAACCGATGAGCCAGAATTGTTGCTACAAATGTTGCGTTCTAGAAATTTACATCATTAAATAATAAGATTTCTACTAATCTCCGAAACTGTAAATAGTAGAAATCTTATTTATATCTATAACTAGTATATTTAAAAAGTAATTTTAAATATACTACCACCAAAATCATCAGCTACATAAAGTGCTCCATCTGGTCCTTGTGCTAATCCACAAGGTCTGTGCTTTAAAACATCATCAGGTTTCGAAGCATCAATACCTGCAAAGTTATCTAAGAAAATTTCCCATTCTCCAGAAGGTTTCCCATTTTTAAAAGGAACGAAGGCTACAAAAAATCCTTTATCAATTTCTTTAGATTGGTTGTGAAATGCAATGAATGCTCCATTTTTATATTTTTCAGGAAACATATTTCCTGTGTAAAATAATACATCATTTGGTCCTAAATGCGCTGGAAAACCTACAAGAGGTTCAATGAATTTTTCGTCGCTTATTTTTTCGCCATCACCGCCATATTCTGGAGCAAGTACTCTTTTGTTTTTTTGATGATCATAATAAGTCGAAGGCCAGCCTGCATCATCATTTTCCTTTAACTCGTAAAATGTTTCAGATGGCAATTCATCATTTTGTTTTGCAGTAAATAAATCAGGGTAATAATTACTTAAACCTCCTCTTCCATGATCTGTAGCGAATAACGAATTGGTTTTAAAATTCCATGCTAGTCCAACTGCGTTTTTAAGACCTGTTGCATATCTTGTGCCATCGGAAAATGTCTGATTAAGCTTGTTGACATTAAATTTCCATATGCCGCCAGCAGAATCTAAAATTACACAAGGTATCATCCCTTTCTCTGTTTCTTGATCTCTACAGGCATCGTTCCAAGAACCAATAGTTACATAAAGATTGTCATCGTTGTCTATTGCAAAAGGTTTTGCATTGTCTCGACCCATATCAATAAGGCCGTCAACTATTTTTTCAGGATTTTCAGTGTCAATAATCTCATTGCTTTCATTTAACTCATATCTGTACACACCTGAATTAGATGAGGCATATAAGTAACTGCCCTTAGCTAGTATTCCGGTTCCTGGTAGTTCAGAAAAAGCTTTTTGTTCATCAATAACACCATCTTGGTTACTGTCTTTTAATAGAAGAATACTCTTGCCATCTTCTAGTCCAGATCTGTTAGCATAAATGTCTCCGTTTTCAGTAACCGTTAAATGTCTAACTTTTCCTAAATTTTTTCCAATCTCTTGAACTGAAAATCCTTCAGGGGCTTTTAAAAAAGTGTCGTTAACTGGTTTTTTTACTACTTCTTTAGACTCGCTTTTACACTGAATTAATACCGCTGTAAAAAGAAGTATGGAGGCGTGTTTCAATAATTTTTTGATGATGTTTGTTGTTTTCATTATGAATTCTTAGTTGGTTGGAATGATTGATAAAGTTACTATTTTCAAAGTCATTATTGGAAAAAAGACTACGTGATTTTTATTGCTAACTTAGAATGCTTTTAAATGATAAAATTGTAAAGAATAGATAATGAAAAATTATATATTAATTATATGTTTTTTGGTTCTTCTCGGTTGTAATGAAACTAAAAAATCAAGTGAAACAGAAAACAAAGAAAAAAAAACTAAAACGGCAGAATGGAGTGTCGTAAAACCTGAAATGGATACTAAACCAGTTGAACGACATGAAGCAGCATTTGTTAAAGTGAAGGATAAATTTTATTTGCTTGGAGGAAGGGGAATTCGACCAGTTAGTATATTTAACCCAGAAACTATGTTGTGGTCACAAGGTTCAAAACCGCCGATAGAACTGCATCATTTTCAGCCGGTGGTATTCGATGATAAGATTTATATAATTGCAGCCTTAACTGGTGGATATCCAAAAGAAAAGCCTACAGATTTTATATACATCTATGATTCTGAAACCGACTCATGGTCGAAAGATAATCCTATTCCTGAAGATAGAAAAAGAGGTTCCACAGGAAACGTATTGCATGAAGGAAAAATTTATATATCCTGTGGAATAAAGAATGGTCATATAGGAGACCATAAGAATTGGATGGATAGCTATGACCCAAAAACAGGAGAATGGGAAATGTTATCAGATGCTCCAAGATCAAGAGATCATTTTCAAGCTGTACAAGTAGATGATAAAATATACTTAGCTGCAGGAAGAAATACTGGTAAATTTCCTGAAGATGGATTTGCAGGTACTATAGCTGAGGTTGATGTTTATGATATTGCATCCAATACTTGGGTAACTTTACCAAACAATATTCCTACGGAAAGAGCAGGTACTGCAGCAATCATTTATAAGGGTAAAGTTGTAATTGCTGGTGGTGAATCTAGCGCGCAAGAAAAGGCACATTCGCAAGTTGAAGCTCTTGATGTAACTACAGAGAGCTGGGAAGATATTGCTTTTCTAAATGAAGGTAGGCATGGTACTGGTTTGTTAGAATATAAGGGTGCTTTGTACATTGCTTCTGGTTGTGGAAATCGAGGTGGAGAGCCAGAACTTTTTACAATGGAAAATTATAAGGAAGAAGACTAGTTGACTTTAAAAACCATTATAAATGTCGACTACTCATGTATTAAAAACTGCCGCAACTTCTTAATTCTAATATGTTTGATGTTTTAATGTTGATTAATAAAGCTTTTAAAAAAATAGCAGTAGTAATGATTGCAATTTTGGTTACAACTATAATCATCTATTGTAAAAATGATAAAAGTGAATTTTATTCTCCTGTTGTACTTGCTACTCATTCAAATGGCGAACAATTTGTGGGCTCGGAAACTTGTATTCAATGTCATGAGGATATTTACAATTCACATATAGAAACAGCTCATTTTAACACCTCTGCAAAGGCGAGTATTGAGAATATTAAAGGCAACTTTTTAGATCATTCAAATACCTTAGATGTAGAACAAGTTTTGTTCACAATGGAGGCTAAGGATAGCTTGCTTTACCAAAGCATTAAGATTAAAAATAGGCTTACTGAGATTGCTCCTAAAAAATTTGATGTAGTTATTGGTTCTGGAGTAAGAGGTCAATCTTATGGTACTTGGCAAGATAGTGCGCTTTTTCAATTACAGACTTCATACTACACTCCTGCAGATAGTTGGGTGCTTAGTCCAGGATTTCCAAATTATTATGATGACCCGAGACCTTTGCGCGATGCTTGTTTAAAATGCCACACGACATTTGTGAAAAATATTGAGTTGGATGGAAATAGAAATCATTATTATAGAAATCAAATGATCTATGGAGTTGATTGTGAAAGATGCCACAGGCCAGCAGCAAAACATGTTAAATTTCATGTGAATAACCCTGAGCAGAAAGAAGCAATGTTCATGATAAAGATTGACTCACTTTCGAGACAACAACGATTAGATGTTTGTGCCCAATGTCATTCAGGTAAGCGTGAATTGACCCTCAAAGGAAATTCGTTTTCTTTTGTTACAGGAGAAAATTTGGCCGATTATTCTCGAAATGCCAATCAAGTTTCTAAAGATGAAATTTTAGATGTACATGGTAATCAATATGGATTATTAATTGAAAGTGAATGTTTTAAAAAGACTGACCATCTAGATTGTAATACCTGTCATAATTCACATAAAAATGAGCGCGGTAAATCAGATAATTTTAATCTCAAGTGTGTTTCTTGTCATAACACAACTATTGTTAATTGTAGTGCAAAGGAAACTGAGATAAGTAAAATGAATAATAATTGTATCGCTTGTCATATGCCTTTAAGTGCATCAAGTTCTATGACGGTTCAATTATCTGAAAAAGATAGTCTTGAAACATCATTTTATATCAGAACACATTTAATTGGAGTTTATCCGGAAGAAAGAATCAGTAGTGTAAAGTAAAATTAGAAGAATTTTATTCGTTGCTATCTTCTACATCACCTTGAATAGTATTATCGCGAATAAGCGGAACAAATAAAGGCCTAGCATCATCTGTATCGCCCACTACATCTTCAATTTCACGTTTTAGATATTGTAAATGTGCAATAGTTAAGCGGTCAGTCATTACCGGAAGTGTTCTTTTAATATTGCTTTGAAGTGATAATAGATTATTTAGCGCCAGTGATCGTACGTCGGTATTCGAAGTATAGCCTTCAGATAGTTTTGCTAAAATTCCTTCAACCATACCATCTGCTTCTTCAGGTTTGTAAAGGTTAATCATATTAGCAACATAGGCTTTTTGTAATTTTCTTTTATATGAATTAGTTTGGTAGAAAACATTCATTTCACCCCAAACAAGTTTTGTTAAATCATCTATATATTCTTCAGGGCGATACGGATTTTCATTCTCATAACGCTCAGCAATAAATGTCATTCTACTTAATCTGCTACCACCAAGAAGGTTCATCATAACACTTTCCATAGTCTTAGTTACAGACTCTTTTGATTGTGGTGACTGTATTGCATTTAAAATGTCATTTCTTAGCAGCCATTTTGGTTCTTTGAAAATGTGGTTGTTTAAAAAGGCTAATGCTTGTTTTTGTGTTTGCTTTGGTACCAAACGATAGATCTCACCTTCTTCACTCATTGTTTTTGGTGTTACATAAATACCGCCAATATTTTTGGTTACATGAAAGATATAATCACTGTATTGGTTAACTAAGGCTTTGTAGATGTCATCTAGATTTGAATAATCGTCACTATTGCGTTCTTTAACCCATTCCCGAACACAGGGAGCAATTCGCTGAAGATTTAAAATTCCGTAATTACTAGCAATCATAGCATCGTCACCTAAATCTTCTGTTTGTGAGCGAGGATCAAAATCTCTGCCTTCGCCACCAAACCACAATCTTTTGTTTGCTGCAATACTATCTGTTACCATTTGGCTCATTAGTTCTTTCTCATCCGAAAGCGCTAAATCTTCAGGTAATCTAGAATACCCCCATTGAATAGCCCATTTGTCGTAGTCACCTATTCTTGGCATTAAATCTTTAACAGGAATATTATCTTCGGGTTGTGCTACATAATTAAAACGGGCATAATCCATAATTGAGCTGGTGTGCCCATTTTTTTCTAACCATTCCGCATCACGTAGCTTTTCAACTGGTGTTGCAAAACTTGCGCCCATATTATGTCGTAACCCTAAAGTATGTCCAACTTCATGTGCACAAACGAAGCGAATAAGATCGCCCATTAATTCGGGATCAAATTCCATATGCTGTGCACGTTCATCTACGGCGCCAGCTTGAATCATATACCAACTGTGTAAAAGGCTCATTAAATTATGATACCAACCAATGTGACTTTCTAAAATTTCACCACTTCTTGGGTCAACAATATTTGGGCCATAGGCATTTTTAGAAGGTGAAGCGAAATAACGTAAAACCGAGAATCGGGCATCTTCTAGACTCATGTCTGGGTCGTTCTCTGGCCATTCTTTACCAACAATTGCATTTTTGAAACCTGCTTGTTCAAAGGCAACCTGCCAATCGTTTATCCCTTTTATTAAGTATGGTCTCCATTTTTTAGGAGTTGCGGGGTCAATATAATAGACAATTGGTTTTTTTGGTTCAACAAGCTCACCGTTTTTCCATTTTTCAATGTCCTCTGCTTTTGGTTCTAATCGCCAACGATGTATGTACGTGTTACGGTCTACTTTCTGTTGGTCATCGCCATATTCTAAATAAGAACTAGCAAAATAGCCTACACGAGTATCGTAATAGCGTTTGCGCATTGGTTCTTTAGGCAATAAAACAAATGAGTTGTTTATTTCAAGCGTAACAACCCCAGCTAAAATGGCCGCAGGTAATTCTTTTCTTCTTTTTTTAATTACAGATTTCGCTTTGTATGTTTTTACCGTACGTATTTCTGTGTTCATTGGAAATGTGCTAATCTCTTTTATATAAGATTTATCACTTTCCAAAGAAGATAGTTTATAAGAATCTTTTTGGGCACTGCTTAAAGCTAATAATGGATTTTCACTATTGATGAATTTTGTAACATCAATAACAAAAGATTTTTTCTTTTCATTGTCCGCTTTAATTTCGAACGATTCTAAAATTGGTGTAATATTCGAATTGTTAACAGCTTTAGAAATAGCATCGTCTTCGTCTGCAGAACTGACCAATGTAGAAATACGAAGGAAGATATTGTTGTTAGGGCCCTTTTCAAAAACAATAGTATTTTCACCTATTTTCTCACCACCATAACTTGCTGCGCCTGAAGGTGTTTTTATAAAACGTGTTACGACTAAAATTTCACGATTTAATAAATCTTCTGGGATTTCAAAATAGTACTTCTGCTTTATCTTATGAACATCAAAAAGCCCATCGGTAGAAATTGCGTCACTAGGTATAAGTTGATCATAAGCCTTGGCTTTTGATACCACCTTTATTTTGCCTGTTTCTTTCTTAGCTTCCTTGTTAAATAAATTAACTGATTGGCAAGAAGTTACCAGACAAAAAATTCCAACTATTCCTAACAAAAATCTCATAAATAGCGAACGCTTCAAACTTGGGTTTAGTATTGTAAACAACCTGTGATTATATACGGAGTATATAATTTTACAGATGTTCTACAATTCTACATAAATATAAGGGATCTATGTTTGTAGTTAAAAATCTGAAATGTTAAGCATTTTAGAAATTTTATTTTAATGAGTTTCCTGTGTTAGCACAAATTCACCTTTTAGCATTTGAATAACATTAATAAGCGACCTTATATTATGGTAATTTACTTTCCAAATTTGAGCTTTTGCTTTTTTGTTTGCCTCCGGATTGGTGTCTAAACCTTCATCGTACCAACCTTTGTGTTCATGGTCAATCATGTTTTTCTTAATGTATTGCCATTGTTTTAGAAACAACTTGTAATATTCTGGACTCTTTGGATACAATTTAGACATCAAAAATAGCGAATTGAGTCCTTCGGCTTCGGTCCACCAAACTTTATCTCTTTTTACCACTGTACATGTATCAGCGTCATAATAATAACCGCCGTCATAAAAGCCACCTTCTTCTTTATCCCAGCCTTTTGTAATGCCATGGTCTACCATTTGTTTTGCCTTGACCTCAGTTAGTGTGTCATTTTTTCTACCTAGAATATGAGATGCTTCCAGCATAAGAAATGCCGTTTCTACATCATGGCCAAAAGAAACGTGGTCTAAACTGAAATTTTCTTTTTTATAAGTTTCCGAGGAGTCTTTAAAAGTAACAGGGGTCCAATCACGATGCAGATGTAATGTTAAGTACCCCTTTTCAGTTGTTATTGTATCACGAATTAAAACTAATAGCTCTTCCAAACGTTCTTTTACCAATTTATTTGGCCACACTTCGTAAAGCGCTGTAAGGCATTCTAAAAGGTGAATTGATGAGTTTTGGTCTTTCCAATCTTTTCTATTAAAATTGTCATAATCCTTATTTTCTGAAATGTCTAGCATCCATGAGCCATCTTGCTGCAAAACATCAAAATATCCTTTGTAAATTGAATCATGGGCATGTTCTTCTATCCATGCAAATGTTTTTTTTGCTAATTCGAGGGCTTCTGTATCGTTAGACACTTTGTAATAAGTAGCCAAGCCATAAATGGCAAATGCATTGCCGTAAGTGCTTTTGTTTTTAGAAAGTATTTTTAACGCATCATTTTCAAAACCTACCAATGTGTGAAAACCACCATTAACTGAGTCCCACATTTTGTCCCGTAAAAAATGGTATCCATGTTTTGCAATTTCCTCATAATTGTTGTCTTTATAGAATTGAGCTAGGACTGAAGTGGTCCAGACATGACGTGCCTGACTAACAATCATCTTGTTTTGAGCTCCTTCTTTATCCCATTTGTAATTGTAATCAGACCAAAAACCACCATTTATTGTGTCAATAGTTTTTGGATACCAGACATTAGTTAAATTTTTTAACTCGTTTTCTATTTCAGATAAGATGGAATCTTCATCGGCAGGTAGATTATTTTCTTTTTGTTTGCATGATACAATTACAAGTAAGCCTACAATAATGGATGTTAAATAAACGATTTTGATTTTCATAATAGCTAATGTTGGCATTCTATTAGCTTAAATCTAGTCATTATTTTTGGATGCACATTATCTAAAAAATATTAATAAGGCACCTATGGCAGTTAGAATAAGAATCATTTTTCGGTAAAAGTTTTCTTTGATGATTTTAACCAATTGTATGCCAATAAATAGTCCAATAAAAATTGCTGGGATAAGTTTTAAATCGAGTAAAAAACTTTCCTTAGTAATTGTACCCCAGGCCCAAATATGAAAGGGTAGTTTGAAAATATTGATGATAAAGAATAACCAAGCAGCGGTACCTATAAATTCGTTTTTAGGCAAACGCATGGCTAGGAAAAAGATATTTGCAAAGGCACCAGCTAAATTTCCAATCATAGTTGTTATGCCAGCCATAATTCCCATAAAACCTGCAAATGCCCAGTGAGTTGGTACTTTCTTAGATTTTTTTGTATCCCACCAGTACATCATAATCACACTGCCTAAAATAATAATAGCCATGCCAATTTTAAAGGTGGTTTCGTCTAAATCTTTACCGATAAAGACACCAATAAGTACACCAAGCATCATCCATGGAAGAAATCGAATAATATATTTCCACTGGGTATGTCTGTTGTAATAAATGACTGCGAATATATCACCGACGATAAGCAGCGGTACAATAATGCCTGTTGACTCCTTTGCACCAAAGGCTAAAGCCATTAAAGTGACTGTTATTATTGCAATTCCTTTGATTCCTGATTTAGATATTCCTACTACCATGGCGGCAGTAAAGGCTAGTACCCAAGCTGTTGTGGAAACTTCACTTGTTATTAATGAATACACTAGTTGTGGTTTGGTTAACAAGCTTCAAAAATATGCTAAAAAGTAATATCTTTAGCGAATAGCCAAAACCCGCTTTTATGGAATTAAGTACGCTCGATTACAGTTTTATTATAGTATTCTTTTCTCTTGTCCTAGGAATAGGAATTTATGTTTCGAAAAAATCAGGTAAAGATTCAAATGAATTTTTTCTATCAGGAAGAACAATGCCATGGTGGTTATTAGGTTTGTCTATGGTGGCAACCACTTTTTCAACTGATACCCCGAATTTAGTAACAGACTTTGTTCGAGATAAGGGTGTTTCGGGAAACTGGGGTTGGTGGTGTTTTTTATTAACGGGAATGCTTACTGTTTTTGTTTACGCAAAACTTTGGCGTAAATCTAATGTGAAAACTGATCTGGAGTTTTATGAACTACGTTATGGTGGAAAGCCAGCTAGTTTTTTAAGAAAATTTAGAGCAATTTATTTAGGCGTTGTTTTTAACGTCATCACTATGTCTGCCGTGACACTTGCCGCTATAAAAATTGGTGGTATAATGTTGGGTCTTGAAGATTGGCAAACTGTTATTGGTGCAGGTCTAATCACCGTAGTGTTTAGTGCTTTAGGAGGCTTTAAAGGTGTAGTGTATACAGATTTTTTGTTGTTTTTTGTTGCAATGGCTGGCGCAATTGGCGCAGCATATTATTTAGTGAATATTCCAGAAGTTGGAGGTGTTCAAGCAATGTTAGCAAATGATTTAGTTGCCTCTAAAATGAATATTCTGCCTGATTTTAGTGACACTAAGATGGTAATTACCCTATTGATAATTCCGTTGGCGGTACAATGGTGGAGTTCTTGGTACCCCGGTGGCGAGCCTGGTGGCGGCGGCTATATTGCTCAGCGAATGTTAGCGGCCAAAAATGAAAATCATGCTATAGGTGCTACATTCTTTTTCAACATCATGCATTATGCTTTACGTCCTTGGCCATGGATTTTGGTGGCACTAGCTTCACTGGTAGTTTATCCTGATATTGCTAGTATATCGGAAGCATTTCCAAATGTACCTGCAGATAAATTAGGCCATGATTTGGCTTATTCTGCGATGTTAACTAAGTTGCCAAGTGGGTTATTAGGTTTGGTTTTAGCTTCACTTGTTGCTGCTTACATGAGTACGATTTCTACACAATTGAACTGGGGGTCATCATATATCGTTTTTGATTTCTATAAACAACAAGTAAATCCTGATGCAACAGAAAAACAATTAGTTGCAGTAGGAAGAATTTCTACAGTTGTTTTAATGGTGTTGAGTGCTTTTTTAGCATTAGCTATGCAAAATGCGCAACAAATTTTTGAATTATTATTGCTTTTTGGAGCGGGTACTGGATTAATATTTATTCTACGTTGGTTTTGGTGGCGGATTAACGCATGGACTGAAATTTCTGCGATGTTTGCTTCGGGTATTTTATCCATATTATTAAAAGCTACATCATTTGGGGCTTTTTTGTTTGCTACAGATACTGGTATTTTTCCAGATTGGGGCGAGATTCCTTTTGTTATGATAGTTACCACCACAGTTTGGTTAATTGCTACTTATACAACTAAACCAGAATCAGATGAAGTACTTCGTTCATTTTATAAAAAAATACAACCAGGTGGTCCAGGATGGCAAAAAGTGGTTGATGATGCCAAAGTAGATAATGTGGAAATTGATGAAGGTGAAAAATGGAGTGTGCCATCAGGGATAACAGCAATGTTGTTAGGTGTTGTGCTGGTTTATTCTATGATGTTTGCTACAGGGTATTGGATTTACGGGCGAACTACTGATGCACTAATTTTAACTGCAGTTGCCCTAGTTTCTGGAGCGTTATTGGTATTTACTTGGAATAAAATGAAAGAGCATATTCTATAATTATGGCAAGTTTGAGTAATAGAATACAATCGGTTGACATCTTTCGGGGGATGACCATAGTATTAATGATTTTAGTTAATACTCCTGGTACTTGGACTGCTGTATATCCACCATTTAGGCATGCTGAATGGCATGGGATTACACCGACTGATTTAGTTTTTCCATTTTTTTTATTTATAGTAGGTACATCGATAGCTTTTGCCTATAAGAACAGAGAAATTAATGCTGGCACCTATAAGAAAATTACAATTCGTTCCTTAAAGTTGATTGGTTTAGGACTTTTTCTTGGAGCTTTTTTAATAAGCTTTCCTTTTATTAAAGATTTTGGAAATATTCGTTTTCCTGGAGTGTTACAGCGCATTGGGGTAGTATTCTTTTTTGCTTCAATTTTGTTTATCAATTTTAATTGGAAAACATTAATAGGGATTTGTCTAACACTCTTAATAGGGTATTGGTTAATAATGGTATTTATTCCTGTTAATGGCATAGAATCTACGCTAGAGCGAGCTCCGAATAATTTTGCTAATTGGTTAGATGTTCAAATTTTTGGCTCACATAATTATAAAGCAGATTATGACCCAGAAGGCTTTTTAAGTACAATACCATCTATTTGTAGTTCACTGTTGGGTATTTTTACTGGACTCTTATTAACGTCAAAACAAGAAAAAAAAGCTACGTTATTAATGGGCATTGGAGGGTCTTTTTTAATTATTGGGCACCTTTGGGATATAGTTTTTCCAATAAATAAAGCACTATGGACAAGTAGTTTTGTACTAGTTACAGCAGGTTGGGCTAATTTAATTCTCGCATTAATTTATTATTTAACTGATGTAAAAGGCTATAAGTTTGGTAGTATTTTTAGATATGCTGGTGCTAATGCCATAACACTCTATTTTCTGTCTAGTTTTATTAGTAAAATTTTAGGTCAGATTAAAGTTACAGAAGACACTTCGCTCCATGGTTGGCTTTTTGATACCATTTATGTGCATGACTTTATTTCATTGGAATTATCTTCACTATTATACGGATTAACCGTTGTGTCCTTTTACTGCTTATTAGCATATGTACTTTATCAGAAGAAAATATTTATTAAAGTTTAGCATGTAGAATTTTTGTTATTGACTGAAATGGTATAGATACATCTAGTTATGTTCTAGATAACATCAATTTTGATACGTATTTGCCAATAACATCAAATTCTAAATTAACAACTGTTCCAATTTCATATGCACTGAAACAGGTGTGTTCGAAAGTGTAGGGAATAATTGCTACACTAAAGGTTTTAATACCTGAATCAACTACAGTAAGGCTCACCCCATCTATGGTAATCGAACCTTTTTCAATTGTCACATTATTAAGGGCAGCATTGTATTCCAAAGTAAACTCCCAACTGCCATCTTTTTCTTCTATATTCGTGATAGTTCCTGTTTGATCTACATGCCCTTGAACAATATGACCATCTAATCGTGAACCTAAAACCATAGCACGTTCTAAATTTACTTTTTTGCCAATTTTTAGATGATTTAAATTAGTTTTCTCTAATGTTTCTTCGATAGCGGTTACAGTATAACTGCTATCATCTAAAGAGACCACGGTTAAACAAACACCATTGTGAGCAACACTTTGGTCAATTTTTAAATCTTGAGCAAGAACCGATCCAACAGTAATATGTAGATTTCCACCTTCATTTTTAAGTTCTTTTACTTCCCCTAAAGTTTCAATAATTCCAGTAAACACGTGTCGTTTAAATTAAGTAGTTTTGTGGGGTAAATTTAGTTATTATAATGCACGAAGGCAAAAACATAAAGTTAGGTATTAGCGTAGGTGACCTAAATGGAATAGGTTGTGAAGTTATTTTAAAAACTTTTGAAGATTCGCGAATGCTCGATTTTTGTACGCCTGTAATTTTTGCCTCAAATAAAACTGTTTCTTTTCAAAAGAATAAGCTTGGCATTGAAATCAATTTTAACGGCATACATGAAGCTTCAAAAGCGCTAGATGGAAAAGTTAATGTCGTAAATGTTTGGAAAGAAGTACCCAAAATTGAATTTGGAAAATCGACAGAGAACGCTGGTAAATACGCAATATTATCACTAAAAGCTGCTGTTGCTGCACTTAAAGATGATGAAATTGATGTGCTTGTTACTGCACCAATTAATAAGAATAATATACAAACTGAAGAGTTTAATTTCCCTGGTCACACTGATTATTTAGCACAAGAATTAGAAGGTGATAGTTTAATGTTTATGGTTACCGATGAGTTAAAAATTGGTCTTTTAACAGATCATGTAGCTGTAAAAGATGCTCCTGCAGCAATTAATCCGATTTTAATTCGCACAAAAGTTAGAACTATTGAAAAGTCTTTACAGATGGACTTTGGTATTCGTAGACCAAAAATTGCATTGTTAGGGATTAATCCACATAATGGTGATAATGGTGTAATTGGTAAAGAAGATGATGAGGTTCTTATTCCAGTAATTAAAGAAATGTCAGATGCTGGGCATTTAGTTTATGGTCCATTTGCAGCCGATAGTTTTTTTGGAACTGATAATTATACTAAATACGATGCAATTCTTGCTGCTTATCATGATCAAGGATTAATTCCATTTAAAACGCTTTCTTTTGGTCAAGGTGTTAACTTTACTGCAGGTTTATCCAAAGTAAGAACATCGCCAGACCACGGTACAGCCTACGAAATTGCAGGTAAAGGTGAAGCAGATTTTAGTTCTTTTAAAGAGGCTGTTTTTACCGCGATTAGCATATTTAAAAACAGAAAAGAGTATCAGGAGCTTACCGAGAATCAATTGCAAAAACAAAAAATAAGGCGATAACCTTAGTTTTCTATTTATTTAGCAGTCCTTTGGTTGGCAATTTGTAAAAATATAGTATCTTTGCACCCGCCTGAATGGAAGCATATTATCTTTCGTAAGGTGAATTTTAAATTTTGTGTGGTCATGATGAAGCAAAAGGAGTTTAATGTTCCTTTCTCGGGATTGAAGCAAGGAAAGCACGATTTTGAATTTGAAATTGATAATACGTTCTTTGAATCTTTTGGATACGATGAGTTCAATGCTGCTGATATTAAGTTGCATCTACTGTTAAACAAAACCTCTACAATGTTAGAGCTAGAGTTTGATGGTCATGGCTCGGTAAACGTTAATTGTGATATTACAAGTGAACCTTATAATCAAGAAATAGATTCTCAAATGAATCTTGTGGTTAAATTTGGTGAAACTTTTAATGATGACGACGACGAGATATTAATTATTCCTCATGGCTCCCATCAGGTAAATATTGCGCAATACGTTTATGAAATGTTAGTTTTGGCTGTGCCTCAGAAAAGAGTACATCCCGGTATTGCGGATGGCACTTTAAAATCTGAAGTGTTAGACAAGCTAGAAGAATTACAACCAAAAGAATCAAGAGAGAATAAAGAAGTAAATGATCCCAGATGGGATAAATTAAAGAATTTATTAACTGACAAATAGTCGACAATGGCACATCCTAAGAGAAAAATATCGAAAACCCGTAGGGATAAAAGAAGAACACATTATAAGGCTGTAGCACCTACACTAGCCAAAGATTCTACTACTGGTGAGATACATTTGTTTCATAGAGCTCATTGGCATGAAGGTAAATTATACTATAAAGGCCAAGTTTTAATAGACAAGACAGAAGTAGCAGAGGCTTAATCTTATTATGTTTTATTTTTCGAAATAAAATAAGAAAATAGTGAACCCTATTCATTTATAAATGAGTAGGGTTCTTGTTTTTTATATTTTAAGCATTTGCCTTAGCTATCTATTTTTTTAAAAACTGTTGATTTTAATCTAAAAATGACAAAAATTGAGTATTTTTCACCAATTTCTAGTCGTTTTTGATACAAAAGCATTTATAGTATGAACAAACTCACAGCAGCGATTACCGCTGTAGGATCTTATGTTCCCAAATTTATCATGACCAATAAAATGTTGGAGGACATTGTTGAGACTAATGATGAATGGATAACTAGTAGAACAGGAATTAAAGAAAGAAGAATTTTGAAGCCCGAAGAAGGTGAAGGAACTTCATTTTTAGCTATTAAAGCTGCTCAAAATTTACTGGATAAAAAGAATTTAGATCCAAAAGAGATTGATCTTATAATTGTAGCCACTGCAACACCAGATAGTATGGTAGCTTCAACAGCTGCTTTTGTTGCCTCGGAGATAGGAGCATCAAATGCTTTTGCCTACGATTTGTTGGCAGCTTGTTCTAGTTTTTTGTTCGGAATGTCTAATGCCTCGGGATATATAGCTTCTGGTAAATACAAAAAAGTTTTACTAATTGGGGCTGATAAAATGTCTTCAATTATAGACTATACGGATCGTACCACTTGTATCATATTTGGCGATGGAGCCGGAGCAGTGCTTTTTGAACCTAATACAGAAGGATTAGGACTTCAAGATGAATATTTAAGAGCAGATGGTAGTGGTAGAGCTTATCTAGGAATGGAAGGCGGTGGGTCTATTATGCCTGCAACTATTGAATCTGTTAAGGCTAGAAAACATTTTATTTTTCAGGAGGGCAAAACCGTTTTCAAATTTGCGGTTTCAAATATGGCGGATGTTGCGGAAAAAATAATGGTACGCAATAACTTAAATCACGAAGACGTATCTTGGCTGGTACCACACCAAGCCAATAAGCGAATTATAGATGCGACTGCAAAAAGAATGGGGCTAGACGATAGCAAGGTATTGATGAATATACAGCGCTATGGAAATACGACATCAGCTACTTTACCTTTATTATTGGCTGATTTTGAAAAGAAGTTTAAAAAAGGAGACAATCTAGTTTTTGCTGCTTTTGGCGGCGGGTTCACATGGGGGTCTATATTTTTAAAATGGGCCTACAACTAAATTTTAATAAAACTCAAATTCATGGATATTAAAGAAATTCAAAGCCTAATTAAATTTGTCGCCAAATCTGGTGCCAGTGAAGTGAAGCTAGAAACAGAAGACATTAAGATAACCATTAGAACTGGTGAAGGAATGTCTAGAGGTGAAACAACTGTAGTTCAACAAATACCAATGCCGGCACAACATGTGGTTGGTGCACCTGTACAAGTTGAAACTCAGCAGAGTGCTGCTCCAGTAGCAGAAGCAGTTGCAGAAGATTCTAAATATGTAACAATTAAGTCCCCTATTATAGGTACGTTCTATAGAAAACCTGCTCCAGACAAACCAACTTTTGTTGAAGTAGGTGATACTATCGGACAGGGTGACGTGCTTTGTGTTATAGAAGCTATGAAATTGTTCAATGATATTGAATCTGAAATTTCAGGAAAAATAGTGAAGATTTTAGTTGAAGATTCTTCACCAGTGGAATTTGATCAGCCTTTGTTTTTGGTTGACCCATCTTAAATAAATTTTAAGTGTTGAATGTTAAATGCTATCTATTGTTAGAGGCATTAGCACTTTGTTGAAGGCTTATTACTTAAAATTTAAAACTTTTGAAGATGTTCAAAAAAATATTAATAGCAAATAGAGGAGAGATTGCACTGCGTGTTATAAGAACCTGTAAGGAAATGGGGATTAAAACCGTAGCTGTATATTCTAAAGCAGATGAAGAGAGTTTGCATGTTCGTTTTGCAGATGAAGCTGTATGTATTGGGCCAGCTGCCAGTAGTGAATCGTATTTAAAGATTCCAAATATCATAGCTGCTGCAGAGATTACGAATGCAGATGCAATTCACCCTGGATATGGATTTTTATCTGAAAATTCTAAATTCTCTAAAATTTGTGCTGAGCACGAAATAAAATTTATTGGTGCATCTGGTGAGCATATCGACCGAATGGGAGATAAAGCTTCAGCAAAAGAAACCATGAAAAAAGCCGGTGTACCTTGTGTACCAGGTTCTGATGGTCTTTTAAAAGATGTTAAGGATGCTATGAAAATAGCTAAGAAAATGGGTTACCCTGTAATGATAAAAGCTACCGCCGGTGGCGGTGGTAAGGGTATGCGTGCCGTTTGGAAAGAAGAGGAAATGGAAGACCTTTTCGATAGTGCCGTACAAGAAGCTACAGCTGCTTTTGGTAATGGTGGTATGTACATGGAGAAATTAATTGAAGAACCTCGTCATATCGAGATTCAAGTAGTAGGTGATCAATACGGTAAGGCCTGCCACTTGTCAGAACGTGATTGTTCAGTACAACGTAGACACCAGAAACTGACTGAAGAAACTCCTTCACCTTTTATGACGGATAAGTTGCGTGATGCAATGGGTAAAGCTGCAGTTAAAGCTGCAGAATTTATAAAGTATGAGGGCGCAGGTACGGTTGAGTTTTTGGTTGATAAACACCGCAATTTCTATTTTATGGAAATGAATACACGTATTCAGGTGGAGCACCCAATTACTGAGCAGGTAATTGATTATGATTTAATTAGAGAACAAATACTTGTTGCAGGTGGCGTTCCAATTTCAGGAAAAAATTATATTCCAAAGCTACATTCGATTGAATGTAGAATTAATGCGGAAGACCCTTATAATAATTTTAGACCATCGCCGGGAAGAATTACTACTTTACATATTCCAGGAGGACATGGTGTTCGTATGGACACGCATGTATATAGTGGCTATATTATTCCACCGTATTATGATTCAATGATTGCTAAACTTATAACTACTGCTCAAACTCGTGAAGAAGCAATAAATAAAATGAAAAGAGCTTTAGATGAATTTGTTATTGAAGGAGTAAAAACTACGATTCCTTTTCATCGACAATTAATGGATCACCCTGATTATTTAGCAGGAAATTACACTACTGCCTTCATGGAAAGTTTTGTAATGGATCCAGAACCAGAAGAATAGTCAAAAACTCCGATTTACTTTAATCGGAGTTTTTTTTGCTCATAATTTATAGTAATCGGTTTTTGAAGTACTTTAATTACTGCCTTATAATTGTATTTTAGTACTATGAACTTAAGTTACTGGGAATACAAATCTTGGTTGTCTAATATTGATTATACAATAGTGGGCTGTGGTATTGTGGGTTTAAATTGTGCTCTATTCCTTAAGAAGCGATTTCCCAAAGCAAAAATATTAGTGCTAGAAAAGGGTATTCTGCCACAAGGAGCTAGTACCAAAAATGCTGGTTTTGCATGTTTTGGAAGCCTCTCTGAAGTTTTATCAGATATTAAGAATACATCAGCGGAAGAAGTTTTTCAATTGGTTTTAAAACGTTGGAAGGGGATTCAATTATTACGAGAAAATTTAGGAGATGAAACTATTGACTTTAAGAATTTAGGCGGGCATGAATTGTTTTTGGACAATCAAAAAGAATTATATGCTGAATGTAGTAGTAATTTGAACTTTGTTAATCAACTTTTAAAACCAGTTTTTAAAATAGATGCCTTCGAATTGCAACCGAACAAATTCAAGTTTAAAGGAATATATAACCAGTATATAACGAATGTATTTGAATCTCAAATAGATACTGGTAAAATGATGATGGGATTACTACGTAAAGTACAGCAAAGTGGGGTGTTAATATTAAATAGTATTTCGGTTTTAGATTTTATAGATAATGGCAACCATGTTCGATTAATAACAGACAAATTTGAATTTATTACTAGAAAACTTTTTATCGCAACAAATGGATTTGCATCGCAATTAATTAAGGAAGAGGTAGAACCGGCACGAGCCCAAGTGTTAATAACCAAGCCCATTGATGATTTAAAGATAAGAGGCACTTTTCATTTAGACGAAGGATATTATTATTTCAGAAACATTGACAATAGAATTCTTTTAGGTGGCGGTAGAAAGCTAGATTTTGACAGGGAAAAGACAACTAGTTTTGGTGAAACTGAAATTATTCAACAAAAATTGGAGGACTTACTCTGTGAAGTTATTTTACCAGATACAAAATTTGATATAGACCGCAGATGGAGCGGTATTATGGGAGTTGGAGCAACCAAAAAACCGATAGTGAAATCGATTTCAGATAATGTGCACTGCGGAGTGAAAATGGGTGGTATGGGTATAGCTATTGGAAGTTTAATCGGGAAGGAATTATCTGACATGATTTAGAAATGTTATGGCTTTCGTCGAAAAAAACATTTTTTTTTTCGATAAACGTCGATTCTTCTTATATTGTAGGTCCCCACAAAAAAGGCTCTTTAGAGCCCCTTTTTTCAAATCTTTATTTGAACAGTATTATAAATGCGTTGGTGTTTATATTCTTTGCTAATTTTCTAGTCAAGAAAATAGACTTATACTATTTTATGTACCTGAGAAGTGTTTTAGAACCACACTTCGATGAAAACATTATATGAAAATAAATAAAGTGATAAAGGCTGTTAAACAGTCGATTTTGCTGTTGTTAACAGTGATTTTGGGTAGTTGTGCCGCGACGAAACCTTCCTCAGAAGGAGTTTATGCTGAGGCGTGGCAAAAAGTGCTAAAATCTCAAGCTTGGAAAGATGCACTTGTTAGTGAAGATTCGAATGATAATACTTCGGATCAAGATTTTTATGCAAGTAATGAAGATGATGACGTAATCATCGAAGTTTATACGGCTATAAAGGCAAAGCCAAACTTTGAAGTTAGATACGACGAGTTGGTTAGAACTGCTTATGTTAGAATAATTGCCCAAGCTGAAAAGGCTGATGAAAGATTAGAAAAAGAATATATTCTACGTAATGCAGTGGCGCTTAAAAATGACAAAAAGAAAAGTAAAGAGTTTAATGAAAAGCTTGAAAAAGTAAATCAGCGTTACCATGCACATAGCGAGATGCTTAAAGGCCTAAAATCTTGGAATATTTTCAGTACCTATGGAACCGATGATTTAGAATTCTTTAAAGATGAAAATCAAGGAGTAGTTCAAAATATGTTTCAGCAAGGAAAAGGTGAAGCTGCTGTAATCAACTTTTTGATATATCAATTAGCAGATTTGTATCATTTTTAAGACTCAATGTTTTGTTATAAATCAAATGATTCAGAAAGAAAACTACTATAATTTCTGTCAAACTTTTGTAGAGGAAAGGCTTAGTCGAATTCACATAAACATCGTTTCAATTCAAGATGCATTAACCTCAGAAACCAAAAGTAGTGCAGGCGATAAGCATGAGACTGGTAGGGCTATGCTACAATTAGAACGCGAAAAGTTAGGGCAGCAATTAGCCGAAGCGGAAAAAATGAAGCAAACGCTAGCGAAAGTTACTATTGTTAAATCTACTACGACAGTGCAATTAGGTAGTTGGGTAAAGACTTCAATGGCAAATTATTTTTTAGCGATTTCCGCAGGCGAGTATAAAGACGATGCTACATCTGTGTATTGTATTTCTATTTTAACCCCTATAGCGCAGCTTTTATTAGGAAAGGTAAAAGGTGAGCGTATTCATTTTAATGGAAATGAGATTACAATCGTTGAAGTTGTATAATTTATTGAATAATAGACAAAGGCAATCGAGTCGAATTAATAACCTCTTTCATCACAAAATAGCTCTCCATTTGACTGATGTTTTTTATGGTTGCTAATTTTTTAAAATTGAATTCGTGATAGCTGTCTATATCTTTCGTAATCACTTTTAATTGAAAATCAAAGGCCCCTGTTACATGTAAACATTCTATTACTTCTGGAAATTTCTTTATCTCGTTCATAAACGAAAGGGCACCTACTTCTGAATGTTTTTCAATTTTTATCGAAACTAATACCATAACATTCAATCCTAACTTTTTTCGATTTAATAGAAAGACTTTTTTCTTGAGTAATGAAAGCGCTGTTAGTTTTTTGATTCGTTCATAAACAGGGGTCAATGTTAAATTGGTAGCAAGTGCTATTTGCTTGTTATTAATATTCGCATCCTCTTGTAATAAATCTAAAATTTTAAGGTCTTTGCCGTCCAGTTTCATGAGTAGTATATTTAGCCTAAATAACATTCTTCGTGATGATGTTTTTAGAAGTATATTCCTGTATTTTGTAATTATATGTACATAATTAACTAAAAAAATGAAAAACTAGGTTTTATATTCTAAAAAATTTTAATTTCAGGTATTATTCAACTGTCACGATGTTTGTGATATTGATAAACCAACCGAAATGAGCCAAACCGACCAACCCAAATTAAAAAAAGTACTGAGTCCTTTAATGTTGTGGGGGTTAGGTGTTGGATATGTAATATCGGGAATGTATTTTGGATGGAATTTGGGTCTCGCTGAAGGCGGTACATATGGTCTTGCAATTGCTACCTTTTTCATCATTATAATGTACGTTACGTTTACCTTTAGCTATACCGAAATGGCTTGTGCTATTCCTAAAGCTGGTGGCGCATTTGAATATGCAAATAGGGGTCTCGGTAAACACTTAGGCTTTCTTGCGGGAATTACTCAAAATATAGAATTCGTTTTTGCGCCGCCAGCCATAGCTGCAGCAATTGGCGCTTATTTGAACCTACTCTATCCCTCTGTAGATTTAATGGTTTTCGCCATAGGAGCGTACGTAATTTTTACCTTAATTAATATACTTGGTGTAAAACTCGCGGCTACTTTCGAATTGGTAATTACAGTGTTGGCTATTATCGAACTTTTAGTATTCGCTGGGGTTACTTTGCCCGAATTTGAATGGGCAAATGTTCAATCTAATCCATTGCCAAATGGTTACGCTGGTATTTTTGCTGCCATTCCTTTCGCTATTTGGTTTTTCTTGGCAATAGAGGGAGTTGCAAATGTTGCTGAAGAAGCTATAAATCCACAACGAAGTATATTAATTGGTTTTGGTTCGGCGATTCTAACCTTGGTTATATTATGTATTCTCACTTTTGCCTCAGCAGTTGGGGTGGCAGGTTGGGAGGCTGTGGTATATCCCGCGGGTAGTGACATTGCCTCAGATTCACCATTACCATTAGCTATCTCCTATGTTGTGTCGAGCGACCATATTTTATACAAGCTTTTAGTGGGTATCGGACTTTTAGGTTTGGTAGCTTCTTTTCATGGAATTATCCTCGCTGGTGGCAGATCAACTTTCGAATTTGGTAGAGTTGGTTATGCTCCTAAATTATTGGGCTCAATTCATAAAAAGTTTAGAACTCCTGCGAATTCCCTTATTGTAAATATGCTCGTAGGTATAATCGCCTTATTTACTGGTAAGACAGGTGAGATTATTACCATTGCCTGTTTTGGAGCATTGGGACTTTATATTGTATCAATGTTTTCGTTTTTTGCGCTTCGTAAAAAAGAACCAGAGCTTAAACGCCCGTTTAAAGTGCCTTTATTTCCACTGTTTCCTATTACTGCACTGATAATAGCTATAATTGCTTTTATTTCAATGACGTATTACAATTTTAATATTGCATTAATTTTCATTGGTATAATTGGTGTTTCATATCTGTATTTCTTACTTTTTCTCAATCATAAAATGAAATAAAAGGAGACCATGGATAAAAATGAAATTATTTTAAGAATACAAGAAAGCGGTCATGATAAAATAAAACTGGCCATTGCGGATATCGATGGTGTTTTACGTGGTAAATACATGCACAAAGACAAGTTTATTGCCGCTTTAAAAGATGGATTCGGATTCTGTTCTGTGGTTTTTGGATGGGATATGGATGACCTTTCCTATGAAAGTGCTAAAGTTACTGGTTGGCATACCGGATATGGAGATGAAAACGCTTATATCGATTTGAATACTTTTCGAACAATTCCTTGGGAAAGAAATACACCGTTATTTTTAGCTGATTTTTCGAATGAAAAAAAGAGTCTTTCCGTATGCCCTCGAAGTTTACTAAAAAAGGTAATTGCAGAAAGTGAAGATTTAGGTTTTACTGCAATGTTTTCTCAAGAATTTGAATGGTTTAATTATAAAGAAACATCAACTTCTATAAACGAAAAGAATTTCAAAAATCTACAACCCCTTACTTCTGGAATGTTTGGGTATTCTATGTTGAAATTATCAGAGAACTCTGAATTCTTTCAAGACCTTTTCGATTTGTTAGGAGAATTTAATGTTCCATTAGAAGGATTACATACTGAAACGGGCCCGGGAGTAACAGAAGCAGCAATTCAATATAGTGGTATTCTAGAGGCTGCTGATCGCGCAGTTCTGTTTAAAACTGCAGCTAAGGAGATTGGACATAAACATGGTATAGTACCTAGTTTTATGGCAAAACCTAGCAGTGATTTACCTGGTTGTAGTGGTCATGTACATCAAAGTCTATGGGATTTGAATAAGAAAACCAATTTGTTTTATGATGGGAATGCAAAGGATGGAATGAGCGCCGTAATGCGAAGCTTTCTTGCAGGCCAATTACTTTGTCTTCCAGAAATATTACCCATGTTTGCGCCAACTATAAATAGTTATAAACGTTTAGTTGAAGGAGCTTGGGCACCAACAACCATTACTTGGGGCCACGATAATCGAACCACAGCATTAAGACCTTTAGTAGGCTCCGCGAAATCTACAAGAATAGAACATAGAGTAGTGGGTTCTGATACTAATCCTTATTTGGCAATGGCAGCTTGTTTAGCAAGTGGATTATATGGAATAAAGCATAAGCTAGAACTTACTATTGAGCCGACCGTTGGTAATGGATATCTAGACTCTAAAAATGGAAAGTTGCCTTCAAATTTATTGGAAGCTGCTATAAAAATGAAAAACTCAGTAATTGCAAAAGAGATTTTTGGTGAAGAGTTTGTAGATCACTATACATATACCCGTGAATGGGAATGGAAGCAATTTGCTGCTTCTGTTACCGATTGGGAAACCAAACGATATTTTGAAATTATTTAAATGACGATTGTTAATAAATTTAAATAGATAAAAATTGAATAAAACATATACTTATAATTTTCCAACTCCAATTCGTTTCGGGAGCGGTGTTATTAATGAACTGGCAGATTATTTAAAAAGCCATAATCTTAAAAAGCCTCTTTTTGTAACAGATGGTACAGTAGCTGAATTGTCCTTTTTTAAAAAAATAAAGAATGATGTAGAAAAAGCTGGTTTGAGTGTTGAAGTATTTACTGAAATGCACAAAAACCCACTTAAATCTGACGTTCTTAAAGGTGGTGATGCGTATCATGATGCTAAGTGTGATTGTATTGTTGGTATTGGTGGTGGTGTTGCATTAGATGTTGCTAGAGCCATTGTACTTCGAGTTAATCATAAACGTGACCTTTTTGATTATGACGATTTAATAGGTGGTGACAAATATGTTACTGAAGATGTACCTCATTTTATAACAGTACCAACAACTTCAGGTACAGGTAGTGAAGTCGGTAGAAGTGCAATTATTTCTGAAGATGAAAGCAAAAAGAAAAGAATTTTGTTTAGTCCAAAGTTAATGGCAAAAATTGTATTTGCTGATCCTATGTTGACTATGGAACTTCCTGGTTTTATAACAGCAGCTACAGGTATGGATGCCTTAACACATAATATGGAAGCGTATGTTGCAAAAGGCTTTCACCCAATGTGTGATGGAATTGCCCTTGAAGGAATTGCTTTGATTGCACAATCATTAGAAACTGCTACAAAAAATCCAGATATAGAATCGCGTTCAAAAATGCTCCTAGCATCACTAATGGGTGCTGTTGCGTTTCAAAAAGGTTTAGGAGTAGTGCATAGTTTAGCACACCCATTATCTAGTGTGTTTGATACCCATCACGGTTTAGCAAATGCAATCAATTTGCCGTACGGAATGGATTTCAATTATGAGGGTTTTGAAGATCGTTTTGATAAAATAGCGGTTGCTTTAGGTCTTGGATCTAATGACGGCAGTAATGTAGTGTCTCACTTATTTGAGCTAAATGAAAAATTAGGACTTCCTACTAAGCTTTCCGCTATAGGTGTTAAAGAAAAAGATATCGATGAACTTTCAGTATTAGCTGTTGCAGATTTTTGTCATCCAAATAACCCCAAACCGGTGGCATTAGGAGATTTTAAGACGTTATATAAAACGGCACTTTAATAAAATAGAAATGATAAAAATTGGTATTTCTTCTTGTTTTATGTACCCGGATAAAGAGCGAACGGTGTTTGGGATGAAATCTTTGAGCTATATAGAAAATGATATGGCTCGGTATGTTACACAAGAAGGTATTCTTCCGGTTTTAATACCAGATGTGGATGACTCTTATTTGGAAGCAATTTTATCTGAAGTTAGCGGTATTGTTTTACAAGGTGGTAGTGATTTGGCGCCAGAAACGTATGGTGAAAAGCCAATTGGTAGATGGAAAGGTGATGCGCATCGAGACCAATATGAATTAAAAATCTTGGATTTTGCAATTAAAAATTCTTTACCGGTTTTAGGAATTTGTCGTGGATTTCAATTGATGAATGCCTATTTCGGCGGTACACTTTATCAAGATCTCGGCACGCAATTGCCTACCGTAAATGACCACAGGTCTGCTGAATTGTACGATACTATTAAGCACCCAATTCAGATAGTCAACGCTTCTTTTTTTGAAACGCTTTATACTGATGCTAAAAATCCATATGTAAATACGGTGCATCATCAAGCAGTGAAAGATTTAGGCAACGACCTTACAATTTATGCACATAGTGATGATGGATTAATTGAAGCTTTCGGTTACAATAAAGAACCCGATGGTAAGGTAATGGGAGTGCAATGGCATCCGGAATTTTCGAATACTTTAAAAGGAGAACTCATTGACCATAATATTTTATACAAGGCCTTTTTAAAACACGTAAAATAAATTCAAATTTGAAATGAAAATTAAGAACCCGGCAACAAATCAAATTATAGCCGAACTGCAAGAGAACAATCCACAAGAAGTGAATAATCTATTGGAAGTTCTACGAAGCGGACAAAAAGAATGGTCTCAGCGCTCTGTTGGTGCACGTTTAGAGTGTATTGTTAAGTTTGGTGAACTTATACAAAAAAACAAAAAAGATTTAGCCGCTATACTTACAAATGAAACCGGGAAACCATTGCAGCAATCGTTGAATGAAATTGTTGGCGCACAGAATAGAATAGACCATCTAATTGGCAATGCTGAAAAATGGTTAGCCGATGAGGTTTTAGTCAATTCTGGCGCAACTCATGAGAAAATAGTTTATGAGCCATTAGGAGTTGTTGCTAATATTTCAGCTTGGAATTTCCCTTACAATGTAGGCTATAATGTTTTCCTGTATGCTTTGGTCGCAGGTAATGCTGTGTTATATAAACCTTCAGAATTTGCCAGTCTAACAGGTAAACAATTCGAAAAGTATTTATATGAGGCAGGTGTTCCTGCAAGTGTTTTTAAATGTGCAATTGGTGATGGAAAATTAGGACAAGAAATACTTGAATCAGATTTTGATGGATACTTTTTTACAGGATCTCATGCTACCGGTCAAAAAATAGCAAAAACTGTAGCGCCAAAATTAGTACCCTTACAATTAGAATTAGGTGGTAAAGATCCGCTCTTTGTTGCGGAAGATGTACCCGATATAAAAGTTGCAGCGGTAAATGCGGCAGAAGGTGCTTTTTATAATAATGGGCAAAGTTGTTGTGCGGTAGAACGTATTTATGTTTCTGAAGTAATTTATGATGAATTTGTTGAATGTTTCGTTGAAGAAGTTGCATCGTATGTCATTGGTGACCCCAAGGACTCCAGCACATTTATTGGGCCATTAACTAGGGAGCCACAGCTAGTTGTTTTGCAAAATCAGGTAAGTGATGCCCTTGAAAAAGGTGCTGTCTTAAAAACTGGCGGGAAAGCTATTGATAGTGAAGGTTATTATTTTCAACCAACTGTTTTGGTCGATTGTAATCATGAGATGAAGGTGATGAAAGATGAATCATTTGGACCAATAATCGGCATACAGAAAGTTAAAAATGATGCTGAGGCAATCACTTTAATGAAGGACACAGAATATGGTTTAACATCCTCAATTTTCACTTCGAATGAAAACCGAGCCATGCAAGTTCTACAGGAGATGAATACAGGTACTGTTTATTGGAATTGTTGTGATCGTGTTAGTCCAAATGTACCGTGGTCTGGAAGAAAAAATTCCGGTCTTGGAGCTACATTATCATCACAAGGTATCCGTGCTTTTGTACAACCAAAATCGTATCATTTGAGGGCGTTATAAATTTTTTGAATAAAAATAACATGAGTAATTATAAACGTAAATATTTTCTTTTTAAGAGTATTCTAAAAAGTAAATATTATCATTTGCCAGGTAGTACTTAACTTTTTCATTTTTCAAATGATATAAATTCATGATATGAACTGACTCAACGCTGTATCTATCGAAATTATCTCATTTTCAATTTTTGTTAAACTTCCCTCTTATAGAACCTAGACAGTTTTAGTTACATGAGCATTTCTCAAATGCTTAAAACTGCTGATGACTTAAATCAACTTTACAACCTGTTTCTTTAATAGTTTATTGGTGTTTTAATAACACTAACAAAACCTTTAAGGGTGTATTTCTAGGCATTTTTGTCTGATAAATAATAAACCAAAATCCAGTATTAATGAAAATGAAAAAAATATTGTTAACTCAGATTCTTATACTTTTTATAGGAATCGTTGCGCATGCCCAAACAACATTTTCGGGCCAAATTTTAGACGAGAACAACAACCCATTGCCTGGGGCTTCTGTTGTAATTAAAGGAAGTACAACTGGCGTAGCCGCCGATTTTGACGGTAATTTTCAAATAGAGTTGTCGGACACCGATGAGGTACTTGTTGTAACCTATATCGGATATCTTTCTAAAGAGATTAATGTGGTAGGAAAATCTACTATGACTGTAGCCTTGCTACCAGACTCTCAAGAATTAGAAGAAGTAGTAGTTACTGCACTTGGTATAACACGAGCAGAAAAAAAATTGGGTTATGCCACACAACAAATGGATGTTGAAACCATAGAAGAGATTAAAGCTCCTAATGTAGGTAGTTTATTTACCGGACAAGTAGCAGGTTTATCTGTTACGAATCCAACAGGTCTTTTTCAATCGCCTTCGTTTTCTTTACGTGGTAAAACACCTTTAATAGTTGTTGATGGAATTCCTGTAGATACAAATTTTTTCGATTTGTCTTCTAATGATATCGGTAACGTTAACGTGCTTAAAGGAACAACTGCATCCGCTTTATATGGATCTAGAGGTAGAAATGGAGCAATTTTAATAACCACAAAAAATGCGAAGAAAGATGGACTTGAAGTGTCTGTCTCTCATAATATGATGGTTACGACAGGTTTTACTGTTTTTCCAGAAACACAAACGGAATACGGTAATGGTTCAAATGGAAAATATGAATTCTGGGATGGCCAAGATGGGGGTGTTTCAGATGGAGATATGATTTGGGGGCCTAAATTCGGTACAGGCCAAATGATAGCACAATGGAATAGTCCAATCCTTGATAACGTAACTGGTGAAACCACGCCATGGTGGGGTGATGTTGCTGGAACACAATACGATGATAAATCTCGTTATTCAAGAGTTCCGATTCCATGGGAGTATCACAATAACTTAGATGATTTTATGGAAACAGGAAGTATTTCAAATACTAATTTTTCTATTACCCAACGTGGTGAAAAAGGTTCTTATAGAATTTCAGGAACTTATGCTACTCAAAAAGACAGGGTGCCTAATGCAAGTTTGAAAACTGGTGCTTTAAACTTTAAAGCTACTACGTTACTTACCGATAAGTTGACACTAGATACTAAGTTGGCCTACAATAAGGTGTACTCACCCAACTATCCTAGACATGGTTATGGTCCGAAAAATCATATGTATACTATTTTAATTTGGATGGGAGACGATGTAAACGGACAGGAGCTTAAAGAACATTTATATGTGCCAGGACAAGAAGGATATAGGCAAGCAAACTGGAACTATGCATGGTACAACAGTCCCTATTTTGCAGCGGAAGAATTAAATCAAAAGTATGATGCAAATGTCATTAACGCTCAATTAAAGTTAAACTACAAATTAACAGAAGACTTTAATTTACAAGCTAGAGGGTCTGCAGTGGTAAAGGATATTTTTGAAGATCGCGAAAGTCCAAAAACATATTTAAATTATGGAGACCCAAGAGCGGGTGATTATAAAACATGGAATACTGGTACGCTTACTGTTGATTATGATTTATTAGCAACGTATAAAAAGGAATTTAGCGACAACTTTGGTTTTGATATTAATGCAGGTGCATCTTCGCACTACACTAATTATCAAAATGAATATAATGCAACAGACGGCTTAATTGCTCCATTTGTTTACAGTTTAAATAATACTAGTGGTAATATAAAAGGAACTACATACTATAACGAAAAAGCAATCAATAGTATTTATGCAACCTTAGGAGTTGATTTTTATAATGCGCTGTTTTTAAACTTTTCTGCACGTAACGACTGGTCTTCAACTTTACCAGAAGAAAACCGTTCTTATTTTTACCCATCAGTTTCCGCTAGTTTGGTAGTATCTAATATTGTAGATATGCCGGAAGGTATAGATTATCTAAAAGTTTTTGGTTCATGGGCAGAGGTGTCTAGTGATCTTTCTCCATATCAACTGTCATCTTATTATAGTAATGGAGGGTTTTTTGGATCAAGTCCGAGACTATATTATTCTAATGGCTTAGTTAACCCTCTTATAGAACCTCAAAAATCGGCATCATTCGAATTAGGAACTAGCGCTTCATTTTTGAAAGGAAAGTTTAAACTAGACTTCACTTATTATAATACCATAGATACAAATCAGATTATTGATTTACCAGTGTCTATTGCGTCAGGATTTAGTGAGCGTAAAGTAAATGGTAATGAGTATACCACCAATGGTTTTGAAGTAGCATTAAACTTTTCGCCAATTAGAAATAATAATTTTAATTGGAATGTAAACCTTAATTGGTCAAAATATGTAAAGAAAATTACAGCTATTTACGATAATCAAGATGCGTATGGGAATTTGAAGCTTAATGAACGAGCTGATAGTTACTACGGAACTGTTTGGCAAAAAGCTCCTGATGGACAATTGATTATTAATGATAATGGATTACCAATACGTGATAATTTTCAACAGAATTTAGGTCATTTCAATCCAGATTGGCAATTAGGTTTTTTAAACAATTTCAAGTATAAAAATTGGGGATTAGATGTTGGAATTGATGGCGTTTGGGGAGGTATTTTTAACTCAACCACAGTAGAAAAAATGTGGTGGGGTGGTAAGCATCCAAATTCTACAACTTATAGAGATGAAGAATATGCTGCAGGTGTGCCGGTTTATACACCGGTTGGCGTAAATGTAGTTAGTGGAGAACTTGTTCAAGATATTAATGGTAACACGGTTTCAGATTCACGTGTTTTTCAGCCGAATACAACTAAAGTGAGTTGGCAAACATGGGGGCAAAATTACCCTTATAGAGCACGAGTAACTGAAGATGAAAATGAAGAATTTGCAAATGTCTTTGAACGTACATTTTTTAAGTTGCGAAGTGTTTCTTTGAAATATGATTTTACAGAAGTGCTAAATATAAAAGGAATTTCACATTTAGATGTTTCACTAAATGGATACAATCTTTTTATTTGGAAAAAGGCACCAATAGTTGATCCAGATTTTGGAACTGGTAGATCAGAAGGAGATCCGACTCCGGATGCACAGTATGGAAACGAAAATAATTTGCAAGATCCATCATCCAGGTTTTTAGGCATGGGTGTTAATATGAAATTTTAATTCCAAAAAAATGAAAAATATAAAGATAACATCCGTATTAGTATCACTAATATTATTGACTTTAGGCGCTTGTACTAAAGATTTAAGCGAGATAAATGAGAATCCAAATAACGTAAGTGAAACCCATCCACAGTTATTACTAACCGAAATTGCCTATGATGCTTTTAAAGTAGAAGGAACAGGAGCTATGTATGCCAGCAGAATGTTAGTACAAACTGATGGAGAGAATAACGGCCAGTATTACAATTGGGACCGAGGCAGTTTTGGTGAGTTTGATAATTTACGTGACATCACCAAAATGTACGAAGAAGCTGAACGAATAGAAAGTGACACCTATATAGCAATAGCTAAATTTTTTAGAGCGTATTATTTTTATAGGTTAACGATTACTTTTGGCGATGTGCCTTATAGTGAAGCCTTACAAGGTGAAACAGCAAATATTTATGAGCCGGTTTACGATACGCAGAAACAGGTTTTTCAAGGAGTTTTGAAAGAGCTTGAAGAGGCAAATGCACTGTTGTCTGGTGATACAGAATTAGTAGATGGCGATATAATTTTTAATGGTGATGCGACCAAATGGCAAAAACTAATTAATTCTTTTCGTTTGAAAGTTTTAATTACACTATCTAAAAAAGAATCTGATTCAGATTTAAACATTCCAGCAACATTTGCTTCAATTTACAATAGTCAACCAATTATGACTTCACTTGAAGATAATGCGCAATTGATTTTTGTTGATCAAGATGGTAGCCGTTATACACAATTTAATAGTAGTAGTTATGGCTCAGGTATGTATATGGATTCCACTTTTATACAACGTTTGCAAGACCATAAAGACCCACGATTGTTCTTGTATTGTAGTACAACTAAAAATGCTAAAGAAGCTGGTTTATTAGATAATGATTTTGCTGCTTATGAAGGAGGAAATCCTATAGCACCATATGCAGAAGTAAACGATAAAGCAGCTGCTGGCGATGCATCCAAAGTTAATTCTAGATATACCGATGATCCAGTTGCAGAACCACACAATGTATTAGGATTTTGGGAACTAGAATTTATTATTGCAGAGGCAGCTAATAGAGGCTGGATAACTGCAAATGCCAAGGAACATTATGAGAATGGTATTAAAGCAAATTTTGCTTTTTATCAAGCTTATGCTAAAGATGCAGCAGGAGCAAATGATTACGCATCATTCGTAAATGAAAGCGCTGCTGAGGCATATCTTTTAGAAGATTTGGTTAACTGGGATAATGTTACCTCACCTGAAGAACAATTAGAGTTAATAATTACTCAAAAATATTTCACTTCTTTTCATCAAACAGGTTGGCGTATGTATTTTGATCAGTTACGAACAGGTTATCCTGAATTCTTGATACCAGCTGCCGGTACACCTCCGACGCGTTGGATTTATCCTCAAGATGAATACATTCAGAATACTGCCAATGTTTCAAGTGCAATTGAAAGCCAATTTGGAGCAGATAATGACGGTATCCGACAAGTGCCTTGGTGGTTACAATAAATCTAAATTGGGCAAAAATATATTGGAATTAGGTCAATTTCAATAAATAAGGTTGACCAGAGAATGGTAAATTGTGTAATGAATTAATTATATGATTAGTCATTTTTTTTTCTGGTCAACTTTTATATATCCAGTATTAAATATCCTTATAATTAAAATTTAAATATGAATTGTCGTGTAGTTTTGTTTTTAGTGTTTTTAAGCGTTTGCTTTCAGTCAATAGCCCAAGAAATTCAAATTAAACCCTATATCCAAGATGTAGAACCTAATTCTGCAATTGTGATGTGGCAAACATCGAAAGGAAAAGAGAGTATCGTGGAATGGGGTACTAGTCCTAAATTGGGTAAAAAAGCTATTGGTACTTCTGAAGCAATTAATTTTGACGAAGTACAAGTGCATACCGTTAAGATAGAAGGTTTAGAACGCTTTACAGAATATTATTATCGCGTGCGAACAGGAAAAATTCGTTCCGATATATTTCAGTTTAAAACATCACCTTTTTCAGATGATGGTGAAGATTTTAAGTTGGTGGCAATGAGCGATATGCAATATGATAGTAATCAACCAGACAAATTTAGTGAAGTTGTAAATGAAGGTGTTCTTGGTTATTTGGAAAAAGAATTTGGAGGTGCCCTGCCCGATAATCTTGCTATGGTGTTGATTCCTGGAGATTTAGTGGAACGTGGTTCGAAATTTTTTCAATGGAAAGAACATTTTTTTAATCCTGCTGAAAAATTATTTTCTGAAGTGCCGGTATATCCTGTTCCAGGAAATCATGAACGTAATTCAGTTTATTATTTTAAATATTTTAGTCTACCTGAGAATGGTACACCTGCTTATGCAGAACATTGGTGGTATAAAGATTATGGAAACACAAGAGTTATTGGTTTAGATTCTAATGATGGTTATCGTAGTTTATATGAACAATTAGATTGGCTAAAGAAATTACTTTCTGATACAGAGAAAGATGAAAATATTGATTTTGTTTTTGCACAATTACATCATCCATTTAAATCAGAATTATGGATTCCTGGTGAGGAAGATTTTACTGGAAAAATTGTAAAGGAACTCGAACAGTTTTCAACTAAAACGGGCAAGCCAAGCATTCACTTTTTTGGACATACACATGGGTATTCTCGAGGTCAATCAAAAGATCATAAACATCTTTGGATTAATGTTGCTTCTGCAGGGGGAGCAATAGATAATTGGGGAGAATTTGAGGGAAAAGATTACGATGAGTTTACAGTTACCCAAGATGAATACGGATTTGTAATGGTTTCCATTGATGGTAACCGAAATGATCCAAAATTTACCATAAAACGAATTAGCCGTGGGAATACAAATGTTTATCGCGAAAATGAATTAACCGATAGTATTACGGTTTGGCGAAAAGAACGTAAGCCTAGTTCACCAAATGCTATATCGCCTGTAGGGGTGACTGTTGATGTGACAAATGTGATTTTTAAAGCTGACGAATTTAAGAGTTCTCATTCAGGTACATTTCATGCAGCATCACATTGGCAAATATCAGAATCTGAATCTTTTGAAAAACCTGCTTTTGACAGATGGAAACAATATGAGAATTGGTATTACAAAGAAAATCGTCAAAAAAATGACGACTTATCAGATGAAAAAATTAAACGCCTAAAAGCAAATACAAATTATTTTTGGCGTGTACGTTATCGAGATCAAAATTTAAATTGGAGTGATTGGTCGGAAGTTAAAAACTTTAAAACAAGATAATAATGAAAATTCGCTTAGCATTTTTTGCTCTAATAATGACATCTTCTTTTGTGGTTAAAGCTCAAGAATCTAATAATACAAAGGTTGTATTAATTACTTTGGATGGATTTCGCTGGCAAGAACTTTTTAGTGGAGCTGACCCGCTATTAGTAGCTAACAAAAAATATGTGCACGATACTACCAATTTGAAATCTAATTTTTGGAGAAAAACTGCCGAAGAAAGACGTAAAATACTTTTGCCTTTTATATGGTCGAAAGTAGCGGAAATCGGTCAAATTCATGGCAATCGTAATTTGGGTAGTAAAGTTAATTTGTTGAATAAAATGATGTTCTCTTATCCTGGGTATAATGAGATTCTTACAGGTAAACCAGATGATGAAAGAATTGATAGCAATGATAAATTTAATAATCCGAATAAAACATTTTTAGAAATTGCAAATAATAAAACGAGGTATCGTGGTAAAGTAGCTGCCTTCGGAAGCTGGGATGTTTTTCCTTATATCGTAAATGAAAATCGCTCCGGGGTACCCGTAAATGCGGGATTTGAAATCGCAAGAGGCCCAAATTTAACGGATAGAGAGAAGTTTTTGAACATATTACAACCGAAAATTCCAAGCCCATGGGGTACAGTTCGTTTGGATGCTTTAACCCATTATTATGCGTTGGAAACAATGAAAAAGGATCATCCAGAATTAGTATATATTGCCTATGGTGAAACAGATGATTTTGCACATGACGGAGAATATGATGCCTATTTAAAATCTGCTAATTCCACTGATACCATGATTCAGGAACTTTGGAATTTTACACAACAAGATTCTTTCTATAAAAACAATACTTTGTTTATTATTTCTACTGATCACGGTAGAGGTACAAATCCTTTAGATACATGGCGAAGTCATGGGGACGATATAAAAGGAGCAGAAGGTGTATGGCTTATCTTGTTTGGTAAAGGAGTTTCTAAAAAAGGTGAAGTGGTAACTAAAGAGCAATTAAATAGTAGCATGATTGCACCAACTATAATTAATGCCCTTGGATTAGAAATTGATACCAAATTAATGAAAGAGCACCCGATTAAATTCTAATTATAATAGTTTCATTACATATAGTTAACAGTGAAAATAGTATAAAGCACGAATTTTACAAAAATTATTTGAGTTAAGTAAGTTTGAGTTAGTTTGTAAAACCGGTGTCTGCCTTGATATCGGTTTTATGTTTTATAAAAAATAACCAATGAGAAAATTAGTATTACTAGTATTGTTTATATCGTACTTTTCCTATGGGCAAAAAGTAAATGATTTTAGAGTTCATTCACATAACGATTATTTACAGAAGATTCCTTTTTGGAAGGCAGTATCCGCTGGAGCTACCTCTGTTGAAGTAGACGTGTTTTTAGTAAAAGGAGAACTGCTCGTTGCACATACGTTAAGTGAAATAGATACTAATAGAAATCTTGAAGATTTATATTTAAAACCCTTAGAGAATAGTTTAAAGGTAAGTGACCTAGGTAATAAACCCTTTCAGTTATTGATTGATGTAAAGTCTGAAGCAATTAAAAGTTTGGACGCTATTGTAAAGGTTCTTCATTTGTATCCTACTATAGTAAAGAATAAAAATTTATCAATAGTAATATCTGGTAATAGACCTAAGGTTAACGACTATATAAATTATCCTGAATTTATACATTTTGATTATCAAAGTTTAGATGCAATTAAAGATGCATCAATCTTAAATAAAATTGCACTGGTGAGTTTGAATTTTAAAAATTACTCATTGTGGAATGGAAAAGGAAGATTAACTGCCGAAGATTATAATAAAGTGACAACAGCAATTAAAAAAGCCCATGCTTTGGGAAAGCCTTTTCGTTTTTGGGCTACGCCAGATTCTAAAAGTTCTTGGAAAGCACTAGTAAATTTAGGAGTTGATTTTATTAATACGGACTTGCCTTTTAATTGTGTGGAGTATCTTAAAAAATTAGATAAAAATGTAGTTCAAAATAATGTTTTCTCAGAAGTATATCGGCCTAGTTTTGTGTCGGATCAAAAAGATGTGAAAGTTGAGAATGTAATCTTACTAATTGGTGATGGTAACGGAATTACACAAATATCTGCGACCACTTTGGCGAATAAGGGAAAGGAATTGTCTTTAACTCAATTAAAAAGTATTGGTTTTTTAAAAACACAATCTTCAGATGATTTTACTACAGATTCTGCTGCTGCGGGTACTGCTCTAGCAACCGGTGAAAAAGTAGCTAATCGTGCAATTGGGGTTGATGTAAATGGCAGGAGGGTAGAGAATTTAACGGAAGTACTTTCAGAAAGTAATTTTGCTTCAGGCCTCGTTACAACTGATCAAATTGTTGGTGCTACACCATCATCGTTTTTTGCCCATCAAAAAGACCGAGATATGTCAGAGGAAATTGGAGCAGACCTTTTAAAGAGTAAAATTTCACTTTTTATTAGTAAAGGTTTATGGGCTTCAAAAAAATATGTAGACACTTTTGAAATGATGCCCTCATTAGATAAATTAGGTGTTAGTAAGAAAAAGAAGGTGAGCTATGTAATGTCAGATGGGGCGCAACTTGCTTTAGCTTCAAAAAGTGCATTGCAATATTTGAGTTCAAATAGAAATCCTTTCTTTTTAATGATAGAGGGTGCAAATATTGATTCATACGGACACCGAAATAATATAAATGGTGTAATCAATGAAAGTATTCAATTTGATAAAGCAATAACCGAAGCATTAAAATTTGCTGACTCCAATAAAAACACTTTGGTAATTATTACAGCAGATCACGAAACAGGCGGATTAACAATACCGCAAGGTAATTTGGCCAAACATGAAATTGAAAGTGAATTTAGCACGAATGATCATACTGGTGTTATGGTGCCAATCTTTGCCTATGGCCCTAAATCAAATGAATTTCAAGGTGTTTACGAAAATAATGAGGTTTTTTCTAAAATATTGAAGGTGTTAGATGTAGAAAATAACCAGTAAATTTTAGATAACCATTTGATAACAATTATAAAAAAATAAGTAGTTTTATTAATCTAAGCATAATTTTTAGATAACAATTCTTTTTTCTCTTTCCCCCTACTTTTGCATTTCAAAAAAATGCATTTTTCATTAAAATATCGCTTGCCACTTTTTTGGGTTTAAACGATGATTTTATATCAATTGAGTATTTGTATTAGCGAATATCAACCAACTAAATTTTATTATATGAAAAAACAAAGATTACTAATGTTTCTCAGTTTTATGTGCGTTGTAACCAATATTTGGGCACAAACAACTGTGAATGGAAATGTAAACGATGAATTTGGCTCTCCACTGCCGGGGGCAAGCGTTGTTGAAAAAGGAACTACAAATGGAACAACGACAGATTTTGATGGCAATTTTGTAATCGAAGTAACTAATGATGTTTCAATTTTAGAAATTTCTTATATAGGTTACACTCTAAAAGAAGTTTCTTTAAATGGTCAGAGTAAAGTTACCGTACAACTTTCTGAAGATGCTACACAGTTAGAGGATGTAGTAGTTATAGGTTATGGTACTCAGAAAAGGTCAGATGTTACAGGATCTATTGCATCGGTAAAGAGCGAAGATTTTAATCAAGGAGTAGTTACCAACCCAGGGCAATTGCTACAAGGAAAAGTATCTGGGGTAAATATTACCAATGTCAGCGGTGAGCCAGGTGCATCACAAAACGTTATTATTCGTGGAGTCGGAAGTCTTCGGTCAGGAACATCACCGCTATATGTGATAGATGGTTTTGTTATCAGTAGTAATGATATTGGTATGGGATCAAGTCCCCTAAACTTTATCAATCCTCAGGATATTGCATCAATGGACGTGTTAAAAGATGCCTCAGCAACAGCGATCTATGGTGCTCGGGCGGCAAACGGGGTAATCATGATTACTACTAAAAAAGGAAAGGCTGGTAAGGCCGAAATGGAACTCTCTGTTTCAACTGCTATGTCGTCTATCGCAAAAAAGATGGATGTATTTAGTGCCGATGAGTTTAGGCAACAGGTACCAGCAGCAGGAGGAACCTTGGATGATCAAGGCGGTAACACTGATTGGCAAGATACGCTTACCCGTACTGGAATTACTAAGAACGTTAATCTATCCATGAGTGGTGGGGTGAGTGAAAAGTTTTCTTATTTTCTTTCAGGAGGTGTTTCGGACCAACAAGGTATTTTCTATAATAGTGACCTTAAAAGATATTCTGGTCGTGTTAAGTTGAACCAAAAAGCCTTTGATGGGAAGTTGAATGTTGACTTTAATTTGACTGCTTCAAAAACTATAAATGAAAGACCCGATATTGGATCAACAATTGTGAGTATGCTCCAATTGAATCCTACTTCTTCGGCGTATGATAGCAATGGTAATATTGCTGTATTAGAGGGAGCCAGTGGATTAATCCTAAACCCGTTACAACGAAATGAGATTTATTTAGACGAAGCTAGTAGCAATCGTATTTTAGCAAATATTACTCCTTCCTTAGAAATTGTAAAAGGGTTAACCTATAAGGTGAATCTGGGAGTGGATTATTCAATGACTAATCGAGATATTCAAAATATGCCCTATACCTTAGGCGAAGGGCTCTTCATGGGAACCTTGAATACCATTTCTACTGAGAATAGTAACTACTTAATTGAAAATACCCTAAACTATAAATTGGATTACGAAAAGCATAGTGTAACTCTTTTAGCTGGGCATTCTTACCAAGAAACAAAATTTGAAAGAAAGGATATTGATTTTCAAGGAGGATTTGCAAATAACGGAATAGAACCTCGTTACCAAGACCAATCCAGTACGGATGTTACGGCTACAACAATAGCATCTACGGCCACTACAGATGAACTACAGTCTTATTTTGGAAGGTTAAACTATTCTTATGCGGACAAATATTTAGTAACAGGAACCTTACGTGCCGATGGTTCTTCTAGATTTGGTGCCAATAATAAATACGGTTACTTTCCATCAGTTGCTTTGGGATGGAATATTTACAAAGAAGATTTTTTGGCTGATAGTGACTTAATTAGCAACCTTAAATTACGTGCCTCTTGGGGGCAAACTGGAAACCAGAACGGGATTGCTAGTAAAGCTAGTTATGCCAGTTACAATGATTCTAAGAGTGATAACGACACCTATCCATTGGACGGTACAGAATCTTCTTTAGATGATTACCCTTATGGTACTATTGCTGTTCGAACCGCTAATCCGGACCTAAAGTGGGAAGTGGTAACCCAGGCCAATATAGGACTAGATTTTGCCTTTTTTAATGGCAGTCTAACAGGAACACTAGATTATTTCAACAAAGTTACTAACGATGTTATTCTATTCGCTACCACTCCAGATCCCATTAATCCCACGGAAAAATACTGGACAAATTTTCCGGATATGGAGGTGAAGAATAAGGGGTATGAAGTTGCATTGGATTACAGAGGCAATATTAGTGAAGATTTCACTTATAATCTAGGTGGTAATGTTTCTTTTATAGATAACGTAGTAGAAGGATCTATATATTCAGTAATTACCTCGGGGGCTGCTCAAGGTGCCGGACAAACAGGTGCCACTATCAATGGTTACATCAACAATGAGCCTATTGGTGCCTTTTACATGAAAGATTTTATTGGAATTGGGGAAGATGGTTTGAACCAATTTAATGATGTTGTAGCAGACGGGGTCTCCTTAGACAATGATCGTATTGTGCCCGGTAGTGCACTTCCTAATATGCTTTATGCTTTCTATATGAATTTCAGCTATAATAAATTTGATTTAGGATTAAATTTTAATGGAGTATCAGGCAACAAAATATTTAACCATACAGCTATGTCTCAATTTAACAAAGGACAATTGGTTAATAACTTAAATACTACAGATTTTGCTGTTGCATATCCTAACGAAAGCACTACCAACTCTAATGATGTGTCCACCCGTTATTTAGAAGATGGTAGTTTTCTAAGACTTAACAATGCGAGTTTGGGTTATTCCCTTGACCCGTCTATAATTGGTCTCGATGAATGGATTAACAATATACGTTTTAATATTACAGGACAGAATCTTTTCACTATTACCGATTATTCAGGCTACGATCCTGAAGTAAATACGGGAAGTCAAATAGACCAAATACAAACCTTTGGAATTGATAGGTACAGGTATCCCACTGCCAGAACATTCATGTTTGGCCTAAATGTATCATTCTAACTTATAATTGTTTAAAAGATGAAAAATAGAATTAAAATAGGAGTTTATATGGTACTGTTCGGGCTGTTGGGTCTAAGCTGTACCGATTTAATAGAAGAGCGAATTGATGAAACTGAATTTGGTGCAGAAGCGGATGCCATAAATGGGGCTATTGCTCCTGCCTACGGTTATCTATCATGGACTTGGAGGCATACCAATTACTTTGGTCTTCAAGAGGTTTCCTCGGATGAGGCCATACTTCCTTATAGAGGAGGAACGGACTGGTTTGATGGAGGCAAGTTTATAGCTGCACATCAACACAATTTTACCCCTAGTAACGATTTGATAGGCTCAGGATGGAACCAAGTTGCTATTAATATTTCCAGAACCCTTTCAGCTATTGAAGTACTAACTCCGATTTCTGAAGAAGGTAATGTGGAAGCTACAGGTGCATTATATGAGATGAAGGCACTTAGGGCTTATTTAAACATGTTAATGCTAGATAGTTGGGGCGTGGTCTTTAAGAAGGAATCTTCCGATGCGCTTTCGGAAGTACTCAGAACAGATGAGGCAATTGCATATATTGAAAGTGAATTGTTATCTGTCGTAGATCTAATAAATAATGACAAAGGACCTGGACGTATTACCCAAGATGCCGTAAGAGGATTTTTGGCAAGGTTATATCTTAATGCCGCAATATACAGAGACCCATATGGCACCCCCAATTTTATGGATGAGGATATGGATAAGGTTATAGCTTATACAGATCAAATAATAAATTCGGGCAGTTATGAACTATCTCCGGAATATTTTGAACTTTTTAACGATGAGAATAACACAAATGCTGAGCTTATTTTTGCCTTAGACCAAAGAGGGGTTCTTAATAGAGAACATAGTCGTTGGGCGTATTGGTCCATTGCAGGAGCTATGATTGCTAGACCAGAATTTTATCCAGATAACACCGCAGATGGTACCGATGGACCCGCAGTATCTCCCGACTTTTATCAAACTTGGGTAGATGCTTATAACGATGTAGACCCTGCAGTAGCTGATGCGCGTTTCTATCAAAGAAATACTCTGGTTCCGGAAGTTCAAATTACTGACTTGGAAAATCGGGAACCTTTGTTGGAGACGGAAACCGAAAATAGTTACTATTGTGTGGTAGCAGAAGAATTTGAAATGGATAGGGGTATTCTACGCGGTATTCAATGGGGACCACGTAGAGGGGATGGTGATCTTGAAAAATGTGAAGATGGCTCAGTACGCATCTACCCCTTACAACAGACTAAAGGCAACGGACCTGACAGGGATACCGGATACGTGGATCACACCTTTCAAGTAGATTTTACTAATGTAGGATCTTTGCACCATGCTGGATATCGCTTTTCCAAATACCAGTACAGTCGCACTTCACCCAATGGTAATGGTTATAGTAGTGTTGACTTGGTAATGATGCGTTTGGCCGAAATTTATCTCATGCGTGCAGAAGCCAAACTAAGAAAAGGTGACAATGCTAGTGCCTTAGCTGATGTTAACATGGTTAGAACATCGAGAACGGCCAGACCTGATCAAACACCTGAGGCACTTTCAACATTAGATTTGGATAACTTGTTTAGAGAAAGAGGTTTTGAATTGTATTGGGAAGGGTTTAGAAGAACCGATCAAATCCGTTTTGGAAAGTATGAAGATAGTTGGACGGAGAAAACGGATACTGATGTAAACCATAGATTGTTCCCAATTCCTCAAAGTGCAGTTGATGGGGCGTCTGGTATTGATGGATTCTTAACACAGAATCAAGGATATTAAAAGTTTTAAAATTTGATTTAATAGGAAAAAAACCGGTGTCAGTTTTGATGCCGGTTTTTTTTACTCCAATCCTGGCTTTCCTCTATTTATTTTCTTTAAAGAAGAAATTCGTTTCGATTTTAAACGCTTCTCAATTGATGCTTTAGTAGGTCTACTCTTTTTTCTTTTTTTAGGAACTCTAAGGGCTTCTTTTATTAATTCCAGAAATTTTTTGATTACAAGCTCTTTATTCTTGTGCTGACTGCGTGTTTTATCTTCTTGAATTAGTAGCAAACCGTCCTTCGTTAATTTGGAAGCAATCTTCTTTGAGATTCTTTCTTTTTCTATATCAGAAAGTGCTTGAGAATTTAACATGTCAAAAGTAAGTTCAACCTTGGTGGAGACTTTATTTACATGTTGTCCACCAGCTCCACTACTTCGAAAGGCCTTAAATTGTAATTCTTGAACAATAAGTGAACTGTCCATTATTATTTTTCAAGTCGTTGGTTGATAGTGTCAATTGAAATATTCAAGAAAATTTCTTTGTCAATTTCCATAGGTATATGATGATTGAAATATAATTTTTGACCTTCATATATCCCTTCAATTAAATAATATCCGCCTTTAAAATATGAATTGGTAACCTTTACCTCTAATCCGGACTTTTCGGATACTTTAAATTCATGAGAATATACAATTATTCTCCGTTTCGTATCAGCATAGGTTTTTACAATATTAACTGGAATTTTATTGGCTTCACCAAATAACGAGGCAATATATAGGTCTTTAGGATGCCGGTATAAATTTAGAGGAGAATCTTTAGCTATTATTTTTTGATCCTTCAAGACCACCACGCGATCTGCAAAAGGCAGCATATCATTATGATCATGTGTAGCTGTAATTACTGTGATTTTTTGCTTTTTTAAATATGCAAAAAGATTGCGACGAAGACTGTTTTTTCGAAAATTATCAATATGACTAAATGGCTCGTCCAATAATAATACGAGCGGTTCTTGTGCTAATACTTTTGCTAAGGCCACGCGCTGTTGTTGTCCGCCACTAAGATATTTAACTTTGGTTTTAGCAAAGTCTGTCATCTCAATCATTTCCAGTAATTCAATTGTTTTCTTAGCCATCTCTTCAGGCTCAAAAACCGAAAGATATTCACTTACGTTTTCTTCAACAGTCGTATAGGGCATTAAATCGAAGTCTTGAGATAAGTACTTCATGTACGGCTCACCAGGTACTAAGTTATATAATGGACCTAATACAGGAGTATCTTCCCAGTATACTTCGCCTTGTTCAATATGTAATAAACCATAAATTATTTTCAGCAAAGTACTTTTGCCACAACCACTTTGTCCAATGATTGAAATATGTTCACCTTTGGCAATCTTAAGGTTTATGTCTTTCAATACTGAAAGCTCATCATAAGCAAATGAAACGTGATCTACCTGTAGCATTTATACGAGTACAATTATTAAAATTATTTTCTTCTAGTTTGAAAATATGGTTTTATTCAAATGTAAGCGCTTGGGGAAGCGAGAACCCATTCAATATAAGAACGATTGATTAATTATATTATTCTTTTAGCACTTTTGATATTGATTTATACGGAAGTTCATTAAATCCCATATTGTAGAAAGTGAAAGCAAATATGTCAGCATATTGTTCTATTGTTTTGCTTATTGGAGTTCCTGCACCATGGCCTGCATTGGTTTCAATACGAATTAAGGTTGGTTTGCTTCCTGATTGTTTGTCTTGTAATTCTGCAGCAAACTTAAAACTATGAGCGGGAACTACGCGATCATCATGATCTCCTGTAGTTATTAATGTAGCAGGGTAAGAAATTCCTGTTTTTACATTATGTAATGGGGAATAGTTTTTTAAATATTTAAACATTTCTTCGCTATCCTCCGCTGTTCCATAATCATAGGCCCAGCCAGCACCTGCGGTAAAGGTATGATATCGCAACATATCTAATACGCCAACTGCGGGTAAGGCTACTTGTATTAATTCAGGTCGCTGCGTTAATGTAGCACCAACAAGAAGTCCACCATTGCTTCCACCTCTAATGGCTAAAAACTTGGATGAGGTATAATTTTTACTAATTAAATATTCTGCGGCAGCAATAAAATCGTCAAATACATTTTGTTTTTTTGTCTTAATGCCGGCTTTATGCCATTTTTGACCGTATTCACCCCCACCCCTTAGGTTAGGTACTGCATAAATGCCACCTTGTTCCATCCAAACAACATTAGTAATACTAAAAGACGGCGTCAAACTTATATTAAATCCACCATAACCGTACAAGATAGTTGGGTTTTTACCATTAAGTTCAATTCCTTTTTTATGGGTGATCATCATTGGTATTTTAGTACCGTCTTTCGATTTATAAAAAACTTGATGTGATTCAAAATCTTCAGTATTAAAATCAATTTCAGGTTTCCAATATAGCTCGTAAGTTCCAGTTTCTACATTGTATTTATAAGATGATGCTGGTGTATTGTAATTTGTAAACGAAAAGTAAAATTCTTTGTCTTCCTTTTTTCCGCCAAAACCACTCGCACTTCCAATCCCTGGTAATTTAACTTCTCTAATTAACTTTCCATTAAAATCATATTGTATAATTTTTGAGATTGCGTCAACCATATATTCTGCAAAAATATATCCACCACCTGTATTTGGCGATAGTACATTTTCGGTTTCTGGTATAAAATCAATCCAATTTTCTGGTTTTGGATTTGTAGCATCAACTGTTATAATTTTTTTATTTGGAGCATTTTTATTGGTTACAATATATAGTGTAGTGTCTATGTTATTTAGGACGTAGCTATCTGTTTCAGTATTATTTACTATAGCTTTTAAATTGTCATTTGGATTAGATAAATCCTTAATAAAGAGTTTGTTGCCTGTTGTTGAAATAGCTGCTGAAATAAGTAAATATCGTTCATCATCAGTTAAATACGCGCCTACATAGCGATGTTTTTCTGCTTCAATACCGCCAAAGATTAATAGATCATCTTTTTGTAGGGTTCCTAATTTGTGATAATATACTTTGTGTTGATCAGTTTTTGCAGAAAGTTCACTTCCTTGAGGTTTGTCATAACTAGAATAGTAAAACCCTTCATTTCCTTTCCATGAAATACCACTAAACTTAATGTCGACTAATGTATCTTCAACAATTTCTTTTGTTTCTGTCTTCAATACAACCGCTTTTCGCCAATCGCTTCCACTTTCAGATATTAAGTAGGTTGCTAAAGTTCCGTCTTTTGTAAAACTTAAACCTGCTAAGGAAGTAGTACCATCTTTCGAGAAAGTGTTTGGATCAAGAAATACTTCGGGATTACTATTATCTTTTTGACGATATACAACATGCTGATTTTGAAGTCCATTATTTTTATAGAAATAAGTGTATTCACCTTCTTTAAATGGCGACCCCAATTTCTCGTAATTCCATAGCTTTTCGAGACGTTTTTTTAATGAATTTCGAAAGGGAATTTTTTCTAAATATTCAAACGTCACTTTGTTTTCTTCTTTTACCCAAGACTCAGTTTCTGTGCTAGTGTCATCTTCAAGCCAGCGATAAGGATCATTAACTTCTGTTCCGAAATAGATTTCTTTAAAGTCAGTTTTCTTGGTAACGGGGTATTGCACAATTTTTGTTTTTATTTGAGTGAAAGCATTAGACGGGTAAATTAGAAATGTTAATGTAAAAAACAATAGGGATTTATACATTATGTATTTTGTGAGAATGTGGCAAAGTACCATAAAAAAACCTTCAAAATGAGACCATTTTGAAGGTTTTAACAAAATCATTACTTTTTTAAACTAGCTCATTCGCTACTAAATATTCAGCTATTTGAACAGCGTTTGTTGCTGCTCCTTTTCTTAAATTATCAGCTACAATCCACATATTCAAAGTGTTCTGTTGAGTTTCATCACGTCTAATTCTACCTACAAATACTTCATCTTTATCATGTGCATATATAGGCATCGGATAAGTATTTGTATCTGGGTTATCTTGTACGGTAACACCAGTAGTTCCATTTAAAATTTGACGAACTTCATTTAACTCAAAATCATTGTAAAACTCAACATTTACAGATTCTGAGTGTCCGCCTGCAGTTGGAATTCGTACTGCAGTAGCACTAATTGAAAAAGTACGATCATTCAATATTTTTTGCGGCTCACGTGCTAATTTCATTTCCTCTTTGGTATACCCATTTTCAAGAAAAACATCGCAATGTGGTAATGCGTTTCTTCCAATAGGATAAGGGTATGCCATTTCTCCATCAATACCAGCTATTTCATTTTCTAATTGGCGTACGGCTTTAATACCGGTACCAGAAACTGATTGGTATGTAGAGATAACTACACGTTTCATTTTATATTTATCATGTAAAGGTGCTAAAGCCATTACTAATTGAATAGTTGAGCAATTTGGATTCGCGATAATTTTGTCATCAACTGTAAGTTCATCTGCATTAATCTCAGGAACTACCAATTTTTTAGCTGGATCCATTCGCCAAGCGGAAGAATTATCAATTACCGTTGTACCAGCTTCGGCAAACTTTGGAGCCCATTCTAGTGATGTATCTCCACCAGCAGAAAAAATTGCGATGTCTGGTTTAGCGGTGACTGCATCAGCTAAACCAATTATAGAAAATTCTTCGCCTTTATAGGTTAGTTTTTTACCTACCGAACGTTCGGAGGCTACTAAAAGTAATTCCGTTATAGGAAAATTACGTTCAGCTAAAACTTTTAACATTACTTCGCCAACCATTCCGGTGGCACCAACAACTGCTATTTTCATTCTAATTTAATTTGAAGGGCAAATGTAGTTCAACAGAACAAGGCTGACAAGATTAAATATCGAAATATATATTTATATAACAAAATGTTTTAAATACAACAATACAAATTTTAAATAATCAAAGTGCATAAAAAAACCGCCAATCATAATTAAATGAATGACGGTTGGTTGGTTAATTTGATATAAAAATATTCGCCTTGTTTAAAACAAGATAGTATTTTATTTTTTCAATGAATCTCTTATCTCAGCTAAAAGCTCTTCAGCCGTAGGACCTGCTGGAGCAGCCTCTTCCGGTGGAGTTTTAGTTTTGTTATATGCTTTTACGATTAAGAACATGATGAATCCAACGACAATTAAATTGATTATTGTGTTTATCCATGAACCCCACATAATAGCATTCTCAGGAGATGTTACTACGCCAGCTGCATCTACAACAGCTTCATCAAGTACAATTTTCTTGTCAGCGAAATCTACACCGCCTGCAAAATGGCCTACAAATGGCATAACAATATTGTTAACGAACCCCGTAATTACAGCACCCAATGCGGTTGCCATGATTACTGCAACGGCAAAGTCAATAACGTTGCCGGTCATAATAAAATCTTTAAATTCTTTTAACATTTTTTAGTGTTTAAATGTGTTAATAATTAGTGTATTGCAAGTTAGTGAAAAATAACTCTCATAACAAAATGTTAATTTAATTATTTATTTTACGATAACACGTTTTACTCGTTGCGAAATTCCCGTAATTAATTCATAGGAAATAGTACTGGCCGTAGATGAAAATTCTTCTGCAGATAAGGATTTTCCAAAAATTATTACTTGGTCACCTTCTTTGCATTCAATATCACTAATATCTATCATAATCATGTCCATACAAACATTACCAACTATAATAGCTTTTTTTCCATTTACTAAAACATACGTGTTGCCATTACCATATTGGCGACCAATTCCATCGGCATGCCCTATGGGCAGCGTTGCAATTTTTTGTCTTTTATTAGAAACGTGTTTGCGATTATAACCAACACTTTCATTTGGTTCTATACTATGAATTTGTGAAATAGCTGATTTCAAAGTAACTACAGGTTGAAGTTGACGATCGATTTCAGCAGTATTTCCATAGCCGTATATTCCAATTCCACTTCTAACCATACCTAATTGTGCCTGTGGATAATTAATAATACCCGATGTGTTTAGAATATGTTTAAATGGCTTAAAATCAATTTTTTGGTTAAATTCTTCACTTATTTTTTCAAAAGATTCAATTTGATTTAAGGTGAAATATTTTTCATTCAAATCTTCTGATGCGGCTAAATGAGAAAATATGGAAACTATTTCTAGCTCATCTCTATTTTCTAAAGTCGTTGCAATTAAATCAATATCCTGTTTATTAAAACCAAGCCTGTTTAGTCCCGTATTAAATTTTAGATGAACCGGATAATTCTTAATACTTTTTTCTGATACCGTTTTTAAGAATATTTCGAGAATTCTTTGAGAATATAGATTAGGTTCTAAATTTTTTTGTATTAAAATTTCAAAATTTGATAGTTGGGGGTGTAATACTAAAATAGGAGTTTTTATTCCAGCATCACGCAATTGAACTCCTTCATTAACATAGGCTACAGCAAAATAATCAACGTTTAAGGTCTCTAGCTTTTTAGCAATATGAATAGCATCACTTCCATAAGCATATGCTTTTGCAACAGCTAAAAATTTTGTTGATGGTAGTATTTTAGATTTTAAAAAATTGAAATTGTGTTCAAGCGCTGATAAATCAATTTCTAGAATTGTTTCAGAATTATTTGCCATTGGCAGCCCCTTTTTTAGCATTTACTTCTTCAGTTTCTACTTGTATAGTTTTTACTTTTTCTTTCAACATAGCTTTATAATATGCTCCTCTGCTTAATGGTTCATATTCCCCCGTTTCACCTAAAAGTACAAGATTATCATCTTTAGATGTTCTATAACTATAATTCGCTAAATTGCCTGTACGCGTGCATATAGCATGAACTTTGGTTACATATTCGGCTGTTGCCATAAGCGCAGGCATTGGTCCAAAAGGATTTCCTTTAAAATCCATATCTAGCCCAGCAACTATAACACGCACACCTCTATTGGCTAAATCGTTGCAAACCGAAATAATTTCATCATCAAAAAACTGAGCTTCATCAATGGCGACTACATCGCAGCCATCTGCTAGTATCCTAATATTTGCAGCTGCTGGAACAGGAGTCGACCGAATTTCATTTGCATCATGTGAGACTACCATTTCTTCATGATACCTTGTATCGACCATAGGTTTAAATATCTCAACTTTTTGTTTTGCAAATTGTGCTCTTTTAAGTCTTCTGATGAGTTCTTCAGTCTTGCCCGAGAACATTGAACCACAGATGACCTCTATCCATCCAAATTGTTCTTTATGGTTAACTGTATTTTCGAGAAACATTTTGTAATTTTAGACGAAAATAAGGTGTTTTCCGTTGTAGTTTTAATTGAATCTAAAATTAGTAAAAAAGGTACACCTTTTGCAGTGATATAAAATAAAAGCTATGAAGAAAAAATTGAAGGAAGAGCTAAGAAAATTATCTACTGAAATTATCACATCGAGAGATATGACAGACATAGCTCCGATGTATGATGCAGCAAAAGAGCTCTACGAGAAATTGGCGGTATTAAAATTCATTGATGAGAAGCTTAGCGATATACAAGTTGATGTTTCTAAAAATGTTATTGCTGCTAAATTTGAAGAAATGGCAAATGCTGTTTTAAGAGAAAATACTTCTGTGCCCGAAAGTAATCCACATGAAGATGATATAATCAATCATAAAGGAATGGATACCATTAAGAACATGGTTTCTGAGATGCCTAGCGATGAATCTGTAGATGAAGTTCTGGCTGACTTTTTAGGAAAACCTCAATTAATGAAGAATGATAAAGAAATCTTTGAGCCAGAAGCTAAAAACTTAGAAACTAAAACCAAAACACTTTCATTAAACGACAAATTACAAAAGGATATTAAAGTTGGTTTAAATGATCGACTCGCTTTTGTGAAGCATTTGTTTGATGGAAATACGGAGGATTATCAACGTGTTATGTCCCAATTGGCAACTATTGAAACAGAAGAACGTTCTATTTCTTTTCTAAAAAATATGGTTAAACCTGAATATAATAATTGGTTGGGTAAAGAGGAATACGAAGAGCGATTAATGGCATTAATTGAGCATAAATTTGCTTAAAACGCTTTTTTTGAACTAAATGTAACCGAAAGTTGATGTGTCAGCTTTCGGTTTTTTATTTTTGTTTTATGGGCAAACTATATTTGGTGCCAACACCAATTGGTAATTTAGAAGATATGACCTTAAGGGCGATACGCGTCTTGAAAGAGGTAGATCTAATTTTGGCGGAAGATACCCGAACAAGTGGTAGACTATTGCAACATTTTGAAATTGCAACGCAGATGCAGAGCCATCATATGCATAATGAGCATAAAATGGTTGACCGATTAATTAAAAAACTACTAGCAGGCGAAACCATTGCCTTAATTTCTGATGCTGGTACTCCAGCTATTTCCGATCCAGGTTTTTTGTTAACTAGAGCTTGTGTTGAAAATGATATTGAAGTAGACTGCCTTCCTGGTGCTACTGCCTTTGTTCCGGCTTTAGTTAATAGTGGTTTACCAAACGATAAGTTCGTTTTTGAAGGTTTTTTGCCTGTAAAAAAGGGTAGGCAAACAAGATTAAAATTTCTTACCGAAGAAACTAGAACAATGATTTTCTATGAGTCACCACATAAATTATTAAAAACACTTACAAATTTTGCAGAGTATTTAGGAGAAGATAGAAAGGTTTCTGTATCACGAGAGTTAACTAAATTATACGAAGAAACCATTCGAGGGACTGCTATTGAAGTTTTAAAGCACTATACAGACAACCCTCCTAAAGGGGAAATTGTAATAGTCGTAGCTGGAAAAAAATAAAGGTATGAGCATAACATCTTTCAAAATAAAATTAAAAGAGTCACCAGAGAATGTCGAGTTTTCTGAGACCATTGAGGTAATTGAGAATAATTATATTTTTACGCCAACAGCATTTGTAAATGGTGCTGTAAATAATGAAAGTGGGCAGAATTCAGGGTCCTGTAAATTGTTTGCTTTTGCAAAATTAGAGGGTTTGTCAAAGTCTGAGACATTAGCTTGTTTTGGCCAATATTATCGTGATGTTTTAAGTTCTCCAGAAGGTGATGACCATCAAAACATCCGAAATTTTATGGTTTCAGGTTTTAATGGATTGATTTTTTCGGGAATAGCGCTTCAGAAGAAGTAACTTATAAGAATGGAAAAGCTGCTTTCGGAAATTAAAAAATGTGAAGTGTGTTCTGCACATTTGCCTTTAGGTCCAAGGCCTATTGTTGCTGCGCATAAAGAGGCAAAAATTATAATTATTGGTCAAGCACCCGGGACTAAAGTGCATGCAACGGGAATACCATGGGATGACCCTAGTGGTAAGCAATTGCGAAAATGGATGGGTGTTTCTGACGAAGATTTTTATAATGAAAAAAAAGTAGCGCTCGTTCCTATGGGTTTTTGTTATCCGGGAAAAGGTAAAGGGGGTGATTTACCACCACGAAAAGAATGCGCTCCTTTATGGCATCAACAGCTTTGGGATAGTATGCCAAATATAGAACTCATTATACTTATAGGTTCCTATGCTCAAAAGTATTATTTGAAAAAGGAAATGGAAAAAAACCTAACAGAAACAGTGAAGGCTTATCATAGGTATTTGCCAATATACTTTCCATTACCACATCCTTCTCCTAGAAATCGCTTTTGGTTGAAGAAAAACCCATGGTTTGAGGAAATTGTGGTGCCAGAATTGCAAAAAATGGTGAATTCACTTTTGTAAATTACACACTGCTTTAAATCATAAGCCAAACCTAATATTGAAGCTTGCCAGAATAGTTTATATTACTTTTGTACATTAAACTAAAATTGAAAATTATGGGAGCAACAAATCATATAACTACCAAATGGTTAGGAGAAATGGCTTTTGAAAGCACTAATACTTCTGGCAACACATTAATGATTGATAATGCAGAAGGTAGTGTTGGTTTACGACCAAAATCTTTAATGTTATCTGCTTTGGCAGGTTGCTCTGGTTTGGATGTTGCGTCGTTAATAAAAAAAATGAAGTTAGAGGTTGATGAATTCCAAATAGATACAATCGCTAATCTTACAGATGAAGATCCTAAGCATTATGACGAGGTAATAGTGGAATACCATTTTCACGGAGCAAATCTGAATGAAAAAAAACTACAAAGAGCGGTTGATTTATCAGTAGAAAAATATTGTGGAGTGATGGAGATGTTTCGAAAATTTGCAAAACTAGATATAAAGACTGTTTTTCATCATAAGTAAACATAATCTCTTAGTACTTGAACTTTTATAAACTATGCGTTGGAGTATACAGCCTAAACCAGAACAAGAACAAATTGATTCTTTGGCGAATTCGCTAAATGTTGATGGTTTAGTAGCGCAATTACTATTGCAAAGAGGAATAACAACTTACGAAGAAGCAAAAAACTTTTTTAGACCGCAATTATCAGATTTGCATGACCCTTTTTTAATGAAAGACATGGACATTGCTGTGGAACGCATAGAAAAGGCAATCGCAAATGATGAGAATATACTTGTTTTTGGTGATTATGATGTTGATGGCACTACTGCGGTTGCGCTAGTTTCATCTTATTTATTAAGCTTTTACCCGAATGTAGCCACCTATATTCCAGACCGATATGCTGAAGGATATGGCGTTTCTTTTCAGGGAATTGATTTTGCTGAAGACAACGATTTTTCATTAATAATCGCCTTAGATTGTGGAGTAAAAGCTATCGATAAAGTAGCTTACGCTAAAGAAAAAAATATTGATTTTATAATTTGTGATCACCATAGACCTGGCAATCAATTACCGGATGCAATTGCAGTTTTAGATCCAAAAAGGGAAGATTGCAATTACCCGTACGATGAACTGTGTGGTTGTGGTGTAGGATTTAAGTTGATACAGGCTTTAGGTTCTAAAGACGGAGAAACAATTCATGATTTAATTCCGTATTTAGATTTAGTAGCTACTGCCATTGGAGCTGATATTGTGCCTATGACTGGAGAGAATCGCGTTTTAGCATATCATGGTCTTCAAGTTATAAATTCCAATCCAAGAATTGGTTTTAAGGCAATCATTAATCAAACAAAAAAAACAACGCTCACTATTACAGATGTAGTTTTCATAATTGCACCTCGAATTAATGCAGCTGGGCGAATGAAACATGGGCAACATGCCGTGAATTTATTAAGTGAAACTAATTTGGAACTAGCGACCAAGTTTGCTGCTGAAATAGAGAAGTATAATCATGATCGTAGAGAATTAGATCAAGAAATAACTAAAGAGGCATTATCACAAATTGAAGTCAATGATGAAAAGGAGGGTTTCACCACTGTCGTTTATAATGAGGCTTGGCATAAAGGAGTAATTGGTATTGTGGCATCTCGACTAACTGAAACCTTTTACAGACCAACATTAGTTTTTACCAAAAGTGGTGAAAAACTTGCTGCTTCGGCGAGATCTGTTAAAGGATTCGATGTTTATAACGCATTAATGGGCTGTGCTGATTATATTGAGCAATTTGGAGGTCATAAATATGCAGCTGGTTTAACACTAATGGAATCGGAATATGAGAATTTTAAAAAACAATTTGAAAAAGTGGTTTCTGAAACAATCGATCCCAGTTTGTTGATACCTGAAATTTGGGTGGCTACTAAAATTGAGTTAAAACAGATTACCCCTAAATTGATGCGAATACTCAAACAATTTGCACCATTTGGACCTGGTAATATGACCCCGGTTTTCATGGCTGAAAATTTAAGAGATACCGGTTATGCAAAAGGTGTGGGTCAAGAAGAGAAACATTTAAAACTATCCGCTACTCAAAATGGTAGTATACCAATAGGTGCTATCGGTTTTAATTTAGGTGAGAAGCTTGCAATAGTAAAAAATAAGAATACGTTTGATGCTGTTTTTTCTTTGGATGAAAATGAATGGCAAGGCAATGTGAGTTTGCAATTGAAACTTAGAGATATTCGTTGATGGATCCATACGCGGCATTACGATTTAAAGAGTTTAATATCTTTTTGTTTGCTCGTTTTGCTATGGTATTTGCTTGGTCCATGCAGTTTATAGTTATTGAATGGCAAGTGTATACGATGACTAAAGACCCCTTGTCTTTAGGAATAATTGGCCTTATGGAAGTTATCCCCGCTGTTTCTATGGCCTTATTCGCAGGACATTTTGTAGATCAAAATGAAAAACGAAATCTACTTATTAAATGTGTTATCGGTTTTTCGGTGGTTAGTTTTGGCTTATTTGTTTTGAGTGCACCAAGTATTTTAAAAGAATTTACCACCACGACCCTTTTATATAGTATTTACTTTTTAGTGTTTTTAGGGGGACTTGTTCGTGCTTATGTCGGCCCTACTATATTTTCTTTAACTGCCTTAATTGTTCCTAAAAATATATACCCAAATGCAGTAACATGGAGTAGTACTACTCGGCAAATGGCTGCCGTTTTAGGTCCAGCATTAGCAGGTTTTTCAATTAGTTGGATGGGTGTACATTGGTCTATGTGTGTCATTTTCGGATTTTCTATAGTGGCCTTACTTTGTATTTTAAGAATATCAAAAAAGCCAATCTTAAATCCGAAAATTGGAGAGCCTATATTTCAAAGTTTACGTGAAGGCTTACAATTTGTATTTAGTAACAAAGCAATTTTAGGTGCCTTAACTTTAGATATGGTTGCCGTACTTTTTGGTGGTGCGGTGGCCTTGTTGCCAATTTTTGCGCAAGATATATTGCATGTAGGATCGCAAGGCTTTGGAGTATTGCGGGCTGCACCAGCAGTAGGGGCAGCGATAACAATGATTGGATCTACCCGTTTTCCGATTCATAAGTTCGCTGGAAAAAAATTATTAATATCAATATTTGCCTTCGGAATTTGTATGATAGTCTTTGGACTAAGTACTTTATTTTGGATATCCGTAGCAGCTTTATTTTTAAGCGGTGCTGTTGATGGTATTTCAATGGTTATTCGCCAAACAATTCTTCAATTAAAAACACCAGATCATATGCGTGGGCGAGTCGCCTCGGTAAATTCGATGTTTGTTGGGTCTTCTAATGAGTTAGGGGCTTTTGAAAGTGGATTAACCGCAAAATTAATGGGAACGGTGACAGCGGTTGTTTTTGGTGGTACAATGACATTATTTACTGTTGGCTTAACAGCTATTGTATCACCAACATTTAGAAAGCTCGATTTAACTAAAGATGTGGAAGAGCACGAACAAAACAGCTAGGGTAGTTTTCTTTCTTAAAAATGGAATTAGAATGTCTTTGTTAGGCTTTTGAATGCTAAATAAGGAGTGAAATTAAACATTAGCTTTTTGGACTATCTGCAAGGTCTTTATTTTATACAAACTGAATAGTCAGTTTAATTTTTTTGACTGTTGAAATTCAGCAAGTTGTCGAATTCGTTTTGGATATAACAGACCATTGAGTTGGTAAGTTAAGAATGGTGTTTATTCTTCAAATATTTTCAGAGAGAGTTCTGCACCATCAAAAACTGCGTAAGTGCAGTACGAAATCCAGTCGCCTAGATTGGTATATTTCGATTTTCCATTTAAATCAATTTCCAAAGGAAGGTGGCGATGACCAAAAACAAAGTGGTCGTAATGTTGCGATTCTAATTTACGCTTTGCATAACTCACTAACCATTCTTTGTCTTCCCCAAGAAAATGAACATCTTCATCACCAGAGATTAATTTATTTTTTACAGATAAGTATTGTGCCAAACGAACACCCCAATCTGGATGTAACCACCTGTAAAACCATTTTGATAAGGGATGCGTAAATACTTTCTTCATGCGTTTGTAGCCTTTGTCACCAGGCCCTAATCCATCACCATGGCCAATGAAGAATGAAGTATCATTTAAAAGATATTCTTGTGGCTTATGAAAAACGGGAATATTGAGTTCTTCTTCAAAATAGCCATTCATCCATAAATCATGATTACCAACAAAATAAATAATAGGTATTCCTGAATCTGAAATTTCAGCTAGTTTACCTAGAGTTCGCGTAAAACCTTTAGGTACAACTGTTTTATATTCCATCCAGAAATCGAAAAGATCACCCAAAAGAAATATGGCAGCTGCGTCGTGTTTGATTTCATCGAGCCAAGTAACGAATTTTTTCTCACGAGGGCGACTTTGCTCCATAGTAGGAGCTCCTAAGTGATTATCACTAGCAAAATAGACTTTTTTGCCTGTCGGAACTGAAATTTTTTTCATCTAGGCTATAAAGATAACAAAACCGATGACCTTAATTGTCTTCTGCATACCATTCGGCAAAGGCAGTGCCAGTTTCACGTAATTTTAAAGAGTGGAGTTGAATAGGACTTGCAAGTCTAGCTTTAATTTTTTTTGCAAAATCAATAACCATATTTTCGCTTGTTGGTTGATAATCAGCTAAGATGACATTGTGTCCTCGGTCACTTAATTCCTTAGCTAATTCAATATGCGGTGTGTTTTTATTGAATACAGTGGCATGATCAAATGGGTCAACGATTTCTTCTTTGACGATTTTTTTTAAATCGCCAAAATCAATGACCATACCCAGTTTAACATGTGAAGTGTCTGTTATGGGCTCACCTATTACGGTTACAGAAAGTTGGTAACTATGACCGTGTACATTTTTACATTTGCCATCGTATCCATAGAGAGCATGGCCCGTTTCAAATGTAAATTCTTTTGTTATTCTAATTTTTGACATACTATGACTTGAAAAAAGCAAAGGTAGCAATTCTTCAAGTGCAAATTGCTAGAAGCTTAACGCTTATAGCGTCTACGTGCACGAGTTTTGTTTACAAAAAAGATAACCACTACAAATAGGGCTAAAAGCGGAAAAATTAGGTCGCCGTTGAGAAAATTCAAAATATCCATAAAATCGTTTTAAAACCTTAGAACGAAAAAATAATAGGCTTATTATTTCTAGCACAATTTCATATCTTTTGAAATCAAATTAAGGATTAGTATCACTAATTCGATTTTAGATATTACTTCGACCAATGTATTTAAAATATATTTGAGAATAAAGTATTTAATTATATAGATTATTAACTTATACATATGGGTCAAAATAAAAAATCTTATCGGTATTCATTGGCTATTATTGGATTGTTGTTTTTTGTTTTTGGCTTCCTTACTTGGATAAATGGTATTCTTATTCCGTATTTTAAAATTTGCATGGAACTCAGTAATTTTGAGGCCACTTTGGTAGCTTTCTGCGCTTATTTTGCTTATTTCGTTATGGCACTTCCATCTGCGTATGTGCTGAAACACACGGGTTATAAAAGGGGAATGGTATGGGGAATGTGTGTTATGGCACTAGGAACTTTATTATTTATCCCTGCAGCTTATTCTAGAATATATCCTCTTTTCTTAGCAGGTCTTTTTGTTACTGCTACTGGTTTAGCATTGGTGCAAACTGCGGCAAATCCTTATATCGCAATCATGGGGCCAATAGAAGGGGCTGCCCAGCGTATCGGTTACATGGGTATTGCAAATAAAGTAGCGGGTATATTTTGCTTATTCGTTTTAGGAAGCGTCTTTCTAGCGGATGCAGATAGTCTATCTTCTAGTTTAGAAGGCTTGAACGAACTACAAAAATCTGCAGCCCTAGATGCATATGCATTAAAAATTGTAAATCCATATATCATTATTTCAATTGTACTCTTTGCCGTGGCCGGTTTGGTTTATTTCTCTAAACTACCTGAGGTAGATGAAATGGCGAGTGCAACAGGTGAAGATGGAAAAGTTATAGAAGATAGAAAAAGTGTTTTCGAGTATCCATATTTGGTTATGGGCGTAATAGCACTTTTTGTTGCTGGAGCTTGTGAGACAGTTCCAATTGATGGTATTATTATTTATTGTCAAGCTTTAGACATTCCCATGAGTTCAGCTAGACATTTTAGTACATATACCCTGTTTATTATGCTTTTTGGTTATCTATTAGTTTCGATATTGGTACCTAAATATGTTTCGCAACAAAATGTGCTTTTATTTGCATCGATATGGGGTCTTGTTCTAACGGTTGGCACCTATATCACTACAGGAATATATAGTGCTTATTGCATGCTTTTTTTAGGCTTTAGTGCTTCTATGCTTTGGGGAGCAATTTGGGGACTAGCACTTCGTGGTCTGGGAGGACATACAAAAAAAGCTTCAGCCTTTATGATAATGTCTTTAATTGGTGGTGGTATTGTTACTGTAGTTTTTGGTGATTTATTAGATACATATAGTGCTAATCCACAGATTTCGGTTTTAATCCTAATACCTTGTTATCTCTTTATTCTTTATTATTCCATTAAAGGGTATCGAACCGATTATTGGAAAACTGCAAAGATTGGTTGATTCTTTTAAAAGTAGAAATATGAAAAATACAGTTGTAAATTCATCTATATTTTATGCCGGAGCAGCGAAAACAAACATCACTCCAGTGAAAGGAACAATAATTGGAGTAGATTTTTTCTCTCACTATGCGCGATTTATTCATGACCAATTGTATTCTAAATCTCTAGTTTTTAAAAAAGGACAAATGCTATATGCGCTTGTTATGGTGGATATCTGTATTATGCCAACTGATTTTCTAGATTTAGTTAAAAATCGAATTAAAATTAAAACGGGAATAGAAAAACAAAATATAACTTTGGCTTGCACACATACCCATGGTGCTGGCAATGTGGCCGGATTATTAGGAGGAGCTGTCGATATAAATTACAGGAATTTACTTCCAAATTTAATCGTAAAATCTGTTGTAGATGCCATAAAAAAATTGAAGCCAGCAAAAGTTGCTTCTGGTAAAACTAGTTTGGGTGAATATCAAGTATGTAGAAGATATTTAATGAAGGATGGATTTAATGCGAAGAATCCGGTTACAAAAGATTTAGATAAGATTAAGACTAATCCTTTTGGCGCTGAAGATCAAATTATTTCTTCTGCTGCTCCAGTAGATGCTGAAGTGGGTTTTCTAGCTGTTAAAAGTCTTAATGATGAATGGATTTCTATTTTAGGGAACTATAATTCGCATTATGCTGGTGATTGGGATGTAGATACTATTACCGCGGACTTTTATGGCACTTTTGCAAAACATCTTGAGAAACAAATTGAGGCCGGGGATGACTTTGTACCAATTATGAGTTATGGTACTGGTGCTGATGTAAATACTTGGGATTTTCAACATCCAAACAGGTTCCCAAAAGAAGAGTTCGCAAAGACCGAAATGATTGGAAAAGATCTTGCATCTGTAATTTATGATCAAATTGAATCTTTGGTATGGGATGAATCTCCTGAATTGAAAGTTGAGTACAATGAATTAGAATTATCTATTAGAAAGCCAAATAATGAGCAATTACAATTAGCAGAAAATATATTGGCAAAAAATAAATTTGATGCTCTTGAAATAGATGAACATGGGATAGCTATGGTGTATGCAAGAGAACAAATCCTTTTAAATGATTATCCAAATAAGCATATAGCTGCTTTACAAGCTGTAAAAATTGGAGAACAAATTATTGGTGCTTTAGGTGGAGAAATATTTACTGAAACGGGATTGTGGCTTAAAAAAGAGCTTCAGGGTAAGGATTATTTTACTATTTGTCTGGCAAACACCTATGATGGTTACGTTCCTCCTGCTCACGAAATAGATAAAGGGGGTTATGAAACGTGGAGAGCTAGAAGTAGTTTTTTAGAAGTGAATGCAGAAAGCAAAATTAAGAATGGTCTATTAAAAATAGTTGAAAATATGCTGTAACATAAATATAATTTTCAATTAATAACTATTTTAAGTTTAGTGGCATATAACCAGTAAACCCGACAATTTTCCAAGTACCTTCTATTTTTTGGCAACGGTATAATGTACGCCAATCTGTAGGTATCTCCTCACCGTCATTCTTAATAAAAGAGCCGCTAAATTTTTTATGGAGTAAGGCAACACCTTCTTTTATTTCAATATCGAGCATATCGGTAACTCTATGAAAAGCTTCTTCTTTATCTTCTGTTAGTTCTATTTTCGAAAAGTCATTAGCTTGCGATAACCATTCGTTTTTGTAGGCCTCTAGATTAGGATATTTAAGCTCCCACTTATCTACATTGTAGTTTTTCCCTGCATCAATACCCATAAACCCTTCAGTTACAAAATCATTTTCAACCATTTTCCAATCTTGAAGAACAAAAGCTTTTATATCTCTATTTACAAGCATTTCCCAAAGGTAATTTCTATCGGCGTCGTTTTCGAATGGATTTTTTTTCATGATATTATTTATCTTGGATAAAACTATTTGCATGCAATAAGTTGGTTAAACCAGCATCCACAATTATTGTTTGTCCTGTAATTGAGTTGGCTAAATCTGAAAGTAAGAATACTGCAGTATTTCCACAATCACGTGCATTTATAGCATGTTTAAGGCTTTGATAATCATTTTGTTGTTCTTCGAAAAAACCTTTTGGGTCATCTGTCCAAGATGCAGCTGCATCCCAATTCTGTAGTGAATCAACATAACCTGGTGCTATTGCATTGCAGCGTATTCCAAACTCGCCTAATTCTATCGACATGCCTTTGGTAAGACCTTCAACCGCTGATTTGGCACTAGCATAGATGGCATATTTAGTTAAAGTTTCATGTGCATGAACCGAAGATATATTAACAATATGACCTTTTATATTATTACGTTTTAATTGATTGACGAATGCTTTTGACATCATCCATACACCTTTAACATCGATATTGTAAAGATGGTCGAAATCAGATTTTTCAGCAAGGTGTGCTTCTTTGCGAAGACCAACCCCAGCATTATTAATTAACCCATGAATTGGACCGTATTCTTTTTCTATTAAGGTGAAGATTCCTTCAACTTCTTTTTGATTACTAACATCGCCTGGAATAGGGATAGCATTAGGGTATTTTTCTGCGGCAGTTTTGGCTTTCTCAAAATTTATGTCATTGAGTAATATTTGTCCTCCACAAGCAGCGATGGCTTCACATACTCCAGATCCCACTCCTGTTCCTGCACCACCGGTAACTAAGTATCGTTTATTACTAAAATCTATTTGTAGCATGGTCTAATATAATTCTTAAAATTAAAAATAATAAAACTTAAAATGTGGCACGACCTCCGGAGATGTCAAAAATAAACCCTGTATTAAATGTAGCTTCTTTAGATACTATCCAACAGACCAATGAAGCAACTTCTTCTACGGTACCTAATCGACCCATCGGAATCTTAGAAGTCATATATTTTAACATTTCTGGGTCGGTATCTTTGTTCATTGGTGTGGCAATTACCGCAGGAGCTAAACCATTAACAGTTATCCCCGTATCTGCATATTCTTTACCTACACCTTTTACTAGTCCCATTAAACCGGCCTTACTTGCCGTATAACCTACCATTCCAGGATTTCCTTCTTTACCTCCAATAGAAGCAATATGTAATATTCTTCCATAATTTTGTTGGACCATTTGTGGTAAAACTGCCTTGGTAATATTAAATGCGCCATTAAGATTAATATTCACAATTTTTTGAAAATCATCTGAACTATAATTTTCAATTTTCGTAGCAGTAGGACCTACAATTCCAGCGCTGTTTATTAGTATGTCTAACCTGCCATATGAGTCTACTATGGTTTGTACAGTTTTTTTTAAATGCTCCTCATCTGTAATATCAACTGCATAAACATTTTGAACTACTTTCTGTTCTATTAACATATCTAATTCACTTTGTAAAACGTCTAAAACGCATACAAGGCCACCTTCGCTTATAATACGCTCGGCAATAGCGCGACCAATACCTCGTGCTCCTCCAATAATAACCGCAACTTGGTTTTCAAATCTTTTCAATATTTCATCATTTTAGATGTTCAATAAGTATCTTTTTAAAAATAAATCTTGACTCGATTGTAATTTTTTAAGTCAATTATTTTGATACAAGTTAAAGATATTTTTTTCTATTAAATTCATGTGTTTCTATCGCTCTGAAACTTTATAAATATAATAATAAGGACTCGTTTTTATCAGTAATTGATGGCTTTTTGTAAGATTTGTTTAGAACTTTGTTTTTGATGAAATATAAATTTAATTTGACAGGATATTTAATAGCATCAATGAAAAATTTTAAAGTTTATTTTAGCACAATTATTGTTTTAACCTTAGTGTCACTCCAAAAAATAAATGCACAAGAAGACATTCCAGTGATAAAAAACTGGATTACTTATAAAGATGCTCCAAATGCCCAATATTTTCATATTGCAGAACAAGCTTATGATCAGCTTGCAAAACGGGAAGCGAACATAGCTGGCTTAAGCACATTATCTGAATGGAAGGAAAGACAGAAGTTTGTCAAAAAAACATTAATGGATATTGTAGGACCTTTCCCTAAAAAAACAGCATTGAATGCAAAAATTACAAGAAAGGTGCATAAAACTGATTTCAGTGTAGAGCATATTATTTACGAATCGCAACCTAAATTTTATGTTTCATCTTCATTATTTATTCCAAAAGGACTTAAAAAGGGTGCCAAAGCACCAACAATAATATATACTAGCGGACACACGATAGATGGGTATCATGCCGCTTACCAACAAATTATTCTGAATCTAGTTAAAAAAGGGTTCATAGTATTTGCTTTTGATCCAATCGGCCAGGGAGAACGCCTTGAATATTTTGATCAACCAGAGTCAAAGTCGTATAGTACTACAAAGAGTCATTCTTATTCTGGAGCGCAGACTTTTATTACTGGTAGTTCGCAAGCTAGTTATATGATTTGGGATGGAATTAGAGCAGTAGATTACTTGCTTAGTCGTACGGAAGTAGACCCTGATAGAATTGGAATTACGGGTCGCTCGGGTGGTGGTACACAAGCATCACAAATTGCAGCTTTTGACGAACGTATTTTAGCTGTTGCACCCGAAAATTATATCACAAATTACACACGATTATTTCAATCTATTGGTCCTCAAGATGGTGAACAAAACCTCTTTAATGGTATTGCTCGTGGACTAGATCATGCTGACCTTTTATCTGTAAGGGCTCCAAAACCAGCACTTATTTTGGCTACGACGGGTGATTTTTTTAGTGTACAAGGGTTTCAAGAGACAGCAGAAGAAGTATCCAAAATTTATAATGCTTACGGAGAACCGGACAGTTTTAATTCTACTGTAGATGTTTATCCAGCCCATAAAAGCACAAAAAGTAATAGGGAAACCATGTATGCTTTTTTTCAAAAACATTTGAAAAATCCGGGAAGCCCTGTTGATTTAGAGGTAGAATTTCTGAGTCCTGAAGAAATGAGAGTGACTCCAACTGGTCAGGTATCAACTTCGTTGATGGGGGAGACAGTTTTTAGCCTAAATAGTAGGAATGTTGAGCGATTAATTGATACACTTAATTTAAAACGAAGTAATCTATCGGCTCATCTTCCAGCGGTATTAAATTCAGCAAAAAAACTTTCTGGGTACGTAGCGCCTACCGAAATTGATAAACCTGTGCTAACAGGTCGTATAAACCGGGAAGGCTATACAATTGATATGAATTTTATAAAAGGAGAAGGGGATTATGTAATTCCTTATCTTTTATTTAAACCAGAAGTGTCGAATGGCAAATCTTTATTGTATCTGAACCCTTCGGGAAAGTCTACGGAAGCAAGTGAGGGCAATGAAATTGAATGGTTCGCTAAGCAAGGATTTACCGTTTTGGCTCCCGACTTACTTGGAGTAGGGGAGGTAGGACCAGTTAATTTTAGAATGGATTCCGAACTTGAAGGAATCAATTATAATGTGTGGTTTGGTTCTGTACTTATAGAAAGAAGTATTGTTGGTATTCAAGCAGGTGATGTAAATAGACTTATAATGTTGTTGGAGCGCAACGACCCTACTACTAAGATTTTTGGATTAGCGAAGGAAATATTGTGCCCGACACTACTATACGCAGCTGCATTTAACACTTCTATAGAACGTATCGCACTTATACAACCTTATAATTCATATACTACTATAGCTTCTACACGAATGTACAATCCAAAGTTCGTAAATAGCCTAGTTCCAGGGGCATTATCGGCTTATGATTTGCCTGATTTAAGGGCAACTTTAGCACCGAGAAAACTGTTGATGGTCGGAGTAACTGATGGCACCGGTGAACAAATTCTAACTAAGAAATTAAGCAGAGATATTACACTTTTAAAGAAGGCTTATAAATTGAAAAATGCCAAGGACCAATTTGATGTTAAACCATTATTACCAATTGCAAAATATGATGAGTTATACTCAGAATGGATTAAATAAAGGAATTTATTTTTTTTAATTTGTTAATACTTTTCGTTCCAGTTTCTTTCTGTAGGCTGTTGGTGTACAGTGGTTTATTGACTTGAAGTGTCTATTGAAGTTAGAAAGGTTTTCAAATCCTGATTCGTAAGCAACTTGGGAAACATTGCGCATTGGGTCGGCTAATAGTCTACAAGCATAACCAATACGTAACTTAAGTAAATAACTTTTAAAGGGCATTCGATACGTTTTTTTAAAGGCTAAAAAAAACTGGGTGTTAGACATGTTAGCAATTTCCAGCACATCTTTTAATTTAATGTCTTCTTTGAAATTCTTTAATATAAATTCAACGACGTCATGCAAAGGGTGACTTTTAGATGATTTATCGGTAATGTAAAAAGCAGGACTGCAAATAAACTCGTATTCTTCTGTTGTAGCTAAAATTTCTAATATAGATAATAAAGCATACAGTCGCTCAGTCGGTTTCATACCATGCATTGATACTATAATCCTTACAAGTTTTTTCTTTGTCTCTCCAAAAAACCTACAACCCCTAAAGGTTTTAGAAAAAAAAGTAGAAAGTCCTTGATTTTCTGCCAACTGTAAAAACGGTTTTCCTAAGAATTCCTCCAGAAATTGAATTACGTAGCCCTTGCCTGAAAACGAACCATCGGGATTGTTATACGAATCATCACAGCGCCACACATGCGGTAAATATGGACCTAAAAATACGAGGTCGTTCTTTTCAAATTCGTTAATATTGTCTCCGACTATACGAACTCCTTTCCCATTTTTTATGTAAACTAATTCATATTCTGGATGGTGGTGATAAATACCGAAATCTTTTTCCTCTACATGATATATAAAGGATTGATTGGATTCTTTGAATAAACGGATTTCCGTTGTTTCCATAAGGATAGTCTAACAATATTGATACTCTTCTTCGTATTAGTGGTTAGATATGTCATTAAAATGAATCTAAATATAATTATTTGTATTAGAATATCAGTTTTTGGTATTACTAAAATTGGTTGATTTAAAATAAATTTGAGCTGGAAGTCATTCTTTTATTGAATTATTTAAGAATTAGAACTTCATTGATTTACTCATAAAAGAATTAAACCCTAATGGAAAAAATAAAAATTACTCATCCACAACGTGATTCAGATTTTGTTACTGGAGCTTATTCAGATGGTGTTGCTTATAACGGAATGTTATTTTTAAGTGGACAGGCCTCCGTAGATTTTGCTTCTAGCAAATTTGTACTAGGCAGTGTTGAAGAAGAAACTAAGCGTACATTAGATAATATTAAGCAAATTGTTGAAACTGCTGGTGGCACAATGGATGATGCTCTTAAAAGTACGGTACATTTAAAAGATATCGCTGATTTTGATAAGTTTAATGCTGTATACGCTACTTATTTTAATGGAATAAAGCCGGCTCGAACAACTGTTCAATCGGTATTAGGTGAAAATATAAAAGTAGAAATAGATATCATTTTTAAATTACCGAAAAATTAATGATAACTAATACAGCACCATATTTAATTGAAGATGTTTCTACAATCGATTCACCTGCCCTTTTGGTTTTTGAAGAAGTAGTAGAAAAGAATATTGATAATGCCATTAACATGGTTTCTAACTCTCGATCTACATATCTTAGACCTCATATAAAAACTGTAAAGTGTATCGAAGTTGCTGGTTTGGCTATTTCTAAGGGTGTAAGCCGATTTAAGTGTAGTACCATCGCGGAAGCAGAACTTTTAGGAATGGCAGGTGCAGTAGATGTATTATTAAGCTATCAATTATCAAAAACGAAGGCGAGCCGTTTTTTAGAATTAAGACAAAAATTCCCGGAAACTCAATTTTCTGCTCTTGTAGATAATAATGAATCGGCAAAAATGCTTTCAGATTTTTTTATAGCGGAACCTCTTGCTGTTTTTATTGATATTAATGTGGGTATGGATCGTACCGGAATTAAGACTATTGACGCTTTTGAATTGATTTCTGATATTAATAAATTAAATGGGCTAATTATTAAAGGTCTTCACGCGTATGATGGACACGTTCATGCTTCTGATGAAGCAATTAGAAAACAACAAACGGACACTATTTTTAATGAGGTAAACGAATTAAGGATAAGTGTAGAAGAATTTTTAGATAGAAAAATTACAGTGGTTCTTGGTGGTTCTCCTTCTTTTCCCTTTTATGCAAAACAAAAGGAGTTGGAATGTAGCCCTGGCACTATTTTTTTCTGGGATGCAGGTTATGGGTCTTCATTCTCTGAGATGCCTTTTACTCCAGCGGCAACTATTCTTACACGAGTAATCTCAATTATAGATAAGACTACAATGTGCTTTGATTTGGGTACAAAAGCTACTGCATCAGATCCACCACAACCACGGGTGGATATTTTGGATTTAGAAGATGGAATTATTGTAAATCAATTTGAAGAGCACTTGGTAGTAAATGTTCCAGATACTTCTAAGTATAGTATTGGTGAACCATTTTTAGCTATTCCTTATCATATATGCCCTACTGTTAATTTATACGAAGAACTAACAATTATAAAAGATGGAATTGTTTCTGATTGTTGGCAGGTATTAGCAAGAAACCGAAAAATAACAATTTAACAATGCGGAATGTAAAAATGCAACTAGACCACAGTAAATCAGCCGCTTTATTAGAGCGCTCTAAAAAAGTTTTGGCAGGTGGTGTTTCTTCTGAATTTCGAAAATTTAATCATCCACACGCATTATTCTATGATTATGCAGAAGGGGTGTATACTTATGATGTGGATGGTAATAAATATCTTGATTTTACCTTGAGTCAAGGGCCAATGATTGTTGGTCATTCACATCCACATGTATTAAAACGTGTACAAGAGTATTCTGAAAAAGGGCAATTATTTGCTGGACAACATATTTTAGAAATAGAGTTAGCTGAAAAATTAAATAAACACATTCCTTCAGCTGAATTGATGCGTTTTTGCTTAGATGGGTCAACTGCAATACAGACCGCATTACGTGTAGCTAGGGCCAAAACTGGGCGAAATAAGTTTATTCGTTTCGAAGGTCATTATCACGGTTGGTTAGACAATGTTTCATGGGGATTGACCTTAGACGAAGAAAAAATGGGGAGTAGAGAGTATCCAAATTCGCTACCCTGGACCGCTGGAATTGCTAATGATGTTGAACAAGAATTTATCATACTTCCATGGAACGATATCGAGCTCGTTAAAAAAACCATGAAAGAAAATCATAATGAAATAGCCGCTATAATTACTGAACCTATAATGTGTAATAGCGGATGTATTTTACCAGAAGAAGGTTTTCTGCAGGGCTTAAGAGATATCTGTACAGTATATAATTCCGCTTTAATTTTTGATGAAGTAATTACAGGTTTTAGAACTGGATTAGGAGGTGCGCAAAAGTATTTCAATATAACTCCTGATCTTTCCATTTTCGCTAAAGCATTGGCAAGTGGTTACCCTATTTCGGCTATCGTAGGAAAAATAGAATGGATGCAATTGATAACAGAAGGGAAAGTAATTCATGCAGGAACAATGAATTCTGCTTGTGCTCTAATTGCGGCTGCCTTAGGAACTATAGAAGTACTAGAAGAGGCAGGCACTCATGAACGTATATTTGCTCTTGGTGATCGATTAATGAAAGGCTTACGACAAGTAGCTGAAGAAACCGGACAAAACTTATTAGTTCAGGGTTTAGGACCAATGTTTCACACTGGTTTTGCGAGTGTAAAAAGCATAAAAGATTTTAGAGGACTGACTGCATATGAACAGCCTAAATCTAAAATGTTTATTCACGGAATGCAACAAAGAGGAGTTCGAATTATCGGAAGAGGCCTCTGGTATATAAGCGCCGTACATGAAGAAAAACATATAGATCATGCTATAAAAATGGCAAAGGAAACGCTATTAGAATTGAAATAGAAAACCTATGAAACTAAAAAATAACGCAACTCTTGGAATAGTTGGTCTTGGCTTGATGGGAAGTAGTATTGCAGCGGCATTATTAATAAATGGACAAAAAGTAGTTGCAGTTGCTCCAATAGTCTCCGATATAGATAAATCGGCCCCAGAAAGAATTAGGCGTTCTTTAGTAGAGTGTTACAATGAGGGCATTACCACCAAAAAGCCCGATGAGTTGTTACAGAACATTACTTACACATCTGATTACAAAAGTCTAAAAAATTGTTGGTTAGTAATGGAATGTGTTTTTGAAAACCTTGCAATCAAGCAAGAAGTATTTAAAAAAATTGAGGATAGTGTTTCCGATGAAGTAATTATTACGTCGAACACTTCAGCAATGCCTATAAGTATGTTGCAGAATCATTTTAGAGTACCAGAACGGTTTTTTGGAATGCATTGGGCTGAACCTTCATATACTTCCCCTTTTTTAGAAATCGTTTGTGGAGAAAAAAGTCCAATTGACATTGGAGAACAGTTGCATGCTATCGCTAAAGAATGGGGAAAAGAACCCACTTTGGTTCGAAAAGATATAAGGGGTTTTATTACTAATAGAATTATGTATGCCATGTATAGAGAAGCTTTTCATCTTGTTGAAAATGGTTACGCTTCGGTTGAAGATGTAGACCGTGCTTGTAAAAACGACGGAGGACACTGGATGGCGTTCTGTGGGCTTTTTAGGTATATGGATTTAACGGGGCTTAAAGCATACCATGCTGTTATGAAAGATTTGTTTCCAGAATTAAGTAATCAAAAAACCGTACCTAAGCTTATTGATGATATTGCAAAAGCAGATGGGAATGGAGTTTTTAATGGGAAAGGTTTTTATGATTACACCCCTGAAGAAGCTAAAAAATGGGAAGAAACATTTGAAAAATTCTCATTTGATATTCATCGATTAACCTCAAGTTATAATGCTACTGTAGCTAACATTTCTTCAACAAAAATTACAGAATGAAAGAATCATCTAAAGTGCCATTTATTATCGACGCCCATTTAGATTTGGCTACTAATGCCATGACTATGAACCGTGATTTGACAAAAACGGTACAAGAAATAAGAGATAAGGAAAGTGAATTAGGATGGAAAGATTATCAAGACCGTGGTAATGGAACAGTTTCACTTCCTGAACTACGTGAAGGAAATTTAGGATTAGTTCTAGCTACTATGATTTCCAGATATTCAGAAAATGGCAGCCCCTTGCATACAATGGCTCTTCCGGGGTGGCATTCGCCTCAGCAAGCCTTTGCTCACGCACAATGTCAATTGGCATGGTATCGTGAAATGGAAGCTTTGGGTGAAATGGTCCAAATAACAACGAAAGAAGGTTTGGCATCGCATTTTAAAATGTGGACAGAAAATACTGCTAGTCAGAAAAAAAAGCCTGTAGGATATATTTTAGCATTGGAAGGAGCCGATTCAATAGTTAATCTAGACTACTTACACACCTTTCATGAACAAGGATTGCGATCCATTGGAATTTCTCATTTCGGTCCTGGTAGATATGCAGCTGGGACACATTCTGACGGTAGTGGTTTGACTGTTATTGGTAAAGAATTATTGAAAGAAATGAATCAGTTGCCCATGCAGTTAGATTTAACGCATCTTACTGATAAAGGTTTTTTCGAAGCACTAGATATTTTTCAGGGTACCGTTATAGCGAGTCATCAAAATTGTAGAAGCATTGTTCCTGGTGAACGTCAATTTTCTGATGATCAAATAAAATCTATTATAGAAAGAGATGGAATGCTAGGTGGTGCATTGGACACTTGGATGTTGTACCCGGACTTTAAATTAGGGAAAGATAACCCTAAAGAATGCAATATTAATATGGAACTTTTGGTTGATCATTTCGATCATATTTGTCAGATGGCTGGGAATAGTAATCATATTGGTTTTGGGAGTGATTTAGATGGACTTTTTGGGCTAGAGCAAACTCCGTATGATATTAATACTATAGCTGATTTACAAAAATTCGATACTATTCTCGAAAATAGAGGATATTCTCATCAAGACAGAGATAATATCTTCTATGGAAATTGGTTACGAACATTAAATCGCATTTTATCATGATAATGAATAATTCAAATAAGCATATATGGTATAGCGGGTCGGTACTTGTATTTTTGGTATTTGCTTTTATAATCCAATCTTGTCAGAGAAATAATACAATGATTAATCAATCCAAAACAGGACTCAAAATAGGTTATGCAAAAGTGAATTATACACCGAGAATAGGTCTTGATTTAGTCGGAAACTATAGAGGTGATGATTATGCATCGCGCGGTATTCATGATTCTTTATACGGTAAAGCAATGGTAGCCGAAGGAAGTAATGGAAAAAAAACAGCCATACTTTCTGTTGATATTTGTAATATTCCAGTAGAATCTATTGACATGATGCGGGAATATGTTCAATCAGCTACTGATATTAATGCTGAAGATATATTGATACATGCCACACATACCCACAGTGGACCAAAATCGAATATAGAAGCGCCTGAAGCTAAAGGTTATTTGCAAAAGGCAGCAGATGCAATTATTGCGGCAAATAAAAGTCTTCAACCAGCAGAACTAATGGTGGGGCGCACTACCGAAGATAGAGTTTCGCATAACCGAAGATTAAAAGCAATAGATGGCACTACACATATGGTTTGGGAGAAATTTGAACCTGGTTTTATAGAAAAACCGTTGGGTGGAAAGGACTCTGAATTAATTACAGTAAGTATAGAACAAAACGGAAAAACTACTGGTACTATAGTGAATTTTGGATGTCATCCAACTACCCTTACTGGGAATAATTGGTTGTATACTGCCGATTACCCTGGATACTTAACGGAATCTGTACAAAAAGCTAAAGGTGAAGAATTCGGAGTTCTTTTTTTAAATGCACCTTCTGGGAATGTAACACAGGTAGATCATAAAGTTGGCTTTTTAGACACGTATCAAGAATGTCAACGTGTCGGATATCTATTAGGGGTTGCAACTTTAGAAGCATTGAATAAGTCGAAACCAGCAACAGGTATAGGAAATGTAAAAATTTCTAGAGAAGAAGTTTCTATCAAAAAAATGACGATAACTGATGAACAGTATCAATGGGCAAATACTGTGTTAAAAAGGGTTGAAAAAGAAGGCATGCCTGCGCTACAACCCGATGGGATACCAGAAGAATTGTACGCGAAATGGTGGGTAGATATGCATAAAGTACAAAATGAAGTTGATTTGTTAGAAGTAATGGTAATTCAGATTGGTGATGTAGCTATAGTAGGTTTACCTGGAGAGATTTTTAATGAATTTGGAAAGTACATTAAAGAAAATTCACCTTTTAAAAACACATTGGTATTAGGCCTAGCTAATGGTGATTATGATTATTTTCCGACCGAAATATCTTTTACTCAAGGTCCAAAAGGTTTTAAGCCGATGATTACCGGTTATGAAACAACACCAGGTACAACTAAATATGATATTGGGGCAGGTGAGAAATTAGCTCAATCGGCCGTTAATCAACTGAATTCATTATTTAAAAAATAGTGCTATATAGAAATTAGCCAAGTAAATATTAATGTTGAATTATACGAAAGCTTATTCGGCATTAGTTACTGGTTGCGTCCATGCCATTTCATATAAAATATCTTCAATAGGATTATCTTGCAATTTTGTGGAAGTTATTTTACATCTAACAAATAAGATATCATCAGTTAATTCGAAACTTGCTTGAGAGCCTTCAAAAGTTTTAAATTCTACCGGATTCGTATTTTCTTTTTTGCTTCCTAAGAAAGTTATTTTGTACGAAACTCCTGGTTCTTCTATTATGGTAACTGAATATTTACCTCCTTTTATTGTAATATTTTCGAGTTCTACGCCAGTTGTAGAATAAAAATTTCCAGACTCTAAGGAGTTTATCAAGGCGTTGGTAGCTAAAGTATCGGCTTGTACCATAACCCAACCTCGGCCAGCATTGCTCCATGTTGCTCCTTTTTGGTGGTAACTGTGTGAATCATCAGTGGCGAGACCATACATCATAGGTTTGTTGTTCTCTAGGTAAGATATGTTGATTAAATCCCACATTTCTTCTGTAGATACATTTACTGAATCACCCATGTTGTGTACCATTGGATGGCCATTGTAAACTTCAAAAAAACGTTCACCATTTAATTGAATCATATCATTTAGACTTACTCCATAGAAAAAATTTGGATGATTAACATGCGGCATAATTGGGACTCCAGTTTTCTTTCTTTGCTCAAGAACTTGATTAATATTATGTTGTAAAACATTAACAACACTTGTGCCACCCATAGGTTCAATTTTGTCTTGAATGTTGGTTGCGTTCATATGAATGTCCTTGTCTTCGAATTTATCTGTAATTTCTTCCGAATGAATTACTAAAAACTTACCATATTCCTCCGTTAGATTGCGATACTCTTCATAGGTTTTTAATTTCACTTTGGTTTTACCAGAATCAATCTTATAATTTACCCAGTCTTCACCATATTTTTCTAAATAACTTTTAAAAGCATTTTGATATATCGAATCGCTTTTTATAGTAATCCATTTTTCTCCATCCGCAATTGTATTGTGGTCGGAAAGGGCCATAAAACTATACTCCCTTTCTTTATACCAATTTAAGATTACCTCTGGAAACTCATCTCCATCACTCCAATACGAATGTGTATGCAGGTTTCCTTTATACCATTTTTTTGAAGGTATTTCTACTGCAGTTTTTTCTTCTTCTTCTTTACATCCAATACCTAATAATAATACTGATAGCAATATGATTTTTAATGTTTTCACAATACTGTTTTTAGTTGGTTTGGCTTTTACTTCTTACAAAATAGGCAACTACGGCAGAAGTAACCACTCCCATTGCTAATGCTCCAAAGGCACTTTGTAACATATAGCTTTTGAGATTGAAATACCCTTGTGCATTTTCTCGGGTCATTTTACCATTTTCAACAACAAAATCGATAACATTGTTGAAATAGTCAGGCGTTATGTAAGTGTTGATAATATATTGATTTATCGGACTTAATAAAGCAACGACAGTACTTAATACGATGCCAGAAATAAAACCTTGTTTCCAGTTCATTATGTTATTAAAGAAGTTTTGTTTTTTGTCTTTTAAAGCAAACGCATAAATAATTATGGCAATAATTCCGAATAAATTGGTGTAGATGGCATGTTTAGCAATATGAACATCATGAAGGCCAATTGCTTTTTCAAAAAACATCCATATTAATAAAATAAAAGAGAATCTAACAGCCCACTTAATTTCAATTTTAAAATTCTTCATTTTTTATTTTTTGAATTTTGACAAAGCAGTTCTAGTGAACTCTGACAGCACTAATTTGCCTGTAATTGCTGCTCTTTCGGTAAGTAAAGTGTCCCAGTGTTTTGTATTTTTCCATAAAATTTTACGCCATTCTATTAGAGCTTCTGGGTTGTAATTAGCTAATTTTTGAGTGAAAAAATACAGTGCATTATCCAATTCTTTAGCAGTATCAAAAACCTTCGAATAAAGTCCTTTTTCTTGCGCCCAATACGCATTTTTCCATTCTGTTGGTGCTAAGGATAGTTCTGAAATTGCGGCAATTCCTATTTTCCGTTCAACAGCAGGTTCAATTACTAGGGGAGCAATACCAATAGTTAATTCGGATAAACGAATGGGAGCTTCTACAGTAGCAAATACATAGTCACAAGCAGCTGCTAAACCAACGCCACCACCTACAGCTTTACCATGAACTCTTCCAACAATTACTTTGTTACAACTTCGCATTGCATTAATAACATTTGCAAAACCTGAGAAAAAAACTTGTCCTTCTTCTAATGTTGATACTGCCATTAATTCATCAAAAGAAGCACCTCCACAAAAAGCTCGGTCTCCCTCAGATTTTAAGATGATTAGCGTAATAGATATATCGGTAGCAAGTTTATTAAATTCACCAGTTAAACGGTCAAGCATTTCTGCAACAAAAGAATTACTAGCAGGGTGGCCAAATTCTATTGTGGCTATGTTCTTTTCAATTTTAGTATAAATACTTCCGTTAGTTCGATTAGTTGCCATAAAACTATGTTTTTCTCAAAATTAAGTGTTTTGTAGTAAGGGTAGAAATTTCCGCCGAAACTTAAATACCAATGCTCCTCCTCTTATTATCATCCATACGGTGAAAGCTATCCATATACCATAAAACCCCCAATTCAATACTTTGCCAAGAAATAGTGTAGGAACAAAACCTAAAAAAGTTGCTGCTAGTAAAGTGTTTCGCAAGTATTTCATTTCTCCAAGACCTTTAAATAGTCCATCTAAAACAAAAGCTAATGTATTCATTGGAAGCCCTAGAATAACAATAAAGAATATGGAGTAAAAAGTTTCCAAAACAATGCTTTCATTGGAGAATAGACGACCTAATGGGTGATAAAATAAAAACCCTAAACAGACTAATACGAGACTGACAAGTAATCCGTATAGAACTATTTTTTTAGCTAATAGCCATAAAGAATTATAGTTTTTAGCTCCAAATAATCGTCCACCAAGTATGTTGCCAGCTGCTCCATAACCATCAATAAAAAAAGCAGCAAATAACCAAATGTTTATTGCAATAGTGTGAGCGCCAATATACTTATCACCGAGAGCTGTTGCCTCTCTTACGGCTAATATTAATGCAGTATTCAAAGCAATTGCACGAACAAACAGATTCAGACTCATTATAACCAATCTTCCTAGTTCTTGGTGTAAAGGAAATTTTAACCTTAGACTAATATCAGTTTTCGAAATTAGAAGAATGAATGCCATAATAGCCATTATTCCTTGAGCAACTAGGCTTGCCCAAGCTGCACCTTCTAAATACATTGGAGATATAAAACCATCGATGCCATAAACAAATGCGAAGTCTAAAATTACGTTTAAAATCGCTCCAACTATTGCTATCATCATTGGCCAATATGTGTTTTGAAGCCCTCGAAATATTCCCATTACAGCAAAAACAAAAAGTGTTAATGGAAACCCCCAAACCCGTATGGAATAGTATGAAACGCAATAACTTAAAATTCTCCCAGATGCATTTAATAGTTCAAAAATTTCTTCTATAATAAAAACTGTAGATAGAAGTATAAGTATGCTAAGCCCTATATTTAAATATATAGCTTGGGCGGGTAGTGTTTTTACTTCTTCAATTTTTCCTGCTCCTAAATATTGAGAAATTATTGCTGATATGGCACTTCTAGTTTGACCTAAAACCCAAATTAGCATCGATAAAAACGAACCTACAATACCTGCTGCCGCTAATGATTCTAGTCCATCAACAGGAATGTTTCCAACTATTGCAGTGTCGGTTATTGACAGTAATGGTTCAGCGATTCCGGCAACTGTAGCAGGGATTGCTAACTTATTTATGGTTTTGAAATTGATAGTTGGGCTTTCTATTTTCATAATTAATGCACAAGTTCATAACAATAAAAAGGATGTTTGCTTTGGTTGGGTAAAAAGATATCACCTAATTTTTGATAACCTCTTGTTTCGTAGAACTTTTGATTACGATTATTTCGACTAAAGGTATCTAGTCTAATAGAAATAACATTGTTGTTTTTCGCATAATTTTCAGCAAATGACATCAGTTTTTGTGCATGGCCTTTACCTTGATATTTTGGGTGTATACAAAGCCTATGAATATATATATTGTTGTTGTTTTTGGTGAGCCATTTTACCGTTTCATATTCTTTATCAATGAGGTTTGAAATTGCTATTGCACCGATAATTGTGTTATCCAATAATAGAATATAGAGTTCTTCTCGTTTAATATCGTTTTCAAAGTGTATACGTGAAGGGTAGTCTATATTCCATTGATAGATGCCATTTTGTATCATATGGCTAGCACAAGCCTGAGTAATGTTAAGAATGTCGGGAATATCCGATATCTTTGCACGTCTAATCATTCTTTAATGACCAATTTAATTGTAAATTTAAATTATTAATCTTTATCATACTTCCAATGAAAAATATTCTTGTACCAATTGGCACTAGTTCCAATTCAGGAAACACTTTACAATATGCAGTAGATTTTGCAAGAGCATTTTCATCAAATGTTTTTGTTATGGATGTTTTTTCTGTTACCGCGAAGACAGGAAGCTTGGCTAACATTACTGAAAAAGTAGCGCAAAGTAGTAAAGAGCGATTGAAAGAAGTTATTGAAAAAGTTGATGCAAATGGGGTGTCAATAAAAATTGCAACTTATAATGGAGAAATTACAGATGGGTTAAAAGAAATTGACCGTGAATTAGGAATTGATTTAATTATTCTTGCTCCAAGAAGTAATGATATTAAAGAGGAGGTTTACTTAGGTAAAACTACTGGAAGTATCATAAAAAAGACAAATATTCCTGCGCTTATTGTTCCTAAAGGTTCGGAATTCAAACCTTACAGCACTGCTCTAACGGCGTTTAAATCAGGAATCTTAAAGAAAAAACGCATTTTAGATCCGTTGGTTACTATTCAACAAAAATTTAATACAACTATTAATTTGTTAATGGTGAAAACTCCTGGATATACGGAAGACGACTTAAAAGTGAATACAGCTTTAATGGATCTTTGTTCAAATCTAACAATAACAGAAAACCCAACTACATATTTGGGGGTACTTGAACATTTTCAATCTCATCAACCAGACCTATTGGTAGTTTTTAGAAGAAAAAGAGGTTTCTTTAAAAAGTTATGGGAGAAAAGTACCATATTGAAATCGGAATTTTTTGCACCTGTACCTGTTTTGGTATTACGTGTTAAGAAAGATTAAAGTGCTGTATTAACTTTAACTACTATTTTGTTAGGTTACTGAAAAGCATTTTCTTTGCTTCCGTTAAAAGGGGGATTAGCTCAGCTGGCTAGAGCGCTTGCCTGGCAGGCAAGAGGTCACCGGTTCGACTCCGGTATTCTCCACTAAAAAAGTAAAGCCTTTACATTTGTGAAGGCTTTTTGTTTTTTTATAATTTAAAGTTGGTTCGTATTGTTCAAAAGAATCAAAAATTGTCCTAGATAAAATTGACTTCACTTCTCAAAATCAAAAAGAGAATTAATGATTGATTCAATCATTAATTTGAAGAAATAAAGAAAAAAGCTAAATCATTCCACCGAAAAATACATGACAAGCAATAAAGGCTATAACTGACAGTATGATTCCAATGAGGAAAACATCAAAAGATTTGCGCAAAAGCCTGTGTTTCTTACTAATGGATTTTCCGAGATAAAAAGTATCCGTGGCTATTGATTTGTATAGATCATCCCCTTTGTAAATTAAATCAGTCAATTGGTTCGTATATTCCTTTTCCTCCATATCTTGAAAATTTCCAAAATACAATAAATTGTCACTTTCGATATTACCATGTTTGACTTCAGGTCGTGTTGCTAATACTGCAAATGTTATGGCGATTAAGTTGGTAAAAAGCATCATAACTGCTGGAAAAATTAAATGGGGCTCTTTGTCTAATTGGCTTAATACAGTACCAAGAATTATAGAAAGAATTAAGGCGTTAATCGATATTAAAATATTTGATTTTCTATCGATCATTACATTTAGAGTATAGTGATTTTTCGAAACTAAACGGAAGAGCGTTTCGGTTCCACGTTCTGAACGCGGTTCTATTTTTGCTAACTTTTTCTTTAAGGATTTTAATTTTTCTTTATCAATATTCAATTCGCTTAACAGGTATTCATCAATACGTTTTTCTGCTTTTTTATCACTCATTACGTTAAATTAAATGAATTTCAATTGTTATATTACAAAGCGCTATATTTTTCAATACTTTCATTAAAAAAGCTTTTGGCCTTTGCTTCGTCTGCATTCTTCATATGTAGAACAGCACCTTTAAATCCGTCATTCAGCCATTTGCCATCAGAAAGGGTTTCGAATTCGGAAGTATCGATACCATCGTGACCTATATACCCTGAGGTGTACAAATAATAATCAGCTATAATGGTATCTGGAATGGCCAGACCAAAACCTACAGCAATATTCTTGTTGGAATCTAGGACTTCGTAACCTCCCGAATCAAAATGATGTGGCCAGATGCGAATAGCTGTATCAAATTTCATCTTGTCCACAACATTTTCCAAGGCATGATGTGCGATTCTTCGATAACTCAACATTTTGTTCAGCTCCTCTTCAGAGGGTTTTGTAAAAACAAAATCATTGGTCATTTCGCCATATGGGAGCTTATAATGTAGTTTGTATGAGTAGGTTTTAATTCTGCCCGGGGCTGTCGTGACTTCATCCATCCATTTAACGATTTCCGCATGGGTTTTTCCATCCAGAGTTAAGGTCATTCGCGTGGTATTATTGGTTATCCAATGTAAAGAAAACTGCTTGTAATCCAGCGCTATTTTGCATCCACTATCATTCAATTGCCAGGTCTCTAAAAATCCCTTTTGGTAATCGAATCCTAAATTGGTATGACTGTCGTCATCTTTTTTATCCAAAAAACTTTTACCTGCGGTAGCCAAATATTGAGCAGCTAAGTGAATCATTTTAGTCATTATGTAATTTTATTTTGAGTTAATTCCTGCATAGTTAATTCCAGTAAGTCTATACATATCATGGTCAAAGGTTGACAGGTCGTCAAAATTAAACTTAGATATATTGTCATGACCACAAGCTCTTGCAATTACTTTGATAAGGTTGTTAGTTGCGTCAAAAAAGTTATGTAGTTGTTTAGCGGAAGAATCAATTATCAATCTACTTCGAAGTGATTCTTTTTGAGTTGCTATCCCAACAGGACAATTGTTACTTCCACAAGCGCGCATACCAAGACAACCAATAGCCTGTAATGCGGAATTTGAAACCGCGATTGCATCAGCACCCATCATCAAGGCCTTGCTAAAATCTTCAGCAATTCGTAGTCCACCTGTAATAATCAGGGTTACATCTTTTGCATTAACTTGATCTAAATATTTTCTGGCACGGGCCAATGCTGGAATGGTAGGTACATTAATGTTATCTCTTAAAATAGTTGGTGCCGAACCTGTGCCTCCACCACGACCATCCAATATAATATAGTCTACCCCAACGTCGAGTGCGAACTGAATATCTTTCTCAATATGGCTGGCAGCAATTTTAAAACCTATAGGAATTCCTCCGGTACGCTCTCTCACTTTTGCAGCAAAATCTTTAAAGTCATTTACCCCATGAAAATCGGGAAAAGTAGCTGGAGAAATTGCGGTTTCACCTTGCTTTAAGCCTCTAACATCAGCAATTTCCTTACTTACTTTGTTTCCTGGCAAATGACCCCCTGTGCCTGTTTTTGCACCCTGACCTCCCTTAAAATGAAAGGCTTGTACATTATCTAATTTGTCCCATGAAAAACCGAATTGGGCTGAAGCAAGTTCATAAAAATAGCGACTATTGTTTTCTTGTTCTTGAGGTAACATGCCACCCTCGCCAGAACAGATTCCTGTTCCCGCTAGTTCTGCTCCTTTAGAGAGTGCAATTTTCGCCTCTCGCGATAAAGCACCGAAACTCATATCACTCACAAAAAGAGGAATATCTAAGGATAACGGTTTTTTTGCTTTAGGCCCAATAACGACATTAGTGGCTACATCTTCGTTGTCTAATAATGGTCGACTTGCCAATTGAGCAGGTAAAAATTGTATGTCGCTCCATTTCGGAAGTGTATTTCTATCTACCCCCATTGATGCAGAAAATCCATGATGTCCTAAATTCTTAAGTCCATTTTTGGAAAGTTCTTTAATATAACCAGTATAGGGTTCTGTTTCTTCTGGATGTGTATCAGCATAAGCTCCCAGATATTCGTCTCGATTAAAAGGTTGTGCGTTTTTTTCTAAAGATGCTTCAATTTCAAACTCATCTACATAAAGTTTTTCGTTTTCAATTTTAGCTGTAAATTTTTGAAGCACTTCAGCATTGTTGTATTCTGAAACTCCTGTATCGTATCTATAATCCCAACCATGTACTCCACAGATAAGATTGTGCCCGTCTATGTGTCCGTCAGACATTAATGCACCACGATGCAAACATCTACCATACAATACGGAGATATCATCATCAAATTTGACAATGACCAAATCAAGACCATTGACCAGTGCATGTATTGGTTTTTTATTTTCTAGCGATGCAATTTCTGCTATTACTATTGGTTTTTTCATGTAAACTTATTTGGTTGATATTGAGTTATTAGAGTATCTTTTTAAGATAAGAAAATTCTTTATTTTAACATAGGCTATTTAAAAACGAGGACTTGAAATATCATAATTGTTTGTTTTATACAACTCAAATTCTCTTGGTCAATACAAGCGCACGATATCAGAATATCTAAAAATATTATCTGGATTTAATCCGAGGCTTTTTTCTCGATACAGTTCAGTTGGTACGCTTATATCACCCACATATAATTCTCCGACTATGTTTTTGACATTCTTAACAAAAAGTCCCTTTTTTGGCATCGCCAAAGTTAGAGTTGCATTTGCTTTTATTATTGTACTATAGCGCGTTCCACTTGTTAAATCTAATCCCGATGGAGTGTCTAGAGCTATTATTGGAGCTTTTTGTGCGTTTGCCCATCGAATCATGTCAGCGGCAATACCTCTAGGGCCTCCCTTTAAACTGTATCCGATAATCCCGTCCAGTATAGCATCCGGAGGATTCAGTGTTATAATTTTATCGGCCACCTGAACGGATACACCCATCCGTTTTAGAATTTTATATTGATGAAATGGAATAGGAGTGAAATTTTTGTCTTCGGCTGTAACAAACACGGTTACTATTGCCCCCCAATTGTGTAATCTTCTTGCTGCCACTAAGGCCCCACCACCGTTACCTCCAGTACCGGCCAATACTACGATGCTTTTTCCTTCAACATCTCCATTGAAAAATCGCTCCTTTGCTAGGATTGCCAAACAGCGACCTGCATTTTCCATCATTTGAATTAATTCAATGTTGTACTCTTCTATCATCAACCGGTCCACTTCAATCATTTGAGAGGTGCTTATATTTAAATAATCACTGTGGCTATTTTTGATATAGGTGCTCATTGTAAATGGTTTATGGTGGTGTTATTTAAATAACACGAGTTTAGTCGTAAAAAAAGAGATTCCTTAATTAGAAACGAATTCTAATTAAGTGATTCTGGTAGTAAGTTCTAAATTTCGAAGAGTAAAAGAGAGTAACTACCCATTGTAATTTAGATAATTAGATAAAACTAAAATTCCATAAATAAAGGGAACTAAGAATGGTAGTTTCCTAACTAAAAAGTAGCATCGTATTTAGAACTTTAATTAGATTAGCCAAAATATTTTTTTAACTATATGAAAGCATTTATATTCAGCGCCAAATTTTTAATATTAGTCTTTACTGTTCTTCCTCTCTCACTTTGCTCAAAAGATGATGACACAGAATTGGAATCACCTTTGAATATCGAAGAAACTGCTCAATTGGTGGAGTTAAATACAATACGCTCGATGTCGCCTCATAACTCTTGTAAGGGTTTTCAATGGAATGATGAAGCATATCCCAATGTTAATCTTGCCCTTGGAATATCTGGTGACTCGCAATTATTTGGAGAACTAGGAGCGAGCGATGCTGACGCTGAAATGAATATTCTGAGGATGGAAATTGCACGAAAAAAATCGATAGATGAAAATTTGAAAAAATATTCTTCTATTAATTATAAAAAGGGCTGGCAATATGATGTCTTGGATGCCGTATTGGTAAATACTGATTACAATATCACTAAAAAAGGAGGAGGAACTTTATTTATATCCCAAGATGGAAAATATAAAATAGAGAGTTATCCATTCGGCAATAGGTATATTTCAGGTTTTGCTTTTTCATCGGCAGGATTATTCAGAACTGGCGATAACGGACTGGATTTGAATTCATCTTTAACAGGTAATATTTACTATACAGAAGATGATGTATTCTCATATGATGAAGAAACTAATATACCTATGTACAAGTTTGTTGATTATCGAATGCTCTTACATTTAAGGTACTTAATCCGAAATGGAGCAAGAAATGTTAGTTTAAATGGAATAAAAGAAGATGGTAGTAAGGTGTCTTTTACTATTGATGTTGACTCTGACTTATTAGCACTTTCTGAGGAGTTTGAATCAAAAGAAATAGAAACCATATTTTTCAATGCTGATACAGATATTAGAATAGATTATTTTAATGGGATAATTTATTCTAGTGAAGTAGAAGATGGTATTCATAGAATTAAATATAAATTTGGAGAGTCAATTCCCGAATAGGTTATTTTTTTGGAGAATATTCCAATTTTTTATTCCTTATCCTTTTATAATAAACTAAATAAACTGCTATTTGTAGTTACAGAACATTTGGTAATTAATTTATGTTTATTAAATTGTTGCTATGAAGAAAACCACTTTTGTATTAGCAGCAATTTTAAGTTTAGTTGCCTTTGTGAATTCTTGCAAAGAAAATAAGAATCAGCAGAAAGAGGCGGTTACTGAAGGAAATAACCATACTAAGCCTAATATCATTTACATTCTAGCTGATGACCTTGGTTATGGTGATTTGGGTGTATATGGGCAGCAAAAGTTTAGTACTCCTAACATAGATAAATTAGCCAATAATGGTATGTTGTTTACGCAACATTATTCAGGTAGCACTGTTTGTGCTCCGTCTAGATCTGCACTTTTAACTGGCATGCATACTGGGCATACTGTAGTTAGAGGTAATAAAGAGATTAAACCAGAAGGGCAGTACCCAATTCCAGATAACACGTATACTATAGCAGAGGCTATGAAAAAATCAGGTTATACGACAGGTGCGTTTGGTAAATGGGGTTTGGGATTTCCTGGGTCAGAAGGCGACCCCATGAAGCAAGGTTTTGATACTTTTTACGGTTATAATTGCCAACGACTAGGTCATAATTACTACCCTTACCATTTATGGTCTAACAACGATTCAATTGTTCTTTCCGAGAACGCCGGTAAAAACGATGGCCAATATGCTCCAGAACTTATTCATAAGGAAGTGTTGAAATTTATAGATGTAAACAAAGACAAGCCTTTCTTTTTATATGTACCATCGATTATTCCACATGCAGAATTAGCAGCACCTGAAAAATATATGAATAAGTACCGAGCTAAATTTTCACCTGATAAAAGTTATGAAGGGGAGGATGAAGGACCTGAATTTAATTTAGGACCCTATCGTTCCCAAAAAGAAACGCATGCCGCATTTGCCGCAATGATTGATTTGTTAGATGAGCAAGTAGGAGATATTATAGCTAAAGTTGAAGAATTAGGTTTAGCAGAGAATACAATAATCATTTTTACCTCAGATAACGGTCCACATGAAGAAGGTGGGGCAGACCCTCAATTCTTTAATAGTAATGGACCCTTAAAAGGAGTGAAAAGAGATTTATATGAAGGTGGTATTCGAGTACCTATGATTGTAAGTTGGCCAGGAAAAATAAAACCTAATTCGCAAACGGAACATCCTTCAGCTTTTTGGGATGTTTTTCCAACACTTTCAGAAATAGCCGGATTCCAGGTACCTGATGATTTAGATGGAATTTCCTTTTTACCTTCTTTGTTGGGCCAAAATGAAAATCAGATAACTCATGAATACTTGTATTGGGAATTTCATGAAAGAGGAGGTAGGCAAGCCGTTAGAAAAGATAATTGGAAAGCTGTAAAGTATAATGTCTTTAATAAGGATAAGTCTGAATTAGAACTTTATAATCTCACAAATGATATTGGCGAGACAAATAATATAGCTAGTGAACATCCTAAATTGGTTTCAGAAATGGAAGCTATACTTGAGCAAGCAAGAACACCATCGGATGTGTTTACTTTTGATCAAGGCACGTATTTAGCAAAGTAAATTAACTTAATGAGAACATTTAGCTTACAAATTGTATTCTTTCTATTATCGGTCACTACTTTTTTTGCTCAAGAATTAAAACTTGGGTCCCCTTTTCAAGAACACATGGTTCTGCAAAGGGATATGCCTTTGAATATTTGGGGTGAAGCTAAACCTGATGTAACGATTTCTGTTTTTATAGATGGTGTTTCAGTAAAAAATGAATCTAATTCTAATGGAGAATGGCAAGTTGTATTTCCGTCACAAAAGGCGGGTGGACCTTATTCTTTTAAAGTCGAATCCGAAACTGAATCTATAGTTTTTGATGATGTGATGGTTGGCGAAGTTTGGATATGTTCTGGACAATCTAATATGCAAATGGGATATAATAATATTCCAGATATCAAAGCATTGGAAGGAGTGATTAAGAATATTCGAACTTTAGAAATACAAAGAACGGTATCATTCGAAGAACAGAAATATGTAAAAGGGGAGTGGAAAATTGAAAACCCCTCTAGTGCAGTTGCCTTTTCGTTTGCTCATTTTTTACAGAAGTCTACTGATGTTCCTGTCGGTATTATTTTAACCTCTTGGGGTAGTTCGTCTATTGAAGGTTGGATGCCAAGGGCAATGACAAAACAATTGCCGCACTTCAATTCAATAATGAACGATTTTGATGCAGACACTGCAAAGCAAAAAAGAATTGTAGAAATATTAGCTAAAGGAAAAGAAAGGACAACTAAAGAAGATATTTTTTTACGTACGCAACCTAATATTATTTTTAATAGTATGCTAAACCCTTTAATTCCTATTTCTTGTCGCGGTTTAGTTTGGTACCAGGGTGAAGCTAATACTAAATCGATTGAAGCAATGTTGCAATATGGAGAATCACTTCCACTTTGGGTTAAGCATCTTCGAAAATTATGGAACAATAAAGAATTACAAATTATGGGAATTACATTGCCTGGATTTGTAGGGAATAAGAAGAATAAAAATAACCCAAGTGCTGAGAGACCGGATGACCTTTCTTGGGCCTGGTTTCGAGAATCACAGTATAAAGTTCTGGAGTTGCCGAATGCTGAAATGATAACTACTATAGATTTGGGTGAAGTTCATGATATTCATCCTAAAGATAAATTGCCTATCGGAAAACGATTAGCACTTTTGGCTGAAAAGAACGTTAGTACTAAAAATATTGTTGCTGAGGGACCAATATTTAGCAGCATAGATATTGCTAGGAAGTTTATTACTATCACCTATGAAAATAGTACAGGTTTAAAAACTAAAGATGGTAATGCACCTTTAGCTTTTTGGTTGGCTAACGATTCGGAAGAGTGGTATTTAGCGGATGCTAAAATTAAAGGAGAAAAGGTGATTTTAACTTCTACTAAAGTAAAACAACCACTATATGTGAGATATGCCTTTTCTGCGAAGCCTGAAGTTAATTTGGTGAATGATGCAGGCTTACCGGCTCGACCTTTTAGAACGGATAGTTTTAAGCCAATACCTTAGGGTTTATAAACTAATGTAGAACAATGAATTTTATGCTTTTATATTTGAAAAGCAGTTAACGATATCTAAATGAAACAAAATTTTATTTACCACATTACTTTTGGACTAATGTTGTTGGCCAATATTGCATTTGTGTATAGTCAAGAACAGGAGAAAACTAGATTATTTGTTTTAACTGATATTGAAAATGAACCTGATGACGCTCAATCTTTGGTTCGATTATTATTGTATGCTAATCATTTTGAAATTGAAGGACTAGTTGCAACTACTTCAAATTGGATGCGAAATGAAGTTGCAGATTGGCGTATTCATGAAATAGTTGATGCATATGGTAAAGTAAGAGATAACTTAGAAATTCATGAAAAAGGATACCCTACCGCTAATGCACTCAAAAGCATTATCAAAAAAGGGCGATCTGAATTCGGTATGGATGGAGTTGGTAAAAATAAGGATACCGAAGGTTCCGATTGGCTAATAGCGGCTATAGAAAAAGTAGATACAAGACCTTTGTGGATTACTGCTTGGGGTGGAACTAATGTTTTGGCACAAGCGCTGTATAAATTGGAGCGTACTAAATCACCAGAAGAATTAGAAAAATTAATTTCAAAAATTCGAGTGTATGCAATATCCGATCAGGATAATACGGGCCCATGGATACGTAATAATTTTAAAAATGTATTTTATATCGTAAGTCCGGGTTATGAAGAAAACGGAGGTGGTCAATACCATTATGCTACTTGGCCAGGAATTTCGGGTGATAAGTTTCATGGTAGATTTGATGGCCCGGATTTTACTTTAGTTGATAATCCTTGGTTAGATGAAAATATTAGAAAAAATCATGGTCCTTTAGGAGCGGAACATCCGCATACCGAGTATTTAATGGAAGGTGATACGCCATCCTTTTTAGGATTAGTCCACAATGGTCTTAATGATTTTGAACATCCCGATTATGGAAGTTGGGGTGGTAGATATGAATTATACATTCCGCAATATAAAAAGTACATGTATGAACCTGAACTTAGACCAATTTGGACGAATGCAGAAGATGAAGTTTATAGTGGCATAACAAAACGACACCATACGAGTCAGCATGCAACTATTTGGCGCTGGCGATCAGCTTACCAAAATGATTTTGCTGCGAGAATTGATTGGAGTAATACAGAAGATTATAAAAAAGCAAATCACCCTCCAAAAGTGAAACTTACACATGATAATGTTTTAGGGGTAAAATCTGGTGACCAAGTGATTTTAAATGGCTCTGCCACTATAGATCCTGATGGCGATAAGCTTCAATTTAATTGGATTGCTTACGGTGAACCCGGCACTTTAAAAGGTCATCTTATAGAATTAGAAGTTGCTAAAAATGGAAAATCGGTTTCTTTTATAGCACCAAAAGTTGAAAAAAGTAAATCCACCCATTTCATTCTTGAAGTTACGGATAATGGTGTGCCTGCCTTAACTAGATATCAAAGAGTTATTGTAAATATAGTTGCTGAATAAATAATTATTGTCTCTCAAAATTATGAATTAGTAAAATTTCACCTGCTTTTTGCACCTAAAATCATTCAAATTCTCACCTGATGCAAAAATAGTATCACATTTGGTTTATTAATAGGTGGCTTTCATCTTTTCGATAATATAGATTTGTTTGATGTAGCATTGATGTGATTTATAAATCATTAGCAGTTTAAATAAATACTTGTTTGGTACCTCTAAATTTAAACTTAGTATTCGCCTCCAATTGCCGAAATGGTGAAGGTGAAAAGTGGTAAGGAAACTGCACATAGAAATTGTTGAATCAATACACCATATATTGAAAATGAGAATGTTAAAAAAGATACTCGTATTTACATTTATAATGCTTGTTGGTTTTCTAAAGGCGCAAGATGATGAGCCTAAAGGCATGGATGAAATGTGGGGAAATCAAAAAAAGCAAGGAATAAAGGCTCCTGAATCTCGGACAGCACTATTTGATAATGGTAATTATGCCATGTTTATTCATTGGGGTCTGTATTCTAATATTGGAAATAAGTGGAAGGATTCTACTTATTATGGTATTAGTGAATGGATAATGAACCCCAGAAGAGCTGGAATTCCAGTTGAAGAATATAAGGCAGAAGCTAAAAATTTTAATCCTGTAAATTTTGACGCTCAAGCAATTGCACAATTAGCGAAGGATGCAGGTATGAAATATATTGTAATTACAAGTAAACATCATGACGGTTTTGCTATGTACAACTCAAAAAGCAATGATTTTAATATTGTAAAAGCAACCCCATTTGCAAGAGACCCGATGAAAGAATTGGCAAAAGCGTGTAAGAGTCTGGGATTGGGATTTGGGTTCTATTATTCTCATAATCAAGATTGGACATACCCCGGAGGTAATGGAGGGCCTAAATTAAATGAAAAAGGAAAAGAAGTAGGGTTTGATTATTACTTCAAAAAGAAATGTCTACCTCAGGTGAAAGAAATTGTTACGGAATACGGAGATATTGCCATGGTATGGTTTGATACGCCCGGAGACATGGAAAAAAAGTATGTCGAAGAATTGGTACAGGTGGTTCGTAAACATCAACCAAATGCTATGATTTCTGGTCGTGCAGGTCATGGTTTGGGTGATTATCAGTCATTAGGCGATATGAATATTCCTCTTAAAAATATTGATGGATTATGGGAAACCGTAGATGTTACTAACGACTCTTGGGGTTATGCTTGGTATGATCAAAATTGGAAAAGCCCAAAACGGATATTGAAAAGTGTAATTTCTACAGTAGCTCGTGGCGGTACATATATGTTAAATGTAGGTCCTGCACCAGATGGTACTATACCTAATGAAGCAGTAAAATCTCTTAAAGCTTCTGGAGAATGGATTAGTAGATATCCTCAGGTAATTTATAATGCTAACGCTTCACCTTGGAGGCATGCCTTGCCTTGGGGTGATGTAACAATATCTAAAGACGGCAAATTAAATTTATGTGTTTATAAATGGCCATTGGATGGTAAGTTATGGCTGCCAGGATTAAAAAATAATATCAATACCGCTAAATTATTGGTTAATGGGGAGAAGTTGAGTCTGGAGCTAGAAAAAAGCGGTAATTGGGTGAGTATTAATTTGCCAGTTAGAAGACCAGAGCAATCGGTTTCTGTAATTGAGGTTGCTGTTGATGGTGCATTGGCAGTTATACCTGCAAATTATATAGATCCAGTATTTTCTACCGCATTACCAGTAGATTTTGCAAGTGCAAAAGAATGCACCATTGCAGAAAAAAAATGGATGGAAAAATTTGGAGAATGGAAACATATAGAGCAAGCTGAAAATTGGACAAACAAAAGCGAAGTCACTTGGGATATAGAAATTAAAGATTCAGGTAGTTATCAAATAGATTTAAATTATACTGGTGAAGGTCGACTAGTATGGAAAATTAAATCAGATGAAGGTGAAGTAGTGCAAAATGAACAAAATTCATCAAGTGTTTACCAATATTACGAAATGGGCCTACTTAAATTTAAGAAACCAGGAAATCACTCTTTAACGATAACTCTTGTAAATGGAAATAGTAATAGTGCAAGTCTTAAGGAAATAAGACTTACCCCTGCAATTAGTATGGAGTAGGTTCAATTTCATTATAGTTTATTAATACCATTATGAAAATTAGTAATTTAAAAAAGAGATTCTTAAATCCATTAGCGATTCTTTTGCTGTTAGTTTCTTGCGGTGAAAAACAAGCGAAGATAGCACCGAAAAATGATGAGGTAGTTGAAAAAGTTTTACCTAATATCATATTTATTTTCGCTGATGATTGGGGTTATACAGATTTGGGAATACATGGGAGCACCTTTTGCAAAACTCCTAGCCTTGATCAAATGGCCGCTGAGGGCATAGATTTTCAAAATTTTTCTGTAGTTAATCCAGTATGTTCTCCCAGTAGGGTAGCAGTTATGACGGGTCAGTTTCCTGCGCGCCATAGTGTGCATGGTCATTTTGCTTCTGTTGAGTCGCATGTAAAAAGAAATATGCCAGACTGGTTAAACCCGAGAGCTCCTATGCTGCCAAGAATGTTGAAAGAAGCAGGTTATACTACAGCACATTATGGTAAATGGCATTTATCAAATACGCATGTCGAAGACGGACCTTCTCCTATAGCATATGGATATGACGATTATGGAGCATTTAATCTGCCAAGTAGTTTACACCAAATGCAAGCCGATTCTACCTTGTATAAAACTATTGAGTTTGTAAAGAAAAATAAAGAAAAACCATTTTTTGTAAATGCATGGATTCATGCCACTCACACACCACATTATCCTAAAGAAAAATATTTAAAGCAATTTGCGTATTTAAGTGAGCAACAACAAGTTTATGCCGCGGTTATAGCGGAATACGACGCACGTATTGGTGAACTGTTTAAAACTTTAAAAGATTTGGGTATTGATGAAAATACCTTAGTTATTTTTTCATCTGATAATGGGCCAGAAATAACAGGAGAAAGTAAAACAATAGATGATAATTCTACAGGCCCTGGCATGGGAACGTACTATTCTGTTGGTGAAGCAAATGGGTTAAAAGGTCGTAAACGTTCACTCTTTGCAGGAGGTGTGCGCATCCCTTTTTTAGTGAGATGGCCAGGTAAAACGCCAGCGGGGGTAGTAAATAAAACTACGGCGCTTGCTACTGTAGATTTACTGCCTACATTTTTAGAACTAGCTCAGACTAATTTACCAAAAGACTATGTGTCGGATGGAATTAGTATTGTACCAGCCATTTTTGGTGATGAACTCAATAGAAATAAACCTATTTTTTGGGACTGGCGTTTTTCTAGTAGCCGACCAAATTTTTGGCCTAGCGCCTCGATTCAAGAAAACAATTGGAAACTTCTAACCAATAGTGAAATGGGTAGAACAGAATTATATAATCTCACTATCGATTGGGCTGAAGAAGAAGATGTAGCAGGGGGGAATCCAGAAAAAGTAAAAGAACTTTTAGGTAAAATAAAAGGATTTCAAAAAACATTACCTGACAACCCGCTAGAGAATAGTTTTTCAAGAACTAGACAAAATCTTTAGTTAAAATAGCGTCCAGTACTGGAAAGATTTAATCAAACCAAAAGGAAAATAGAACATTATGAAAATGCATTTTAGACCTTACCTATATTTAATTTTAGTTTTGATGATTGTGTCATCCTGTAAAGACAAGGAAGAAAAGGTTGTAACCAAAAAACGACCAAATTTTTTGTTTGTTTTGGTTGATGACCAGTCACCATTCGATTTGAAAACGTATGACCCGGAATCAATTTTAGAAACACCTAATATTACTAAGCTTGCAAACGAAGGAATTGTCTTTGAAAGTGCACGACATATGGGTTCCTGGTCTGGTGCGGTTTGTACACCATCAAGACATATGATAATGACAGGTCGTACAGTATGGCATTTGCCCTCTAGAGGAGATTTTGTAAATCAGAATAATCCTGTGGGCTTAGAAAAGCAATCTATGGGCGCAGTATTTAATAATGCTGGCTATAGTACTATGCGTACTTGCAAAAAGGGTAATTCATATCCTGCCGCTAATGAACAATTCACCATTGTACACGATGCTACCAAAAGAGGCGGTACGGAAGAAACTGGTAGTGCTTGGCACGGAAAACAAGTATTGACTTACCTAGATGAACGCGAAAATAAGGCAGATGAAAATCCCTTTTTAATCTATTTTGGTTTTTCACATCCTCATGACACAAGAGATGGTACGCCAGAGCTTTTAGCTAAATATGGGGCAACAAATCATATCGATACATTAAGCCTTCCTCCTGCAAATGATAAACAACCTCCTTTACAAGATAATTATTTAGAGGCACATCCTTTTTTTCATGGTCATCCTAAACTACGTGATGAAGAAAGGGTAAGCGGTGTATGGAAAAATAGAGATGAACAAACAGTAAGAAATGAGTTAGGTAGAGAATATGCTTGTTCAGAAAATATAGATATTCAGTTGGGCAAGGTTCTAAAAAAATTAGAAGCTATGGGTGAGTTAGACAATACCTATATTATTTATACTTCTGATCATGGAATGTCTATTGGTAGACACGGTTTAATGGGAAAACAAAACTTGTACGAACATACTTGGCGCGTTCCATTTATTGTTAATGGCCCAGGAATCGAAGCAGGAAAAAGAGTAGAGGGTAATATTTACTTGTTAGACATTTTGCCAACGCTTGTTGATTTGGCTGGTATAGAAATGCCAAATACTGTGGAAGGCAAAAGTTTTAAACCTATTATAAATGGGGAAAAGGATAAAATTCGCGATGTAATGTATGGTGTTTATGCTGGTGGTACAAAACCTGGAATGCGGACGGTTAAAAAAGGAGATTGGAAACTTATTAAATATGATATGATGGATGGCGCTGTTCGTGAAACACAACTTTTTAACTTGGCAGAAAATCCTCATGAGTATGTAAAAGAACATAAAAAGGATTCGGAGTTGCAAACTAATTTAGCGGATAATCCCGATTATAGCGAAAAACTAGCCGAAATGGAAGCGCTATTATTAGCGGAAATGGAATCGCATGATGATCCTTATCGCCTTTGGAATCAATCGAAATAGAACCTTTGTTAATAGTATATGAAACTAGTATTTAAAATAGTTTTACTTTTTGTTTTCATCTTTTCTACATCAATATATAGTGCAGAAGAAATTTATATTTCAGTAGAAGGTAATGATGAAAATGCGGGTACAAAAGATTCTCCCTTTGCTTCATTCAGTAGAGCTGTCGAAGTTTTGAAAGAATTTGCTGGAAAAGAAACAATAACGGTTTGGTTTGCTGAAGGAACCTATTATTTAGAGGAAACAATTGTATTGGATGCTAAATGCTCGGGCACAGCAGAATATCCAATACTTTTTTCTAGTCTGCCTGGTGCTGAGGTTGTCGTAAAAGGATCTCAACTTTTAGATGATTTAAAATGGAAATTACATAAAGAAGGGATATATGTTACAAAGGTGCCGTCAAGTACAAGTTTTGATCAGTTATTTGTAAATGGAGTTAAACAAGTGCGTTCACGTTTTCCAGATTTTGATTACGAAAACCCATTGCGTGGTGGAAAAGGTTATTTGCAAGTATCCGGTGGTACAGATCGTAGATATGATGAATGGATAACATTTAAACCGGAAGATTTTAAGAATAAAAATTGGAAGAAGCCTGAAACCGGGATTCTTCATGCTTTTCAAAGTCATAATTGGGGTAACATGCAATACCGAATTAAAGATTTTGATAAAAAAGAAAGCAAGATACATTTGGGCGAAGGTGGCTGGCAATTACAACGTGCGTATGGTGTTGGTGGTAAAGACCAACATGCTTCTTGGTTTTTTATAGATAATATCTTTGAGGAACTTACAGCAACCGGAGAATGGTTTTTAGATGAAGAAAAACAACTACTTTATTATTATCCTGAAGAAACACTTGATTTAAATACTGTAATAGTAGAAGTTCCAGTGCTTAAAGATTTAATTCAAATAAAAGGAGATCGAGAAAATTCTGTAAAATATATTTCTATAAGAGGAATTGATTTTACTCATAGTACCACCACTTTTATGGAAGTTTATGAGCCAGTAGCTCGTGGTGATTGGGCTATACATCGTGGAGGAGCGATTTTTTTGGAAGGAGCAGAAAATTGTACTATTACCGATGCGAATTTTCAATATTTAGGAGGAAATGGTGTTTTTATGAGTTCGTATAATCGTAATAATACAGTTTCAGATTGTCGCTTTTATCATATTGGGGAAAGTGCAGTTGCCTTAGTTGGGTCACCAGATGCAGTACGCTTTTATCAAACCTGGGATGATAAAGAAATTCACGGAAAAGATTGGGCAGAAATGCGAAAAAATATGGATTTGAAACCAGGTCCGAAATCACCAGACTATCCTAAAGACTGTATAGTGGAAAATAATATTATGCATGATTTTGGAGATTATGGTAAACAAGTAGCAGGTGTGTATATCTCTATGAGCCACAAAATTACAGCGACATATAATACAATTTATAATTGTCCAAGAGCGGGAATATGTATTAATGATGGAACATGGGGCGGACACATTATAGAACATAATGATATTTGGGAAACGGTACGAGAAACCGGTGAACATGGTCCTTTTAATTCTTGGGGTCGCGAACGTCAATGGCTAGGAGCGGGAGGTAATGCTGATACGGATTTTATCAAAGAATATGTGAAGTTAGATGCCATAGATCCCGTAATCATTAGAAATAATAGAATTGCTAATTATAGAAAATCGATTAGTGCAGGAAATTGGACAATTGATTTGGACGATGGGTCCAGTTTCTACGAAATATATAATAATTTAAACCTAGGCTCTACCATAAAACTTAGGGATGGTATGTTTCGAAAAGTGTTCAATAATATAACAGTAAGTGCTGTTCCGTTAGGTTGGCACGTATGGCCCAGAGCATCGGAAGATGAAGTGTATGAAAATATATTTGTTATTGCTGGCAAAGTGCCAGGTAAAGAGGCGCCAACCGATATCTTTATAAGGCCTATTCGAATGACAGATCAATCAAAATGGAGTAATAATTATGATAATAATTTATACTGGAATGTAAATTTCCCGGAGAATAATCAGATTAGCCAAGAGAATAATTTTGAGCAATGGAAAGCAGAAGGATATGATCAAAATTCTAAAATTGATAAACCTTTATTTGTTGACCCAAAAAATGGAGATTATAGTGTGACCGAAAATTCACCTGCATTGCAGTTGGGGTTTAAAAATTTTCCAATGAACAATTTTGGTCATCAAATGACTAGAGCAATTCCTTTTGGGAGTGAATTTGAAGATGAAATTGAAATTAAACTTATTTCAGATAGTAGATTAAGTAAAACTGGAAGTATTCGTTATACCACCGATGGATCGGAACCAACAATTAATTCAATGACATATTCACAACCTTTAAGATTTGAAAAATCGGTTATTTTGAAATTTCGTAATTTCAATACAGATGGGAACGCAATAGGGTTTGTTAATACTCAAGAATATAAAAAAGTGAATGAGAAAACCTATCCTAGTTGGTTAGGGACCTTGATTACTGGTAGCTACGAGGGCTCAAAGGAAATAATTGATAAGAAACCGGTTGATGTAGTTGAAATTTATGGTGCTTCTATAATTAATATTGCGGAAGACCCTGATTTAATTGATGCATCAGGAGGATATAATACAGGATGTTTTATTAAATCTATTGATTCTAAATTAGGTAGCAATTGGGTAAATGCTGGATTGGTAAACGGATGGGTTATTCAAGCGGTAAACAATCAAAAAGTCACCGACATAAATGCTTTAATTAGTCAGTTAAATAAATATAAGGGGAGTACAGTGAAATTACGAGCTGTTCGTAATTATAAGGAAAAGGTTTTTAGCCTTCCAATCAATGTGCAGTAGAATAGGAATACGAATTTAAATATTTGTGTATGAAACTTCATTTATTAAATAGATCCAGTGTTGTTAATGAATCGTATCGTGTTTCTCATAATCGGTATGCAAATTTTCTAAGAGTATGGCACTATCATCCAGAATTTGAACTTGTTCTTATTCTTCAGAGTACTGGTACTCGGTTTGTTGGAGATAGCATTACAAAGTTTAAAGAAGGAGAATTAGTTCTTATTGGTAAAGATGTACCACATATGTGGCTTAACGATGAAGTTTATTTTGAAGAGAATAGTGAGATGCAAGCTGAAGCTATAGCTATTCACTTTAAAGAAGATTTCTTGGGGAAAGATTTTTTTAATATTCCTGAGATGAAAATAATCTCGACTTTTTTAAATCAGGCAAGTCGTGGAATTAAGTTTACAAACATCGATGCTTCTATATTTAATGAGATTATTAACCTAGAGGGCCATAACTCAACAACTAGAATTTTCAAATTAATTGAAATTCTATTTCTCTTGTCAAAGCATTCTGATTATGAATTTTTGTCGAGCAGTAGTTTTGTAAATTCTTTTCATAAAACTGAAAATAGGAGATTAGATAAGATTTATGAATTTGTATTTGAAAATTTCAACAACCCAATAAGTTCTTGCGATGTTGCTGATATTGCTGATATGAATAAATCTGCATTTAGTCGGTTTTTTAAGAAAACACATAAAAAATCTTTCACTACTTATTTAAATGAAATTAGAGTGGGTTACGCATGTAAATTACTTTTAGAGAATAAAGAAAGTATTACATCCATTGCATACATGTCGGGCTTTAATAATATTTCAAATTTTAATAGACAGTTTAAAACAGTTCATGGAGCATCTCCTTCTTCTTATTTAAAAAACCATAAATCAAAATAATATATTTTAATTAGCAAAAACCTTCAAAAATGTCAATCAATAATATTTTCAAAAAGTATTTTTTCTTCTTCTTTCTATCTGTTTTTATTACTGTTGGGTATGCGCAAACAGCGTCAAAAACCAAACCAAATATTATTGTTGTAATAACAGACGATCAAGGAATGGGCGATTTGGGTTGCTATGGTAACCCACACATAAAAACACCCAATATAGACGAATTTTATAAAGATGCTGTGCGCTTTACTAATTACCATGTCTCAACTACTTGTGCGCCTAGTAGGGGTGCGATAATGACTGGTAGGCATACCAATAGATTAAACGTTTTTCATACCATCGCGGGGCGTTCTCTTCTTTTAGAGGATGAAGTATTGTTGCCTCAGATATTTGCGCAAAATGGTTATACCAATGGCATGTTTGGGAAATGGCATTTAGGTGATAATTATCCTTTTAGACCAGAAGATAGAGGTTTTCATGAAGTAGTTCGACATGGTGGAGGTGGGATTACTCAAGGTCCAGATTTTTGGGGGAATGATTATTTCGATGATACGTATTGGCATAATGGAAAAACAGAAAATTATAAAGGATACTGTACGGATGTATTCTTTTCTGAAGCCTTGAATTTTATCGAAACAAATAAGGATAATCCATTTTTCTGCTATATCGCCACCAATGCACCGCATGGCCCACTAAATGTCCCTGAGGAATACATGAATATGTATAAAGGAGTAAAAGGACTTGAAGAGCGCTTCCAGAGGTTCTATGGAATGATTACTAATATTGATGATAACTTTAAGCTTTTAGAAGATAAATTGAACGCTTTAAATATTGCCGATAATACCATTTTGATATTTACAACTGATAACGGAACAGCAGGAGGTAATGTTGTTTTTGATGCAGGTTTAAGGGGAGCAAAAGGAAGTGAATATGAAGGAGGACATCGTGTGCCATTATTTATTCGTTGGCCCGATGGTAAACTTACAGGTGGTAAGGATATTGATAAGTTGGTTGCACATTATGATTTGTTACCCACATTTGTAGATTTGCTAGGATTAGATTTTAACCCTGTAAAACCTTTAGATGGAAAAAGTTTAAAACCACTACTCGATGAAGAAGTTGTTGATTGGCCAAATCGTGTTTTGTATATGGATACCCAACGCTTACAAAATTTAGTGAAATACAGAAAGTATTCTGTTATGGATAATGACTGGAGATTAGTAAATGGAAATGAATTATATAATATGAACTTGGATCGTAGTCAAACAACTAACGTTTTTGATAAACACCCAGGAGTTGTAGAAAAACTTGCATTAGGTTACGAAAAATGGTGGCAATCTATAATTGACGAAGGTGCTGATGAACGTTTTGCATTTATTAAAGTTGGTTCTCCACAAGAGAACCCGAGTAGAATATCTTCGCATGATTTAATGACTGGTAAATTTAATGGAGTCTGGCACCAACATGGTGCAACGAGATCATTGCAGGCTACCGGAAGATGGAAAATTGAAGTGGTAGAAGATGGAGATTATAAAATAAGTTTATGTCGATTTCCAAGAGAGAGTGGATTTGCAATAAATGAGACTTTTCCAGCGCAGAAAAAAAGAGTTGAGTTAGATCAAATTATGCCAGCTAGTATAAAATCTGATTTTGAAACAGCCTATCTCTATATTGCAGATTTAGAAAAAACTGCTAAAATTGAGAAAGGTCAAAAAGAAGTGTCTTTTACTGCAAAAATTTCAGCAGGCAAATATGATATGGAAGCACAGTTAATTGATGCTGCTAATAAAGTACATCCGGCTTATTATGTATACATAGAAAAGTTATAGCATATATTTTAGTCTTAGTTCCACATAAAATTAATACTTTTTACTGGGTATGAAATGATACAATAGGCTCAAAAACGAATGTCGTTTTTGAGTTAAAAAAATCTAAATTTTCTATTTACGTGCACAAATAGTATCACTATTGGTTTATTTTTTGGTGGTTATGATTGTTATATTCATATAATTTCGTCCCTTATATTGATAATGTTATTGTTTTTTAATGATTTTTTCGAGAATACATAAAATCTAAAAACCTTAACTGTATTAACAACCTAACTAACTTAAATCAATTAAAAATGAAAAAATTACATTCTGCGTTCTCTGGAATGAACACATTTCAAAGGCCGAAGCAGAAAAAGTGGTTTGCAATATTTGCAATGATTACTTTTTTGGCTCAAAGTAATGCGTGGGCGTTTTCTGAAAAGAATTCTGATTTGTTAACTGCCAAGATTATTCAGCAGCAAATCTCCGGAACAGTTTTAGACGATACAGGTGAGCCTTTGCCTGGTGTTAATGTTGTAGTAGACGGCACAACGAGAGGTACTCAAACAGATTTTGATGGTAATTACTCCATTAGTGCTAATGCTGGCGATGTACTTATGTTTTCATATATAGGCATGAAATCACAATCAATTACAGTTGCTAGCGCTACGACTATAAATGTTGATATGGTTGTTGATGCTGCAAGTCTAGAAGAAGTTGTGGTTATTGGTTATGGTACTCAAAAAGAAGCTTTATTAACTGGTTCAGTAGGTATAATAAAGAGTGAAGAGGTTAAAAAAGTTTCTTATGCTAATAGTGCTGGTGTTCTACAAGGTCGTGTGCCAGGTGTAAAAGTAGAAGCTAATGGTGGTGCTCCTGGTGCTGGTGTTAACGTAGTAATTAGAGGGACAGGTTCTTTTGGTAATGATCAGCCTCTATATGTGGTTGATGGAAACATTGTTGAATCTATGTCCTTTATAAATCCAAATGATATTGAATCAATTAGTGTTTTAAAAGATGCATCTTCAGCAGCTATTTATGGTAGTCGTGCTTCTAATGGTGTTGTTTTAATTACCACCAAAAAAGGTACTATCGGTGATGTTAAGATTAATTTTGAAACAAAAATTGGTTATCAATCACCAACAAAGTACATGGATTTATTAAACGCTCGTGAATATGCAGATTGGCATAACATGGCAAGAGATAATGACGGTGATGCACGTGCAATACCAAACGACACCGGTTTTGATCCAAGTATCGATACAGATTGGCAAGATTTGTCATTAAATCCTGCAATGTATAAGGAGTACAATTTAAATGTATCAGGAGGGTCTGAAAATGCACGTTTTTATGTTTCTGGTCAAGTATTGGATCAAGATGGGGTAGTACATGACTCAGGCTTTAAGAGATATAATGTAACTGCCAATACAAGTTTTAAAAAGGGTATATTTTCATTGTCTCAAAGTCTATTATTGTCTAGAGCAGAACAAAATGCTAATAATTTCTTTAATAGAGAAGGAGCTGTACCTCCAACAATAGCTGTTTATGATGAAAATAATGAAGGGGGTTTTGCTGGTCTAGATCCAAACTTACATGGTCTCGCTAGAGGAATTAACTGGTATGGTAGAGCAATTTTACATGATAATTTAGTTACTACAGATCGTCTTGTGGGTTCTGTACAACCTCAACTTCAACTAACAAAGAACCTGAAATATAAAATGAATTTAGGAATTGATTATTCTTTGACTCATAATTACGCTTTTCAGCCTACCTTTTTTCAAAGTACATCGCAAGAAGCATCAGAAACTATTGCGAGATTAACCGAAAATTATATTCGTTCTTTAAGTTCTTTAATGGAAAATACCTTAGAGTATAGTAATACTTTTGGGAAACACGGTTTAACACTTTTAGCTGGTTATACAACACAATCTATTACTGCGCGGTCCGCTGGAGGAATTGGAACAAACTTTACATTTAACGAATTCCGTGTTTTAGATGCCGCTGATGATAATACAGATAATACAACAGGTAACTTACAAGAAAATGCACTAACTTCTTATTTAGGTCGTCTTGATTATGATTATGATGGAAAATATATAGTTAGCGCTACTATTCGTCGCGATGGTTCTTCTCGATTTAAAGAAGACAATAGATGGGGTGTTTTTCCTTCTGGTTCTTTAGGGTGGAGAATTAGTAAAGAAAATTTCTTTCCACAAGATGGCTTTGTAAGTAATTTGAAACTACGAGGAAGTTATGGTTTGCTAGGATCGCAAAATGTTGGAAATTACGTAACTTCAAGTGCATTAAATACGAGTAACTTCTATAATCTAGGAGGAACTGTTTATGGCGGTTCTATTGTAACGCAACTTGCCAACCCCGATTTAAAATGGGAAACCACTACTATTCAAAACTACGGAATCGATGCCGAGTTTTTAGATGGTAAGATTAGTTTTTCAGCAGAGTACTTTAATAAGAGATCGGAAGATATTCTAGTAAATGTTCCTATTCCACTTAGTGGTGGTACAGGTACTTCATTACCTAGTAATGCTGCTACAATTGATAATAAAGGTTTCGAATTTGGTGGTACTTATCGTCACTTTTCAGTGGACGATGGTGTGAACTTTGATGTAACGTTAAATTTTAACACAATTGATAATGAGGTAATTGCTTTGGGTGATGGAGTTAATGCAATTACAGGCGGAGGCTATACCCAAGGAGGGTATCAAGCAACAAGAACTGATATAGGTGAACCAGTTGCTAGTTTTTATGGTTTGAAAACAGAAGGTGTTTATCAAACTCAAGCTGAAATTGATGCAGATGGTAGAGCAAATGCAGTGTTGGGAGATATGAACTTCGTCGATTTAGATGGCAATGGAGTTATTGATGATGATGATCAAACATATTTAGGGAGTGCAATTCCGGATTTTGAATACAGTCTAGCATTTAATATAGACTATAGAAATTTTGATTTATCATTATTTATTCAAGGAGTTGAAGGAAATGAATTATGGAATGGTAAAAGATATCATTATGTATTAGATGGTACTAGAGGTATTAAATCTACAGAGGCCTTAAACGCTTGGACACCTACAAATACAAATACAACTGTACCACGTGCTACTATTAGAGATTTAGCACTGAACAAAAGACCATCTGATTATTTGGTTGAAGACGGTTCGTATTTGAGATTAAAAACGTTTCAGTTTGGGTATACTTTGCCTACAGATTTTACAGAACAGTTTCATGTTACAAATTTAAGGTTTTATGTTACGGGTCAAAACTTACTAACTTTTACAGACTATAAGGGTTACGATCCTGAATTGGGTAGACCTTTAGATGGCGATGGTGGTTTATTTGGTGGTGGAGTTGATAGACGAGCTTATCCTAATAACAAAAACTTCCTATTTGGAGTTCAGGTTGGTTTTTAGAAAAATAAAAAAAAGTATAAAATGAAAAATAATATAAAAATATATCTTGCATTAGCGATTGTTGGTTTGTTTTCCTTCAATAGTTGCTCAAATGAATTAGATATTACAAATCCGAATAGCCCAACTCCCGAGAGTTTTTGGCAAAATGAAGAACATGCAGAAGGAGGTTTAACAGCCGTCTATGCTCCACTACCTACAATACCAATGTTTGGTAGAATATTAACTGGTATTCATCTTATTCATAGATCTGATATAGCCAATCCCTTTCCACAGTCAAATGTGAATGATGCAGGAGCATTATCTATTCGACCAGAAAACCCTAGAAATAGAGAGATTTATACGGAGTTTTATAATATGGTATCGAGAGCTAACCAAGTTATAAATAGAGTACCCGAAATTGAAATGGATGAGGCACGGAAAAGCGAAATCATAGGAGAAGCTCACTTCTTAAGGGGTATGGCTTATTTCTATATCGTTAATTTATGGGGAACCTCTCCATTAAGTCTAGAAGAGCCAACCGGTTTGGATGATCTTTTCTTACCTAATTCAACTGTAGAAGCAACGTATGCCTCAGTTATTAGTGATTTTACTATCGCACAAGCTAATTTGCCACAAGATGGACTGCCTCCAAAAGGAGAAGTCGGAAGAGCTACTTGGGGGGCTGCAACAGCATTTTTAGGACGTTCTTATTTATCAATTCATGATCATGCGAAAGCAGTGGTTGAGTTAAAAAAAGTGATTGATTCTGATATCTATGAGCTTAATGAAAATTATAATGACAACTTTACTGAAGAAATAAAAAATACCAAGGAATCAATATTTGAAATTCAATACGATGGTAACGAAACAGGTGCTTGGGGAGGTGCTGGTGGCAACGTGTATAGAGCACAAGCCTGGGAAGCTGATGTTGCGCCTCGTAATTATAGTAGTCAGCAAAGTTTTAGTGTAAATCAATGGGTTTTAGATTTATTTCTAAGTGAACAAACAGTAGATGCTCAAGAAGATCCAAGAGCAAAAGCAACTTTGCTATGGAATTATCCAGATGCTATGATTTATCAAGATGTTTTTGCGGAGACTATGCTTGGGGATGACTTGAATAGAGTATGGAACCGAAAATATTTAAACTTCAGAAGAGAAAATGCCCTTACACCAGGTGCTTGGGCAGGAGCAACCAATAACTGGAAAATTTTTAGATATGCAGATTTGTTATTAATGTATGCAGAGGCAGAAAATGAAGTTAACGGTGGTTCGCAAGCAGCACTCGATGCTTTGAACGAAGTACGTGATCGTGTGAATATGCCTAATGCTTCTGGATTGGACCAAGCAACATTACGTCAAACGATTAGAGATGAACGCGTTAAAGAATTGGCTATCGAAGGAAATAGAATGTTCGATTTAAATAGATGGGGAATTGCTGCTGATAGATTTGAGCAAAATCCAGAATTTAGATCTAATAGTCTAGGAACTTTTATTAGAGGAAGACATGAATATTTACCAATCCCGGCACAAGATGTTGAATCAAATCCCAACCTAAACCAAAATCCGGGATGGTAATATTCTTATTAGTTTTTTGAATTAGTTTTGAGTTGAAGATAATCCTCGGTTAACGCTGAGGATTATCTTATTTTTCAACTTCCTAACTATTAAATTTGATTGATTTGTTTTAAATAATTTTAGAATTGTATTACATTGTAGGAATTAAATTTGAGCTATTCAGATTGGTCTTAATTCTTATATCATATAATTATTTTTACCGCACTAGTCTGTTATGAGTCCTATGAAGTACAAGCTAAAAATTATCAAAATAGTATTGCTTTTTCTTTTTAGTCTTACAATAAGTTGTGTGAGTGAAAACGAAAAAAAGGAATTAGATTCTAAAGGTTTCAAAGTTATTTCTTCGAATAAATCCGGCATAGATTTTAGTAATACAATTAGCGTAACCGATACTTTAAATTACAATACTTTTCCTTATATCTACATGGGTGGTGGTGTCGCTATGGGTGATATTAATAATGATGGTCTTACCGATGTTTATCTAACAGGTAATATGGCCACTAATAAATTATACCTTAATAAAGGCGAACTAAAGTTCGAGGATATCAGTTTAGATAATCCTGTAGCCGGAGACTCTAGATGGTATACTGGAGTTACAATGGTTGATATAAATGCTGATGGTTGGTTGGATATTTATTTGAGTGTTTCAGGTTTAGGTGAGCATACGCAAAATCAACTTTACATAAATAATGGTGATTTAACTTTTAGTGAAAAAGCTGGTGAATATGGTATTGCTGATGCAAGTAATTCTATACAAGCTACTTTTTTTGATTATGATAATGATGACGATCTAGATCTCTATGTTGTCAATTATCCAATAATTCCTTTAACAATGCCCAATGAATATTATTATGATAAGATGCAAAGGAAAAACCCAGAAGAATCGGGGCATTTGTATCGGAATAATGGAGATGGAAAATATGAAGATGTAACCAAAGAGTCAAACTTGTTGAATTTTGGACTCTCACTTGGTGTTGTTGCATCCGATTTTAATAATGATGGATGGCAAGATTTATATGTTTCAAATGATTTTAATGTGCCCGACTATTTCTACATAAATAATGGAGATGGCACATTTACAGAAAACCTAAAACAGACAACCAGACAAACTTCTATGTTTGGTATGGGCGTAGATGCTGCAGATTTTAATAATGATGGTTTTATGGATTTAATTCAGGTGGATATGACACCTAATGACCACTTTCGTTCAAAAACCAATATGGCGAGTATGAACCCTACATCTTTTTACTCGATGGTTAATTTAGGTTTTCATTATCAATATATGCAAAATAGTCTCCAAGTAAATAATGGGGTTGATAAAGATGGATTGCCAATTTTAAGCAATGTAGCAAGGCTTACAGGAATTGCAACGACAGATTGGAGCTGGGCTCCGCTTTTTGCTGATTTTGATAATGATGGTTTAAAAGATATTATCATTACTAATGGTATGCGCTTAGATGTAAATAATAATGACTTACAGAATAGAGAAAAGCAAACAAAATTGGTAGCGGATAAAATAGATATGCAAAAAGCACCATCTACCCCTATTGAGAATTATATATACCAAAATAAAGGAAATTATAAATTTGAAGACGTGTCAAAAGAATGGCATGGTAATGTCAAAGGTTTTTCTAATGGAGTTGCTTATGGTGATTTAGATAATGACGGTGATCTTGATTTGGTTTTAAATAATATAGATGATCAAGCAAGTTTATTAGAGAACAAAAGTGAAGGTGCAAATTTTTTAAGATTTGGTTTAAAAGGACCAAAGCAAAACCCAATGGGTGTTGGTGCTAAAATAAAAGTTGTAACAGACAAAACTACGCAATGGATGGAGCAAAGCCCAACTAGAGGTTTTCAATCTAGTGTGGAGCCAATGCTACATTTTGGTTTAGGTCAATCTGAGACTGTTACTGAAGTTGAAGTGCTATGGCCTAATAATAAAGTACAAATACTTAAAAATGTACAAGTTAATCAGACGTTAAATCTCGAATACGAAAACGCTATTTTAAGCGATAATCAAAATTCTATTATAGAAAAACATTTCGCTAATATAACTAAGGAGTCAGGATTAGAATTTGCACATAAAGAAGATTATTATGATGATTTTTTGGCAGAGCCTTTACTTCCACATCAAAACTCACAATTAGGACCAGCCTTAGCAGTTGGTGATGTAAATAGTGATGGGCGTGATGACTTTTTTATTGGAAATGCTAAAAACGAAAAAGGAGCACTCTTTACGCAAAATGAAAATGGAAAGTTTAATGAACTAAATGGACCATGGATAATCGATAGTAGTTTTGAAGATGTTGGCGCCGTTTTTTCTGATTTTGATAACGACGGTGATCAAGATTTGTATGTAGTAAGTGGTGGTAATAATGTGGCTTTAGATAAAAAGGAATATCAAGATCGACTTTATATAAATACTAAAAATGGATTTGTTAGAACAGAAGGTGCTTTGCCTAACATAAGTTCTAGTGGCCTTAAAGTATTACCACTTGACTTCGATAACGATGGAGATCTAGATATTTTTGTGGGTGGAAGAATTGTTCCAGGTTATTATCTACAACCTCCAGTTAGTTATTTGTTAGAGAATAAAGGAGGAAAAGATGGTGCAATACGTTTTGAAGATGTAATCGAAAAAGTAGCTCCTGAATTGCAAAACCTAGGAATGATTACAGATGCTTTATGGTTTGACTATAATGACGATGGAAAAAATGACCTTGTTGTAACTGGAGAGTGGATGCCAATCACCTTTTTTAAAAACGATGGTAAACAATTTAAGAATGTTACCGAAGAATTAAATTTTCAGAATACTGTGGGTTGGTGGAATACATTAGAAACGGCTGACTTAGATAATGATGGTGATTTAGATATTATAGCTGGTAATCTAGGCTTAAACAGTAAATACAAAAGTTCAGAGAAATCTCCTTTTGAGATTTACGTGAATGATTTTGATGAAAATAATAGACAAGATATTGTATTAAGTGTTACTAAAAAAGGAGTAAAACTTCCATTGAGAGGTAGAGAATGTTCTTCACAACAAATACCAATGATAAAAAAGAATTTTGAAACTTATGCTTCTTTTGCATCGGCTAAATTGGATGATATTTATGGTAAAAATATGTTAGAAAATTCTATGCATAAAACTATAAACACTTTTGAGCATCAATGGTTTGAAAATAAAGGCAAGGGTGAATTTGAAGCGCATGAACTTCCTATCGAAGCACAAATTTCATCAATAAACGATATCACTATTTTCGATTATAATCAAGACGATTATCCAGATCTTCTTATTGCAGGCAATCTTTATGATGCTGAAGTGGAAACCCCTAGAGCAGATGCAAGTATTGGTTTGGTGCTTGAAAATGATGGCAATAAGGGTTTTAATGCTATTTCTATGAATGATAGTGGACTATTAATAGATAAAGAAGTTAAAAGTATTAGGGCTATCAAGGATGTAAAAACAGAAAAAAAAGTTTTTCTAATTGCTGTAAATAACGACAGTATTCAATTAATTAAGTTTAAACAAGAATCGCTTATGAACTAAGTATTGAAAGAACTTATTAATGGTGAAATGTAAAAAAATAATTATTTCTAATAATATACGGCAAAAATAATATCAAAAACTGCAACTTATATGGTGGTTAGCACTAGATTGAAATTATAGATTTGCTTTAAAAATAAATTCATGTCAAAACCAATTACAATAACAAAAGTGGTAATAGAAGATGTTCGTTTTCCGACCAGTAAATCTTTAGATGGTTCGGATGCGATGAACCCAGATCCAGATTATTCTGCAGCTTATGTTATTCTTAAAACAGACTCTGAAGAAGGTTTAGAAGGTCATGGGCTTACATTTACAATTGGTAGAGGAAATGAATTGTGCGCTGCCGCAATAAATTCTTTAGCCCCATTATTGGTCGGAAAGACGCTTGAAAGTTTTACGGCGAATATGGGTGCATTTTGGAAAATGATAACTGGCGATAGTCAATTGCGTTGGTTGGGTCCAGAGAAAGGTGTAATACATTTAGCAACAGGTGCTGTGGTTAATGCAGTATGGGATTTGTTTGCTAAAGCTGAAGGTAAACCATTATGGAAATTATTGGCAGATATGTCTCCAGAAGAATTAGTTAAGTGTGTAGATTTCACATATATAACTGACGCTATTACACCAGAGGAAGCGCTAAAAATGCTTAAAGAAAAAGCAAGTTCTAAACAGGAAAGAGTTAATCGTTTAATTGAAAATGGTTATCCGGCTTACACTACTTCTGCAGGTTGGTTAGGCTATTCTGATGATAAAATGAGAAGGTTATGTCAAGAAGCAAAAGCCGCTGGTTTTGATCATATGAAAATAAAAGTAGGCTCAGATTTAAAAGATGATATGCGTAGAGCTGCAATCATCCGTGAAGAAATTGGTCCAGATTTAAGACTTATGATGGACGCTAACCAAAAATGGGATGTTGACGAAGCAATTGATAACATGGCTGAACTCAAAAAATTTAACCCATATTGGATAGAAGAACCAACTAGTCCGGACGATATATTAGGTCATGCGAAAATAGCTAAAGCAGTAGCTCCAATTAAAGTGGCAACTGGCGAGCATTGTCAGAATAGAGTAATGTTCAAGCAATTGTTACAAGCAGAAGCTATAGGAATTTGTCAAATAGATAGTTGTCGAGTGGGTGGTGTAAATGAAATCTTAGCTATTTTACTTATGGCGGCTAAATTTAAAATTCCAGTTTGTCCGCATGCCGGTGGAGTAGGACTTTGTGAATATGTGCAACATCTCTCTATGATTGATTATATTGCAATAAGTGGTTCACTGGAGAATAGAATTATTGAATTTGTGGATCATTTGCATGAACATTTTTATGATCCAGTAGTAATTGAAAATGGCGCCTATATGCCACCAAGTATGGCAGGGTATAGTATTACGATGAAACCCGAATCCATAGCAGAATTTAGGTTTCCTGACGGAAGTTTTTGGAAAGAAGAGTTAAATTTAAAGAATACAGTTGCAAATGAAATTTAGTTTAGAAAATAAAAGTGCCGTTGTAACAGGTGGAGGTAGTGGAATTGGTCAAGCAATTTGTATAGCGCTTGCAGAACAAGGTGCTACTGTACATATTCTCGAGTTGCAAGCTTCTAGTGCAGCAGAGACTGCAAAAACTATCGAAAGTAATGGAGGTAAAGTTAACATCTACGGATGTAATGTCGCTAAGGGTAGTGAGGTGCAAAATGCTTTTGATTCAATATTGGCTCATGGCCCAATTGATATTCTTATAAACAATGCAGGTATAGCGCATATTGGAAACTTGGAAAACACTAAGGAAGAAGATTTGGATCGTCTGTACGAGGTGAATATTAAAGGTATTTACAATTGTATGTATGCTGGTATTGCTAGTTTAAAGGAAAATGGTGGTGTTATTATAAATATGGCTTCTATTGCTTCATCTGTAGGTATCAACGACCGATTCGCTTATTCTATGACGAAAGGTGCTGTACTAACAATGACATACTCTGTGGCAAAAGATTATCTTGATTTCGGAATACGGTGCAATTGTATTTCTCCAGGTAGAGTTCATACACCTTTTGTGGATGGCTTTATTAAAAAGAATTACCCTGGTAAAGAAGAAGAGATGTTCGAAAAGCTTTCGAAAACTCAGCCTATAGGTCGTATGGGAAAACCAGAAGAGATTGCAAATATGGCCCTATATTTATGTTCAGATGAAGCTTCTTTTATTACGGGGTCTAATTTTTCTATTGATGGAGGGTTTACCACGCTCAATGGGTCATAGTTTTAGAGTTGATTAAATAAATTTTTAATGTATTAAGTAAGATTAAATGAAATTAATAAGATTTGGTAATGTAGGTAGTGAGAAACCTGGAGTTCAATTAGAAAACGGAACTCGTATTGATGTTTCTGCTTTTGGACAAGATTTTGATGAAAATTTCTTTGGAACAGATGGTGTTGAACAATTGGGAAATTGGTTAAAAAGTAATCAAGATAGCTGCCCTGTAATCTCTGATAGTGAACGATTAGGTTCGCCATTAGTAAGACCATCTAAAATTGTATGTGTTGGATTAAATTACGCGAAGCATGCTGCAGAAAGTGGTATGACTATTCCGAAAGAACCTGTACTTTTCTTTAAAGCTACTTCTGCCATTGTTGGTCCAAATGATGATGTAATTATACCAAAGAATAGTGAAAAAACAGATTGGGAAGTTGAACTAGCTATTGTAATTGGTAAAAAAGCTTCTTATGTGTCAGAAGCTGATGCTTATAACCATATTGCAGGATATGTTTTACATAACGACTATAGCGAACGTGCTTTTCAAATTGAAAAAGAAGGTCAATGGTGTAAGGGAAAAGGGTGTGATACCTTCGCTCCTTTAGGCCCTTTTATCGCTACAACTGATGAAATAAAAGATCCAAATAATTTGGATCTATGGTTGAAATTAAATGGTGAAATGTTACAAGACAGTAATACATCAGATTTTATTTTTAATATCGAACAAGTGGTAAGTTATATTAGTCAGTATATGACTTTATTGCCAGGAGATATTATTTCTACTGGAACACCTTCAGGGGTAGGTTTTGGTTTTAGTCCAAATAAATATTTAAAGGCTGGAGATGTTGTAGAATTGGGTATCGAAGGTTTAGGAAGTTCTAAGCAAGATATTAAAGCTTATAAATAAGGAAGGGATAGATGGATTTAAAGTTAAAGGATAAAGTCATTGTTGTTACCGGAGGATCTAAGGGCATAGGTTACGGTATTTGTGAAGTACTTGCCGCTGAAGGAGCAATTATATTCATTATAGGTAGAAACCAACCAACTATTATTAAAGCCGCCAAAGACCTAGAAGACTCTGGTGCAACAGTGGCTTATGCTTTTGCTGAACTTACGGACCCTAAGCAGTGCGAAAAAGCTATTGAAAATGTTATGGCACGTTATGGAAAAATAGACGGACTTGTCAACAACGCCGGTGTCAATGATGGGGTAAGTTTAGAAAATGGTAATTATGAAGATTTTATGTCTTCGCTTCAAAAAAATCTGGTTCATTATTATTTAATGGCTCATCATGCTCTGCCAGCTCTTAAAAAAAGTAAAGGTGCCATTGTAAATATAGGTTCTAAAACTTCTGTAACGGGCCAAGGAGGAACATCTGGGTATGCTGCTGCTAATGGTGGGCGTAATGCACTTACTAGAGAATGGGCAGTAGAATTATTGCCATATGGCATTCGTGTAAATGCTGTTATGGTTGCGGAATGTTTTACTCCCTTATACGAAAGATGGATTAAAACATTTGATGAACCTGAGAAGAAGTTGAAAGGTATAACGGAGAAAATTCCATTAGAAAATCGCATGACTACTGCAGTTGAAATAGGAAATTCTGTTGCCTTTTTATTGTCTGAAGCTTCAAGTCACACTACCGGTCAACTAGTATATGTTGATGGTGGTTATACACATTTAGATAGAGCACTTTAAAAAATAAGAATGAAAGACGCTGAAAGAATTCCAATAGTTTCTAAAAAATTATTGGTGCCATTTATACTGATAACATCATTATTTGCACTTTGGGGTTTTGCCAATGATATTACAAACCCGATGGTATCGGCTTTTAAAAAAATATTGGAATTAAACAATACTCAAGCGTCATGGGTACAAGCAGCATTTTATGGTGGATATTTTACAATGGCACTTCCAGCGGCCTTTGTTGTAAAAAAGTATTCATATAAAGTGGGTATTCTTGTTGGGCTTGTTTTGTACGCAGTTGGTGCCTTGTTATTTTATCCTGCGGCTGCAATGGAAAATTATCTATTCTTTTTACTAGCACTTTATATTCTAACATTTGGCTTGGCTTTCTTAGAAACAACTGCTAACCCTTTTATTTTGTCAATGGGAGCTAAAGAAACAGCGACCCAAAGATTGAATTTAGCTCAAGCTTTTAACCCATTGGGTGCATTGTCTGGCTTGTTTGTAGCTCAAGTTTTTATTCTCGGAGCGCTGCAATCAGACGATTTAGATGCTAGTGGTAATAGTGTTTATGATACGTTATCTGTTTCTGCAAAAGCCGCAATTAAGACCTCTGACCTTTTGGTGATCAGAAATCCGTATGTTGCTTTAGGCTTGTTTGTTATTTTCATGTTCATTGTAATTGCATTTGTAAAAATGCCAGAAGTAAACAAAGAAGATCAAGATGAACCGAATTCTAGTATGTGGGATTCAATTCAGCGAATCTTTAAAAAAGAACGTTTTGTTGGAGGGGTTATCGCTCAACTATTCTATGTAGGCGCACAAATAATGTGTTGGACCTATATCTATCAATACGCAGAAAATTTAGGCATAAATAACCAAGAAGCAGTAAATTATGCTTATGCAGCGCTAGTCATTTTTCTAATTAGTAGATTTCTTTTTACCTACTTAATGAAGTTTATTCAATCGGGTAAATTGTTAATGCTCTTAGCCATTTTAGCTGTAATCTTTTGTTTAGGCACCATTTTTATTCAAGGAATAGGTGGACTGTATTCATTGGTAATGGTTTCATTTTGTATGTCTTTAATGTTTCCCACGATATACGGAATTGCATTAACAGGCTTAGGTGATGATGCAAAACCTGCATCGGCATTTTTAGTGATGGCAATTGTTGGTGGGGCTTTTATGCCAGTACTTCAAGGATTAATTATGGATATTGGAGGTAGTGCTTACAATGATGTACAAATTATGGGTGTACCGGAAGTCAATTTCTCATTTATACTTCCACTAGTTTGTTTTCTAGTTGTTGCTTTATACGGGTATAGAGCATACAAGGTTTATAAAATTGAGTAGTCAAATTTTATCTTTTTAAATATTCGTATTAATAAAAGTCAACATTAGTTTTTAATTGTAGTACCATGCAAGAAGGAATAAAAATAAATAACAGCTACCCATCGGTAATCGATTTACGAAATAAAGCTAAACGAAAAATTCCAAAATTTGCTTTTGAATATTTGGATGGTGGTTGTAATGAAGATGTAAATCTACATAAGAATACTTCCGAAATCCGTGATGTAGAATTATTACCTTATTACCTAAGTAAGCATACCGGATCAGAACTTAAAACCGAATTATTCGGTCATACGTATGATGCTCCTTTTGGTATTGCACCCGTTGGTTTACAGGGATTAATGTGGCCTAATGCACCAGAAATTTTAGCAAAGGCTGCTTTTAAACACAATATTCCTTTTGTGTTAAGTACGGTTTCTACAAGTAGTATAGAGCGAATTTCCGAACTTACGGAAGGGCAGGCTTGGTTTCAATTATATCATCCTACAGAGAATAGATTAAGAGACGATATTATTAAACGAGCAGAAGCGGCTGAATGCCCTGTTTTGGTTATTTTATGCGATGTGCCCACATTTGGATTCAGACCAAGGGATATACGAAACGGTTTGGCAATGCCTCCGAAAATGTCTGTCAAAAATATTCTTCAGATTTTAGGAAAACCAGAATGGGCAATGAAAACGCTTATTCATGGGCAACCAAATTTTGAAACCTTAAAACCATATATGCCAAAAGGTTTAGACCTTAAACAATTAGGTAAATTTATGGATGCTACCTTTTCCGGAAGATTGAATGAAGAAAAAATAAAACCTATTCGTGATATGTGGAAAGGCAAGTTGGTCTTAAAAGGTGTTGCCAATGAAGCTGATGCAGAAAAAGCCTTAAATTTAGGTATTGATGGAGTAATTGTTTCTAACCATGGTGGTAGACAACTAGATGCAGGGGAGTCAACCATAAAACCATTGACTAGAATTGCCGAGAAGTATGGTGATAAAATGACAGTAATGATGGATAGTGGATTACGATCTGGTCCGGATGTTGCGCGAACTTTAGCTAGTGGAGCAAAATTTACATTCATGGGTAGATCATTTATGTATGGTGTTGCGGCATTAGGAAACGAAGGTGGAAACCATACTATTTCATTATTAAAAACAGAACTTCAACAAGTCATGGAACAAATATGTTGCGAGGAGACAAAAGATTTCCCGCATCATTTGATTAAATAAAACAACATCTAAATAAATATATAGGTATGGAAATTAAAAAAGTTCTTGTAGCCAATAGAGGAGAAATTGCCATACGTATTTTTAGAGCATGTGTTGAAATCGGAGTTAGAACAGTAGGTATTTATACCTATGAAGATCGCTATTCTTTACATAGATACAAAGCAGATGAATGTTATCAAATAGGTGCAGATAACGAACCGCTAAAACCATATTTAGACATTGATGCTATTATTAAAGTAGCAAAAGAAAATAATGTAGATGCCATACACCCAGGTTATGGTTTTCTATCTGAAAATTCAAAATTTGCAGCACAGTGTGAAGCAAATGGGATAATTTTTGTAGGACCCAAAGTGTCTGTTCTTAAGGCTTTGGGTGATAAGATTACTGCTAAAGAAGTGGCAGTAGCGAACAATATTCCAGTAATCTTGAGCAGTGATAAAGATCTTACAAATATTAAGGTTGCTGTTTCTGAGGCCAAAAAAATTGGATATCCTGTAATGTTAAAAGCTGCTTCGGGTGGTGGTGGACGTGGTATGCGTGTTATCAGAACGGAAGAAGAATTGCGAAAAGGATTCCCTGAGGCTAGAAGAGAATCATTAAACGCTTTTGGTGATGACACGGTATTTCTTGAAAAATTTGTAGAGAACCCGAAACATATAGAGATTCAAATTATGGCAGATACACATGGCAACATTGTGCATTTGTATGAAAGAGATTGTTCGGTACAACGCCGGTATCAAAAGGTAATCGAATTCGCACCGTCTATAGGTCTGCCGCAAGAAACTAAAGATAAGTTGTATCAATATGCAGTAGCTATTTGTAAAGCTGTTAACTATAATAATATTGGCACCGTTGAGTTCTTAGTTGATGATGATGGTAGTATTTATTTTATAGAGGTGAATCCTCGTGTTCAAGTTGAACATACAGTTACTGAAATGATTACTAATATTGATTTAATAAAAGCACAGTTGTTTATTGCTGGTGGCTATAAATTATCGGATCAGCAAATTAAAATTGAAAGTCAAGAATCTATAAAAATTACCGGTTTAGCATTGCAATGTAGAATTACTACTGAGGATCCTGCTAACGATTTTAAACCTGATTTTGGAGTGGTAACTACGTATAGAAGCGCATCTGGGTTTGGTATTCGATTAGATGCCGGTAGTATTTATCAAGGTGTGTCTATTTCTCCATTTTTCGATTCTATGTTGGTTAAAGTTTCTGCACAAAGTCGGACACTTGATGGTTGTTGTAGAAAGATGCGCAGAGCATTAGCAGAGTTTCGTATTCGTGGTGTAAATACGAACATGGCTTTTTTAGATAACATTCTAAAACATCCTACCTTTAGAGAGGGTAAGGTTACCGTGAATTTTATTAAAAATGAACCTAAACTTTTTGAGTTTGTTGAGCCAAGAAATAGAGCGAATAAACTTATTCAATTTTTAGGAGACACCATTGTAAACGGAAATGCGGATGTAAAAAAGTTGGATCCAACGCTAGTCTTTTCTAAACCAATAGTGCCGTCGGTTCCTAAAATGGATGATTATCCAAAAGGTACAAAGGACATATTGACAGAACTCGGTCCTGATAAGTTTTCTAAATGGTTGAAGAAAGAAAAAAAGATACATTTTACTGATACCACAATGCGTGATGCACACCAGAGTTTATTAGCAACACGAATGCGTACTAGTGATATGATGAAAGTTGCTGAAGGTTATAGTAAGAATCATCCAGAGATTTTTTCAATGGAAGTTTGGGGTGGTGCTACTTTTGATGTTTGTCTACGATTTTTACAAGAAAACCCATGGGAGCGATTGGCACTGTTGCGTAAGGCTATGCCTAATGTATTATTGCAGATGTTAATTAGAGGCTCTAATGGTGTTGGTTATACCGCATACCCTGACAATCTTATTGAAAAATTTGTTGAAGAATCATGGAATACTGGTGTTGATATTTTTCGAATTTTTGATTCGCTAAACTGGATGAAGTCTATTGCACCTTGTATCGAACATGTTCGCAAGAGAACAGGAGGATTGGCCGAAGGTTCTATATGTTATACTGGCGATATTTTAAACCCTTCTAAAACTAAATATGATTTAAAGTATTATGTGCAGTTAGCTAAAGATATTGAAAATGCAGGAGCACATATTCTGGGTGTAAAAGATATGGCTGGTCTTCTGAAACCAGAAGCTGCATATACTTTGATAAAGGAATTGAAATCTGAAATTGATATTCCAATTCATTTGCATACCCATGATACTTCATCCATACAAACAGCAACTTACCTAAGAGCGATTGAAGCTGGTGTAGATGTAGTTGATGTTGCTTTAGGTGGCTTGTCTGGACTAACGTCACAACCTAATTTTAATTCAGTATTAGAAATGCTACGTTTTCATAAGCGTGAAAATGAAATGAATACTGAAAAATTAGCAGAATATTCTAACTATTGGGAAACAGTACGTAAATACTATTACACATTTGAATCTGGCCTAAAATCAGGAACAGGTGATGTGTATAACCATGAAATACCAGGCGGACAATATTCTAATTTAAAGGGTCAAGCTATTGCACTTGGATTGGAAGATAAGTTTAACCAAGTGACTAAAATGTATGGCGAAGTAAATAAAATGTTTGGCGATATTGTAAAAGTAACACCTAGCTCAAAAGTGATTGGTGATATGGCACAATATATGATCAGCAATGACCTTACGATAGAAGAAGTTATGGAACGTGGTGATGAAATTTCGTTTCCAGAATCGGTTAAAAGCTTTTTTAGAGGGGAATTAGGGCAGCCTGTTGGCGGTTTCCCAAAAAAGATACAGAAACTAGTTTTAAAAGGAGAGAAGCCATTTACAAATAGACCAAATGCACACCTCGAACCTATAGATTTTGATAAGGAGTTTAAAGCATTTAAAAGGAAGTTTAAGAAGGGGATGGGTCGCGAACTTGAAATGACTGATTTCTTATCGTACAAGCTGTATCCGAAAGTTTTCACTAATGCTTACAACAACCATGTTAAATATGGTAACGTAATGAATATTCCTACTAAGAATTTCTTTTATGGAATGGAAGTGGGTGAAGAAATAATGGTGGAATTAGACCGTGGAAAGAACGTTTTAATTTCATTAATGCAAAGAGGTGAGCCAGATCTTGATGGAAACGTTAGTATTTTCTTTAAAATTAATGGTCAGATTAGAAACGTTCTTATTAAAGACACAAATGTGAAGGTCAGTAAAATAGAAAACCAGAAAGCTGATAGTTCTAATGCAAAACATGTTGGTTCTCCGTTACAGGGTTTGTTATCCACTGTACTTGTGAAAAAGGGGCAAGAAGTAAAAAAGAATCAACCCTTATTTGTAATTGAAGCAATGAAAATGGAAAGTACTGTAGTGGCTATTACCGATGGTACGGTTGATAAAGTATTGTTAGAAGGTGGTTCTTTGGTTAATTCAGAAGATTTGATAGTTGTGTTGCGGTAGATTTATTTTAATCCTATTTAACTTAATTCAGGACCGGCTATTAAAAATTGATTTCCTATAGTCTTGTCACAAGAATTCTCTTTTAAATACATTCTTGTGAAGTCTCGTTGAACAGCAAACCCAATAGAAATAAGCCAACCTATAAGTTCAGATTGATGTTTCGGCACATCAACTACAATTGGCTTTCCTATAAAGCTTAAAAGTATATTTGTTAATAGGATTTTGGCGTCCGATGTTGAGTATGAAATAAGTGGTCCGATTTGAAAAAAATGACTGCCATATCGACCTAAAACATATCCTATAATTTTATTATCTTTTTTTAGAAACCAGTTGCTTGCGTTCTCTTGTTTTATTGCAAATTGAAATAATGCTAATCGATTTACACCGTAGATTTTTTCATCGAATTTGGAAATTTCAGTTATATTATTTTTGGTCATTTTTGTAATGGAAGAATTCATAGGACCAATCTTATTTAGATTATTTATTTCTATTGCTGATGTTGTCATCCTAGAAATTTCATATTCAGTTTTAAAACCTAATTTTTTGTATACTGGGCTACCAGCAGATGTAGCATCAAGTTTAATAGATTTAATTTGTTGTAAATTTTCAATAACCGTTTTCATCAATAATTTACTTATTCCTAAACCACGATAGTTTTTAGCAACTAGCATCATCCCAATCCATGCAAGTTTATCACCATAAAGCATGGCTGTTACGGTACCCACAACTTCTGTATTGTCACATGCCACAAAGCAATTTTTAGGATTTTGATTAATCAGAAATCCCCAATCTAGATTAGTTTGATTCCAATTCTCCGCATTTTTTAATTGCATTATGCTAGACAGGTCATCTATGACCATCGGTCTAATTTTAAGTTGAATATTTTGTAAAGAATCTGACATATGTAGGACTAAAATACTGTTTATTGTAGATTATTATGTTAGGGTTATTATATAGCTTTTAAGAAAATAATAACGAAGGCGATTTTAGCATGTGTAATTGTAGTAGTAATTTGTAAAAAAAATAAAATGCAAGATTTAAAAAATAAAGTAGCTTATATCACAGGGGGTTCAAAAGGGATAGGATTTGGAGTGGCACAAAAATTAATTGCTGCTGGAATGAAAGTTGCAATTAGTGGGCGAACTTTAAAAACTGTTCAGCAAGCTGCTGATTACTTAGGTGATTCGAATAATGTTTTAGCCTTAGCTTCTGATGTAAGTAAGCTTGATGATGAAAAAGCTGCAATTGCTGCTATTTTAGAAAAGTGGGGTCAAGTTGATGTAGTACTCGCAAATGCGGGTGTAGGTCATTTTATGCCGGTAGACGAAATGTCTACTGAGTTTTGGAATAGTATGATTGACACCAATTTAACAGGCGTATTCTATACTTTAAAAGCGTCTGTGGAGGCCTTAAAGAAGTCTAAAGGTTACTATATGACCTTGGCTAGTTTAGCAGGGACCAATTTTTTTGCAGCAGGTGCTGGTTATAATGCTACAAAATTTGGTGTTGTAGGTTTCACACAAGCGGTAATGTTAGATCTTAGAAAGTATGATATAAAAGTTTCTACGATTATGCCTGGTTCTGTTGCATCTAATTTTAATAATAATGAACCCGATGAGAAAGATGCTTGGAAAATTCAACCTGAAGATATTGGTGAGCTTGTTTTAGATCTATTAAAGATGCATCCGAGAACATTGCCAAGTAAGATTGAAGTTCGTCCTACTAGGCCAGATAAGAAGTAAGAGTAGTGAAGTGCTAAACTTCTTTCTCCGTTAATGCTATTTCTGAATTGCAGATTTCTAAAATCAGATTTTTTAATTGTGCTTTAAAATCGATAATAGTTCCCTCTGTGATTGCAGTAATTTTCTTTGCTCCACGAGCACGTTTGTCTTTAAGTGCAAATTTTAAAACACCTGCAGGTAAATTCTTAAAGGAGATAATCCCAGATTCAAAGGAATCAATGGATTTGTTCTTATTAAACATTAATGCATAACATAAAAGTTGGAAAGCTTTACTGTACTCATAATCAGAAATGATTTCTTGCCAGTCTACTATTTCAACATTTTTTGATTCTACTTTACCTGTTTTGTAATCGATGATTCTGATGTTTCCATCTTTTTCATCAATGCGGTCTAATTTGCCCTTCAAGACAACTGGAAAGTCAAGTTCTGGAATATCTAAAGTGATTTTAAATTGTTCTTCAAGACCAATTATTTTAATACGATGTCTACTAACTTCATCAATTTCATTATCAATAAAATTTTCTATGTATCGCACAATTACGTTAAAAGCAATAAGATTTTTGCCCGTACTAAAATCACCACCTGCATAGGTTTTTTCGAATTGAATTTTCACTTGAGCAGGAATCTCTGACTTTAAGGCCTTCAATTTTTTTACTTCTAATTCTTTACCTAAAAACGGAGTATATATAAGTTCAAGGGTGTCGTGAACAATAGTGCCAAAGGTATTGGCAGCTACAGTTTCTTCAACTTCTGTAAGGTCATCAATTTTAAGCAGGTTGCGTTTGTAAAAGTCTATTGGGTTTCGAATGTAATTACTTAATGATGTTGGCGAGAACCCAGAGGCTGCGTGTTCTTTTATTATTTTTATTAAACTTAAATCTTTAGTGATAGAAACAAGTTCATTTTTAATAGGCGTAATACTTGGTGAAATAATGGATTCCGTAATGTCTCTAATTTTATTCTTATCTGTTAGTAGTTGTAAGAGTAATCTACTCTTTTCACCACCTTCTAATACGTCTGAATCTGTATTGTAAAGAAGATATATGTTCTTGGCCCTTTGCATAATTCGGTAGAAATGATAGGTGTAGACTGCATCTTTCTCTTTATAAGAGGGTAGCCCAAAACTTTGTTTTAAATCCATTGGAATAAAAGAATTATTCGTTTTTCCAGATGGAAGAATACCTTCATTTACCGAAGTAATAATAATAGTTTCGAAATCTAAATTTCTACTTTCAAGCATTCCCATAATTTGTAATCCTTCAAGAGGTTCTCCTTGAAAATCAAGTGTTTCTTTAGAAAGTAATTCCTTATAGAGGCTATGTAGTGATTTTAAATCATTAACGAAGGGATATTGTTTTATAAGCTCATGGAGTTGATTAAATAGCGTGTGGAATCTGTATAAATATTCTAATTCCAGGTTATTCGTTCCTTGCTCAAGTTTTAATCGAATTGAATCAATAATCATTAAACAATTTTCAATAAATTTTTTCGTGCTAGGTATCTCACTAGTAAAAAGTAATTCTAGTATGTGTGTTTGTTCTGGACAGGTTTTAAATAGTTGGCTATTTTGAATGAATGACCAATTTTGTTCCGCTATTTTTTTGGATATTGATTGGGCATAATTATCACCTTTCTCGCTTAATAGTATTTGAAGATACGGATGGGATAAGAAATCTTGTATTGTTCGGTGGTACCAACCTTTTGTTTCTTTGTTAATATTTAACTGCATTAATTGTTCAAAAAGACTTGCTAATGGTGTCCCATTTAATGGGTAACCCATGGTAATGTTAATGCGATTAATTTCTTCTGGAATTGAATTCAGAACCGGATTTAAAATAGTTTCATCACCTAGTATTACAGCAGTGCTTTTAAGATTTTCATTTTCTTTATTGCTTAGTAGATTGCCTACAAATTTTGCTTGTGATACGTTTTTAGGCAACCCTATGATTTCAATATTTTTTGTTGATTCATAATAATTGCTAACTCCAACCATTTTTGAATTTTCAAAATAGTCCCATGTTTTTAGGTAATCTCTTAAGAAAAAACTTGCATCATGAATCGGGTCATCTAAAAAGTATTGGTCAATGTCCCAGAAAATTTTGTTTTGCGGATTTGCAATTAGCTTTTGAATAATTAAAGTTTCGGATTTATTCAGTGCATTAAATCCGATGAATACATGGGTTTTATCTTTTGTTTGATTGGTATAATCATTTAAGTTTTCACATGCTTGTCTATAAATAAGACCTTGATGGCCTAGCCCTTGGTTTTTTAAATTATTGTTGAATAATTGATATATAGGTTCTAATTGATTCCAAAATTCAAGATAATCTTCCATCATTTTTGTTTTCTCGCTGTCAGGTGACCAATGCGAAATTTCCTGAATGTCTGTTAGATTGGAAAATAATTTAGTGGCATCAACTAAATAGCGGTCTATTTCATTGAAGTCTTGTAACAAAGTACTAGCCCATTTCGAAAATGAATAAAAGTCTGATTTCTCATCGGTATTATGGGATAAATGAACCTTATATAGTTCAAATAATTGTTGTGTATGTGTGGCCGTAGTAAGACCTGAAATTGTCTCAACAAAGTTCTCAATACTTAGTATTTGAGGAGCAAATAGTGTTTTCTGTGTGGTTTTTGCGAGAGCTTTTCTTAAAAAAGTACCACTACGTTTACTTGGCAAGACGAAAATAATGTTCTCTAGTTTGTCGTATTCTTGACATATTTGTTCAGCGACCTCTTCTAGAAAACTTTGCATATGCTAAAATAAAAAAGCCCTGACAATTATGTCAGGGCTTTTAAATAAATATTTACTTAAACGGAAATCTAAATTCTTATTTTACTAAGTTGATTTCTGTTCTTCTGTTTTCTTTTCTTCCGCTTCTTGTGTTGTTAGAAGCGATAGGCTTAGCTTCACCATAACCGATAGCAGTTAATCTATCTGCTGCTATACCTTCTGCAATTAAGAAATCTCTTACTGCATTAGCACGCTTTTCAGATAAAGCCTGGTTAGTTTTTTCACCACCTACACTATCAGTATGACCTTCTACTGTAAATTTAGCATTTGGATATTCACCTAAGATTCTAATGATATCAACAAATACAGAAGTAGTTTCTGGACTTAAGCTAGATTTGCCTGTAGCAAATAAGATTGTTTTAGCATAGTCATTTAATTGTTTCTGAACTTCTTCAGTAACTTCAGGACAACCAGCGTTAGCTACTGTACCAGCAACATCTGGACATTGGTCATCTTTATCTAATACACTATCACCATCTTTATCAGCCCAAGGACATCCTTTGTTTTCAGCAGGACCTGCTTCATTAGGACACTCATCATCCTTATCAGCAACACCATCGCCATCAGCATCAGGACAACCACCTAAGTTAGCTAAACCAGCTTCGTTAGGACAAGCATCATCTTTATCAGCAACACCATCACCATCAGCATCAGGACAACCGTTCATCTCTTTAGAACCAGCTTCGTTAGGACAGCTATCTTTACTATCTTCGATTCCATCGCCATCAGCATCAGGACAACCGTTGAAAGCTTCTAGACCAGCAACTTCTGGACAAGCATCATCTTTGTCATATATACCATCACCATCAGTATCAGTACCACCAAATTTAACTTTGATACCAGCTAAATGCTGAAAATGAGTAGATAAATAATCTTCGAATGCATGTTTGTATACTGTTTGTACAGAAAGACCAATATTGTCAGTGAACCAAAAGTTAAGACCAATAGATCCGTTAACAGTACCAGCACCAACTTCATCAATCCAAGTATAACCACCACCTACTTCAACGAAAGGATCAATTACAGTTTCTTTTAAGAAGTTGTACTTAATAGTACCATCAAGACCGTAATAAGAAAGATCAGAAACATCTGTATCTCCCCATTTACTAATTTTATTTAAAGAACCTCTAGCTCCAATAGAAAATCCATCACCTATTGACTTCGATACCGCAACAGTTGATATTGAAGGAAGAATATTCCAGTGGTCTGTCGCATTAAAGAACTCATTACCAAAAGAACTAACGTCACCAGTTGGGTATACGTCAATGGCATTTACCCCAAAGCTCACTGCCCAAGGATTGTTCTCGTCTTGCGCTTGTATGTTGTTAAAACCTACAACAAGTAGAGCAACAACTAATAATTTGCTAAGATGTTTCATGTTCAAATTTTTAAGTTTAAGTGTTTATTAGGCGCAAATGTAAGTTGTTAAATATTATTAACAAAATCAATTTCTTATTTTTTTATTGCATTTTTTTTGTAAAATGATGCATTTAAACGATATTAATGGCCCTTCTAACGAAAAAAACATACTCCTCTGGCACGTATGAACCACGCTACTATATAGATTTTTCGGTGTACGACTTTAATAATTGACAATACTTTCAATCTTGTAAGAGGGAAAAATCTTATAACATTAAATACACGTTTTTATGTGTATTTGAAGTAAAAATTGTTAATTTTTAGACTAAAGGATACATGAAAACTGTGTTATTTATGAAGCTTAAGTTCTATAGAATAGGAATTTTACCTATCTGATAGGCGTAAATAAGAAGTTTATGAGTAATTAGCTTTATAGAATATAATTCATTTGACTAATAAAAATGATTTGATGTTATAAGATTTATACGTATTCAAGAATTATATCTTTATTTATATAAACTATAATTTTGTTCTTTATTATATAGCCCATTGCTACTAAGGCGTCTGCGTATGAATAGATTTGTTCTTTGTGCTTGGGGTTTTTTAAACCCGTTTTGTAATCAATGACTGTAGCTTCGTTCATATGTATAACGATTCTATCAGGCCGCAGGAGCCTACCATCTGATGTTAATATGTCGCGTTCATTTAATATAGTATACTTTTCAGTATAGAATTCCTTTAAATCATTATGTTGTATAATTTTTTTAATAACTGAAGTAATTGAAGCTATTTCATTTTTATTGATATCTCCATTTTTGAGTACTGTTTCTAGTGCTTTCTCTAAATCTATCTCGGTTTCAATCAGTCCTAATATATAATGTATTAAGGTGCCATGAGTTATAGCTTCTTCCCTTTCGGTATTCCATAACATACCACAAGTAGTTACAATATTAAAGTTGGGTCTGTCTCGAAAGGAGTACTGATAATTGAGTGATTTTGTATTTGCGTCTGTGGTTGACGCTTTTGAGCATTTTTCTAATAAACCAAATTCATAAGCTGAAAGCTCATCTTGCCAAAGACCTTTATTTATAAGATAATTTATAAACATGTCGCTATAGCTACCAATTTTATCACTCTTTGATTTTGCCGATTTTTTTTCACTGATTATATAAAGTGCTTTTTCAGCTCTTGTTTGGGCAACGTAAAGAACATTCATGGCATCGAGCTCCATCATTTGTTCTTCGTGTTGAAATAATGAAGCAGCCTCATTGGGGTATTGTTCCAACTCACTTTTTTCGGTTAATAGTAATTCTTCGAAACCATTAAATACTGTTGGATCTGCCGGAGACCAAATCATTTTGTTAGTTCTATTGTAAATATTGGCATCTGCAAACGGAAAAATAACTACAGGAAATTCTAATCCTTTTGATTTATGAATTGTCATTATTCGGATAGCATCAAGGTTTTCTGGACTGGCAACAGCTAATTTCTCTTTTTTCTTATCCCAGTAGTTTAAAAAATATTGAATGCTTCCACCGTCTCTATTCTCAACATCCAATATAGTATCCATCAAGAATACAATATAAACATCAGAAGATGGAACAAGATTGAATTGTCTTATTGCATATTCCAGACTATCATAGGCCGAAAGTCTTTCAATTTTTGATAATGAAAAATTATATTGAACAGTAAGAAAATTTTCTAAATTCTCTAATTGCATATATATAAATTCGTGTTTTGAGCTATTCGAAGGAGCTAAAAATTCTAAAATTTCATAGGCTAGCGCTTTTTCTTTAAAACCGGTTGCATAATGTAAAAGGTCTATTAAAAATCGAACTTTCGGACTACTTTGTAACAAAAGACTATCTGAAGATATTATAGGTATGTCATTTTCCGAAAGATAATCAGCTAATAGTGCACCTTTTGTATTGCTTCTAACTAATATTGTGATGTCTTTATAGGGATAGTTATTTTCTTTAACCTCATTAATGGTTGATAAAACCTGTTCGCAATAAAGATCGGTTGTATCAATTTCTGCTTCTTTCGAAACAAAATCTATTTTTACAAAACCTCCTTTTTTTGAATTGGTTTCCTGTTTATTGCCTTCAATAAATAAACCTTGATACGTTTCTTTGTTTAGTAGTTCACTAGACCATGTAAAAAAATCATTATTAAATGCTACTACTTGATCATAACTTCTATAATTAACTGGAAGGTTATTAACTTTTGGTTGAATTACAAAAGGGTTTTCAAAGTCTCCAGATAAATTAATAAATTGTTCTGCTTTACCTCCGCGCCAGCGATAGATTGCTTGCTTTGCATCGCCAACCAGGAATAATGACCCACCTTCACTAGCTAAGGCATTATCTATTAACGGAATTAGATTACTCCACTGGGCGGCAGAAGTATCTTGAAATTCGTCAATAAAATAATGTCGATATTTTTCTCCGAGACGTTCATAAATAAATGGGGCGGGTTGATTTTTAATTTCTTTTGAAATAATTTGATTGAACTTAAAAATTGGAATTTGATCCCGTTCTTTTTCAATCGCTATTACTTCTTGTTGAATTACACTCAGTACCGTAAGTGGAACTAAGTTTCTATATATGTTAGTTAAGTAAGATCGATTGTAAACTGTATTTTTTAATTTTATATAATGAATAAGCATAGTTTCAAGAAACTGATAGGAGGGTAGATCTATACCTTTTTTTAGAATAGCACCATTTTCAAGATTCTCTTGTAACTTGTTATTATATAATGTAGAAGGACTATATACCCCATCTATAAACTTTTTAAAATGGTTGGGTAGCGTTTGCCTCGGAAAATCTTCAAATTGTAAACCACTTTTTGTAATTTCTTCTAGAGCGGTTTTGGCCATTTCGGCCATGTCATTTTCTAATGCGGCTATTCTTTCAATTACAATTTTTTTCAATTGTAAGAAATCGGTCATCTTTTTAGATGCTAATTTTTCAAGATGGCTTGCATGATTTTCTCTAAATATTAATTGTCCTATTTTGTCAAGGTCGAATGTGATATCCCAACTGCGATTATCATCTATTTTTTCTAAAGCAAATTCAATGAGTACTTTGGTTAATTGTTCATCACTACCAGCTTTTTGAACTACTCTAGAAATTGCCTCATCAAGCAATAAGTCAGTTTCAACTACAGGTTCGAAATTTTGTGGTAGTTTAAGGTCTTTGGCAAACGTTCGAATAACACGATGTGTAAACTTATCTATTGTAGAAACATCAAAAAATGCATAATTATGAAGAATGTATTTTAGCGTTGAGCCGCTTTTACTTCTTAACTGCTCTGCAGAGATATTTAATTCTATTAGTAAATCTTGAAATAAACTAGTGCTTTTGGGAGGGAGATCTTGAAGACTAAAGTCAAACAAACTTGATAAAACACGCTCTTTCATTTCATTTACGGCCTTATTCGTAAATGTTATGGCTAGTATGTTTTTAAAACTATTGCTGTCGCTTAAGGCAATTTTTAAATACTCTTTAACCAAAGTATGTGTTTTGCCAGATCCGGCAGAAGCATTATAAATTTTAAAACTAGTTGGTTGCAAGAGCTTTTTAATGCAAATTACTAATTCTAATAGAGTTCTTAACAAATTATTAGTGCATTATGTTTGTTAAAAAATGTAAATTTGAAGAAAATGAATATTAATTTAAAAACAATATAAAATGGCTTTTGAACTACCTAAATTGCCTTATGCATATGATGCATTAGAACCACATATTGATGCACGTACAATGGAAATTCACCATACTAAACATCACAATGGGTATACAACAAAATTGAATGCTGCTATTGAAGAAACTGATTTGGATGGAAAATCTATTGAAGATATTTTGAAAAATTTAGACATGTCGAATGCGGCTGTGCGAAATAATGGCGGTGGTTTCTTTAATCACTCTTTGTTTTGGACTGTTATGTCACCCGATGGTGGTGGAAGCCCTTCAGGTGAATTGGCAGATGCAATTAATGCTGCTTTTGGATCTTTTGAAGGTTTTAAAGAAAAATTTAGTGCAGCTGCAGGTACAAGATTTGGTTCTGGTTGGGCATGGTTATGTGTACATCCTGGCGGTAAAGTAGAAGTTTGTTCTACACCAAACCAAGACAACTCATTAATGCCAAATACTGGTTGTGGTGGCTACCCAATTTTGGGGGTAGATGTATGGGAGCATGCATATTACCTAAACTATCAGAATAGAAGACCTGATTATGTTGGCGCATTTTTTAATGTAATTAATTGGGATAAAGTAGCTGAGTTATACGCAGCGAATAAATAGAAATACTTCGAGTAAAAATAAAGCTTCTAAGATTAGTTTTTTAGAAGCTTTTTTTATGTCTTTTTTTAAATAGAAAAGGGTAGAGAAATCTCCACCCTTTTCGTCCCAAATCTTACCATAAACTTAACCTACTTATGCTATGGCAAAACTAAATTACTGGTATTGGAGGAAATAAAAAAGGAATTTTGTGACTTTTTAGGTTAAATAAATTACAAATATTTGAAGTAAAAGTTGCTAATATTTGCTTTAACCTTGCCAATTATTGGGTTTATGACAAATAAAAAGGCGGAACATTGTTCCGCCTTTTTCCCCAAATCTTACCATGAACTTAACCTACTTATGCTATGGTTCTTCAAAAATAGATTGAATAATCACCTTAAAAAAAGGTTTTAGATGAATGGTTATATGTTTGGTTAAAAGGTGAAAATTTAGTTTTTGCCTTATTTTTTTAGAAGAAAAGGAATACAAAAAGGATTAGAATCGCTTGTTATTTTTGCTGGGCATTATGTGTTTACTTATTTAAAAAATAAAGGAAGTTTAATTGATTAAAATGGTAGAATTATTATTTACTATAATTAGATATTAGTAGGTATTTTAAAGTGGAATAACCTAAAAATAAAAAGGCGGAACATTGTTCCGCCTTTTTCCCCAAATCTTACCATGAACTTAACCTACTTATGCTATGGTTCTGTAAATATATAACGAGACTTAATTGTTTTAAAACATCTTTGTTAAACTCCCCAATATTCTGTTGAAGTGTATTTTCTGTATTAAATAAAGTGTTATTTGAAATAATAAAATAAATAAGTGAACGAATATAGTCCGACCTTCATATATAAGATAATTCTTATATGGACTATGAATCGGTTAGTACTATGTGTATTTAAATTTTATGCAAATAAAAAGGTGGAGAGATCTCCACCTTTTTGCCCCAAATCTTACCATGAACTTAACCTACTTATGCTATGGCAAGCCTAAAAATAGCCTTGCTGTACGTCAAAATTATTATAAATCCGTCTAATGACCTGAATTATCGATGAAATGCACTTTTTATTGTATTTCATCGATAAGGGCCCAATTTGTACTGGGTTAATAGGCTCTTTGGTTCTTACCTTCGTAAAAGTTGATAAACGCCCTATTTACTACTCTATTTCCACCGTGTGTAGGATAATTACCTGTAAAATACCAATCTCCGAGGTTCTTAGGACACGCAATATGAAGGTTGTCTATTGTTTGATAAATAATCTGAACTTCAGCCTTTATATTTTCGGAAGTTAAGAGTTCCCCAATTTTAACCGAAACCTCATGTGGTGTAAATGGTTCGTAAAACTCTTTTACATAGTTTATTATTTTTTTATCGGGCTCATTTACTTGTTGTATCGATTTTTTATAAATTTCGTCAACAATGTGCATAGTATTGCGCTCTTTGTGCAGTGCTAGTGCAGCTCTAAAGGCTATAAAGTCTTCTAATTTGGCCATATCAATTCCATAACAATCAGGAAACCTAATTTGAGGGGCAGATGAAACTACAATTATTTTCTTTGGAGATAACCTATCTAGTATTCTAATAATACTTTTCTTTAAAGTTGTACCACGTACAATACTATCATCAATAATTACAAGATTGTCATTTTCTTTTACAGAACCGTATGTAATGTCATATACATGGGTTACTAAATCATCTCTACTGCTATCTTGTGTAATGAAAGTTCTTAATTTAGCATCCTTAATAGCCACCTTTTCAATTCGTGGACGAACTTTTAGTATTTCGTGTAACTTCTCTCTTGAAATCGAAGGGCCTATTGCAAGTATTTCTTCCTCTTTATTTTTGTTTAAATAGTTTTGAGCCTCTTTAACCATGCCATAGAAAGAAGTTTCTGCAGTATTGGGTATATAAGAGAAAACGGTATTTTTAATATCGCTATTAATTGATTTTAATATCTGTGGGAATAGAAGTTTTCCTAATTCTTTTCTTTCTTGATATATTTCTTTATCACTTCCTCTAGAAAAATAAATACGCTCGAATGAACATGCTAATCTTTCTTTTGGTTCAAGAATTTGATCAATTGCAACTCGACCACTTTTTTTTATGATCATGGCATGACCAGGATCTAGCTCTTTTACATCGTTATAATCAACATTGAAAACTGTTTGAATAGCCGGTCTTTCTGAAGCTACAACTACCACTTCGTCATCTTGGTAATAGTATGCTGGACGAATTCCACCTGGATCTCTAAGTACAAATGCATCACCATGGCCTAATAAGCCCGCCATAGTATAACCCCCATCAAAGTTCTTTGCGGCTCTTTTAAGTATTTTTGAAACTCGTAATCTGTCGGCTATTAACGCGGAAGCTTCTCTTTTTGTATATCCTTCTTTTTTAATCTTTTTGTAAAGTTTAGCGACAGCATCATCTAAAAAATGACCAATTTTTTCCATCACTGTAACCGTATCCACCATGTCTTTTGGGTGTTGCCCCAATTGAACTAGATTGTCAAAAAGTTCATGTACATTGGTCATATTAAAATTACCGGCAACAATAAGGTTTCTGTGCATCCAATTGTTTTGGCGTAGAAATGGATGTACGCTTTCCATACTATTTCGACCAAAAGTTCCATAACGAACGTGTCCTAAAAGTAATTCACCTATATAAGGAATGTTAGCTTTTTGTAGGGCAACATCGTCTTTATATTCTGGATGATCTGATAACTCGGTATTGATACGATGATTAATTTTATCAAAGATATCTTGTATTGGCTGCTGCTCTATTGAACGTACGCGACTCATAAAACGAGCGCCAACAGGTACGTCGAGTTTAATGCTGGCGAAGCCTGCACCATCTTGACCACGATTGTGCTGCTTTTCCATCATTAAGTACATCTTGTTCACACCATAAAAGGCTGAACCATACTTTTCTTTGTAATACTCCAATGGCTTTAAAAGGCGTATAAGGGAGATTCCGCATTCGTGCTTTATAGCATCGCTCATTATATATAGGTATTAAAAAAGCCCTGTTTTTTCAGGGCATGTATTTATTGTAATTCTATTTCAAATTGTGTTAGCGTCTTAAATTGATGAAGCCTTTTACTTACTTCAGCGCGCTTTAAGTTTTCCATACGTTCTGTGCCGAATCGCTCTACGCAAAACGATGCCAAATTAGAACCGTGAATAACCGCTTTCTTTAAATTTTCAAAACTTGTATCCTCTGTTGCAGCTAAATAACCAGAAAAACCTCCAGCAAACGTATCTCCAGCTCCGGTTGGATCAAATACCTCTTCTAACGGTAATGCGGGAGCAAAGAATACATTATCATTATTAAATAATAGTGCACCATGTTCACCTTTTTTAATAACTACATATTTAGGACCCATTTTATGAATCTCTTTGGCTGCTTTAACTAATGAGTATTCACTTGTTAGTTGTCGAGCTTCCTCATCATTAATCGTAATGACATCAACTTTTTTGATAACCTCTAATAATTCATCAAGTGAATTATCCATCCAGAAATTCATGGTATCTAAAATGATAAGTTTAGGTCGTTCGGTCATCTGATTAATTACACCCATTTGAATACTTGGATGCAGATTACCTAACATAACTACTTCTGCATTCTTGAAATTTTCAGGAACAATTGGATTAAAATCTGCTAATGTGTTTAATTCAGTTATTAAGGTATCGCGAGAATTTAAATCGTTGTGGTATCTGCCTTTCCAATAGAAAGTTTTTCCACCTTTTACTATTTCAATTCCAGAAATATCAATGTTCTTGCTTTTAAGTAAGTCAAGATATTCTTGTGGTAAATCTTCACCAACTACTGAAACTATTGCCGAAGACACCTCAAATTGAGAAGCCGACAAGCCAATAAACGTACCTGCGCCTCCTAAAATTTTATCAGTCTTTCCGAAAGGAGTTTCAATTTCGTCAAAAGCTACTGTGCCTACAATCAGAAGTTTGCTCATTTTATGTAAAAAATTAAGCTGCAAATATACGTTTTGTATTGCTATAAATAAGACTCCTATAAATCAAGTTATCAATATTTGTAAGTGTATTATTTACGTCCAAAATCTGCAGGAATTTCCCCCCATGCCTTGGTTTCCCATTTTACCACAGGTGTGTTGTAGTCATTTTCCTTGAGCCAAATGAGAGCTCTTCCAATTAATTCGAATACATCTTTATTCTTTGCTGTTTCTTTAAGCTTAGTATTACACGTTTTTTTGCGAATCCAACTCATGGCAATTCTAGAGTCAGTATATATGATACGATCGCTTTTACGTTCTTTTAAATAAGCTAAGCCATGCACTAAGGCTAAAAACTCGCCTATATTATTAGTTCCTTGTTTAAATGGACCTTGCTTAAAAAGCACTTTTTTAGTTTTTGTGTCAACTCCTTGATATTCCATAATACCAGGGTTACCACTAGATGCTGCATCAACTGATATTGAATGATAATTAGGTGTGCCGTATTTTAAAAGGTCTTCTTGTGATATTTTGTCAATTTTTGAATTTTTCTTACTGTAATCAGAAAAATTGCCATTAAAAGCTTTTTTTGCTTCTGCAAAAGTTAAAAAAGACTTGTATTGAGCACCTTTGTATCCAGATATTTGTGCTTTACAATCATTCCAAGTATCAAAAATACCTGTATGCTTGCCTTTCCAGACCACATAAAATTTCTTTTTCTTGGCCATTAGTTCTCAAATAATAGTTTTTCAATCGTACGTGGGAAATGTTCGTATTCTAATTGATGAACCTTTTGGGCAATTTCAGCTACAGTATTACTTTGATTTATAGTCGTTTTGGCTTGAAAAATAGTCGCGCCCTCGTCATAATTTTCATTTACATAATGAATTGTTATCCCAGTTTCATGCTCATTATTCTCTTTTACGGCTTTATGAACATTATTTCCATACATTCCTTTGCCACCGTAATTTGGCAAAAGTGCGGGGTGAATATTTATAATTTTTGTAGGAAAATCTTGAATAATTTTTTGCGGCATTTTCAAAAGGAAGCCGGCAAGTATAATGAGGTCAGGATTAATGTTTGTTAAAATATCTCGAACAATATCTGTTGCGTAGAATGCATTTTTATTGAAATATAAACCACTGATATTCAAATTATTACACCTATCAAGGACTTTGGCATCGCTTTTGTTAGTAAGTACTACGGAAGTGATAACCGAATTATTATTCTCTTGAAAGTAACGTACGATGTTTTCAACATTAGATCCAGAACCAGAGGCAAAGAGTACTATTTTTTTCATGAGTAAAGCATCGATTATCGTTAAAATAAATACGAGACGAAAGTAACACACTTGCGGTGATTTTTTTAAATTACAGTACATTTTAACCGTAAATAGTGTTATTAATCTAAAGTTTTTTATTTTTGCCATCAGTTAAAATTTTAAAACCAAATTATTATGTCAGACATTGCATCAAGAGTAAAAGCTATCATCATTGATAAATTGGGTGTTGATGAAAACGAAGTAGTATCAGAAGCTAGCTTTACGAACGACCTAGGGGCCGATTCATTGGACACCGTCGAGTTGATCATGGAATTCGAAAAAGAATTCGATATTCAAATTCCGGATGACCAAGCAGAAAATATCGCTACTGTAGGTCAAGCCATCAGTTATATAGAAGAAGCGAAGTAATTTTATGCTTACTTGATAAGATTTAAAAATTATCCATGTGGTACGATGCTGCATGGATATTTTTTTTTAATTTCACTTTGCTCATAAAAAAAGCGGTTCATGCAATTAAAACGAGTTGTAGTTACAGGTTTGGGTGCTTTAACACCTATAGGAAATAATGTAGAAGAATATTGGGAAGGCTTAAAAAGCGGAAAGAGTGGTTCTGCCATTGTAACCCATTTTGAAACCGAAAAGTTCAAAACAAAGTTTGCTTGCGAAATCAAAAATTATAATCCAGAAGATTATTTTGATAGAAAAGAAGCTCGTAAACTAGATAGGTTTGCACAATTCGCTTTAATATCTTCAGATGAAGCTATTAAAGATTCTAATTTAGATCTTGAAGCAGTCGATAAATTTCGTGTAGGCGTAATTTGGGGTGCCGGTATTGGTGGTATTCAGACTTTTCAGGATGAAGTTATGAATTTTGCGGAAGGAGATGGAACACCACGTTTCAACCCTTTCTTTATACCTAAAATGATTGCTGATATTGCACCAGGTCATATTTCTATAAAACATGGTTTTATGGGTCCTAATTACACAACAGTATCGGCTTGTGCATCTGCGGCAAATGCAATGATAGATGCATTGAATTATATTAGATTAGGACACTGTGATGTCGTTGTTACTGGAGGTAGTGAAGCTGCCGTAACTATTGCAGGTATGGGTGGCTTTAGTGCTATGCATGCATTATCTAAAAGAAATGAAAGTCCTGAAACGGCATCTAGACCTTTCGATGCAACCAGAGATGGTTTTGTTTTAGGAGAAGGAGCAGGTGCTCTTATATTAGAAGAATACGAACACGCAAAAGCAAGAGGCGCTAAAATTTATGCTGAAGTTGCCGGTGGTGGTCTATCAAGTGACGCTTATCATATGACGGCGCCACACCCAGAAGGAATAGGTGTTGTTAAAGTTATGGAAAATTGCTTGCGAGATGCTGGTATTGGTCTAGATGAAGTTGATGCTATAAATACACACGGTACATCTACACCTTTAGGTGATGTTGCCGAATTAAAGGCTATCTCAACAGTATTTGGTAAACACGCTGCTAATATTAATATTAATTCAACCAAATCGATGACTGGCCATTTGCTAGGTGCTGCAGGTGCTATTGAAGCAATTGCTTCGATATTAGCGATGAAATATAATTTAGTGCCACCAACAATTAACCATACTACGGTTGATGAGAATATTGATCCTAGTCTTAATTTGACTTTAAATAAGGCTCAAGAGAGAGAGGTAAATGTTGCTATGAGCAATACATTTGGCTTTGGTGGGCATAATGCCTGTGTTGTTTTTAAAAAAATAAGTTAAACTAAGAAATGAATTTTGCTTCTAATTTATTCAATTCCCATTCCAAAGAGGATGGGGATTTTTTTTTGGGAGTAGCTAAAATTCTCGGATTTAAACCAAAGTCTCTCGACATATATAAGAAAGCTTTTCTTCATCGTTCTGCGAATAAAAAAGATGAAGATGGTAATCCAATGAATTATGAACGCTTAGAATTTTTAGGTGATTCTATGTTGGGTACTATAATTTCTAAATATTTGTATGATGAAGTACCTGAAGGAGATGAGGGCTATTTAACAAAAATGAGGTCTAAAATTGTTAGTAGAAAACACTTAAATGAGTTGGGAAAGGATTTAAACCTGATACAATTTGTACATAGTAGAATACCAAAAACACATTTTGGTGATAACATTCATGGCAACGTTTTTGAAGCTTTGGTAGGTGCTATTTATTTAGATAGAGGTTATAATTATTGCGAGAAATTTATTCACCAACGCGTAATTGATCCTTATGTTGATATAGAGCAATTAGAAGGTCGCGTTATTAGCTATAAAAGTTTAGTTATTGAGTGGTGCCAGAAACAGAAAAAATCTTTCGATTTCAATGTTTATGAAGATAGTGGTAATGATACGCTAAAGCATTTTGCCGTAAAACTTTCTATAGATGGTCAAGTGATAGCCAAAGCAAGGGCGACTTCAAAAAAGAAAGCAGAAGAACGCGCTTCGAAAAGAGCCTTTTTTGCTTTACAGGATAAGATGAATAAGTCTTAAATCTTTATTCAAGTATTACTATAACGTTATTGTTTTAGCATATTTAATTCACATGCTAAAATTTTATGGTGGTTTTATCTAATAAGCCTATATTTACATTTCGCTTTTACATCATTATGGGAACAAAGCATAAGATCTTAGAAGATTTTTATGATGAATGGTTCATGCTCATTGCCTTACATAGCAATCAAGAAGACCATGCTTTGGTTTATGCCCTTAACTCAACTTTGAAAGCTCAATTTAAAAGGACAAAAAAGGATTTAGAATTGGACCAGAACCTCTCATTCCCCATGTTTGAATGGTTTGATGAGAAAACAGATAGTTTTTGGTCACTTTTTCCCAATAGTTCGAATAGTCAAGGTGTAATAAAAATGACAGGTCTTTTTAAAGACATGCCTTCGACATCAAAACATCTATTAGTGCCAGAGCACAAAGAAGTAGATTATTTTATAAAAATAGATCAAGAAATAGCCGATATTTTGTTAAGAAATATCCAAGAAATACCAAGCATAAGGGCCGCATATACGGTTGATTGTGATAAACTAAATTCAAAAAACAATTTAATATTTTAAGAATGCCTACACATAAAAAAACCAAAATAGTTGCAACCCTTGGGCCTGCAACTTCTAAGAAAGAGGTACTGAAAGAAATGATATTGGCTGGTACTGATGTCTTTCGAATTAATTTTTCTCATGCTGATTACGATGGAGTTAAAGAACGTATAAAAATTATTCGTGAGCTTAATGAAGAACTAAGTACAAATGTGTCTATTCTTGGAGATTTACAAGGACCTAAATTACGTGTTGGCGTTATGGGTGGTGAAATTGTAGTAGCCCCTGGTGATGAAATTGAATTTGTTACTGGTACGCCTTTCGAAGGTACTGCTGAAAGAGTTTATATGAATTACGCTGCTTTTCCAAAAGATGTGAAAGCCGGTGAACGTGTATTACTTGATGATGGTAAATTAATTTTTGAAGTTGTTACTACCAATGGTACCGACACAGTAAAAGCAAAGGTTATACAAGGTGGACCCTTGAAATCAAAGAAAGGTGTAAACTTGCCAAATACTAATATTTCACTTCCTGCTCTTACAGAAAAAGATATTAATGATGCAATTTTTGCAGTTGGCCAACAAGTAGATTGGATTGCACTTTCTTTTGTTCGTTTTGAGCAAGATTGTATTGATTTAAGAAAAATTATTGAGGAGCATTCAGAGCATAAAATTCCAATTATTGCTAAAATAGAAAAGCCTGAAGCTGTTGAGAATATAGATAAAATTGTAGCGCATTGTGATGGTTTAATGGTTGCCCGAGGTGATTTAGGTGTTGAAGTGCCTGCACAAGAAGTTCCTTTAATACAAAAGCAATTAGTATTACGTGCCAAAAAAGCAAGAATTCCGGTTATTATTGCCACTCAAATGATGGAAACCATGATTACTAGCCTTACACCAACGAGAGCTGAGGTAAATGATGTGGCTAACTCTGTTATGGATGGTGCTGATGCAGTTATGCTTTCTGGTGAAACTTCTGTTGGTAATTACCCCGTGCAAGTAATTGAAAAAATGGCTAGTATATTGCAAAGTGTAGAGGGTTCAGATTTAATTCATGTACCACACGATCCGCCTCATATTAGAACAAAAAGGTATATAACAAAATCTGTTTGTTACCATGCTGCAATTATGGCCAATGAAATAAAGGCAAAAGCTATTTCTACTTTAACAAATAGTGGATATACTGCTTTTCAGATTTCGGCTTGGCGTCCTAGTGCGCATATTCTTGTTTTTACCTCAAATAGAAGAATTTTAACGCAATTAAACCTTCTTTGGGGTGTTAAGGCATTTTATTATGATAGATATGTGTCTACCGATGAAACTATTGAAGATGTAAATGCAATCGCTTGTAAAAAAGGTTTTTTAGATGTAGGTGATATGTTAATTAGTCTAGCTGCTATGCCAATAAAAGATAAGGGAATGGTGAATACCCTAAGAGTTACAGAAATAGAAAGTTGTAGTTTCTAAAGAACTACAAGTAAATGTGTAAGTGTTAAATCCTGATTTATAAAATCAGGATTTTTTTTGATTCTATATGTTCTGTAAGTTATTTAGATGATTATGGACTAAAACTGTCATTAGTATCACATTAAAATACTTTAAGAAAATGAGATATGAATTTCATGACGCTAAAATTGGTTCTCTTCTTGGGTTTACCAATGATATAAAAAAGAATGAAAATCTTTTCTCAAATAGGTCTTCAAATATTAGTATTCTTTGGAATCGCAACAATGAGAAGGTATTAATAGAAATAGATGGTTTATCAATTCAGTTATTACCAAATCAATTGGTGACTACCACCTATTTACAACACGTTTCATATAAGCCGACTGAGTTGCCTTTAACCGCTTTTCTTTTCAATAGAGAGTTTTATTGCATTAATGATCACGATGCTGAAGTATCGTGTAATGGCATACTATTTTTCGGCACGCAAGACTTACCAATTATAACTATTCCGGAAAATCAAGAGCGAAAGTTTAATACCTTTTATGAGGTGTTTTTGGATGAATTTTCTACTGCTGATAGAATTCAAGGTGATATGTTACAAATGTTGTTAAAGCGCCTTATTATCATGTGTACTCGTTTGGCAAAAGAGCAGCTTATTGTTAAAGTATTGGACAATGAACAAATTGATGTAGTGCGCAAGTTTAATATATTGGTTGATACTCATTATAAAACAAAAAGAAAAGTTAGTGATTATGCTAGCTTACTTTTTAAGAGCCCGAAAACACTTTCTAATCTCTTTGCAATTTATAATCAAAAGTCGCCCCAGCAGATAATATTAAATCGAATTGCTTTAGAAGCTAAAAGGCTTATTACATTTTCTGACAAACAAAACCAGGAAATTGCCCATGAATTAGGGTTTAATGATCCAGCACATTTTAGTCGTTTTTTTAAAAAAATGACAGGTTATTCGCCTTCGCAATTCCGAGAATTAGACACAATTCAAGCATAAAGGGAAATTTCTACATGCTGTCGGGCAATACCTTCTAAAAAACACCTTCACTTCAGTCGCATCTTTGCATAGTAATTAAAAAACAAAGCAAGATGAATATAAGAATTAAATCCATTTTCAATTTAATTGAAATCTTCAGAAAAGGTAAAAAAGTATCTATGAAGTCAATTAATATAGATACTCATTGTGATCAAATGTATCATCATGATTTTTATTGTGGTGGTGAAAAACCATTTGTACAATTTTAAAATAGATAGAAATTAAGCGCTGTCATTAACTAAATATTCTTATTAACACGAAGTTTCTACGATAGTAAAAATTTCAAAAAATAAATTAATTATGAGCAATTTTAATGTACCCAAGAGAGCAGAAGTAAGTTCAAACAATCAGGCGATTTTTGATAATTTAGAAAAAGCTGTAGGCTTTGTTCCAAATTTGTATGCGACATATGCGCACTCAGAAAATGCCTTAACAAACTACCTAAACCTAAGTAATGCCAAAACTTCTTTAAATGCAAAACAAAAAGAAGTAGTAAACCTAGCTGTAAGTCAAGTAAATAATTGTTCTTATTGTTTGGCTGCCCATACAGCAATAGGTAAAATGAATGGTTTTTCTGATTCTGAAATTCTTGAATTAAGATCTGGGAGAGCAAGCTTTGACTTGAAATTAGATGCCTTAGCAAAATTAGCAAAAAACATAACAGAAAATCGTGGAACTACTAGTAATACTGTTATCAATGAATTTTTTAATGCTGGATGGACAAAAGAAAATTTAGTGGATACTATAGTTTTAGTAGGAGATAAAACCATATCTAACTATTTACACAAAACAACAGATGTGCCTGTTGATTTTCCTGAAGCACAACCCCTAGAAACAGTAGAAGCTTAATAATAATAGATTAATTAAATAAAAGTAAATAATGAAAAAAGTAATAGCAATAGTATTCGCAGTAGTGGGAACAGTTTTCTCAGTAAATGCACAAACGGAAAATGAAAATGTAAAAATGATTTCTTTGGAGCAAACTCCTGGAGAGTTTACTAAAAAACAACTAACAGTAGAAGAAGGCACCTATGTTTTTGAAATATTGAATAATGAAGTAGGGCATGATGTTGGTTTTGTTTTAGTACAAAAAGGAAAAGACATTAGTAAGCCTGAAAATCATATTCAAACAGCTTATGTAACTGAGGTGGTAGCTAATGGTAAAACTCAGAAATCTAATCCTACAAACTTAACAAAAGGCGAATATGTTTATTTCTGTCCTATGAACCCAACTGCTACTGATAATACCTTAATAGTAAAGTAATATCTAATATTAGATTGATTAGGCCTTGATTTTTCATAGAGAAATCAAGGCCTTTTTTATTTCCTTATTTAGGTTGTTTGGATGGGATTTTTCAATAATAAAATTTGCGATGTATCATTTTTCCTTCAAATATTAAGAAAAAAATAACAGCGAGTGTAGCTTTTGATGTAACTAATTAATTAGTTTTAAGAGATTTAAAACCAAACAACCATGAATAAAAAACGACTCCTCTATATAGGAATTCCTATATTGGTCTTACTCTTGGGTTATTTTATTTTCAGTTCTGACTCAGAAGAAGATGTTTCAATAACCGCAGAAGTAATAAAAGGAGAATTCTTAAACGAAGTGATAATTTCTGGAGAGGCACAATCTACTAGCCTTAAAAATATTGATGGCCCAGCCAATCTTCGAAAGTTTAGATTGAATAATATAAAAATACAGGATTTAATACCTGAAGGTACTTTAGTAAATGAAGGAGATTATGTTGGCAGACTTGATCCATCTCCGGTAAATGAACAAATTATTGATGCACGTTTAAGTTTAGAAAGTGCTGAATCAAAATATCTTCAAGAACAATTGGATACTACCTTAACACTCAAGCAAGAAAGGACAGCCATAAAAGATATTCAATTTAATATGGAAGAAGATAAGCTTGAGCTAAAACAGTCCATTTATGAATCGCCAGTAACCATTCGACAATTGGAAATAAAAATAGAAAGGGCTGAACGTGATTTAAAAGAAAAAAAAGAGGACTATTATATTAAAAAAAGAAAGGCCGTTGCTAAAATGGTTGAGGTAGGCACTGAGGTATCTAAAATTAGAACAAAATTGGATGATCTTATTGCTCTTCAGGCTTCATTTACAATTCATTCAGATGCGAGCGGAATGGTTACTTATGCAAAGAATTGGAATGGCACTAAAAAGAAAGTTGGGTCTGATATTAATGCTTGGGATCTTACGATTGCTACCCTTCCTGATTTGACAAAAATGGAATCAAAAACATATTCAAATGAAGTTGATGTACGAAAAATTGGGAAAGACCAAATAGTAACTGTTGGTTTCGATGCTTTCCCTGATATTACCATGGAAGGTGTTGTTACTAGTGTTGCTAATGTAGGTGAAAATAAAAGGGGTTCTGATATTAAACTTTTTCAGGTATTGATAAAGCTTAATGAATCGAATTCAAGTATTCGACCAGGTATGACAACATCAAATCGAATTTTAATACAAAAAGAAGAAGACGTTTTAATGATTCCTTTAGAAGCTGTTTTTTCTAAAGACTCTATTAGCTATGTATATATGAATTCTGGTTTTTCTGTAGATAAAAAACAAGTTGAACTAGGTGATTCAAATGAAGATGTCATCATCGTGAAAAAGGGATTAACAGAAAAAGATATTGTTTATCTCAATAAACCCGAAGGCCTAGAAGATAAAAGTATAGCCCAGTTAAGATAACTCCCATGGCTAATAAAATTCTTTTAGAAACTATAACCTCTAATCTTTCAGAGGCCGTTCGTGTAATAAGGGCCAATAAGGTTCGCACTTTTTTAACTGCTTTGGGTATCATATTTGGAGTTGCCGCTGTAATTACAATGTTGGCAATTGGTAAAGGAGCTGAACAAGAGATTTTAGCTCAATTAGAATTGGTTGGAGTAAATAATATTGTTGTAACTCCGATACCTGATGAAGCTGATGAAAATGATTCTGAATCTGAGGCAGAAGAAGGTTCAGCTTCTGAAACCATTCGATTTTCAAAAGGATTAGATTTATTAGACGTTACTAGCATTGAAGAAAATATTCCAACAGTAAAAATGCTTAGCCCTGAGATTATACTAGAAACGTATATGATTAATAAGGGAAGGCAAAGCTCGGTTCGATTAATAGGGGTTACCAATTCTTTTTTTGAGACTTCTAATGTTCATATTGGTCAAGGAGAAAGTTTCACCGACATTCAAACTATAAATGCACTACCAGTTTGTATTATCGGGGAGAAAGTAGAGAAGAAGCTATTTACTGGAGAAAGTGCCATAGGTAAACATATTAAAGTAAAAGATGTTTGGCTTAAAGTGATAGGTATTATTGAAGAAAAATTAATTTCAGAAACGGCTCAGGAAAATTTGGGAATTCGAGATTTAAACCAAGACATTTATATTCCAATAAAGACATTTTTGGTTCGTTATAAGGATCGAAAAATTATTAGCGATGTACCTATAGATTTTAGTGGTGGCATGGTTGTAATTGGTGGTGGAGATAATGGTCCAAAAAAGAGATTGCCAAGAGGCAATTACCACCAAATTGATAAACTTACGATTCAAGTGAATAACTCAAATGAATTAAAGTCCACTGCCGAGGTGGTTAGTAAAATGCTCAAAAGAAAGCACAACGGAATGCTAGATTTTGAAATTACAATTCCCATCAATTTATTGAAACAGCAACAAAAAACAAAGCAGATATTTAATATTGTCTTAAGCATAATTGCGGGAATTTCATTGTTGATTGGTGGTATAGGAATAATGAATATTATGTTGGCCTCCATTTTAGAACGAACCAAAGAAATTGGTATCATGAAGGCAATTGGTGCCACTAAGCAAGATATTATATTACAATTTTTATCGGAGTCAATTTTAATAAGTTTAAGCGGTGGTATTATTGGGTGTGTTTTGGGGATAGCTGCCTCTTATGTTTTAGAACTCGCTACGGATATTGAAACGATTGTTTCTGTTAGCTCTATTTTACTTTCCTTTTTCGTTGCTACTTTTATCGGACTCATTTTTGGGGTTTTACCTGCCAAGTCAGCTGCTAATAAAAATCCAATTGAAGCCATTCGTCATGAATAATATTTAAAGTCAAATCATTATTTAGAATTGATTAAAAAAAACAAAATGAGAAGATTTGTATTTTTCCTTTTCCTAATTTTTAATGTTGTTAGCTACGGACAGTCTCAAAAAATAAAATTGATTGAGGCCATTAAAATAGCACAGAAAAAATCTCCTGAATATGTTAGAGCTGTAAATACGTATCGGTCTGGTTATTGGAGATATCGAAATTACCAAGCCGATTTTCTACCTCAATTAAGCTTAAGAGCAACATTACCCGAATATTCAAATTCAATAACTAAAATAACCAATGATCAAGGGCAAGATATTTTTGTAAATCAAAATCAATCGGTAGTTGATGCTAGACTAATATTAGAACAAAAAGTGCCTTTCACTGGAGGAGCTTTTTCAGTAAATAGTCGTATTGATCGTGTTGATCGCTTTGGCACACAAGAGGCTACAAATTATTCGTTGGTGCCATTTTCAATCAATTATTATCAAAACTCACTATTCTATAATCCTTATAAATGGCAACGTAAAATTGAACCACTGCGCTATGAAGAATCCAAGCGAAATATTATAGAGAACATGGAAGATATTTCTTTAACCACTTGTATGCTTTATTTTGGTTTATTAAAAGCACAGGTTACTTTAGATATAGCAAAGAAAAATTTATCAAATCAAGATACTTTACTACAAATTACTAAAGGCCGATTTAAAATAGGAAAGATTGCTGAAAACGAATTGCTTCAAATAGAATTGAGTCATTTAATATCGCAAAATAACGTTACTTCAAATACCATTTTACTAAAGAAAACATCTCAGGATTTAGCACGATATCTAGAGCTTGAAACAGAATCTATTGAATTGGAAGTGCCAGAGAAGCTTGAAGAATTCGTAGTTAGCTTAGATAAAGCATTAGATGAAGCTCAGACAAACAGAAAGTCAGTTATCGCGTTCAGACGAAGACGATTAGAAGCAGAGCGCCAATTAGCCGAAGTTAAAGGTACCAATCGTCTTCAAATAAATCTAAGTGCTAATTTCGGACTTAATAGACGTTCTGAAGAGTATGCAACACTATTTCAGAATTATGACCAACAGCAAAATGTTTCATTGTCATTGGGAGTGCCGATATTTGATTGGGGTGTTACCAAATCGAGAAGAAAAATGGCAGAAGCAGATTTAGATTTGGTGGAAAATGATATTGAACAAGATAAAGAGGCTTTTGAGCAGGAAATATTCTTACATACGCTAAATTGGTCGAGCCAAAGAGATTTTTTAGCAACCTCTGAGAAAGCTCAAGAAATTGCTCTCAAACGATACGATATTACTAAAAAGAGATATGTTTTGGGTAAAATTACTATTACCGATTTGAATATTGCTCAATCGGAAAAAGACAAGGCGGTTGTTGACTATCTGAATTCATTAGAAAAATTTTGGGTTGATTATTATACGCTTAGAAGATTGACTCTTTATGATTTCAAGGAAGATGAAAAAATTTCTATTGAAGATATTGTTTTCAATTAAGGTTCTTAATCAGCTTATTTTCACTTAAAGGTTTTGTTATTTTTAATTCTTTTTTAAGAACAAAAATATACGGTTTGATCAATTAGAACGTTAATTTTGCATTCTTAAAAAATAAGGCTTTGATAATAGATTTCATAGTAGCAATTCTTTGGAGTTTGTCGCCATTTGGCGAGGCAAAAGTAGGTATCCCTTACGGGATGCTTAAGGGGCTTAATGTATATTGGGTTTTTGTGCTGTGCTTCTTTGCTAATGTTATGGTTTTTCCAATTATGATGTTCTTTTTAGAAAGAATAAACATCTATTTAACAAGATGGACCTTTTATAAGAAATCTGCATTATACGTTGCTAGAAGGGCGAAAACAGGATCTGGTGATAAAATTAAAAAATACGGATTTTTCGGATTAGTTTTATTTGTAATGATTCCGTTACCAGGTACCGGAGTTTATGCTGGAAGTATTGCAACTTATCTTTTCAAAATTGAAAGACAAAAAGCTTTTTGGGCCAATACTTTGGGTATTTTTCTTTCATCAGTTATTGTTTGGTCGGCGACTATGGCTTCTATGAAAGCAATGTAATGTTCACTTTTTCATTTAAACTATAATTCAAATTTTAATTGAACCGAAACAGCATCTTCTTTCGATTCAACTTTCTTTTTAGCAGTGTTCAGATTTGCTAAAGATATGCCTAATAGGCGCACAGAATTTTGAAGCTCTTCTTGGTATAGTAATTCTTTTGCAGTTTCCAAAATTAGTTCCTTATTCGATACAAAATAGGGTAGAGTCTTACTTCGGGTGTTTAATGTAAAATCACTGTATTTTATTTTTAAGGTGATGGTTTTGCCAGCAATTTTAGACTTTAACAATCTTCGCTCCAGTTCTTCTGATATTTGTTGTAAGCGTTCAAGCATAAAAATTTCGCTACTTAGGTTTTCACTAAATGTGCGCTCAGCACCTACTGATTTAGGAATGCGATGTGGTTTTACTTCACTGTTATGAATTCCTCGCACGACATGATAATAGTATTTGCCACTTTTACCAAAGTGTTCATCCAGAAATTCTATTGACCTTGCTCTCAAATCTTTACCTGTAAAGATGCCTAATTTGTACATTTTCTGTGCAGTTACTTTGCCCACACCATAAAATTTTCTGATATCTAATACCTCAAGAAATTTTAGTACTTCTTCTGGGTTTACAGTTTTTTGTCCATTTGGTTTATTAAAATCACTGGCTACTTTAGCAATAAATTTGTTTACAGAAATACCTGCAGACGCCGCTAACCCTAATTCATTAAAAATGCGAAGTCGAATTTCTTTTGCAATTAGCGTAGCTGATGGATTCCCTTTTTTATTTACAGTAACATCTAAATAGGCCTCATCTAAAGACAGCGGTTCAACAAGATCTGTGTAATCATGAAAGATTGCGCGTATTTGTTTTGAAATTTCCTTGTAACGGTTATACCTAGGTTTTACAAATATTATTTGTGGACAATTCTTTTTTGCCAAATAGCCACTCATAGCACTTCGCACTCCAAATTTACGAGCTTCATAATTTGCTGCTGATACTACTCCTCTTTTTTCACTTCCGCCTACAGCAACAGGTTTTCCTTTTAGTTCTGGGTTGTCTAATTCTTCCACTGAAGCGTAGAAAGCATCCATATCAACATGAATGATTTTTCGTAAAGGTAAATCCGAAATCATTTTATAAATTTATAACAACTTCCACAACAAACTATGCTAGAAATAGAACGAAAATTCTTGGTTAAATCATCTGATTTTAAAAATGAGGCTTCAACGCAAGAAAAAATATCACAGGGCTTTTTAAATACGCATCCAGAAAGAACGGTGCGAGTTAGAATTAAAGGTGATAATGGATATCTGACAATTAAGGGAATATCGAATGAAACAGGTACATCTCGTTATGAATGGGAAAAGAAAATAAGGGTATTAGAAGCCCAGGAACTTATGCTTTTATGTGAGAAAGGTATTTTAGAAAAAACCAGATATAATGTAACTGTTGGGAATCATATTTTTGAAGTGGATGAGTTTTATGGAGAAAATGAGGGACTTGTGGTTGCAGAAATTGAACTTAAGGATGAAAATGAACCTTTTGAAAAACCGGACTGGTTAGGTGCAGAGGTTACAGGCAATATAAAGTATTACAATTCTCAATTGAGTAGGAACCCTTATAAAGAATGGTAAAATCTGAAAACACACTAATTTCCTTGTAATAAATTGTTGGTTTTTTTTAAATAATTTGCGGTTGCAATACCACGAAGATTATTAACAATAATATGTTCTACAAGTTCTTGTACAGAATACGTTTCATAAATGTTTTTTGAAGAAAATAATATAAGTTCCAATCTGTTTAAATACAATTCGCAGATAAGCTCAATATTTGCTTCACTTCTAATTTGGCCTTTGTCTTTTGCACTTTGGAGTAAATTATTTAATATAACATTTACCTCTTTAGTTCTAAAATCAGTTAGCATATCGTAAACTGTCGGGTAATACTTCTTTAAGCCAAAAATGAAAGAAGGACTAAACGTTTTAAAACTATCTAATCCTATTCTATAAATCTTAATTATAGCTAAAATAGGATTAGATTTTTGTTCCTCAATGCATTTATTAAATTCGTTACGTAACTTGTTTATGAATGCATAAAGACTTTCTTGTACTATTTCTTCTTTGCTTGCAAAATGCTCGTAAATCGTTTTCTTAGAAATACCCATTTCATGAGCTAAATCGTCTAATGTAAATCGTTTGCTTCCGAACCTTGTAAATTTAGAAAGCGCAAATATTAAGAATTTGTCTTTATCAATCATTTATAGAAATTGCTTTATTGCCAACCACCACCAAGTGAACGATATAATTCTACCGTTGCCGATAATTGTGTGAACTTATTGCTTATTAAATTGAGTTCAGCATTAAGTGAGTTTTCCCTGGCTGTTAAAAGATCTAAATATGTTAAATAACCACTATTTAGCAACTCTTCAGAGTTATCTTCAGCTCTTTTTAAAGCAACTACTTGTTTTGTGACAAAAACTTCTTTTTCTACAGAAATGTTAAAATCATTTAATGCTTCCGATACTTCTTTACCTGCAGTTAAAAGTGCCTTCTTAAAGTTTAGTATAGACTGTTCTTGTTGTGCTTGTGCAACTTCATAGGCAGTTCTTATTTTGCGACCATTAAAAATAGGCTGGGTAAGACCACCAATAAGGTTAGCAAAAATTGATTTTGAATCAATCCAATTATCAAGTTCTAAACTTTGAAAGCCGCCTTGTGCAGAAAGCGTTATAGCTGGGTAAAAGTTGCTTTTAGCAACATTGGTTAATTCAAAACTAGTTGCGACTCCATATTCCGCTTGCATAATGTCGGGTCTATTGCGTAATAATAATGCTGGCACGCCAAGTTGCATCGCTTCAGATAAATTTTGATCTTCTAAAGAATTACGTTCATACGCTTTAGGTTGTTCCCCTAAAAGAATACTTAATGTGTTTTCTGTTTGATAAACTGAATTTTTAAGATCTAATAATTGACTTTGTGCACTGTATAATTGTGCCGCAGTTTGATCTACACCTACTTGATTCGCTTGTCCAGCTTCTTTTAAAGCAGAAATAGTTTCTAAACTTTTCGAACGGTTTTCAATAGTTTCCTCAGTAACCTTAATTTGCTTATCTAAGGCTAACAATTGGTAATATGTAGTTGCTATTTGGGCCACTAAATCAGTTTTTACTGCTTTATGTGCTGCTACAGTCTGTAAGTAACTTGCATCACTAGCACGTTTTGTGCTTCTTATTTTCCCCCAAATATCAGCTTCCCAAGAAAGTGTTCCAGATGCTTCATATTGATTAAAAGGTTGTGTAAAAAAGCTTCCGAATTGCCCGTTTTCACTATTTCTTGCTGTTCTTGTAGCACTTGCTGCTCCGTTTAGAGTTGGTAAATAACCTGCCTTACCTTGTTTCACATAAGCTTCAGCCGCAGTAATATTTTGCAGCGCTATACGTATATCCAAGTTGTTGTCTAGACCTCTTTGGATATAGGTTTTTAAATATGAATCTGTAAAAAGATCTTTATAAGATACTGATGCAAGCGAAACACTATCTTGCGGCAAATTGTCTGTTCGATATAAATTTTCGATTTCGACTTCTGGTCGTGTATAGTTCTTGGCTACAAAACATGATTGTAGTAATAGTGGAAGTATAGCCACTATAAAGAATTTATTTATTGCGAATTTTTGCATGATTTCTTTAGTTCTTTGTTTCTTCAATAGTTATTTGTGGAGCGCCAGTAATACGCTCCTGAATGGTCTGAAAAATGACGTATAATGCTGGAATAACAAATACTCCGAATATGGTGCCTATTAACATTCCACCAACTGCACTCATACCAATAGACTTATTTCCTACAGCTCCAATACCTGAAGACAATGCCAATGGCATTAGCCCAAGAATAAAGGCGAATGAAGTCATTAAAATAGGTCTAAGCCTTGCTTTTGCACCGTCAATTGCAGAGTCAATTATCGACATGCCGTGTTTTCTACGCTGCAACGCGAATTCTACAATAAGAATTGCATTTTTAGATAGTAGACCAATTAGCATGATTAATGCAATTTGGAAATATATATTATTCTCAAGACCAGCCATACTTACAAAACCAATAGCACCTGCAATACCAACTGGTAATGAAAGTAAAATTGATAATGGTAAAATATATGATTCATATTGAGCACTTAATAAGAAGTACACAAATACCAAACTCAATATAAAAATGATAATCGTTTGGCTACCCGCACTATTTTCCTCTTTTGTTAAACCAGAGTATTCATAAGTGTAATTGTTAGGTAGTACCTCTGCAGCTACCTCTTCAATTGCTGTAATAGCATCACCCGTGGAATAACCAGGGTTCATGGCTCCGTTAATTTTTACAGAACTCAATAGGTTAAATCTACTTACCACCTCAGGACCATAAATTTTCTTTAACGATACAAATTGTGATACAGCAACGGATTCACCATTACCGTTGTTTACGAAAATGTGGTTTAACGAATTTTCGTCCGCTCTATCTTCTGGTTTCGCCTGTATCATTACGCGATATTGCTTACCAAACTTATTAAAGTCAGTGGTATATAAACCGCCATAATATCCCTGCATTGCGCTGAAAACATCTGTTACTGCTAAACCGGCCATTTTGGTTTTCTCTATATCTACTTCCAATTCATATTGAGGGAAATTAGCATTGAAATTTGTAATAGCATATTGTACTTCTGGTCGTGCATTTATTGCAGCTAAAAACTCATTAGTAAATTTATTTACAGACTGCCAATCATCTGAATCTTTACTTTGTAAATTCATCTCAAAACCTGTTGAGTTACCAAAACCGCGCACACTTGGTGGCGTAAAGAAAAATATTTTGGCATCTTTTAATCCGGCCGTTTTAGCAAATAAACTACCTACTACCTCTTGTACAGATTCACCTTCGCCTTTTCGTTCGCCCCAATCTTTGAGTCGAATTACTGAAAAAGCATATGAACCACCGTTAACACTATTTAATATACTAAAGCCGGTGATGTTCATTCTAGCTTGAATGATATCCATAGATTGATAAATGGAATCTAACTTTTTAACAGTTTTTTGAGTCTGTTCTAACGTAGTTCCCGGAGGCATCGTTACATCTGCAAATACAATTGCTTTATCCTCATTTGGAATAAATCCGGTAGGAGTAGATTGGAATAACATGTAAGCTATCACACCAAACACGGCAAGAGAAATCCAGGTTACCCATTTTCTTTTGGCAATGAACTTTACAGAGCCAACATACTTATCGGTTACTGCATCAAATCCTGTGTTGAAAGCAGAAAAGAAACGTTTTGTAATTCCTTTTTTATGCTCGTCGGATGGATTGTGGGGTTTCAATAAAAGTGCAGCCAAAGCTGGACTTAAGGTTAATGCGTTAACCGCTGAGATAAGAATAGCAATTGCTAAAGTTATACCAAACTGTTTGTAAAACACACCAGACGACCCACTAATAAAGGACACAGGAATAAATACAGCAGACATTACCAATGTGATGGAAATTATCGCGCCGGATATTTCAGACATTGCAGATTTAGTGGCTTTTTTTGCGTTAGTGGCTCCATCTTCCATTTTCGCATGTACAGCTTCTACCACAACAATTGCATCATCGACCACAATACCAATGGCGAGAATCATTGCAAATAGGGTTAACATGTTAATCGAATAACCAAATAGGGAGAGGAAGAAAAACGTACCGATAATTGCTACAGGAACCGCAATTGCAGGGATTAATGTAGATCTAAAATCTTGTAAGAAAAGAAATACCACTAAGAATACTAGTAGAAATGCTTCAATCAATGTTTGGACAACATGATCAATAGAAGCACTTAGGAAATCTTTCGTGTTATAAGGAATTACATAATCCAATCCTTTTGGAAAATCCTTTTGACTATCATCAAGTATATTTTGTATTTCATCAATAATGGCATTTGCATTAGACCCAGAGGTTTGAAAAATACCAACAGCAGCACCGGGTTTACCCATACCTTCATTTTTGGTGCCATAGTTAAATGCACCTAATTCTACTTCTGCAACATCTTTAAGTCTTAAGAACTGACCATTCTCCTGAGCTTTGATAATTATATCACCGTATTCTTTTTCTTCTGAAAGTCGGCCTTTGTATTTTAAAACATATTCGTAAACACCATCGGCATTTTCACCAATTTTACCTGTTGCAGCTTCCAGATTCTGTTCGTTCAATGCTGCTTGAATATCTGAAGGCATAAGCTTGTAGGCAGCCATTTGCTCTGGGTTTAACCAGATACGCATTGAATAGTCTTTAGACCCAAAAACCGTAACGTTACCCACACCTTCAATACGTTGTAATTTTGGTACAATGTTAATTCGAGCATAGTTTTCTACAAAGGTTGCATCATAATCATCGTTATCTGAAAATAAAGAGAAAAATAGTAATGCACTTGTCTGAGATTTTTGAGTAATTACCCCTGTCTGTACTACTGCTTGTGGTAGAACACTATTTGCTCTAGCAACTCTGTTCTGAACATTTACTGCTGCTATATCGGGGTCTGTACCTAATTTAAAAAAGACATTTATGGTTGCAGCTCCGTCATTACTCGCGTTAGAGGTCATGTACAACATGTCTTCAACACCATTAATCTGCTCCTCTAACGGAATAACAACACTCTTAAGTACTGTCTCTGCATTTGCACCTGTATAAGTACTTGTTACTTGAACCGTTGGTGGCGCAATTTCAGGGTACTCTTCTATAGGTAAGGTAGTTAAACCTAAAATACCTAGAATAACTATTATGATAGAGATCACCGTAGATAGTACGGGACGATCTATAAATTTTTGAAACATCGTTCTTTATTTATATGTTAGGGTAATTGGCGGATGCTTATTTCGCAGGACTAATAGTCATTCCGTCTTTTAATTTGGAAACACCTTCTAGAACTATAGTAGTTCCTTCTTCTATTCCTTTCTCTACAATAAAACCTTTTTGAGTAGTAGTAATAATATCTAAAGGCATGGTCGAAACAGTACTATCTTCTTTTACGATATAAACTAGTTTCTTCCCTTGTAGATCAACTGTTGCAGTTTGTGGAATTTCATAGGCGCCAGTATAAACTGTTGGAATTTTAATTTTCCCTGTACTGCCACTGCTTAACAAATTGTTCTTATTATTAAAATCAGCTCTTGCTGTTACACTACCGGTTGTACTATTAATAATGGTGTTTACCATAGCAAGTTTGCCTGGTTCACTATACTCTTTTCCATTAATCATTACTAAAGTCACCTGGGGTGCCTTAGCTACATCCATAGTGTTGTTGCTATTTTTAGGCATGCTTTCCTTAAGTTTTAAAAGCTCTTTTTCATTCATTGAAAAATATGCACGTACTTCACTAATATCTGAAACAGTAGTTAAGGGTTGTTCCATATTTGAACTAACCAAAGCGCCTATTTTAAAAGGTATTTCACCTATATAGCCGTCAACCGGACTGGTAATACGAGAGTATCCGATGTTCGATGCTACACTTTGATAACTGGCTTTTGCTTGCTCTAGTTGAGCTTTTGCAGTTTCTAGTTGAACATTACTAATAATGTTTTTGTCAACCAGAGGTTTTAATTTGTCCACTTCAACTTGAGCCACGTTTACCGAAGCTTTTGCGGCGTTAGCATCTTGGTTTAAGGTCTGCGTTTCTAGTTTAAAAAGTAATTGACCTTTTTTTATTTTCTGACCTTCTTCTACATATACTTGTTGTACGAAACCTGATACTTTGGGCCAGATTTCAACATTTTGCTTACCTTCCAATGTAGTAGAAAATTCATTGTATACTGTTAAATCTTGTTTGTTAAGTTCAGCAACTTTTAAGCTTGGTGGAGGCGGAGCTACAGCTCCTTGTGCTGGTTTTTCTGTAGTTGCAAAGCATGAACTCAAAAGAAGAGCTGTACTTAATATTCCTATAATTGATAAATTTCTCATTATTAGATGGATGTTTGTTTTACTTTAAAATTATGATACCCTTGTTAAGGTTTTGTTAATTCAGTTAGTTCGATTGTAAACGAACCAAACTGGTAAAAAAATTATTTTTGTTGTTTCTTTAATTCTTCAATAGTTGTTTTCAGTGTTGAAGTCATGTCAGTTATACATTTTGTATAAGTCATTCTCTTCTTGGTGTTTTCAACATGTTTTTCAGGTCGAAACTTTTCGTTATACTCCGAAATTTTTAAAAGTATTTTACCTTCTCTTTCTAAATGTTTTAATGAACGATTAAGCTTTTTTATGAAAAAGGTATTTTTATCTGCTATTACAAAATAGCGTCTACGATCACCCGATTTAGTAAAATATTTTACGAACTCTCTTTGTAATAATAAATTTAACGATGTAGAAATTGAACTTTTACTAGCGCCTCTATTATGAAGACAATCCTCAAAAGTAAGTCCATCCTCCTCAGTTAAAACTAAACTAGCAAAAATCCTGGCCGCTAATGGTGGTAAATCATACTCCGATTCAAAATGAACCCCAAGTTCTTCTATTAATTTATTTTTTATCTCTTCTTTAGACATAATTTTTAATTTGAAGATACAAATGTACAGTTAGTTCGGTAATAAACAAACCAAAAGAACTTAAATTTTCTTAAAACAAGTTAAAATTTTATTAATGCTTTTTCGCTAGGATTTTAAACACTTATAAATGAGTGTTATAGATAGTTTTTAAGTTAGAATTAACTTAGGAAAAAAATAATAATTTGACTGGTTGCCACTACATAAGCTCGAAAGACTAGGAGTAAAAAGTGCTGTGATACGTTTTATTTAGCAAAAATTCCATCTTTTTCAATAAGCGGAATGGCAATAAGATTTTTTTCGCTTACGGTGTTTTGTTCAAATACAAAACGTTTTTCAAACAATTTATTATTAGCATAGAAGGTGACAAAAAATTCATTATTCAGAGCAAGTACATCTTCTTGGAGTAGTTCAATTTTTTCAAATGATTTTGCGGCTATTTCACCTATTGCATGCCGCATAGTTGAAGTTTTTTTATCACCATCATATCCTTTGGATACTATTAGAACCATATCAATAGGGTCGGTACGGTTATTTAATATGTAGGCATTCCAATCTTTAGAAAGAAATTCATCATTCCATTCATGAACAACGGCAATGTATACCTCTTTGACAATGGGGATTTCTATGTCTTTCTTCATTAAGGTATCTTTAAAGTGCTCCCTTAAATTGCTCTAGAAAACGTACATCATTTTCACTAAGTAAACGGATATCAGTTATTTGGTGTAAGAGCATAGCTATACGATCAATACCCACACCGAATGCAAAGCCAGAATAGGTTTCTGGATCAATTCCACAATTAGTAAGAACATTGGGGTCTACCATACCACAACCGCCAATTTCTAGCCAACCTGTACCTTTAGTAATTTTATAATCAGATTCTGTCTCTAGACCCCAATACACATCTACTTCTGCACTTGGCTCTGTGAATGGAAAATAAGAAGGTCTTAAACGAATTTTAGATTTACCGAAAAGCTCGGTAGTAAAAAACTGTAACGTTTGTTTTAAATCTGCAAAGGAAACATCTTTATCTATATATAACCCTTCTACTTGATGAAAGAAACAGTGCGAACGAGCTGAGATGGCTTCATTTCTATAAACTCTTCCAGGAGAAATAGTGCGGATTGGAGGTTTATTATTTTCCATATAACGAACCTGTACCGATGAGGTATGCGTGCGCAATAAAATATCAGGGTTTGTTTGAATGAAAAAAGTGTCTTGCATATCTCTTGCAGGATGATGCTCCGGTAAATTTAATGCTGTAAAGTTGTGCCAATCATCTTCTATTTCCGGTCCTTCAGAAACATTAAAACCAATACGCGAAAAAATATCAATAATTTGATTTTTTACAATTGAAATTGGATGCCGTGCACCAATCTCAATTGCTTCACCAGGTCGTGTAAGATCCCCATAAATACTTTTTTGCTCCGTATTTTTTTCCAATGAATTCTTTAAAACATTTACCTTTTCGGTAGCAGCCATCTTAAGCTGATTGATTGTTTGCCCAAATTCTTTTTTCTGAGCGCCGGGCACATTTTTAAATTCTGCAAAGAAATCGTTTAATAAACCTTTTTTACCTAAGTATTTTATACGAAAGGCTTCAACCGCTTCTTTTGAATCTGCTCTGAATTTTTCGACCTCAGCAATATGTTCTTTTATAGTATCAATCATGGCATAAAGATAATGGACAAATTTATCACTTTTCTCTCAGTACTTGAAACAATTTAGCCTAATAGAACTATATCAAAATAGTCTATTAGGCTAAATACTAATATTTAAACAAGTTTGTTAGTACTTGTCTTTTATATTGGTTTTAATCCATTGTATACATTCATCAATAGTATCAAAGATATTTTCTTCTGGAATAAGATCTGGAATAAGATCTACCCGTTCCATCATATATCTGGGTTGGCGCAATACATCCACCAGAAGTACATTTATTTTGGACTTTCTTAGATCAATCAAAACATCTTCTAATGCGTACAATCCAGACTGGTCCATATATTGCATACGATCCATTCTAATAATAACCGTATTTGCAGTTTCAGGAATTTGTTTTGCTAAGGCTTGAAAATCACTAGTAGACCCAAAAAATAGGGGTCCCTTTAAATGTTTAATGAAAACTTCTTCTCGTAAGTTTTGTGGAAAATCTGATTCGTCTGACCAAGCTTTTTCTTTTTCCAGAGTTTTTAAATCTGAACGTTCAGCAGTTAAATCTCCCATTTTTTTCATAAACATTAATGAGGCTATCACAAGGCCAATACCAACGGCGTACACTAAGTTCCATACAGAAGAAAGTACAAGGACTACAAGCATTATAAGCACTTCTGAACTTAATTTTAATGGGCCTAATTTAATGTCTTTTGGTAAACTAGGAATTGCTTTAAGACCTTTGTAATCCATAACACCAATACCAACGGTAACTAATATACCCGCAAGTACTGCAGCAGGAATTTGTGAAGCTACTGGTGCTAGCGCTAACATAATTATTAAAAGCATTACACCTGCAGTCATACCAGATAATCTAGTTTTACCACCGGCATTAATGTTCACAACGGTTCTAATGGTAGCGCCTGCACCTGGTATTCCACCAAAAATAGCTCCGATACTATTACCAATTCCCTGTCCGACTAATTCTTTATTTGGCTTATGTTTAGTTTTAGTCATGTTGTCAGCCACTACTGAAGTTAATAAAGAATCAATTGCTCCTAATAGTGCTAAAGTAAGTGCGGTAAATATATAAGGGGAAACTGTGCTTAACTCAAATTGGGTGAAAATTCCTAGATTAGGAATGGGAAATCCGCTTGGTATTTCATCAATTGGACGATAGTCTAAACCAAATCCGTAGGCAACACCTGATACTACAGCAAGAGCAACTAATGTGCTTGGAACAGCTGTAGTAATCCGTTTAAATCCATAAATGATGAAAATAGTAGCTAAGGCTAATGCCAACTCTAACCAATTAATATTCTTTAAAGCTCGTGGTAGCACTTTTATTGCTCCTAGAACCCCAGAAGCTTCAGAATTAGCTAATGTTTTAGCTTCTTTTAACATATCCGCTTCAGTGATGCCTTCAGCGCGTTTTATTGTTTCTTCGAAATTTTCTAAAACTAGAATACCTTCTCCTGCTTCTTCCTTCAATATATTATCTAGAATAATCTCTTCGGCATGAGGTTTAAATTGATCTACGAATTCGAGATCTTCTTTAGGATAATATCCTACTGCTGGTAAAATTTGTGTTACCAGTATAATTACCCCAATGGCGGTCATAAAACCAGAAACTACTGGATAGGGAATATACCTAATGTATTTACCGATACCTAGAAGTCCGAGTCCGATTTGCATTAAACCGGCAAGAAAGAAAACAATTAATATCGCTGGTAATGCTTTTTCAATATTACCATCATTAACGGCTACTATACCAGCAATAACGACCATACTTACAGCTGTCATTGGAGCTGTTGGACCAGATATTTGAGTGTTCGTGCCTCCAAACATTGCTGCGAAAAAACTAACGAATATTGCCCCATAGAGCCCGGCACTTGGCCCTAGACCTGAGCTTACACCAAACGCAAGTGCTAAAGGTAAGGCAACTATACCAGCAGTAATTCCGCCGAATAAATCGCCTCTTAGATTAGAAAATAGATTTTTCATATATATAAGATTGTAATTATTATTCTTAAACCTTTTAAAATTAAAAAAGGAATACTATATAATTGTTTGTATTTAATAAATAGTTTTTACTCTTTAGTGCTAAAACTAAAAACGAACCATATATTATAATAAATAAATTGTTGATTATTAATAAAATTCAACTGCGCCAGAAGAGATGTCGTACATAGCCCCGACGATTTTAATTTCACCGTTTTCTTCCATTTCGGCAAGTATTGGACTTTTCTTTCTAATGTTCTGAATTGTCATTTCAACATTCTTAGCAGAAACTTCATCAACAAAATCTAAGTTTTTTGAATTTCTAAGATTTTCATCAGCTGGTTCTTTAACTGCTTCAACTGCTGGTTCTATTTTATTGATAAGCGCGGTAAGATTACCTAATCTTGCATGGTCGCAAGCACCTTTTATAGCACCACAACTTGTATGTCCCAGCACTACAACTAATTTAGTGCCGGCAAGCTTACAGCCGAATTCCATGCTTCCTAAAATATCTTCATTTTCAAAATTACCTGCTATACGGATACTGAAAATATCGCCCAAACCTTGATCAAAAACTAATTCAGCAGAAACGCGAGAATCTATACAACTTAAAATAGTAGCAAATGGGAACTGCCCCTCACTAGTGTCATTAACTTGTTCTAGAAGATTTCTGTTCGCTTTTAAATTGTCTTGAAAACGTTGGTTTCCTTCCTTTAAAAAACGTAACGATTTTTCGGGGGTCATTGTACCTTGGGTCTCTTTGGTATGTGCTTTCATAATACTATAATACTTTTAAAATTTAGTTTTTCAATGTTTTTCTAAATGATATTATTAAACGAAATGCTAATAAATCATTAATAAGGCAAAATAAACTAAACAGTTTTTGGAGGGGGGAGTACTATGTCTAGGCAAATATCGGTCTTGCTTAAGAGATAAAAGCTGTATGATAAATAATTCTGTAAATGGGATAAAATTTGAAAATTAGACGAGTTGTCTTGAAAAGCAATATTCTCACCTATATTCTTTTTAACTTGCTCTTGTTGCTCTTCTTCATTGAGGTTTAGCGTAATAATAGACTTGTTATTATCAGAAAGCAAGGTGATAACCGAAGGCCCAACTATCGCAAAAAGCCATAGCACTAACAAAGTAATAAGCATTCGAGACCTTGGCATATAAAATTAAATTAAATGCAAATATAGAATTTAAGGTTAAAACCGTTGTTAAGGAAGTATTAAAAATCTTTTATGAGCTTAATGTTTTCAGATGAAATCCAACCAGTTTGACCATCTGCAAGTTGAATTTCATTCCAATCTTTCAATGTACTAATTACATTTACCTTTGTGCCTTCATGTAAAATAAATGATTGTTGACTTCTGTCATTGGGTTCTGTTTTTACTTGACTTTCCTTAACAAAGACAATAGCGGGGTTGTTTTTATTAAAATCATCAAACTCAATGTAAGCGAATACAGCAGCTATAATTGAAAATAATAATGCTATTAAACTGAATATAAAGGCAATTCGTTTTCTTGTCGCATAACTAAAAAAGTAAAAAGCAATGTACAAGAGCACAAAGAGAATCATTAAGGCAATAGCGATTTTAGCCCATTGATCAAAAGATAGTACCTCAGTAAACTGTTTGTATAAATTAGTGAGACCAGAGACAGGCAATGTTTCAATAGCATCTAAAGTCATATTTTGAGCATATGACAAATTGTTTAAAATTTCACTATCCTTAGGTTTTAGAAGTAGTGCCTTCTCATAATAATAGATGCTTGGAGCTATTTGATTTAATTTGTAATAGGCATTACCAAGATTAAAATACACCTCAGCCGAATGTTCTCCTTTTTCTAAAATCGCTAAATATTGATCAGCAGCCGTTACATAATCACCATCATTATATGCGTCATTCCCTTTTTTGAACAATGCATCATTTTGCGCGAATGCACTTATTTCAAATAGAAATAACATAACTACTAATATGAAACCTTTTTTCTTCACTTCTGTTTTTAACAAATTTCTATAATTGCTTGTCTAAGTAAGACATTACTTCACTTGCATCGGTATAATCTTGTTGCATTTGAACATCTGAAAATGGGCTATAACGTGCCATCTCACAATTCTTAAGTAAATTAATAAAACGTTCTATTGTCTTTTCATCTACATTTTTTTCAGTTAAAAGATCCTTGATTTTATCTTTGCTAAATTCAGTAGTTTCAATTTTTAATTTGGCTTTAAGGTAATTGTGAAGTCCTTTTTCTAATGCCACATAGAATGCTTCTTTATTACCTAAGGCTTTTTTTGCAGACGATAAATATCTTCTGGCGAGCCTATTTGCCATTCTAATTTTATTGCCTTCTAAATCACCAGCTAAATCATCGCGTTTCTTTCTAAAGAAAATAGCTAGTGGAATTAATAGTAATGGTAATAACCACCATAAGTAAAAACTTCTACTACCGAAAAAATTTATAGCACTTATAGGAGTTAAACTAGTGTTTAACTTAATAAAGGCGAATTGATCACTTGCCACATTAACAGATTGCTTGTTATTAGCTCCAGCTGCATTTGTATTTGCTGAGCCACTTGAGGGGCCAGAAACAACATCAATCAAAATCTCCTCAGAATCTATTGTTTTGTATTTTGCCGTACTAGGATCAAAATAACTAAAAGAAATACTCGGTATAGGATACTTACCCTTGTAAGCCGGAACAATTGTATAATTATTAGTGACTTTACCCTGCATTCCAGCTAGGTTTGTACGTACATTTTCATCAAATTCAGGTTCGTAAACTTCGAGTGAACTTGGTAAAATAGGTTCTGGAAGTTTAAATAATTTTAAATTTCCTTTACCCGAAACTTCTACTTTAGCTTGTAAAGATTCCGATGCATTTAAAGTGGTTTTACTTGCCGTTACTTTAAAATCAAAATCTCCTACTGCTCCATTAAAGTTTGCAGGTTTACCATTCTCAGGTAGGGCTTTTACATTGATTGTTCTTTTGCCTGCCGATACTGTCTTATTTGCTTGTGAATAAATTCTTCCGCCAAAGAAATCTCGTTTTTGTGTAGGTACATCTGCAGTAATTTCTAACGATAAAGGTTCTATTTCTAACTTTCCTGATTTCTGAGGATATAATACTACCCGCTTTAGAACTACATACCTAAAGGGTTTGCCATCGTAAGTTCCATTTTGTGCATTCAACCTAGTAATCGGGATGTCTTGACTCCAAAAATTATTGTACGTAGGATTATCAAGTGGACGATAGTTTGATATACCAATTTGTTGACCAAAATATAATTTGTAAACCACAGTTATTGCTTCGTTCATAAACGGACGAGCATTAGAAACCTCTGCAACCAAATGAAGACTTTCGTCGGCAACATCGTGTGCTGTCATTTGATCACTTGGCTTATCTACTGGTGGACCAACTTCTATTTTTTTCGATAATGATTTGTAAATTTTTCCATCTATTACAATTGTTGCTTGCTTAATAGTAAAAGTTCCCTGCGCTGTAGGTGCAATTGTATAAGAATAAGTCTTAGAATAACTACGAACACCATTTACCCAACTAGAACTTATAGATTGTGAAGGACCCATCAATACTTTAAATCCTTGAAAATCAGGCGGATTAAAATCATCTCCGTCTTTATTCATAGAAAAATCAACGCGGATGCGCTCATTTATTCCCATTTTACTCTTACTAACCCTAAGCTCAAACGTAACCTGATCTTGGTCTTGTGCTTGTAGAGCAAACGACAAAACTGTAAAAAGAAAAAGTAATATGTAATTTTTGGTTTTCATTTGAATTACCAATCTTTTTCGTTTTTGACTTTAACGCCTTTAACTTTTTGAGCGTCAATTTTTTCTTGAACTTTATCTTCTTCATTCTGCATAGCGTCAAGCAGATTCTGAATTTGTTGTTTAGATAATTGATTTGGTCTAGGAGGAGCTTGTTGCTGTTCTTCAGGTTTTTTTTCTTGCTCTTCTTTCTCGTCTCCGTCACCTTCTTTATTATCTTCTTTTTCTTGGTCTCCTTTATCGCCTTCGTCTTGCTTGTCTTTATTTTCCTCTTCGTTATCTCCTTCGTCTTCTTTTTTATCGCCGTCGTCTTTCTTGTCTTGGTTTTTTTCTTGATCGTCCTTTTTATCGTCTTTGTCTTGGTCGTCTTTCTTTTCGTCGTCTTTCTTTTGCTCGTCTTGTTCTTTTTTAAGCATTTCTTTAGCTAAAGCTAAGTTGTAACGAGTTTCTTCATCTTTCGGATTGTTACGAAGTGCTTCTTTATAAGCTTCAACAGCCTTTTCGTATTCTTTTCGCTTCATAAATACATTTCCCATATTATGGTATGCTTTATGTTTCTCAGCTTTATCTTCAGATTTATCACCAGCCTCTTTAAATCTTCCAAAGGCTTCGCTGTAAGTTTCCTTGTTATAATATGCATTACCTAAATTGAAAGGAGCTGCCACATTATTATCACTTTTAGAAATAGCTCTTCGGTATTCTTTTTCTGCTTCTACAAACTTTTCTTCGGAAATATATTTGTTTGCTTCCCAAGTAAGATTCGTAGATTCTGCTAAATCTTTTGCATTAGTTTCTTCAATCTCTTCGGCTGTTTGAGCACTAAGAGAGAGTCCTAGAAATAAAAAGAAATATATCAGTTTAAATTTCATACTTATTCGCTTTGCTTTTCGTTGAATAAATTCAATTTTCTAAGCCACTCCGTTTTTCGGTTTAATACAAAAATATCAATAAATAGAAATAAAAGTCCAGCTGCTAAAAACCATTGAAATTGGTCTTTATATTCAGCAAATTGTTTCGCTTCAAATTCTTTTTTGTCCATTTGTAATAGCTGGTCCTTTATATAATTTACAGCTTCTTCTGTATTGGTGCCGTCAATATACTCGCCATTACCTTCTTCAGCAATATCTATTAATACTTCTTGATTTAGCTTCGTAATAACTACTTCACCTTTACTGTCCTTTTTTAGGCTTTCTACCACGCCATTTCTTTTAATAGGTATTGGTGCGCCTTTAGGTTTACCAACTCCTATAGTAAAAATGCGAATTCCAACTTCGGTCGCTTCTTCAACAGCATCAATTGTAGTGCCTTCAGAATGATCCTCTCCATCTGATATTATGAACAACACACGATTGGTTTGCTCTTCATCGTCATAATAAGTGGTCGCTAAGTCGATTGCAGCATTAATAGCTGTGCCTTGGGAGGTAAGCATATCGGTATTCATGTTTTGTAAAAACATTTTTGCAGCGCCGTAATCGGTGGTAATTGGCAATTGTGGGTATGCTTGGCCAGCATAGGCTATAATTCCGATGCGGTCACTTGCTAATTGATTTATTATTTCAGAAACTAATCGCTTTGCTTTCTCAAGCCTATTCGGTGCAATGTCTTCTGCCAACATACTTTTAGATACGTCTATTGCAAAAACTATATCGACACCTTCACGCTTTACGGTTTCAAGTTTTGTTCCAATCTTAGGATTTACCAGTCCTAATGTTAATGAAGAAATACCCAAAAGAAAAAGAATTAGTTTTAATGTAGATTTAAAACTGGATCTGCTTGGGGTTAATCTTTTTAATAGCGATGATTCGGCAAATTTATTTTGTGTTCTTTTCTTCCAAATTTGAAGCAGAACAAAGAGTATCACTATCACCGGAACGATGAAAAGCAGATAGAAATATATTTTTTCGTCTAATTGTATTGTCGACATCTCTTTTTATATAAAACTTCGGAATACTGTATTTTTCAAAATCCATTCTAATAGAAGCAGGGCTCCTGCTAATAATATCCATGGTCGAAACTTTTCCTCGTACCTATAATATTTAAACTCTTCTATTTCTGTTTTTTCAAGCTTATTAATCTCATCATAAATTGCTTCTAGTTTTTCATTATTGGTAGCTCTAAAATACTTACCTCCCGTAACTGTTGCAATCTCTTGTAATAATTCATCATCGATTTCTACTTGCCGCATACCATATCTAAAAGTACCATCTGCATTGTATGCAATTGGCGATAGTGCATTACCATTAGTTCCCAAACCAATGGTATATGTTTTAATGCCAAATTCCACAGCTAAATCTGCTGCTGTTTTCGGCTCAATAAAACCACCATTATTTACTCCATCTGTTAAAAGAATAATTATTTTGCTTATTGCTTTACTTTCTTTTAATCGATTTACAGCTGTGGCCAACCCCATGCCTATTGCAGTACCATCATTTAATTGACCATATGTTATTTCACCAAGCGCACCCAATACAATAGACTTATCACTAGTAATAGGAGTTTTTGTATAACCTTCTCCTGCGTAAGCAACCAAGCCAATACGGTCATTAGGTCTTTTAGCTATAAAATCTGATGCTACTTCTTTTAATGCGGCCAGCCTATTTGGTTTTAAATCGCGAGCCAGCATACTAGACGAAACATCAATAGCCATTACAATATCAATACCTTTTGTGGTTTTTGTACGGGTAGATATATCTTCGGTTTGTGGTCTTGCCATAGCAACTATAATTGCTGCCATAGCTAATAACCTTAAAATAAATAATCCATGTCTTAATTTAGGAAGAACACTATTTTTAGAAAAACCGCTGATTGTAGATATCGTTAAGGCTGCACTTTGCTTTTTTCTTTTGAAAAAATACCATAGCAAAGCCACCGGAAGCAATAATAGCAACCAGAAAAATTCAGGATTTGCAAATGAAATATTTTCTAACATCTATAACTCTATTTTTACTTCTAAAGTGGTTGTAATTCGATTTACAATTTCGTCGGCATATTCATCATCTGCTAACCAGGTAATAAGTATTTGTTGTTGAAAACCAGGTCCGCCAAAACTGTAAATTTCATAGTTACCTCTTACTAGGTTATTTGTATCATCGACTTTAAATTTGCCGCTTCCGTAAGTTTTTAAACCTTTTACACCAGAAATAGTAGTGAATTCATCATTCTTAGTGATAATATTTTTAGCTCCTTTTTTCTCAAAATTTGCTATTAGATTCTCAATAGTCTTTTCATGGTCAGGCTCATCTTGTTCTGTGAAGAGGGTGGAAGTCGCTGCAACTGTGAATAGCGCATCATTGTTTTGGTAACTAAAGGTACTTAACTCTTTGATTTTACTTTGAGCTGCAGCTGGAATTTTAGTCTTTTGTCGAACTAATACCTCTGGGGTTTCTAAGATAATTGGTGGATAACCATAAGAACTTGATACCCATTCTTTATCTAATAACTTCTTGGTTTCATTACCGGTAACAGTATCCCAAACTTGTTTTGGACCATAATAAATTGATAAACCTGCAATTGCCAAAACGATTGCAGCAAGTGCAGCAACTCCAGTCATAATCCATTTCCTTCGCTCCTTTCTTCTTGCTAATTCTTCTTGATAGGCTTCTTGTTCTAACAATTCTTCTTCTGTAGGTTCTGGTAATGCCTCATGGGTTTTAATCACAATTTGTTCAATCGATTTTCTGTGATTTTCAGCAATTGATGTCTCTGGTTTCGATTTTGCAAACTTTACTAAATCTGCTGTTTGTAAAATCTGTTTGAATTGCTTTAATGTATCGTCTTCTAATTTTAGTTCACCAGCATCCCTGCGCATTTCAAGTTTATCAATCAATTGATCGGTGGTGCTTTCTAGCGCTGATACATGAACATCTTCTTCTAAATATGAGCGTACAATGTCCGTTAGTTCTGTATAATATTGTTTGTATTCGTCTTGAATGAGATATTTCGAATTCTCTAAGTTTTTTAATTCCAACATGGCCCTGTCGTAGGGCGGTAATAAGGCTACTTTTTCTTCTTCTGTTAAAGGTTTTTTGCGAAAAACAAACCAATAGAGTAATCCGCCTACGATTAATAATGCGGCTAATATTGCCGCTAATATCTTCCAAAGAGAAGCATTGTTTTTTTCAACATTAATGAATGGTTTAATGTCGTACATTTTTTGTGCAAGTGTGTCAACAGGTACATTCGCTACATTAATTAATAGCGAATCGGTATAAAATGCTTTACCATTTATGTCAATAAATTGTTGTGGTAATTTGTATTGTCCAGAATCGAATTGAGTTAGGGTGTACGACTTTTGTAATATAAACCTACTGTCTTTTTTAGTGGTATCGGTTGGTAATGCTTCAACAGTTTCTAAAGGAGAAAATGTTTGTCCTTCCGGAAATATCACTTGCGCTGTAGTATCTGTATTTACCGTTACCGTAAACTTTATTTGTTCTCCAATTTTTATGGAAGTGGTATCAACACTTGAGGTAATGGTAGGTGTAGATTGAGAAAATCCATAAAAAGAAGTTAGAAATAGGCATAGAAAAGCATATCGCACTTTAGGCGATATATTTTTCAAAATTCGTATTTCATATTTCAATTTCTGCATTATCCCCTACGTTTAAAATAGCCCAATAATTTTTTCACATAGCTTTCATCAACTCTGCAACTTAATACTCCACAACCCGATTTTCTAAAGGTTTCTGTGAAATATGCGACTTTTTCTTGATGGTATTTTGCATACGATTGTCTTACTTTTTTAGACTGGGTATTTATAACCTGCATTTGCCCAGTTTCCGCATCTTGCATTTGTACCATTCCTAAATTTGGAATAGATTCTTCACGGTGGTCATAAACACGAATACCTGTAACATCATGTTTGTTACCCGTAATTTTTAAGGTTTGTTCGTAGTCTTCGGCGATAAAATCTGATAAGACAAAGACTATAGCCTTTTTCTTCATCATATTCGACAAATATCGCAAAGCACCTGCAATGTCTGTTTTGTTGCTTTTAGGCTTAAATTCAAGCAATTCTCTAATTATTCGGAGTACATGACTTTTTCCTTTTTTTGGTGGGATAAAAAGTTCTACTTCGTCTGAAAATAAAATGAGACCTGCTTTATCATTATTCTGCAATGCAGAGAATGCTAGTGTCGCTGATATTTCGGTAAGAATTTCTTTTTTGAATTGATTGGTGGTACCGAATAATTCTGAGCCACTTACATCAACCATTAACATCATGGTTAATTCTCGCTCTTCTTCAAAAACCTTTATATAGGGCTCATTATAACGGGCAGTAACATTCCAATCTATTGCTCTTACATCATCGCCGAACTGATACTGTCTAACTTCACTAAATGTCATACCACGCCCTTTGAAAGTCGAATGATATTCGCCTCCAAAAATATGATCGGATAGACGCCGGGTCTTAATCTCAATCTTCCGTACTTTTTTAAGTAGTTCTTTAGTATCCATCTATGATAAAAAACAGTTAACAATAATCGGTAAAATGGTTGGCGCCTTATTACGAATAGTAGTTTGCCAAATATTTACAATCAACTGTTTTAAGGCACTTCGATTTCGTTTACAATCTTATTGATGATTTCTTCAGAAGTAATGTTTTCTGCCTCGGCTTCATAAGTGATGCCAATTCTGTGTCGCAATACATCGTGTACTACAGCGCGAACATCTTCGGGTACTACATAACCTCTACGTTTAATAAATGCATAACATTTAGCTGCATTTCCTAAATTTATACTTCCACGTGGTGATGCTCCAAAATTAATTAGCGGTTTAAGAGATTCTAAATTGTATTTTTCGGGATATCGAGTAGCGAAAACTATATCAAGTATATATTTTTCAATCTTTTCATCCATATAAACTTCACGAACAGCTTTCTGAGCACTTAATATTTGTTCTATTGAAACCACTGGGTTTACAGTTTCGTAATTACCCAAAAGATTTTGGCGCATGATATTTTGCTCTTCGGCCATTTTTGGATAATCAATTACTGTTTTCAGCATAAATCTATCAACCTGTGCTTCTGGCAACGGATATGTTCCTTCTTGCTCTACAGGGTTCTGAGTAGCCATTACCAAGAATGGTTTGTCTAGAACAAATGTTTCGTCACCAATTGTGACCTGCTTCTCTTGCATGGCCTCAAGTAATGCCGATTGTACCTTCGCAGGTGCACGGTTAATTTCATCTGCCAATACAAAATTTGCGAATATTGGACCCTTCTTAATTGAAAAGTCATTCACCTTCATATTATATATCATAGTACCTACAACATCTGCAGGTAAAAGGTCTGGAGTAAATTGAATTCTACTAAAACTGCCTTTAACAGCTTTAGCTAGGGTGTTTATTGCTAGCGTTTTAGCTAATCCAGGCACACCTTCCAAAAGTATGTGGCCTTGACCTAAAAGGCCAATCAATAATCGTTCAACCATGTGTTTTTGGCCCACGATAACCTTGTTCATTTCTGTAGTGAGCAAGTCGATAAATGCACTCTCTTGTGCAATTTTCTCGTTTACTGCGCTAATATCCACAGTAGTATTATTATCCATAAGAAGCGTAATTTTTAGTCAATAAATATAGTTGGTTGAATAGTAGAGCGCAAATTGAAAATTTATTTAATCATTGCCTGTTAACGATTGGTTAAAATACCTCAAAAACCCCTAAGTTTTAGGAAGATGTTAAGGTAAATATTTTTAATTTAACATCCTTAGGGAAAAAGAGGCTTAAAACACTCTTGTTATTGCAGAATTTTAAGACTTCTAGATAACTAAGATTACATGTCTTAATACCGCTAATTAAATGAAGTATAATGTCTAAAACAGTATTAATTACAGGAGCAACTAGTGGAATCGGCTATGCTACCGCCGAATTATTGGCGTCTAAAAATTTTAATTTAATTCTTTGCGGAAGAAGACAAGAGCGATTAGATGAATTGGCAGTAAAATTAACTAAGGATGCTAGTATTACTACCCTAAATTTTGATATTCGAGACCGAGAAGCTGTTATAAAAGCAATTAATTCCTTGCCCGTAGAGTTTTCACAAATAGATGTGCTAATTAATAATGCTGGTAATGCGCATGGTTTGGATCCCATTGATAAGGGAAGCTTGGATGATTGGGATGCAATGTTAGATATTAATGTGAAAGGTTTACTATATGTTTCGAAGGCTATACTGCCGAAAATGGTAGAAAGAAAATCTGGACATGTTATAAATATTGGGTCTACAGCAGGAAAAGAAGTGTACCCAAATGGAAACGTTTATTGTGCAAGTAAGCATGCGGTTGATGCGATAAATCAAGGAATGAGAATTGACTTAAATACATATGGAATTCGTGTAGGAGCTGTAAATCCAGGGATGGTAGCCACTGAATTTAGTGATGTTCGTTTTAAAGGTGATACCGATAAAGCTAAAAATGTTTATAAAGGTTTCCAGCCTTTAATGCCTGAAGATATTGCCGATATTATTCATTTCGTTATTTCTAGACCTTATCATGTGAACATTGCTGATTTGGTAGTAATGTCCACAGCACAAGCATCTTCTACAATTGTGAACAAAAATGATTAATAAACGATTACTTGTGAAAAACCTTCTCGCTCATAATGATGAGAACAGTTTTTATGACAAAAAGCGTTTCATCAATTTTGGTTCTAAAGAAGGTAAAGCTAAATTTTTAAAGCATGTTTGTGCCTTAGCGAATAGCAACCCAAAGAATAATTCATTTATTGTTGTTGGTGTCGAAGACGAAGACAATAAAATTGTGGGGGTCGACTTCTTTGATGATAGTAAAATTCAAAATTTAGTAAATGCTTACCTAGTAAATCCGCCTTTAATTTCCTATGAAAATATTCCTTTTCCACAATTGGAAGAAGGTAGAGTTGTCGGTTTAGTAACCATTAAATCTAATGGTGATGTTTGTGCCTTACGGAAGAATATCTGGAAATATTATGGAGGTGCAGTTTTCTTTAGAGAAGGAAGCATAAGTATGCCTAAAGCTTATGGTGTTGAGCTAAAGGATATAAATTCAGAAGTAGTTGCTACTATCGAACAACATGCTAAAAATAATATTGAGCTTACTTTAGATGGTGTTATCGATTTTATAAATAATCGCCATAAAGATTTAAAGAGTAGTTATAAGGTTTTTAAAGAGCAATTTATAGTTTGTTGGGCTGGTAATACCAAAGTGGTAAAAGATAAAACCTATTTTTCGCGTGTTGACATTGAGCTGATTAACGAACAAGTAAAGCTTTTTTATTCTGCATTAGATGAAGTGACTATTTCTTTTGATGACGATTCATTTACTACAGTAGAATATGTTCAATTGGAATTAGGAACGAGTCAAAGATATTTTCCATTAGAAGAAACAAATATCACTTTTGCGGAAAATGGAACGTATCAAATTCAGAGTAAATTACTTTTCGAACCACCGCAATATGATGCTAAAACGTTGCACCATATTTTTAATGCTAATAATGCCATATTGCAAAAATTGGAGAAAAAAATAAAGTTGAATCCATCTGAAATAAGAGATGTCAAACAGTTGCCGGACTCCTATTTAATATGCTTTTTTAATGGTTTTGAGGATGCAAAAGATAAATTAGATACCGCGCGCCCTCTTTTAAAAAAGTATGACAAAGAAATATATCTATCCTTAAAAGAAGCGCTCAGAATTTTACGTAAAGTGAAGTATAGTTAACCCTTTACTTTTTCATTTTTTTCCAACTTTTTTGATTTAATCACAGTAGTTGTCCTAGCTGGGATATTGCGCGTAAAAGAAAAACCACATAATCCATATCGCATAAAAAATCAATGGACAAAGTAATGCATTTGCAAAAAATATCGCCGAGAATGCTTTATTGATAAAATAAGATAGAAGTCCCAAAATCAGATTAATTCCAAGCAAAAGAAAAACAATGGGTAAAACAGTAAGGGCAAAATCTGATTTGAATTTCATTACATAAAACCAAATTCCCATTAGTATAGATTCTGATATAAGAATTCCAATTCCGTATTGAACTATTTTTCGATGTTTCATTATATTATCTATTGGCATACTCGTAACACGTTATTCAACCAATTTTTTACCGGGTATATTCTGGCCGTTTTGGTGTAAAGTCACGCTTTCAACTACACCATCTTTATTTTTATTAAAAGTAAGTTGTGCATTGACGACTTTTAAATAAAACTCATTTTCAGATTTTGGAAAAACAAGAAGCTCAGGTTGCCCAGTTGCCTGTGTTTTTAATTGCGTGCCGTCTCTAGTTACAGTCAATATAAAATTGGGCGCTAATTCATATTTACCAACATAGGTTTCTAAAATGGCTTCATCTATTATCACATCTTCAATTAAGTCGTCCATATTTACCTCTAGTTCATCCAACTTTTTCCCTGGCATGTTTTGGCCGTTTTGGTGTAAAGTCACACTTTCTATAATTCCTTCTTCATTTTTGTTGAATGTGAGTTGTGCATCAACAACTTTTAAATAAAACTCGTTTTCAGATTTCGGAAAAACAAGAAGTTCAGGTTGTCCAGTTGCTTGTGTCTTTAATTGCGTTCCATCTCTAGTAACGGTTAAAATAAAACTGGGTGCTAATTCGTATCTGCCAACATAGGTTTCTAGAATGGCTTCATCTATTATTACATCTTCGATTAAGTCGTCTGTATTTACCCCTAGTTCTTTTAGTTTTTCAATTGCTTTGGGATTGGCTGGGTTGAGTTTTACAGATTTCTTAAAGTTTTCGATGGCGCTTACCTTATCGCCACTCTTCATTAGTGCAGCGGCATAATTACCATAAACATTAGATGAGTTGGGGTAGACTTCAGTATTTAGTTTGAGAACTGCAAGGGCTTTTTTTATTTCTTGCTTGTTTATATATTCATTTCCCAAGCGGTTCATTTCGGTTTCTCCAAAATTAAATTCAAAGGCATTATTTTTCTTTAAATCGGAATATGTCTTTAGCCCAACTTCTAGGCCTTCTTTGTCGATAACCTTTTTAATTTTGGTCGCAATGGAAGGTTTTACATCATTTAAAGGCGAATCAGAATGTAATATGTGCAGACCGATATCGTCAGCCCCAATGTTTGAGTTTGAAAGTACGACTACCCCTTTGTCGCCACCTTTTATAAATCCGGCAAAAGTTCGATAACCACCAGTGCCACCATTGTGCCAAATTATTTCAGTATCATCGAGTACCTTGGTAAACCACCCCAAACCTATTATTTGTTCTTCCTCTTCTTCTCTAGAATTCTTTTGTGCCAATTGCATTGCGGGGTAAAGGTCACTTTTTTTAGTTCCCATGTTGAATGCTAAATAGTTCAGCATATCAATAGCGTTCGATCGAATTGCACCGGCACCCGCCAACGTTGGTAGGTCCCAATTCTCGACTTGGACGCCACCACTGTGCCCCATGGCGAGATTATTTTTCATGTTGGGGGTAAGGGTAATACCGGTATCTTCAAGACCCAAGGGTTTGGAAATGACTTTTGCTAACAATTCTTCGTAGGTAGTATTGTTTTGTTTGGCTAAAGTATAGCCTAATAAACCCATAGCATAGTTTGAATATTCAAATTGTGAGCCGATATCACGCGGAAGTTCGTAGCTCTCCAAAAAATCATATAGCTGTTTCTCGGTATAATCAGCAAACGGATTATTGAGATTTGCAGGATTAAAATTTGAAGGCATTCTTGGGAGCGAAGAAGTATGATTCGCCATGTTCACCAGTTTAATTGATTCGCCATTTCGAGTAGGTGCCGCAATACCTTCTGGAAGATATTTTTGTAATGGGTCGTCTAATTTTAATTTATTTTTCAACACCATATCGGCCAATATTATACCTGTAAAAGTTTTGGTGATAGAACCAATTTCAAAAACGGAGTTTTCATCAACAGGTTCATTTGTTTTTAGAGATTTTACACCAAAACTATAATAGTTAGTTTTATTTGCTTCAATAATACCAACTACAATTCCGGTATTGATTCCGTTTTCTATGCGCAGTTCAATGTTTTTGATTGTCTCGTCAGATAGTTTTGTCTGTGCTTGGCATGAGAATAGAATTACTATCAATAGAAAAGCAGCTATAATATTTTTCATGTTTATGTATTTTTTATGCATAGTGGTTTTATTCCTCCATCACTTCTATAAGTTCGTCAATTTTTTTTAATCGAGGTGTAAATTGCTTTTTAACGGACCATTTGTTTAGATAATGAGCCCCAATCGCCATAGCTATAAAAAGGAAAAAAGTAAAAAGAATTATGTTGGTTTTTTCTGGAATATGAATAAAGCCCAACATAAATAGAATTAAACCAGGAGATATGGGTAACACATACCAAAATACGACATTGTTAAGTGCCTTTTTCTGAATACCGAGAACTTCTCTGGTGCTATATAAATAATCTAAATAGTTTTCTGAATTGATATTTGACTTCTGTCTATTAAACCTAAAAAGACGAAAAACTATATATACTACAGCTATGACAATCAAACCCGACCCAATTCTTGTTAGGGTAAATGGGTGTGTGCATGCAGTATAAGCAAATATTGGAATACAAATTGCGAAAGCCAAGGTTTCCCTAATAAGCATGTTTTTCCAGACTCGATGAATACGTTTTAAACTTGACTCTAGCTCAATCATCAATCTAGATTTTTCAAATTTCAACTGTTCCACCTTAGGTGAAGATTGCCAAATATTTATCAATTCATCTTCCATCATAACATCGGTTTTAAACAATTCAACAATTTCTTTTTGATGCGCTTTATTTTAACGGCAATGGTATTTTCGGATATACCCGTAATAGCAGAAATTTCTTTATAAGGCAGTTCTTCTAAATACAAAGTAATAACTGCTTTATCGGCTTCGTTCAACTGCTTAATGCATTTACGTTATTGTAGAAGTTGCTCTTGTTGTCCATCTTCTGAAGCATCTGTTTTGTATATGTTTATTGCTTTACTATCTAAGCGAAGTGTTTTATTAGCCCTGCCAATTTCTTTGGTTTTTAATCGAAGACAAACATTTAATGTAATTCGGTACATCCAAGTGCCGATATTTGAATTGCCTTTAAAAGTCGGTAGCGCTTTCCAAATGTTTACTAAAACTTCTTGAAGTAAATCTTTAGTGTCATCTTCGTCTTTTGCATATACCGAACAAATACGCAGCAACTTGTATTGATGTTCTTCCAATGCATTTAGAAAAGTGTTTTCTAAGTCTTCATTCATGATACATACCTGCTTCTACCTATTTAGTGACAAGACAGGTGAAAATATGACAAGGAATTTGAAGTTCTTTTATAGGTAAGTTTGAAGACCTATTTTAAATAGCGCTTTTTCTTGCCTATAGAGATAAAGAAGAATTAAATTTTAGAATATTTGTTCGGCACTAGGTAATGATGGAATGGCACCAAAATTTGTAGTTGTAATTGCTCCAGCTTTATTAGCAATTTTTATCATATTTTCTAATACATCAGTTTCAGTAATGATACTTTTCGGGTCTGATAAAGATGAAATTTGGCGGAGTAAACAACCAATGAAAGCATCGCCAGCGCCAGTTGTATCAACAGGTTCTACTTTAATGCTGTCAACCGTCTTTTTTAAATTTTCAGTGCTAACATATGTACCTTTACCACCTAAGGTTACTACAATTAATGGCACTCCCATCTCATGAAAATAAGCACAAGCATCTTCTGTATTTGATTTTCCTGAAAGTAATTGGGCTTCCTCTAAACTAAATTTGCAGAGATGCGATTTTTGAATAAAAGGCATGCATTTTTTAATGAAAGTTTGAGAATTGTCTTTCCATAAATCTTCTCTAAAATTAGGGTCAAAACATATAAAAGAATTCTTAGTAAGCGCATCAAATAAATAATGGGTGTAAGCTTCTTCTAAACTACCACCTAGCAGTGCTGTAGCAGCACCAAAATGAACGATGTTGTCTTTAAATTGTTGTTTTACTGCTTTATCGTATTTCAATTTTTTATCTGCACCTCTACTGAAAACAAAATCTCTTTCACCATCATCTGAGATAGAAACGAATGCTAAAGTTGTAAAGCTTTTTGAGCGCTGAGCTAGATCTAATTCAACTTTATATTCCTTAAGCACGTCTAATAAAAAATCGCCAAATTGATCCTCACCAATACAGCCGATAAAACTACTTTTTCCGTCGAGTTTTGAAATTGCGCAAGCTACATTAGCAGGAGCACCTCCAGCTTTTTTTGTAAAAATATTAGCTAATGAAAGGTCGTTACCTTGATTTTCAGCAACAAAATCAATTAATACTTCTCCAATACAAAAAACCGTTTTCATTTGTGTGCAAATTTCTTTTAAACATTACTATCATTAGTAGTAAAGTGCAAAAGGTAGATAAAAATTAGGGATAATTTAATATGCTCTCCTAAATAAATCCTTATCTTTTTATCAAAATATATAAAACTATAAACACAATGAATTTATTTGATGAAATAAAGAAAAAGCTAAGTCACGAATTTATAGATATTGTTGAATGGCTCGACAATACAAATAATACCATAGTATATAGATTTGAACGTTACCAAAACGAAATAAAAAATGGCGCTCAATTAATTGTTAGAGAAGGACAAGAAGCTGTTTTTATAAGTGAGGGTCAATTGGCCGATGTCTTTAAACCTGGCACATACACTTTAAATACGCAAAACTTGCCAATTTTATCTACCATAAAAGGTTGGAAATATGGTTTTAATAGTCCGTTTAAAGCTGAGGTGTATTTTGTAAATACCCGATTATTTACCGATGAAAAATGGGGAACTAAAAACCCTTTTATTTTAAGTGATGAGCGATTCGGAATGGTTGAAATACGCGCTTTCGGTACATATAGCTTTCGAGTTAAAGAATCTGGAAAATTTGTAATAAATGTGGTTGGTACTGATAGTCATTTCACTAATTACGAGGTAAACGAACATCTTAAAAGCTTAATAGTTACTAGGTTTACCAATACCATAGGTGAGGCTAATTTACCTATTGAAATGTACGCGGCAAACACTACTGAGCTTTCAGAAACTTGCCAAGAAGTAATGCAACCGGAGTTTGGTAGAGTAGGCATAGAACTGGAGAAGTTTTACATAGAAAATGTTTCGATGCCGGAGGAACTTAAAAAGGAAATTTTTGAGTACAGCCGATTAGATAAATTAGACATGACTAAACTTTCGCAATTTAAAACAGCAAAAGCAATAGAAGAAGCTGCCAAAAATGAAGGTGGTACAGCTGGTGCCGGAATGGGAATGGGAATGGGCTTTGTTTTAGCACAGCAGATGGGTAATATGATGAATCCAAATTTGGGGCAACAGCCTGTCATGAAACCCCAAGCTGGTTCAGTAGCGCCACCGCCAATACCCTTGCAAACTATGTATTATTATGCGTTTAGCGGACAGCAACATGGTCCTGTGCCTTTTGAGAAGTTACAAGAACTTTTCGCTAATAGAACCGTAAATAAAGACACCCTAGTTTGGAAACAAGGTTTGGCTGCATGGGTTGCTCTAAAAGATGTTGAAGAACTAAAAGTATTCTTAGGAGGAAATACGCCACCACCTTTACCAACCGCTTAATCTAAATTACAAAGGGTTGGATATAAGTCTTGAAGCTATTTTCAAGGCTAAGTATTAATATGGAACTATTGGTCCAAAATAGATTTCCGACAAGATTTAAATTATTAAATCTGGAAATGACATAAATGGAAGAAGTTAAAAATTCAGAAAGTAAAAAGGCATGTGCCTCTTGTGGAGCAGAGCTAAAATATAAACCCGGTTCGCATCAGGTAAAATGTGAATATTGCGGTTATGAGGAGTTTATTGAAAATTCAAAAAGTAGTTTCGAAGAATTAGAACTGCAACATTATTTAAAAGTTGTGGGTGATAATGCGTACACCGAAACTATAGATTTGTTGCATTGTAAAAATTGTGGTGCTAATCAACATATAGAAGAAAATTATAAATCGCTTCATTGTGTGTATTGCAGTGAGCCTTTAATAAGAGAGGATGTTAATAAAGAAGGGTGGATTATTCCCGGTGCTCTCGTACCTTTTCAACTTGATTCTAACAAAGCACAATCTATTTTTAAAGGTTGGGTAAATGGTATTTGGTTTGCTCCAGATAACCTTAAAAAGGCTGCATTAGACCCAGAAGGGTTGCATGGTGTTTATATTCCACACTGGACATTCGACGCAAAAATACGTGCGAGTTATCAGGGGCAAAGAGGGGAATATTATTATGAAACTAAACGGGTAAAAACTAAAAACGGCGTACAAAATAGACAAGTTCGAAAAACGAAATGGTATGGGGCTTCTGGTGCCATCAATGATTTTGCAGATGATATACTAATAAATTCATCTGAAAAAAAACGACGCGAAATTCCGCAAGCTGTTTCTTTTTGGAATTTAGAAGAATTAGCTGGTTTTAATTCTAAGTATTTATCGGGCTATGTAACTGAAAAATATACTATTTCGCTAAAAGAGGGGCATCATCGTTCTTTTCAGAAAGCAAAAGAGATTGCTTACAATAGTATTCGTCGAGATATTGGTGGTGACACACAACGCATACATCACGCAGATATTAAATTGTCTGATGAAACTTTTAAGCATATTCTGTTACCTATGTATATTAGTGCTTATCGGTTTAATGGTAAAGAATTTCACTTTTATATAAACGGGCAAACGGGTAAAATAAGTGGCACAAGGCCCTACTCGTTTTGGAAAATATTCTTTTTGGTGATTTTTATCATTGTTGTTATTGTCTTAATTGCGATTTTTGCACAATGAGAACACTAGTAATAGGAGATATACATTCTGGTTTGCGTGCACTTAAACAAGTTTTTGAGCGTGCACAAGTTACTACTGCTGATAGACTAATTTTTTTAGGTGATTATGTAGATGGATGGAGCGAAGCCGTTGAAACTGTTGATTTTTTGTCGGAACTTGATGAAACGTATCAATGTATTTTTTTACGAGGTAATCATGATGAATTGTGTCTAGAATGGCTCTCTAACGATGAAATAAATGAAGTTTGGTTACAACATGGCGGTCAGGCTACTTTTAATTCGTATCAAAATGACGTTGATGCCAGTGATTTACACATGATGTTCTATGAAGGCTTGAAGAATTATTATATTGATGAACAAAACAGATTATACTTACATGCTGGTTTTACCAATTTAAGAGGAGTGGAGCATGAATATTCTACCAAAACTTTTTATTGGGATCGTACCTTATGGGAAATGGCACTTTCTCTAAATCAAGATTTAAGTATAGATAGTCCTTATTACCCAAAAAGGTTGATTCATTATCCCGAAATATATATTGGGCATACCCCAGTAACACGTATGGGTGAAACTACGCCGCAAAAAGCAGCAAATGTATGGAATATAGATACTGGAGCGGCATTTAAAGGACCACTTTCAATTATTGATGTTGATACCAAAGAGGTTTGGCAAAGTGACCCTGTTTATCTTTTGTACCCTGGTGAAAAAGGGCGTAATTAAAAGAGACTTTTAATTTAAGACATGTTTTAACTATATTATTGCGAACTTTGAAAAAAATAGAAAATGGCCGAAAAGAATATTAGGTTAGAAGTAATGCAGGCAATTGAGCACAAAGTTGATGGGTTCATGAACCAATTTCTTATTCCAGTTGAAGACATATGGCAACCCTCAGATTTTTTGCCAGATTCTGAAAATGATAACTTTTTAAAGGAAGTTGAAACTTTACGAGGAGAATCTAAGGAACTCGGGTATGATTTCTGGGTTACTATGGTTGCAGATACTATTACCGAAGAAGCATTGCCAACATATGAATCTTGGTTGATGGATGTTGAAGGAATTAACCAACATGACGGTAAGCCAAATGGATGGTCTAAATGGGTTCGTGCATGGACAGGTGAAGAAAACAGACATGGCGATGTCCTTAATAAATATTTATACTTGTCGGGTAGAGTAAATATGCGGGAGGTTGAAATTACAACTCAACACTTACTTACTGATGGCTTTGATATTGGTACAGATAGAGATCCTTATAAAAACTTTGTATATACTTCTTTTCAAGAATTAGCAACGAATATTTCTCATAAGAGAGTAGGGCAAATGGCTAAGAAAAAAGGAAATGCGTTGCTTGGTAAAATGTGTACCATTATTGCTGGTGATGAAATGCGACACCATTTGGCTTATCGCGAATTTGTTAAAACTATTTTTGGAGAAGACCCTTCTGGCATGATGTTGGCTTTTGCTGATATGATGAAAAAGAAAATTGTAATGCCAGCTCACTTTTTAAGAGAATCTGGAGGAGCAGTTGGTGAGGCTTTTGAAAACTTCTCTAATTGTGCCCAACGTTTAGGTGTGTATACTGCACAAGATTACGTTGATATTTTACGTAAGCTTAATGTTTATTGGGAGTTAGAAACGGTTAGAAGCTTAAATGATGAAGCGGAAAAAGCTCGTGATTATCTTATTAAATTACCTTCGAGATTAGAACGTATAGCGGAACGTATGAAGTTTCCTGAAGATGATTATCGTTTTAAATGGGTAGAAGCTAACGGAAGGATATAATATTATTTTAAGTATAAAAAAAACCCTGTTAATCAATTGATTAACAGGGTTTTTAGTTTAATTATGAAAATGATTACAGTTTGCCGTGATCATGTTCATCTTGCCATTTAGATAATTCAGCCCATTTGCCTTCATAACACATTTTGGCTTGCATTGGCCAAGATGCTGGGTTGTGAACTTTGTAGCGATCACCACCACCATCTAATACTTCTTGGCATTTTGCAACCGGAGTCTCTGAAAGTGCTTTCCAAGTTGTGATTCCAGCATTAATAAACATCTCTGAAATTTTTGGACCTATACCTTCAACAACTTTTAAATCGTCTTGCTTTATAGTCTTACCAAAGACTGCTTTAGCAGCAGCTCCATCAAAAGGTATTAATGCCGCTACAGCTGGCGCCGCAGCCATTGCAACTGGTGCAGCTACTTTTGCAGAGAGTTTACCATTACAGGCATCTAAATCAGCTTTTAATTTTGCATTTTTATCTTGTAACAATTTAAGATCCGCAGTATTATCAATCGTTGTACTTTTTCCTTTTCCGAGTAAATACCCAAATAAAGCACCTAATAATGTACAAAGAAGCGGAATTAACCAGCACCAAAAGTTTGAAAAATCAATATCCATTTTTATTTATTTTTTTGTTATTTATTTAATTTAATGTCACAACGGTTCTTCGGTTCTTAGCTCTGCCTTCTTCCGTGGCATTACTTGTAACCGGTTGTGTTTGACCTTTAGAACTAGCATTGATTTTTGAACTAGATATACCATTTTTAGTAAGGTATGCTTTAGCAAAATCAGCTCTATCTTGGCCAAGCCTCATATTAGTAGAAGCTTTACCCGTATTATCGGTGTGGCCTACTACATTACTGCTAGCATCAGCTACTTTATCTAAATAATGAGAAATGTCAGCAATTTTTTGTCGCTGTGCTTCAGTTAATGAAATTGATGCTTCTGCAGTATCAAAATAAAGAACTAAGGGGTCTGCCTTTATTTTTTCATACAAAGCTTTCATGTCGTCGGCCGTATTTGCAGCTTCTGTTTCTAAACTATAAGAAACGGGGCCAAAATAAGTATTGTCTTTTGCAACCATTTCGTCTTTAAGTTGCCCAAATGTGTTTATTTGAGTTGACGAAATGCCGGTTTCAACCAAGCTATTTTTAACCGCATTTGCTCTTGCAAGCCCTAGGTTTGGAAAAGCTGAATCGTTAGTTTCATCACTTGTATAAAAACCAGTGATGTTCACTACTTTTTCAGAGTTTTCTCCTAAAAAGGTTTTTAAAGAACCAAGGCAATCGCTTACCTCTGTTGCTAAAGGTGCTAAAATACTAGAAGACGACACATTAAAATTGTAATTGTCGTTCACATTACACGCATAACCTTCATCGCTTAATGCAAAGGGGTAAGACGTGGTTTCGGGTACTGCTGGAGCTACCACTTTTTCGACCGGGTCATTGTCTGCTACCGCCACTCCGCAAGAGCTGCAGAGATGATAGTAGAGATAAATACCTGCCAGAATCGTCAGTAAGATTCCAATCAGATTTGTTGTTGTTTTACTCATTGTTAATAATTATTTAGTGTTTAACCTACAATGTATTAAAAATTCAGGCAAAATGTTAAATTTTTAGCATTTATTATCTGATTGTTAAGCCTTTGAGTGTATATTTTATAGGTTGTTGACGTAGGAAGTATACAAAATGGTCAAAATTCTTTTTTCTATATGTTAACCCCATTATCTATTAAAACATAAAGAGACATATAAACTTTAAAATTATTTGTCATGAACTGTATGAAAAACAATAAAGAAGAATGTGTAATAATAGACACAGTAATTAAAAAAAGAAAGAACTTTTTTATGGCCTATTTTTTAGTAATAGCGCTTATTGTATTAGCGTCCTGTAAAAAGGAGAATTTACAAGATGCTGTCTTGCAAGATACGGTTGAAACTTCATCAACAAATGCGGGTAGTACAAATGGTACTAACGGAACCAATGGTTCTAATGGTGAAGATGGCAGTAACGGTGATGATGGAGCTGATGGTCAAGATGGTGCTGATGGAACGGATGGTCAAGATGGCGCAGATGGTCAAGATGGCGCAGATGGTCAAGATGGTGTTGACGGAGCAGATGGTGCTGATGGACAAGACGGAGCCGATGGTGCTCAGGGTCCACAAGGAGAGCAAGGTCCGCAAGGAGAACAGGGTCCAAAAGGAAATACCGGAACTGCCAATGTGATATATTCTGGATGGATTGATACGACTTTTCCAGCGAATATTCCGGGTCAAGGTGCTGGAATAACCATCAATGCAAATGATTTGACTCAAGATATCATTGATAAAGGAATGGTATTGGTCTACGCCAGAAATTTGACCATATTTGGCTTTGATGTATTTCCATTGCCAATAATTAATGCAGGAAATCAACATGCTTTTAGATTGGAAGGCGTGAAAAAATTACGTCTTACTATAGCATCCTTAGATGGAGGGGCAATAGGTCCGAGGTTTTTTGAAGGCTATCGTTATGTTCTAATTCCTGGAGGAAGGTCAGTAAACAACGCCCCTGTACTTACAACAACAAGCAGTAAAGTTATGGATTACAGCAAAATGTCTTATAGCGAAGTTTGTGCTGCATTAAATATCCCAGAATAAAATAGTGTTTGAGTTAGGTTGGTTTTTCCGCCGATTGCTTTGACAACTGTGTCCAATGCTTTCGGCGGATTTTAACTAGTAAACTTATGAATATTGCAAAAGGTTTACAGGTAGAATTTAGACTAAACCATTTATACAAAATAATGGTACAGTTATACAAGATATTTGCAGATTGGCACATATCTAGATTAAACAAGGAAACAATATCCTATTTTTAATATGTTAACTAGAACAAATGAAAACGAGAATAGTAAATATGTTGACATTCTTTTTAATGGTAATGGTGTTGGGAACACAAACACTTTTACATGGCAGTTGGACTATAAAAGAAACTGAGAATGCCAGCTCAAATAATAAAACAAAAAATTAGGTCCTTTTAAGTAGTAGAATATTTATTTAGTAGTTTAATATAGTTAGTTTTAAATTAACCGTTGTAATTCAAACTTGTCTTTCGGGGGAACGGACAAATTAGAGATCAGCGGTTTTTTTATTCCCTATTTTTTACCATTTCTATTTCTTCTTAAACCTATTAAAGGTCAAATTTAATGCCTTGCGCTAACGGAAGTTCTGTAGTGTAATTTATAGTATTCGTCTGGCGTCTCATATATACTTTCCAAGCATCTGACCCCGATTCTCTGCCTCCTCCTGTATCCTTTTCACCACCAAAGGCACCTCCAATTTCCGCTCCAGATGTTCCAATATTTACGTTTGCAATACCACAATCACTTCCAGCAACTGAAAGGAAATGTTCTGCTTCACGTAGATTATTCGTCATAATTGCAGATGAAAGTCCTTGAGCTACACCATTTTGGATATTGATTGCATTTTCAACTGTGCCAGAATATTTTAATAAATAAAGAATTGGCGCAAAAGTCTCATGTTGTACTATTTTAAAATTAGGTTGCGCTTCTGCAATGGCAGGTTTAACAAAACATCCGCTTTCGTAACCTTCACCTTCTAAAACACCACCTTCAACAATAATAGTACCCCCTTCTTCAACAACTTGTTCTAAAGCTGTTTTATACATTGTTACAGCTTCCTTATCTATTAACGGTCCAACATGATTATTCTCATCTAATGGGTTTCCTATACGTAATTGTTTATAGGCTGCAACTACAGCATCTTTAACTTTATCATAAATTGAATCATGAATTATTAATCTTCTTGTTGAGGTGCATCTTTGCCCAGCTGTACCTACTGCTCCAAATACTGCTCCGATTACCGTCATTTTAATGTTAGCATCAGGAGTGACAATAATTGCATTATTTCCTCCTAATTCTAATAATGATTTACCCAAACGAGCTGCCACAGTTTGTGCCACGATTTTCCCCATTCTTGTAGAGCCTGTTGCAGAAACAAGAGGTATTCTAGAGTCGGTAGTCATCATTTCACCTACTTTATAATCCCCATTTATTAAACATGATATTCCTTCAGGTAAATTATTTTGCTTCAACACTTCAGCAATTATATTTTGACAAGCAATTCCGCAAAGTGGTGTTTTTTCTGAAGGTTTCCAAACACATACATCACCACATATCCATGCTAACGCCGTATTCCAAGCCCATACCGCCACTGGAAAATTAAAGGCAGAAATAATTCCAACCACTCCTAAAGGGTGGTATTGTTCATACATTCTATGTCCCGGGCGCTCGGAATGCATTGTTAATCCATGTAATTGACGCGAAAGGCCAACTGCAAAATCACAGATGTCAATCATTTCTTGAACTTCACCCAATCCTTCTTGGTAACTCTTACCCATTTCATAAGACACCAATTTACCAAGAGGTTCTTTTAATTCTCTTAGCTTATCGCCAAATTGTCTTACTATTTCACCACGTAAAGGGGCTGGTTTTTTTCTCCAAGTTATAAAAGCAGCAGTAGCTGTTTGCATTACTTTTTCAAAATCTTCGGAGGTAGTTGTAGAGACTTTTGCAATTAACTTACCATCTACAGGTGAATTTGATTCAATGCTTAATCCTGATCCGAAATTTAACTGTCCTGTTGATGTGCCATTATTATTGGCGGAAATACCCAATTTTTTTAAAGCATCAGGGATACCAAATGCAGCTGCTGTGTTTGACATTTTGTAACTTTTTACGCGTGTATTGTTATAATTTATTCAAATCTACGAATATTAGATGTTATCTAAATAAAATAAGAAGTATCGTAATTAAAGCAGGTAAGCCTTGAATAATGAATATTTTTTTCTCAACCGTAATTGCACCATATATTCCTGCAATTACTACACATCCTAAGAAGAAAAGTGCAACATTCTCTTTCCAAACTAAATCAGAAATAAAATAGGTCCACATCAAACCAGCGACTAAAAATCCATTGTATAGACCCTGGTTGGCTGCCATTGCTTTTGTTGGTTCGAACATGTCTTTCGGAAAATTTCGAAATATTTTCGGTCCCTTGGTGGTCCATGCAAACATTTCGAAATATAGAAAGTATAAATGTAGCAAGGCCACAAAACCTATAAGTATGTTGATTACTATTTCCATAATGTTCAATTGGTTTAGAAGTTCTTTAAATTAATATTTATGCACCTAAAACCGCACATAAATAAATTTTTGCTATCCTATAAAACGTTCATCTACAGGCATTACATTATTGCAGTTGTCACAAGTTCTTAGTTTTTCAGATCCATAAAAGACTTTGAAATGTGCTAGAAAATCTTTTTCAATATCCTCTAGTGTAAAGTAGGCTTCATATAATTTATGATTACAATTATCGCAAAACCAAAGCAGACCATCATCAATATTCATATCTGCTCGTTTACGCTCGATAACTAAACCAATACTACCCTCATGTCGTACAGGGGAATGCGGTACTTTTGCAGGATGTAAATACATGTCGCCAGGTCCCAATTGCATAGTTTTCTTTTGACCATCTTCTTGAATATGAACCTCAATATTGCCTTCTAATTGATAAAAAAGTTCTTCTGTCTCATTATAATGATAGTCTTTTCTAGCATTCGGGCCAGCAACAATCATTACAATATAATCTCCGGATTCTTTATATAGATTTTTATTTCCAACAGGTGGTTTCAGCAGATCTCGGTTTTCAGAAATCCATTTATTAAGATTAAAGGGAGGTGCAATTGCCATACGGGTAATTTGATTGTTTCAGGTGTTTTGCTAACAAATAACCTAAAAACGGGTTTTATCAAATTTAAAAAAAGAAACCGACATGCCCCTGAAGTATACTAAACAAAAAACAGAATGCTAACGGTAGAAGAGTTGAGTGAAATATAGTTTTCCATCTGCATTTACTTTCACACTTACTGCTGTATGCGTAAAATCGCCCTCCATTGTTTTTTTATGACTTGCACTTGCTAACCAATTGCCATATGCTCCGGATGCCGAATCGAAATTTCTGGCTACATTTTCAGCAATATATTCAACATTAACAGCGGCTGCAATTTTTGAAGCACGTGAGCTAAAATTATCGTGACTTAAACTGCCTTTAGCTATCATATAATCGTTGTGTGCATTTGCCTCAATATATGCTTCTTCACTAAATTCAAGAGAATTGGCGCCAATTGATAAACGGTGGTCGTTTACAATGTCTAGAAGCTCTCCTTCAATTACAATGTTATTCTTGGCTATTGGAAGGCCACTATTGTCTGTATTTTCTAAGGATTCTTTGCTGCACGAACTCCCCAAACATACAAACAAGACCAACATTAAGTGTTGTAATCTCATTTTCATATACAAATGTCTTTAAAGTAGGTCGTTCTAGTACCACTTTAAGTAGGAGAAAAGAAAGGGGAAATTCTTGTGTTCTAATGTTGAAATGGGGTTTCAACATTACGAATATAGAAAAACTTGCCAGTGCAGTAATCGAATAAATACGTTTTTCGACGAAATACACGAACCAGCTATATTTTGTAGTATAAAAGTGACAATATTTATAATCTCAAATTGCCATCCTTACAGGAAATATATTTATTGAATAATCGTTTTTATACTACTGGTTGTGTTAAAACCATTGTTTTCTGGGGCAATATTTCGAGGTTATAGGAATATTATTATGGGGAAACGCTTTAATTTCATCTTCAAAATGTATCATGCATGCGTATTAAATCTTTAGTGTCAATTGCGTTATTTTTATTTATTACCTCATGTTCAGAAAAGAAAACAACTTTTGAAGACTTTAGTAATTTAAATAATTATAGCGATTTTATTTCTGATGCATCACACGGTATTATTTCCGTAAAAAGTGATGTGCGCGTAGTCTTAAATGAGCCTATTGAGTCTTGGCAGAAGGGAAATGAATTAGATGGTGATTTGTTCAGGGTTAACCCTAAAATAAATGGTAAAGTTGTAGCCTTAAATGATAGAACAATTGCTTTTATTCCTGAAAATGGCTTTGAACCAGATACGGAATATCAATTTAGTTTAGCATTAAAAGAGATAATCACTGAGCTTCCTGAAGATTTAAAAGTACTAACCTTTGGTGTTAAAACACTTAAACAACAATTTAATGTGTATACTAATGAATTGCAATCATACTCAAAAGATTGGCAATATGTAGAAGGACAAATACGCACTTCGGATATTATTGATAGTAAAGAAGTGAAACAACTCGTTTCTGTTGAACATAATGGAAAGCAATTAAAACTAAAATTTGATACAACAGTCGAAGAAGGAACTCAATTTCAGTTTCGATTGGATAGTATTCAGCGATTTGAGGAAGATTCAGAATTGAAGATTTCTTGGAATGGTTCAAAATTTAATATTGAAAGTTCAGGTAGTAATACTTTAAAAATTCCTGGCAAGAATAATTTTTCTGTATTGAATGTGTCTGTTGATCGCTCTGATAAAAGTGTGGTGTTAATTAATTTTTCCGACCCTATTAAAAAAGGGCAAAACTTTAAAGGCTTAATAGTTTTACAAGGTGATGAAAATTTGAAGTATACCATTTCTGGTAATACGTTAAAAGTGTATCCTTCTGAAGATTTAAAGGGTTCGATTCCTTTGGAAGTATTTGAAGGCATAGAAAGCGCTGATGGTCATAGGTTAAAATCGAAATATGAAGATCGAGTTGCCTTTGAGCAATTGAAACCACAAATTCGCTTATTGTCAAACGGAAGTATTTTACCTTCTTCAGAAAACTTAAAAATTAATTTCGAGGCTGTAGGTCTAAAAGCTGTTGATGTTCAAGTATTGCGCATTTATGAAAATAACGTGATGCAATTTTTACAAGGAAATAACTTAAATGGTAATTATAATTTAAGAGCCGTTGCCAGACCAATTGCCAAAAAGAAAATTGATTTAGAATTCGGGTTAGGGGTAAGTAATGAAAAATGGATGGCACATGCACTTGATTTAAAATCGGTTATTACACCGGAACCTGGAGCTATTTATCGTGTTGAATTTAATTTTAAACCCGCCTATAGTAATTATACCTGCTCAGATTCCAATTTTACAAATGAAGAAACTCAAGAAGACAATTTTGATGATGAGAACGAGAGTAGTTCTTGGGATGGAATTGAAATGTATTATGATGATAGTTACTACTACAACTATAATTGGAACGAACGCGAGAATCCATGTCATACCTCATATTATTATGATAAAAAAGTAGGAATAAATATTTTAGCTTCAGACTTAGGTGTGACTGTGAAAAAAGGTCTGAATAAGAGTTATTTTATTGCAGTGACAGATTTGATTTCGACGAATCCAATTCCAGGTGCTACCATTACTTTTTATAATTATCAACAGCAAGCTCTAGGTAATGTTTTAACTGAAGCAGATGGAACATCATTTTACGATGCTGAAAAAATACCTTATTTCGCAATTGTAGAACATAATAGGCAAAAGACATATGTGAAATTAGGTGATGGTAATGCACTATCCGTAAGTAAATTTAACGTTTCGGGTGTAGCATTGCAAAAAGGAATTAAAGGATTCATATTTGGTGAACGCGGCGTTTGGAGGCCAGGAGATCAATTGTTTCTATCCTTTATGTTAAATGACAATGCTAATGAACTCCCAGAAAATCATCCTGTAAAATTTGAATTATTAGACCCTTATAATAAAGTGGTTCACCGTGAGATTAATACTATGGGTCTCAACAATTTTTATAATTTTAATGTAAAGACGAATGAAAATGCTCCTACTGGAAATTGGTTGGCAAAGGTTTCTGTTGGCGGAGCATCGTTCACGAAGACTATTAAAATTGAAACGATTAAGCCAAACCGATTAAAAATTAAAGCTGGTTTTGATTCTGAACTATTAACATCGGCAAAACCCGTTAAAGGTGATTTAGAGGTTCTATGGCTACATGGTGCTATTGCAAAAAATTTAAAGGCAGATATTAATGCCAAGTTCAATACGAGTACCACTACTTTTAAAACTTTTCCTGGATATGTTTTTGATGATCCGTCTGCGACATTCGCACCTCTAGAACAAACAATTTTTGATGGTAAAGTTAATGCTGAAGGAAAGGCCAATTTTACAATTGCTCCTAAATTAGATAGTAAAGCACCCGGTATGCTAAAAGCTGCATTTGTTACTAAGGTTTATGAAAACGGTGGTGATTTTAGTACCGATGTCTTTACTAAAACCTATTCGCCTTATACTACTTATGTTGGTTTAAATGTACCAAAGGGAGATAAAAATAGAGGTATGCTTTTAACGGATATAAAGCATAAGTTTGAAGTGGTATCTGTTGATGAACTAGGAAAGCCAAAGGCGGCTAATAAATTAAAAGTTACGATACATAAAGTCAATTGGCGTTGGTGGTGGGATACTTCTTCTGACAATCAAAGTGATTTTAGTAGTAGTAATTATAGAGAAAAAGTTTTTGAAGAAACCATTAGCACAAATGCAAGCGGAAAAGGTTCATTTAATTTTGAGTTAAAATATCCAGATTGGGGTCGCTATCTCGTTCGTGTAGAAGACCTAAATGGTGGGCATGCTACTGGTAAAGATATATATATCGATTGGCCAGGTTGGGCTGGAAAGTCTAAAAAGAATGATCCCTCAGCAGCGACAATGTTATTATTTTCAGCGGATAAAGAAAACTATAATGTTGGTGAAACAGCTACAGTAACTTTTCCGAGTTCAGAAGGAGGTAGAGCGCTTGTGACTGTTGAGAATGGAAGTGAGGTTTTAGAATCACTTTGGGTAACATCTAACAAAGGCGAAACAAAATTTGAATTACCAATTAACAAGAACTATACCCCCAATGTATTTATTAGCATAGCCTTATTGCAGCCACATGCAAATACAAAAAATGATTTACCAATTCGCATGTATGGTATACTTCCCATTTCGGTTGAAAATCCGAATACAAAACTGCAACCTGAAATTCAGATGCCCGATGTTTTGCAACCGGAACAAGTGGTAACCTTAAAAGTAAATGAACAAAAAGGCAAAGCGATGACATATAGCATCGCCATAGTCGATGAAGGTTTATTAGATCTAACACGTTTTAAAACTCCAAACCCATGGAATACTTTTTATGCCAATGAGGCGCTGGGTGTGAAAACCTGGGATGTATTTGATGATGTTATTGGAGCATTTGGTGGGCGAATAAATCAAGTTTTTGCCATTGGTGGTGATGGTGCTTTGGCGGGAGCAAAAAACAAAAAAGCAAATCGATTTGAGCCTATGGTGGTTCATTTAGGACCTTTTAGTTTAAAAGAAGGTGAATCTAAATCTCATCAAATAAAAATCCCTAAATATGTAGGCTCGGTGCGAACAATGGTTGTGGCTGGGAATTCAAAAAGCGCGGCATACGGAATGGTTGAAAAAGCAACTCCAATTCGAAAACCTTTAATGATTCTTGCATCATTACCTCGAAAAATAACACCGGGTGAAAAAGTTACTTTACCTGTTACGGTTTTTGCAATGGAAAAAAAGGTTAAAAACGTAACCATAAATATTAAAGATGATGAGGCATTTTCTATTACTGGAGGAAATTCTAAATCGTTGACTTTTAATGAGCCAGATGAAAAAATGGTTTATTTTGAATTGGATGTTTCTGACTTTAACGGAATAGGAAAAGTTATTGTTGAAGCATCGGGTAATGGAGAGAAGGCATCTTTTGAAATTCCTATAGATGTGGTTAACCCAAACCCGACCACTAGTGATGTGACTGATATCGTTTTAGAAGCAAATGCAAGTCAATCTATTAATGTAGAAACTTTTGGATTGACCGGAAGTAATTCAGCTGAAATTGAATTTTCAACTTTGCCTCCAATGAATTTTAATGGTCGTATGCAATATTTAATTCGGTATCCGCATGGGTGTGTAGAACAAACGACTTCGGCAGCATTTCCGCAATTATACTTATCTGAAATTTTTGATGTTCCATCAGAAAAGAAAAAGAAAATACAATCGAATATCGAAAGTGCCATCAAGCGCATAGGAGGATATCAAAATGCAAGTGGTGCATTTGCATATTGGCCAGGACAAGCTCAAGCTAATGATTGGGGTACTTCTTATGCCGGACAGTTTTTATTGGAAGCTGAGAAAAAAGGATATGTATTGCCAATAGGTTTTAAATCTTCTTGGGTTAATTACCAAAGACAAGTAGCCAAGCAATGGCGTGTAAATAGTAGTAGCGATCTTGCACAAGCATATCGTTTATATACGTTAGCACTTTCAGGAAATGCCGATATCGCGAGCATGAATCGTTTACGCGAAAGTTTAAATGTTTCTAATGAGGCCAAATATAGATTGGCAGCAACTTATGCACTAGTGGGTCAGAAGAAAGTAGCCCAAGATTTATTGAATGGAGCAACGTTTGACTTTAAGGCTAACAAGTATGATTATTACACTTATGGTTCAGCAACAAGAAATAGAGCAATGGCATTAGAGACTTTGGTTTTATTAGATGATAAAGCAAAAGCGCAAGAACTAGCTAAGAGCCTAGCTTTACTATTAAATAAAAAGAATTGGATGAGTACCCAAAGTACTGCCTATAGTTTATTAGCGATGGCCAAGTTTGCCGAAATGGTTGGTGGTAGAGGAATAAAGGCCAATGTAACCGTAAATGGAAAGTCTGAAGATGTATCAACGGACAAAACTTTGGCAAATCGGAACTTAAATATTCAAAAAGGAGGTAATTCGATTAGCCTTAAGAATAATGAGGCAAATACCCTTTACGTAAGTGTTGTTAATTCAGGAATTCTGCCTGTAGGTAATGAGAAAGTAGTACAACGGAATTTGTCTGCTACAGTTTCTTTTAAAGGAAGAAATGGAATTAAAATAGATGTTTCAAAAATTCAACAGGGTACAGATTTTATTGCTGAGGTAATCTTAAAAAATACAACTGATAACAGTTTAAAAGATGTAGCGCTGATGGAAATTTTTCCAAGTGGATGGGAAATTGTAAATACTCGATTTACCGATTACGATTCTTTTGATGAAAATAAAGTAAGCCATACTGACTTACGTGACGATAGGGCAAATTTCTATTTTGATATGGAGGCTAATGAATCTAAAACCTTAAGAGTTGTGCTAAATGCTTCGTATTTAGGACGCTATTATTTACCAGGCGTTCAAGCCGAAGCTATGTATGACAATGATTATGAAGTGCATACCAAAGGGCAATGGGTTGAGGTAGTGCAGTAGTAATTTTGAATGCTTCTTTTAAATGGTTTTGATGAAGAATTAAATATTAACTAGGTAATAATACTTCCTTAATGCTAAACACAAAACGCAAAATATTTGTTTATGTACTTATTGCCTTTTTAATATTAATTGCAGTATTATTATACTTAGATGCTAACACCAAAGGTTTTCCCGATGGGTATTTAACTGAACTTGACAAGGCAGAAAAACCTTTGTATTATTTTACAAGTATTCTGAGTTTGGTGGTTGCCCTTTTTTTGTTTTATTTAACCGCATTTAAAAGTAACGAGTATGCCAAAAGGTTTTTCTTTCCCACACTGGTTTTTCTTGTCTTTGTTTTTTTGATAATTGGATGCCTAGATTGGCATTTTATTATATCCTTAGATAATGGTTCGGGTGGATAAATACACAAAATTTACTTAATAAAATTAAATTAAAAAGCCCCTTAGATTTATCTAAGAGGCATAGTGTATTTTCGTTTAAAATTATTTTGGAGTTGCTAATCTTGCGAGCCAACATTTTCAAATACGATGACATCAATGTCACCTTCTATGCTTAAATCATGCCCAGTTTCACTGTTGGTGCTGTCAATATCCATCGTAAAGGAAAATTTCAAATTGTTTGTGGTATCATCAAAACTATAATCGCTCACTGTAGAAATATTGGCTACATTATTTGCAACCCTACCAGTATTGTTGATTGTCCCAGAGTGAGAATTATATAGTGTAATGTATTTTAAGTCATCAGAAAAAATGGTAAAGTCTGAAAACTCAATTCCTAAATCAAAGTTTTGAGATGATAAATCCGCATCATTGACATCTAGATTAATCTTAATGCCGTTTATTTCATCAACATTGGGTGAGTGTAATAGTCTTAAAAAGTTAAACTCAAGATTTGTATTTTTTGCTTCAAAACTGTTGTAGTTTAATTCAGGAGAAATAAAATCGAGTTTCGTTTCATAGTCAAACGCAACGCTGTCTGGTCGGATACCTTGAACCCGAAGTTCAATTGAACCATAATTTGTGAATTCTTCAAGACCAATTGCATCTGAACCATCAGTTCCATTTAATCCATCGGTTCCATTGGTTCCATCTTGCCCGTCTGAACCATCTACTCCATTGATGCCGTTGATTCCGTTTATACCGTCGACACCATCTTCGACACTACAACTTATAGCACTGCTAATAAATAACGCTAGACTGGTTGCACCTAGAATACGTAAAATTTTGTTTTTCATGATAAAAATGTTTTAAAGGTTAACTCGTATAGCATATGATTTATACTTATGAGCTTATTGATTTCCCTCAAAAACGGATCCATTATTATGAAAGTATTTTTAGGTAGGTTGTTCTTGTCCAGTATCTTACAAATTGATGAATTTAGGACGGTTTTTGAATTTTTTTACGATAATCGGTTGGTGTTATTCCCTCAATTGATTTAAAATATTTGTAAAAATTAGATTTTGAATTGAACCCAGCTTCTAGTGCGATCGCCATAATTTTGAAGTTTTTGAAATTTGTGTCTTCTAATAGTTCTTTAACCATTTCATGCCGATATTGATTGACAAGGTCTGTAAAACTTATATTGGCCTGGGCATTTACAATTTTTGATACGTAATTGGGAGAAATATTAAGTTTGTCGGCTATATCTTGTAGACCTAAGGTGGGATTTGTATAAATCTGTTCATTTTTTAATAATATGATGATTTCATTGTAATGCTGCATTTCTTTGGTGCCATTTTTTTTAAGTGACTTTTCCTTAGATGAAATTTTTATCGCTTTTATTCCTTGTCTTATTTCGGATCGTTCTTTAGCCAATTTCGACTGGTAAATTCCAGTATAACCCACCCAATAAATCCATAAGGTTAGAAATAACCATAAAGGGTAGAAAAGGGCTTGATTATTAATATCGGAGGTCATGTCAATAACGATTAAAATAACCCAACAAATAATAATTAGACAAGAGAGTATCAGCATTTTTCGTAACCAACCGAGTTTAATTATATAATGTTCGGGCATTTTTTTTTTGGCTGCACGAAATTTGTTCAACAATCTAAAGGAAGTTATAGCGGAAATTACGATTGCGGTTAAATTTAAAAGCTCCAAATAAAAATAGTATATACTCTTGATAATATCGGGCTTGTCGAATGCCAAAGAATAAAGTCGAATGCCCCAAATAATTAGAGATATTAAGATAAAGGGTAAGAATAATGCGAATGTATTTTCATGTTTTTTGCTTATTGACATTGTGGGCCTAACTGAATGTCGAACATAAAGATAAAAGCAGGGAGCTAAGATTAATGCCCATGGAATATGTAGAAAAACTAAAATGGAAATACTTTTCATAAGTCCAACATCCCAAGCATAATAATTGAGATTGCTTATACTTAAAAAAAGTACTGTAAGAGCCAGGTAATAATTGGCCTTACCTCGATATTTTTTATTGGAAATTATAGCAACAAAAAAAATGAGTCCTTGCAGTACCCCAGAAAGAATAAGAGTATTATAAATATTGAAGTTCATAGTCAATGGTATCAAAGTACGATGCTGTACTTAAGCTAGCCTTACCTTTTTTTAAGCAAAAGGATGGATAATACTTTGAACGTGAAAATATATTACTGGCAAGTTGAAGTAGTCCGTTATCTTACAATTTACAGAATTTAGGATAACTCTTAGATTTTTGTGGAAAGTTATTGACAATAAATATCAATAGATTTTATTCAGGCCCCATTGCAATATCATTAATCATTCTTAGTATGTTGATTTACCTGAATCAATTTAAAAGTAGGATAGCTGTTAATTTGTAAATAACAAGTTAACATTAAACAAAAGGATTTTTAAAAATTTGAACAAAAAAAAAGGAACCGTTCGAAAACGATTCCTTTTTCTAAATCAGTATGGATTGAATACCATATCAATTTATATATTCTAACTAACTACTCAATAGTTTTACCTTCTTCATCAAGAGTTAAAGATCCTACAGTTCCGTCTTCTAAAGCAACCTCTAATTTATAATGGTTTTCATCGTTTTTCTCTGCTTTATTTATTGTTGCACCCGGGTAGCTAGCTTCAATCATATCCGATACAGCTTGAGGAACTTCTTCAACTGAAATTTCAGAAAAATTATCTTGAGCAACAACTTCAGTTGCTGTTTCTTGAGCTTCAGTTGCTGCTTCTTGAGCAAATGTTGCGAAACTACCTAATGCGAATACTGCTGTAAAAATTAATTTTTTCATAATTCAAATATTTTAAATTAAACTGTTATTACTAATTGTTTAACCTACTTGAAAATAATGTGCCATCAATATTCAAAAAAATAAAATCGCTGATTTTCAGCGTATTAAAAATAAAATGAATTTATGCTGTTGTGTATTTCTGTAGTATTTTATAACAAAATGTGTAATTATTTCACAACTTTAGACAGCTGCGAGAATTGCAAATTATTAAAAGTGCTTTTTGCTAGTAGAGAATTTTATACTTCTGATGATTCGGATACTTCTTCCTTTTTTAAAACCTTAGAAAATATAAAAACACCAATTTCTTTAATTGGCTCGTATAATACAGATTGTTGTACATTTTCATTTTTAACTAAACCTAAAGAACTATTTGCGCGTTCGATAAAAACTAAAATTGCACCTAGAATAACTGCTACTTTAAGTGCTCCAAAAAGTGCGCCTGCAATTTTATTAAGAAGGCCGAGCATAGCAAAATTAGCAACCTTGGTTAATAGTTTTGCAAGTATATTTACCGCAATTACTATTAGTATAAATGTTATTACAAATGAAGCATTACTTATATAACGCTCATCCCAGTTCATATTTTCAGATAGATAATCGCCAACGTAATACGAAAAATGAATAGCTCCGTAAATTCCAGCAATCAATGCGATTATTGAAGCAAGCTCTACTAAAAGACCATTTTTAAGCCCTTTGTATAGGCCATAAACCAATAGTATTCCTAAAATAATATCTAAAAAATTCATACAACAAATATAGCTTTTTGATTTGTACCTTTGAATTCGCTTTGCACGCATGCAAAGACAAATTTCATTTGAATATTTAGTTTTAATGTCTAGAGACGTACAATTAAAAGAACGCTGGGAAGTATTGGTAGAAAAGCTATCCATACAATTTGCTGATGGAGATGTTTTAGAATTGGATGCCATTATTTATTTAGTGGGAATACAAGAATTAGGTCAATACCATAAAAAGTATAAAAAAGATGATAAGCTTGATCTTATGCATATTTCTATTTGTCGCTTGTTAGAGCCCTATGGATATTATGAATTTGATTACTTTGATGAAGAAGGATGGCCGCACTACATAGTTAAAGAAGAATTGCCAACATTAAAAGCAGGTGAACAATCGGTATTAATGAAAGAAGCTATTGTAAATTACTTTATAGAGAAGAAATACATTAACTAAGAAAAAATTTTGGAAACGAAAAAACCATATTACGCAGTAATATTCACCTCTACATTAACAGATAATGTTGAGGGTTATTCTGAAATGGCGCAGCGAATGGATGAATTAGCCAAAAAAGAACCGGGGTACATTGATTTTGAAACTGCTAGGGATGAAATCGGAATCTCAATTAGTTATTGGGAAAGTTTAGCCGCTATTGCAAATTGGAAAGCTAATACAGAACACTTGTTGGCTCAAGAAAAGGGCATCAAAGATTTTTATTCTTATTATAAGGTTCGCATTTGTCTAGTGGAACGTGAATATGAATTTAAACGGTAATCTTCAGAATTCTTTTGGGTTTAGTATTATTTCAAGATTAAAAAAGCATCCCAAAAAACTAGTGCTTTTAGCAATTATAATGATTGCATATTATTTCTGTCTTCCAAAAGAATTATTTGTCTCTCCGACTGCAACGGTAATAGAAAGTAATAATGGGCAACTTTTAGGGGCTCAAATTGCGGAAGATGGACAATGGCGTTTTCCTTTGGTAGATAGTATTCCAAGTAAGTTTAAGACGTGTTTATTACAGTTTGAAGATGCCCATTTTTATCAACATCCGGGGTTTAATCCTGTTTCAATGGTAAAAGCAATTGGAGAAAATATTTCTGCCGGTAAAACAGTGCGTGGCGGAAGTACTATTACCCAACAAGTAATTCGACTTTCTAGAAAAGGTAAAAAGCGATCGTATTTCGAAAAATTTGTAGAACTTATTTTGGCGACGCGATTGGAATTTCGCCATTCTAAAGATGATATTCTAAAATTATATGCAAGTCATGCCCCTTTTGGTGGTAATGTGGTGGGATTAGAAGTAGCTGCATGGCGCTATTACGGCTTACAACCACGACAATTATCTTGGGCAGAATCTGCAACCTTAGCTGTGTTACCTAATGCCCCTAGTTTGATTTATCCGGGTAAAAATCAAGAGCGACTTTTGCACAAAAGAAACCGTTTGCTCAAAAAGCTTTTTGCTACAGCGATAATTGATAGCACTACTTATGAACTTGCACTTCTTGAAACATTACCACAAAAACCTTTTACGTTGCCTAAATTGGCTAATCATTTGGTGCAATACACTGCAAAACGAAATAAAGGGAAAAGAGTTCGCACTACTGTAGATGTTATGCTACAAGAGAATGTAAATGCTATTGTTAAAAAACACTACCAGCAATTATCGCAAAATCAGGTTCATAATATTGCAGCATTAGTCTTAGATGTAAAGACTAGAAAAGTACTGTCTTATGTTGGAAATGCACCAACTATAAAAGAACATCAAAAAGATGTTGATATGGTTCAAGCGAATCGTAGTACTGGTAGTACTATAAAACCGCTATTGTATGCTGCCATGTTGGATGCTGGTGAATTGCTGCCAGATATGTTGATCGCCGATGTGCCTACGCAAATAGCGGGGTATACTCCTGAAAATTTTAACGAAGATTACAGTGGAGCAGTAAAGGCCAAAACTGCGTTAGCGCGGTCTTTAAATATACCGGCGGTTCGGTTATTGCAACAATATGGACTCGATAAATTTAGAGATCAACTAAACTTTTTTAAGCTTCACGGACTTAATAAGCAGGCTGATCATTATGGACTTACATTAATTTTAGGTGGAGCTGAAACTAGCCTTTGGGATTTGTGTAAGACTTATGCTTCAATGGCATCAACTATCAATCATTTCAATATTACTTCTAGTGAATATTTTGAAAATGAATTTGTAGAACCAGTGTTTAAAAAAGACCAGGTGGTTGATTATGGAAATAAATCGATTGAAAAAACTATTTTCGATGCCGGTAGCATTTATCTCACATTTGAGGCTATGAAAGAAGTTAACCGCCCAGAAGGTAATGAATCATGGAAGTTTTATGATTCATCTAAAGAAATCGCTTGGAAAACAGGCACTAGTTTTGGTAATAAAGATGCTTGGTCTATTGGAGTGACAAAAGACTACGTGGTTGGTATTTGGGTAGGTAATGCTGATGGTGAAGGGCGACCAAATATGACCGGTGTTACAAGTGCTGCTCCTATTTTGTTTGATGTTTTTGATGTGCTACCCGATTCAGAATGGTTTCAAAAACCTTTAGACGAATTTTCAGAAATTACTATTTGCGAAGAGAGCGGATTTTTGGCATCTGAAATTTGCCCAAAGAAAATTATCGAGATTCCAAATAAAGAAAATTTTGCACAAGTCTGTAAATATCATCGTTCTGTTCAATTAGATGTTGACCGCAAGTTTAGAGTGAATTCGTCCTGTGTAGATTTATCAAATTCCGTCACAGAATCTTGGTTTGTTCTTCCACCATTAATGGAGTTTTACTACCGTAAAAATCATCCAACCTATAGAATACTTCCGCCTTTAAGAGATAATTGTCAGCCAACGGATGTTTCACCATTAGAATTTATTTATCCTAAGAATGGAAGCAAGATTACATTACCAAAGAACTTTGATGGTAGTATTAATGAACTAGCGGTTAAATTGGCACATCCGAAACCAGAAACAGTAGTATACTGGTATTTAGATGAGCGGTTTATTGGGGAAACAGTACAATTTCATGAAAAGGGTGTTGTAGCTCCAACAGGTAATCGTAAAATAACTGTTGTTGATGCTTTAGGAAATGAGGCTGTGGTACATTTTATTATTGAGTGATATTACACTTTTGAATCCGCACTTTAACCGTTATATTTGGTAGGATACCTCTAAAACAATTCAACCATGGCCGAAAAGTATATTGTTTCGCTTGATCAAGGCACGACAAGTAGTCGCGCATTACTTATAAATTCTGAAGGAAATATTGTTGCAATGGAGCAGCAAGAATTCCCGCAAATATTTCCAAAACCGGGTTGGGTAGAACATAATCCAAAAGAAATATTGGGTTCACAGATAGCTGTTTTAAAGCAATTATTACATAATCAGAATGTAGATCCAACATCAATAAAAGGTATTGGAATAACAAATCAGCGTGAAACTACATTGGTGTGGAATAAGAATACTGGTGAGCCTGTTTACAATGCAATTGTATGGCAAGATAAACGGACTGCAAATATTTGTGAAGATTTAAAAGAACGTGGTTTATCAGATTATGTAAATAAAACCACAGGTTTAGTAATTGATTCGTATTTCTCTGCTACCAAAGTAAAATGGATTTTAGATAATGTGTCTGGCGCAAAAGAACAAGCTGAAAACGGTGATTTAATAATGGGTACTGTAGATACTTGGCTCGTTTGGAATATGACCAAACGTGCGAATCACGTAACCGATTATACGAATGCCTCTCGTACCATGCTCTATGATATATCTGAATTAGAATGGGATACAAAGCTTTTAATGGAATTAGAAATTCCTGAAAGTATGTTACCCTCGGTTAGTCCTTCTTCACATCATTTTGGTGATTATGAATATGAAGGTGTAAAAATTCCTATTGCTGGTATTGCTGGTGATCAACAAGCTGCTTTATTTGGTCAAGCTTGTTTTGAGAAAGGCACAGCTAAAAACACCTATGGTACTGGCTGTTTTATGTTAATGAATACTGGGCAAAAACCACAATTCTCTGAAAATGGTTTATTAACTACTATAGCTTACGGTCTAGATGGTAAAGTTTTTTATGCGCTAGAAGGTAGTATTTTTATCGCTGGAGCAGCAATTCAATGGCTTAGAGATGGATTAAAATTGATAAAGAATGCTAAAGAAACAGAAGCATTAGCAGAATCTGTACCTGGTGAAAGCTCGGTATACGTTGTACCGGCATTTGCTGGTCTTGGCGCGCCATATTGGGATATGTATGCTCGTGGAGCTGTTTTTGGACTAACACGAGATACTGGTAAAGCGCATTTGGCAAAGGCTACGTTAGAATCGTTGGCATATCAAACCAAAGATATATTGAATGCCATGCAAGAAGATTCGGGTGTTGAATTGGCTAATTTAAGAGTAGACGGTGGCGCTTGTGCTAATAATTACTTAATGCAGTTTCAATCAAATATTTTGGGCTGTGAGGTTCACCGACCGAAAGTAATTGAATCGACAGCTATGGGAGCTGCTTTTTTAGCAGGAATAGAAGTTGGAATGTGGAAACAAAGCGATATCAATCAAAAAAGAGCCTTAGATAAAATTTTTGAACCTACTTTTGAAGAAGAAAAACGTGACAGATTGTATGGAAAATGGCAAAAAGCCGTCAAACGTACGAAAGGATGGGAATTAGACTAATTCAATTCAGCTTTTGTAATTCTTAGCTTAATAAAATAAGATGCATATCATGAAAAACATACCCTTTTCAAACCTAAATAGAACTGCAACTATAAAAAAAGTAGCAAATGAAGAATTCGACCTTGTTGTTATTGGTGGTGGTATTACTGGTGGTGGTATTGCCTTAGATGCTGCTTCTCGAGGACTGAAAGTTGCCCTAGTTGAAAAAGGTGATTTTGCCTCTGGCACAAGTAGTAAATCGACAAAATTGATTCATGGTGGGCTTCGTTACCTTAAGCAATTCGATTTTTGGTTGGTTAAAGAGGTAGGTTCCGAACGTGCAATTGTACATAAACTAGCTCCACATTTAGTGATACCTGAAAAGATGTTACTACCACTAATTGAAAATGGGTCTTACGGTAAGTGGTTGGCTTCTATTGGATTAAAAGTTTATGATATTCTAGCACAGGTTACTGGTGATGATAAGCGGAAAATGTTAGAAAAAAAGGAAGCAATGAAATTAGAACCCTTACTTCCGAAAAAAATATTAAAAGGGGCTGGGTATTATGCTGAATATAGAACCGATGATGCTCGTTTAACTATTGAAAATATAAAAACTAGTCTGCAGTTTGGGGCGGTGCCATTAAATTATGCTGAGGTTACCGATTTTGTTTATGTTGACGAAAGAGTAGCCGGAGTAAAAATTAAAGATGGTATTACTGGTGAAGATTATGAAATAAAATCGAAATATGTAATAAGTGCTGCTGGCCCATGGGTTGATGAGTTGCGTAGCAAAAACAATTCTAAAAAAGGAAAGCAGTTGCATTTAACCAAAGGTGTGCATTTGGTTTTTCCGTATGAGAAACTTCCCGTAAAACATTCTGTTTATTTTGATGTGCCCGACGGACGAATGATGTTTGCAATTCCGCGCGGTAAAATAACTTATGTGGGTACTACAGATACCAATTTTAATAAGGATAAAGATAATGTAGATATCGACTTAGCAGATGCTATTTATTTGTTGTCTGCTGTAAATCATATGTTCCCAAAAATAAACTTAGAGATGGAAGATATTATTTCTTCTTGGGCGGGACTGCGACCTTTAATTCATGAAGAGGGAAAATCTGCTTCTGAGCTTTCTAGAAAAGATGAAATTTTCACTTCTAATACAGGCTTAATTAGTATTGCAGGTGGTAAGTTAACAGGTTATCGCAAAATGGCAGAACGAGTTGTAAACCGTATTTCCAAAAAGATAGAAGAGGACGGTGGTGCAGAACTAAAAGAATGTGCAACAGATAAAATTCCACTATGTGGAAATGTAGATTTTAAAAAGGCCAAACATGTTAAGAAATATATCGACGAGATTTATAGTCGTTTAAAACCAGATGGATTTACAAAACATGATGCTTGGTTTTTAGTTACCAATTATGGGAAACAAACAGAAACCATTTTTGATACTTTTGCTACTTTAAAAGAAAAAGACATCTACGAACGAATGGCGAAAGCAGAGTTGCGTTTCGGAATCGATTTTGAAATGATACAAACTCCAATGGATTTCTTTATCCGTAGAACAGGTCGATTGTATTTTGATATTGATAGTGTTCGAACTCTTATGGAACCTATACTTTCTGAGTTTAAATCTATTTTTGAGTTAGAGGATAAACAAATTTCGGAATGGCGAGAAGAACTTTTGGCTCAAATTGATACGCATTCTAATTTTACCTTAGATCGGGTATAAGATTAATGCTTAATAAAGGTAAATTTCTAGTTGTTTTAAGCAATATAGGAGAGAACTCCGATTGTATTACATTGTATATTTAAAGGTTGCTATAAACTATTTTTTTCTAACCTTTATTTTTATAAATGATTTCTTCCAACGATTTTTTTAGTAGATTGATTGCAGTAGTTTTAATAGTATTCATTTTTAGTTCTTCGCAAGTAAGTGCGCAAATGGACGAAAATTTTCGCTTTGCTAAAGAAAATCAAGATGATTTAAGACTGAGCGTTTACATCACAGCACATTCCGTAGAGCGATTGCTTTCAACTTCTGAGGGCAGAAGGGAAGCTATTTCATTAATGATGGCAAATGGAATTACCAAAGTTTATATTGAGGTTTACCGAGGAGGCTTGGTCGTCTCTCCAAGTTTGTTGACCGAGGTTACAAAATATTTTAATCAAAATGGTTTTGAAGTAGTTGGCGGAATTGCCACTGTGCCTGGGGGTGATATTGGGGTAAAGGCAGAGGGAGGTCTTGGTTGGTTTAATTGGCAGAATCCAAAGACACAACAAGATATGAAGAAAGTGATGTTAGACGCAGCACCCATTTTTGATACATTTATAGTTGATGACTTTTTGTGTACTGGTGATGTCAGCCTAGAATCAAAGGCTGCAAAGGGAGATCGCAGTTGGTCTGAATACAGAAGACAATTGCTGACTAAATTAGCAACATCTATTTTTATAGAACCAGCGAAGTCTGTTAATCCTGATATTCATATGATTATTAAATACCCACAGTGGTACGATCGTTTTCATATGTTTGGGTATGATGTTGATAGTGGGCCAAAATTGTTTGATGAAGTATGGGTTGGCACCGAAACCCGTGGCCAATACACACAACGTTTTGGATTTGTACAACCCTACGAGGGATTTGTAAATTATAGCTGGATTAAATCTATTGCGGGAAAAAAAATTGGGGGAGCTTGGTTTGATCATGGTGATTGCGATGCTTTAGATTTTGTAGAGCAGGCCTACCAATCTGTGCTTGCAGGTGCAAATGAATTAGTTATTTTCAATTATACAAGTTTTGTAAATGGGCATCCTGGTCATCATTTGCTGCGGATGGATTTTGAAAAATTAATAAGACTTGCCAAAGCTGTAAAGACTTCTCCAATTCATGGAATTGCTGGGTATAAACCTTCAAGTAGTGATGCTGGAGGTGATTTATATATTATGGATTTTATTGGCATGTTTGGGATACCATTGTTACCTACAGCCTACTATCCCGAAAACTCAGAAACTATTTTTTTACCAACACAGGCTGCTTCGGACCCTGAAATTGTAAGTAAGGTGATTGCATCGTATAAAAAGGGAAAAAGAATTATTATGACTGCTGGTTTTTTGGCAAATGTAGATGACAAAGGGAAACTTGCCAAATTGGCGGGTATCGTGAAACCTGAAGTCGAAGTAATTCGTGCTGAGAAAATAATTTTAGAAGGAAGTGAAACTAATTTGGAAAGGTCATTGGATTTGGAGGCAGCAGTGGAAATTAAAAATGCAAGAGTGATGTTAGAAGCTAAATCGGGCAATAGCATCATTCCTTTTTTGACGCAAAACAAAGACGGAAACCTATTTATGTTAAATTCTCATACGTTTTCCGAGGCAGATTTCAAGGCTGTTGGAGAAGTTTTGCTTAGCCCACGTCCACTAGGTTTGCTGGATTTGCCAACTTCTTGGGCTAATGTTATTCGTGATGTTTTCAATAAACAATTACCATTTAAATTTAATGGTCCAACCAGAATCACCATCCAACCGATGGAAAATGGAGGCATAATATTGCACAATTATAATAAGACAGAAGAAGCGATTCAATTAAATGGGTTTGAAAACAATGGATTTTTAGATGCCTTTACCAATCAAAAGGTGGATATCGAACTAGGTGCGCTAAAAATGAAACCTAGATCAAGAATTTGGCTTAATAATAGTAATTGAATTGTGAACCCATAAATGGTAGACTGGGCCTCTACCCGAGGTAGTGTCTTTTATCTTTCTAACTTTTTGATTATATCGTATTTAGCTGAATCTAGGAATAATTTGATCCTAAGTTTATATTTTCTTTTTCACTTCAAGACTAATTTATACTTATTTAAAGGAATCATACTTTTTAGGAAGCTGATAATTATCCGATTCAGATTGACGCAAAATAGATTGTATCTTCCATTTACCATTTGTATATACTAGTTGAATACTGTTCACTCCTCGATTGGTTATTGAGTCCGAATTCGTATGATAAATATGATAACTGATTCGATGCGCGGTATTTCCAAAATATGTAGTTTCGGAACCAATTTCTCTTTCATTAAAAGAAAAAATATGTCTAGCATTAAAAGCATTTTTGAAACCTTCAACGTTTTCCGATATGGGTGATACTATTATTGAGTCTTGCATAATATCTTGAAATATTGCTGTGGATTCATAATAGCCTTCAAAATTTGAAAAATCTGGTTTACCACCTTTACTAAGAAACCATACTTTATACGCACCTATAATTGCCTTGTCGATATCAATCTCGGTTTGTGAAATTAATGTTTCTATTTTGGTATTATTTTTTTTGTCTTTTGTTTCGCAACTTTGACATAGCCCTGCTAGGCATAAAAAGATAATAGTTAAGTTAGACAATGAGAAATAATTAGATTTTGTATTCATAATGTAATTTAGTTTTATTTGAATGCTAAGTTGTTTACTTCACAAATTGTAAAGCAAAACCTGTGTTTTATTATTACATCCGATTTCGTTCTTCTTGAGAACCGATTTTACGCTGTCTTTTTTCTTTCAATTTTCGATTTCCAAAAGGAAAAGAATACGTTGTCTGAAAAACTCTTTCTGAGAAATTATTATCGCCAAAGGTTTTTATACCTAATTCTGGCTGATGGTATTCCCAATCTATAATACCGCTGGTAGCTGTTATATCTTGTACGCTAAATGTGAGTGTACTTTCATTTCTAAATTTTTTGCTTATCCCAAAATTTATAAAGTGTCGCATGAAATGAACCTGGTCTCCCGATATAAACGGACTCATATACCGCCCATCAATATTAGCCGTCCATGATTTCCCTAATTCAAAAACATTGGTAAGCTGAGCAGTAATTGTGAAAAGGTCTTTCTCAAATGGTAGGGGACGATTAGAAGCATCTTTCACTTTTTTGTAGGCACCATCTAAATTCCAGTTCATTTTCCATAGTCTACTTATTTTAATTGGAAAACTCATACTTAGTAAAAGCCCATCCATGCTATCGAAATTGATGGGGATACTAGTTTGTAAATTCTGTTCTTTATTTACAGTGTTGTAAAAAGATATTGCACCTTTTGTTCGATTAACCTCAAATGCAACTAGAAAAGAACCTTGGTTGAATGCCAATCTTGCAGCGTTTGTAAATGAAGGTCTAATGCGCGTATTCGATGTTACAAATAAACTTGGGTCAATAAATAAATAGTACCCAGCTAAATTCCAGAAAGCAGGGCGTTCGATACGCCGATTCAAAGAAAGCGTTAAGGTCTTTATAGAATCAATTGCATAACTTGTTCTAACAACTGGGAATAAATTGGTGTATGAGATACTGAAGTCATTATCTCCAGAGGTGTCATCAAGTTCATAGTTATACTGCTCTAAACGAACTCCTAAATTACTTTCCCATTTGTCATTCCATTTTTTTTGAACAGAACCATGTGCGGCTAAAATAGTCTCGTTAATGTCATCATTCATCGCAAAAGAATCATCTTCAATCCAAACTCCAGCGTCTTTATTCTGAATATTAGAGCTTGTATTCGTACTGTTGAAGGTACCTTTAAGCCCTGTTTGTATGGTGGTTCCCTTTTCATTTTTCCATTCAAAGTCCCCTTTTACGGTGTAAATTTCAAATGCTGTATCACGATTAGAATTCGTTGCATCAATATTATCTTGAGCTTCCAAATATGAAAGGGTCGAAGAATTTACCACATCTAACGAAACTCTATCTACATCTAGATTTAAAGAACTTGCAGGAGTCAACTGCCAAAAATAATTGAGATTGGCAAAGGTGTTTGTATTCGGATTATTGCTGTTGAGCAGATAATTTAAATCAGTGCTTACAGTATTGTTAATCGTACCTTTTGATTTACTGGTGTAATCATATCCAGAAGAATTACTTTTCGTGTAACCAAAAATTGCACCAACGATTTTGTTTTCATCTATTTCAAAATCTGCACCGATAGTAAAACCAACAGAATTGTTATTAGGATTAGTAAATTTTAATTTGTTTTCGTAATAATACTGGTCACCCAGATATTCATATTCTCGATAATGATTTATTTGCCACAATGGCGATTTACTCTGAGAACCCGTAAGTGTGCCGTATAAATTCAATTTTTTATTTCTATAGTTTAAATCAATACTACCATTCCCTTTTTCCCTTTGCCCTATGCCAAGCGTTAGGGTTGTATTACCATTTAAACCAAATAAATTATTCTCTTTCATTACGATATGAATAATACCGGCAGCGTTGTTAGCATCGTATTTTGCAGAGGGCTGATGAATAAGTTCAATGCGATCAATGTTTTCAGCTTGCATGCCTTTTAATTGTTGAATTAAAGCTCCAGTAGGTACGCGAGAAATTCTATCATTAACCATGATTAAAACTTCACCTTTATTATTCAAACTTATGCTGTTCGAGTTTTCCTGTACAATTACTCCTGGTGCTTTTTGAAGTACTTGTAGCGCGCTGTTGCCACTGAAAGTTGGTAAGGAGCCTACATTCAAAATTAATCGATCACTTTTTTGTTCAAAAAGCAATTTTCGACCTACTACAGCTACACCGTCCAATTCTTGATTTTGGACTAGTAATCGGGTAATGCCTATCGAAAGTTCTTGTGAATTTTGAATTTGTACCTTTTTGAAATAAGGCTTAAAACCAAGTAACGAAATGTTAAGAATATAATTTCCTACCGAAATATTTTCGATTAAATAATCGCCTTGTTCATTACTCGTAACTCCTTTAACTAAAACGGAATCTTGTTGTTGTAGTAGAAGAATATTAGCAAAGGCAATGGGCTCTTCATTTTTATCATTAACTGTTCCTGAAATTGATGTGTTTTGGGCGTTTAAAACTTGCCCTATTCCAACAAAAAATAGGATGAACAAAAACCTACATACATATGAATGTTTTATTTTCATTGATTTTGGTTTTAACCCTTCTAACCTTTTTTTAATTTTGTAAACGGAACAATCATAGGCACCTTTTTTTGATAGTCTTCGTATTGCTTACCGATTATCTTTTTCAAATCCTTTTCTTCTAAAAATTTAACGGCAATCAAGATATATGCTGTGGTTACTACGGCAAAGAGTAATCGGCCATAGGTCATAGTAGGGGCTGCCCAAAATGCTATTATAAAACCTAACATTAACGGATGTCGTACTAATTTATAAAACCAATTGACTTGAAATTTTGGAGTTGTTATAGTTTCGTTTTTAAAGTTTTGATAAATCTGTGTAAGTCCAAAAAGTTCGAAATGATTGATCATAAAAGTGGAGAGGAATACAATTGTCCAACCCAAAAAGAACACTACTAGAATAATAATTGAAGTAACATTTTCGGTCTCCCAAACAATAGTTATCATTGGCTGCCATTTCCAATAAATGAGTAATAGTGCTAAACTGGACAGTAAGATATAAGTACTGCGTTCCATAGCTGGATTAATAATCTTAGTAAACCATTTTTTAAAGGCAGGCCGTGCCATAATACTATGTTGAATTGCAAAGAGACTTAATAATCCAAGGTTAATAAGTAGCGCAGGTATCAGAGAAATTTCTTCTCCAGAATCTATAGATTTTGGTACGAAAAGGTTTCCGACAAAGCCGATAGCATAAAGAAAGGCTACTAAAAAAATGAGGTAAGCGATGATTCCGTAAATTACAATGAGTATTTTTTTCATGATTTTTGTTTTATGGTTATTTAAAGATTGTTAGCCGCGGATTATAGAAATGCAAGCTATAGTGGGGAATCATCGACCAATCATTTAGGATGAAATTAATGATGGACGTTTATAGTGCAATTTCAAATTAGTTATTAAAAATAGCTGTCACTATTTGTTCAATTTATAGCAGTCTTTGTGCCAGGGGCATTTAGTCACACTCTTCCCCAGGGTCAGTTAGTATTGTGAGTATACCACCATTTGATGTTTGCTGATTACAAACTTCTTGCGGTATACTGGTAATAGGGTTGTTGGTTATGCTTAATAATGCAAAATTTGGTAATTGGCTTAATTCTGAAGGCACTGAACTTAGTTGATTACTCGCAGCAGTAATAACAACTAAAGAATTTATAGAGCCAAGTGCTGTTGGTAAACTTTCTAAATTATTATTATTTACATTAAAGCTTTCTAAGCTTGATAAAGATGAAATATTTGTTTGAATTCTAGTTAGGTTTTTATTATTCATAGTAATAGTTTTAGGATTACCATTGTCATGAAATGAAACTCCTGGATAGTTATCTACTCCCCAACCTAATGTATTATTGGGATTGGCGCTATAAAGACTGATAAGGGCATCTTTTTGCGAATTAGGACGTTGTAAAGCTCCTGTAGTAACTTTAGCTGCAGAAAGATTAGAGATGGAAAGAGGGAAGGTAGGTGTATTATTGTTTACCACAGTAATAAATTCAAGGTTTGAAATAAAGCCTATCTCCGGCGGCAATGAAGTAAGTTTGTTATCTTTTAGTATTAGGTTTTTTAAACGTATTAATCTTCCTATTTCCTTCGGTATGGAAACTACTTCGGTTTTAAATAACTCAAAATCGGTTAAATTGATCAGTTCTCCTATTTCATTAGGTAAGGTTAACATATTCTCATTGACAATACGTAAGACTTTTAAACTAATTAATTGCCCTATTTCTGGAGGTAAATTAGTGATGTTATTTGCATCAAAAGATAAGTTCGTAATTCTACCTTCTGGATCAGTTCCCACACCTGTCAAAGTCCCTAAATTAATAGTGTTTTGTATATCCCACCCAAGATTATTACTGGGATTGGCATCTAATATGTATTGTAGGATTTGCCGCTGGGTTGAAAGAGTGGTTATGGATACTGTATAGACAGTTGTACTACTATCTTCGGCAGTAATTTCATATTCAAGAGACGTTGTAAAGTTTTGTGCAGTCGTAAGATTAACTGATGCTAAATTTGAAAGTTGCACTTCTGGCAATAGCCCAGAGAGATCCGTACCAGTCGGCATGGCTGCGGTTATGGTCTTATTTTCTTCATCTATTATAGCCACCACATTAACTTCAATTGGGTTACTGGTAAGTAAGAATACAAAGCTTGTAATCTGTTTTGAACTACTCTTACTTGTTACAGTTACCGCATAATTTTGAGTTGTACCATCTTCTGCAGTAACTGTATACGTTACTTTATCTGTAAAATCTTGTGCACCTGTAAGATCTAAAATAGCCTTGGGAGAGGTTTTTATAATTGGAGTTAGGGCAATTAAAGGAATGTCACTCGGTAGGTTTGCACTAATTGTTTTTGCATTTACATCTATAGAGGCAATCACATCTGCAGCTAACACTGTATTTTCAGAAGCCAAAAATTTAAATTCGGTAATCTGTTTTTCACTGCTCAGTTTTACCTCTTCTTTCGGAACTTCCACCGAGTCGTCTTTTTTACTACAACTGGTTATACCAATCGTAATACATAATAACATAATAATAATCACCTTTATGTTTACTTTAAAAACAGTTTGTATGGTTTTCATGACTTTTGTTTAAAACGGTTATTAATTTTAGCTTGCTCGTAAACAATATTTGTATTGTTTAGTAAAGGGCTGTGGTAGACATATTTAATCCATAGACCATACATCATTCAAATAAGAGTCGCCAAGAATGCCACCTCTACCGCCAATAATCCAAATTTTATTATCAAATATGACAGAGGTATGGCCTCTTCTTTCAGTAAAAGGAGCTTCTGCAGTGACTTTACTCCAAGTTTCTCCATCTGTACTTTGCCAAATTCTATTCGTACTAAGCCTACTATCTCGGCCACTTATAAGCCACATTTTATTATCAAATACTACAGTAGTGTGACTTTCAATGCCTTCCATAGCTGCTTCTTTAATTACCTCTGTCCAATTACTACCATCAGCACTTTGCCATACATCATTTAAAACACCTCCTCGGCCTCCTCCTATAATCCATATTTTATTGTCATAGACCATGGTAGTATGTCTATACCTTTCTGAGAAAGGTGCTAATACTTCGACCGGAGTCCAAGTTTCCCCATCTGTACTGTGCCATATATTATTTGATGCTTTTGCAGGTGCTTCGAGACTACCGATAACCCATAATTTATCTTTGAAAACTACAGCGGAATGGAGGCCGCTAGAGGGAAATGGTGAAACTCCAGTTATTTTAGTCCAGTTTTCGCCATCGACGCTTTGCCAGATATCTCTTAAAAAGTCTACACCATTATAACCGCCGATGATCCAAATTTTACCATCAAAAACTACAGATATATGTCCACTTCTTTTATGGAAAGGTGCATCGTCTGTAACTTGAGTCCATGTTTCGCCATCGATACTTTGCCAGACATCATTTAAATGAGAGAAACCATCGTAGCCACCAATAACCCACATTTTATTATCAAAAACGACCGAGGTATGATCTGTTCGTGCTGAGAAATTTGCATTTGCAGTAATTGCGGATTCGGAGATTTGTAAATCTCTAGTTGTAAAACTGAAAACTGCACTAGAAGTCGTATTCCCTTCTGAATCATTTGCCTCTACTTTCCAGAACAAGTTTTGGTTTAAAGGCAACCTTTCTTCTAGGGCGAAACTGGTTTCAGTTATAGCGCTTGCAATACTAGTAGTTGGATTACTATTGCTATCTGCAAAAACTTTATACGTTACTGGGTCTCCATCAGGATCCACTGCGGCATTCCAACTAAATGTTGGCTTAACGGTTACTTGAGTCGCAGCATCGGTAACAGCGATTAACGAAAAAGCTTCTGGTGCTTGATTAGGTATTTCCGTTTCCTGAATAATTATTTCATTATCATTACTACTACAATTAAATAATGTTAAAGCTAATGCTATACTCGATAAAAGCACGAAATTATTTTTCTTGGACTTCATAATTGTTATTTTGCAAATTTCAATTAACTATGGGGTATAAACAGCTATTGCATTTTTAATGGTGAATGATGCTCTGCAACTATTTTCCAACCTTCAACAGTTTTAAGAAATAGCAGACTGATTTGATCATTTACCACCACTAAATCCTCTCCAAATTTGAATTCAAAATCGGAATGAAAGGTTACATTGGCAACATCACCATAGACCGCAATCTGTAAATTGTTTGAATCGAACTTAACAACTTCGGTTACTGCGCTAAATGTTTTTCGTTCGTATATTTCATTCTCTTTACTACCATTGCGTAGTTCTCCATTTTTAAACTCTGTGAACTTTGGACCGTAGGCATGCATAGAAATCAGTTTGTCGATATTACCATCTTTAATGCTTTGAATAATTTCTTCATAAGTTTCCATTATTTCCTGTTGTGCTTCAGGGAATTTGTCGTTAAGCACATCTACTTTTGAAGATTGGCCGATGCAACTTGTAATGCTTAATAGCAAAAAGGTTAATACTGTAAATTTTACATTTGTTTTCATAATAAAAATTTTATGGGTTAAAAAGTTCTTTTTTTATGTAGAACTAATGAGAGTCAAAGATGAAAAGAAAGTATTCACAGTATATAACAAGCATGTTTCAGTCTTGTTAAGCTTTAGTTCAGCTCTTTAAATTATGGTGCATAACCTTTAAATAATGTTGAAGTGAATAATTAACACCCTACATAGCATAGGTAACAATACCAGTAGTAATGGTTTCTAATTCATATTCAAATACTTGAACATTTGCATAACCACCTTCACCGTCAGTGCCATCTGAACCAAACATTACATCTAATCCATCGACCCTATTTGTACCTTGGATACCAGCAGGACCAATAGGACCTATTTCACATCTTTGGAACAGGAAGTAAATATTAATGGTAAAAGAATAAATGCGCAGGCAAAAAGTTTCATTATAGTTTTCATAATATTTGTTTTTAGTATTATGATACAATGATATTGCACTTATAGAAAAAAGGTTTTCACCATTTTTTCAATCAGTTGTGCTATTTAGGAATTGGTAGGGAAATGGTAGTACTATTATTGCATAAAGTGCAATAACCTTATTGTAATTAACTGAAAATTAGTCACTTGATTCCTCGCTTGGTGGATAGCCAAATTCATCTCTAAATGCTCTGCTAAACCAAGATGGATTACTAAAACCAACAGCATAAGCTATTTCTGAAACAGATTGAGAAGAAGTTTGGAGTAGTTCTTTGGCTTTTTCTAAGCGAACTGATCGGATGAAAATTGCAGTAGATTTATCGGTAATGGTTTTTAATTTACGATATATCTGAGATTCACTTAAATGCAATTCTTTTGCTAATTGTGTTGCGCCAAAATTTGCATCGTCTAAATGAGCATGTACGCTTTCAATAATTTGTTTTAAAAATTTTGTTTGTGGATGCTCTAACTCTTCACCAAGCAAAGAAGAGAATCCACTTTTCTCTAATTTGTTCATGAGCTTTTTGCGCACTAAAATCAATTGGTCTAGTCGGGTAAAAAGTTCTTCCTTGTTAAATGGTTTTGCTAAATAGGCATCTGCCCCTATCGATAAGCCTTTTAATTTGTCTTCGAAAGTGGCTTTAGCTGTTAATATTATAATTGGAATATGGTCTGTACGTTCATCATTTTTTAGGGTTTTACAAACTTCAAATCCATCTTTGCCAGGCATCATAACGTCACAAATAATAATATCTGGAATTTTTTCGAATGCTATTTCAATGCCCTCAATCCCATTAACTGCATGAATCGTTTCATAAGTATTCTCTAAGCAAGTTTTTAAATAATGAGCAACATCCATATTGTCCTCAATGATTAGTACCAAAGGTAATTCAGTAAATATTTCTTTATTTTTAAATACTTCTTTCGGCCTTGTTTTAATTATTGGAAAGGTCGAATCTAACGAATGTGGAACTTGCGATGTTGTTGGGGCAGTATTAGTAATAGGTATTCTAACACTAAACTCGGTTCCTTTTCCAAGTGTACTTTTAGCTTTTATGGTACCATTCATTAATTCAACGAGCTCTTTTGTAAGTGCTAAACCAATGCCTGTGCCTTCATTTTTTCTTACAGTTGAGGCGTCTGTTTGATAAAAACGATTAAATATGTTTGGTAGTTCGTCACTTGCGATACCAATACCGCTATCCTTAATTTTTAGGGATAAATAGGATTTGTCTTTCACTTCTACCTTGTTGATATGAACAATAATTTTACCCTGTTCGTTTGTAAATTTTATGGCATTTGAAAGCAAGTTAGACACAATGGAGGTTAGTTTATTGCCATCAAAATCCATTAGCAAAGATTCAGTTTCACTATAAATAGTAAGGTTTATATCATTTTCCTGAGCAAAAGAACTGAAACTTTCACCTAAATACTTAAGAAACGGAATTACATTAGATTGTACCAATTGTAATTCCATATTTCCACTTTCTATCTTAGATAAATCTAGCATCTCATTTACCAAGTGCAGTAGATTATTACTATTGCGTTCAATCATTTCCAATGAATTTTGAACGCCTTCGGGTTTTTTGTTTTGTAAATCAGATTTAATAGTATCTGTCATGCCTTTAATAACCGTAAGCGGTGTTCTAAATTCATGGGTAATATTTGTGAATAAAGCATTTTTTAATTCGTTTATTTCACTAAGTCTTTTTCTTTTAGAGGCTTCAATTTTTCGGTAAATAAAAAAGTAGGCGGTAGCTAAAAGAAGAACGAGAAGCCCAAAAGTTAAAAACACGTTTCGTTCTCTATTTTTTTTACGCAAACCTTCTTCATAGTTTCTACTTAACAACGCTTTCTCTTGTGCTTTTGCAATACTGTCTGTAGTTAACTGATTGTTGAAAACGATACTCTGTATTTCGGATTTTGATTTAATTTCATCCTCGTTGTCTATTATTAATTGGTATTCTTCATAGTATGCAAGGGCTGTTTTATGTCTATTTAGTTTTTTATTGACTTCATAAAGACTTTTTAAAATATCTGATTCAAGTACCCAATCATTTACTCTATAAACTTTCTCACATGCTTCACATTCTCTTAATGCTTTAGTATAATTGCCTAATCCATAATTTATTTGACATTTCCATAGGTTAATATTCAAAGAAAAACTTTTGGTATACTTTGAGGTAGTAAATTGGCTTGTTACTGATTCATATTCCTTTACGTGTTTCTGAGCTGTAATAAATCGCCTATTCTTAATTAATATGTCAATAAGATTTGACGTGCCAAGAGAAGCATATTCGTGACTACCTATTTCTTTCGCTAGCGCAATAGCTTCCGTATAGTATTTTATTGCTTTTACAACATCCCCTAGCTCATTATTTATATAACCCAAATTACCTTTTGCACCTGCAATACTGTGTTTAATATTATATTGAGTACTTGATTCTAAATGCTTTAAATAATATTTTTCCGCTTCTTTAAAATCTCCTAATTGAGCAAAAATTGTACCTATATACCCAGAACTCCATCCTATGTTTTTATTGTCTCCTATTTTTCTGCTAAACTCACCAGATTTGAATAGTGTTGTAAATGCTTTTGTATAATCTTTATAATCGATGTACAAACCACCTAACTTGAAAAGTTTCTCAGAATACAGAAAACTATCTTGTTTAGAAAGTGCTAGCTCTAAGCCTTTTGTATAATATGATGTGGCTTTATCATTTTCTTTTTTTTCAAAATATACCTTACCTATTGAAGTTAGCGCTTCAATTTCGCAATTGAGGTTCTTTTTACTTTGAGCAAGTTCTAACATTTGATAGCCTAGAGTAAGCGCACTATCTGTTTTGGTATATAAGTAGTGAAAAGCTATTAAATCACTCATCGCATTAAACCGCGTCGAATCTTGCAGTGTTATGTTATTCCAGATTTGAAATAGAGAATCCTTTTCTTTTTGCGCAAAAGTAGTGCTGAGAAAAAATAGTGAGATTAAAAATGTTAGAACAAACTTCATTCTTCAAATAAATTATTACAAGGCTAGAATGAAATATTCTTAGGAAGATTTTTCCGCAGAATGAAAATAAATTATGGCTTATGATAATCTAAATTATAAGTTATGGCCAAGGGGGGAAAGGATTAAAATAAGTAAAAAATTATGTGGTATGCAACTTATAATGTGTCTTTGGTTTCAATGGATGCAATATTAACCAATATACAACTGCTTAATATATCTATGCTATTTTCAATCTCAATCTTATCGTTCAATTTTTTAATGGCGTTTTTATTGGTATACCAATGCTAGGGAAACCAATTTTATCATACAATTTTTTATACCTAGGATCATTCCTTAAAGATGCCAGTAGAGGTTCTTCTCGTAGCCAAGTCATTTCTACTTCATGACGGTCGTAAGATTTTTGTAACCATTCAAAAGTCTTTTCATCTTCTTTACTATGAGCGTAGTACAGTGCGATAAACCATGCAGGACTGCCTGATGAACCTTTTTTGTATTCGTTTTGCAATTCGCTTAAATGCTTATTTGCCTCTGCAGTATTTCCATCTAATTGAGCATAGACAGCGTTAAACCACATTAGTATTGGTGGATAATCGGGAAAGCGAGTTACAATTTTTTTTAGTTGAACCTTAGATTTTTCATATTCACCCAAATAGAAATATAGTTTTGTTGATTCTCGTAAATAAAACCAGTTATCATTATACAATGGGTCCGATTGAATTAATGTTTTTAAAGCCTCATCATTAGAGCCTAAATAAAACATAGCCTCCGCTTTAAAAAAAGGATAAAATACGTTTGATGGGTCATTTATTCTATAATACTCGATTGTACTTAAGACTTCCTCAGGCCTTCCAGTTTTTATAGGGTAATCAAGAGAAATAACTGATGGTTTAGCAAGAGTGGAATTGTCCGATATTTTTTGATAAAATGTCTCTACAAGTTCAAAATTCCAATCATAAAAAAATCGCCCTGTATTAAGCTCTTCTTCAACGCGAAAGTTGTTCGGCTCTATTTTAAGGGCTTGTTCCAATAATGTTTTCGCATTCCCCCAAGCAATTTGCTCCTCATAAAAACCCCAAACAGAACCTCCCATATGCCAAACGTTAGCCATATCTACATAGGCTTCAACAAAATTCGAATCTGCTGCAATAGCATTTTCGTAAAGGTTAATAGCATTGGAATATGATAGTTCGTTTCCCTTATTTCTTTGAAATTCTCCCTGAAGATAATACGAATAGGCATCTTTACTTTGAGTTGGGGTTTTTTTAATATCAGCCAATTCATCTTGTGCAATAACCGCATTCATATTGGCGGCAATACCTTCTACTACCTCAGTTTGTAGTTGAAAAATCTCATCACTTTTCCATTCTTTGGTATATTCTTCAGACCATAGATGAACATTAGAACTACCATGAATTAATTGAAGATTAATCTTAATTTGATTACCTGACATTTGAAGATTTCCCTGTAAAATGTTAGCTACGCCTAGCTCTTTGGTGATTTCTTTCAGACTTTTTTCGGATTTTTTATAAGATTGTATCGAGGTAAACGGAATTACCTTTTTAATTGCTTTAATTTTTGTGAGTCTAGATATGATAGCGTCCGTCATTCCATCAGAAATATATTCCAAATCTGGGTTTCCAGTTAAGTTTTTTAATGGTAGTACCGCAATAGATTTTTCTTCAAAAGTCTCTACAACTTTAGTTGGCACACTTTCTTTCATTGAATTTGTGTAATAAAGAAGAATTACTGATACTATTAAGATTGAGGCTAGTGCTGTCCAGATTAATTTTTGCGTGCTCTTTTTTTTTGTTTTGGTATTTTTAGTTCCAACGGATGAAGATTCCATTGTATGGTCTATGGATGGATTATCCAGATTTTCCATTATTCTAGATTTTGCCTCCCCTGGGGTATACCCATAAAAATTATGAAAACAAGTGTTGAAATAGGTAGGACTACTAAACCCAACACGATATGCAGTTTCAGAGGCTGTAATATCTTCGGTAGTTAAAATTTCTAAACTCCTTTTTAAACGATATTCTCTAATAAATTGACTTGTAGAAATACCAATGGCCTTATGTAATTTTCGATGTAAACTAGACCGGCTCATTCCAACAGCTTGTGCTAGACTATCAACCCCAAATTGGTCGTTGGTTAAATTGGACTCAATTTCTTTCGAAAGTTTATCGACCAATCTTTTTTTCGATAAATTACTTTGAACCCCCATAGGTAGACTTCGCCTTTTATTCGTTGCGTAATAATTAATTAGAGGGAGTTACAAGTTAAACAAAATTGCTTTATATAAATTGTTTAGTTTTTAGTATTTAATTTTTAAAATCAAACTTCTTAACTTTATTTTCTTCCCCATTAAAAAGACGGAAACCAATTTTATGAATCCAAAAACCAAAAGAAATATATCACGCATCTTACCTTTCGGGGTTATATGGTTGGTCGTAGGCTGGTTTGTTTTGTTTACTCAAGAAGCTGCGACAGGTAATGTAAATGTGAATCCTAATGCCGTAATTTCATTGACTTTTGAGGTTTTTATCTTCGCAAGTGTAGCTTTAGTTATTGTGGGTTTTATAGTTGGTGCGATTGAAATGTTCTGGTTGCGAAATCTTCTCAAAAAGAAAAGTTTCTTTCAGAATATTGTCTATAAAATGTTCTTCTATATGCTCTTTTTTTTGCTATTAATTTTCCTTTTATATCCGATTGCAGCCAGTATCGAGTTAGATGTATCTCCATTTGACATAGAAGTACGACGAAAATTTTATAACTTTTTAGTCAGCTTAGATTTTGCAAGTACAATTGTAAGTTTAATATTCAGTTTATTTCTGTCACTTTTCTATTCTGAAATAAGTGAGAATCTTGGTCATGGAGTTCTCATGAATTTTTTTATTGGTAAATACCATAAACCTACCGTAGAGAAGCGCGTTTTTATGTTTTTAGATATGAAATCTTCAACCAAAATTGCCGAAGAATTAGGGCATATTAAGTACTTCGAATTATTAAAGGAATATTACTCCGATTTTTCAGATGCAATTGTTCAGCATTATGGAGAAGTGTATCAATACATAGGAGATGAAATTGTTATATCGTGGGAGTATAAAAATGGCATAGCAAACGACAATTGTATTGAATGCTTTTTTGCTATGAAAGAAAGTCTTGCGAATAAAAAGGAGTGGTATCAACGTACTTTTGGTGTACGACCAACCTTTAAGGCTGGTTTACATTATGGAGAAGTAACTACTGGAGAAATTGGCGCCTTAAAAAAAGAAATAATTTTTACAGGGGATGTTCTCAATACTACAGCCCGAATACAAGGGTTGTGTAACGAATACAACGTAGACCTTCTTTTATCGGGCGATTTAAAAGAACAATTACAACTCAAATCCAATTTTAAAACTAGAAGTATTGGAAATAAGGTATTAAGAGGAAAAGAAAAAGACATTGATTTATTTACGATTTCAAATTAATTGTAATTCTCTTAAAACTTTTTTGTTCGATTTAAGACATTCATTCAGTTTTTTTAGAAGTTGATTTTTTTGAGTAAGTTTATTCTCCCCCAAGTAGTTAATCGTTATTTGGATCAATGTTACCTTCTTTTAATTCCAAGTCTATTGCTGTACTTCCATTTCTGAATATCGGAAAAGAAGAAAACGAGTACTTCTCTGATGGTATTACTGAAGAAATTATAAATGCCCTCACTAAAATTGATGGCCTAAAAGTAACTGCTAGAACATCCTCTTTTTTTTATAAAAATAAGCCGTTAGATGCACGGCATATAGGCAACGAATTGGGTGTGGAAACTCTTTTGGAGGGTAGTGCTCGTATTATTAAAGAAAGAGTGCGCATAACAGCACAATTAATTAGAACTGATAATGGATTTCATATTTGGTCGGAAAATTTTGATAGAAATCTATCGGATATTTTTGATCTTCAAGATGAAATAAGTTTGTTAATAGCTGATAAAATTCGAGAGAATTTTGGCCATTTCGAAATACAAGATTCGTTGGTCTCTAATCCAAATATTTCTACTACAGCTTATAATGATTTTCTAAAGGCAAATTCGTTTATAGGCCGGTTCAATATAGGTGATATTCAAAAAGGGATTGCTTTACATGAAAAGGTTATCGTGCAGTCACCAAATTTTGCATTGGCTTACGTTCATATTCATTATGCTTATAATAGCATGGCTGCAGGTGGTTTAATGCCTGTAAAAGAAGCTTTTGATCTGGGAGGTAAATATCTTGAAAAAGCGCTAGAATTAAATGTGGACCTGCCAGAAGTTCATCACTCGTTAGGTTGGAATGACTTGAATAGAAAGTGGGATTTTAAAAGTGCAGTTAAGCATTTAAAAAAAGCATTAGAGTTAAAACCAAATTACTCTGATGCACATCAAAAGTTATTTATAACCTTAATACTTGAAGGAGATTTAAAAAATGCGGATTATCACATTAGAGAATCGTTACGATTAGATCCGTTGAGTGATTTAAATAACTATTTTATGGCTTATAATAGTTATGTGAATCAGGATCATGAAAAGGCAAAACGTTATTTTAAAAAATGCTTTGAACTTAATAATAAATTTATTGTTGGTTATGGTATTTATGCTTTGGCACTTTTAAATCAAAACAATCCAAATTTAATTTTGGATGTAGCTGATAGTATTCCAAAAATGGACGGTGCGGATACCGAACAATTAATAATGCGAACATTGGCATTGGCCGCAAATGGAACTACTGCAGAAATGGAAATTAGTTTAGACAATTTAACCAAGCTATTAGATTCGGATAGTCGGGAGAGAGTACGTTTCTTTTTGATTTATGTTTATACTATTATAAATAGATATGATTTGGCATTAGATCATATTGAGGAAGGTATTAAACGCAAAGAACCATTAATGACCTTGCTAAAGGTTGATCCTTTATTAAAACCTTTATATAAGCATGACCGTTTTCAAAAAGCTATTAATAAAATTTTTGCCTTATCAAATGTTGAGAGCGATATAGAACCTAGCAGAACGAATTCCAATTTACTTAATGATACAGATGCGGACCATTTTTTGAACCTATTAAAAAATTATATTGGTACAGAGAAAACCTATCTAAAACCAGCAATTACACTTCGCGTTATGGCAGCTGAAATTGGTTTACATCCTAATAAATTATCGTGGTTGCTGAACGATAAAATCGGACAAAATTTTAATGACTTTATTAATTCTTATCGCCTAACATATTTTAAAGAAATAGCGATTGATCCAAATAACAGAAATATTACACTTTTAGGTCTTGCCTACGATAGTGGTTTTAATTCTAAGACTGTTTTTAATACTTTTTTTAAAAGAGAAACAGGAATGACACCTAAACAATGGGTGCGGGCCAACAGCTAAGTAATTTAGAGTTATATACTGCTTTGTTTTAATATTTTTCATTCTACACCACTTGCCAAATAGTTCTAAATCTCATTTAAGAAGTTCCGATACGTAAGTACGGGCGTTTGGCCCTTCGTTCATTTTCATCTTTGCCCCATCATTAATCTTAAAACAATCAAAAAGATGAAAAAACAAATTATAGTACTTATAACCGTGGTATTGTTTGCTATTAACACGCACAGCCAAGAAACTTATTTAGATGTGGTAATAAATTACACACCAACCTCTATGAATTTTGGCAGTAATAATGATGCTTTAAAAGATTTTAAAAGAGGGTATTGGGGGCTACAAGCCGGAGCTTCTTTTCAGTTGGGAATATCAGATTATTTTTCTCTTGTACCGGAGCTATATTTTGTAATGAAAGGAACAAAATTAGAAAACAATAACCCCTTAACAGGACAAGAAACCAGAATTCGCTTTAATACTTTAGATCTGCCTATTCTTACTAGAGCACATTGGAAAAAATTCTATATAAACGCTGGACCAGTGGTTAGTTATAATTTACATGGTAGAATTAAAACAGAAGCAAATGAAACTTTGCCAGGAACTAAAACAAGAATGAAATTCGGTGCGGGTGCAGATGATTATAGTCGTTGGGATGCAGGAGCACAATTTGGTATGGGTTATGAATTTCAATGGAAGAATGCTAGACTATTATTTGATATGAGATACCATTATGGTTTGGTTGATATGGGAAATGGAACCGATATGTATAATCGATATTTCAACATGAATTTATTGCTCGCCAAAAAATGGAGAACAAATCCGTTGTCGCGAGCAAAGAAAAAAGATTTGGCCCTATGGGGTGAACTCAACACCGAACCATTAGCTGAGTTTAATAAGTAAAATAGGAGTTTATTCATCATGAAATCAATCAAAAAATCAGCAAGGATAGCGGGTATACTGTATTTAATTGTTATTGTGTGTGGAATATTTGCGGAGAAATATGTTCGTTTAAGTTTAGTTGATGTATTAAACAGCCATCAAACTTTTAAGAATATTACGGAAAATGAATTCTTGTTCCGTCTTGGCTTTATAAGTGACCTACTTATGCAACTGGCATATTTTCTATTGCCCTTAGTATTATATAGAATTCTGGAAAGTACTAATAAATGGTTGGCGCAATTAATGGTCTTAAGTGTGACCGTAGCCGTAGCAATTATGTGCACGAATATGCTCAATCATTATATACCACTAATACTTATTGAGCAATCAGATTTTAGTCAAGAAGAAATGCAAAATCAAATGTTACTGTATTTACAAATTCATAAGAATGGCTATCATATTGCTCAAATATTCTTTGGTTTATGGTTACTGCCTTTGGGTAGTTTAGTTTATAAATCCGCTTTATTTCCTAGAATTATTGGGGTGATACTAATAGTTGGCTGTTTTGGTTATCTAACAGATTTTCTAGTGTATTTCCTTTTTCCTAATGTGAATACAGCTCTTTCTAATTGGATTACCCTACCTGCGGACATAGGAGAATTTTCACTTTGCCTCTTTCTTTTAATAAAAGGTGTGAAATCTAGAACCTTTTATTTAAGTACCGAATGATAAATACGAACGACTGGCGATACATTTCATTCAATATTTGCATCAGAATAATTAATCAAATAAAAACAAAATCATGAAACTATTATCAAGAAAAACACCCACATCATCTAGAGAACATGCAGTATTCTCAAACTTTAAAAACAGTAAAAGGGTTCGCTGGTCGGAATACCGCAATTATAGTTACTAAATCAAAGCCTATCAATTTTAATCATCAATCAAAAAACAACAATCGCCCTTCCAATAATCTAAGGAGGGCTTAAAAAACAAAAATCATGGCAGTATTAGCAAGAATTATTATTTCAATCATTTTATCACTATTTTTTTTAACCTCATGTTCTAATGACGACAATGTTGTTACGCCGCAACCAGAACCAACAAATGCAATGACTTCTTCCGAATTAACAACATACTTCGAAGAATTGGCAACTACAACCGAATTACCTGGTTTGGCTATCAGTATTGTAGAAGACGGTGCAATTGTTTATCAAGATGCAATTGGTTATTCTAATCTAGAAAATCAAGAACCTTATACCAATCAAACGGTAAATGGTATAGCCTCAATTAGTAAAACTTTTGTTGCGGCAGCAGTGGCGAAAGCGATATCCCAAAATCTTTTTACTTTAGAAACTCCAATAAATGATTTGCTGCCTGTAGCAGTGGTTAATTTAAAAAGACCTGAGTCTATTATTAAGGTAAAACATTTAGTTACACATACTTCTGGTATTGTTGATAATATGGAGTTCTACCTGCCATATGACTATTTCTTTTTGCCAGGTCAAAACTTAAATACCAATGGGGCGGTTATTCTAAAAGAAGCAATTGGTATGCAAGAGTCTAATCCGGTGCCACTTGCAGATTACATGGGTGAATACTTTTTAGCCGATGGCGATTTCTATAGCACAGATAGTTATATCAATTCGGAACCAGGAACCACTTGGGCTTATTCTAATACGGCCACTGATTTAATGGGTTTTATAATTGAATTGGCTTCTGGGCTATCATTTGATGAATATGTAAAAGAGAATGTTTTGAATCCTTTACAAATGAATGCATCAACCTTTAATGTTTTGGAGGTGGATTTAAATCAAATGGCAACTCCATATTTAAATAAAAGTACTGCATTTCCATTTTATGGTAATCATGGATATCCTGAAGGTAGTATACATTCCACTAATGAAGATTTAGGAAAGTATTTATTGGATATGACTAGAGGAATAAAAGGAGAGTCATCGGTTTTGTTTGATTCTTCGTATTACAAAATGCTTTTTACAAAGCAATTAACTGATAATATCGTGCCAAGCGAATTTGCTGAAAATCACGGACTATATTGGTATACGAAGAACGGAAAATGGATACACGGTGGAAATAGTTTAGGTCTGTCAACACATATGGAAATAGCGGAAAACGGAAGTAATGGTTTTATTGTTGTTACAAATATGGATGGTACATTTTATGAAAACGAAGCAAATTGGACGAATGTAAATCAAAAAATTACTGAAGGAGTACAAGCTTTTTTAAAAAGTAATTAAGTAGAATCTTATGTATTGGATGCCATTATTATCTTCTATGAAATAGCGATTATTATGGCATCCTTAATTATTAAAATTTAATACCATGAACTTAAAAATTATTATCGTGATGTTTTTTGCCAGCAGTTTAACCTATGCTCAAAAGATTGAAAAAGCGCATAAAAAAGTAGACTCACTTTTTCAAAAACAACTGACTGAAACAAATGTTAACAATGCGTTCTTAACTATCTATTCAGATAAATTGGGAATAGAATGGAATTATGCTGAAGGTGCTTTTTTAAATGGATCAAAAGTATCCGATAAAAATCCCTTTTTAACTACAAGTATTGCTAAAACGTTTACAGCCACTTTAATTATGATGTTACAGGAAGAGGGAAAATTAAATGTGAATACCCCAATAGCTGAATACTTGCCAAATAATATTATTGAGGGTTTACATATTTATAAGGGGGTAGCGTACTCAAAAGAAATTACTATCAGTCAGTTATTGCAACATACCTCGGGTATACCCGATTATTTTGAAGATTCTCCAAAGGTTGGTCCGGGTTTTATGGAGCTCTTATTTTCAGATTCTAAAAGAATGTGGCAACCAATAGAAACTATCAATTTCGCTAAAACAAAATTAACTCCGCATTTTGCTCCAGGAGATGGCTATCATTATTCTGATACTGAATATGTTTTGTTGGGATTAATAATAGAGAAATTGGAAGGTAAATGGTTGCATGATGTTCTTGCTGAAAAGATTTTTGGTCCGCTACAAATGAAAAATTCGTACATGCATTTACGTTCAAAACCTATAAATAATAACATTGGCGAGTTGGCCGAATTGTATGTGGAAAACACTGAAATTAGTTCTTTCAAAAGTCTGAGTGCAGATTGGGCTGGTGGCGGTTTAGCAACTACATCTCAAGATCTTTTACAATTTCATAAGGCATTAAATGAAGAAATATTAATTAATAATAAGAGTTTAAAGCAAATGCAAAAATGGATTGATGAATCTTTTGGATTCGAGTATGGTTATGGATTGCGGAAGTTTGAATTGAAAAAATTAAACCCTTTAGTTGGGGATCTTTCACTTATAGGGCATTCAGGTACTTCCGGAGCTTTTATGTATTACTGCCCTGAATTAGACGTGTACCTAACAGGTACTTTTAACCAAACTTCTTTTAAAAAAAAGCATGTGATATTTATGCTTCAGGTGTTGGAGGAGCTGAAAAGTTTGTCGAATTTAAAAAAAGATGTAAATGAAAAATAACACTGTTTTATTGGCTGGAGCAACTGGTTATTTAGGAGGCTATATTGCTAAGGAATTAGAAACAAGGCAAATTTCTACGAAGATAATTGTGCGGAATATAGAAAAGGCAACTAAACTAGCTTCTGAAAACACTAAAATTATAAACGCAGAAGTTACAAAGCCTAATACTTTAAAGGGGCATTTTAACGATGTAGATACGGTTATTTCCTCAGTAGGTATAACAAGGCAAAAAGACGGATTTACTTATATGGATGTAGATTATCAGGCAAATATTAATCTATTAAAAGAGGCTGTTGAAAGCGGAGTTCGCAAATTCATCTACATTTCGGTGTTAAATGGAAATTCACACCGAAACCTGAAAATATTGGAGGCTAAAGAGGCTTTTGTAGATGTTTTAATTTCTTCCGATATAGAATATACTATTATGCGTCCAAATGGATTTTTCTCTGATATGAATGACTTTTTAAATATGGCCCAGCAAGGAAAAGTCTATTTATTTGGAAGCGGGGAGAAAAAATTTAATCCAATTCATGGAGCTGATTTGGCGATTGCATGTGTCTCGGCTATAGAATCTTCAAAGGCAGAAATTAATATCGGTGGTCCCGATATTCTAACTCACAACGAAGTGGCTAAAATGGCGCTTAATGCATATGATAAACCGATTAAAATAATTCATCTGCCTAATTGGTTGAGAAAATTGGTTATTTGGGTGTTAAGAGCATTTACATCATCTAAAACTTATGGCCCTTATGAATTTTTCCTAACACTTATGGCGGAAGATGCTATAGCTCCACGTTATGGAATACAGCACCTCTCTAGTTTTTTTCAAAGTGAAATAGACATCTTAAAAAAGTAACTATATTTATAACTATGGACATTCCAGATAAAAACACCCCTTTCCCATTAGCGAATTATAATCGGCTCTGTTTTCTGAAAAATATTGTAAAGAATCCTAATATTATCGTGGGCGATTACACATATTATGATGATTTTGAAGATGTTGCTAATTTTGAAAGGAATGTAAAATATCATTTCGACTTTGTTGGCGATAAGCTAGTAATTGGGAAGTTCTGTATGATTGCTTCTGATGTTACCTTTATTATGAATGGGGCAAATCATCTAACAAATGCAATTTCCTCATACCCTTTTACCATTTTTGGTGGAGCTTGGCAAGATGCAATGAAAGACAAGTCTTATCCTACCAAGGGAAATACACTAATAGGTAATGATGTTTGGATTGGCTATAATGCAACAATAATGCCTGGCGTAAAAATAGGCGATGGGTCAATTATTGCAAGTAATACAACAGTTGTCAAAAATGTTGAACCCTATTCTATTGTAGGCGGAAATCCAGGAAAATTAATACGAAAACGTTTTTCTGAAGCAGAAATCGAAAGATTATTAGACCTTCAATGGTGGGATTGGCCCATTGAAAAAATCACCAATAACGTAGATAATCTAACGGGAAATGTAATTGCGAATTTAAAGTGATTGAAAGTTATAGTGGTTTTAATCTAATTTATCAGTTAATTCTTTAAATACCTTCTTAGCATTACCACCATTATAAAGCACCTCATAAACTGCATCTATAATAGGTGTTCTGGCTTTTTTCTTGAATTTCGATTTAATAGCATACGCACTTTTAACTGCATAATAACCTTCGGCAACCATTTTCATTTCCATCTGCGCACTTTTTACAGTATAGCCTTTACCAATCATATTGCCGAACATTCTGTTTCTACTAAATGTTGAATACCCTGTTACTAATAAATCACCTAAATAAGCCGATTCATTAATGTTACGGTCTATTTTATAAATACGTGTAGCGTTTCATCTCACGAATCGCATTACTCATTAAAACACTTTGAAAATTGTCGCCATAACCTAAACCATGTGCTATACCAGCAGCTATGGCATAAATATTTTTTAGCATGGCGGCATATTCAGTGCCTATAATATCTTTGGTTACCTTAGTTTTTATATAATCGGATTTAAGGTTATCCGCTACTATTTTAGCTTTTGCCTCATCAGCGCAAGCAATGGTTAAATAGGATAATCGTTCCATGGCCACCTCTTCTGCATGACACGGGCCAGTAATTACACCAATGTTTTCAAATGGGATATCATATTTTTTATTAAAATGCTCCCCAACAATTAATCCTGTTTCGGGTACAATACCTTTAATAGCTGAGAAAATGATTTTATCCTTTAACGAAACTTCTAATTTTTTCATTTCTTCACTCAAGAAAGCTGAGGGAATTGCAAATATTAAAATATCAGCCTTTACAACAGCTGTATTTATATCACTTGTTAATACCAGTTTTTCTGTGTCAAATGTTACTGTAGTTAAGTAGTTTGGATTGTGCTTGTGTTGCGTTATGTAATCTATGGCATCTTGGTTTCGCATGTACCAACCAACTTTAGCCTGATTTTCACATAACATTTTTATTATGGCAGTTGCCCAACTACCACCTCCAAATACAGCAAAATTCATATGATATGTATTAGTCAAATTTCTATAATTCAAAAATAATCAAATTAGCTGGTTTAGATTTTATCGATGAACTACCAAGCTTTGTTAAAAAAACGATGAACTACCTAAAATTTTAACAGGGCATGCAGTTCATCGAGCAATGAAATCATGAACACATGCGTTATTAATTCAGACAAATGTTAAAAATACTATTGTCTTAAAGAACAAAAAATATACCTGCGTTTAGCGCAGTTTAAACAACGATTTTTTGGTTGGTTATTTAGTTAGAAATCGCCTTGAGTATGGTGCTCAAGGCGTTTTTTTATTCCTTTTCTAGAACTAATGTTTGAACCTGATTATTGCCGTCGGTAGACTGCCATTTTTGAAAATTATTCTTGTTTTCAATATAAATCCAAGTTTTAGATAAATCGGAATATTTATCTTCAATAGTTACAAAGTTATCTGTTGCGCTCCATTCAAAAGGTGTTTTGTCTAAAGATGAAATTCCTAAAAGAGAATAATTCAAATGTTTTGTTCCTGTCCCGTCTTTATCAAAAGTGATTGTGCCAATATTTTTTACAGACATTCCCTCTTCACCAGGGGTTTGTCGCTCGAAATTTTGAACATTCCATACGCCAACAAGTCGATGTGAGCATGAGGTTCCTATAAAAAGTAGTGTGATACAAAGTAAGTAAGCTGCTTTTAAATTCATATTTTCTTGTTTTATTATATGATACAGAAAACATGACTTAAGTATTAGCGTATATAATAGGATTACTAACTCATATAGCTTTTTTATGTTTTTATGAGGCGTTTTTTGAATTCCGATGGGTTCTCACCTGAAATCTTTTTAAATGTTCTATTAAAATAGGATAAGCTTTCAAAACCACACTCATAACAAGTTTCAGTAATATTCTTATCTAAAAGTAAAAGCCGCTTGGCTTGACTTATTCTATATTGATTTAGAAAATTTATAAACGTACTACCAGTAGATTTCTTAAAGTACCTACAAAATGCAGGTTTACTTAAATTACAAAGTGCAGCAATATCATTTACAGTTATTTTATCTTGAAAATGTGCATCGATGTAACCATAAATTTGCCGAATTCGCTTTTGCTCTTTCTCACTATACGGATTAATAAATGGTGTTTTGTGTAATAGTTCAAAATCAGTACTTGCAGAAAGTTCTTTTAGAATATGTATGACTTCCATAAAGAAATCGAAATCATTTAGTAAGTGTAGCTTTTTCATAAGTCCACCTATTTTAATTTTAGTCTCACCTGAAAATGCTATTCCAAATTTTGACAATTCCATAAGTCGATTTAAAGACTGAAGTTCTGGGAATTGTTCTATTACCGTTTTTTTGAAATTCTGTTTTATATGGAGAACTTCTTTTCTATAGGTGGAGGTTACATTATGATCAAAATTTAGGTGTGGAATATTGGACCCAATTAATACTAAATCGCTTTCTGAAAATTGTGAAATATGATTACCCACATGTCGCTTTGCACTAGCACCTTCGATATATACTAATTCAAATTCCGGATGAAAATGCCAATAAAAAAGATGATTAAGTTTTGGGTCGTGTAATAGCCTAAACGGACTTTTGGTATCAGTGCTAAAACTTTCAAGCTGAATTTTCATTTTATCAATATACCTAGATTGACGCTTATTTGTTTAATTTAATTAAAAAATATCAATATTGTTCAAATTTTGGTTAATATCGAGGTTGATGCTAGCGATAATCTAAGGTAGTTTTACAGTATCAAATTTAAAAGATAATATCATGCAAAAATCAGATTCTAAATTAGAAATGGCGAACAAAGCTCATGAAGAAATTCCTGGTAATCCATCAACAGCTACAAGTAGTAAAATTAAATTGAACGACCGTTCTAATGGAAAACCATTAAGAGTTCTTAGCGAAGAAGATTGGAAGTTTTGGATGTATAATGGTTATATCGTTATAAAGAATGCGATATCAAAAGAACAAGCAAAGAATACAGCTGATTTTATTTGGGAATTTGACGAAAAGAATCCTAATGATTCAACTACTTGGTATGCTCCACCACGAGCCGAAATGAAAATGAAAGAATTGACCGGAACTGGTATGGTTGAGGTTTATAATAATCAGCATTTGTGGAATAATAGACAAGAGCAAAAAGTTTATGATGCATTTGCAGATGTATGGGGAACCGAAAAACTGTGGGTGACTATTGACCGCGCTAATTTGAATTTTCCGTTACCACCAGGAGTTGATAAAAAAGGATTTATTCATTGGGATTATGACCCTGAAACAAAACCCCAAAATGTACAAGGAGTATTAGCGCTTGCAGACCAGAATGATGAAAATATGGGCGGTTTTCAATGCATTCCATGGTTATATAGAAACTACGATAGCTGGAAATTGACGCAGCCTGAAGACCGTGATCATTTTCAACCAGACATTTCGAATTTGGATGATAAAATAGTGAAGGTTAAAATGAATGCTGGGGATCTATTAATTTTCAATAGCACAGAACCACATGGTATACGACCAAATAAATCTAAAGATAAAGTGCGAATTGCTCAATACATTTCTATGATGCCTGCAGAAGAAGAAAATGTGGAGATGAGAAACTGGCGTATTAATTCTTGGAAGAACCGAATTGCACCAGAAGGCTATGCTTTTCCGGGTGACCCGAGAAATTGGGAACAAACTAAATACGATGTTGCTAAACTTTCGAACCTTGGAGAAAAATTATTGGGTTTAACAGATTGGTAGTTTATCATATCCTCATTAATACAAGCATACGCAGGCCGTCAAGATAATAAAGTGTATTTTTGCCCGCTTAAATTCATTGCGGTATGAAGAAGTATCTTAATTTATTCGATTTTAAGCAGAAAGTAGATTATAAAACCGAAATTCTTTCAGGTCTTACAGTTGCCTTAGCACTGGTTCCTGAAGCAATTGCTTTTGCCTTAATTCCAGGTTTTTCTCCATTAACAGGTTTGTATGCTGCATTTATACTTTGTTTGGTTACTGCAATTTTTGGTGGTAGACCAGGTATGATATCTGGTGCCACAGGAGCGGTAGCTGTAATTTTTGTTGGGTTAATTCTGGAATTGAAACGAAATTTCCCGGGAATAGAACCAGAGACCATATTAAATTATGTTTTTGCTACAGTAATTATAGCAGGTCTTTTACAGATTTTAGCTGGTTTTTTACGCTTGGGTAAATTCATTCGTTTAGTACCGCACCCCGTAATGTTTGGTTTCGTAAATGGTTTAGCCATAATAATATTCATGGCGCAGTTTCCTAATTTTTATGTGAAAGGAACCGATAGTCTTTTAAGTACTACACCCATGATGATAATGCTCGGCTTAACATTGCTGACCATGGTAATTATTTGGGGCTTACCAAAGTTAACTAAAGCTATTCCTTCATCTTTAGTTGCCATTATTGTTGTTTCTGCAATTGTAATTGGATTTGGAGTAGACACCCTTACTGTAGCAGATACTATGGGGGAAGGGGAGAGTATAAAAGGTGGATTTCCACCATTATCTATTCCACAAATACCATTTACATTAGAGACCTTTAAAATCATACTTCCGTATGCAGCAATTGTTGCAGGTGTTGGTTTAATTGAAAGTTTATTAACGCTAAACATAATAGACGAAATAACCGATACACGTGGTAGTGGTAATAAAGAATGTGTGGCACAAGGAACTGCCAATATTTTATCGGGCTTCCTATCTGGTATGGGTGGTTGTGCAATGATTGGACAAAGTTTAATTAATACTTCTTCTGGTGCAAGAGCTAGACTCTCTGGTATTACAGCTGCCGTTATGCTCCTTGTTTTCATAATGTTTGGATCAAGTTTAATTGAACGTTTACCAATGGCAGCATTAGTAGGTTTAATGTTTATGGTAGCAATAGGCACATTTGAATGGGCAAGTTTTAAGACTTTTGGAAAAATGCCTAAGTCAGATGTTATTGTTATGGTATTAGTTACACTGATTACGGCAATTACGCATAATCTTGCTGTTGCAGTTTTGCTAGGGGTAATTATTTCAGCATTGGCATATTCTTGGGAGAATGCAAAACGTATTCGTGCAAGAAAATATGTTGATGAAAATGGAGTAAAACACTATGAAATCTATGGTCCATTATTCTTTGGTTCAACAACACTATTTTCAGAAAAGTTTGAAATTCAAGAAGATCCTGAAGAAATAATAATTGATTTTAAGGAAAGTAGAATTGCTGATATGTCGGGTATAGAGGCCTTAAACAAAATAACTGAGCGCTATGCCAAAGCAGGTAAAAAAGTGCATTTACGTCACTTAAGTAAAGATTGTATTCGTCTCTTGAAAAATGCCGATGATATAATCGTTGTTAATGTCTTGGAAGATCCTACTTATAAAGTTGCAGTAGATAGGGTTGATGCGAAATAAGAGGTACACGGTAAAACCGTATAAAAAAAGCTCCTTCTCTTTCGAGAAGGAGCTTTTTTAATTCAACTATTGAATTTTATTTATTTCTTAAGAACTCGGCTACTGCGCGGGCATCTTCTTCACTTAATTTCTGATTCAACATAACAGCATTATTATATTCTTTTAAAAGAGCCTTTGCTATTGGGTCTTCTTTAAGCATCACATCAGGGTTTAATATCATGTTCATTACCCATTCCGGACTTCTTCTTTCATAAACGCCAGATAAAGCTGGGCCTATCATTCTCTTATCAAGTGCATGGCAAGCTATACATATAGTATTAAAAGTTTGTGCACCTTTAGCTACTAATTCTTCATTTACAGCATCATCAAATTCAACTGATTTTATTGGGCCAACTCCTTTATTGTCTAAATCAACTGGAACACTTTCTTGTACTTCTGCAGCTTTAGATTCAGTTTTTTTACGGTTCATTTCAAAACCTTCTTTTTCTTCTTTCTTTTCTTTTCCGCCGCAGCTGATCATTAATCCGCCAAGTGCTAATACGAAGAGCAATTTTTTCATGTATGTTTAATTTTTGCTGAAACTAGTTCAGGGGTTTAATTTTATTTGCGCCACTAATATAATGATTCGCAAAATCTAATTGGTCTTTTCAAGAAAATTTATAGCTCTTTTTTCTGTATAACTAACGCCATTTTTGGCGTGAAAGCCAACATGGCCACCGTATTTGGGGGTTTCTAAATACAAATTCGGATTTGCTTTAGCTTCGTTATATGGATAACAAGTTGGTCCTAAAAAAGAGTCATTTTTAGCGTTTATGATTAATGCCGGAATTTTAATATTAGGTAGAAATTGAAGACAATTACTCTTCTCATAATAATCTAAGGCGTTCAGAAAACCATGAGCATTACTCGTGTAAATGTCGTCAAAATCTTTTAAGGTTTTAATTCGTCTAATGTCAGCCTCATTAATTTTATCCGGAAAAAGCGCTACTTTATATTTCAGTTTGTCGGTTAAATGCTTTTTGAATCGACTAGCATAAGGTCTATTTTTTAATTTTAAAAGTTGGTTTGAAGAATTATTGAGATCACAGGGCACCGATATGCCGATAACTCCTTTGATTTCTTTAGGAAGTTCTCTTTTTTCACCAACATATTTCATCACCATGTTTCCACCAAGACTAACACCTTTTATGTAAATTTTTGAATACGTTTTATTTTTTAATACGTGTTTTACTACTGCATCTAAATCTTCTGTAGCGCCAGAATGATATGCTCTAAATAGTCGATTAGTTTCACCACTACAGCCCCTAAAGTTAACGGCACACGCATCATAACCAACGTTGTTAAAGGCTTTGGCGCTGCCCGTAATATAAGGTCGTTGGCCGTGGCCTTCTAATCCATGAAGCAAAATGATAACCTTATCGGATGTAGTTTTAGAATAGCTCCAATCTAGGTCTAAAAAATCACCATCTGTTAATTCTATTCTTTCCCGTTTTTGAGTAAAATCGTTTACTTTTCGCCATAAACCGCTATAAATTGTCGAAAAATGTCCTAATTTGAATAAAATAGGCGGATTGTAGTTGGATTTTAAAATGGGCATCTAAGACTAGTTTCGCGTGAAATTTATATGCTATTTCGGATAATTTTCTAAAACCTTAGTCTGTTCTTCTATTGCAGCTTTAAATTCTAATTTTAATTTGGCTACCAAATCTGCAATGGGTAAAGTATTGTCGATTGTAGTAGAACCTTGACCTGCAGACCAAATTGTTTTCCAAGCTTTAGCTTCCGTATCTAGCTCTTTGCCAAAATCAATTTTAGTATCCTTTTTAAGGTCTTCATCAGTTAGTCCAGCTGCTTTTAAGCTTTTGCCTAAAAAATTAGCACTAACTCCAGATACCGCAGCTGTATATACCACATCGCCCGCACCGGCATCGATGACCATATCTCTATATTCTTCAGGAGCCATACTTTCCGCTGTATTAATAAAACGCGTACCCATATAGGCAACATCAGCACCCATTTGTAAAGCAGAAGCAATATCGCGACCCGTACTAATACAACCCGATAGAATAATAGTTTTATCAAAGAATTTTTTTATTTCCGCCACTAAAGACATTGGGTTGATGGTGCCACCATGGCCGCCAGCTCCGGCTGCTACCAAGATTAATCCATCGACTCCAGCTTCTTGAGCCTTTTCTGCATGACGTTTTTTAATTATATCATGAAAAACTAATCCGCCATAACTATGTATTGCATCAACAACCATAGATACAGCTCCTAATGAAGTTATAACTATTGGTACTTGATGTTTTATACAAAGTTTAATATCGGCTTCCAAGCGAGGATTAGTTGGATGTACTATTAAATTGACACCAAACGGAGCAGCTTTCTTGCCCGTTTCATCTTCAAATTTTTGTAATTCCGTTTTTATTTCAATAAGCCATTCCTCAAATCCCTCACTTGTTCTTTGATTTAAAGCAGGGAAAGTACCTACAATACCATTTTTACAACATTCTATTACCAATTTAGGCCCAGAAATTAAAAACATTGGTGCTGCTATTACGGGTAGGGAAAGTTCTTTTATAAAGGCGGGTTTCTGACTCATTATTAAGATTTTAAAACTATTAATTAATGTACTTAAATTCTGTTGTTATTCAAAACTATACTATTTTTACCATTCCTATGCATGCATAGTAAAAATAATATTTAAAAGAATGTATTTAAAAGATTTTGAAGTTAGATGGAGTGATATAGATGCCAATAGACATTTAGCAAATAGTGCTTATATAAATTTTATGAGCCATACGCGTATGGCATTTCTATGGGAATTAGGTTTAAGTCAAAAGAACCTAGCAGCACATAAAATTGGCCCTGTAGTTTTTTATGAGCATATGTATTATTTTAAAGAGGTTTTTCCTGGAAAGCCTGTAAAAGTTTCTTTGGAAGTTATGGGCTTGAGTGAGGATGGTAAATTCTTTGAATTTCACCATAATTTCTATGATTCGAAAGGTAGAAACGTAGCACATTGCGAAATGATGGGAGCTTGGATAAGTCTTGAAACTCGTAATTTAACTGGTTTGCCTGATGATTTTTTAAACTTGTTTGATAAAATAGAACTATCGGAAGGATTTCGCATTTTAACTAAAGAAAACACGCGTAAATTTGCCAAAGTGCCAAAAGATTTAGCGATTATTTAATCTTGTTAGAAGTTGCATTTGTTTTTTTGGCTCCTATAGGATTTCTACTGGCCAAGTAGACACCTAAAAGTACTAAAGTGGCTGCCATAATCTTTAAGGTTGTAAGAGTGTCTTTGCCCATAAGTGTGGCAAATAGAATTCCTATAAGTGGTTGTACATAGACAAAAGCACTAAGTGTGGATGCTTTTAATTGGGTTAATGCGAAAATATTGAAGAGATAAGTGCAAAAAGTAGTGCCGAGAACTACGTAAACGATACTCCAAATTGCATCTGCTGGTAGGTTCGAAAAGTCTATTTCTGTAAATTCTTTTAAACCAAAAGGTAAACAAATAATGATGCCTAAAGTAAAAAGCCATTTCATAAATGTGAATGGGTGATATTTTGCAAGCAAGGGTTTTACTGTGATTAAATATGCTCCATAAAAAACAGAATTCATAAGAATAAAGAAATTTCCTAATGGAATGTTAGGTGCGTCTTGTCTACTCTCCGAGCTAAAAAATACTAATCCAAGTGCTCCAATTAACCCGATTCCAATTCCAAATATCTTTCGCCTTGATATTTTTTCTTTAATGAGGACTGCCGAAAGTATTAATACGATTATCGGTGTGATAGTAATTAGTACGGCACTATTTATTGGGGTAGATAAAGATAATCCTTTAAAAAAAACAAGCATATTAAACCCCATTCCTAAAATGGAGCAAAGCAACATACGTAAATAATCTTTTTTCTCGATATGTTCTTTAGGACCAAAAAATGAAATGAGCCAAAAAAGTAATGCTGCACCGCCAACTCTAAAAATAATAAAAGCAAAAGGTTGCACATGGTTGGGCATAACCCCTTTAGCGATAGTGTGGTTTAGTCCATAGATTGTTGTTGCTGCAATAGCAGCTAATATTGCTAGTGTCCTTTTGCTCACGGGTGAATTGTTGCTTTGGCAGCTTCAACCACTTTTTTACTATTACCTACAAATATTTGATTATCGAATAGAATTACTGGGCGGCTTAAAAAAGTATAATGTTCTAAAATTAGATTTTTATAATCTGCTTCTGTAAGTGTTTGCTCGTGTAAGCCCCTTTTGCGAAAAAGCATTGCTCTTCTACTAAATAGTGCTTCATAACTTCCCGCTAGATTTTTCATCTCATCTAATTGTTTTTCAGTTATGCTTTCCGTTTTTATATTTTGAAGGGTAAAGCCATCCAAAGGTTCTAATTCTTTTATGATACGTTGGCATGTAGAACATGAAGCTAGGTGGTATATTTTTTTCATCGGAAAATAATTTTGTTATTCGATATATGTAGTGATTTTTACTTTTTTATGAACTGAAAATTATAGACTACAAAGAAACCGCTTTTAAAGTAATTGCTCTAAATTTGAAGCTAAATCATTTTTCAGTATGAATAAACTTTTTGATATCACCCTTAAGAGTCGCCAGCGTTTGCACAAGATTTTGGTAGAAACACCAAAAGCTGATCTTTTAAAAATACCTACTAGCCATAATAATAATATTTGGTGGAATATTGCACATGTTTTGGTAACGGAACAACTGCTGGTTTATAAGTTTAGTGGTTTAGATTTAAATATACCTGCTAGTTTGGTTGGTAAATTTATGAAGGGAACTGTGCCAGATGGCACCGCTACAGATGAGGAAATACAAGAGGTGAAAGATTTATTAATTTCTACCGTTGAAAAAACGAAATCAGATTACGAAAAAGGAATTTTCAAAAATTATAAAGCGTATACTACTAGCGCTAATGTTACACTAGAAAAAGCAGAAGATGCTATAGCATTCAACCTTTTACATGAAGGATTACATATTGGTGCTATTATTAGTCTTCAAAAGTTGTTGTAGCTATTGACTTTTTTAGTTTTCCTTTTAAATAATTCTTTGCTGAAGTATATGGGATGACAACTTCTATTGGACCATCAGCATACGACGCTACCTCATATTGATTATAAAGTAGCTTAATGCCTGCCCTAGTGAAGCCTAAATTTTCGGGTAAATAAAAATTGTCTCCCTCAAACATGAAACCTGTTGCGTTAATAGATTCATTTTCAGAAATGGCTTCAGCTTTCCGGAACTCTTTTTCCGCTAGCGTTTTAAAGGCTGCTTCGTCATTAAATAGTTGGGAATTTTTTAATTCTTTTCCAGTTTTCTTATCAAAATTTAAAAATCGAATGGATTCATAGCCATGTGCACCGCCAGAGTATAAATATGATGTTAAGATTATTGACAAGATATTTTTATCTTCATACGATATCTCGCCATGTATGGTAGCTTCCCAAGTCTCAACCTCATCTTGGTATAATTTTGTAATTTCCTCGTGTTCGTTAATAAAAGCTTGAATTGCTTCTTGAATGGTATAGGCTTCATTATCTTCAGTTTCTCCAAAGAGAAGAATAGAAATAATCTCGTTAGAGATGTTTGCATTTATATTTATGGCAAGCCGAGATTTTTCAAGAACTTGCGGAATATTAATTGAAATTTGTGGGCATCCTTCGCAATTTTCACCAGAGAATAATTGCGGTGCTACGGTAAGTTTATGCTCATTTTTACAACCAATAAGTAGGAGTAAAACGACTATGTAAATAATTGGGGTTTTCATAAATTTCACATCATTGTGCGACTCAAAAGTTAACGATACATTTGCAACATTAATACTATTTTATGAGCCAAAAAAAATTAAAATTCAACAGTAAGACAATTCATGGTGGACAAAAACCTGATAAGGCCTATGGAGCGGTGATGCCACCCATTTATCAAACTTCAACTTTTGCCCAAACTACACCTGGTGGGCACCAAGGATTTGAATATTCGCGGAGCGGAAATCCTACTCGTAGCGCACTAGAAAATTCTTTGGCAAGTATTGAAAGTGGTAATTATGGATTAGCTTTTGGAAGCGGACTTGCAGCTATGGATGCTGTAATTAAATTGCTGAGTCCTGGAGATGAAGTTATTTCAACAAATGACTTGTACGGAGGTAGTTATCGAATTTTCAAAAAAATATTTGAGAAATATGGAATAGTATTTCATTTTGTTGGCATGCAAAATGTTGATGAAATTGAAAAGAAAATAAATTCTAATACGCGTTTGATATGGGTAGAAACGCCTACCAATCCTATGATGAATATTATAGATATCAAGGCAGTTTCTAAATTAGCGAAACAACACAAAGTTTTATTGGCCGTCGATAATACTTTTGCAACGCCATATTTACAACGGCCTTTAGAAATGGGTGCAGATATTGTAATGCATTCTGCAACAAAATACTTGGGTGGGCATTCAGATGTAGTACTTGGCGCTTTAGTAGTTAAAGACAAAGAATTAGCGGATCAATTATATTTTATTCAAAATGCCAGTGGTGCTGTTTGTGGTCCTATGGATAGTTTTTTGGTTTTAAGAGGTATAAAAACTTTGCATGTTCGCATGCAACGCCATTGTGAAAATGGAAAAGCCATTGCTGAGTTTCTTCAGAATCATCCTAAAATTGAAAAAGTATTTTGGCCAGGTTTAGAATCTCACCCAAACCATTTGGTAGCAAAAGAACAAATGAATGATTTCGGAGGAATGATTTCTTTTATTCCTAAAGGAGCTTCTTTTGATGATGCGATTAAAATAGTAGAACATCTAGAGTTATTTACCTTAGCGGAATCTCTTGGTGGCGTAGAGAGCTTAGCTGGTCATCCTGCGAGTATGACGCATGCGAGTATTCCTAAAGAAGAAAGAGAAAAGAGTGGCGTAGTAGATTCGTTAATTAGATTAAGTGTTGGTATAGAAGATGCTTCAGACCTAATTGAAGACTTGAAACAGGCTATCGGATAGGTTTTTTACGATATTTTTAAAAAAACACACTTTAAAATATAGGAATATCATAATTTTGCCGTTTTATTTTAAATTCAATAATCAAAGCTTAATTTTAACGAATTAGGAAAATTTATTTAAAGGAATTTATGGACGCAAAAATGCAAGTAAAGATTGATAAATTTATGGAAGAGGTTAAGGTCAGAAATGGTCATGAACCTGAATTCATACAGGCAGTACAGGAAGTTGCCGAAACAGTAATCCCATACATAGCTCGTAAAAAGATTTACAGTGGCAAGAATATTTTGTTGCGAATGGTAGAGCCTGAACGATTAATTTCGTTTAGAGTCTCTTGGGTTGATGATAAGGGCGAAATTCATGTAAATCGCGGATACCGTATTCAAATGAACTCGGCTATTGGTCCCTATAAAGGTGGACTTCGCTTTCATGCTTCTGTTAACGCTAGTATTCTAAAGTTTTTAGCCTTTGAGCAAGTATTTAAAAATAGTTTAACTACCCTGCCTATGGGTGGTGGTAAAGGAGGATCTGATTTTGACCCTAAAGGTAAGTCAGATGATGAGGTTATGCGGTTTTGCCATGCTTTTATGAGTGAGTTGTGCCGACATATTGGACCTAATACAGACGTGCCAGCAGGCGATATTGGTGTAGGTGCACGTGAAATAGGCTTTCTTTTTGGCATGTACAAAAAAATGAGAAATGAGTTTACCGGCGTTTTAACTGGTAAAGGTCTTTCTTGGGGTGGTTCTAAAATTAGACCGGAAGCAACTGGTTATGGCACTGTTTATTTTGCTCAAAGTATGTTGGAAACTGTAAATGATAGCTTTGATAAAAAAACAGTCGTTATTTCGGGTTCTGGTAATGTAGCACAGTATGCAGCTGAAAAAGTGCTTTATTTAGGAGGTAAAGTGGTTACGCTTTCCGATTCTGGAGGATATATTTTCGATAGTGAAGGTATCGATAAGAAAAAACTGGCTTTTGTTATGGATTTAAAAAATAACAAAAGAGGTCGTATTTCAGATTATACAAAGAAATATAAGTCAGCTAAGTTTGTTAGTGGGAAAACCCCATGGGAGGTAGACTGTGATATAGCTTTGCCATGTGCAACACAAAATGAATTGGATGGTAAAAGTGCAAAAATTTTAATTAAAAATAATTGTATTTGTGTTGCCGAAGGTGCTAACATGCCTTCTACGCCCGATGCTATTCATGAATTTCAAAAAGCACAAATATTATTTGCTCCTGGTAAAGCTTCCAATGCAGGTGGAGTAGCAACTTCTGGTCTAGAGATGTCTCAAAACTCTTTAAGAATAAGTTGGACACGTGAAGAGGTTGATGATCGACTAAAAGATATAATGGAAGAAATTCACTCCTCATGCCTTAAATATGGTAAAGATAAAGATGGTTATTGTAATTATGTAAAAGGTGCTAATATTGCTGGTTTCGTTAAAGTAGCTGATGCTATGTTGGCGCAGGGTGTTATTTAAAATGTAAATAGTTAGTATTTTTTTATAAAAATTGAACCCATAGTTGTTTTCAAACTATGGGTTTTTTTAACTTCGGTATATTAAACCAGTACTTCGTACTTTCAGGTTATCTTTGCATAGAACTCTAATAAACTCATGCAAGTAACTACAAAGGGTATTGTGCTTTCCGCTCTAAAATTTGGAGACACAAGCCTTATTTCTAGAATTTATACGGCTTCAGACGGGTTAAAATCATATTTGTTAAAAGGAGTGTTGACTGCGAAGAAAGGAAAGCTTAAAGCGGCGTATTTTCAACCCCTAATGCAATTGGAAATTAATGCTAACCATAAAAATAAAGGTACTCTAGAAAGTATAAGAGATGTAAAAGTTGAATATCATTATCAGTCGTTACATACTGAAATGAATAAGAATTCTGTGGTTTTGTTTCTAGCAGAAATGTTGAGTAATTCTATACATGAAGAAGAATCTAATAGTGAACTTTTTCAATTCTTGGAAGCTTCATTGCAATGGCTTGATAATCATGATAGAATCGCAAATTTTCATTTGTTTTTTCTTTTAAACCTTACTAAATATTTAGGTTTTTATCCAGATACAGAAAACTTTGCTTCAAATTGTTTTGATCTAGTTGATGGTGTCTTTGTTGATTTCCCTTCTGGTAGTTCTTTTATTACCGATGAAAATTTAGTGTTGTTCAAAAGGCTGTTAGGCACAAATTTTGATGCAATACATGAGATAACCATGAAGAAAACCAACAGGCAAGAATTATTGAAATCTATTGTGCTTTATTATGAATTGCATTTACAAGGATTTCGAAAACCTAAATCACTTGCTGTTTTAAATGAAGTATTTAGTTGATGCAAAAGACCTTATTCTTTTTTGTTTTCTTGTGCTTTAAAATTTCAATAGCCCAAGAGATTACTATTTTAGATAGTGATACCAATGAGCCTGTGGCCAATGTTGCTGTCTATAATCTGGACCATTCAAAAACTTCTATATCCGACATCGATGGTAAATGCAATCTCTCTCTATTTAGTAATAATGAGCGAATTACCTTTAAGCATTTAAGTTATCAGGTAAGGCGAATTACAAAAAACTCAATAATCCGCAAACGAAGTATTGTTTATTTGGTTATGAAAGCGGAACAGTTAGAGGAAGTGATAATGTCTGTTTCTAAATGGGAACAACAGAAAAAAGATATTCCGCATAAAACAACATCTATTAATTCAAGACAAATTGCATTTACCAATCCGCAAACAGCTGCAGATTTATTACAAAGTAGTGGAAAAGTATTTGTTCAGAAAAGTCAAATGGGAGGTGGAAGTCCTATGATTAGAGGTTTTGCGACTAATCGACTTTTGCTTTCTGTAGATGGAGTACGTATGAATAATGCGATATTCAGGGGTGGTAATATTCAGAATATTATTTCTATAGATCCCTTTTCTGTAAAAAATACAGAAGTTATTTTTGGCCCAGGATCTGTGATTTATGGTAGTGATGCTATTGGTGGTGTTATGAATTTTTATACAAAAAAACCACAATTTTCTACTAACGATAGTCTTTTAATACTAGGTAATGGTAATTACCGCTTCGCATCTGCAAATAGTGAAAATACGGTACATGCAGATTTTAATATCGGTAAAAAGAAATGGGCTTTTTTAACTAGTTTAACTTACAATAATTATGGAGATATGATTATGGGAGAACATGGCCCAGATTCTTATTTGAGAAATAGTTATGTAGAACGTATTGAAGGAGAGGATGTTGAAATCGCTAATGATAATCCTAAAAAACAGTTACCCACAGGTTATTCTCAGATTAACTTGATGCAGAATATTGAATATAAACCAAATAATAATTGGGATTTTAAACTCGGTACTCATTATTCCGAAACAACAAATTATTCTAGGTATGATAGATTAATTCGACCTTCCTCAGATGGAACTGGTCTTCGTTCTTCAGAATGGTATTACGGCCCGCAAAAATGGTTTATGAGTAATCTACAGGTGAAACAGATTGGAAAAGGAAAATTTTACGATGGCTTAAAAATGACAGCTGCCTACCAACACTTTGAAGAAAGTAGAAATGATAGAAATTTTCAAGAACTAGACTTGTTCAGTACACAAGAGAAAGTAGATGCTTTTTCTTTGAATATAGATTTTGAAAATAAGAAAGTTGGAAATTCTAGAATTTACTATGGCGGTGAGTATGTTTACAATAAAGTAGGGTCAACGGGTCAACAGCGGAATATTGAAACAAGTATTATTATGGATGCAGCATCGCGGTATCCAGACGGAGCAAGTTGGCAAACCTTGGCGGGGTATGTTAACGGTGAATATAAAGCAAAACCCAATTTTTCATTACTTACTGGTTTGCGATATAGCCATGTATGGTTAAATGCAGTTTTCGATAAAACTTTCTATCCTTTTCCATTCGACGATGCAAATTTGAATAATGGAGCACTAACAGGGAGTATTGGTTTTAGCTGGTTTCCGAAAGCAGATTTACAACTGACGCTAAATGGTTCTACAGGTTTTAGATCACCAAATGTTGATGATATTGGTAAAGTTTTTGATTCTGAACCTGGTTCTGTAGTTGTACCTAATTTAGATTTGGAGCCAGAATACGCCTATAATGCAGAATTTGGAGTACGAAAGAATTTTAAAGATAAGGTTGTTTTTAAAGCAGCTGCTTATTACACGTATTTAGTTGATGCTCTTGTTCGTCGGGATTTTGAATTTAACGGACAGACTGAAATTATGTATAACGGTGAGCTAAGCAACGTGCAGGCAATTCAAAATGCAGCTAAAGCTTTTGTGTATGGCGTAGAATTGGGTTTCGAAGCTTTTCTTACGGACAACCTTTCATTGTCTTCTAATTTAACTTTCACTGATGGTATTGAAGAAGAACCAGACGGTACAGAGACACCTGCAAGGCATGTTTCGCCTACTTTTGGAGATTTTCATATACTATGGAATAACCAAAAACTACGAACCGATTTATTCTTAAACTACAATGGAGAAATTTCAAATGAAGATTTAGCTTCTTCTGAGAAAAGTAAAACATATATCTATGCGCTGAATAAAGAAGGAAATCCATATTCTCCATCATGGTATACGCTAAATACCAGAGCTCAGTATAGTTTCAATAATAACTGGAAAGTATCATTGAACTTTGATAATATTACAGATCAACGCTATCGCACCTATTCTTCGGGTATTGCGGCACCTGGTAGAAGTTTGATTATAGGGCTTGGTTATAGCTTTTAATAGGTGACCCATAACCAAAAAAAACCCCGACTTATGCAATAAGTCGGGGTCTTTAAAAATTTTAGCTGTTCTAATTAGTTAACAGCATCTTTAGCGTCCTGTTTTAAATCGCTAGCAGCTCCTTTAGCTTTATCAACTGCATTTCCAGCAGCATCTTTAGCATCAGCACCTGCAGCCTTAGCTTTATCAACTACATTTCCAGCAGCATCTTTAGCAGAGTCAACAGCATTACCAGCAGCGTCTTTAGCAGAATCGACAGCATTTCCAGCAGCATCTGTAGCAGAGTCAACTGCATTTCCAGCAGCATCTACGGCGTCAGAACCAGCTTCTTTAGCAGCATCTACTGCATCTCCAGCTTTATCCATAGCGCCTTCAGCAGCATCGCCTACAGCTTCACCAGCTTCTTCTGCAGCGTCAGCAGCAGCTTCAGTTGCTTCACTAGCTTTGTCAGCAGCTTCTCTACATGATACGAATGATACGCTCATAGCTATCATTAAAATCGAACTTAAAATTACTTTTTTCATTTGTTTTGTTATTAGTGTTTTACTGTTAATGATCATAGGATATACGCAAGAGAATAAGATTTAGATGCTTTAACATGAATTTATGTTCAATTGTTAAAATTTAAAGTGAAAATTCATCAATATTTTAACTCATTAAAAGGGTGCTATTATTTTTTAGTTGTTGCTTGCTTATTGTATCAAATAATTGCAAGACTATATAATTTGTTGAAACCCATTAGAAAAGGGATGTGGATTTTAATTTGAGCAACTAACTTCCTTAAAAAATCACTAATTTTGCAGCCTTAATTTTAGTAGTAAAAACATGAAGTTCGCGGAATACAAAGGATTAGATTTACCCAATATAGCTGATGAAATATTAAGCTATTGGAAAACGAATGACATTTTTGAAAAAAGTGTTACTACTCGAGAGGGTAAAGAAAGTTATGTTTTTTATGAAGGTCCTCCTTCTGCTAATGGAATGCCAGGTATTCATCATGTAATGGCACGGACTATAAAAGATATATTCCCACGATATAAAACCATGAAAGGTTTTCAGGTTAAACGAAAAGCCGGATGGGATACACATGGTTTGCCAATAGAATTAGGTGTTGAAAAAGAACTTGGAATTACAAAAGAAGATATAGGCAAGAAAATTTCTGTTGAAGAGTATAATGCAGCATGTAAAAAGGCTGTGATGCGTTATACTGATGTTTGGAACGAGATGACAGAAAAAGTTGGGTATTGGGTAGACATGGAAGACCCATATATTACCTACAAGTCTAAATATATGGAAACTGTTTGGTGGCTGCTTAAACAGATTTATAATAAAAACCTAATTTATAAAGGGTATACCATTCAACCGTATTCACCTAAAGCAGGTACCGGTTTAAGCTCACATGAATTAAATCAACCCGGAACGTATCAAGATGTTACAGACACCACTGTTGTTGCTCAATTTAAGGCTGTGGAAGAGTCTTTACCTGATTTTCTAAAAAATGAAGGAACAATTTTCTTTTTAGCATGGACTACTACTCCATGGACACTTCCTTCGAACACAGCTTTGACGGTAGGGCCAAAAATTGATTATGTTTTAGTTGAAACTTACAATCAATATACTTTTCAACCAATGAATGTTGTATTGGCAAAAAGTCTGGTTTCAAAACAATTTGCTGGAAAATTTGTTCAGGTTGAAGAAAAATCTGATTTATTGGAATACAATTCTGGGGATAAAAAAATACCATTTTATATAGTTAAAGAATTTGTTGGTAAAGACTTAGTAGGTGCTAGATATGAACAACTACTTGATTATGCTTTGCCCTACGATGATGCAGAAAATGCATTTAGAATAATTGAAGGTGATTTTGTGACTACTGAAGATGGTACTGGTATTGTACATACTGCGCCAACCTTTGGTGCTGATGATATGTTTGTAGCTCAGAAGGCTGTACCACCTATACCACCACTTTTAGTTTTAGATGAAAACTCAAATCCTGTGCCACTTGTTGACCTAAAGGGTAAGTTTAGGCCAGAAATGGATGAATTAGCAGGAAAATATGTAAAAAATGAATATTATGAGGATGGTGAGGCTCCAGACCGTTCTGTTGATGTGGAGATAGCAATTCGACTTAAAGAAGAGAATAAGGCATTTAAAGTTGAAAAATATGTACATAGCTATCCTAACTGCTGGCGTACAGATAAGCCAATATTATATTACCCATTAGACTCTTGGTTTATTAAGATATCGGATGTGAAAGACAAAATGTTCGATTTAAATAAAACCATTAATTGGAAACCTAAAGCAACAGGTGAAGGTAGGTTTGGTAACTGGTTAGCAAATGCTAACGATTGGAATTTATCGCGATCGCGGTATTGGGGAATTCCTTTGCCTATTTGGCGTACTGAAGATGGCACTGAAGAAATGATGATTGGTTCTGTAGCGGAGCTTAAAGCTGAAATGACTAAAGCTGTTAAAGCAGGTGTTTTAGAGAAAGATATTTTTGAAGATTTTGTTGTCGGTGATATGTCTGAAGCTAATTATGATAAAATAGATTTGCATAAAAATATTGTTGACCAAATAACTTTAGTTTCTGAGTCTGGAAAGCCAATGAAACGTGAAAGTGATCTTATAGATGTTTGGTTTGATAGTGGCTCAATGCCGTATGCACAATGGCATTATCCATTCGAAAATGCCGATTTAATAAATAAAAGAGAGACTTTTCCTGCTAATTTTATTGCCGAAGGTGTTGATCAGACAAGAGGTTGGTTTTACACCCTACATGCCATTGCTACTATGGTTTTTGATTCTGTAGCCTATGAAAATGTGGTTTCGAACGGGTTAGTTTTGGATAAGGAAGGAAAGAAGATGTCTAAACGCCTTGGTAATGCTGCAGACCCTTTTGAAACAATGAATGCACATGGGCCAGATGCTACGCGTTGGTACATGATTTCTAATGCCAACCCTTGGGATAACTTAAAGTTTGATATAGATGGTATTGTTGAGGTCAAAAGAAAATTCTTTGGTACCCTTTATAATACTTATTCTTTCTTCGCGCTTTACGCTAATATTGATGAATTTAAATATGCCGAGGCCGATGTGCCATTAGAAAAACGGCCTGAAATAGATCGTTGGATCTTATCAGAACTTCATACATTAATAAAAAATGTGGATGAAGCTTACGGTGATTACGAGCCAACAAGAGCAACAAGAGCTATATCAAATTTTGTACAAGAAAATTTAAGTAATTGGTATGTGCGCCTATGTAGAAGACGTTTTTGGAAAGGTGACTATCAAGAAGATAAAATATCAGCTTATCAAACTTTATATACATGTTTGCTTACCGTTGCTAAATTATCAGCGCCTGTAGCTCCGTTTTTTATGGACCGATTGTATAAAGATTTGATTGCTACAACTGAGCAAGAAGAATTTGAAAGTGTTCACTTATCAAACTTTCCAGTATGTGACGAATCATTTATAGATGTTGCTTTGGAACGTAAAATGGAAAAAGCGCAAACTATTTCTTCATTAGTACTGTCTATCCGTCAGAAAGAACGTATAAAGGTTCGTCAACCGCTAAAAAGAATTATGATTCCTATTCTTAATCAACAACAAAAGGAAGATATAGAAGCGGTTTCTGAGTTAATTAAGTCTGAGGTGAATGTTAAAGAAATAGAGCTTTTAGACGATGCTTCTAATATTCTGGTGAAACAAATTAAGCCGAATTTTAAGGTTTTAGGCCCTAAATATGGCAAAGAAATGAAGCAAATAGCACAAAGTGTTAGTGCATTTGGTCCGGAGGATATCCAAAAAATAGAACAAGAAGGCGAAATTTCGCTCAATATTGGAAATAAAGTTATTAATTTACAGTTACAAGATGTAGAGATAACCTCTCAAGATATTGAAGGATGGTTAGTTGCTAGCTCAGGTGCGTTAACTGTTGCACTTGATGTTTCAATAGATGAAGACCTAAGAAAAGAAGGTATTGCTAGAGAATTAGTAAATAGAATTCAAAATATTAGAAAAGAGTCGGGTTATGAGGTTACTGATAAAATTGATATAAAAATATTAAAAGATGGGTTTGTAGAAAAGGCCGTTGAAAGTAATATTAACTATATCAAAACAGAAACATTAACTGCAGACCTTATTTTTGAGGAGAAATTGAAGGAAGGCACAGAAATAGCCTTCGATGAAGTAAAAACGAAATTATTTATCGAAAAACACTAAAAAAATGGCAGACGACTTAAAAGTCAGATATTCTGACAAAAACTTGGAGGAGTTCAGAGTTGTAATCGAGGAGAAGATTGAGAAAGCTAAAAGCCACCTAGAACTTTTAAAAAGTTCATATATGAATGATGGAAATAATGGCACTGACGATACTTCGCCTACGTTTAAAGCTTTTGAAGAAGGATCACAAACAATGAGTAAAGAAGCGAATACACAATTAGCTATTCGACAAGAAAAATTTATTCGAGACCTAAAAAACGCTTTGTTGCGCATAGAAAATAAAACCTATGGTGTATGTCGCGTAACGGGTAAATTAATTAATAAAGATCGCCTTTTACTTGTGCCGCATGCAACGCTGAGTATTGAAGCTAAAAATATGCAGAAGTAAAATTGTCTTTAATAATACTTAAACCTGCAAAGATGTAATCTTGCAGGTTTTTTTTTGATTTATGCGTAAATTCATCTTACTTATTTTTTTCTCTATCAATCTCTTGAGTGCTCAGAAGATTGTAAAAAAAACTATTATAAATAATGATATTGATGCCATTGAAATTGATGCGCGTAATTGTTTTAGAATTAATTTAAAGACTTCAGCCACAGATGAATTATTGCTGCAAGCTACTATAGATGGAGAATATAGTAAAGATTTAATCCTTAATGTAAAGGAAGATGGTTCTAATGTTATTGTAAGTGCGGGTTTTACCCCAAACTTTATAAACCCCAACGATAAATTAAGTGCGCATAAAGTTGTTTCTATTTCGTTAGACATTAGCGTACCAGAGAATCATAATTTACAGGTGAATGGTACGAGTTGTAATATTTTTGCTGCTGGAATTTATAAACATTTAAAAGTTACTTTAAATGATGGGGTGTGTAATCTGAACAAAGTGTCGCATAACGCTATGGTTACAACACAAAGTGGTGATATTAATGTCACAGCTGATAATGGAGAAATAATTGCAAGTAGTAAGTATGGTAATGTTCAAAAAAATGATATTCCGGTTGGAGTGAATTCTTTTATTTTGAAAACAACTACTGGGGATATTCATTTAGTGAAAAGTGAATAATTTAAAATTGTAATTAAAGGGTTATTTTTGCCGATAATATTTGAATATGGGACTAAAAAAGTCAATTTTGCTAATTATCTTGATTTTAATTATTGACCAAGTCAGTAAGTTTTATATCAAAACTAATTTTGTTTTAGGGGAGTCTGTAGATGTATTCAATTGGTTTAAAATTCTTTTTATTGAGAATGAAGGAGCAGCATGGGGTGCTAAATTAAGTGACATCTTACCTATTTCAGATAATGCAGGTAAACTTGTGCTTACTATATTTAGATTGTTTGCAATTGTCGGAATAGGATATTGGCTGTTTGATATCATTAAAAAGCAAACTTCAAAGACTTATATATTAGCAGTTTGTTTGATTTTTGCTGGTGCCTTAGGTAATATTTTGGATTCTGTCTTTTATGGAGTTTTATTCGATGCCAGTAATGGTAATGTAGCCACTCTTTTTTCAGACGAACCTTATGGGAGTATATTTTATGGCAAAGTGGTAGATATGCTTTATTTTCCTATGGTTGATACTACATGGCCAGAATGGATTCCTTATTTTGGCGGTAGTCGATTTAGATTTTTTGAACCTGTTTTTAATATTGCTGATACCGCAATTAGTACAGGTGTGGGTATCTTAATAGTGTTTAATAAAAGAGTTTTCGGAGAGCCTGAAGAAGAAATTGACAATGCCATTGCCAAAACGGAAGACGATTACTTAGCTACGAATGAATAGTTCTTTTCAGGCGTAATGCAATAATCTAGTGGAATATCCTTCTCATAAACATCACTAATAATAGTAACTGGTTCAAAGAATGAAAGACCCACCTTAATTGTATCTGGTCTACAGTTAGCTAAGAAACTATCATAATAACCTTTGCCATACCCAACACGGTTACCGAAGCTGTCAAATGCTAATAGCGGTACGAAAACCACATCAATTTTTTTTATTGCAATTTCAATTCCGTTTATGGGTTCGGGAATATTAAGTTCACTATTCTTTAATCTTGTGTTATCTGTAAGTAAAAAGTGCTTTAACTTTTGGTTATATACTTTTGGAAGTACAATATTCTTGTCTTTACCTTGTAAAACAGAAAGTAAAAATGAGGTGTCGGGTTCTTTGTGATTGGAAATAGGTAGAAAAATGTGATAGAAATCAGATTCCCAAATCGGAATTTTTAGAGCGTTATTGGCAATGCTTAGACTAGCGTTCGCCAAAAATTGTGGTGAGCTATTTTTTCTGCGTTTTTTAAAGTCTAATCTTAAATCTTCTTTATTCATGATTTTAGATTGAACTAACTTATTTCGGGGAATAAAAAATTTGCTATTCTATTTCTTTAACTGACGAAGAGAAATAAAGTTTGAAGCAAACCATTAAGACTAAATAAAGTCCTAATATAATAAAGTATTTGTCCATGCTATTTGTTATTGATATGGCTAAATGTAAATAAAATAAATCGTTAAAACCCCATTAACTGCAACTTTTTATCGATGAAATGCACACTTTTAGTTTTTTGTTAACTTTTGTGCTATTTCTATGCCAAATTTTATAGAATTTTTAACTGATATTTTTTAATTATTTCATCTTTGTTTATATGTTGGTGCATTGATTAATTGCTTGTGAAAACTGAATTATTGATAATTTTGTATTGTACAATTAGTTTGCGACAACGTTAAAAACTCGTAAACACCCTGCAGAGATTAAAAAAACGTAGTAATTTAACATTCTAGACTGTTAAAGAGATTTTGTTTATTACACATGCCTCAAAAAGACTCCCTTAAAATACAGATAAGTGTCCTGCCAAATGATCCTGGAGTTTATCAATTCTATAATAAAGATGATAAAATTTTATACGTTGGTAAAGCTAAAAATTTAAAAAAACGTGTCTCTTCATATTTTAATAAAAACCATGAGAATGGTAAGACAAGAATTTTAGTTAAACACATTAATTCAATAAAACATATTGTTGTTAATACCGAGACTGATGCATTATTGCTTGAAAACAATCTTATTAAGAAGTATCAGCCAAAATACAATGTACTTTTAAAGGATGATAAAAGCTATCCATGGATATGTATAAAAAAAGAACGCTTTCCTAGAATATTTCCTACTCGAAGATATATTAAAGATGGTTCTGAGTATTTCGGTCCGTTTACTAATATGCATACTGTTCGGGTTTTATTAGATTTGATAAAAGGGGTTTATCCCTTACGAACATGTAATTACGATCTTTCAGAGAAAAAGATTGCTGATGGTAAATATAAAGTATGCTTAGAATATCACCTAGGTAACTGTAAAGGTCCATGTGAAGGGTTGCAAACAGAAGAGGAATATCAGCAGCAGGTTAACGATATACGTGATATAATTAAAGGAAATTTTAAATCTTCTTTGCATTATTTTAAAAAGCAAATGATTTCCTTGGCCGATAGAAGACTTTATGAAGAAGCACAGCAAATAAAAGAAAAAATTGAAGTACTTGAAAACTATCAAGTTAAGTCTACAATTGTCAATCCAAAAATTAATAATGTTGATGTTTTTACCATTATTTCTGATGCAGAATTTGCTTATGTAAACTTTTTGCAAATTTCACATGGAGCGGTCATTCGATCGCATACCTTGGAAATGAAAAAGAAATTAGATGAAGCAGACAAAGAGTTATTACAAATGGCAATTATAGAAATTAGACAACGTTTTAATTCGCATTCTAAAATCTTGTATTTGCCTTTTGAAGTATCTGTAGACCCAGAATTGAAAATTCGAATCCCAAAGACGGGGGATAAAAAACGAATTTTAGAATTATCGGAACGAAATGCTAAATTTTACAGACAAGATAGATTTAAACAAATTAAAATAATTGATCCAGACCGACATACCAATCGTATAATGGCACAAATGAAAAAAGACCTTCGTCTTTCTGAAGAACCACGCCATATTGAGTGTTTTGATAATAGTAATATTCAAGGAACAAACCCTGTTGCTGCATGTGTTGTTTTTCTTAACGGGAAACCGGCTAAGAAAGAGTATCGAAAGTATAATATAAAGACTGTAGTTGGGCCAGATGATTTTGCCTCCATGGAAGAAGTAGTCTACAGGAGATATAAACGGCTAATTAATGAAGAGGCAGATTTGCCTCAATTAATAGTTATAGATGGTGGTAAAGGGCAATTATCTTCTGCCGTTAAAAGTTTAGATATACTTGGTTTGCGTGGTAAAATTGCAATAGTAGGAATAGCAAAAAGACTTGAAGAAATTTATTTTCCAGAAGATCCAATACCTCTTTATCTTGACAAAAAATCTGAAAGTTTAAAAATAATTCAGCAATTGCGGAATGAAGCCCACCGTTTTGGTATTACCTTTCACCGACAATTGAGAAGTAAAGCAGCAATAAATTCTGCTTTAGAAGCGATTGATGGTGTTGGTGAAAAAACAGCGCAGGACCTTTTGAAACAATTCAAATCTGTAAAGCGAATTAAAGAGGCTTCTTTAGAAGATTTGGCGAGTACAGTAGGTATGGCAAAAGCGAAAAATATTTATAAAACTTTTCATTAGTTTATACGTTCACTATTTATATGGCTAGATTACTATTTCTTAGTTTGCTTTTTATAATTGTTAGCCAAAGTTATGCTCAATCTGTAATTGAGAAAAAAGACCTGAAGGTTGGTGTTGTTTTAAGTGGAGGTGGTGCCAAAGGTTTGGCACATATTGGAGCTTTAAAGGTGATTGAAGCCGCGGGCATTAAAGTTGATTATATTGGTGGTACTAGTATGGGTGCAATTGTCGGTGGTTTATATGCTTCTGGTTACAATGCAAAACAATTAGATTCGTTGTTTAGGAGTTTAGATTTTCCAGATTTAATAGAAGATAATATCCCTCGTGGTGCTAAATCATTCTATGAGAAATCGGCATCGGAAAAATATGCATTAACCTTACCATTTAATAATTTCAAACTTTCTTTTCCAACGGCCTATTCTGGAGGGCAAAATATTTATAGCGAATTAGTACGCGTATTATACCATGTTAAGGATGTTGGAGATTTTAGCAAATTACCTATTCCATTTTTATGTATTGCTACTAATGTAGAAACTGGTGAAGAGGTTTTGTTAGATCGTGGTTATTTGCCTGAAGCTATTATGGCCAGTGGTACTTTTCCTTCGCTTTTTGAACCCGCGCCAATAGGGGATCAAATTTTAATTGACGGTGGAGTCGTGAATAATTACCCAATTGAAGAGGTTCGTAAAATGGGTGCTGATATTATTATTGGTGTAGATGTGCAACAAGGGCTTTTAGATCGTGATGGACTTTTATCTGCAACAGAAATCTTGCTTCAAATCAATAATTATAGGTCTGCAGTTGATATGATTGATAAGGTAGAAAAAACAGATGTTTACATTAAACCGGAAATAACGAATTATACAGTTGTAGATTTTGATTCTAGCACTAAAATTATTGATAGTGGGGTGCAAGCAGCTCAAGACCGACTAACTGAATTAGAAAAAATAGCTAATGAACAAGACTGGATTAGAAAAAGGGTGGAGTCCAAAAGCGCAACAGATAGCTTAATTATTAAGCAAGTTGTACTTAAGGGAAATGAGAGTTATACCAGTGGTTATGTGAAAGGAAAATTGCGTTTTGAGAATAATGAAAAAATTACATTTGAAAAACTCCAACAGGGTATTAATAATTTGTCTGCAACAGATAACTTTAAAACTATTAGGTATGAATTGTTAACTAATGGTGATGGTGTTGACCTTGTTATTGATTTAAGAGAAAATACAACCAAAACTTATTTGAGATTAAGTGGGCATTATGACGATTTGTATAAGACGTCTGCCTTAGTAAATATTTCGCATAAAAATTTGTTCATGAAAGATGATGTTGGGTCTTTCGATTTTATTTTTGGTGATAACATCCGTTATAATCTTCAATACTTTGTAGACAAAGGACCATATTGGAGTTTTGGCTTTAATTCGCGCTTCAACGATTTTAAACATGAAGTTAATTACGATTTGGTTCAATCTAATTTTAATGTTGGGTCAGGTCTAATTATCAATAATATAAACTTAGATTTTACTGATTTTACTAATCAAATTTATGTGCAAACAGTATTAAAAGAAGAATTTGCATTTCGATTGGGAGCGGAACATAAATATTTAAAATATAGTACAAAAACATTAGGAGAAGGAAGCGCCGATCAGTTACCGGAAGATTTAAGAATTGAAGACGGCAAAACTATTTTTGAAAAAAGTAGTTTTTATAGCATGTATGGTCAGCTAACATTAGACACTTATGATGATAAATATTTTCCTTCAAAAGGATTGTTTTTTGATGGTGATTTTCATGTGTATCTTTTTTCATCAGATTTCAATAATAATTTCAGAGAGTTTTCAGTGGCAAAAGCGAGGTTAGGTTCAGCATTTTCGCTGTTAGATAATCTCTCATTAAATATTGAAACTGAAGGCGGTTTTAAATTAGGTACTTCGCCAGTTACAGCTATGGACTTTGTTTTAGGAGGTTATGGCAATGATTTAATTAATAATCTTAGACCATTTTTTGGATATGATTTTATTGCTTTACCTGGTAATAGTTTTGTTAAAGCTTATGCTCGTTTCGATTTAGAAATAGCGCCTAAGAATCACGTAATGTTTGCTGCAAATTTTGCGAATGTTGATGATGATTTGTTTCGAACAGGCGATTGGTTTACAGCGCCAAATTACTCAGGTTATGCACTTGGTTACGGTATAGAATCTTTAATTGGGCCAATGCAAGTGTTTTATTCTTGGACCCCGGAGCAAAATGAGGGTAATTTCTTTTTTAGTATAGGGTACTGGTTTTAATTGCTTTATAAATATGCCACGCTATAGTTTTTATTGGTGTTTCTGCAAAATTGAAAGTCGTTTTGCTTGCAGATGCTTTTTTAAGTAAATATTAGTGATTCTTTCTTTTGGTCTTTAATGATTTAAAATCATTTTGAAGGCTAAAAATCCGTTAGTTATTTCGGCCCTTATACCCCTGTTTTTCTTAATTAATTCTAAAATTTGATGCTTTTGCGCCAAATTATGTTAAGGCTTTAGTTAAAGTAAGTTAAAAGCCTTTTTTGAATTAAACTTTGCTGTAAATTTGTAGGAGTAAGGGGTGGTTCCCTTACAACTTTAAGTATTGGTTTTTCATAATTTAAAGTTTGGTTGGTTATTTAGGAAAAGCCCAGTTTTAAAGACTGGGCTTTTTTTATATAAATCATTTTTTCTAATAGTAAATACCCCCGGAATCAATTTTAAATGAATAGAACAATACTTTGGAATAAATTTTGTTTTAATAACAGTGACAATACTAGAATTTAATGCACATTGTTTAATTTTAGTCTAATTTCTAAAGCTATGAAGAAGTTTATTTTACTTTTTTTATTATCTATTGGCTTAGCGGTCAATGCACAAGATAGTTATTCTGGTGGTGATTTGGCTATGAACACAACGCAGCTGAAGCCTGAAAATAAAAAGAAATTTGAAAAAAAGGACTCGGCTTTTAAACCTGGTGAATGGTTGAAATTTAGATTGCATTATGGTTTCTTAAATGCAAGTTATGCTACACTTCAAGTAAAAAATGCCGAAATTGATGGTAAATCAGTTTATCATGTAGTAGGTAAAGGACGTACTTCTGGTTTTGCCAGTATCTTTTTTAACGTAGACGATCGTTATGAAAGCTATTTTGACAAAGAAGAAGGTAAGCCTTATAAGTTTGTTCGAAAAATTGACGAAGGTGGTTATACAAAAGATGTCGAAATTGATTTTGACCATAGTAATGAAAAAGCTGTTTTAAACGATAAAAAGAATAAGTTTAAGAAAGAATTTGAGCTTCAAGACAGTATTCAAGACCTTATTTCTGCATTTTATTATCTTAGAAATTTTTACGAGCCAAAAGACTTAGTTCAAGGAGAATCGATTACATTAAAAATGCTTTATGATGATGATGGCATCTTCAATTTTAAATTAAAGTACCTTGGTGATGAGATTGTAAAAACAAAGTTTGGGAAGGTTAAATGCTTCAAATTTAGACCTTATGTTCAATCTGGTAGAGTGTTTAAAGAACAAGAAAGCCTTTCTTTATGGGTTTCTGCAGACAAGAATAAGCTGCCAATACGTATTAAAGCTGATTTAGCTGTCGGGTCTATTAAAGCTGATTTAGATCAATATAATGGACTAAAGCATCAGTTTAAAATTATAATGGATTAAACTTAAATTACTAATTGCTAAATTTGGTTTCTTATAGCAATTATAAAATTTAAGATGAAAGACAAGAATCGTATTGATTCCCAGATTTCGAAACTTGAAGAGAAGTATAAAGACTCAGGTCAAGATGTTAATTCTTATCTAGACGGCTTACTACATCAGCGCTACCTTACTTATTGGGATTATATACACTTAGACACCCTTCTTAGCCTACAGGTTCCACGAACGTATTTCCCTGATGAAGAAATTTTTATAATGTACCATCAGATTACTGAGCTTTTCTTTAAGCTTATTCTGCATGAACAAAAGCAGCTGGTAGACGATAAATCACAAAATATTGATTTTATTATCGAGAAAGCGCGTAGAATAAATAGTTATTTTGAATCATTGATTTCTTCTTTTTATATTATGATAAAAGGAATGGAGCGCGAACAGTTTTTGAAATTTAGAATGGCGCTTTTGCCTGCAAGCGGATTTCAATCTGTGCAATACCGAATGATTGAGATTTATTCGGCACCATTAGAAAACCTAGTACATCATACCATTCATGAAAAATTTACAGGTGAAGATACACTCGAAGATTTATACGAGAATATTTATTGGAAGCGTGGAGCTACAGATGTAGATACGGGTGAAAAAACTTTAACATTAAAGCAATTTGAATACCGATATACGCCTAGGCTTGTGCGTACAGCAAAACAGGTAAAAAATGCTACTATTTACGATAAATATCTGCAGTTGCCAGAGGATAAAAAGAATAATAAAGAACTAATAAAAGCGTTAAAGACATTGGATATGAACGCAAATATTAATTGGCCTTTAATGCATATGGGTTCTGCTCATAGATATCTCGGCCATGAAAGCGGCGAAATAGAAGCCACTGGAGGTACAAATTGGAAGACTTATTTACCACCTAGCTTTCAGAAAGTTGTTTTCTTTCCAAGTATTTATACAAAAGAAGAGTTAAATAATTGGGGGAAAGAGTGGGTTGACCATATCTTTAACCCTGATAAACTAAAAAAGTAAAATGCGAAAATTGTGGGGCCTGGTTTTTTTGTTTGCTGTTTTGTTGTCTTGTAAAGACGATAAATCGGTAACTACTGATACAAAAAAGGAAATAGCCGTTGTTAAGGAGCCTTTAAAACCTATAGTGATTAAAAAGGAATATGGTTTTAATCTCGATCAATTCACCGTAAAACACGATACCGTAAAACGTGGTGATAGTTTCGGAGAATTAATGATGCAAAACAAAGTGGACTACCCAAAAATTGCTAAAATATCTGAAAATTTCAAAGATACTTTTGATGTTCGTAAAATTCGCGTTGGTAGACCTTATTTGATTTTGAAGTCTAAAGACACTTCAGAAACTGCTGAGGTGTTTATTTATCAAAACGACCCGATAAACTATACTGTAATAGATTTAAGAGACAGTGTACAAGCGTATAAAGAGAAGAAAGAAGTAAAGTATGTAGAAAGAGAAGCTTCGGGTATAATTAAGACTTCTTTGTCTGAAGCAATATTAGATCAAGGTATCGATTATAATGTTACCAACGATTTGTCAGAAATATATGCATGGACAATCGATTTTTTTAGATTACAAAAAGGTGATAAGTTTAAAGTAATTTATAGAGAGAAATATATTAATGACACTATTTATGCAGGAGCAGAACCTATAGAAGCTGCTTATTTTGAGCACGAAGGTCGACCTATTTATGCTTTTGCTTACGAAAATGATTCTTTAAAAAGTTTAACTGATTATTTCGATGAAGAGGCAAATAATTTGAGAAGAACTTTTCTTAGAGCTCCCGTTAAATTTAGTAGGATATCCTCACGTTACAATCTAAAACGAAGAATTAGATATTACGGCAATAAAGTTAGACCACATCGTGGTACAGACTATGCCGCACCTATTGGTACGCCAATTATGGCCACTGCAGATGGAATTGTTACTGAATCTAGAAGAAAAGGTGGTAATGGTAAATACGTTAAAATTCGTCATAACGGTACGTATTCTACGCAATACCTTCACATGAAAAAGCAGAAAGTTAAAAGAGGAGCTCATGTAAAACAAGGCGATGTTATCGGTTGGATTGGAATGACAGGTAATACTGGCGGACCGCATGTTTGCTACCGTTTTTGGAAAAATGGTCGTCAAGTTGATCCTTTACGTGAGAAACTTCCACTTGCAGAACCATTGGCAGAGCCGTTAAGACCAGATTATTTTGAGTATATTACTCCCAAGAAAAATCAATTGGATTGTATTGAATATATCTATCCGCCTGAAGAGAACCTATTAACATCTATTGACTTCGAAGAATAAATGGCTTTAAAGAACACGAATCCTACCGCTACAGAAACCTGGAAAAAACTTAGGCTTAATTACGAAGAATCAAAAAACGAACATCTCAAGAACCTTTTCGCTACAGATGCGCAAAGAGCACAAAAATTCTCATTGAGGTGGAATGATTTTTTGGTTGATTATTCTAAAAATAGAATTTCTGATGATACCATGAATCTGTTATTTCAATTGGCAGATGATGTTAATTTGAAAGATGCAATCCAAAAATATTTTAGTGGTGATACTATAAATCAAACTGAAGGTCGTGCAGTATTACATACTGCTTTACGTGCAAAAGATACAGATGAGGTATTGGTAGGAGGAGAAAACGTAATGCCAGAAGTTTATAATGTAAAATCTCAGATTAAGAAATTTTGTAACGCGGTTATTTCTGGTGATAAAAAAGGATATACAGGTAAGCCATTTACAGATGTTGTAAACATTGGTATTGGAGGTTCAGATTTAGGACCTGCTATGGTGGTAGAAGCTTTAAAATTCTATAAAAATCATTTAAATCTTCATTTTGTTAGCAATGTTGACGGGGATCATGTAAATGAGGTTATAAAAGTATTAGATCCAGAAACTACTTTATTTGTTATTGTTTCAAAAACTTTTACTACCCAAGAAACTTTAAGCAATGCTACAACTATTAAAAAGTGGTTTTTAGAGCATGCTACACTAAATGATATAGCAAAGCATTTTGCTGCAGTATCAACAAATGAAGAAAAAATAGCTGAGTTTGGTATTTCAGAAGAAAATGTTTTCCCAATGTGGGATTGGGTTGGAGGACGATTCTCGCTGTGGAGTGCAGTGGGTTTGAGTATTGCATTATCTGTAGGTTTTGAAAACTTTGATGATTTACTTTCTGGTGCTAACGAAATGGATGTGCATTTTAAAACTGCAGATTTTGAAGATAATATTCCGGTTGTACTTGCACTTTTAAGTGTGTGGTACAATAATTTTTATGAGGCGGAGACTGAAGCTATTATACCCTACACACAATATTTAAGTCGTTTTTCTGCATACCTACAACAAGGTATTATGGAGAGTAACGGTAAAAGTGTAGATCGTGATGGTAATAAAACAGCATATGAAACAGGTACTATTATATGGGGCGAACCAGGTACAAATTCGCAACATGCGTTTTTTCAGTTAATACATCAGGGAACTAAATTAATTCCTGCGGACTTTATAGGTTTTAAAAAGTCTTTACATGGTGATACAGATCACCATAATAAATTAATGGCCAATTTCTTTGCACAGACCGAGGCTTTAATGAATGGTAAAACTTCAGCTGAAGCTAGAAGAGAATTAGAATCAAAAAAACTATCTAATACTGAAATTGATTTTCTTACACCATTTAAAGTATTTGAGGGGAATAATCCTACAAACACCATTTTAATTGATAAGCTTTCACCGATAAGTTTGGGTGCTTTAATTGCACTTTACGAGCATAAAATATTTGTGCAAGGTGTTATTTGGAACATATTTAGTTATGATCAATGGGGTGTTGAATTGGGAAAACAACTAGCTACCACCATTCTTAATGAAATAGAGTCTTCCGAAATTGGTGATCATGACGGCTCTACTTTGCAGTTATTGAAATATTTTAAGAGTTAATCATTCATTTTCCTTATTTTTAGTTAAATGGCATAAGTTATTATCTGCCAGTTCATTGTTCTTGCCAATTTTGTGTTAATATTGCAGATGCAAATTTAACGTTCGCTTAATGTAGACACGCTAAAATAACGTCACTTTTGCAGCAAATTCAAAAATTCTAAACACAAGAACAAATGAAAAAAATGTACTTCGCAATGGTTGCGTTTTTATTAACCACTGTTGCTTTCTCACAAGGAACAATTACTGGAACTGTTATAGACGGAGAGTCAAATACACCGTTACCAGGAGCTAGTGTAGTTGTTGAAGGAACCACGAATGGAACTTCAACTGATTTTGACGGAAACTTTTCTATTGAAGTTTCTAAAAACACAGGAAACTTAGTTGTTTCTTATATTGGATTTGTTACCAAGAAAATATCTTTTACTAGTCCTGGTACTATAAAGGCAATAACTTTAGAGCCAGATGCTGAAGAATTAGAAGGTGTTGTTGTTATTGGAACAGGTATTATTGACCTTGCAGATGACAGACAAACGCCTATCGCAGTTTCTTCTATTCCTGTAAGATTGATACAAGAGAAAATAGGTACTCAAGATATTACCATGACGTTGGTAAATACACCTTCTGTATATGTTTCTGGACAAGCGGGTGGATTTGGAGATACAAATATGAGAGTGCGTGGTTTTGATCAAGATAATACTGCCTTCTTATTGAATGGTCAACCGATAAATGGAATGGAAGATGGTTTAATGTACTGGTCTAACTGGTCTGGTTTAAATGATATCGCATCTGGTGTTCAAATACAACGTGGATTGGGTTCATCTAAGTTGGCAATATCTTCTGTCGGTGGAACCGTTAACTTTGTTACTAAAGCCACAGAAATGCAACAAGGTGGTTTTGCATATTCTACGATTGCAAATGATAACTACCTAAAAACATCTGCTGGATATAATACTGGTGTTTCTGAAAAAGGATGGGGCTTAAGTGCTATGCTTTCGCATTGGCAAGGAGATGGTTACAATGAAGGTAACTATGGTGAAGGGCAAACTTACTTTATTTCATTGGGTTATAGACCTAACGAAACACATGGTTTTAACTTCTTAATTACTGGTGCACCTCAATTTCATGATCAGAATTTTACAAAGTCAATCTCGGATTATCAAGAATATGGTTTGCGTTACAACAGTAACTGGGGCACGTATAATGGAGAATATATGACAGAAAGAAGAAATTTCTATCATAAACCTGTTGCTAACCTAAACTGGGATTGGAAAATGAGTGAATCTACCAACCTATCTACTGTGCTTTATGCATCTTGGGGTAATGGTGGTGGTACAGGAAACCGTGGAAATAGAATTAGAACGGAAGATGGTAGAATTGATTATGACGCTATCTATGCACAAAATTCACAAGTTACTAATGGTGCAGGTGTTTATTTTGGTGATGAAGATGCTTATGTTACTCGTGCATCCATGAACTTACATAGCTGGTATGGTCTAATTACAAATCTAGAGACAAAGCTTTCTGAAAACCTTTCATGGAACGTAGGTTTCGATTTAAGAACCTATTACGGAAAACACTTTAGAGTTGTTTCTGATTACCACGGATTAACTTCATGGTCTGAGAATATTAGATTGAGAGATCAAAATAATAATCATGAAACATATGGTGGTTTTGGTACTTATAAAATTGCTACAGCAACCGAAAGTTTTAGACCATCTGGTTGGGAGGCTGCTTTTAGTACTTATGACGAGGATCAGAAAATAGCATATAGTAATGATGAGCGTATATCTTATGGAGGCTTGTTTACACAATTGGAATATGCTACTGATAATTTATCAGCATTTTTCCAGGGATCGTTATCGAACCAATCTCACCAAAGATTTGATTTTTGGCAATATGCGGATCAAGATTTAATTAACGGTACATCATCTCAAAATACTGATGAACCTGTGCCAGCTGGAATTACTGATGGTGTAGATTCTGAAAAAGTTAATAATCTTGGATATAATGCTAAAGCTGGTTTTAGTTACAAACCTAACCAATCGCACAGTTTCTATTTTAACACAGGATACTATAACCGTCAACCATACCATGATAATATCTATTTAAATTTCACTAATCAAGTGAATCCTTTAACTGAAAATGAAAAGATATTTGGTTTAGAAGCAGGTTATGGTTTTACTAGTTCAGTATTTTCTGCGAATGTAAACTTATATAGAACTTCATGGAAAGATCGAGTAGTTACAAGTTCGGATGTTATTGATGATGTAATTACATTTGAAAGTAATTTCGGAACATCTCAATTACACTCTGGAATTGAATTAGATTTTAAATTGAGACCTATCACAGATTTTACAATTAATGGTTTTGCATCAATTGGAGATTGGATTTACCAAGGTGAAGTGGTTACGCAAGTTACCGATGAAGAACGAAATGTAATTAGCACCGAAAATGAAGATGTAGATGGTGGTAAAGTTGGTGGAGCTGCACAACTTTCAGGTGGTTTAGGGTTTGCTTATAGAATTAGCCCAAAGTTTTCAATTGATTCAGATTGGAGATATTATGATAATCTATATTCAGATGTTGGAGCTATTAAGGATAACTTAGAGTTGCCATCTTATAATCTTTTAGATGCAGGTCTTACTTTTCAAGTACCAGTAGGTGCAGATAAAACAAAAAGATTGAAAATAAGAGGAAACATTAACAATGTTTTTGATACTGAGTATTTATCAAGATTAACCACCGCTAATTTGCCAGAAGCAGGTGAAGATTTATATGAAGGTATTGCAGTTTCTAATCAAGGTTTCTTTGGTTGGGGTAGAACATGGAATGTTACACTTCGTTACGATTTTTAATATTTAAACATAATTATAGAAAAACCCGCCGTAATGCGGGTTTTTTTATGCCTAAAATTTACTACTTTTAGAGCTCTCTAATTTTGAATACTATGCAGAAATTTGAACTCGCTTACGAATGGTTTTTAGTACTACATTCTTATTTGGCTTACATTGTATTGGCTGTCTTAATTTTAGCAGTAGCAAATGCAATTATCGGTCTTGTCAGTAATAAAATGTTTACGCCAGAGAGAGATTTTAGAATAAGCCTTTTTGGCTTGATTTTAAGCCACTTAATGTTGGTTGCAGGTCTTATACTTTATTTTGTTTCTCCAAAGGGCTTTTACGCTATTAAAACACTTGGTATGGGAGGTATGAATGCCGCATCTCGTTTGTTAGCCGTAGAACACCCATTTGTAAATATTTTGGCCATTGTATTAATTACAATAGGTTGGTCTAGACATAAAAAGTTTATCGAAGGCAATAAGAAATTTCAGTCCATTGCAATTTTCTACGGATTAGGTTTAATATTCTTGTTAAGTAGAATACCATGGGGCCAATGGTTCAATTAAATCGAAAAGATATTTTTTATAATAACAGTCGAGTACATATTCCAAATTTTTAATAACATAATAATTTCTAATGAAAAAAGGTATACTTCTTTTAGCACTTACAATGGCATTTGTTTCGTGTAAATCTAAAGCGCAAACAGTAGCGAATTCAACACATCAAAAAGAACTTTTTAATGGCACTAATTTAGATGGTTGGACAATCTATGGTACAGAGAAGTGGTATGTTGAAGATGGTCTGTTAGTTTGTGAAAGTGGTCCAGATAAAGGTTATGGCTATTTTGGCACCAACGAACACTATAAGAATTTTGAATTAACATTAGACTTTAAACAAGAAGCAAATGGTAATAGTGGCGTGTTTATTCGTTCTACTGTAGATGGTACTAAAGTTAGTGGCTGGCAAGTTGAGGTTGCACCACCAGGGCACGATACAGGTGGGGTATACGAATCATATGGTCGTGGTTGGTTAATAAAACCAGCACCAGAAAAAGATAAAGCTCTAAAAATGGGTGAGTGGAACACTATGAAAATTCGTGTAGACGGAGCTACAGTAACTTCTTGGCTTAATGGCACCCAAATGATGACTATTACCGATGATAAAATTGGTGAAGGTGAGGGTGGTATTGCGCTACAAATTCATGATGGTGGTGGAATTAAAGTACGTTGGAAAAATATTAAACTTACCGAGCTATAAAAATATATAACATCTCTCTTAAATTAAGAGAGATGTTTTTTTAAGGCTTAGCCGGAAGCATGTTTCTAATTGCGGCAATCTTCCAATTTTCCTCTTTTTTTACAACTATAAAAGTGCTCCACATTTTTCGGCATGTGTCATCAGCGTTTTCTATTTGGTATTTAGCATCTACAATAGCACTTTCACTATTTAAAAGACGAATATTTTCAACTTTTAATGTTCTTGTGCCAGGCTTATTTTTACTGCTCTTCAACATGCCTTTCATAGATTCTTCAATATTTTTTCTCCAAACACCAGAAGAAACAAGCTGATCTATATCATCGGTTAATATAGTTTTAAGAAGTATCGCACCTTTGGTTTCTCGCGCATTGGCATAATCGGCTATTAAATAGGTAATTTTATTGTGCTCTTCAATGGAGGTTTTATTTTCTTGGGCACTTACATTAGCGAATGTAAATAAGAAGAAGGTCAGTATTATAAGAGATTTCGCTATCATTAATTTATTGTTTGATTTCATACAACTAAAGAAAAAAATGCCGCTTGTCTTTAATTGCTAGATAGTGGACTATGGTTTTATAACTTGATTGTCCTTGTTAACCCAAATGCCATTTGTAAAAGTAATTAGGCCATGTTCCTTATGAAAATAACTTTCGCCTGAGTTGTATTCTTTTACTTCATCTTCTACATAGGCTTCAATACACCATTCCATGCCGTCTGATCCATATTGTTTAATGAAACCTTCTTCGCAGCCTCCACCATCATAATCATCATCACAACTAGTATAAGAAAGAGCTATGAGTAAAAAAATACTAAATCTTTGAACCATATTTATTGAATTTCACCTTTGACTAAGTTACTAATAAATGTATTTAAATTTGGAAGTCTAATTTTTCACTTCTTTAATTAAATAAATATACATCGGAAAATAATCGCTGTACCCACCGACATAAATACCACCATTTATAGCGCTGGTCTAAATGTAAAACACCATTTTTCTCGAATTATTTTCGATATACACAATTAGTAATGCGAGTTATACATTATTAAGATAATAAATAAGGAAAATGTTTAAATTCTAAATAATTACGATCTCTTTGATTAATAGATTCCCTCTTATATGAACTCTTTTACCCCTATTCAAAGGGTGAAAATGTATCTCTCCCCAAAATAATAATCTTTAAAATAAAAGAATGGAAACGAATTCACAAAGTAAGAGTCCCGAATTAATTGCTCCAATAATAATTGCTTTGGATCCGATAAAACAACCGAAGCCGATTCCCCGAATAATTGATTTTTATGTCTCGACAGACAGTGTCATTGCCTGTGCGACTATTGTGGTTGATGCCCCTACACGACTTATTCGAATTGATTGGGGTGATGGACAAGCAGACACTTTACGACTGCGCCCAGGTGCATTGGTGGTCGACCGAAATGCACTGGGCGACAATCCACTTGAGCCGGGCACATATCAGTTCGAACATGAATATGCCTTACCAGAAGTGGTGGAGCCGTTTCCCAGGTTAATATTAGCCCGCGTTGATGAATATAACGGAAATGTAGATTTTCGGCAACAATGGGTGAATGTTGCGCCCAAATATAAGGTGAACCATTATGCGTCAAGAGTCATTCTGAATGATGATCTTGAGCCATTTTGGGAATCAGTTACCGAATTGCACTTCCGTATGTTTGTAGACGGTACACTTCTTGTAAAATGGGATAATGATGTCTCTTTTTTACCAGCAACCGGATTTAAATTGAATGGCAGCCAACTTGAACATATTTATGATCTCGGTGACGAAGATGCCGCAGTTAATGCCCCACGGATTTCTTACCATATATGGGATGAAGATCCAGGAGAGAATGATGACTATTATTTTAATACAACTATGACAGCACATGTTACTTCCGATTCATTGAGAACGGGTTTTTCAGAAGAAATCCGGCTACGAGAGTCGGGAACCAGTACTTATGAAGGACAAAATGTGTTTGTAAGGTTTTGGAAAGAGGTGCGGTTGTTGAAGCCAAGAAAAAATCAGGATAATGCGGTGTTTGCTCCGCCGGGCAATGCGCCAGTGGGTCCGGTTGGCTAGAGCATTATAGGGCGGCTAGGTGTTGCCGCTTCCGAGAAAAGCTTTTCAGATTCGTGAGGTTATCGTAGCTATTTAAGCTCCTTGAAGTTTGAAAAGTGCGCCCCTGTATGCCGAATAAAAATCACCAGTTGATGTTTGTCGACGATATCCTTAAGTAATTGTTTTATAAAATTAGGTAGATTCTATGATGTTAACAAATCCTCATAATCTCTAAATTGATTTGATTTATTTCTCAACTTTGAAGATGTCAATATGTTGGTTGTTGCCCTAAACATTTATCTATTCTTGGAGCTGTGATATCTAGGATGTCATACAGTGTAGCAAAAATGTCATTTATAAGTTGCAACGGAAATTGAACTTTGCTAACATGTTTAATTTTATTACAAAAGGTGATAGAAAGAATATTAATTTTTCTCTAATTGGTTCCCTTAATTAAATAGATAAATACTGGAAAATGATCGCTGTAACCACCGGCATAACTACCACCAGCGTAGGTGCGATAAGGATAGCCCTTGTATTGCCCATTTTTGGTGACTAAATAATTCGGATTAAAAATTTTGGCTTTCCAGAAACGATATTTGTTCTCTGATTCTAGTAGGTTAGCTGTGAAATAAATTTGATCAAAAAGATTCCATTTGTCTCTGTAGGCTAAAGAACCATTTCCTTTTTTATATAATTTTTCCATTGGGTTAAAAAGGGCAGTGCTATCAAGGTTTTTAGTTTTCCCATTTGTGTTTAAAATCTTCTTTAGACTATCGTCAGTTGGGTCGTCATTTAAATCGCCCATGCTTATAATTTTTGCATTTATATCTAACCTCTGAAGAGAATCTATAATTCTTTTATTCAGTTTTGCAGCTTTCATTCTGTTGGGTTTACTCCTTGCTTCCCCACCACTTCTCGACGGCCAATGATTTACTATAAAATGTATTTGTTCATCATCTAAAATACCACCAACAACTAATTGATCTCTTGTGTAATTTCGGTTGCCATCATCATCAATTAGGAGTAAACGATGACTTTCAAAAGAAGTAGGTAAGAAGGCCGATTTTTTATATAGCAAGGCAACATCAATTCCGCGTTCATCAGGCGAATCGAAATGAATTATTTCATAAGGTTTATTTTTTAGAAATTCATGATTAACTAAATCTTCTATAACCTTATTATTTTCAACTTCGCTTAAACCAATTATATCTGGAGAACTATTAGTTACATCTAACCCAATTTCAGAAAGTACCTTGGCTATATTTTTTAATTTATTGTTGTATCGATTTAAAGTCCAATTGTCTTTGCCCTCCGGTGTGCGATCATCATCAAAAATTAGCGTATCATTTTCAGTGTCAAAAAGGTTTTCAACATTGTAAAAAGCTATGGTTCTAATGCGATAATTTTTTTCTTTCTGAGGGTAAAAAAGAAACGGTATTATTAAAAAAAGAAAGGTGAGTTTTGACTTCATTTTATCTGTTGAAAAAGTAAAATAGCGAAAAAACTATATAATTTGAAGGTATTTTCTTAAAACTTATCTAGTTAATCAATATATTGTATGTCTTTGCTAACCAGAACACTAACCTGTAATGAGATTGACTCTCACCGTTCTATTGTTGGTTTTCGGCTGTTTTATGCTGAAAGCTCAGCGCACTTTTCTTGTAAAAGGAAAAGTGCTAAGCAAGCGATTGAAAAAACCTTTATTAGGAATAGATGTCAGTGTTTTTGGTACAAAAAATTTGAACCAAACTTCAATTTCTGGTGATTTTGAAATGAAAATATACGCTGTTGAAGATTTGTTACTACTAGTTTCTTCGCCGGACTATGTAAGCAAACGAATTCCAATTTTAGTCGTAAAAGATGTATTGGATTTAGGAGTGATTTATTTAGAGGATGATAGCACATCAGAACAAACAGATAACCTTATAACCTTAACTGATTCGGAGTTGTTTGATGAAGGGGAAGACTCAAATTCATCTGCTTTGCTGCAAGCAACAAGAGATGTTTTTTTGAATAGAGCTGCTTTCGATTTCGGACAGGCATTCTTTAGAGTAAAAGGGTATGACTCGAAAGAAGGACAAGTTTTGATAAATGGTATTTCAATGAATAAGCTATATGACGGTCGGCCACAATGGAATAATTGGGGCGGATTAAATGATGTTACCCGAAATCAACAATTTACCAACGGATTGCAACCTTCCGATTTTACTTTTGGCGGTATTTTAGGTAACACAAATATAGATATGCGACCTTCTGGATTAAGACCTGGAACACGACTATCTACTTCTTTTTCTAATAGAACATATGCTGGAAGATTGATGACAACGTATAGTTCTGGACTAAAGAAAAATGGATTAGCCTACACTATTTCAGGTTCTAGAAGATGGGCTAAACAAGGTTTTATTAATGGAACTTTGTATGATTCTTTTTCATTTTTTACGGGAATAGAATATCAATTTGATGAAAACAACAGTATTAATTTTACAGGTATGCTAGCGAGTAACCGAAGAGGAAGATCATCTGCAATCACCGAAGAAGTTTATGAGTTAGTGGGTAATAAGTATAATCCATACTGGGGAAATCAAAATGATAAGATTCGAAATTCTCGTGAGCGTAAAATTGCGGAGCCAATTCTAATTTTAAATCATTTTTATAAGTCAGATAAACTAAACCTTACTACTGGAGTAGCGTATCAATTTGGCAATTATGCTAAAAGTAGATTAGGGTATTACAATGCGCCAAACCCAGATCCAACCTATTATCGCTACCTGCCCAGTTATTATATAAATAGTTCTATAGGCGCTAATTTTGTTAGTGCTAATCAAGCTAAAAAAGGGTTTGTTGATAATCCCCAATTAGATTGGTCAGACTTATACACCGCAAATTCTCAAGAAAAAGCAGCCTACATACTGTACGATGATGTGGTTAAAGATCGGCAAATTTCCTTCAATTCGACTGCTAATTATAATATGAATGAGAAAGTTCAGATTGATTTTGGAATAGCGTATAAAAATTTAAAATCTAAGAACTATGCAAAAATTGAGGACTTGTTGGGGTCCAAATTTCACGAAGACATAGACCCTTTTTCGAATACTTTGAATGATTCAGATGGTAATGTGCAAAAAAAATCACATGATATTTTTAACTATAATTTCGCTTATGATGTTTCTCTATTAAATGCTTTTTGGCAGTTTAGATATAATAAACAAAAGTGGAATGCTTTTCTTTCGGCAACCATTTCTAATACTAATTATCAAAGAGATGGCTTTTTTAAAAATCAACGGTATGCTTCTAATTCGTTAGGAAAAAGTGAAAGGTTAAATTTTTTAAACCTAGGAGTTAAGGGAGGGTTCTCATATAAACTAAATGGGAGACATTGGCTTTCAACAAATATCCAATATGCTAATCGCCCTCCTGTTTTACAGAATGTATTTATAAACCCAAGAGAGAATAATCAAACTGTTTCTAATTTGAAAGAAGAAATTGTAACTGCTATCGATTTAAATTATTTTATTCGCTTGCCAAAATTAACAGGTAGGCTTACCGCTTATTATGCCCGTTTTGATAATACTACCGATGTTAATTTCTTTTTTGTCGATGCTGGAGTTGGTTCAGATTTTGTGCAAGAAGTTTTAACCGATTTAGATAAGTTACATAAGGGTGTCGAATTAGGTCTTGAATATCAATTGTCCTCTTCTGTTAAATTAACTTTTGTGTCCGCAATTGGTAAATATATCTACGCTAACAATCCATTTGTCTCAATTAACTTTGATACTGCAGGTTCCGAAGACGATTTAATTAATCTTGATGGAAACATTGATTTGGGTAGGTCTATGGTGAAAAACTATAGATTAGCTCAGGGTCCGCAAGAGGCTTTTGCATTTGGTGTAGAATATCGAGACCCTAAGTATTGGTGGGTTGGGGCTACTACGAATTATTTGGCCAATAATTATACAAATATTTCTACGATTATTAGAACTTCTAGTTTCTACATTAATCCCGAAAATGGATTGCCGTTTTCCGATGCTACCGAAGAAAATGTGAATGCCCTTTTAAAACAAAAACCATTAGAAAATTTCTACCTATTGAATATAGTAGGAGGGAAGTCTTGGTTGAAAAAAGGAAAATACATTAGTGTTTTTGCAAGTGTAAATAATCTTTTTAATCAAGTTTTTAAATCGGGTGGTTATGAGCAAAGTAGAAATGGAAATTATGGGCAGTTAAAACAGGATAACTTAAGTGGAACTCCATCTTTTGCGCCTAAATATTGGTATGGTTTCGGTCGAACATATTTTTTAAATGTGGCCTATAGTTTTTGAAAAAAATAAATGAGAAGTAAACATCTTTTGTTTAATAGTATTATCTCGATAGTCATTCTATTTGGAATATCGGCATGTGTTAAAAGTAGAAATTTTGACGTTTTGGAAAGTAATTGTACCTCGAACATTGCGGCAAATACAACATTTAGTGAAGTCAAAAAATTATATATGGATGAGACTGTTCAGATTCAAGAGGATTTAGTAATTGAAGGATATGTTATTTCTTCGGATCAAGAAGGTAATTTTTTTGGAGTTTTACACTTTCAAGATGAATTAAATAATCCCTCTGAAGGATTTCAAATTGAAATAGATTTACGAGATTCATTTTTGTTTTATCCGATAGGAAGTAAAATTAGAATAAAACTGAAAGGATTATATCTTGGTAAGAGTAAGGAAGTTTTTAAAATTGGAGGTGCTTTTACTTCATTTGGCAATGTGTCCGTTGGAAGACTTCCGGCTGCAATCGTTAATCAACATATATACACTTCTTGTGATGATAAGGGTACAATTCAACCAAAAGTATTAGAAATTTCTAATCGGGAAAATCAACCTATAAACACATTGGTGAAGTTGGAAAATGTTCAAATAATTGAAGATGAAATAGGACTTTCCTTTGCAAATGATTCTGAAGAAACTGACCGAATAATTATTGATTGTAATGGAAATGAGATTACAATGTTAAATAGTGGATATTCTAATTTTTATAAGGATAGACTTCCTGCTGAAAAGGGATCGATTATAGGTGTATTTATACGCGATAAAAATGATTATCAACTTATTGTTAGAAGTACAGATGATTTAGATTTAAGTCAAGAACGTTGTAAAGGACTGGAAGAAGAAATTTCTTCGGAACAAGTTTTTATTTCAGAATTGGCTGACCCTGATAATAATGCTGATTCCAGATTTGTGGAATTATATAATTCGAGTCTGAAATCCATTTCTTTGAATGGCTGGAAATTAAATAGATATACAAACGGGAACCAAGAAATTGGTTCGAGTGTTGATTTTTCGGGATTTGAAATATTAGCTGAAAGTACATTCATTGTTGCTGCAAATGCAGATGAATTTTTACTGGTGTATGGATTTGAACCAAATCTAGAAGCGGGAGATAACAGCCCAGCTGATTCTAATGGTGATGATAACTTTCAATTGATAGATCCATTTGATAAAGTGATAGATTCTTTTGGAGTTATAGGTGAAGATGGCACAGATACAAATCATGAATTTGAAGATGGGCGTGCAGTTCGTAATTCTAATATAGATTATGGGAATGCTAAATTTGATGCGACAGAATGGACTATATATAATGATTCTGGAGGTAATGGTACCTTAGAAATACCGCAAAATGCACCTAATGATTTTACACCTGGTGTTAGTTAATAAAAAAGCCGCCTTTTTAAATAAGGCGGCTTTCGATAAAAAGTTATTCTAAATTAGACCAAATCGAAACGGTCTAAATTCATCACTTTTGTCCAAACAGCAACAAAATCTTTTAAGAATTTTTCTTGCGAATCACTACTTGCATAAACTTCTGCATAGGCTCTTAATTCGGTATTAGATCCAAAGATTAAATCGGCACGTGTACCTGTCCATTTTACAGCACCAGTTGAACGATCACGACCGGCGAAGATTGTTTCATCGTCTGACGTGTCTTCCCACTTAACGCTTAAGTCTAAAAGGTTCACAAAGAAATCGTTAGTTAAGACTTCGCGTTGATCTGTTAATACACCATGTCGAGACTTATCAAAATTTGTATCTAGCACACGAAGACCACCGATTAAAACAGTCATTTCAGGAGCAGTTAATTTTAATAATTGAGCTCTATCTACTAACATAGCTTCTGCTGGTGATTTAAAGTCAGGGTTCTTATAATTTCTAAAACCATCAGCATTTGGCTCTAAAGCCGCAAATGCTGAGGCATCTGTTTGTTCTGCTGAGGCGTCGTTTCTACCAGGAGTGAATGGAACTTTAATTTCGTTACCTGCTTTTTTAGCAGCTTCTTCTATTCCGGCACTACCTCCCAAAACAATTAAATCTGCCAATGAAACTTTTTTGTTTCCTGATTGTGCTTCATTAAATTCTTTTTGTACTCCTTCTAAAATTTCAAGAACTTTAGCTAGTTCTGTAGGGTTGTTTACCTTCCAATCTTTTTGAGGTTCTAATCGAATACGTGCTCCGTTTGCACCACCTCTTTTATCAGAATCGCGATAGGTAGATGCTGAAGCCCAAGCAGTAGAAACCAATTGAGAAACAGATAATCCAGAGGCTAATAGTCGTTTTTTTAATTCGGCAACATCAGCATCATTAATTAGTTCAAAGTCAACTGCAGGAATAGGGTCTTGCCAAATAAATTCTTCTTGTGGTACTTCTGCACCTAAATATCTTGCAGAAGGCCCCATATCTCTATGTGTTAATTTAAACCAAGCATTTGCAAATGCTTTTTCAAAAGCAGCATGGTCTTTATGAAATCGTTTAGAGATTTCTAAGTACACAGGATCCACCTTTAAGGCCATATCAGCATCCGTCATCATTAAATCTTGTGTTTTTGTTGCATCACCTGCACGAGGTGCTTTTTTCGCAGCGGATTCAGCCGTTGGTCGATACTGATTTGCTCCACCCGGACTTTTAGTTAACTCCCAGTCATACCCCAATAGAACATCAAAATAGTCATGATCCCATTTTGTAGGATTCGGAGTCCATGCACCTTCAATTCCACTTGTTATTGCATCATCTAGAACTCCAGTACCGAATGAATTTTTCCAACCTAAACTTTGCTCTGTTATTGAAGCCCCAGCAGGTTCAGGACCTACATATTCATCTGGGTTAGCTGCGCCATGGGCTTTTCCAAATGTGTGCCCACCAGCCGCCAAAGCAACTGTTTCTTCATCATTCATCGCCATGCGACCAAAAGTTTCTTTTAATAGTTTGGCGGTTCCAAGTGGATTTGGTGATCCATTTGGTCCTTCAGGGTTTACATAAATAAGTCCCATATGTGAAGCTCCCAAATTTGCTTCTAACTTATATTCGCCTTCAGAAAAACGGTCTTCATTACCCATCCATTCCGTTTCAGAACCCCAATAGATGTCTTCTTCGGGCTGCCAGATATCTTCTCGACCTCCAGCAAATCCAATAGTTTTAAACCCCATAGATTCTAAGGCACAATTGCCTGTTAAAATCATTAAATCCGCCCATGATAACTTCTTGCCGTATTTTTTCTTAATTGGCCATAACAATAATCGAGCCTTGTCTAAATTTCCATTATCTGGCCAGCTATTTAATGGAGCAAAACGCTGTGACCCAGAACCAGCCCCACCTCTTCCATCACCAATTCTATATGTACCGGCACTATGCCATGCCATACGAATCATAAATGGGCCGTAATGACCGTAATCAGCTGGCCACCAATCTTGTGATGTAACCAATGCTTTCTTAATGTCGTTTTTTACTGTTTCTAAATTTAAAGACTTGAATTCTTCTGCGTAATTGAAATCATCATCCATAGGATTCGTCAATGAAGAATTTTGACGAAGTACATTTAGGCGTAATTGATTAGGCCACCAGTCTTGGTTGGTGGTTCCTCCACCGGCATTTTGTTTTAAGGTTCCTCCTAAATAAGGGCACTTACTTGAGTCATTAATGTCAAAAGCTTCACCGTGTGATTTGTTGTCGTTATTGTCCATGATTTGTAGTTTTTCTATTCCTGTTCTTGTAAAAATATTAAAAAAGTAAGCTAGAAGCTATAGGTGTTTTCTTGATTTGTACTATCTAGCTATTGATATAATCTATAGCTGGTTTTTTATACCGTATTAGCCTTGTTGATTTTAGCCAAACGATACGTATTTGTGCCACATAATATAATTGTTTTTTTTACTTTTATATGAATGGAAAATGAAATTTTATTTACAGAGATCCGCAATGGAAAGGCTGCTGCAGTAAAAACTATTTTGAATGCAAATTCCGAAGTGTTGAATGTACGTGACCAGCGAGGCTCGACACCATTAATTCTAGCTACTTATTACAACCACGAAGAAATTGTGGACTTACTTTTAGATAAAGGAGCCGACATAAATGCAAAAGATTCATCGGGTAATACAGCTTTAATGGGAGTATGTTTTAAAGGATTTGCAAAAATTGCAGAAAACTTAATTAACAGAGGAGCAAGAATTAATGAGCCAAATGCCATGGGTGGAACTTGTTTAATTTATGCTGCAACTTTTAACCATATAGAAATTGCTAAACTATTACTTGCAAATGGGGCTGATACTTCTTTTAAAGATGCAAGGGGTAATACAGCATTGGATCATGCTAAAATGCAAGGTGGAGCCGATATGATTTCTTTACTTGAAAAATAAAATGGCTGCACAATTAAATATTGCGTTAATACAAACTTCTATTGTATGGGAGAATCCAGAAGCGAATAGAACAATTCTTTCAAAGAAAATAGCTGTAGTTAAATCTGATGTTGATTTAATTGTACTACCAGAAATGTTTACTTCTGGTTTTACGATGACTCCTGATAAATTAGATAAATCGGAAGGTGAAAAAACTATAGCGTGGATGCGGGAAATTGCGGTGACTAAGAATTTGGCCATTGTTGGAAGCATTGCTTTTTTCAAGGATGAAAAGTTTACAAATCGACTTTTATTTATAACCGCAGACGGACAGAAGCATATTTATGATAAAAAGCACACCTTTACGCTTGCGGGTGAAGATAAAGTGTATCAGTCGGGGTCTAAGAGACTTGTTGTAGTATACAAAGGCTTTAGAATTTGTCCAATGATATGTTATGATTTACGATTTCCTGTTTGGGCTAGAAATAAAAATGATTACGACATGTTACTATATGTTGCAAATTGGCCAGAAGCACGAATTGCTGCATGGGATACCTTATTGAAAGCACGTGCTATTGAAAATTTAGCATATTGTGTTGGTGTAAATAGAATAGGAAAAGATGAAAATGGTTTAAAATATTCAGGGCATTCTGCGGTTTTTAATGCACTTGGGGAAGAACAAGTATTCTCATCAAAAGAAGAAATTATTTATAGTACTATTGAAAAAGATCAGATAATAAATACCAGAAAAAAACTGATGTTTTTAGAAGATAGAGATAATTTTAAATTGGTTTAAGTTCGTCTAAGATTTTACAATTAATTTATAATAACATCATGCCATTCTGTAAGCTCAATTACGCTATTCTATAATCCTAACTTGCTTTTTTTGTTGCTAAATCGAAAGAAGTTTTACTTATGCCTCAATATTTACTAATATGCTTTGTAGGTCTTTAGCAGAAAATGGTTTTAGTATATAATTGTGTATAATTTCATAATTACCAACGCGCTCAAGGTCTCTAGGGTCAACAGAAGAGCTAATTATATAAACAATAACCTTTTCTTTGTTGTTGTTTTCTATTTTGGTGAATTCCTCTAAGAATTCCCAACCATTCATAATAGGCATATTTAAATCCAAAAAGATAATAGAAGGTAATTCTTTACCCGATTCAGTAAGATCTATAAAGGCTGTTAGTGCTTCTTGACCATTGTTATAAACAAGTATTTCTTCACAGAAATCGACTTCTTGTATTATTCTTTTAGTGCCATAAATGAAAATGTCATCATCATCTATTATGCACGAGGTTTTAATTTTTTTCATAATACTGTTTTTATTTAGGCTTTTTTAAATTTTAGGGTAAATGTTGTTCCTTTGTCAATTTCGCTTTTTAAATCTATTTTACCGTTCATTGCATCAATCTGGTTTTTAGTAATAAAAAGACCAATTCCCTTCGCGTCTTTGTTATTGTGGAATGTTTTATACATTCCAAAAATTTTCTTGCTATGGCGTTGTAAATTAATTCCTTGTCCGTTATCAGCAAAATCAATTTCAATAAATTCTCCATTTATTTTTGATGAAATGGTAATTTCTGGCTTTCTATTTGGAGATGAGTATTTTAATGAATTTGAAAAAAGATTTAGGAAAATACTGTCTAAATATGCTGGTACAACATTTACAAAATGTGATTTACATATATTAAAATGGTAGGAGGCATTTTTTTCTTGAATTAAACCGGCAAGCGTGTCTTTTACACGATTGGCTGCATTTAATAAACTCTCACTCTTCATAGATTCAAGATCACCTGTTTTAATTAAGACCACTTCATTTAAATGATGTACAGTCTCATTTAGGCTTTCTGCCGCATTACCTAACATTTTTTCAATATTGTCTTTTTCATCGCGGTTACTTTCTTGATTTAGGAATTTGGTCAACATTAACATGTTGCTCGAATGTGATCTAAGATTATGCGAAACAATATGAGCAAAGTTCATTAAACTAGCATTCTGTCCTTTCGTAACTTCAACCAGCGTTTTTAATCTTTTTTCGGCTTCTATACGAGAGGTCATATCTACAACCTGTCCAATAAAATAGGAAAGTTTACCATTGATGTCATTTACAGCTGTCATTGTAATCATTACATGAACAATTCTTCCAGATTTATGATAAAACCTTTTTACTAATTGACCACTTCCTGTATTGCCAGCAATAAAGTCTTTTTTTGCTGAATGAGAATTTTCAATATCATCTTTGTGTGTTATCTCAAAGGCGGTTTTACCTACCAACTCTGAACTTGAATACCCAAGACTTTGGCAGAGACTTAGGTTTGCTTCTAATATTACATCGTCTACACTTAAGATAGCCATGCCAATACCAGAATTCGTGAAAACAGAAGTGAAGGATTCATTATTTCGAATAAGTTCTAATTTCGTGTTTTTGAATTCTGTAACATCCCAATTGGCACCAATCATTTTTATAGGTTGGTTGTCAGCATCATATAAAATAACCCCTCTGCCCTTAATATGTCTTATACTTCCATCGGGCCATATAATTCGAAATTCTGTATCAAATTTTTTGTCTCCATCTAGGGCTATTTTTAATGCTTTAACGCTTTTGTCTAAATCATCGGGATGAACGACTGAACGTAAGGTGTTGTAACCATCAAAAATGCTTTTTTCAGATTTGTAAATTTCAAATGTAATATCATCCCAATGCAGTTCGTTTTCCTCAAAGTTGTAATTCCAAATACCAATTTTAGCCGCATTAGTAGCCATGGTCAAACGGTCTGAGACCGTGCGATACTCAACTTCAATTCTCTTTTTCTCATCAATATCTTGAAATGTACCATAAATGCGAATGCACTTTCCATCAAATATTTCTGTCTCACCCTTAGCGCGCACCCATATTTCATTTCCCTTCGCAGTAATGATTTGGAGTTCAACATCCCAAGTTGTACCGTGTGCAATTGCATCACTAACTACTTGTGTGATTTCGTCGCGAGATTGTCCTTTTTTATAAAAATTTATAGAATCTTCTAAGTTTGGTTCAAAGTCTTTTGGTACTTCATGTATTTCTTTAGTAACATCAGTCCAATGAACCTGGCCACTGCGCATATCAACTTCCCAACTACCAATTCTAGCTACATTTTGTGCTTTTAATAGCAATTGTTCGCGATGCTTATCTATGGTTATGTCTTCTTCAACAATTTTTAAACCTAGTATATTGCCTTTCTCGTCTACCCAAGAATTAATGTCTCTTTTTAACCATTTTATATTCCCTTTAGAGTTAATGGTTTTAGTCGTTTTTGATGCTATTTTACTTCCTTGAAGACAATTTCTGTGTACTTCTTTTAAATCCTCAGAAGTATTGGGCAAAATCTCATAATACGATCTACCTAATACGGAATTCTTTCTTTGAGCGATATCGTCTAACCAAACATCTGAATACCCAATTAGGCGCATATCAGTGTCAACAACGGCTCCTATGAAAAGCCCTAGTCCAGTTCTCTAAAGTTAATTAATATTTTCTTTTTGCTTTAAACCACCTTTTTTTCTTTTAATATAACTTGCTCCGCATCCTATTTGTGATACACCTATTTTCAGGGTTCACCAGCATCTGTATGATTATAAATTATAATAAACTCGGCCACTTGCTATAAAGATGTGATTCCAATTTCTTGGATCACCCACGTTGTTTTGTGGTACGAGTTTCACTACTATTTTGTGAGCTTTGTTATGGTTATTTTTTTATTCTAGTACTCCTATGCAATAAGGAGTCTCTGTTTTAATAACAGCTAATGTTCTACTAAGTAGTTTTCTCGCTACTTTGATAATGATACTCTTTACATTTCTACCTTGGTGCTTACGATAGTATGCTTGCATCACTGGATCAGCTCGTATCGCCTGCCAAGATGCCTCTACAAAATAACTCCGTATTAAACGATGTGCACGTGGAGTTATACCAAGGGTTTTATAGTTACTTCCACTTTGGTGAACTCCAGGTGCCAGACCAACATAACCAGCCAAATGTTTGACACTATTAAAACGTCGTAAATCTCCCAATTCACATAAAATACCACAAGCAACAATTCCTCCAATGCCAGGTATGCTGCGAAGCAACATATAATCCTTCTTATGGTACGTTTTGCAATACCTACGAAGCTGAGTAGAAACATCTCGAAGCTCTTGGTCTACAAAACGAAAGAAACGCATACGGCTCTCTAAAGTTGCTTTTGCTGTTGGGTTTTTAAACACAATATCATCTAACCATTTCCTATACTTATGACTCCAATGGTCGTTGTCAAATTCTTCTGGCTCTTTAATACCGAAATATAAAAGCTGCATTTTTATATAACTCTTTATCCTCCGAAAATCCTTTACCAAATCATTGCGACGACGAAAAAGACTTCGAAGTTCTTCACGGTCAACATCAGGAATATGAATACCTTCTAATCTACCATCTTTAAGTTCTCTGGATATAAGCTGGGCATCTATCTTATCGGTCTTGGTATGTTTCTCCTTACCCTTTCTATGAATATCAGCAGGATTAACTACTAACGAAAACCAACCATAAGATTCGAAACAACGATGCGCTGAATATCCACAGCAACCCGCCTCGTATGCGGTCGATACTTCATAATTAGCGAAATGTTTATCAACATAATCTTTAAGTTGTTCCGGGTTCGGATTCATTGAAAAAGACTTGCCTGAAAACAAATCTGTAGCACAATGTACTTTCCAACTTCTCTTGTGAATGTCAATGCCAATGTATAACTTCGGTACAGCAGTAATTTGAGTAATCATATCTTTAATCTTTAGTTCATTTTAAAGATACTCGACTTACTGCTTTTTCATCGATGCTATTGCTTTTGGTGAACTCTTAACGAATAAAGAAATAGAAGATGTTACTATGTCGGTCATTTAATACTAAAAAACATTCTGGTTTATTACTACTTAACGTAAGAAAACACTTAAAAAGTATGTAGTACACTACAAAAGAATGAATATGAGTAATACCTATTGAAATCAGTAGTTTTAGAACTTGATTTATAGCTAATTAACGAAGTGGAGCATCTTTAATTATTTATGAGAAATGTCTCTTCTATTTCCCAATTTGCTCTTATTTCTAAAGTGTCTGGATGATAGCTGACTCTTTCTGGTTGTATTTTTTTAAGAAAGTTACCAGTATCCCATGTTTTATTACCATTTTCATCGAAAATGACACGTAAAAAATATTTAGAGGGTTCAACATTATTAAATTCAAGAACTTTAGGCTTTTCCGCATAAATTTCTTGCTTAATTGCACCTTGTTGATCTGTGAGTTGAATAACTAGTGGATATGCTGTAGAATCAATTTGTATTTTTAATCTCAAATTTCCATAATCAGCAGGACTATTTGTAGATAGATTATAATTTAACGTATCGTTAGATTCTTCAAAAAAATCTGTTACCGCACCAGGCATGATGTTTAGGGAATAGCTTTGATTGGGTTCCTTTATAAAATCGAAATCTATTTCATTTTCAATGCTATCTATCATTACATTAAAATTCACTTTAACAGAATCTTTGTCAATCATACTAAACTTGGTACTATCAATTTTAGAAATAGGGGTATTTAACATGATAGTGAAATCTTTATTGAAATCTAAGCCCCCAGATTGATTGGGACTTAATTGCAAAGAATCTGTACCTACTTTTCGCTTTTTTACAGTAAATGTGTCAATTAGTGAGAGCTTATCGTTTATAGCGAGAAAAACAATAGAATCTAAATTAGTAGGCGTAAACCAAAAATTAAGCGTGTCTTTACCCCGAAGTTTTAAATATTTGTATTCAACAGTGTCTGGTAATACTGTTAAATGCTCTATTCTAAAGTCTTCTTTTAAACCATAGTATCCAAATGCTATTTTATTGGTAGCCTCATAACTAGGTACTTGAATGCTATAATTTTGTATTTCCTTAAATAAAGTTAATAGGTAGGTGCTATCTGTAGGTAAATTAACAGTATCCCTAGAAAACGCTATTTTATCTGCATTCTGATCAAAAATATTGTTCTTAGCTTCATCTTTGAGTGCAAATAATTTGTATTTACCGGCCTTTATGTTTTTTAGTGTAAATATGACGGTGCTGTCTAAGGTATTTGTGATATAATTAGGTGGTTTTTTAAAAATTGTTGAATCGTTATAAGCGGTGTCAATTTCATAAAGCATTACACTAATAAATTCTTCAGCTTTTCTCTTGAAAGCATCTTTTACAACACCAGATACTGTTAACGAGTCGATATAGGTGCCAGTCGAAAAAACATAACTTAAAAAACTACTCGGGTTACCTTCGTTATGGTCTACAATGCTTTGTCCAAAATTAAAGGTGTAAGTAGTGTTTTCTTTAAGAGTATCTTTGATTTTAATCTCAACATATTTGCTCGCACCCCCTTGTGGTGTTATTGTTGGTGTGTATTTTAGCGGTGGCGAAACAATTAATTGATCTTGAATATCTTTTAAGGTGATATACTCATCGAAATAAAGCCTAATTCTTTTGGCTTTAAATTCAGTGGTCATATTCGGTGGTTCTGACTTAAGTAATATTGGGGGCTCTAAATCTTTCGGTCCGCCAGTAGGACTTCCGCGACGAGCACATTGTACCAACGCTGCAACGATTAAAAAAAGAAAAATACAAGCAATAAAGCGTCTTGTCATGACATTAATTCAAACCAATTCGATAACAAAGAAACGACTAATATTAAATAAATGGAAGAATTTAGCATTTGATCAATTTTGTAAGAAGGGAACAACTGCCATACTCGCTACATAGATATTTATATTTTTTGATTCTTGTAAGGCCTTAGCGCACAATTCTATGGTTGCGCCCGTAGTTATAATATCATCTACTAGTAATACATTTTTAGATGCCAGTTCCATTGTATTTGATAGTGTATACAGTGATTTGTTCTCAAACCAACGACCAAGCCTTCCTTTTTTAGTCTGTGTTCTTGAATTGGAAGTTTTTAATAATATATCCTCGCGATACTCGGCATTTAAACATCTTGCTAGGTGTTGGCTAAAACGCGAAACTTGATTATAACCTCTTTTGCGTAGTTTTTTAGAATGTAATGGAACTGGTATTACGTAATCAATAACATCGATAAAACCATTGGTTTTTATAGTATTTCCAAACCATTCGCCTATAAAATCGCCGACAACTTCTTGATTTTTATATTTTAAATGATGTAAAAGCTGTTGTACAATGCCGTTTTCAGTGAAAAAAAGAAAAGAATTTGCCTTTTTAACGTTAATTCGACCATAAAAAATACGGTCAACGGTGTTTTCTACGTTAAAAGTATAATCGGTAAGCGGTAAATCATTTCTACAAGTTGTGCATATAAGGTGTTCTCCACCCAATAAATGTGTATTACAGCCAAAACACACCTTTGGGACTAGGATACTGCTTATATCATTTACTATATTTGATAGTTTTGCACACATTATTTATTAAACTAATTAAAAAGTTGCCTACTTATAATTTTGCTGAATGAACGCCCAAGATAAAAAATTCAACAATAAAATAATTTTTGCTGCCCTGATAGCTGTAATCCTAGCAATTTTAATTGCTTACTACTACAGTTATACTCAGTCTCAGAGTGAAATTTCGTTTCTAGAGAATGAAAAGGAAATTCTAGTTAAGGACCTTACTCTAATGAAAGCTGATTTAGACAGACTCGCTTCTAGAAATGAAGTTGATGAAATAGAACTTGAAAGATCTAGGTATCAGGTTCAGCAGTTACAAGATTCAGTAGGTAGATTGAACTTCACTGTTGAAAAGCTACGCGAGTATAAATCAGAACTTAGAAGATTAGAGGCACAAAATGATAGTCTTAAGCTTAAAAACAATTTTCTTAAGTACAATAGTTCATTATTGGCGGATAAGTACGAGAACAGTCAAAAAGAAATTGCATCGCTACAAGATGCCCGAAATCAAATGACCAAGGTGGAATCTTTGCAGCGTAAAAAGCAGAAGGAGCTTAACGAAGAATTAAAGAAGAAGAAATACTTGGAGCTTGATAAAGAGCAGACAGAAGGCGCAGGTTTAAGAGTAAGAGACGCAAGTGCCATAATTACAACCAAAGCTTCTATTGTTGAAAAACTAAGAGGTTGTATCACAATTTCATCCGATATTGCTGCTAAAAAACAGGAAAAAATAGTTTATTTCCAATTTTTAGATCCTAATATGCGCATTGTTGAAGATAATGCGAACACTATTACTGTAAATGGTAATGTATATAGTAAAAGAGTACAACTTTTGTATAGCGGTGAAGAAACAAGAGTTTGTGACTTTATTACACTACCAAAAGGCTCTTTAGAAGGTGGTATTTATACCTTAAATGTGTTTGAAAACGATAAACTTCTTGCTACAACCGAATTTCGTTTAAAATAATTTATTTCCTTAGTTTGTAAAATTCTATTTTTGTCAAATGGCAAAACAGGAAGACGATTTCAAAAAAGTAATTTCACACGCAAAAGAATACGGATATGTATTTCAATCTAGTGAAATATATGATGGATTAAGTGCTGTGTATGACTATGCACAAAATGGTGCTGAACTCAAGAAAAACATACGAGAGTATTGGTGGAAAGCAATGGTGCAACTCAATGACAATATTGTTGGAATTGATTCGGCGATATTTATGCATCCTACAATTTGGAAAGCTTCTGGCCATGTGGATGCTTTTAATGATCCACTTATAGATAATAAAGATTCAAAAAAAAGATATAGAGCAGATGTCTTAGTGGAAGATTATGTAGCTAAACTTGAGGCCAAAATAGAAAGAGATGTCAAAAAAGCTGCCAAACGTTTTGGTGATAAATTTGATAAAGAGCAATTTTTGGCAACCAACCCAAGGGTCGTTGAATATCAAGAACAAGCTACAACTATTTTGAAGCGATTGGGTAAGTCTTTGGAAAATGAAGATTTAGCTGATGTTAAAAAACTTATTGAAGAACTTGAAATAGCATGCCCTATGTCTGGGTCTAAAAATTGGACTGATGTAAAACAATTCAATTTAATGTTCGGTACAAAACTTGGTGCTACTGCTGAAAGTGCTATGGATTTGTACTTAAGACCAGAAACTGCACAAGGTATTTTTGTTAATTTCTTAAATGTTCAAAAAACTGGACGGATGAAGATTCCGTTTGGAATCGCTCAAACTGGTAAAGCTTTTAGAAATGAAATTGTTGCACGACAATTTATTTTTAGAATGCGTGAATTTGAACAAATGGAAATGCAGTTTTTCATTAAGCCAGGTACACAGCAAGAATGGTACGAGAAATGGAAAGTAAATAGAATGAAGTGGCATCTTTCTTTAAACTTAGGAGAAGAAAATTATCGTTTTCATGATCATGAGAAGTTAGCACATTATGCGGATGCAGCTTCGGATATTGAATTTCGTTTTCCATTTGGATTTAAAGAGTTAGAAGGAATCCATTCTCGAACTGATTTTGATTTATCCCAACATGAAAAATTTTCAAGCAAAAAGTTGCAATATTTTGACCCTGAAACTAGAGAAAGTTATGTGCCTTATGTTTTAGAAACCTCAATTGGCTTAGATAGAATGTTCTTAGCAGTTTTCTCAAACTCGCTTAAAGAAGAAGAATTAGAGAACGGTTCTACAAGAACTGTTTTAAAACTACCAGCTGTTTTAGCTCCAACAAAGGCTGCGGTTTTTCCATTAGTGAAAAAAGATGGATTGCCAGAACTAGCTAAAGAAATTATTGAAGATCTTAAATGGGATTTTAATGTTTTATATGATGAAAAAGATGCAGTAGGGCGCCGTTATAGAAGGCAAGACGCTAATGGTACGCCGTTTTGTATTACTGTAGATCATCAATCTTTAGAAGATAAAACAGTGACTATACGTCATCGCGACTCAATGGAACAAGAACGTGTTGAAATAGCTGCACTAAAACAAATTATTCATACTGCGGTAGATATGAAATCTTGGTTAATGAAGATGGGTTAATTTTTTATTTAAAGTCGATAACCTAGACGTATGCCAGCATAATAATTTATACCATTTCCGGGGTAGTAGTATCGTGGTTCATTGCCACCAAAACCTTGTGTGTTAATAAGAACAGATTGGGCATAAGCAGCATTAAAAAGGTTGTTTATGCCCATGTCTATGCCTAATGTGAAATTACTAGTAATCTTCTTTTGGTATCCGATTTTAGTATGTAATATACTATAGGAGTCACTCGATAGAGAATTGGAATCTGTAAGTGGAATTGAACTTACATATTGGTGTGTGGTATTCCAATAGAAATTATTGAAAAATTGCATTTGGAGCCCCGAAGTAACACTATTTTTGGGTACACCGGTTAATGGATTTCCTGAAAAATCTTCATCTTCGTCGATAAACTCAATAAATTTATGATTGTTATAGGTATAGTTTAAAAATGGAGTTATTTGAAACTTAGTTCCCATATTTAAATGGTAACTAAGTGCTAGTTCAACTCCCTGATGCCTTGTTTTACCTGCATTTTTCCCAATATATTGGTCGTCAATAACCCTTTCAGCAACCAACAAATTGTTAATGTTCATTTGGTATAATGCAATGTTTATAGAAAGTTTTTTATTGTCAAAAAATAATTGTGAACCTATTTCATAATTGGTGCCAGTTTCTTGAGAAATATTAGGATTAATGACTCCATCCGGTGTTAAGGTCTCTTCTAAACTGGGGTTTGAAAATCCTCTGCTTACATTACCATATAAGCTATTAGCATCTGAAAATGCATATTTTAAATCAAGACTCGGAAGTAGTATTGCTTTAAAGCTGCGTTTAGCACTTTTGTTTTCTGCTCCAGAATTAAACTGGTCACGATAGTCATAATTTGTTTTATTGATATTTAACCCTAATTGTGCAGAAAAAGCTTCGGAAAAAGGTACTAATACAGTGCTAAAACCATTGAATTGTCTTCTGAATTCTTTGTTTGCGGCATATTGTTCGCCTTGTAAACTGCCATTGCCATTATTATCCTGATATAAATTTTCGAATTGATTCCAATTGTATTCATCCTTGAGTAATTCTACTCCAAAGGTGTATTCAGCTGAAATATTAGAAAAATTTAAGGTGCCCATAAATCGACTTCTAAGTCCATAACCATTAGTGAATTCATCTAAAATTCCAAAAGGGGCAGGTTCGTAATGATCTAAATAATTATAAAAAACACTCGTTGAATTTTTTAATTTGTCACTAAATTTATGTTCATAATTAAGTCCTAATAAGCTATAGTTGTTTGCTTCATAACCTTGCGATACACGCCAAGTAAAAGTTACTTGTTTTGGGTTTTCAGCAAAAGCTGTAGCACCTAACGAACTCGGTATTTGTGCCGAATAATCTATGTGATTAATAAGTAAGCTTATTTTATTATTTTCATTTATTAGATATGATGTGTTTAAAAGTAAACCGTCGCGTTCAAAATTATTATTATCTCGATAACCATCTGTTTCTGTATGGCCATATTGTAAGCCAAGTCTGAGTTTGCCATCAAAATGATTGAATGATAAATTATTTTTAATTAAGCCAAATGAGCCAACAGTAAAATTATTGAAGAAACTCGTAGATTTTCCTATCGCTTGTTTTGGATTTAAAATTATTGCTCCTCCTAAATTACTGCCGAAAGCTGTTCCTTTAGGTCCTTTTACTACTTCAATCTGACTTAGATTTTCTAAATCATAAGCTTCGATTTCGGACGATCCAGAACCATTCGTAATTGGAATGTCATTGTAATACAATCGTAACTTATTAGTGCCGAAAAGTGTTCTTGCGCCTATTCCACGTATTGTAATTCTATTAGTATTTAGGGCACCTGAATGAATGTAAACACCTGTTATTTGATTAATGGCGGATACCATATCAATTGGGCTATAATTTTGAAAAATTTTGGCACCTAAAATATCAGATTGAGTTATGCCAGTTGTATTTTTAGTTTTTAAGGCATCTAGTAAAATAACTTCATCTAGTTGCGTTATACTGTCTTTTTGGGTGGTTTCTTGTGCTTGAATAGAATATAGGCCTAAAAGAAATAGGAGATAAATGTGTTTCATGTAAATTTTGTGAAACGTAAAAATAAAACTTAAAATCTAAAACCTAGCGACAATCCTGCTCGATATATAAAGTTATTCTGAAAATCTTCGACATAAATGTTTCGTCCTAAACCAGCAGAAATTTCAAAAGTTAATTTCTGCCCGAAAGTAGACCATTTTCGCCCTAAGCCGAGTCCTAATGCCGTGGAGTTATAATCATTATTTCGAGCGCCTAAGTTGTTAGTGTTATCTATGTCACCCGTATAATATAGCGCAAAGGCTTCTGCAAATACCCCGCTTTTTGGGTTATAACCAAAATATGCTCTTAGGTTTGGACCAATACCAAAATTACCAGTACGGCTATATAAATCACTATTAAAATAAATAGTACCACCAATACTTGTATCTGGTGTAAAGTAGTATTCATAAGAACCTTCTATAGCGGTAGTAGCCAAAAATCGACCCATATTAAAACGTACCTCATGATTATTATAGTTATCTCGATAACCTTGAGCATTAACTAACAAAGTACTTGAAATGAAAATAAAAAATAATAACTTTTTCATCTTAAAAGGGATTTGTAGTAATGTTAAATCAATTTGCGTTCCAAACTTTTTTAATCCCTAAAACATTCTTTATTTTCGAATTAAATTAAAACTTAATGAAAATAGTATCCTATAACGTAAATGGAATTCGTGCTGCATTAAAAAAAGGCTTTATAGATTGGTTGCAATCTGTAGATCCTGATGTAATTTGTTTACAAGAGATTAAGGCGCAAGAAGATCAACTAGATTTGTCTGTTTTTGAAGCTGCTGGGTATGCATATAATTATTGGTATAGTGCACAGAAAAAAGGATATAGTGGAGTGGCTATTTTATCCAAAACTAAACCTGACCATATAGAATTTGGTACAGGTATTGAAACTATGGATTTTGAAGGAAGAAATCTAAGAGCGGATTTTGGCGATATTTCTATTATGTGCATGTATTTACCATCAGGTACTAATATTGCGCGTTTGGATTTTAAGTTGAATTACATGGATGAAATTCAAGAGTACGTAAATGAATTGCGAAAAGAAAGACCAAATTTAATTGTGCTTGGAGACTATAATATATGTCATGAGGCCATTGATATCCACAATCCTGTAGGATTAAAGAATGTATCAGGATTTTTACCTGTAGAACGTGAGTGGATAGGTAATTTCATCAAAAGTGGATTTATTGATAGTTTCAGATACTTTAATGATGAGCCAGATAATTATACTTGGTGGAGCTACAGGGCGAATGCCAGAAATAATAATAAAGGTTGGCGTTTAGATTATGGGATGGTTTCAGAACCTCTTGAAAGCAGATTGAAACGATCTGTGATTTTATCTGAGGCAAGGCATAGTGACCATTGTCCGATTTTAGTGGAAGTGGAAAAATAAAAACAGTACTAAATTAAAACTAAAAACCACAGTTTATTTTAACCGTGGTTTTTAGTTTTTAGAATATTTATTAGAAGGTTAACCTACCTCTACCGGCATTTCCAGTATTGTAAAAATCCCACCCACTATTAGTTGTATTATCCAACCAAACTTCTGGATTATCATAGATATCGGTTCTACCAGAAGCTCTTGAATATCTACTATCATCTTGTAAATGAACGTCAAACCATTTGACATTCCATCCATCAGTACCTTGTAGGGCTAAGGTGGCATTTTTCACCTCAATCCAATCTGATCTTGGTATATGAACTCTTAAATAGAAAAAGTCCCAAGAACCATTTTCAAAGTCATTTCTTGAGGGATCATTTAATCTGAACCAAGGTACTTGATAATCTCCATTGTTAGTTAAAAAATTAATCCTACCCCAGACATTTCCATCAGTTTGACTGTAAGGATCGGTATCAGTTCTGATAGCAACCTTAAAATATATGAAAGCTTCTGATTTGCTGGTACTTTTTTCTTCTATCATGAAGTTATGTACGTCCTCTAGAAAGGAGGTTTCTGCATCCTCTCTACTTAAAGACCCACTATATTGTTTATATAATACGGGAGTTAATGTTTCTAGACTTGACACGAGTTCCGAATCATTGTAACCCGTTTTACTGGTAAAACCTTCTTCTAAGGATTCTTCTACACTTATATCATTATCATGTTCTTCTTTTTGACAAGAGGTCATCATCAAAGACATTAGAAGTAGTCCGCTTGTAATAAATTTTATAACAGTTTTCATAATTAAAAGCTTTAAAGATTAATATGCTTTTCTTTATGAAAACTATTGCAAAAGGTTAACTTCTTTTGACAAAAAATATTAAAAATTTAGTATTAGCCAGATTATTTATTAGGAAATGTTTCGGATTAAAAGAAAATAAAAAAGCGCCAATTGGCGCTTTTTTTTATCTATATACTGTCATATGTCCGACAAATTCTCTTTCATCATTCGGTCCATTTAGTTTTATTATGTACCAATAATCACCGGTTGGTAGGTCTTCTTTTTTATAAGTTCCATCCCACTCACCAATACCAATGTATTGTTTAATCTGTCTACCGTACCTATCGAAAATAGTTACCATCATATTCGGGAATCCTTCTGAGTTGCCAATTACCCAAGTGTCACGAATACCATCACCATCGGGTGTAAAGAAGTTTGGAATTTCTATATCTATAAATTCTAAGTATACGTCTATTGAAGTTTCACAACCTTTACCATCTACTACTCTTACGACATATGTGTCGGTATGATTAATAAAGTATGATCCTTCACTATTAGATTGATCATTAAAATAATAGGTATAACTACCATCACCGCCTGTTGCTTCAACTTTAATTTCGTTGATGCCCCCTTGCTCGCTGGTTAATACTAATGGGTTTGGAGCATCAATTTCAATATTATCAAGTCGCTCAATACAACCACCAGAATGTAAAATGCTGATATAGTTTGTACCCGGAGTGATATTTTCGAATATGGGACTATCCTGTGCTGCATTAATATCTTCAGAATTTAAAGCATACATGACATCTCCGGCAATAGTATCGTCTTGTACAGTAACTGTTGTAATGCTTACTGGTTGCCCATCTCTACATTCATAGATTGTTTCATAAGTAGCTGTTAAATCAGCCCCTACTTCTATTTCTTGTAAGATGTTTTCTGTACAACTATTGGCATCTCTAATATACACGATGTATGCACCACCATCTAAGTTGTCGATTACCAAAGAATTTGGATTCCCAACTGGACTAAATGAACCGCTAGTGTTTTGCAAGCTGTATTCATATGGAGCTGTTCCACCAGTTATTTGTAATTCTATTAGCCCATTATCATCACTAGAACATAATTCATCTTCTACTCTATTGATTGCTACTGCTAGAGCTTCAGTCGGACCATCTATTACGATAGGTACTTCAACATCACAACCATTAGCATCTTGTACAATTACAGTGTAATTGCCTACATCTAGATTTTCAAAGAAATTGGTATCCAATGTTTTTTGAGGTTCTGAAGATATGGTGTAGCTATATGGGCTAACACCACCAGTAACTGTTATAGTTGCATTACCATCAGCTTCACCAAAACATTGCACATCGCGTTGGTCAGATAAAGTAGCTCTAAGTAATGGAGGTTCGATTATACTGATATTATCAGAGATGTCTACACAATCAATTCCACTTAAGGCTCTAATTCTATATGTGCCAGCACCCAAGTTTTCAAAAATACCTGATGCTTGAGCGGGTACTAAAACAGTACCAGAACCATCTTGTAGTTCGTAGGTGTAATCACCTAGACCACCTGTAGCTTCTGCAATAAGTACAGCATCCATTTCACTGAAACAGTTGATAACTGTGTTTGTTGCATCAACAGTAACTTCTAGAGGGTCAACCACATTTATAGTTCGAATCACAGAAATTGGAGACTCACAAAGATTTAAAGGGTCAGCATCACGCGCTAAGAACTCATATGTGCCAGGTCCTAAATTAGAGAAAACATTATTAGAGGTCCATGTGCCCGAGGCAGGATCAATCATGCTATATTCATACACTCCTGATCCACCTGTTGCGGACAATGTTATTTCACCTTGATTCGGTGTACAACTAGGCTCTTGTGTTATAGCAGCATCAACAGTTACTTCTGCTGGGTCTATTAAATCGATAACAACAGTGGTAACATCACAACCTCTTCCATCCGTTACAGTAACAGAATATTGTCCTTCAATTAAATTATTGAAAACATTACCACTTTGTGGAACTCGGCTTACACCATCTGTTATATTATTTAAAACATAAGAGAAGTTTGTATGTCCGTTACCAAATTCTCGTGTTGCGTTTACAGTAATATTTCCGTTTACGGCACCAGGACAAGTTGGATTCGTACTCGTTTCGGTTAAAATAATCGCATCAATTGTAGGTATGGTAATAACTTGCATAACATTGTCGCAACCACCAGAATCTCTTAAGGTAAGCTCATAGTTAATGCCTGAAGTTAAACCGCTAAATACATTATTAGGATCAAATGATTGAATTGGAGTTCCAGGATTAGCTGGGTCTATTAATTCAAATTCATATCCAGACCATCCACCAATAGGTGTTGCAGTTATTTGAGCATCACTACCAGGTACACAACTTAATTGTTGGGTAGTCTGATACGTGAAGTCAAGTACTTCAGCAGGAGATTGTATTGTGATGTAATTCGATTCTGCCTCACATTTTGGAGCATCAGTGGCATCTACAACTACAAAATACGTGTCAGCACCTAAAGTGTTTATACTTACTGCACCCATAGATGTATTACTAGAGCCATTCAAAATAGAAGTACTTGGTGCATTTGTATTATAAACATCATAATCGTAAGCACCTGTGTAACCTGAAACTGAAAACTCCAAACCACCATTTGTTGATGTAAAACACGTAATGTCATCTAATTTGGTAGCAGTTACTTCTATTGTTTCAAAAGGAGCAACAGTATAACTTACTTTTGCTGAACAACCAGTAACTGTGTCGGTAAGTTCATACACATAAGTTCCAGGGCTGCCTGCAGGAATAGTTATAGTACCGTGACCAGTACCATTAATTAAATTACCTGAAGGAAGTTCTCTTGTTTCATAATTAGGAATACCACTACCATCGGCTCCAACTACATTAAAAATAGCATCGTCATCACAGTCCATTGGTTGTGTTTCCACAATAGTAGCTGTTACTTTAGTAGCTGCAGGTATTGTTACTGAAGTTTGATCTGTACAACCATTTGTATCAATTACATCAATAGTAATTGTTTGTGCTACATTAGTATAAGCGATGTCAAATGTATTGGTAGTACTAAAACTACTGCCACCAAAACTATAATTATGAGGAGCTGTACCTGTCGGTGTTCCGGTTCCATTATCAACGGTTGCAGTAATAGTTGCCATTCCTAGTCCATTATCTGTTGTACACGTAAATGGTGAAACAGTAGGAGGGTCTAAAACTAATGCCGAAGGTTCTGTAATGGTTTGTGTAGGTAATATTTGAATACAGTTCTTTGAAGAACGTACGCTAACATTTGTATAAACACCAGGTGCTAAACCATCAAACACATTGGATGCTTGATAGGTAATACCATCTAAACTATAATCATAGGTTACATCTAAATTTTCTGAAGATGGAGCTTGAGATACAACTATTTTTCCATCATCGGCGCCATTACACGTAACATGCTCAATAGAGTCAATAACAAAATCTGGTTGTACAGGAGCATCTATTGTAACACCTGTAATATTTTGTACTGGGCAACCTGATTGATTATCTGTAATTCTAAAATCATAAGATGTAGAATGTGTAAGCCCTGTAAATATTCCAGTATTATTTGTTTCACCATTATCTAATCGTTCAAAAGTATAATCTAAAGATCCACCATAAACGGTAATTGTAACTTCTCCACTATTTGGAGGACTACAAGGTTCTAATTCTGTTACCTTAGCAGAAGTTACCATTTGAGGGTAAATGAAGATGTTTTCTGTAACGGAACATCCTTTTTCATCTTTTACTTCTAAAGTATGATTACCAGGGCCTAACCTTCTTGTAGAAGAAGTTGTCACTTCACCATCCCAAATATATGAAGGAGCTCCATTAATTGGATTGGTACCTTGATTTGAAAGTGTAACTACAATATCATATAGTTCGTTTGTAGACGTACATCTGTTGGTAACATCTACTGTGTCAATTACTGGCTCGTCATCATAAGTAATTGTAATTGGTGTGTCTAATTCAGCTATACAACCACCACCATCTCTAACAAAAACTTGGTATACATTGCGGTCACCGTCATATGCCGTTGGATTTACTGTTGCAAAAGTATTAGCACCCCAAGATGTAGCAGGAATTAGAGTTGGATCTGGATAATCACTAGCTACTACATAAGCATACTCATATTCATGCCAACCAGTTTGATCTAGTTTATTACGTACGTTAAAATAGTTTTGGTCATCCCAACCGCCTTTAGCAGTAACTGCAATTTGGGCTCCATAATTACAACTGGCTGAAACATATTGATCTAGTTCTAAGGTAAGTCTGGATTTAGGCCTGTATATTAAAAATCTATTTCCTGATTTACAACCAGATTCTGTCTCAATTTCAACAACATACCATGCGACCCTTAGATTAGAGACATCAATGTCTATGCTGCCCGCAGATGCATTAGGTACAGTATGTGTTCCATCTTGTCTGTAGCTCGTAATCGAACCTCCTTGACCATAATCACTTGTATGTTTAATAGACCATTGAATGGTTGTGTTTCCATCGCCATCAAAATCATCTGCGCCCTGTACGTTAAATCTTACTCTTCCATCAGTACCAGAATAACAAGATAAACTTTGTGGTGTAGAAACAACATCAATAGCATTATTAGGTGCTTCAGGTGCGTGAACAACACCTAAGCTACGCCAACGTTGACAGCCTGTGTTTTCGTCATACAATACGATAGAATAGCTAACACCAAAAAGTAAACCGCTAACTCTTAAATCTCTTTCATATAAACCAATGTCTGTATCTTCACCATAAGCTTCGTTTTCACCAACAGTTCCAGAAATTGGAGAATTAGGTACTTCAAAACTACGCCAAGAAGGTGGGTTATCTACATCATATGGCCAGATGCGGTATTGAAATGGACCTATTAGATTTGTTGGATCTCCTACTTCAATTTCAAAAGTGGCTCCATTAGCACAAGATTGATCTAAATCGGCCTCCGCTTTTTGTGCCCATGGTAAAGGAGGTTGTTCAATTTCGAAAACATCAGATTCAAAAATACATCCCTTTTCATCTATAATTCGTACATAAAATGGAAGCGGCCAATACATTCTAATATTATATCCACTTGGACGGGTGCTCATATCTACATTTTCGTAGTTTCTATAAGTCCATTCTCTACCTGTTCCTGCTGCATGATCAGCAGCGCTACTAACCCGTATAAGTTGAATGTTAATTAAACCAGTCGCATTTTGCACATTGTTAACATTGGTATTACCCCATTGTGTACCACCGTTTAATGGATCACATGTAATATCAGTTTTGACAATGTCAGCAGTAATAGCAGCTTCAGCACCAACAATGGCAACTTGATTTAGAATTTCGCAGCCTAGTGCATCTCTAACAGAATAAGTGTAGGTAGTTGCATCTAAGCCATTATATAATGTTTGAGGTGTAAAAGCACTACCATCAAAGCTATAAGCAAATGGTGGGGTGCCACCATGTGCAGCTAATTCAACTGAACCTGTTCCTTCTTTGCCGCAGGCAGTATTTGAAATATTTGTTGAAACTGTCATTGCAGGTGATGCTGTAACCTCTATTGGGTCAGTAATAAACATACACCCTTTTGCATCGGTAACTTCAAAAGTGAAAGTGCCTGCAACAGAAGTTGTGAATGGCATTGTTGTGGCGCTGTAACCAGCACCTGAATCTACGCGATATGTATATGGTGGATAACCTTCTTCTGGTACAACAGTAATATTAGCATCTGGGTCAGAGCCACAACCCAAAGGTTTTGTAATACTGCCTAGTGCAAATAATTGCCCAGAAATATTGGTGTCAGCAACAATCGTTTCACAACCATTATTTCCAATAACTTTTACTTCATAAGTGTCTGGGGTTAAGTTTGATAATGTAAAGGTGCCCAAAACAACAGGTTGTGGTGTTCCATTATTAACTACATAAAAGTATGGAGCATAGCCATTATCTGTTACATCAATTTTTAATTCTCCTTGTGTTGATGTGCTATAGCAGTAATTAGAATTAGCTTGATCTACTACTGAAACTGGACCGCCTTGATCTTCTAAATCAAAAGTTGTAGTGTCAACTAAACATCCATTAACATCACGTACATTCACAATGTGTGTACCAACTTGGGTAAGACCGGTAATTGTCTTGCTCGACTGAAAAGGTGTAAAAGTGTTATCGGGCTGTTCAACAGTATATGTATAATTGCCCCAACCACCTGAAGCTTCAATAGTCACAGATCCTGGTGTTCCACAATTTAAATGTGCAACATTGATAGAATCTACAGTTAATGCAGATGCAGGAGCAGCAACGGTAACCACTATAGGTTTTGGACAAACACTAGAGGCGTCTGAAATATAAATGGTAAAAGTGTCTGCAGGTAGACCAGTAATTGAATAATTAGTTGTGGTAATGTTATTGGCATCATGTGACCCAGTAGAATTGCCAGCACTGTCTTCGACAGTTATACTATATTCTGTATCAAAATTGTTTACAGTTAAATCTACAACACCGTCAGCTGTACCTGAAGTAAAACAACTTACATTGTTTTTTACAGATGCAGTAACTTGAATAACATTTGGTTCTGGTACAATATAATTTCGTACTATTTTACAACCATCATCACCAGTTATTTCAAAAGTGTAAGTGTTTGGAGTAAGACCGTTAAATGTGTCGCCAGGTGCTGTTACAGCGCTTGGAGCAGTAGTTTTGTATATAAATGGTGCTGTACCGCCTTGAACTATTATTTGTACATCAGTTGCACCTGTTGTGCAATCTATATTGCTAGTTAAAAATGTAAGATCTGATAGGTTAGAACCAGAAGTTACGGTCTGATCAACAGTTGAAGTACACCCATTTACGTCTTTAACGGTAATTGTATAATCTCCAGCTCCTAATCCTGTAAAATCAGTAGAAGTTTGAAAATTAACACCATTTGTACTGTATTCAAATGGAGCAGTTCCGCCTGAAGTTACACTTGCTGCGATTGTAGCTGATCCGTTTGTACAGTCTATCTGTTGAGTAACAGATGCAGAAACATTAAATGCAGGACTAGTATTTATGGTAATATCTCCATGGACTAAATCACATGAACTTCCTGCTTTTTGTTTTCTAATAACAATATTGTAAGTGCCGCTTGCTAGATTACTAAAGACATTAGAAGTCTGAAAAGTGCTTCCTCCATCGTTACTAAAAGTTGTAGAATAACCTTGAGAATCGGTAACATCTATTGAAATATTCCCATCATCGTTACCACTACATGTAATATTATTGGAATTTGCACTATAAGTAATTTCAGATTCTACAACTACATCTACAGGTGCTGAATCAACTTCACAACCATTAGTGTCTCTGACCGTTATTATATAATTACCAGCAGCTGTAATTGGAATTGTTGTTTGATTGCCTGATATAAAAGAGGTGAAAGTTGGACTACCATTTATGCTATATTCATAGGGAGCAGTACCACCTGTTTGTGTTACAGCAATTATAGCATCTGTACAATCTATATTCTTCGTGACAACTGCACTGGGTTGAACAGCGTTAAAAGGAGATAATGTTTGAGTTCCTGTCCAAGTACAAGTTGAATTACTAGAAATTCTTATTTCAATATCATAAGTACCAGAATCTAAATTGTTAAAAGTATAAGAACTACTTGAAACAGGTCCAGATGAATTTACTAAACTCCCTCCTTGACTAATTTCATAAATATAGGTTGATGAAGCATCATTTATGTCAACTTGTATTCCTCCCTTAGAATTGTTGCAAGTAATTGGAAGTATTGTAGCACTAGCATCAATGCTATTGTTGTTTACATCAATATCATTAAGCTCAAATAGACATCCACTTGTATTGTTTTTTCTTCTAAGTTGTATGTTGTAAGAGTTAACGCTTGTGATGGAGAAAACATTTGAGTCTTGCCAAGTTGCTCCATTATTTATACTGTACTCGTAAGTTGAAGGAGCATTATTAATTGAAATACTTCCTGGTCCACTACAATCAATATCAGTAACCACTGCGTTTGGGTTTAAGCCATTGGCGTAAACGTTAAAATAGTACCTTTCGATACTATTGTCATTATATTGAACGTAAATTCTATATTCACCACTCTCTGTTGCGGTATATTGTGTATTAGTACTTAATTGATCCCAGGTACAAGTTGGTGATGTATTTGGGCAGTTTGGTTGTGAGGCTGTACAACTTCCATCTTGTAATTTCGACCAAATTATTTGATTGAAGTTAGAGATGTTTGTTGCGAGTAAGCGTTCGTCACTAGCACCACACAAAAAGATTTCATGTACTTCACTACCATCATCACCACAAATCACTACATTATCTGATAGTCCTGATAACGGGTGGGGCGGAAGAACTATATCTTCCTCAATATTGGTATTTTCTAATACAATAGTTGAAGTTTTTGGCAGTACATATGCAAATAATGATGATACTGCTAAAGCAAGAACTATGAATACTTTCAGTCTATTACTGCCGGCAAAAAATTTTGGCGTAGTCATAAGTAGGTCGTTATTTTAGTTTGTTTAAAGTGGTGGTCGTTTGGCATTTACACACACTTTAGGCTCTGAAATAACGGTATTTGGGTAGATTTATTATAAAAAGTAGTTTTAGAGTGTTATTAATCGATTTATCTATATACTGTCATATGTCCGACAAATTCTCTTTCATCATTCGGTCCATTTAGTTTTATTATGTACCAATAATCACCAGTCGGTAGGTCTTCTTTTTTGTATGATCCATCCCACTCACCAATACCAATGTATTGTTTAATCTGTCTACCGTACCTATCGAAAATAGTTACCATCATATTCGGGAATCCTTCTGAGTTGCCAATTACCCAAGTGTCACGAATACCATCACCATCGGGTGTAAAGAAGTTTGGAATTTCTATATCTATAAATTCTAAGTATACGTCTATTGAAGTTTCACAACCTTTACCATCTACTACTCTTACGACATATGTGTCGGTATGATTAATAAAGTATGATCCTTCACTATTAGATTGATCATTAAAATAATAGGTATAACTACCATCACCGCCTGTTGCTTCAACTTTAATTTCGTTGATGCCCCCTTGCTCGCTGGTTAATACTAATGGGTTTGGAGCATCAATTTCAATATTATCAAGTCGCTCAATACAACCACCAGAATGTAAAATGCTGATATAGTTTGTACCCGGAGTGATATTTTCGAATATGGGACTATCCTGTGCTGCATTAATATCTTCAGAATTTAAAGCATACATGACATCTCCGGCAATAGTATCGTCTTGTACAGTAACTGTTGTAATGCTTACTGGTTGCCCATCTCTACATTCATAGATTGTTTCATAAGTAGCTGTTAAATCAGCCCCTACTTCTATTTCTTGTAAGATGTTTTCTGTACAACTATTGGCATCTCTAATATACACGATGTATGCACCACCATCTAAGTTGTCGATTACCAAAGAATTTGGATTCCCAACTGGACTAAATGAACCGCTAGTGTTTTGCAAGCTGTATTCATATGGAGCTGTTCCACCAGTTATTTGTAATTCTATTAGCCCATTATCATCACTAGAACATAATTCATCTTCTACTCTATTGATTGCTACTGCTAGAGCTTCAGTCGGACCATCTATTACGATAGGTACTTCAACATCACAACCATTAGCATCTTGTACAATTACAGTGTAATTGCCTACATCTAGATTTTCAAAGAAATTGGTATCCAATGTTTTTTGAGGTTCTGAAGATATGGTGTAGCTATATGGGCTAACACCACCAGTAACTGTTATAGTTGCATTACCATCAGCTTCACCAAAACATTGCACATCGCGTTGGTCAGATAAAGTAGCTCTAAGTAATGGAGGTTCGATTATACTGATATTATCAGAGATGTCTACACAATCAATTCCACTTAAGGCTCTAATTCTATATGTGCCAGCACCCAAGTTTTCAAAAATACCTGATGCTTGAGCGGGTACTAAAACAGTACCAGAACCATCTTGTAGTTCGTAGGTGTAATCACCTAGACCACCTGTAGCTTCTGCAATAAGTACAGCATCCATTTCACTGAAACAGTTGATAACTGTGTTTGTTGCATCAACAGTAACTTCTAGAGGGTCAACCACATTTATAGTTCGAATCACAGAAATTGGAGACTCACAAAGATTTAAAGGGTCAGCATCACGCGCTAAGAACTCATATGTGCCAGGTCCTAAATTAGAGAAAACATTATTAGAGGTCCATGTGCCCGAGGCAGGATCAATCATGCTATATTCATACACTCCTGACCCACCTGTTGCGGACAATGTTATTTCACCTTGATTCGGTGTACAACTAGGCTCTTGTGTTATAGCAGCATCAACAGTTACTTCTGATGGGTCTATTATATCTATTGATGCAGAAACTACATCACAACCTCTACCATCGATAACTGTTACATTATAATGGCCTTCATTTAAATTGTTGAATACATTACCATCTTGGGGGGCACTACTTACGCCATCTGTAACGTTGTTTAAAATATATTGAAAATCTGTATGTCCGTTCCCAAATTCTCTTGCAGCGGTTACAGTTATAGAACCATTAACAGCACCAGGACAAGTTGGATTCGTACTCGTTTCGGTTAATATAATCGCATCAATTGTAGGTATGGTAATTACCTGCATTACATTATCACATCCACCTGAATCTCTTAAGGTAAGTTCGTAATTAATACCAGAAGTTAAACCGCTAAATACATTATTAGGATCAAATGATTGAATTGGAGTTCCAGGATTAGCTGGGTCTATTAATTCAAATTCATATCCAGACCATCCACCAACTGGGGTTGCAGTGACTTCTGAATCATTGCCAGGCACACAACTTAAAAGATTAGTGATTTCGTAACTAAAATCTAAAGCAGATTCTGGTGATTGAATGGTAATATGATTAGACTCCGATTCGCACAATGGAATTTCTGTTGCTTTTACCTTCACATAATATGTGCCAACAGGTAATGTATTAACCGTAGAAACTGGAGTGGAAGTATTTCCAGAACCAATGATGAAAGGTGTGCTAGGATTCGCGGTATCTATAATTTCAAAATCATAAGCACCTGAATATCCGGATAACGTAAATTCAAGGGCACCGTCAGCATCACCAAAACAATGTACATCTTCAAGTTTTGTTGCTGAAATTCCAATAAAGTCAAAAGGAGCAATGCTATAGGTTATTATTGAAGCACAACCCGTAGTTGTATCCAATAGTTCGTATATGTAATATCCTGGGTTTCCTGCGGGTATTGTAATTTGCCCCTGTCCTGTTCCATTTATTAAGTTGCCAGAAATTAATTCGCGTACCTCATAATCAGTCGGATTGACTGCAGCTGGGGTTCCTACAATTTCAATGATTGCATCATCATCGCAATTCATAGCCTGAATTTCATTTATACTTGCTGTTACTTTTTCTGCAGCAGGTATTATTATTGTAGTTTGATCGGTACATCCATTTGTATCCACAACGTCAATAATTATTGTTTGAGGGCTCGATGTGTATAAGAATTCAAATGTATCACTAGAACTATAACCTGATCCATTATAACTGAAATTGTATGGACTGGTTCCAGTTCCATTTACAGTTACACTTAGTACGCCAGTACCATATGAATTGTCGGCTGTACAAGCGAAAGGAGTAACAGTAGGAGTGTCTAGAACTAATGGAGTTGGTTCAGTTATTGTCACCGGTGGAAGTGTTTGAATACAATTTTTCGCAGAATGTACAGAAATTGTATAGGTTCCGGGAGCAAGGTTTTCAAATACATTTGATGCCTGATATGGGGCTCCATTAATACTATAGTCGTATAAAACGTCTAAATTAGTTTGTCCTGGCTCTGGTTCGACTATAATTTTACCATTGTCATCTCCATTACAAGTTACTTGTTGTACCGGAGTAACCGTTCTAAATTTTGGGATTAATGGCTCATCAATATAGGCTGTTACCGTTTGATCTGCGCATCCTGATAAGTTATCATGAATTCTGAATTCATAATTAATCGAATGTGTTAACCCTGTAAATACCCCAGTTGTATTCGTAGGTCCAGCTGGAGAAATTTGTTCTATAGAATAATCTCCAGAACCACCATATACCTCTACAAGTACTTCCCCACTATTCGGTGGGTCACATGGTTCAATTTGTGTAACTGAGGCAGAGGTTTGCATCTGAGGATAAATTAGTAAATCTTCAGACAATGTTGCACAACCGTTTTCATCGGTGACTTGAACTGTGTGCTCACCAGGTGTTAGGTCTTTGGTGTTTGAGGTAGTAACTTCACCATCCCAAGTATAATAGATTGTGCCAGTTCCACCAGAAATATTTATGGTAGTATTGTACAATTCATCAGGAGTGCTACAACGATTATTTACAACTACACTATCAAGCACTGGATCTAAATCTCTGATAATGGTAATTGGAGTGTCAAGTTCGTCCATACAACCTGCAGCATCTCGTACCCAAACTTGATAAACGTTGTTTATACCATCATATGCCGTAGGCGTAATTTCTCTATAATCATCTGTTGTCCATTCCGATGCTGGTATTGTAGTTGGGTCAATAATACTAGCTAAAACATAAGCATATTCATATTCTCTCCATGTAGGGTCTATAGTATTACTTGCTTGATAAGAATCTATATCATTCCATCCACCTTTGGCTTCTACAGCAATTTGAGCACCTATATTACAGTTAGGTGGTGAATAATCTTGTAATCGATTCTTCAATTCCACAGGTGGCGCATATATATTGAATCTATTACCAACAGTACAACCAGATTCATTTTGTACTTCCACAACATACCAACCGGTAATTACATTAGGAATATCAAAAATGATATCACCTCCTGAACCACTATCGTTAGCTGTGCCAGAATGAACATAAGCAGGGTTACTACTACCACTGGCGTTATAAGTTTTCCATGTAACAGACTGAATTCCATCTGGTCCACCCATGCCAAATGTATTAGCATCTCCTGCCGCTTCTACTCGTATTCTGGCTGTACCACCCGTACTATTGGCGCAAACGTAAGACTGAACTGTAGAAAACGCTTTGAATTTGTCGTCTGGTGGATCTGGCGCTATGACCATTCCCAAATCTGCAACATAAGTACATTGGGTATTCATATCTAAAACGATAATATCATAGTTTACCCCAAATAGTAGTCCAGAAACTCGGTAATCACGTTCATTAGTTGGATCTAATGCGTCGTACGACGGATTAGTTGCTGTATCGAAATCACGCCATGCTCCACCAAAAGGGTCATCAGGACTACCTGGCCACATACGCATTTTGAATGGACCAACAAGACCTGGGTCTGGGTTAACAGTAAAATCAAATGTGGCTCCATTTGCACATGTTTGCATTCCCACAGGTTGCGTTACTCCATGTGGAATCGGAGGTCTCGTAATGGTTATAGGGTCTGATTTCCAAATACAACCACGTTCATCTTCTACCGTCACATGGTAGGTGCCATGATTATTAATATTAATAGTATGGACTGTTGAAGGATTGCTCATATCTAATCCCCCTACATTTTGATATACCCAAGGTGGTGTGCCTGGTGTGGTACCGTCACCACCATTAAGTCGTACACGAACTAAGCCGACAGCATCTTGTACGTTAGATACTTCAATTATCCCAGGAGAATCACCAGTGCCTGGGTTACAGCTAATATCTGCTGTTTTTGTGGCAGTAGCTGAAATACTTGGAAGTGCCCCTATTGTTACAGTCTCAGAAAATTCACAATTAAGTTTATCACGAATAACTAATACATAATCAATAGCATCTAATTTATTATAAAGTGTTTTAGTAGAAAATGGGCTTCCGTTAAAACTGTATAGAAAAGGAGGTGTGCCACCAGTTCCTTTTACAACAATACTACCATTATTGTTTGACCCACAAGCCGTAGGTGTAATTTTATTATTGCTGCCTATTGCTGGTGGGACCACCACATTAATAGGCTGTGAAATTGCTGTACAACCTTTTGCATCTGTCGCTCTAAATTCATAACTACCTACATTTGCTGTAGGGTAGGGAAATGTTACAGGTGACCATGAACCACTATCCATGCGTACTTCAAAAGTACTTGTTCCATATCCGCCGCTAGATTTTGCGTTAAGAATTGCTCTATCGGCAGGTGCTGATCCGCATCCTAAGGGTTTTGTAACAGTACCGACAGAAAAAAGCTGTGGCTTAATTTCAGTGTCAGCAACAATAGCTGAACATAGGTTAGAATCTATAATCTTTACTACATATTTCTTTGGAGTTAGGTTGCTCAAAGTAAATGAGGTTCCAGTGATTGTCTGTTTTGGTCCGTTATTTATTGTATATACATACGGAGGGTATCCAGATAGGATATCAATTTTCAAGCTGCTTTTTGTTGCAGTTGTATAACAATACTCAGATGCTGCTTGGTCAACTTCAGCAACAGGGCCTTGTCGGTCTTCAATTGTAAAGGTTTGTGTATCCTCAATACAACCGTTTATATCTGTCACGATAATTGTGTAAAGCCCAAATTGAGTTAGTCCGGTAATGGTCTTATTTGTTTGTGCGGTAGCAGGATATAATGTGTTATCTGGTCGTCTTACCTGATATTTATATGATCCCCATCCACCTGTAGCGTTTATTTTTACGGATCCAGGTTTGCTACATAAAACGTGCACTACATCGTATGAAGCAATTGATAAGGGTGAAGCTGGCTGTTTTACAGTTGCAGTTTGAATTTTAGGGCATGGGCCCGATTCATCGGCGACTTTAATTGTATACGTGTCTGCAGGAAGGTTTGAAATTGTAATTGGTGAACTAGTTATATTGGATACTCCAAAGGGGGTAATGTTACCAGAACTATCTTCGATTACTACGTCATACGATGTTTGAAAATCGTTAACTGCTACTTCTATTACACCATCAGTTGCAGTAGAACAACTAACGTTTTCTTTGACGGTAGTAAATGTGCTGAATTGCATGGGTTGCGGAACTGCAAAATCGCGTATAATGGTACAGTTGTCGGCGGTTATTACCTCAAATCTGTAGACTAAATTTGGAATTAGTCCAGTAAAAACATTGTTCGAGCTTGCGGTAGTTGGTATTGGCGAAACTATGCGGTAGGTGAATGGACCAGTACCGTTTTCTACTGTAACGGCTACATCAGTAGCTTTAGTAGTACAGTTTACATTGTCGATGCCAAATAGTAAGTTAGATGGATGTGCACTTGTATCTACGGTTAATGGAATGGTAACCTTACAATTGTTTTGATCTGCAATAGTAACTGTGTAATCACCAAAACCAAGTCCAGGAAAGGTAGTGTTGGTTTGAAAAGTAGTTCCATTAAGGCTGTATTTGTAAGGGGCTGTTCCTCCAGAGGTGCCAGTAACTCCAATAGTTGCTGTTGTGTTGTCACAATCAATAGGTATAGTTACCGCAGCAGTAGCCAGTAATGAAATAGGCTCTGCAATTGTTTCGGTAGCAGTTGTTAAAGTACAAGTACTACCAGGTTTTGTTTTACGAATGGTAATAGTGTAATTGCCAGAATTTAGATTGCTGAATACATTTGATGTTTGAAAACTTCCACCATTTAAACTGTACGAAAGATTATACCCTTGATCATTTGATACATTTACTTTTAAACTACCATCATTAGCACCATTACAAGAAATATCTTTTGATATTAATGAATAAGCAATTTCAGATTCGGCGACAATATTTATAGGTGCAGAATCTATTTCACAACCATTAGCATCTTTTACTGTAATTGTATAACTGCCAGCTGTGGTTACTGGTATAGTTGTTTGATTACCTGAGGTAAATGTTGAAAAATTAACATTGCCATTAACACTATATGAATAAGGTGCAGTACCTCCGGAATGTGTTACTGTAATTATTCCATCGGTACAATCAATATTCTTAGTTGCAACGGCATTAGGTGGTGCCGAATTAAATGGATTTAAAGTTTCAGTAGTTGTCCAAGTACAACCGATGCTATTTGAAAACCTTACTTCTATACCGTAGGTTCCTTCATCTAAGTTGTTAAAAGTATACGTGGTACTCGAAACTGGACCAGAAGAATTTACTAAGTTACCACCTTTACTTATTTCATAGATGTATGTTAATGAAGTCGCATTAATATCAATTTTAATTCCACCTTTTTCACCTGTACATGTAATCGGTATTAGAGTAGCAGTAGCATCTATACTGATGTTATCTATTGTAATGTCATCTAATTCAAATAAACATCCGCCAATACTATTTTTTCTTCTAAGTTGAACATCATAATTATTAGCACTAGTTATAGAGAAGACATTTGAATCTTGCCAAGAAGCTCCGTTGTTAATGCTGAATTCATAAGTAGATGGAACGTTATTTATAGTGATGCTACCAGGTCCATTACAATCTATATCTGTAGCCACTGCATTTGGGTCAAGACCATTGGAATATACATTAAAATAGTATCGTACAACACTATTGTCATTATATTGAACGTAAATACGATAATCACCACTATCGGTTACTGTATATTGTGCATTTGAACTTACTTGATTCCAAGTGCAACTTGGAGAGGTATTAGGGCAGTTAGGTTGCGCCGCGGCACAACTACCATCTTGAAATTTGGACCATATAATTTGTTTGTAATTTGATATGTTCGCATTAAGTACGCGCTCATCAGTGGCGCCACATAAATATATTTCATGTACTTCGGATCCATCGTCACTACAAATTACAACGTTGTCTGATAGACCAGTCAACGGATGCGAAGCGAAAATAGCCTCTTCCTCAATAATTGGAATAGAAGTTATATTAACTGTTTTCGGAATTATATATGCGAATAATGAGGATACAACTAAAGCAAAAAATAAAAAAAGATTCAATCTATTTTTGCCGAATAGAAATCGTGGCGTAGTCATAAGTAGGTGTAGTTTTGGTTGGTGTTAAGTGATAGTCATTCGGGGGCAAAACACACACTCTTTATAATATTTCAACTAACGGCATTGGGTATGTTTTAGTACCCGTTATTTGCATTTTAACAGTAAGAAATCGGTATATTTTTAATGTTTTAACTTTTTATTTACATCGTTGTAGTAAAAGGCTTACATAAACTATATATTTAGGAAAAGTTAAATGCGTGTGTTCAATGAACAAGGGGAGCAGTAAAATTGTTAAATTTGCGCCTTTATTGCAGTAAAAACAAGTAAATGAAATACACCAAACTACAACATACCGATATTGAAGTGAGTAAAATTTGTTTGGGAACAATGACTTGGGGTCGACAAAATTCGGAAGCAGAAGGTCATGAGCAAATGGATTACGCACTTGAAAAAGGTGTTAATTTTTTTGATACCGCTGAGTTATATCCTGTGCCCGCACACCCAGATAGATATGCCCATACTGAAAAAATAATTGGTACTTGGTTTAAGAAGAATAACAATAGAGATAAAGTTGTTTTAGCAAGTAAAATTGCTGGTAAAGCAGATTTTACAAAATTTATTCGCGAAACTGGTTTTACTAGAGAATCAATAACCAATGCTGTTGAATTAAGTTTAAAACGTTTACAGACAGATTATATAGACCTTTATCAATTACATTGGCCTGATCGTATTACTAATTATTTTGGTAAGCGTGGTTTTAAGTATGATAAAACGGATTATTGGCAAGACAATATTCATCAAATATTGGAGACTTTTAGAGACCTCATTCTTGAAGGTAAAATTAGGCAAGTTGGCGTTTCTAATGAAACTCCTTGGGGTTTGATGCGGTTTTTAGAAGAAAGTAAAGTACATGCTTCATTGCCTAGAACAATAACCATTCAAAATCCATATAGTCTTTTAAATCGCCTTTTTGAAGTTGGACTATCTGAAATTGCTATTCGAGAAAAAGTTGGTCTTTTAGCGTATTCACCATTAGGTTTTGGTACGCTTTCCGGAAAATATTTGGGAGGTATGTCGCCTGCGGCTTCAAGATTGTCGTTATTCCCGCATTATTCTAGGTATAGTAGTGAAACTGCTGTGAAAGCAACTGAAAAGTATCATCAATTAGCTAAAAAGCATGAATTGTCTACAGCGCAAATGGCTTTAGCTTATGTAAATAGTAGACCATTTGTAACTAGTACTATTATAGGTGCAACAAATTTGACGCAACTTGAAGAAAATGTAGCTAGTATAGATTTAAAACTTACTGATGAAATTCTTGACGGTATAGAAGCAATACATAATGAATTCCCTAACCCAGCACCTTAAAATTATAGTATGATATTTCTTAAAATTGGCTTTTGGCAATTAGTAATAATTATTGCGGTAATTGTCATTATTATGGTTTTTGCTCGAATTATGCGCGACAAACGTTAATCAAATAACGCACTTGCAACATCTTCTATTTTTGTTGCCATAAGTACTTCTATTTTTGACGATTTAAGGCTTATTTTATTGTTTTTTGAGACATAAATTGTCTTAAATCCAAGTTTTTCTGCTTCAATTATACGTTGGTCAATTCGCTGCACTGGTCTAATTTCTCCTGCTAAACCAACCTCAGCAGCAAAACAAATACCTTTTTCAATTGGTATATCAGAATTGCTCGATAGTATTGCAGCAATAACAGCCAAATCTATTGCTGGATCGTCAACAGAAATACCTCCTGTAATATTTAGAAATACGTCTTTTGCGCCTAATTTAAATCCTGCGCGTTTTTCCAGAACAGCTAAAAGCATATTTAGTCGCTTAGCATTGTAACCGGTGGTAGAACGTTGTGGAGTACCATAAACAGCCGTACTTACTAATGCTTGTATTTCTATCATTAATGGTCTAAGACCTTCTACGGTAGACGCTATTGCCGTGCCACTTAAACCAGCATCATTTTTAGAAATTAATATTTCTGAAGGATTGTTCACTTGTCTTAAGCCACCGCCTTGCATTTCGTATATGCCTAGTTCTGAAGTGGAGCCAAAACGATTTTTCAAAGCCCTTAATATGCGGTAAACATAGTTGCGATCACCCTCAAATTGAAGAACGGTATCTACCATATGTTCTAAAATTTTAGGTCCAGCTATTGAGCCATCTTTTGTAATATGGCCAATTAGTATAACCGGCGTATTTGTTTCTTTTGCAAATTTTATGAGTTCAGCTGTGCATTCTCGTATTTGAGAAATACTACCTGCCGCCGATTCAATATAATCGGTGTGTAATGTTTGTATGGAGTCTATTACAACTATATCTGGTTCAGTTGCCTCTATCTGCTGAAAAATATTTTGAGTTTTAGTCTCGGTAAGAATTAGGCAGTTTTCACTTTCTGGATGTATGCGATCGGCACGCATCTTAATCTGTTTCTGACTTTCTTCACCTGAAACATACAATGTTTTATAAGGTAGTTTTAAGGCAATTTGTAATAAAAGTGTACTCTTACCTACTCCAGGTTCACCACCTAATAGAACTAAAGCTCCAGGAACAAGTCCACCACCTAAAACGCGATTAAATTCTAAATCAAACGTATTTAATCGTACTTCTTTTTCTGTGCTGATTTCATTGACTCGAAGTGGTTTTGCAGTTTTTTTTAATGGACTAGTTTCTGATTTCCAACTAGATTTTTCCGACTTTTGTATAACCTCTTCTACAACTGTATTCCATTCTTTACAAGCCGCACACTGCCCAACCCATTTTGCATATTGAGTGCCACAATTTTGACAGAAAAAGGCTGTTTTAGTTTTAGCCATTACTTTTTTTGAGATTTATGGCGAAGATAAAATAAAGTTTAAAAGTTATTGGTAATATTTAAGGGTCTAATACCATTAGACCCTTAAATAAAAAGTATGTAATTCACCTATCTTTAATTTACTCTTTACCTATAATTATTTGGATAAGATTTTCATTACTTCCTTTAGAATCGATAAGTCCAAAATTATCACTACGATAGTTCCAATTAGCGTAACCAATTCCATGTTCATTAAATAATGCCACCATATCTTTATACCACTCTAACCTATCTTTTGAGGGCGCTGTTGCTACAATTCCGAATTCACCGCAATATAGGGGTAGTCCAAGTTTCTTGGCTTTCAGCATAGGTTTCTTCCACTTTTTGAAAATAAATTCTTTATTCCATTCTTGATTAATATATTTTTCTGCTCCAGCCTTTTGGATTTCGGGTAATGCATCATATTCGGATTGTGAAATTAATTTTCCTGGGTAATGAACAGGACCAGCATAATCTTTTAAATCTGTCCAACTAGCTCCAAAATGACTTAAAAGAAAAGGAGAGTAAAAATGAAAACTCAATATTATATTCTTGTCATTTTCAGGGACCTTTAAAGCATCAAAAGTTTCAGTTGATTGCCATCGATTTGATCCAATTACTATAGTTCTCTTGTCCTCTAGTTTACGAATGGCCGAAAAGGCTTTGGCAACAAGGTTGTTCCAAAGTTCGTGGTCATCGGCAACTGCTTCATTCATTAATTCATAAGCAACCAGATTATTTGGATATTTTTTTAGTGCTTTTGAAATATCGCGCCATAAATCAAAGAATTTATCTTGTTCCTTTGGATCTGTCCATAAGGGTTTTTCTTTATTATTAAAATGATGTGATCTTAAGATGTGTAAATCGATAATTACTCGTAAGCCGTTTTCTGCACACCAATTGATACAATTTTCCATATGCAGGAAAGCATCATTATGGCGATTGCCATTTTCGTCCCACATCTGTTCCTCATCTATGGGTAATCTAATATGGTCAAAACCCATTTTGGCAATTGAGACAATATCTTTTTTGGTAAACTTTTCTTGACGATCAATTCCGCGATCTTTACTTTGGGACAACCAATGTGCAATATTGGTTCCACGAAATATTTCAAATTTCTCGTTAATCGCTGTTGTTTTTTGTCCTTGAGAAAATATTGAGGTTAAAATAAATGTCAGTGTAATAACTCTACCAATAAATTTCATAATATCTGGTTTTTGGAAAAACAAGATAGTGATTTAGTAGCATTATTGTAAACTGATAAGAACTAGTATTAAGCTTCTTAATTTTAAAGTAGCTTAATACTAGTTCTTATTAATAATTTTATTTTTTATTTTGAATTAGTAACCGAAATCTGCTTTTAATGCATCAATTTTTTCCAAAGCCATTTCTTTAGTTAGAAAATCTATTTCTTCCATGCCAAATGCCTTTTCAAATGTTCGTAGCGCTTTTTTCGGTTCACCCATTTGCTCAAAGTATTCTCCTTCAAAATAAAAACCGAGCATTGTCGATGGAAACTCTTTTTTGCAAAGTTCAGCCAATGGCTTTAGAGAATCATAATCTTCTTTTTTACGAATACCAGCATAAACAGCCATAAGGTCATTTAGATTTACATCCTTTTTAAATCCAAATAAATCCTCAATATTTTTATACTTAGTAGCTAAATAGTCATAAACTGGCTCATCAGAAGTTAATAATTGGGTTTTATATTCTTTAGGACTAATTGGTTTAAACATGCCAAAAATGTTGTCAAAAGCTTCACCAATACCATAAGTTGCTACTGACGTGTGGTCTGCACCATCGTATTGGTAGAAGTTGTAGTGTAAAGATTCTTTTTCTATTGCCTTAATAGCTTTATCCATAGCTAAAATACGGGCGGTATTTTTATTTTTTTCTCCTTCCAGAATTAATTGGTAGAATATTTGTTTATCAAATGCACCAAGTCTAGCTGGTACTCTTGTTTCCATTTCTGGTGCCAAATCTGGACTAATATTAATATAAGCATTGAATAAAGAATGTTCTTTAAAAAGCCAATAGTTACTGAAGTTGGCTGTAATGTCATAACCAACAACCATTTTAAATGGCGCTGTACTATAGTTTAAGTCTAAGTACGGTATTATTTCCATACCTAAAAATTCAAAAAATTTCTTTGCTTTTTCTGAAGGTAATCCACTATCAGGCTCGTAAGCACAATCGTCTAAACGAATTTCATTTTGACTTTGTTCAATACCAACAATAATACTTTGTGGCATACCATGAAATCTACTGTAGAATTTTGCATTAGCAACAACTTGATCAAAAAGGTATTCGCCATCTAAAACTACAATTAGCGGATATTTTTTAGCTTCATCATAATCTTCAGGAAAGTAGTATTTAACATCTCGTCTTTCTTGTAATTTAAAAGATTCAAAAATTTCTACTTTTACTTGAGCACTCATGCCAAAGCATAAAAGAAATGCGAAAGGTATTAGTAAACGTTTCATGTGCAGATTTTTGGCAGGTTGGAATTACCTAGCGGTTTCTGTTCAATAACGGTAATATTAGAAAAGATATTGCCCCAAAAACTACGATCATTAAGGTTTGGGCAATCCACATTATCCATCCAAAGGCATCACCAGAAACATCACTTATTCCGAAAATTGCCAAGGCCTTACTTACCGCTATTGGATATAGACCTATTCCACCGTTGGTAAACATCATTGCTAAGGCACCAGCTACAAAAGCAACCATTAGTTGGCTTAAGGTTAAAGTCATAGTTTCGGCAACGGTAAATTTGATAACCCAAAGCATGCCAATATAACAACCCCAAATAAATAACGTGTGGAATATAAACGGCCATTTATTCTTCATTTTAAAGATGCTTAAAACGCCTTCCATTAAACCATTTATGAAATTCTTGATTTTAATGGCAATATTATTTTTTGATTTTTTAATATAGAAAGTGAAAAATGCCAGTCCTACTAAACCTGATAAAAACAAAATAAGTAATTTATTTAACGGAAATCCAATTTCTTGTAAGTAGCTTAAAATTATATCGGTGTGCATGAAAAATGTCACTGCGATTATAGTAAAAAGCATTAATACGTCAATAACTCTCTCTGTAACAATTGTGCCAAACCCTTTTTCAACAGGTACATTTTCATAAGTAGCTAATGCTGGAGCTCGTAGTAAATCTCCCATTCTCGGAACACCCAAATTAGCAAAATAAGACATTAATATAATTAAAACATTGTTGCTTAATTTAGGTTTGTATCCCATTGGTTTTAAGAGATAATTCCATCGTATTGCTCTAGATACATGACCTAAAATGCCTAAAACCATAGAGAAGCCTACCCAAAAAAGGTCTGCCTGTTTAATGTAGTACAAGATTTGCTGTCTATCTGACGGTGAAGTTGAGTTGTACCAATACCAAACAAAAAAAACTCCCAATGCAATTGGGAGTATAGTTTTTAATATCTTTTTCAATTGTTTATTCAAACTACTCTAAAAGGTTTGTTTCTTCATTCGGAAAAACTAAAGAAGGATTAAATTTTTTCGCTTCTTCGATATCCATGCGTGCATAGGTAAATAATATTAATACATCACCTTTTGCTACTTTTCTAGCTGCGGCACCATTAAGCGTAATTTCTCCACTTTTACGCGGACCTGGTATGGCGTATGTCTCAAGTCGCTCTCCATTTGTATTGTTAACAACCTGTACTTTTTCGCCTTTAATTATGTTTGCAGCATCCATTAAGTCTTCGTCAATAGTTATGCTTCCTATATAATTTAGGTCTGCACCTGTAACTTTTACTCTATGTATTTTTGATTTTACGACTTCAATTAGCATTGTAAAGTTAATTAATTTGATTTAATTTAATTCAAAGCTATATTGTCAATTAGCCGAATTTCTTCTGCATAAACGGCAATAAACAGTATATATTTTGTGTTTGGTTTTTTTTGATTGATTACTTCAAGGGTTGTAGCATCTGCAATACAAAGATATTCTAAATTAAAACTTGGATGCTCATCAAATTGTTTCTTGCCCCAATTTAAAACCTTGTCAGTACTTGTTTTTTCAAACTTCTTTTTTATAGCTAAAAGTGTCTCATAAATAAATGAAGCCTCTTTTCGCATTTCTTTTGAGAGTCTCTCATTTCTAGAACTACGAGCTAGACCATTAGGTTCTCTAACAATTGGGCAGCCAATTACTTCGACAGGAATATGTTGTATGTTGACTAAATTTCGAATAATTAGTAATTGTTGAAAATCTTTTTCGCCAAAATATGCTTTGTCGGGTTTAACAATTCGGAGTAATTTTTCTACAATGGTAGCAACGCCATTGTAGTGACCTTCCCTAAATGCTCCTTCCATTACTAAATCTAATCCATTAAACTCATAAGTATTGGAATATTGACCTTCGGGATAAATTTCACTAACATTTGGTGCAAAAATTACTATTTCATTTGAAATTTGCTCCAAAAGTTTAGTATCAGCCTCTAAAGTTCTGGGGTATTTATCTAAATCTTCACTATTGTTAAACTGCGTAGGGTTCACAAAAATACTAACAACGGTAAGGTCGTTTTCATTTATTGCTTTTTTAACTAAAGACATATGACCATCATGTAACGCCCCCATAGTGGGTACTAAGCCCAATTTAAAGGGTTTATTTTTGTTAGAAAGCAGAGATTTAAGCTCGGATGTGGTATTTGTTATTTGCACTTTTTGAATTTAAACGGTCGCAAACTTACTACAATTAAGGCTAATCGGCATAATTTTTGTAATTTTGCAATTCTGTTTGAACGAATCTCAAAATACAATTTTTATGAATGGCAAAAAGATATTGTTCGTATCTTCTGAATTAGTACCTTATCTTCCGCAGAACGAAGTTTCCCTTATGTCTTATGAAACTCCTCGTATGGTTAACAGCAATGGTGGCCAAATTAGAATTTTCATGCCTCGTTATGGTAACATCAATGAAAGAAGACACCAACTACATGAAGTTATTCGACTGTCTGGAATGAATTTAGTTATCAATGACATGGATATGCCGTTGATAATTAAGGTTGCTTCTATTCCTAGAGAGCGTATTCAGGTATATTTTATTGATAATGATGAGTACTTTAAAAGAAAAGCTACTTTCTTAGATTCTGATGGAAATTTGTTCAAGGATAACGATCAGCGCGCAATATTCTTTGCAAAAGGTGTTGTAGAAACTGTGAAAAAACTGAATTGGACTCCAGATATTATACATGTTCATGGCTGGATGGCTTCTCTTCTTCCATTATATCTTAGAAAATTTTATGCTGATGAACCGCTTTTTGCTGATAGTAAAATAGTTACCTCTGTATATGGTAAAGGTTTCGATGGTGAATTAGATTCTGATATGATTAAGAAAATATCATTTGACGGTATTCCAGAAGAAAGTATTGAGCCTCTCGCTCATCCTGACTATAATAATTTGTTAAAAGTAGCTGTAGATTTTTCAGATGCTATTATTTTAGCATCGGAAGAAATTCCGGAAGATTTGCAAAAGCATATTTCCAACCTTCAAAAACCAGTGTTACCTTATGTTACTTTACAAGAATTCGAAGAAGCATATGCGAATTTTTATAACACCGAAGTTTTAAAATAATATAAATGACCTTTTTGAAGAGATTTAAATATTCCGTTTTTACGGGATTTTTACTAGCTGCGATATTATTTTCTTGTACTGAAGACCCAACAACTATAGGTGCTACCATAGTAGGAAGTACTCCCTTTACAACTAGTAAGGCAACTTTTAATGTAAAAGCATTTAATAAAAAAGTGGCAGCGGTACAAACTAATCAGCTTCCAATTTATCAATTGGGTGTTTATAGCGATCCAGTTTATGGTAAAACTGTTGCTACAATAAATAGCCAAGTTCAACTTCCATCAAGTAACCCTAGTTTTGGTATTTATACTCAGGAAACTGAATTAACTAATAGTGATGCAATCCCGGAGAATGAGACTATAGACAGTGTTGTAGTTTATTTGCCTTATCAGCTAAACGAATTGGATTCGGATGCCGATGGTGTTCCAGATTCAGCAGAGGTAGGTTTTGAGCTAGATGCTACTAATGATAGTGATGGTGATACAGTTTCAAATATTACGGAGTCTGCGAATGGTACGAACCCACAAAACCCAGATACTGATGGTGATGGCACCCGTGATGATGTAGATGACTCTATAGATATTGTGAGTTATGCTGAAACTTTTGAGTTGGATAGTATTTATGGGAATAGAAATCAAGAATTTACTTTTAAAGTAGAACGGTCAACCTATTATTTGCGTGATCTTGATCCTAATTCTAACTTTCAAGAGGCACAAGAATACTATTCAAATCAAGAATTTTCACCGACTTTTACTGGGGAAGTGTTTTTCGAGGGTGTTTACTCGATTGATAATAAGGAATTTATTCTTCCGGGTGAAGAAGATGATCCGGATACGGATGAAGATGAAACTACAAAAACTAAGGTTGCGCCAGGTATAAGAGTGCAGTTGGATGCCGTAGGTATTGATTTTTTTCAACAAAACATTTTAGATAAAGAAGGCGATACGGAATTACTTAGTGCAGCTAATTTCAAAGAATTTTTTAGAGGAATTAATATGTCTATTACTCCTTCGGAAGAAGAACTATTATTTCTCTTAGATATTTCAAATGCTCGTATTGAGGTCTATTATCACTATGACCACATTGTAGATGATTCCACTACCGAAGAATTGACTTCATCATTTAATTTAGCGTTAGTAACAACAACGGGTAACGCGGTTAATACTTTTGTAAATGATGATTATCCGACAGAAATAGCAGATGCAATGATTTCTGAAGATAATGCTTCAAGAATTTATTTAAAAGGTGGTGCGGGTACTTTTGCTGAAGTACAATTATTTGATGATGAGTCTGAAATTAATGAGATTAAGGCCAATAATTGGATTATTAATGAAGCGAATCTAACTTTTTATGTAGATCAAGATGCGATGTCCAATACTGACGAAGAACCACCAAGACTTTATTTGTTTAATGCTGAGACTAACCAGCCTTTGTATAATGTTGTCACTGAATATAGCCTTTCAGATACGGCGCTTGAGGCTTACTTAAATTATGATGGTTTAATTGAAAAATCTAATAATAGAGGTGTAAAATATACGGTGAATATTACAGATCATTTAAATAATATTATTGTGCGCGACTCTGTTAATGCAACTTTGGGTCTTCAAGTATCTGCTGATATTCGAATTACTGGTGCTCGTAATGCTATGTTGGCTAATGACGAAGAAATGGAATTGCCAGCGTCGGCTATTTTAACACCTTTAAGTACTGTTCTTTATGGTAGTAATATATCTGCTGCAGAAGAAGTTAAAAAATTGAAACTTGAAATTTATTATACTGAAACAAATTAGATAGTACACTTTTTAAGTAATTATTCCTAAGAAACATCATACGCAAACTATTTTATTGTTCGCAGTATACCACTTACCGATAAAATCCGTTCTATTTCTATAATAGGGTGTTAATACTTCATTCTTATTATAAATTTGTAATAAAAATTTTACAACAAAGAAATAAAATCATATGTGTGGAATAGTAGGATATATCGGTCATAGAGATGCTTATCCGATAATTATTAAAGGCCTTGAACGATTAGAGTATAGAGGATATGATAGTGCTGGTATTGCATTATATGATGGCGAAACTGTAAATCTTTGTAAAACCAAAGGTAAGGTTGAAGATTTAAAGAAAAAGTCTAAAAGTGAAATTTCACTCAATGGAAATTTAGGTATTGGTCATACGCGTTGGGCGACTCATGGAGTTCCGAACGATGTAAATTCTCATCCACATTATTCGAATTCAGGTGATTTGGTTATCATACATAATGGAATCATTGAGAATTATGAGTCTATTAAAAAAGAACTTATAAAAAGAGGTTATACTTTTCAGTCGGATACGGACACAGAAGTGTTGGTAAATTTGATTGAGGAAGTGAAATCTAAGGAAAATGTAATGTTAGGCCAGGCTGTTCAAATAGCATTAAATGAAGTTGTAGGTGCATATGCTATTGCAGTGTTTGATAAAAATAAGCCTGATGAGATTGTAGTTGCTAAATTAGGTAGTCCTTTAGCTATTGGTATTGGTGATAACGAATTTTTTATCGCCTCAGATGCCTCTCCTTTTATTGAATTTACAAATAATGCGGTTTATCTCGAAGATGAAGAGATGGCGATTGTGCGTTTAGGAAAAGAGATAAAGCTTCGTAAAATCAAGAATGATGCTGTTGCGTACCCAAATATTCTTGAATTGCAAATGAATATTGAGGAAATAGAAAAGGGTGGTTTTGATCACTTTATGTTAAAGGAGATATATGAGCAACCTAGAGCAATTTTGGACACGTATAGAGGTCGATTACTCGCAGATCAAGGTCTTGTGAAAATGGCGGGTATTGATCAGCACTTAGATAAATTTTTAAATGCCAATAGAATTATTATCGTGGCATGTGGTACTTCATGGCATGCTGGTTTAGTTGCAGAATATATTTTTGAAAACTTAACTCGTATTCCGGTAGAAGTTGAATATGCATCTGAGTTTAGATACAGAAATCCTATAATTACTGAAAATGATGTAGTAATTGCAATTTCGCAATCTGGTGAAACTGCAGATACTTTAGCTGCAATAAAATTAGCTAAAGAAAAAGGTGCCTTTGTTTTTGGAGTTTGTAATGTTGTTGGTTCTTCAATTGCGAGAGAAACGCATGCGGGTGCATATACACATGCAGGACCTGAAATAGGTGTTGCTTCGACAAAAGCATTTACTACACAAATTACAGTACTTACATTGTTAGCTCTTAATTTAGCTAAAGAAAAAGAATTATTTACTGATGCTCAATTTCATGAGTATTTAACAGAGCTAGAAACTATTCCATCTAAAGTTGAAAAAGCATTAGAGTCGAATCCTTTAATTGAAATTATAGCAGATGTCTATAAAGACTCTACGAATTGTCTTTATTTAGGGCGAGGATATAATTTCCCAGTGGCACTCGAGGGAGCGTTGAAGCTAAAGGAAATTAGTTACATTCATGCCGAGGGATATCCCGCAGCTGAGATGAAACACGGTCCGATTGCACTTATTGATGAGCAAATGCCAGTTTTTGTAATCGCTACTAATAAGGGTCATTACGAAAAAGTGGTTAGTAATATACAAGAAATAAAATCAAGAAAAGGTAAAATAATTGCAATAGTAACTGAAGGTGATGAGCAAGTTAAAGAATTAGCTGATCATTGTATTGAAATCCCGGAAACTTTTGAGTCTTTAACCCCATTGTTAACTACTATTCCTCTACAATTATTATCCTATCATATTGCGGTTATGAGAAACTGTAATGTTGATCAGCCAAGAAATTTAGCAAAATCTGTTACTGTAGAATAGATACCGTAACTTCATAGAATCTTTAAGACCTTGTTATTTTACAAGGTCTTTTTTTGTGCATTATTGTCAAATTCGCTTTTTAAGATGTTAAAAAATGAGAAATAAATACTATGCATGCATAATTTTTTTCATTTTAGTACTTGCGAATACGAAAATTAGGTATCTTGCAGTATACTTAGTAACTAACATAACTTAAACATAATATGCGGACAGTTTTTTTAATTCCCCTGCTGTTGCTGGGGTCCTTTGCAATAGCGCAAACATCTATTTCAGGTACCGTTGTTGACGATAACGCACAACCTGTTCCCGGAGCTAATATTGTAATTAGCGGTAAAGCCATAGGGACAACTACAGATTTCGATGGTAATTTTACATTGCAAACGGATGAAGTGCCACCATTTCAATTACAGATTACTAGTATCGGTTATTCCGAAGCTACAGCTGAGGTGACAACTTCTACGCAAACTTTATCTATTACATTGAATGAGGCGCAGACCTTTTTAGATGAGGTAGTAATTTCAGCCTCGAGAACACCCGAACGTATTTTTGAATCTCCAGTAACCGTTGAGCGTTTTGGTCTTAGAGAAATAAAGAATACCGCTTCAGCGGATTTCTATGATGGACTCGAAAATTTAAAAGGTGTTGATGTTAATACAAATAGTTTAACATTTAAATCGGTAAATACTCGTGGTTTCGCAACTTTCGCGAACAATAGATTTATGCAATTAGTAGACGGAATGGATAATTCTACTCCTGCATTAAATTTCCCTATCGGAAATTTAGTTGGTATGGTTGAGACCGATGTGCAGAGCGTTGAAATTCTGCCAGGTGCATCATCTGCATTATATGGTGCGAACGCCTTTAATGGTGTGTTATTTATGCGTAGTAAAAATCCATTTGATTATCAGGGATTAAGTGCTAGTGTTAAAAGAGGAATAACCTCTCAAGATGCTGCTGGGAATAATGCTTATACCGATATCGGTATAAGAGCAGCATATAAATTTAGTGAAAAATTTGCCGGAAAAGTAAACTTTGGTTATTTAAAGGGTACCGATTGGGCTGCAACTAGCGAAGTAGACAAAACTACTGAGGGCGGCACTCGTGCAGATTTAAATTATGATGGTATTAATGTGTATGGTGATGAGGTTTCTACAAACATTCGAGCTGCTTCAGGTTTAGGAATTATTCCTGACGTGGTAGTGAGTAGAACAGGGTATAATGAGCGTGATTTAACTAATTATAATGCTGAAAGCGTTAAGGCAGATTGGGGGCTATATTATCGTCCTTGGGAAACTGATTTTGAAATATCTTATGTTGGTAAGGTTGGTACTGGTAATACTATTTACCAGGGTACCAATAGATATAATATCAAAGACTTTTTTCAGCAACAACACAAAATTGAATTCCGAAACGATAATTTCTTTGTTCGTGGTTATGTTGTAGCAGACAAAGCAGGGAATTCATACGATATGGTTTTTACAGGTATTAATATTAACAGGGCTTGGAAATCGGATGCAGATTGGTTTGGTGATTATATAGGAACTTATGCAGGGTTATCCCTTTCTGGTGCAAACCTAACTGAAGCTCAGAAGCATGCACAAGCACGTGCAGTAGCCGATACGGGTCGTTATGAGCCAGGAACGCCAGAATTTGAAGCTGCTTTTAATAGAAGTGTTAATGACCCGGATTTAACAACAGGGTCAAAGTTTCAAGATGCCTCTAAGTATTATCATTCAGATGCTAATTATAACTTTAGTCATTTAATTGATATAGCTGATATTCAAGTGGGTGGCTCTTATAGACAGTATGCTTTGAATTCTTCAGGAAGTATTTATACAGATTATGATGGAACAATTGATTATTCCGAATATGGAATATATACTCAAGTTCAAAAAACAATTCCTTTGAAGAATGAAAAATCTTTAAAGTTAACGGGTTCTGCACGGTATGATAAATCTGAATTTTTTGATGGCTTTGTTTCGCCTCGACTATCTGCTGGTTTTACACTAAATAGAAACCATAACATTAGAGCTTCTATTCAAACAGGTTTTCGTAACCCTACCACTCAAGATTTATTTATCGGTCTTGATGCCGGTCGAGCAATTTTGGTTGGGTCAGCACCTGATAACTTAGATAGGTATTCACGTACCTATCAGATTAGTGAAGAAGGACAAGATTTAGGTGTTCCTGCGTCAGTAGTTCAAACAGGTAGAGCGGCTTATGAAAATTCGTATTCTCTTTCTTCTGTTACTTCTTTGGGTCAAACAGGAAATCCAGCTGATTTACAGATTTCAAACCCAAGTTTAATCAAGCCAGAACAAGTTACTTCTTCAGAAATAGGCTATAGAGGGAAAGTGAATAAGTTGACAATTGATTTTAGTGCTTATTATAATAAGTTTAAAGATTTTATTTCTCAAGAAGTCGTGGTTTCTCCTTTATATGGTACTGTTGGTGACGGAGCATTATCTGTGGCAGCTATTGCAAATGGTGATTATCAAGCGTATAGCTCCTATACAAATTCTAAAGCTGATGTAAATTCATACGGTGCATCCATAGAATTAGGAATGAAAGTTTTAGGTAATTTCGATTTATCGGGTAGTTATACCTACTCGAAATTAGATTTTGATAGAGAATTGTATCCTGATTTTACGACTAATTTTAATACCCCGGAGCACAAGTTTAAAGCTTCATTCGGTAATACTGAAGTCATTAAAAATGTAGGTTTTAATGTTGCATACAGATTTAGTGATGATTACTATTGGGAAGCTACTTTTGGTAACGGTTTAGTGCCAGAATTCCATACAGTTGATGCTCAAATCAACTTTAATGTGCCTAAGATTAAATCAACCTTTAAAATTGGTGGCACTAATTTAGGAGGTAAAGAATACTTTACTGCTTTCGGAACAGGGTTTATCGGTTCTATGTATTATGCCTCATGGATAATTAATAATTAATATTTCTTTCCAATGAGATTCAAAAACATAAAAAATAAAACAATGAAATTAAAATATATAGGTTTATTAGGTCTTTTTGTGGGTTTCAATGCCTGTAATGAACCTGAGGAAGTAATAATAGATGTTGAAGGACCTGAGGAGGTAGAAGTACAAGCTCCTACATTAACTGCTGGTTCTGCAGATTTTTCTAACTATGTTGCTGTTGGTAACTCACTAACAGCTGGATATACAGATGGTGCATTGTTTAAAGCAAGTCAGGAAAATTCTATGACTAATATGCTTGCTACTAAATTTGCACTTGTTGGTGGTGGAGCCTTTAGCCAACCATTAATGAATGATAATTTTGGCGGATTATTAGCTGGTGGGGGTCAAATTCAAGAAACACGCTTTGTTTTTAACGGAACTGGACCACAGCGTTTAATAGAACTAAATCCTGGTGCATCGCCTACTACTGACATTTTTGTAAATAACCCAACCGGGCCATTTAACAATATGGGAGTGCCAGGCGCAAAAGCCATTCATATGGTATTTTCTGGATATGGTAATCCAGCTAACCTACCTAATGCTAGTCCTTATTTTATTCGAATGACTGGGACTACTCCAAATGCATCTGTTTTGGAAATGGCAATGGCTCAAAACCCAACCTTTTTTACTTTATGGGCAGGAAATAATGATGTATTGGGTTATGCGACCACAGGTGGTGATGGAACCAACCCAATTACACCTAAAGATCAGTTTGATGGCGCAATAGGAGCGTTAGTTGGTGGATTAACTTCTGGTGGTGCTCAAGGAGTTATAGCCAATATACCTTATGTGTCAACTATACCGCATTTTACAACAGTACCTTTTAATCCATTAGATCCAGCGAATCCTGAATTTGCGCCTCAGATTCCTACACTTAATTCAGTTTTTGGAGCTATAAATCAGGTTTTTACAGCTTTAGGCGAAACAAATAGAATTATAGAATTTTCTGAAACTGAAGCCAGTGGTGTTGTTATTTTAGATGAAAATCTTGATGATTTGACAGTTCAAATTGCTGGTGCTTTAGGTGGCAGTGCTGCATTTAAGGCTTTTGTAGTGTCATTAGGCTTGCCTGAGCAAGCTGCGCCTTTGGTTGCTGGATTGCTAGGCCAGACGTACGGGCAAGCAAGACAAGCAACTGCAACCGATTTGTTGGTTTTACCGAGTAGTACTTTTATTGCTACAATTGATAACGATAATATAACAACATTAATGGGGCAAGGATTACCTGCAAATTTAGCAGGTCAGTTTTCTGCAAATGGAATAACCTTGCCACTAGGAGATAAATGGGTTTTAACTCCAGAAGAACAAGCTGAACTTAAAACCGCGACTGATGAATTTAATGCTACAATTAAAGCAGCTGCAGATGGAGCTGGTTTAGCATTCGTTGATGCTAATGCATTAATGCAAGAAATTGCTAGTAGTGGATATGCTGATGGGGATTTTATTTTAACATCAGATTTAGTAACCGGAGGAGCATTTAGTTTGGATGGCGTTCATCCAACTGCTAAAGGATATGCAGTATTAGCTAATCAATTCTTAATGGCAATTGATGCAACTTATGGATCAAATTTTGAAAGCTCAGAATCTTTATTGAATGCTATTGACTATCCAACGAACTATTCAGCTAGTTTACAATAAAATAAAATTTAAATCATACATATTATAAAGCCTTCAGACGAAGGCTTTTTTAATGCGTAAAAAAATTAAGATGGAGTTTCTTATATGAGATTGAAATCTTATATTTGCAGCCTGAAAAAAGGATGCTTCTTTTGTTTATAGAAGTTCTTACATCAGAAGCCTTTAATCCTAAATAAAAAATAAGTAGACAATGGCTAAAGTTACAGGTAAAGTTGCACAAATCATCGGCCCGGTAATCGATGTTGAATTTGGTTCAGGTGATGAGCTGCCAAAAATCTATGATTCATTGGAAATTAATAATGCCGATGGTTCAAAATTGGTCCTTGAAGTTCAGTCTCACGTTGGTGAAAATACTGTTCGTTCAATTTCAATGGACTCTACCGATGGTTTAAGCCGTGGTACAGAAGTAATTGCTACTGGTAGCGCTATTCAAATGCCAGTTGGCGATGACGTATATGGAAGACTTTTTAATGTAATTGGGGATGCTATTGACGGTTTAGGTGATTTGCCTAAAGCTGGTTCAGCTGGTCTGCCAATACACAGAGAGGCGCCAAAATTTGAAGATTTAACTACTACTACTGAAGTATTATTCACCGGTATTAAAGTTATCGATTTAATTGAGCCTTATGCAAAAGGTGGTAAAATTGGACTTTTCGGAGGTGCAGGAGTTGGTAAAACAGTACTGATTCAAGAACTAATTAACAACATTGCAAAAGGTCACGGTGGTCTTTCAGTATTTGCAGGTGTTGGAGAAAGAACAAGAGAAGGAAACGATTTACTTCGTGAGATGCTTGAATCTGGTATTATTAAATACGGAGATGATTTCTTGCATTCTATGGAAGAAGGTGGTTGGGACCTTTCAAAAGTAGATAAGTCTGCTATGAAAGATTCAAAAGCAACTTTTGTTTTCGGTCAAATGAATGAACCACCTGGTGCACGTGCTCGTGTGGCATTATCAGGTTTAACTATAGCAGAATATTTCCGTGATGGAGCAGGTGAAGGACAAGGTAAAGATGTACTTTTCTTTGTTGATAATATCTTCCGTTTTACACAAGCTGGTTCTGAAGTATCTGCATTATTAGGTCGTATGCCATCAGCGGTAGGATATCAACCTACATTAGCAACTGAGATGGGTGCAATGCAAGAGAGAATTACATCAACAAAAAGAGGTTCTATTACTTCTGTTCAAGCGGTATACGTTCCTGCAGATGATTTAACGGATCCAGCGCCAGCAACAACTTTTGCTCACTTAGATGCAACAACAGTACTTTCTCGTAAAATTGCTGAATTAGGTATATATCCTGCAGTGGATCCTTTGGATTCTACTTCACGTATATTAACTGCCGAAATTCTAGGTGATGAGCATTACGATTGTGCGCAACGTGTTAAGGAGTTATTACAACGTTATAAAGAATTGCAAGATATTATTGCTATCCTAGGTATGGAAGAATTGTCTGAAGAAGATAAATTGGCTGTAGGTAGAGCAAGACGTGTTCAACGTTTCTTATCACAACCTTTCCATGTTGCTGAGCAATTTACTGGCATACCTGGTGTATTGGTTGATATTAAAGAAACTATTAAAGGGTTTAATATGATTATGGATGGGGAATTAGATCATCTTCCTGAATCAGCATTTAACCTTAAAGGAACTATTGAAGAAGCTGTAGAAGCAGGTGAAAAAATGCTTGCTGAAGCTTAATTAATATTACCAATTAATACTATATAGAATGTATTTAGAAATCGTTTCACCAGAAGCTACTTTATTCTCAGGCGAAGTTACTTCAGTAACTGTTCCGGGTGTTGAAGGTGAGTTTCAAATGCTCAACAATCATGCTGCTATTGTTTCTTTATTACAAGAAGGCAATGTGTCTTTTCAAGGAGATGTATCACTTGATGAAGAGCATGAAACTAAATTTACAAAAGGTGCTAAAGGTGAAATTATATTATCCATTTCTAGTGGTACAGTAGAAATGAGCGATAATAAAGTTATCGTTTTAGCTGATTAATAAATATAACTTTTATAATATTTCTAGCCATCTGCACTAAGCAGATGGCTTTTTTCGTTTTAGACACTTATATAAATTTTAATAAAGGTGGTAAATTTGACTTATGCCTAAGCTGCCAAAAAAGTTACAATTAAAACTTGCGAATCGAACGGAGGAAAGTTCATTTCGCAAACTCCCGGAAGATTCAAATTTGATTGATTTCTCTTCTAATGATTATTTGGGCTTTGCCAAAGAACAATCAATTTCACAATGTATTTCTAAGCTTCTTTCCGAGTATGCTATTGTGGAAAATGGTGCTACAGGATCCCGTTTACTCACAGGTAATCATTCACTTTATAATCGGTTAGAATTAAAGCTGAGTCAATTTTTTAAATCTCAATCGGCTTTGGTTTTTAATTCAGGTTATGACGCTAACATTGGCTTTTTCTCTTGTGTACCACAGCGTAATGATATAATCTTCTATGATGAATTTATTCATGCAAGTATAAGAGACGGTATTAAGTTAGGGAATGCTAAAAGCTACAAATTCAAGCATAATAATCTTGAAGATTTAATATTAAAAAGTCATTCTATTCTTCAAGATTTGAATGGGATTAATTTAAACCAGCCCGATATCTATATCGTAACAGAGGCTATTTTCTCTATGGATGGCGATTCTCCTGATCTTAATAGTTTTGCAGAGTTTTGTACAAATAATAAATTTCATTTAGTTGTTGACGAGGCGCATTCTGTTGGTGTTATGGGTGAGAATGGAGACGGCCTTATTTGTCGCTTAGGTATAGAAGATAAAGTATTCGCACGTATTGTCACCTTCGGAAAAGCGCTTGGTTGTCATGGAGCAGCAATAATTGGTAATGCTGACTTAAAGGATTATTTGATAAATTTTGCCCGTAGCCTTATTTATACGACTGCATTACCGCCGCATACAATAGCCAGTATAATAGTTGCAATTGATTTTTTAAATTCGGCTGATGGCGCTGACAGACGTCAAGATTTAATGCGTAGAACAGATTTTTTTAGAAGGGAGTTAATGAGAATGAATCTTATTGAAAATTTTACGCTAAGTAATTCTGCAATACAAAGTATGTATGTTCCTGGAAATGAAAAAGCCCGATTTTTAGCTCGTAAATTAAATGAAAATGGTTTTGATATTAAACCTATTTTATCGCCAACAGTGTCAAAAGGAAAAGAACGACTACGGTTTTGTATCCATACTTTTAATTCTATAGAAGAAATGACTGAAAGCTTGAGTATTTTAGCTAAATTTAGGTGATACGAGTTTAATAAAATGGGCGATAAATTTTATACGTTAGGTGCTTTTTCTTATCCAGCAGATGTGCAGATTATTAAAGGAAAATTAGAATCTGAAGGTATTTCAGTATTTCTTAAAGACGAGTATACCTTAAATTCTGATCCGCTTATAAGTGATGCCATAGGAGGAGTGAAAGTTCAGGTTGCAGAGAAAGATAAAGCTCGTGCGATTGAAATTTACGACGAGATAAGAAACTATGCGATTGATGATAATGGTATCCCAATTACCTGTCCGAATTGCAAAGCACAAAAATCTGAGGCTTATTATACCCGTAAAGGAATTTTGAATAAATTATTTCCATTTTTTGAAAAAAGAAAGTATCGCTGTACGCAGTGTAATATTATAACGAAACCTTGAAAATGAAGCGAATTTTTATCACCGGAATATCAACAGATGTAGGTAAAACTCTTGCATCTGCAATTATTGTTGAAGCTCTAAAAGCAGATTATTGGAAACCTGTTCAGGCAGGTGATTTAGATGCTACTGATAGTGATAAGGTGCGCGATTTAATATCCAATGATAAATCAGTAATTCATAAGAGTAGTTATGAGTTAACTACGGCTATGAGTCCACATGCAGCAGCTGAAATTGATGGTATTCGAATTGAACATTCAGATATAATCGAGCCGCAAACAGAAAATACTTTGGTTATTGAAGGGGCTGGTGGTTTATTAGTGCCTTTAAATGAAGAAGAGACTGTATTGGATATAATTATGCCAAATTATAAGGTTATTGTTGTTTCTCGTCATTATTTAGGAAGTATTAATCATTCTTTAATGACGATTAATTGGTTGGTTGAAAGGGGGTATGAGGTGTCAGTTTTGTTCAGTGGAAATGAGCATCCAACTACTGAAAGTATCATCGCTAATAAAACGGGTGTGCTTGTTTTAGGTAGAATTGATGAAGAAGCCACTATAGATAAAACTACAATTGGAAAGTATGCTAATCAATTTAGACCTGTATTAGAAGCATTGTAATTTTGTTTAATAGTAAATTGGATTGCAGGAGCAAGAATCATCTTTAATTCTCATCTTTGCTAGGTTTTAGAACTCAATTTAAATTTTCAATTAATTGAAAAATCTTTCAGAAAGAGATCAGCAATATTTGTGGCATCCGCTTACCCAGCATCAAATCGCAGCTCCGCGTTTAGGTATTGTAAAGGCAAAAGATGCCTTAATTTGGGATGAGGAAGGTATTTGTTATATAGACGGAATTGCATCTTGGTATACGGCTATGTATGGCCATTGTAATGAATATATTACTGAGGCTATTACGGAACAAATGAAACTGTTAGACTTTGTAATGTTCAGTGGTTTTACACATGAGCCAGCCGTAAAATTGTCAGAGGAACTTATAAAGATTTTACCAAATAATCAACAGAAAATATTCTTTAATGATAATGGATCAACGGCCATAGAGGCGGGTATAAAAATGGCTTTGCAATATCATCATAATTTAGGCGATAAAAGAGATACACTTATAGCTTTTGAAAATGGATTTCATGGTGATACTTTCGGGGCAATGAGTGCATCTGGATTATCTTCTTACAATGGGCCATTTGAAGATTTTTTACTAAAAGTAGAGCGTTTACCAGTTCCTCAAGATGATACAATAGATGTTATACTTGAACAATTGGAAACTATATTAAAAAATAATTCTTGTGCAGCTTTTGTCTTCGAACCATTGGTGCAAGGCGCTGCTGGCATGAAATTTCACTCTGCTAAGGGACTTGATGCATTAATTAAAAAATGCCATGAAAATAATGTAGTTACCATTGCTGATGAGGTAATGACTGGATTTGGAAAAACAGGAAGAAATTTTGCTTCTGATTATTTAGAGCATAAACCTGAAATTATTTGCTTGAGCAAAGCCTTAACAGCGGGTATGTTTCCGTTAAGCATTACAAGTTGTTCTCAAAAAATATATGATGTTTTTTTAAGTGAAAATGTTGCCAAAGGTTTTTTTCATGCGCATACTTTTAGTGCGCACCCATTAGGATGCGTGGCTGCCTTAGCGGGTCTGGAACTATTAAATTCAGAGGTAATTCTTGAACGCCGAAAGTATATCGAAAATTCACATCGTGATAGTATTGCTAAATTTAAAAATCACCAAAAAGTAAAAGAAGTGCGTTGTTTTGGTGTTATTTTTGCAATTGATTTGGCGGTAGAAACCAATAGATATGGTTCTTTTAGAGATAAGTTGTATGATTTTTATATGAGTGAAGGTGTCAATCTTAGACCATTGGGAAATACTATTTATGTGCTTCCACCATACGTTATAACTAATGAACAATTAGAGAAGGTCTACGCTGTTATCGAGGCTTCTTTAGAAATACTTTAATTTGAACGATTCAATTTATATTACCGCACTAGCAGGAATCTCTCCACTTGGAAATTCTTTAGAAGAATCATGGTCTTCTTATAAGACTAATGCCCATTGTTTAGTGCAAAGAACAATGAATGGTGCTATAGAATGGATGGCTCCATTGAGTGAATCATCGAAAAAAGAAATAGATTCACTTCGAAATTCTGACCTAAAGTATAAAAACCTAGATGATACTGTGCTATTTTCAATATTTACAGCTCGAAATGCGATTGCGCAGGCGGGTTGGTCAGTAGATGCTAATTTTGGTATTAACATTGGATCATCAAGAGGTGCTACTGCTCTTTTTGAAAAATACCATGAAGAATTTCTTGATTCTAATAGCACATCTACATTGTCATCACCTACTACCACATTAGGAAATATTTCATCATGGGTAGCGCACGATTTACAATCAAAAGGGCCTGAAATCTCCCATTCTATTACTTGTTCTACTGCATTGCACTCTATGTTGAATGGGGTAGCTTGGATTAAAAGTGGAATGGCAGATAAATTCTTGGTAGGAGGTAGTGAGGCACCGTTGACTCCTTTTACTATTGCGCAAATGAAAGCTTTAAAAATATATTCACGCGAAACTGATTCCAATCCGTGTAAGGCATTAGATTTGTCAAAAAAATTCAACAGTATGGTGCTGGGTGAAGGTGCAGCTGTTGTTTGTCTAGAAAAAGGTAATCCTGAAAATGCTCTCGCAAAAATTGAGGGAATTGGCTATGCTACAGAGATTTTGGAGCATAATATTTCAATTTCTTCAGATGCAAATTGTTTTCAAAGTTCTATGCAGATGGCATTGGGTCAAATAAATGCTGATGATATTGATGTGATAGTTACCCATACGCCAGGTACTGTTAAAGGTGATTTAGCTGAATATAGGGCTATTGAAAAAGTTTTCTGTAACAAAATGCCTTACTTAACTACCAATAAGTGGAAGGTTGGTCACACTTTTGGAACATCAGGTATGTTAAGTGTAGAATTAGCGATTTTAATGCTGAAACATCAAGAGATAATTAAAGTACCTTATTTAGATGTTGTAAACTCTCCTTCTAATATTAAAAGAGTTATGGTTAATGCTGTTGGTTTTGGAGGTAATGCGGTAAGTGTGTTGCTCGCTGTATAGCAAAACCAGTTATTTCGAAAAAGGTGGTATCTTACATATATTAATGAATTTGTCTACAACAGTGGCGAATTTTGAACCAAAAAATAAATTCGATGGAAGAATGGTTTGTTGCATTGGCAATGTTTGAGAAAGTTTATTGGACAGTATCACTTATTGCTTCAGTTATACTTATCATTTTATTAGTATTAACACTAATTGGTGGGGATGCTGATGATTTTGATGGTGGAGATGTAGATGCTGAAATTGATGGCGATACAGGAATTGGATTTCAATTTCTATCTTTTAAAAATCTAATGGGTTTTTTAACAATATTTGGATGGTCTGGTATTGCTTGTTTGGATGCCGGAATGTCTAAATCACTAACTGTATTAATTTCTATTGTTTGTGGATTATTAATGATGTTAGCTATGGCTACACTTTTCTATTATTTAGGTAAGATGCAAAGCAGTGGTACTTTAAAACTTAAAAATGCTTTGAATCAAGTGGGAGAAGTATATTTAACTATTGGTGGAAATCGCTCAAAAATAGGAAAAGTGAGTGTGACTGTGCAAGGCACACTGAGAGAGTTAGAAGCGCTAACTGATGAAGAAAATGACTTAGTTTTAGGTAATGTAGTACGCGTAAAAAATGTTACCGATAACGGAATATTGATTGTTGAACTTTTAAACAAATAACCATATGATTATAGTTCCTTTACAATTGGGCGGTAGTGCCTCTCTGTTAGCAATAGGCTTTGCTATACTCTTCTTTTTTATAATCATAATCTCATTTATCAGAAGGTATAAGCGTTGTCCTTCTGATAGGATTTTAGTAGTATACGGTAAAGTTGGATCTGGTAATTCTGCACGATGTATTCATGGAGGTGCTGCATTTATTTGGCCTGTTATTCAAGATTATGAGTTTTTAGACTTAACTCCTATATCAATTGAGGTCGATTTAGCAAATGCTTTAAGTAGACAAAATATTAGAGTTAATGTTCCTTCTCGTTTTACAATCGGTATTTCTACTGAACCCGGTGTAATGCAAAATGCTGCCGAACGCTTATTAGGTTTAGGTATGCAGGAAGTTCAAGATTTGGCCAAGGAAATTATATTCGGACAACTTCGATTGGTTGTAGCTTCAATGGATATTGAGGAGATTAATTCAGATAGAGATAAATTTTTAACCAATATATCGCAAAGTGTAGAGTCTGAATTAAAGAAAGTAGGCTTAAAGCTTATCAATGTTAATATTACTGATATTGTAGATGAGTCAGGTTATATTGAAGCATTAGGTAAAGAAGCTGCTGCTCATGCAATAAATGCTGCAAGAAAATCTGTTGCAGAAAAAAACAGAGATGGTTCTATTGGTGAGGCAAATGCTTTACAAGACGAACGGACACAAGTTGCTGCTGCCAATGCGCAAGCAGTGGAAGGTGAAAATATAGCTAAAATTAATGTGGCTAATTCAGATTCATTGCGAAGACAACGTGAAGCAGAAGCTGAACGAACAGCAATCGCATCTGAAAAAGTACAATCAGCAAAAGCCTTGGAAGAATCGTATGCTGCAGAAAAAGATGCCGAGATTGCAAGAGCAGAACGGGTAAGGAGTTCGCAAGTAGCGGATATTGTTGTGCCTGCTGAAATTGATAAGCGAAAAGTGGAGATTGATGCAGAAGCAGAAGCAGAAAGAATACGTAGAAGAGCGAAAGGTGAGGCGGATGCTATTTTATTTAAAGCACAAGCAGAAGCACAAGGTCTTTTCGAGGTCTTAACAAAACAGGCTCAAGGTCTAGATGAAATTGTAAAAGCTGCGGGCAATGACCCTAAGGATGCCGTATTATTATTGATTGCAGATAAACTACCAGAATTAGTAAAAACTCAAGCTGAGGCTATTAAAAATATTAAAATTGATAAAGTTACTGTTTGGGATTCCGGTGCTAAAGGTGAGGACGGCAAAAACTCTACAGCGAACTTTATTTCTGGAATGTATAAATCTGTACCGCCATTACAAGAGATGTTTAATATGGCAGGTATGCAATTACCGGAATATTTGAAAGGCAAAAATGTTGAAGATCAAGAAGCGGAAATTGTTTCTAAAAAAACGAATAAACCTAAAAAGAACACCGAAGAAGAATAGCTCGTCTATTAAATAAAGAAGCCCCGTATAGCAATTGTGATACGGGACTTTTTCTTGCCCTTGATTTCTTAATTCATGTTAATTGGGAATTCAATCGCAATTAACCTATTTTTGAGCCCGAATTATCCATCTTATGAGTGAAACAAGAAACGATTGGTCAAAGCAGGAAATACTTGATATTTATAACAAGCCTTTAATGGAACTGCTTTATGAGGCGGCTACTATTCATAGAAAAAACCACGACCCAAACACAGTACAGGTTTCTACACTACTTTCTATAAAAACTGGAGGATGCCCTGAAGATTGTGGATATTGTCCGCAAGCGGCACGTTATCATACCGAAATAGAAGGAAATGATTTAATGACGGTCTCACATGTGAAAGCACAGGCCCTTCGCGCTAAATCATCAGGAAGCTCACGAGTTTGTATGGGAGCAGCATGGCGTAATGTTAAAGATGGGCCAGAATTTGATCAAGTTCTTGAAATGGTAAGAACTATTAATAAGTTAGACATGGAAGTTTGTTGTACGCTAGGTATGCTAACTGAGAATCAAGCGAAGCGTTTAGCAGAAGCCGGATTATACGCTTACAACCATAATTTGGATACGTCAGAAGATTATTATAAAGATGTTATTTCTACGAGAGCTTTTGAAGATCGTTTGGAAACTATAGATAACGTTCGTAAAAGTAATGTAACTGTTTGTAGTGGTGGTATTATTGGAATGGGTGAGGAGTTAGAAGATAGGGCAGGAATGTTAGTGGCACTATCGTCTTTAAATCCACAACCAGAATCTGTACCTATTAATGCATTAGTTGCTGTTGAAGGTACTCCAATGGCTGAAATGGAATCAATATCTATTTGGGATATGGTTCGTATGGTAGCGACTACTAGAATTGTTTTGCCAGACACACAGGTTCGTCTTTCAGCAGGTAGAACCGAAATGAGTAGAGAAGGGCAGGCTATGTGTTTCTTTGCTGGAGCGAATTCAATTTTTGCAGGAGATAAATTATTGACAACTCCGAACCCTGATGTAAATGAAGATATGGAAATGTTCAAACTTTTAGGCTTGAATCCGCAGAAACCATTTACTAAGATATCTCAACCTAAAACTGTTGAAGCTGAAGATTCTGAACTTCAGCCCTTAGGTGAAAAGCCAAAATGGACAAGACCAGGCCATTCCATTGATCGTAATGAAGCTGCTAAAACTGCAGCAAAAATGACTGAATAATACTACATTTGTATTTATTTTGGTTCAAAAAAGTTTAACAAGCTTTCTCAAGGATTGTTGAATTTTGCAATAATTTAATACCATTGAAACTACAAGAGATACAACGCGTAGCGACAATAACTAAGGAAGAATTCTTAACCGATTTTTTCAAACCGCAGATTCCTGTGGTTATTGAAAATTTTAATGGTGGTTGGGATGCATATTCTAAGTGGAATTTAGATTACATGAAGAAAATGGCTGGCGATAAAATTGTGCCTCTTTATGATGATCGCCCAGTACATCATGATGATGGGTTTAATGAGCCGCATGCCGAAATGAAAATGTCGAAATATATAGAGCTCTTAAAAAGTGAACCTACAAAATATAGAATTTTCCTATGGAACATTCTAAAAGAGGTTCCTGCTTTGCAAAAAGATTTTTCGATTCCGGATTTTGGAATTCGAATTTTAAAAAAAGTTCCGATGCTTTTTTTTGGAGGTGAAAATTCACACACTTTTATGCATCATGATATTGATTTTGCTAATATCTTTCATTTTCATTTTGAAGGTGAAAAAGAATGTGTGTTATTTCCTCAGTCGGAAAATAAATACCTTTATAGAGTGCCCTTTTCAATTATAACACATGAAGGGATAGACTTTTCTAATCCAGATTATGAAAAATGGCCTGCTTTGAAAAAGGCAAAAGGCTTTAAAACTAAATTAAAGCACGGTGAGGTGCTTTATATGCCAGAAGGATATTGGCATTACATGAAGTATTTGAGCCCTGGATTTTCAATGAGCCTGAGAACTTTAGCTCATAATCCATTTAACTTTTTAGAAGCGGCTTATAACATATTTTTAATGCGACATGTTGATGTCTTAATGCGAAAAATTAAAGGCCAAAAATGGATAGACGCGAAAAATAAACGTGCTATTACACGTACAAACCGCTTAATCTCAGTATAAGTTTCTTTTGAATTAAATACATTTGTAGTAAACACTAACGCTTATAATTATGAAAAGAATATTACTTTTTATTGCAACTATTTTATGCACTACAATAGGTTTTGCTCAAGCATATGATGGGGCAGGGGATTTAAAATTTCAGATAGGAATTAATGCTCAATCTAATGGTACAGGTATCATAGGTACATTGGATTACGGAATTGGTCAGAATTTTTCGGTCGGTGCTTCTAGTGCTTATATGTTGGGTGTAAATGAATTAATAAATGTGCCTTTTGTTGATAAATTTGATATTAAAATAAGAGCAAATGCCAATATCGGCGATGTTTTTCAACTTGCGGAGAACGCTGATATTTACCCCGGTTTAAATTTAAGTTTGAAGAATTTTGGCGGGCATCTTGGTGGTCGTTACTTCTTTACAGATGGCTTTGGTGTCTTTGTTGAGTTCTATACACCAATTGCTAAGTATAATGATGACCTTTCACCATCTGAAGAATTTCACAATCAGTTTGCGATTAATTTAGGAGCTTCTTTTAATTTTTAATTAGTTCATTAGCTTTCTCATAAACTAAATTACTCTCCCATCCTCTATAAAAAAGAAAGTCGACAAGTTTTTTCTTCTTCTTCTGAGGATGTTTCTCATTAATGTCCAATAAGCGTTTGACAGCTAAGGTATTAAAAGTTATAATATATTCTTCTGGGTCAATTTCAGAAAGCGCCGCTTTTATATTGTATTTGGAGATATTACGTTGTTTGAGTTCTGCTGTAATTCGCATTCTACCCCATTTTTTGATTCTAAACTTCCCCCTAGCAAAGGCACGTGAAAAACGTTCTTCGTTTAAGTAATTCTCTTGAATAAGATGCGTGATTATTTGGTCAATTGCCTCTGGAATCATGCGCATTTCTTTCAATTTAGAAACAACCTCTTTGTGGCATCGCTCTTGATAAGCACAATAATGCTCTAGTTTCTTGGTGGCCTCGTTAAGCGTATATGATTTTGTTTTTTGAAATTGCATGCCTCAAAAGTAATCAAATAAGTAGATTTTTGTTCTGGCGAGATATAATATATAAACAAAAAAAGCGACCCCATTGCTGAGGTCGCTTATTCTTAATATATCGTTTTGCCATCTTTATCTTTGAATCTATATTCTAGATAAGTATAGGCGTCACGTGGTTGAATTTTAATCCATTTCTTATGTTCCATAAACCATTTAGAACGTAATGATGGAAATCCTTTAGTAATATATGCGGCAATAAAAGGATGTAGATTTAATGTAATACTACTATCTTTCTTAGGGCCTTTTAACAACTTTTCTAGGTCGGCATTAATTTTGTCTACTAAAACAATTGGAGCTTCTATCTCTTGACCTACTTTATTGGGGTCTTCCTCGGTTGTTTTAATATTCATTTCCGGCCTTACCCGTTGTCGCGTTATTTGTATCAAACCGAATTTACTGGGAGGTAAAATCTTGTGTTTGGCACGATCATCTTTCATCTCATCTCTAAGATGTTCGAACAACTTTTTTCTGTTGCCGGCTTTTACCATATCAATGAAATCTACAACGATTATTCCTCCCATATCTCGAAGGCGTAATTGTCTGGCGATTTCAGATGCAGAAAGCATATTTACCTCAAGAGCAGTTTCTTCTTGGTTTTTAGCCTTATTAGAACGGTTGCCACTATTCACGTCTATAACGTGCATGGCTTCTGTATGTTCAATAATTAGGTACGCGCCTTTACTCATAGAGGCAGTACGACCAAATGAAGTTTTTATCTGTCGGTCTATTCCATATTTTTCAAATATAGGAACGTTTGAGTTGTATAACTTTACAATTGATTCTTTTCCTGGTGCAATTTCAGCGACGTAGTCTTGAATTTGTCCAAAAAGAGTTTCATCGTCAACATGTATTCCCGTAAAGGAATCATTGAAGACATCGCGAAGTATAGAGGATGCTCTGTTGAGTTCTACTAATACTTTCGCAGGAGGTCTAGCTCCTTGTAATTTTTTACACATTGCTGACCATTTATTCAGCAAGTTTTCTAAATCTTTGTCTAGTTCCGCTACTTTTTTGCCTTGGGCTACAGTACGTATGATTACACCAAATCCTTTGGGTTTGATACTCCGAACGAGTCTTTTCAAACGCTCTTTTTCTTCTTTGCTTTCAATCTTCTGTGAGACTGAAACTCTATCTGAAAATGGAACCATAACTAAAAATCGACCAGCCAAAGAAAGCTCAGAGCTTATTCTTGGACCTTTTGTAGATATGGGTTCTTTAACTATTTGTACCAATAGCGATTGATTGGCTTTTATGACATCATTTATGGTGCCATGCTTGTCAATATCTTTTTCGGAAGGAAAATCTTTCAGGGAATACTCCTTAAGTTTACCTGAACTAACTTGCTTTATAAATTTTAGCATTGTAGATAGTTGCGGCCCAAGATCATGATAGTGTAAAAAAGCATCTTTTTCATACCCTACATTCACAAAAGCTGCATTAAGTCCAGTTACGGGCTTACGTATTTTAGCTAAAAAAACATCACCGACAGAAAAGTCGTTGTTGTTCTCTTCTTTATGCAATTCTGTTAGTTTTCCATCCTTTAATAAGGCAAAATCCACGGCGCCTGAACCAGATCTTACGATTAATTCTCTATTCACCTGAATTTATATTTATATCCGTCTATGACGGATTAATTAAACAATGGTTGAAACAGACATAATTGCCTGCCGAAATTCTCTTGAAATGGAATTCCTATGTCAATGAACGTACTAAAATGAAAAAGCAGTGTTTAATTACTGCTTTTTCTTGTGTCGGTTAGCTCTTCTACGCTTCTTGCGCTTGTGTGTAGCTACCTTATGTCTCTTTCTTTTCTTACCACTCGGCATAAAATTGTTTTTTAATCGTTATTTTTTATTTTACAAGCACATTGCTCTTAACTCCTTCAACAAAAACCTTTGCAGGTTTAAATGCAGGAATATTATGTGCAGGAATCTTAATAGTTGTATTTTTAGAAATGTTTCTACCAGTTTTTTCTGCTCTGGTCTTTACAATGAAACTTCCAAATCCTCGAAGGTACACATTGTCACCACTCTCAAGAGATGATTTCACTTCTTCCATGAAAGATTCTACAGTTGCCTGTACATCACCTTTCTCTATCCCTAATTTTTCCGAGATCTTCGTTACAATTTCAGCTTTCGTCATTATTTCAATTAGTTTTACTAAGTTTTTTTGGCTTGCAAATATATAAATTTAATTCATCTTTTACTCTAAAGGGCTAATTTTAAGTATATAAACTGTTACTTTGGTCTACTATTGTTCAGCCCATGTCTTTTTCACATAAAATACTTCTTTGGTATCGCTTGAATATGCGCCATTTACCCTGGCGTGAGACTCGTGATCCATATTTAATTTGGTTGTCTGAAATTATGCTACAGCAGACAAGAGTTGCTCAAGGAACACCATATTATTTAAAATTCGCAGCGAAATATCCTACAGTTAAAGATTTAGCTGAAGCTTCTGAAGAAGAAGTTTTAAAATTATGGCAAGGTTTGGGATACTATTCCCGTGCTAGAAATTTACATACTACTGCGAAGAAGGTGGCTTTTGAAATGAACGGAGTGTTTCCTAAGACATATAAGGAGTTATTAAAATTGAAAGGGGTAGGAGATTATACTGCAAGTGCTGTTGCTTCAATTTGTTTTAATGAAGCCAAAGCGGTTGTTGATGGTAATGTATATAGAGTTTTATCTCGTTATTTTGGAATAGAAACTCCTATTAATAGCACAGAAGGTATCAAATATTTTAAAAATTTGGCTTCAGAAGTAATGAATACAGAACATGTTCGCGACTATAATCAAGGGATTATGGAATTTGGAGCTTTACAATGTGCGCCGAAAAATCCTGATTGTGATACTTGTCCATTAAATAGTAGTTGCGTGGCCTTACAGAAAAATCTAGTTGCTATTTTACCTATTAAAATAAATAAGACAAAGGTTAGAAAGCGTTATTTTAATTACTTGGTTATCATCAACGAAAATGATGAAATATGTTTTCAACAACGTTTAGGTAAGGGGATTTGGCAAAATTTATGGGAATTTCCATTGATAGAATCAAAGGAAAACATTGGAAAAACAGAGATTTTGGAGGAAGTTGATAAACTTACGGAATTAGCGCTAATTACAGAGCTATACTTACACAATGATAAAAAAATTATACATAAGCTTTCACATCAGCATCTTTATACTAGCTTTTGGGTTATAAAAACCAAAGAAGTACTCAAAGATACAATCCCAATTGCCGCTATAGAAGATTATCCGGTACCCGTATTATTAGCCGATTTTATAAAAGGAATAAAAACTTAAGCAGTTTCTTAGTATTTTTGTGGTTACACAATTGAGTATAAAATTATTATGAGCGGAACATTAAATAAAGTAATGCTTATTGGGCATTTAGGAGATGAAGTTAAAATGCATTATTTCGAAGGAGGTAATAGTATTGGAAGATTTCCTGTGGCAACCAATGAGAGTTATACCAATAAGCAAACTGGTGAAAAAGTTACCAATACAGATTGGCACAATGTTGTTGTACGTAATAAAGCTGCGGAAATATGTGAAAAATATTTAAGTAAGGGCGATAAAATTTATGTGGAAGGAAGATTAAAAACTCGTCAATGGCAAGGTGAAGACGGTAATACGCGTTATGCCACTGAAGTTCATGTACAAGATTTTAAATTCTTGTCTACAAAACGTGAAAGCGAGAATAATGCACAACAAAGACAGCCGGTTGCTCAAAATATACAGGATAAGCCTGTAGCGCCTACAGTAAGTCAGGTACAGCCTGAAGATGATTTACCATTTTAGAAAACTTGTTTAAACTATAACTATTGGACCCTGATCCCGTTGGTTCGTTACTAGCTTTTATTGTTTATGATGGCGAAATCGCCCTCAAAATAGCAATTCTTGTTTTATTGCTAATATTTTCTGCGTTAATATCTGGTGCTGAAGTGGCCTTTTTTGGCTTGTCTACTACAGATGTTAATGAAATTGCTGAGAATAAAACAATACGTGGCGATATTGTAACGAAACTGCTTAAAAGACCTAAGAAATTGTTGGCGACAATATTGATTGCTAATAATGCTATTAATATTGGTATTGTTCTCCTCTTTAGTGCTATTGGCGATATCTTATTTGTTGATATTAATTACATGTTTTTCGGTGTAATCTCGGTACGTTTCTTACTTGAGGTTGTGGTTGCAACATTTCTAATTTTAATGTTTGGTGAAATCTTACCTAAGGTTTACGCTAACCGAAACCGAATTAGTTTTTCACATTTAATGGCACAGCCCTTAAATGCACTAGATTTTATTTTTTCTCCTTTAAGTTTACCCATGCGTTCTGCTACTATATTTATGTATAATAAATTGGGTAAAGAGAAATCTAGTTTAAGTGTTGATCATTTATCCCAAGCCTTAGAACTTACTTCTGAAGGTGATACTACTAAAGAAGAACAGAAAATTTTAGAAGGGATTGTTTCATTTGGTAATACAGATACTAAACAAGTAATGCGTCCACGTATTGATATTTTTGCCCTTGAGGATAAAATGAAATTTCCTGAAGTAGTTCAAGAAATCATCAAAAAAGGGTATTCTAGAATTCCTGTATTTTCGGAAAATATGGACAATGTTCTCGGTGTCCTTTACGTTAAAGATTTATTACCACATATTGATAAAAAATCTTTTAATTGGATGTCCCTTATTCGAGAACCTTATTTTGTTCCTGAGAATAAAAAACTAGATGATTTATTGCTTGAATTTCAAGAAAAGAAAAATCATTTAGCCGTTGTGGTTGATGAATATGGAGGTACATCGGGAATTGTTACCCTAGAAGATATTATAGAGGAAATAGTAGGTGATATTACAGATGAATTTGATGATGAAGATTTAATCTATTCAAAACTCGATGAGTTTAATTATGTTTTTGAAGGAAAAACTACGTTAAAAGATTTTTATAAAGTTACTAAAATTGAAGATCAAGAAGATTTTGAAGATCAAAAAGGAGAATCTGAAACAGTAGCTGGTTTTGTTCTAGAGATAGCCGGTAGTTTTCCAAAACGTGGGGAATCGTTAGAATTTAAGAATTATAAATTTAGAGTAGAGAGCTTAGATAAAAAAAGATTAAAACAAATTAAGGTAACCTTACCACAGAATGATTAGAAGAATATCTCTTATAATACTAGTTATTTTAGCTTTTGTTGCTTGTAAAGACGAGGTGCTGCTCCCTAAGCCAAAAGCAGAATTAAGGCTAGAATACCCTACAGGTGAATATGAAAAAGTAGAAACTAAATATTTTAGTTTTAGTAAGAACAAGTTGGCTGAAGTAGTTAAAAAAACTAAAAAACTTAAAGAAGGTGATTTAGTATTAAATTACCCCTTTATGAAAGGTTCAATTTTTATTACGCATAAAAAAATTGAGGATAATCTTCAGAAGTTAATGTTAGATGCACAAAAGCTTTCTTATGAACATGCTACACAAGCAGATGGAATAAAGCCTTCTGAATTTTATAATGCACAAGATAAGATTTTTGGTATGTACTATGAGGTTAGTGGTGATGCGGCATCACAAGCGCAATTCTTTGTGACAGATAGCACTCAAAATTTTGTAACTGGTTCGCTTTATTTTTATGTAAAACCAAATTTTGATAGTATTTATCCGGCGGCTGCTTATCTGGAAAATGATATTCGGACGATTATGGAAACCTTACGTTGGAAGTAGCAATTTTAATCTTTTAGTAGCGTTTCGACCTTTGTGAAACTGTTGTCTACATCTTTGTCAAGAGTTTTAATAACAGTCATTGCCTCATCTAACCATTCTTGTTTTTGTGGGGTTAGTTTTTTGCCCTTCATCATTTCATCTGTATCAAAACGTTTTCCAAGCCCTTCCATCCATTTTTGCATGGTTTGGTTCTCGGCTTTTAGCTCTAATATGGCTGCATTGTATTCAGTGTTATCGTCACTTCCTTGAGCTGCAGTTTGTAGTTTGTTGATTAATTTAACCAATTTGGGCATTTTCGCCATAACAACATCGTGCATTTCAATAACTTCTGTCATTTCTGCAGATTCTTGAGCCATAGCAGTTATCATGCTCATAAATAAAATAAAGACTATTACACATCTTTTCATAGCAACTGTAATTTTTGGGAATTCAATTTTTTGGTGAAAATATACCAAACATTGGGTAGTCTATCAAAAACTCTATAATCATTGATTATATTCGATGACTTACGTTAGAAGCTAATAAAATTTGAGACTTATTGGTTTGCTAATAATTTTTCAGCATTTGCAATACTTGTATTAATTTTCTCTTTTACAGCATTTACTTTCTCCTCTTCTTCATTTAGCCATTTTTGCTTTTCTTCAGTTAGAGCCTTGCCATTAAGAATTTCATCTGAATCAAAGCGGTCTCCAAAGCCCTTCATCCAATCCATCATAGATTTATGTGCGTCTTGAAGGTCTATTCTAGCTTTTTCGTATCCTTTATTAATATTCGTGCTGTCATTTTCAAGTGCTGTCAATTCACCCACCATTTTTCCTATAGTGCCCATTTTTGGCATTACCTCATCATGAATGGCCATTACTTTGCTTATTTGATTTGATTCAGCACTTTTTTCCTCTTTACAAGAAATAGTAATCATTGCGATTATTATAAGGGAATATATTATATTTTTCTTCATGATATTATAGCTTATCTTTTTCAAAGATAGCGCATTCATTGAATTTGCAGAAAAGGATTTAAAACCTTTATTATTCTAATGGTCTGTATTTTATTGGAGATAGTTTGTGATGTGCTCTTAAACCAATTGTTTTCATGTTAAATTATTGAAACTGTAACAATTAATAAATAGCATAGTCTTTAAATAAATAAATCGAATTTTAAAATTTTAAGATGAAGAAGAATATTTTTCAATTAATGGTGCTTATTTTATTTGTTGTGAGTCCGGCTATTTCGCAACAAAATGACAACAAATACAATGTAGGGCATTTCAATAAAATAATTATCAGTCCACACATAGCGGTTAATTTAATTAAGGGTGGTGAAGAGTCTGTACGTATTGATGAAGCGGGAGTTTCAGATGATAAAATTAATATTGAAGTAGAAGGTAGTACATTACGTATTTATTTGGATGGTGCTAAAATGGTTACCAAAAGTGAGAAGGTAAATGGTGAAAATTATAATTCTGGTAAGTCCATTTACAATGGTACTAAAGTTCGTGCAACTGTAACCTATAAAACTTTGAATATGCTATCGGTAAGAGGTGAAGAGCGAATTAATGTGAAAAGCAAAATTAATCAAAAAGAGTTCACCTTAAGAATTTATGGAGAATCACAAATTTACATGTCGGAAGTTGATTTGGCTAGAATGAAAGTGACAATTTATGGTGAGAGTTACTTTGAAATTGAAAAAGGTTCAGTGGCGAATCAGCGTTTTATAACATATGGTGAGAGCAAAGTAAATACTATTGCTATTGATAATGAGTTGACTAAGATTACTGCTTATGGTGAAAGTGATATTAGGGTTAATGTTACCGAAAAACTAAAAGTTACCTGTTACGGAGAGACTCATATTACATATCAAGGAAGTCCTAATGTTGATCGCGGAATTGTTATCGGTGAGGCTACAATTAGAAAAATAGGGTAATTTTCAAAACTTTTGAGTAAATAAAATAGACCTGCAATTGTGCAGGTCTATTTTGTTATTCTCAATTACTTAATATTTTATTATTCAAAATCGGCATCAGTAACGTTTTTATTGATTATTGCTTCTAATAGCTTGCTTTCTACTTCCTGCGGTCCCATCATTGTGCTTTTTGTTGATGGGAATAGTATGCCTTCAAATTCAGTATAGTCCTTCATTGTGGTCTCTTGGTTTTGAGTCTGGCCGCCAACATTTATTACTGAAGCTTCTTTTACCTTAAAACCTGTTTCAACATCGTAGTAATAAGTAGCTTGAATGCTAGTGCCGGGGACTTCAATTTTGTAAGCGCTTTTGCCATTGATTTCCTCCGTTCCTGATAATTTTGCTTTTCCTGTAGCTAGAATTCCTTGTTCAGGGAAAACCCCCATAGCGCCTTTTAAATCGGCGGCCATTTCAGGGGGCATTGGCATTTTGTTTGCACCTTGTTTCATAAATAATTCGTCACCTTTTGCTACAATTCCCATCATTGGGTTGTCATTCATGAATGTGGTTTGTGCGTATTTATCGGCTGTTCTTCTTTCTTCTGTTTTAATTTTACTGCCCATTGCTTCACCTTCATAAACTAAGAGTAGCGATTCAATTTTGTCTATTTTTTCCTTACCGCCAATAGCCTCGAAATACCTATTAATAACCGAATGAACTGTAATTCCCTCTGGTAAAGCTGAATTATAATTTGGCTTTTCTGTTGGCTCAGCATATTTATCGAAATATTTTATTGGGACTACTTTTCCATTAAAAGTTACTTTTTCTAAATTCTCTAATACATCGCTACCTTTTCCGCTCACTACAATACGAGCCTTATCTGACGAAAAGTATTTTTGTGCTGCTTTTTGAACGTCTTCAACAGTTATTGCATTAATATTTTCTAAGTAATTTTGATAAAAGTCTTTTGGTAAATTTTCAGTAGCTAAATTAATTGCGTAACGCGCCATGGTTTCAGGTCGTTCTAATGCCATAACAAATCCGCCTATATATTTAGCTTTTGCATCCTTTAATTCTTGCTCGGTAACGGGTTGTTTAATTATTTTATCAACTTCATTTAAAATTTGAGTTACTGTGCTGTCGGTTACAGCGTTACGAACACTTGCAGCTGCGCTAAAAATACTTTGTGCATACTTATCATTTCCAATGCGGGAATACGAATGGTACGTGTAGGCTTTGTCTTCTCTTAAATTTTGAAAAAGTCTTCCTTGTGAGCCGCCGCCCAAGACTTGGTTTGCCAATAATGCCGCTAAATAATCGTCGTCTGCCATTTTTAAGTTGACCAAGTTTTGAACAGACACTTCCGACTGAACGGCATTAGGTACATCAACAAAATTGATTTGAGTATAATAGGGGTCAGTAGGTTTCGAATAGGAGAAAGAAGGAGGAACTGCTTTTGTCCATGGAGTAAAATGCGTTTCGACTAGTTCTTTTGTTTCTTCAAAATTCACATCACCAATAATAACCAAATATGCATTTGCAGGAACAAAGTAGTCTCTGTAAAACCTTTGAACGTCGGTAAGTTTAATTTTGTTCACAGATTGCTCGGAAGCATATTCACCATACGGATGATCTGTTCCAAAAGCCAGTGCATTTTGCACTCTATTCGCAATTGCGTTAGCATCTTTTTCTTCACTCTTTAAAGCCGTAAGTAGTTTTTCTTTTTCTTTGTCAAATTCTACTTGATTAAAATTTGGATGTATTGCAGCATCCGCCATTAATTCTAAAATTCTTGGAAAATATTGACTCAAAGAACTAGCATATGCACTTTGCGAACCAAAATTTATGCGAGCCCCCATATAATCAACCTCTTCTTCAAAAATATCTTTCGGTATAGTTGTAGAGCCTTTGCCTAAAAGACTAGCTGTCATACTGGAAACCCCAGCTTTATCACCTTCCAAAATTGGCGGGTTATCAATTCTTAACTGAACAGAGACTCTTGGTAATTTATGATTTTCAACAACCATTACTTTAAGTCCGTTTAGAAGATCAAACCGCTGTGGTTCCTTTAAATTTATTTCTGGAGCTGGTCCTGGTTCTGGTTGTTTGCTGCGATCAACTTGGGCATGGGTGACGCTTGTAAATAGTATTATTAGTAATAAGATATAATTTTTCATTGTAAATGTGTTTTCGTGAGATTTTTAAAAGAAGATTATTTTCCTGCTTGTTCTCCAGGTAAATATTCTAATTCAACACGTTGATTTTTATTTAGATATTTCTTGGCCACTACTTGAATTTCTTCGCGAGTGATTGATCTATAAATATTAATCTCGGTATTTATCAATGCAGTGTTATCATACAGCATATAATTGCGAGCAAGTGAATTCGCAATACCAGAAATACTGCTATTAGAGTTCACAAATTGATTTTCAAACTTATTTTGTATTTTTTTATAATCTTTTTCTGAAATTAATTCGTTCTGAATTTTTAAAATTTCTTCATCAATTTCAGATAGTAAGTCGGGCAACGTGTTTTCACCAAGTGGTAAAGCACCTATTATGTAGGTGCCATAATCTTCTTGTGTAATATTAAAAGCAAATACTTGAAGTGCCTTCTTTTCTTCATCAACTAATTTCTTATATAGTTTAGAACTTTTGCCGTCACTTAAATATGTTGATATCATATCTAGAATATAGGCATCTCTATCTGTACTTTTCGGTGTTCTGTAGCCCGCAAAAACCGCCGGTATTTGAATATTGGGGTCTTTGTAACTAGCTGTTATAGTTTGTGTTATTGGGTCTTCAGTTATATGTTTTCTGTTGATTGCTGCTCCTTTTGGAATTGGCCCAAAATAATCTTTAATCATTTTCTTGGTATCCGATATATCAATATCACCTGCAACTACTAATACTGCATTATTTGGCACATAATACTTTTTATTGAAATTTTGAAAATCCTCTAAACTAGCACTAGCTAAATGTTCTAGTGATCCAATGGTTTGCCATTTATACGGGTGCTTTTTAAAAAGATGTATTCCCATTTGTTCTTGCCACCTTCCATACGGTGAATTGTCATATCGCATACGACGTTCTTCTTGAACAACTTCTTTTTGTGTATCCACACCAATCTGATTAATAACAGGATGCATTAATCGCTCAGATTCTAACCAGAGGCCTAATTCTAGTTTGTTTGAAGGAAAGACTTCGTAATAGTAGGTGCGGTCTTGCGTAGTGTTAGCATTGTTTTGGCCGCCATTGGAGGAAACTATTTTAATCCATTCACCTCTTTCTATGTTTTTTGTACCCTCAAAAAGAAGGTGTTCAAAAAAATGAGCAAAACCTGTTTTACTTGGATCTTCATCTTTGGCTCCAACATGATACATTACGGAGGTAGTTACAACAGGAGCAGCATTGTCTTGATGCAGAATTACATGCATGCCATTGTCGAGGTCGTATTCTTCGTAAGCCACTTCTTGTGCCAATAAACCTGCAGTTGTAGTAAATAACAGTGCGGCAAAGCGTAGTTTTAAGTTCATAGTGTTCTTGTGTTTAGTTCTTGTGATAATTAGTACTTCTTTTGAAGGAAATGTTACACGAATATAATTTTTTTGAATATACTTAAAGGTTTGGATGTTCGCTTTAACAAGATTTTATCGGGTTTATAAAACATTGATTTACTGAAAATTAATGGATTTCAGCATGTATTATACCGCTATAAAGTCGAATTTAAAATGAGTAGACTTCTACGGTCTTTTTTGTTCTATTTTAATTAGATAAAAAAATCATCTAAAATCTCCTGCTTTCGCTTGTACATTAACGATTTAGCAGTATATTTGCATCCGCTTATTGAAAAGGTAAGTTAAATAAATAAACTAATATATACGCTATGTATGCAATTGTAGAGATGGCAGGGCAGCAATTTAAAGTTGCGAAAGACCAAAAAGTATATGTTCACCGTTTACAAACAGAAGAAGGTCAAAAGGTAACTTTTAACAATGTTCTTCTTTTAGATGACGGTAAGAATGTAACTATTGGCGCCCCGGCTATAGACGGCGCAGCTGTAGAGGCTAAAGTCGTTCAGCACCTTAAAGGTGATAAAGTAATCGTTTTTCATAAGAAAAGACGTAAAGGTTACAAAAAGAAAAATGGCCATCGCCAGTCTTTGACTGAGATTGTTATTGAAAGTATTGTTGCTAAAGGAGCTAAAAAAGCTGCACCGGCTAAAAAAGAAGCTGCACCAAAAGCGGTTGCTAAGCCAGCTGCAACAAAAAAGGAAGCTGCTGCACCAAAGAAAACAGCTGCTAAAGCTGACGATTTGAAAAAAATCGAAGGAATTGGTCCTAAAATTGCATCTACTTTAGTAGAAGCTGGTATTGCTACTTTTGCTGATTTGGCAAAATCAACACCAGAGAAAATTTCTGAAATAATTGCTGATGTTCGTGGTAATCACGTGACTGATACTTGGCCAGCACAAGCACAATTAGCTGCTGATGGTAAGTGGGATGAGTTGAAGAAATGGCAAGACGAATTAGACGGCGGTAAAGCTTAATTATAAATCATATCGGGACTTTGATGAAACGCAAAGAACTGAACTAAAATTATTTATCATGGCACACAAAAAAGGTGTAGGTAGTTCGAAGAACGGTAGAGAATCAGAATCGAAACGTTTAGGTGTTAAGATTTTTGGTGGTCAAGCTGCAATAGCTGGTAATATTATCGTTCGCCAACGTGGTACAGTTCATAATCCAGGGGAAAATGTTTATGTAAGTAAAGATCATACTTTACACGCTAAGGTTGATGGTATTGTACAGTTTCAAAAGAAAGCTGGCGGAAAATCATTTGTTTCTATTGAGCCATTTGAAGCTTAAAAGAATCTCCTTTTTAAAATCAGAATATCCCTGCATATTTAATGATGGGATAGAAACCTCTCTGGGAACAGAGAGGTTTCTTATTTTAGTGCAATTTTATATTTACTATACCACAATTTGTTCAATATTAAAATCATAATTAGTGCTAGACAATTCAATTCGAGATAAAATCATTAAAGTTTGCGATGCTAAAATAGCTTCTAAAGGAACAAATGTTGGGTTGTCATTTTATGCTTTTTTTGCTAATAAAAATGATAATCCAGAATTATTGATGCAAGTGGCTCAATGGTGGATATTAGAGAATAAGCTAAATCATTTTGAGAAAGCGGTTAAGATAAAAGAAATGATAAGGTAATTTAAAAGGATTTTTTAATTACAATAACTTTTCGGCAACTTCTAACCAAGAATTAACACGTTCAAATCCAATTGTGTTAACATTGTGTGGTGAGGTAAATTGAAGACCGCGACCATCAAAATTTTCAAGGTTATAACTTCTATCATCAATCAATACATCGCCTCTTAATATATGCTTGTGTCCGCAGAGAATAATATTCTGCCAAGGTATAAACGGAAAGTGTTCGTTTAACCAGTCGCTTTTTTCTTCTAATGAATTTGGAAACTGCATTGCTGCTGAGGCTATGTATAATTCGTGGGCATCATTAATTTTGGTAAGTACTTCTATACTGTGTTCTATTGGTCTAAGGTTTCTAAAAAAGCCCCTTCTAGTAGCGTGTTTGCGAACATTTTCTTGATGTGCCTCTGGTACCATTTTCCATACTTCATTACCCATACAAATTTTTGTGGTTAGATTTCCATCAAATTCTTGATTGTAAATGTCTATGTGAGCACCGTATGTATCGGCAATCACTTCGTCCATGTCTACAAATATTTTCATGCCGGATAATTTTTTATAAAAATAAAAACCCTTGCTTTTAAACAAGGGTTTTCTATAGTGATTTAATGTTTAATTAATATCTGTAGTACTCAGGTTTATATGGACCTTCAACCGTAACACCAATATAAGATGCTTGGTCTGGCTTAAGTTCTGTAAGCTCGGCACCTAATCGAGATAAGTGTAAAGCAGCAACTTTTTCATCTAAATGTTTTGGCAACATATAAACTTCGTTTTTGTAATTGTCACTGTTTTTCCACAATTCAATTTGTGCTAATGTTTGGTTTGTAAAAGAGTTGCTCATTACAAAACTAGGATGCCCTGTTGCACAACCTAAATTTACCAAACGACCTTCGGCTAAGATAATAATGTCCTTACCATTAATAGTGTACTTGTCTACTTGTGGCTTAATTTCATCTTTGGTATTACCGTGTTTTCCATTTAACCAAGTCATATCTATCTCATTGTCAAAATGACCAATATTACATACGATAGCTTTGTCTTTTAGTGCCTCAAAATGTTCAGCACGGATAATATCTTTATTTCCTGTAGTAGTGATAACGATATCAGCATTGCCAATTACTGTTTCTAATTTCTTAACCTCAAAACCTTCCATACATGCTTGTAGTGCACAAATTGGGTCAATTTCAGTTACAGTTACAATAGCTCCAGCACCTGCGAAAGAAGCTGCGGTACCTTTACCAACATCTCCATATCCGCAAACAACAACACGTTTACCAGCAAGCATGGTATCAGTTGCTCTACGAATAGCATCAACTGCACTCTCGCGACAACCATATTTATTATCGAATTTCGATTTAGTAACCGAATCATTAACATTTATAGCTGGCATAGGTAATGTTCCATTTTTAACACGCTCATACAAACGGTGAACACCAGTTGTAGTTTCTTCAGACAGACCTTTTATTGCTTTTGCTAATTCAGGATAATCATCTAAAACCATATTGGTAAGATCACCACCGTCATCTAAAATCATATTTAGCGGTTCGCGTTTTTCACCAAAAAATAAGGTTTGTTCTATACACCAATTAAATTCTTCCTCATTCATACCTTTCCAAGCATAAACAGGCACGCCAGTTGCAGCAATTGCTGCCGCAGCATGATCTTGGGTAGAAAATATATTACAAGAGCTCCAAGTAACATCTGCTCCTAAAGCAACTAATGTTTCAATTAAAACAGCAGTTTGTATGGTCATATGTAAACATCCTGCTATTCGCGCTCCCTTAAGAGGTTGTTCTTCTTTATACTCCTCACGAAGTGACATTAAACCAGGCATTTCAGCTTCAGCTAAATCAATTTCTTTTCTTCCCCAATCTGCTAAGGAGATATCTTTAACCTTATAAGGTACATAACTAACTGTTTCCGTGCTCATATTCTTTTTTCTTTTTACTTTCGTTCGAAGGCTGTTTTTAGCCTGTTTACAGTCGCGAAGGTACGAATTAGATACAAATTACTATGCCTCTTTACAAAACTATAACGATCAACTCTGCTACAATTCTTCATATTTGGAAGGTTGAAGAATCGGAAGTTGATCTGGCTAAATCAATAGACCTGACGATAAAATGTCAAAATAGAATGGTAGGAATGAAATCTGAAATGCATCGAAGAGGATTTCTAAGTATACGACATTTATTAGCTATTGAAGGATATGAGGATAAAGATCTCATGTATGATCCAAATGGTAAGCCTCATTTGAAAGATGGTAAAAAAATATCTATTACCCATTCTAACAATTTTACTGGTATTATTATTAGTGATACAACAGAAGTAGGAATAGATGTTGAATTACAGCGAGATAAAATACTGCGAATTGCACATAAATTCACGCCTATTGCGGAATATAAGACTATTGCTAATTCTGATGCATTAATTCGAAAGTTAACCATAGTTTGGGGAGCTAAAGAGTCATTGTATAAGATTTATGCACAACCTGGACTCAGTTTTTTGCGACATATTGACGTTAAAGATTTTTCTATGGACGACAATGAAACTACAGGTGAGATTCTTTATTTGGGAAAATCATCTAATTATGATATTTCATTTTTAGAATTCGAAGGTTTTACCTTGGTTTATGCTATTGATAATAATTAAAGGAGAGTAAAAAGGAAAGAGAGCTAGTGATGAAAAAATATCCATTGTAGAAAAATAATAGTTTTAACGAACAACGAACAACGAACAACGAACAACGAACAACGAACAACGAACAACCATGAACATATCTGTAGAGCTTACTTTTTCACCATTACAAGATGATTTTGAAATTCATATCATAAATTTTATAAAGAAACTTCGAGAATCTGGACTTACAATTTTAGAGAATCCATTAAGTACTCAGGTATTTGGTAGCTATGATGCTGTTATGAGTGTTTTGAATTCTGAAATAAAAACCTCATTTGAATTAATGGACAAGGGATTGTTGTATATGAAAATTGTAAAATCTGACCGAAGCGAATATGAACCAAATTTTTGATTTCTTTTTAGACGCTTATCGTGGTAAGGAGACTTATATTATAATATTAGAAGCCATTGTTTTTGTTACTGGTATTATGAGTGTTTGGTATGCTAAAAAAGAAGATATTTTAGTATATCCTACAGGATTGATTGCCACAGTAATTACTGTATATCTATTCTATAGAGACAGATTACTTGGTGATATGATGATGAATTTTTACTGGTCTGCTATGAGTATCTATGGCTGGTGGAATTGGTCTCGAAAAAAGGAAGACAAGAAAATTGTTCAGATTTCGCGTACCAGTTTTAATGAAAAATTAATTGGAGTTGCTCTATTTATTGGAACGATGTGCATAAATTATGGCGTTTACAAAATATTTGGAAATGAAATAGACCCGTCTAACTATATAGATATAGTTACTTCGGGCATGTTTTTTACTGCTATGTGGTATATGGCGATCAAGAAATTGGAGAATTGGACACTTTGGATAATTGCCGACTTAATTACAATTCCCTTATATGCCTATCGCGGTTGGGGTATGCTCTCATTTCAATATATTATATTTACAATATTAGCCATTCAGGCCTATTTTGCATGGAGAAAAAGTTTAGACAAGAAGCTACAGATATAATTAAAATTGTTTTATTCGGACCAGAGTCTACCGGTAAAACAACATTATCTGAACAGTTAGCAAGACATTATCATACTGTTTGGGTACCCGAGTATGCGCGAGAATATTTACAAGACAAATGGAATAATGAACGAAAGACTTGCGAGCCCCATGATTTGTTACCAATAGCAGAAGGTCAAATGAAATTGGAGAATGAGTTAGCAAAAAAGGCAACCGATGTACTTATTTGTGATACAGATTTACTAGAAACCAAAGTGTATTCCGAGGCTTATTATATTGGAGAATGTGATCCCATTCTCGAAAAACATGCTTTAGAAAATGAATACGACTTATACTTGCTAACGTATATAGATGTGCCATGGGTTGGTGATGATCTTCGAGACAAACCTAATGAACGCGAGTATATGTTTAATTTTTTTAAAGAAACATTAGAAAAATATAATCGAAAATTCATTACTTTAAAGGGGGACAAAAAAAATCGTTTAAAAACTGCAATAGAAGAGATTGATAAATTATTATAGCACAAATGAGATTAACTGAAACAGATCAACAATTATTAGAACAAAAAGGAATTTCAAAAGATAAGGTATTAGACCAAATCGAAACTTTTAGAGACGGAATACCATTTGTGAACTTACGAAGTGCCGCAATTGTAAATGAAGGTATTTTAAAATTTACAGTTGAAGAAGAGCAAGCTCTTATTCAGAATTTTGAATCTAATAGACAGCATAAATCCCTTTTAAAATTTGTACCCGCTTCTGGCGCAGCGTCTAGAATGTTTAAGTCTTTGTTTAATTTTTTAGATAATTATAATGCTGCAGAAGAAGATTTTGATACCTATGTAAGTAGAACTGATGATAGCGCCATGCAAAAATTTGCAGACGGCTTAACAGATTTTCCATTTTATGATTTGGTAAAAAATAAAATTGGAAATCTATCAACTTCAAAAGGGGAAGAGGTGTATGCCTTTGTTAACGAGATGATGTCCGAAAATGCATTAAACTATGGTTTCTTTCCAAAAGGATTACTTCCTTTTCATAAATATGGAAGTCACGCTGCAACTCCCTTTGAAGAGCATTTGAATGAGTCTGTTGCCTATGCTAGTGCAAATGGGTTGGCTAACCTGCATTTTACTATCTCAGAGCAACATGATGCTATGTTCGCTAAGGAATATGAGCAATCTAATGGGAATATTACTAAAGCAACCGGCACAAAATTCAATGTAAGTTATTCGAATCAAAAACCTGCAACAGATACAATAGCAGTAGATTTAGATGATAAACCTTTTAGAAATGCTGATGGGTCATTATTATTTAGACCTGGCGGTCATGGAGCTTTAATAGAGAATTTGAATGATCAGGACGCTGATATAATTTTTATTAAAAATATAGATAATGTCGCTGTATCTAAATATGCAGATGACATTGCTGAAAGTAATAAAATACTAGCAGGACAATTAATTAAGGTACAAGAAAAAGCCTTTGTTTATGCCAAAGCCATTGACGAAGATTCTGTGAGTGCTGCGGATACAATTGAAATAAAAGAGTTTATTGAAAACGAATTGAACGCCTATTTTTTAGATTCTTATGAAGATTTTAGTCTTTCTGAGCAACTTCTTGTATTAAAAGATAAATTGAACAGACCAATACGAGTTTGTGGTATGGTTAAAAATGAAGGAGAGCCAGGTGGCGGACCATTTTGGATTATCGATGCTAAAAACCATGTTTCCTTACAAATTATAGAATCAGCACAAATAGATATGTCTAATTCAAGACAAGTTGATATACTTAAGAATTCAACACACTTTAATCCGGTTGATTTAATTTGTGGAGTTCGAAATTATAAAGGTGATAAATTCAACTTATTAAATTTTGTAGATCCTAAGCAAGGTTTTATTGCTCAGAAAACAAAAGATGGTAAAGATTTAAAGGCTTTAGAATTACCCGGACTTTGGAATGGTGCGATGGCTTTTTGGAATACTATATTCGTTGAGGTGCCATTAATAACTTTTAATCCCGTTAAAACCGTTAATGATTTATTGAAACCTGCTCATCAGGTTGGTTAATATTTTTATCAAATTTTTTTAAAAGAAAAGTGTGTAAACCTTACACACTTTTCTTGTTTATTACACATCAATACACATTCTTTGTTTGTTTCAAAATAAATGTATATTTCTGATATTCACACTTTTACAACAATTTTTTCACTTTAAAATCTGTTGGCATCATTTTCCCATATATGAAAGTGATTATCAAAACAAATAAAAATTTTAATAAAACAGAAAATGAAAAAATTAGTATTAGTATCAGTTATGTCTCTAGGTAGTCTAACTGCATTTGCACAAGAAGTAGTTGCTGAAGAAGTAGCAACAGAAGTTGTAGCTGAAGAAGCTACGATAGATGCAACAGAGGCTATTGAAGCTGCTGCTGAATCAGCTCAAGAGGCTACAGAAGAAGCAACTGAGGTTGTTGCTGAAGAGGCTGTTGAAGTTCAGGAAGGTTTTAACGAAGTTGCATTAGAAGAAGTTCCTGAAGCCGTTACTACTGCATTAGAAGCTGCTCACCCAGGAGCGACTATTTCAAAGGCTTTCACTAACGAAAGTTCTCAGTACAAATTAGAAGTTGCTACAGCTGATGGAGAAACTGCTGAATTATATGCAGACGCTGAAGGTAACTGGATAGAAATGTAAGCTATTAGCTTTCGTTTAACTTGTTACAATACAAAATTAGCCTCCGCAATGCGGGGGCTTTTTTTTGGTAGTTATAAGACTTAATTATTTATTGTAGCTAAATAGTCTAAGATTGGGGTTTATGCGTATATTTTATACGCTTTTGGGGCATAAGTATACACTTTTACACAGTCTTCCTTTTGTTTATTTTGCGTAAAACACTGTAAATCAGTATAATAAAATATTAGTCAACTTTGGTATTATATTTTCTATAGGTATTAAGAGTATAATTATAAAATTAAAGAATCATGAAAAAAATAATTTTTGTTTTAGCATTGAGTATGGGAACTATGACAGCTTTCGCTCAAGACGAAGTAACTGAGCAAGCAACAGAAACTGCTGTTGAGGCTACTGAGGCTATTGATGAATCAGATGTAGTTGCTACACAAGACAATTTCTCTGAAATCGCTGCTGAAGAATTACCAGAAGCTGTTACTGAGGCTGTATCAAAAAACTACCCTACTGCTAGCATAGATAAGGCTTATATAAATGAGTCTAAGCAATACAAATTAGAAGTATCTCTAGAAGATGGTACTGCTGGTACTTTGTATGCTGATGATAATGGAAACTGGATTGAAATGTAATAACTTGAGTTATTTGTTTTGTATCAAGTTGGTTTGGTCAGAAAGGGGTTGCAACAGCAACCCCTTTCTATATTTAATAGTGTTATCATTTTTGCCATAAACATCTTATGGAATCATATGTTCTAAGAAAAGGATAAATTGAAATTAATTTTACTTTGTATTTCAACATTTCTGCTTATTTAAGGTCTTCATAATGAGTATTTAAGCCTTTTTTGTTTTTAATCGATTATTACTACTTTTTAGTATTATTTTAAGTACATGACAGCTTTCTTGGGTTATATTTACGTACATAAGTAAACCTAAGAAGTTTTATGCCAAACATCTTGATAATTGAAGACGACACTGCCTTCTGCCAAATGCTTCAAAAGTTTTTGACTAGAAAAGGGTATGATGTGGATACTAGTTACACCGCACCCGATGCTAAATCGAAAATTGAAGAAACTAATTTTGATGTTATTCTTACTGATTTACGACTTCCCGATTATGATGGAATTCAGTTATTAACTGAAATAAAAGCTAAAAACAATAGGGCACAGGTTGTTTTAATGACTGGTTATGCTGAGGTAGGAACTGCTGTAAAGGCTATGAAACAAGGAGCTTACGATTATATATCTAAACCCTTTACCCCAGATGATATTTTAAAAGTTGTAGAATCGGCATTAAAAGTTAATATACAGGAACAAGATTCTTTAAATACTACCTCTAACAAAGCTGTTGAATCTGAGGTTAAAAGGAAGATTACTTCTAATAATGGTGCTGTGGTTTCAGGAGTTAGTGAAGCTTCTAAAACTTTAGAAGAATATATTAAGCTAGTAGCTCCAACTAATATGTCCGTGCTAATTACTGGTGAAAGTGGTACTGGAAAAGAAGTTACAGCAAAAGCTATACATGATAATAGTGCACGAAGTAATTTTAAATTTATAGCTGTAGATTGTGGTGCTATACCTAAAGAATTGGCGGCTAGTGAATTTTTTGGACATATAAAGGGTAGTTTTACAGGAGCTATTTCCGATAAGATTGGAAATTTTGAAGCTGCTAATGGAGGGACTCTTTTCTTAGATGAAGTAGGAAACCTTTCTTATGATAATCAAGTGCATTTACTTAGAGCTTTACAAGAGCGAAAAATAAAAAAAGTAGGTAGTACTAATGAAGTTGCTGTAGATGTAAGAATAATTACAGCCACTAATGAAGATTTAAATGATGCAGTTGATAATGGAACTTTTCGTGAAGATTTATACCATAGATTAAATGAATTTTCAATTCAAATCCCTTCTTTAGAAGAACGTTTTGAAGACCTCATGTTGTTTGCCGATCGTTTTTTAGGGGAAGCAAATGAAAATTTAAATAAAAATGTTCATGGCTTTTCAACCGAAGTGTGGGATGCTTTTCAAAATTATCAGTGGCCTGGAAATTTAAGAGAACTCAAAAACGTTGTAAAACGAGCGGTATTATTAACTACTGGAGATGAAATTTTGCTAAGTGCTTTGCCTAAAGAAGTCGTGAATCCTGCTGCTAAAGATTCCGTCGTTGAAAATTTCTCGAAAGCTGAGTTTGAAAAGGACCGGATATTAAAGGCATTGAAAAAAACAAATTTTAATAAATCAAAAGCTGCTAAGTTATTGCAGGTTACTCGTAAAACTCTATATAATAAAATTAACCACTATAAGCTTGATCTTTAAACAAGCGTCGTTTTAACGCTTTAGCAAGAATGCCAACATTTTCTTTTAAAGTCTTCAAATCTTTCTGAAGTGTATAACTATTAGTCGATGATTCCTTTAAAAGCTCAAGTCTTTCTAAAATAGGAATAACAGAATTTACTTTTAACTGTCTAAACATTGGTAGCATACGATGTGCTACATGGTTTATTTGTTTTTGATCTAAGCTATTTATAGTTTCTTCTAACAGGCGCATATTGGTTTCTGTGTCCATTAAAAAGGTGACCAAAACTTCATTAATTGCATCTTCGTTTTCTCCTAAAAAAGAGTATATGAAATCTAGACTATAGGGTTCTTTAATAGTGCTATCGGAATTAGCAGTTGATTCTATTGGCTTTTTATCTTCTGATGATTGGGTCTCAATACCCATTAATTTTAGAACCGTAATTAATTCTTGTTTAGAAAATGGTTTTTTAATTACTTCTGCAAAACCAATTGAAGTATAAGCATCCTTTTCTAAATCTCTACGACCTGTCATGGCAATGATAGGTTGTTTACTGTAGTGTTTGTAATCACCAGATTTTAATTTGTGAAGTACCTCAAAACCGGTAATTTGAGGCATTTGAATATCTGTTAATACTATGTCATAAGCTAAATGAGAATCTTTCTCAATTTGTAAAAAGTTAGTAAAAGTATGGGCTGTTATTTTCATGCTTTCGGCCAATTCCTTTAGCATGTGAAGTAACGCAGTGTCATCATCAATAATTAGCATACGTAACTTCGGAGCTAAGTATGGTGTCTCTCTAGTAGACTTTTTGAGCTCATTCGTTAATTCTAAAGGCAGTTCCAATTTAAATGTACTTCCTTTATTAACGGTACTTTCTAGACCTAATGACCCTTCTAGTAATTCAGCTAATTTTTTCGATATTGTTAAGCCTAGTCCATGCCCACCATATTTTTTATCGGTATTGGACTCCGCTTGAGAAAACTCCTTGAATATTAATTCTTGTTTTTCTTTAGGGATGCCAATTCCTGTATCAGTCACTTCAATTTGTAAGGTCTTGTTTTTTCCTTTTTTCGAAACTGTTTTGGCATTAATCTCAATAAAACCTTCTTCGGTAAACTTGTACGCATTTCCAATTAAATTTGTTAGAATCTGACGTATCCTAAAAGGATCACCTAAATATGTTTTTTGTAGATTTTCATCAAGAATTAAATTTAATTTTAAATTTTTATTCTTATATATTTCTTGAAGGTTTTCAGCTGTTTCTTGAATTAAATGAGCTGCTATAAAAGGTACTTTTTCAATATTGAGCTTTCCAGCTTCTAGTTTGGAAAAATCTAAAAGATCATTGACTAGGTTGTCTACATATGCCGATGCAGATTTTACATTTTTGATGTACTCACTTTGCTTAGAAGTTAAGTCGGTATTATCCATTAAATCTGCATAGCCACTTATAGTATTTAAGGGCGTACGTAAATCATGACTTACAGTAGATATTAATTGTTCTCTACTACGTAAAAGAGATTCGGAATACTTTTTCTCTTTTTCTAATTGACGCTGGTAGGTTTGTATTTTCCAAAAATCCCTATTAATTAAAAACGAAAATATTCCTACTATAATAAATGCAAGAATAGCGGCCATTCCTGCCCAACGTATACTACGTCGTAAAGCTGCTTTTTTTGCGAGACTTTCTGAATAGGAATCTATTATGATGTCCTGTTCGAAATTCGAAATAATTTCTTGCAATTGCTGGGTAATTTCTTGATCGTTTCTAGTTATCTGTATTTCTTTTTGTGCTAACGAGCGTTGTGTCTTAGTACTTTCTTTAAGCGCTTTCTCTAGAATAAGTTTAGACTCCTTTAGGATAGAATCTATATATGCTGCATTTTCACTACCATCGGTATTTGTAGGCGAGTTTTTACTTAATAGTGCAGCATATTCTCGAAGCGATTTTTGCAAATTAGGAGAAAACTGATCAAATTTTGAAAATAGATTTTCAGCAGAAAATTTTCCATAAGATTCTTCAATCTTATCTATTTCTTTTAAGGCGGTTTCAATGGAATTATTACCATTGTTTTTTGAACTCAATATTATTAGCTCATTGTTGTTTGCTACTTTTTGTTCTAGTAGCGTAATAACACTATCAAGCTTAAGTTTTTGTTCTTCGTTATTGGTAAACGATTTTAAAGTGTCTATTTCGCTGTATATGGAATCAATTTTTTGCGCATAGGCATCAAAATTCTCAGTAGATTTTGTTTGTAAAGCTAACTTGGATAGACTTTCTGCTTCGTAAAGTTTAGTTACCAATACTCCCGTTTTTAAGAGCTTATGGTCGTTTTTACTTACGGTATCTTCAGCTAAGAAAACTTGAACTTCGGAATAAATAAAGTACCCGGCAACGATTGCTAGTACCCCTAGTACGAGATAACTAAAAACAATCTTTGGATTAAACTTATTATTTATTTCATTACTCATACGTTGCTTACTTCTCTAAGTCTTAAAGATATACGAATATAAGGGTGCGAGAGTTTATATGCATGTTAAAATTATTATACAATTTGTTTATGAAAACTAAATATTGCGACTTACATTTGCCGCATCTCAAAGGGGTGCTGTAAAAAGCTGAGATTATACCCAATGAACCTGGGCAGGTAATGCTGCCAAGGAATGCGTAGTTTATCGCGCTGTTTGGAATTTTTTTATCGTTCTTAATTGAACAAACAATCATTATTAATTTAGAATAATAGCCCCTTTTATTCGTCACTATAAATGTAGTACGAATGAAAACTATTGTCACAACGTTAGCCTTAGTTGGCTTAACAATGGCCTCACAGGCCCAAGAACAACCTGCCGATTCTTTAGTAGGAAAAAAAATTGCACTAGACGAAGTCTTTGTCTCCGCAATTAGAGCCACTTCAGAATCTCCGGTAACTTTTACCAATTTTACAAAAGAGCAAATCGCTCCGCGAAACTTAGGGCAAGATATCCCTATTTTAATGAACTTTTTGCCTTCTGTAGTTACCACCTCAGATGCTGGTGCTGGAGTAGGTTATACCGGTATTCGAGTTAGAGGTAGTGATGCCACTCGGGTAAATGTCACTATTAATGGGATTCCTTATAATGATTCTGAGTCGCATGGTACATTTTGGGTAAATATGCCCGATTTTGCGTCATCAACTGAAAACTTGCAATTACAACGAGGGGTTGGTACATCAACAAATGGAGCGGGGGCCTTTGGTGCTAGTCTAAACATTTTAACAGATGCAACTTCTGAAGATGCTTTTGGACAGATTTCATCATCAATAGGTAGTTTCAATACGCTTAGAAATAGTCTTAAATTTAGCACAGGTTTACTGAATGAGCATATTGAAATTTCGGGCCGTTTGTCTCGTATAACTTCAGATGGTTATGTTGATCGTGCTTCATCAAAATTAGATTCTTATTTCTTACAAGGTACTTTTAAAGATGATAAAAATCTTTTTAAAGCCTTACTTTTTGGAGGACATGAAATTACTTATCAGTCTTGGAATGGTATTGATGCTGAAACTTTACTAACAGATAGAACCTTCAATTCTGCCGGAATTTATACCGATGAAAATGGTAATACACAATATCATAATAACGAAGTGGATGACTATAAACAGAACCATGCTCAATTATTATACAATAGAAAATTAACTGAAAATTGGAATACAAATATTGCTTTGCATTACACGCGTGGACGTGGTTTTTTTGAACAATATAAAGAAGATGACGATTTTTCAACTTATGGTATTCAACCTATAAATGCTGATGCTCAAGAAATTAATACAACCGATTTAATTCGAAGACGTTGGCTTAATAATCATTTTTATGGCACTGTTTTTTCAGCTAATTACAAGAATGAGAAGCTAGATTTTGTTTTAGGTGGTGGATGGAATAAGTATGAAGGCGATCACTACGGTGAAATTATTTGGGCTAGATTTTCTAACAATCGCAACTATTTGGATCGTTATTACGATGATAGTTCTGTGAAAACCGACTTTAATATTTTTGCGAAAGCTAATTATCAACTAAATAATAAATGGAACGTGTATGGTGATTTGCAATACAGAACGGTTGGGTATACGGCTAATGGAGAAGATACCGGTATTGTAGATGATACTTTTAATTTTTTCAATCCAAAGGCCGGGGTAACCTTTGATGTAAATACAAATAGTAATTTATATTTCTCATATGCCGTTGCTAATAGAGAGCCGAATAGAAATGATTATGAAAGCGGTAGTCCTAAACCTGAAAAATTAGATGATTTTGAACTTGGTTGGCGCTATATTACATCAGATGTGAAGCTTAGTACAAATGTTTATTATATGAAGTACGTTGATCAATTAGTGCTTACTGGTGAGCTAAATGATGTTGGAGCACCATTAAGAGCTAATGTGGGCGATAGTTACAGAATTGGTTTAGAAATAGATGCTAGTATTGCGCTAGGAAAATATGTTAAATGGCAACCGAATTTAGCTCTAAGTACAAATAAGAACAAAGATTTTTATTTTGAGCGCGATGGAGTGTTACAAAATCTTGGAAATACCAATATTTCCTTTTCACCAAATGTAATTGTTGGTAATCAGATTTCATATTCTCCAACAAATGAATTGCAATTGTCGTTTTTAACTAAATATGTTGGTAAGCAGTATATGGGTAATATCGATGCAGAATCGTCGACTTTAAGCGCCTATTCACAATCGGATATCAATGTTAGTTATGAAATTCCAATGAATTCGTTCGCTAAAAGTATTGTGTTATCTGGTTTGATAAATAATATATTCAATGCTGAATATGAATCGAATGGATATTTCTATACCTACGATGATGATTTTTCAGTACCGGGTACGATAACCACTATTGAAGGAGCAGGTTATTATCCCCAAGCAGGTATAAACTTTTTGTTGGGTGCGAGCATCCTTTTTTAAGGGTATATCATAATTGAATAGTTAAGGGGCAATCTTATTTATAGATTGCCCCTTTATCATTCAAATATTCTGTTATTTTTGTTAAGCTCAGCAATTTTGAAAAACCAACTTAATGAAAACCTTACCTATTTTTCGTGTATTTGTTTTAACGACGGCATTTTTGTCTACAATTATTTCATGTGATACTAAACCACAAAAACCAAAAGAAGTTCCCATAACTATTATTGAAGACTCAGTTTTAGGAATTGAAAATGCAAAGAAAGTTCGAGAAATTACACCAGCTGTAGTTGCAGACGGATTAGAACTTACGCTATGGGCTTCCGATTCTTTAGCTCCAGATCCAGTAGCAATGTCTGTAGATGATAAGGGTGCTATTTATTTGACGCGGACCAATCGGCAGAAAAATTCAGAATTTGATATTCGTGGATATCGCGATTGGATGACACCATCAATAAGCTTTGAAACTGTAGCGGATAGACGCGCTTTTTTGCATAAAACTTTTGCTCCCGAAAAGAGTGAGGAAAACTCATGGCTTAAAGATTTAAATAATGATACCATTCATGACTGGCATGATCTTGCTGTTGAAAAAGATGAAATATGGAAACTCGAAGATGTTAATGGAAATGGAATTGCAGATGTTTCCACTAGAATACTAGAAGATTTTAATGAAGAAATTACTGATGTTGCGGGTGCATTATTAGTGCGAGAAAATGATGTTTTTGTAGGGGTTGGGCCAGATATGTGGCGCTTAACAGATACAAATGACGATCAAATACTTGATGAAAAAGTGTCTATTGCGCATGGCTTTGCAATTCATATAGGGTTTGGAGGTCATGGTATGTCCGGAGTAATTGAAGGTCCAGATGGTAAAATCTATTGGGGAATTGGCGATATCGGAATGAACCTTACGACAGATGAAGGTGTGCATCATAAATATCCGAACCAAGGTGTAATTGTACGATCAAATCCTGATGGTTCAGATTTTGAGGTTTTTGCGGCTGGACTAAGAAATACGCATGAGTTTGTTTTTGATGAATATGGAAATATTATAACTGCTGATAATGATGGTGACCATCGTGGTGAAAGTGAGCGCCTAGTATATATTGTTGAAGGACATGATGCCGGATGGAGAGCTAACTGGCAATATGGAAAATATACGGATCCTAAAAACAATGGTTATAATGTTTGGATGGACGAAAAAATGTACATGCCTCGCTGGGAAGGACAAGCTGCATATTTTTTGCCTCCGATTCAGAATTTTCATAATGGCCCAACAGGAATGGTGTATAATCCTGGAACTGCTTTGGGAAAAGAATGGCAGAATAAGTTTTTCTTGACCGAATTTGTTGGAAATCCGGGTCGTTCTCATATATGGGCATTTGATTTAGAACCGAGCGGTGCTTCTTTTGAATTAAAATCTGAACAAGATGTTGTAAGCGGCATTTTACCAACAGGAATTCGTTTTGGACCAGATGGTGCTCTTTATGTTGCAGATTGGATTAATGGTTGGAACACAAAAGATTATGGTCGTGTTTGGAAAATGGATGTTGCTAAAACTAAAAATGACTTAAAAGCGGAACGTGAGAAGACTAAAGAATTAATGACACTAGATTATGCTTCGCAATCTGAAGAGGAACTTAAAAACCTTCTAAATTATGGTGATATGCGAATTCGTCAGAAAGCACAATTCGAGCTAGTTGTTCGTGGTGATAAAGGAGTTAACGTGTTTCAAGAAAGTGTTTCTCAGAAAGAAAATCAATTAGCAAGAGTTCATGGGATATGGGGATTAGGACAATTGGGATGGAAAGATGTAGAGGTCACAGAACCACTTTTTGAACTACTAAAAGATTCGGATATAGAAATAGTAGCGCAAGCCGCTAAAATTTTGGGTGATGTTAAAAATGAAAAAGCTGGTGAATTATTAATTCCATTGTTAAAAAGTGAAAGTGCTAGAGTTCAGTTTTTTGCTGCTCAGGCCTTAGGTAGAATAAAATATTCCAAAGCTGTACAACCAATTTTGGATATGTTAAGGTCCAATGCTGATGAAGACAATTATTTGCGTCATGCAGGTGTTTTGGCCTTAAGTAGAATAGGGGATGTAGATTCAATTACTGCACTAATTCAAAATGAAAATAGAAGTTTAAGAATTGCTGCTGTTTTGGTATTACGTAGATTGCAAAGTCCAAAAGTTGCAGAATTTTTGAATGATAAGGATGAATATATTGTTGCAGAAGCAGCAAGAGCTATAAATGATGATTGGTCTATTGAAACTGCAATGCCGGCTTTGGCGGAAACTTTAGTTAATGTTGATTTTACATCAGAACCTTTGCTTCGAAGAGCTATAAATGCAGCGCTAAGAGTTGGACGTGAGAGCGATTTAGATAATTTAATTTCCTTTACGCAACGAAAAAATGTTTCAAGTATACTTAGAGGGGAAGCCTTGGCTGCGATTTCAAATTGGACCAAGCCTTCAGTCTTAGATAGAGTGGATGGTCGTAGACGTGCTGATATTTCTAGAGAGGCTGCCATTGTTCAGCAGAAAGTTGAAGCGGTTATTCCTGAATTTCTTAAAAGCAAAGATCCCGAGATTCTTGTATCGACTGCAAAAATATTAGGGGCTATTAATATAAGTTCTTTTAATAATGAATTGAAGGCATTGTTGAAAAACAATAAATCATCAAAGGTGCGAGTTGCTGCATTACAAGCATTAGGTAGCCTTAACGCTGATAACATTAAAGATGTAATGGCGCAAGGTATGAAAGATAAAAGCACGGAAGTACGTGTTGTAGCAGTAGATATGTTGTCTAAAATTGATGTGCCTCCTAATGATATACCTGGTATTGTAAAACCAATTTTTAAAAATGGATCTGCTAGAGAACAACAGAGTATGTTAGGTGTTTTGGCTGAGATGCCAATTGCTAAAAGTGAACCCGTTTTAAGCGCTATGATTGATCAAGCTGTAAATAAAAGTATTTCACCTAATGTAATTCTTGATTTAATGGAGGCTGTGGAATCAACTAAATCAGAAACTCTAATTGCTCAGCTCGATAAATTAAAAGCTGCAGGCTATAGTGTTGATGCTTATCAGGAAACTCTTTATGGTGGTAACTGGCGTGCGGGTAATAGGTATTTTAATAATAGCCTTTCTGGACAATGTGTACGTTGTCACTCGTTAGAGGGTCAAGGTGGTCAAGTAGGACCACCATTAGATGGCATTGCCGATATTTTAAGTCGCGAGCAAATTTTAGAAGCATTGATTAATCCAAGTGCACGACTCTCCCCAGGATATGGTAATGTAACTTTAACTTTAAAAGATGGTCAGCAAGTGACGGGACTTTTGGAAGAAGAAACACATGATGAATTAATACTTAGAACTTCTGATGCAGAACCATTAGAAGTAGCAATATCAAGAATAGCTAAGCGTGAGAATATGACATCAAGTATGCCTGCTATGGGTAGAATAATGTCCAAAAGGGAACTTCGCGATCTTATTGAATTTTTATCTAGTTTAAAAAATAGGCCTTCGAGCTAATCAAAATATAAATTGTAAATAATGAAAAATACTTCTAAAACTATTCGTTGGGGGATAATTGGTTGTGGCGATGTTACTGAAGTAAAAAGTGGTCCTGCTTACCAAAAAACAGAGGGGTTTGAAATAGTTGCGGTGATGCGTAGGGATGCTGAAAAGGCTGCCGATTATGCTAAAAGGCATGGTATAGCTAAATATTATTCTAATGCTGATGAGCTTATTGCCGATAAAGAAGTTGATGCTGTTTATATAGCTACACCACCTGACTCGCATAGAGAATATGCATTAAAAGTTGCTGCTAGTGGAAAGCCTTGTTGTGTTGAAAAACCAATGGCGCCTAGTTATGCAGAAAGCCTTGAAGTTTATGAAGCCTTTAAGAAAAAAAAACTACCTCTTTTTGTTGCTTATTACCGCCGTTCATTACCACGCTTTCTTGCCGTAAAACAATGGTTGGTTGATAAAAAAATTGGTGATGTAAGACACATTCGATGGATGCTCACAAAAGACCCATCGGAGGTTGATTTAAGTGGTGCGTATAATTGGCGTACAGATGCTAAAGTAGCACCAGGTGGTTATTTTGATGATTTAGCTTCGCATGGCTTAGATCTTTTTATTTATTATTTAGGTGATGTTTCAAAAGCCAACGGTATTTCATTAAACCAACAAGGTTTGTACACTGCAAAAGATGCTATTACGGGAACTTGGTTGCATGAAAATGGAATAACCGGAGAAGCTACATGGAATTTTGGATGCGACCGTAGAGAAGATTTAGTTGAGATTTATGGTAGTAAAGGAAAGATTTCCTTTTCAGTTTTTGGAGATGATGATATTGTTTTAGAAAATGAAAATGGCATTCAAAAAGAATTTATTGAACACCCAAAACATGTACAGCAATTTCATGTTGAAAATTTAGCAAAAGACTTATTTGAAAACATAAAACATCCGTCTACAGGTAAAACTGCGTTGCACGGAAGTTGGGTAATGGATTCTATTTTAGGGAATATTTAATTACTAATAATAACAGAATTTCCGCTTTGTACTGCACGATATTCTAATAAGTTATAGTAGCGATTACCATCATCGGGTACTAAAAATTGTTGCCCAGTAAATAAACTGTATTCATAATCATCACATGCACAAATTGCGTTTTGACCATCAATCTCCATTTTAGAACAACTGTTCGGTGGGTGATTTGGGCAAGTTGCTTCGAATGCTCGAAACTGATCAAAACCTGCATTAATAACAAATACACCTCTATTGCCTACACCTTGTAATCCAACATAAACGGGACTTCCAGGATTGGTTAATGGACTATATAATGGCAAGCTTAGATTAAGATCGAAGCGAAAACCTATTTCTTGTATGTACGGATTTCGTTCTGTTCGGTCACTATCACAGGATAGTACTAGAAATAGTAAGAAAAGACCAATAATTCGTTTCATAAGTTGTTCTTCGTTTAGGAATTCATGGACAAATTTGAGTAAAAAATACGTATATTCGCTATATATCCTCTCTAAAAAACCAAGGAAGGCCTTGGGGAAATAGGGGGTTTTGCTTTTTAGAACTTCTTGAATCAAAATTAGAATTAAATTCAAGAAGTTATACACTATATAAACGAAGAACTTATGAGCAACGTATCTTACTATACTGCTGAGGGACTTAAAAAATTAAAAGAAGAGCTGCGTCAATTGAAAGATATTGAACGTCCAAAGGCTTCACAAGCGATAGCAGAAGCCCGCGATAAAGGTGATTTATCTGAAAATGCGGAATATGATGCTGCTAAAGAAGCACAAGGTCTTTTAGAATTAAAAATATCTAAACTTGAAGACGTACATGCTAATGCAAGACTTATTGATGAATCGCAACTAGATACTTCTAAAGTACTTGTGCTGTCTACTGTAAAATTGAAAAATCAAACCAACGGTATGGAAATGAAATATACTTTGGTTGCGGAAAGTGAAGCTGATTTAAAAACAGGTAAAATTTCTGTTAATTCTCCGATTGGTAAAGGTTTGCTAGGTAAAAAGGTTGGTGATACCGCTGAAATTACAGTGCCAAACGGAACCCTTAAATTCGATATCTTAGAAATTACTAGATCCTAATTATATTCAAATGCCTAGTCTTTTTACTAAAATAATAAATGGAGAAATTCCCTGCTATAAGATAGCAGAAGACGATAATTTCTTTGCCTTTTTAGATATTAATCCAAATGCGAAAGGGCATACCCTTTGCATACCTAAAAAGGAAGTAGATAGACTATTAGATTTAGATGAGGAAACTTATATGGGGCTAATGGCTTTTTCAAGAAAAATTGGTCTCGCAATTGAAGCTGCGGTACCCTGCCAACGTGTAGGTATGACTGTAATTGGTTTAGAGGTGCCCCATGTACATGTGCACTTAATTCCGCTTACCACAATGGCAAATGCTACTTTTCAGAAGAAAGTAAGTTTATCTAAAGAAGAGTTTGAGGAAGTTGCAATGGCTATTCGGGCTAAAATTCAATAATGCCTTGTGTGAAAATATAAATCACACCAGCCACCAAGGCAATCAAAAAAAGAATTAGTCCATAAAAAAGACCAGTATATTTTACTGAGGCTTTTTCAGGCGTCACCATTTTTCGTTTATAATCGAAAATACGTTCAATGTCTGGTGTCCAATCTACAGGGTAAATAAATGAATCACATGTTTTACATTGTACTTGGTGCGTTACCTCATTAGTTACTTTATGAAATAATTTGCTATACCGGTGTTTCTGATAGAATGTTAGTTTCATATCTTGATTAAAACACTGTGGGCAATTATTAGTAATAACCGATTCTTGTATAACCTCTAGTCTTTCTTGTGCCATAACGCTAGCTATACATTTGCTATTTTAAATGAAATCTGCATAATTGTTCCCTCTTTATTAGACGAAAGTACTTTAATTTTTCCTTTGTGGTATTCTTCTATTATTCTTTTTACTAGGGAGAGACCTAGTCCCCAACCTCTTTTTTTGGTCGTAAAACCTGGATTAAATATACTTTGGTAATCACTTTTGGAAATCCCCGAACCCGAATCTGCTACATGTATTTTAACATAATTATTATCAACTACAATTTCAATTGCAATATTTCCTTTACCACGCATGGCATCAATTCCATTTTTAACGAGGTTTTCTATAGTCCAGTTATATAGTGATGGGTTCATCAGTACAGGCACATCATTAACCTTTGAAGTAAAAGAAAAATTAATCAATTTCGAACTCCTTAACTTAAGATAGTCATAGGCGTTTTTAGTCTCTTCAACAATATTATATTCTTCAAGTTTTGGGGTAGATCCTATTTTGGAAAAGCGTTCCGTTATAGTTTCGAGTCTAGTAATATCTTTTTCAATTTCTTTGGTAATATCCTGATTTATATTTTCGGCTTTGAGTAGTTCATTCCAACCTAAAAGTGAAGATAGCGGTGTTCCTATTTGATGGGCCGTTTCTTTGGCCATACCAGCCCATAATTTATTTTGTTCTGAAGCTTTGTTGGTTTTGAAAAAGAAAAATATCATGGCGCCAAACAAACAAATAATTAATAATAAGGCAATTGGATAATATTTTAATTTATTTAAAACCTCTGAATTTCCATAGTATAAAGTAGCCAACTGTTCTACATTATCGCCAATGGCAATTGGGGTATTTTGACCTTCGAATTCTATTATTTTTTGCTGAATATATAACGAATCATTTTCGTGTTCTTCTGGAAAATTATTAACCTTTATAGACCCGTCTTTATTAATTAAAATCATCGGAGTAGACGTGTTCTTTTGAAAAACAAAAATTGGAAGATTACCAATTTCTGCATCAGCTGGCATCGACTGTAGTTCGTACTGCGCAGCGGCCCAAATTTCCATTTTAAAGCGCTCTTCTTCTTTAAATTTTTTAAAGAAACTGTTCGTATTCCAGAGAATTAAACTAACTATAACGAAAGCCGTTATTAGTAAGATTATATTAGTGGTTTTCTTTTCTGGAGTGAAATTCATCAACGCAATTTAGTGCTTGTTAAAGATAGCGCATTTTATACAAATTTGATTTTGCCTCTTGTTGAAGTATATTTCTTTTGATGCTAGGTTAGAGTGTATTTTAATTCGGCTTTATTCATTTTTTGCAAAATATATTCGAGCTAATTTTAAGAAGAAAAAGGTGGCATTATTGTATCGAATAAGTTCTTAACTTGATTTTAACCCAAAAGTTAGTTGTATACTTAAAGATTTAACGCAAATAAAAAATAAATTATTCAATCATAATTGATAGAAATAGATTGTGATATTAGGTAGAATAATAAGAATTTAGGTGCTTTTCTTATCGGCTTGCTAAATAGTTAGTTAATCTTAATAACTTAATGTGTTTATATTAGGTCGATTTCTACATAACTGGTATTTTTAAAAACTTTTTTAATTCGAATTCAGAATAATATTACGACATGGAAATTCAAGGCAAAATAAAATTAGTAGGTGAAACGCAAACTTTTGGAAATAATGGTTTTCGTAAAAGAGAGATTGTTATAACTACAGAAGAGCAATATCCTCAGCATATTATGGTAGAGTTTGTTCAAGATAAAACAGATCTTTTAAATGCATATCAAGCTGGTCAAGCAGTAAAGATTAGTATTAATCTTAGAGGTAGAGAATGGACTAACCCACAAGGAGAGGTAAAGTATTTTAACTCTATACAAGGATGGAGAATAGAAAACCTTCAAGCAGAACAAGCGAGTGGTTCTACGCCTCCACCAGCACCACCTATAGAAGCTTTTGAGCCAGCTAATGATTTAAACGAAGAAGAGCACGATGATCTTCCTTTTTAATTAGGAGATTAAAAGAATTATAATTTAGAAGTGATAACTTCAGAATAAAATTATAACCTTAATAAAGGCTGTAAAGCCCCGCCACAAAGCGGGGTTTTTGGTTTTGTATTATATTGTTATTATGTTTCGTTTAGCTCAGTTAACAGAAGAATTAATATTTCCGCCATTAGAGCGTGCTACCGACGATGGTTTGTTAGCCTATGGAGGTGATTTATCAGCCGAACGTTTGTTACTTGCCTATCGTAATGGAATTTTTCCTTGGTACGATAATAACTCACCGATTCTGTGGTGGAGTCCTGACCCTAGAATGGTTCTTTTTCCTAAGAAATTAAAGGTTTCGAAGAGTATGCGCAAAGTAATGGCTAGCAACACTTTTCAATTAACTAAGAATGTTTGTTTTGAAAAAGTAATTGAGCAATGCGCAACGGTAAAACGCGATGGACAGCAAGGCACATGGATAACTAAAGAGATGAAATCTGCATATATGAAACTCAATGCATTAGGGCATGCAATTTCTTATGAAGTATGGAGTGAAGATAAGCTTGTTGGTGGATTATATGGTATTGATTTAGGGCATGTGTTTTGTGGCGAGAGTATGTTTAGTTTAAAAAGTAATGCTTCTAAATTTGCTTTTATAAGCCTAGTTAAAGAACTTGATGCAAAAAATTATAAATTAATAGATTGTCAGGTATATACAAAACACTTAGAAACTTTAGGGGCTGAAGAAATAACTCGAGATAATTTTATGGCAATTGTAATTGGTAATTCTATAATTCAAAAATAGCCTTTTAAACCTTTAATTTTTTTCCATTGGCAGCCAAAAATTCCATCATCTCTTTTGGATTCTTAAGATAGTTTACTTGTTTTGAAACAGGTAATTCTTTAAAATTATCTTGATTTCCTGATATTGCTAAAGGTACTTTTGTTTTACTTTTTAAGATGTCGAGTTTAGAATTAACCCATTGTGGTCTTTTTAGTATAAAAAGCGAAAGTAAAAGTTGAGGTTCGGCAATTTCTATTACTTTTTCAATATTTTCTAGTGGAACTTTGGTGCCCAAATAATATACCCTCCAACCTAATTCTCTAGCAATATAATTAGCTAATAATAATCCTATTTCATGATCTTCATCTTCAAGTAAAAAAAGGATAATCTTGGGAGCTTCAGCCTTCGCTAATGGTAACTTTTCAATCGCAGCAAATATTTTTTGTCGAATTAAATTAGAAATAAAATGTTCTTGAGCTGGCATTGCTCTATGGGTTGTCCATAAAATGCCAATCTGATTTAAAAAGGGGTAAATAATCTCAGTTACCGTAGCCAAAAGACCTTTGTTTTTAATTACTCTGTCAATTGTTTTGTCGAAAGCGAGTTCATCCAATTCAATCATACTTATAATTAAAGCATTTATCTCATCAGACTGGTTTGAATCTATTAATATGGATGTTACCTTCTCATTAATTTCAATTTCGGTCATCTTATCAATTTTTGATATCCGATTTCCATTTCTAATTAAAATGCTAATGTTTAATAATTTTCGAAGTTGCGAATCCGTGTAGTATCTTATGTTTGTATCTGTTCTTTTAGGAATAATAAAATCATATCTGGTTTCCCATTTGCGTAATGTATGTGCATTTATGCCAGTTAAAGTGACAATCTCTGCCATTGAATATGATGCCATTTAGTTTCTTGTTTTATTAACGTTTGCGGCTTAAAACCTTTAATTATGGTTGTTTCCGTTTGTTTAATGGGTCTAAATATACAATTTTGTCTAAAAAATATATTAATAAATTAGACAAACATAAAATATCGTTTATATTTGTCTAACTATTTAAACGTTTTTATTAGACAAAATATTAATAAATTTATTGGTTATGAACCTTTCTTTAGATAAAGTGTTCATTTTCAATATTTTTAAACAAAAAAATTTATTGGAAGTATCTTCTTATATTTATTACAAATGGTAAATAATAAAGTAATAATTATTGGTTCTGGTTTCTCTTCGTTATCTGCTAGTTGTTATTTAGCTAATGCCGGATATGATGTGTCAGTTTATGAGAAGAATGCAACCGTAGGTGGGCGAGCTCGACAGTTAAAAAAACAAGGTTTTACTTTTGATATGGGACCAAGTTGGTATTGGATGCCTGATATATTTGATAAATTTTTTGCTCATTTCGACAAGAAAACTTCTGATTATTACGCCTTAGATAAATTGAGTCCAGCATATCAGATATTCTTTGCCGATGATGTTATTACCATTGGTGATTCTCTAGAAAAAATTTGTATCGAATTTGACCGTATCGAAACAGGGAGTTCAAAATACCTTCGAAAGTTTATTGCTGAAGCACAAGAAAATTACTCTATTGCTATAGATAAAGTCGTTTTGAAACCTGGTATTTCTCCTTTTGAATTAGTGACAAAAGATACCGTATTAAAAGTGGATCAGTTTTTTAAAACAATAAGTGGGGTAGTTCGCAAGAAATTTGGGAATCCTAAATTAGTTTCTACTCTTGAATTTCCTGTGCTTTTTCTGGGAGCAAAACCCAATAATACTCCTTCGTTTTATAGTTTTATGAATTTTGCCGATTTTGGCTTAGGCACATGGCATCCAAAAGGAGGTATGTTTGAGGTAGTAAAAGCTATGAACAATCTTGCTCTTGAATTAGGTGTAAAGATTTATACTGACCACCAAGTTGAAAAAATTGTTGTTAAAAATAAAAGGGCAGTGGGGATTAAATGTGGGGGAGTTGAATTTACGAGTGATTACATCATTAGTGGTGCTGATTATCATCATTCAGAATTATTGTTAGATGCTAATTTAAGGCAATATTCCGAGTCTTATTGGGATAAAAAAACGTTCGCACCTTCATCTTTACTTTTCTATATCGGATTTGATAAAAAGCTTGAAAATGTAGAGCACCATAATCTATTTTTTGATACGGATTTTGAGCTACATGCTGAAGAGATTTATGATAATCCCAAATGGCCATCAGATCCTTTGTTTTATGCTAATTTTCCCTCGGTAACCGATAGTAGTATGGCTCCGGAAGGGTGTGAAACTGCCTTTTTCTTGGTGCCCATAGCACCAGGATTAGAAGACAATGATCAACTTAGAGCACAGTATTTCGATTTAATAATGGAGCGCTTTCAACAAAGAACAAATCAACAAGTTTTAGAAAATATAATTTTTTGCGAATCTTTCTGTGTGAATGATTTTATTGAAGAATATAATTCGTACAAAGGTAATGCATATGGTATGGCGAACACCCTTTCACAAACTGCATTTTTAAGGCCAAAATTGCAAAGTAAGAAAGTTGAAAACTTGTTTTTCACAGGTCAATTAACTGTTCCAGGACCTGGAGTACCGCCAGCATTAATTTCCGGTAAACTTGTAAGTGATTTGATTATAAAGCAAAATGAACTATGAAAAAACTGTTTGATAATTCGAGTTATGATTGTAGTAAGTTGGTTACTAAGACATATAGTACTTCATTTTCAATGGGGATTAAATTATTCTCCCCTAAAATTAGACCCGCCATTTACGCCATTTATGGTTTTGTAAGATATGCCGATGAAATAGTAGATACCTTTCACGATTATGAACAAAAAACTCTATTTGATGAATTCGAACAAGAGTATTATAAAGCTGTTGAACGTAAAATTAGTCTGAATCCTATTTTAAATGCCTTTCAAGAAATAGTGCATAAATACGATTTAAAGGTTTATGTTCAAGATTTTATGGACCGAATGCGCATGGATCTAGACAAAAAAGAATATACTTCTAAAGAAGAATATGAGAATTATATTTACGGGTCTGCAGATGTGGTAGGTTTAATGTGCCTCAGAGTGTTTGTTAATAATGATGAGAAGAAATATAATGAACTAAAAGGGTATGCTATGCGTTTGGGTTCTGCTTTTCAAAAGGTTAACTTTTTACGTGATATTAGACAAGACAATGAAGATTTAGGTCGCTCATACTTTCCTAATTTGGTAAATGGAGAGTTAACTGAACAATCTAAAGCAGAAATTCTTTTGGATATAGAAAGTGATTTTGCCGAAGCCTATAAAGGTATAGTCTTGCTTCCTCTTGAAGGCAAATTAGGGGTGTATCTGGCGTACAGGTATTACTTGCGTTTGCTACAAAAGATAAAAAGAGCGGATTGTAATAAGATTATGAATGGTCGAATTCGTATTTCTAATTCATTAAAGTTGGTATTATTGACCAAAGCTGTAGTTCGTTATAGATTAAATGTTATATAACGATTTTTAATGAAAGTATTATTTAAGTTTATATTCATTTAAAGAGCTGTTTTAATGGTTGTTTTGAGTTACATATCTTTAACTATAGTGGTGTTCTTACTAATGGAAGTGGTGACTTGGTGTACGCATAAATATGTAATGCATGGTTTTTTGTGGGTACTACATGAGGATCATCACCAACCAAAATATCAAGGCGTTTTTGAAAAAAATGATGCTTTTTTTGTCATTGGAGCTATTCCTAGTATTCTGCTTTTTTATTTTGGCACTTATCCAAGTTTTAATTATTTGTTTTTTATAGGATTAGGAGTTTTTCTCTATGGTCTCAGTTATTTTTTAGTTCATGATGTAATCATACACAGAAGGTTTAGCTGGTTCGATAATGTACGAAGTCCGTATTTAAAAGCTTTGCGAAAAGCACATAAAGTACATCATAAACATCTAGGTAAAGAAGATGGAGAATGCTTTGGTATGTTATATGTACCAATAAAATATTTTAAACAGTTTCTTTAAAATGCAATCTTACACGTATTTAATAATAGATTTGAGTTGTATTTCTATTCCTTTTATAGCAAGTTTTTATCCTAAACATGCTTTTTATAAGGAGTGGAAGTCATTTTTTTTGGCCAATATTATTGTTGGATTTTTCTTTTTAGTATGGGATGTTGATTTTACCTTAAATGGAATTTGGGGTTTTAATCCTGATTATGTAATCGGACTTAATATTTTCAACTTACCAATTGAAGAGGTTCTATTTTTTGTAAGTATACCATATGCTTGTGTTTTTACCTATTTTTCTTTGAAATATTTAGTAGAGAATAATCCTTTGGTCTCGTTTCAAAAAGTGATTTCAATACTACTAATTATAATCTTACTTCTAATTGGTTTAATGTCTTTAGATAAATGGTATACCAGTATTACTTTTCTCTTAACTGCTTCGTATTTAATTTTTCAGGTAATTAGAAAGCGAGACCTATCCTATCAATACCTATCTTATTTAATAGTTTTGCCATTTTTCTTTGTTAGCAATGGTATTCTCACTGGTAGTTTTTTAGAGTCACCAATAGTTTGGTATAATGATGCTGAAAATTTGGGTATACGTTTATTTACCATTCCTGCTGAAGATGTTTTTTACGGAATGTTGTTGATCTTCTTGAACATTGACTTATATGAATATTTTAAGTCGAAATTTTTAACCAACTAATTTCAGGGCTTCCCTTTTACTTAGCGAATGTAAATTGGTAGTAGCTACAAATTCAATAACCCAAGTGGCGTTTGTTCTACTATATTGCCGAAGAATCCAACCTATAGCTTTATTAATAAAAAACTCGTTTGACCCAAGTAGAGCATTGATAGTTTTTTCTAAAAACATTGTATCAATTTTGTCTTTCCATTTTAATTGAAATAGTAAACAACATCTTTGTAACCAAATATTTTCTGAAGCCATCCATTTTTTAGTAACCGCATCTCGTTGCTCGGGAAATTTCTTGAAATAATCGGAAATTAAATTCGTAGCAATGAAATCTACAGTATCCCACCAAGAATTATTAACCACCATATATTCAAACAAAAGAATATCTTTTAGTTCAAGTTGCTTGGTGTATTTATGTGCTAACTCTTGTGCGAAATAATGAAACTCTCTTTGTGGTTTTTGCCAAAGCGTTCGAACAAGTTGATTTAAATTATCTTTAGATGGTAAATATTGTTTTACTAAAAATGGCTTTTGGGCAGTTCTTCGAACCGGACTTTTCATGCCATAGAACGTAAACTGATTGCGTAAGTATGCTTTTTGGACAGCAGCAATGTCAGAGCTTCCAACAGCCTCAAATTCTTGTGCGAGTGCTTTTATGTAATCGCTATCCATTCTTAATATAGTACACGATCATAATTAGGAGGTAGTAACTCTTTTTGACTTATAAAGTTTCCATTTGAATCAAAGAAAATTTCTATGTCGGTTTTTCTTTTATTCAATTTACCACGAACTAATAATTTGTAATTCATATCAGATATCATTAAATTTTGAAAGGAATTTTTAATAGTTTTTTCAACATTTTGTTCAGCATTTTTAGAATACAATTGTAGCATTTTTCGAACCTTAACATTTTCGAAATTCTGGGCCAAGTAATTCGATATCTTTTGAAAACTATCTTCAGGTATATCTACTTGTTTTATTAATAACGATGCAGCCTTAAATCCACCATTTTTGTCAAAATCCATTTCATAAAATAGACGTGATTTTTTAAATTTTGCTGTGTAAGTTTTTTGACTGCTATCAATTTCTTGATAATACTTTAATCGCTTTATACCCGTACTATTATTAGTTAACGTTTCAATAGCTTCAACTGGGAATTGTGATTTTTTTATACGATGCTGTCTTTCAATTCTGTCTTGTGCTAAACTATTAGTGCATATTGCAGTTGTAAAAATTAAAAGAAGGATGTTTTTAAACTTCGTCATATCTAAAACATTTTGTTTCGTGATCATTTATCATTCCAATGGCCTGCATAAAAGCATAGACTACCGTACTGCCGACAAATTTAAAACCTCTTTTCTTAAGGTCTTTACTAATGGTATCGGAGAGGGGAGTATTACCCGGTGCATCTTTGTAGTTGGTAACTTTATTTTTAATCGGAGTATGATTTACAAACGACCATATATAGGTGCTAAAACTACCAAATTCTTGCTGTATTTGCATAAAAAGTTGTGCATTGGTAACCGTTGAATTAACTTTTAATTTGTTTCTGATGATACCGGCATCTTGTAAAAGTATATCCTTTTTCGATTGGTCGTACTGCGCTATTTTCTTATAGTCAAACTGGTCAAATGCTTTTCTAAAATTTTCTCGTTTTCTAAGAATGGTAATCCAACTTAAGCCAGCTTGAAAAGTCTCTAGAATTAAAAATTCAAAAAGTGTATCGTCGTCTTTAACGGGTGTACCCCATTCTTTGTCATGATATTCTTCATATAAATCATCACCAAGACACCAACCGCATCGATGTTTTTCCATCCAAATACTTTTTATATAAAGATAACTTAATTAGTAAGTATGCTACATTTTATTAGTTATGTTTTGCCTATAAAATCGATTAATGTAAGTGAGTAATCTGTTGTTTAATGGTGGAAGTAATTATAAAAACCATACAATACAATAGTAATACTTTCGTTTTTAAATTGTAAAACTATTAGATATTAATAGTAATACTATTATATTTGTATTTTAACATATAGAATTAGTCATATGGAGCAGTTATTAAAGTCATTAAAAATTGGAATGAATGATAAAATTTATGTAAAAGACCCCGAATCTTCAGATTTGGGTAAACGTATTGTTCAGGAAAGTATCTTACTGATTAATGAAATAGGATTTGAGTCTTTTACTTTTAAAAAATTAGGAAGTAAGATTGGATCTAATGAAAGTTCTGTATATCGCTATTTTGAAAATAAACATAAGCTACTACTGTATCTGACTTCATGGTATTGGGGTTGGATAGAATATAAATTGGTGTTTGCTACTCATAGTATTCCCCCTAGTATAGAAAAGTTAACCAAGGCTATAGAGATTGTAACAAAAGAGACTATTGAAGACTCTTCTTTTTCACATGTTAATGAAGTGGTATTAAATCGAATAGTTATCAATGAATATTCTAAATCGTATTTGACTAAAGTAGTGGATGCTGAAAATAAGGAGGGTTATTTTGCTATTTATAAAAGATTAGTAAACCGCATTAGTGATATAATAAGAGAAGTTGATTCTACCTATAAATTTCCATTAAGTATGGCTAGTACTATACTTGAGGGTTCTTTACATCAACATTTTCTCAAAGAACATTTTAGCTCTTTAACAGATTGTAATGATAAAAATGACCCAACAAAGTATTTTTTAAATCTAGTATTCAGTTCTTTAAATACATAAAATAATGGCGAAAAATACCATGACTGCTTGGCAGAGACTAATGGGTCTTTTAAAACTGGATAAAAGAGATGTTTTGCAGGCTTTTTATTATGCCATATTTGCTGGACTAGTTAACCTGTCGCTTCCTTTGGGAATTCAAGCTATTATTAATTTAATTCAAGGTGCTGAGATAAGTACTTCTTGGATTGTTCTTATTGTCCTAGTTACTGGCGGAGTGGCTTTTGGAGGGATACTACAGTTGATGCAAATACGGATTATTGAAAATGTTCAACAAAAGATTTTTACAAGAGCATCTTTTGAGTTTACATACCGATTTCCAAAAATAAAAATGAGTGAGCTTCGCGATTATTATCCACCTGAGCTGGCTAATCGTTTTTTTGATACGTTAAATGTACAAAAGGGACTAGCAAAGATTCTTGTTGATTTTCCAGCAGCTATTTTACAGATAGTTTTCGGCTTATTACTACTGTCTTTTTATCATGCATTTTTTATTATTTATGGTCTTTTGCTAATCCTATTAATTTATGTTGTTTTCAAATTTACTGCTCAAAAAGGCCTTGAGACAAGCTTAAACGAATCCAAACAAAAATATAAAGTAGCACATTGGATTCAAGAAGTAGCAAGATCTTTGGTGAGCTTTAAATTGTCTGGTACAACTAGTCTTGCGGTTGATAAAAATGACATGTTGGTAAGTCAATATCTAGAGGCTAGAGAGAGTCACTTTAGAGTTTTAGTGCTTCAGTTTATTCAAATGATTGGTTTTAAAGTACTAGTTACAGCAGGCTTATTGTTAATAGGCGGTTTGCTTGTTTTAAATCAAGAAATGAATATTGGGCAGTTTGTTGCCGCTGAGATAATTATTTTATTGGTCATATCATCAGTTGAGAAATTGATTCGTGGCTTGGAGACCATCTATGATTTATTGACATCCCTAGAAAAATTAGGGCAAGTTGTAGATAAGGATTTGGAAAATCAAGAGGGACAAATGACTTTGAAAGATTCGGGTGAAATCACTGTTGAATTCGATAGTGTCTCAATTAGTGTTCCTGGTAATGGGAAAAAGATTCTGGATGAAATTTCGTTTAAAATTGAACCTAAGAGTAAAACACTAATTAATGGTGCTAATGGCTCAGGTAAATCTACCTTACTTAGAATTATCGCAGGCCTTTTAGAGCCTGATGAAGGAAGTATTTATATTAATAATGTATCACTAAAAGGAATTAATCCAAACCATTATCGTTCTTTTCTTGGGCAGTCATTAACAGAAGAAAGTCCTTTTGAAGGCACTATTTTGGATAATATAACTTTTGGAGATAAATCAATTACGCAAAAAGATTTGTATTGGGCGATAGAGGGTGTTGGTTTGTTACAATTTATAAAAGAACAGCCAGATGGTTTAAATACTATCATATACCCTGAAGGAAAACAGATTCCATTTACGGTTTCAAAAAAGATTGTTTTGGCGCGGAGTATTGTTCGAAAGCCCAAATTATTGATACTTCAAGATCCTTTGTACCAGTTTGAGCAACTAGAAGCAGCACAGTTAATAGATTTTCTAACGAATGAAAGTAACCCCTGGTCCCTCGTAATAGTTAGCCAAGATGAGAAATGGCTAACTAAATGTGACCATGTTTTTAATTTGGAAAATGGAAAAATTATTTATAATAAATAGGAATATATGCTGAACATTTCAAATAATCCTGTAAATAAAACGGTTCATTTGCGGGGATTTAAATCCACTGAAAGAGTATTTCACAAACGACACTATAAACACTTTAATCGTTTTTTGTTCGGCTCTGCAATTTTTGTTGGGATAGTTCTTTTTTTGCCATGGACACAAAATATTCGTTCCAAAGGTTATTTAACAACGCTTAAACCTAATCAGAGACCACAAACAATTCAATCGCCAATACCTGGTAGAATAGAAAATTGGTATGTTCAAGAAGGTGATTATGTAAAAAAGGGAGATACCATTTTATTCATTTCAGAAGTAAAAGGGGAATATTTTGACCCGCAATTGGTGGAGCGAACAGGTAAACAGATTAGTGCTAAATCGGCTTCAGTTAAATCGTATGAAGGCAAAGTGAAAGCGCTACAAAATCAAATTGCTGCGCTGCAAAATGAACAACAATTGAAATTTGAGCAGGCTAAGAACAAATTAATACAATCAAAATTGAAAGTTAAGAGTGACAGTATCGATTTTGAGGCTTCTAAAACAAACATTAGTATCGCAGAACGTCAGTTTAATCGAGTAATGCAATTGGAGTCAGAAGGACTTAAATCACTTACTGATGTGGAAGAAAAGAAGCTAAAGCTACAAGAGACACAAGCAAAATTGATTTCACAAGAGAATAAATTGTTAGCTGCAAAGAATGAAGTGTTAAATGCCGGTGTAGAAATTAATAGGATAAAAGCAGAATATACCGATAAGATATCAAAGGCAAGAAGTGATATGTTTACAGCACAATCGAGCCAATTTGATTCTGAAGCGCAGGTTACAAAATTGGAAAATCAATATACGAATTACGAGATGCGGAATGAGATGTACTACATTCGTGCTCCACAAAATGGATACATTAATAAAGTGATTCAAGCAGGAATTGGTGAAACCTTTAAAGAAGGTGATCGTTTGGTAGGTATCATGCCTGCAAATATAGATTTAGCTGTAGAGACCTTTGTAAAACCAATTGATCTCCCTTTAATACATCTCGGTGAAAAAGTTCGAATTCAGTTCGATGGGTGGCCTGCTATATTTTTTAGTGGATGGCCTAATGCATCTTATGGAACTTATGGGGGCGAAATAGTGGCGGTAGATACTTTTATTAGTGAGAATGGAATGTATAGAATATTGCTAGCTCCGGATTCCGCTGATGTGCCTTGGCCATCTGGTATACGGGTAGGTTCTGGTGCAAATACGATTGCGCTTTTAGAAGATGTGTCTATTTGGTATGAATTATGGAGGCAATTAAATGGATTTCCAGCTAATTATTATCAACCAGAAAGTGCTAAATCCGAAACTGTAAAAAAATAATATGCAGAAGTATTTATCATATTTATTGCTGTTGTTAACTTTTTCACTTCATGGACAAGTTAATGACTCTTTAGTGCTTGGTTTTAATGAGTATTTGGGGTATGTGAAAAAATACCATCCAATAGCTAAGCAAGCTGAGTTAACAATCGGAATTGGTCAAGCTAACTTAATGAAATCTCGTGGTGCATTTGATCCGAAAATAGAGGTAAATTATGACCGAAAAGAGTTTAAGAGTAGCACTTATTTTAATCGACTAAATGCCGCCTTCAAAATACCCACTTGGTATGGTGTTGAACTTAAAGGAGGTTTTGAGCAGAATGATGGAGATTATTTGAACCCATCTGAATCAGTACCAGAAAATGGATTGTATAGCGCTGGTGTTTCAATGTCTCTTGGACAAGGGCTATGGATAAATGAGCGAATGGCAACCTTAAAGCAAGCTAAATATTTTAAAGAGCAAAGTAAGGCGGATAGAGATTTGTTGATTAATCAAATTCTCTATGAAGCTGCATTGGCATATTTTAATTGGTTACAAGCTTATAATAAAGTAGAAACTTATAAGAGCTTTTTAATTAATGCCGATGTTCGTTTTAAAGGAATTAAAAAGAGGTCAGAATCAGGTGATTTGGCTGTAATTGATACCGTAGAAGCGAAAATTGCGATTCAAAATAGAATGCTAAGCCTTGAACAAGTTAAGGTAGAACTAATGAAAAGTAACCTAGAACTTTCTAATTTTTTATGGATTAATAATAATGTACCTATGGAGTTGCAATCGAATGTGATTCCGGACACAGACATACAAGGTGAAGTTGATGCGACTTTAGAGATTATGGGAAAGCCATTAGATAGTTTTAGAATAGAGAATCATCCGAAGTTGAAATCATTAGGTTATAAGATAGAAGGCCTTAGAGTAAATAGAAATTTGAAAGCTAATAAGCTATTGCCTAAAATAAACTTAGAATATAATTTTCTCACAGAAACTCCAGAGTATATTAACTCACTGCAAACCTTCGATTATAAAGGAGGAGTTAGTCTAAACCTTCCATTATTTCTAAGAAAAGAAAGAGGTGACCTTAAATTGGCAAAATTTAAATTACAAGATGCGCAATTTGATTTGGACAATGCTGAAATAGAACTTAAAAATAAGATTGTCAGCATTTACAGTGAACTAGATTCATATGAGACCCAGATGGCATTAATAAATAACATAGTCTCAAATTATAATACGCTGTTAGCTGCCGAAGAAAGAAAATTTAGCTTTGGTGAGAGCTCATTATTTTTAATAAACTCTCGCGAAGGCAAACTTATTGATGCTGAACTAAAACAGATAGCACTTCAGAATAAATTTTTCACCACTAAAGCAAGATTGTTTAACAGTTTGGTAGTGAACCCTAAAAGCTTGTAAGCTTATTCAATTCTTAGCGACCAAAGGTGACTTAAATCATATTTTTATGATTAACTGAATTTTAATTTTGCTTAAAATTTAATAAAATGGCTGAAACCCAAATCGACAAGAAAAGTACTGCAGTACTTATTAAAGAGGGCCTCCGAAAGGCAATTTCATATCAAGATTATAGAGCATTAGTGGCGCAGTTGTCTGAAGATGGTAAGTCTACAGGGCCAGAACAATCGGAGGCTTTGGCTAATTATACGCAATTGAATAATAGACGTATGAAACGATGGGATAAAACCTTGAAATTCAATGAAGAAGCTATTGCTGAAATAAAGCAGAAAAATACTAAAACAACTTGGTTGGTTTTAACTGAAAGCTGGTGCGGCGATGCCTCACCTGCATTACCAGTTGTAAATAAGATTGCGGAGTTGAACTCGAACATAACGCTTAAAATTATTCTACGCGATGAGAATGTCGATTTAATGAATCGATTTCTAACTAATGGTGGAATGTCTATCCCTAAATTAATTAGTATTGATGAAAGTACTCAAGAAGTTATTGGAGAATGGGGACCAAGATCAAAAGCTGCAACCAAACTAGTAGAAGATCACAAATTAGTAAATGGTGGAATTCTACCAGAATTTAAAGAGGAAATACAAGTTTGGTATAATAAAGATAAAGGGCAGAGTATTCTAATAGACTTATTAGAGGTAATGGATATTTAACGTGCCTTCTCTTGGAATATGTAGGTGATAGTGCCTTTCTGTGTTGATCTTTCGGCAGTATTAAACTTAGCTTTTAAAGCATAGGTTATAGCATTGTCTACTAAACAACCATTAGAGGTTCCTGAACTTTTAGCATTGAAATCGGCATGAGAAACATTGCCTAAAGCATCTACAGTAATATTAACAACTACTTTTCCACCTTCAATACAAGTGTAGATAGGAGGTGGTAATCTGTAATTATTTCTGTTTACTAATGAGTAGGAAACAGAAGTTCTTCTTTTAGCTAAGTTATTTGTGAATTCTTTTTTCTCAGCCTCTTTTTCTCCTAAGAGTTGTTTCTTTTCTTCTCGTTTTCTAGCCAATTCTTTTACGCGTTCTGCATATTCAGAATCTACATTAGGTCCATCTAAAGGATTATCTGTTGAAGCTTCTTTTTCAGCCATCAACTCTTCTAATGTTTTTAAAGGTTCTGGGTCACCATAACTTGGCTTGGCAGTTTCATTATAAGCTAAGTGGCTTTTTATTGGGTCGGCATTAGCTAAATCTTCTAGAGCTTTTTTTTCTTCTAGCAATTCTTCAATATCTTCTTCAGCTAACATCATCTCTACGATGTACTCATCTTCTTCAGCATCCGCTTTACCTAAATTTAGGTTGTAAAGCCCTAATACCATTATACCCATCGAAAAGATAGTTATTAGTAATGATAATTGTTTGCGGTTCAGGTTCATAAGAGCTATAACCTCGTTTTAAGAAAATTATTTAAATTATTCGATGAACGGAAAAAATGCTGGATATTTTCGTTATACGGCATCCTCTCCGAGTAATTCTTTCTCAAAATCGTGAGGATCTTGAGCATTATTTACGTGATAGACCCCTATTTTGGTTCTTCGTAATTCTGATAAATGGCCCCCACACTTTAATATTACCCCCAAATCGTGTGCCAAAGACCGAATATAAGTGCCTTTGCTGCAAACAATTCTAAATTTAACATGCGGAAGCTTTATTTCTGTAATCTCATATTCTGAAACAGTGACTTTTCGCTTCTTAATTTCAATTGCTATTCCTTCTCTAGCGTACTCATAAAGTCGTTTACCGTCTTTTTTTAATGCAGAAAAAATTGGTGGTGTTTGTTCTATTTCACCAATAAATCCTTGAACTGCACTTTGTATTAATTCTTCTGTAATATGTTCAATAGAAAAAGTTTTGTCAACTTCGGTTTCTAAATCGTAAGATGGAGTAGTGCTACCTAGAGTAATTGTGCCGGTGTATTCCTTTTCTTGCCCTTGTAACTCGTTTATTCTTTTTGTGAATTTCCCCGTGCAGATTATAAGAAGTCCGGTGGCAAGTGGATCCAAGGTGCCTGCATGACCTATTTTAATCTTTTTTAAATCGAATTTCTTTCGAATCGACCACTTTAGTTTGTTTACAGCTTGAAATGATGACCAACCCAAAGGCTTGTCTATAAGTAATAATTGGCCCGCTAAAAATTCTTCTTTAGTTTTCAAAACTGAACTTTCGATTTATGTATATCAGAAATAAACCTATGTGGTCTTTATTTAAAAAGGAAAATTACGGACTTTTTAAGTGATTTGAAATTATCCCATGAAACTATATGCAATGGCAATAGCGCCAACAATAAGACAATAGATGGCAAAATAGGATAGTTTACTCTTTTTCACCAACTGTATCATCCATGTACATGCTGCAAGACCTGCTACAAAAGCGGCAATAAAACCAGCGCCCATGGCTACATTGTTGTCACCATCAAAAGTAAGTTCGCCACTCATTAAATCTTTAGCAATCTTACCGAAAATTAAGGGTACTACCATTAAGAATGAAAAACGAGCAGCTTTTGTTTTGTCTACTCCTAATAATACAGATGTCGATATTGTTGCTCCACTACGAGAAATACCTGGTAACATAGCAATAGCTTGCGATACCCCAACAATAAAGGCGTTCTTGAAACTTACTTTTTTATCAGTATCCTTGGCTTTATCAGCGAAGTACAATAAAACTGCAGTAATCAAAAGCATAAAACCTACAAAACGTATATTACCGCCAAAAAATGCTTCTAATTCTTCTTCGAAAAAGAGTCCCACTAGTACTGCGGGAATCATTGAAATAATTATCTTGACTGAGAACTGTGTTTCTTCATTCCATTTAAAACTTAAAAGACCTCGAAGTATCTCCCATACATCTTTTCTGAAAATAACTATGGTGCTTAATGCAGTTGCAAAATGAAGAATTACAGTGAATAAAAGGCTTTCTTCTGGAACAGAATTATCGCCTAAAATGGCTTTTCCTAATTCTAAATGACCACTAGATGATACAGGTAAAAATTCTGTTAAACCTTGAATTATGCCTAAGATAATTGCGTCAATTATATCCAAAATTATTTGGTCTTATGTGGATTCAACAATATGGCATAAATTTCAATTCCTAATCCAATTAACACTAGGGTAGGTGCAAGACGTATTCTTCGAAAATTATAAATTTCAGGATTGAAAACATTAGGGTCGTCACTACCCCCGCCACTCATTAATATAAAGCCTAAAGTAATGCATGCTAGGCCTATAAACATAAACAAGTAATTCTTCTTTTGAAAGATGAATTCTTTTTTCGTTTGTTGATCTGCGCTATTATAATCTTTTTTGCCCATGCTGCAAATTTAGTCTTTTCCTTCAACGGTTAAAAATGAATTTTCTTGTTCGTAGAATTGCTTAAACTCCTTGTTTTTATACGCTTTATGATAATCTACAAAAAGTACTTAGTAATAAAGATCATCTGTTCTAAGATTTAAGAAACGTTGTGCGGCAAAATAGGTGCTTAGAAATGCGATTAAAATACCAAGAACAAAAACACCAATAAATAGAATCCCTAACAACGTGTAATCGCCTAAAACAGTTAATTCTGGAAATGATTTTTCGGCATAAAATAATGTGCCAATTAAAGCAATACTGGCAACTAAGGCACCAATCATCCCTAATTTTACGTTGGTCCAAATAAATGGCCTGCGAATAAATGTTTTGGTAGCTCCAACCATTTGCATGGTTTTTATTATAAATCGTTTTGAGTAGATAGAAAGTCGAATAGAACTATTTATTAATAGAACAGCTATAAATGTGAATATTGCGCACGCTACCAAAACCCAAATGCTAATTTTTCTAATATTATCGCTTAATAAACCTACCAGTGGTTTATCATAGGTTATGCTGTCGATATATTTTTTTGTAGAAAGTTCGGCTACAATCTCTTCCATTTGTTCGGGAGTTACAAATTCTGATTTTAAAGTAATATCAATGGAATTTTTAAGAGGATTGTATCCTAAAAATTCTTCAAAATCTTCACCTATTTCTTCCGCATGTTTCTTAGCAGCTTCTTCTTTTGAAACATAAATTGCAGAATTTGTATAATCAGCCGATGTTAAGCTTTTTTCTAACTGGTTTATTTCTACTTCCTTGGCAGAATCTTTAAAAAATATAGATACAGAAATCTGTTCTTTAAAATGGTCTGCCATTTTTTTGGCATTTAACACCATTAATCCCAATACTCCCAATAAGAATAGGACTAAAGCAATACTTAATACCACAGAAAAATAAGAGGATATTAATTTGCGTTTTTGATAGCTTTCAAAAGATTGTGCCATTTATGAAAATGTTGAAAGAGTAAAGTTAGCAAAGTAAATTTGAAATATATTAAAACAACTAACATTACGTTCATTAGATGAATGAGTGTGTATGAATTAATGCTCTAAAACAATAAAAAGTTGTTATTCTATTAGATTTAAAAATATCAAGACCTGGACTTTGGTTTCCTACAATTTGGATTTACCTGGTGCCTTTTAGTAATCAAGATAGTTTTTGGAACTCTTGGTTGTTTTGGTTGGGATTTATTTTTGTCACCTTCCCTTTAAATTATTTAGTCTATGGCTTAAATGATTATAATGATGAAGAAGCTGATGCCGTTAATAAAAGAAAAGGGAATTTTTTATTTGGAGCAAAGGCGCCAAGAGCGCATTTAGATGGTTTATTGAAAAAAATCACTTTGGTGATTTTGCCGTTTATAGTGATTTTTACATATCTATCTGGGTTTAAGATGTTTTTGCTTTTAGTATTTATGGTGATAGTGAATATTGCCTATAATTTTAAGCCTTTACGTATTAAAGAACGCCCGCCATTTGAAATTTTTATTCAAATTGGATATGTTACTACCGCTTTCTTTGCAACAGTACTGAACAATCTAGAAATGTTGCCCTGGCAAACCTTAATTTACCTTTCTCTTTTTGCTTTTCAAGCGCATATTGCAGGAGAGATTATGGATATTGAACCAGATATAGCAGCTAATAAGAATACAACTGCAACATTGCTGGGTCGTAAAAACACAAAATTGTTGATGTTATTTATACTGCTAATAGAATCATTTCTAGTTTGGTATTGGTTTAAAGATTTTGTTTTGAGTCTCTTTTTATTAACGTTTTCAATGTGGTTAATTTTAGACGTGTTCTTTTTGTTTAAGGGTAAACCATATTCGCTATCTCAAATGAAGATGTTCGGTTATGCCATTAATATATCTGCATTATTGTCGATGTTATGGGTGCTTTATAGCGGTAAATTATTAATGGTCTAAAACGGCATAGTACAGTGCTTTCCTTTCGCCTTTCCCTTATTAAACTTATTTTTGCCGAGCAAGAAAATAGACCATGAGCTACGATTTTAATAGTATTGAAGATAAATGGCAGAAGTATTGGGCAGCCAACCAAACTTTTAAAGCCGAAAACCCAGGAAGTCCTGGGGCTGAAAAGCCTAAATTTTATGTCTTAGACATGTTTCCGTATCCTTCGGGCGCTGGTTTGCATGTAGGCCACCCTTTAGGGTATATAGCGAGTGATATCTATGCGCGCTATAAAAGGCACAAAGGTTTTAATGTGTTGCACCCACAAGGATACGATTCGTTTGGCTTGCCGGCTGAACAATATGCAATACAAACAGGGCAGCACCCCGCAATTACCACCGAAGCAAATATTAAAACGTATAGAAGGCAATTAGATCAATTGGGTTTTTCTTTTGATTGGAGTCGCGAGGTACGTACCTCAGACCCGAAATATTATAAATGGACGCAGTGGATTTTTATTCAACTATTTAATTCGTGGTATAATATTGATTCTGATAAAGCAGAAGATATTTCAACATTGATTACTGTTTTTTCTTCGGATGGAAATTCCAACGTAAATGCGGTTTGTGATGAGGATATTATAGCATTCTCTGCAGCTGAATGGAATGGCTTTTCTACTAAAAGACAACAAGAAATATTATTGCAATACCGATTAACATATTTGGCGGAAACCGAAGTAAATTGGTGTCCGGCATTGGGTACTGTGCTTGCTAATGATGAAATAGTTAACGGAGTTTCTGAGCGTGGTGGTCATCCTGTTATTCGAAAAAAGATGACGCAATGGAGTATGCGAATTAGTGCTTATGCACAACGTTTGCTCGATGGATTAAATACTATAGATTGGCCGCAACCACTAAAAGATTCGCAAACCAACTGGATTGGAAGATCACAAGGGGCTGCTGTTACATTCTATACCACAGACGAAAATAAGCACCCGATAGCAGTGTTTACAACACGACCAGATACTATTTTTGGTGTTAGTTTTATGACACTAGCTCCTGAACATGATTTAGTTGCAGAAATTACAACAGCTGAACAAAAGGGGGAAGTTGAAGCTTATATCGAAGCCACTGCAAAAAGATCGGAACGTGATCGTATGGCTGATGTGAAAACTATTTCAGGAGCTTTTACTGGTGCTTATGCCGAACACCCTTTTACCAAAGAGCCAATTCCTATTTGGATTGGCGATTACGTGTTAGCTGGCTATGGAACCGGTGCAGTAATGTCTGTGCCATGTGGAGACCAACGCGATTACGATTTTGCAAAGCATTTTAATGTTCCGATTCCTAATATTTTTGAAGGAATTGACATCTCTGAAGAAGCTTTTGCCGATAAGGAGAAAACAATAATTGCAAATTCTGATTTTCTAAATGGACTTCCGTATAAAAAAGCAGTAAAAACGGCTATCTACGAACTAGAGAAATTAGGACAGGGTAAAGGAAAAATTAATTATCGTTTGCGCGATGCTGTTTTTAGTAGACAGCGGTACTGGGGAGAACCTTTTCCTGTGTATTATGTAGATGGAATGCCGCAAATGATTGCTACTGAACATCTACCAATTACTTTACCGGAAGTTGAAAAATATTTACCTACTGAAACTGGCGAACCACCATTAGGTAATGCTACTAAATGGGCTTGGGATACAGTTGCAAATAAAGTTGTAGATAATACCGAGATCAATAATGAAACAGTTTGGCCTTTAGAATTAAACACCATGCCAGGTTGGGCAGGTAGTTCACAATATTTTAATAGGTATATGGACCCTGAGAATGATGATGCTATTTTCTCAGAAGAAGCAATTAATTATTGGCAAGATGTTGATTTATACATTGGTGGTAGTGAACATGCTACCGGGCATTTGTTATACAGCCGTTTTTGGCAAAAATTCATGTTTGATAAAGGTTTGGTTCCTAAAGATGAGTTTGCTAAAAAGCTGATTAACCAAGGAATGATTACGGGTACGAGTGCTTTTGTGTATCAAGTAGTTGTTGGGGCGATAGCTACTGACAACTCGGCTTTTCTTGGTAAGCCGATTAAAGGGAAATCAAATTTATTCATCTCATGTGATAAAGTGCATCTAATAGGATATGAGCCAAATTACCTTGGCTATATGGAGACGGAGAAATCAAAAGAAATTTTTGATTTTGTAAGACAATATATTTCCGAACCGAAGAAGTACTATTTTTCCGAAGATGGTACTGATTTTGAATTGGGACTAAAAGTATTAAGAAGACGAATTGATGTTAATACCGTACTAGGCACTAACGAATGGGATGTAAACTGGGTGGCAAATAGTGAGGGAAGCCGACTGAAGGATGACGTTGATTTTTATTTGAATGAAGATGGTAAATATGTAGTCGAGCGCGAAGTCGAGAAAATGTCGAAGTCCAAGTACAATGTTGTAAATCCAGATGCCATTTGCGAAGAATATGGCGCTGATAGTTTACGACTGTATGAAATGTTCTTAGGGCCATTAGAGCAATCTAAACCGTGGAATACAGCTGGTATAACGGGTGTTCATTCATTCTTAAAGAAACTTTGGAAATTATATTCGCCAGTGATAGAAGGGTTGCAAGATGCTGTTGATACCAAGCCATCACCTGAAAGTTTAAAAACTTTACATAAAACAATTAAAAAGGTGGAAGAAGATATTGAGAATTTCTCCTTCAATACTTCAGTATCTACTTTTATGATTTGTGTAAATGAGTTAACTGCACAGAAATGTACAAGTCGTGATATTTTAGAGCCTTTAGCTATTTTGGTATCCCCTTATGCGCCACATATTGCCGAAGAATTATGGTCAAAATTAGGTCATAATGAGTCTATTTCAACCGTAGCATTTCCGAAATTTGAACCCTCTTATTTAGTAGAAAGCAGTAAGAAGTACCCAATTTCATTTAATGGTAAAATGAAATTTACTATGGAACTTTCTTTAGATCTATCCAAAGACGAAATTGAAGCAGCGGTAATGGCCCATGAAAAAACACAACAACAATTGCAAGGTCGTGAACCAAAAAAGGTAATAGTTGTGCCTGGTAAAATTGTGAACATTGTTGGTTAAATTAGGTCACTATGAATGCTATTGAAATCTTAGGACTTGTTGCGGCAGTAGTTACGACTTCATGTTTTATACCACAGGTTTATAAGATTACCAAAGAAAAGTCTACGAAAGATATTTCGCTATTAATGTATTTAATTATGGCATTGGGATTATCACTTTGGTTAATTTATGGTATCGCAATAAACAGTCTTCCTGTAATGCTAGCTAATGGTATAACGCTAATACTAGTTTTATGGATAATTATTCTCAAATTAAAATATAAGTAAAACGACATTTTGGCGTCTTTTAATTTTGGCTAGATATTTGCTCTTTATATTGTAATTTTAAAGTTCACTAACTAAAAATAAATATATGTTTGGATTTGATATGGGCTACATGATTATAGCTGGAGTGTTTTCACTCATAAGCATGTGGGTAGGTAGCAAACTGAAAAGTAAGTTTGCGAAGTATTCTAAAGTTCAATTACGTAACGGAATGAGTGGTGCTGAAATCGCAGAAAAAATGTTGGCAGATAATGGTATTAGAGATGTGAAAGTTATTTCTACTCCGGGTATGTTGACAGATCATTATAACCCCGCTAATAAAACGGTAAACTTAAGTGAAGGTGTATATAACCAGCGAAACGCAGCGGCAGCGGCAGTAGCGGCTCATGAATGTGGGCATGCTGTTCAACATGCAACAGCTTATAGTTGGTTGCAAATGCGATCTAAGATGGTACCCATTTTGAATATTACCAATAAGTTTTCTATGTGGGTTATTTTTGGAGGATTAATGCTTATGGGTACTACTGCAATAGGTGGTACTATTGCTTGGGTTGGAATTGCACTTTATGGTATTGGAACGCTCTTTAGTGTTGTTACTTTGCCTGTTGAATATGATGCTAGTAATAGGGCCTTAGCTTGGTTAAAGAATAAGAATATGCTTGCTCCGGATGAATATGATGGTGCTGAAGATGCTTTAAAATGGGCTGCTCGTACATATTTGGCTGCCGCAATAGGTGCAATTGCAACATTGCTGTATTTTGCAATGAAAGTTGCAGGTGGTAGTAGAGATTAATAAGTAATAGATAAATGAAAGCCTTCTTAGAAAATTTTCTAAGCAGGCTTTTTTATTGCTTATATATTAGAAAAAGTTAGATTGAAATCTGTCGATCTATTTGCTGATTCAAAGAGATAAAAGTTTCAGTTCTAGACACTCCTTCTATTTGCTGTATTTTCTTATTTAATACTTGCATTAAATGTTCATTGTCTTTGCAAAGAACTTTTATTAATATCGACCAGTTGCCGGTAGTATAGTGACATTCTAAAACTTCTGGAATTTTCTCAAGCTCTTTTACGGTGCTTGGATTACTCATAGCCTTATCTAAAAATATTCCAATATAGGCCATAGTCGTATAGCCTAATATTTTCGGATTGACTATAAATTTAGAACCTGTCATTAAACCAGAGCTCTCTAGTTTTCTTAGTCGCTGGTGAATTGCTGCACCCGAAATTCCAATATTTCTTGCTATTTCTAAAATTGGAGTACGAGCATCGTTCATCAAAAATTTTAGTATTTTTTTGTCAATACCATCAATTTTGATGTTTTTGTTATTTGATTTCATGGTTTGGGTTTCAAATTGATGGTAAAATTAACAATTTGACTATAAATAAGAACAGCAATTTATCGACTTTCTAAGGAAATGGACTAAATAAATGCTTGTATTGAGTAATTTTTCTAACGAAAGTGAATCCTGATTTTTAATGAATTAAATTTAGCTCGCTACTGAATCAGGATTATATCCCAAATAAGGAACTTCATATTCATTAAATAGTATTCCATATTTTTCGAGCTCTTTTAAAATGGGTTCATAAACTTCTTTAGCCAAAGGAATTTGAACTCCAGGAGTTGTAATTTTTTTATTTAGTATTAATAATGCCGCAATAGCAACAGGTAGACCTACGGTTTTAGCCATCGCAGTATGCGTTTGGTTTTTGCCAATAACTACCATATTAGAATCTATCTGATGTTTCTTGCCATTTTGTTCAAAACCAAATTTATGGTACATCACAATCATATCCTTATCGTTCTGATTTAACGTCCAACTTTGTTCTAATATTTCCTGAAGAATTTGTGCTGGAGTTGCATTGGCTAATGTTATCCTTTTATTCGAATCAAATAAATTGAGCTCCAGTAATTTTTCCCACATAATATCATCTTGATCAATTTTTAAATAAAGACGAAGTTTTAATTCAACAGTGTCTGTAGGAGAGTAAGGTAGAAAGAGATTTACAAATTCCCGATACGACATACCTTTTGAATTGGCTATGGTAAAGCTGTCGTCAGTCATACCTAGTTGTACAAACATATTCCATGCACGTGAAAAACCAACTCTGCGCATAGTGCCCCTATATAGCGTAAGTATGTCTTTTAAACCATAGGCTTCTCTATATTTTAAAGAATCTCTATTTGCGTATCCTTCGAATTTCCCATATCCTTCAATCTCAAAGAATTCAGTTCTTCTAAATAGTTTATGATACGGAATGTATTTATCTGTACCTTCTTGAATAAATTTTGCTGTTCCACCTTGACCTGCAGTTACGACGTTTCTAGGATTCCAAGTAAATTTGTAGTTCCATAAGTTGTTGTCGCTTTCTGGGGCAACCAATCCCCCAGTAAAAGATTCAAATAATATTACTTTTCCACCTTTTTCTCGAATACCATCTAAAACTTTCATAGCACTCATATGATCAATACCAGGGTCTAGTCCAATTTCATTCATAAAAACCAGCCCTTTTTCTTTTACTTTGGAATCTAGTTTCTTTATTTCATCGCTTATATAGCTAGCTGTAACTAAATGTTTCTCTAGACTTAAACAATCTTCAGCAACTTTTATATGAAACCTTGCAGGAAGCATCGATATAACAATATCAGAATTGGCAATTGCTTTTCTTCGGGCATCATTATCAAAAACATCTAAATAAATCACCGTGCAAGCTTTGTGGTCTGAAACTCTTTTTGAAATATGCTCGGGATATAAATCTCCAATAGTTAAATGCAAATTTTCAGAAACTGACTGCTCTAGCAAATAATCTAATAAATGGGAAGTTGATTTCCCTGCACCAACAACAAGTATATTACGCATAATTCGAATTGTTTACCTTTGTTTAACGAAGCTCTAAGGTATCAAATTGTTATATTTATTCACTATTTCTTGATTTAGGTTATGAACAAAACAATATTTTTAACTGGAATTCTATTTGGTGTATTAGCAATTATCTTTGGGGCTTTCGGTGCTCACGGATTAGAAAATAAGATTACTCCAGAGGCCATTCAAACCTTTGAGACTGGAGTAAAATACCAAATGTATCATGCTTTGTTCTTACTTATTTTAGGAAGTCTTAATCAATTACCTGAAAAGAATAAAAAATGGATATTTTATCTTGTTGTCTTTGGGATATTTCTATTCTCTTTTTCTATTTATTTCTTAGCTACAAATGTTTTAACGGCCTTTGATTTTAAAACAATAGGTTTTGTTACACCTATTGGAGGTTTGCTTTTAATTATCGCTTGGTGTTTACTTGGCTTCGAATCTTTTAAGCGTTTCAACTAAAATATTCTCAATTTTGATGGTGTAAAATTATATTTATGATAATTTTGTATCAAAATTCAATGTCATTATTGAAAATATAATAAAAATGAAAAAAACAATTTCACTTTCAGAGTACGGAATTAAATCCGAAACTATTCATTATCAACTAAGCCCTACAGAACTTCATAACATCACTTTAGAGAAAGGAATGGGTAAAGAAGCTTCTTTAGGAGCCTTGGCGGTAAATACAGGTGAATTTACGGGACGGTCACCCAAAGATCGCTTTATTGTAAAAGATGCAATTACGGAAGAAAAAATCTGGTGGGGTGACATAAATATTCCTTTTGACCCCGCTAAATTTGATGCACTTTACGATAAAGTAATTTCCTATTTGAATGATAAAGAATTGTTCGTTCGGGATTGCTATGCTTGTGCAGATCATAATTATCGAATGGATATACGTGTAATAAATGAATATCCCTGGTCCAACCAGTTTGCATACAATATGTTTATTAGACCTACGGAAGAGGAACTAAAACATTTTGAACCTGAATGGACGGTAATTAATGCACCTGGTTTTATGGCTGATGCCTCTGTTGATGGTACAAGACAGCATAATTTTGCTATTTTGAACTTTACTAAAAAAATAGCCCTCATCGGTGGTACTGGTTACACAGGAGAAATTAAAAAAGGAATTTTTTCAGCACTTAATTTTATTCTTCCCGTTCAGAAGAACACTTTGCCTATGCATTGCTCTGCAAATGTGGGTAAAAACGGAGATACAGCAGTTTTCTTTGGTCTATCAGGTACTGGTAAAACTACATTGTCTACCGATGCCAATAGAAAGTTAATTGGTGATGATGAACATGGTTGGAACAATGAGAATGCTATTTTTAATTTTGAAGGAGGATGTTATGCTAAAGTAATTAATCTTTCTGGTGAAAATGAGCCTGAAATATTTGGTGCTATTAAAAAAGGAGCAATTCTTGAAAATGTGATTTTAGATGCTGATGGCAATGTTGATTTTGCCGATACTTCAATAACTCAAAATACAAGAGTTAGTTATCCTATTTACCATATACCTAATGTTCAGCGTCCGTCTATTGGTAAGAATCCAAAGAATATTTTCTTTTTGACAGCTGATGCTTTTGGTGTTTTACCTCCGATTTCAAAATTAACGCCAAGTCAGGCAGCGTATCATTTTATTTCGGGTTATACGGCAAAAGTTGCTGGTACAGAGGCAGGTGTCGTCAAACCTATCCCATCTTTTTCTGCTTGTTTTGGGGCTCCTTTTATGCCATTGCACCCTGCCGAATATGCCGAAATGCTTAGTAAAAAAATGAAAGAAGCTGGTGTAAATGTATGGTTGGTTAATACAGGTTGGACAGGTGGTCCATATGGTGTTGGTACACGAATGAAATTGAAATATACAAGAGCTATGATAAATGCAGTGCTAAATGGTGATTTAGGACTTTATAATTATGATGATTACCACATTCACTCTGTATTTGGTGTTGCGCAACCAAGAACCTGTCCTGGAGTGCCAACAGAAGTGCTAAGTCCGCGTACTACTTGGAACGATGATGAAGCTTATTATTCAACTGCTTTTAAACTTACGAATGCATTTCGCGAAAACTTTAAACAGTTTGAGGCTTACGCCAGTGAAGAGATTCGTAGGGGTGGCCCACAACGATATGCTTTTTAAATATTAAGCAGATGAGAAAACATAAAAAAATCCCTGAAACGTTAGTTTCAGGGATTTTCTATTATATGTAAAACCTAGACTTTAAATTCTACGCTTTGGCTTTATTTTTTGTTGGCAGCATTTATGTATTTCTGTAATGCCATTGTCATTGATGGTGTTTCAGGAGTTGGAGCTTGAATATCTATTCGTAGCCCTGCAGTAGTCGCTGCTTTCACAGTAGAATTTCCGAAAACAGCAATTCGCGTATCTTTTTGGTCAAAATCAGGGAAGTTTTTCAATAAAGATTCAATTCCAGAAGGACTAAAGAAAACAAGTACATCGTAGTATACATTTCTTAAATCAGACAAATCACTGATTACAGTTTTGTAGAAAATACCACGCGTCCAGTCAATACCAATTTTATCTAATGTTTCAGGTACTATAGATTTTAAAACATCAGATGAAGGCAATAAAAACTTTTCGTCTTTATACTTTTTAAATAATGCTGCTAAATCAGCAAAATTCATTTTACCCACGTAAATCTTACGCTTACGGTAAACAACATATTTTTGAAGGTAATAGGCTACTGCTTCTGATTGACAGAAATACTTCATAGTGTCTGGCACTTTAAAACGCATTTCTTCTGCAATCCTAAAATAGTGATCTACGGCATTTCTTGAGGTCAAGATAATTGCCGTATAATTTTTTAAATCAATCTTTTGTAAGCGTACTTCTTTTGCATCGACACCTTCAACATGAATAAAAGGTCTAAAATCTACTTTTACCCTTTCTTTGTCGATAAGCCGCGAATATGGAGAGTTTTCCATCTTCGGTTCTGGCTGCGATACCAAAATCGTTTTTACTTTCATGTATCAGTATTTAAGATAACTTCCGATAATTATTAGGGGAGCAATTTCAAGAGCGCAAAGGTACAAAATAAAATAGAAAAAATTATTAGCAAGAAACTTTTGATGATTTTGTAATGCAGTCGCCCATCCTATTGCGTTTATCAAGAAAACTAACGCTATTGTGGTGTATACAACTATTTCAGAATTTTTGAAAATATAGGCTAGAATTATGTTTGCAATAAGTAAAATGAAGCCGCTATAATTCAAATAGGACAATTTTTTAAAAATTAACTCACTTATAGTTTTTGTAGAACCAAATATAAAACCACTGCTCATTTGTACAAAAACCTTTAAAATTAAGAACAAGAATACAGAAGTTAGAATTATTGGGTAAAAGAAAGGTGAAGTTAATTGTTCTTGACTTCCTAATATTGACCAGGTAAAATAAGCAAAAATAGAAAAGTTAACAACCTGAAAAATAGAGAAAAAGACATGAAACCAATTCAATAATTTATCTTTCTTGTTGTACATAAAGATGTACTTATTATTGAATGGTAAAATAATGAAGTTTAGAAATCGACCGTAAAAAAGTGATTTAGCAATCCCCAGAAAAACTATACTAAGAAAAATTAGTATTGTAATCCAATCTAAGTTGTATGTCGCTCTTAATATTGGCTCCATTAATCGAGTTTTTGGGTCTCTCCATTTAATCCGTAAGGTAGTCCGTGCTCCGAAATCCCTAATCTTAAATAGGTAGGGTTAAATACCTTTTTGGGTAACTTAAACGTGAATTCTGTGTTTTCATTTGATTTGAGTAGCGTTTTTTCTTTTACTGGATGTGCATCTTTTAAATCATATATCTCAATAATTTTCTTGTATTTATCTAAATAGACCACCCCAAATCTGATTTTTTCTAGAGCAACATCAAACCCATATGGGTTAAAAACAGTAAAATTAATCTCTTTATTTGAGCCAGGAATTAGCTCCGCGTCTTCAATTGTACACTTCAGTTTCCTGAAAGTCTCAAAATCGTCATAATAGTTGCCCTGCAATACTTTGCCGTCACTTTGGGTATACTCTACATCACCTTTTTCTATATATTCCGATACGTATAAAACACGTTCGTGACGCACCATAGATTCGGACTGATCAAGACTATATTGGTTTTTACGATAAAAGAGGTTGTTAAGAGAATAGGTCTCTATGCCTGTATAGAAAGAATACATTGGTGCTCTTCTGTACGAATTCTCAAAAACTACCCGAGTATCACCAATTTTTTCATGTAATTCGCTGGTCCATTTTTTGTTGCCATGACTTTCATAGTGAATAGGAAAGAGGGGTTCAAATACAAGGCCGAGGCGTAGAAATAGTAAAATGGCAATATTTAGAAGCCCTAATTTAAATATCCAATTTCGTTCTTTTTCATTTTCCAATATAAAGTTGAAAACTAAAATCACCAAAGGAACGGAAATAACTACGAGCCATTGCGTTTGCACTAATCTTGTAAAACTAGAAACAAAAAAGAATAGTATTACGCCGTATGATAAATAGACCAATGCTTTTGTGAAAAGGTCTTTAATTTTTGTTTTATATAAGGCGTAATATATGAATGGAAAAGTGAAACCAAATAAGGCTAATAAATTCAAAAGGAATGCAAGCGTATTGTCGTTAAAATCATAACCATAACTTGGCCTTTCAAATAAATGATATTTTACGCCGACAAAATCGCTTTCGAAAAGCCAGAAAAAATGAGGAATATAAAAGAACAAAGCACAAGCTACTGCTGCCCATGCATATTTATTTATTATTAGTTTAGGATTCGAAGCTAGAATAGCAATAATTACTAGTACCGCATGGTATTTGCTATACATTAAACATGCCATTAATATACCCAAAACTAATGCTCTTGCTAATGAATTTTTTTCTAAAAATTTCTTATAAACCCACAGAAAAAGTGTGGTAAAGAAAATTAATGGGGTGTCTGGGAGTGTTAAAAACCCATAAGCATTCATTAGTGTCATTGAGAAAACTAAAACGAAAAAATGTAATGCATATTCGTTTTTTCTAGGGTGATTTATCATCATCCAAAGTAATAACATGGTACCAATAGAAAGTAAAGTGCTTACAAATCGAACACCCAATTCACCGTCGAAAAATAGTCCGCTTATAGCTGCAATCCATGCTACCATAGGTGGGTGATCAAAATACCCCCAAGCTAATTCTTTGGCAAACTGCCAATAATAAGCTTCGTCATAAATAAGTTCTGTAAAGTTTGCTTGAATCAAATTAAGTAGCAGTAAGCCACCAAGAAGATAAAGCAATAGTTTCGGAAATCTAGGGTTCATTTACCAATGTTATTCACGCAAAATTACGAAGAATGAACCTTTGACTGGCTGTAAGTGTATCTTAAAAAGATGATAAAAATATATTTCATCATCTTTAAAGTTATGTAAAACACTATTTTTGTTTAATTCAAACTAAACCGATGTCAGATAGCCTGGTCATTATACCAACCTACAATGAAATCGAGAACATTGAGGCTATAATCGATGCAGTTCTGCTGTTAAAGAAAGACTTTCATGTTCTTGTAGTAGATGATAATTCTCCAGACGGTACCGCTCAAAAGGTCCGAGAAAAAATGGTTGAATTTCCTGATACTGTATTTTTAGAAGTGCGTAAAGAGAAATCTGGATTAGGTACAGCCTATATTCATGGTTTTAAGTGGGCCATTGAAAGAAAGTATGATTGTATTTTTGAAATGGATGCCGATTTTTCTCATGACCCTAGAGACCTCCCTCGATTGTATCGGGCTTGCGTAAATGGTGCTGATGTTTCGGTTGGCTCTCGATATAAAAAGGGTGTTAATGTGGTTGATTGGCCCTTGTATAGGGTGCTTTTGTCTTATGGTGCTTCATTTTATGTAAAAGTAATTACCGGAATGCGCATTCATGATCCTACTGCAGGTTTTGTTTGTTATAAAAGAGAAGTTTTAGAGAATATTGATTTAAATTCTATTCGTTTTATTGGTTATGCTTTTCAGATTGAAATGAAATTTAGAGCATACCTTAAAAATTATAAGATAGAAGAAGTTTCAATTATTTTTAGAGATCGAGTAAGAGGTAAATCGAAGATGAGTTCTTCAATTATTAGCGAAGCTATTTGGGGAGTGTTTATGATGAAGATGCGAAGTATGTTTCAAAAAAGTAGATTTTAAATCAGTTCTATGAGTAAAATTCTAATTAAAAACGGCAAACTAGTAAATGAAGGAAAAGTATTTGAAAGTGATATTCTTCTTGAAGGCCAAATAATTAAAAGAATTGCTAAGGATATATCTGAGCCTAATGCTACTGTTATTGATGTAACAGGAAAATATATTGTGCCTGGTGTTATTGATGATCAAGTGCATTTTAGAGAGCCAGGACTAACGCATAAAGGAAATATAGCTTCGGAGAGTAGAGCAGCTATAGCGGGTGGTATCACTACTTTTATGGAGCAGCCAAATACTAACCCGCAGACAACAACAATAGAAAAGTTGGAAGAGAAATTTGCTATGGGAGCAACATCTGCTTTTGCTAATTATTCTTTTTTGTTTGGAGGGACTAACGATAATTTGGAAGAAATTAAGAGGCTAGATAGAAATGCCTGTTCAGGTGTGAAGCTTTTCTTAGGTTCTTCTACGGGTAATATGTTGGTTGACAATGAAGAGGTTATTGAAAAAATATTTAGTAATACCGAAATGGTTATTTCTGCGCATTGTGAGGATGAAGGTACTATTAGAAGAAATTTAGAAAGGTATAAAGCGCAATACGGAGATGATATTCCGGTAGAAAAGCATCCCGAAATTAGAAGTGTTGAAGCATGCTATCTTTCTTCGTCTAAAGCGATTGAATTAGCTAAAAAAATAGGTGCTCGCTTACATGTTTTTCATTTGTCAACCGGTAAAGAAACGAGCCTTTTTAGAAATGATATTCCGTTAAAAGATAAAAAGATAACAGCTGAAGTTTGTATTCATCACTTATGGTTTTCAGAAGAAGATTATAAAACTAAGGGTACCTTAATTAAATGGAACCCAGCTGTAAAATCTGCAGAAGATCGTGATCAATTATGGACAGCTCTATTGGATGATCGTTTAGATGTTATTGCTACAGATCACGCACCGCATTTATTGGAAGAAAAAAATAATGTGTATACTAAGGCTCCCTCTGGAGGTCCTTTAGTGCAACATGCCTTGGTAGCTATGTTAGAGAAATATCACCAAGGAGTTATTTCGTTGGAAAGAATTATTGAAAAAATGTGCCACAATCCTGCAATATTATTTGATATTGAAAAGCGGGGTTATATTAAAGAGGGGTATTTTGCTGATCTAGCAATTGTTGATTTAGATAATCCGCAATTAATCACAAAGAAGAGCATTGCTTATAAATGTGGATGGTCACCATTTGAAGGTGCCACCTTTAAATCGCGGGTTACACATACTATTGTAAATGGTCATTTGGCCTACGAAAATGGAAATTTCTCAAAACAGCGTAAAGCTATGCGTTTGACTTTCAATCGATAATATGAGACTGATAATATTTTTATTGACCTTCGTAATGATGGTATCATGTACAGAAAAGTTAATTGAACCCCCAGAAGGGTTGTTGTCTAAAGATAAAATGATTGAGGTTTTAAATGATATGGCTCTTTTGAATGCTGCAAAAACTGCGAACCCTACTAAGCTTCAAGAAAACGGAATAGAGGCAATGAGATTTGTATTTGATAAGCACAATATTGATAGTACTCAATTTGTATTGAGTGATCGTTATTATGCGTCTAGACCTGTGGAATACGAATCTATTTATTCTAAGGTAGCAACATTGATTGAAAATGAGGAGAAGCGAATAAAGGAATTTAAAAAGGTGACCGATAGTTTAAAGAAAATTGAAAAAGATTCTATTCAAAAATTGAATAAGCTAAAAAAATAAAACCTACTTCTCATTTAAAAAACATTTGGCTGTAAAGTCGATGGTTTCTTTTAAGTCTTCAAATTCAAAATTCAAAGCTTTCTTAACTTTTTTAGCATCAAAATATTGTCTATTCTTAAACGAATGAATTGAGTTTTTTGTGATTTTTCTTTGTTTGCCTGTTACCTTACTTCTAAAGAAATCTGCAAATCGTAATACTTTTAGTTGCCAAATTTTTAATTCTTTTTTCGGCGCTTTTTTTCCAAGAGCTGAGGTGATTTTTTTTAATATTTCTTTATAGCTCAAATTTTCGGCTACAACAATATAGCGTTCATTTTTTATTGAACCATTCATAAGTAAAATCATAATACGAATAACGTCGTGCACAGTTATAAAACCAGTTCCGCCAGGAGGATAGAAATTCATGGCTTTGTTGGCTGTGGTAAATAAACTACCAGAGCCTTGGTTCCATTTTGTTGGTCCAATTATCACTCCAGGATTAATTATCACAACATTTAAACCTTCTTGTGAACCTCGCCAAACTTCCATTTCAGCTTTATGTTTCATTAAGGCGTAAACATTAGCGTCCGTCTCTGACCATTCGGTTTCTTCAGTAGCCATTTTGTTGTTTATGCTTTTGCCAATTGTACCTATGGTACTAACATAAGATAGTTTTTGAATTGCATTAGCTAAACATAAGTTTACAATATTTGCGGTGCCGTACACATTGCACTTCTTTAATTTATGATGGTCTTTAGGGTCAAAAGAAATTAATGCAGCACAATGATAAACATGAGTGATTTCTCTAAAGGCATTTTCTAAAGCTGGTATGTCATTGATGTTGGCTTCGCACCATTCAATTTTATTAAAAAGAACTTGAGCTTGATCTGAATAATATGAGAATAACTTAAGTACCTGGTTTAGGTCACTGCTCTTGCGATGAATGGCTCTTACCGAATTACCATTGGTAATTAATTGTAGTAATAAGTGTGAACCAACTAAACCTGTACCGCCTGTAACCAATATCATGTTGCTAAAATAGTTATTTGAACCGGATTAATTTCTGAATACTAATTCAGTAACATTTGAATTAAATTATATTTGCACTCTAATTGTAAAGAGATTACCAATGGCCAAGAATTTTGTAGAAGAACTAGAATGGAGAGGCATGTTGCATGATGCAATGCCAGGCACTGCAGAGCATTTATCAAAAGGAGTGCAAGCCGCCTATGTAGGTATAGATCCTACAGCAGATTCTTTACATATTGGTCATTTAGTAGGCGTAATGATGTTGCGTCATTTTCAATTAGCTGGTCATAAGCCTATTGCTTTAGTTGGTGGAGCTACCGGTATGATTGGTGATCCCTCCGGTAAATCTGCTGAACGTAATTTATTGGATGAAGCAACCTTGCGTCATAATCAAGAGGCATTAAAAGGGCAATTGGCTCGCTTTTTAGATTTTGAATCAAATTCTGAAAATGCTGCGGAGTTAGTCAACAATTATGATTGGATGCAAAACTTCACATTTTTAGACTTTATTAGAGATGTTGGTAAACATATTACCGTGAACTATATGATGGCCAAGGATTCAGTAAAAAAGCGATTGGGAGCTGAATCTAAAGAAGGTATGTCGTTTACCGAATTCACATATCAATTAGTACAAGGGTATGATTTTTTACACCTGTATCAAAACCATAATTGTACGTTGCAAATGGGTGGTAGTGATCAATGGGGTAATATTGTAACAGGTACAGAGCTTATACGTAGAATAGGAGGGGGAAAGGGCTATGCATTAACATGTCCTTTAATTACAAAAGCTGATGGTACTAAGTTTGGTAAAACAGAATCTGGAAATATATGGTTGGATGCTGAACGAACATCTCCTTATAAGTTTTACCAGTATTGGTTAAATACCTCTGATGCAGATGCAGAAAAATATATTAAAATTTTCACCTTCTTAACTGAGGATGATATTAAAAACTTAATTGAAAAACATCAAGAAGCACCGCATCTTAGAGTTTTACAAAAACGTTTGGCTGAGGAAATTACAATTATGGTGCATTCACAAGATGATTTAGATAATGCTTTACAAGCCAGTGCTATTCTTTTTGGGAAATCAACTTCTGAAGATTTAAAAAAATTGGACGAGAAAACGTTCTTAGATGTTTTTGATGGTGTTCCTCAAGCTGAAATACAAAAAACTGATTTAAACGCCGGTCTAGATATGATTGGAGCTCTTGCAGCTAAAACAGGTTTTTTGGGTTCTAATGGAGAGGCAAGAAGGGAGCTAAAACAAAATTCAATTTCTGTAAATAAAGAAAAAGTTAAGGATGACTATCTTATTACAGCTTCAGATTTGATTAATAACAAGTTTGTACTGTTGCAAAGAGGTAAGAAGAATTATTTTGTTTTAGTTGTAAATAATTAGCAGCCAAAGACTTGAAACTAATAGTTCTAGTGTTTTTCTAAAGACTATTTTTATTTAAGATTCTCTAATAAATGAGGATACTTAACGTTAATTGATTACTGATAAGGTTAAATAAAAGTAATCATGGGTAGATTTAGCGTCTTTATTATTTTGGTATTTTTAGTTTGTGGATGTAGTAAACTAGATGAATTGACTAAATTTAATATTGACTATGATACCGAAGTAACTATACCTTCTTCTACAGGTATAAACTTACCATTTGATGTTATAACACCAGATACAGAAACAAATTCTGAATCTAAGTTTGAATCGAACGATACCCGTAAAGATTTAATTGAATCGATAAAGCTTACTAAACTACAATTAGATATTAAAGTGCCTGATGATGCCGATTTTAGTTTTTTGGAGTCTATTGAAGTTTATATTAATGCAGATGGCCTTGATGAAATACTTATTGCCTCTAAAGAAGAAGTTTCTCAAACAGTTTCAATATTAGATTTAGATGTTACGGATATTGAATTGAAAGAATATATTAAAAAAGACAATTATAGCTTAAGACTCAATACGATTACAGATGAGGTAATGAGTGAAGACCATGAAATTGATGTAAAATCTACCTTTTATGTAGATGCCAAAATTTTAGGATTATAACAAGTCTAAATTACCATTAAATTGCATCCGCGTACATCACTATTGTCAAAGCGTCCTAAAATTTCAAAATTTCCATTGGCATATACTTTTCCTAAGTCTTGAGTTGCTATAAACGAACAAGAATCTCTGTTTGCCAAATCAATAATATTTACACCACCCGATTTTTCGTTTTTTATAAAACTTAGTGGGTCTTCAGTATCTCTAATTATAACTTTCATCCATGGCGGAGTTTTAAAAACTCCGTTACCAGACGAATATGCTTGAGATAGTAACTCCGTCATACCATATTCCGAATGAATAGTTTTAACTCCGAAACCTGTGTTGAGTATGTTGTGTAATTCTTCACGTACTAATTCCTTTCTTCGTCCTTTCATTCCACCGGTTTCCATGATAATAGTATTCTTTAACTCAAAGCTATAGTTTTCAATTAAATCTAGTAGTGCAAAAGAAACTCCAATAAGTAGTGTTTTTTTGCCAGCCGAATTTAACTCTCTTAATTTGATTTGTAATTTATTAAGGTTGTTTAAATAGAACCCACTATCAGCGTGATTGCTCCTTTTAATTAAATCATCTACCATATAAATTAGGGAAGAACCTTCACGTTCTAAATATGCCGGTAGAAGGGCTAATATGCAATAATCTGAAACAGGACCGTAGAAGTAGTCGAACGCGGCTAAATAACTCTTTTTATATAATTCAATGTTTTGAACATGGTGCTTACTTGTCTCGGTGCCTGTTGTGCCGCTACTAGTGAAAGTGATTTGCGGTTTTAAATCTCCTGTGATTACTTGTTTCGATTTAAAAAATGAGATAGGTAGAAAAGGAATGTCTGATATGCTCTTGACAGAACTGTCATCGCGATTTAAATGATTGCAAAACCGATTATATACCGTGTTGTTCCGATACTGATATTTGAAAATATCAAAAGTTATATTTTCAAACTCAATGTCAGAGGTTATTCTAAATATGTCGTTTTCTTCTATTGGCATTCCAAGAAACAAAGATAACGATTCACGAAGTGTTATAAATAAAAAGTCCTGCTCTAAAATTAGAACAGGACACGAGTATTTAATGAGTATCAGGGTTTATTTTACAACCAGTTTTCTTGTTATTGTTTTATTTTTTTCAGTTACATTCATTACATAAACGCCAGGAGTTAAATGTGATATTGAAAGCGCCTTGCTGGTCATGCGATTTCTAAGTACCGCTTCTCCAAATACATCGTAAATAATAACTGTTTTTGGAGCGTTAAGACTCGTAGTTATATAAACTACATCGTCGAACGCGGGATTTGGGTATAATTTGAAATCGGCAATTTCATCTGTGGGAGTAGGCCTAACGCTTGATAGTTCTTGCGCAGACATAGAAAAGGAGAATGCCAAAAGCAGTGCTGTGTAAATTAGTTTCATAGGTTATTGATTTGGGATCAACACTATAAAGATAATGCAAGAGGTTACTTACAGGTAATAAATGTTGTGAAATTCGACCAAACGTAGGTAAATGGAAACACGTTAACCGTTAATCTAAGTTTTGTGTAGATAGTCGAGAAGGAAAATTGAAATAATCTGTTGGAAAGCAATTACTTAACTATCAATTTTCTGGTAGCCATGTTATTATTCTGATAAACTCGAAGAATATAAACACCTGCGTCAAGATCAGAAAGGTTTATTTCTCTTCCTAAAATTGTTGTTTGCAGAACCTGAGTTCCTAAAACATCAAAAATTAAAATTTTCTTTGGAGCAGTATCAGTTGTGCTAATAAATACCTTGCCGTTTGTAACAGGATTTGGGTAAAGTTTGAAACCATTGATATCGTTATTGGCTACAGAATCTTGTCCGTAGGCAAATGAGATACATAAGAAAGCAAATACAAGGTAAAGGTGCTTCATATACGGTTAGTTACAAAAAACATACCACAAATGTACAAAATGTTTATAAGCTTTCCTTATTTAAACCCAGTGTTTTTGGTTCGAAATCGACGAAATGCATTATAAAATGTTTAAGAACCAAACGTAAGAATGGTATTATTTATTTTCTTTAAATTCAAATAGTTTGTGAACACCTATATTTTGCTGCTTTTTAATTTTTGTAATATTAATGAAGTGTTTGCGAAACGTTACCGAAATGTTACCTTATTAGCTGTGGTTAATGCCTTTGTTGTAAGATGCCTTATATTTACATTATATTGATTTTACTTTAGTCTAAACAAACCTAACAACGTGAAAAAGAAAGATATAAAAATACTTTTAGTAGATGATGAGCCAGATATATTAGAGATTATTAGCTATAATCTTGAGGCAGAGGGTTATCAAGTGTTTACTTCTAAAAACGGTCAAGAAGGTGTTGCTAAGGCGAAGAAAAAGAAACCGCATCTTGTTATTTTAGATGTAATGATGCCAGAAATGGATGGTATTGAAGCATGTGAGCAAATGCGAAAAACTCCAAGCTTAGAGAATACCTTAATTACATTCTTAACTGCTAGGGGTGAAGATTATTCACAGGTAGCTGGATTTGATGCTGGTGCTGATGATTACATAACAAAACCTATTAAGCCTAAAGTATTAGTAAGTAAAGTTAAGGCACTTCTACGTCGTTTAAAGGAAGAGGCAAATGAAGCTGATGATATTTTCACAGTCGGTGATATTGTTATTAATAGAGAAGAGTACAAGGTTATTAAAAATGGAACTGAAATAATACTTCCAAGAAAAGAGTTTGAACTTTTAGCACTACTAACTTCTAAACCTAGTAAAGTTTTCAGAAGAGAAGTTATTCTTGATAAAGTTTGGGGTAATGAAGTTGTGGTTGGTGGCCGTACTATTGATGTACATATTAGAAAATTACGGGAAAAGATTGGTGAAGACCATTTTAAAACTGTAAAAGGAGTAGGATATAAGTTTGTGCTTTAACTAACGAATACTACTTTTTGTTCAATAGTAGGGAGTTGTTCAACTTGCTTATTTAACTTAATAAATTTCTTAACTATCTTTGTGCCTAATTTAATTGGGTGTCTTCTTTAAGATGACCTATTGATAATTCTAAGCTTAATTACTTATTTGGTCTATATAAGTTATGTAGGGTTTTCTTCAAATCATTCTAAAATATAATAAAAAATGGCCGCAATACTAAAAAGGTCATATCAATTTGCCTTAAGAGCATCTTTTTTGATAATGACTTTTTGTGCTTTCGTTTTCATTATTGAAATGTACTATGAAGGAGATTTTAATGCGTTAATGTTACTAGTTACCTTACCATTAATTTTTATTGGCAGTTTTATAATTATCCAAATTGGAATTGAGAGATATATCTACAGACGGATAAAACAAATCTATGATGATGTTTCACTGCTAGATGCTACGTCTTTTGCTACAGGTCCGGTTACTACCGATATGGAAACACTAACGGAAGAAATTGAAAGGTTTGCTGCAGATAAGCGTATAGAAATTGACACTTTAAAAATTAGAGAAGAGTATAGAAAAGATTTTTTAGGAAATGTTTCACACGAATTAAAGACACCATTATTTACCGTACAAGGGTATATTGAGACGCTTTTAGATGGTGCAATGGATGATAAAAATGTGCGCAAGAAATATTTACAAAGAGCTAATAAGGGTGTTGATCGTCTAATCTACATAGTAAAAGATCTAGATTTAATTACTAAATTGGAAGTAGGCGACTTAAATTTAGAAGTGGTTACTTTCGATATTGTAGAACTCATTCAAAGTGTTTTCGATTTACTTGAGATGAAAGCCGCTAAGAAAAAGATTGTGCTCACTTTTGATATGGCTTATAATGAACCCATTTATGTAAAAGGTGATCGAGAAAAAATTCAGCAAGTATTAATGAACTTATTAGTCAATTCGATTAAATACGGATTTAATAATGGTACCACTGAGGTTAGTGTTGAAAATTTAATAAAAAATAGGGTAATTATAAGGGTTACGGATAATGGTGAGGGTATTGCAGAACAATATTTACCACGATTATTTGAAAGGTTTTTCCGTGTTGATCAAAGTGGTAATAGAAAAGAAGGAGGTTCTGGTCTTGGACTTTCAATAGTTAAACATATAATTGAAGCCCATGGTGAAAAAATATATGTAGAAAGTGTACTTGGAGCGGGTTCTGAGTTTTCTTTTACACTGAAGAAAGTTGATGCGGTAGAACCCATTAAAGAGTAATTCCGTTCCTTCTGTAATAGAGATTTCATTTGCTAAAGATTTCCCATAGATTTGTTCAAAATTTTTAATTAAGTATTAAAGCGTGGGGAGTAAAAATAAATTAAGAAGATTTAAAGATAATGAGCAATTCGAAAACGTTTTTCAGCCAAATCGTGACGAAATTTCAAGTGGCGATTTTCGAATGAAAGGCAAATGGGCAAAGTATTTTAATAATGATAACCCCATAGTTTTAGAATTAGGTTGTGGCAAGGGAGAATATACAGTAGAGTTAGCAAAACGAAATGCCCATATAAATTATATTGGCGTAGATATAAAAGGTGCCAGATTGTGGCGTGGTGCTAAAACAGGGCTTGAAAAAAATTTAAATAATGTTGCCTTTTTAAGAACTCAAATTGAACTTATTGATGAGCTTTTTGCTCCTGGTGAAGTTTCTGAAATTTGGATAACTTTTCCTGATCCCCAAATAAAATACAAACGTACCAAACATCGCTTAACAAATAGCGAATTTCTAAATCGCTATAAACGTATCTTAAAAAAAGATGGACTAATTCACTTAAAAACCGATAGCGAATTTATGCACGGTTATACATTAGGGCTTTTGCATGGGTTAGGGGTTGAAGTTATTTATGCAAATCATGATGTTTACAAAAATGAAGGAAGCCCAAAAGAAGTGTTAGAAATTCAAACTTTCTACGAAAAACAGTACCTTGAAAAAAACAAACCAATAACGTATATTCAGTTTCGTATACCACCAAACTAATGACACATTTGTTAATTCTTTTTTTTGCTACTTTTTCTGCAGCATTCATGGCAACAGTACCTCCAGGTTTGTTAAATATGAATGCGGCTAAAGTTAGTGTCACGAAAGGAAAATTGAATGGAATAGTTTTTAGTTTAGGTATTTCCACAACAATCTTAATTCAGGCATTAATCGCAGTTTGGATTTCAAAATTTTTGCATAATAATCCTGAAGTATCAGAATGGCTTTTGAAAATTGCAGTAATTGTTTTTGCAGTTTTTGCAGTTTACTTTTTTATTGCTGCAAGAAAAAATAAGCAAGATGAAGTAAGAATAGTAAAAGTAAGCAAGCGAAATAGTTATTTCAAAGGTATGGGCCTTGCTGCTTTAAATTTATTGACAATACCATATTACAGCGGTTTGAATGTGATGTGGAATGCATCTGGTTGGATAAAGTTTCAGGTGTGGGATATTTTAATCTTTGTCTTAGCCGCGGGGTGTGGTACATTTACAGTGCTTTATATGTATACTATATATTTTAATAAATTAGAAAGTAAGAATCAACGATTTTCTAAAAACTCGAACTACATTTTAAGTGTTCTAATGATTGTATTATTGATTGTTACTTTAATTCGAATCTTCAGATAAATTTTGAAACCAGAAAACAAGAACTTTTTTCAGAAAGTATACGAAGTGGCAAGGCAGATACCTTATGGCCGTGTAACTTCGTATGGTGCAATAGCCACTTATTTGGGTGCGGCTAGAAGTGCTCGTATGGTTGGCTGGGCAATGAATGGCGTTAATTCTGCTAACGCTAAAAAAGAAACTTCAGATGTGCCTGCCCATAGGGTTGTAAACAGAAAAGGCCTTCTTACTGGAAAACATCATTTTGATGGAACAAACCTTACGCAACAACTTTTGGAAAGTGAAGGTGTAGTTGTAATAGAGAATCAAATTCAAAATTTGGAAACCTGTTTTTGGGACCCAGGTAAAGAATTAGAATAGTCTAATTCTTTCTGTATGAGTAGGGTATAAATGTTAAAAAAATAATTTATTGACTACTATCATTTTATTTTATTGATAAAAAGTAGTAATTTTCTTATAAAATTGTAATAATAAGTTATTATGGTGCTATCACCCATAGATGAAATCGAACTAGATTTCGCTAAAATATGTTTTTATGATACTTATGTTATCTGTAAGATTAATGAAGATACTATAGTAGATACAGCTAAAGTAATAGCATTGCATGAAGTTTACCGGGATTATTATGGAGAAAAAAAATATGGCTATATTTTTGACAGAACTTCAAATTATGCTATAAATATTATTGCTTACATGCACTGTCCTTTTTACTCCGATGTTACTTCCTTTGCTATGGTTGCCCCGAATGAAGAAACAAAAAAGACTATAAAGTATGAGGAAATATTTTCCCTTGCTCCTTTAAAAGTATTTGATACCATTCAAGAAGCGCAGCGATGGATGGAGTTTGAAAGTATAATTAGTTTGCCATAAATTACGCTATTCTCTTTGGCGTTTTTAATTCTAAATCTTTATCATCTCGTCTCTAAGACGTATCTTTGTTGTTTAGAATGATTTTATATAATGAAGATTGAAAAGAAAGCCGTTTTAAAGGCATTAGAGCAGATTACAGTACCAGGTGAAGGTCAGAATATGGTGGAAAGTGGCGCTGTAAAAAATATTCAGATTTTTGGTGATGAAGTTGAGGTTGACATTACTATAAACAACCCAAGTTTGCAGGCTCGTAAAAAGACCGAAGTAGAGATTTTAAAAATCATCCACAAAGAAGTTTACGAAAAAGCAAAAATAAAAATCAATATAAAAGTTGATGCCCCAGCAAAACCAAAAACTAACGAAATAAAAGGTAATCCTATACCTGGCATTAAAAACATTGTTGCGGTTGCTTCTGGTAAAGGTGGGGTAGGTAAATCTACGGTAACTGCAAACTTAGCAGTTACCTTAGCGAAAATGGGCTTTAAAGTAGGTTTGTTGGACGCTGATATTTACGGTCCGTCTATGCCAATTATGTTTGATGTTACGCAAGAAAAACCCTTGGCGGTCAATATCGATGGTAAATCTAAAATGAAACCAGTTGAAAGCTATGGTGTGAAATTACTTTCAATCGGATTCTTCACACAACCAAATCAAGCTGTAATTTGGCGTGGTCCCATGGCTTCAAAAGCATTAAATCAGATGATTTTTGACGCACATTGGGGTGAAATTGACTTCATGTTAATTGATCTTCCTCCGGGTACCGGAGATATTCACTTGAGTATTATGCAAGCAATGCCAATTACGGGTGCATTGGTGGTAAGTACTCCCCAAGAGGTCGCACTAGCGGATGCTAAAAAAGGAGTGGCAATGTTTCAACAAGATTCTATAAATGTACCTGTATTGGGTATTGTTGAGAATATGGCGTATTTTACCCCTGCTGAATTACCCGAGAACAAATATTATATCTTTGGTAAAGAGGGTGCAAAGCATTTGGCTGAAGACTTAAAGGTTCCTTTTTTAGGAGAAATACCATTGATTCAAAGTATACGTGAAGCAGGTGATGTTGGTAGGCCAGCAGCATTGCAAACAAATACAGCTATCGAAAGTGCGTTTGAAGAATTGACCAAAAATGTGGTTAGAGAAGTAGTAGGTAGAAATAAAAACCTGCCACCAACCGAAGCAATAAAAATAACAACAATGGCAGGTTGTTCTGCTGTTAAGAAAAAATAATATGACACCTGAAGAATTAAAACTAAATGTAGAAAAGGCGCTTGAAGAAATTAGGCCCTTCTTGCAAAGTGATGGAGGTGATATTTCATTAATATCAATTGATAATGAAAATTCTGTCAAAGTAAAGTTAGAAGGTGCTTGTGTTGGCTGCTCGGTTAACCAAATGACCTTAAAAAGTGGTGTTGAAATGACTATTAAAAAATATGCGCCACAAATTGAAGAGGTTATTAATTTAGAATAATCTACTTATTTAACATGTATTTTTCCAATATACCAAACTAATTTTTGCCATTATTTAATGTATTACTAAATGATTAAAACAGATATTTTGATAATCGGTGCTGGTCCGACGGGACTTTTTGCCGTTTTTGAAGCAGGACTATTAAAATTAAAATGCCACCTTATTGATGCTTTGCCGCAGGCAGGAGGGCAGTGTTCAGAAATCTATCCAAAGAAACCTATCTATGATATTCCTGGCTTTCCAGAAGTGCTTGCGGGCGAATTAGTAGATAATTTAATGGAGCAGATTAAAGCTTTTCAACCAGGCTTTACTTTAGGTGAAAGAGCAGAAACGATAGAAAAGTTAGAAGATGGCACTTTTGTTGTAACTACAAATAAAGGAACTAAACATCAAGCACCTATTGTTGCAATTGCAGGAGGACTAGGAAGTTTTGAGCCTAGAAAACCATTACTGGAGAATATTGAGAAGTTTGAAGATAATGGGGTCGCTTATATCATAAAAGACCCTGAAGTTTATCGTGATAAGAAAGTTGTAATTGCTGGTGGTGGCGATTCTGCACTAGATTGGAGTATCTTTTTAGCCGATGTTGCCTCTGAAGTGACTTTAGTTCATAGAAGAAATGAATTTCGCGGTGCTTTAGATTCTGTTGAAAAAGTACAGCATCTTAAAAATGAAGGGAGAATTAATCTTATTACCCCAGCGGAAATTATAGGTTTAAAAGGTGATACTGCTTTAGAATCGGTAATTGTTAAAAAGACTGGCGATGCTGGTAAAGAAATTGAATTAGAAGTAGATAGTTTTATCCCTTTATTTGGTCTTTCTCCAAAGCTTGGTCCTATTGCTGATTGGGGTCTAGATATTGAGAAAAATGCTATTAAGGTTGACAATACATTAGATTATCAAACCAATATTCCTGGTATATATGCAATTGGTGATGTTAATACGTATCCAGGAAAATTAAAGTTAATATTATGTGGCTTTCACGAGGCTACTCTTATGTGTCAAAGTGCTTATCAACGTATATTTCCAGATAAGAAATATGTTATGAAATATACAACAGTTGGTGGTGTTACCGGATTTGATGGTTCTAAAAAAGAAGCACCAAAAGCTGTTGTAAAAGCGATAGAATAAGTAATTTATAAGTACATAACCGAACGGAATAGAATGTCAGATATTAAAATTAAAATTACAGACCGAGATGGTGTAACGCATGAAGTTGATGCACCAACTGATATGAATATGAACCTAATGGAAATTGTTCGTTCTTACGAGCTTGCACCAGAAGGTACTATTGGTATTTGTGGCGGTATGGCTATGTGCGCTTCATGTCAATGTTATGTGAAATCTGGCCACGAATTACCTGAAAAATCTGATGATGAAGATGCAATGTTGGCAGAAGCTTTTAATGTTGAGGATAATTCAAGATTGGGATGCCAGATTCATATGACTGAAGACTTAGAAGGATTAGAAGTTGAGTTGGCGCCGGAATCATAATAAATGACAAGTAGAATAGTTTCGATTTTAATTATTCGTATTAGAGTAATTGAATAAATTTCAATCAAATTTTTTTCTACTTTTTCTTGATGTTTATTTAATACCTGTTTCAGGTATCAATAATGCTTCCTTAATAGCACCGCTCCAAATACGATAACCTTCCTTGTTTAAGTGTAAACCATCACTCATATACAATTCTGGTCTTGGTCTATTCTCCGATGTAATCATTGGGGCAAAAACATTTATAAATTGCGCTTTTAATTCTCCAATAATATATTTTGATAATAATAAATTGGTTTCTATTATTTGAGGGATCATAGCTTCACGCTCCATACTTGGTTTTAGGCTTATCAACGCTAAATTTACTTCAGGATACTTTTTATAAATCAGTGCTACTAATTCTTGGCAATCTGCTAAAACTTGCTGTGGAGATCTTCCTTCATTTAAATCATTTTCGCCAGCATAAAGTACAATTTTATTAGGTTGTACTGCTGTGAAAATTTTATCAAAGTAATGAATGCACCAGGGAAAAGTAGAACCGCCAAAGCCCAAGTTAACAATATTTAAAGGCGCTAAATCCTTTTTCATGCTAATCCATAATCTGATTGAAGAACTACCATAAAATGCAAAGAGCTGATTTTGATGTTCTAATTTGGAGACACGCTTATTTAATCTTTTAATTTCGTTAGACCACATCTCTGGTGGGTCACTTAAATTAGAAATGTTTGTTGCGTTATTCATCATATTATCAGCTGTTTCACGTGCTTCTTGTACATGTTTTGCGTACTCTTTCTGATATTCATTTACAAAAGAAACTAGATTATCTTTTTTATTAGTGGTTACACGTTCATTTAATTTGAACGATGGTAGAATCTTACAATAAAATAAATTATCTTTTATTCTATTATCGAAATTGACAACTACTATTGGCACAATTTTAGGTTGCGGATTCATGTTCATTGCTAAATTAAAACTACCTAATTTAAAGGGGCCTGGTGAGTTTTCAGTGCGATAAGAAGTCCCTTCTGGGCTAATAATAAGATTGTAACCTTGTTTTAAATAATCTTCAGCTTGACTGTAAAATATGCTGCGAGTTATTTTTTTGCTTTCCTTAGTTGATTTTCCAGATTCCTTCGTGTAAACATTTATATGACCTAACTTGTTGTAATAATTTTGATGTCCATATTCTTGTCCACGACCTATTCTAATGGTTCTAATGCCCGAATCATTATATTTATCCTGTAACACCATGGCACTAATAAAATGGGAATCTAATGTGATTTGAAAACTATTATTTAAGGTGTAATGTGTGTCGTTTGCTAAATGATTGTATATAAAAATATGTCCATTACCTTCAGGTAAATTTTCCCAACCGTCAATATGATAGTTTTGTTTGTTGAATAAACTTTTTGTGGCGATAGCACATTCTTTTCTTATTTCTAATACTGAATTAGAATGGTTATCAACTACGGTACTATAGATGTTTTCTAATCCTTTAATAAATTGTAATTCTTCATTGTCATCTTTTAATAATTCCAGGCTTAATGATGCAATATGCCTTTCTAATGAGGTACCTGTAGTTAACAACCTTTTCAATCCTTCATAGGCTATTTCTTTTGTGTTTACGTTTTTTAAAAGATGTATGCTTTGGTGTAATTTTGAATTTAAGGGTAATCTCGACTTATTATTTTCTATTAAATGAAAAACTGCTTGCAAGTTATGTTTTCCAAGAAGTCCTAAATACCTTAAGAAAGCAGCATTTATTTGATTGCCGATTAACCAAAGTAATTGTCTGTAAAATTGCTTTTCGAATGCAACGTCTAATGTAAAAAGGGAAGTAAGTGCTTTATGCGAAATAAAATAAAGTGCACTTTTTTTAACTGTAATGGCTGAACAAATATCTTTATCTCCTAAAAAACTGGACCAACCAAAAATAAAGCCTGGGTCTTTTATTGAACGTTGTTTAATCTCTATATTTCCTTCAATTCTTTTAATACTTACCTCTCCATGTATTAAAATAGATAACCCGTTAGTAAAACGGTCTTGAATATAAAGAAGTTCGTAGGGTTCATATTCTCGGCGTACGGCATGAGCTGCTATTTTTGATAGTTTTTTATCTGAAAATTGATCTAGAAACGGAGAACATCGCATTAGATTTATAATTTCGGCAGTATTCGTTTCAGGAGACATAAAAAACTCTCCATCATCTTCAAGGGGTTTAGAACGCACCGGTTGTAATAATTCTGTTTGTTTTAATAAGGCAGATTTGAGTTGGTGATATAAAGTAGAAGCTATACTTTTTAATAGTTTGTTTTCGCTGTCCTTAGTTATGTATGCTTCTAATGCTGTGATTGGGATTTCGAAAAAGGTTGCTCCATTTGAAGAGGTTACGGCTTTGTAGTGATACCTTTTAGGTATATATAAACCATCTACGCCCAATGTGCTTAATGGTTCTGATATTTGACAAACTAGAATGTCATTTTCCGGCTCTTCGAATTCAATATAATAATTGACTACCCCTGATAGAATCCAACGAAAGGTTTTAACCTTTTTATGAATATTAAAAAGGATATGATTTTTTTTGTAATTCTTAATTTTTCCATCAGGAAAAATTTCTTTTAGTTGTGCAATATGAGAATCTTGGTCCAAGCCTAAATTAATTTTAATTCAAACGAACTTGCTAAAATTAGTTTAGACTAGGAAGTATTTTGGTGTTTACTTAGGTAAAAATGTGATTTTAAAAATTGGGCTTAACTATTTTGTCAAAAGCATATATAAGCATATGAAATTATATTGATTTTCAGAAGCCTAAATATGTTTTAATTATAAATTAATCCTGAATATTTTAAATTCGAGCTTGATATGTGAACAAATTATGATACCTACCTTCTTTCGAGATAAGCTCTTCATGAGTTCCTCTTTCCGCAATTTTACCATCCTCAATTACCAATATTTTATCAGCTTTTCGAATCGTACTTAAACGGTGCGCAATTACAAATGTAGTTCTGCCTTTTGTTAGTTCTGCCAAACTTTTCTGAATCAAAGCTTCACTTTCGGTATCTAGATTTGAGGTTGCTTCATCCAAGATTAATATTTTAGGGTCTGCAAGAACTGCTCTAGCAATGGCAATTCGTTGCCGTTGACCTCCAGATAATTTTACGCCACGCTCTCCTATTAAAGTGTCTAGGCCATCATCAAAACGATCGGTGAATTCATTTACGTAAGCCGATTTAACTGCATTTTGCAATTCTTCTTCATAAGCATTAGGGCGTGGGAACAATATGTTTTCTCTAATTGTTCCTTCAAAAAGGAAATCATCTTGTAAAACAACCCCTAAATTTTGGCGAAAACTACTGAGGTTAACTTTAGATAAATCATTACCATCAACAGTGATTTTCCCTGATTGGGGGTTTAGAAAACTTGCAGCCAATCCTGCTATGGTTGTTTTTCCTGAACCTGAACTACCTACCAGAGCAACGACTTCACCCGATTTTGCGGTAAAACTAATGTCGTGTAAAACTTCTTTGTCCTCTTCATAAGAAAATGAGACATTATCGAAAGCCATATTTCCTTGCAGACCTTTTAATTCTATAGAGCGGTCCGTTTCTTCATTTTCAGAAATTTCATTCATTAATTCTTCGGTACGGTCTAAGCCTGCTAATGCTTCTGTTAGCTGACTGCCGATATTACTCATCTGTACTATTGGGGCTACCATAATGCCTAAAAGTACAGTGAACATTAATAAATCTCCAATGGTTAATTCGCCCTGAATAATTTTATATCCCCCAAAACCCATTACTCCTGTTGTAGCAATCCCAATTAAAAATGTAGAGGCACTGGTCATAAAAGCAGTTGTGGTTAAACTCTTTTTTACATTTTGAAAAAGTTCATCAACGCCTTCCTCAAATATTTTATGTTCTTGCGCTTCAGAATTAAACCCTTTTATCACTCGAATTCCGCCTAAGGTTTCTGTAAGTCTTCCTTTTACTTCGGCATTTATTTTACCTCTATTCCGGAAAATAGGTCTAATAATTTTAAAAGCTTTTAATGCGATTACAGCAAAAATCGCCAATGGTATAAAAGTGAAAAGGGTCATGGTCGGACTAATTCTTAATAATAGAACTAATGAAACTATTGCCGTAATTGTGCCCCCAACTAGTTGAACTAAGCCTGTTCCGATTAGATTTCGAACGCCTTCTACATCAGACATAATTCGTGAAACTAAGGCTCCAGATTTTGTATTGTCAAAAAATCGAATGGGTAAAGAGAGCACTTTTTTCTGTACTTGTGCTCGTAATTCTGAAATTAGAAATTGTGCTTGAACACTTAAAATCCGCGTTAATAGGAATGAGGTAACAGCTTGTACTAAAATGGCTAATATTACTCCACCTACGAGTAGTTTTAGCATTTCTACATCTTTATTTGCTATAACATCATCAATTAAATATTTCGAAGCAATTGGAGTAACAAAACTTGCTGCTTTACTTATTACTATTAATAACAAGCCAATAAAGACAAGATTTTTTTTAGGCCAAATAATGGTTTTAAATGCCTTTAAGATGCTTACTTTTTTATCTGCCATAATCAACTTTTCATTAATCAACAAAGTTAACCTAAAATAGGTGATTGAAGAATAATGCGTTTTGCTGTTAAAAATTAGTATTTAGTTTTAATCTCTGTTATTTTCACAAGATTAGAAATTCCTTTAAACATCAAATAATGATACCACATATGAGACATTTGAATTACATATTCTTTTTGGTAGCTATTTGGTTCGGTGAATTACCAGCACAAAAGGTTTCTAAAGAATCGAGTAAACCTAATATTCTGTACATTCTTACTGATGATCAAGGTTATCACGATGTATCTTATTATGGCACTAAGGATATCCACACACCTAATATTGATAGGATTGCTGCTTCCGGAATGCGGTTTGATAATTTTTATGCCAATTCTACAGTTTGTTCGCCAACGCGTGCTGCGATTCTTACTGGACGATATCAAGATAGAGTAGGTGTGCCTGGCGTAATTAGAACGTATCAAGAAGATAATTGGGGTTATTTAAATCCGGATGCAACACTTTTACCAGAAGAGTTAAACAGGGTAGGATATACCACAGCAATAATCGGAAAATGGCATTTAGGACTAGAATCACCAAATATTCCAACAGATAGAGGGTTTGACTATTTTCATGGATGGTTAGGTGATATGATGGATGATTATTGGAAACATCGTCGACATGATATTAATTATATGCGATTGAACGAAAAAACTATTGACCCCAATGGACATGCTACTGATCTCTTTACCGATTGGTCTGTAGATTATATTAAAAATCAAGCTAAATCAGAACAACCATTTTTTTTGTATTTAGCATATAATGCACCTCATTTCCCTGTTCAGCCGCCTAAAGATTGGTTGGAAAAAGTATTAAAAAGAGAAAAAAATATAGACCCAATTAGAGCATCGTTAGTGGCGTTTATAGAACATATGGATGAAGGAATAGGAAAGGTAGTAAACGCATTAAAAGAAAGTGGGCAATATGACAATACCATTATTGTTTTTACAAGTGATAATGGAGGCCACTTACCTAGTAAGGCTAATAACGGACCTTTACGCGATGGTAAACAAAGTATGTATGAAGGCGGTTTAAAAGTGCCTACATGTATTAGTTGGCCTGGAGTAATTGAAAAAGGAAGCGTTTCGAATAATAATTGGATGACTATGGATATTTATCCTACTTTATTAGAAATAGCAGGAACTAGACCTAAAGATAAAATTGAAGGACGTAGTTTATTGAATGAATTAAAAGGATCGCAATTAAATTTTGATTCGGAACGCTCTTATTATTTTGTTCGTCGTGAAGGTGGTACTTGGTATGGTGGGCAACCCATTTATGCTATCCGAAAAGGTGCATGGAAATTGTTGCAAAACAGCCCTTATAATCCATACGAATTATACAATTTAACAACAGACCCTCTCGAGAAAAATAATTTAATTGAAAAGGAGCCGGAGAAGTATAAAGAATTGAATGCTATTCTAATGAAGCATATTCAGGCAGGAGGTAGTGTACCATGGCAAAAAAGTAAATAGATCAGGAATTTGAAATATTCTTATTTAAATCCATTGCTTTAATTTCATTAAAAAAACTATATTGTGTTTCTTACAATAAACTCATAAAGTGCAACAAGAAAAGGCCTTAGCATTATTAAAATCAGGTAAAAATGTTTTTTTAACGGGTTCTGCCGGTACTGGTAAAACATATGTGCTCAATCAATATATTTCATATTTAAAAGAGCGTAAGGTTCCTGTTGCAATAACTGCATCTACTGGTATTGCGGCTACTCATATGAATGGAATGACCATACATTCATGGGCAGGTTTTGGAATAAAGGATCGCTTGTCGCGAGCAAATTTGGTAACCATGCGTACCAAGAAATACCTTAAAAAACATCTTGAAGAATCTATGATTCTGATTATTGATGAAATTTCAATGTTGCATAAAAAACAACTTGATATGGTGGATCAAGTACTTTGTTTTTTTAAAGAAGATGATAGGGCATTTGGTGGCATCCAAATTATTGTTTGTGGTGACTTTTTTCAGTTACCACCAATAGGGCGAAATGATGAAAGAAGTAAAGATAAATTTGCATTTATGTCGAAAGCATGGCTAGATGCTCGACTGAACGTATGCTATTTAACAGAGCAATATCGCCAAGAAGGGGATAATGTTTTGAATGAAATTTTGAACGAAATTAGGTCTGCAGAAATAACACATCGAAGTATTGAAATACTTAAAAATGCAGAAACAACTCAATTAAAGCAAGAAGAAGTACCAACAAAACTCTTTACGCATAATGCCGATGTTGATCAACTCAATTTAATAGAGTTAAACAAGCTATCTGGGAATGCTAAAAAATTTAAGGCTAAAACTAAAGGAAATCAGAAACTAGTTGAAACGTTAAAGAAATCTGTTTTGGCTCAAGAACATTTAGAACTGAAAGTTGATTCTAAAGTAATGTTTGTGCGTAATAATCCTGAACTGGGTTATGTGAATGGTACTTTGGGTAAGATTATTGAATTTAATTCTGAAGGTTACCCCGTAGTTAAAACAATACAAGGTAAAAGAATAACCGTAAAACAAGAAACTTGGGGAGTACACGATGATCATGGTAAAGTATTGGCAAGTCTTGATCAAATTCCATTACGCCTAGCTTGGGCGATTACCGTACATAAATGTCAAGGGATGACATTGGATTCTGCTATGATTGATCTTTCTAAAACTTTTGAAAATGGACAGGGTTATGTTGCCTTATCTCGATTAAAGGATATTGCAAATCTTCAGCTTTCGGGTTTTAATGAAATGGCGCTTCAAGTGGATGGTTTGGCTTTAAAGGCTGATAAACGTTTTCAAGAACTTTCTGAAATTGTTGATGAAGAAAATGATTTGAAGACCTTAGATGCTCAAGCTAAATTGTTTATAAAGAACTGCGGTGGCCTCACAGATGCTGATGATATTAAAAAACATTCGAATAAGGTAAAAGAGAAAAAACAAAAAAAGAAGTCGACTTATTTGATAACTCTAGATTATTTAAAAAAAGAAATGTCTTTAGATGCTATTGCTGATGAACGTGGACTTTCTCTAGGAACCATATCAGGGCATATTATTCGATTGCGAGAAGATTTTCCTAATGAAGATTTAGATTTTTATCGCCCAGATGAAAAATTAATAGAAAAAGTGGCAGGTGCAGTTAAAAAACAAAAAGATGGACCGCCAAGTCAAAAATATATTTTTGAGGCTCTGAATAGAAAAGTAAGTTACGATGATATTAAATTAGCTTTGGCTTTTATATAAGAAAAATTTACTCTTTTGTTACTATAAAAGTGGCGACCGAACCTTCTGATAATAACCATTTATTAGAATATATAATTCTTCCTTGGTCGTCATAAACATCTACTTGCGCTGTATTTGGGCTAGATGTACCCTCATTAAGGGCTTCAAATTCTATGCGATTAAAGCCTTCTGCTAAATCTACATTTACACCCTTAAAACCTCCGGTTAAGAGAATGTTTGCATCCACAACATGTCCATTGACAGATATTTTTACGCGGTCACCATCAACATACTCATGATCTCTACATACAATACCAATAAACTTTCCATTGTTTTTTATATCCCCTAAATATTGATTTCCAAAATGTTGACTTGTTCCTTCTTTATCGTAATTGTTTCTCACTTTAGAATCAATCTTCATTCCTTCGCCAGCTTGTACCAATTTTCTTTTTGGTAACATGCTAACAGGGTTTTTCTTATTTGATAAATCTTCATCAACAATCGGTTCTTTGTCAATTACGGAAGGTATGTTTAAAGAAGTTCCTTTTTGTTGTGTGCCTTTTTCATCTAATTTGTTGGCAGCTTCAATTTTTATAGGATTATTAACAGGTAGATCACCGCCTTGAGCAAAACTGCTGTATGACAGTAGTATAAAAGAAAATAAGAATAAATACCTCGCCGACATTTTTAGCAATTTATACGCCAATAAAGATAACAAATACCTTGCCACAGCAACTTAAAGCGTTGTTAAAACCATATTTTTTCGATGATTGTACTGGTAATAAGCTGGTGACCTTTTTGATTTGGGTGTATTGGGTCAGAATCATAACAATCAAATCGATTTTTAAAAAGTGGTGTATGTATGTCTATTTTCTCAATTACAGCAGCATGTTTTGTTGATAATACTATGTTTTCAAACTCTTTAAGTACTTCGGTTTCATATTCGGGATATGGATTTAAATACCCATAATCATCGATAGCGTTGGTTTGTATTTTTGAAACCACATCTAATGCTATAGGCGGTGGCGTTAATAAAACTACTCCTACCTTTTCTTTTTTCATTTGATCTAAAAAGGTTTCGAGACCTTCTTTATAAGTGTTAAATAATTTTTCTGAAGGTGGACCATAAATGCCACAATTAATACCATAGCAAAAGAATGCGATATCAATTGGTGCTTTTTTAAGTTCGATATCCAAGCGATCAAAAAGAAAGGGTCTCGGACCCGGGTGTACTTTTTCAGTGAGGCCTGTAATAGTTTCACTTGACCGCCCGTAATTCAAAAACTTTAGGTTTAAATCTGGTTTTAGGATATCAAGTTTATCTTGTAACATTTTTACATAACCATCCTGACTAGCAGTAATACTGTCTCCAAAACAACCGACAACTTGGTTTTTATCAAATGGCACCTTTTTGTCTTCTACACAACCAATTAATGTAGTTCCGGCGAATGCTAAAAGGGAATGCTCTATAAATTGGCGCCTATTCATAATAAGGTGTTTACTAAAGTAACGGATTGTTACTTGTTTTATTTGTGTCTAAAAAGTTAAATTAAAATGGAATCTATTGTGCATTGATTTTAATGTAATTCAAACATGGCTTCAACTTCAACAGGTATTCCACTAGGAAGAATCATGCCAACGGCGCTTCGTACGCCAACACCATTATCAGCACCAAAAACTTCAGACATTAACTCACTAAAGCCATTAATTACTAAAGGTTGGTCTCCAAAATCTGGAGTAGAATTTACCATGCCTAATGTTTTAACTATGCGTTTTATTTTATCTACACTTCCAAAATGTGCTTCTATAGTAGCCAACATAGTAAGTCCAACCTGTCGTGCTCCTAATTTTGCTTGTTCAATATTCATATCATCACCTGCACGACCGACCATTAAAGTGCCGTCTGTTTTCATTGGTCCTTGACCAGATATGTAAAGAAAATTGCCAACTACTAATACTGGTTTGTAGAGGCCAGCCGGTGGTGGAGCTGGTGGTAATATTAAGCCTAAAGCCTTGATTCTTTCTGAAGGAGTATGCATTATAAAAATTTAGATTATTGTATTTTTAAATATAACATATTGCAGGCTAAAATTAGTAGCTACTCGTATTTTTGATTTAAAAATGGCAAAAAAAAAGACCTACTAAGAGGTCTTTTTAATGGTTTAAAAATTGGTTAATTAATTTTCAGGAGAAAGATATTTGTAAACTAAACCGGCGAGAATAGCACCAACAATAGGGGCTACCCAGAATAACCATAATTGACCCATTGCCCATCCGCCGTCCGCAAAAAGGGCTTGGCTTGTACTTCTTGCTGGGTTTACTGAAGTATTGGTGACTGGTATACTTATTAAATGTATTAGAGTTAAACATAGGCCAATTGCTAAACCAGCTAAATACTTTGGAGCTTTGGAGTGTGTCGCACCTAAGATTACAAATAAGAATATAAAGGTCATCACAACTTCTGTAATTAATGCAGCTGTCATATTAAATCCGCCAGGCGAATGTTCTCCAAATCCGTTGGCTGCAAATCCTCCAACTTCAAAATTTACCTGATTGGTAGCAATTAAATACAAAATCCCGGCACCTGCAATGCCGCCAAGTACTTGTGCAACGATATATGGGATTAAATCTTTCGCATCGAATCTTCCGCCCATCCAAAGTCCAATTGATACCGCTGGGTTTAAGTGGCATCCTGAAATATGACCAATGGCATAGGCCATTGTAACAACAGTAAGCCCAAAGGCAAGGGCTACTCCTGCAAATCCAATACCAAGTTCTGGAAATCCTGCTGCGAGTACAGCACTACCGCACCCACCTAGCACTAACCAGAGGGTTCCAATAAATTCAGCTACTAATTTTTTCATCATTCGAGGGTTTTAATGGTTATTAAAATAATCATAACAATTTAATGTAAAAATAAAGAAATCAACAATTTATACAGATTAATATTAGAATATAATAAAATTTAAAGCTTTTCATTGTGTATTACTTTAAGGTTTAAAATTGAAAATGAACTACGAGTTTAAGAAATTTAACAAAAAAAAAGTTCCGTTAACGTTAACGGAATCATTATTTGTAGTAACTTTCTAGTGTTATTATCGAGCTTGAATCTGAGTATTGTGCTTTTTATGTAATCAAAAGCTAAATTTAGATTGTAGCCGAAATGTATAATTTAAAACCAATAAAAATGAAATCAACTAGGAGGTCTTTTATCAAGAAAACCGCTGTCGCTAGTTCTGCAGTAATTACTGCGCCGACGATAATTTCGGCAAGTGTTTTTGGTGCGAATGACCGAATTAATGCCGCAGTTTTAGGAGTTAATGGTCGCGGTAAAAGCCATATTAAAAGTCTTATGGTACAAGACAATGTTCGAATTACTCATTTATGTGATCCCGATATGAACTTGTTACGAGAGCGTCAAAAATCCTTTAAAGAAACCTATAATAAAGATGTGTCTTTAGAACAGGATCTTAGAAGGATTATGGATAATAAAGATATCGATGTTATAAGTGTTGCTACACCAAACCATTGGCATGCGTTGTCTGTAATTTGGGCCTGTCAAGCTGGTAAAGATGTTTATGTTGAAAAACCAGGTTCACATAATATATGGGAAGGTCGTAAAATGGTTGAAGCCGCGCATAAATACAATCGTATTGTACAACATGGTGTACAGTTAAGAAGTTCACCTGCAGTAAATGAGGCTATAGAATTAATGCGTGACGGCTATATTGGAAGAGTTTATATGGCTCGTGGTCTTGTTTTTCGTTGGAGAGGTGATATAGGTGATCAAGGATTTTCACCTGTTCCTAAAGGAATCGATTATGATTTATGGACTGGTCCTGCTCAAAAACGCCCTTTTACTAAAAACTTAGTGCATTACAATTGGCATTGGCATTGGGATTATGGTAATGGTGATGTTGGGAATCAAGGTATTCATGAAACAGATTTATGCATGTGGGGTCTGGATGTTGGACTTCCCACTAAGATTACTTCTATGGGTGGTAAATTTCTTTGGGATGATTGCAAAGAAGTACCTGAGGTTCTAACTTCTGTCTATAATTATCCAGAAGAAAGAAAAATTATACAATTTGAAGTTCGTCCATGGTGTACAAATACTGAAGATGGAGCAACTGTGGGTAATATTTTCTATGGTGATAAGGGTATTCTTGTTGTAGATGGATATGATAAATACAAAACCTATTTAGGTAAAGATCGAACTCCTGGCAAATCTGGAGAAGATGGTGGACCATCTGGTAGCGGAATGGATCGTGGCGATGGAGGTACAGATGGACATTTTGCTAATTTTATAGAAGCGGTAAAAACACGGGATTCTTCAATATTAAATGGACCAGTTGAAACGGCGCATTTATCATCAGGTTTAGCACATTTAGGAAATATTGCTTATCGATTGGATCGCGTACTTACATTTAATCCTAAATCAGAATCTTTTGTAGGTGATACGGAAGCTGATAAAATGTTGAGACGTAATTATCGACCAGGTTTTGAAGTGCCTGAAAATGTATAATTAGCCATTAAGCCTCGTATAAGGGGTATATAAATGGAAAAAGGGAAGAAAAATACATTTCTTCCCTTTTTGTTTTAATTATGAAAAACGAGTTTATTCTCCTAACTCAGTAATTTTCTTTTCATAAAGTTTTTTGCTTTCTACAACAGCAAAATTTAATTCTTGCATAATTCCATCTACGCGGCCTTCTATACTTTTCATTTGGTCGTTAATGTTATCAAAGGAATTTAATGCAGCAGCTACTTCCAAAGCTTTAACTACCTCTACAGCATCACCATGTAATAAGCGTAATTTTTCAATTGCCTTAGATGTATTGGTAAGTGTACCGTTGTATTTAGTACGGGCTTTTTCTATTGCTGAAAGCAATGTTTTTTTACTAGTTTCGTCACTTAAGCTATTGGTTTGTGTATCCATAGCAGTAAATAGATTGGAAGCATGTTCCTTGAGGTCTTCGTATTCTTTATTTAGATTTTCTACACGTTTATTTACCTTCTCCCAATCACCATAAACTTTTGCAAATTCTTTGTCTTCATTTTTGGTGTCTTCTAAGGCTGTTTTAAGTGCATTAAGCGTTTCTAATCCTTTATTAACATTTTTATTTGCTGTTTCTTTCTTTTTTTCAAAAGACGAAACTGATGATTTAAATTTATCTTTTAAACGTATTAAATCTTCAGGACTTTTATTTTTCCAACAGGATACAAATAATAAGGAAACTAAAGTAATAGCAATCGTCTTTTTTAGCATTTTGTAAATAGTTAAATGTGTTAGTGTAAGCCAAAAATAGTCAATTTTGAACTCTTGTAATTTCTTGCACTGATTGTAAATAGAGAAATGTAAGGTTGATTTTAGAATAAAAAATATTCCCAAATAAGGTTTCACTGTAGCATATTGAAGTTTTGGAAACTAATCTAACTGAGCTGATAAATATCATAGTAATTTTCATCTAAGTATTTTAATTTCAGATAATTAAATATTATTATCATGGAAGTAAAAAAGAATCCAAATGTAGATTTAAACAGAGATAGCAGTCTTTTTTTTGTAATTGGTTTAGCGCTAGTGCTTTTTTTAACATGGCGAGCTCTCGAATATAAGACCTATGAAACAATAGATACATTTGAAGAGCATTTGAATATTGCCGATGACTTAAAAGAAGATGTGCCGATTACTGAAACTATTAAGATGCCTCCGCCAGCAGCACCGCCTGCCGCTCCCGAGATTATTGAAATTGTAGAGGATGCTGAAGAAATTGAAGAAACCATTATTGAAAGTACCGAAATTAATCAAGATACAGAGGTGAGTGCAGTGATGGAGGTTGATGAGGTGGAGGTGGAGGAAGTTGAAGAAGAAATTACAGTGCCGTTCTCGGTTATCGAAAATGTGCCTGTATATCCTGGTTGTGATCATTTGACCAGTAATGATGAACGTAGAAAGTGCTTTCAGGAAAAAATTCAAGAACATGTAAGAAAAGAATTTAGATATCCCACTATTGCTATGGAAATGAATATTCAGGGTCGTGTTTATGTGCAGTTTGTGATAGATTCAAAAGGGAAAATTACTAGAGTAAGAATGAGGGGTCCTGATCAAAATTTAGAGCAGGAGGCCAAGCGTATAATAGTGGCATTGCCTAAAATGACTCCAGGGCAACAACGCGGAAAGGCAGTGAACGTGCCTTATAGCATTCCAATCAATTTTAAATTGGAAGAATAGAAAGGGCTTAATTCTAGTTTGTAAGATTCTAAAATAGAACTATTCTTATATCAGAGAATATTAATTCTTTGTTTTGTTAAATGAAAATTACTCAATTGTATTTTTGAGATTAATTATCAATGTAATCGGCTAAATTCTGTGGCCCTTCAAGTAATATGCGAGTTACTTTTAATGTGCCATCTTCTGTAGTTGAAATTTGCCACTTAATTAATGAAATTTGTCCATTTTCTATTTCAATACCGGTTATGCTCCTTGGGTGTACACAGCTGCCGTCATTAAATAATGGTATCTGTCCTGGTTCCGGAAATCTCGGTCGGTGTGTATGACCTACTACCGTTAGTAGTAAGTTTTTAGATAATATCCATTTCTTTAATCGACGTTCAATCTTTCTAAGTTCTGTATAGTTTTTAGCGGGACTAGTTGGATCAGCAATGCCCCATACTTGTAGAGGTTTCCATAAAACACGAACTAAAAATCTGCCCCAACGCCAAAAAGTATAATTCCACCAATCGGCCTGATGGCCATGTGTTAAGAATATTTCCTGATTGTTTTCTGCATGTTTTAAAATAATAGCTTCATTGTAAGTAATACCTTCAAAGAGTTCTTTGTCTTTATCATCAATAGGTTCAAAATAGCTGGAAAGATTTTTTTTTACATAGTTTGGGTCTTTATACACCATATCATGATTTCCCCAAATCATATGCAATCTGTTTTCTAAGTGAAATTGCTTAAGTAATTTGTAAACATTTTTATGTGCTTCAAAAATAGATTCAAAGTATATATTTTCCCATAACTCATCGCCATCACCTAATTCAAAATACTGAAATCCCTCTAAATAATAGTGTTTTAAGGCATGGAAGTAAATATTTCTGTTATTTGCGAATTCATCTGCAAAACTATTATCACCACGATGACAATCGCTAAAAAGAATAAATTTTGAATTGTCATCAAAGGGTACCGTTTTGGCATTTTCATAAGCGCGGGTTAATCTAGAATCCGATGACATGAATAATTTTTATATAAATATGCGAAAAAACGTGCGAAAAATATGGTATTTAATCATTTTAAATAAATCAAGTACACTTAATAAACTCCTAGTTTTATTGCGTAGACACCTATTAACTGTTGAAAAGTACTGATTGACGTACTTTAACATAATTATGTTAATTATGTTGTAATTTTATCCCAATCTTAACGTCAAATAAAGCATGGGATTTTTAGAAGCCAAAGAACTACCAATGCAGCAATTTGTAAGTTTCAATAAATTATTGAAACATTATGAAATTGTAGCAGAGGGAGATGATGAATTTTTAGCTGAAAGAGCTAAATACATCTTGAAGGCACAAAAACCTTATCCTGAATTAAGAGAGGGCTTTACTGATATTTCATTGTTGCAAAAACATGAGAGATTAATTCAGTTGATGTTACGTGATTCTTTTCCAGAAGTGTTAACCAAAAATGAAATTAAAGCAGCATCTCTGCCTTATGAGGATATCGTTTTTAATTCATCTGAACGTTTTCAACAAATAATAAAAGATGCGGGGTTAGATTTTATACCACGAATGCGTGAGTTGCCAGATGATGAAATGTACGTCTTAGCATGTTCCGTAATTCTTAATTTTTATTATGGAATTAATGTTGACTTTAAAAGACCATTTTTCTATGATATTCCAGATGCAAATGGAATAATGAAGCATTATCGTATTTTGTATAATGCAGATTTTATTGAGATACTACCAACTGATAAGGCTTTGAAACTATCTAAGAGTGATATTGAAGAATTATTAGATAGCTATAATGATGTGAAATTATGGAAAGAGAAAATTCCACCAAATAGTTTTATTTCAAGAGGTTTTATTGTTATGAATATGTTCGATGTTACTACCGAACATTCTATTTCTGAAATTAAGTCTAATCTTATATCAAAAGATACTGGTAGCGATAATGTTATTTTAGAAAAATTCACAGAAACATTCCGTTCATTTTTTAATTTAAAGGGTGTTAATGCAAGTTTCGTTGTTTATAATCCATTAGATAACCAATTTGAGCACGTTCTTGGTAAAAATGCTAGAAGTGTTTTATTACAGAATCAAGATTTTGTTTCATGTCATACTGTATTATGTGACGAGTCTTATCAGACCTTGTTAGGCGACAATCAGTATTTGGCAATTTCTGACGTTGATAGGATGTTTAACTCTACGGAGGGCGCTGTACTTTATAAAAACCTAAAGGAAGAAGGTTTTAAGAGTGCTATTTTCGCTCCTATAGCTAGTGATACTGAATTGTTAGGCGTTTTAGAAATAACATCGCCAAACAAAGGAGAGCTTAATAGTATAAATGCACAAAGGCTTGATCAAATTATGCCTTATATTATTTCGGCAGTACTTCGTGCAAAGGCAGAAGAAGAAAATTTGATAGATGCCGTAATACAAAACGAATGCACATCTGTTCATTCTTCAGTTTATTGGAAATTTCAAGAGGAAGCTAAGAAATTTATAAAAGAAAGTAATTTAGGCTTACAACCATCATTTAATGAAATTGTTTTTAATGACGTTAGCCCGTTATATGGTCAAATTGATATACGCGATTCTTCAAAAGCTAGAAATGAAGCAATACAGCGTGACCTTATGATTCAATTGTCAACAATAAGTAGTGTGTTAACAGCGGTTTGGCAACAAGCTAAGTTGCCTATTTATGAAGAACTAATTTTTAGAGTTGGTAATCATCTAGATGAAATCAAAGAATCTTTGCATACAAATAGTGAACAGGCAATTTATAATTTTGTTAATAAGGAGGTCATTCCAATTTTTAAACATCTTAGAACTCAGAATACTAATGTAGCATCACTTGTAGAGGATTATGAAGCAATGATTGATGAGGAAACGAATTCTTACTATGATCATAGAAAAAACTATGATAAAAGTGTGATGATTATTAATAAAAAATTGGCTTCTGTAATTGATAAAAAGCAGCTAAAGGCACAAGCCATGTATCCTCATTTTTTTGAGCGATATAAAACCGATGGTGTTGAACATAACATGTACATTGGTGATAGCATTACTGGTAGCCGAAGCTATGAACCATTGTATTTAAACAATTTGCGTTTATGGCAATTGCAAGTTATGTGTGATATGGAAAATACACATTACCGCTTAAAACCAGATTTACCAGTGCCATTAGATGTAGCTTCTCTAATTTTAGTTTATAATACCTCTTTATCTATTCGTTTTAGAATGGATGAAAAGCAATTTGATGTGGACGGTACTTACAATGCCAGGTATGAAATCATAAAAAAACGTATCGATAAATCTTTTATAAAAGGTACTAATGAAAGACTTACTCAAACTGGTAAAATGGTTATCGTTTATTCTCAAAAAAGCGATGAACTAGAATATTTAAGATATATCAAGTTTTTAAAATCAAAAGGTTACTTCACAGGTAAAATAGAAATTGTAGAATTACAAGGGTTACAAGGTGTATCTGGATTAAAAGCAATACGGGCCGAAATCTTATACAAAAAAAATAAAAAGTCGGAAACAACGTATACTTATGATGATTTAATGGAAGAGCTGAAAGCCTAATTACTTTTATTTTCAATTACAATTGTAATTACAAAAGCAATTTGATTCTACGTACTTGAAAAATCGGCAAAGTGAAATGAGATGCCAAACGCCAGAACCGAGATAATTATACCTACCATAAATACGGTATAGGTCCAACGTAGTATTTTATACTTTCTATTCAATACCAATCCCAAAAAATATAAATCCTTTGTAAGCGAACTGTAGATATATTCTTTGTCTTTTACCAATTCTTGAATTGCCCACTCGTATTCAGCTAAGCTCATTTTATGAAAATTTCCAAAAAACAACAGATTCACCTTTTTGTCTTCTACGTCTTTTTTTGTGAACTTACCACTGGTAATATTTGGTCTTGTGGCTAAAACAGCCATGACCATTGAGACTACACTAAAAATCACAAAAATTGCGGAAGGGTATATAAGATAAGCATTTGATGGATTATCTAATTTCGGAATTAAATTAGCCAATGCTACAGAGATAATAATAGCATTTACAGAAAGTAAAATATTAGCCTTTGTATCGGCAATATCACTTAATGTAATATGATTTTTAAGTGTTACTCTAAACAATGTTTGAATACCCCGATCCGGACTTTCATTTTTATACTTTGCCTTTAATTGTTCTTTTTTGGCAATTGCTTTTTCGTTCTTTTTATCTTTTATAAGCGTCTTTATGTTTTGATTCTTCGTTTCTTGCCAGTTTTCTTTAGCATAATCGGTATAAAAAGAATGCTCATTTTCTAACATATCTATATTAACATCACGCCATTTTTTACTTGAAAATTCGGCTAAACCTAATAATGCTAATTCTTCTCTTAAATATTCTGTAGTTTCAAAATAGCTTCTTTGTCCGAAATGAGAACAATCGGCATCTCGAATTATTTGTTCCGAAAGTGTTTGAGGTTTGTAATTTCTTTTTGTTGCTAGAATAATTTTTTCAACCTTTTTTATGCCTTCAGAATCATAGCCATTATCTACTAGAAATTTGTGGGCTATTTTACAACTACTTTCTTCATGGTCGTTTGGTCCCATTGTATAACCAGTATCATGTAACCAAGCGGCTATTAATAGATGTTCTTTCGTGGTGTCATCTAATTTATTAGCAGCTATTAATTCTTTAGTACTTTTAACAATACGCTGGGTATGTTTTAAATTATGATATAAGTATTTTGAATCAAGCTTATTTGATAATAAATTGCTAGAGAACTGTTCAGCTTTATCAATTATTTCGGACATAATATATAGTTGAAACATCCAAATTACAAAATTTTAAATTTGAAGAATGATTACGCAGTATATTTAATTGTTTTTCATGTATAGTTGATGTTGGATGATTTCGCTTTAATAGTAATTATAATAATTAATTACGTCTAATACTTTTGAATAATCAGTTCTATGCGGTTATTTTGTAGTTTGCTAAAAATTAGAAAAGGCAACCAACTATTCTATATGAAGAATTTCTACCTTATTATTTTGTTTATGCTTTTTTTGAGTAGTTGTGCTACTCAAAAGACAAAATATGCTCACGAAAAATTGGAGATATTGGATAGTAACATAACCAAGCCTGTTCATGCTTTTTATCTTATAGGTGATGCAGGTAAATCGCCTATGGGAGGATTAAATAAGAATCTGAAGCTTTTTAAAGAGCGATTGAAAAAAGCTGATGAAAATAGTACCGCTATTTTTCTTGGTGATAATATATACCCTGCAGGATTACCTTCTGAGAATCATAAAAATTACCTTAAAGCTAAAAATAGTTTGGATGCTCAATTAAAATCTTTAGAAGATTTTAAGGGAAAGTCACTTTTTATACCAGGAAACCATGATTGGTACTCTAATGGGCTTGAGGGCCTTGAGCGTCAACAAGATTATATACAGGATAAACTGGATAGTAAAGATGTGTTTTTTCCTGAAGATGGTTGTCCAATAGAAAAAATTGAAATCAATGATAATGTTGTTGTAATTGTTATTGATACAGAGTGGTATTTAACAAATTGGGACAATCATCCAAATATGAATGACCATTGTGAGATTAAAGACCGTGAAAAATTCTTTGAAGAAATAGAAGGTTTAATTAAAAAGAATGCTAACAAAACGACCTTAATCGCGGCACATCATCCAATGTCCACTTATGGAAACCATGGTGGTCAATATTCATTTAAGCAACATATGTTTCCAACAAATTCTAATTTACCATTACCCATTATTGGTTCGGTAATAAATTTATTAAGGAAAACAACTGGAACTTCACATCAAGATATATCGAACAAGCGATATAACGAAATGCGAAGACGATTAATTACGTTGGCACAGTACTCAGAAAAAGTAATATTTGTTTCGGGTCATGAACATTCGCTTCAATATATAGTTGAGAATAATACTCCACAAATTATTAGTGGCTCTGGCTCCAAACAAGAGGCTACTAAGTTGTTGAATGGGAGTCAGTTTTCAACAGGTGAAATGGGTTACGCAAAATTAGAGGTATATGAAGATGGTTCCTCTAATGTTTATTTCTATGGAGTAGATGATAATGATAAAGAAGAAGATTTGTTTGCTACAAATGTTTTAAAGGCCGATAAAAAAGGAATTGGTCAACACTTTCTTAAAAACTTTCCATCAACAGTTAAAGCATCAATTTATACTAAAGAGGAAACAGATAAAAGTGGGTTGTTTAAGTGGTTTTGGGGTGATCGTTATCGCGATATATATTCAACTGAAGTCACAGCTCCAACAATTGATTTAGATACCTTATTTGGAGGTTTAAGAGTAATGCGAAAAGGTGGAGGACATCAATCAAAATCTTTACGGTTAGTTAATCCTGAAGGGAAGGAGTACGTAATGCGAGCACTTAAAAAAAGTGCAGAGGTTTATTTACAAGCTATGGCCTTTAAAGATCAATATGTAGTAGGAGATTTTGAAGGGACCTACACAGAGGAGTTGTTGTTAGATTTTTACACAGGATCTCATCCTTATGCACCTTTTACTGTTGGCACATTATCTGATGCCGTTGGCATATATCATACCAATCCTATATTGTATTACATTCCTAAACAGGATGCCATTGGTGATTACAACGATGAATTTGGAGATGAGCTTTATATGATTGAAGAGCGAACTGATGATGGTCATGGCGACCAAGCTAGTTTTGGGCATGCAAATAAGATGATTAGTACGGATGATTTGCTTAAAAAATTGCGTAAAGATGAAGAATATACTGTAGATAAAGCCGCATATATTCGGGCACGTTTGTTTGACATGATGATTGGTGATTGGGATCGCCATACCGATCAATGGCGATGGGCAGAGTTTGAGGATAAGCAGAAGGATGAAGTTGTTTATAAACCAGTGCCACGCGATCGAGATCAGGTTTATTCGGAAATGGGAGATGGTTTCTTTATGAATTTGGCGACAAGGGCAATTCCTGGTTTGACTTTAATGGAAGGATTTAATGAAAAAATACGAAGCGTAAAAGGTTTTAATGGTTCACCGAAAGCATTTGCTTTAGACATGGTGTTGTTGCCTGAAACCGAATTAATAGAATGGGAAGAACAAACAGCCTATATTCAAAAAAATATTACTCCTCAGATTGTTGACTCAGCTTTTGAACAATTTCCGGAGGAAATACAAAATGAACGCCTAGCGATCATAAAGAAAAAACTTTTAGCCCGTAAAAAAGGTTTATTACAAACAGCTAGAGAATATTATAATATACTAAATAAGTACGCTATAGTTGTGGGGACCGATAAGGACGATTTATTTTCCATTACAGGATTGCCAACTGGAGAAACAGAAGTTGTTGGTAATCGAATAAAGAAAGGTGAAAAAGGAAAACAGTTTTTTAAAAAAACGTTCAATCCTAAAATCACCAAAGAAATATGGATATATGGTTTAGATGACGATGATCGGTTTGATGTTAGTGGTATAAAATCGAATAATAGCAAAATTAGAATTGTTGGTGGCCATAATAATGATATTTACAATATTGTGGACAGTAAAGGTGTTAATATCTACGATCAAAAATTGAAGAACAATACCTTTGAGAATAAAGAAGGTGCTAGAATTCGGTTAAGTAATGACTACGAAACAAACACCTATCAACCCATTAAACTAAAAAGTAGTGCGAACCAATTTGTACCTACAATAGGTTCAAATCCGGATGATGGCTTTAGAATTGGTTTTTCTAATGTGTATACTAAAAACGGATTTAAACAGAATCCTTTTACAAGTCAACACACTATAAATGCAGCTTTCTACTTTGCGACTCAAGGTTTTGATTTTGGTTATAAAGGTGAGTTTGCGAATGTTTTTGGGAAGGCAAATTTCGAGTTCGATGCGAAGTTTACTAGTCCTAATTTTAGTATTAACTTTTTTGGTTATGGTAATGAAACAGAAAATTTTGATGATGATTTAGAGCTTGATTATAATCGTGTAAAAATTGAAAAAATTCGTTTGGCTCCTTCAATAGTATGGCGCGGAGATATGGGGTCAAAATTTCGTACAGGTATTACTTATGAAAGTATTGAAGTTGAAGAAACAGAAAACCGCTTCGTAAATACATTCTATGTGGCTAACGGAGAAGAAAATCAAAAAGATTTTGTAGGTGTTGAAAGTGAGTATGATTATTCGAATACAGATAATGCTGCGTTTCCAACTATAGGTATGTCAACATCACTGCTGCTCGGATATAAAACGTCTGTTTCTTCAGAAGGAGAAAATTTTGGTTATATAGTTCCTAGTCTTTCTATTGATCATAAACTGATACCAAACGGTAGACTTGTATTGGCAACAAAATGGAAGGCGCATTTTAATTTGGGAGATGGGTTTGAGTTTTACCAAGGAGCGAGTATTGGTGGGGTTGATGGTCTTCGTGGTTATAGAAACCAACGTTTTACGGGTAAAATTTCATATTATCAAAATACCGACCTTAGATATAGTTTACGTAAAATAAAGACTGGAATTTTACCAATGTCTATGGGGCTATTTGGTGGTTTTGATTACGGCAGAGTGTGGATTACTGATCAAGATTCTAATCAATGGCATACCTCATATGGGGGAGGATTTTTCTTGAATGCAGTAGATATATTGTCTTTGAATTTTGCGTTATTTAATAGTGATGATGGTCTGAGATTTTCGTTTGGGCTAGGTTTTGGCTTTTGATTATTATTTCGTTGATGCCATATCTGAATCAGTAGTCATTTTAAGATTGTCTAAAACAAACTGTCCTAAATCACGACCTTGTTTTACTCCAACTTCTACTGCAGCTCTGTAATGGATACCACCATACATTCTACTAATGGCCGCTTCATTCGCAGCTGCGTTAAACGATTCAAAACTACGAACAGGTAAACCATAAGGTAATTCGGTATCATCGTCAAATGAAAAATTGTCGCCGAAAATTTCAGTTAGTGCGGTTCCCGCTGCACCAGAAACAACACTATGTCCACTAGTGTATTCTGGAAAAGGTGGTGTCTGTAAAATTGGTTGCCAACTTTCATCAATATGCTGATTAATTAGTGTCTCGGGGCGTATTAAATTGCTTCTATACTTTTCATCCCAACAACTAATAAAAGCATCAGCAATAGCCATTGAGGTTTTTGTGTAAGCATATAAAGTTTTGTCAAAATCACTGTTTGTTTTTCTGCTAGCAATTTTGGTTATTCCAATCCAATGTGCACCTGGAGTTATTTTTTTTGTCGCAAACATTAAATGTCCTCTTGTTACAGAAACATAGGGGTTACAGTCCCAAAATTGTGCAATTGCTACGCCGTCTGAAGTATCACCTTCTTTGGTGATTTCATTACTTATATTGTACACCTCTATAAGTTCTTTATAAAAATCTGAATCTTTTTCCAATGAAAATTTTGGAGGAGGAATTGGTTTAAATTGTGAAGCCGAATCTATAACAAAAGGTCTTATTTTATCCCAATGTGGTTCTATCCCTTCATGATATGCTGGTGGTGTTGGTTGCCATCTTGTTTCGTCCTCAACATCCACTGTAAATTTAGGCATGGTGCGTGTTTGGGCATAATTATCCTTACCCATCCAATTACCAATATGATCCGCCACCTCAAGGCCATAAGTTTTTGAGGTGTTAAAGAGTGTTGGATTTTTAGAATTCCAATTATTATATAGGCTGTCGCGTAAAGCTTCCATTCTATCTTCCGAAAAAATTAGTCTTTTACTAAGTTCCATATGCGCAACAAGCGCAGCCATTTGGTAATTAATAGTTGTATTTTCTTTGGGTTTTGGTATTGCTTTTAAATCTGTAACCTGTGTTGCTAATGAAATATATTTTGGGTTTTCTAGGGCAATAATTTCATAGGCTGCAATATTAGGATAAGCAAAAATTCGGCTTGCTACTGGAGGCGAAAAAATATCGTGAATCATTATTTCTATAACTTTATCTACAGATGCATGAAGTTCTTCAGGAGAAATAATAATAGATTCTTCTTTCTTTTCTTCTTTACAAGACAAAAACAGCATAACTGTTGCAAGTATAAAAATATTTTTCAACATGACTTATAAAAATTTTTAATCTAAAATAATATAAATGGGCACCTATTGTTAGGAGTTAATTTTGCAATATTACATTAAAATACGCGGTTGTCAAGTGGTCTTATTGTTAAATGCTAAAGTATGAGTTGTAGGTTATCTATTAATTCGATTAAAACGAGGCCCTATTTTTAAAAATGTGGTCAGAAATAACAGTGATTTCCTAGATTTTAGTAAATAATCCGATATATTTAGCCTAACAATCAAACCAAAAATTATATGTTCGGAATACTTTCATTTGTAGGCTTTACAGTATTAGTTGCTGTCATTGCCTATTTAGCAACGAGATCAACAAACGAAAAATCTTCTGATGGATACTTTTTAGGTGGTAGAAGCCTAACAGCAGGCGTAATTGCTGGATCTTTGTTATTAACAAACCTGTCAACCGAACAAATTGTTGGTCTAAATGGCGATGCGTACCGAGATGGAATTCTTGTTATGGCTTGGGAAACGCTAGCAGCAATAGCAATGGTTATCTGCGCTATTTATCTTTTACCACGCTATTTAAAAGGTGGAATAAGTACAATTCCTACTTATTTAGAGCGTAGGTTCGATACCACAACAAAGGCGATGACGTCGGGGTTGTTTCTTAGTGGTTATGCAATTGTGCTTTTGCCTATCGTACTTTATTCAGGATCTTTAGCGATAAGCGGAATGTTTGATTTACCAGGAAAATTGGGAATCTCGGAATGGGCTTCAATATGGGTTTGTGTATGGAGTATTGGTTTAATTGGTAGTGTTTATGCCATTTTTGGGGGACTAAAAGCAGTTGCTGTATCAGATAGTATAAATGCCATTGGTTTGTTAATAGGTGGCTTATTAATTCCTGTTTTTGGATTATATGCAATTAGTGATGATAGTAGTATTTTAGGAGGACTTTCGAAATTAACGGCTGAACACCCTGAGAAGTTTAATGCAATAGGTTCCGAGTCTTCTAGTATTCCTTTCGCAACGATATTTACAGGAATGGTATTGGTTCAATTATTCTACTGGGGTAGTAACCAACAGATTATTCAAAGAGCATTGGGTGCTAAGAATTTGGCTGAGGGTCAAAAAGGTTTATTGTTGGCGGCATTTTTTAAGATTTTAGGCCCTATAATAGTTGTTTTACCTGGAATTATTGCTTTTCATATGTTCGACGGACAATTGGAAAGAGCGGATCAGGCGTATCCGAAGCTGGTGGCAGAGGTTTTACCTCCTGCATTTGTTGGTTTCTTTGCAGCTGTTTTATTTGGAGCTATTTTAAGTTCTTTTAATAGCGCTTTAAATAGCTGTGTAACGTTGTACGGTATTGATATTTACAAACAGTACATTAATAAAGATGCAAACGAGGCCCTGGTGGTGTCTAAAGGAAAAAAGTTTGGTATAGGTTTAGCAATATTTGCAATGGTATTGGCGCCCTTTCTTTACTATGCATCAAGTGGATTATTTGGTTATTTGCAACAAGTAAATGGCGCGTATAGTATTCCGATTCTGTCTGCAATTGTTATTGGTTTTCTAACGAAGAGAGTGCCTGCAATTGCTGCTAAAGTTGGTATAGTTTTCGCTTTTGTAGTTTATGTTGCCTACATTATATTGTCTAGAGGCTTTGACGTAGAATGGTTGCCACATATGCTACATATGCAAGCCATTACTTTTGTGTTAACAATAATTTTAATGTTGGTTATTGGTAAAATGAAACCAAGAGATACCGATTATATTCAAGAATATACAAACGAAGTTAATATCACTGATTGGAAATATGTAAAACCAGCAGGACTACTAATTACTTTAGTAGTAATAAGTACTTACATTATTTTTAGGTAAGTCTGGCTTTTATATAAACCAAAAAAATCCAACATCTATGATGTCGGATTTTTTAGATTATATAAAGAAATATTATTAATCGTGTTTAAATATGCTGATTGATAATATTTTCGAAAAGCTCTTGTTTACCACTTTGTAAATCAAGCTCTCCGTTTTCTTTTGCTATTTCATAAAGATCGTTGAAATCTAATTTACCATTTTCAAAATCACTTCCTTTTCCTGTATCAAAAGAGCTATAACGTTTTTTGCGAAGCGACTCATAAGAAGATGAACTTAGAATTTTATCTGCAGTTAGTAAACCACGAGCAAAAATATCAATACCGCCGATATGTGCATGGAATACATCATCCATATCAGTTGAGTTTCTTCTAATTTTGGCATCAAAATTAACACCACCACCTTGTAGCCCACCAGCTTGTAAAAAGGTAATCATTGCTTCTGTAATTTCGGTAATGTTGTTTGGAAATTGGTCAGTATCCCAGCCGTTTTGATAGTCACCTCGGTTAGCGTCAAGACTTCCTAACATTCCATGAGCAGCAGCAACTTCCATTTCGTGTTGCATAGTATGGCTTGCTAAAGTAGCATGATTGAACTCTAAGTTTAATTTAAAATCGTCTTGTAAACCATGTTCATTTAGAAAACCTACAACCGTAGCCGAGTCAAAATCATATTGATGTTTCATTGGCTCCATTGGCTTTGGTTCAATAAAGAAATTACCTTTAAAACCTTGACTTCTTGCATAATCGCGAGCCATGCCTAAGAAACGCCCCATATGGTCTAATTCTCTTTTTAAATCTGTATTTAAAAGAGACATGTAGCCTTCACGACCGCCCCAGAACACATAGTTTTCACCATTAAGTGCAATAGTTGCATCCAAGGCTAGTTTTATTTGTCCACCAGCGCGCGCCAAAACATTGAAATCGGGATTGGTAGATGCCCCATTCATGTATCTCGGATTTGAGAAACAGTTGGCTGTACCCCATAAAAGTTTTACGCCTGATTCGGCTTGTTTTCCCTTTAAAATATCAACAATTGTTGCTATTCTTTTTTCAGATTCTGCAAATGTTGCTCCTTCTTGTATTAAATCAAAATCGTGAAAACAATAATAATCTACACCTAGTTTAGTGATAAATTCAAAAGCTGCATCTGCTTTTGCTTTCGCCGCATCAATTGCATCAGAAGGTTGATCCCATGGAAAGTTTTGAGTGCCAGGTCCAAATGGATCTGCCCCTTGTCCACAGAATGTATGCCAGTAAGCTACGGCAAATTTAAAATGCTCGCGCATTGTTTTACCAGCTACTACCTGTTCCGGATTATAATATTTATAAGCAAATGGATTATCAGATTCTTTACCTTCAAATTTAATTTCGCCTATACCTTTAAAATATTCTTTGTCTCCTATGAGCGCCATATTAGTTGTTTTTAAGTAGTTGTTCTAGTTCTTTTTTCCATTTTTGGTATGCTGTGTTATACATGCCTTTATTATCCGATGGCTTAAAACCCATCACAAAATCATTATTCATTATTTGTTTGCCAAAGGTGTCAAAATCACCATTATACAATGTACATGCTCTTGCTGCGCCAATGGCCCCTGTGGTTTTGTATATTTCAATTTCTTGGCCTATAAGGGTGGCTATTGTGTTGGAAAAGATGTCTGAACGAAAAAGATTATCATTTCCTGCTCGAATTACTTTGGGCTTTATTCCGTCTGAAGACATGATTTCCATTCCGTAAACGAAAGAAAAAGCAATACCCTCCAATGCAGCTCTACACAAATGTGCTTTTGTATGATTGTTTAAATTAATATTAGACATTTGCGTGCCTATTGTTTTATTATTCAACATACGTTCTGCACCATTACCGAAAGGATGTACAGTTACACCATCGGAACCAATAGCAATTGTAGCAGCTAAATCATTCATTTCTTCATACGAGGAAACATCTAAGTTATTTAATAACCATCGATATTGAATACCTGATCCGTTTATACAAAGTAGCTTACCAATTCTTGTTTTTTGCCTATTGTAATTTACATGCGCAAAATTATTAACTCTAGTGCTTTCTTTGCTAGAAAGGCTATCTGTTATTGCATAAACCACTCCTGAAGTTCCACCTGTTGCAGCTACCTCACCTGGATTAAATACATTTAAAGAAAGTGCATTATTTGGTTGGTCACCAGCTCTATATAAAATTGATGTGCCTTCAGCTAAACCAGATTCTAAAGCACCTTGCTTGGATACTTTACCTTGGATGGCGAATGTGTCTTTTATCTCAGGAACTAGTGATTCATCAATACCATAATATTCTAATAGCCAATCTGCAATTTCATTTTTTTTGAAATCCCAAAAAATTCCTTCAGAAAGGCCAGAAATAGTGGAACAAATTGTATCGCTTAACTTATAAGCAATATAATCACCAGGAAGCATAAATTTATGAATTTGAGCATAAATATCAGGCTCATTATCTTTTACCCACTTTAGTTTTGAAGCCGTAAAATTTGATGGTGAATTCAATAATTCTTCCGAACATTTTTCATTGCCTAATGTATCAAAAGCATTTTGGCCTATTTCAACAGCTCTACTATCGCACCAAATAATTGAATTACGCAAAGGTTTGCCTATATTATCTACAATTACCAAACCGTGCATTTGATAAGAAATACCTACTCCTTTGATTGAGGAAGCATCAATCTTGTTCTCAGAAATTAGTCTTTTAGTAGCATTACAAATATGAAGCCACCAATTGTCTGGGTCTTGCTCGGCCCAACCATTATTTATTGCAAGCATTTCCATTTCAACACTTGGTTCACTGACTACGGCAATAGATTTTCCGGTGGCTGTTTCTACTAAGGCTGCCTTTATTGATGAACTGCCAATATCATAACCAATTGAGTACATATAATTTTACTATTATTAGAAGGTTCAAGATATCGTTTTAGATGCATTGAACCAAGGAAATTTAGGTTTTTTGAGGATGATTAACCTTAATGTTTATCATGCTTTCCTCATTTAAATGTGTTCATTTAATTCTTGTTTATCGGCATAAACACTTCAGCTTTCCAATGTATTTCATCGGCGCCAACATTTGGGTTATTATAAAATAGCTCAATTGGTTTAGCGTCGATATCAATTTTATTGTTTTTAGCATAATCTATAAGAGCATACCACGCTCTATCAGATGTAATATAATTACCATTGTATTCTGCTTTTATAGCTTGCTTTTTTTTAATTTTTTTATACTCAATATCAGTGTTGGTAGGTAAGTTTTTAGATTTTAAAATGGGTTGGCCAAAATTGTAATGTATGCTGTCATTTTCTTGATTCCAGTACGTTATTTCAATCATTGGTGGACCATCTAAAGTAGCTCCATTATTAGCTAATTCATTTGTGAGGTATGTGAAATTTCGCATCATGCCATCTGCCTTTTCATTTTGTTTTGATTTTATTGCAATATATGCTAAGTATTTCTCTGGAATGTCCTCTTTTCCTTTTATGGTAACCCTAATTTTATTTGTATGTTCTTTTAGGTTCCTCATAAAATCTAATACCGTGTTCTCTGATCTTTTTTCAAAATCTGTATTAGTAAATGGAATTTTAATCCTATTTATTAAACTATTTTTCTTATCGCTTACTCTTACTGTGACAGGTGTAATAGAGTCAATAGTATTACCAATAGACCATTCATATATATGCGTGGAATCGTTGAATTTTAATTTTTGTGTAAGATGATGTAAATCTCCAATTTGTTTAATGTCTTCTACTTTTTGGATGCTCTTAGTTCTTTTTAAATTGTCATCCCAAAGTTTTAAAGTCTGATTAATAATGCCAACCGAAGCCTTTGATTTAAAGCGAATAGTATAGTCAGCAGGATTGATAAACAAATACCAGATTAGCGCTGCCATAATTGTAAAAAGGAAGATGTAGATTATCTTTCTCATGTTATTTAAGTCTAAATAATTTTAGTTTTTATTTATTTGATATATTTCTAATGGACCATCATTGTAAATGACCATTAAATACGGTTTTTTATTAAAGTGTAGAATGTGAAGATGTCGTATTGTTTTTTGTGTAAATTCTAGTCCTAGCTGATTACCTAAAGTATACTCATCTTCATTTTTAATTATTGCTCCTGAAAATGAATCAAACCGACCATGAAACGGTTTAACACCAAAATAATTACCACCAGTTAAAATCTCAATTTTACCATCTCCATCGAAATCAAAAGAAACAAAATCTAGTATCGGTGCAACCTGCAATTCGTTTTTAAATGGTATAAATGTAAAACTACCTTTTTCATTTTTTAGGTAACCAGAAGCCAAGGTGTTTACTTCTAAAATTATTGTTTTGGATAATTGATTTTTATCGAAAATTTCTTCAATAGTCTTACCAGCAAAAGAAGTGTAAGTGTTGAATTTTTTACGTAATGAAACAATTTGACTTGCTAAACCATTTAAATTTTCTAACGGATAGTAGGATCCATTTTTAGCAATAGCCGTAACAGTCTCAGTTTGACCATTATTGTCAAAGTCATTATAATATAACCGAAGTGGGTAATCGGCAGTAGCTTTCAATTTGGAGTTTAATCCCCAGTTGCCCAAAAGAAAATCAGTATCACCATCTTCATCAATATCAAAAGGATGAATAGACTGCCATAATCCAGTAATATAAGGTGTTTCTATTTCAATGAATCCACCCTTTGTGTTTTTTAAAAATTTTGGTGAAGACCATTCTCCAACGGTAATAAGATCAACTAATCCATCAGAATCGAAATCAAACCAAATGGCATCAGTAACCATATCTTCTAACTCGAAATTTTCATCAATGGAGAAATTTCCATTTCCATTTTTTAATAAATATGATTTAACCTTTTTGCCAAAACTACCGGTAATTGATTGACCACCAATAAAAACATCTAAATCTCCATCATTATCATAATCGAAAGGAGCAACGACAGATGAATTTTGGAATAATTCTGGTAAATCTTCTTTAATAAATTCCGATTCCGTTTGCGTATAATAGCTATCGTTTAATACTTTGGAATTTCCAAAGAAATCACCACCTCCAGAGCTAATTATAATGTCATTTATATTGTCACCATTAAAATCAGCAATACTAGCAGAAATATTTTCTTTAATTGAGTCTTTGAAAATATTATTTAGTTGTGAAGAAATATATAGGCTGTCATTATTGATAAATATTTGTGATGGAATGAATTTAGAACCTCCAAAAAACAAGTCTTCTTTTCCGTCATTATTTAAATCTCCTTCTGCGAAAGCGGGTCCGCGATCTGATATTTTATATGGAATTAATTTTTCTCTATTAAAATCTAAATAGCTGTCTTCATAATGAGTGAAATTTATACCAAGATTTGTGCTATCTCTCTGAAAAATCTTTTTTACTTCAGGTCTTAATCTATTATAAGCAAAGGTGTTTGTGTTTTTAATAGAAATATTTAATGTTTGATTCGTATTTACATTGTTTAATACTTGATAAGTTTTGTTAGGCCAAATAATTTTAACTGAGTCTATTTTGTTTGAATTGCCAACTCCAAAATGAACAATAGGTTCTGAGGAAGACTGAAAACCGTGGGAAGTAAAGAGTTCTCTACTTTGTAATTTAGTATTGTTGTAGATGAATACTTTAGTGCCTAGGGCAAATTTGTTTTTCTCTGAAAAATTGAATCTTAATTTTAAGTAATTCGATTTTTCATTGGTTTTGTTTTCGTAGATAGTCGCAGGAGCATTTAGATTACTTACCACTAAATCTAAATCACCATCGTTATCTAAATCACCATATGCAGAAGCTGCTGAAGCTAAGGTGTCTGTAGCCGCCCATTTTTTAGATTTGTCTGAAAAACCTAATTTACCATTTCCTTCAAATAAATAATTATAATGTGTACCCGTAGGCATCATTTTGAGGGCCTTTTTGTCGACCAGTTTAGTGTTGTTTATTTTACTTGTGATTTGTTCGTTTGAAATAAAATTGATAAAATCTAAGTCATTTGGCCTTTTAGGAATTCCGTTTGCAATGAATAAATCTTGCTCACCATCTTGATTGTAATCTCCAAATAGTGCACTCCAGCTCCAATCAGTCGCAGCTATGCCACTCATTAATGCAGTTTCTGTAAAGTGTCCGTCTGGTCTATTAATGTATAGCATGTTACGGGTGAATTGATATTGATAACCGTATTGCTCTATTCGCATTTTTTGTGTTTGCAAATTATCATCGCCCTCAGAAGATTTAAGAGGAATTTCTTCTTCAGGAAGCATGTCTAAAGAGATTAAATCAGGGAAACCGTCATTATTAATATCGGCTACATCATTACCCATAGAAAAACGACTTGTGTGCCCAAAAGAATGACGTAAACTTTCAGTAAATGTGCCGTTTTTATTATTTAAATAATAGTAGTCATCTTCATGAAAATCGTTGCCAACATAAATATCTGGATATCCATCTAAATTGAAATCCGAAATAGATAAGCCTAATCCGTAACCATTTATGCCGCCAAAAATTCCGGCTTGCTCACTAATGTCAATAAATTTTCCATTTTCGTTCTTTAAAAGCTTGTCGCCTGTCTCATAGTTTCTTTGAAATCTTAAATCTGCTTTGCCATATGAATCAGCTGTGTGTACAGCATGGTTTAATAAATACAAATCTAAATCACCATCCAAGTCAAAATCAAAAAATGCAGCTGAAGAACTATAGGTGTCAAAGTCAAGACCGAACTCAGTTGATTTTTCTGAAAATGTACCATCCTGGTTATTGATAAAAAGCTCGTTATGGCCATTAAAACCGTTAATGCCTACTACGGCACATACGTAAATGTCTAACCAGCCATCACCATTCACATCGGCCATTACTGTGCCTGTATTCCATGTACTATTACCTTTAACTTTCGCTGTTTCGGTAATATCTTCAAATTTTAAATTGCCTTTATTTAAATACAATTTATTTTCTACCTGATTACCTGAAAAATAAATATCTGGTAAATCATCATTATTTATATCACCTATTGCAACCCCGCCACCGTTATAAAAATATAAATAATCTAAAATATTAATATCATCAGATTCGGTAAGTGTGTTGGTGAAATTAACCCCAGTTTCGGAAGCAGCTGGAAGATTAAAAAGTTCTTCTTTATCAGAACAACTTGATATAAATAAACTAACACAGAAAAGAAAAATTAGTTTATTCATCTAACGCAAATATTTTAGGTTTACTTTCATTGATAGCAGTTACGATAAATCGCTTACCATTTTTGTCTTTTACCTCCGCTAAATGTTTAATTTCTTCACGAATGTAAAATCCACTTTTATTATAGTTTTGCCATTTAAAATCTAGTTTTCCATCACCTAGCAAAACATTACCATAATTAGCATCTAATCGAGAATATTGCGGTTTGAATTCGAAATTGTTACCACCCATAATTAAATCTAGATTACCATCATTATTGATGTCAATACAATCGATACTGCAAATACAAGAAAATTGAGATCTGGCAGGAAGTTTTTTAATTGTGAACTTACCATTGCCCTCATTTACTGCAATAACAGAAGCTGCAGTGTTAACCATTTTTACAATTGATTGATTAATTACTTCTTCAGAAAATAACTCTTGAATAGTACGTTTGGCATAATCAGAAGCTTTTAAGTTTTTGTTTTTAAGTGAAGTTAATTGTCCAGTAATTTCCTTTTTCTGAAGTATTGGATAATCTTCACCATCCTTGCCTAAAGTAACTATTTGTTCAATAGTACCATTATTGTCAAAATCATTAATCCATAACTTCATTACTTGCCCATTTTTTGGCATATAATGTAAGTTTTCACCTTGGTTACCTAAAACTAAATCTAAATCTCCGTCTTTATCTAAATCTGCTGCTTCTACAGTATTCCACCACCCATTTAAGCTATCAAGAGATGAATTGAACTTTTGTAATCTTCTACCTGAATTTCTATATATTTCAGGAGTGCCCCAGTCAGATACGGTAATCAAATCTTGTTTTTTATCACCGTCCATATCAGCCCAAACTGCATGAGTAATCATACCGGCATCTTTTAAATCATAAGCTTTTCGTTCTGTTGCATCTTCTAATTTTCCATCTTTGTTTTCGAGTAATAAATGATTTGGACTTAAACCATAAATACCTACAACACTTCTGGACCCAATAAATACATCAATATCACCATCTTCATCAAAGTCTTGGGTAGCAATGGTAGAAATATTTTTGAAGGTAGAAGGCAGTTTTTGACCCGAATCTGTATAGTTACCCTTACCGTCATTCAAGTACAAACGTGTTATATAATCTTTTTCATTACCAACTTCATTACCAGCACTACCAACTATAAGATCTAGATCTTTATCTCCATCAGCATCGAAAAAAGCTGCAGCTGTATCTTCAAAGTTTTTATCCTTTAGAAAAACCTGCTGGTTAGTTTTATAAAACTTGCCATTACCTTTATGTCTGTATATAGTACCTGTCTGATTTTTGGATCCTCCTATAAAAACGTCTTCATTGCCGTCATGGTCAATATCACCAACTGCCATAGCCGGACCTTCTTGAGATAATTTTTTATAGATAAGTCCTTCATAATCAAAATCATTATAGTTGTTTTCTTCATGCACAAGAAAACTGCTATTGTCTAATTCGTTTAAAAGTTTCTTTTTTAAACTTGCGCTAGGTACTTTATATAATTCAATTGCTTCTGATTGTTTGAGTGTTACTGTCTGATTGGCCTTAACCTCTTTTAATAGTTGGGTTTTGTCATTAGGCCAAATAATTCTTATGGAATCTAGAACATTGATTTTTCCTAAACCTAGGGTCATTTTGTAATCAACAGAAGATTGAAACCCTCTAGATGGCATTAATTCTTGGTTAACAATATTGTCGCCAAAATAAAATTTAGCCAATGCGCCAATGGCAAATGGGTTTTTATCAACTCCTCTAAATTGAAGTTGTATGAAATTGTTTTCTAGGTTTTTATTTGCATTATTACGATAAACAAATGACTCTGTATTTACATTATTTATCACTAAATCTAAGTCTCCATCATTGTCTAAATCTCCATAAGCAGCGCCATTAGATCTAGTTGCAAGTTCAAAACCCCACTCTTTGTTAGCGTTTTTGAATGTTAAGTCACCATTGTTTTTATATGCGTAATTGGGTTGTGGTTTTACTGGCATTTTATTGATAATTGAATCGATAGATTCTTTCTTACCTGTAAGTGCCATTTTTTGAATAATCTCATTCGCAAAAAAATCAACGAAATCTAAATCAGTTAAGTCGTGATTTATTCCATTTGTAATAAAAATATCTTTTAGGCCATCATTATCCATGTCAAAAAGTAGGCCTGCCCAACTCCAATCTGTTGCATCTACGCCACTATAATATGCTATTTCTGAAAATGAACCGTTGCCATTATTTAGTTGAAGTGTGTTTTGAATGTATTGTTGCGAGAAATCTTTACTTCGTTTTAAGTTATAGACATTATAACCTTCAAATTCCATAACCGATTTCACACGTTCTTCGGCCTCAGGTAACATATCAGTAATAAATATATCATTATGTCCGTCATTGTTAATATCTGCAATATCAATACCCATTGCGGACAAACTTAGGTGCGAAGTGTAATCTTTTATTTCTTCTTTGAATGTGCCATCTTTTTGATTAATATATAAATAGTCTCTTTCATAAAAATCATTTGACACATAAATATCTGGATATAAATCTTGATTAATATCTGTAACTAAAACACCTAATCCAAAGCCAATAAGACTTCCATAAATGCCAGATTTTTCGCTTACATCAATAAATTTTCCATTATCATTTCTGAGTAACATGTCGCCAACTCCGCGAAAAATATGTGGGACTCCCTCCCAGTCTTGAGCACGCACATCGCGTTGTTCTGCATAGCCTAAACTACTTACAGGAATATTACTGTTGTTTAAAATATACGCATCTAAATCTCCATCTTTATCATAGTCAAAAAATGATGCGTGAGTAGTAAAACCGGTTTTAGCTAAGTTATATTCTGCTGCTTTCTCAGTAAATGTAAGGTCACCATTATTAATGTAAAGATCATTGTCATGGTTGTTTCCTTTCATATTACCAGCATTACTAACGTAAATATCCAGTAAACCGTCGGCATTTATATCAACCATTACTACACCAGTAGACCACGGTTTGCTGCCTTCAATTCCAGCGGAAGCTGATATATCAATGAATTTAAAATCACCCTGATTTAGATATAGTTTATTTGCTTCTTTGTTACCTGTTAAATAAATATCGGCGAGTCCATCATTATTAATGTCACCAATGGCAACTCCACCACCGTTGTATAAGTTTCGATATTTAAAAATGTTGAAGTCTTTTTTATTTTCTACTTTGTTAATGAAATCTATACCCGTTTCATCTGAACTCATTTGGGTGAATAATGTATCATTCACTTGTAAGTTTTTTTGTTTTTTTTCTGAACAAGAAAAAGTAGTCAACAGAAGTAATAGATAAAATAAGATTTGCGTATATCTATACATTATTTTTGTTTTTTAAGGAGAATAGGCGATTTGTTATTTCGACCAACTATAAAAGATGATTCGCCAGTAATTGTAATATTATTTATGGTTCTAGTAACGCCGTCGATAGCGAGAGTTTGATGTTGCTCCCAAGAAAAATTTCCGTCATTGTTGTTTTGCAAAATTAGTCCATGACAACTATCAAGCCTACCAAGTTGCGTGCTAATTTGATAATTATTACCGGCCAGAATTAAGTCTGTGAAATTATCATTGTTAATGTCATCTAAAGCTATAGCGTTAATTTGGGAAGATTGCGCAATTCTCGGTAATGCTATTTTAGAAAAGACTCCTTTACCATCATTTAGAAATACACAACTTTGTAGTTCGTAAACATGTTTTTTATCAGATTCATGTAGGTTTTTTTTACCGAAAAGATCATCTATCGAAGCTTTTGCAAATGTGTTGTACAAGAGAAATTCTTTATTGAGAAAAGGCAATTGTTTTGCTAAATCATCTTTTGAAGCAAAGGTGGTTTCCATATCATTATGAAAGTATGTAACTAATGATTCGGTACTACCGTTATTATCGAAATCATTTCTATAAAGGGTGATTGGTTTATCTTTTGATGCTTTGAATGCAGAATTTAATCCCCAATTACCACAAATAAAATCGATGTCTCCATCATTGTCTAAATCTTTAATTTTAATTGTATTCCACCAGCCGTTAGTAAATTTAAGACCTTTATTTTCTTGTAAAATTAATTGTTCTCCGTTATTTATAAAAATGGAAATTGGCATCCAATGACCAACAACAATTAAATCTGTTTTGTTGTCACCATTTAAATCAGTGAAGACAGCATCTTTAATGTTGCCAATTTTTTCTAACCCAGGAGCAATCTGTGTTGTAGTATTCCTAAAATTTCCTTCCCCATCATTTAACAAGATATATTGCTTTGGAGTTAAACCAAATTCTGTAGGAACTTGGTCAGATGCTAAGAAAATATCAATGTCTCCATCATTGTCAATATCAATTGTTTCAATTTTGGATACATTTGTTTCAATGTTTTCAAATGTATTTTCTTTAAGTTGATATATGCCGTTAGTATTAATATAAAGCCGCGGTTTAATTGCATTTCCAGAAGTGAATTCATTGCCTCCGCTACCCACGATTAAATCTAATTGGTCATCATTATTCGCATCGAAAAATACACTTGCCGTATCTTCATTAGTACTGTTTGTTATAAATAATTCTTTTTGTGTGGAGATGAAATTTCCTTCTTTGTTTTGTAGAAATAATTCGGAAGGTTGTTTTTTTGCACCACCAATGAAAACATCATCAAGCCCATCTTTATTTATATCACCAACGGAAATACAAGGTCCATTATTTGAATTGGCAAATGGAATTAAAGGTTTACGGTCAAAATCTAAAGTTGCTTGATCTTTATGTAAAAAATCTATTAAGCTGTCATTTTTTGAATAGATATTTTGCGATAGTTCGTTTGCTACTACATTTTGGTTTTTTGCATTTTCATTAGCTACTGTAATAGATGTGTTTGTTTTTAAAGATTTAAGTATTTCTAACTTACCATCTGGCCATAGTACTTTTAAAGAATCTATAGTACTATCTAATCCTAAACCTATATGAATAGCAGGAGGGGAGGTAGATAAGTAACCTCTGGTAGGGTAGTTTTCTTTGGTTATTTTATTTTTAGAATATGAAGTTACTTTAACTCCAATTCCAAAGCGATTGTTTTTTGGACCCGTAAACTTTATGTTTAGATAGTTGCCTTCTTTCGATTTGTTTTCTAAAATAAATGCTTCTTGATTTACATTGTTTACTACAATATCTAAATCTCCATCATTGTCTAAATCGGCATGTATAGCTCCGTTACTAAAAGATGGCTCTTCTTCTAGCCAAGTTTTTGAAACATTAGAAAAACTTAAATCACCATTGTTTTTGTAAAAATAATTTGAGGTCTTCTTTTCGGGTATTTCTGTAATTAACGGTAAATCTGTTTCTGTCATTCCTGCATCAATTCTTCTTTGAATATCTTCGTTGGAAATGAAATTAAGATAATCCATATCATTAGTAGCTCCCTTTATTCCATTAGAAATGAAAAGGTCATTAAATCCGTCGTTGTCGAAATCAGCTATTAAAGGACTCCAAGACCATTCTGTTGCCGCAATACCACTTAAAAAAGCAATTTCTGAGAATTGATGACCGCCTAAATTTAGTTGTAAGGTGTTTTGCATATACTGTGGTGCATAACCTTTATTCAAATACTGATTGTATATGGAATACGAATATTCTAGTCCTGTACTTTTGTATGTTTCTAGATTTTCGGGTAGCATATCTAAAGAAAGAATATCCATAAGCCCGTCATTATTAATGTCAGCAATGTTGTTGCCCATAGAGAAATGTGATGTATGACCTATGCCATTTTCTTTCAGTGAGATTTGTTCTTTAAAACTGCCATTTTTTTGATTAATATATAAATAGTCATTTTCGAAAAAATCATTTCCTACATATATATCTGGGTAATGATCATTGTTTATATCGCTTACGGAAATGCCTAAACCATATCCTATTTCACCTTGAAAAATGCCAGCTTTTTCACTAACGTCTACAAATTTTCCATTCTGGTTTTCGAATAAAATATCTCCTGAGATTGGGTTGTAGCCTTTGCGTTTTAAACCAAAGCCATAGTTATTGTTAGGGTGAACTGAATGATTCATTAAATACATATCAAGATCACCATCTAAATCATAATCAAAAAAAGTAGCATTAGTACTTAATCCTGAAAAATCTAATCCATAACTTCTGGCTGCTTCTTTAAAAATTGGAATACCATTAGAATTATTTCCTTGATTAATATATAACAGGTTACGACCTTTAAGAGCTCTGTACTTAGAAGCTTTACAAACATAAATATCTAGGAGTCCATCGTTATTTATATCTACATGACTAATGCCTGTAGACCAAGTTTTTACTTCTGCTAAACCTGCCTTTTTTGATATTTTTTCAAATTTTAAATTTCCCTTGTTTAAGTATAACTCATCATGCACTTGATTTCCTGCAAAATATAAATCGACTAAACCATCATTATTGAAATCAGCAGCAGAAACACCAGCACCATTGTAATAATACAGGTAGTTAAGAATATTTAACTCAGCAGTTGGAGTAAGTTGATTATTGAATTTCACATTTGAAAATGCAGAATCAACCTGAACAAAAAGAGTAGTATTCTTTTTGCATGAGATAATTAAAAATACTAGAAGTATAAATACTTTAGTTGAGTTCATGTTATGGTTGAAATTATACTGTCTTTAATTCTACTTTAACAACTTAAAAATGGAGGATTAACTTTTCTAAATTAATATTTTGAAAGTTACTTTTTGCTAATAAAAGAAAGTTGTTTATAGGGTATCTAAATTTTAACATTAAAGATTATTCAGACTCTAAATAATAAAACCCACTCAATTGAGTGGGTTTTAATATTTGCTAAAAAATATATTTAGTATTCAGGATTTTGAACCAAATTAGGATTGGCCAAAATCTGTGGTAATGGTATCGGAAACAAAAGACGTTTTGGGTTTTCTATTGCAGAAGATCCTTTAAACTCCCAATCTCTCAGGTATTTTCCAAATCGAATTAAATCAGTACGTCTTACTAATTCTAAATACAGTTCTCTACCTCTTTCATCCAATAAATCGCTTTCAGAAACAGAAGCCAGTGGTTGCGCATCTCTAATAGCGCGCAATTCATTTACCATAGCTAGTGGGTCACTGCCACTTCTTAGCATAGCTTCTGCTTTCATTAAATGTGCGTCGGCATATCTAAATTGTATTTTATGTTGTGTGCCGGTTCCAAATCTAGGATTATACTTTATAATACGAACACCTGTCTGCTCATTATTATTAATAAGGTTTTTTGCCCCAGAACCGTCGGTGAAGTCTCTTTTGTATTTTAAATCAGCACCTTGTCTATCTTGTATTTTGCTACCATCTAAATCGTACTGTTGGTTAATTAAAAACCCAAAACCAATGTTAGATCCAAATTCATAACCTGATGCCGCATCTTGATCTGAAGTGCCAGCAAAAGGCAGTCCTTCTGGTGGTGTACCACCTCTTCTTTCTTCTTGACCATCTAAACGTGTTAAATCAGTTTCTACTCGATTTATTTCAGGATCTCCTTCAAATAAGTCATAGTATTCAGCCAAAGTACTGAAACCATTCCAACCACCACCTCCGGCTAGACCGAACGCGTTTACATGTAATGGTGCATATACTACATTCTGTACTGAAGATTCAGTAAACCAAATTGTTTCAGAATCTGCATCTTTCTTGAAAATATCGAAATATCCTTGTTGTAAAGCATAACCATTAGCAGTAATATCATCAACTAAACTAATTACAGTAGTTAAGTCTGCTGGATTAGCAGTACCTCCTCCTCCTGTTAATTGATTGTCATAGATATGTCTGTTCAAAAGTATTCTTGCCTTTAAAAATTTAGCAGCTGATGTGGATGGCTTAATCAAATCATCACCGGCTCCTGCAGGCGTGTTAGATAAACCAGCAATACATAAGTCTAGGTCAGCCAAAATAAAGTTGACAGCGTCAGCACCAGATAATACCTCAGGTATTTCTGTACTTGGTAATTGCGTATCTCTAAAAGGCACTTGTCCAAAGAGATCCAAAGTAATCCACATGCTATAGGCTCTTAAAAACCGTGCTTCTAAAACATCCGTTGCAGAGGCAGCACTTCTTTCGTCTATAATGAAAGATGCAGATAGTTGATTTTTAGTCCATTGCTCAAAAGGGCCAATAATATCAGCTTCTTCTAAACCCCATTCGTGCTGGTGAAGTTTTCTCCAACGACCGTTATCTCCCCAATCAGCACCCCTTGTTGGTATTAACTGTGCGTCTGTGGTTACTTCAAATAAAGCATAAGTGTTTGCTTGGTCTGAAAGGTTTCCGCGAATATCACCATAAAGTGCCTCCAAAGCGGAAGATGGATTTTCTAACCCAACAAAACCTTCCGTAATAAATGAGTCGGTTTCTTCAATTTCTAAATCGGTACACGAAACTAACCCTAAGGTTGTAAGCAGTGATAAACCGAATATTTTTAATTTATTATTTTTCATTTTTCTAACTTTTTTTTAAAACGATGCGTTGATACTAAATGTAATAGTCATTGGGTTAGGATATGCTGCCCAATCTATACCACGTGTTGGTAAGTTGGCTGCATTTAAATTACCAGTTGCAACACTAACCTCAGGATCTGCACCGCTATAATCTGTTATTAAAAATAGATTCTGTCCAGTTAATGATAATCTAAGATTGTCTAAAAAGCCTTCTCCGCTTAATGGAACAGTATAACCAAGTGAGGCGTTTTGAAATCTAATAAAATCACCTTTTTCTAAAAATCTTGAAGATACTGCTGTAGAAGCACCAGGGTCTTCACCCTCACTTAATACATTAGCTGTAACGTTACGTGCAGTTCCTAATTGACCAGCATTTAACAAGGCATTTGCAGTATTATTATATACTGAAAATCCTGATTGAGCTGAAAAGTAAGCACCTAAATCCCAGTTCTTAACTTTTAAGTTTAGCGATAATCCGGAAGTAAAATCTGGTAAACCATCTTCGTCTACCCATGTTTTGTCCGCATCAGGATCACCGACGCCGTTTCCATCTACGTCAGCATATATTGGATTTCCTGTAGCATCTAAACCTTCAAATATAGCCATGTAATAAGAGAATAATGAGTAACCTGATTCAAAGCGCTGAGCAAAAGCACCTGTTAAGCCAGGACCATTAATTGGACCGGAATTAATTGCACCTGCAAAATCTCTAATTTCGTTTTTGTTATAGGCAATATTAAACGAAGTTGTAAAAGTTACATCTTCAGTTTGAATGAAGTCATATCCTAACGCTAATTCAATACCTTGATTTACTACTGTGGCATCTACATTTGAAAATTGAAAAGGTGTAGTTGCCGGTAAAGCAGGAGGTGTTCTTAAAAGAAGATCCTTAGTATTTCTTTGATATACATCAATACTTCCATTAAAACGTTCATTGTTAAATCCAAAATCTAATCCAACATTAAAATCAGTAGTAGACTCCCATTTTAATTCAGGATTATCTGTGGCAACTATAGATAAACCATTTTGATTGATGGTATTATCGTTATTAATGCCTAAAGTACCAAATCGTTGTCTTGCAACAAAGTTACCATAACCCAATCCATCTTGATTTCCAGTGATACCTGCACTTACACGAAGTTTTAAGGTTGAAACATTTTCACCTATAAAATCCTCTTCCCCTAATTGCCATGCGAAGGCCGCTGATGGAAAATAACCGTACTGATTTTCTGGGCCAAAACGAGAAGAGCCATCCGCTCTAAGTGTACCAGTAAATAAATATTTGCTAGCAATACTATAATTTACTCTTCCAAAGAACGATTGTAACTCATCAGTATTGTCAAAAGTATCTGCTGCAACAGCTTCAACACCTCTTGGATTGTTATAAGGTATGTTATCAGTTCCTGAAGTTGGAAATAGTCTATTTATAAATAAACCATTGCCGTTAGTATCATAATAATATTGTTGGTATTCCCCTGTGGCTCCATATTCGGCGTCATTTACAGCATATTTTAAATCTTCAGCCATTTCGCTAAGCACATTCGATTGAAATCCTCTTCCTTGCGCTTTTCTTTCAATCGTTCTAAAATCTTGATATGCATAACCTGCTACAACATCTAAATTTGAATTTTCAAACTCCTTATTATAACTCATGGTGAATTCCAAGGTTTTATTTTTACGTTCTAAAGTGTTGAACGTTCCAAAACCATTATCTACAATACCAGCAAAGAATAGATTTTTACTTAAAACAGAAGTGTTATTACTGTTAGATGTATCGTAGCCTGTATTTACTTTTGCCGATAAGTTGTCGGTAATTTTATATTCTGCAGATGCATTAATAAGAAAACGATCTGTGTGTGTAATGTTTTCTGTTTGTTCCAATGAATTTAATGGGTTAATTGAAATACTTCCATCCGGTCTAAAGAACTGATCTGCTGGCCATGTAGGGTTTGCGGCATAAGCAGCTCCTAATATATCTCCACTTGCACCGGCAGTATTATTTAAAGGTGGCTTCTGTTGATTCACTCTAGAAACTGATGTTTGAAGTCCAATTAAAAGTTTATCCTCAAGAAATCTTTGATTTAAATTTAAACGACCAGTAATTCTTTCAAAATCAGATTTTTCCATTATACCTAATTGTTTTTGGTAACCAAAAGTCGTTCTAACATTACCAGAACCATAATTATGAGAATAAGAAAGGTTTTGATTTGTAGATGCAGTACTTCTTAAAACAACATCTTGCCAATCTGTATCCGAGCCAAAATTATTTACAACTGGATCACCACCGTAATCAGGTAAAGCATTTAAATACTCTTCGGTAGTTAAAAGGTCAAACTTTCTAACAGGAGTTGTGTAAGTTACATTTGAAGAGAATTCCCATTTTCCACCAGATGAACCTTTACCACTCTTCGTAGTAATAATAACAACACCGTTTGCACCACGAGAACCATAGATGGCTGTTGCAGATGCATCTTTAAGTATACTCATACTTTCAATGTCATTCGGATTTAAAAAACTTAAAGGGTTTCCTTGTTCACCACTATTAGCAGTATTACTAACAGTTCCTTGTGCGTCAGTGCTTTCTCCAAATAACGCAACGCCGTCTACAACGAATAAAGGATTGTTATTTGCACGAACAGAATTTGCACCTCTAATGTTAATGTTAATGCCACCACCTGGTTCACCGCTCGTTTGTTGAATGTTTACACCAGCAGTCTTACCTTGTATTAATTGTTCTGGGGAACTAATAACACCACCATTAAAATCTTCAGAAGTAACAGCAGAAACCGATCCTGTCGCATCTTTGACTGTAGTTGTACCATAACCAATAATGATAACCTCTTCTAGAGCTTGTGCATCTTCAGATAAGGTTGCGTTTATTGTAGTTTGAGTGCCAACAGCAATGTCAACACTTTTATAACCTATATAACTGATGGTTAATACAGCATCATCATCTGGAACGTTAATAGTGTAGTTTCCGTCAAAATCTGTTTGGGAACCTGTGCTTGTGCCTTTTACTATGACACTTGCTCCGGGCAATGGACCACTATTATCAGAGACAGTACCTGTCACTTCTTTTTGAGCCTGCAGTTGACCGAAGCACAAGAACGCTCCGATTATTAGCAAACTTCTTAATAAAACGATTTTCATAAAGAGTTGTTTTAAGTTGAGTTAAATTATTAATAAGGTTAAAATTATGTAAAATAAATGTTAAATTCGTAATTGTGCCCATTTCAGATGTTACGCAAACGGTTTCGTGTTAATAACTTCTTAAATATCATTTTTTTATTTTATACTATTTAAAATTTTCGAATTGTAAAAAATAGGGTGTGAATTATACTATTTTCGTAAATTCAGAAAATATACCTTATTAATCGCATTTTATAGTTTACTATAATTGGGTAAACAATAATGGCGGGAAAATCAGGTGTTTCCAGTGGTTTTACTATATTTATTGAATAAGTCAAAATTTGAATTTTGAAACAAAAAGTAACTTTAAAAAGTATTGCTCGTGAGTTAGATGTTTCTATATCAACAGTCTCTAAAGCACTAAAAGATAGTCCTGAAATTGGAAAAGAAACAAAAGAGAAAGTGCAAGCTTTTGCCAAACTCTACAATTACAAGCCAAATAATATGGCTATTAGTTTAAAGAATAGACGTACTAGAAATATTGGAGTGGTTATCCCCGATATTATTCATCATTTTTTCACCACTGTTATTAGAGGAATTGAACAGTATGCTAATGAGCGTGGTTACAGCGTTATTATTTGTATTTCAAATGAGTCTTATGATAAAGAAGTTTTTAATTTAGAAGCCTTGTCTAATGGCAGTGTAGATGGTTTCATAATGTCTCTATCAGCAGAAACTCAAAAAAAGAATAATTTTAAACATTTAAGCGGAATAATTAATCAAGGTTTTCCTCTTGTACTCTTTGATCGTGTGACTGATAATATTGATTGCGATAAAGTAGTCTTAAATGATTGTGAGATTTCTTATGAAGCAGTGTCAGGTTTTATTAAAGATGGCCGTAAAAATATAGCCTTGGTTACAACAGATAGTTATTTTAATGTGAGTGAAGAAAGAGGTAGAGGATATGAAATGGCACTAACTGAGAATAATATTCCTATAGATGAAAAATTAATATTAAAGTTGCATTATAAAAATCAGGATGAAAAAGTAATAGCTAATTTTTTTAAAACAAATAAAATTGATGCCGTGTTGTGTGTTAATGAATTGTTCGCAGCTATTTGTATGGGCATTGTTCAAGACGATGGTGTTAAAATTCCAGAAGACATTGCTTTTGTTGGTTTTACAGACGGTATACTTTCGAAGTACAGTAAGCCTAGTATGACAACTGTTGCACAACATGGAGATAAAATGGGAGAGGTTGCTGCTCGCCTTCTAATTAATAGGGTTGAATATGAAACTACCGATGACAGTCGTCGACCAGTTTATGAAACAGCGGTTGTAAAGGGTACAATTTTACAACGAGGATCTACCAGTAATTTGATTTCTTAAGTTTTATGTAAAATTCGGAGTGCTAATATACACCTTTCAACAAAATTATATTTTAGCTAAACACAACGGTTCAACTGAATTTTGTGTTTCACTTGAACCATTATTTTTTAAATAGAAGTTTTATTAATGTGAATCACGCGTTACTACACTACCTGATTTGCCTTTTAGAAAATCAAGATCTACACCTTTGTCAGCCTGCTCAGCATGGTCGATAAACATTTTCACAAAGCCACGATTAATTCCTAAATCTTGAGGTTTCCATTTGGCTTTACGTTCAGCTAGTACTTCATCAGAAACATGTAACGTTAATTTTCTATTGGCAACATCTAATTCAATTTCATCACCAGATTCAATTAATCCAAATGCACCACCGACTGCTGCTTCTGGTGCTACATGTAAAACTACAGTACCGAAAGCAGTACCACTCATTCTACCATCAGAAATACGAACCATATCAGTAACTCCTTTTGCTAATAATTTTTTCGGCAACCCCATATTTCCAACTTCTGGCATACCGGGGTAACCTTTAGGTCCAACATTTTTCAATACCATTACCGAGGTTTCGTCGATATCTAAATCAGGGTCGTCAACACGTTCTTTATAATCTTCAATATTTTCAAAAACGACAGCTTTTCCTTTATGTTGCATCAACTCAGGCGTTGCCGCAGATGGTTTTAAAATAGCACCATTTGGACACAAATTACCTCTTAAAACTGCGATGCCCGAGTCATCTTTTATTGGTTCTTTTGTCGTGCCAATGGTTTCACGATCATAGCATTCTATATCTTCCGTATTTTCACCAATTGTTTTACCATTTGCAGTAATGGCACTATTGTTTAAATGCTCTCTAAGCTCTTTAATTACAACGGGCAGGCCTCCTGCATAATAAAAATCTTCCATCATAAATTTACCTGAGGGCTGTAAGTTTGCTAATAATGGAATGTTAGCAGAAAATTTATCAAAGTCTTCAAGGGTTAAGTCAACACCAACACGTCCGGCTAGTGCTAACAGATGTACTACAAAATTAGTAGAGCCACCAACCGCTGCATTTACCATAATGGCATTTTCAAACGCTTCGCGAGTCATAATTTTAGATAGTGTTAAATCTTCCTTTACCATATCAACAATACGTCTGCCTGATAAATGTGCGAGTACCTTTCTTCTAGAATCTGATGCAGGTATTGCAGCATTATGGGGTAATGTAACTCCAAGTGCTTCAACCATACAGGCCATAGTGCTAGCTGTACCCATTACTGCACAATGTCCATCACTTCTACACATCATGGCTTCAGCAAGTCGAAATTCATCGTTATCCATTTTCCCATTCCGATTGGCTTCACTAAATCGCCATATATCGGATGTTGCAATTTTTTTTCCTTTATAATTTCCGGTTAACATTGATCCCCCTGAAACAAAAATGCTAGGAATATCTACACTGCAAGCACCCATTAAAATTGAGGGTGTTGTTTTATCGCATCCACCTAAAAGCACAACGCCATCTAAAGGATTGCCACGTATACTTTCTTCGGCATCCATACTTGCTAAATTTCTAAAAAGCATGGCCGTTGGTTTCATAATTGTTTCTCCCAAAGACATAACAGGAAATTCTAATGGAAAACCACCAGCTTCCCAAACCCCACGTTTTACGTGATCCGCCAACTCTCTAAGATGACCATTACAAGGTGTTAATTCTGACCAGGTATTGCAAATACCAATTACTGGTTTGTTGGAAAACTCATCGTCAGGATGACCTTGGTTTTTCATCCAGGCGCGATATATAAATCCGTCTTTACCAGTTTTTCCAAACCAACCTTGACTGCGAAGTTCTTTCTTATCACTCATATGTAAAATACATTTTTCTTAATCCGTCTTAAATATAAGAACTGCTAGCGGATTTTCCTTTTTCAATAAAATATTTAATTGATAATTTTTCGGATTGTATGATTACTTTTATAAAAAAAATAGTCATGCGTAATATCTTTTACCTTTTTTCAATAATCTTTTTAATTCAATCATGTGTTATGGCGCAAAAACCAAAAGTAATAGGACATAGAGGTGCCATGGGGCATGTAACCGAGAATACATTAGAATCCATTCAAAAAGCTATGGACCTAGGTGTTGATATGATTGAGATTGATATTTTTAAAATTAAAAGTGGAGAGCTAATTGTATTTCATGATGATACAGTTAATCGTCTAACAAATGCAAAAGGTGATATTGAAAGTTTTACTTTAGAAGAATTGAAGCAATTAAAACTAGAAGGAAATCTTAAAATACCTACGCTACAAGAAGTGTTAGATGTAATTGATAATAAAGTTGAACTGAATATTGAACTTAAAGGTTCGAATACTACTGATCTTTTAAATAAAATGTTGGATAGTAATATTCGGGATAAGAACTGGACCCTAAATAGTTTTATTATTTCAAGTTTTAGATGGGATGAATTAAGAGCGATGCGAAAATTGAATGATGATATTAGAATAGCTATTCTAGTAGGGGATGAGATTACTGAGGCAACAGTGGTTGCCAAAGAGTTGGGTGCAGAAGCTATAAACCCACATTTTAAAGCACTTACCCAGCAAAATGTAAATGAGATGCATGCGGCTGGGTTTAAAATTTATCCTTTTACAATTAATAAACCTAAAGATATTGCAACAATGAAAAAATTTGGTGTTGATGGTATTATTACAAATTACCCTGAACGAGTACACTAATGTTTGATCTTATAATAATTGGTGGCGGCGCTGCTGGCTTTTATGCAGCGATACAAGCTGCTGAAAACAACCCCAAATTAAAAATAGCAATTCTTGAAAAAGGTAAAGAGGTTTTAGCAAAAGTTAAAGTTTCTGGTGGAGGTAGATGTAATGTTACCCATGCGCAATTTGATCCAACTGAATTAGCCAAAAATTACCCTAGAGGTGAAAAGGAGTTAATTGGTCCTTTTCATAAATATTGTAGTGGAGATGTTATGTCCTTTTTTGAAGAAAAGGGAATTGCCTTAAAAATTGAAGATGATGGTCGAATGTTTCCAACAAGTAATTCTTCGCAAACAATAATCGATTGTTTTTTATCGGAAGCGAATAGATTAGGTATTCAAATTTTAAAACATAGTGGTGTTACTAATTTTGAATTCAAAAAGGATTGGGAAGTAGTTACTATTAAAAAAACATATCAATCTAAAAAGCTACTAATAGCAGCGGGTAGTAGTTCAAAAATTTGGAAAAAACTTAGGGAGCTAGGCCATTCAATTGTGGAGCCTGTGCCATCACTTTTTACATTCAACATAAAAGACCCTAGAATTGAAGGAATTTCGGGGGTGAGTACGAATGCTCGAGTAGCAGTTTATGATATAAACCATGTAGATGCTAAGGTTACTATAAAATTAAGCAGTCAAAAAAAAAGAAAACCATTATTAATTGAAGAAGGACCTTTGTTGATAACGCATTGGGGTGTAAGTGGACCTGCAATTTTAAAACTTTCGGCATGGGGTGCACGCCTCTTAAGTTCTTTAAATTACAAATTCATGGTGCATGTAAATTGGTTGCCAGACCATTATAATGAGTCTGTTATTCAATTGCTTACTGAGATAAAAGAAGTGGAAAGAAAAAAAACAGTATTGCGAACCAAGGCAGTTGATGTACCAAGAAGATTATGGACAAACTTAGTGCGTGCTTCGGGAATAACCGAGGACGAAAAATGGGCCGATGTTACTAAAGTAAAGCTTCAGAAACTAGCTGATCAATTAACAGATTGTCGATTACTTGTTGATGGTAAAAGTACTTTTAAAGAGGAATTTGTTACTGCCGGGGGAGTTGAACTTAGTGAGATTAATTTTAAAACTATGGAAAGTAAATTGGTATCTAGTTTATACTTTGCAGGTGAAGTGATAAATGTTGATGCAATTACTGGTGGCTTTAATTTCCAAAATGCATGGACCACAGGTTATTTAGCAGCCCAGGGTATCACGAATTAATTGGTTCATTTTTTTTGATATACGTGTATATAGTCAATTCGCATTTGTTGTGGAAAAACGGTATCATCAACTCCTTCAATGCCTCCCCAAGTGCCACCTACCGATGCATTTAGTTTTATGTGAAAAGCTTGGTCAAAGGGCCACTCATCTATAGTTTTATTCTCATTCGAAAAGGAATGATATATCTGGTCGTCAAGTAAAAAATCAATTTTTTCTTCTGTCCATTCAATTGCATAAATATGAAAAGTGTCATAAGGATCGTCAATGAATACAGCCTTTCCGATATGCGTCCCTTTATTATGATTATAGGCATCGGTGTGCACGGTTCCATAAATTGAATCTCTTGTATATCCTACATGTTCCATAATATCTATTTCACCACATTTTGGCCAGCTTACAGAACGTAAGTTATCGCCAAGCATCCATATTGCAGGCCATTGGCCCAAACCTTTCGGTAGTTTGGCACGTACTTCTATCTTACCATATTTCCAAGAGACTAAACCCTCTGTTGAAATACTGCCCGAAGTATATTCTGCAAATTCTCTATTGTTTTTCCAATTTGTATTCGTCACAGCAACAAAATCATTATTAGATATTTGTTCCTTGTGTGCTTCAATTATTAGGTTACCATCTTCTTGTCGTACATTTTTTAAGCTATCAGTAAAATATTGAAGTTCTTCATTACGAATAAATCCAGTCTCATATATCCATTTTGTAGCATCAGGTTTTCCAATTTTGTCGAAATTTTCTTCCCAGACCAATTCATAAACCTTTTCGGTAGTTTTGGATTCCTCTTCAATAGCAAGGTTGTCATTTTTACATGATAACATTAAAGTAAACATTCCTATAGAAAAAAACACTAATGATTTCATTACCTGGATATTGAACTTGATTATTACTTTTTTATATCATACTTCTAAGTTAGTAATTTGATTTTTTAAGCATTAATTTTTCAATCTTTGTGAAGAATAGAATTTAAAATGAACAAGTATATCGTTTTGCTTAGAGGAATAAATGTTAGCGGTCAAAAGAAAATTATTATGGCCGAGTTACGCATTATGCTTGAGCGCAAAGGCTTTATTGATGTGCAAACCTATATTCAAAGTGGCAATGTTGTTTTGCAATGTAATGTTGATGATAAAAATAAAGTTGCTTTAAAAGTGAAAAAGGGTATTCATGAATCTTTTGGTTTTGATGTTTTTGTTTTGGTGAAAAAGTATGCTGAATTAAAACAGATTTTTGATGATAATCCATTTACAAATGCGAGTGATATTGAAAACAAGAAAATTTATTTTGCCCTACTAGAAAATGAAGCAGCGCCTGAAATAGTAGAGGAATTTAGAAAAATGGACTTTGTAAACGATCAATTTTTAGTTAAAAGTAATTGTGTTTATTTAAAATATCTTAATGGTGCTGGAAAAGCCAAACTCACTAATAATTTAATAGAACGGAAATTGAAAGTTTCGGCTACATCTCGTAATTATAGAACAATGGTTAAGCTGTTAGAAATGTCTAAGTAATTTAGAGTCTGCCAAAAATTTAGAGATAGCAAAAACTTATCTTTGCCAAAACAAATTTAGAATGACCGAGCAAGATTTTATTCCTAAAACATACACGGCAACTATTATAGATGGAGAAACTTCTTGGAAATCACCAAGTAATATAGCCCTTGTTAAATATTGGGGTAAACGAGCGAAGCAGATTCCTGCAAACCCTTCAATAAGTTTTACACTGGATAATTGTGCAACAACAACTTATCTGAGTTTTGTGAAGTTATCTACAGCGAATAAAGATTTTTCTTTTGATATTTTCCTTGAAGGAAGTAAAAAGGATGATTTTAGGCCTAAAATCACTACTTTTTTTAAACGAATAGAAAAATACCTTCCCTTCCTTTCTGAATATCATTTTACTATTAAAACTTCAAATTCTTTTCCGCATAGTAGTGGTATAGCTTCTTCTGCATCAGGTATGAGCGCTTTGGCTTTATGCCTAATGGATATCGAAAAACAACTGAATCCAGATATGAGTAACGATTATTTTACTCAAAAAGCCTCGTTTTTGGCGAGATTGGGTTCTGGTAGTGCTGCAAGAAGTATTCAAGGGCCAATAGTACAATGGGGTAAGCATAACTCTACCGAAGGTAGTTCCGATTTATTTGGAATAAATTATCCTTATAAAGTACATAAAGTGTTTAATAATTATTGTGATACTATATTGTTGGTCGATAAAGGACAAAAGCAGGTGAGTAGTACAGTAGGACACGATTTAATGCATAATCACCCATTTGCTGAACAACGATTTAACCAAGCAAATGAAAATTTATCGAGATTAGAAGCAATTTTTGCGGATGGAGACTTAAATGAATTTATAAAAATTGTGGAAAGTGAGGCGTTAACATTGCACTCCATGATGATGACGAGTCATCCTTATTTTATACTTATGAAGCCTAATACGCTCGAAATCATTAATAAAATATGGGCTTTTCGAGAACTTTCTAATACTAATGTCTGTTTTACATTAGATGCAGGTGCTAACGTACATGTGCTTTATCCAGCATCTGAAAAGATGATAATAGACCAATTTATTAAGAATGAGTTGGTTGCATATTGTGAAAACGGACAGTATATTTGTGATCAAATTGGATTAGGAGCAAAAAAAGCGTAACTTTTTGTCAGATTCTCGTCTAATTAGCGTTAGGTAATTATATGAACTTAAGATTTCATGCCAACCATTAATAAAATAACACCCCATAAATGAAAGGTCCCCTCTTTTATTCAAAAATATTACTCTTCGGAGAATACGGAATTATCAAGGATTCTAAAGGTCTATCTATACCTTATAATTTTTTCAAAGGCGCCTTAAAGGCTGATGATAATACTTCCGAAGTTGCTAAAAAATCTAATAGCAGCTTAAGAGAATTTGTTGGTTATCTTGAAATGATTCAAAAGAATAGCCCTGAATTGGTTTCTTTTGACTTTAAGTCTTTAAAAGCAGATGTAGAGTCAGGAATGTATTTCGATAGTTCAATACCACAGGGTTATGGTGTGGGCAGTAGTGGTGCGTTAGTAGCTGCTATATATGATAAATACGCTCAGAATAAGATTACTGTTTTAGAGAACCTGACACGGGAAAAATTATTAGTGTTAAAGACTATTTTTGGAAAAATGGAGTCTTTCTTTCATGGAAAATCTTCAGGTTTAGATCCTTTAAATAGTTATTTAAGTCTTCCTATCTTAATAAATTCAAAAGATAATATAGAATCTACAAGCCTTCCTTCTCAGAATACAGAGGGTAAAGGAGCTGTGTTTTTGTTAGATAGTGGTTCAACAGGTGAAACAGCGCCTATGGTGCAACTTTTCATGGAGAAAATGAAGCAAGAGGGTTTCCGAAATATGTTGAAAGATCAGTTTATTAAACATACCGATGCTTGTGTAGATGATTTTGTAAATGGTAATGTGAAATCACTTTTTGGTAATTTGAAACAGCTTTCTCATGTTGTTCTTGATAATTTTAAACCAATGATACCAACTAAGTTTCATGAACTATGGCAACGTGGTATTGAAACAAATGAATACTACCTTAAACTTTGTGGTTCTGGTGGCGGAGGTTATATTTTGGGCTTTACTCAAGATTATGATCAAGCTAAAAAAACCTTGAAAGACTACAATTTAGAAGTGGTTTATAACTTCTAAACTCATTAAATGCTTACGAGAAAAAACAAACTCTTACTGCTAAAGTTATTGAGTCTGTTTTCTGTAGTTAGAGGATACAACATCTTAATGATTGCCTTGGCCCAATATTTGGCTGCGGTTTATATTTTAGCACACCATTTACCAGTAAGGAAGGTAATTTTCGATTTAAATCTTTTTCTAATAGTTGTAGCTTCAGCACTTGTTATCGCTAGTGGTTATATTATTAATAACTTTTACGATGCAGAGAAGGATCTTATAAATAAGCCAAGAAAAAGTATGTTAGACCGCTTGGTAAGCCAAAGGTTTAAATTAACTACTTATTTCATTCTCAATTTCTTAGCAGTCTTTGCAGCTAGTTATGTTTCGTTTAGAGCTGTGCTTTTCTTTTCAGCTTATATTTTCGGTATTTGGTTTTATTCACATAAGCTTAAACGAATTCCGTTTGTAGGTAATTTTGTTTCCGCTACGCTCTCTATAGCACCTTTTTTCGCGGTATTCGTATATTATAAAAATTTTGAAAATGTCATATTTGTTCATGCTATATTCCTTTTTCTATTAATACTTATTCGAGAAATGATTAAAGATTTAGAGAATATTGCGGGTGATTTAGCACAGAATTATAAAACTATTCCGATTATTTATGGTCATCGTTTCTCAAAGTATTGTGTAAGTTTTTTAGTTGCATTAACTATAATTCCTTCCTTACTACTCATAAAGTATTTCGATGTTGGCTATATGTATATCTATTTCTTAGGCTGCGTTGCGTTTCTTATACTTTTTTTAATTATGCTTTGGAAAGCCAAAACTAAGCTTCATTATGTAGGTCTGCATAACATACTTAAGCTCATCATCATTGTAGGAGTTTTTAGTATTCTTTTAATTGATGTTGATATGATTATTAACCGCTTTCAACAGTGGAATATCATCTAGAAATATTGATGAGCATTCGCAGTGAATTGCCCTTGTAATGGTAATATTAACCGTTATAATACAGAGATTTGCACTCATATGTTAAAAGATTAAAGCTACCTTTGCAAAAAGTTTGAATATGGGTAAGTCTGAATCTAGCCAGAATAAAAAAACATCTGGAAAAAACGCAGGTAGTTTTAGGAAGAAAAGTTTTATTAAGCCAAAAAAACAAGGGAATGCAGCTCCTGTAATAAAGCAGCCTAGTAATCCTGATTTAGTTCGTTTGAATAAGTATGTTTCCAATTCTGGAGTTTGCTCACGACGCGATGCCGATATTTACATCTCTGCTGGTAGCGTTACGGTTAACGGAAAGACTATTACAGAAATGGGTTATAAAGTTAAATTGACTGATGAGGTTAAGTTTGATGGTCGATTACTGAATCCGATTAAGAAAGAGTATGTACTTCTTAATAAGCCAAAAGATTTTACTACAACTGTTAGAGATGCAAGAGGAAGACGTAATGTTTCTGGCTTGATTTCTAATGCCTCAAAAACACCCTTATTACCTGTTGATAAAATGGATAAAGAGGCAACAGGCCTGCTTTTGTTTACAAATGATGGTGATTTAACGAAGCGTTTGAAAAGTCCTAAAAATGGCCTTCGTAAAATATACCATGTAGTGCTTAATAAGGATCTTCGAAGTGCTGATATGAAGAAGATACAAGAAGGTATTACTTTGGATGAAAAACCGATTCGTGTACAAGATATAAGTTTTATTGACAATGCTCCTAAAAGAGAGGTTGGTATAGAAATATTTAGCTCAAAAAATAAAGTTGTGGAACTTATTTTTGAACACCTTGACTACGAAGTGGTAAAGATTGATCGTGTATCCTATGCAGGTTTAACTAAGAAAGATTTGCCAAGAGGACATTGGCGTTATTTAACTGATCAAGAATTGATTAATCTAAATATGATTAAATAAGAAGTCTTAAAAATTAACTATACATGAAATTGTTTCAATGTTCGAACTGCAACCATATTGTTGTTTTTGAGAATAATACATGTGTTAGTTGTGGGTATTTTTTAGGCTATTCTTCGTATTATAATCAAATAGTTTCTTTAAACCCAAACCTTCAGGAATGGAATCTTCAAGAATTAGCTGGTACAACTTATAAATATTGTGCTAATAATTCGCACGGGACTTGTAACTGGCTTGTTAAAAAGGAACAACCTAGCGATTTTTGTTTAGCCTGTTCATTAAACAGAACTATTCCCGATTTAAGTGATGATCAAAATTTTGAACGTTGGCGTAGAATTGAATATGCCAAACACCGACTAGTTTATCAATTATTACGATTAAGACTGCCTGTTGTAAGTAAGACTGATGACCCTAAAAATGGACTCTCATTTGATTTTTTGTCACAAGATGATATGGATCAGTCTCAAAAAGGAGTAAAGACTGGTCATGCAGATGGGGTGATAACTATTCTGATTTCTGAAGCTGATGCCGTAATTCGAGAACAGATAAAACAGCAAATGGAAGAGCGGTATAGAACGTTGCTTGGACATTTTAGGCATGAAGTTGGTCATTATTTTTGGGATAGATTAATCCGTGATGATTTTCAAAATCTGCAGAATTTTAGAATTGTTTTTGGTGATGAAACGTATTCATATTCTGATGCATTGAGTAACTACTATGCCAATGGTCCGCAATTAAATTGGCAAACTACATATATAAGTAAATATGCCTCTTCACATGCTTGGGAAGATTGGGCAGAAACTTGGTCTCATTATTTGCACCTTATGGATGCACTTGAAACAGCATATAATTTTGGATTACAAATTGATCCTAAACTTATGGGCGAAAATAAATTAGGAATGAATGCCACATTTGATCCGTATTTAGAAAAAGATTTCAAAGTAATCCTAGATACTGGTATTCCACTACTTTTTGCAATGAATAGTATGAACCGATCTATGGGTGAAAGTGATCCTTATCCCTTTGTAATATCAGAACCGGTAAAGAATAAATTAGAATTTATTCATAAGCTACTTTGGAATAGTAGGACTGGAACAATGATCGGTTAACAGAGATTAAGATTATTATTTTTCTTCAAAAAGCAACCAGGAATTTGGATCAAGTATTACCGAATCTGGTTTCGAATCAACAGCGAAAGAAAAAGATTGTGCTTTAGAATCTACTTGAATAGTTTCTAGTTTTGAAACACCTTTTGTAGTTGTAGAGATTTCCAATGGAAAATTAAAAATTACGTGGTCTTGTACCTGACTGATATTGATTCGTACTTTTCCTTTAGTATAGGTCCAATCCCATTTTAGCTCTGGGTAACCTTTGGTGAATATCCATTGCTGGAAAAAGGATTCAAGATTTTCACCGGATACATTCTCCATTACTTTTTGAAAATCTGCAGTCATTGCGTTTGAATTCTGAAACTTAGCGTAATATGCTTTTATACCTTTCCAAAAAGTTTCGTTACCTAATTTATGCCGTAACATATTTAATACCCAACCAGCTTTTTGATAGGTGTTAACGCTTAACACCTTCATCGGATTCGTAATACTTGGGTCAACTATAGGCGCAGGGTTTTTGGTGTAATAGGCAATAATTTGTTTTTGGTCAAGTGCTAATTCTTCTTTTCGTTTTTTATCGCCATAAACACTTTCTTGATATAGAATAGCAAAATATGTGGCAAAACCTTCACTTAGCCAAACATGATTCCAATCGTTTTCACTTGCCGAATTACCAAACCATTGATGCGCAATCTCGTGCGCAATTAGTCCTTCAACTTCGTTTTTGCCTGTAACAGAATTTTCAAAGTAAGATATAGTTCCAGCATTTTCTAACCCACCCCATTGAGTTTTGGCTTGCATGTTTGCCAATTTAGCATAAGAATACGGTCCAATATTATCAATAAAATATTTTAGAACATTAGTAGCTACACTATAATCTGAAAAGCCATCTAATCTATTTTCAGGATACACCCAAGCCGATACAGGTATGCCCTCTACTTCAGCCAATAATTTGCTAGCAAATTCAGTTACACCGATGGTAACTACTTTCATAGGTACGGGTGCCGGTTCTTTATAAGTAGTAAGCTTAAAACCATTCTTTAAATTACTTTCTTCAATTTTTTCGCCCGTGGCTACAACATCGTAATGATCTGGAGCTGTAATTCTAAATTCAATTGTTGCCTTGTCTGATGGGTGATCAACAGATGGTAGCCAGTGTCTTGCAAGATTGGGCCAATTATCACCAAAGAAGGAACGTTGTCCAAATTTTGTAGTGTCAATCACCAAACCACGCTCAGGAATTCCGTAATAAATCACTTTATACACTCGTTCCTTAGAGGTGGATTTGTTGTTTGGCGTTATTTTTATTTTATTATGCTCGTAACTATAATTGGCTTTAGTGCTATCTTCAAAAACCTCGGTAATTTGCATACCGTAAGTAGCCGATTTGCCAATAAGATCTAAACTGAAATTATTTACGTCCTCATTGAAAGTCACACTAATTTCTGCTTCTCCGTTTATTACATTGTTTTCATCATTTAACAATAGATTGAAAACATAACCCTTAACATCTGCAGATGAATTTCTTTGGTAAGTGTCTTGGGCGTTCACAATTATCACAGAGAGAATTAGAACAATAAATAAGTAATGCTTTTTCATCTTGGTTAATTTTTCAATAAAATAATACCTCGCACACCATTCGGTTATCTAATCTTATTCATCTTCTCACGAATTTCATTCAAACACAACTGTCCTAAACTACCTTCATGTGTGTGTTTAATATCTCTTTTTGGTGTAAATGTGCCTGCGTTAATTTCTTTTCCCATTTTTTTATAGGCATCACGAAAAGGCATTCCGCTTTGTACTAATTCGTTAAGTGTGTCGACACTAAAGAGGTAATCGTATTTAGGATCTTCTAGAATTCCATCATTAACCCGAATTTCTTTAAGACTAAAAGTCAATATTTCTAAACAAGCTTTCATTTCTTGAATAGCAGGTACTATGATTTCTTTTACCAATTGTAAATCTCTATGATAGCCACTAGGTAAATTGTTGATGACCAATGTTAATTGGTTAGGTACTGCTTGGAGTTTGTTGCATTTGCCTCTAACTAATTCGAAAACATCTGGATTCTTTTTATGCGGCATAATACTACTACCTGTCGTTAATTCATCAGGAAAAGAAATAAAATTAAAATTCTGACTCATATACAAACAGATGTCCATTGCCATTTTTGATAGCGTAGCAGCAATATTCGCCATGCCGAATGCTGTAGCTTTTTCAACTTTACCACGTCCCATTTGGGCGGCAACAACATTATATTTCATAGTTTCAAAACCCATTTCTTTGGTAGTGAAAGTTCTGTCTATTGGGAAAGAACTACCATAACCAGCGGCACTACCTAACGGATTTTGATCTGCTACTTTGAACGCAGCATCTATAAAGTAAAGATCATCGATTAAACTTTCTGCATAGGCAGAAAACCATAGGCCAAAAGATGATGGCATAGCAATTTGCAAGTGTGTATAGCCTGGTAATAGAACATTCTTATGCTTATCTGCTAAATTTAATAGTAAATCGAAAAGCGTTTTTGTTTGCGATTTTATTTCGGCAAGTTCATCTTTAAGATATAAATGCATAGCCACTAAAACTTGATCGTTTCTTGATCGAGCAGTATGAATTTTTTTTCCTGTATCGCCTAAAGCAAGGGTTAATTGATACTCAATTTTGGAATGCATATCCTCAAAATTGTCTTCAATAGTGAAGGTTCCTTTTTCAATTCTTGACTTTAAACTGTCGAGCTCAGCTACTAAGGCTTTTGTTTCTTTTTCTGTAAGCAGCCCTATTTTTCCTAGCATTTTAGCATGAGCTCTCGAGGCTATTACATCATATTTCGCTAAATACAAATCGAGTTCTCGATCATTACCGACAGTGAAATGATCGATTTTTTTATCAGTGCTAAAGCCTTTGTCCCAAAGTTTCATAATATTAAATTCAAGTTCAAATGTGAATTTTAAATACAAAATTGTTAGTGCTTGTATTTAAAGTTCTTGTGTTCGTTAATTAAATAATTTGCAGCATGTTTAGTACAAAAATCCATTTAAAATTTTAATGTACAAACCGATTCCTTCTTCAATTTCATGAACATATATAAATTCATCGGCCGAATGAGAACGCGTACTATCGCCAGGGCCTAATTTTAAGGACTGACAGCTTAACGCCGCTTGGTCCGAAAGGGTAGGGGAACCATAAGTTTTTCTACCTAGTGCGATTCCTGATTTCACCAAAGCATGATTTTTATCAATCGCTGATGAATTCAATCGCAAAGAACGTTCTTTTAACTCGCATGGTGCTTCTCGTTTTAGAATTTCGGCTATTTCTGCATTCGTATATTTATCATTTACACGAACATCAATTACTAAATCTACTTGAGAAGGTACTACGTTATGCTGACTGCCTGCACTGATTTGTGTAACCGTTAATTTTACTGCACCAAGAGCCTCAGACATCTTTTCAAACTTATAATTTTTGAACCAATTTAAAACTTCAATGGTGTTATAAATTGAATTGTCAGTATTCGGATGTGCTGCATGCGAGGGAGTACCTTTCACCACTGCATCAAAAACAATTAAACCTTTTTCTGCAATCGCTAAGTCAAGTAAAGTGGGTTCGCCTACAATGGCTACATCAATTTTAGGAAGGTTTGGTAATAAGCCTCGCAGACTATTTTCGCCAGCACTTTCTTCTTCCATAGAAGCTACCATTAATATATTATGGTTCAAACTTTCACTTTCATAAAAATGAGTAAAAGTGGCCAACAAAGAAACTAAACAACCGCCAGCGTCGTTACTGCCCAATCCATATAGCTTTCCATCTTCCACATGCGGGTGAAATGGGTCTTTTGTATACGCTTGATTCGGTTTAACAGTATCATGATGCGAATTTAATAACAATGTAGGTTTACTTTCATCGAAATGTTTGTTGACAGCAAAGACATTATTTATTTTTCGTTGAAAAGGAATATTAAAAGCTTGAAACCATTTTTCTATGGCATCAGCAGTTTTATCTTCTTCCGATGAAAAAGATTGTATTGAAATCAATTCTTTTAAGAGTTCAATGGCTTTTTCAGTGAGTGCTTTTTGCTCCATTCTATAAGGTCAAGGTTGTGAATAAATCAGATTTTGGATCGAGCATTTTCGTGTCGCCTATACAGACTTTTTTTACATTGTTTTTTAATGCATGAAAACAATTTTCCATTTTAGGAAGCATTCCATCAGCAATTATATCATCAAAAAGTAATTGTTTGTATGACTCGGAATTAATTTCTGTAACCACAGAGTTATCGTCATTTACGTTCATTAAAACTCCTTTCTTTTCAAAACAATAATACAAAGTAGTTTCATAAATAGAACTCATGGCAATTGCAATTTCCGAAGCAATTGTGTCAGCATTCGTATTTAATAATTGTCCGCGCATGTTATGTGACATAGCACAGAAAACAGGTGTTAAATTAATAGTCAATAATTGGTCTATAATTGTTGCATCAACTTTTTCGACATCACCTACAAATCCGAAATCAATATCTCGCACGGGTCTTTTATGAGCTTTAATTGTATTGCCATCTGCACCACTTAATCCAATTGCATTGCAATTATTTGATTGTAATTGTGCTACAATATTTTTGTTGGTTAAGCCTGCATAAACCATGGTAATTATTTTAAGGCTATCAGCATCTGTGATTCTTCTGCCCTGAAACATTTTCGATTCTATACCTAATTGATTGGCCAACTGTGTAGCCAATTTTCCACCACCATGAACTAGTATTTTTAATCCCTTTAACTGAGAAAAACTAGATAAGAATTTGGATAGTTCTTCTTCGTTTTCAATGACGTTTCCGCCTATCTTTATAATTGATAATTTTTCTTTCATTTTATGCGTTTAATATCCCACCGTCTATATTCATTGCAGTTCCTGTTATCCAAGAAGCATCTTCAGAGACTAAAAAAAGTGCTAAACTCGCTATGTCCTCAGGTTTCCCTAGACGTTTTAATAAAGTTGCTTTACCAGCATTTTCAACTGCCAATTCTGGATTTTTAAAAGCTTTGGCAGAATCCCAGATTAAAGGTGTGTCTACAGGGCCTGGACAAATAGCATTAACTCTGATTTTTGGAGCATAATCTACAGCCATTTGCTTCATTAATGAAACTGAACCCGCTTTAGATGCACAATAAGCAGGATGATTTGGAAAGCTTTTATAGGCTGCAATTGATGCGTTAATCAAAATATTTCCGTTATTTTTTTCTAAATATGGAGTAGCATATTTAGAAATATAGAAAATTGAACTTAAGTTAGTGTTTAATGTATTGTGCCAGTCATCAATCGATAAATCAATAACATTACCTAGACCTAATATTCCAGCGTTCAGAGAAACAACATCTAACATTCCGAAATTTTCAATTGCTGCGGCAACAAGTCTTTCATTGTACTTTGGTTCACTAACATCCCCAGCTAGAAAAATCGAATTTTCAAGTTTACGAGCTAATAAATTACCCCGTTCCTCATTTCTTCCAGATAAAACAAGATTCGCTCCGGCTTCATGAAATGCTATAGCAATAGCCTTACCCATTCCACTAGTGGCTCCGGTTACAATACATGTTTTATCTTTTAGTTTTAAATTCACCTAGCTATTTTCTAATATTTTTTTCAATACAATTTGTGCGGCGTAGGTTCTATTATTCGCTTGTTCAATAACCAGCGATTGTTTGCTGTCTAGAACTTCATCTGCAACTACCACATTTCTTCTTACAGGTAGACAATGCATGAATTTTGCATCACCTAATTTCTTTTTAGTAATCATCCAATTGGAATCTTGATTTACAATCTTTCCGTAATCGGTATAACTACTCCAATTTTTCACATAGACGAAATCTGCATTTTCTAATGCTTTATTCTGGTCGTGTTCTATGGTTAAATCTTTTGTTATTTTTTTATCTAATTCGTATCCTTCAGGATGTGTTATCACAAAATCAGCATCTTGTAATTGCATCATCTCAACAAACGAATTAGCTACGGCATGTGGCAATGCCTTTGGATGCGGTGCCCATGATAAAACTATTTTAGGTCTACTTTTTGAATTGTTTTCGTCTAAAGTAATAGCATCTGCTAATGCTTGTAACGGATGCCCTACAGAACTTTCCATATTTACAACAGGAATGTTGGCGTACTTTTTAAAACCATTTAAAACTTGTTCCGCCTCATCTTTCTCTTTATCCTTTAAATTTGCGAAGGCTCGAATGGCAACAATATCGCAGTATTGAGAAACTACTTGAGCCGCTTCCTTAATATGTTCAGAAGTGCCTTCATTCATTATAGTGCCATCTGCGTATTCTAAAGCCCAACCTTCACTGCCAAAATTCATTACAATAACTTCTAGCCCTAAATTCATGGCAGCTTTTTGGGTGCTTAATCGCGTACGTAAACTGTTGTTAAAGAATAATAGACCTATAGTTTTATTCTTGCCTAAATTATTTAATTGTCTCGGGTTGTTTTTTAATTCTCGTGCTTCCGCTACCCAATCAGTTAACGAATCAATATCTTTTATTGAGAGGTAATTTCTCATGCTTTTATTTTTGTAAAATGACTAATACTATTTAGCGCATCGGTTATAAAATTGTCTTTTAGCCCGTTAGTAATCCAGGTTTCAATATTAGCTTCACTTGCAATGGTAGCAGCTTCAATTTTCGACTGCATTCCACCTGTTCCATGCGAAGATTTTACAACACTAATCTCCTTTATTAGTTCTTCAATTCCGACTGGTTCTGTTATCGTTACAGGGTGGCCGTTTTCTATTGATGCTTTGGTATAGATTCCGTTGGTGTTCGTTGCGATTAATAGTAAGTCTGCCTGTAAAAGTGCGGCTGTTAAAGCTGCTAATTTATCATTATCGCCAAACTGAATTTCATCGGCAGCTACAGTGTCGTTTTCATTAATTATTGGAATGAAATTGTTAGATACCAAGATGTCAATGGTGTTTTTAATATTTCCTTTTGACTTCGGATTTTCAAAATCGGAATACGACAATAAACATTGTGAAGTAAAGAGTCCCAGCTCTCTAAAATTCTCTTGAAACATCCGCATTAGGTGTGGTTGACCTATAGAAGCCAAAGCCTGTTTCATGCTTATTTCTTCACCATTATGCTCTAGTTTAACAAATTGCTTTGCGGCTGTAATTGCACCAGAACTGACTATAATAAATTCGTATTCATCTTTTAATAAAACAATTTGCCTACCAATATCTTCAATTTTTCCTCTAGAAATCTGGTCGGTTTCTTTTGTTAAAGTATTTGAGCCTATTTTTAATAAGATTCGTTTCTTCGTCATATTTATCTAATTTGCCCATTACCTTTTATATACCATTTGTTAGTCACAAGATGTTGTAATCCTATTGGCCCACGTTGGTGTAATTTATCTGTACTTATTGCGAGTTCACCGCCTAAACCAAATTGCCCGCCATCTGTAAATCGTGTTGATGCATTATGGTACACTGCTGCACTGTCAACATTATTCATAAACTGGTCTGCATTTTCCGAATTGCCTGTAATAATACAAGCTGAGTGACCTCCACCATATGTGTTTATTTTAGAAATAGCTTCTTCTAAATCTACCGTCTGCCCAATTACTATTTTATAATCTAGAAACTCTTCAAACCACACGCTTTCATTTTCAATTGACTTTGTGCCTTCTAAACTAGAAAGCGCATTATCGGCCAGTATTTCAACATTACTCTTTTGTAATTCTTGAATTAAATGCTGAAGAAATTGTTGCTTTCGAACAAGATTAGAATCAATTAATACTTTATCTATAGCATTACAGGCAGATATTTTGGTGGTCTTACCATTAATAATAATGTCTAATGCCATTTGTAAATCTGCTTCGGCATCAACGTATATAAAATTATTTCCGCGACCGCTAACAATTACGGGGCAAGTAGCATGTTGCTTAACAAATGCAATTAATCGTTCACCACCTCTTGGCACAATTAAATCTACCTTTTGTGTTGGCTTTTCTAAAAATTCTTGCGTCTGACTTCTATCAAATTGTAAATAAGTAACCCAGTCGTTAGCTACTCCATTTTCTTGCAATGCCTTGTGCCACAATTCTACCAATACCAGATTGCTATTTATAGATTCTTTGCCACCCTTTAATAAGATTTTATTACCAGATTTAAATGCAATCCCAGCAGCTTCAATAGTTACATCTGGTCGCGATTCATAAATAATTAAAACGGTGCCAAAGGGCGCTGTTTTATTACTTACCTGCATTCCATTTTCATGCGTAAAATTAAATCGTTCGACTCCTAAAGGATCTTCTAAACTTGCTAATTGTTGCAATGATAAAATCATTCCTTCAATTTTTGAATTGTCAACTTTTAGGCGATCTCGCATAGCAATATCATCACCGGAATAGCTGTTCATATCCGTTTCATTTGCGGAAAGAAGTGCATTTTTATCACTTTCTAACAAAGAAGCCATAGTAAGTAGTACAGCATTTCTTTGCGAAATATTCAAGAGTATGTTCATGCTAGTTCTACTTTTAAAGCGTTAAAAAATAAGTCAAGATGTTCTTTGTTAATATTTAAGGCCGGTAGCACTCTTAAAATGTGTTTGTCTTTAGCGCCACCGGTGAATAAAAGTTGATTGTGAATCAACCTTTTTCTAAGATCGGCTACTTCGAAATCAAATTCTAGTCCTAACATTAGACCTCTACCTTTCACTCTTTTTATTTGCGGAATTTCAGCTGCTTTTTTTCTAAAATAACTTTCTAAAGTTGCAGCATTTTCTATTAAATTTTCAGATTCTAAAACTTCTAGAACGGCTAAAGTAGCAGCACACGCTAGGTGATTACCGCCGAAAGTGGTGCCTAATAATCCATATGAAGCTTCTATACTTTCGTGAATTAAAACACCACCTACAGGAAATCCATTTCCCATTCCTTTTGCTATAGTTATTATGTCTGGTATAATTCCTTTATAGTGCTGAAATCCAAAGAATTTTCCACTTCGACCAAAACCACATTGTACTTCGTCAGCAATTAAAAGAACATTGTTTTCTTTACAAAGAGCAGCTACTTTTTGATAAAATGCAGCCGTAGGTTCATCTAAACCGCCAACACCTTGTATTGTTTCAATAATTACACTACAAATATCATCTTTTGAAATTTCTTTTTCAAAAGCTTCAACGTCATCAAATGGCAGAATGGTTACTTTTTGCTGTTGATTTAATGGTGCGTTAATTTTTGGATTGTCAGTTGCTGCAACTGCTGCAGAAGTTCTTCCGTGAAATCCATTTTTAAATGCAATTACCCTTGACTTTCCAGTATGAAAAGAAGCTAATTTTAATGCATTTTCATTTGCTTCGGCACCCGAATTAATTAAAAATAAATTATAATCTTCGCAATCGGATAGTATACCTAATTTAGTTGCAAGCTCTACTTGCAATGGGTTTTTCACCGAATTACTGTAGAAACCAATTTTATCTAACTGGTCTTTTATTCGCTTTACATAATGTGGATGCGAATGCCCAATTGAAATCACAGCATGCCCTCCGTAAAAATCATGATATGTTTTGCCTTGTTCATCAGTTACTAAGATGCCTTTAGCTGAAACAGGAGTTACATTATATAATGGGTAAACGTCAAATAGATTCATGCTTTTATAGTTCAAATTCAAATAAAATAATAAATCTTACACATGGAAGCAATGCTTTTGTATTTGATTTAGATATATGTATTTGTTTTTACATTTTTAATATTGGTATTCCCTAAAGGGGTAGGGCTACATTAGACTTGTCTTTCTTTGATGTTGCTAATTTTTTCAAAGGATGCAACGATGCCTTGGATTAAGGATGAACTTAAACCCTGGTGTTCCATTTCATTTAACCCTTGAATAGTACAACCTTGTGGTGTGGTTACACGATCTATTTCCTCCTCAGGATGATTCCCTGATTCGATTAATAGACTGGCTGCGCCATTACAAGTGTAAACTGCAAGCTCTTGCGCTTCTTTTGCATCAAAACCAAGCTGTATAGCTCCTTGAGTAGTAGCGCGCATTAAGCGCATCCAGAATGCGATTCCGCTTGCGCAAATTACAGTGGCGGCCTGCATTTGATCTTCAGGAATTTCTATTGAATGGCCCATGCGATTGAAAATTGCCTTGGCTAAATCAATTCTGCTTTTTCCTTTTTCATTAGAACATATACATGTCATAGATTTACCAACTGAAATAGCTGTATTTGGCATGCTTCTAATAATGTTATGATTTACACCAATTATAGTCTCAATTTTTGCAATGCTAAAACCAGTAATGGTAGAGATAATTATATGTCTTTTCGCAAGTACGTCCTTAATTTCAATTAGAATAGATTCTAGTTGACCGGGTTGAACAGCAAATATTAAAACCTGTGAGTTTTTTACAGCTTCTATATTATCCGAAGTGATTATGACATTGCCGTATTTTTCAAAATTGTATATCTCTGTTGGGTTTCTTTTAGTGAGATACAAGTGATTTGATCCCTTTGAATGTAAAATACCTTTTGCGATTGATAATCCTAAATTTCCTGCTCCTATGATGGCTATTCTCATGGTTTCCTTTTTATTTAACGCATATAGCGGTGCGTTTTATTCTTATTTCAAACTACTTTTTTCTAAAATACTCCTGCTTTTAAATTGAGTCCAATGTTCTCATTTATGCCAAACATCAAATTCATATTTTGTACTGCCTGACCAGATGCTCCTTTCAATAAATTATCAATTGCAGAAGTAATTAATAAAACTCCTTCGTGTTTATGTAAATGAACATGACATTGATTGGTGTTTACAATTTGTTTTAAATTTATAGGTTCTTCAGCAATCTGAGTGAATAATGCATCAGCGTAAAAATCTTTATATAGTGCAATAGCATCCTCTATACTACCATCAAATTTTGTGTAGGCAGTTGCTAAAATTCCTCTTGTAAAATTTCCTCTATTTGGAAGAAAAAACAATTCACCAGAATCTTTTTGAAAAGATTTTAAACTCTCATTTATTTCACCCAAATGTTGATGTGTAAACGGTTTGTACCAGCTTACATTATTATTTCTCCAACTAAAATGTGAAGTTGCCGACGGACTAACACCAGCACCAGTACTGCCAGTAACAGCATTTATATGAACATCTTTATCTAAAAGTCTAGCTTTTGCTAATGGTAATAATCCCAATTGAATGGCTGTTGCAAAACAACCTGGGTTGGCAATATAATTTGCCTTTTCTATTGCAATTTTATTTATTTCTGGTAATCCGTATATAAATTCTTTGCCTTGAAAAAGTGCGTCTTTCTCTAATCTAAAATCATTACTAAGGTCTACTATTTTTGTAGCATCTGAGAATTTATTTTCAATTAAAAATTTAGAAGAATTACCATGGCCTAAACATAGAAATACAACGTCAACATCTGGATTTACAGTTCCAGTAAATTTCATTTCAGTTAAGCCTAATAAATCAGGATGAGCCGTAGATAGTTTTTTTCCTGCTCTTGTAGTACTGAAAACAAAATCTATTTCAATCTCCGGATGATTCGATAATATTCGAATGAGCTCACCGCCTGTGTAACCAGAGCCACCAATTATTGCTGCCTTAATCATTGGTTTGGTTTACATGATTATAAATTTTTCCTGAATTCGAAAGTATTTTAATAAAGCCTTTTGCATCATCTGCAGACCAACCTTTGTTTACTTCTCCATAACTGCCAAAAGCATCGGTCATTAAATCATGTTTAGATGAAATACCTTGTAATCTAAACTGAAATGGATAAAGACCAACGAACACATCACCTGAAACAGTTTTTTGAGTATCAGTTAAGAAGGCTTCAATATTTCGCATTACGGCATCTAAATAATTACCTTCATGCAAGAGCATTCCATAAAAATTACCCTGTTGTTCTTTCTGATATTGTTGCCATTTTGTAAGTGTATGTTTCTCTAACAAATGGTGTGCTTTTATTATAATTAATGCCGAAGGAGCTTCAAAACCAACTCTACCTTTTGTGCCAATAATAGTATCTCCCACATGAATATCTCTACCGATTGCATAAGTAGAAGCTAAGGCTTCTAGTTTTTCTATATTAGCAACTGGGTTATCTTTTTTGCCATCAATAGCTACAAGTTCTCCTTTTTCAAAAGTTAGTTTTACTTCAGATGGATTTTTTTCTTGTAATTGACTTGGGTATGCCGAATCGGGTAATGCTTTTTCTGATGTAAGCGTTTCTTCACCACCTACAGATGTGCCCCAAAGCCCTTTATTAATTGAATATTTTGCCTTTTCCCAAGAATAGTCTACACCGTTTTCTTTTAGGTATGCAATTTCTGCTTCTCTGGCTAATGAATTATCTCTAATAGGAGTAATGATTTCAATTTCGGGAGCAATGATTTGAAAAATCATATCAAATCGTACTTGGTCATTTCCAGCACCTGTACTTCCATGAGCAATATATGATGCACCCACTTCTTTTGCATAGTTTACTATTTCAATGGCCTGAACAATACGTTCTGCACTTACCGAAAGTGGATAGGTGTTGTTTTTTAGTACATTACCGAAAATAAGGTACTTGACTACTTTATCATAAAAAGTTTGAACAGCATCTATAGAAGTATAAGATGTTGCACCAAGTTGTAATGCTTTTTCTTTGATAGTCGCAATTTCTTGAGCAGAAAAACCGCCTGTATTTACACTTACTGCATGTACTTCAAATCCTTTTTCTTTCGATAAATATTTGGCACAATACGAAGTATCGAGGCCACCACTGTATGCTAAAACTAATTTTTTCATTTTGTATTTTTCTTTAGGAATATACTTTCCTTTAAACTTTTTAATTTTTGATATACTTTACTGTTAGGCTTTTTTGTAGATTTTGCTTTAACTTTTGGGTCGTATAACATACCAGTACAAAGACACATCTTTTGCTCGGTGCGTGTTAAAACATCAAAATTTTTGCAAGTCTGACAGCCTTTCCAAAATTCGGGGTCATCGGTTAACTCTGAAAATGTTACGGGTTTGTATCCTAATTCGTAATTAATTTTCATTACCGCAAGCCCGGTTGTGATTCCGAATATTTTTGCATCTGGAAATTTACTGGCTGATAGCTTAAAAATCTCGTTTTTTATTTTCTTAGCTAGACCCTGATTTCTAAAATCAGGATGTACAATTAAGCCTGAATTTGCAACATATTTTTCGTGCCCCCAAACTTCGATATAACAAAAACCAGCAAATTTATCACCTTCTAAAGCAATTACGGCGTTGCCGTTAGAAAGCTTTTTGTTGATATACTCAGGAGTTCTTTTCGCAATACCAGTACCACGTACTTGTGCAGATTCTGCAATAGTATCGCAAATAATTTGAGCGTACTTAAAATGTGATTCGTTAGCAATAACAATATCCATTGTTGCTACCTGTTTAAATTAAATTTTTTGAATGTTTTTTGTCGAAATGCGGAAATGGACTCACCTTTTTCCATAATAGAAGTGCACCCTTACGGGCGACGACGGCGTAGAGATACCGGACGTATATTTAATGCGAATATGTAATTCTGTTCTTGCATTGAAAATCAAAAATACAAATTAAATTGAGTTGACAACATTAGAACTGTTATTTTTTCGAAAAAAAGGTTTTTGTTTGTTTAGTTTGACGATTTCGTAGCACATATAGCCAAACACAGAAATATATTCAATAGCTAGAAGCCAAAGATTTTCTTTAAAGTCTGATTGAGCATAGGCATAATAACTAAGTATTACAGCTGCAGACCAAATAATTGGAAATCTGAAATCAGAAAAAGCAGATAAAGGGAGCAGAAAAATGATATACCACGGATGAACCGTTGTGCTCATAAAATAATAGCTAGTTAATACCCAGAGCATGGCTATTAAAACGCTTTTTAGTTGCTTGTCTACTTTTAAAAGTGAAAATAGTAGTACAATAGCAATGGTGATGTATGGCGTTACTTTTCCATACCTTTTAATAAATTCCCAGGGTTTCTGATCGTAATAGACAGCAATCTTTTCTATTAAATTATAAGGGCCAGCATTGAATTCAAAATTGGAAAACCATAGTCCAACAGTTTGAGAGTAATTGTTTACAAAGTCAGATGAATAAAATGGTAATAATAATGCAATAGAAACACTGCCAACAATTATATAAAACAAAATACTTTTCTTGAAGCCTAAATATCTTAGAAATAGTGGAAGAAACATTAGCGGTACTAACTTCACCGATATTGCTAACGCATAAGGAATACCAGCAAGTAGCCATTTTTTTACGGATAGAAGATAAATAGACCAAACAAAAAAGAAGAGCATAACCCCTTCAAAATGAAGATTTCCGGTAAGTTCAATAATTACAAGTGGATTTAAAAAATACCAAAAGATTAAGTGAGGCGATTGATTTAGGTTTCGTAATAGTTTTCTACCGAAATAGAATATACCTAAATCGGCTAGTACGATTATAATACGCATTACTATTGTTGTGCCTAGAATTGATTTTCCCCCAAAAAGTGCAGCGATTGCAAATAGAAATTGATTCATGGGAGGATAATTACTGAAATGTCGTGCACTTAATGTCCCCATGCCATTATAAAGCTCTTTGGCATTCGCGATTACTAAATCTTTTTGTTCTATTAGGGTGTTTGGTACTTCTAAATACGGATTGATGAAATTACTGACCAATTCGCCATCCCAAATAAAACGATAATAATCTTGTGACAGATTCGGTTCTGCCATCATAAACACTAATCGAAACAGAATGCCTACGATTAATAGGAATTTGTAGTTCCATTTTTCAAACTGTATTATTTTAAAACATAGCATGAAAAGTGCTACAAAAAAGCACAAAAGTTTAATAAAATCTGTACGAGGTAATTGATAAGCAAAAACAAAATAAAACAACAAACTTGTAATAACCAGCAAAATGGGAATTTTGTGGAGTTTGATGTATGAAAATATGCGATTTTGCATTACAGTTATAGTCGGTTTGAATAACTGAAAATATGAAAATTATATTATTTAATTGCTAGAATTTTAAGCTCTTGAAGTCAAAGACTTTGTAAATACAAATCCGAAGCCTAAAAACAGCATAAAGTGAAACGGAAAAAGACCGAAATCGTTAAGTGGAATTGCACTGTACATTCCAAATAAGAAATAAACCATTAATGCAGCTTCTATAATCATATTTGGTGAAAGTTTTTTAGCAAGATACTTATTGCCTTTCCAGCTTTCTGTAATACTATTGATATTGAATTTTGGAGTACGTACAAATTCACTACGCTTACCCATATGACCTTCTAAAACAGCTATAGTATTGTGTAATGAAAAACCAAGAGCAACTGCAAAAAAGGTAAAGAAAAGTTTAATGTAATCGATAAATTTATCAAAACTGCTGCCTTGAATACTTTTATAAGTAAACCAATAACAAACGAACAAGATAATAGTACTTAAAACAAAAAACTGAAGTAATGTGAACACCCAATCTAGCTGTGGATATATTGCCTTAATATACATAGCAGGTATGCTTAATAGGGCAACTAAAAATACACATAAGAACATTGAACTGTTTAATAAATGCATTACACCATGAAACTTGGTCTTAAATGAAATGTTCTTTGCTGATAGAACACGCCAAACAGATTTTCTAAAGTTTTCCGCACCACCTTTATTCCAGCGAAATTGTTGTGAACGTGCTGCACTTATTACTACAGGTAATTCAGCGGGAGTTTCAACATCCTCTAAATATTTGAATTTCCAATCTTTCAATTGTGCTCTGTAGCTTAAATCAAGATCTTCGGTAAGTGTATCACCTTCCCAGTTGCCTGCATCAAGAATACATTCTTTTCTCCAGATACCAGCTGTACCATTAAAGTTGATAAAATGCCCTTTCGAACTTCTACCAACCTGCTCTAAAGTAAAATGTGCATCTAAAGCAAAAGCCTGAATACGTGTTAATGTTGAATAGTCTCTATTAATATGTCCCCAGCGCGTTTGTACAACACCGATTTCTGCATCTTTAAAATAGATAACTGTTTTTTTTAACCAGTCGCTGTCTGGTAAAAAATCTGCGTCAAAAATGGCTATAAATTCACCTTTCGCAATCTCTAAACCTTCTTTTAAGGCGCCAGCTTTAAACCCCTGACGATTAGTACGTGTAATATGAGTAATATCTAAACCTGTTTCGCGTAAAGCTTTTACGTGTTTTGCAGTATCAATTACAGTGTCATCAGTAGAGTCATCTAGGACTTGAATTTCTAATTTACTTTTTGGATATTCTATTTTTGAGATGTTTTCAAGCAAACGGTCCATTACATACTCCTCATTGTAAACCGGAAGTTGTATGGTTACATAGGGTATCTCTTTAGGATCTAGTAAGTTGAATTTTGGTGCTGTTTGATTTCTGCGTTTGTCACCTAAGTAGTTGATTAACAGGTTTAACTGCGCAAGGCTATAAAAGAATATGAGCATCAAAGAGATACTGTATATTGCTAAAATAATGTATGTAACAATCAATCCCATATTTTACATCTGATTTTATAAAAAACTCAGTTTTATTTTATGCTGTACTTGAATATCCAACCCAAGATTTTTATGCCTGCAAATATACTACCTTTTACGGTTCCTGATACTTTAGAAACACCAATTCTTTTCTTGTAATGCACTGGTATTTCGGTGTATGTCAGCTTTTTTTTCAGTGCTTTAAGTTGCATTTCTACTGTCCATCCGTAGGTTTTATCCTCCATCTGCAACTCCAATAACTTGTCGTACCGTATAGCTCTAAACGGTCCAAGATCAGTAAATGTTGCCCTAAAGAACAATTTCATTAGGCTGGTTGCTAACCAATTACCAAAAACTTGTTGTGGTGTCATACTACCATCTTCCCTTAGTCGCTTTACACGTGCACCAATTACAAAATCATAACGATCATTTAATATTGGCGCCACTAGTTTGGTTAGTTCTTCAGGGAAATCGCTATAATCTCCATCAATAAATACGATAATATGTGGTCTTTCGGATTGCTCTGCTATATAATTCATGCCTTTTAAGCATGCGTATCCATAGCCTTTTCTATTTTCGGTAAGTACCGTAGCACCTGCATTTTGCGCGTTTTGAGCAGTTTTGTCAGATGAATTATTATTGACTACTATTATTTCCGAAACAATATCAGGAATTTCATTGATGACCGATGCAATAGAATCAGCTTCATTAAATGCGGGTATTATAACTTTGATAATTGTATTTTCCATTGCTGATACCTATTTCAGGTTGTATTTGTTTTAGCCTTGTATTAGATGCAATGAATTATTGCTTTTGATTGAATATAGGTGATTTAAGTCTCAGTATGTTTGATTGGTATAGAAAAATTGTAAAAATGAACAGGGGAATACTTTTGGTCATTATCGTAAATCTCTTAGTTTATTCTCTCGTTTAAAGCTTTTTATATCGTTCCATTCCTTTATTTTTTTACCTCTATTGTATTTTATGGCTGCTGCAATTTCACCATTATCATACTGAATGCAATATCCATTTTTAATGCCGGTATTTAATTGACATTTATAATCGAGTCTACCTTTTTCATCATAGTACAGCCACCAATCCGATTTTTTGCCTTGTGAATAGTGTCCTTCATTACTCCTTATTTTATTAGGAGTGTAGAAATACCAGTAATCTACTCGCTTACCATTTTTGTAATGCCCCTTTTCGGCGACGTTTCCATTAGCATAATAAAATTTCCAATAGCCCGATTTTACACCGTTTTTTACCCAACCTTCAGATTTCTTTTTTCCGGTCTCATAATATTCTTTGTAATAGCGGTTATTCTCCTTGGAAGAATTTCCAAAGAAAAATAACAAAGTCGCCAATATTAGAATTTTATGAATCATCTATTTATGATGTAACTTTTTAGGTTTCGGGGTGTCTAACATAATCATTTTTACTACTTCTTGTTTACTAAATCCATTAAATCAACATCATTGCCCAATAAAACCTCTGTTGGATTAATCCTACCGACTTCAGGTCCGTTTTCTAATTTTAATACGCCACGTGGGCAAACAGCAGAACAAATACCACAGCCGACACAACTAGAACGAACTATGTTTTCTCCTTTTTGTGCATAAGCGCGCACATCTATACCTTGTTCACAATAGGTTGAACAATTACCGCAAGAAATACATTGTCCACCATTAGTAGTTATTCTAAAGCGTGATTTAAATCGCTGAACAAAACCTAAATAAGCAGCTAGCGGACAACCAAATCTGCACCATACACGATTACCGAAAATAGGGTAGAAGCCTGTACCTATTACACCAGCAAATACCGAGCCTACAGCTAAACTGTATGTATTTTGAACACTTTGCGTTTTTATACCTAGAACCGTTCCTGTTTCTGCGAAAAAACTGTATAAAGTCATGCCTGTCATTACTAGTGCAAAAAGCAATACACCGTGAATAAGCCACCGTTCAATTTTCCAAGAAAATAAAGATTTACTCGAATGTTGTCGATAAGGGTCTCCTAGAGTTTCTGCTAGACCCCCACAGCCACAAACCCATGAACAATACCATCTTTTTCCAAAGAAATATACCATTACTGGTACAACAACTACGGTTAGTACAACGCCCCAAACGAGAATAAATAGTCCAATGCCACCACTATTTAATAGTGATTTTAAATTCCATTGAAAAAAGAAATCGTAATCTAATGGAAAGGCATTTTTAAAATCGTAATATGGCATTTGCAAGCGCGTCATTATTTCGGGTATCAAAAACGCAAAAACGATTTGAAAAAATAAAACCGATGTGGTTCGCACCATTTGATAAACGTTATGGCGATATTTTATGTACATTCTTACGGCCATTACGGTCATAACTACGCAATACATAAAACCATAAACAAACCAATGTCCAGCAGGGTTTCCACTTAAGAATTCACTAATAGGGTCCACTAGAAATGTCCAATTGACAGCAAATTCAGGCCTAAAATATAGCACGAGGTAAAAACTAACTAAAAAGATAAAAACTAACCACGCTATCCAACCTCTATTCGTAGAACTTTTATGATAAATACCATCATTTTTAATGCCTTTTTTACCAAGCAGAATTATATTGGGAAGTATAAAAAGTAATGCGCCAATTATACCAAAACCAAAGGTAAGTAACCACATTAATCCTTTGTTATTCGCAATAAATCCGATTCCAGAGGACTTGCCGATTAGTGTTGCCATGTCATGCGGCGAGGTGTAAATGACCTTTTTATATTCTTTGTTTTTTCTGTGTTGAGCGTTTGCTTTTTCAAGTGCGTCAACTATTTTAGGGGAGAGCTCCAACATGCCATTGAAATCTCTATCAACAACTTCGGTTTGCATTGACTGAATAAATAATTCGCTTTTGAAACCTTTATCTGCAACAATCTCATCAAATGTACTTTGATCTAATTTAAAACCTCCTACTAATGGGAGCACAGTAAAAAGGCCCAATCCGATTAAGAAAATTATAAGTCCTATGGTTTTTATGGCTTTCATATTATTTATTAAGCTTTTGCAAAAATTCGTTTCCAACTCTTTTTTTTGGGATTGATATTGGAGCCCATTTCCTTATTGAATTTTGCAACTATTTGAGATTCATATTGCGAATAAAATTCAGGGTCGAAATTGGCATCTTTTAGGTATTCCATTATATGTTCTACACTTCTTTCTTCTGTCAACCATTGGTCAAAAATTTTGTGTCGCATACGTATACCAAAGGTGTTGATGCCTAAAAATTTTCTAGTATCCTTATCAAAAGAAATAGTAATACTTAAGTTTTCTTTAGAATGACGCCAATGAAAATGTTGTTCATAGTCTTTAATTCCTTTCTCACTAAATACCCACCCGTAAGTTTGATATTCAATGTCTAAAAATTTAGCTGAATTAAACCAATGCCCAGGTTTGTATTCACGCGCATTACCACAAATAGTTTGTGCCAAAGTTTCGCCCATCATGCGACCAGTATACCATACGGCTTCAATTGGACGCCTGTTGCCAATTGCTTCATGTTGTTCTGCGCAATCGCCAATCGCATAAATGTCTTTTATATTAGTCTCTAATAACCGATTGACTTTTACACCTCTACCTATTTCTATTCCCGATTCTTTTAGAAAATCAATATTTGGAGTTACGCCTGCTGTTAAACCAACAACATCACATTCTATAGTATCACCTTTATCCGTTGTAATAGCTTTTACTTTTCCATTATCATCAGAAAGTATTTCAACCAAATTGGTGGCTAGGCGCAAATCTATATGGTGCTCGAGAATATGTTCGTTTATCATTTCAGATTCTCCTTTTGGCAAAACACCATTCCAGAAACTACTTTCTCTAACTAAAAAGGTCACTGGTATTTTTCTGCTTCGTAACATTTCTGCTAGTTCAATACCAATAAGTCCCCCACCAACAATAACAGCATGTTTGCAAACTTTGTTGTCAGGAGCATTTGCTTCCAATTTATCTAAATCTTGTTTGGAATAGAGTCCTTGCACTCCTTCTAAATCTTGGCCTGGCCAACCAAATTTATTGGGTTTAGACCCTGTAGCAATAATTAATTTATCGTACGTAATGTTTTTGCCATCAGATAAAATCAAAGATTTGTTCTCATGTTTTACTTCAGATACATAACCTTTTACTAAATCAATCCTATTCTTTTTCCAAAACCAATTTTCATACGGCTGCGTATGTTCAAACTTCATGTGCCCCATATATACATACATTAGCGCAGTACGTGAGAAGAAATAGTCGGTTTCCGTAGAAACAATTGTTATTTTTTTATCGGAATTTTTTCTTATGTGTCTGGCAGCTGTTACGCCTGCAATTCCGTTGCCAATAATAACTATATGTTCCATGTTGGTTTGTGCTATTTTAAGATTCTGTCGTAACTAAAGGTAAGAACTTAATATTTTATTTAATTTTTGATAAAATATTACAAACGCGTAAGTTTTGCGCTATAACTAGGACTATAAAGAACATAATAATAAAATAACCACCAATAATGGATTTTAGAAAACGCATTTTAGTTCTTATTCAATCTTCGATATTTCTGTTTTTCATTGTAATTCAAGGTCAAGATGACACCGCAGACGATCCGGTAAATAAAAGTAATATTCAACAATACACACCTTCTAAATTAATGGGCAAAGGTCAATGGGATCTTAAGTGGTTTAATAACCTTTACACCGAAACTAAAAGCACATTTAGTGATGTTGATATTCCGAGAGCCACATTTTTTACGGCAACACTAGAGGCTTATACGGGGGTAGGAGAGAATAAAAGGTGGAATGTCGGTGCAATAGCACGTGTACGTAGTAATACTATTAAAGATAGGGCTGCTTTAGATGTGTTTAAGTTTGATGGTGAAGCGAGTTCGGCCAGATCGGGTATAACTGCGATTGCGCCCTCTGTGAAGTTTGTGCCTATTGCTTCATTGAGTAATTTTTCAATTCAGAGCTCATTCTTTATTCCATTGATTGATAACGAAACCGAAAACGGAGTTTATTTAGAGCAAAATGGGTACGTTTGGCAGAATCGATTTTTTTATGATTATACTTTCCCTAGTGAGAAATGGCAACTGTTTTCTGAACTAAATACAGAACTTAATTTTGGAGCTGCAGGTGATAGCTTTGCCAATAATAGTATGAATTTGGCACCAGGTATTTTCTTAAGTTATTTTCCTAGTTATAAGTTCACCATTTTAGCTTTAGCTCAACATTTGCAGCGTTTGGATTTAGGAAACAATTTTAGTCAAAATTACACAGCCTTAGGCGGAGGAGTAAAATACCAACTTACACATGCACTAAATTTAGAAGTGCTTTATACTAATTTTGTCAGAGGAAATAACACTGGGCTCGGTCAGACCTTTAATTTGGGTTTACGTGTTATTTTGTAGTACAAACTAATAAAAAGGCTATTTTAGGGGACTATTTCGCTTTAAATGAAAAAACTAGGTCTCCTTGTATTAGTCTTTTTGCAACTTTCTTGCGCGGGTCAGAAATTGACTAAAATGAATGGTGTGAGTTTTGTTGCTTCGAGAAATGAAGTTACTCAAGATCATATAAACCCTGTGGTTGCTCTAAATGCAACTCATGCCGCGGTAATGCCATTTGGCTTTATACGTGATTTAAATTCGCCCGAAGTAATTTTTAATTCAGAAAGACAGTGGTTTGGTGAAACCAAAAAAGGGGCTAAGCAATATGTGGCTTTATTGCATGAAAATGGTATAAGCGTTATGCTTAAACCTCAAATATGGGTTTCTAGAGGTTTGTTTACGGGTAGTATTGTAATGGAGAATGAAAGTGATTGGCAAACTCTTGAAACATCATATGCAGACTTTATAACCTCGTATGCAGCTTTGGCTGAAGATTCTAAAATTGATGTTTTTTGTATTGGTACCGAATTAGAATTATTCGTTAAGAATAGACCAGAATTTTGGACAAATTTAATACTAAAGGTTAAAGAAGTTTATAATGGTAAATTAACCTATGCCGCAAATTGGGATGAATATACTAGAACACCATTTTGGTCAGATTTAGATTATATTGGTATTGATGCATATTTTCCATTATCTGAGGAAAAAACACCTACCGTAGAACAATTAAAATTAGGCTGGCAGAAATGGAAAAAACCAATTGCAGATTTATCGAAAAAAGTAGATAAGCAGGTAATATTTACGGAGTTTGGTTATCGTAGTATGGACTTTACAGCTAAAAAACCATGGCTCGTAGATCGCAACGAAGAACAAGTGAATTTTGAGGGACAAGCGATTGCAACAAAAGTACTTTTTGAAGAATTTTGGTCAGAAGATTGGTTTGCTGGTGGTTATGTTTGGAAGTGGTTTGTTAATCATGATAAAGTCGGTGGCGCAGCGGATAACAGATTTACACCTCAGAACAAAAAGGCGGAAGAAGTAATTAGAGACCACTTTAAATCGAGTTCATTTTGAGATATATTATTTTAATTGTTATTGCATTAACTTATAGCTGTTCGGTTGATAAAGAGGTTTTATCGGGTACCCTAGAGGCCGCTATTGATGAATCAGAAATTGTAAGAGACAATGTAATTGCATGTGCTGCAAGCAATAAAAATGATGACCGCACTAGCGTTTTTCTATATCCGAGAATAGGAGCATCGAATATTCGATACTTTGAAACGCGATCTGCAAACTCCGATAAAAATGATTTTTCGGAATATGATGAGTTTGATGTTGTTCCACAAGATATTTTTAACGGGTATTTAAAGAAAATTGAAACAAGAGTTACCGAAGGAGCTTGGGTAATTGTATCGTTTGAAGAAGAAGGTAAAGTGCATTTGTGCAACCCTATCCGAATAAAAAAAGATTCCAAACCGACAGAAATTTTACGGGATAGTGTTGCTATTACGAATGTCAATACAACAATGCCTCTTTTTTCATGGTCGGAGGGTGTTTATGATGATACTGTTATTTATTTTGAAGTTGTTTCGGATGTTAATGATAACCTCCTTACCGGAACATATACAGAAGATCGAAGATTTCAGTATTATGATACTACCAATGTTGTTTTAAATGTTACACGAGAAACACCACCAGAACTTGATTATAATCTCAATTACAATTTTACTTTAATGGGTGTAAGCGAAGATAATTGGGTTAATCTTTTTGTTGAAATACCTTTTGTTTTAGAAGAGAATTAGGGTTTTGCTTTTATGAGAAATTTTTTCTTAATAGGTTTTTTTTTAACGAGTATAGCAGTTGTTGCCCAAACTACTGTGTCTAATGTTGCAATAGAAGGAACTAAAAGAACAAAACCTTCATTTTTTAAAAACCTCATTCAAACAGCCCCCGGTGAGCGATTAGATTCGTTGAAAATTATAAATGATGTTCAGTATTTAAAACGATTACCTTCTATTTCAAATGCTGTTTTTGAGGTGATTTATAATGAACAAGAAAGTGCTGAAGTTCTATTTACAGTTGTTGAAAATTTTACACTTATTCCTTTTGCGAGTATCTATACTTCAAGTAATGACGAGTTTGCATTTCGTGTGGGTTTACAAGAATTTAATTTTCTAGGAAGGAATATTACCTTGGGTGCATTCTATCAATATGATGTTTTTAATTCTTATGGGCTACAAGTGAAAGCTCCATATTTATTTAGTAGAAAATGGGGTTTGTCTCTAAGTTATCATGACTTAAATACTTTGGAGCCTATTTTTTTTGATGCTACTTCGGCAGATTATAGCTACAATAATAGAGCCACTGAAATAATGGTAGTGCATCAATTTAATTCAAGAAATCAATTGTCTTTTGGAGGAGGTTTTTTCACTGAGAATTATGAATATGTATCTGGTGCAACCAGTGTTAATGTGCCTAGAACGTTAGATATTGATAAGGCACTAATAAAGTTAATTCATCAATATGATGGTGTAGATTATGACTATCAATTATTGAATGGCTTTCGAAATACTTTCAATTTTCAATATGTAAAAGCTGTTAAAACAGATTTTCCGAGTTTCGTTATTGCTTTTAACGATTTGATTTACTATCGAGAATTATACGGGAAAGGGGTATGGGCAAGTCGTTTAAGAGCGGGGCTTTCATCCAATGAAAAAACACCCTTTGCACCATTTTCAGTTGATAATAATATAAATATTAGGGGAGTGGGAAACACTATTGACCGTGGGACAGGTACAATAGTTTTAAATACCGAGTATCGTCATAATCTAATTGATAAAAATTGGTTTATTTTACAAAGCAATGTTTTTGTTGATGCTGGTACATGGCGAAATCCGGGCGGCAAGCTTAACGATTTTACCAACGCTGATAATATTCGAATTTATCCTGGTTTAGGGCTTCGTTTCGTACATAAAAGAATTTTCAATGCTGTATTCAGAATAGATTATGGATACGGAATTACAAAAGGTGCTTCACGCGGATTAGTTTTTGGTATTGGACAATATTTTTAGACATTCCTTTTATTTATGTTCAGTACAGGTTTAAATAAAACATCTTTTTAAATTGTTAAGTAAATCGTTAACTAATTTTTGATATTGACTTCTTGGTTTTCATTTGCTTGCGTAATTTTGTTGTAGTGCAATGTACATTTAGGCATTGTTTTTGGTTTCTTCATGCAAAAGGTATTAATGAGCGTACTAAATTTTAAAAATACATTTAAGGCAATAGTAATTTTGACTGTTTTTTGCGGTGGACAGATTTTCGCGCAAGATTCCTTGGCAACAGTAAAAGCAGAAAGTGGTGATGGTATTTTATTATTGTTAAGAAAACAAGGACTTCACCCGTATGATTATTTTGATGAGTTTGTGGCATTAAATATCGATAATCTCAGAGATAGCGTTCATCTTTATGCTGGTCGAACATATAAAATTCCTAATGAAAAATTAGATACAGTGCCTGTAGTTGCTGCGATACAGAAACAAACAACCGAAATTAAAAAAGTAGTAGGTAAAGAATATGAGATTTTTGGCGAGAAACATTCCGCTGTTGTTTCGCAAAGTGAGCGTTTAAATGGTGCTGTATATTATTTAGTTTCAGGGCATGGTGGGCCAGATCCTGGAGCAATGGCAGTATATGGTGGAAAATCTATTGCTGAAGATGAGTACGCCTATGATATTACCTTACGATTAGCTAAAGAATTATTATCGCATGGGGCTACCGTTTATATTATAATTAGAGACCCTAATGACGGTATCCGTGATGAAAGAGTTTTGAAGATTGATCATGATGAGGTTGCTTATTTAGATAAGGTTATTCCACTAAATCAGGTTGCAAGATTAAAACAACGTGTAGATATTGTAAATCAACTTCACAGTAAGAATAGGGGGAAATTTCAACGTTTGATTGTTACTCATGTTGATAGTAGAAGTAAAGGACAAAATATAGATGTCTTTTTCTACCATCATGAAAAAAGTAAGAATGGTAAAAAATTAGCTGAAAGTATTCACAAAACGTTTCAAAAAAAATATAAAAAGTATCAGCCTAATAGAATCTACTCGGGTACTTTTCAAGATCGTACATCTTTATATCTTGTTAAGCGAACTCACCCGGCAATGACTTTTATAGAAATTGGTAACATCAGAAATAAAAAAGACCAACGTAGAATTTTAGATCCCGATAATAGACAAGCACTTGCAAAGTGGATTTCTGAAGGGGTTTTATTAGATTATGAAAGCGGTGAAATAGGTAGAATTCGTTAAACTAAGTTTAATTATTTAAAAACTAGAAACTTGCTCGTAACATAACCGAATTAGGTGCGGGGTTTCCAAAACTCGTATTAGCACTATTGTAGGTTCTTGCTCGATAGCCTAGTTCTAATAGTAAATTTGGATTCGCTTCATATCCGATGCCTCCAAACATGTTAATCTGCTTGGACTCAAACAAGCCACTTTCTTGATTTATTCCAAAAACAGCTTCAGGTCCTGCGAATAAAAATAGATTCTTATTTATTTGTCGTTTGAACAGTATTGATGAACTTGTAAATTCATTTGTACCATATTTCTCATAAAAATGTTGCAGCTGAACTTGATTGTTTTCTGTGATTCGATAGTTTATTTTTAGATTTTTAAATAGCTCTCCATTTACACCTTCCGGAAAACTTAACCCATTAAAAGTAACCCGTTCTATATTTTTATAAGAGGTGTTAGGTTTCTCAATAGTATGCTGTGCAGATATGCACAAAGTGCATAAAATTGAAAAAAGGAAAAATACTAGGGCTCTCATTTTATCTTAATAAGAAGATTATAGTTAAAAATACAAAATTAAGTAGCGACTAAATCTAAAGAATATTTAACGAACTGGTTTATCGTGTTTTTTAAATTTTAAAAGTGTTCTAAAGAAAAATCGATTTACCTTATTTAATTGGATTAATGTAATACATTAGAGATGTAATTGTTATTTTGAAATTATGGATTTATTAAATAAGTTTTTTGAATTTGAGCTTTTTAGCATTGGCGAGTATAGCTTAAAGGTGATTGCTTTGTTTTTGATTCTACTTATTGTAATCATTACAAAAGTGATTTTGGTATTAATTAAAAAATCTATTTTCCGTAAAAGCAATTTGGATGAATTTAATGAAGGCAATAAATATTCTTTATATCAAATAATTAAATACATTATATGGATAATAGCAATAGGTTTTATTTTAGAATCATTAGGATTTAAAGTCTCTATTTTATTAGCAGGTTCTGCTGCATTGTTAGTTGGGGTTGGCCTAGGTCTGCAACAGACATTTAATGACATAATCTCAGGCATTATATTGCTTTCTGAAAGATCTATACGAGTAGCAGATATTCTAGAGATTGATGGATCTATTTTAAAAATACAAGAAATTGGATTACGAACTTCTAAAGGATTAAACACCGATGATATTTCAATCATAATTCCTAATTCTTTAATTACAACTAACAAAGTGATTAACTGGAGCCATCAAACAAAGCAGAATCGGTTTAGAATAGAAGTTGGTGTTGCATATGGGAGCGATGTTGAGTTTGTTAGAAAGATCCTGGAGGAAAGTGCTAAAGAACATCCAGAAGTTATTGGCGACAAATTAATAGAAGCGCGTCTCGTAAATTTTGGTAATTCCTCTGTAGATTTTCAGGTACTATTTTATAGTAGTACTATTTTTGGATCTGATAGAATGAAAAGTGATATTCGCAGAACCATAAACCAAAAGTTTATTGAGAATAATATTACCATACCTTTTCCTCAACTCGATGTATATATTAAATCGAATAAAGAATAACTTTTTTTGCTTGAATAATATAGGAAAAATAGGCACTTAAAAGATTATACCGCTATCTTCCTTAAATAATAATCGTGTAGTTTTTTTGGGCCAGCACCTGTATAGTTTTTAAAATGCATAACACCAAAATAATATTGAAGTTTTACCGTGCCAACCTCCTCATATCTTCTTGCAGAAGTTATTACATGACGTGGTAGAATTTTGAAATCGATTATTTCGTAGAGTCGATCCGTAAATTCATTATCCTCATAAACAATATAATTTTCATTAAAACCACCAGCTTCTTCAAACAGATCTTTAGTGATAAATAAAGACTGATCACCTCCTCTACATATTTTGTAGTTGAGTTTAGTCATCCATGCAAAAAGGTTTAAGAATTTACTCTTCGTGTTAAACTTCATGCGAAAACAACCAGCTTTGTTACCTAAATGAGCAGCATTTATAATCGATGTATCGAAATTCTTTGGGGGCAAAGTATCAACGTGTAAAAAATAGAGTATATCTCCAATTGCATTTTTTGCTCCGCAATTTAATTGTTTCGCCCTACCTTTTTTAGCATGTATTACTTTTGCGCCAAACTCTTTAGCTATAGAAATTGTTTTATCGGAACTGCCGCCATCAACAACAATAATTTCTTTAATATTTCGTGATGAAGAATTTTGCTTCAGATATATTAATAGACTTGCAATAATACTTGCTTCATTTAGAACGGGTATTATTATGCTAATTGACATTATATTAACGCGCTTGATTAAGTCCCCAGTCGTAGTTTAAATATGATACCTTAGAGTTTTCAGAAGCTTTAATTTTTGCATATTTATTTAAATAATCAATCAAAGAACCATTGTCGGTAAAATCAGATTTGTACCATTTGAAAATGTTGGACAGTTGAACCCTGTCTTCAGAAATTTTATTTCTAGTGTTGTCATTAATAAAATCTACAGTTGCTGCCTCTAGTTGACTTTCCATTGTATCCGCAAGAAAAGCTGTATTAATTAATTTTGGACATGAATATGAAGCACAATTAATTGCAAAATGAATTCTAGGTTCATCCATTTTACGTAGAATTTTATGTTCTATACTACCTAAAGAATATTTCTTACCACCAACAAGTACCCATTTTTTATCCCAAGGACTATTTATATCTTTTATGCTTTTTAAAGGATAATTATCTAGTATAAGCTTAACAGTAGCAGCGTTATATAAATTTATATAATAGGCTAACTTTTCGTTTTTAGACCAATCATCTGCAGGTGTATTTTTATTAAGTTGATCCAAATAAGTTTCTAAATCCCCTTTATCTGCTACAAAACTAGCGTAATCTACATTTCCATCAGCATCAACGTGTTTAGCTAATAATGAATTCCAAAGTGAGTGATCTGTAACTAAATAGCTTGCGGTTGCCGCTGTTGATTCTACGTTATATTGGGAACTATCGTCATAGTTTATTCCAATTAAGAATGAAATACCTAAAACTGTAAAAATTATGGACTTGAACATAACAATCTCTTTGGTTTCTTTATTTAGTTCAATAGTTGTTCCAAACCTTACAAAATACCTGAATTTTTGTTAAACTACCTTTATTAACTCACTAAATAACTTTACCATTTTTGGCTCTGTCTCTTCAGCTATTCTTATGATTTCTTCAATTTTAGCAGGTTTTAAGTTGTCGGGGTCACATTCATCGGTAAGCACCGAAACAGCCACAATAGGTAATCGTAAATGATTGGCAACAATTACTTCGGGTACGGTGCTCATGCCAACAGCATCTGATCCTATTATTTTAAGCATGCGGTATTCTGCCTTTGTTTCTAACTGCGGACCAAGTACAGAAGTATATACTCCTTTTTTTAAATTAATTCTCTCACGCTCAGCAATCGCTATCAATTTATTACGCATATCCACATCATAAGGTTCCATCATGTCTACAAAACGCTCACCAAATTGGGCAACGTTTTTAAATGCTAATGGGGAGCCACCTTGCATATTTATATGGTCTTCAATCAACATAATATCGCCTTTTTTAAAACCGAGGTTTATGGCACCCGCAGCATTCGAAATAAACAATTTTTTAATGCCTAATTGATGCATAATTCGAATAGGGTAGGTGATAACCTGAAAGTCATAGCCTTCATATAAATGAAAACGCCCTTGCATTACTACAACTTTTTTATTTTCTATGGTACCAAATATTAGTTTGCCAGTATGAAATTCAACTGTTGCGAGTGGAAAAAATGGAATTTGATTGTAATGGGCTTCAATTGAATTTTCAATTATGTCAACCAAATTGCCTAATCCGGTACCTAAAACAATGCCTATTTCCGGGTTGTCGAAACCTTTATCTTTTAAATAAGCTACAGATTCGTCTAATTGTTTTTGTGTCATGCTTTCATATGTTTTATAAAAGGATAAAAGACTTCATTATTTTCAATATCCTCATAGAGATCAATATCATTTCTTACATCGAGTTTAGCTAAATTTTCATATTCTAAATCTTTTAGTGTTTTTTCAAGAACGGTTGCTGTGCCCCATTCTTTATTTTGAAAAAGATTTGAATTGAATTTTTTCATACCCAATAGGTAATAACCACCATCATCTGCAGGTCCAATTACAAAATCGTTTTTATCTAAAGATGAAAATGCCGATTCGATATCATCTTGACTCAAATCATACATATCACTACCTATAACGATGATTTTTTCAAAACCTGATGTAAATCCATCTTGAAATGCATTAGCCATGCGATCACCCAAATCATTGCCTTTCTGTAATTTTTTATCGTAGAATAAAGAATTCCAAATATCATCTTCCCAAATCTCTTCTGAATAATAAACAAATTTGGCAACGTTTAAATTCTGTGTAAAGCTAACCGTATGTTTTAGTAGAAACTTATAAATTTCTAAAGCTGATTGATTACCAACCTTTGCGGCCAGACGGGTTTTACATTTTCCTAATTCTGGATTGCGGGTAAATATGAGTAATAAGTTTTTAGAGTTTACTAAACTAAAATGAACTGTTTTAGCGTCCTTTTTTTGCTGTTTTTGAACTAAGATTCCCAATTTGAATATATTTTAAAACCAATTTAGGCGTCGGAATGCCAATCTAAATTTCTAGTTTATTTTTTCTTTTTGTCGTAAACTTTTTCGCCAGCTATCAATAGTTTACCCCATTGTTTGTTAAAAGCATGAACGCGTTCAGTTTTTGTACCAAGCGTATCATAAACTATATTCCCCTTATTTTTCCATTCAAATATTCCACCATATAGATTCTTTACGTTTGAGTAACCTGCTTTTTTTAGTTTTTCGCCAATATCTTCAGAACGAACACCAATAGAACAATATACAACTACTTCACTTTCCGTGTCGGGAATCTTACGTAGAATAGAATCAATTTCGAAATCTTTGTAACCAACCCAAATAGCATTTTCGAGGTGACTAACATCAAATTCTTCTTTTTTTCTGGTATCAAGCAAAAAAATATTGCCAGTGTTAGAGAGACTGTCAACATATGTATATGGCACACTCTCTTTGTTCAATTGCCTTAAAGTTCGGTCAATTTTGGTTTGTGCAATTGCAGGAGAAGTAACCGCAAATAAAACCAATAAGAAATAAAACGTTTTTTTCAAAGTGTTTGTTTTTAAGATAAACATACTATTTAGGAAACTTAATATCTATATCAAGCGCTTCGAATTTTGTAGTACAAATATAATGTTAACGATAAACACTTTCGGTCATTTCCTTAGCTAATGCCTCTAAGTCTATTCCCATATTTTCTTTACTTACCTTTAAAACATTAGTTTTTAAATCTTCTGGTAAGTTGTTATATCCATCTTTGGCACCAAGTATCATACCAGCAACGGCCGCTACTGTGTCATTGTCACGACCATAATTTACAATGAATTGCATGGTTTTTTGAAAATTACCCTGGCCATAATCTATTGCGGTAACCATAATCTGCCAAATTTCACCAGCATGGAATGCAATGGCTTTTTTGTCATTATCTAAAAACGAATACAGATAATCTTGTTGTATCCATTCTCGCTTTGTGTTGGGATATCCTTTTGGCATGGCCGTAGTCGTAGAATCATTTTCTTCCGATAATTTTCTTGAAACTAGTACAGTACGTCGGGAGGCGTCGAGAACATTTTGACTAATTCGGGTTACAAGTCTTGAACTTTTATAGCCTAAAGGGTCAACGAAAACTGCGGTATTTAAAATAGAATCTATGTTTTTGGTTCGCATTGCGGTTTGCGTCATAGCGGCAACAAGACCCGAAATATCTTTAGCATAACCAATGTCAAAAATTGAATGTTCATAAGCTATCTTGTATGCGTCTTCCGGAGTTTTTGAAAGTAAACCAAACATGGGAGTGTATAATTGACCAGCACAAGACATCTCACCACCGTAAAAACGATTTTGAGCTTTTTGATAGTCTTTGTCTCCGTTTTGATATGCTAAAGAAACACGTGCCCATTCTTTAATCCAATCTACTTTTTCTATTTGATTGTCTAATAAATCAGGATTCTTGGCTACTTCATCACTCCCTAATTCCTTAGTTAATGATGCATAATAATCGGTAATAAACTTTGAAAATCTTTCAGGATTTATACCTGTTTGATTATTTGAAAAATATTTAATCATAAAAAATTTCCACCGGGTATCATCGGTAGTGGCTCCGGCAAGTAAATTGTGATCCCATGTTCCCTCTGGCGATTGTTCTCTTGTAGCGGCGGTAAGACCATTAATGTAGCCATACTTTAATTGTATTTCATTTCTGTGCCACATTTCTGTAGAAGCTCCCATTGCATCACCAATTGCAGAACCAACTAAAGCGCCTAAAACCTTATTGTAATATTCTTCTTTTGATAATTGAATAGGTTCAGAAACAAAAGTTGAATTTTTTGGAGAAGGTATAGCTATAGAAGAAGTTGATTCTTTGCATGATATAGTTAAAACTAAACAGGCTAAACCAGTGATAAATAGTTTTGTTTTCATACTAAAATCATTTTTCGAGCTTTTTTTAAAAGTTTTTTCTTCTCTTCAATTGTTCGGTCCAATGGTAATTGAGCCAAACCTATAATACGTCGCATTATTTCTATACCCGCTACTTTAGAAAGTAACTTAAAATTAATCTTTCCATCGTAATTGGCATATATACGGTCTAAATATTTTTTCTTTCCAGTGGCCATAATTAGATGTGCCGCCATTACACCTAAATCAAATTCTGCAAACCCTTTAAAACTAAATTCAGGGTCTATAACATAGAGGTTATTTTTTTCTGTCATCCAACTTCCCGGGTAATAATCACCATGCAATAGTGTTTTTCCTTTAGATAAATATTTAGCACCTACTTTTTTAACTACCTTTTTTAAAGCCTTATCTTTCTTGTATTGTGTTGATAATTCTTGTAGTCCGGGTTGTATATCATCCAATGAAAATCCGTTGTCTTCTAAAAAAGGTAGTACAAATATATGTTGATGATTTAATTGGCGCATCTCCATATTTTCAGGGAAATCATCAGACACTTTTGTACGATGAACTAACCCAATAATAAAGATTAACTTCTGAAATGCTTCTTTATTAATTTCTCTATTTTTGTAGATAGTTACCATATCTTCACAATCTCCTAAGTCTTCTAAAAGCATTACGAAATTAGAAACATCACAACCCAGTATTTTAGGCATATGAGCACTTAAAGCACTTTTTTCTAATGTTTTGTAAAATTGATGTTCAACAATTAACCGCTCGATTGGAGCTGCAATTTGTTGATACTTTTGAACAAAAGGGCGAGATTGTTTTAAGATGAACGAGCGCTGATTTGTTTTTACACGTAAAACAACATTCATATTACCCTCACCTGGCTTTTCAATAGCTAAAATGGCTTCATCTTTTGTGAGCAGCCAATTGTTTACATGAAAATATTCTTGGAAGGCTGAAATAATTGTGTTTTGTTCAAAAGTATTCATTAATCAATTTTTATTGATTTGAATTTTGGAGCAATGCAACCAAAAATCAGAAATCATTTTAGGGGAATCAATAGTCGTATAAATTGTTATTGGTCGTTGTAAATTTTCTTCTGGTGACATAAATGTAGTTTTTTCTGCTAATTCAGGATGAATTAAGGCTTCGATAATTGCAAGATCCCAAAATATCCATTTTTGTTTTTCTGAATCTTCCTTTGTCCACCATCGGTTATAAGTTTCCCATCGATTAACTAAATAATCAGAAACACCTCCTTTATCTTTTAATTTGTCGTCAACTTCTTTTTTATTAAATACTAGATGCTGACTAGTGGTAGCAGTCATTACTGAAAAATCTAGATTCGGTGCGTTCAATAATACGTCTACGGCTAGTGAATCGTTTCTTGTATTAAATTCATTTTTGTCATACGTGTTTTTTGCTGTATCGTGCCAAAAACCAATGTAATGCGCCTGTATTTTTGGTATTATTGTAATGTCTTTTAATATAGCTGAGGCTAAATTGGTACATGGACCTAGAATTACAACTTGTAATTTTTGGTCAGCATGCATTTCATGGGCCTTTCTAATAATAAAATTTGCTGCTTCTGAATCTGCTGCGGTTAATTTGTTTTTTAGTGGATGATTACTGCCTAAAGGCAAGGTGATATCTTCTCTATGTAATAGTTGTAGTAATTCCTCATTTATTTTCTGACTTTCATAAACAGATGAGTCAGATGCCAATGGAGACGTGTGGAATTGTGCTGAAGTTATTCCTAATAAATTAAGTTTTGGTTCATTAATAGCCCGAACCAATGCGTACAGATCATCTACTTCATTTGCGGTATCCGCATCAATAATAATTTGAATTTTATCATTTTCACTTTGTCCTAAACACTGTGACAGCGAAAAAAAACTTAAAATTAAAATGTTTAATAGGATATATTTTTTCATGTAATCGCTTAGAAATGACCTTATTTTTCCAAGATAGGGTTATTGTTCGTTATTTTGAAAGCTTGTAATAAGTAGTGTAAATAAAATAATCCTTACCAAAAGGTGTGGGTTTTTCTATATTTTCAATAAAAAAAACCGCAACGATTAGGTTGCGGTTCATATAATAAGTCTTTACTCTTAAGAATTTCAATAGATCTTATTGATAATATTCTTTAAAGCGTAAATTTTAATGAATTCGTATTTTTTTTAACCTTAATCAAAAGGAAATCCTGTGGATACTCTGTAAATAAATGCATAGAGCACTACAGTAAACATTATAAAAGTAAACCATGCGAAAAATTTAAAGTATTTCTTAACGATTAAGTTTCCGAGATTTTTAAATCCTTCGTGATAGATTTCCTTGATAAGTAAAATTGTTTTCATAATTATTTTTTTGGGATTAGTGGACAAAGGTGCGGTTAGAAGATCCTTAGAACTAACTTTTTTGTTGAAGTGCTGTTAACTCTGTTTTATGACAGTGCCAATAGATTAATGGTTAGATAAGATAGATGAGAAGTATCGTTATATATTAAACTATGTAGGGTATTGGCTACATTTTTTTCTTATCTAGTATAGCTGCCTTTAGTATTTTGTATTATTTCTACTTAGATGAATACTTAATTAATATGGTGAACAATTCTTTTAATAATATTTAAAACTAAAAAACCCCGCTGTTGCGGGGTTTTTGTGTGGTGCCTCCAGCCCCGAAACTTCGGGGGAATCAGGTCATTTTTTATTGCTGATATCAGTCAAAATTTCAGGATTCTCAATTATTTTTAAAATAAACTTTTTGCTTTTCATTCTTTTAATGAATTTCTCTAAGAATAGTGCTTCAATTTTTGAGTTGCATTTGTGTTTTAGAACAATTTTCCAATCAGCAGCAGCTTTAGTAAAATTAGTTTTGAAATGATGTTTGTTATGAAGTACAAGTCTTTCTTCCGGGTTTTTAGATTCCCCAGTGTAATATTTATCTATTTGCTCGCTATGTAAAATGTATAAATAACGCATATTTAAAACTAAAAAACCCCGCTGTTGCGGGGTTTTTGTGTGGTGCCTCCAGGAATCGAACCAGGGACACATGGATTTTCAGTCCATTGCTCTACCAACTGAGCTAAGGCACCATGCTTTCTTAAAGCGGTGGCAAATATAATTTCAAAAAAAGGAACTACAAACAAAAAACACAAAAAAAAGGCATTCATTAGAATACATTTTTCGAACTTTGCTGTATGAACATAGTTTTAGATGCCGGAAATACCTCAATAAAAGTAGCAGTCTTTGATAAAGAACAGCTTGTCTTTCAGGAAATTGCAGATGAAAATGGCTTGCCAAAACGACTAAAAGAAATTTGCGACGTGTATCCTAGAATTAAATGGGGTATGGTAGCTTCTGTCAGAAATCTTGAGCCAAAAACACTTGCAGTGTTGGCAGTTTTTTGCAAAGTCATTCAATTAACATCCAAAACAAAGACTCCATTTAAAAATTCATATGCTACGCCAAGTACTTTAGGTGTAGATCGTATTGCTTTAGCAACTGCAGCTTTTTATCATAATACAAAAGGGAATACCTTGGTTTTAGATTCAGGTACATGTTTAACTTATGATATGATTAATGATTATGGTGAATATCTTGGTGGTGCTATATCACCTGGACTCAATATGAGATATAGGGCATTGAGCGAACAAACTGCAAAATTACCACTTTTAGAGAAAGCAGATGTGCTAGACCTTATTGGTAATTCTACAGAAACAAGTATACATAGCGGAGTTTATATTGGAATGTGTGCCGAAATGGATGGTGTTATAACCCAGTATAAATCGCGCTTTAGAGATTTAACAGTTATTTTAACAGGAGGTGATGCCGAATTTTTGTCTAAACGGTTAAAAAATCCCATATTTGCGAATCCAAATTTTCTACTAGAAGGATTGAATTATCTGTTGGAATACAATAAGCATTAAATGATTAAAAAAATTGGTATTGTTATAGCGTTAATAGCCGCTACAGGTGTTTTTGCGCAAGATGGTTCAGTTTCCCCTTACTCTTATTTTGGTATTGGTGATTTAAGGTCTCAAAGTACTTACGAGAACCAAATGATGGGCGGAATTGGTATGTATGCAGATAGTATACACGTAAACCTTCAAAATCCGGCTGCATACAGTCAATTGGGAGTGAAGTTTGGAGATAACTTTGGTATGACTACTTACACTGCAGGTATGTCCTATAAACAACTTCAATTGAAAAGTTATACAGCTCAAGAGAGTAATAATATAACGAATTTAGATTATTTGGCTATTGGGCTTAGTCTGAAAGAAGGACTAGGAATCGGTTTTGGTATTATGCCAGTATCATCGGTAGGGTATAATTTGGTGTCTGTTACGGCGGATTCAACTTTAACCAATCAATATATAGGTAGTGGCGGACTGAACAAGGCTTATTTTTCGGTTGGATGGGAGTTTGCCAAGAACTTGAGTGTTGGTGCAACGGCGAATCTTAATTTTGGAACCTTAGAAAGTAGAAGAATACAAAGTACCGAAGGTGTTCAGCTAGGCGTACAAGATAATCGGTCGTCTAGAGTAAATGGATTCGACTTTAATTATGCATTGAACTATGCCCCAACTTTTAAGAACAATCATACCTTGGTTGCTTCTTTGCGCATTAATACCCAGGCGAATTTAACCTCGGAAAACACTAAAGAAGTTGGTTCGTTTTCACTAATAGATGGCGGCGATGAAGAAACGTATGAAGTTGATTTAGATGCCTTGGTGTTGAAAAATACTGATATTAAAATACCAACTAAAACTACTTTGGGTATTGGTTATGGAAAAGAGCAATCGTGGTTTTTAGGGGCTGAATACAGCTTTCAGCAAATGAGCTCTTTTGAAAATGAATTTTTAGCAATAGATAACTTGGTTTATAAAGATGCTAGTACGCTGGCATTAGGAGGATTCTATATTCCAGAAGCAGGACCGTTTTCAAGCTACTGGAAACGAATAACTTATAGGGCTGGTTTACGCCTTGATAGAACAGGTATGGTTGTAAATAATACCGATATAAACAATTTTGGCATAACTTTTGGATTTGGTTTACCGCTGGGTAGAAGTTTTTCTAATTTAAACCTTGGTTTTGAACTCGGAAGAAGAGGAACTACTTCGGCAGATTTAATTGAAGAAAGTTATTTTAAAATTAATGTAGGTTTATCATTAAACGATATTTGGTTCCAAAAAAGAAAAATTGATTAATCTTTTTTAGATTCTTAGCTGGTTTTTTTTTGAAAAGTCTATCTAAAAATCATATTATTGGTGATTTTTATTTTAAATGTATTTTTTTAAATTAACATCAGTAATGTTATTTAACTGTTTACTGATGGCATTTTGAAGATATCACTATAGTGTTATTGAAAAAAATTAGTATTTTAACCCCCTGTAAATAATCAAATAATATGAAAACGAAATTTTACTTTACGGCAATACTCTTTTTAGGGTTCTTTACGGCAGTTAATGCCCAAGCCCAAAATCAAGAATGTATGACCAACCTTTCCATTTATGTGGAACACGCTAAGGTTAAAAATTATGATGCGGCATACACGCCATGGAAAATGGTTTATGACAATTGTCCTGATATAAATAGAGCTAACTTTTTGTACGGTGAGCGTATTTTAAAAGACAAAATAAAAAAGTCTTCTGGTGCTGAAAAAGATGGTTTTATTACCGATTTGATGACCTTATATGATAATAGCTTAAAATATTTCCCAGCAAAAACGAAGAAGGCAGATGTTATTATCGACAAGATTATGTTGAAGTATGATAATAAAATGGCTGATGATGAAGAAATTTATGATAATCTAGGGCAAGCGATGAAAGAAGATCGCGATAATTTTAAGAACCCAAAGGCTTTATACTTGTACTTTTCTAGTTTAGTGGATTTACATAAAACAGGCAAAAAAGATCTTCAAGAAGTTTTTGATGTCTATGATGATGTAACGGCTAAAGTAGAAGAAGAAATTACTATAAGAACAAATAGAATTGCTAAACTTTTACCTAAAGAAGAAGCAGGTACATTAACTTCAAAAGAAAAGAAAATTCTTAAAGCAGATCGTACAAACTCTGAGTCTTTTGGTAAAATTGCAGGGAGTATCGATTCTAAATTGGGTCCTTTAGCAGATTGTGAAAACTTAATTCCTTTATATCAGAAAACTTTTGAACAAAATAAGGGTAATGTAGAATGGGTAAAAAGGGCTGTTAGTCTTATGTTTAATAAAGAATGTACAGACGATCCAATGTTTCAAAAACTGTTTGAAGCGCAATTGGCTTTAGATCCTTCTGCTGATGCATATGTTTATGGTGGTACACTTAAAATGAAAAATGGAGATTCTGCAGGTGCATTAGCTGATTTTGATAAAGCATTAAGCCTAGAAACAGATAATATTAAGAAATCTAAAATAGCTTACAAGGTTGCTGTAATTAACAAAAGAAAAGGTAGTAAATCTACAGCTAGAAAGTATGCGCAGAAAGCAATAGATGCCAATTCTGCTAACGGGCGTGCTTATTTGTTAATTGCTAATCTTTACGCAACGAGTGCTAATGCTTGTGGTACTGATACCTTTTCTAAAAGAGCTATATACTGGAAAGCAGCTGACTTGGCTAGACAAGCAGGTAGAGTGGATCCATCATTAAGTGGTACAGCTAATAAATCTGCAAGAAGTTACTCAGAAAGAGCACCTTCGAAAGAGATGATTTTTAGCTCGGGTAAAGCTGGTGAAACAATAAAATTCAACTGTTGGGTTGGTGGCAGCGTTAAGGTGCCGAGCATATAAGAATGAAAATATTTTCAACTTACTATATTAGGAACATTGCCACGATTTTTATTGTGGCAATGTTTTTTTTTGCTTGTAATGATGGCTATAAAAGAGTAGGTGATGAAGCGGCTCCACTTTTGTTTCCAGAAGGTATTGCTGAAAATTTTGTAATGAATTATTCTACCTTAGATGAAGAACTAAGAAATGAAAAAATTGATTCAGCACATGTAAATGCAGTTCTAACCAGTCCCCTTTGTGAGAGTTTTACAAATTTAAATTTTGCTCATCGTATATTTCCGAATGGTTTACAAGTAGACTATTTTGATCAAGAAGGAAATAAAAGTGTGGTTACTGCTGATTACGGAATTATTTATGTTGTTACAAATTTGATAGATTTGCAAGGTAATGTGGTGATTGAAGGTCATGACGGTAAAAAGTTAGAGGCACCGCAACTGTATTTAGACCAAGGAAATGATTGGATATTTACGCAAGAAAAATTCACATATACCAATCCTGAAGACGGAACCATTATGGATGGTGAAGGAATGGATTTCAACAAAGATTTAAGTTTACTGAATGCGCATAAGACTTATGGTCTAATGTTAATAAAAGACGAAGACAAATGATTAAGATTTTAAAGTATACCGAATATCTATATTTAATTGTGGCATTCTTTTCACTTTATAGAATATTTACTGATTGGAATGTAGATCGTAACAATGCATACTTGTTTATCTTTTTTGCTATTGTATCAGTAGGCATGTTTGTTTTTAGAAGAAACTACCGTATGAAGTTTGAAAAACATCAACAAGATAATAAGAGTAACTAGTGGAAATTACCATAATTATTGCCGCTTTATTATTTTCTGCTTTTTTTTCAGGGATGGAGATTGCCTTTATTTCAGCAAATAAGATTCATATTGAAATTGAAAAAAAGCAAGAAGGCTTTTTAGCCCAAATTCTATCAAAGCTTACTAAAAGACCATCGAAGTATATTGCTACAATGTTAATTGGCAACAACATTGCTTTAGTTATCTACGGCTTCTTCATGGGTGATTTTCTAATGAATTGGTTTGCTGGTTTTGATACTACTACTGGTAGCTTCTTAAATCTGCTTTTTACAGATTTTAGATTGTTAACACAGACGGTTATTTCGACACTGGTTATACTATTAACAGCTGAATTTCTGCCTAAAGTTATTTTTCAGATTTATTCTAATTCACTGCTTAAAATATTAGCATTACCTGCGTATATATTCTATTTGCTATTTTCACTTGTGTCCGATTTTGTGATTTGGGTTTCCGATTTTATTCTTCGAACTTTTCTAAAAACTGATGGTGATGAAGTTGAACTGGCTTTTAGTAAAATTGAACTTGGAGATTATATTACAGAGCAAATGGACGCTGTAGAAGAAGAAGATGAGGTAGATTCAGAAATTCAAATATTTCAAAATGCTCTTGATTTTTCAACTGTAAAAGCACGAGAAGTAATGGTGCCAAGAACTGAGGTAATGGCGGTAGAGCTTCATGAAACTCCTAAAAACCTTACTAAGCTTTTTAGTGAAACAGGATATTCTAAAATATTGGTTTTTAAAGATACTATTGATAATATTATCGGTTATGTTCATTCGTTTGAACTTTTTAAAAAGCCGAAAACAGTAAAGAGTATTTTGTTGCCGGTGGAATTTGTTCCGGAGACAATGCTAATACATGATATTTTAGATGTTCTTACAAAAAAGAGAAAGAGTATTGCTGTAGTACTCGATGAATATGGTGGTACCTCTGGTATTATGACGGTTGAAGATATTGTAGAAGAGCTTTTTGGAGAAATTGAAGATGAACATGATAGTACAGATCATATCGAAGAACAAATCGACGAAACTAAGTTTAAGTTTTCAGCACGTTTAGAAGTAGATTATATCAACGAAATCTATAAAATTGAGTTACCTAAAAGTGAGGAGTATGAGACCTTAGCTGGCCTTTTAGTGCATAACACAGGAGAAATTCCTGAACTTAAATCCGAAATTAAAATAGATAATTTTCTTTTCACCATATTAGAGGTGTCTAGTAATAAAATAGATACTATTAGCTTGCAAATAATAGATAAGGACTCCTAAGTCATTGCTGTGCTTCTTCAAAGCGCTGGTTCTCTATGTATTGACCAACTATTGCAATTGCTGTTGTTTCAATAAATTCCTTTAATAATTAACAGGAAAACACTAATTTCGCCAACTGATTTAAAATAATACAGAAGATGGCAATTTTAGGCAATATTAGAAAGCAAACAACCATATTAATCTTGATTATTGGTTTGGCTTTATTCGCATTTGTGATTTCCGGAATATTTAGTAGCGGAAGTATGGGTGGCGGTGGAAACAAAGTTGGTTCTGCAATTGGAGAAGTAAACGATATTGAAGTACCTGTAGACGCATTCAGACAAAAAGTAGAAAGCCTAAGTCGCAGAATGGGACCCACCTCTTCTACTATGCAAGTAGTAAATCAAGTTTGGGATCAAGAAGTTCGTAATTCTATTTTAGGTGCTCAATTCGAGGATCTTGGTGTAGATATCGAAAAAGATCAAATTATGAACTACATCAAAACAAATCCTGGATATTCCCAGAATCCACAATTTTTAAATGAGGATGGAATTTTTGATGAATTCAAATTCAAGCAGTTTATTGCAGATTTAAAAGTAAATAGCCCTGATCAGTATAACCTTTGGCTTCAAGACGAAACTTCTATTATTCAAAGTGCCAAAGAACAGACTTATTTTAATTTAATTAAGGCTGGTGTTGGATCTTCCTTAAAAGAAGGAGAACTTGATTACAAATTGGCGAATGAAAAACTAGATATTAAATATGTTCGGGTTCCATTCACTTCAATTCCAGATAGTACTATTAATGTAACGAAGAGCGAAATTTCAAGCTATATCAGTGCTCATAAAGATGATTACAAGCAAGACCCTGCTAGAGACTTACAGTTTGTATATTTTAATGAAAAACCTTCTGACGCCGATGTAAAAAGTGTTGAAGATGCAGTTATAGGTCTATTAAATGAAACGGTAGAATATAATCAACAGACCGATAAAACGGATACAATTGCTGGTTTTAGTACAACAACTGATATGGAAGCATTTTTGGATCGCCATTCAGATGTAAAGTTTGATACAATTTACAAAGCTAAAAAGCAATTGCCTGCTAAATACGCTGATACCTTAATGGGTTTAAAAGTAGGTGAAGTATTTGGACCTTATAGAGATGGCGATGCTTTTAAGATTTCAAGAATGATGGGTAGAAAAGCTAATGGTTCGGTTAAAGCAAGTCATATTTTAATTGGCTATGTTGGAGCACAGCGTGCTAACCCAGAAGTTACTAGAACAAAAGAAGAAGCGGAGGCTGAAGCAAAACGTTTGTTGAGAGAAGCTAAGAAAAAGGATGTTGTATTTGTAGAATTAGCTCGTGATAATTCTGATGGACCATCTGCAGCTAATGGTGGAGATTTAGGTTATTTTCAAGAAGGTACAATGGTGCCAAAATTTAATGACTTTGCATTCGGAAATGCTGTAGGAACTATAGGTATGGTAGAAACCGATTTTGGCTTTCATATTATTAAAGTAGACGATAAAGAAGATATTGTTCAAATAGCAACATTAGTACGTGAGATTGAAGCGTCGGAAGAAACACTTAATAAATTATTTACCGATGCTACTCAATTTGAAAGCGATTCTAAAAGTTCGGATAAAGCATTTTCTGATTTAGCTAAAGAAAAAGGGTTTGTAATACGACCAGTTAATAAAATTAAGGCAATGGATGAAAACTTGCCAGGACTTTCTGCACAGCGAGCTATTGTTCAATGGGCATTTAATGAAGATACAGAACTTGGTGAGATAAAAAGATTTGAAGTTGATAACGGATATGCTGTTGTACAATTGACTGCTACATATGCCAAAGGATTAATGACTGTTGAAGATGCATCTGCTACTGTTCTTCCTAAAATTAGAAAAGAAAGAAAAGCAGCTCAAATTATTGGAGCTAATAAAGGCAAGTCTATAGATGATTTTGCAAAAGACAATAATGTTTCTGCATCAACTGCTACTGCTGTAACGGTTAAGTCGCCAACGATTCCTGGTGCTGGTAGTGAGCCACTTGTAGTGGGTACGGCTTATGCGATGAATGAAGGTGAAACATCTGGATTAATCGAAGGTGAAACGGGTATTTTTATAGTAACCTTGAATAAGAAACAAGAAGCTGCAAAATTGGATAATTATAGCACGTATGCTAATAATTTAAAGTCTGCAGCTGCTGCCAAAGTAAATACTGCAGTATATAACGCTCTTAAAGAAGGCGCTGAAATAGAAGATAACAGGTCAGTGTTTTACTAGACTAATTTTTATAGCATCATAGAATTAAAAGGGATCACGGTTGTGTATCCCTTTTTTTTGAAATAGTCTGGAGTACTTTCATCGCCAGTTGCTAATACAAAATCACCACCCCAAGCTCCCAAGCTTTTTACAGCACCTTTAAAATCTTCAAAAAGTAATTTTTTGACGGGCGTAGTATTTAATACAGACCCAAGAATTGTTTCATGAATATTTAAGAGAAGTTCAAACTCTGATAAGTTTTTACAATTAATTATCTGATTGGTTATTGAAGAAAGTTTTTGAACCAAATTCGATTTATCTATTTCTTGATTGTTGTACCGTGCAATTTCATCTCGGCTATTTTGTTTTTCATTTAGATGAACAAAGTATAAATTCTGAATAAATTCTTTTGTGAATGAAGTTTTTAGAACTGTTGGCTTACCTTGTTCTAATTGATACAAAATAGGTGTGTTATTTTGTGCGCATGCAATATCATAGCCACTACCACCGAATGAGTTTTTTAATAATTCAAAGGCATTTATATTCGCCCACTGCGCAATATTGTTAATTAATGTGGAAGAAGTGCCTAAGCCCCAATTTCTTGGAAAATCTATAGTGGCTTCAATAGCATACCCCTTTGAATCTTTTAAGAATTCAGGATTTATTTTTTGAGCTTCCCTAAGTATTTCCGATAACCTATTGCCTAGGTCTGTATCATTACAATCAATACTATTTAAAGACGGCAGACTAAAATTAGCCTCAAACCAAACAATCCCTTTTTCATCATAACTCTTCCAAATAATTTCGAAAGAATTGGTTTCTGTAACTTTTAATGATTGCCCATACTTAGTAGGTATTGCAAGTGCTAGGGCGCCATCTAACACAGCATATTCACCTGTTAGTAATAATTTACCGTTGCTGTAGTAGGTCATTATTAGTTATTATTCAGGGCAGTTAGTGCTTCTGCAACTGCAGTATGCGAAACCGTTTCTGTATTAAACCGTTTCGTTAATATTTCTTTTTGTATTGCTGTGGCCCCTAATTGATTCAGAATATTGCCCAAATGCATTTTCATATGGCCTTGCTGAATGCCTGTAGTAACAAGAGCACTAAGTGCTGCAAAGTTCTGTGCCAGTCCTGCTACGGCTATTATTTGCATTAGCTCTTCCGCAGATGGCCTTTGTAATAATTCTAAAGACAATTTAGCTAATGGATGTATACTGGTTAAACCACCTACAGTGCCTATTGCCAGCGGTAATTCTATGCTGAAATTGAATATACCTTGTGCTATACTTACACTGGTTAAACTGCGATAATGGCCATCTTTTGCAGCGTACGCATGTACACCTGCTTCTATAGCCCTAAAATCGTTACCAGTAGCTAATACAACAGCATCAACACCATTCATTATACCTTTATTATGGGTAACAGCTCTATGCGGTTCTACATTGGCTATTTGTACTGCTCTTTCTATTTTGTTAGCAAACTCAAAAGGTGCTAGGTTTGCTTTGATATTCAGATCTTCGATAGGGCAACTAACTTCTGCTCTTACTACACAATTGGGTACATAATTAGATAAGATACTCATCACCACTTCTATTTCTTTTTCAGCTGGTGTGAAACTTGAATAATTGTTAGCTTCTTCTTTTAAGGTTTTTGCTAAATGTTCTAAGCAAGAATTAATAAAATTAGCGCCCATTGCATCTTTGGTCTCAAAAGTGCAGTGCAATTGGTAATAGTTTGGTAGCAAGGCTGTTTTGTCTCTTAATTCTATATCTATAATACCACCACCACGTTTTTCCATGCTTTGGGTGAGGTGTTTGGTTGCCGAATGAAGTTTTGATTTTATTTTATTGAAAAAAATATGCAGTTTTTCGGTATTTCCTTTGAAAATAAAATGAACCTGACCCACTTTTTCAGTCCCTAAAATGGTAGTTTTAAAACCGCCTCTTTCGAGCCAAAATTTTGCAGACCTACTGGCAGCGGCAACCACAGAACTTTCTTCAATAGCCATAGGTATGGCGATTAATTTATTGTTAATCAAGAAATTAGGTGCGATTCCAAGTGGTAGGTAAAAGTTTGAAATTGTGTTTTCAATAAACTCATCGTGCAATTGCTGCAGATTGGTGTCAGAATTCCAATAGTTTTTTAAAATTGTCTTAGTCTGCTCAGAATCAGTAGTGTATTGAGAAGCTAACCAATCAATTTTTTCTTCTTTGGTAAGTTTTGAAAATCCAGAAATAGGGGTGGACATGGTGGTTAAATTATGACTACAAAGATAACAATTAGCCTTATAATCTATCTCACTTTGTAATATGAGTCTAAACCGCTGTTAAACTTATATTATTTTGTCAATAAAGTTTAATTTTTGGTTAATTATCGTTAAACTTGGCATTTTTATAACATTATTGAAATTGATGAAGAATTTAAAATTAGTATCGTTTCTGTTTATTGCCATATTAACGACAGCAGTAGCACAGAAAAAACAGATTACTGTAGAAGAAATTTACGGAGGTGCATTTAGAACTCAAGGTATGGATGTTCTTCGTTCTATGAAAAATGGAAAACAGTATACCATTCTAAATACAAATATTGAAGCGAGCACTGTATCCATAGATAAGTATGATTATCGAACATTAGCAAAAGATGAGGTTATCGTTTCTTCTGCTGATATCGGAGGTTTAATTTTTACTTCTTATGAGTTTAGTGATGATGAATCTAAATTACTATTAGCAACCGATATTGAATCTATTTATAGACGTTCACGACTCGGTGTTTATTACATCTATGATATTAAGAGCAAAAGAAATATTAAAGTTTCTGATAACAAGATTCAATCTCCAGCACTTTCACCAGATGGAAAACAAGTTGCTTACGTTTTTCAAAATAACATTTATCTTTTTGATACAACAACAAAACAAACGGAACAAATAACCCAAGATGGTGCCAAAAATAAAATTATCAATGGTGTTACCGATTGGGTTTATGAAGAAGAGTTTGCATTTGTACGTGCATTTAAATGGAATTCTGACGGAACTAAGATTGCCTTTATAAAGTTTGATGAAACTAATGTGCCTCAATTTTCTATGGATATTTATGGTACTGGTTTATATCCAACCGAAGAAGAATTTAAATATCCGAAAGCTGGACAAGATAATGCTGTGGTTAGCCTCCACCTTTTTGATGTAAAATCGAAAAATATTTCAAAAGTTGAACTCGGTAACCCGTATTATATTCCCAGATTTGAATGGATGCATAATGCTAATTATCTAAGTCTACAAACATTAAATCGTCATCAAAATCATCTGCAGTTGATTGAGGTTAACACAAAAGATAATTCGACAAGAGTTTTGCTTGATGAAACAGATAAGGCCTATATAGATGTTACGGATAACCTTACTTTCTTATCTGATGATAGTTTTATTTGGACTAGCGAGAAAGATGGCTACAATCACATTTACTTATATAATCAAGATGGTGAACTAATGAACCAGATTACTAAAGGTGAATGGGAAGTAACTAATTACTATGGTTATGATCAAGAAAATGATAAAGTGTTTTATCAATCTACAGAAAACGGTTCGATTAATAGAGATGTTTATAGTATTGAAACAAGTGGAGAAAATAAAAAACGATTGTCTTCTCAAGAAGGGAGTAATGCCGCAGATTTTAGTGCGGATTTTTCAAATTTTATAAATACATATTCAAGTGCGACTACTCCACCACAATATTCTTTGCACGAATCTAAATACGGTAAAAAATTAAAAGTAATTACCGACAATGGAGCTTTAAAAAGTAAATTGAAATCATATCAATTTAGTCCGAAGGAGTTTTCAACTATTGATATTAATGGGAACGAGCTTAACATATATATGATTAAGCCAGCAAATTTTAATGCAAACAATAAGTACCCAATGTTAATGTATCAATATAGTGGTCCTGGTTCGCAATCTGTGGCTAATAAATGGATGGGTGATCGTGATTATTGGCACCAGATGCTGGCTGCACAAGGTTACCTAATTGTTTGTGTTGATGGTAGAGGTACAGGATTTAAAGGTGCAGATTTTAAAAAATCAACATATTTAAATTTAGTGAAGTATGAAACAGAAGATCAAATTGCTGCCGCTAAAAAATTGAGTGAGCTGCCTTATATCGATGAAGATAGAACTGGTATTTGGGGTTGGAGTTTTGGAGGGCATATGAGTACCAATGCCCTTCTAAAAGGAAATGATGTCTTTGAAATGGCTATTGCAGTCGCGCCGGTAACTTCATGGCGTTTTTACGATACTATTTATACAGAGCGTTTCTTGCGTACACCGGAAGAAAACCCAGGTGGTTATGATGATAATTCTCCTTTTAATTACCCAGAACTTTTAAAAGGAAAGTATTTGTTAATACATGGCTCTGGTGATGATAATGTGCACCTTCAAAATACGATGCGCATGGCAGAAGCTTTAATACAAGCTAATAAACCATTCGATTCTGCTATTTACCCAGATAAGAACCACGGTATATATGGGGGTAATACAAGAGTACACTTGTTTAATAAAATGACCGATTTTATTCATCAAAATTTAGGAAAGCCATCAGAACAAAATTCGGATATAAAAGATGGTAAGATAAAAGGCTGATTTTGTTTTTAGTTTATTTTTGATAAAAAGAGTATAATTCTAATTGTATATAACGGATAAATAGTATGGCAGATATAATTAAACCAGTACATAGAAAAGAGCTATTTGGTCATCCAGTTGGATTGTACGTTTTGTTTTTTACAGAGATGTGGGAGCGTTTCTCTTATTACGGTATGAGAGCCTTATTAACATTGTATATGACTGCAAAAACTTTGGAGAATGACCCGCAATCTGGTTTAGGTTGGTCAACTACAGAAGCATTGGCACTATATGGTTGGTATACCATGCTTGTTTATTTAATGAGTATTCCTGGTGGTTTTATTGCTGATAGATATATTGGCCAAAAAAAGGCAGTTACAATAGGTGCAATATTGCTTACTGCTGGTCATGCAGTTTTGGCAATTGATGCTATTTGGGCTTATTATACTGGTCTTGGTTTGGTAATTCTTGGCGTGGGAATGCTAAAGCCGAATATTTCAACAATGGTTGGTGGACTTTATAAACAGAATGATATTCGAAGAGATAAAGGTTTCAGTATTTTTTATGTTGGTATAAACTTAGGTTCGTTTACTGCCTCGCTTTCAGTTGGCTTAGTTGCAGCAATTTATGGCTGGCACGCCGGATTTGGACTTGCAGGTATTGGAATGGCACTTGGATTATTTGTGTATTTATATGGACAACGGTTTTTGGCACATGTCGGTAATGTGCCAACAATTGAAGATAAATCGAATGATATTAGTTTGTCAACATTATTTGGTCAATTATTTAAATCCCCTTTACAATTAGTCATAGTGGCAGTTATGCTGGTGTATGCTCTTTATGCTGGTTTTACATATGAAGGAGCAGATAGTTGGGGTTTTGGGGTTTTATTTATTGTTCTGGCCCTTATAACGGGTTTAATGATGATGATTTATAAAAACCTGAATGGGCAGATAGAGAAAGATAGATATGTTGTGTTATTATTGTCTTTATTGATGGTAATTGTATTTTGGGGTTGCTTTGAGCAAATGGGGGGACTTATGAACCTTTATGCTGAAGAGAAAACAAATAGAATGTTCATGGGTATGGAGGTTCCTGCTGCATGGTTTCAGGGAGCTAACGCCGGATTTATTATTCTGTTTTCTGTTTTTGTAGCGAATATATGGGCTAAAAGAAAGCTAAAGGGAAAAGCGGCAGATTCACTTTTTAAAATGGCTACTGGTGTTATAATAATGGGCATAGGATTTGTTTATATGGTATTCGCTTCAATGGAATATGAAGCAAACGGTAGTTCAGCAATGTACTGGTTAGTATTGGCCTATTTTTTTCATACAATGGGCGAACTATGTTTGTCTCCGGTTTCTTTATCCTTTTTTACCAAGTTGGCTCCAGCCAGATATATGGCACTTATGATGGGTGTATATTGGGCTGCAACTGGTTTGGGTAATAAAGTTGCCGGAGTTATAGGAGAAAGTGCCTCTAAAGCGGGAGAGCTAAATATATTTGGAGGCTTGTTTATTTTTGCTGTGCTTTTTGGTTTTCTAGTAATACTTCTAATAAAACCATTAAGAAGACTTACGCATGGAGCTGAAGACAAAGAAACTGTTATGCATAATGACGAAAACGAAGGTTTCGAATTAGCAGATCATTAATGCTATTTTAATCAAAATAGAAAGCTCCCTTTTCACCAGTATAATGAAAAGGGACTTTTCTTTTTAGGCAAGTTTTTTTCCATCTGTTAACATAACTTCTATAATTACTTCCATCCGCAATAATTCTGTTTGGTTGGACAGAATCTATAAATCGGGCTAAATTTATTTTAGGCGATTGGGTAATCAATAATAAATTTACATTCGATTTTTTTAAAGGATAAATACCTAAACTATCTAACCGATAAATATTTTTATTTTTAAAAGTATAAGCATTTTGCAAGGACTTGTTTTTAATCGTAGTATTGCGCTCGGCAACTTTGTAACCTTGTACAAGACTTTTTGCTTTAACCGAATCTGTGCACAAAACCTCTAGATTCTTTCCGTTCTGTGCTAATAGTATCGTGTTTTTGGTTTGATGCACCAATACTAGTAATCTTTTCTGACTTTTTTTAAAGGTTGTTCCAATTGTATAAAGTTGAAATACAAGGAGAGTACTCCCTAAAAATAATGCCCTCTTAAAATTGATTCTGCTTGTGAATAAAATTAGGCCAACTAATATGAAATAAGCGATAATAAGTTGTGAGAAATCAAATGAAATATCCTTAAATACAAAACTTTCTTGTTTAGCTACCCAGGCTATTATGGAATTCATCCAACCAATTAAAGAATTATATATGGTGACTAAAATCGGTGGTAAAATGTTCACTAAGGATAATGCAATTACAAGAATTCCCATACCAAGAATAAGCCCTAAAGCCGGAACTATTAAAAGATTTGAAATAAAAAATAAACCAGGAAATTGATGAAAATAGAAAAGACTAATGGGTAATACCCCCAATTGGGCGGCTATACTTACAGATAATAATTGCCAAATTTTTCGAAGAACAATATTTTTCGGAAACCAGAATTTTTGTAGCAAAGGGTATATCCATACTATTGAAAAGACGGCTGCATAACTCATTTGAAAACCTACCTGAAATAAAAGATTGGGGTCAAAAACTAAGAGTATAAAAAACATTGAAAGCGCGAGAATATTAAAAGTGTTACTCGGTCTATTTAAATACAATGCGTAGGCTACAAAAGTGAACATAGTAACTGCCCTAACAATGCTTGCAGAAAGCCCCGCAACAAGTGCAAACCCCCAAAGAAGGAATACCGTGAAAATTAATTTAACTGTTTTACCATGCGGTAAATAGGTGAGTGGTTGTAATAAAAAATTCAACAACAATAACAAAATACCAATGTGTAAACCAGAAAGTGCTAAAATATGAACTGCTCCAGCGTTTTTGTAATCATCATAAGTCGAAGTCGAAATATCATTGCGTTGGCCTAATAAAAGTGCTTGAATAACAGATAGTTCTTCGGGTCCGAAATTTTCCTGTTTTAAATTTGTTATAATCTTATTTCTAATATTTGCGGCTAAACCATATATGCTTGTACTTACATTTTTTTCTAATATATAGTTGTCATTTTTTACAAATAGTTGATCTCGAACACCTAACCCCAACATGTAATTTTTGTAATTAAATTGATGTGGATTTAATGGAGGTTTAATAACTTCTGATTTTCCAACAATGTGTAATTCATCATCAATGTAAAACGGGGTTTGTAACGAATCTTTTAACTGACTTAATAAAATTTTACCAGTAGCTCTTTTATTATTTGTAGAAATTATTGAAGCAAAATATCGATTCGAGAAGTTTGTTGGCTTGAGAACCTCAGTAACTTTTACATGCCAACTTGCTACTTTTGTAGTTTCAATTTTACTATAGTCACTAGCTAAGTTTAGGGGATTAGAAAGTGAGGTCGCTAATATGCCAATTGAAATGGTTAGTAAAAAGGTAATACTACCGAAAGCTTGGCGCTGCCTGTTTTTCTCTTTTGTAAAAATAAATGCAAGTAGTATTAGAAGTATAATTGTTATTCCAAAGGCAATAGGAATACTAAGATTAGTAAAAGAACCAATTAAAATACCAATAATAAGAAACGCCGTTAGCTTTATGGGTACAAAGCGTAACAGCTGCATTTTAAAGTATCCGGTTTGCCTTCACAAAAGCGGAATTCCAATAGCCTTCTCTTAGTGAAGAAACGATTACCCCTCGGGAAGAACTGGCATGAATAAATTTTATTTCATCGCCTGTAGCTACCACCATACCTACATGATTAATACGTTTGCTTTTTCTACTAGTCTTAAAAAATAAAAGATCTCCCTTCGCTACATTTCTAACATTTATACGCTTACCCTCTTCAGCCATATGATAAGAGACCCGTGGTAATGAGACATCGTGTTCACCAAATGACACATAAAGTAGTCCCGAGCAATCCATTCCTCTTTTACTTGTGCCGCCAAATTTATAACGTGTTCCTGAAAAAGTTAGCGCAGTATTTATTATTTCATCAGCTTTTGAAATCGAAATATTTTTCTTTTTTCTTTCAACTGTGGTTCGTTTGGTTGGAGTGCCTTCAACGCTTACATGAGGTCTTTTTTCTGAAGCATTAACGGTTACCGAACGCGATTTTGAAGACGTTGTACTTTTCTTAGATACGCCACAACTACACACCAAAAGGCATAGTGAGATGTATAATATTCTTTGCATCATCAAAGTAGTTTTAGTTCTATGGGGATACTCAAAATTATACATTTTTTTGCAAAATGAATTTTTGAATGTAAATTTTCTATTGTGAAGGTATATTTCTAATGATAGATTTGGCAGTATTTTCACTTGCGCCTTTACCACCTAATTTCTTTTCCAGTTCAGAATAGGCATCAATTTGTTGAGTTCTTTTTGGGCCTTCAAGAATGTTTTTAAGCTCCTTTCTAATATTCTTTGTAGTAAGGTCATTCTGAATTAGTTCTTTTACAACTTCTTTGTTCATAATTAAATTCACCAATGAAATGTAATCTAACGTAATAATACGCCTAGCTATTTGGTATGACAGCCAATTCGCTCTGTAACATACTACTTGGGGTACTTTAAATAATGCAGTTTCTAATGTTGCCGTGCCACTTGTTACTAAGGCTGCAAAAGAAAGACTTAACAAGTCATATGTTTGGTTGGATACAAAGTTGATATTCTTTCCATTCAAGAAAGTTTTATAAAAGTCATCATCTAGACTAGGTGCGCCGGCTATTACAAATTGATAATCGCCGAAATCTTCAACAACAGAAAGCATTAGTTCAAGCATTTTTTCAACTTCTTGCTTTCTACTACCGGGTAATAATGCAATTATTGGTTTGTTCGGGTCAAGATTATTTGACGCTCGAAATGATTTGTCTTCGGGTTTGGTTGAATTTCCAATTGCATCAATTAAAGGATGTCCAACAAAGTTAACTGAGTAATTGTGCTTTTTTTCATAGAATTCTTTTTCAAAAGGAAGAATTACGTGCATCGTATTAATATCACGCTTAATACTTTCAATACGACCTTCACGAGAAGCCCATATTTGTGGTGAGATATAATAATTGGTATTGAAATTATGAGCTTTCGCCCATTTTGCAATTCTTAGATTAAATCCAGAATAGTCAATAAATATAATTGCGTCGGGTTTAAATTTGGCAATGTCAGCCTTGCAGAATTTTATATTCTTAGATATTCTACCAAGGTTCATTATCACCTCTAAAAATCCCATGAATGCTAATTCTTTGTAATGCTTTACCAAATGTGCGCCAGCAGCCTCCATTAAATTACCTCCCCAACAACGAATATCAGCATCTAAATCTTCTTTTTTTAATGCCTTAATTAAGTTGGATCCGTGTAAGTCACCTGAAGCTTCTCCTGCTATAATATAGTACTTCATACTTTTGAATCACATTTTTTAGTTCAATATGAACTTTAGAACATTTTGTAATACAAGATAACTAATGCCGAAATTATGGTGGCGATAAGAACACCTCTAGCTCGTTCGTCTCTTTTAAGTCTAAGAAATCCAAAGAATGCAATGAGATTTAAAATAGCACCTAATGCAAGCAGACTACCTAAATGGCCTTGTTTTAAGGCTGCTTCAAATGTTTCCATAATGCCCATTTCTGAAAAAATCAAAATATAAACAAGTGTGCCAATAGTATTGGCAATAATACCTACTATAAAACCAATAATTATTTCTTTTTTATTCATGAAGATTCCAGTTATTTAATCCTTGAATGGCATGGTGTGCCGTTAAATCAAATTGAGTGGGAACCACGGAGATATAGCCTTTAGATAAAGCGTATTCATCTGTGTCCTCTCCTTTATCTAGTAGTTCGAACTCACCCGTAAGCCAATAATATTCTTTTCCCATTGGGTTAGTGCGCTTGTCAAAACGTTCTCTCCAGTTTGCTCTTGCTTGTCGACAAATTTTGATACCTGCTATTTTGTCTTTTTCAAGTTTTGGAATGTTTACATTGAGCACGACACCATTAGGAATACCATTTTCTAACGCAGATCTTACTATTTTTATTATTGCTTCCTTAGCAGCTTCAAAATCAGCATTCCAAGAAAAATCACAGAGCGAGAAACCTATTGCTGGTATTCCTTCAATACCAGCTTCAATAGCAGCACTCATAGTACCTGAGTATATCACGTTTATTGATGAATTGGAACCGTGATTAATGCCACTTACGCAAATATCTGGTCTTCTAGTTAAAATCTCTTGAAGGCCCAATTTAACACAATCTGCAGGTGTTCCACTACAAGAATATGCCACATACCCGTCACTGTCATCATCAGTCGAAATTTTGGCAGAAAATAGGGCGTAATCTAGTGTAATGGCATGTCCTTGACCAGATTGTGGACTGTCAGGTGCTACTACAACTACATCGCCAATTTCTTTCATAAAACTGACAAGTGCTTTAATGCCGGGAGCGGTTACACCATCGTCATTTGTGACTAGAATCAAGGGTTTTTGCATTCTATATAATTTAAACCATAAAAATACGTTTAAAAAGAGATATGACCCCTAGGTCGTTTAACAAAAAATTAATGCCGTTGGTCCCAAAATGGCATGGTTTTTTCAGTATCTTAGGGAATTAGATTAAAAATTAGGACGCTTATTGACAATCATCCTCCGAAAAAATAGATTGTCTTAAAACTAAACAAATTCTATGAAGAATAATTTAGCCTACGCATTATTAGTAATGTTGATTGCAGTTGCATCTTGTAGCTTTACCAATAAATCTTTCGAAAATACAGATGATAAAGATAAGTTGCTTCTTGAGCTTATTACTTATGTGCTTGAAAAAGGGCATTATGATCCAAAGAATATTGATGATGATTTCTCTGTAAGTGTATTTGAAGATTTTATTGATGTTTTGGATCCTACAAAACGTTATTTTATTGAAGAAGATATTTTGGAATTCGAACAATATAAGTTTCAGATAGATGATCAAATTAAAAATACTGATATCGCTTTTTTTAATATCGTACATGAGCGATTAATGAAAAGAATGAATGAAGCTAAGAATATTTATAAAGAGGTTTTGGCTACCCCATTTGACTACACACAAGACGAGTCTATAAATATCGATTATAAAATAGAGTCTTTTGCTGCATCTAAAAATGATTTAAAACAGCGTTGGAGAAAGCAGTTAAAATATGCAACTATGGGTACTTATGATTCTAAGTTAACTGATGTTGCTGAGGATAAAGAGCCCTTAACTCCTACTGAAGCTGAAAAATCTTCTAGAAAATCTACTCAGAAAACACTGGATGAATTTTTTGATTTTGTAGATGATTTGCAACGTAAAGATTGGTTTGTACAATACATAAATACTATTGTAGACGAGTTTGATCCTCACACATATTATTTTGCACCAGAGGAAAAAGAGAAATTTGATACTAGTATGTCTGGTAAATTTGAAGGTATTGGTGCTCGTTTAAGAAAAACGAATACTGGTGCTAAAATTGAAGGTATTATTTCTGGTGGACCTGTTTGGCTTGATCAACGTATTGAAGTTGGTGATGAAATTATAAAAGTAGGTCAGAATGGCGGTGAGCCTGTAGATATTGTTGGTATGCGTTTAGACGATGCTATTAAAATGATAAAAGGCCCAGAAGGAACAGTGGTTGATCTTACAGTTAAAAAGATTGATGGTTCGCATGAAGTTATTTCATTAACAAGAGATGTTGTAGAATTAGAAGAGTCTTTTGCGAAATCGGCGAATATTTATAAAGATGATAAAAAATACGGTATAATTAATTTACCTAAGTTTTATGTAAATTTTGAAGATTATGGTGAGCGTAATGCTGCAACAGATGTCGCTAAAGAAGTGGAGCGCCTTAAAGAAGAAGGTGCAGAAGGCTTAATTTTAGATTTAAGAGACAACGGTGGTGGTTCATTAAAAACAGTAATTGAAATGGCTGGTTTGTTTATTAAGGACGGACCAATTGTTCAAGTACGTTCTTCAGATGATGGAAAAGAAGTGTATGATGATAAAGATGAACGTATTCAATGGGATGGTCCGTTGGTAGTATTAGTAAACGAATTGTCTGCTTCAGCATCTGAAATTTTAGCCGCTGCAATGCAAGATTATAAGCGTGCCATAGTAATCGGTAGTAAACAAACTTTCGGTAAAGGAACCGTGCAAAATGTAATTCCATTAGAAAATATTGTTCGAAGTAATGATCATGGAGACTTAGGCGCTATTAAATTGACCACTCAAAAATTCTATAGAATTAATGGTGGCTCTACACAATTAGAAGGTGTTAAGAGTGATGTTGTTGTGCCGGACAGATATAGTTATATAGATTTAGGTGAACGAGATCAAGCTAATCCGCTTAAATGGGATAAAATTTCTCCAGCAGATTATACCCCTTGGGAAGGTTATATCGATTTTGAAAAGACCATTGCTAATAGTAAGAATAGAATGGCAAATAATGCTCAAATTAAATTAATTGAAGAGAATGCACAGTGGATTAAATCTGAACAAGATGAAACTGTAATTTCTTTGAAATATGATGTGTATAAAGAAGAAGTTAAAAAAGATAAAGAGAAATCAGATTATTTTAAGAAAATGGCTGATTACGATTCTCATTTATCCTTTAAATCTTTGCAGTATGAGCAAGAATTGTTTACCAAAGATTCTGTTCTACGTGAGAAAAGAGACCGTTGGCACAAGAATTTAGCAAAAGATGTTTATGTTGAAGAAGCAGTAAATGTTTTACAAGACATTCAGATGAATAGTAGTATTAAGAAAGATAATTCAAAATTGGCTAGCGTTAAAGGATAACGACCAATTACGATGATAAAAAAAAGCCTGCTAATTAGCAGGCTTTTTTTATGAATCTATACATATTTTGTTTTAGGCTTTCTATTCGCTGACTGTAGGTTGAAGTTTCATAGATTCCGAATTAATACAATATCGCAATCCACTTGGTTTTGGTCCATCAGGAAAAACATGACCTAAATGCCCGTCACAAGTATTGCAAAGTACTTCTACGCGAACCATGCCGTAAGTGGTGTCTTTTATATACTTAATAGCATTTTCTTTAATTGGTTGTGTAAAACTTGGCCAACCAGTACCCGATTCAAATTTAATAGTAGAATCAAATAAGGGTTCGTTGCAACAAACACAATTATACAAACCGGCCTCATGAATACCACAAAGTTCTCCTGAATGCGCAGCCTCTGTTCCCTTATTACGGGTAATTCTAAACTGTTCAGGTGTTAAAATTTCACGCCATTCGGCAGCAGTTTTTTCTACTCTTTTATCAGGTTTTGGGTTTCCATTAACCGCAAAATGAATTACGTCTTTCCATGTAAGCATACTAGTTTTTCTCTCTTTATTAGATTAATACACGTCGCACAAAGTATAAAAGTATTGTGAGATATAGTACTGTTTGGTCGAAATAACTTATTAAATCTTACAATTAGAGATAGGTGTATACTCTTTATTTATTTTACTTTTGAAGCATGAGCAGTCGTACTAAGAATAAAGCTATTTACACCATTCTACTTTTAATATGTGTTATAGGTTTTTGGTTATTTGAAAATTTTTACACCCCTGACACCTATTCAGCAAAAGATGAAAATAGTCCTAGTACTGAAATAGCTCAGCTATTTTTACCTAGTTCGACGACAGGTGAAATTGTAGCGCATCAACATTTTACACTGTCTTATAATGAGCCTTTTGAGCAAGCAGAATGGGTAGCTTATATGCTGAAGAAAGAACACTTAACTTATGATGATCGTAAGCGTCCGTATTTTATTGAAGACCCTGCTGTAAGAACTAAGTCCGCCGATTGGCGTAACTATAAAGGCTCTGGTTATGATAGAGGTCATCTTTGCCCGGCTGGTGATCGTCGTTTTTCTAAGCAGGCATACAATGAAACTTTTTATACGAGTAATATTAGTCCACAAGACAGAGATTTTAATGCTGGAGTATGGAATAGATTAGAGCAAAAAGTGAGACAGTGGGCAAAAAAGTATAATACTATTTTTGTGGCTACGGGCGGAGTGCTTGAAGATGGATTAAATGAAATAGGTGATGAAGATGTAGCTGTGCCAAAGTATTACTATAAAATTATAGCACGAGGAGACGCTGATAATTTAAAAATGATTGCATTTCTAATGCCCGGCAAAGAAAGCTCAAAACCTTTGCAGAATTTTACCGTAACTGTTGATGAAATTGAAAAGTTAACAGGAATCGATTTCTTCGAAAAACTATCGGATGCTGTTGAAGCAAAACTTGAAAGTACCAATGTTAAAAACGATTGGAAATTCTAGTAACCTTCTTTCATTCTATTGGCATCTAACTTTAAAAATATAAAGAGTAATGCCGTAAAACCGAGCATACTGGATCCACCATAACTAAAATAGGGCAGTGGAATACCGATTGTTGGTAATAGGCCTATTACCATACCGACGTTTATAAAATAATGTATGAGTAATATAGAAATAACGCCATAACCGTACATTCGACTAAAATCTGTCTTTTGGCGTTCTGCCAGGAAAACTAATCGTAATAACATTAAGGTGAAAATAACGACTACCGCCGCAGTTCCTAAAAACCCCCATTCCTCTCCTATGGTGGTAAAGATATAATCTGAATGTTGTTCGGGTACGAAATTACCTTTGGTTCGCGTTCCTTCCAAAAAGCCCTTGCCCCATAGTCCACCAGATTCAATAGCTTTTTCAGACTGATAACTATTGTAGCCAATAGTTTGTCTAATCTTTTCTAATTTTTGTGGATCTTTTTCAAGGCGCAACCAAAGACTAAAGCGATCACGGTGTCTTTGTTCAAAAACATTATTAAAAACAAAATTAACAGAAAGTGAAAAAAGTAAAGTGGCGACAATTGCACCAGTTACAGGTATTACCGGAACCTTAAACTTTTTCTTTTTCAACATCATAAAAAGTAAAATTATGATGGCTATGCTAATTGCAATCCAAACTGTGCCAAACATTAATGTGATTACAAAAACCAAGATTGCAAATAAGCCAATACCTAGATAGTACAATGGCAAACCTTCTCTAAAAATAACAAAGGTCATCGCAAAGAAGACCAAAGCACTCCCTGGATCTGGTTGCGGAATAATTAATAAAGCTGGAATTAACAATATAAGAAAGGCATACCATTGATCTTTGCGCCGTTTTATATCTGTTTGAATATCACTTAGATATTTAGCTAACCCTAATGCTGTGGCAACTTTTGCAAACTCTGAAGGTTGTAAATTAAAAAAACCTAAATCGTACCAAGATGTAGCACCAGCAATAGTTTTACCAAAGAGAAATAACCCCAATAAGAGCACCATTGCAATAATATAAAATAGACTGGAAAAGCGTTCGTAGAAATTAGGATCGAGACTTAATAAAATTACCGTCGATGCAAAACTTGTAAGTATAAAGAAAAGTTGTTTACCATGTAAGGTGCTGAAATCAAATATGGAAATATCGGTATCGGTAAATGTGCTCGAATAAATATTTACCCAGCCAATTAAAACTAAAAGCAAATAGAATAATACGGTGAGCCAATCAATTCTTTTAAGAATACTTCTACCTACTGCCATACTTAATTTTTTAACGGGCTTCCGTTTCGTGTTTTATGGCGTCTTTGCTCCAATCATACTCATTTATCTTAAACTCTTCACCGCTATATGGCTTAGCATATTCTCTTTCTAATGTTCTTTCTAACATTCGCTTTTCCAGATCTTTTCTAGTAATATATCCTTTTAAGTATTTCTCAATTAATAAAGAAGCGATATGGCCAGCATATCTAGAACCGTAATAACCATTTTGAATATAAACTGCTAAAGCTATTTTAGGATTGTTGACTGGTGCGAAGGCAACAAAAACAGAATTGTCAGTCAATTGAGTTCTAACGCTATCAATTACCATAAAATTCTCCACGGTTCCTGTTTTACCTGCAATTTCGATGTCTGGTATTTGAACATATCTCGCAGTACCCTTATGATATACATCGGCCATACCTTGTACTACCGGCTCAAAATGTTTTCTGTCAATCGTTGTATTTCTTCGTTCTGTAAATTTGGGGATTTCAATATCTTCTCCCTCAATTTTTTTAATGATGTGCGGCGTGTAAAAATGACCTCTATTCGCAATCGCTGCTGTCATGTTTGCTAATTGAATAGGGGTTACATTAACTTCTCCTTGTCCAATAGCGTTAGAATATGTAGTTGTTGCTGACCATCTTCTGTCACCTTCTCCATACCACTTATTGTAAAGCTCAGTACTTGGTACACTTCCGCGTCTTCCTGTGTGAAGGTCAGATCCTAAATATGACCCTAACCCGAAACTTCTAACATGACCTTCCCAAGCATCCATTGCTTCAGCATTAGACGGAAATTGTTCGAAAATCTTTTTATAAGCTCCTACGAAATAAGCGTTACAAGATTTGTAAATTCCGTTATTCAAATTTCTAGTTCCACCACCACAATGACATCCTTTTTTACTTCTTCCAATATAAAAACCATGATGACATGTAAAAGTTGTTGATGGCGTTACCGCTCCAACTTGCAATGCGATAAGCGCATTTATTGCCTTAAAGGGTGAGCCTGGACTTTTTTCAAACGAAATAGATCGGTCAAAAGTTGGTTTGGAAATGGAATCATAATGTAGTTTGCTATAATTAGCAGAACGTTTTCTTCCTACTAACAACGATGGGTCATATGTTGGGCCAGAAATCATTGTTAAGATTTCTCCTGATGAAGGTTCGATGGCTACAATACCTCCCCATTTACCATGCATTAATAGTTCGCCGTATTCCTGTAAATCCTTATCAATTGTAAGGGTTATTTCTTTTCCTTGTATCGGTTGTACATCAAGGGCTCCATCCTTGTACTTGCCAATATCTCTATTAAAGCGGTCTTTTTGAATATATTGAATGCCTTTTCTTCCTCGCAATGTATCCTCATAAACTTTTTCAACTCCAGTTCTACCCGTTAATTCACCTTGAACGTAATATGGATTTTTAGCTAAATCGCGATCATTTACTTCACTAATATATCCTAATACATTTGCTCCTGAATTGGTGTCGTAATACCGAAGAGATCGTTTCTGTATATAGAACCCAGTGTAATGGCGCATTTTTTCTTGAAGCCTAGCATAATCCTCTTTTGATAATTGCGGAACAAGAACGGAAGGTAGCCTTGGGGAATAATGACGCGCTTTTTTGAGCTCTTTAATTAGTTTGTCATGTTTTAAATTTAATAAACTACAAAACTCTAAAGTGTCAAAGGCTTTTACTTCTCTCGGAATAACCATAACATCATAGGCAGGATCATTACCGACTAAAAGCTTTCCATTGCGATCATATATATAACCACGTTCAGGATAGTCATAAATTTCTTTAATCGCCGGATCTCCTGCAAGATCAGGGGAGTAACTAAAAATTTGTAAATAGGAAAGCCTACCGAGAAAAACAATCCCGATTATTACAATGATAGATGAAAGTAAAATCTTTTTCATCAAAGAGAGAATTAATGTTTTTAAATGGAAATTAAATCTTCCTAAATTATATATTCACTAAGCTTTCTTATTGCTTTTTTTATTCTTTACGCACACTAAAAAGTGAAGTAAACAATAGGCACAATACTAAAGTGGCTAGGCCATTGGCGACTATTTTCTTAATTATCAATAGAATATTACTAAAACTGAATATTTCTAAAGTGTAGAAAAAAGCATGATGCACTACTATTAATAACGTTAAAAATGCAATTTGTTGTACCCTTGTGGTGTTGCCTAAACGAAAGGATTGAAACTCAAAGTTAACGCCAAATACAAATCGCATAATTGTAGGCCTTAAATAGGCTATCGTAACTGTTGATGCGGCATGTAATGCCATGGTGTCCGAGAAAAAATCAATTGATAATCCCAATAGAAAACTAAGTCCAATTAATAATGCTCTATTTTCTTTTACAGGATACCAATACAAAAATAAAATGTACACCATCGGATTAATAAACCCGAAAAAATTGAGCCTATTAAATACCAAAACCTGCACTAAAACAAGTAGTGCAAACCTAATGAAGTTGATAAAGTAATAATTACTAATCATTCGCTTCAGTTTGTTTTTCTAGTTCTTGTATTTCTTTTTTATCCGCATTGCTCACAACATAAACATTTTGAATGTTCGTCATGTCATTAAATAAAGTAACATCAATGGTGTAAAAGTTCTCCGAATTGTCTAGGTCGAACTTTTTGATTGTTCCAATGGGAATGTTTTCAGGAAAAATACTGCTCATGGCTCCAGTAACAATGGTATCGCCTACCAACAATGGTACTAGTTTCGGTATATCTATTAATTGAACAACATTATAATTATTGGCATCCCAAACTAAAGACCCAAAATGATTGGTATTTTTAATTTTTGCATTGATGTTCGATTTTTCGTTAAGTATACTCTGTACCGATGCAAAATTATTAGACGTGTTTTCTACAATTCCTAAAATACCTTGGTTAGTAATTACACCCATGTCAATTTTAACGCTGTCCTTTTTACCTTTATTTATGGTAATGTAATTGCGATGGTCGGCATAACTATTCTTAATTATTTTTGCTGGTGTAATGGTATATGTAAGCTGAAGCGAGTCAAGTTTAACTGTGTCTTCTAAATCAAAATTAAAAAGTAAATTTCTCAGCCTTTTATTTTCATCAACTAATGCTTTGTTTTCTTTTTGAAGTTCAAAATAAGATGAAACTCCATGTGAAGCATTATATATATTGCCGGTCATCCAATTTGAAGAATTGAAAAAGCGCGATTGATGAAATGAATGTGATTGAATTGTAAAACCTAAGGATATAGTCAACAACAGAATATACAAGAGAAAATTCTTGTTTCTTATTATAAAGTTGATGATTTGCTGCATTCACTTGGTCTTAAAAATTAGTCCCAGCCGGATTTTCGAAAATTTCTACTGCACCCGAAGACTACTTAATAAGGATGCTCTTATAGCGGTCCAAGTTTTTTAAGGCGATGCCAGTACCTCTTACAACTGCTCTTAATGGATCTTCCGCAATATATACAGGTAGGTCTGTCTTTTGTGACAACCTTCTGTCCAAACCGCGTAGCATTGATCCACCACCTGCTAAATAAATACCAGTGTTGTAAATGTCTGCTGCTAATTCTGGAGGTGTTTGCGAAAGCGTTTCCATAACTGCATCTTCAACTCTAAGAATAGATTTATCCAATGCTTTAGCAATTTCTCTATATGAAATCTGAACTTGTTTAGGTTTTCCTGTTAATAAATCTCTACCCTGAACAGATTTTTCGTCTGGGGGCGATTGTAAATCTTCAGTAGCCGAACCTATTTCAATTTTTATATTCTCTGCAGTACTTTCACCAACATATAAGTTGTGTTGCGTACGCATGTAATAAATAATATCGTTTGTGAAGACATCACCTGCAATTTTCACAGATTTGTCACATACAATTCCACCTAAGGCTATAACTGCAATTTCGGTAGTACCGCCACCTATATCAACAATCATATTTCCTTTTGGTTGCATAATATCTAAACCGATACCAATTGCTGCTGCCATTGGTTCGTGAATTAAATAAACTTCTTTACCATTTACTCTTTCTGCCGATTCTTTTACCGCACGCATTTCAACTTCAGTAATCCCTGAAGGAATACAAATAACCATTCGTAAAGCTGGTGGGAACCATTTTTTCTTTAACGCAGGTATGTTTTTAATAAACATATTAATCATCTTTTCAGATGCATCAAAATCTGCAATTACACCATCTTTCAATGGTCTAATGGTTTTTATATTTTCATGAGTTTTGCCTTGCATCATGTTGGCTTCTTTTCCAACAGCAATAATTTTGCCCGATATACGATCGCGTGCAACAATAGAAGGGCTGTCAACAACAACCTTGTCCATGTGAATAATGAGGGTATTCGCCGTACCTAAATCGATGGCGATTTCCTCGGTCAAGAAATCAAAAAATCCCATTTTAATTCGTTTGGTTTCGTTACTATAGTTAGAGTGGGGTGTATTTCGTCGACAAAAGTAATGAAATTAATGCTTGAAATGACGTGTGCCTGTCATTACCATAGATACTTTATTCTCATTACAATAATCGATACTTAATTGATCTTTAATAGATCCGCCCGGCTGTATAACGCTAGAAATACCACTTTTATTGGCTATTTCTACACAATCTGGAAACGGAAAAAATGCATCACTGGCCATTACAGCTCCTTCTAAGTTAAAATTAAAAGATTTTGCCTTGTGAATTGCCTGATTTAAGGCGTCTACACGTGATGTTTGACCAGTGCCGCTAGCGCATAACTGTTTGTTTTTTGCCAGTACTATGGTGTTACTTTTAGTATGCTTGCAAAGTTTAGAAGCAAAAATTAAATCTTCAATTTCGCTAGCAGTAGGTGCTATTGTAGTCGCAGTAACTAAATCTGCGGGTGCATCAGTTTTATGATCTTTTTCTTGTAACAACATCCCGTTTAAACATGTTCTTACAATCATTTCAGGCATTGCTACTTCTTTTTGAATTAAAATAATTCTATTTTTCTTGCCTTTTAAAATTTCTAATGCTTCTGCGTTGTAGCTAGGTGCTATTACAACTTCACAAAATAATTTGTGTATTTCTTCAGCAGTAGCTTTGTCAATTTCTTTATTACTGATAAGAACTCCGCCAAAAGCAGAAACAGGATCACCTGCCAATGCATCTATATAGGCTTGGTGTAAATTATCTCGTTGCGCTAATCCACAGGCGTTATTGTGTTTTAAAATAGCGAAAGTAGGAGCGTCATTTTTAAATTCTCCCATTAAATTAACAGCAGCGTCAACATCCAATAGATTATTATAAGAAAGTTCTTTACCATGTAATTTGTCGAACATTGCATCGAAATCACCAAAGAAAAATCCTTTTTGATGTGGATTTTCTCCATATCGTAAAACCTTTCCATTAGTCTCACTTACTTTTAAAGCGGCTATATCGTGGTTTTTATTAAAGTAATTGAATATTGCAGTGTCGTAATGTGAAGAAACATTGAACGATTTTGCAGCAAATCTTTTACGATCTTCTAGCGTTGTACTTCCATTTCCAGTAGAAATTAATTCTAATACTTCTGAATAATCTTCCATTGAAGAAACACAAAGTACGTCTTTAAAGTTCTTGGCAGCAGCTCGTATTAATGAGATTCCGCCAATATCAATCTTCTCAATAATATCTTGTTCAGATGCGCCACTTGCAACTGTTTTTTCGAAAGGATATAAGTCAACAATTACAATATCTAATTGTGGAATATCAAATTCTTCCAATTGTGCAACATCACTATCGTTATCTTGACGGTTTAAAATTCCTCCGAAAACTTTAGGGTGTAATGTTTTTACACGACCACCTAAAATAGAAGGATAGCTTGTTACATCTTCAACAGGCACAACCGCTACTCCTAATTCTTGAATAAATTTTTCAGTACCACCAGTTGAATATATGGTGATGCCAAGTTCTTGAAATTTTCTTACGATTGGTTCTAAACCATCTTTGTGAAATACGGAGATAAGTGCTGAAGTAGCTTTTTTAGTGCTCATTTTTACGTGTATATAGAGTGTGGGTTAACGACATGCAAAAGTAAATTTTTTAGCCGTTAAACTTAGACGAGGTTATCAACAAAAACACTAAAGTTTTAAACGTTTTGAGGAAGTATTTGAGCTACTTTTTTATTTATGAATTCTAAAAAGCGTTCATCAGCATCAGAAAATGGATCTTTTGTGTTCGAATCGATGTCTATTTGACCAATATTTTCGCCATTAACAAACAGTGGGATTACGATTTCAGATTTTACTGTGATACTACAGGCTATATAGTTGTCTTGCGCCTGAACATCAGGTACAACAAAATTCTCATTGCTTACCGCTACCTGGCCGCAAATACCTTTACCAAAGGGAATTATTGTATGGTCTGTTGGAGTGCCAGCGTACGGTCCAAGTTTAAGTTCATCCTTATCACCATTTTTAAAATAGAATCCTACCCAATCGTAATATGTAACTTTTTCTTTCAAAAGCTCACAAATGTTTAATAAGCGCTCATCTACAGTTAAGTTGCTGTCTATTATAGCTGTTGCTTTCGATTTTAATTCTTCAAACATCTTCATTTTTTTTGACAAAAGTAATTTATTCTGAGAATCAGGTCGTTGCTATTATTTATTCTATGTCGAAGATTTTTAAAGTTATTACAAAAAAAAAGGATGTCATTTTATGACATCCCCTTTATTTTCAATATTGTATTTATTTATGGTTGAATCTTCACATCAAAAGTGATGCTATTATTCACATTAAAACCAGGATCCAAAGCGGTTATCTTGATAACACCTTTTTTACCGTAATTATCTACAAATTCTATAACATCACCAACAGCTAAACCACTAACACTTTGACCAGTCGATTTAACAATAACATCTAATGAACCTGATAAAACAATGGCATCAAAATCTGCAGCTAGCATATTTGATGGTGTAAAGAACGTCTCGTTCAATGTTTCATTAGCAGCATCTTCTTCATCTGAACCTGGCTCTAACCCATCAACAGGGAAACCAAATGATTCATCATAAGAAGCTGTAGAAGCAAAAGATGCTTCTTGATCTTTATAATAATAACCAAAATCCCAAAAAGCTCTAAATTCTGGACCTTCGTTAATTCGGTAAACTTCTTCATTTAATAAAGAGAAGAACGACTCTGTTGTACCATCAGCAGCTGGTGCGAATAATTGAATATCTGTAAACTCACGAACTGGAGTAGATGGGTTTGTACCCGTTCCAACAGTTACTGTTATAGTTCCTACACCTAAGGCTAACCTTTTAGTTGGATCTCTAAAATCACCTTTACCTGTAGTTGTCCAAAAACTATAAACAATAGTTCCATTGTCTACATCCGGTACCGGTAAATTAAAAGTAAAGTCAATTTCTTTTTTAGTAGCGCCATCTAAATCAATTGATCCATCAGCTTTTAAAGCCTTTGTTAATTCAGTATCGTTTAAATCAAAACTGTTGAAAGGCATATCACCTTCTCCAGAAACATTTTGTGTAATGTACATTCTTCGTTGTGTAGTAGCATCAGAAGTAAAGATTACTCTACCTGGTACATCCGTTCCAACTTCACCACTAGCACTAGCAGTTACTATGTTATTTGCTGGTGTAGCTTCGTTGTAAATTATAGTGGCAACTTCTTCAACTGGATCATCGCCGTCTCCATCTCCTTCGCCGCCTTGGTTTCCAGTATCAAATACAGAACCGTCGTCAGAAGAACAACCAACCATAAAAAGGGTTAGTGTAAAGGCCATAAAGCCTAATTTTAAAGGGGATTTTAATCGCTTTTTCATAAGTCTTAAAATTTTATTAGTTATTTTTTGAATATTAGATGAATGGTATTATAAACACCATCAACTACTCATAACTGATTTTTTTAAAATTAAGTATGTGAAATTGTAATTGTTTCGGGTATTAAGAGCGTTTTACCCCTTTTTTCATAACATTCAAGCTAATATTTCGTTAAAGAAATTAGTAGTATATAGGTGCTGCTTAATATTATGTACTTTTGTAGTGATGAAAGAAATTTTACATAGATTTTTATCTGTAACCATGGCATTAATGGTGCTAGCTTCTACGGTTTCGTGGACGGTTAGTAAGCATTATTGTATGGGACGTCTTATGAATGTGGCACTTTTTGCACATGCAGATGATTGTGGTATGGATATGTCTATTTCTAATTCTGATGAGGTATTGCAAATTTCGGACGAATATTCTTGCTGTGATACCGAAATGATTACTGTTTCTGGGCAAGATGAACTTACATTTTCTTATGATAATTTAGAATTAGACCAGAAGTATTTTTTGGTATCGTATATTCAGAGTTATATTATTTTACTACAAGATGATGCCAGTAATACTGTAACTGGTGATCAATATCCTCCACCTATTTTAATCAAGAATATTCACCTTCTTGACGAAGTCTTCTTAATATAAGATTTATACCATTTTCCCTGATTGTGTTCTACACAACAAATACTATGTCGGATATTCCGATTACCATTGTTATCATTTGAGCTATTGTTGCATAGTATTTAAAAATGTTCGCTTTTAACGGTACGCTTATAAATCTGAAAATAATGAATCATACATATACTATTACAGGCATGTCGTGTAACGGCTGTCGTTCACATGTCGAAGCAACTTTAAAGAAAGTTGAAGGCGTAACCAATGTTATGGTTAATCTTGAAAAGGCTTCCGCCGAAATTGAAATGGAATCTCATATTCCTATTGAAAAATTTAAAGAAGCCCTAAAGGATGATGGCGGAGCTTATACTATTGACATTCCTGGGGAAAACTCCCATTCAGAAGAAAAGAAAGTTGTGAAACCCAAAGCGGGTGCAATGGGTACGTTTTATTGCCCCATGCATTGCGAGGGTGAAAAAACATATGATGCGTTTGGAGATTGTCCCGTATGTGGAATGGATCTGGTTGAAGAATTATCGGTAAATACGACCAATGTTCAATATACATGCCCAATGCATCCGGAAATTATTGCAGATGAATTTGGACCTTGCCCGAAATGCGGAATGGATTTGGTTCCCTTAAAAGCAGACCTTTCGACTGAGGAAAAGAATTATAAAAAACTTCGTAATAAGTTTTGGATAGCTGTTGCTTTTACGCTTCCTATTTTCTTGATTGCAATGTCTGAAATGATACCAACCAATCCTTTGTATGATGTTTTGGATTTAAAATATTGGAATTGGATTCAATTTATGCTGTCTCTTCCGGTTGTGTTTTATGCAACTTGGATGTTTTTTGAAAGAGCCTATCTATCTATAAAAACATGGAACTTAAACATGTTTACATTAATTGGTATTGGAGCTGGTGTTGCATGGATATTTAGTGTTTTTGGCATGTTGTTTCCCGATTTTTTTCCTGCTCAATTCAAAACAGAATTTGGTACAGTTCACGTTTATTTTGAGGCGGCCACTGTTATCTTAACTTTAGTATTAATGGGTCAATTACTAGAAGCTCGTGCACATAGTAGAACCAATGCTGCTGTTAAAGAATTACTGAAGCTAGCACCAAATAAAGCTGTTCGTGTTTCTGGCGATACAGAAGAAACTATAGCAATAGACCAAATAATTTTAGGTGATTTACTTCGCGTAAAACCTGGAGATAAAATTCCGGTAGATGGCGTAATTGAAGAAGGAGAAAGTTCGGTAGACGAATCGATGATTACCGGAGAACCTATGCCAGAAGAGAAAACAGTAGGTGATTCTGTACGTGCTGGGACCATAAATGGGAATCAATCTTTTATTATGAAAGCACAAAAAATAGGTGCAGACACCTTGCTTTCTCAAATTGTTGAAATGGTAAATCAAGCAAGTCGTAGCAAGGCTCCCATACAGAAATTGGCGGATAAAATCTCAAGTTATTTTGTGCCGGTGGTCGTATTTATTTCGGTAATTACATTTGTCGTTTGGGCCCTATTCGGTCCAGAACCAGCATATGTATATGCTTTGGTTAATGCAATAGCTGTGCTAATTATCGCTTGTCCGTGTGCATTAGGTTTAGCAACACCAATGTCGGTTATGGTTGGGGTCGGTAAAGGAGCCCAAAATGGTGTGCTTATTAAAAATGCTGAAGCATTAGAGAAAATGAACAAAGTGAATGTGCTTATTGTCGATAAAACTGGCACACTTACAGAAGGCAAACCATCGGTTGAGAAAGTTACAGTGATTTCAGAAAATATTGACGCTAAAAAAGTTATTCAATATATGGCTAGCCTAAATCAATTGAGTGAACACCCTTTGGCGGCAGCTACTGTTAAATATGGCAAAGAAGAAAACATCACATTTTTACAGGTTTCAGATTTTAATGCAGTAACCGGAAAAGGCGTGTCTGGTATTATCGAAGGAAAAAAAATAGCCATTGGAAATATAAAGATGATGCTTGAAATGAATGCTAATATTTCCGATGAAATAGAACATCAAGCTTTTCATGAACAACAACAAGGGAAGACAGTTTCTTTTTTGGCTATCGAAAAAACGGTGGTCGCATTTGTTGTTATTACTGATAAAATTAAAGAAACTAGTAGACAAGCAATAACCGAACTGCAGGAAAGCGGAATTAAAGTTATGATGCTTACTGGTGATAATAAGGAAACTGCAAAGGCGGTTGCAAGCGAATTGAATTTAAATGATTACCAAGCAGAAATGCTACCCCAAGATAAAATGAACGAAGTTACACGTTTACAAGAAGAGGGGTTAATTGTAGCAATGGCTGGTGATGGTATTAATGATGCGCCTGCTTTGGCAAAAAGTGATGTGGGCATAGCTATGGGTACAGGTACCGATGTTGCAATAGAAAGTGCTGCAATTACATTGGTTAAAGGTGACCTACATGGTATTGTTAAGGCATATAAATTAAGTGATAATACAATGAAAAATATAAAACAAAATTTATTCTTTGCTTTGGTATATAACACCGTTGGTGTGCCTATTGCAGCTGGATTACTATATCCGTTTTTCGGCATATTATTATCACCTATGATTGCTGCCTTAGCAATGAGTTTTAGTTCCGTTTCTGTAATTGCGAATGCATTACGATTAAGAACAGTAAATATTAATTAATAAGGTAAAATATCAAATGAAAATATATCTATATATACTTACAGTATTATTCCCTGCGCTGTCTTTTACTCAAGACATGGTTAAGGGTATGATAATGGAACCTGCTGCTAATAATAAGCACCTAGGGCTAGAAGGCGCCAATATTTATTGGATGGATTCGCAAACAGGAACCATTACCAATGAAGAAGGCTTATTTCAAATTCCATATTCTAAAGCTTACGATAAATTAATAATAAGTTATGTGGGTTTTAAATCAGATACGCTCACAATTAATGAGCCCACTATGGTGCATCATCTATTGAAACCTACAAATGAATTAGATGAGGTTGTAGTAGAACAAAAGAAAGATGCGGTGCAAAAAGCATATTTTAGTTCGCAGAATATTGTTACTATCAACAGTGCTGAATTGCTAAAAGCTGCTTGTTGTAATCTTTCTGAAAGTTTTGAAACCAATCCCGCGATTGATGTCAATTTTTCGGATGCATTAACGGGTACCAAACAAATTCAAATGTTGGGTTTAACGAGTCCGTATTTATTAATTACCCAAGAGAATATTCCTATGGTTCGCGGTGCTTCGCAGGCATACGGACTCACTTTTACACCTGGCACTTGGGTAGAAAGCATTCAAATAACCAAAGGAGCGGGGAGTGTGGTAAATGGTTACGAAAGTATTTCGGGGCAGATTAATACGGAACTAGTAAAACCTTTAACGGATAATAAGTTATTTGTAAACGGCTACGGTAATGTAAATGGTCGCTTAGAACTGAATACACATTTTAATCAAAAAATCTCTGACCGTCTAAGTTTGGGTGCGTACATTCATCACAATAGACGCGATATTAAAGAAGACAATAATGATGATGGATTTTTAGATGCGCCTTTGGCAAATCAAATTAATGTGATGACAAGGTTGCAATATCAAGACCCAGAAAATGGATGGGTTAGTTTTTTGAATCTTCGTTATTTGGCTGATGAAAAACTTGTTGGACAAGTTGATTACGATAGAACGACGGATCGCCTTTCTAATTCAGCTATGTTAACTGGTAATGAAATCTGGGGAAGCGAAATTGACACTAAACGTTTCGATTCATCTTTAAAACTGGGTTATGTGTTTCCTGAACTACCGTTCCAGAGTATTGGTTTTCAAACCTCATATAGTCTGCATAAACAAGATTCATATTTCGGATTGAACGAATATGACATAGATCACGAAAGTGTGTATTCCAATTTAATTTTCAATTCTATTATTGGTGATACACGTAGCAAGTTTAAAACGGGGCTCACTTTTGCTTATGATGGTTATGATGAGGTTGTAAATACTTTAAATTATGTGCGCGACGATGTCTCGGCTGGAGCATTCTTTGAGTACAGTTACGAGAATTTAGAAAAATTGAGTTTTACGGCTGGCCTACGTGTAGATACACATAATAGACTCGGTAATTTTGTTACGCCAAGACTTCATGCGCGTTACACGCCTTGGGATCGCGGTAGTCTAAGAGCTTCATTTGGTCGCGGGCGAAGAGCAGCTAATATTTTTGCTGAAAATCAGCAATTGTTTGCCACTTCTCGTCAAATTCAAATTTTAGATACCGAAGGAAGTATTTACGGTCTAGATGCAGAAGATGCATGGAATTATGGGGTTAGTTTTTTACAAGGATTTACTTTTCTAAACAGACCAGGGAATATAACCCTAGATTATTATCGAACGGACTTTAAAAATCAGGTGGTGGTGGATTGGGAAAACTCTAGAGCGATTACTTTTTATAACCTCGATGGAAAAAGTGAAGCTAATAGTTTTCAAATAGAATTAAATCATGAGATTTTAAACAATTTAGAATTACGTACGGCTTATAAATATTACGATGTGAATACTGATTATAACAACGGAAACTTACAGAAACCGTTACAAGCGCAAAATCGCTTTTTTGCAAATCTCGGTTATCAAACTGAGTTGAGTGAAAACGGCGGACAATGGCGATTCGATTATACCTTGCATACCGTTGGCGAGCAGCGTTTACCCAATACCGATACAAATCCTCCAGCATACAGATTGGGCGATTATGCAGCAGGTTATAGTCTAATGAATGCACAAGTAACAAAAGTATTTAATACGCAGTTTGAAATTTATGTTGGTGGTGAAAATTTGAGTAATTTTAAACAACAGAACCCTGTGCTAAGTGCAGAAAATCCGTTTGGCGCAAATTTTGATACCAGTATCGTGTATGCACCAATAATGGGACGTATGTTTTATGCGGGATTTAGATATAAAATTTAGAAGAAGTAAAATAAATACCTATGAAGAATATTTTTTTAGTGCTTATAATGGCTTTGTTTTTTGTGAACGTAAATGCCCAAGAGAAGAATAAAAAGTTAACTATGGATGTTAACGGAAAATGTCAAATGTGCAAAGAACGAATTGAAAAAGCAGCATTGGGCGTAAAAGGGGTTAAGTATGCCCAATGGAATATTCCAACGCATCAGTTGTCATTAATTTATAATGAAAACAAAACGAATCCAATGTTAATTAAAACTGCTATTGTAAATGTGGGCCACGATACAAAAGAATTAAAAGCAACTGAAGAAGCTTATGATTCTGTGCACCCGTGCTGTCGTTATCGCGAAGATAATAGCGATGATGGCGTAAATCATTAAAATTAGCATAGCTTATAAAAAAGCGCATGCCAATTTTCGTATGCGCTTTTTTATAAATCTACTTTAAGAAAAAGCTTTCGCAATAGTATCATTATTCAGTTTCGATTTTTCTAACCTCAATCGTAAAAGCTCTAGCTGGATTAAGCACTAGAATTTTATTGATATCATCTGCTGTAAATCCATTTTTTAAAAGTTCGGGAATTAGATGTAAAAAAATCGCATCAAACTTTCGTATTTCTCCACCATTCGGATAACCATTACCATCATGTGATAAAAGTACGTGGTCTAGTAATTGTTTTTGTTTAAACAGTTTTAACCGTTTTACGTATTCAGTTGTATTCGATTCTTTTACACCATCTAGCGAAATCCATGCACCTTGGGTTGCTAAATCAATCAAAACAGAATCGTTGTCAACTTTGTTAGCGTGTGTCCAAATCCAAGCACTCAGGTGAATGTTATTTTCTTTTAGCAGTCTAGTTTGCAATTGCATCGCCTCTAAATTAGCGCCGGTATGCACAGCTAATGTTAAACCTGTTGAAAGGTGAGTTAGCATACCTGCCTCAAACAATTTAGTATCTATTTCCGATGGTGATTTGCCATCATCAAAACCTAGCTTAACAAAACCAGGTTTACTTTCGGTACCTTTTATTCCGTATTTAAATTCATCAATCCATATTTTTGAAATTGATTTTGCACTGGCATTATAAGCTAATTCTGGAATATATCTGTCGTTTGCTGCTCCGTAAAAGCCAGTATTTGTAATGATTTGCACCCCTGTTTCAGTCGATATTTTTTCTAGTAAATCTATTCTTCTACCAAAATATTCGGTGGTACAATCAAAAATAGAATTCACCCCTAGAGCTTTTACTTGCCTTAGATAGGGAATAACTTGATTAAATAATTGTAGCGTGTCATAACTAAAGGTCTCGTTAATGTCTTTACCATAATTAGACATAATATGTTCATGTGAAAGACTTACGCCCAATTCAGAAATGAAAGTGGAACCTTGTACCGTATTTAAACCTTTTTCACTTTTGCAAGAAACTGAAAGCAGCAAAAAATGAATACTAAGAACTATTCCGAAATTGAAATTTTTCATATAGAAAGATAACTTATTTGTTCTTAATTCTTGTGACTATTATTGAATAACAGCTGTTTTATATTGCAAATTAGTTTGTTAAATTATAAGCGGACACATTTTAAGTTATCCCAAAAAAATATATAAATTGTAGTACATATTAAATGTTCTCCAAAATTTTTAATTCATACAAACGTCTTATGAAAAATATTCTGTTTACGGGCTTTACCAGCTCATTTGTCTTTTTATTGCTTTCATTTTCTTCCTGCAAAGAAGCTCCTGAGCAAGTTGTTGACCAATCGGAAGCCATTAACGAATGGTTTGATGTTAAGTATGAAGAACTGCTTCAGATGAGCCCTTTAAGTTTGACCACTCAGGGTAGAAAAGATCAATATGACAAAATAGATGATTATAGTAAAGCAGCAGCAGACAAAAAGTTAGCTTGGTACACAGAAGCCACAAATGAACTAAAGGAAAAATTCAATTACGACAACCTGAATACAACCGATAAAACGTCTTATGATTTATGGGTATATCAATATGAGATATTAAAAGAAGGTCATAAATATCGCAATATGAGTTATGTTTTTGATCAAATGAGAGGTCTGCACACTGGTCTGCCAAATTATTTAATCAATTTTCATAAGGTGGATAGCCTTGCAGATATTAACGCGTACATTTCTAGAATTCAAGAAGCAGGTCGGGCTATGAACCAATTGGTAGCAAATGCAAAAGAGCAAGTAGCAATTGGTATTTTGGCTCCAAAATTTGCTTTTGAAACCGTACGTAAACAAACGATAGGATTAGTAGATGGGACTCCTATTCTTAATGATATGCATCGTAAAATAGATGAATTAGTTGTTGCTGAACAGATTACTGCTGAAGAAGCAGCTACTCTTAAGGCTAAATCAGCTCAAGCGATTAAAGATTATTTTAAGCCTGCATATGAGAATCTTTTATCGTGGCTAGATACAGAAATTACAAATGCTGAAGAATCACCAACGGGTGTTAGTCGTCATCCGAATGGTGTAGATTATTACAATCACCAATTAAAAGTATTTACCACCACGAAGATTACTGCCGATGAAATTCATGATAAGGGACTTAGTGAAGTAGCTCGCATTAAGAGCGAAATGATGGCTATTAAAGAGAAGGTAGGTTTTGATGGTGATTTAAATGCATTTTTCAATTTTGTAAATACCGATAAACAGTTTTTCTTTCCGAATACAGATGAAGGAAGACAAGGGTATTTGGATGAGTCTACTAAATATTTAGATGCTATCGATGCTAAACTACCCGATTACTTTGGAATTTTACCTAAAGCAAAATTGGTGATTAAGCGTGTAGAAGCTTTTCGAGAACAAGATGGAGCACCACAACATTATTCGAGGGGTACACCAGATGGATCTAGACCTGGCACATATTATGTGCATTTATCAGATATGAATGCAATGCCTAAATCAACTTTAGAAGGTGTTGCTTATCATGAAGGTAATCCTGGTCACCATATGCAAATTTCCATAGCTCAGGAACTTACTGATATTCCTAAATTTAGAACCCAAGCCGGTTTTAGTGTTTATAGTGAAGGCTGGGCGCTTTATACCGAAACTTTGGCAAAAGAAATGGGCGGTTATCAAAATCCGTATTACGATTTTGGTCGTTTGGTTAATGAAATTTGGAGAGCTATACGTTTGGTTGTTGATACAGGTTTGCATGCAAAAGGATGGACCGAAGCTGATGCGATAAAGTATTTTACTGAAAATTCATCTATTTCTGATGGAGCCATAAAAGCTGAGGTTCAACGCTATATGGTAATGCCGGGACAAGCCACTTCGTATAAAATAGGAATGTTGAAGATTCAGGAATTACGTAAAAATGCCGAAACAACACTCGGCAATTCATTCGATATTAAAGGATTTCATGATACCGTGCTCGGTGGGGGTGCTTTGCCTTTGCCATTATTAGAACGCAGTGTTAATGAATGGGTAGCTGCCGAAAAAGCGAAAGCTTCTGAGTAAGTATAAAACCTATTAGTTCGTTTGATTACAATTTAAAATATAAACCAGATTTTAACCCTATTTGCGGCATTTTAAAAAGGGGTTAAAATTTGACCGTACTATTGGTTGTTTGGTTTCTTTTGTTTTAGTAGAACGATTGTAGGTGTGCTTAGCTTTAATATCATGTAAAACGCTCTTTTTTAGATATTTAGGTGTTGTTAAACTTGTCTTAAGATTGTAATTTATAAGCTTGTTTTACGTCTAATGTGTTGTGTACATAAGGGTGCATAATGTACCCATCACAACCTAAGATTAAGAAAAATTATAATGAGACATAAAGAACAAAAACACAAAGCAAATGAAGCTGTTATTGATCGATTAATTACTAGGCACGAAAGCTGGAGAAATAGTCGAAGGCATACCGCCTTAAAATTAATACGGTTTTCTTGATTTTTAAGAACAACAGAAAGGAGGCAAAAGCCTCCTTTTTTTTTAAAAATAGTTTCTATTTTTAAACATTGATTTGCAGTCAATTAAGATAAATGACTAATTTAGTTTTACAACCTAAATACTTTTTAATGTCTTCGAAACTACTGCTCCTATTTGGTATACTATTCTGTTTTCAATTTGGTACTGCACAAGAGAAAAATAAATTTAATCCGTATGCACAGCCAAAAAAGTGGAAAAAAGAAGAAGAACGTTTAAAGAAAATAAGAGAAGCTGCGAAAAGCGATTTAAAAATTTGGGAACGTACCGATTATGGCGACACTAAGCTGTATGAAGCAGATGGGTATCGTGCTAATTTTACACCAAATAGTTCAAAACGGGCACCCAAAGATTTTATCGCCTTGGTTTCTTCCAACAAAGGGGACAAATATTCCATGTTAGATTTGTTAATTGAATATAGAGGTGCTTGTGAATCACAGATGACGGTTAAAACCACCTCCATTATGTATACCAATCCTATAGTACAAAAGTTTCTAGAAACCAGAGATATCAATGATCTTCCTGTCTTAGGAATGTTGGAAGCTATGAAAAAAGGCTTGCAAGATCAGTGCGATGAATTGGAGTCTATTCGCTTTACTTTAGGTCCTATTTATGTGCCACCAATAGATGGTAAGGGAAAAAATCAAAAGGTGGTCTACAACGGACATATGAATGAAAATTCTGGCTGGCAACTGACAAAAGGTTTCGATGATGCCGTAGATGATTTTGTGCTAAAAATGTATATCGCACCAGAATTGACTTCTAATCTGGCTGTAAAGTATGAGGGGGCTTGTAACCCTAATCAAAAATTTCATATCGCTCCTGTTTTTTCTAATAACACTGAACGTTATGGGTATCAAAAAGAGAAAACGCTTGTTGGTTACGAAGGTGTGGCAACTAGAGCTATTAAGCAAGCTGTTTTAGAATGTCCAACTATAGAAACAATTGAATTTTCGTTAGAATACCTGCCAGAACCTATGTTTGTTCGTGAGGATAAAAAAGGGGTGATTCGCGCAAGTAAAACTAATAATTGGGCATTGGACGTTTCCGATTTTGCATACTTTAGATCGGAAGGGCCTTCTATTACAGATTATTCTGATGTAATAACACTTTTAGAAAAAAGAGAGTTTCCGTTTATAGATCGCTATTCCGATTTTTTTAAATTATTTTATGAAGATTTTATGGATGCCTACGGTACCACCTGTAGGAGTAATCTAAAGAATGCAACAAAAATTAGTATCCATGCTTTTGAGAGTCGGTATAATAGCGAAGGCTATAAAGTAAGCGAAAATGAAATTGGTGAGCCTCAAGTTTCTTATGTGGAAACGGCTTATTTAAGACGCTATCAGCGGTATGCACATTATAATAAAGGTACTGTGCTCTATAATATATTTAAAGGCTTCTTTAGTGGGAATCAAGCGAATGGCGTTGATGCGATTTTATTTCGTGTACGTGGCTCGCAGTATATTAAAAAATACATCAGTAACAATTGCGATGGTGAAGAACTAAAAGGCCTTTACGATTATATGCAAGAATTGGCAGCAGGTATTAATTAGGCTAGCCGCTTTTTTAATTCTGTTTTTGCAACCATTTTGTATGGCGATTAGCAGCTTCCGAGGCCCATTGTTGGGGTCGTGATCCAAAACATTCTAAAATGGCATCAACACCAATGATAGTCCCTTTTGCAAGTCTTCCGAGTAAGGCAATCGGAATTTGATTGTCTTTTTTACTCGATTGTACATATGCGTTTTCATCGGTAGCAACCCCCAACTTATCATGTACCGCTTCTATTAAATTATTGGAAAGCATTTTTTTGATTATAGGTGCATCAACCGCTTCAATTTTTGGAGCATCTAAAACCGAATCAATCATTATGTTTGCGGTAATCGATTTTCCATTCAATTCAAATTGCCAACCGGCTGCTGTTAAATCAAATTCAGGATTATTAGCCATTTCTAAATTCATAACCCCCGCTTTGTGCAATGCTATTAATTGCTGAATACTTTCTACTGGTGGACCATAGGAGTATCGTTTCGATTGCTCGTCTAAAGCAATTATTTCTGCAAAGATCTTTTCATTACAAACATTATAAGAGAGTTCCGCATATATTGAAGGTTGACAATGGCGCCATACTTGACCGATACAATAGTCTAAACTTATGGGACTTTCTCCCGTGGCCATACCCACAAAATCTTGCATGGTTATTTGTGAGGCTTGCTGCGTCGGAGTAATTGTTTCGTGTTCATAGCTGTTATCCTCCAACCATTTTTCAATACGTTTTTCCGTTTCCTGTTGTGATAGCTTTTGACCCTTTCTGTTGGGTAATTGTAAAAATACTTTTGCAGCTATGGGAGCGAAAGCACGAATTAAAAATTGTGGACTTTTAGCAGCTTTTTGAATCGATTTGTCACCTATCTTCTTTTCGAAAGCCGAAATTTGTTCAGCTGTAGGTTGAAATAAAGCATCTATTGCTGCATTCAGAGGTTTTGGTGCTGGCGGTAATCCATCTAAAGAAAACGGCACCAATAAATCAGTTAGTGTTTTAGAAGTTTTATATGAACACGATTTCGTTTTGTCGTTTTCAGTAATAAATTCTCCGAACTTTAAAGCAATAGCTCTAACAACATCTATCATCGCTAATCCAAAACCACGCACCCCAATAGTACTATTTTCAGTAAGATTTTTGTCGTTTAAGAAAGCATTAATAGGGTAGGGCGATTTAAAAAGGTGTATTTCATTCTTATCGGTAGCAAAAATATTCCACTCCTCAATTTGTTTGGACAGATATGTGGGTTGATGCCCGATGGTAAGCAACACCTCGTTTATATTGGAATAGGTCTTATTATTTGTTTCCAATACTATTGTTCGCGCGTCATTCATTTCAATGGTTACCACCTGTTTTGGTATCAAAGAAACTATTTTGGCTTCTACAAGCGGAATGACAAAAGATTCAAACCGTTCTTTTAAATATTCACCAACTACAGCGCGCGGGGGGTAGGTGTCTGATTCTGTATTGGGAATTATATTATAATCTTTGTTCGCCCACTCGTGGTACGACGGAAACGAAGGAATATTTAATGTTGCAGTTGTTACCGCAGGGCGTTTATCTAAGTATAAAATTCGTTCTGTAATATTTATCCAATTGGATTTTGGTTGGTCTGTCGGATAGACTTGCCCATTACCAAAATTGCCTGTTTCTTCAAATAGTAGAATCTTCAGTTGCGATAAACTGTCACGCTGTTGTAATTCTGAGATTAAATTTTCAAGCGCATAGCCACCTCTGGGTCCTACACCTATAATTACCATTATACGTTCACTAGCCATGTAACTCCCGTTTAGATTGGATTCTAATTCTGGTATAATGTACTATTCTTTTAAATACAATCAAATACCTGTAAGGGTCTTGTTTTTGTACTTTGAATTTCGATAATTCGTTGTGAATAGCGAAATACTATTTCTCTAAATTTCTAAAATTACGCTCCACCCAATCCGTTAATTCATGAAAACTGGCATTCGCCGCTGGGCGTATTGTTATATTTTTTTTGAGCGTATTTTTCGGAATTAGATGCATACACTTAAATCTTTTTCGGAGAATTGTATATTCTATACGATACCCTTTTATGTCAGTAAAACGAAGCTCTCTAGTTTCAAATAAGCCTTTGAGTTTTAGCGCGTCTTTGGTAATAGTTAATTTATCGCGAATAAATATAATGTATATAATTAGGCTAGCCATTAATACCAGTGCACCGATAACTTGCACATACATTAAAGTTGTAGTGCTAATATAATTTTCATAAAAAAGTAGCATGGGTATGGTTAGTGCCAATAATACTAGTCCGTATCCAATTAGTGTATAGTAAAAATTGACCCCAACAACATAGGATTTTAATGCTGAGTTTCCTATACTATTATTCGTGCTTCCAACGGTTTTAGCTGTTTTAATTTGTTTGCTGACGGGGTCTATTTTTAACCCTTCTTTTTTGTCGATTGCACTTTCAAGCCATGCAACAAATTCGGTAAAACTTTTATGTGGAATGGAACTTACAGTAATGTCTTTTTTGTTGGTGTGGAGCGTTATTATTTTATTTCCTCCGGTATACGTTGAAGCCGCAACACTATAGCTATCGATATCGCTAATCTTTATTTTTTTGTTATAGAACATTCCTTTTAGGTGAAGCGTATGATTCAAAACAATTAGCTTTTCACCTTTTATAAAAAGATAGATTAGTAAAGCACCATAAAGCAGACAAGCAAGTGCGATTACGAACTTGTTCTTAATAAGTACTGGCTTTAATAAGGCTACAGCATAAAATAAGATAGACAACAGTATACCAAACACCATATAGGTAGTGGTGCTTGTTCCGATATGGAATGTCTTATTACTTGTACTTTGCGCTTTTCTCATTTTTAATTAGATGATAACAAGGTGTTGTCAATGTTAAAAGGTCTAATTACTAACGTATTAGAAGTAGATCTATTCTATTTCGTTAAATTTTTATGAGAGCCATCGCAATTGGGCATTCGTTTCGATAGTCCACAGGTGCAATCGTTTAGGCCTTTTCCACTAAAAATACGTTCGGTGTTCTTCTCGATTCTTGCGATTCTAGTTTTCGATTGTTTGCCTTGTGTAAAATGCAACAAATAACCACGTTGCCTACCGGGTGTAAGTTTATTAAATGCTTTTTCGAATGCTGGTTGCGCAGTAAAGGCCGCTTCTAATTCTTCTGGTACGTCAAAAGCCGCCGTCTTTTTCTTTTTTATTTTAAGTCCGGATTCTTCCACTAGTATCGCTTCTTGAATGTAGACTTTAATCGTTTTTTCTAAAGCTTTAATTTCTGAAATATCGGTAAAACGAATTTGCCGTGCGCTTTGTACATTTTCTGTTTGTTGTACTAGAATATTTTCAGTGTCTTTTAATAATGCGCCTTTGACAAAAAGAAGCGCGCAGTAATTTTTAAACCCGTGTATTAGTATAACATTTTTTCCATTGTGTGTATAGCATGGGTGCATCCACTTAAATTCTTCTTCCAAGCCACTCGAACTCACATAATATTGCAAGAGTTTTAATTCACTTTGCCAAGCTGTAAGGTTGTCTAGAAAGGATGCTACTTCTGGAATCATTTTAATGCCAATAAAGTTTTGTAATAAAATTATGTTTTTTGATTTATCCTTTTAGTAATATTTAAAATACTTGGTATTATCAATACTAACTGTATTAAAATTACAAATACAATTAATAAAATTGAAACTGTCCAAAAATACTCCATGAATGTTTTGTCAAAATAGAATAGAAATAATATAGCTATGGGTATAAAAAGAAAGGTGTATAAATTCGGAACCGGTATTATTTTTATTTCGTTTTTTACATTAAAAATATAGCTTGGGGTAAAATAATCAGCTTGAGTATTGGAATTATATTTTACTATGTATTTACAATCTGATTTGTATGCAGTTGTTATAGAAGTAGAGTATTTAAAAATAATTTTTCTCTTCCTTTCTAATTTAGTTGGTGCGAATAGTTTTAAAAAAATGTGTTTGTCTATGTTTTGCATTAGAGCCACTTAATTTTTAGAACCAATTATTTCTACGCTATCTCTTCTTCAAATGTAAAACTGAAGCTCCTGTAAACGGAGCCACAATCGCCCTATAACTACCACCTTTTAAAGTTTCTGTTCCTTTAATAGTGCGTTCAAGTACTGGAAAAAACCATTCTACATCAAATTCTACATCAGCATTTCGCAAATCTAAAGTTGCTTTGCCTTCTGGTAAGTATACCACATACTCTTCCCCTGGGTTGGCAAGACAAAATCGTGTGGAACTGAGTTGGTCTTGTGGGGTCATGTTCACTAAATCGATACGGTAGGCCAGCGCAAGAATGTGACCCATGTTTTTACGTAAAGGCTCATAATCTGGGTGGTCGGCATCGTTCTTCGTTACACCACCGACATAAAATATATCGGGACTTTTTTTTCTATCATAATTGCCAGCCAGGGGAACCCAAGAATCCATAAAAATAGGATTATGTCCACGAACAAAAGATTTCCAAGCCCACATATAGGTACCCCAATGGCCGCCCAAATGGTCGGTATCCAAGATCACTACTTTTTCACCTGTATTTGCTGGAGGGTCATTTTTATAATCTTGTATAAACTCTGTGCCTTTATACATCCATGAAATTGGTTCTGGAGTAGGAGATATCCAATCGGCAGGACTCTCCCATAAATCGTCGTTAAACATTGGGGGACTAACTACAACAGAAGGCGTCATGCCAACAGGATGTTGTTTGGGCATCGTTTTTTCTAGCTCTTTTACCAAATTCACCATATGATATTGCCACTTTTTTGTGCCGCCTTCATTTAAAATCTCATACAATACATTATCTAAATCATTTACAGTTTTAATTACTTTCTTCACATATGCTTCTTGAAGTTTAAGTATATCTCCATTATTGGTGGAATGTAAAGTGCCCATTGCCTCATCGTCGAAACCATTGTTTTGTACCGATTTTCCAACGCCATTTATATTGTTTTTTGGATTAAAAGGATGATATTCCCATGGGTCGCTACCTGGCGTGTCTAAACGATTCTGGCTCCACCCCTGAAATAACATTACGGAAACATAAATACCTTTATCTCCTGCTTCTTTTGTGCGCGTATATAGCCGTTCGAAATACGCCTCATTCCATTGCGTAACATCGTACTGTTCTTTGCCTTTCTTTTTTACGATTTTATAAGCTAATGGACCAAAAACAACATCGTCGGTAGTCCAAGAAGCTTTTCTAGCATGTTCCCATGTCCATTGGCGAATGAAATTATGATTGTGATCCTTCATCATTTTCAGATAGCCCTGATAATCGAATAGCGGCTCATCGGGAGTTCTGCTTTCTTGAAAATTCGCCCAAGTATGCGAACCTGTTAAATATATTGCTTTGCCCGAATTGTCGGTGAAATAGCGACCATTTTCTGGATGAACTCGTAAGGGACCTTCAAATTGTTGTGCTGTTGTTTGTAGTATTGCAAAAACAAGCAATAGTACTGAAAGAACTTTTTTCATGTAGTAGTGACGGGTTTAAATTCGCTATATGAATGTACATATTATAATGATACTAGCTATGCAAAATAGTGGAACAAATAGTTGGTTTAAAAAAAAAGGAAAATGTGAATCAATACCTCTAATTTGTTTCCCAGGGACACCAACCTTCGTTATATTTTAAATAGGCTCTTCTTCCGAATTCTAGAGGTGGTCTACCTCTTTCGAATGCGCCCAAATCGGGACCTTCCCCAGAATAATTATCATTGAAGCCATGTATGCGTGCACCACCATCAATAAGTGGACTTTCCAACTGAACAACAGGGTCTGTTATTTGTACTTCTTTATCTCCAAACTGATGCGGATATCTTCCCCATTTAATACTATTTACGCGAGATTTTGGGTAGAATTCTAACTGATAGTTTGGAATAAATAATGCAGTATTGGAAGGGGTGGTATAAAAATTAATTCCATTTTCTTCTTTAGCAACGCCTTTGTTTCGCCCTGAAAAATAATCGTAATCATAATCACTATCGGATACCGTTTCTTTATTCGAAGCCAATCTTCCGGGAACATCAAAAACATTATTTCTAGTTATGATATTAGAAACCGAATGCCCCGTAAACGCATCTCGCACGCCTTGTGGTTGTACAATGGAATTGTGAAAAACATACCTTCTACCGCCAGCATATGGATCCCGTTCTCCTGTTTTAATAAAAACACCTCCGTTTGAGTTTTCATGTCCGATACGACTTTCACCAACAACATTTCTATAAATATATATCGGGCCGTGGGTAGTAGAAGCAGTAGCGATTGCCGCAAAAAATAAATGCATGTAATTGTTATAAATCCGTACGTTCATATTCGAGCCTTCAACTTCGATTGCATCATCCCAAACATTCCGAATTAAATTTCCGTAGATGTCAGAATCGCGATGCATATTACCGATATTCGAATAATTACTTCCACCACCAATGGCATCATTAAACCCATGATCCTCGGTAGATAAAATATCATTGTAGCGAATAACATTTCCACCTTCACTTTGTTCTACAGTAATGCCTTGTGGCCCTGCAGGGTGACCAGTTTCCCAATCGTTGGACCCACCGCGCGGATGATCAATAAGATTTCTTTGTATCGTAAGATTCCAAGTGCCATCTTCAGCAAATATGCCACTGTCATAATTGCCTACAGTATTACCATATGAAATGGCACCGCCCATGCGACCCCAAAATGTAATGTGACAATTTTCAACTATGATATCATGGCGCTTTTCTTTAATTCGGATGCCGTGAATTTTTGTATTCCTAATTTCAACTCCGCTAACGATTACATAATCGGCATCAATTTCTATGGCATGATCAAAGGTGTTTCGAGCATCAATAATCGAATTTTCGTTTTGTGGTACGGTTACTAAATGGTAGGCTTCTGGCGTGCCCGATTCGGTAATTATTAGTGCTTTAGAACTTTCTCCAGCCGGTAGGGTCGTAGTTTTTCCGATGGGGAAACTATCGCTTCTCGTCGTGACTTTTAATTTAGTAGAAGTTGCACTGTTCGTCAGTTTTACATCATAGGTTGTTGCAGGAAGTAAATCTATGATACTACCTCGGTATTGCTTGGTACGCGCATCGAAGATGAGGTCTAAACCTTTTTGCCAGGTTTTGCTTTTTGCCCTTTTGTATTGCACGCTACAGGTACCCGCTAGTTTCGTGGTCCAATACAATCCTGCATTTTCATAAGTTGCTATAGCATGGGGATTGGAAGTTGTCTGCCATGGATTTTGAGCAACACTTGTTGTTGCTATTAATAAGATCCATAGAAAACTCCATTGTTGCTTTAGTTTTTGCTTCATATACTGCTTAGAGATGTAATTAGAATTTATGAATTTACATATTATAACTACACTTCGCCAAGCGGATATTTAAAACTAACAGATAGCTTTTAAAATACTGCTTTTTGGCACAAAAGCAACTAAGAAGTTGGAATGAAAATAACTTAGTTTTTCGGCCAAATAGTTTCGAACCATTCGCAGACCACCAACATGTTTTCGGTAGGATTTGTTTCGCTTTCTTCTAGCGTACTTTCAAAAAACTCCCAATGTGCTTTTTTCCATTTTTCGAGTGGATCCTCTGTAGTACCCATATCTAAAGCAGCATAGGCAGGTGTAATCTGATTAAACGGAATGGTATCTACTTTTGTAATTTCGATTATCGCTTTTGCAGTGCCGTTAAAATCAGTAATAATATGTTGGGTGCCTACTTGTGGTAAATCAGCTTGCGCTTCTTTATACCAGGCATAAAAACCCGAACCAGCTTGTTTCTTTTTAGTTAGCGTAAGTTCTGCCAAACGGTTGGCATCTTTTTCGTTGTTATGAAAAAACCAAGCTTCGGGTCTATCGTTATTTTTAAACTCTGGGTTTGCGGTAATAAAACTTTCCCACAGCGCAACAACCGAATCGTCTACTTCGGTTTCATTCTTGGTTTCGCTTTTGCAGCCGATAAATAGTAAGAATAGGAGTATTGTTAGTGGTCGCATTGTTGCTTGTCTTTTTGTTGCCCATGAAGATACGTATAAGTGAAAAAAGACAAGTCTGTTTAAAAGGTGGAAAAAACAATAAGTGTCTTTAGTAAAATGAATTAGGACTTCACATACCCCACTGTTTTGTATGCTGTATTATTCTTTCCATTCATTTTTTAAATAGTGCATTGCTTCAATCAATGCTTGTTTGGATGGCTTTGTGTTAAAATCCAGTTCGGTTCTAGATTTCGTAATATCATAATCTTGTTTTAGGCCATAAAACATGTCTATATAATGGCGTTGCAATTGCGGTTCTTTCCCTGTGAGTTTACTTGCGAATTCCATTAAACCAGCTACAGAATACAATAAAAATTTAGGTGCTTTTTTGGGAGTTTTTAATTTCAGTTCAGGGAATTCTTCAGCTGCTATTTTTACACTTTCTTGCATCGAGGTGTGTTGTTCATTGGCTAAAATGTAACGTTCACCATTCCTTCCGTGCAACATAGCATTGTATGAACCCACGGCTACATCTTTTACATCAATCCAATTGAGTGTTATGTTGGTGTCCACGGAAATTTCACCGTTGATTATTTGAAATACTAAATTGTTAGAATAACTTAATTTGTGCGCTTCGTTACCTACCATTGCAGATGGTAATACCAGAACAGTTCTAATGCCATACTTTTTCCCTAATTCCAATGCCAGTTTATCCGAGTCGTTTTTAGAATTATAATACCAATTTCTTCGGTCTTTATTATATCCATTGGCAACATTAGCAGGAAGCTTAGTGAAATCTAAGGATGCTACAGAACTTACAAAAACAATGTTTTTAATGCCACATTCCTTGGCAATATCAAATACATTCTGAGTCCCCTGTACATTATTATCGTAGATTTCTACTTTAGGGTTCTTTGCCCACATGCTAAAGTTGGCACCCACAGCATATAAGTTGGTGACGTTTTTAAAAGCTTTTTTAAGCGATGCTCTATCGGTAATATCTGCGTGAACCACTTCACAATCCAAACCTTTAAAAGGGTGTTGATTTTTTACATTCCGTACGGCTGCTTTTACTGTATTGTTCTTGGAAAGTAGTACCCGTACTAAATTGTTTCCTAAATGTCCGTTAGCCCCAGTTACTAAAGAAATTTCATTGCTCATGTTATTTTTTGAGCAAATTTCAATGCTTTTTAGGGTACTAAAAATAACATTTGTTAGAAAGTGATTTGTTTTCGAATGCGACTTAATGATTGTGGCTCCATTCCTAAAAAAGAGGCAATATTTTCTATGGAAACGTTAAGCGCCAAATTGGGATTTTCTTTTACGAATTTTAAATAGCGTTCTTTTGCCGTAAGGGTTTGAAAATCCCGAACCCTCTCCATTTTACAATGTAAATGCTCATTGATTATGGTTTCAATAAGCGTATTCCATGTCGGTGAATAATTTCTTAATAGGTCTAAGTCTGGTTTGGAAATTTTTAGCAGTTTACAAGGCGTAAGGGTTTCAAAATAGTCTGGCGAAGGTGTTTCGTTCATAAAACTTTCTAGGGATGTGAAAAAATTATGTTGATCTACAAGATGTTCTATAATTAGTTTTCCATTACTATTTTGGTACCCGCGTACAATACCGCTACTTAAAAAATAAATGTAACGTTCTGTTTTTCCTGCTTCTAAAAGCGTGGTCTGCGCTTCCATTTCTTCGACAACAAAATGCCGTTCTATCAGATCTAATTCTTCTTGCGTAATAGCAATTCTGGATTTTATGTAGGTGACTAGGTTGTTCATTGCTAAAGTTGTGAAGCGCAGGTTTTTTTGGTTGGTATTGGATTTGGTTACTTATAATATAAGAAAATATAAAATTCACCCTTATAGTAATTAAATATATAAACTCTATTATAAACTGATTTAACTTCTTTTTCAATGTTTATTTATTACAGAGGCATGTAGTCATCCTTAAATTCTCTTCCTTGAGAATCATAGAGTGGAGTCCATTTTTCACCAGCAACAATCGATTTAAAATGATTTTCAACATCTATTAACCAATAATGTTCTAACGAGCGATTGTAATTAGGTACAATCTCATGCACAAATTTTTCGTTTTCATATGTTATTCTCATTATTCCCCATTTTTCATCTTTGCTTTCTTTCCTTGTTATCTTATACATAACCAATAATGATTTTTCTTTATCAATGATAGTACTATAAATAGCAGTTGTATGATAATATGAATTCTGAAAGAATGTTGTATTGATTTTTAGTTGTGTATAGTAAATGGCGATTGCGTTATTTTTTAAGTTTATAGGGCAGGCGGGAAATTCTGATTTTACACTCCAATTTTTCTGAACCGCATTCAATGTTAGTGATTGAGTAAGAATATTTTGTTTGAAAATTGATACTTTTTCCCGATTTAGTTTTCTAAATATCCATTCACCTAATTCTCCACTTGTGGGAGTTTTACCTTCCTTCGCCCAAGTGAGTAAATTATCTCTAGTGTTTTTTGATTCTTCTTTTGTCACCGTTCTCATCCAATCAAAATTTTTTTCAAGTTCTCCCACTATTGGTTTTGATGGATTATCAAGAAAATTGTCAATACTTCCATACTTGAAAATTATTCTTGAAAGGGTGATTGGGTTTAATAGAATATTTTCTAATCGAGTTATCCACCTTAAGTTTTCAGGTCTGTTATTTTTTTTATTGGTATCAATATGATCTACAACATGTTTCTCTGAAGGTTGTTCTCCATGAAAAGCAGTGGCAACTATTCTGTGTACCGTTTCAGATGAAAAATACATATAACCTTTCTGTTTATTAGGTTTGCCAAAAGTCCATTTATTATCTAAGGGCCTTTTCCTTCTGTTTGGCTTTTCACATCTATATATAGCACCATTATCCCGTACGTAATACATTTCATCACGATATTTACAGGTTTTTTCAGATTGAAATATGTTTATAGAATTTTCCAAATTTAAACGGATTTAAACAGTTTCGAAGAACTTAACGGCATACTTACAATACTCAATAATAGTTTCTTTGTCTGTTTCAAATTCCTTTCTTTTACCTAAATAATTTTGACATGTTGAAGTAATCTCTTTGCCTTCACTTAGTTGTTTATACGAAATGCATTTTATATGTTTTTTTGTAACAAGAACAAACAATGCATTCGCAAAAGGATAATCCCCGTATTTATCAATATCCTTCAATTTTAATTCCCCACTTGCTCTGTATTTTACTTCTATAAAATGAGCTTGATTATCTTTAAAAACAACAAAATCTGGCATTTGCCGAATATTTTTAGAAACATCACCACGTACTCCTTTAAGAAGGTCTTTAATGCCTGGAATGGAATTTTCCATTCCGTAGCTGAATACTTGAAAATCTAAGGAACGAAACAATTCTTCAACAATGGTTTCAGCAATTCTCCCTTTTATTACTCCCGATATCCAAGGATTTTCTTTTGCTTTTTTATTGTCATTTTTTTTCTTCGGAGGCTTTTCTATAATAATTTCTCCTGTAGAATTTTTATCTTTTTTATAGCAGGAGTAACATAATCCTCCATCAAATTTTGTGTATTCTCCACAATTAATACAATTCGGCATTATACTGTTTTTTATTTTTTTTATACTTATTCTTAATCACTTGAAATTTCATCAAACTTTGATCTCATAGTGGGATTGCCATGAGTTAGTTTTTTAATGGTTAAATCGTCAGCTTTATTATTAGCTAGGCGCAAGTTATTCTCAGAAGATAACAGCGCATCCTTTGTTTTTTGGAGATGTGAAATTGTCTTGTCTATTTCATCTATTGCAGTTTTAAATTTACGACTCGCTAAATCATAATTTCTAGCAAAACCTTCTTTGAATGTATTTATTTTATCTTCAAAATTAGTAATGTCTATATTTTGATTTCGCATCAAATTAAGCTCTGCTTTGTACTGCATAGAGTTCATTGCAGCATTGCGAAGAAGTGTGATAATGGGAATAAAGAATTGCGGACGTACTACGTACATTTTTTTGAATTTATGTGATACGTCAACTATACCTGTGTTATAAAATTCATTTTCTGCTTCAAGTAATGAAACTAAAACAGCATACTCACATTTCTTCTCAGTTCGGTCTTTGTCTAGTTTTGCAAAGAAGTCCTCATTCCTTTTTTTTGTGGCAGTTTCGTCATTTTCATTTTTCATTTCAAACATAATTGAAATGATTTCATTTCCAGCTTCATCAGTTTCCTTATAGATAAAGTCTCCTTTACTTCCACCTTTGGCATCATTGTCTTTTTCAAAATATGAATTTTGAAAAGCTGTAGCTCTTAGTTTATTAAATTCTGTTTCACAATGTTGTTCTAGTGTTTCACCAACCATTTTTGTTGATAGCTTTTGTTTGAATTCTTTCAAACGAGCTATTTCATCATCTTTCATTTTTATGGTTTCGTCTTTTACAACGAGTTTATTTGTAAACTGTTCTTTTATTGATTTTTCGAGTAACTGAGTTTCAGTTTCTTTAATTTTTAAATCATTAGCAAGTTTATCACGTTCTTTCTCTATTACTTTTATCGCATCGGAAACCTCTAACTTTTTCTGAATTTCTGCACTTTGAATTAAGGATTTCATTTCATATATTTCCGTTTCTTTTTTTGCTAATTTTTCGGCAACTTCAGCACTACTTTTGTTTCTTAATTCTGCTAGTTCTTGGTCTTTTTTAGTAAGTACTTCTTGCAAAGAATTTTTTAAATTGGCTTTTGCTAGTTCAACGGCACTTTCTTTTTCTTTTTCAGCAAGTAAAAGTCTATTATTTAACTCTTCTTCAAACTGATGGTCACGAACCTGTTTAAGGATATCTGCAAATCCAGCTTCATCAACTTTAAAAGCCTTTTTACAATTTGGACATATAATTTCGTTCATATTTTTTATTTACTATAACTTTTTAAGTATTATCTAGTAATATCAATCAGACAAGTTATATCTTATAAAGATTGTTGTGATTTCGTGTTTTATTCTTCGTGTTGAACATCAGGCTCTCCATTAGAAGGGTTGTATTTTTCTCCTTTTTCCCAAGCTTCCGCAATTTTTCTATAATTAGGAAAGCCTTTAGGTAAATCTTTAGTCCAATTTTCTATAAATTTAGGGTTATTACTATTAGGTCTTGGATTTGCATTGTTCATTCTTGCCTGAACAGGAGTTCTAACTGCGTCTCCCATAATTACAACGTGTTGTTGTGGCAAAATTGGCAATTGTTGTAATATATCTTCATTGGCAGCAGAAACTAATTGTCGTACATATTTTTGGTCTTCTGGATTCTGAAGTCTGTGAATAATAAAAGAGTTGCATTGTGATAATACTGTCTTTGATAATTCTGATGGTCTTTGACTAGAAACAAGTAATGATATCCCATATTTACGTCCTTCTCTAGCAATTCGTTCAAATACCTTTTTAGCTATTGACTCTCTATCACCTCTATTTTTCTCTGGAATGTAATTTTGTGCTTCTTCTAAGGCTATTACCATAGGGAGCTTACCTCTGTCACTTTCAGGAAAACGAGATGCAAAGTCCAAAATGAGCCTTCCAATTAAACCTGTAACTGTTTCTAAAACCTCAAAAGGCAATAAAGACATGTCAATGATAGTAACCTGACTAGGTTTTTTAGACTCGAGTTTCTCACAGCCTACTTTAGAAAGTTGTTTTTTATAATACTCAGAAATTATATCATCATCAGTTGTTGTAAATACATTACAAAAATCACCTACAATAAATGCTATGAATTTAGCTAATCCATTTTCTATATCTTCTTTTTGACTTAAGAGTAATGGGTTAGATATCCGCTCGTCTGATAAATAAGAATGCAATCGCATTTTTAAGGTAGACAAATGTTCTCGTATTTTTTGAGAACTACCTTCACTATCATCAATTGCTTGATTAATGCTACTCGCAATTAATTCACTAAAATCAAAATACTTTGGATGGTCAATTGACTCAGATATTGTTTTCTTATTTTGCTCTTTTTGAGTTAAGTATTCTAAATAGTAACTCTCTAATGATTCCTTAATTTTAATTTCCTTGATTTTATTGGGTTCTAAACCAAGTAATTTCAGTTGTTCCTTAATATCAGCGAATTGTGATGGTATTTCATTTGATAATTCTACAATTTCATTGCTAGAGTTAATTATCCAAGAACTTGAAGGTTTATGATATTTTTTCATAAACAAATCATCACTCTCTAAAATTGCAGTAATAAACCTTTCGTAATGTTTAGATATTATATTTGGGTTGGTACTATTAGATTTGCTTTTAGAATAACCAATTGCAGTTTTTAAAATTGGTGCTTGTGTAAGTTCACTTGGTCTAAACAAAAAGTCAAAATCGTCAAAATTCATAAACCAAAAAGGTACTTTCATTCCATCTTTATCTATATGAAATGGATTAACTAGTTCTAGGTTCTTATAAGGGGTTTCTTTTGTTCCTTGAAAAGCTTGTTTGTATTCTCCGTTTGTGTCAAATATTATTATGTGAGCATTTTTTAATTTTTTCCCATTATAATCAAAATCAAACATACTTTGAATAATCGAGGCAAACGTACATGATTTCCCAGAACCTGTATTCCCCAATATTGCAGCATGTTTACCAAAAAACTTATCAGGATTAATTTTTATTTTATAATCTGAAAACGAAGGTGAAGTACCAATAGGCAGGTAGAAGTCGTCTTCAAAATTAAATTTTCCTGAACCTTCATTTTTCTTTTGGTCAAAAATATTATCCAAGTCTTGACTTGTGACATACCAAACAGGATTATCAAGAATAGGGTAATTGTAAACTCCTTGAATATATTTTCCGCTATTTTCAATTGTTCCAATCATTGTTGCTACCAAATATCTTGCGGATTTGGTCAAGAATATAGCCTCCTTATTTTTTCCGATTTCAGTTTCATCAATAGACCTAACACTTGTAACCATAGCTACAATTTTATCAGAGCCAATTGGAATAATCACATATGAATTAATTCTAGCGACTTCAAATATATCTTCGTAACCACTTTTATAAAGACTTTTTAAATCATCATCAAGTCGTATATATGCCCTAAAGCTATCAACAGAAATTACCTTCCCAATACTTCTTTCACTCATTATTCCTTTTCTTTTGATGGTCCAGTTTTATTAGTTTTTGTACTTAACAATTCATTTAAGGTGTTTGCAACTTTTTCATTATTATCAATATTATTGAAATTAGGCATTAGTGTATCTGAAAAAGTCAGAAAGTCACCAAAAAAGGCACCTTCAAGAATTATGATTCTAGGATCATTTAGTTCTTTTAGGTTTTTTATATATTCGTTTTGGGTGCCTTGAAAGTCTACAACAATAAGAGTGAAAGTAGGATTTGATAAAGCTTGATATATAATGTCATTAAAATGATCGTCTGCAAATGCGTAACCAACAGTAATGAGTACAGATTGAGATTGAGTTATGGTTGATGCAAACTGTCGAAAAAGTTCTGAGTAAGGCAAATCAAGAGTGTATGACTTCTTAACTGCAGAAGGATAGATTATTATTTCCCCTTTTTTCTTTAGAGAATCTATCAATTCTAAAGGTTTTTCTTCAATTCCATAGAGATTATTTGCATCTCTTGATTCTGAATTTACCCAAGATAATGAACCGTGTAATTTATAATACCTTACTACTTTTTCTATTCTTTGTACTTTTCCTGAAGTAGTAGAACCTGGATAAAAAATATCATATTCAAACGTTTCTGGTTTGAAGAATCTTTTATGAAATCCAGAAAACCCATCTATATAATGAACTCCAAGCTTGTCAAAAGCATATTCAAAAGCTAAATCATAGTTTGCAGTAAATATATTTGCCCGTCTTAAATTTAATGGTCTTTGCAATAAAGCCTTAAGAAACATTTCATGATAGTAATATTTATTTTTTAATGCATTTTTAAATGACTCTTTCTTATCTCTTTTAATTATTTTTCTAAGTTCAGATGTTGGTATTTTTCTTTTGTCAACATCACAAACTAAAAATAACCCCTCTTTTATGGCGGTAATTAGTTCTGAAATTTTATCTGTTCTAATCTGACTTTTATCTAAAGTAAGCACAAAATCTTTAGCTATTAAATAATTCAAAACCTTCTCATATTCAATAACTATTTCATTAGATTCTAAATCACGTATTATATCAGATTCTATTTTAAATTTCCATTTTCTTTTATCTTCAAAAGTTTGAGTTCCAGAAATTAAATTATCTTTTCCTTCTTTTAAAAAATCAGCTTGTAATTCTTTAATAACAGAAAGTAGACAGTTGTATGTTTCATCAATTAAATCAAACTTTTCTTTAATATAATTTTCTACTTCTATTGGGAAATTACGAATAGCTACTGCTCCTAAATGAATTGAAGTGCCTGAACCAAAAAGAAAACTTACATTATCTAGCTCAAGATAATTTTTGAGCATTAATTTTATTTTGTCAATAATTATCCCTTGATCTAAATCTTCTTCTATCCAGTCGGATAACTTGTCTGTGTTTCCAAAGAAAATTTTATTCTTTGTTGGTTCAAAATATGTCATTCAGTTTTATTTGTTGGTTAGTTTTTTTGGAATGCAGTATAATTTATTTGTGAAGTAGTATAATACATCAATATGTAAATCTTTTAAGATTACTAGCGCTGCACTATTACATTCTTCAATTTAAAATTTTCCGGGGGAGGTGTTTTTCTGTTGTAATTTCTGTAAACGAATTCAATTGCGGTTACAGATTTCCGTAATTGGGTCTGAATTTTTCTTGAGGTTTTTATGGGTTGTTTTGGTCGTCAAATTTGTTTTCTAAAGTTAAACTAAAAAGAAATATTTTGTAAGACAAATCTTTGGTTGTTTACAGATTTTTTTGGTCGATAGTCGGTTTGTAGTTTGCAATTATCAATGAACAATGAACAATGAACAATTAGCAATGAACAGTTAGCAATGAACAGTTAGCAGTAAGAAGTAATTAGTAAAAGGGTAATTGACAGATGACTGATGACGAAAATGTGAAAAGTAAAAAGTGTTTGCAATGAACAATTCTCAATGAACAGCTGGCAGTAAAAAGTGTTAAGTGAAAAGTAATTTTCTATACGTCAAAAGTCAAAAGTCAAAAGTCAAAAGTCAAAAGTCAAAATGACAGATGACCGGTGTCGGTAGTGTTAAGTTGAAAGTGATTTTTTTTACAACGAAAAATTCATTCCAAGGTTAAAAGAATAGCCATAATCAAACTCTTCGAAGTTGGAGAATCCGCCGCCATTAGCATTTAAATTTAATCCAAACAACTTACTTAATTGGAATTGGTAGCCTAATTTCAATCCAAGGAATGCCGTAAAATCTGTTGAATGACTAAAGCCATTATAACCATAATAATACCAATCGAAAACTCCTAAGCTTAATGATGGCCCATAGTGAAAACCTTTTCCTTGTTTGCTTATATAAAACTTCAGATTCGCTCCAAGTGTATAACCGACGATCTCATTAACATCTAAATAAACGCTAAAGGGTATCTCTATACCTCGCGAACCGTCTTCGTTCAATCTTTCATAAGAAATTGAAGTCGCACCATTTCTACCATAGTTTATTAAATCTAAATATAATCTGTCTTGTCGAAAATCGCTGCTTACATTTTTTGAGCTGGTGTCTTCTTTAAAAACCTGTTGCGAACCATTCTCGTACGCAATCTTATCAATCTTGGATACTCCAATTTCAAAAGTAGGACCAGATTGATTGTCCATTCTCTTATATTGTATAACAGACTCCGACACTACCAAAACTTTCGCTTCAATGGTAGTGCCATCTTTAAAGTAAATTTTGTCTTGTGCGCTTATTGAACCCACCATTAGCACTAGTGTAAATACGATTAATAGCTTTTTCATTTTTAATGATTTATTATTATTCACCAAATTCTATTTATCGGGGGCTTTTTTATTTGGTATACAATAACGTTTTTGATCGCGATTAGTTGCATAATTATGCTTGGAAAATTAAAAATTAACAGTTGGGAATTAACAGTTGTCAATTAATAATTTACAGTTAACAATGAATAGTAAGAAGTAATGAGTAGAAAGTAAGAAGTGTATACAATGAACAATTAGGAGTTAACAATTAACAGTAAAAAGTGTTAAGTGAAAAGTGTTTGCAATGAATAGTTAGCGGTAAAAAGTAATGAGTAATAAGTAATAAGTGAAAATGACGGATGACCGAAGACGGAACGTTTTCAGTTAACAATGTACAATGTACAATGAACAATTATCAGTAAGAAGTAATTATTCTGCTAAACGCTAAATATAAATAGCGAAAAACTAAAAACCAAAAGACATATACGAACACTATATGAAACCTGAAAATTCTAAATAATCGAGATTTTAGGGCGGGGTAAAATGAGTTATTAATCAAAAAAAGTGCGCTATTTTGTCAATTTCTTCGTAGGTCCAAAAAGTAAAAAACTACACTTTTTTAAAAAAAATGCGATTTCAGGCAAAAAAAATTTCCATGCTATTTTAGTGAAAATGTAGCGCTAATCGGAGTTTGCATTTTTGGTAAAATTAGTGTCTGCTTTTTCGAGTCCACAAGCAACTAACTTTTGAGCGCATTTTAAATTTTAGTGCACAATGAAAACGTATTGTTTAATCTTGTTGCGCCAATTTTCATGGCTCTTTTTTATAAGTCTTTTTTTTAAACAAACTACAACATATAATTTCTTGCTATAAATTATATCAGTATTGTAATGTATTGTATTTCAGGTTATTAGGAATTTTATTTGTTTTGTGCCTTTGTTTTGTATCCGGCTGCGACCGAAAATAAATTTCAAGTTTTTATGCTTTGCAATTTTATAAAATTTCGTGATTTAGTTTTTTGGTGGTCTGTATTTCATCCGAAGAAAAAAGTATTCGAAATTATAATTTGGGCTTCTGTTTTTAAGTCGTTTTTAGAGGGGAATTTCGCCCCAATTATTTTGCTAATGAGTTCAAAACTACAGGGTTTGCAAAAAGTGCCAAATCGTTGAAATACACTAAATAGGAATATAAATCGTTATCTATGAAATCTTTAGGTGATCGTAACCGGTTTGGTATAAGAGAATTTAAAGTAAACCAATTAAATATTTTAAATTTAAAAAGTACAAAATGTCAAAAACGACTAAGACTGCCAAAAAGGCTCCTGCTAAAAAAGCTGCTCCTAAAAAAAGAGTTGTAGCTAAAAAGGCAGCTCCAAAAAAGGTAGCTAAGAAAGCAGCTCCAAAAAAGGCAACTGCTAAAAAAGCTACTACAAAAAAAGTAACTGCTAAAAAAGTGGTTCGTAAAGCGGCTCCTAAAAAGGCAGCTCCAAAGAAAAGAGTGGTTGCTAAAAAGACTAATGCTAAGAAAGTAGTTAAAAAAGCAGCTCCAAAGAAAAGAGTTGTTGCTAAAAAGACTACTGCTAAGAAAGTAGTTAAAAAAGCTGCTCCAAAGAAAAGAGTTGTTGCTAAAAAAACTACTGCTAAGAAAGTAGTTAAAAAAGCAGCTCCAAAGAAAAGAGTAGCGGCTAAGAAAACTACTGCTAAGAAAGTAGTTAAGAAAGCAGCTCCTAAGAAAAGAGTAGCAGCTAAAAAGACTACTGCTAAAAAAGTAGTTAAAAAGGCAGCTCCAAAGAAAAGAGTAGCGGCTAAAAAGACTACTGCTAAGAAAGTAGTTAAAAAAGCAGCTCCTAAGAAAAGAGTAACAGCTAAGAAAACTACTGCTAAGAAAGTAGTTAAAAAGGCAGCTCCAAAGAAAAGAGTAGCAGCTAAAAAAACTACTGCTAAGAAAGTAGTTAAAAAAGCAGCTCCAAAGAAAAGAGTAGCGGCTAAGAAAACTACTGCTAAGAAAGTAGTTAAAAAAGCAGCTCCTAAGAAAAGAGTTGTTGCTAAAAAGACTACTGCTAAGAAAGTAGTTAAGAAAGCAGCTCCAAAGAAAAGAGTAGCAGCTAAAAAAACTACTGCTAAGAAAGTAGTTAAAAAGGCAGCTCCAAAGAAAAGAGTAGCGGCTAAGAAAACTACTGCTAAGAAAGTAGTTAAAAAGGCAGCTCCAAAGAAAAGAGTAGCGGTTAAAAAAGTAACTGCTAAGAAAGTAGTTAAAAAAGCAGCTCCTAAGAAAAGAGTAGCAGCTAAGAAAGCAGCTCCTAAGAAAAGAGTAGCAGCTAAGAAAACTACTGCTAAGAAAGTAGTTAAAAAAGCAGCTCCAAAGAAAAGAGTAGTAGCTAAAAAAGCAGCTCCTAAGAAAAGAGTAGTAGCTAAAAAAGCAGCTCCTAAGAAAAGAGTAGTAGCTAAGAAAGCAGCTCCTAAGAAAAGAGTGGTAGCTAAGAAAGCGGCTCCTAAGAAAAGAGTAGCAGCTAAGAAAGCAGCTCCTAAGAAAAGAGTGGTAGCTAAAAAAGTAACTGCTAAGAAAGTGGTTCGTAAAGCAGCTCCAAAGAAGGCAGCAGCTAAAAAGTCTACTGCTAAGAAAACTACAGCTAGAAAAGCAACTAAAGTAATGGTTGTTCGTAAAACTGGTGGTAGAAGAGCAAGAGCTTAATACACGTACTTCGTTCGCGAAGACCAAAAATAAAACCGCCTTGATACATGTATCAAGGCGGTTTTTCTATTTAAGCAAAACATAAATCGATTATAATTTATGCTTGTCTGTAGTATGATTTACATCATGCCTGGCATACCACCGCCATGACCATGACCGCCACCAGCTGCAGGAGCTTCTTCTTTAATATCGATTAAAGCACATTCTGTAGTTAAGATCATACCAGCAACAGAAGCAGCATTTTCTAACGCTACACGTGTTACTTTAGTTGGATCAATAATACCAGCTTTAAGCATATCTACATACTTGTCTGATTTAGCATCGTAACCGAAATCATCTTTACCTTCTTGTACTTTAGCAGCAACAACTGAACCTTCGCCACCTGCATTTGCAACGATAGTACGCAATGGAGCTTCAATTGCACGAGCTACAATTTGTACACCTGTTTCTTCATCTGCATTATCTGTAGCGATTTTAGAAAGTACTTTTTTAGCGCGGATTAAAGCAACACCACCACCAGCAACAATACCTTCTTCAACAGCTGCACGCGTTGAGTGTAATGCATCATCAACTCTATCTTTCTTCTCTTTCATTTCTACTTCAGAAGCAGCACCTACATAAAGTACAGCAACACCGCCAGCTAATTTAGCCAAACGCTCTTGAAGTTTTTCACGATCGTAATCAGAAGTAGTTGTCTCGATTTGAGATTTAATCTGGTTTACACGAGCCTTAATATCTTTCTTTACACCTTCACCGTTTACGATAGTTGTATTGTCTTTATCAACAGTTACACTACCTGCAGTACCCAACATATCTAAAGAAGCGTTTTCTAAAGAGAAACCTCTTTCTTCTGAAATTACAGTACCACCAGTTAAGATTGCGATGTCTTCTAACATTGCTTTTCTTCTGTCACCAAAACCTGGTGCTTTTACAGCAGCAATTTTTAATCCACCTCTTAATTTGTTTACTACTAAAGTAGCTAGTGCCTGACCATCTACATCTTCAGCAATAATTAATAAAGAACGACCATTTTGAGCAACAGGCTCAAGAATAGGAAGTATCTCTTGTAAGTTCGAAATTTTCTTGTCGAACAATAAGATGTACGGGTTCTCTAATTCAGTAACCATTTTATCCGTATCAGTTACGAAGTACGGAGAAAGATAACCACGGTCGAATTGCATACCTTCAACAACATCTACATACGTATCTGTTCCTTTAGCTTCTTCAACAGTAATTACACCTTCTTGACCAACTTTACCAAAAGCAACAGCGATAAGATCACCAATTGTTTCGTCGTTGTTCGCAGAAATAGAAGCTACTTGCTTAATTTTTTCTGAAGAATCACCTACTTTTTTAGATTGCTTAGCTAAGTTGGTAACAATTGCTTCAACTGCTTTGTCAATACCTCTTTTCAAATCCATTGGATTTGCACCAGCGGCAACGTTTTTCAATCCTTCTTTTACGATAGATTGCGCTAAAACTGTAGCGGTAGTTGTACCATCACCAGCAAGATCGTTGGTTTTAGAAGCAACTTCTTTTACCATTTGCGCGCCCATATCTTCTAATGGATCTGCTAATTCGATTTCTTTTGCTACAGATACACCATCTTTAGTTACTGAAGGTGCTCCGAATGATTTACTAATAATAACATTTCTACCCTTTGGGCCTAATGTTACTTTTACTGCATTTGCTAAAGCATCTACACCTCTTTTGAGTCCGTCACGTGCTTCAATATCAAATCTAATATCTTTTGCCATAATAAAATGTTCTTTGTTTAGTTGTTAAACGATTGCTAGAATGTCACTTTCGCGCATCATTAGATAATCGGTTCCTTCTAGTTTAAGCTCAGTACCTGAGAATTTTCCGTAAAGTACGCTGTCTCCAACTTTTACTGTTACTTCGTAATCTTTAGTACCAGGACCAACTGCAACAACTTTTCCTTTTTGAGGTTTTTCTTTTGCAGTATCAGGAATGATGATACCAGATGCTGTTTTAGTCTCAGCTGCCATTGGCTGCACAAGAACTCTGTCAGCAAGTGGCTTAATGTTAACTTTGGCCATATTTTCTAGTTTTATTAAATTTTTAGGTTCTGGCTATAATAGGCAGAAATTGTGCCACTGCTTAAAAACTGACATATTGTAAATCAAAAATGCCAGCTTGTCATTAAGCTGGCATTTTCTTGTCATGTATATGCTAAATGAAAGTTCGTAAAGGCTTTAAAGCGCTTTATGAAGTTTCGAATTTTATAAGCTGTCAGTCGGATCTGTACCTTCTGTTGCTGGTGCAGTTACCGGTGCAGATTCTGGAATTGACTCCGGAATAGATTCTGGTATTGTAGTTTCAATATCGTCACCATCCAATAATTTTGAGTCTGCTGTTCCAAAATCACCTTTTAAAGCAACATTCGAAGCAAGAATTAAAACAATAAGTAATATTGCTAGTGTCCAAGTACTCTTATCTAAAAAGTCACCTGTTTTCTTAACACCACCTACTACTTGACTACCGCCACCACCAAAAGACGATGATAAGCCGCCACCCTTAGGATTTTGTACCATAATTACCAAAACCAATAGGAAACATACGACGATGATAAGAATCAAAAATATATTAAAAGTACCCATTTTTACTACTTATTTTCTTGTTGCAATTGCTTTACTGCCCGAATTCGGTCTGCAAAGAAACCACTTTTTTCCGGATATTTCAAACTTAATATTTTGTAGGCCTGTATGGCGTTCTTGTACTTTTTTTGCTCCAAATACACGCGGGCTAAAGTCTCTGTCATCAATTCGTTTTTATCGATTTGAACGGACTCTTTTATATTTACCGGTTTTACATTATCAGTGGGCTTAATTTTCGGCTTGTCTTCTAAGAATTTATCGATTAAATGCGATTGCTTGCTTTTCGGTATTTCTTCTTCTATTGGGAATTCAATAGCTTCAATGTCAGCTTCTTTAATAGTTTTTGGAGGGGTCGTTGGTGTGTCGATAGCTTTTAAAGTGGTAACTTGAAGCCACTCGGAAAACGAATGCCGTTCTCTTTTCGTGAACTTTAAGGGTTCGCCTATTTGTAATTTTTTTTCTGCTTCTTTTTTCGATTCGAAGATTTTAGGGTCTAGTATATTATCGGCATCTTTTAGATTTTGCGGTAATGGTGCGTCTTCAGATGGTTCAATGATATTCCTTACTTCTTTTTTCTCCGGAACAATTTCTTCAAGAATAACATCGGTTTCTACAAGTGGCGTAGTTCTACCCGATATTGTATCTGCAATGCTATTTTGAATAAAATCTTTTGATGTGATGAAATCGAACAAAATATCGCGATCGGCAGTATGTGCTGCAGTAACCTTTAAAGCATCGTTGTATTTAAAACTATGATTGTTTTTTAATCCTTTTAAATGTAATGCATGGGCAGCCTGAAAATAGGGATAGGTTGAAAGTACTTCATCCAATTCTTTGGTCGATTCGGGAGAAATCGCCTTCCCTGGATGTTGTAGTAGATATGAAAAATCTTGTACGTTCATGTGTTGAAAGTAACTAGTAATTAGTACAAAGTAAATAGTTTTAAGTAAAAAGTAATCAATAATTGGTAAACAGTAATGAGTGCAAAAATAATAAGTGCTGTTAAAAATTTTAGTTTAATCTAAACTGCTACCAATCTGCTAGTGAGGCATTAAAAATATCTTGCGTGATACGTTCAAAAATAACTTCTAGTGCTTCATCTTTTACAGATGGTAAATTTTGTGTCGCCGGAAAATCATAGAAAAAAGAAAAACGTTGGTCAAAATCAGCATCTTCTTTTGTTCGATTGTAAAAGCGAACTTTTACTGCCATTGACAATCTATTTTGTGCTGCCGTTTGCTGCGCAGTTGCCGTCATTGGTGAAACACGGTATTCCATTATTTCGCCTTCATAGCGCAAATCGGAATCCCCAGTATTGGTTAAATCTAAACTCGTCTGATTTAAAATACGATCTTGTAATGCCAATGTAAAATCTCGTGCTAGCCCTGGTTCGAATGTAGAACCTGGATTCTGAGTCGCGAAATTCTGAAAATTAGGAATTTGAAAGGTTGCTGCCGTACCAATATTACCACCCGTAAAATTGTAGATACCGCATCCGCTTAAAAAAGAAGTGCATATAACCAATGCCAATATGCCGAAAGCTCGTTTTAAATTCACAATCTTAATTTTCAATTTATACTCTCTTTTAGTGCTCGTGGTACGTTGGTGGTTTTATTCTTTTTTTTAACTGCCAATAGTCTATAAATCGTACTGCTTAATTTTCCGGTACAATGTGCGTTCCGAAATTCCTAATTCTGCCGCTGCTGCTTTTCGTTTTCCTCGATTGCGTTCTAATGATTTTTTAATTAACTCTATTTCTTTATCCTGTAAAGATAAGGTTTCCTCTTCTTCAATTTCTTCTGCAAAATGATATCGGTCGTCTTGCGGTTGGTGTTGAATATAGGCTTGTTCTTCAGTAGGTTGTGGTAATTGTAAGACTTCTAAAGAAGAGGTGTCTTCTTCTGCATCTTCAATTTCTTTATCATTGTCACCGTAGATTTTATTAATTAACGATTCATTTTCCTCTTGTACTTTTTCGGTATCGTTATTCTTTAATAATGAAAGGGTTAATTTTTTTAAATCGTTTAGGTCGGCTTTCATATCAAAAAGCACTTTATATAAAATTTCGCGTTCGTTACTAAAATCGCTTTCTTTTTTATCCCGTCCGATTACTGCAGGTAAATTTGAACTGCTCGCACTCGGTAAATAACTATTTAGCGTAACTGCAGAAATGCTTCTGCCTTCTTCTAATACCGAAATTTGTTCTGCTATATTTCTCAATTGACGAATGTTACCAGGCCATCTGTATTTTAATAACAACTGAACAGCATCGTCATCCAATCGTATGGTTGGCATTTTATATTTCTTGCCGAAATCGGATGCGAACTTGCGAAACAATAAGTGTATATCTTCTTTTCTTTCTCGCAATGGCGGAATTCCGATTTCAACTGTACTTAATCTATAGTACAAATCTTCACGAAATTTTTCCTTTTTTATCGCCTCGAACATATTCACATTCGTAGCAGCTACAATACGTACATCTGTCTTCTGAACTTGCGAAGATCCTACTTTTAAGAACTCCCCATTTTCTAAAACACGTAACAATCTAACTTGCGTGGTTAGCGGTAGTTCGCCAACTTCATCTAAAAAAATAGTACCACCATCGGCAACCTCAAAATAACCACTACGGGTTTGTGTGGCTCCTGTAAAGGCACCTTTTTCATGACCGAAAAGTTCACTGTCTATAGTGCCCTCTGGTATGGCACCACAGTTTACAGCAATATATTTTGCATGCTTGCGATGCGAAAGTGAATGTATAATTTTAGGAATAGATTCTTTACCAACACCACTTTCACCTGTTACCAAAACAGATATATCTGTAGGTGCTACCTGAATTGCCTTTTGTAAGGCACGATTTAGTTTTTCATCGTTACCGATGATTTCAAATCGTTGTTTTATAGCTTGTACGTTATCCATCTAATTAGTTTCTATTTTGGTGATTCTCACATTTGTCTATTGCTATTGAAATCTCCAGTATTATTAATTGTTATGGCTTAATCCTACTGCTTTGCCTATTAAAGTGGCGGAGGTACATTCTTCCATTTTTACATTTACAAAATCTCCTAGTTTGTAATTTTCTTTTGGAAAAACAGCCACTGTATTATGCTCGTTTCTACCCATCCAATGGTTCTCATTCTTTTTTGAAGTTCCTTCAATAAGTATTTCTTGCGTTTTACCTAAATGTGCTGTGGTTCGCAGTTTGCAATGCTCGCGCTGTACTGCAATGACCTCTGCTAATCTTCTTTTCTTAACTTCTAAGGGTACATCGTCTTCCAGTTTTCTAGCGGCTGATGTTCCTGGTCTTTCAGAATACGCATACATGTATCCGAAATCATACTTTACATACTCCATTAAAGACAATGTATCTTCATGGTCTTCTTCAGTCTCAGTAGGGAAACCAGTAATCATATCTTGTGATATAGAACAATTCGGAATTATTTTTCGAATATTATCGATCAATTCAAAATACTCTTCACGGGTATGTAATCGGTTCATTTCCTTTAAAATACGGTTGCTTCCGCTTTGCACCGGTAAATGAATGTAATTACAGATATTCTCATACTTCGCCATCATATGAATAACATCTAAAGTCATGTCTTGTGGATTAGATGTTGAAAACCGAATTCGCATTTTAGGATGTGCAAGTGCCGACATTTCTAATAGTTTAGAAAAATCTACCGCCGTAGCTTTTTGCATTTCTGATGCATTAACGAAATCTTTTTTCAATCCGCCGCCATACCATAAATAGCTATCTACATTTTGCCCTAAAAGCGTAATTTCTTTATAACCTCTTTCGGCTAAATCGTTAATTTCTTCAAGTATAGACTGCGGGTTTCTACTGCGTTCGCGCCCTCTCGTAAAAGGTACAACGCAGAATGTACACATATTATCACAACCTCTGGTAATCGATACAAAAGCATTAACGCCATTCGTGTTCAAACGAACAGGAGCTACATCACCATAGGTTTCTTCTTTCGAAAGTATAACATTAACCGCATCGCGACCTTCATCAATTTCTTGTATTAAATTCGGAAGGTCTTTATAGGCATCGGGACCTACAACCATATCCACAATTTTTTCTTCTTCAAGAAATTTGCTTTTTAAACGCTCGGCCATACAACCTAAAACACCCACTTTCATATGGGGTCTGGTTTTTTTAATGGCGTTAAATTTTTCGAGACGTTTGCGTACCGTTAGCTCTGCTTTCTCGCGAATAGAGCAGGTGTTAACTAATACTAAATCGGCATCTTCTAAAGTGTCGGTAGTGTTAAAACCTTCTTTTGATAATATGGATGCAACAATTTCACTATCAGAAAAATTCATAGCACAGCCATAGCTTTCTATATAAAGCTTACGTCCGTTATCACTCTTGTTTTCTATTGCTAAGGTTGTTCCTTGAGCCGATTCGTCAATAATTTTCTCCATCTATTAAAATATGCATACCCGAAAATAGGGTCTGCAAAGATAGTACTATATTCAAAAACGTGACAATATGACAGTGTTTTTTAGCACTATTTTAAGGAAGGTCTCGTTTCTAGATAATTAAATAGTACTTTAAATAAAAACAACCATATGAATTTTGAAACCGTTTTACATAAAATTGATGAAAATATTGCTTTAGATTTTGGCTCTATTTTTTCTAGAACTTTCGATCTATTTAAATTAGTGTGGGTGCAAGGTTTTGTAACGCTGTTGCTTACCATTGTTTGTATGTTGCCATTCTATTTGGCAATGTATGCCCCCATGATTGCAATGGGAATATCTGACCCTGAAGCACTACAAACTGTTAATATGCCTCCGGTTGCTATGCTTTTAATGTTTGTGTTAATGCCCATATTTATGGTCATCTTTATGATGATAGCTTTGGCTTTAAATGCGGCTTTTTTGCGTATTTGCAAGCATAAGGATTTAAATTTAATGGCTAAGGATGATTATTTTTATTTCTTGAAAGGAAAGAATTTAGGAAAGTTATTTATGCTTTCGTTAATTGTCTTTGCTTTGTCTTTGTTAGGTATGCTAGCTTGTGGCGTGGGATTAATTTATATGATGGTGCCCATCTCTTTAGTGCCCGCATTTATGGCTTTTGATGAAGAGCTTTCACCTATGGAAATGGTAAAAGCAAGTTTTAAGCTTGGAAATAAAAACTGGATTGTAATTTTCTTATTGATTTTCGTAATGGGTTTTATAGCTCAATTGGGTATGTTTTTATGTTTTGTAGGTGTATTGTTTACCGCGATGCTATCGAAGGTCCCAGTCTATTTTATGTATAAAGATGGAGTTGGTTTTCCGATAGAAGAATAGGTATTTAATTTTCCGTTGGTCGATCAAGAACGCAACCTTTTGCAGGGCTAGCCATCTAAATAGCACAACCCTACAAAAAGTAAAAATTATGAAAAAAGCGTATCTCTTGATGCTATTAACTTTTGGTTTAGCATTTGTTTCTTGTAACGAAGATGACAATTCTAACTCCGATATGGATGTTGAATATATTGTCGCTACGCCCCTGATGATGTCTCAGACAGATTTTAGAAACAGCGTCACTATTTTACCGCCGAAAGCTATTGATGAATCGGGTAAAATTTATGCGTATAAGAATTACATTTTTGTAAACGATAAATACCAAGGGGTTCATGTAATCGATAATACGGATCCAACTGCTCCTAAAAAAATCACGTTTATAAAAATAGCTGGTAATGTAGATATTTCTATAAAAGATGATTATTTATATGCCGATAGTATTATGGACTTAATAGTTCTCGATATATCAGACATCAATGCAATCACCCAAGTAAAAAGATTGGAAAATGTGTTGCAGCAATATGTAGTATGGCCTGTGGAAGCTGATATTTTTGATTGGGATAATGGTTCGGCTTCTGGTGATGTGCAGATTGGTTGGGAAACTGAATCCGTTTTTATGACGGAAAAAGAATACGAAGAAAAATATCTTTTTCGCGGTGGTGATGTAATGTTTGAAACCGCAAATACATCTGATGCCGGAGGCGATACTGGGCAAGGTGGTTCGTTAGCACGTTTTAAAATAGTTGACGATTTTCTTTATGCAGTGGATAGCCATTACATCAATATTTTTGAAATATCGGACTTAGAAAATCCATTAGACTTAGAAGATGTTTATGCTGGTTTCGATATAGAAACTATTTTTCATCGAGATCAACATTTGTTTTTAGGTAGTATGCGTGGTATGTATATTTATGATATTTCATCGCCCGATAAACCAGTATTTGTTTCAGAATTTGAACACGGTACTGCTTGCGATCCTGTAGTTGTCGATGGCGATTATGCTTATGTGACCCTAAGAGGTGGAAATAATTGTGGTGCTACCGAAAGTGGACTTTTTATAATCGATATATCGAATATTAGTAATCCTGAATTAAAAACTTCATATGCGATGGATAGCCCGTATGGTCTTGGAATAAAAGATGAAAAACTTTTCGTTTGTGATGGCGAATCTGGATTGAAAGTTTATGATAAAACGGATGTTGAAAATTTAGTTTCACTGAACCACTTTGCTGATATTAATACCTTTGACGTAATTCCGTTAGCTGAAAATCTTCTTATGGTCGGTGATCAAGTTTTATACCAGTACACTTATTTAGATAACAATATTGAGTTGATCAGTACGTTAGATTTGAAATAGGGTTCATAAAAATAGATGTTGAAACACCCCTTTTTTAGGGGTGTTTTTTTTGGATATATATTAAGGTACGAGTTGATATAAATTTTTTGATATACATTTGTGCCCTCAAATTTAATTACATGGCTAAGAATTTAGTAATCGTTGAGTCACCTGCAAAGGCAAAGACTATAGAGAAATTTCTAGGTAAAAATTTTAAAGTGGAGTCCAGCTTTGGGCACATTGCAGATCTGCCTTCAAAAGAATTGGGGGTTGATGTTGATAATAACTTCGAGCCTAAATATATAGTTGACACAGATAAGAAAGCATTAGTCAAAAAATTAAAAGATTTAGCAAAGAAAGCAGAAACTATATGGCTCGCGAGTGATGAAGACCGCGAGGGAGAGGCAATATCTTGGCACTTAAGTGAAACCTTAGGTCTCGATAAAGAAAAGACAAAAAGAATAGTTTTTAATTCAATTACTAAATCTGCAATTCAAAAGGCAATTGAGAATCCAAGAGATATCAATTATAACCTTGTAAATGCGCAGCAAGCACGTAGAGTATTGGATCGCTTAGTAGGATACCAACTTTCTCCAGTACTTTGGAAAAAAATTAAACCAGGTCTTTCTGCTGGTCGTGTACAATCGGTAGCTGTTCGTTTAATTGTTGAACGCGAAAGAGATATTGAAGGATTTACTCCAGAAGCATCATTTAAAATTGCTGCTGAATTTAAAACAGAAACAGGTAGCGTTTTTCAAGCAAAACTTAATAAAACTTTTAAATCTAAAAAAGAAGCGCAAGCATTTTTAGATAAAAACCTAGGGGCAAATTTCTCTGTTGGTAATCTAGATAAAAAACCAGCTAAGAAATCACCATCAGCGCCTTTTACAACTTCGACATTACAACAAGAAGCTTCACGAAAATTATATTTTTCTGTAGGTAGAACCATGCAGGTTGCACAACGTTTGTACGAAGCTGGACTTATAACTTATATGAGAACTGATAGTGTGAATTTATCAACCGAGGCGATAAATGCTGCTAAAGATGCCATTATAGAAAACTATGGTGAATCGTATAGTACCGTTCGAAATTTTAAAGGTAAGTCCAAAGGTGCGCAAGAAGCGCATGAGGCAGTTAGACCTACTGATATGAAAAATCAGTCGCCTTCTTTAGAACGCGATCAGTCTAAATTATATGAACTAATTTGGAAACGTACCATTGCCTCACAAATGAGTGATGCGCAATTGGAGCGTACCAACGTTAAAATAAAAGCGAGTACACATTCTGATGATTTCTCAGCGAATGGTGAGGTAATTAAATTCGATGGTTTCCTTAAAGTTTATATGGAAGGTCTAGATGATGAAGATCAGGCAGAGGAACAAGAAGGAATGTTGCCAGCAATGAAAATTGGTGATGGATTAATTAATAATTACATCACAGCAACGGAGCGTTTTACAAGACCTCCTTATCGTTATACGGAAGCTTCTTTAGTGAAAAAATTAGAAGAATTAGGTATCGGTAGACCGTCTACTTACGCACCAACAATTTCTACCATTCAGAATAGAAAGTATGTTGAAAAAGGTACTGTTGAAGGCGTTGAACGTAATTATGCGCAATTACTTTTAGAAAATAATGCGATTGCAGAAAAGAAATTGACAGAGACTATAGGTTCAGATAAAGGTAAGTTAGTACCTACTGATATCGGAATGATAGTAAATGATTTCTTAGTAAGTCATTTTGCAAATATTCTAGATTATAACTTTACGGCAAGAGTAGAAGAGAATTTTGATGAGATTGCTGAAGGTTCAGATGATTGGCAAAAAGTAATTAAAGATTTTTATAACGATTTTCATCCGAATGTACTTGATGTTGAAGAGAATGCAGAGCGTGCAAGTGGAGAAAGAGTTTTAGGAAAAGATCCAAAAACTGGCAGACAAGTATCTGTTCGTTTGGGCCGTTTTGGGCCAATGGTACAAATTGGTACGGCAGATGAAGAAGAAAAGCCGCAATTTGCTAGCCTTTTACCAGAACACTCATTAGCTACTATTACCTATGATGAGGCAATGGAGCTTTTTAAATTGCCGAGAACATTAGGTGAATATAAAGGTGAAGAAGTACTAGCCAACGTAGGTCGTTTTGGACCATATGTTAAGTTTGGTGCTAAATTTGTCTCTTTAGCAAAAGGTGAAAGTGCTTTTGATGTTGATTTAGATAGAGCAATCGAACTAATTGTTGAAAAAGAGAAAGCAGATGCTCCTATTTATAATTATGAAAATAAAGATGTAACCAAAGGTACTGGTCGTTTCGGACCATTTATAAAATGGGATGGCATGTTTATTAACGTAAACAAGAAATATGATTTCGATAATTTAACTGAAGCTGATTTAATTGAGCTAATTGAAGTTAAAAAACAGAAAGAAATTGATAAGGTTGTACAGAACTGGGAAGAAGAAGGCATCCGTATTGAAAAAGCAAGATGGGGTCGTCACAATATAATTAAGGGTAAGATAAAGGTAGAAATAGCAAAATCTGTTGATGCTACTAAAATTACGCTAGATGCTGCCAAAGAGTTAATTGAGAAAAAGACACCTAAGAAGAAAACAAGAGCAAAGGCTAAGCCTAAGGCAAAAGCAAAACCAAAAGCGAAAGCAAAGAAGTAGTCTTCTTGATCAAATATTCTAGAGTCCTAAAAATTTATTTTTTAGGACTCTTTTGCTTTCTATAAAGAGTGCTCTAATATTCTTTAGAGAATTATCAATTTGCTATTGCTCCGTACATATTAACCCGATAACTTTGCAAGTGAACACTAAACAATACACTAAATGGCTTATGATTTTTTAGTTCCAGTCGCTGATAAAGTTTTGGCGCACTGCGAATTATTACCAGAACAATCAATAGGAAAGAACATTCATGCACATTCCGCTAAAAAAGGCTTGCCAGTTTTAGCAAATGCATCAATGGCATTCATTGGTGTAAGAGAATCGAGAAATGCCTTCGAAAAGAAGACAGAGAAATTAGATACTACTGCAATTCGTATCCAATTTTACAAATTACTTATGGGTAATTGGAATTCAACTCTAGTGGACTTAGGTGATATTGAGGAAGGTGAAAGTGTAGAGGATACTTATTTTGTAGTTAAAGAAGTAGTGGCTGGGTTGCTTGAAGAAAATGTAATTCCGATAATAATAGGTGCTACTCAAGATATTACGTACCCAGCATATAGAGCTTTCGACGGAATTAGAAGTATGATTAACCTAGTATCTATAGATAGTAGATTTGACTTTGGAATTGATGATGAGTTAATTTCTTCGCACTCTTATATGAGTAAAATTATTACAGATAAACCTAATAATCTGTTCAATTTTTCAAATCTTGCTTATCAAAGTTATTTTAATGCGCAAGAAGAAATGGACCTTATGGAACGTCTTTTTTTCGACTCATGCAGACTTGGAGAGTTAACTTCTGATATGAGTTTAGCAGAACCAACATTACGCGATGCGAATATGGTTAGCTTAGATACACGCGCTATTCGCGCTGCAGAAATGGGAATGTCTGATAACTTTTCGCCAAACGGATTAACTGGTAGAGAAGTGTGTACATTGGCAAGATATGCCGGTATTAGTGATCGTGTTGATGCTTTTGGAGTATATGAAATGGATAATAATATGCAATCTAGCCAACTAGTAGCGCAAATTATTTGGTATTTTATTGAAGGTCATAATTTTAGAATAAAAGAATCGCCATATCTTAATAAGGAAGATTTTACCAAGTATAACGTGCCTACAGAAACAGAGCATCTCGTTTATTATAAAAGTAATCTTACAGAAAGATGGTGGGTAGAGCTTCCATCTATTTATACTTCACATACTAAAGCAAATATGATGTCGTTATTACCCTGCACAGAAAAGGACTATTTAGACGCTTGTGATCAGAATATACCTGAACGCTGGTTTAAGGCCTACAAGAAAGGGTATAATTGATCAAGTTTTTTTTAAAGTTACATAGTACTTGACACAATAATTTGCTCAAAATGTAGTTTTAGTGAGTAGAAAAATAATGTGTTTACAGTTTATAACCATAATCGAAATTAACCTAAAGTATGAAAAAGCTATTGTTATCATCTATAGCGTTTGTTTTTTTACTCACAAGTTGTGGGTCTAAGACAAAAGGAGAACTAGTCGGAGCTCAAGGAAAACGTTGGTATCCTGAGAAACCTTACGGAATGGAATTGATCCCTCAGGGTTCTTTCATTATGGGTAAGAGTGAAGAAGATCAAGCTAAAGTGCTCAACGCGCCAACCAAAACTGTTACAGTACGTTCATTCTATATGGATGATACGGAAATAACAAACAGTGAATATCGACAGTTTGTGGAATGGGTGAAAGATTCTATTGCACGAACTAAATTAGCAATACTTGCCGATGAACTTGGCCTTGGCCCTGAAGATGGTGGTATTGGTGATTATGCATTTAAAGATGCCGATACAACTAAATCTTCTGCTTACGATAAATACATGTTGGATAATTATTCTGGTATGGGAGAAACTGGTTATGAAGGTAGAGGACTAAATTTAGATGAAAATCTAATTTGGGATACTTCTGAATATCCAGATGAGTACTATACTGAGATTATGGATTCATTATATATTCCTGAAGAAGAATCTTATAATGGTCAACGTACAATTGACGTTACCAAATTGAAATATAAGTATAACTGGATGGATATTGCTGCTGCTGCTCGTTCTAAAACGGGTAGAAGAAAAGACTTTATCAGACATGAAGAGTTAGAAATTTATCCTGATACTACTGTATGGATTCGCGATTTCGAATATTCATATAATGAGCCAATGCACAACGATTATTTCTGGCATGATGCTTATAGTGAATATCCTGTAGTAGGTATCTCTTGGGAACAAGCACGAGCTTTTTGTAACTGGAGAACGAAGTTTAAAAACGACGATCAGAAAGAAAAAGGTAAGCAGTTTGTTAATCAATTTAGATTACCTACTGAAGCCGAATGGGAATATGCAGCAAGAGGTGGTATCGAAGGTGGTACATACCCTTGGGGTGGCCCATATGTTATAAGCGACACAGGTTGCTATATGGCAAACTTTAAACCACAACGTGGTGATTATGCAGCCGATGCAGCATTATATACTGTAGAAGCTAAATCTTACGAGCCAAACGATTTTAATCTTTATAACATGGCTGGTAACGTTTCGGAATGGACAAATTCTAGTTACGATTCAGATTCATACGACTATGTTTCTACAATGAACCCTAACGGAAGTAATGGTCCGAACGAAAGAAAAGTTATTCGTGGCGGTTCTTGGAAAGACGTTGCTTATTTCTTGCAAGTGAGTACAAGAGATTATGAATATGCTGATTCTGCTCGTAGTTATGTAGGTTTTAGAACCGTACAAGATTACATGGGAGAAGAAGATTTCAACTTAACAAAATAAAAATTAACCTAAATAGTAACCTGTCTTTAAATTTTTAAGGATAGAAATAAAATCAAAAGTTAACCAAATCCTTATTATTAACATTAAACTTAAATTAAATTAAAAATTATGGCACAGTCAAAAGCAACAAAGAAATTATTCGCAATGGCCTATGGTCTTGGAGCATCAATTGTAATTATAGGTGCATTATTCAAAATTTTACACTGGGAGTTCGGCCCATTAACAGGTAGTTTATTACTTGCAATCGGACTTATTACAGAAGCACTTATTTTTGCTATTAGTGCATTTGAGCCTGTAGATGATGAATTAGATTGGTCTTTAGTATACCCAGAATTAGCTGGTGGTGCTTCTCAAAATAGAAGCAATGAATTAGCTGAAATCAAAGAAACTGAAGCTTCATTATCTGGTAAATTAGATGAGTTATTAAAAGAAGCTGGTGTTGATGCACAACTTATGGAAAGTTTAGGATCTAGCATCCGTAACTTCGAAGGAGCTGCAAAAGGTATCGCACCTACAGTTGATGCAATGGAATCTACAAGAAAGTATTCTGACGAAATGGTTCAGGCTGCTTCTCAAATGGAATCATTGAACAGCTTATATAAAGTACAATTAGAAAGTGCTAGCAAACAAGCTTCAGTAAATGAAGAGCAATTGCAAAATGCTGCCGCTTTAAAAGACCAAATGCAATCTTTAGCTACTAACCTTTCTTCATTGAATGGTGTTTATGGTGGTATGTTGACTGCAATGAATAAAAGCTAATTAGTTTTAGTAAATAACCCCAAATTGAGTATTAATTAAAACTGATTAGAAAACATGGCAGGAGGAAAAGAAACCCCACGTCAGAAAATGATAAACCTAATGTATCTGGTTTTCATTTGTATGCTGGCCCTAAATATGAGTAAAGAAGTTCTTGCGGCATTCGGAATTATGAATGAACGTATGGAAGCTTCTAACGTCAAGACCATAGAAAGTAATGAAGCTTTCTTGGCAAGTCTTGGAACAAAAGCATCTGAAGATGCAGCAAAGTATGACAAGCTGTATAAAGATGCTCAGAAAATCAAAGAAATGTCGAAAGACTATTATGACTATCTAGAAGGTTTAAAGTCAGGAATGCTGAAAGGTGTTGAAGACCCAAAAGATTATACCGTAATGGATAAGTCTGATTGGTTAGACCAGAAGTTTTTTCAAGGTGATGCGCTTGGAGCAGGTGGTAAAGAATTCATGAAAAGATTGAATGATTACCGCATAAATGTTGCAGCTATAGCACCAACAGCAGTTAAAGAAGCAGTTAAGACTCGTTTCGAAACTGGTGATGCTAACGGTAAAGTTGAAAAACGCGATGGTACGAAACAAGATTGGATTAACTATCATTATGAAGGTTTTCCTCTTGTAGCATCTTTAGCGAAATTAACTGCACTACAAGCAGATGTTAAAGCTACTGAAGAAGATGCTTTGAAGTCAATGTTAGCTGGTGAGTTAACTGAGCAAGTATCATTGAAAAACTTTGCAACTTCTCTTTTCGCAAGTAAGTCTGCTTACTATACAGGAGAAAAGTATGATGGTAAAATTATTATCAGCAAAACTGATAATTCTTCTACTCCAGTAAGAGCTGAATTAACTTTAGACGGAAGAAAACTTTCTGAAGGTAAAGATTATAAGATTGAAGCTGGTGGTATTAAAATGCTAATTGGATCTGGTAATGCAGGTGATCACGAAGTAGCTGGTAAATTATTCTTTAAGCAAGATGGCGATGAGATTGAAGTGCCTGTGAAAAATTCATTTGCTACTATAAGTAAGCCTAATGCTGCATTAATTGCTGCTGATAAGATGAACGTTGTTTATCGTGGTGTATCTAACCCAATGTCAATTTCTATACCTGGTATTCCTAATAACAAAGTACGTGCTTCGGCTCCTGGTCTTAAGCAAAGTAGTGGTAGTAAGTATATTATGAACCCTGGTACAGGAAGAACGGTTACTATTACTGCTTCTGGTACATTACCTGATGGTCAGGCAATATCTTCTAAATCTGAATTTAGAATTAAAGATATCCCAAGACCTTCTGGATCTGTTAGAGGTGAAGCTGGTAGCATTAAAATGCCTAGAAAGAACTTAGAAGTATCAACTGTTGGTGCTATGCTTGAAGATTTCGATTTCGATTTAAATCTTAAAGTAAGTGGATTTAAATTGAAAGTACCTGGACAGCCAACTGTAGCTGTAAACGGTCAGAAATTAGATTCTAGAGCTAAGTCTGCTCTTAAGAGAGCTAAGAGAGGTGATGCTGTTCAAATCTTTGACATCAACGCTTATATTACAAATAACAAGAGTTATAAATTGAAGAAAGTATCTCCGGTTGTTGTGGAGATCACAAACTAATAATTAATTGAAGTCCGGACAGTCACTTTGATTGTCCGGATATTTTAAAGTCAAACAGACATGAATTGGAAAAATGTTTTATTGATCGGAGCCGTTACCTTACTGCCCGCATCTATGATGGCTCAAGCGAATATATTAAACGCTAAATTGCCAGAACAGATTGGTGTAAAAACAGAAGCTCAAAAAGCTTTGGATGACGATACTCCACTCGAATACGGATACGTAGATGATAGAGATATCCTATGGTCTAAAACTACATGGGAAACAATTGACCTTGATGAACGTGTTAATTTCCCACTATATTACCCTATTGATACTATCGATATAGGTGCAGATAGAAGATCACTTTACGATGTGTTTATCAAAAACATTAAGAATGGAAAACTTCAAGATGTTTATGTAGATTCATACTTTACTGAGAAAAGACAGTTTTCTGATTTGCAAGCGACTTTGCAAAAAAAGGATACAACTGATCTTGGTTATGAGCAGATTAATGCTGGAGAAGAACTTTCTGCAGAGTATATTAATCAAAGAGATTTAACAGCTGCCGATATCGAAGAATACCGTATAAAAGGTATGTGGTATTTTGATAAACGACAAGGTGAACTTAAGTACCGTTTATTAGGTATTGCACCAGTAGCACCAGATGTTAACTTTATTGATGATGATTCTATGGATGCAAGTGATTCTATGGTTGAACTTTTTTGGGTATGGTACCCGAGTGCCAGGCAGATTTTACATGAAGCCAAAGTTTTTAATCAAAGAAACTCAGCGCAGCCAATATCGTTTGACGCATTGTTAAATTCTCGTAGATTTAACGGAGTTATCTATAGAGAAGATAATGTACATGGTGACCGTAAGGTTAACGATTATATTTCTGATAATGCTTTGTTCCAATTGCTAGAGGCCAAAAGAATTAAAGAGGTCATTAGAGATAGAGAACAAGATATGTGGTCGTATTAAGACAGAATTTATTCCAATTCAATAGATAAAAAAGCCTCAACAGCAATGTTGAGGCTTTTTCATTTCTACTATGCCAATTACAATTTCTACCTTTGCCAAATGTTAGATTATCTTGTAGTAGGATTAGGTATAGCTGGGGTTTCTTTCTGTGAGACACTAGAAAAAAATGGAAAATCTTTTAAAGTGATTTCTGATGCTTCTCAGATATCATCTAAAGTAGCCGCTGGTATGTACAATCCGGTAATTTTAAAAAGATTCTCGTTAACCTGGAAAGCACTTGAGCAAATGGAATTGGTTGTTCCATTTTACGAAAACCTGGAACACAAGTTAAAAGTAAAATTAGATCATAAGCTTTCTGTAGTTAGAAGGTTTGCATCTATAGAAGAACAAAACTTATGGTTCGAAGCTTCTGATAAAAGTGGAATGCAAGAATTTCTATCCACTACAATAATATCAAACAAAAATCCAAGTATTGATGCGCCTTTTGGCTTTGGCGAAGTATTAAATACGGGTAGAATAAATACGAAATTATTACTAGAGTCTTATAATGGTTATTTGATTGAAAAAGGTTGGTTTAAAAATGAGACTTTTAACCATAGCAGGCTAGAACAAGTAGAAAGTGGTATCACTTATGGCGGAATTAATGCCAAATGTGTAGTTTTTGCTGAAGGATTTGGATTGCATAATAACCCTTACTTTAATTATTTGCCTTTAACAGGTACAAAAGGAGAATTACTTACTATAAAAGCACCCGAACTAAAAGAAACATTAGCCATTAAATCATCTATTTTTATTATTCCTTTTGGTAAAGATTTGTATAGAGTAGGTGCAACCTATAAATGGAAAGATAAAACGAATATACCTACACAAGAAGCAAAAACTGAACTTTTAGAAAAACTAGAGACTTTTTTAAAGTGCGATTATGAAGTTGTGGATCATGTAGCAGGTATTCGCCCTACAGTCACAGATAGACGCCCCTTGGTTGGTAGGCATCCAGAACATAAAAACATATATGTTTTAAACGGATTTGGCTCTAGAGGGGTCATGGTGGGTCCTTATGCGTCGGAACAGTTGTATAATGCTATCGAAAATAATGAGCCAATAGTTGCAGAAATGGATATTGAGCGATTTAGAAAAAAATATACTACAGTTTAGCTTTCGCAGCATTTGGATCGTAATGGATGAAAAAATTAATCCAGATATTACGAGAAATACGCACAATAAAAGGCATAAAAACAATTAATGTACCTACAATAGCGATAAATATACCCATCAAAGAAGCATTAAAAACAAAATAAGAAATTACAGCTGCTGCAACAGCAAAAGCAATTCCAACGCTATAACTTACATACATAGCTCCAAAAAAGAAAGAAGGCTCTATCTTATATTTAGTATTGCAGTGCGAACATCTATCGTGCATTTCGAAAATATTTCCTAGATGATAGGGGTTTTTGTCCTTATACATGCTTTCTTCATGACATTTTGGACAAGTTCCTGTTAAAATGCTGTATGCTTTCGATCCTTTTTTTAACATTTGCAAATTCTTTGTGCAAAGATAATATTTTGCATTTTTTTTAATGTTAATATCTATAGCGAAAATCAGTATTAAAATGATTCTTTATAAGGAATATGTTTTCAATTAAATCGTATAGTTTTTAAAATAATGCAAAAACGAAGACTCACAAATAATTCAATATTAATCTCATAAGTTTTAAGGCAATAACATGTTAAACGTACACAATCTTTCTGTCTCTTTTGGTGGAGAATTTTTATTTGAAGAAATATCGTTTCGTTTGAACGGTGGAGACCGCGTAGGACTAATAGGTAAAAACGGTGCTGGTAAGTCTACTTTGCTGAAACTGTTGTCTAAAGAAATGGCTTATGATACTGGTACAATTGCCATTGAAAAGAATGTGAATATTGGTTTCTTAAAGCAAGATATAGATTTTGTTGTCGGAAGAACAGTATTGGAAGAGGCCTATCAAGCCTTTGAAGAGATTAAGTCATTAGAAGCTCAATTAGAAAATATTAACCAGCAACTTGTTGAACGTACTGATTATGAATCGGAAACGTATAATCAACTCATGATTGATTTAAGTGATCTTACACATCGTTTTGAGATAGTTGGTGGATACAATTACCAAGGCGATACTGAGAAAATTCTACAAGGTTTAGGTTTTAAGAGAGAAGATTTCGATAAAAAAACGGATACATTTTCGGGTGGTTGGCGTATGCGTATTGAATTGGCAAAACTTTTACTGCAGAGTAATGAAGTGCTTTTATTAGATGAGCCAACCAACCACTTAGATATTGAATCTATTATATGGTTAGAGCAATTTTTAAAAGGCCATACAGGTGCCGTTGTTATTGTTTCTCACGATAAAATGTTCTTGGATAATGTAACGAACCGTACTATAGAAATTTCTTTAGGCCGTATTTACGATTATAACAAACCGTATACCGAATTCTTAACCCTGCGTGGCGAAATAAAGCAACAGCAGATGAATGCACTAAAGAATCAAGAAAAAGAAATTCAGCAGGCAGAACGATTAATTGAAAAATTTAGAGCAAAATCGAGTAAGGCATCTATGGCCCAATCTCTTATCAAAAAATTAGATAAGATGGACCGTATTGAAGTTGATCAAGATGATAATGCTGCGATGAATGTTAGATTCCCTATTTCTGTAACTCCAGGTAAAGTAGTAACTGAAATTGAAGAGCTATCTAAAAGTTATGGAGATCATCAAGTTCTTAAAGATATTGATTTACTTATTGAACGAAATAGTAAAACAGCTTTTGTTGGACAGAATGGACAAGGTAAATCTACTTTGGCTAAAATAATGGTGGGTGATTTAAAATATGACGGCCACCTAAAATTAGGGCATAATGTTGAAATAGGCTATTTTGCCCAGAATCAAGCTGAATATTTAGATGGTAGTAAAACCATTTTAGATACAATGATTGATGCAGCTAATGAGAAAAATAGAAGTAAGGTTAGAGATATATTGGGTTCTTTTCTATTTCGTGGTGAAGAAGTAGAGAAGTATGTTAAGGTACTTTCAGGTGGTGAACGAAATCGGTTGGCGTTAGCAAAAATGCTCTTACAGCCTTTTAATGTTTTAGTGATGGATGAACCTACCAATCACTTGGATATTCAGTCTAAAAATGTTCTAAAAACAGCATTGCAAAATTTTGAAGGTACCTTAATAGTTGTTTCACATGATAGAGACTTTCTACAGGGGCTTACGAATAAAGTATATGAGTTTAAGGATAGAAAAATAAAAGAGTATTTAGGAGATATTGACTACTACCTAGAACAACGTAAAGCAGCAAATTTTAGAGCAATTGAGAAGAAACAAGAAGTTCAAAAAGCGAAAGTAGTCTCTGATAAGAGTCAAAATAACTTTAAAGATCAAAAAAAGATTAAATCAATTAAGAACAAACTTAGCTCAATTGAAAAGAAAATAGCTGATCTAGAAAAGAGTATATCTGAGAATGATCATGATTTATTGATGAATTATGATGCTACCATAGCGCAAACCAATTTTTTTGACTTATACAATCGTAAGAAAAAAGACCTTGAAGATTTAATGGTTGCGTGGGAAAAAGCGACATTAGATTTAGAGCAATTGGGGTAATTAATAGACGTAATGCACCTTCTATTTTTTTTTACCACAATATTCAGCCTTTTCACAACAAAAAGTTACCGTTCGTCGATATTATTTGTTTTTTAGCGGTCGTAAAAGTTTATTTGTAGGGTAATTCCTATGAGATATTACAATATTTTCTAATAGACCAAATTATTACAGATGAACACGAAACTATACTTTGTTTTACTCTTTATTGCTTGTCAAAGCATAATGGCTATTGTGCCAAAAAGCGAAAAGCGTGCCCTTATAGACTTATATAATAGCACAGCCGGTGAGAATTGGAATCAGAAATGGAATTTAAATGAACCAGTATCTACTTGGCATGGCTTGGTTATAGAAAAAGGAAATGTAGTTGCTATACATTTAATGGATAATAATTTAGAAGGCGAACTACTTGCATCAATTGGAGATCTATCTAAATTGAGAGAACTAGATGTAGCTTTTAATAAATTAGAAGGAAGCATTCCAACTACAATAGGTCAGTTAAAACGACTAGAAGTGTTGCGTTTTGGTAAAAATAAATTTTCAGGAACGATTCCTAATGAGATAGTCAACTTGCATAAGCTAAAAGTGCTCGATTTGTTTCATAATGAGTTGAGTGGAGAGCTTCCTAGAGAGATGGAAAATTTTCAAGAAGTTGAAATTATCTCTATTTCGGATAATTCTTTATCAGGTACATTGCCTGATGGTATTGGTACATTAAAGAATTTAAAAAGATTAGAAATATCTCATAATAAAATTGAAGGAGATATACCCGATAGCTTAAGTAATTTGAAAAATTTAAAGTCTCTTGTATTAGCTGCAAATAATTTTGAAGGTAAATTTCCAAGTTCAATTTTTAGTTTGCCGAATTTGAAAGTTGTCCAAATTCAAAGAAATAATTTTGACCAGTTGGATATTAAAAATAGCATGCCTGCGGAGACTAGTGTAGTTATGTTGGATTATGAGAATAGAGATAAATACTTTAATAATCCGATAGAATCTATACTTCTGGATACTGAAGTTAGAACTGCGGATACAAAATTTGAAGATGAATAATATTGACCGAAAAATGAATAACAATATGAAAATATTGAGACAAAATATTATCGTATTTACGGTGCTTTGTATCTCGGCTATTTTTAGTGTGAATGCACAGGTATCTTCAGTAGAAAAAGAAGCCTTAGTGGATTTGTATAACACAATGGATGGAGAAAGTTGGAATCAACCATGGAAAATTAATGAGCCCGTATCTAATTGGCATGGAGTAGAACTTTCTGGTAACCATGTTGTAGGATTAAATTTGTTTAGAAATAATCTTAATGGCCAATTACCTGAAAGCATTAATAAGCTGAAAAAATTACAGTATTTAAACTTAGCTTTTAATAATATAGAAGGTGCTTTGCCGAGTACCTTAACAGATCTTACACATTTAATAGTTTTAAAACTTGAAATGAATAAGTTGAATGGTACTTTACCTACGGAAATAGGTAAACTAAGAAACCTTAAGGAATTTACCATTTTCAATAATTTTATTTCGGGTACTATTCCAGAATCATTAGGTAAGATGAAAAATTTGAAAATACTAAACTTATCTAGTAATAAGTTTGAAGGTATTATTCCAAGTGCACTAGGTGATTTAACAAAATTAGAAAGTCTTGGACTTTTTGAAAATGGATTAAAAGGAGCTATACCAAGTCAAATAGGTAATCTAACCAACTTAAAAGAGCTGGTACTCGCTAATAATGAATTCAATGGTGAAATACCAATGGAGGTAGGTCAGCTTGCTAGTCTGGAGATATTCCAGATTCAAAATAACAAATTCGATTCTTTTAAAAGCTTAGAGCAATTTAGCTCGCGCGAGTTATTAGTGTTTGATTATGATAAAGAGGAAGCTTCAAAAATCGATTTTAAAGAAACAAATTTCAGCAAATCTCGTATGGCAGATACGAAATTTGAAGATGATGATAATGAGTAGTTGTGTGTAACTTTAGTTAGTTTGGTTAAAAGGGGTGTGAATAGCACCCCTTTTTTTTATTCAAAATGAAAAAAAAACTCGTTGAAAATATCAGAAAACCGGTTTTTTTACGTTAAAAGCTAACAATCAGTTCACTATTGAAAATTTTTAACCTGAAATTTAGGCCCGTAAGGCCTTCAACTATTGACAAAACAAGTGAATTTTTATTGTAACCCAAAATCTAATAATTATGACCAAAAAACTACTTTATGCATCATTTCTTTTCATCTTCTTCTTTCAAACTGCAATACATGCGCAGGTACCAGAGAATGAAAAGTCAGCCTTAATTGATCTTTACAATGCTACAAACGGTGATTCGTGGCTTGTACAATGGAATTTAAAAACACCAGTAAACCAATGGTATGGTGTAGACGTAATCAACAACCATGTTGTTGGATTAAACTTATACAAGAATAACTTGGTTGGTGAAATTCCAAATACTATACAAAATCTTAAAAAGCTTGAAGTACTAGATTTAGCTTTTAATAATCTTGAAGGTAATTTGCCTAGCGAGATTGCTAAGCTAACTAACCTTAAAGTTGTGAAACTTGAAATGAATGGCTTAAAAGGTAATTTACCAAAGAATTTTACTGCATTGCAGAATTTGGAGGAGTTAATATTGTTTGATAATAAATTGGAAGGAAACATTCCGTCTAGTATTGCTGAAGCTAAGAAACTTAAAATATTAGACCTTTCTAATAACTATTTTGAAGGTAATTTGCCTGCTACTGTAGCTGGCTTAACCAACTTAACTAACTTTAGTGTTGCGGGTAATAAATTAGGCGGTGAGATTAACTTTAGCTTTGCTAAAATGAAGAATCTTTCTGAATTAATGTTATCCTTCAATAACTTTAATGGTGAAGTGCCAGAAGGAATTGAAACATTAAAGGATATTCAATTTTTACAACTTCAGGGTAACGGTTTTAGTTCTTTTGAAAGCCTTAAAGAAATGAAAAGTATTGATTTAGTGGCATTTGATACAGATGACCTACAATTGAATATAAAATACAAGCAATTGCACGAAATTGATAATAGTGGAATGGCTAATAACAAATTTGAAGACGAATAATACTTAATTAAGTACTTAATAAATTAGAAGGGATGCATTAGCATCCCTTTTTTTTTGTCAACTATTTAAAAATTCATCTTACCAAAGTAAACATGGCTCATTACATTTAAGATATGTTTAACTTTAATAGCTTAAACTATTAGATAGTTTTGTAATCTTATAAGGAATCAATCTTCTAAACCAATACATGAATACTAGAAAAATTATACTATCAATACTTGGTGTCCTATTGATAATAGGTGCCTTTTATGCTGCAAACCTAATAGTAGACAGTAAAAAAAGTTTTAAGCCAAAGGCTCAAAAAGTGGTTAAAACTGTATTTGCTGAAGTCGTTGAAAACTCAGATGTGGCTATTGTAGTACCAGCTAATGGTAATCTTGTAGCCAAGAATAGAGTTGAACTTTATGCTGAGGTTCAAGGAGTGTTTAAAAGAGGGAATAAGTTGTTTAAAACCGGGGAAAACTTTAGAGCGGGTGAAACTATAATACGAATAGATGCTTCTGAATATAGTGCAAGTGTGCAATCTGCTAAAAGTAATTTATATAATCAGGTAACAGCAATAATGCCCGATTTACGATTAGATTATCCAGACATATTTCCTAAATGGCAATCTTATTTAAGTGGATTCGATTTAAATAAACCAACTCCAGATTTACCTGAAATGGTTTCTGAAAAAGAAAAGTTTTTTATTAGCGGTCGTGGAATACTTACAGGTTTTTATAATGTTAAAAATCTTGAACAGCGACTTTCAAAATATAGAATTGCTGCTCCTTTTAGTGGCGTACTAACAGAAACATTAGTAACTGAAGGTACACTTGTACGATCTGGTCAAAAACTAGGTGAGTTTATCAATACCGATTTTTATGAATTAGAAGTTGCGGTTAGTAAAAATTTTAGTGATTTATTAAAGATTGGGGAGAGTGTAGAATTGTCCACTTTAGATGAATCTAAAAAGTATGTAGGTAAAGTAGCCCGAATAAATGGAAGAGTTGATCAGGCATCACAGACAATAAAGGCATTTATTGAAGTCAAAAATAGTGATCTGCGTGAAGGAATGTATTTGGAGGCTAACCTAGATGCAAGAAATGAAACTGATGCTATAGAAGTTGATAGAGGTCTTTTGCTTGAAGGTGATAAGATATTTGTGGTTAGAGATACCATTTTGGATTTAATTGATGTAAAGCCTGTTTATTTTTCGGATAAAAAAGTGGTGTTAAAAGAAGTGCCCGATGGTACAGTTATAGTTTCTAAACCGATTTTAGGAGCTTACACAGGTATGGCCGTAAGAATCTTCGAAGACAAACCAACAAATACTGATAAATAATGCGGAAAGTTATAGAGTATTTTATTCGGTATCATGTAGCGGTTACTGTTGTGATATTGGCCTTCGCTGTTTTCGGTATTGTAGGTGCTGTTTCACTTAAATCATCGTTTTTTCCGCTTACAGATTCAAAAAATATTGCCATTGCAATTACATATCCTGGAGCCTCACCTCAAGAAATTGAGGAAGGAATTGTTTTAAAAATAGAAGATAACTTAAAAGGTTTAGAAGGTGTAGATCGAGTTACATCTACCTCTAGAGAAAATAGTGGTAGTATTAATGTAGAAATAGAAAAAGGCAGAGATATTGACTTTATGTTGCTTGAAGTCAAAAACGCTGTTGATAGAGTGCCAACTTTTCCAACGGGTATGGAACCTCTCATAGTTTCTAAACTTGAGGTAGTGCGCCAAACAATAAGCTTTGCTATTAGCGGTGAGAAAATACCTTTAGCAACGTTAAAACAGATTGGTAGAGAAGTTGAAAATGATATTCGGGCGATTGAGGGTATTTCGCAAATAGAAATTTCTGGCTATCCCGATGAAGAAATTGAAATCGCTGTAAACGAAAATAGTCTTTTGGCATATAATATATCTTTTACAGAAGTTTCACAGGCTGTTGCTAATGCCAATATTCTAGTTACTGGTGGTAATATTAAAACCAATGCAGAAGAGTATCTTATTAGAGCAAATAACCGTTCGTACTATGGTGACGAATTATCAAATATTATCGTTAGGGCAGATGCGTCTGGACAAACAGTTCGTTTAAAGGATGTTGCTGAAATTAGAGATCGATTCTCTGAAACCCCTAATGCTTCTTATTTTAATGGAAACCTATCTGTTAGTACTACTATCACAAGTACAAATACAGAGGATCTAATTACTTCTGCGGATAACGTTAAAATATATATCGAAGAATTTAACCAAAAGTATGATAATGTAACGCTTAGTATTGTCAGTGATTTATCTGAAACCTTAAAGGGTAGAACGCAACTTCTAATAACTAATGCATGGCAAGGGATGTTATTAGTACTCATCTTTTTGTCTTTGTTTTTAAACACGCGTTTGGCATTTTGGGTAGCTTTTGGACTTCCAATAGCATTCTTAGGGATGTTTATATTCGCAGGCTTCTTTGATGTAACTATCAATGTGCTTTCATTATTTGGTATGATTATCGTAATTGGTATTCTCGTCGATGATGGAATTGTAATAGCCGAGAATATATACCAGCATTACGAAAAAGGAAAATCTCCTGTAAATGCAGCTATCGATGGAACTTTAGAAGTATTACCACCTATTATCTCTGCCATAATAACAACTATTCTGGCGTTTTCTATATTCTTGTTTTTAGATAGTAGAATAGGTGAGTTCTTTGGTGAAGTTTCGGTTATAGTAATCTTGACCCTAGTAGTATCGCTGGTTGAAGCGTTAATTATATTGCCCGCGCATTTAGCACATTCAAAAGCATTGCAACCCGCAGAGAAAACTCCTAAGACCGCAATAGGTAGAGCATTCGCCAAGTTGCGAATTATTAATGAGATGGGCGATAGATTTATGAAATGGATGCGTGATAATTTGTATGCGCCTGCATTGAAATTCACGTTGAGTTATAAAGTATTGACCTTTGGAATTTTTGGTATGGCTCTAATTTTAACCCTGGGTTCTGTGGGTGGCGGTATAGTAAGAACTGCATTTTTTCCTAGGGTAGCTAGTGATAGAGCATCTATTGAATTATTGATGCCAAATGGTACGAATGAAAAAGTTACAGATTCAATTATTTCACTAATAGAAGAGAAGGCTGAAATTGTTAACCAAGAATTAACCAAAAAGTACTTAGCGGGTACGGATAAAATTCTTTTTGAAAATGTAATTAAAAAGGTAGGTCCTGGATCTTCTGCGGCTACACTAACCATTAACCTTTTGCCAGGTGAAGAAAGACCAGATGCTGTTAAGGCAGATTTAATTACTAGTAGACTACAAGAATTAGTTGGTCCTGTAATTGGCGTTGAAAGTCTTATTTACGGTTCTGGTGGTAATTTTGGTGGGTCACCAGTTTCTGTTTCGCTATTAGGAAATAATATAGAAGAGTTAAAAGCGGCTAAACTAGAATTGAAAACGGTTTTAATAAATAATCCTACCCTAAAAGATATTGCAGATAATGACCCAGCTGGTATTAAAGAAATAAGATTGCAATTAAAGGAGAATGCCTATTTATTAGGACTTGATTTAAGAAGTATAATGAATCAAGTTCGTGCTGGTTTCTTTGGTTCTCAAGCACAGCGTTTTCAAAGAGGGCAAGATGAAATACGGGTTTGGGTGCGTTACGATCGAGAGAATCGTTCTTCAATTGCAGATTTAGACGAAATGCGAATAGTTACTCCGAGTGGCGATAGAGTTCCATTAAAAGAAATTGCCACTTATGTAATAGAAAGAGGAGATGTAGCAATTAATAGATTAGAAGGTAGACGTGAAATACAGGTGTCAGCAGATATGAAGGATCCTAGAGATAGCCCTACAGATGTTATGACTCAAATACGGGAAGAAATTATGCCCGAAATACAATCTAAATATCACTCAGTAACGGCATCGTATGAAGGACAAAGTAGGGAGCAAGGCAAGCTTGTTGGGTCTTTGAAATTTGTTGGTTTAACAGTACTCGCATTAATTTACATAACTATCGCCTTTACTTTTAGAAGCTTTAGTCAGCCACTAATGCTAATTTTATTAATTCCGTTTAGTTTAACAGCTGTTGTTTGGGGCCATTGGATACACGATTTTCCTGTCAATATTTTGTCACTACTAGGTATTATTGCCTTAATAGGAATTATGGTGAATGATGGGCTGGTCTTAATTGGTAAGTTTAATACCAACCTGCGTGATGGAATGAAATTCGACGATGCAATATTCGAAGCTGGTAAATCGAGATTTAGAGCAATATTTTTAACTTCAATTACAACTATTGCAGGTTTAACTCCATTATTGTTTGAGACAAGTAGACAGGCGCAATTTTTAAAGCCAATGGCAATTTCAATTGCATATGGTATTGGCTTTGCCACGGTTTTAACACTCATGGTTTTACCGCTGTTTTTATCTTTTAGTAATAAGATGAAAGTAATTACAAAATGGTTGATTTCTGGTAAAGACATTACTAAAGAAGAGGTGGAAAGAGCTATTAAAGAACAACAAGATGATTTGCATTTACAAGGACAAAAAGCCAGACCATAAAGTAAATGTTTTCGACCCTCATTTTCAGGCGAAAATTAATTTTAATTCTACAAAGATTTAGAATGCATATAAAAATGAAAAATTTATATTTAAGTACATTGCTTTTATTATTAACCACCAGTACTTTTTTTGCACAAGAAAATTTACTTTCTAAAGAAGAAGCTGTACAATTAGCATTGGAAAATAATTTTGGTATTATGGTTGCAAAAAACCAGGTAGCAATAGCAGAAAACAACAAAAGTGTGCTTAATTCAGGTTTTTTACCCACCCTTACTGGAAGTGCTACCGCTAATTATGGTAGAAACGATAACCAGATAGAATTTCCAGGTCGACTTGAAACAGATCCAGATACTGGGGAGACAAGACCTTTTCCAGATGCCGAACTTTATAAGGCTGAGGCACAAAATTATAGCACTGCACTAACCGCTAATTATACATTATTTGATGGCTTAGGGCGTTTTTATAACTACAAGCGTTTGAAAGAACAATATCAATTAAGCGAATTACAGGCAAGAGAAACAATAGAAAATACGGTTTTGGAATTGTTCAGTGTTTATTTCGAAATTGCGAGGCTCACAGAAAATGAAAATGTATTACAGCAGACTTTAGAAACTTCTACACAACGTATAACACGTGCCGAATATGCTTTTGAATATGGTCAAAATACAAAGCTTGATATTTTAAATGCTCAAGTCGATGTTACAAATGATAGTATTAATTTGTTAAATGCAAAGCAACAACTACAAAACGCTAAACGCGATTTAAGTGTATTACTAAGTCAAGATTTAAACAGAGTATATGAGGTAGATACATTAGTGAATTTTATTCCTAAAATTAAACTTGAAGAGTACATGTCGCAAGTTGATATAAATAATGTTGCCTTATTGCAAACCGAGCGGAACTTAAATATTAATGCCTACGACATTAAAGTGAGTAAATCTGGTTATTTGCCAACTTTAGGTGTGTCAGGTACTTATGGGTGGGGATTAAATCAATCTGCAGCATCCGCATTCTTTCCAGGAACCAATAATGAAAATACACGGAATTTCGCATTGGGCGCGAGTTTATCATGGAATCTTTTTGATGGTGGGAGTACAACTGTACAAGTGAAAAATGCAAAAATTGCTTACGAAAATCAAGAGTTTTTGAAAGAACAAATACTTTTAGAGGTTAATAGAGACTTGCAAAACGCAAGAACTATTTATGAAAACCGGTTGAGTATTTTTCAAATTCAAGAGCAAAATGTTATAACAAATATCAATAATTTTGAACGCTCAAAAGAACAATTTCAATTGGGACAAATAACTTCGATAGAATTTAGACAAGCACAAATAAATTTGCTTAACGCCCAAACAAATAAGAACCTTGCTAAGTACGATGCAAAATTGGCTGAGTTACAATTATTACAATTAACAGGACAATTATTAAATGTTGAAATTTAGTATAGTTACAGCTTTTTCATTCTTGTTTTGACGTTTAAAAAAAGCTATCTTTTGTGGCTAAATAAAATGTAAATGGCCAAAATTGGAGTTGGAATAATTGGAACTGGATCAATTGTAAACACGTATAAAAAATGTATTTCAGAATTAGATGGCGCTGAATTGCTAGCGCTCTACACAAAATCTTCTTCAAGAGTTGCTGAGGTTGAGAAAAAATTTGGAATACCGGTATTTGACGATATTGATAAATTACTTGCCTTACCAGAAATTCAATTAATATGTGTCTGTAACGAAAGTGGCAATCACGGTGAAGCCATAATTAAGGCTGCTAGTGCTGGCAAACATATCTTAAGTGAAAAACCTTTAGAAGTTACTACAGAAAAAATAGATGAGGTTATTGAAAGCTGTAAAACTAACAATGTAATATTAGGCTGCGTTTTACAAAATAGATGTAGTAAAGATTATATGCTCGCTGAGCAAACCATAAAAGATGGGAAGCTTGGAAAATTACTTATGGGTAATGCCCATATTAATTGGTATAGAAATAAAGAATATTATGCCACAAATCCTTGGCGTGGTACCAAGCGTTTTGATGGGGGTGCTGCTTTTATGAACCAAGGAATTCACACTATCGATTTATTATTGAATTTAATGGGAGATGTAAAATCTGTTTTTGGTAATGTAAAAACAATGGTACACTCAATAGAAGGAGAAGATGTTGGAATTGGTGTATTGAATTTTAAAAGTGGTGCTATTGGTACTATTACCGGTGGTACAGCTCTTTATCCAGGGTATTCTGAACGTCTTGAAATTTATGGAGAGAAAGGTAGTATTATACTTGAAGGAGGTAAAATAATTCAATGGAATGTACTCGATACTGTGAAACCTCAGTTAATGAATGCTTCTAATGATGGTAGTGGGGCATCTGACCCAACGAGTATTGGTCATGAAAATCATAAAACTGTTATTTCAGACATGATTACTGCAATAAAAGAAAACGGAAAACCAATGGTAGATGGTGCAGAAGCTAAAAAAGCTGTTGCGGTAATTACAGCATTTTATCGTTCTTCTGAAGAAGAGAAATTAGTTCGGCTTTAAATTAAAAGACGAATATAATGTATGAACATTTTTTTCAATGCCCCTACTGTTGGGAACAAATATCTATGCTGATGGATACTTCAATACAACAACAGACTTATGTAGAAGACTGCGAAGTATGTTGTAATCCAATAGAAATTACAACAACTTTTACTATGGGTGAATTAACAGCTTTCGATATAATAGAATTAGGACAATAATTAAAATTATCCCTCACCTAGAATAATCTCTAAGTCTTTTTTATTTTCAGAAATGTTTTTAGCAGTTTCTACATTTACTTTAGTTCCCCATAGATAAACACGTTTTAGGCTTCCTATTTTTTCAATGTTTGATAGACATTCATCTGTGACATTAGTGCCATATAAGTTTAAAGATTCTAAATGCTTTAACCCTGCTAAATAAGAAATTCCTTTGTCAGTGATTCCCGTATTCTCTAATTGAAGTCGTGTTAAATTAGTAAATCCAGTGAACGAAGCTAGCCAATCGCTTTCAACATTTGTTCGGGCTAATGATAACCAAGTAATGTGATTTTTAACGGCTTCTAACGCTTTAATTTTTTCTTGCGTTAAGTCGTTTCCTGAGTATTTTATATCTAAAAGCGGATTTGTTGCGCCTAGAGTATTTACAGTAAAACCTTCGTTTAATAAATCAGCAATCTGCGTACTATCTGCAGGAGTTATGGTTACAGTTTCATACCATGGTTTTGGGTCAGTATCAAGACCGAACCTTCTTAATAAAACGGGCTTTATATTTTCATCTACTGCAAATGCAGAAGCGGGGTCTTCAAAAGAAGCTCCTTTGCTAATCCACCATTCTACAGTTTTTATTTCATCATATGTTAGCGCATTATTTGTTGGAGGCATAAATTTAATGTTCTTCTGCGGTAGTGTAATACGTCTAAATAATTCACTTTCTTCTAGATTGCCAGGTGCAATTGCTAGACCACCATCACCACCAAGTTGTAATGAATCGGCATGAGCCATGTTTAGTCCACCTCTTTTAGCTTCATCATTGTGACATGCAATACATTTTGCTTCAAAAATTGGTTCAATTAAATCTGTATATACTAAAACTGAATCTGGAGTGCCCAACAGTATTAAGGAATCTTTTTTAGCTGATACCCCTAAAATACTTTGTACCGATTCTGGAGCATATTCCGTTAAATATGTTTCACCATGAGTTAGATTTCCTCCTTTATGCCCTTCAATTGAAAGCATGAGTAATATCACAATGTTGAATCCGTTCTGAATTAATTTAGAATAGGAATTCGGTTTCATTTTTAACCGCCATCCCACAAAGGCAAATAGAACAAGTGCAATACCAAGCCAACGATGCGAAAATAGCATGTCTTCTTCGTAAAGCCCAGTTTCACCTAGCCACCAACCAGAAAAGGCTGCTGCTGCTGCACTAAGAGCTCCTAAAAGCCATGCAATCGGAATTAGTTTACTCTGAGTTTCAACTTTTCGAAAATTCTCAAACCATTCTAATAAAATGGCCAAGATTAAAAACCCGATAGGTAAATGAACGAATAGTGGATGGAAACGGCCTAAAAATGTTGAAAACTCTAATGCTAACATGCAAACTTATATTTGGTGTGATTATTAAATCCGGTTTATTCAAAATGATTCAGCATCAAATACTGATGCCATCTGTGTTACTAATTTTTACTTTTGTGTTTATTCCAATGGCAAATTTTAATATGATAACCTGACCATTGGTATTCAAATTATTTTTTTCATAATAATTATGCCAAAACTTCTTTTACTACATCTCCATGTACATCTGTAAGACGATATCTTCTACCCTGAAATTTAAAGGTTAAACGTTCGTGGTCTACTCCTAATAAATGCATTAAAGTTGCTTGAAAATCATGTACATGAACTGGGCGTTGAGCAACATTATAACCAAAATCATCAGTTGCTCCTAAAGTAAAACCTTTCTTGATGCCTGCACCAGCCATAAATATGGTAAAACATTTTGGATGATGATCTCTTCCAAAATTATCTGGAGTTAATTTACCTTGAGAATAATTTGTCCTTCCAAATTCCCCTCCCCATATTACTAATGTGTCTTCGAGCATACCGCGTTGTTTTAAATCTGTAATTAACGCTGCAGTGGCTTGGTCAGTTTCTTTACATTGTCTTTTAATGGCATTAGGTAAATTGCCATGTTGATCCCAACCTTGATGATAAAGCTGAATGAATTTTACATCGCGTTCGGCCAATCTACGTGCTAGAATGCAGTTGGCAGCGTAAGTGCCAGGCTTACGACTGTCTTCACCATACATTTTATATGTAGCATCTGTTTCATCTTTTGTATCCATTATTTCCGGAACAGAAGTTTGCATACGAAAAGCCATTTCATACTGAGCCATTCGTGCTAGAATTTCTGGATCTCCTACATCATTATGATTTAGTTGTTCTAATTTTTGAAGATGATCTAGTTGTTCGCGTCTACTTTTACCGTCTATTCCAGGAGGATTGGTTAAATAAAGAACTGGGTCTTTACCTGATCTAAATTGTACGCCCTGATGCTGCGAGGGTAAAAAACCGTTGCCCCATGATCTTGAATACAAGGGTTGGCCATATTTGTCTTTAGTTACTAAAACTACAAATTCGGGTAAATTTTTATTGTCGGTACCTAAACCATAACTTACCCAAGAACCTATAGAAGGTCTGCCTGGTAGTTGAGATCCAGTTTGAAAAAATGTCACTGCCGGATCATGATTAATAGCTTCTGTATACATCGATTTAATAAAGCAAAGCTCGTCGACTATTTTCGCAGTATGTGGCATTAAATCAGACATCCATGCGCCACTATCACCATGCTGTTTAAAATCGAAAACAGTTCCTGCAATAGGTAATGTTGCCTGGCCCGAAGACATTCCTGTTAAACGTTGTTCACCTTGTACACTTTTTGGCAAATCTTGCCCTTGCATTTTATTTAATAACGGCTTGTAATCAAAAAGATCTAATTGCGATGGTGCACCACTTTGAAATAAATAAATTACACGTTTTACTTTAGCAGGAAAATGAGGTTGCCCCAATATTCCTCCACCACCAAGAGCGCTAGTCAAATCTTGTTTGCTTCCTGCAAATAAGTCCATAGGATCTAACATAGATGCCATAGATAATGCTCCCATGCCTAAACTTGTCTTTGTTAGGAAGTCGCGTCTTGTATAATTTTTTTTATGATTGTGTGTACACATTTTGTTTAACTGTATTAACGTTTCATGTAAGCTTCATCATGATTAAGAATAGTATTCGCTACCATGGTGAGCGCTGCTGTTTCTTCATTAATATGAGCGTTATTTATTTTTTTATTACCTACAGATAAAAGCTCGCGTGCCTCAGCAGGATTATTTTGAAATCTTATGTTTTGAGTTTCGAATAACTCTTTAAGTATTGTAGTTTCTGCTGCTTTAGGTTTTCTGCTAACAGCCAATCGAAAACCATAAGCTATTTGATCGTCTAAAGTACTACCGCCTTCTAAAACCATCCGTTCAGCCAGCATTTTTGAGGCTTCCACAAATTGTATGTCATTCATAAGAACTAAAGCCTGTAATGGTGTGTTGGTATTTTCTCTTTTAACTATACAAACCTCTCTCGAAGGAGCATCAAAAGCTGTCATAGCCGGATGCGGAGATGTCCGTCGGATAAAAGTATATAGTCCTCTTCTATATAAGTTATCACCTTCAGATTCTTTATAGTTTAATAATTTGTGGGAGAAACTATTCTTTTCAATCCATAGATTTTTTGGTTGATAAGGTTTCACGCTTTCGCCACCTAAATGTTGTACTAGAAGGCCGCTAGCTGCTAGCGCATTGTCGCGGATCATTTCAGCAGGTAAGCGGTAGCTATTACTTCTTGCTAAGTAAATATTATTTGGGTCTTTTTCTAATAGTTCTTTTGTTGTTTTTGAGCTTTGTCTATAGGTATGCGACATTACCATAGTTTTCAAAAGTGTCTTTATATCCCAATTGTTTTCTACAAAATCTACAGCTAGCCAATCTAATAATTCGGGGTGTGTTGGTAATGCCCCTTGTACACCAAAATCTTGCGGTGTTGATACTAATCCTTTACCAAAAATCATTTGCCAATATCGGTTTACTGTTACTCTTGCTGTTAACGGATTGTCCTCTGAGAAAATCCACTTTGCCAGACCTAATCTATTTTTAGGTGTGTTTTCAGGAAAAGCAGGCAGTACTTCTGGGGTATTCGCATTAACTTCATACATGGGTTGTTCGTAATCTCCACGATTATAGGCAAATGCTTTTCTTTTTTCTGGCATTTCCTCCATCACCATAACTTCCATTACTGGTTGCATTAAATTGAGCCATTCGCCTCTTAAACCTTTTAATTCCTCTTCTAATTTTAGTATATCTGGGGCTTGCTTTGTAGTGACTTCTGCTATTTGTTCTTTGCTTGGTTTTGGTGGGGAATCTGAAGCTAAAGATTCAATCTCAAAGGGTGTTAGCTCTTTGGAATACATAAAAATATCATCAAGCGCACCTTTAAATATACCATACTCGCCAGTAAAACTTCGATAACTTTTAGCGACTTTTACCGGTCTGGTTTCTATGCCATGCACAGCAGATTGTAAAGTTTTAATCGATTTATATAAGTGATTATAAGGAATTACGGTTTCTGTTTTTTTTCCATTTATAAAAAGTGTTAACCCTTCAGCTTTTCCTGAGCCATCATAGGTGAAAGCAACATGTTTCCAATTATTTATCTTTAAAGAATCTTTAGATTTTACTTGAATATAATTATGAGGGAGCGAATGTATAAGTCTTGCGTTTAAGTGATTTAGACTATCTAAATAAAAATCCCAGCCACTCCAATAGTTATTTTTCTCTCCCGAAGTGCCAATTAATTGTTGTGTTTTTCCTTTTTCTCGTTTGGTGGTTTTTAACCAAAGTGCCGCGGAAAATTTATCATTTAATTCGAAATTTGGAGTGTCTCTTAAATAGACTTCATCATATTCTCCAGTAAAGACGAATGCTTTTCCTTTTTTACCGTTAACTATTTCAGGAGTTTTAGAGGCAGTTACTTTAGTATTGTTATCTACAATATAGTTTTCGCCACTTTTACTAATCTTGTCAAGAGGGTAGTGGCCTATTAATTCATTTTCTTTTGTGTTGGAAGGCATTTTTGCTATAAATGAATCAAGATCTTGAAGTTCTTTTTTAGTCAATTTTAATTGACTTACTTTTTCATTAATAATCTCTTCAACTTTTTTTAAATTAGCTTGTGTTTCTTCATCGGGTAGTGCTAACATTGGACCGTAATTACCATCATCACCAGTCATCCCTAATTCTTTTACATTATTAAAGAATGCAGTTAATTGAAAGTAATCTTTCTGTGAAATGGGATCGAATTTATGGTCATGACATCGCGCACATGCAACCGTTAAGCCCATAAGGGCTGTGCCAACTGTTTCAGCACGATCCCAAACATAATTTAAACGAAATTCCTCTTCAATAGCACCGCCTTCTGCGGTCATTGGATGATTTCTATTAAAAGCCGTAGCTAATTTTTGTTGTTTAGTGGGGTTTGGTAAAAGGTCACCAGCAAGTTGCCAAGTAACAAATTCATTATAGGGTCTATTTTCTTTAAATGAATTTATAACCCAATCACGCCAGGGCCACATTAAGCGCCATCCGTCCGCATGCAAACCATGAGAATCGGCATAGCGAGAGAGATCCATCCAATCTACTGCTAGGCGTTCGGCAATGGCATCTGAAGCTAGTAATCTATCAACAACCTCCTCATAAGCATCAGGATTTTTATCATTTAAAAAAGCATCTAATTGAGAAATAGAAGGAGGAAGGCCGGTTAAGTCCATCGATACGCGGCGCAATAGACGTTCCTTATCAGCCTGAGATGAAGGTTCAAATTCTTTTTGCTCCAATGTTTGATAAACAAAATTGTCAATTGCATTTTTTACAGGCCAATTATTAGATTTTACATTGGGTAATTTTGCTTTATTAGGTTTTATAAATGCCCAATGATCTTTCCAAACAGCACCCTGCTCAATCCATTTTACTATCATAGCCTTTTCATGAGCGGTTAATGATAGATGTGAATCTTTGGGTGGCATTTGAATTTCTGTGTCGTTGCTCAAAATTCGTACTACAATCTCACTTTTTTTTGGATTGCCAGCAACAAAGGCATAATTGCCACTTTCTAGTTTCTTGAAAGCTTCTTGCTCTATATCAAGTCTTAAATCTGCTTGTCTTGTATTGTCATCTGGTCCATGGCAGTTGTAACACCGATCTGATAAAATAGGCTTAATGTCAAAGTTAAAATCTAAAGTTTCTGGAAGTTCCTCATAAGCACTACTAACATCTTCTGGTAAGTTGACAGAACAAGATGTTATCAGAATTGCAAAAAAACAAACTATTAAATATTGAATTTTCATTTTTTATTTAGTGGTGTATATAAAAATACATTTTTTTGGAGGATATCTTATAAATGAAGGTTGAATAGCTATAATTAAATTCTATTGTACAGTTATTGTCTAGATTTAGGAGTTGATTAATATCAAATATAGAATGTGATGTTAATCATAACTTTTATTTATTTTTACTCTTCAGTATTAGAATACAAGTAGTTTGGGTTATTAGCTCAGTTGGTTTAGAGCGCTGCCTTGACAGGGCAGAGGTCACCGGTTCGAATCCAGTATGACCCACTAAGGTTACCGTTTCCCCCGATGCTTCGGGGCAGTATAATGCCCTTAATTTTTGATTTAACTGTTTCCTCTTATGCTTTGCGGCGGCATGATGTGTAGTTTATAGGGCTTCCAAAACTTTTAGGAAGCTTTTTTTATTGTCAAAATTCACTTTTTTTATTTTTTTTCAAAAAAAAGTGACTCTAGAAGTGACTTCTTTAAAATGTTGGTGTCTTATTAAATAGAACGCATATGAAAACTGACAATAATGATTAACATTTCTCAATTAGAAATATTTACTATGATGGGTTTACTAATTTTCTTAATCGCAATATGTATGATATTACCATCTTACTTTATTGTTAATTATAAGGAGAGACTAAAAGAGAAAACAAATTATTTGCCAGCATTGATTGCTAAAAAAAAATCTATAAGAAATTAAAAAAATTGTTGGCCTAACTATATAAACACTAGCCAGGGCCGAACAATATACAATCACTATGTAATTGACTATTACTAACACATACACAAGATTTTAGTACTGTGGTGTTCGAAGAAATCAGGATTGATGTTCCCCCTAATTCAGATTACGAAGTTCCCTCAATAGTTTTGAGTTTTGGTTGTAAGAATGAGCCTCATTTAATGAGGCTCTTTCTATTTATACGGTTTAATCTTACCTTAGTCTAAATATATGTGACATTTTTGTCAAAATGGTGTCAAACAGTATATAGGAAGTAATTAAAATAAAATTTGGAAACATCAATTGCCACTGGTAAACTTACCGATGAAGAGCTTGTGCGTAATATTGTAAAAGACAATAACACCGGATTGTTCGGTGAACTTTACGATAGATACGCTACAAGAATTTATAATAAATGTTATGGCTTTTCTAAATCACAGAAAGAGGCAGAAGACTTAACGCAAGATGTTTTTCTACAATTATTTATTAAGTTGGCAAGCTTTAATGGAAAATCTAAATTCTCTAGTTGGGTGTATTCATTTACATATAATTTTTGTGTCAACTATGTAAATAGAAATAGAGAGCGTAAAATTAGTGATGCTTCGGATTCTATTTCTGATAACGAATCTGGAGTAGATGATACTATTAGTGATAATAGTCTTTATAATATGCAGGCCGAAAAGTTAAAGCGTGCATTAGAACTTATTGACCCAGAAGACAAAAAATTACTCCTACTAAAATATCAAGATGATATACCTATAAAAGAGCTTACGCAGCTCTTGCAAATTGGTGAGAGTGCAGTAAAAATGAGACTTAAGCGAGCTAAAGCTCGGATTTTAGAAATATATAAAAAATTGGATTAATGGAAGAACAAAAAAACAATCCTTTTGAGGAGTTGGAACGTTCACTACATGAAGTTCCGCCGAACATGAAGAGTAAAGTAATGAGCGATATTGCAAATGCAAAGTTGGTTATGGAAATGGCCTCTCTTTTCACGTGTAATATAAAATCGGCTATTAACGATTCTTTAAAATAATTAGAAAACATAAATAACTAGTAACATGGAACAAATGAATGATTGGACGAAAATGGCAACAGATACCTTAATGGGTATTATGCGGGATATTGCTTCTGCATTACCAAATATATTTGGTGCTATAGTAGTATTAGTTTTCGGATGGATTATTATTAAGGTAACTAAGTTTATTCTTAAAAAAGTTTTCAAAGTAGCTAAATTAGATACAGTATCCGAGAAGATAAATGAAGCTAAACTTTTTGGGGATAGTAAGTTTAAAATTGATATCAGCAAAATATTGTTGGCCTTTGTTAAATGGATTTTGACTATGGTCTTTATCATAGTTGCTGCCGATATAATGAAGCTTACAGTAATTTCTCAAGAAATTGCGAACCTATTACGTTATTTGCCAATTCTTTTGAGTGCAATGGTCATTTTTATGGTGGGCATGTTTGCTGCAAAGTTGATTAAAAAAGCTTTATTAGGTGTTTTTGAATCAATGGGTTTTAGCGGTGGTAAATTAGTTAGCTCTATAGTTTTTTATCTCATTGCCATCTTTGTTGCTATTACATCATTAAATCAGGCGGGTATTGATACTTCGTTAATTACCAATAACTTTTCTCTTATTATTGGAGCTTTTTTATTGGCTTTTGCAATAGGTTTTGGTTTAGGTTCTAAAGATGTGGTTACAAATCTTTTAAAAACTTTTTATGCCCGAAAAACCTATGCAACGGGTGATAAAATTAAAACTAAAGATATTGAAGGTACTATAGAAAAGATTGATACCATCTTTATTACTATTAAAACTGAAACAGGAAAAGTAGTTGTGCCCATAAATGAAGTGACTGATACTAGAGTTGAAGTCACCGAAACGACATTAAAGTAAGTCTAGTACTCTTTCTAAGGCCATGCCTCTAGATCCTTTAATTAGAAAGCTGCTATTAGAAAATTTAGTTTCTAAGAGATAATCTTTTAGTAAATCGAAGCTCGAAAATGTGAGGTTCTTGGTGTTGGTTTTAGCGAAATTTGCACCAACCAAAATCACTTTATCAAAAGACATAGCTTCGGCAATTTCGGCAATATTTTGATGTTCCTTTTTTGCGGAATTCCCAAGCTCAAACATATCTCCTAAAATAATAACTTTATTGGGAATATGCATTGCTTTAAAATTGTTTAAAGCTGCAGACATACTAGTAGGATTAGCATTGTAAGCATCTAAAATTATTTTATGTCCGTTTTTATTGATTAATTGTGATCGATTGTTTTCCGGTATATAAGCAGCTATTGCAGCATTAATATCAGTAGATGGTACATTAAAATACTTACCCATTAATATTGCAGCGCAACAATTAGTGAAGTTGTAACTACCAATTAATTGTGATGTAATGGTTTCATCTTCAAAACTAAGTTCAACAAACGGGTTAGCTCCTATAAACTTAATGTTGTAATAATCGTGTTGGTTTTGACTGAAACCATATTTCTTGACATAGCCACTTAATATTTGCAGTTGAATTTGATCATCCGCATTCATGAATATCGATTTGTCGTTTTCAATTAAAAACTTATACAGCTCACTTTTACCTTTAATTACGCCCTCTTCTCCCCCAAAACCTTCTAAATGTGCTTTGCCAAAGTTTGTTATATAGCCAAAATCTGGTAAGGCGAGGGTACATAAAAATTCTATTTCTTTTTGATGATTGGCACCCATTTCAACAATGGCAATTTCTGTATCGGGTTTTATAGAAAGTAAAGTTAAGGGCACTCCAATATGATTGTTTAAATTGCCTATAGTGGCAGTAGTTTTATATTTTTTAGAAAGTACGGCATTAATTAATTCTTTGGTAGTGGTTTTACCGTTACTTCCTGTAAGCGCTATAATTTTAGCATCAGATTTTTTTCTATGATATGTTGCTAATTCTTGAAGCGTTTTTAAAACATCTTCGACTAGAATAATTTGATTGTTTATTGCATATTCAGCTTCATCAACAATTGCAATACTCGCTCCTTTTTCAATAGCCTGTACCGCATATTTATTGCCATTAAAGTTTTCACCCTTTAAAGAAAAAAACATACAACCTTCGTTGATTTTTCGAGTATCAGTACAAATAGTAGAATGTTTTAAAAATAAAGTGTGAAGCTTGGCTATTGTCATTAGATAAAAATTGTAGCTATTAATTTCAATTTAAGATTCAAAGCTACGAGTTTTTGATTTGAGATTAATGCAAAAAAAAGCACCCATTTCTGGGTGCTTTAATTTAAATCGCTCTTGTAACCTACTCAAAAGCGAAACCAGTCGAAACCCTAAAAACAAATGCGTATAGCATTATGAAATAATTCGCAAGGCAGAACCATGCAAATACCTTTAAATATTGTTTGGCGAACAAAGATCCTAAGTCTTTGAATGCTTCTAAATAAATCTCTTTAATTAATAGTAAGTTTTTCATCATAAGAATTAAAATTTGGGTTTGTAATTCTATTTTTTTGAGGCGAAATATATCATGTTAATCACGCTACATTATAAGAAAGAAAATTCTTACTTTTTATTTGATTTATTCGATGAACTGATTAAAATAAACGTTGAAATACAAAAAGAAGAAATTTGAACCTGAAAAATAGGCCTTTAATCGATAAACGTAGGTGAGCGCTCGATGAACGACATTTAAGTTTTTTAGAAGAATTTTGGCTTGCTTTAAGCGCTTCAGGAATTTGTATACCTAGATAAAAGTAAGTTGAATAAGCGACAAATTTAATTGAGAGTGTATTTTTCACTTAGTACTGCGGTTGGAAAAAGGGAATATCACTATTCTATATAAGAACTATGATGTGTCTTATTACATGCTAGGAATGCTTTTATGAAGAACTGTCTATTCTATGTTTAAATGTTCTATAGCGTTTTTGAAAAGCTATATGAAGAAGCAGGGGTGCAGGGGTAAATTCTTCTGGTTTAGGTTTTAAACAAAAAAAAACCCTGACGATAATTCGTCAGGGTTAATTTTCTTTTTCAAGCTTATATTATCTCGCCTTTTTGCCTCTTGGGGTTTTGTTCTTAGTTTTAGACTTAGAACCAACTCTGGACATTGCACATCTAAAGCCGATGTAATCTGTCGCCATATATTGAGGTAAGTAGCGCCTTTGAGCTGGATCTAACCAATAAGCTCTATCATTCCATGCACCACCTTTAAATACTCTTACTTCATCGTTGATTAAAGATGTTCTGTTGTTCGATTTGTCGTACTGACGTACTAAACTTCCTGCTGAATCACGCTCTACTTTATGTCTAGGTGAGTCATACATCTTTCTAGCATTTGGATCCTCTTCATCCTCCTCATCACTAAAGCGATCGAAGAATCGTGAAGAACCTGCATCACCATCTCTGTATCCTCTGTTATCACTAGAATCAAAATTCGTTCTTAAGTATGTTTCTTGCTCATCTACAGGCACCATTTTAATTTCGCCTGGTAAATTCACAGCAACGATTTTTCCGTTTGGTAATGTGTCATAAACAATAGAATCTCTAAGTACATTTACTTTACCATCTTCACCGATTGCAGATTTCATATAGATATTTCCTCTATAATAATTGAAATCACTTATTTCATCATCAACTATTGGTCGGTATACATCAGAAACCCATTCAGCAACGTTACCTGCCATATCATACAATCCTAAGTCGTTCGGCTTGTAAGATTTTACTTGAGCAGTAATATCAGCACCATCATCAGACCATCCTGCAATTCCGCCGTAATCACCTTTACCTTGCTTAAAGTTAGCTAATTGATCACCTCTTCCAACACGATTTCCGTTTCTAGTATAATCGCCTTCCCAAGGATATTTCTTTCTACCTCTATAGTTGTTGTATTCACGAGTACCTTGGTTTGCCTGAGCAGCATATTCCCATTCAGTTTCTGTAGGTAAACGATATTCTGGCATAATAACACCACTACTGCGCTTAGCATATGTAGCTGTACTATCTTTTTTCTGCTTTCCTTGTAAAGAATCTATTTGACCATTATAAACAGATTCTGGTCTGTTTAAATACGCCTCAGTACTAAAAGTACCTTGTACTTCACCAGAAACAGCTTGGTATTTAGCATCCTTAGCTAAGTACCCTTCTTTCTCAAGCATAGCTTCGTTAACACGATCCGTTCTCCATTCAGCAAATTGTGTTGCTTGAACCCAGTTTACACCAACTACCGGATATTCTGCATATGCCGGGTGACGTAAATAGTTATTCGTCATTGTTTCATTAAAACCTAAACGGTTACGCCATACCAATGTGTCAGGTAATGCGCCCGTATAAATATTCGTGTATTTAGGATTTTCTGGAGGATAAACACTTTTTAAATAATCAAGATACTCCAAGTACATAACATTGGTTACCTCTGTTTCATCCATATAAAATGACTGTACGTGCTGCGATGTTGGTGTGTTGTTCCAATCGTGCATAACATCATCTTGTACTTTACCTTTAGTAAACGTACCACCTTCTACAAATACAAGTCCGGGAGCAGTTTCTTGCTCCTTAAAATCTGTATTGAACTGAAAACCGCCTTCTTTGGCATTGATTTTCCATCCGGTTGCTCTTGATACGTTCTTTGAAGAGCCAGAAGACTTATTACAGCTGGTAACTGTAAAACCTCCCGCTATCACGGCACAAGAAAGTACAACTTTGATAAACTGTTTTTTCATAATTACGACTTGAGTTCAAACATTTGAACTACTTTAAATGTGTAGTTCGAGAATTGTGTTTTGATTAATTTAAAGGGTCACTTTCGGCTAATTAAACGATGAATTAGACATAATATTTTATGGCTTCAAAAAATAATTGTGTATCTATTATTAGTGTAATGCCTCATTGATCTAATTCGTCATAAATAATAACGATACAAAACATCATATAGTATGGGTATTAAGTTTTCTTTTAAATACGGGGTTATTTGTAACAACATTATTTATAGAAAATAAACTATTTTAATAATTCTTTTAAAATAACTTGGTTGTAACGTATTCACTTGTTAACGGAAACATCAATTTATTTTTATACAGACACAAGATATCATAGAAATGCTCGTTTACATGTTAACAAGGGGTGTCTATGTTACATAAATAGGTATGCTTGTTAGTTACTAATTGTAGACCAATTAAATTTACCGATTTAAGATGAAGAAATTATCGATACTAATTATACTGGTTTTTGCCATCAAATTATCTGCTCAAACCGAACAACGTGTAATTACCACTGCAGTACCGTTTTTAACGATTGCTGCTGATGCAAGAGCTGCTGGTATGGGAGATATGGGAGTCGCAACTTCTACAGATGCATTCTCGCAACAATGGAACCCTGCAAAATTTGCGTTTGCAGAAAGACAAATGGGTATTGGCTTAAGTTATACCCCTTACTTGGAAAGTATTATTACAGATATTTCTTTATTGAATGCTAGTTATTATAATAAAATAAATGATCGTAGTGCTTTCGCAGTTGGGATACGTTATTTTACACTGGGTAAAATTGAACTTAGACAATTTGCTAATGACCCAGGTACAACTGTTAAACCAAATGAATTGGCTTTTGATGGTACGTACTCTTTAAAATTGAGTCCAACTTTTTCAATGGCAGTAGGTGGTCGTTATATTAGATCAAACCTCAAATTACCACAAGATGCTTCAGTAGATTCTCAAGCAGGTAGTACTTTTGGTATAGATGTAGCAGGTTACTACTATTCTAGAGAGAAGGCATATAATAGTTTTGATGGCCGATGGAGAGCTGGTTTCAATTTTTCTAACTTAGGAGGAAAGATTCAGTATGACGAAGGTGGACAAGAAAATTTTATACCAGCTAATATGAAATTAGGTGTTGGTTTTGATTTTATCTTGGATCAAGACAATGTTATAGGTTTAACTACTGAATTTAATAAATTATTAGTGCCAACACCTAAAGATTTTAATGGAGATGGTGCAATTGACGCACTAGATAATGCAGAGTATCAAGAAATAGGTGCTTTTAGTGGAGTTTTCAAATCGTTTGGAGATGCTCCTGATGGATTTGGTGAAGAATTAAAAGAAATGACTTGGGCTCTAGGAGCAGAATATGTTTATCAAGATGCTTTTATGGTTCGTACCGGTTATTTTAATGAAAGTGAAGAAAAAGGTTCTCGTAAGTTTTTTACATTAGGAGCTGGTTTTCGATTTAAAATGACACAAATAGATTTATCATATTTGTTTGCCACATCACAAGTTCGAAATCCTTTAGAGAATACATTACGTTTCTCACTTACGTTTAATTTAGGACAAGAGTATTTTAACGATTAGATAAAATATAATATATAAAACGACCCTGATGGCAATCCGTCGGGGTTTCTTATTTTTGAGTATTACCTTATTGACTTATGCAAAAACAGAAATTAGAATTTGATTATAATTTGTTCGATTCTTTCGAAGAACTCTCTTCTAAACAACAAAATTTGATGCAAAGTGCTATTTCTGCTAGAGAAAATGCTTATGCACCTTATTCTAAGTTTCAAGTTGGCGCAGCTGTACTTTTAAAAAATGGTATAACTGTAATTGGAAGTAACCAAGAAAATGCATCATACCCCGCTGGTGTTTGTGCAGAACGTGTAGCGATACTATACGCAGGTGCAAAATATCCTGGAATAGAAATAGAAGCTATTGCTATTACTGCAACCTCTCAAAATCATAAAGTAGTTGCCCCAGTAACTTCATGTGGTATCTGCAGGCAATCAATGGCTGAATATGAACAGAAGCAAAAAAAGCCTATCCAAATTCTTATGATGGGTGAAATAGGACAGATTATTCAGTGCGACTCGGTTTTAGACTTAATTCCTTTTGCTTTCGATAGTTCTTTTCTCTAGAAGATTTATAGATGCCTTTAAGATTTATATCTATAAATCGTTTTAAAGCCCATTTTTTTCTAAAAATTAATATGTATTTTTGTCTCCCATCCAACTTTTATGGTATGGTAGACTAGCATTTATAAATTCTGAATAAATAGGTATAAATGGATAAAATTACAAAGGAAACATATCTAAAGTGGTATGAAGATATGTTGTTCTGGAGAAAGTTCGAGGACAAGCTTGCCGCAGTATATATTCAACAAAAAGTTAGAGGATTTTTGCATTTGTATAATGGACAAGAGGCTGTATTAGCTGGTTCGTTGCATGCAATGGATCTGACGAAAGATAGAATGATTACGGCATATAGAAATCACGTTCAACCTATTGGTATGGGTGTAGACCCAAAACGTGTGATGGCTGAACTTTATGGAAAAGTAACCGGTACCTCAAAAGGTATGGGTGGTTCTATGCATATTTTTTCTAAGGAACACAGATTTCATGGCGGTCATGGTATTGTAGGTGGTCAAATTCCTTTGGGTGCTGGTATGGCTTTCGGTGATAAATATTTCAAGCGTGATAATGTTACACTTTGTTATATGGGTGATGGTGCTGTAAGACAAGGTTCTTTGCACGAAACTTTTAACTTAGCTATGCTTTGGCAATTGCCAGTTGTTTTTATTTGTGAAAACAATGGCTATGCTATGGGTACTTCAGTTGCAAGAACATCGCATTCAACCGAAATATGGAAATTAGGCTTAGGGTATGAAATGCCTTGTGGACCAGTAGATGGTATGGATCCAGTAGCTGTGGCTCAAGAAGTGAGTAAAGCTGTTGAAAGAGCACGTAGTGGTGGTGGACCAACTTTCTTAGAAATGAAAACCTATCGTTATCGTGGACACTCAATGTCTGATGCTCAGCACTACAGAACAAAAGATGAGGTTGAGGAGTATAAGAAAATAGATCCAATTTCACAGGTGCTAGAGGTAATCAAAACAGAAGGTTACGCTACCGAAGATGAAATAAAAGGAATAGATAAGCACGTGAAAGATTTGGTTAAAGAATGTGAGAAATTCGCTGAAGAATCAGAATATCCGCCATTAAATCAATTGTATGATATGGTTTACGAGCAAGAGGATTTTCCATTTGTACAACATAAATAAAAAAGAATGGCAATAGTAGTAAATATGCCCCGGCTTAGCGATACCATGGAAGAAGGTACAGTTGCCAAATGGTTGAAAAAAGTAGGTGATAAAGTTGAAGAAGGTGATATTCTTGCCGAAATTGAAACTGACAAAGCCACCATGGAGTTTGAGTCTTTTAATGAAGGTACGCTTTTGCATATCGGTATTGAAGAAGGTGATGGTGCTCCGGTAGACACTCTTCTAGCGATTATTGGCGAAGAAGGTGAAGATATTTCTGGCTTATTAAATGGTTCATCCGATGGTGCTGCTACCGAAGAAGTAGCAGAAGCTCCAAGAGTAGAAGAACCAGTTGCAGCAGCACCTAGTGCTGTAGCTGAAATACCAGAAGGCGTTGAAATTATAAAAATGCCGCGATTAAGTGATACCATGGAAGAAGGTACAGTTGCTTCTTGGTTGAAAAAAGTAGGCGATGAAGTTGAAGAGGGAGATATACTTGCCGAAATAGAAACGGATAAAGCTACTATGGAATTTGAATCATTCTATAATGGTACGCTTTTACATATAGGGATACAAGAAGGTGAATCTGCACCTGTTGATGATGTTCTTGCAGTTATCGGACCGAAAGGCACTGATGTTGCAGCTGTATTAAGTTCAGCTGGAGCACCTGCTAGTGATTCATCTGAGGAAAAAACTGAAACTGTAGCTGAGGCTGCTACCACAAGTACTGCACAACCTGCCGCAACAAATGATGGTCAAAGAATTTTTGCTTCACCATTAGCTAAGAAGATTGCTGCTGATAAAGGAATCGATTTAAGTACAGTTAGCGGTAGTGGTGATAATGGACGTATTGTTAAAAAGGATATCGAAAATTATCAGCCTTCTCAAAAAAGTGCACCTGCTGTTGCATCTGCAGATGTTTCAGCATCTAGTGCTGTAGCTACTACACCTGTTAACTTGCCTGTTGGTCAAGAAAGTACAGAAGAAGTGAAGAATTCGCAAATGCGTAAAACCATTGCGAAGCGTTTAAGTGAATCTAAGTTTACCGCACCACATTATTATTTGACCATTGAAGTTGATATGGATAATGCTTGGGCTTCTCGCTTACAAATAAATGACTTGCCTGATATTAAAGTATCTTTTAATGATATGGTAGTAAAAGCTTGTGCAATGGCATTGAAAAAGCATCCACAAGTAAATACAACTTGGAATGGTGATACTACAAAATATAACCATAATGTAAATGTTGGTGTAGCCGTAGCTGTTGATGATGGTTTGGTGGTTCCTGTATTAAAGTTTACAGATCAAATGACGCTTACACAAATTGGAGCATCGGTTAAAGATTTGGCTGGTAGAGCAAGAGTTAAAAAATTAACTCCAGCTGAAATGGACGGAAGTACATTTACAGTTTCTAATCTTGGAATGTTTGGTATTGTTGAATTTACTTCGATTATCAATCAGCCGAATTCTGCAATTTTATCTGTAGGTGCTATTGTTGAAAAACCGGTTGTTCGCAAAGGGGAAATTGTTGTAGGTAAAACTATGAAAGTTACTCTAGCTTGTGATCATAGAACTGTTGATGGTGCAACAGGATCACAATTCTTATTAACTTTAAAAGCGTTCTTGGAAAACCCTGTTACAATGTTGGCTTAATTAAATAAACCAATATTTTTTAATTTTAGTAGCGTAAAGCAATGATGAAAAGATTATTCGTAGTATGTATTGCGATACTTATTTCAGCATGTGGTACTACTAAATTAAAACAAACAGACCCTGCCGATATTCAGTCCACATCAAAGGGAATGGATACAACTGTTGTTGATAGCGATACTAAAAATGTAGTCGACGACAATAGACTATCACAAAATAAATTAATTACTAATCTTCCAACATTTTCTAATTCGGAAAATGTTGGAAAGATTATATCTTTTTTAGCTTCCGATGAACTTAAAGGTCGCGAAGCTGGTACAGAAGGCATTGCTAAAGCTGCAAGTCTTATAGCATATACTTTTAAGGAAAATGGAATAGCTCCTTACTTTGATAGCTATCGCGATACAATTTCAAATTTTGAAGGGATAGCCTATAATGTTGTTGGCTTTCTAGAAGGAAATGATGCGAATTTAAAAAATGAAATTGTTATTCTCGGTGCGCATTACGACCATATAGGAACTGCAACTTTAGTGGGTACAGATTCAATAGCTAATGGAGCTAATGATAATGCTTCGGGAACTACAACGGTATTAGAACTTGCAAGATACTTTAGCACCAACAAACTAAATAAGCGTAGTATTATTTTTGCTCTTTTTACCGCAGAAGAAAAAGGATTATTAGGATCAAAACATTTAGCAAAAAGGCTTAAAGCCGAAAATATAAATTTGTATACAATGCTTAATTTTGAAATGGTTGGTGTGCCACTTCAAAATAAAGATTACTTTATGTATGTAACTGGTTTTCAAAAATCTAATCTTGCTGAAATAGCGAACAAATATGCTAAAGAAAATTTAATTGGTTACTTGCCTTCAGCGGCTCAAATGAATTTATTTAAGCGTTCCGATAATTATGCTTTCCATTTAGAGTTTAATGTTCCTTCACAAACTTTCTGCACTTTTGATTTCACAAACTTTAATCATTATCACAAAGTTGGTGATGAAGCTGCTATCATGAATTTTGATCATATGGCGGAAGTTGTCAATAAAACAATACCTGCTGTAGAAGGCATTGTAAATGCACCTATAAAAGAAATTAAGTACAACTAATGGCTAATGTTATTATTACGGGTACCAGTAGAGGAATTGGCTTTGAATTGGCTAAACTTTTTGCAGATAATGGCCATAAAGTTTTGGCATTGTCTAGAAATGTAACTGCAATAGAAAATTTAAATCACGAGAACATCAATTCCTTCTCTTTTGATTTATCAAATACAGCGGATTTTACAAAATTGGAAAACTTTTTAAATTCCGATTGGTCATCCGTGGATATTATTATTAATAATGCAGGGCGCTTATTAAATAAACCATTTTTAGATACGACATCAAAAGAATTTGAAGAGGTCTACAAAGTAAATGTTTATGGTGTTGCTGATATTACAAGAATGGTAATACCTAAAATGCCTAAAAACGGACATGTGGTAACAATTAGTTCTATGGGTGGTGTGCAAGGTAGTATGAAGTTTCCTGGGCTGTCTGCATATAGTTCTAGTAAAGCGGCTGTAATTACTTTAACAGAACTATGGGCTGAAGAATTTAAAGAATCGGGTCCATCTTTTAACGTACTGGCATTAGGTGCTGTACAAACAGAAATGTTAGCAGAAGCTTTTCCTGGATATCAAGCGCCTACCACGGCCTTAGAAATGGCAGCTTATATTAAAGAGTTTGCCCTGTCAGGAAATAAACTCTATAATGGTAAATTACTTCAAGTAAGTAACAGCACTCCGTAGATTACCAAATACAATTGGTTTTAAGGGAACATTACCAACATATACTTAAGTGAATTGAAATGCTGTGACCTTAGCTTTTAAGTTATTATTGTTCAGTTACTTTTTGCTATCTAACGGACAAGTGTTTAATCCAAACAAAGTATATAAAGGACAAAAACTAATAACACTGGTGAAAATAAATACTACTGATGCTATTAGTAGAATAAGGCCTAATGTACCTGAGATTATATTGGTAAAATAAAGAATACCAATAATTGCGGCTACAATAATTCTGATCATTCTATCTGTATTACCCATGTTTTTTTTCATCGTTATTTACTTTAATTAGTTATTAATGTATCAACAACGAGCGCTATTCCATAAATTATTGCAATGCATGTACGCATACGGCAAGTAGTTTAAGGACTTTGATTTTCATCATTGATTAGTTTATGATGCGAATCTCGACATATGTAATTACCTGTGCAGTGACTTTAGTCACATATGGATTTTTTATTTTTCAATATGGCTAAATATGGTGTTTATTCTGTTATAGTTCGCAAGTTTTGGCTTGGGGTAGGGTCATTCTCTTTAATTCTTTGACGGCATATTTTTTCTATTTTTAACAGATTATCGATGCCCGATATGTGAAGTGTTTCGGGAATAAATTTATCTGGACTATTCTTTCTCGAACTCATTTTACCTCTGCGCATTTCTAGTGAAATATTTTCCTTTTTAATATTAAGTTCTGTATTTCCTGTGAATTGTTCCCAGTCAAAATACTTGATATTCCCATTTCTATAGTTAATTAATCTCGTTGCTGTACCAACAAAAAAACCACCTTTTTTAGTGAGCATTATTATTCCCCAAATGAGCATTCCTAAACCAATTACCATAAATAGAAGTAGTAACAACGAAGGTACAATCATTGGCTCTAGGTTATCTATACTAGCTGTAGTGGGTACATCATTCGATTTAAAATGTACCTCTTCCCCTTTAAATAATGGGCCAAAAAAAGCATATGAACCAATAGCGGGTAATGTCAACCAAAAAAGAGAAAATAGTATTATACCATATGATAGCGATTTGGGTTGATTACGCCTTGCATATGTTGCAAAGTCTATTTCTTCGTCTCCTATTACTGTTTGTAAATCTTTTGGTAATTGCGCTTTATTCATGACATCATTTCTATTTATTCATGTATTTCAAACATGACCAGAATTTTGTAGCTATAGAACGGATATATAATAGATTAGTTGCATTTTGCACGATTCTAAACTATAGGCTTTACCTTATTATATTCAGATGATTTTATAATAAAGGCATTTACATAACACATCTTTTAAATATATTTTCTAATTCTTTTTTAGGGTCATCGCATAAGCCCGGATGCGTTTTAGAACTTTGTATTATGGTGCTTCTGCACGCTGTTAACCAACGAAATCTGTCTGAAATTTCCATTTTTCCAATAGGACCGCCAGATTGATTTCCATCGCAAATTAGTTTCCAAGCATCTAAATAGTCAGTTAGTAACCCCATTTCTAAATCAGGAGCAAAAGCTTTTAATTTCTCTTCATTAATATGATATTTAATATCAAGAAATCTCTTTGGCTTAGAAAAAAGAATTACGCCTACATTAAAAAATTCTTCGCGTTCAACTTTAGGAACAACTCTTATAATAGCATATTCAAAGGTAGATTTATCTTGCATCGCTAGCCTCTTTAACTAATAATGTAATCATCGCAAATTTTGTATTAATAAATTTGACATATGCAGCTCTCATTTCATCCGGACTTAAATCATCTATTTCATTAATAAGCCAATCTTCGGGAATATTCGATATAATTTCAATGATTTTTTCTTCATTTACTAGTTTCAATATTTCGTTTGCAGCCTCTTCTAATCTGGTAGCTTTTGGTAAAAGCACATGGTCTTTTATTAAAGGAAAGGTCCGCGTAAGATGACCCTCCCAATCTTTCCAATTATGATGGAAATAAAAGCTCGCTCCATTATCTATTATCCACAATTCATTATTCCACTGTAACAAATTTGTGTTTTTGGCAGTGCGGTCTATATTACTAATAAGGCTATCTAATACTACTACTTTTGAAGCTGTCATTGCATCAACATTTGAAACCAATGGGTCAAAAGTTATGGAGCCTGAAAGAAAATGTAATCCTAAATTCAAACCAACACTAAATTTAAGTAAGTCTTGTATTTCTTCATCTGGCTCTGTCTTGCTAAATGAATCGTCTAAATTTATAAAAACCAATTCTGGTACTTTTAGTCCCATTGCTCTTGCAAGTTCACCGCCAATGTACTCGGCAATTAAAGCCTTTTTACCTTGGCCAGCTCCTCTAAACTTTAATACATAAAGAAAGCCATCGTCCGCTTTAACTATTGCGGGTAGTGAACCTCCTTCACGCAAAGGCTTTATATATTGAACAACGGCTACAGTTCTAATATCGATTTTACTCATAAAAACTTTAATGAATATTATGGTCTTGGTTAACTACCTATAAAAGTAAATCTATTTTCTCATATAGTTCTATGCAGGTTACATTTTGAAATTTACGTTTTTATACCCTGAGAAGGTTATCTATAATTAATAAAACGCCAGTGTGATAAATTTGATAAAATGTGAAGTCCTATTTTTAGACTTTTGCTTAGTTTGTTGATGAAAATTTAAGTTATAATTTTTCGAATTTGAATGCTAAAATACAGACAATCAAAAATGTAATGTTGGTTTTGTTAAGGGATAAGGTTAAAAATTGAAATCGTACAGACTTGTCTGTATGTATATTTTTGATTAATTTTATAAAATGAGCAAAGTAAGTGTAAAGGATAAAATTATTACAGCTGCGTCTGATTTATTCTATTATGACGGATATAATCAAACCGGAATTAATAAAATCTTGGAAAAGGCTGAGGTTTCAAAAGATAGTATGTACAGGCACTTTGGGTCTAAAGAAGCTATTGCTGTTGCTTACTTGGAAAAAAGACAGGAAACCTGGATGGTAGATTTGAACGAGAAATTATCGGTTCACAAGACCGGATACGATAAAATTCTTGGACTATTTGACTATCTGATTCTTTGGCTGCAGGAAGTTGATTATAGAGGATGTGGATTTCAAAATATTATTACAGATATTCCGAAAGACCAGAATTCTATTAAAGTGGCAGTCCGAAATTCTAAAAATGAAATACATGATTTTGTCTTTAATCAACTTAAAGATACATCTCGAACCATTACTGAGTGTAAAGAATGTAGTGATGAGATAATGGTGCTTTTAGAAGGTGCTTTAATGTTATCTCAAATACAACAAGATTCTTGGCCAATTTTAGCCGCCAAAAAGGCTGGTTCGAAAGTTCTAGGAGAATAACTTCTTTTTATATGTACTTAAAGCAGAATTTTCTGCCTTAAAATAAATTTAAACCAAAGAATCTTGGCTAAGCAGCTATTCGTCGGTAGGTGCTATACTCGGACCTACAGTTGCATTTTTAAACCATACTTCTGCATAACAGCCGTTCGCATATTGCTTTTCAATATCACCACCATACGTTTCAGATCCAGTACTCCAAACAATATTATCTTCAGGTTTCTTTCCATTAGTCTGATTATAGGCACCCTGTTTAAAGTATTGTATTTCGCCAGCATAGGCAGTATCTATTTCTACACCGTCGCGGCCTATAGAAGCATATAGCGTCCATATTTGCTCTGGAATTTTTGCTTTGGTTGAGAAATCTGATTTTAATAAATTTTTCGTGAATTTTACTGTCTCGTGTCCTTCACTAGTAAAGGTGAGATACATTATTCCTTTATATACATTTACTTCATAGCTAAACTCCTCTCCAAGTTCAATGCCATCTACTGGTTCTTCTGGATACGAGGTTGCATTATCGCCAACAACAGACATATCATTACCCCAAACTGCTGTTGAATAGTCCCAGCGTTTAGCATTATCACCTTCCGTATTAATTTCATAATTCCAAAAAACAGAACCTTTTTTATGTCCAGGAAATTTTTTGTAAAAAATCTTAAGGGGTTCATTTTCATTTCCTTCATCACTATGAATTTGACCAACAACTACCGAGTAAGAAGCAGCTACTCGAGCATCAGCTGAGGTAGATACATGCATAACTTTTAACGTTCCTGTTAATTTTCCACCAACTTCAGGAATCCAATGTTCTTTTTGCCCTAGTTCGGTTCTTGTATTACTAGATGTACGAGAGGTAATTCCAGAATTAGGAGTTTTATAAACAACCCAGTCTGCTTTATCATCAGTTGCAACATAAAAGAAATCCTCCTTTTTATAGTTTACCAATTCATCAGATTTTGTTCCATCACCTAAAAGAATTTTCCATTCTTTCATAAACGGAATAACATCACTAGGATACTTGGTAACTACAGAATCTTTTTCAGTTGACTTTTCAGTGGTTTTTTTACCCGTATTAAAACAGCTATTTAGTGTTAGCACTAGGCTAACCAATAAAATAGAATGGAATAGTGACTTGTGATTTCTTGAATTCATCTGAAAGTGTTAGTGTTGCTAATATACTGCAATGTAAACATTCTGTAATAGATGTATTTATTTCAAAAAAAACACCGTATGAAAATATATTACTTTTCATACGATGAATAGTAATTTATGTAGCGGACTTTATGCGATTGCATTCCCGTAATACTTCTTTCGTAACCAAAAAGAAACGCGTACTAATAAAATTAAAGCTGGTACTTCAACCAACGGACCAATTACTCCTGCGAATGCCTGCCCAGAGTTAAGTCCGAATACAGCAATGGCTACAGCAATGGCTAATTCAAAATTGTTCCCTGCAGCGGTAAAAGCAACAGCTGCGGTTTTGTCATATTCTGCACCCATAGCTTTTGTAAAGAAAAAACCAATAATAAACATGAGGGTGAAATAGATTAATAAAGGAACAGCAATTATTAAAACATCCATAGGGATTTCAACTATTAATTCTCCTTTTAGCGAGAACATAACCACAATTGTAAAAAGAAGCGCAATTAAAGTTAATGGCGAAATTGTAGGAATAAATTTTTTGGTATACCATTCTTCGCCTTTAAGTTTTACTAAAATTAGTCGACTTAAAATGCCTAACAGAAATGGAATTCCTAAATATATGGCAACGCTTTCTGCAATGGTTGCGATTGAAATATCTACTATAGCACCTTCAAAACCAAAGTAGGGTGGAAGCACTGTAATAAATAACCATGCATAAAAACTATAAGCGAAGACCTGAAAAATACTATTTAAAGCGACTAAACCAGCGCCGTATTCGCTACTTCCTTCTGCTAGGTCATTCCACACTAAGACCATGGCAATACAACGTGCTAAGCCAATTAGAATGAGGCCTACCATGTATTCGGGGTACTCTCTTAAAAAGGTAATTGCCAAAATAAACATTAAAACAGGGCCAACTATCCAATTTAGAATGAGTGAAATGGAAAGGATTTTAGTGTTTTTAAAAACTTTTGGTAACAATGCATAATTCACCTTTGCTAATGGCGGGTACATCATTAAAATTAAACCAATAGCAATCGGAATGTTGGTTGTACCGCTACTAAAAGAGTTTATAAAATCTGGAAAAGTGGGTATAAAGTATCCAAGCCCAACTCCAATAGCCATTGCTACAAATATCCATAAAGTCAGATTTCTGTCGAGAAAACTTAATTTTTTTATTGCCATTTTTTAGGAAGTAATTTGTGAGAAAACGAAATGTAATTCGGTTGCAATCTGTATGCTTCTTTCATTATATTTTTCGGCTTGCTGTGGCGTATTATCAAATACTTTTGGATCTTCGAAAGTAATTGGTATTCGCTTTTCTGCTCCTGCTATAAACGGACAACCACCATCGGCTTGCGAACAGGTCATAATTGCAGCAAACTCAGATTTCGGATTAAAATCATCATCTAGCTTTTTAGAAAAACCGATTATTGGATGCTCGTTATCCGCATATTTAATGCTATAAATCGGGTTGCTACCTTCTGCTATTTTCTTAATCTGAAAACCAGATTTTTGCAAGGTCTCTGCGGCCATTGGAAAAAGTGCTGTGGCCTCTGTTCCACCAGAATAACACGATACATTTTTCACATTAAAATAATTTGCCAAAGTTTGTGCCCAAACCTGTGATAAATGACTTCTTCTCGAATTGTGCGTGCAGATAAAATTGATTCTGATTTCTTTACCTTCAGCTACTTTGGACTGAATAAATTCAGTTAAAGGTTGTAGAATAGCTTTGCGTTCTTCAGAAATAGTTTCAGGTCTTAACTCTTTAATAACTTCCGATATGCTAGCAAATACCGTTGATTTTGTATCAATCATTTTTTAAATTTTATGAAGTTTAATTAGCAACATCCGCCACCTGGTGTGCAACTAGTTTCATTACTTAAATCGGCAAATTTTAATTTTGGCTTTTCAGCAGGTACTCCGCATTGATCTTTTGCTAAACAGTCTGTTTGTTTGGTTGTTAATAGAAAATTAGTGCCGTCGAAATCTAGACCGAATTTTCCAATGGTATCACCTTGGTATTCTACTTCAACCTCTAAATCTTCTATTCCTAAAACTTTTTCTGAAAGTTCAATAATATGGACTAATTTCTCTGGATGTAATCGATGGTCGTAATCATTTGCATTCCAAAGTTGAAAGTTTACAACTTCTTCGTTTCTTACGGTACCGCCACAATCAATAAAGTGTTTTGTAACTTTACCTACTTCGGTAACATGAAAATGGTTTGGTACTAATTCCCCATTTGGTAATTTAAATGAAATTGTTTCTAATTGATTTAGTTTGTTTTTTATTTCTGATAGTTTCATAACTATATTTGTTTATTGCGATTATACGATTAATTAAAATAATTTTTTTTAGCAGCAGTTCGATTTTTTAGAAATGTCTTGATTTAAAAATTCGGACATTGTTTCCTTCATTTCTGTCCAATTTTTAGTATCAATACAATAGCAAACACTTGTTCCTTCTACGTTACCTTTAATCAGCCCTAAATTTTTAAGCTCCTTTAAGTGTTGTGATATTGTGGGTTGCGCAAGTCCAATTTCGTTTACCAAATCTCCACAAACACACGTATCTATTTTAAACAAGTGCTGTAAAATAGCTACTCTTGCAGGATGTCCAAACACTTTTGCAAATAACGATATCTCGTTTTGCTGGTCTGTAAACATTTCAGTTTTAGCTAAGCCCATTTGTTTTCTTTAATTTGTTCATTGCAATATTACGATTAATAAAATTACAAATCAAAATTTAATTGATAAAAATCTTATATAAAAAATACCTACTAACTTCTAAGATTAGAAAGTTAGTAGTGTTAATTTATAGGATAGACCCTAATTATGATGGTCTCAAAAGCTGAATAACTTAATCTTGGTAAGCTCCAGAAGAATAGGTTAATTCGTAGCTGTGGGTATAAATTTCAAATACAATACCGAAGGGGTCTTCAACATAAACCATTTTATAGGGCTTTTCATTTGGGTAATACTCACGAATAGGCATTCTTTGTTTTCCGCCGTGTTCCACTATTTTTTTGGTTAGATTTTTAATATCTGGATCTTGAACACAGAAATGAAATAAACCTGTATTGAATGGGTTAAATTCCGGCTTTTCTTTTACGCCATGAGGAAAAGAAAATAGTTCAATACCAATACCATCTGAAGTAGACATGTGTGCAATTTCAAAATATTCCCACGCTTCTCCGAAAACATCAATACACATTTGCCCGATAGCAGTATCACTTTCCTTACTAATTTTCGACGGAGACATAATTACATACCATCCCATAACATCTTTATAAAAACTAACTGCTTTATTTATATCAGGTACGGTAATGCCAATATGTGAAAATGATTTGGGGTAATTGCTGTTATTTTTCATTCAATGCTATTTTGAGTACAAAATTATTCTATTTTTGCCATATTGGCAATAACTTACCAAAAAGTAGTATAGTTACCCAAACGAGTTAATTGTTGATTATTAGTTATTTAATACAATTATGTTGAATAAAGAAATGTACTGCCCATTAAATTATACCATGAATCTTATTGGTACAAAGTGGAAACCTTTAATTTTATTCCATTTGTTAGAGGGTGCTTTGCGATCGGGTATTTTACAAAAAAAGATTCCTGGTATTTCGAATAAAATGTTTACGCAAACCGTGCGAGAACTTGAAAAAGATGGACTTGTTACTAGAAAGGTTTACCCTGTTGTACCACCTAAAGTTGAATACAGTTTAAGTAAGCGTGGAAAATCCTTAGAACTAGTATTGCGTAATCTAGATAAATGGGGATTAGAAGATTCTAAAAATTAACTGCTTTATTATGAATGTAATTTTTGAGTAGCGATAATATCCCCAACGGCCTGTACGTATTTATGAGGGTTTTCTGCTTTTTTAATTGCTTTATATACTTTTTGGGGATTATGAGTAGCTTGCGAGAAGAATTCCCAAAAGCCAAGCATTTTCATCTTAATAGGCGTAGGGCCAGAAAGTAAATCGTCGTATTGCTTATAAATAGTATCATGAAATTCTCTAAAAATATCCCATCGATTTTCAGGGTATTCGGTAGTGTCAGCTTTTATCATGCTTGGTAAAAACGGATTTATAATAAGACCTCTACCAATCATAAAATGTTTAATAGAAGGAAACCGTTCTTGCATAGCTTTAAATTGGGCTACTGTGGTTATATCCCCATTATAATATAACGTATGTTTTGCAACAGCTACACACTTCTGGAAGGCTTCAAGATCTACGCCACCTTTGTATAATTGTTTGCCAAGGCGCGCATGTATCGCTACATTTTTTAATGGATATTTTTCTAAGATTGGAAAAGCATCTAAAATTTCATTACTATTCTCATAACCGAGACGCATTTTTATTGAGATGGTAACATCTGTCTCGTTATGCGCACGATCCAAAATGTGATCTATTTTTTCTGTATTGCAAATAAGTCCAGAGCCCATGCCGCTATTTGTTACCATCGGATATGGGCAACCTAAATTCCAGTTTAATTCGGCATAACCTAACGATTGAATATATTTTATCACAAATAAAAAATGATCAACATCTGCTGTCATTACCTGCGGAATTACTTCTAAAGTAGTATTTACATCGGGGTTCAAATCGCGTTGGTACGAACCCTTGATAATCATTTTTCTATTAAAACGTATATAAGGTGCGTAATAAGTGTCTATTCCTCCAAAGTACTTCTGTTGTGCATTGCGAAAGTTATAATCGGTAAAGCCTTGTAAAGGGGAGGAAAGCAGTGTGTACGACATTAATATGATTTGAAGCCGTAAAGATAGTGGAATAAGAAATGTGAACCTTTAATGTTATTCTATCACATTTATAGGAATGCTAAATTTAAAAGTACTTCCCTTTTCCACTTCACTTTCTGCCCAAATGGTGCCTTTTAGTTTATGTACAAATTCTTTGCAGAGCACTAAACCAAAACCAGAACCTTTTTCCCTTTCTGTTCCAGGAGTTGAATTATTTGCTGATATTTCAAAAAGTGTTTTTACTTTTTCTTCTGACATACCAACACCATTGTCTGTAACCGATATTTCAACATGATTGTTTTTTGTAATAGCAGCTACTTCTATTTCACCTGCTACGCGTGTGAATTTAATAGCATTCGAAATTAAATTTCTAAGCACAGTTTTAAGAATGTTTTCGTCCGTGCATAGTATTATTTTATTGGAATTACTATAATGTAGCTTTATATTCTTAGCCTTAGCAAGTGATTTTTCGATTTTTATAGTGTCCTGGATAACCTTGGATAAACTAATGTCGGATGGTCTAATAACAAGTTCACCAGTTTGCGAGCGTGCCCAGTTTAAAAGATTGTCGAGTAAAACCAGTGTGTTTTTTGCAGTCGTATTTATTAACGAGACAATCTCTTTAGTTTCTAAATCCTCTGAAACACTTTTACTGCTTTTTAACAAAGTAGAAAGACTTATAATATTACCAAATGGTCCTCTTAAATCATGTGCTATAATTGAAAATAATTTATCTTTTGTATTGTTTAATAATCTAAGCTGTTCTTCGCTTTCTTTTAATGCCTTTTCTGCTTTTTTACGTTCGGTAATATCACGTATTACACCTACAAGTGATTTGTGTCCACTAGCATCTATAAATCTCGATTTTCTTGTTGAAATTACTAGACTTTCTTTTCCTGCTATAGAAAGCGTCTCTTCATTAATATTTTCGATTCCGTCTGTGAGTACCTGATTGTCAATTTTTAAAAAACTTTCACGCTCGTTAATAGGAACATGTTCGGCAAGTGTTTTACCTATAATTTCTTTGCGTGGTAAATTAAACATCTTAGAAAAAGCATCATTAACCATTATTAATTCGCTTTTTTCATTTTTTACAAATACCGAATCACCCATAGTGTTAAGAAGTGTTTGGGTGTATTTCTCACTTTCTTCTACTTCATCTTTTATACTTTGAAGTTCTAATTCTTGCGCTGTAGTTAATGTTATATGCGATTGAAGAAATTCATTTTGCTTTTTAAGTTTTGCAATCTGATTTATTAGTCCTTGCCGTGTAGGATTTATCTTCATCTTATAAAGTTCGGATAATCAGGGGAATAAATGCTATGATTTTCTAATCGTTTGTCGTTTTTATTAAATTCCTTGATATTATCTTAATAATTTGATCTTTTCTTAAATTTTAATGCAATTAATTATTTTATGGGTGGTTTTTGTTGAAAAACTTGCATAGTATTTAGCATATAAACTACTATTTTATAGTGAGCCTTCTAAGTTGTGGAATGTTTTATGTGCTTGTACTAAATGCCTTTCATTATGATAAACTACAACTCTAAACGTATCTCCTATTTTCAATCTTATTAGTTTTGATATACTTATTGCCGTTTTAGTCTTGTTTAAATTTATTTCTCTAGCGCTGTTCAGAAGTTTCAATAGTTGTTCTTGTTGACCAATATAGCGATCAATCGTCTTTTTATCTAATGTACTACCTAGGGGGTTTTTGTCCTTAAAAGTTTTCATCGTATTCAGTTTCTCTTTGGGTAACATGCTTTTTGCAAAATAATTACCTAAAAATCCTGATTTAAAAACTTCAGTGTCCGCCGTTTTTGAACTTTCAATTTGTGTTTTTATTTCTGGAATATAAAAATTTCCGTATAAGTTTAAATGCTCAAAACATTCTAAAATACTCCAACTACTTTCTTTAGCACGCCAATTGAGTTTTTCGGTTGATAGTGCACTAAATTCTTCAGCTTGATAAATAGTAGCTTGGGTTCGTTCTTTTAGGTCTTGAATTAATTTATCAGATGCTATTTTCATTATTTTTTATGCAAAAGTCGCTACTATGTTAATCAAAAACATTGATTTGGATTAAGACTTTTTAATTCGTGATAATGTTTCTGGCGTCATTCTTAAATATGATGCGATATACTTATTTGGAATTTCTTGAAACAATTGTGGACTCCGCGCCAATACTCTTTTATATCGTTCTATAGGCGAAGAAGTTAAAATATCGCGTTCTCTTTCTAACTGTTGAAAAATAAGGTCTCCGAGCATCTTAAGCCAGATGCTGGTGTTTTCTTCTGAACTTTCTATAAAGTTCATAAATCTGTTTTTTTTAATAATCTTTAGCTCGGTTTTCTTTATGGTCTGAATAATTAAATCGGATGGTTTCTCACTTATAAAGGAATCTAAAGATGCTATAAAATTATTCTTGTAACCAAACCGTATTATATTTTCTTCATTTCCATCCAATACATATATTCTTAAACTTCCACTTACTACAAAATAGAGATTCGTGTCTATGCTTCCTTCAACTTTTACATATGCCTTACGCTTTAATTGAAGTTGCTTATCCCACAAATCTTGTTCGTCAATTTTTGTAATAAAGTTGGTTATCGGATTCATTTTTTTACACTTAGTTGCGTTGGCCTAATATGAAATAATATTTTTATTAGTTATTTTTTATTTTGAAAATGTCGGCAGCAATACATCTTGCACAATTGCAAAAGGTAATTTGTCTTCTTGCGAATTATAAGCTCCCCCTGTAAAAATAGCCACCATATCCATTTCTGGTAAGATTATAATGTACTGCCCACCATTGCCAGTTGCTGTTTTAGAAGCAATCACTTTATCGTTTACTTTGAATGGAATGTTCCACCAAAAATAACCATAGTCAATTCCCGTTATTTGTGTTTTTGGGGTAGTAGCTTCTTCCACCCAATTTTTCGAAACAAGTTGCTTGCCATTCCAAAGCCCTTTATTAAGCACTAGTTGCCCAATTTTGGCCATATCCCTTGAGGTCATATATAATCTTCTGCCAGCAGGAATGATTTCTTTATTCGAAGTATGTCCCCAAGTGATATTCGTAATTTCTAATGGATTGAATAAATATTTTTCGGCGAATTCTGCAATCGTCATTCCGGAAGCCTGATTAATTATTTCTGCAATTAAGATAGCACCCATAGAACAGTAATTCGATACCGCACCGGGATCATTAAGCATTGGTAAGTCTAATGTATATTGAAGCCAATCTTTCTTCTTGTAAACTTTGTCTTCTTGGCCTTTAGATTTTTTGTCCCAATCGTTACAATCGAGTCCGCTAGACATCGTTAGCAGCTGTTTTATTGTGATTTTATTTTTTCTAGGATCTAAGTTTTTATTTGGAACGGGACTTTTTAAATATTTTGATATCGAGTCATTTACATTTTCAATAAATCCTTTGTCTATAGCAATGCCCATTAAAATCGCGCGTATACTTTTTGTGGTAGAACGTAGGTCGTGCGGTTTGTTAGCTGCTGCACCATTGAAATATTCTTCAATAATTAGTTCGCTATTTTTAATTAATAGCACGCTGTGTAGTTTGTTTGCTCTATTTTTTGCTTGACTGAAAAAATTATGAATTAAGGTGGTGTCAATATCTTGTGCGATTAGACTATTTGTTACCCACCCGTCGTTCAATTGTTTTGGCTGCGAATAAGAATATGTTTCTTGACCATAACAAAATGCGTTAATTACAAGCGCTATAACTATAGAAATAGTAAAGTTTTTCATGGTATAGAATAACGGCCGAATTAAGATTTGTTATCGTATATTTTATGAAGAATAATCTAGCCGATTCTAAAGATAGCCAATTGCACTCTTTTCCAAAGAGATATTTAACACGCTTTTAATTGATATACTTAATAAAACGCTGCTATTATTCTGATTTTAAAAATCTTAGTAGAAGCATGTGAATAGCAATGTTATTTATACAAAGCTAATACCGTGTTTAGCGCAAATTTCAGTTACTTTTTCAAAATCTGGAGGCCCGGGAGGTAGTTCAGATAATTCGGAGAACATTTCTTCGATTCCCGATGGAAAAGCAGAGCACATCATTTGGGCGCTTTCGGTTCCAACCACAGTCCAAGAGTGTGGTATGTTTTTGGGAGCAAAAGCCATATCTCCTGAATTCAGAATTGTAGCTACCCCGTCCACTATAATTTCAACCTGACCCTTAATAACTCGGAATATTTCGTCTTCTTTAGTGTGAATATGAGGGGGAATACCAACTCCAGGTTCAACATTAGAAACCCATTCTAATATTTGATTGCCTGTGTCGGACCCTAGAAGTTTATGGGTTTGTACATCGCCAATTACATTTAGTACACTGCCTTCAGCATTGGTAATTATTTTTGGGTCATTAGTGCTAACTGTTTGTGTGTCTTCATTTGATGATTGACCTTGTGCTAAGGTTGGTATTAGTGTTAACCCTAATCCTAATCCCGATGTTGTAATAAATTTTTTTCTATCCATGATTAAATCTTTCCTGTAAATTATATGGATAATGGTATAGTAGCAATGTTAAAATCACGGTAAATACCTTGATTTTAGTAGCTTTTAGTTTTTACGCAAGGTGGAAGGGGTAATACCGGTATGGGTTTTGAAAAAATAACTGAAATAATCGGGTGTCGAAAAACCTAATTCAAAACTGATTTCCTTAATTGTTTTATCTGAAAATTTTAAAGCATGACGAGCCCGCATGAGTAATTGTTCAATAATAATACTTTTAGAACCCATATGAAGGACTTCTTTTACACATTCATTCAAGTATTTTGGAGTTATATTTAGTAGATTGGCATATTCTGCTACCTCATGCTGTTCGGCTATATGTTTGTCTACAAGCTTTTTAAATTTATAGACCATATTCGATTTAGAATTATTATTCGAAACTATAGATTTAATGTTGCATTGTCCGTCACAGTAAACAAAAAATGCATTCAATAAAGACAATATAGCTTCTTCTTTATGATTGAGTTCTGACCCTAAAAGTTCGTCTATCATTTCAAGAATGGCTTGCGTTCTTTTTTCAATACCCGGACTTAATTTAAATAACGGAATTTCACCCGAATTGAAAAGGCGTACTTTATTAATATGAAGATTACTTAAAATAGGATTATTTAAAACTTCACTGGACAAGTGCAATACATAACCGGAAGAGGTGTTCGATTTTCTCTTATGAATGTTCCAATGGCACCTTGGGTCAAGAAAAAAAATTGAATTCGATACATTTTCGTAAAATATATTATCTATCTCAATTCCTTTAACCTGATCTTTTATCCAGCAAACAGCAAAATCATCTGTGCTAATCTTGGTAGTAGTTTCGTTTACTATTTGTGTTATGTTAATAGAATTTGTTTTCATCCATATTCACTTTTAATTTTGGGGGACGAAATAGAAATGTATTAATTTGATTATGGATTTAAATTTAATATTTATAGGCCAATTAATGAAAACAACGTAAACCTTAAATTGATTTTAATAAAATGTTTTGAATTAAGATTCCTGATTCAGGAAAAACAAGAAAAGATACTTGTAGCTCGCCTAGCTTTATATAACCTTCTTCATTCATGTTTTTGTCATTTTATGAACGGCCTAAGGAAATAAGTAGAATTATTAGTAATACATGTTTCATACTAACCATATTTAGGTGAACAATGATTTAAAATTTATAAACAATTGAAACTAGTTTATATTTACCCGATGAATTAAAACCTATTTCAAATTTTGGTTTTTCATATGGTTTTGTAAATAAATAAGTACTTCCTATTCCCACTATAGCCCCTCCAAGCACATCCCAAATATCGTGGTAGTCGTCTGGTCCTTCTAATCTGCTAACCCCTACTATTCCTGCCAGTATATAAGCTGGAATTCCATAATTCCAACCATATCGTCTTTGTAAAAAAGATGCTCCTGAAAATGCGGAGGATGTATGTCCAGATGGAAAGGAGTCAAAACGATCTCTACCTTCTGGTCTCTGTTTTTTTGTTAAATATTTTAATGAATACGTAATAGCCAAGGTCGTTCCATATGACAAGGCCAGTTTTTTAGTTCCTTGATAATCTTTCTTTATGATGGATACTATTCCTGCGGAAAGTGGTAAAGCTATTTGTAGAACATCGCCTGTATCCTCAAGGGTATATTCCCATTTTTCATGCCCAAACGCATCACTCTGTGAGAGCAATTCAGAACTCATTAAAAAGCCTAAAATAAAAAGTAAAATTCCTTTATTTAATTCTATTGTTTGTATCAAAATAAAAATTATTTAAAAAGTTTGCCATTAGTCTACTCCATAAGATTTTCTATCAAAATATGGTATGCAATGAAAAGCTAACAGATTACTATGAGGTGTTACCTTTAGTCTGACAGATGTAATGATTTACTTAATTTTTCTGGATAATCCGTAAATATTCCGACAACTCCTAATTCTTCTAATTTTTCTATTTCTTGAGTTGAATTTACCGTCCTTACCACCTCACCTTCATACATCCATGCCCAAATTGGTTTATTTCTTGTTTTAGCATGTTTAATTACTCGTTTGTTCAATACATTAATCATCCAGTATTTTTTAGGTAGCATTAGTATGTCCGTTTTTATTGGAAAAAAATTGTCTAAGTATAAAAAACTACTATACAACATTTTCTTTGCTTCCTTGGCAGGTACCCCATATGTCCAATTTGGTTTTAGATGTTTTAATTTCTTTATAATTTCATCATATTCACTTACCACTACAAAGTTTCCTTCATGAAATTCTGAATCAATTAATTGGATAAGGATTTTTACAATTTTTGGATTATTAGAATGGATGTCTAGCAAGAGATTCGCTTTGGGAAATTTTTTGAATACATCTATAACTTCTGGAATTCGTATAGGAGAAGATCTGTAGATATAAGTTTCATCTATTTTAAAATTATAGCCGGCATTGAGTTTTTTAACTTCCTCAAGGTTAAGGTCATTTATAAACTTATTTTTGCCAGTAATTCTTTTAGTATGGTCGTCATGAAATAAAACCAATTGTTCATCTGAGGTAATTTGAACATCCATTTCAATTCTCCAATTAGGATTTGTTGCATAGCAATGTTTTATACCTTGTAAGGTGTTTTCAGGATTTTCTCCACGTCCACAACTGTAGCAAATTACTTCCATCTCAAAGCAATGTTACAAGAATTAAAATCTAATTCCATTTACATATGTAAAGATTGTTAAGAACCTCCAATCTTTTTTCTTATCCTACTTAATTGTGTGGCAGTAATTCCCAAATAGGATGCAATATGATATTGAGGGATTTTTGATTCTATATTTGGAAATCTATCTTTTAACAGTAAATATCTTTTGGTGGCATCTAAAGTTGCAAATTCAATGATGCTTTGCTCTTTTTGCAAATAATAGAATTCAGCTATTTTTCTTCCTATCCTTTCTAATTCATGATACTTATCATAGAGCAATACAATTTTAGAATAGTCGGCTTTCCAAAGCGTACAATTCGTTTGTGCTTCTTGAATTATTCTATTGGGTTGGTTCGTCAATAAGGAAGAATAAGCTCCAATTAAGGTTGGTGCTTCAAAAAACTGTTTTGTATATTCTTTGCCATCATTTGTTCTAATAAAGGATCTGATAATCCCTTTTTCTAAGAAACCAATATGTTGGGCATATTCTCTTTCTTTTGTAAATATTTCTTTTTTATCTAAGTGGGTCTTTTTAAAAATCTCACTAAGTTCATTGAATGTATCATCCCCTAGTGTGACAAAATTATTGATGTATTTTCTAAAACCCTCCAATCTAATTCTTGTATTTATTTTTAAAACTGTAGTTAATGTCGCTGCTTAGAAAAACAGAACAACAAAAGAAACTTTTAGTATTCTTAAGTGCTACATTCCAGCCCCGACGCTTCGAGATAGTTTTGCCTGCCTTTACCGAAACCAACTCGATAAGTTCTTCTGGAGGTAGGCATGTTCGGGTAAATATTTATTTTTTTAATTGCCCACCACACATTATACAAAAGATTTGGCGTGCTTGTAATATGCACATGCCATTAAAGATAGCGTTTTATACCATATTTGTTAATGGCATTGCTTTGCCTTCGTATTTTTATTCTTTAGTTTCTCTCTGGTCAATAAAAAATTATTTAAATACCCCTTCATAGTAAAATTGATGTATTGTTTTTATCGGTATTCAGGATTTTCAAATTCCCAGCGTTCTCCATTATCCCATTCTTTTCTAGAATTACCATAACTAGCATAGCCATTATTCTTTTTAAGAATAGATGCCAATTGCAGTAAGTTATAAGTCATAAAAGTGGTATTTCTATTGGTGAAATCACTGTCAAAACCTACCGGATTTTCGAGTTGCTCTCCTTTCCATTCTTTATCACCGTAACTCGGTCCTGGTCCAACTTTTCCAATCCAGCCACAATCTGCTTGCGGTGGTATAGAATAGCCAATATGTTGCAGGGAATACAAGATACCCATAGCACAATGTTTTATGCCATCTTCGTTACCAGTAATAATGCATCCACCTACTTTACCATAATAAATGTATTGTCCTTTTTCGTTGGTTTTACCACTCATTGCATAAAGTCGTTCAATCAGTTTTTGGGCTTCAGAAGACTTTTCACCCAACCAAATTGGTGTTCCAATGATAAGGATGTCTGCAGCCAAAATTCTTTTTGAAAGGGAAGGCCATTCGTCTTTCTCCCAACCATACTCCGTCATATCAGGGTATACACCACTAGCTACGTCATGGTCTATCAAACGAATTTCATCAATGGTGACATTTTCATTAGTCATAATTGCTTTTGAAACTTCGATTAACGATTGCGTATGACTTTTTTCTGATGATTTTTTTAAAGTGCAGTTCACATAAATTACTTTCAAATCACTAAAATCTAATTTATCCATATCAAGGTTTTTAATTTGATTAAAATGTTAGGCGCTATTAAATGGTGATAGGTTGTGGTTATTTGGAATGTGAAGCAAAATATCGATTTACTTCTAGTATTCAATAGATACACATAAATATAAGTTTTTATACTTAATTTTTAGGTGCTCACAAGTATAATACAGCTTTGAAAATTATGCTATACCTTTTATTTCAAATACTATATTGTAGTACAAAATCAATTGCTTAACAACTGAATAGTTATGCCAAGTATTCCTATAATTAAACACAATGGGATAAATAGTTTGGTGTCTGCTTTTGCGAATGTTGTATGTTTTACTTTTTTAAATAAACCTACGTAATTAAATTCTCCAATAGCACGTAAAATAAATATTGTGGGAATAAACCAATATACGTAATTAGCAATCCAATTTGGAATTTGAATGTCGATTAGTCCAGATTTTAGTGCATATAATAATGCAAATGTTGTTAATACTATTCCGACTATTGCTGTTGCTAAATTCGGAATGGCTAAAGAATTTGCTGTATCACCTTTACTCGGAATAGCTTGCTCTAAACCCCATATTCCTCCAAAAAGCCAGTAGAAATGAAATCCTCCAAGAATGAAAAAAATTAAGCATAAAATAATTGAAAGGATAATAACAATCATAAGCATAAGATTTAAAATTCACTTTTATTTTTTTAGTGCAGTAAAGTCTACCTCCTGGAATTTTTCACGCTCATCGCTTTCAAATGGTGGCGGTATTAAATGCGCGTGGGTTGCATCATATATTTCGCCGGTTCCTTTTTTAACTTTATAGCTCGACTCTTGTGTCTCGGAAACTATTTCAATAGCATAAAAATTTTCGTGTTCACGAATTAGTATTTCATCTTCAAAGCCATCATCAACAGTTTCATTACCAATAGCCTTTTTTACAAAATCTATATTTTTCTTTAGTGCTTCAGTTTGTGTAAAATACGGAATGTCTCCTTCTTTAGAAAAGCCGATAGGGTTGGCAAGGGAGTTTTTATAAACGGTTTTGGAAGTAAGATTTACACTAACATCAAAATAATAAATGGAGTTTATTGGTAAATACTTATACTGGTTACGGAAGGAAACATACACTTCTTTACCATTCGTAAGTACTTTAGTTGTTGTAAAATTTTTAGTTGTTACGTTCTCATCTACCGACTTTAATGCCAAAGCTATAATAGCGTTTTCACCCAATGCAATGGTCTCTTGTACTTCTTTTGTCATTTTTACAGCTGTATTATTCGTTTCTTGAGAATAACATTCAAAACAAGAATGGGTGAATAGTATGAATATTAGGGTTGTAAAGTTTCGCATTATTAAACACTTTTTATAAAAAGTAAAGTACGAACATTTGGCTATATTACGGACTATGTGCAGTTGGTCTTTTTGTACTTCACTTAAAAAAAACCAACTTCTAAAAACCTGTTTTGCTTTTCAGAAGCTGGTGAAGCAATTGTTGAATGTTTTGTACTTATTCAGATTTATGAACTTCTAGTTCAATTTCTATCATAAATTCTGGCACTGCTAATTCCTTTACGCCAAGCCAAGAACCTGCCGGAAATTGTTTCGCGTAAATTTCACCTCTGTAGGCCGCGTTTTCGAGAAATAGTGGCATATCGGTTGTAAAAACATTTTCGACAATAACATCATCAAATGTGCAACCATAATGTTTTAAAATCTTTTCTAAGTCTGCATAACAATTTTTCATCTGTTGTCCTAAATCTCCAACTGCGGTGGGGTTACCTTCATCATCCATACTAACAGCTCCAGAAATTTTAATGTCATTTCCAATTTTTACTGCGTGTGTATATCCATACGCTTTTTCTACTTCTGGTCGCAGCGAAAAAAATTCAGGTTTTTCAGAAATAGCAACCACTTCTTTTTCAATTTCCTTCGTTATTTCTTTTGTCTTTTGTTCGCAACTTTGTGTTGCAAAAGCTAGAAAAAGGACTGCAATAATTAATTGGTTTGTTACTTTGGTTTGTTTTTTCATTTCAGTGGTTTTTTTGGTGCCTGCTTTATCGGTTTTTGGCGTTCCCGTTTTTCTTTTCTCCATTGCGTTTGTTATAATTCGCTATTTCAGGGCATACAGTAACTAGTACCTGTACCAATAAGAATAATTATAAATGTTTAGGGGGAGTGTGCACTATGTGTGCTACTGCAATATAAAACTTTTTTAAGGGAGAATCTAGTTTTATGTATAGCTAACTTGTAAGTGTATTTTCTGTATAGTCCAAAGCAAATTTTTAAAGCTTCCCGACGGTGCGAGATGAAAATTTGGCGACTTTGCAAACACGAACCTTTTGGAAAGCTTTATATCAACTATGTTTATAGCCATTGTTAACAACTGGACTTCTGTACTCTGCTCTTGGATAGTCCGACATTCTCAAATTGTCTTTTTGTAATTCGGTCAACGCATTTTTCGCAATCCATTTCGCAGATTTACTTTCAAATTCCAATATTTCGTTAGCAATTTCGATTGCACTTCTATTAAGGTCAATGTTGCGTTTTCCAATATTCCGTAACGCCCAGTTTACTGCTTTTTTAATGTAAAGTCTTTCATCATTTGCCTCGCGTTTTATTATTGGAAAAAATTGTTCAAATAACTCGTTTTCCGATTTTTTGTCTGCCATACAATAAGAAGCCAAAATAGAAAAACCTGCTCTTTTTTCAAATTCAGGTTCTCTTTCAGTCCATTCCAATATTTTGGCAAGTGCGAATTTACTTTTAGAAAAAAGTCCCATACTAAAACTGTCGCAAATTTCCCAATTCTCAAATGTTTTAACCCATTTTTCCATTAATGGTTCGGTCACATCTTTTGGTTTGAATATTTTGCTACATAAAAGTCGACCTTCGTAAATACCACTGTCAAGAAGTTGTAATGCAAGTTCATTATCTTGTCCAACCTCTTTGGCTATCATTTTCAATTCCTTTTGGTAAATCCCCAAAGAATTGTTTGATATTATTCCAAACTTATTTTCTTTAAAAATCACCTTTTCGGCATCTTTTAGGTCATAAAGACATGCTATGGTTTCGTTATAGGTCATTTATTTTTTCGAGTTTATTTCGATAGCTTGCATTATGTAATATTCCACCGCTTTTTTATTCAGTTCCTTTTGTGGCAAAACTCTTATCGCTTTTCCTTTACCGGTTAAAAGTCCTAAACTATCTTCCATTTTTGCACCTTTCAAAAATCCAAAATCGATTCCGTATGGCATCGTCCGCATATGACAAATTCCGCCTTTTTCATTTGAGTACGTTGTAATTCGTTCCTTTTTTGTTTCAATTATCCCCTCAAAGGACAGTAAAAATATCCTTGCTTTTTGAAATAATTCTTTATGTTCAGATTCCAAATCTTTATCGTATTGCATATGTTTCTTTGTCTTGTTGCCAACGTAGCGCTATAGGTAGTATGTAGGTTTTTCGTACGTAGGCCATTACTGGCAATGAATTACACAAGGTATTGTGCTTTCGTTATTTATTCAATTTTTGCTCAATACTTTTTATAGTTACATTAGCATCCTCTATTAAATCATTGAGTCTTTTAATAGCTGTAGTTGATGTATTCTTATTCCATAAATGAAAAGCTTCGAGTACAAGAATTAATTGAGGTTGATTGTCTGTAATTTTTAATTCGTTATTTAATTCTGGCTGAATTTCTAACCTTTTTCTTAAGGGTAAATTTCCTCCAAGCGTAGATGCATTTCGTAACATTCCGATTAATTCCTTTGCGTTGCCATTATTTTCATCAATCATTTTGTTTTGACGACCCAAATAAGTTGTCAAATTTTTATTGATTTCTTGTGGTAAAAGATTTATGTCTCCCGAACTTATTAGTGTATTAATAGTGTTTGTCTCAAAGTCCATAGACACAACGGTATATTCTAAATTACGTAGGTTATGCAAGGTTTTAGTAGTATTTAAATCAGGTTCTTTAAAGGTTTCTGCATAATCTTCATATGACTTTAGATAAATTTTAAAAGTTGAAATTAAATTTTCAACATACGCTTTGTCACTTTGTAAGTCTATTATAAGTTGTCGGTAATATGTTTCTCGTTTTTCATCAAGCTTTCGATTTTCATTCCAGGTATTAATACTCAAAGCAATCAAAATTCCAATAACCACGAGAACAATTTCTCCAATAGCATAAAGTAGATATTGGCTAAATTTATTTTCTGAGAGTAGTCGCTGTCTTATGTGTCTAAAGAACTTAATCATAAGAAAGGTTTTTAAATTTTCCGCAAGTGGCTATCTCCACCAAATGTCCATTGGACATCCGATTTTGCTTTGCAAAATTTTGTTTCGATAATCTAAATAATTTTATCATTGGTTATTTTGGTTTTCCTAATGAAGCACAACATTGTTTTGCTTTCGTTATTTTTAATAATATTATCCTTTTTTATAGAATTAAATTAAAAAGGACAGAAAGAAACTAACAGAGATTGAATAGTAAAAAGGATGATAAAAGGTAATACTAAATAGCCCATAATATCTCGTGCTTGTATCTTAATACCCGTTGCCATTATTGGTAATATTATTAACAGGTAAAAAGGTTGTAGCAAATTACTTAAACTTTCACCATAAGCTACAGATAAGGAGACTCTTGCAATCATTTTAGTAATTTCCACAGGCGGTAATTCCGAACCAATTTCTTTTACGGCATTAATTAAGCTAGGTCCGACCACCGCGAATTCACCTCCAGCCGATGGTATTGCAAAATTGACAACACACCCTGTTAAATAAGCGAAAAAAGGATACGAATTTATACTAGCTTGAGAGGCTAAAATTTGTCCTATTTTTTCACCCAAACCAGTATAAAGCATAATACCCATAATACCAGCATAAAATGGGTATTGAAATAATATTCCGGAAATATTACTACTCGCTTGTTTCATTGAAATAACATAACGCATTGGTGTTTTATGCAGGAGTAAACCAATAATTAGGAATATGAAAATCATAATATTGAAATTCAAATCAAATCCTTTTGTAACGAAATGATAAATGATATAGGCAAACCCCATTAACACAATAATGAGCTGAAGAATAAAACTATTGTTTAATTTATCAGAATATGATTTAAATGGTAACTGTAGACTTAAAGCTTCTTCTTTTATTGTTTGTGTACTTGAAGCTTCTTTTGCGATTATTAAATCTGTTATTTCTTTGTTACGGGTATTTCTTGGCCGTAGAAGGAGCAATATTAATGGTGTTACAACAAGCAGTGTAACAATCATTGTAATATTTAAAATTGACCCCAAGGTGTAAGCTGTTGGAATAACTTCCTTCAATACTCCAGATTTAATCAAAAAGTTATTATCTGTATTCAACAGCAGAGGTATTGAACTTGAAAACCCTGAAACCCAGATTTGACTCGAACAGTAAACACATGCAATCAAAAAGGGATAGTTAACACCTTTAACACGTAATGCCAATTCTCTTGCTAAAACAGCGGTAATAACTACCCATCCAAAACTTACAAGAGCTAATAATGAACCTATTAAAACGACTAAAAAATATACCTGTTTTGGGGAATTAATATATCGAGCAAGAGAATCAATTCCATTTTTAATTATTGGGGATAAAGCGATGCTAAATCCTGTAATAATAATTAATACGATTTGCATCGCAAACCCTAATAAATCAAAAAAGCCATCATACCATGCAGCTATGATTTTTATTGGAGACGTATCCAACCAAAGAAAAGCACTAAGCGCGGTTAAATACGTTAAGAGTAGTGCAAAAACATATGCGTTTGGCATATATTTTAAAAATAGATTCGTCAGTCTCTCTCCAATTTTTTCAATCATATTTAAATTTTATAAATGGTGCCCAACGTATAAATAAAGCAACTAGTTGCTATATTTCGTAATAGCATTGCATACAGCAACTAGTACGTCTATTTTTTTTACTAAAATGTAGGGGGAGTGTGCACGATACGTGCTACTGCAATATAAAACTTTTTTAAGGGAGAATCTAGTGGTATTTGCAGCTAACTTGTAGGTGTATTTCAGTTATGTCCATACCGCCCCGACGGTACGAGATGAAAATTTTGGGGTCTTTGTAATTAAACACAAACCTTTAAATTTAGCAGTTTCTAGCTATGTTTAATACAGGTTGTTGTGCTTTCGTTATTTACACTTTTTATCTTTTAATAGTTCTATAGGTTCTTGTATTTCTTGCTTTAAATTAGAAAAATGTTGTTTCTGCCTAATTTGCATACCCAAAATAAAAACAAGATTATCTTGAAATTTTATGAATATTGGGTGAGTAGGGTCATTTGTCCAATTAATTTTCGGCAAGAAGGCAATATGTTCCTTATCAAGTTCTTGTTTTATATATTCAATATCTTGATATCCTAATTCGGTTATAAGCTCATAATCCGTATATCTTTTAACAATTTCATTCCGGTTTTCTTTTAGTAGATTTAAAGAGTTGTATAAAAATGTACTGTGCTCAATCAGTCTGTTCTTTAATTTAATATCTGTTAACAGTTTTAATTGGCCCGAAGATGTTATATCTTCAAAAGTAATGTTACTAGGTACAGAAACATCTTGTCTTAAAGCAACTACAAATTTATTGAGGATTGTACTTCTATCATTTGGTATGTGGTTTAAATCTTTTATAAGTTCTTTGGTCAATTTTATTCTGTTGGTTGTCTGCTTATAATTTTCATCAATTAACTTCTCATTGAGTTCAAGGTCATCTAAAATTCTACAGTAATAATCAGCTTCAGTAATCTTATTTTTTCTGTTTTCATTCCAATTGTTAATTTGAAGAGCAATTATAATTCCAATAACGACAAGTACAATTTCTCCAACTGCATAAAGTAGATATTTGCTAAATTTATTCTCAGTGAGTAGTTGTTGTCTTATGTGTCTAAAGAACTTAATCATAAGAAAGTTTTTTAAATTTTCTGCAGGCGGCTATCTCCACCAATTGTCCATTGGACATCCGATTTTGCTTTGCAAAATTTTGTTTCGATAATCTAAAGAATTTTATCATTGGTTTTTGGTAGTAATTCATTCTAGTGTATATAGCATAGTAAGCGTCCTACTCATGCCAATGGGCATGATAGTCATGTGTGATTCATGCTCGATAATTTGCCATTTCAAATCTATGTTCTCATAGTTGGTATCTTTCAAATGCTGACTGAAGCTCACCATTGGCGATATCTCCATTGCGCTTTCTTTTTCACCAACCGAAATAAAGACTTTACTTGTTGGTATTTCCCATGTCTTATTTGATTTAAATTTTTGTACAGCCTCTTGCAGAAATTTCTCGTTTTTCCACCATAATGAAGGACTATTTAGTCCAAAACGGGTAAAATATCCATCGGAATTAACGAGGCAAAAAGTTGCAAATAAGCCACCAAAAGAATGTCCTGCAATTCCTCTTTCCTGATTAATTTTATAGTGTTTTTCAATAAATGGAGTGATTTCATTTTTAATGCATTGAAGAAAATTAGCTGCCCCTCCCGAAATCAATTTCCCCTCTTGAATACCAAATTCCACCTCCGCTTTTCTATCATCCAATACATCTGAAGTGGGCGAGTAGTCTAAGTGTCTGTTAGTGTACCAACTTTTCCTGTCATTACCGGAATGAATTCCGACAATTACCACATCTTCAATCATTCCTCTTGCACTAAGTCTGCTATTGATTTGATTAAAAGTCGGAAAAAAATAGGCTCCGTCTAAAACATATAATACGGGATAAGATATAGTGTCTTTTGCTGAATAGCTGGCAGGAAAAGATATATACAGTTGATATTCTTTACCAGTAATTTTAGAAATTATAACATGGTCAGGTTCTAATGACCTTATTTTAGGTTCTAACTTTTGCCCAAATAAGAAATTGCTGAAGAACAGAAACAGTAAAGTAGATAGTAGGTAAAATTGAGTATTTGAAATCATGTTTTTTATATGTTTCTAGTTTTCCTAGGTACTGTCAACGGTTGGTATAAGATTAGTTGGGTGTTTTAAGCAATTAATTTTTACGGTTTTAGCTGCAGGAATTTCTCTCCTCAATGAAGACTAATAACTCTTGTTACAGTCCAATTTTCATCTGTTTTTTTCCAAATTAGAATAAACCTACTTGCTTTTGATTTATTTTCTGGTGTTTCTTTAGCATTAAATGTGTGATACCCTATTTCGACAGCTCCGTAATCTTTTATAGGGTAAACCTCTATACTGCCTTTAATTAGGGTTCGTGTAGTCTTGTTGCAAATATTATTTTTGATGGCAATTAATACTTTTTCTTTGGAGGTGGACAAGCCTCCTTCATCGTGAAAAAACTCTAAATCTTCTGAATAAAGAGCGGTTTGTGTATCCATATCACAGGAATTGTAAGCATCAAATAATTTTTTATCTAAGGATACAATCGTTTCATGCAATTCTTGATTGATAGGAATATAGTCTCTTCCTAAAATATCTTTATATGTTTCTTGTGAATAGATTAATGAAGTATGCAAAAGCATAATTGACATAATAATACTTGCTTTTTGAAAAATCATGTCATTTTGAATTTAGGTTAATGGCGTTTATTTTTTGTTAGCATCAGTTTTTGGCTGTTGTTGCGTAGAGCAATGTATTCCTCCTCCGTCCCAATTTTGCGGCATGAAGTCAAGAAATATGATTTTACGACCAGGGAATTGCTTTTTAAATAGCTGCTCGACCTCTTTCTCTCTTTTTTCAGAAGTGCCCATTTTAGTATAAGTTGGTAGAATTACCAAGCCATTAGTGACTAGGTAGTTCATATAACTTGCTGCAGGTATTCTTAATAATGTGTCTCCTTCTTGGGGTCTTTCAGACGGAAGAAACCAACGAGGAGGCAAATCAAGTGAATTCTTAGAAAAGTCTATATTTTCTGTAGCTATAATTTTCGCAGTAATAAGTTTTGGCAATGGAACCTTAACAATAGTAAATGGCTTGCCATCCTGATCGGTAGAACTTTCAAGAATCCTAAGATTCTCACTCATTCTTTCATAGTTTATTTTATTTATATGATTCAAATCCTTTTCATCCTCGTCAACCCAAGCCAATAAAATCGTGCTTGGATCTGAAAATCGTACAAATTCGTCTGAATGCTGCACACCACCACCGACATAATTGGCAGCAATCCTTCTATAAAAACCATTTGGATCATCTGCCAAGCTTTGTTTGAGCCAAATGATATTTGAGACTCCAAGAACCCTTTTAAACTCTTTTTCAATTTCTTTTTTAGTGCGATTGGGATTTCTGTTGAATACCGCACTTTCACATACAATGAGTGTTCCTTTCCCATTTACTTCGATATTGCCTCCTTCATGTACAACACTGGTTTTTTTTAGAACAGCATTTTCAATTTTTGCCATTAGACTGTCAACCATTGCTGTTTTAGGGTTAATCCAAAGTTCTGAGTATTTGCGGATGCTATCGACATTACCCGCATGCATTAATCGTAAAAATTCAGGAAGGCCATACTGATTAAAGCCAAAATCTGCAACCCCTAATTCACCTTTTTTATTGACCAAAAATGCTGCGCCATAGTCGCGAATCCAATATTGATCGCCTGGTATGACATGAAATTCTACTCTAGTACTGTCCACCTTTTGATGATTCAGATATTTATTTGCCACCTGTAACAGGCTATCTGATGATACAGCAATTTTGACTCTTACAGTAGGGGTAAGCGTCTTTATTAACGCTGCAATCCCTTTGTGAAATTGTGTGTTTTTTCTTTCTCTCCAGCCTAACCAAATAGCATCGTGAGTTTCCCATTCGGCCGGCATATAAAACGCGGCGTCATAAATGTCTTGTTCACCATTTTTTTGATTGCAACTAAAAATAGTAAGGAGAATAAATATGGTTAATATATACTTCATTGGTGATGATTTTATTGATGCTAACAATCGGCAATACGTACTAATACGCTTATTTCGTAATAGCATTGCATACAGCAACTAGTACGTCTATTTTTTTTACTAAAATGTAGGGGGAGTGTGCACGATTCATGCTACTGCAAGATAAAACTTTTTTAATGGAGAATCTAGTGGTACGTGTAATTGACTTGTACGTGTGTTTTCTGTATAGTCTAAAGCCAATTTTTAAAGCTTCCCGACGGTGCAACATAAAAATTTTGCCGCATTGCAATCACGTTCAAACCTATCGGAAATCTTATATTAGTTATATTTTATAAACATTTCTAACCATCCGGCATTTGTTTCACATTGTATTTAATGTCCTTAATCTTTAATTTTAACCAAGTCCAATTACCACTCTCCAATTTCCAACTTGCTTCGCATTCAGTAGGCATTTTTATTCCATTCCGTTCTTCTATTTTTGTCGCAATAACAGTCCATTCGGTTGGTTCTTCTGCATTTGAATCTTGATAACGCATTGCTACAAATTTTTTGAAGTTTCCTTTTGCGTCAAAGTGGAATTCTCCCGAACCTTTTGTTCCTTTAAACTCCATAGTTGCCTTGGCTGAATTTTGGCCTAAAGACTCCCATGTTATATATGGGCTTAAAGACGCTGTAGGAAACCAAACGGTTTCTGCTAAATATCTCTGTAAAGTTGCTTGGTTTACTTTTTCGTGATTTTTAGCATTAGCAACTGGAATAAGTGAAAATAGTTTTATGGTCATTTCACCATTGCCATTTTCAAATTTATCGCGACCTGCAACTTTTAAAATTGAGTTCATTTCGGTTGTAATATTCCAATTAAATGCAGGCGGTTGAACTGTAAAATATTGTTCAGCTGTACCATTGTTCCATTCTAATTGTTCAGGTTTCATTTGTAGTTCTAATTCCTGTACTAAATGAACATTAGAAATTGGCATTTTACCGATAGTTCCGCTGTTAATCAGCCACCTTTGTACAACAGAAGGCAATTCTGATATAGTCTCTTTGGTAATCACTTTTTCACTAACAGGCGCTGAGTTTTCAAATAGTCCTTTCCTTTCTTCGGCAATTTTATTTTTAAAACCAAAGCTTGAATAGGCAATTATTGCAGCTATGAGAATTATAAGGTTTGCTATGGTACCAAATTTTGCATCAGACCAGTAGTTGAAAATTAAAAATTGTGAAACAATTACAGCCAAAAATCCGCTTAACCACCAGTAATTAGACTGAAATATTAATAATACCATTGCAAATGCAAAAAGAAGAAATGTCAATAGCCAAACTAATCCAAAAGTTTTAGAAATCGGCTGTGAAATAGCATTAAATTCAGATATACCAAATGCTTTCAGAAACCCGAATAAGTGGATAATTCCGTGTATTCCAATGAATATGATTAAGGCTATTCGCATTTTTTTTTCTGCTTGTGGCTAACATTGAGTATATGAAGCGCATCGACCAAAAAGGCGCTATGATTTTATATACAGTACCAGCGGTAGTTTATTTTTCAATGATTAAATTTTCCAAAGACCTAAGAGCAGAAGCTATTAGATTCTTCCGTTTCTTTGCTTTTTCATTAAAAGAATCCAAAGTCTCTCTGTTCAATTTTCGCCCGTTTACAAAAACATAAGTTGGATTCTGAAGTGACGATAACTCAATTAGCGGATTTTTATCCAATAATAAAAAATTTGCAATTTTGCCCTCTTCAATAGTCCCAAGTTGGTTCATAATTGAATGTGTTTGAGAAGGGTTTAAAGTAGCTGTTTTTAAAACTTCATAATTGGAAAAGCCAGCTTCTTTATAAAAGGCCAGTTCTTCATGAATTGAAAAACCTGGAAGAGTAATCCCAATGCCTGCATCAGTTCCACAAATTATAGTGGCACCCGCTTCATTTAGCTTTTTAACAATGGTAATGTGAAAATCATGCTGTTTTTTTATGCGCTCAACTGTCGCGGGATTTTCTTTCTTGGCATTAAACCAACGTTCAAACTGTTTTTTGCTATCAAGTCTTTTAATGAGTGGATTCATGTACTCCACTGATTCTGAATCTAAAATTGAATCATCCTCCATCATTTGATAGATTTTATTAAATCCTGTTATCGTAGGGCAAAAGCTGGCTTTCTGTGCAAGGGCAATTGAATCAATGACATTTTGCAGTTTAATTATATTTAAATCATACTGTAACGGTTGTTGTACAATTTCTTCTGCATGCTCAATAGATTTAATTTGTGGATTCAAATGATAAGAAAATGGTACTTTTTGAGAAGGATGAGAAACTATATCAATGTTAGAAATTTTGGCCTGTTCGATTACGGCATCAAAGATTTCTTTATCTAATCCATAGTAAGTTTTGATTAAATCGTAACCTCTTTTTTTAAATGAGATTACTTTTTCTTTAGCTTCATCTGGGCTGTTTAGGTTTAAATTATCATCACCAATAAATTCAGTTCCCGTTAGTTTTGGACCTGTTGTGAAAAAAGAAGGAGAAAAAATCTTGTCATTCGTAATAGCCTCCTTAATTCTTATATGCATGGGCATACCCCATAAATTTCTAATAGCAGTTACTCCATTTGATAGATAAAGACCAAGTTCATATCTATCCCAAACATGAACATGCATATCGATAAGACCTGGCGTCAAGTATTTATTTTTTGCGTCAAAGATTTGAACGCCGTTGACCTTAATTGTGTCTGCAATTTTATCAATAATACCGTCCTTTAAGTACACCATTTTATTAACTAAAACAGTGTCTCGATTCATTGGTATTACATTAACATTGATAATCATATAAGAATTAATAGATGTTAGGTCATTCTTATTGATTTTCAAATAGCTAGTCCTTAATGAATCAGTCCAAAGCGTAATAATTACGATTATAATAAGTACTCCAATTAGAGACAAGACAATTTTTATAGGTCGTTTTAATATTTTCATTTATCTAATTACCGCTAACAATTGAATACAGCAACTAGTTGCTGTATTTCGTAATAGCAATGCTTATAGCAACTAGTACGTCTATTTTTTTTACTAAAATATAGGGGGAGCGTGCACGATACGTGCTACTGCAATATAAAACTTTTTTAAGGGAGAATCTAGTGGTACGTGAAGCTAACTTGTAAGTGTGTTTTCTGTTCTGTCCAAAGCCAATTATTAAAGCTTCCCGAGGGTGCGAGAGGAAGGGATTTTGGTCGCCGCAGGTGTTCCAAGCGCAGCGAATACCTGAATACCATTAAAAACCGTCCCGAAGCTTCGGGATTCGTAAGTAGGGGAGAACAAGCAATTAATTTTATGCGATGTCGGTATTAGTTTTTGCAAATTCAATTAACTGTTTGAAATTTCCTTTATCAGCTTCTCTTAAAGCTTTTATATATTTATTTCTAGTTTCGTTAGCTTCAACCATATTTGATTGATGCCAAGAAAATAGTTCATTCCCAAATATTGATTCCATAAGTATATCAGCCATTATTCTTGAGTGTCTCCCATTGCCATTAGCAAAACAATGAATGGATACTATGCGATGCTTAAATCGTATGGCTATTTCTTCGGGTGGAAAAGTTTTATTTTCTATCCAATACTTAGTGTCGTCCAGTAAATTTTTTAATTCAATTCCAATTTGTGTCCAAGAAATTCCAAGGTTCTTTTCAGTCTTTCTAAATTCGCCTGCCCATTTCCATACATCACCATACATTCTTTGGTGCAAGTCTTTTACAAATTTTTCAGTTAAAATTTTTTCAAGTTTGAATTTTGTATGTATAGTCCATTCGACTGCTTTTTCAATGTTCAATTGTTCAAATTCATCTAGTTCTCCATGCGTAGTAATCGACTTTATTTTAAGACCTTCCTGTTCTTCTTCGGCTAAAGGTGTTTGTCCATCTTTATAATCGAATTCTAATCCCATAATGATTTTTTCATCTCTCGTTTTATTTCACTAGCAAGCTCTTTTATGTTTTCATCTATTTTTTCATCTCCAATTCCTTGGTCCTCCAATTTCATATTTTGGTTAGTTCTTAATACTATTTTTCGGGCCAGCTTTTCAGCTTTTAGGTTTACTAGATTTTCAATGGTGCCATCATTCGGAATAAAACCATAGATGAATTTCATATTCAAAGCATTGCCAACATCTTTTAATTTATTAATGGTTATCTGACCCGTAGCTTCGCGTTCCTCAATTTTTTGTATTGCTCCTTTAGTTACTTTGAGTTTGGTCCCTAATTGCTCCCTCGTCATATTAAGAGTAGTTCTAATCGTATTAACCCATCCCTTTTGTGGGACAAGGATCATTCCTGCATCTTTAAACTTTGCTAATTTTTGGTCCAGTTGTTCTATGAGTAATTTTTTTTTGTTTCTCATTTGATAAAATTTTATACATATAAGTATGCTATAAAACTCAAAAGTATACATATACGTATAAAAAAACAAATAATAAGATACATATATGTATTACTAAGTTTGTGTTGACATTAGTTTTTATTTGTCTCCAATTGCGGTTTGAATAGTGAAATAACCATTGGATTCGACTTATTTTCCTAGTCTTACAAGAAATAAGCATGATTAAAAACCGTCCCGAAACTTCGGGAGAAAATCAGCTAGTCCCGAAGCTTCGGGATTCGTGATTAGGTGATAACCTAGCAATTAATTTTATACGGTGTTTTGCGTTCGGATTTATTTTCTACTTACTTGTTCGTGTTAAATTGGTTCCCATAATTCAATTTTATTTCCCTCTTTGTCCAAAACATGAACAAATTTCCCATAGTCGTAAGTCACAATACTATCAAGTAGCGTTACTTCGTTTTCTTTAAGTTTTTTTACAAGTCCCTCAATATTCTGAACTTGATAATTAATCATAAATTCTTTTTTGGATGGCGAAAAATATTCGTCGCCTTTTTTAAACGGTTTCCATTGAAGAGAGTTAATCTGGTTAGGATTGTTTAAATCTCTGCTATCAAAACTCGAAGAACCCCAATCATTCATTTCAATTCCTAAATTTTCAGAGTACCATTTTTGAGTTTCTTCCAAATTTTCGGAATAAAAGAAAATGCCGCCAACTCCGGTTACTTTTGGTGTATTGTCATCAGGTAAAGTTGGCTTTTCCATTTGTTTTTTTTTATCTGCCATATAGTTTGTTTTTTCAGTTTTCGAGTTACAACTTGTAAAAATAGCAACAATCAATAGTGTTATTATTAGTTTATTCATTTCTGATATTTTTTACTGATAATTTAACGCGATATGTCCAATTTTTAATTTTCCTATGGTAAAAAATGTTGTTTTTTCTGCTTGTGGCTAAGGCTTGAGCTATGAACAGTACGGGAGTAAATTAGCGTTTGCTTTCTGCCTCGCATATTGAGAATTCATTTTGTTTTGAATTATCTTTTATTGTGTTAAGGCTACCCCGACACTTCAGGATAAAAATTTGTTGAACTTCGTAAACACGTCCAAGTCATTAAGTTTAGTACTAACCGCCCGATTTGCTATAGCGAATGTTGGCGGTAGTTTTTTCCGGTATGATGTTTCTATTCCCTATTATTTTTTAACCATTTTTTTCGCCCTGAATCAGGAAGGTTGATAACTTCAAACTCCTCGAACAATGCTTCAAAACCATCTCCATCTGGGGAAGCAGCGGTCATACCAACCATTACTGGTGTGTTTTCAGGAAAATATGCCAAGCGCATCATTTGGAAATCCTGACCGTTTAAGGAATACATTATTTTAATTGAATCCGTAATTCTTATAATTTTTAGCCAAACGGATTTTGGTTTCTTATCTAATGCTATAACGCTCCAATCACTCCATTTTCGAGTGACTACAGCGCTAAGGTTAATTTTCCCGTCTACATATTCAACTCCTGTTTTAATCCAGTTCTTCTGGTCTTTTCTAACCATAAGCCCCATTTGGTCGAACCTGTTTTTGTATGCTCCCGTTATTTTTACTTTTGCCTCGAATTCTCCACCCACTTCTAAATAGCAAAATGGTCCATCGTCAACTGTAAATCCATAATGGGTCTTTCTCCAAAAATCCGTCTCCGGGGTTACGAACATTGATAGTGAAGATTCATTTACTATCTCCCATTTTTCAGGTTCGTTAAACCATTGTATTTTCTTCATTTTGTGTGCTTCTTTAAAATTACTGTCTGCGTTTATATAAGAATAGTTGGGGGTTTGTATGCGAGGATTTTTAAAAGAAAAATCAGACGTTACATACGCGCAACGACCTTTGATTAAGCACTAAACCACAATTATTTTTCTATCGTGTTGTTCGTTCGTTTTTACTTTTTACTTTTCTCATATTTTTTCAAAGGTGAGTTAGTTTTATACAGAACTTTTCCAGATGGTACTACTTTACTGGAGCTATCTAAATGAGTTTCTTGGTCGTCAAAGAAAATATGTGCTCCAAATGCTTGTAGAACCTTATCTTTAGATAAACCACCCATGAAATAGGCTTCGTCAACATAAACGCCCCAATGACGAAGCGTTTTTATAACTCGCATATGACTTGGTGCATTTCTCGCTGTTACAATCGCTAGTCTTAAAGGTGTCAATTCTATAGTTGTTGGTAAAAACTCTTGAATTTTAGATAGTTTTCTTAATAGTTCAGCAAAAGGTCCGTCATTCAAGGGAACATCTTCATTTTCTAATTCGTGTTTATGAAATTCTTCAATTCCTTTCTCTTTATAAATTTGTTCTGACTCTTCTGAAAAAACAACAGCATCTGCATCAAATGCAAATTTAACTCTGTCAATTTCTGGAATATAGTCCGTTGGTGGTTCGTAAATTAAAGCTGTTGCACAGTTAGATGTGTCGCTTATTTTTTGGACTTCTTTTTCATCTTTTGATAAGAATAAATCAATGTCAAATGCATCTATAAATGGAGAAAGAGGTTCTCCGCCAGAAAAAGCCCACCTTGTAATAGGTAAGTTAAAATGTTTAATAGACTTTAAAACTCGAACTCCAGTTTCGGGACTGTTTCTTGACATAATTACAACTTCTACAATTTGTTTAGATGCGATGTCATTTAGTTTTAATAAACTCTTAATCAAAGGAAAAGCAGTTCCTTCGATTAATAATTCATTTTCGTGTTCTAGTTGATATTTCCTAAAACCTTCAATGTTTTCTTTTTCAAATATCTCGTTTTCTACTTCTAAATTGAAAAGTGCTCTCGAGGAAACACCGACTACTAATATTTTTGAAAAGTCTAAAGCCATAAATTTATTTTAATTTTCTTGATGTTTCTTGAAATGACGCACAACGTCTCCGTATATAAAACCTAGCCTGTAAAAGATGCTACATTTTAGGTTTAGCATAGAGCCGAATTATTGTGTTTTGTTTTTAGTTTTACTATTCTAGAAGCCAAATTTAAAAATTTGGTGGTCTTTGTAAATAAACAAAGAACTTTGGGATAAATGCTTAATAACAATGTTTTATAAACATTGCTCTATTCAGTTTTATTCCACAATGTGTTTTGCAATATCTTCTGGCCAAACAACGAATTTCCCATATTGACCACTTTTTTCAATTCCGCCAACTTCTTTCCCACGTTTAGTTGTAATCCAATCATCATCTTTTTTATACATCAGTTTTTTGTCGGTGAACCAGCTATTTACTTTTCTACTGCTCAGACCAGTTAATTGTGATAAATCCTTCGTTGTTAAAAGTTTTGATTTTGAGTTGTTTTTAGATAGTACAATTTCTGAAATTGTTTTTTCAGATTGTCTTTCAAAATTTTTATCAACTTTTTTAACAGAAACTCGAATTTCTTCACTTATAGCTAAAAGTCTTTCAGCTTCTTTTCTAATATCATGATACAATTCTTTGTCTCCTTCTTTGGTTACATAAATTCCCATTTCGTCATTATTCTGTTGTGAAAAAGAATATAAGTTCATAGAAGTCACAATCGCTTCTTTCTTGTTTAAATAACACTTAGCGTGAAGTGAATTGCAAAGACTTGTCCTAATTCCAATTTGACTCTCAAGCCAATTACTTTCTTCAACTTGTAATTTATTCTCTCGGTAGACAATTCGGATATCTTTTTTTTGAATATGTAAGTACTCTAAATTGTCTTTTACTCTTTTATGAAACTGAAGATATGGACTGATTAAAATCAATTGGTCTTCAGTATTTTTTATTAATTGTTCTAAATGATATGAAACACCTGTAGTGTCTAAAAATTTTGCCATATCTTATTCAGTTTATTAGTTTTTTCAAATTGTTTACAACGGTCTTGTATATGAAATGCAGCGTATAAATAGATGCTAAACTTTCGGATTTTACACAGAGCCGCCCCGACGCTTCGGGGTTATTTTTTGTTTTTATCTTTTTTATTTTAAAAGCCTCCCGACGCTTCGGGATAAAAATTTGGCAGACTTTGTTAATAAGCGCTATCCTTTCGATTAAGCACTTTCTAGCTATGTTTAATACACGTTATTCTACACGGTTTTTTCTTCTTCGTCTAGCGGTATGTTCTTTTCTTTACAATACTTTTCAATTTCTGAATCTGTTTTGAAAAAATCATCGCAAAAACTTTCAAATTCCTTTTTCGTTCCTTTTACATACTTTTCAGGAGCAATCAGCATAGTTTCTGTCTGCCCAATAAATTTTTCAAATTCAGGATTTATTTCGCACAACTTGTCCATTGTCTTAAAGTCCAATTCTTTGTAAGTTGGTTGAAACAAAATTTTACTTTCATATGGGTTTCCATTCAGCTCTATTATTCCAATTCCGAAAGATTGGTTAAGTCGCTCCATTTCATTCATTAGGTTTTTACTTATCTCAAATGCGACTAAATATCCATAATTCGCCCAACTTGAATTAGATACGGCTTGAAAGAAACATTTTTTCAATTCGTAATCAGATTTTATTTCTCTTTTTAATTCGTAAGATATTAAGTTAAAAGCATCTGCTTTATTAATAACTTTTAATAAAGCATTACTTGCTGAATTTTTAAGGTTTAAAAAATCTATTCCTAACATATCAGGATGAATCCATTTTTGATGGTCATCTTTACTGTTTGCCGATTTTTCGTGAAATATTGTTTTTGAATAAATGTTTTGACTTTTTAAGTAAGAACTTAAAAGTTTATGTAAATCTCTTTCTTGGTATTTTTTTGAAGCTGGTTTTTTGACAAGAGACTCCTTTTCAACAACTTCGGAAAGATTTAATTCGTTTTCATATTTAGCTAAATAATATTCAAATCCTTTTTTTCCTTTTACACGTTTAACTCTCGAATCATTTTGTCTAATAAAATGACCTAACTGTGCGCCAATAGTGTCAGAAGGAGTTTTTGCATTTCCCCAATCAACATATTTTTTTTCGTCAATCATTTCAAGAACTTTCAAATATGTGAAAGAACCAATGTTATCTTCTAATACTTTTAAAATAGCTTCTTTTATTGTCATTTATCGTGTTGTTGGTTAAATTGTGTAGAACGTATTGGTATAAGAATAGTTGCGGCTTTGTTTGCGACGATTTTCCGAAGGAAAATCGGATGTAGCAAACACGCAACTACCTTTGATTTAGCAAAAAACCGCAATTATTTTATACTGCATTGAGCTTAATTTTTTTTTCGATTTTCAATAATTCCCAGTACTCTTTCCCTATCAGGTCCAACTCGTTGATAGGTAATACCTTCTTCGTGCTTATAATGGTAAAGCTTATCAATTCGATAGTTTTTTGATTGACTTAAATTTGAGAATGTTCCATTGATATATAGATAAAGGCTAGTTATATTTTTGTCAAATGGTATTAAGCCTCTGTAAGCTTTAGTCAATATTTCAGAATTTTTTGGTATCAATTCAATTGGATATATTTTTTTCGAACCATTATTATATTCAGCAAGAATAACACTATTTAATTCGAAATTTGTTGCCCCAGCATTTAAACTCTCTAAACAAAGCCAAAAGTATGGTACAGAGGTCGTTTCTTGAATTTCGATTCCTTTAATGCTATTTATACTTAATATCGGTTCTTTATGTATTGAAGTCGAATTTAAAAGAATTTCCCTCTTTGTATCACTAATTTTTTCCAAAATTATTTTTTGACTATCTGAAGATGATTTGCTCCTTCCTTTTTGAATATAGTAATTGCCCAAAGCTCCAAACAAGGCCATAAGTATGACTCCTATGCATATTAATATTATACCTGTATACATTTCTTTGTTCATTGTTTTAATTAAAATCAACGTTTATGTAGAAGAATAGTTGAGTGTTTGTGTGCGAGGATTTTCCGAAGGAAAATCAGACGTAGTAAACGTGCAACGACATTTGATTAAGCACTAAACTGCAATTATTTTTATACGGTGTTGTAAGCAGTATTTATTTTCTTGCTAAATTCGGAAACTGATAATTATTTCCAATTTTTTCTACCTTAATATCTGCGTTAAACTTTTTGTTATCTATAATTTTTTTTAATTTCTCTTTTGATTTTGAATATGAACATTGATAGATTTCATCAGTTTTTTGTTTTTTACTGTCGTGTTCATAAATTTTAGAAACAGAATACTTGTCAAGTTCTTTCTTGATTTCAATTTCTATTTCTCCAGCATTTACACAACTTATCGCAAATAGTATTTCCCAATCGGAAAATCCGCCATATTTAGTCCGATTTAGAGATTCAGAACGTATTTCGACTCCACTTGTAAATCCAACTTTAATTAGTTTTCCATCTTTTGTTCCTGCTATATATACAAATCCTGCTTTATCATTTCTTTTTTGAAATCCTAAATGAGCAGTATTGCATTGAGCACAATGTCCAGACCTTGTTCGCAAAGTATGTCCTTCTTTCTTACAAGGCGAAACATTAAAAGCGATAACTTTTCCGTCTGGTTTCATTTTCGCTCGATATTCTGCTTTAGTCAAACCTTGCGCATCAAAAGTTTGGTTTAGTCCAATTCCTTGTTCTTCTAAAAACTGAATTTGTGATTTTGTCAATCCGTTCATTCGTTTGGTTATATTGCATTCAACGGTCCTGTGTATGAAAAGTAGCGCTGAAAATAAGCGATAACTTTTCGGATTATAAACAAGCCGAATTTTTAAATTTTACTATTTATCTTTTTACTTGGAAATCGTCAAATTTAAAAATTTGGCGACTTTCCAAAAATGCCTAAACCATTGTGTTAGCAATGACTTGCGCTATTTTTTATATACATTGTTACCTGCTGGCTTTTCACGTTTTTATATCTTCTAATAAATCAATTCGTTTCGTAAAATGTGATAAGTCTAAATCTCCTTCTCCACGACCTCTATTAATACTTTCCAGTATGTGCATAAAGTCATTTTCAGCTCCTTTTTTAATTATAGATGTGATTAATAGTTTATTCTCTCCCGTTTCCTTGTCTCTTTCGTAAAGAGGTTTTCGGTAATATCTTTCTTGGAAATAATTATTATAAACATTTACTAAATAGACTTCGAGCCACATTAGCTGTCTTTCTGTTTCTTCATTTATCTTAATTTTTACTAAATCTAAAAATCGCTCTTGTAATTCTTGAATGCTTAAACTTTTAGATTTCATTTTTTCGTAAAAGTCGTTGTGTCTTATTTTTATAAATGTTAGAAACAGAAAAATATGAGGAACTACATAAGTGTTCCAATTAAAACTTCTCAAAGCTAATCTTGAATGTGCAAAAATTTTCTCTTGCTGTCTTAAAGGGATTTTAGCATTGGTAAATAGTAGTTTACTAGTTTCAAGAAAATTTGATTTATCGGAATCTACATTTCTGTATTTAAGTCTTTCTGGTGAAATGAAGAACTCGTCAAATTTGAAATATTCGTATAAATACTTATAAAAAATATCAGCTTCAGGTTCTGGAATTGAGTATTCTAAGTCAATAAATCGTCTTAAATATTCATCTGCATCCAAATCAGCACTTCCATATACTCCTTTAACAGCATTACCTAATTGGACTTTATCTATAGACAGAATAAAAACAATATTTGGCACGGAAAAGAAGTGCTTTATTTGTTCTAAAATTGAAACCGCATAATTTGGTCTACATCTATCGAGTTCATCAACAATGAATATTAATGGTTTTCCTTCATTTGTACTTGCAATAAATTCGGATAAACTTTGACGAAAATCAGATATACTTTTTTTCTTTTTTTGATATTCATTGACTTCATTTTCGAATACATCGGATAATCCTTTTGTTACTCCGATAATAGCCTCTTTTACACCTTCTGTATCAATATATCTATCGGCTATTGCTTTAGCGATTATAGGTGCAATATGTTTAGTTAAAGTGGAAGCTTTTTTTAATGTTTTTTTGAATTCAGGTTCAGTTTTTTTGGTTGTTAGAGTTTTTAACTCTCCCATCAAAGCTGTTAACGGATTGTCTTCAAAATCATTTTCCCAAGCATTGAAATATAAAGTTTGAAAATCATTGTTTTTCAAGTCTTGTTCCCACATTTTCACAAAAGTGGTTTTACCAGTTCCCCATTTGTTATTTAGGGCAAGAACAAAACCATAAGGATATGAATTTATTATATTGGTTAATACGGAAGAATATTTTTTCCTGTCCAATTTACAATTCGTAAAAGGATTTTCTTCTTCAATTTCAATTTCGTAGTGCTTAATATTCATTTAATCGAGAGGTTTTTTCATCCATGCAGCTAACAATTGGCGATACGTACTAGTACCCTTATTTCGCAATAGCGCTTCCTATGGCAACTCGTACGCTTAGCTGTTTTTTTATTAAAATGTCGGGGGAGGGTGCACTGTAAATGCTACTGCAATATAAAACTTTTTGTAGGAAAATGGCGTAGTACGTGTAGTTAACTTGTAGGTGTTTTTTTGTGCTACACTATATTTTAATTTTGGTTCTTGCGTAGGTCTTACCAATAAAATGCTCGTTACTGCTACTAAAAACCTACAACGTATTGTACCGAAATAGCTGAATAATTTAAACCTAATTTTTTATCCGCTTAAATTCGAAATGCGCCTAAACTACACTTTGTACGAAATAATGAATATGAAGCAGTGCCAATTTCAAAACTAGGCGAGTTTCAAAAAGATTATTACTTTTGCAAAAGATAAATTATTGTCAAAAATTCAACGGAACAAGAAGTAAAAATCATACAGCTTTTTAAATAGTTTTAACGCCTAACCAGCTTTCGGAATGCTACCTTTAACAACAGGCTTGTAAACCGAATTAATGCTTTTAAGTAGTGATTGTATTGCATCAACGTGAAATTGCATGAAGAAAATTGCTATTATAGGCTCTGGATTTTCGAGTTTGTCTGCTGCGTGTTATTTAGCACAGGCAGGTAATGATGTTACCATTTTCGAAAAAAATAACGCTATTGGAGGTAGAGCGAGTCAGTTTAAAAAAGACGGATTTACTTTTGATACCGGGCCAACTTTCTATTGGATGCCCGACGTATTTAAGCGCTTCTTTTCTGATTTTAATCGTAACATTTCCGATTACTACGAACTCTCAAGATTGGATCCTGGCTACAAAGTATATTTCGATAAAGACGATGCTATAGATGTATCGGTAAGCCTCGATAAATTGTATAAAGCTTTTGAGAACGAAGAACCTGGTAGTAGTAAGTTCCTAAAAAAGTTTCTAAAAATGGCGGAGTTTAATTACAACGCCGCAATGGATAAAGTAATTTATCGCCCAGGGAAATCGCCAATAGAGCTAGTGACTTTCGCAACGGTGAGTCGGTTAAATCAATTTGCGACATCCATCAGTAAAACAATACGTAAGAATGTTAAAAGTCCGCGTTTAATTAAAATTCTAGAATTCCCAGTTATTTTCTTAGGTGCTAAACCACAAAATATTCCCACCTTCTATTGCTTTATGAATTATGCGGATATGATTTTGGGAACCTGGCATCCCAAAGGGGGCTTCTATAAGGTTATTGAAGGTTTTGGTAATCTGGCGAACGAATTGGGTGTAACAATTAAAACCAATGCCCCTGTAGAAAAAATTGAAGTCGCTAACAATGTAGCTACAGGTATACGCGTAAACAAAGAATCGCTAGCCTTCGACTTTATTATTTCTGGTGCCGATTACCACCATACCGAGACCTTATTAGACGCGCCGTATAAAAACTACAACGAAAAGTATTGGGAGAAAAAAACCTTTGCACCTTCTGCATTATTATTTTTTGTGGGCTTTGATAAAAAGTTGAAAAACGTTAACCACCATACCTTGTTTTTTGATACAGATTTCGATAAACATATTGATACTATTTATGGAGAACCCTCGTGGCCAACAGCTCCATTATTCTATACCAGCTTTCCTAGCATAACAGATGATACTATGGCTCCGGAAGGAAAAGAAGGCGGTATATTTTTAATTCCCTTAGCGCCTGGGTTAGAAGATTCTGAGGCTATTCGCGAAGAATATTTTAATAAATTAATAAAACGTATTGAGCGAATTACCGACCAAAGTTTAAGTGACAATATACTTTTTAAAAAATCGTTTGGTGTAAACGACTTTGTAACAGATTATAACGCATACAAAGGTAATGCCTATGGTTTGGCTAATACGCTTATGCAAACAGCGTTTTTAAAACCAAAAATGGAAAATAAAAAGATAAAAAATTTAGTGTATTCAGGACAACTCACTGTTCCCGGCCCGGGTGTTCCTACTACTATTATATCTGGTAAGATTGCAGCAGACCTTACTATCGAAAAATTAAAAAAGCAGTAATGAAGGAGTTATTTGATGAGGTATCATTTAAGTGCAGTAAAATTGTCACGCAAAATTATAGCACTTCATTTTCAGCGGGTATTAAGCTGTTTGATAAATCGATACGCAATAGCATTTATAGTATTTATGGTTTTGTACGTTTTGCCGATGAGATTGTAGATACATTTCACGATTACGATAAGGCTTCATTATTTTCAGCATTCGAAGAAGATTACTACCGTGCCTATGACCGAGGCATAAGTCTAAATCCAATACTTAATTCGTTTCAACTTACCGTTCGTAAATATAATATTGATGATGCCCTAATACAGGCATTTTTAAAAAGTATGCGTAGCGATTTATCTAAAAACGAATTTACGGATACAGAAATAGAAGAATACATTTATGGATCGGCAGATGTTGTGGGCCTTATGTGTCTTAAAGTTTTTGTGAATGGTGATGACGAACAATACGAAGCTTTAAAACCTTCTGCCATGCGTTTGGGTTCTGCGTTTCAGAAAGTAAATTTCTTGCGTGATATTAATAATGATATTAATGAGTTGCACCGTATCTACTTTCCAATTTTAAGAGATAACGAACTCACCGAAGACATAAAGAAAATAATAATTAAAGATATTGATGAGGATTTTAGTGTGGCCTTAGAAGGTATTAAACAGCTGCCTAGTAATTCTAGAAGCGGCGTATATGCTGCTTATCTGTATTACAGTAAACTAACTACCAAAATAAAGTGTACCCCTGTAGAGAAATTGCTTAATGAGCGAATTCGTATTCCGAATAGGGTTAAGATGTGGGCACTAATTTCTATATACACCACTAATAAATTTACACCGGCATAGCACATAAGAAAATTACGAACTATGTCACTCTATTTAATTATTCTTATTATTTCAATAGCTGGGCCACTGGCGATGAGTTTTGAGAAAAATCTTAGACTCTACAAACGCTGGAAATTTCTGCTTCCCGCAATTTTAATTACCATGGTATTTTTTGTTGCTTGGGATATCATCTTCACCCATATGGGTTGCTGGTTTTTTAACCCAAAATATAATTCGGGCATTTATATCAATAAACTGCCATTAGAAGAATACCTTTTTTTTATTGCTATTCCGTATGCCTGTGCGTTTTCGTTTTACGCGATACAATTTCATTTTCCGAACTTTAAATTCAATGCGAAATGGACAAAAATTTTGACGTTTTTAATTGTCGGGTTATCGCTTAGCGCTTCCGTTTTATATAGCGACCTTACCTACACTTCCATTAATTTTCTTATACTGGCTGTGATATTAGTATTAAGTTATTATTTTGCCAACAACGTGGTACAATACTATTTAGCAATTTATCCGATATTACTTATTCCGTTTTTTATCGTAAACGGTGTGCTAACGGGTACGGGAATAGAACAAGCTGTTTTTGATTATAACCCCGATGTAATTCTGGGTGTTCGCATACTTTCAGTACCATTAGAAGATATGTTTTATAATTTCTCGTTGTTGTTATCACCATTGGCGCTTACGTATATTTTTGAAAGGCGGTTTAATACAGCTAAAAGATTATGAAAATTGCAGTTATCGGTTCTGGAATTGGTGGTTTGGCGGCAGCATGTAGATTAGCATCTAAAGGACATGAGGTAACTGTAATTGAAAAAAATGATGCTCCCGGTGGAAAAATTAGTGAGATTAAAATAGATGGATATCGATTTGATACGGGTCCATCTTTATTTACTTTACCAGAATTAGTAACAGAACTTTATGCCGCAGCTAATGAGCCTATTCCTTCAAGTTTTGCTTATAAAAAACTCGAGGTACTTTGTAAGTATTTTTTCAATAGTGGTGAACAGCTTAATGCTTGGTCTGATCAAGAAAAATTTACGGATGAATGCGTTCAAAAGTTTGGCGAAGATCCAGTTAATATTACCAAATATTTAAAAAGCGCAGCTTTAATATATAAAATCACCGCAGATATTTTTCTTTTTAACTCGCTGCACAAGGTTAAAAATTTAATGAAATTTTCTGTTTTAAAATCGCTGCTTCAGGTACATAAGATTCGATTTTATAAAACCATGCATGGGGCTAACAAAAGTAATTTTAAAAGTCCGTTGCTGGTTCAGCTGTTTGATAGATATGCTACGTATAATGGTTCTAATCCGTATAAAGCACCCGCTACTTTAAATGTAATAGCACATCTCGAAAATAATTTGGGTGCCTATTTTCCTGAAAAAGGAATGTACACTATCGTACAGCATGTGTATGAACTCGCCCTTAAAAAAGGAGTTCGTTTTAATTTTAATTCGTTGGTAACTTCCATCGATATAAAAAACAAAAAGGCCGTGGGCATAACGGTAGGGGAGACCCAACATGCTTTTGATAAAATAGTATCAGATTCAGATATTAATTATGTGATTAATAACCTGATGGATCACCCAAAAGAAAAGCAAATTAAAAGCTTAGAACCTTCATCATCGGCCTTGGTATTTTATTGGGGAGTGAACAAAGAGTTCCCTGAATTAGATTTGCATAATATTCTTTTTAGCGGTGATTATAAAACGGAATTTAATAATCTGTTTCAAGCGAAAACTATAGATGCTGATCCTACCATTTATATTTTTATCAGTTCTAAGGTGATTGAAAGCGATGCGCCTAAAAATTGTGAAAACTGGTATGTTATGGTGAATGCACCTGCTAATAGCAAAGAAAATTGGGATGAACTAATTCAGGTTACCAAGAAAAATATTATTGAAAAAATAAATGCATCGCTAAAAACTAATATTGAAGATTATATCGAATGCGAAAAAATAGCATCACCGATAACTATTGAACTAAATACACTGAGTAAAGGCGGAGCACTGTACGGAAATTCTTCTAATTCTAAATTCGCTGCATTTTTAAGACACCCGAATTTTCTTAAAAGTGTACAAAACTTGTATTTTGTAGGCGGTAGTGTTCACCCAGGTGGCGGAATACCACTTTGTTTAGCTAGTGCCAAAATTGTTGCGAACGAAATACCTGCATCATAGATGAACCGGACCATAAAATACTTAGTTAACGATGGACTTCCATTAACCTTTGTAGTTTTTTACTGTGTTGGTTTGGCTTTATTCTTTTCGCCGCTTACCCATGAATTGTTTAAACTAGTAACACCATATACCTTGGTATTAGTTACTGGGGCTATCTTCTCGCATCATAAAGGATGGAGTTTAAAAACGATTGCAGTTTTAGTAAGTATTTTTATCGTGAGTATCGTAGTCGAAATTATTGGCGTATCTACTGGTAAATTGTTTGGTGTTTATTCTTATGGAAAAGGCCTTGGTTATAAAGTAGCAGATGTGCCAGTTGTTATTGGTCTTAATTGGGTTTTCTTGGTGTATACCTCCAATAGTATTCTTACGAAATACACCTCTAAAAATATTCCGATTATTATCGGCGCAGCAACTCTCATGATTGTTTACGATATTATATTGGAAAAAGTAGCTCCGTTAATGGATATGTGGCAGTTTTCAGAAAACAATCCGCCCATAAGTAACTATGTGGTTTGGTTTCTACTTGCTTTAGTTTTTAATGCGGCAATCCAGTATTTTAAAGTGATTACACATAATAGACCAGCACGCTGGCTGTTTTTTGTGCAATTTGGCTTTTTTGTAATTATAATAATTCACAATTTATATTTTCAAAAATGATACGAGCCAAGCATACTAAATTCATGATTAAGTTTTCTAATCTTTATACGAAGATTTTAATTCGTATTTTTTTTAGTGGTCTTAACGATATTGGTTCTTATGAGGAAAAGGGACTACCTATTCTTATGATTAGTAATCATTTCTCGTTTTACGATGGCTTTATACAAATCTTATTAAACCTTAAAATATTTAAACGTAGGCTTCACTTTATGATGTTGGAGAAAGAGCTTCGTAAAAATGTTTGGCTAACTAAACTCGGTGCATGTTCAATTAGTAAAGGCAAACGTTCTAGTTTAGAGAGTCTGGATTATGCTGTTGAAGTATTAGAAGATAAAGAGAACATGTTTTTGTTTTTTCCACAAGGAAAAATTCAGAGCATTTACACACGCGATTTTACATTTGAAAAAGGCTTGCTTACCCATATTTTAGAAAATAAAAGAACAGATTTTCAATTGGTGTTTAATATCAACCTTATTAAATATGGCACTAATCTTAGACCAGAAATTTATGCTTACTATGAAACGCAAGACATAAATGAAGCGACCACCACTGCAGCTATAGAAATGGCATTTAATCGTTTTGCAAAAACATGTTTTTCAAAACAAGGTGCTAAATGATATATTGTTGCTACTTTCTTATAGGTTTATTATGCATCAGATTGCTTGTAGCACTGGTTAACTATCTTTCGTTTGCGTATTTGCCAAAAGTAGTTTCGGTCGCGCATAAGCCTTTGGTTTCAATTTTAATTCCCGCTCGTAATGAGGAAGAAAGTATTGGAAATCTACTAGAACAAGTTTCAAAGTTAGCATACGATAATTTAGAAATCATCGTGTACAATGACCTTTCAGAAGATGCTACGGAACGAATTGTCAATGACTGGGCTACGCGAATGCCTGCATTACAATTGATTAATGGTGAGAAACTACCGAAGGGTTGGTTGGGCAAGAATTATGCATGTCACCAATTAGCACAAGCAGCAACAGGTGCGATCTTACTTTATTTAGATGCAGATGTTAGTGTGAAAAAAGATTTAATCGAACGTAGTATTAGTCACTTTCAGAAATACGAGCTTCACTTGCTATCGATATTTCCGAAGCAAATAATGACTACCATAGGAGAAAAAATATCGGTACCCCTAATGAATTGGATTTTGCTAAGCTTATTACCACTAGCGCTCATTCGAAGGTCAAAAAATGTAGCGTTTTCAGCAGCAAACGGACAATTTATGATGTTTAATGCAGTTACATATAAAGCTATTTGGCCGCATGAAAAATGTAAGTCACACCGCGTAGAAGATATCGCTATCTTAAGATTGTTTAAACAAAAAGGTCTTGCAAGTGATACGCTATTAGGCGATGATGCTATTTCATGCCGAATGTATTTTGGACTTGATGACGCAATAGAAGGGTTTACAAAGAATATATTTCAATTTTTTGGGAATAGTATTTTGACAACTATTTTATTCGGAATTGTAACCACAATAGCTCCATTCATCTTATATTATTACATGGGTGTTTGGTGGTCAACAGCATATATTGCTGGCATAGTGGCAATACGAATTTTTGTAAGTTTGGCAAGCCAACAATCAGTCGTTCAAAATGTAGTATTAGCAGTGCCACAACACCTGGTATTTCTGGGGATAATACTAAAAGGACTAATTAATGATCAACAGAAGAAATTAATATGGAAAGGCCGCAACATACTACAAGACTAGTACTGGTGATTTTCACCTTGTTGCTATCCATGCAATTTGGTTTTTCTCAAAGTACTACGTACCGAGATGCCATTTATAAAGCATATTCACGAGGTTATATGGATAAGTGGCTAGTGCTAATGAATGCGTGCGAAAAAAGTGCAAGTCAAGATAATGTAGCTGAGCAAATGGAATTGCTCAGTTATTACTACGGGTATACCGCTTGGTTAATCGGTGCAGAAAAACACGATACGGCTGAGGTCTATATTGATAAATCTGAGGAAATTATCGATAAGTTATTAGAAGACACACCCGAAGACGCAACACTACAAGCATACAAAGGAGCGTACATTGCTTTTACGATTGGTATATCTAATTTAAAGGCGATATACTTAGGTCCGAAAAGCATGCGCTATATCAATAAATCTATAGAATTAGACCCCGAGAATATTCAAGGTAATATTGAAAAAGGAAACTCTATGTATTACCGTCCATCTGCATTTGGTGGGGATAAAGATGAAGCTATTGAATACTATGTAAAGGCAGTTAAAAGCTTTGAAAAACAAGGGCTAGTAGTTAATAATTGGATGTATATCAATACAATGACCGCTTTAGGACAAGCATACGAAGCTACCGATCAAATACAGAAAGCCAAATTGTGTTATGAAAAAATAATTCGCATTTTCCCAAATTTTATGTGGGTTGAAGATGAACTCTATCCAGATATGCTGAAGCGTCACCAGCTTTAAAACTTAGCACCACCTTCCATGAAATCTGATATTTCTAAAACTTTATTAAATAGTATCACACTAGTTGTACTCTTGGGCCTTGTGCTCAGTCCGATAACTTTGCGCGCGCAAACTGCAGCTATTGCCGATGTTAATTTAGATAAAATTCCACCGCGTATTATTCGGGCATGTTGTGCGTTTGGATACGATTTAAAATTATGGGGTGTGCCGTTTGTAAATGTGGATCAAGTGATAAGTGTAGCCGACTTGGGTGAACATCATTACATGGGGAATAAAAGTGAAGGTACAGGTACTATTTATACGAATAAAGGTGGCTTTATTGATATTGGTCACATGCGCGATCAAATAGATTGGACACGCTATTTATACACTACTATTTTAGATAGTAGGGGCAAAGGGGAAGTAATTCTGAATTTGCGTAATGAAGCTGGTCGTAAGACGTTATACTTAAATGTTCCTGCAGCGTTAACTAGTAGCGATTGTATTTTGTTGGCTGGAAAAATAACATACGATCTCTCGCTATGGCACGAAATCTCCACATGGTTTGGTGCATCAACCATTCCGTTAATGCCAGAAAAATTTTCTAGTTTTTCGGTTGAGGATGTATATTCCAACTTATTGGGAATACATGTGGGCATGAAAACCTTGCGCTCTACGTTTCCCTTTAACCAAGCTGCAACAAAGCATATCTCAGCAACATTAGATAGTTTAGCTGTTGTACAAACAGCACAAGAAACCTATGACGCTTATGATGCCGTAAATAGTTTGTGGTACACGAATAAAAAACGAATACCCCGTTCAAAAGTTACGCTAAAAAGAGATCCCGATGTGCTTACCTCTAGCCGCCCATGGATAGTGCCGAAGGAGATAGGAACTAGTGGCGCTCCAATTGTTTTAGAGGTGCCACTGATAACTGCTAATGGTGAGGCGCTTACCAACTACTATCAATTTACAATTGATCTTAATCACAGAATTCCCGTTAAAGAAATTTTCCCTAACAGGGATAGTAAGCTTATCAACCAAAATGATTTTGGGGTTTTACTACATAGAATTACCGATGATATGCAGACTATGGAAGAAAATGCCACGGCGGAAAATGAATGAAGTTTTTTGCACTTGGGTAACGTTAGCGCGAAGTGTAGTAGGACCTTTTGGGAGCATTGATTGACATACCCATGGTTAGCTATAGTTTATTTTACAAAATACATGCCCAATTCTCCTTTTCCCTTTGCAAAAATATTACCTCGAGAAAGACATGTAAAGTCGTCCTTAATTAGTTCATAAGTAGATGATGAGATATTGATTTTGCCAGCTTCACCAGCAGATTCTATCCTGCTCGCGGTATTAATGGTGTCTCCAAAAAGATCATAAGCAAACTTCTTTTTGCCCACAACACCTGCTACTATAGTTCCGGTATGTATACCAACTCTCATTCTCCATTTTGTTTCATGACTCTTATTCCGCTCCTCAAGAAAGGCTAACATTTTTTGTGCCGCTGTGACACACCTAGCAGCATGATTAGTAATATTCCCTTCAAGACCAGATGCAGCCATATATGCATCTCCAATAGTTTCAATCTTTTCGACTTCTGTTTCCTCCATAATTTCATCGAATCTACCAAAAATCTCATTGAGTTCATTGACCAGAGTGATTGCCGAGATGGATGCTACAAGCTTAGTAAAACCTTCAAAATCAGTAAATAAAATAGTTACATTCTTATGCCTTTTCGGAATTGTCTTACCACTTTCTTTTAGGTCCTTTATTATGTTTGCTGGTAAAATATTATGGAGCAGGTCATCTGACTTTTTTTGCTCAGCTTTTAATGAATCTTCTGACTTATCAATTAGCACCGACAAACTCCATATAAGTGTGAGACAAATCAATCCTGTTATGCTGATATTGACAACTTGTGATAAATGAGCATCCATTCTCTCATAGTGCGCATTAATTTTTGATTGAAGTACAACGGTAGCGATTAATGTAACGCAAGCCAACAAACTGAAACTATGGGCATATACCCTTGCCTTTCGTGGAAAAGTCATGTAGGGTAAGATGATGATTAAGAAAAAAATGGTGGCCACCCCTGACGAATATCCCAACAAATAAAGAAATATTAGAACCGAAATATAGGATGTAATAGCAAGCCATATGGAGGCAACTACCCGCCAACCTTTCTTGTTAAGCACTAACACCATAAGAAACATCAACCCCATTAATCCGTTGCTTCCGTAAATTAGAGCGGCTTCTGAACTGTAAATTGTAATTAGCATCCATATTACATTAAACAAAACCCCTAGAATGGCCGCAACGTTTGTAACACGTAAATATCTTTTCTCAGTTACAGAATACTCTTTCTTAGCGCCAATATCAAGAATTCTTTGTGAGAACCGAATTTCGTTTTTATCATCAATTGACATTTGGTTCTTCTTTTTTCCTTTAGATTATTGATTGCTTTTTAATTGTCGCTTACCGTTGCACTTGTAAGTTTGGTTCTTTGTTTGAAGATACTATTATTATATAAACAAAGGCGTCAATAGAAGCGAGAGATTTAGGCTTTATTGTGGGTAGTTTTTTTTCGCACGTTATCATCCATAATTTTTCTTTTGGACTTTCTACTGGCTCGTTAATTTCTTTTGCTTCAAGAATATTGTAACTCCCAAACTCTTCATGAACAGACTTTTCATCATAAAAGTAAAGATTTAGTCCTTGTGGGGAACGGAAAGTGTTTTTTTCTAACTCTTCTCCTACACCATATCGTTTGTCTTTTGTAGACAATGCCACAAAAATCATAATTCCATTATCCTCTATTTGTGAATAACTAGCAGCAATTAGTTTTTTCCTGTCGGCTGAATTCAAAAGGTGAATGAGTGCGTAGCAGTATATTGATTGATATTTAAATCTATCAAATGGCATTTCAGTTACTGAGCCGTAATGTATGGTTACATCACTTTGGAAATATTTACGAGCTCTTTCAATAGCTGTCTTAGATATTTCAATTCCAGTTACATCAAATCCATTATCGTAAAATATCTTCGCATTTCTTCCATATCCGAAACCCGGAATTAATATGTTATTTATATTGCGTTTTTGTAATAATTCAAAGACCGAACGTGCATTTTCAGTGGGGTTCTCTCCCCACATTTTGTTATTACTGCTAAAGGCAGATTCCCAAAATTCAGTCATAACATAATTCGTTTTAAAAGTGCTATTTTATGTATTTAATGCTAGTTTCTTAAATTAAGTTCTGTAATTGAATTCAAACCAGTCTGGTTTTCTGGATTAATTTGAACGGACTTCTGATAACTTTCTATGCTCTCTTCAAATCTACCTTTTTTTCGTAGCGCTTCACCATAATTATTATAGGCGTTCCAATCATTAGGAAATAGCTTTATGTTGATTTCGAAAATGGCAATAGCGGCATCAATATTTTCTTTAAGGTATGTACGGCCCAATCGGTTGAGTGGAAATGAGCCATAACTGAATTCTTCTAGGTTATTGATCACAGAATCTTCAAAAAACGTTTTGGTTATTTTAGGACCGACTACATCAATTTTTCGTGCAAGTTCAGTTGACAAAGATCTTTTAATTTCTTTCAAGGAATCAGAATACATTAAATAGGCACCAATGTCACTTGGATCATGACCAGTAGCAAGAACTACCACGCCCTTTTGCATTGTTTTATTGAAACCAATATAGGTGGTATACCCACCTGTACTTCCGCCATGCCAATAATTATTTCCATCAGAATTTGTAAAGATTATCCAGCCTAAACCCATACCAAGAGGATTATCTCCCCTCCTCACACGGTACATTTCATGACGTTTATGGTGTGTCAGTTCAATGGCCTGCGTCAATGGGGTTTGAGTAAATCCTAATTGTGCTGAGAGGTACTTAATCATATCTGTAGTCGAACTTCTAATCGCACCTGCGCCAGCAAGAGTAGAGAAATTCCAGTTTTGGGTACTTTGCCCAAATTCATTTTTACCTACCGCAAGATTATTTATCATTTGCTCATCGAAAGTGATTTTTGTTTCATTCATCCCAAGTGGACCTGTAATGACTTCACTAACTAAATCCTCATACGTTTTTCCCACATGCAGCGACAGGGTATGACCTAATAATCCAAAAGCTAGGTTTGAGTATTCAAAGTTAGTACCAGCCTCTTGCGTTGGCGTATAATTGGAAATAAACTCATACATCTGTAGTGGGGTATAGTCCGCAAAAGGATTTTTTTGGTTCGCTGGTTTAAAATTTCCAGGCATATTCGGAAGCCCTGAAGTATGATCTGAAAGATGCCCAAGCGTTATTTGTTGCTTTACTAAAACCGGAATTTCGACAGAGTCTGGAAGTAGCTTATTGATAGGATCATCTAATTTTAAATCTCCATTTAAAGTCTGGTCGGCTAATAGCGTAGCAGTAAACGTCTTGGAAATGGATCCTATCTCAAAAATTGAATGTTCATTAATCGCTGCGCCAGCGGAATCTTGTGTTCCAAAATTATAATAACGAATACCGTCCTGGTCGATAATTCCGATGGCAATCGCACCATTAAGTCCGTATTCAATTCGTTTCTGGATATTCTGAGTAATATCGTCTGGTAGCGGCTCTATTTGTGTTGAACAATTAGTAAATAAAATTGTAATTACTGCCAGCCAGATTGATCGATTCAGGTACGATTTCATTTATTTACTTTTTTTATGGAGCATAACAATTGACTAAACGTACTAGTGCGCTAATCTCGAAATAGCAATGCATATAGCAACTAGTTCATATATTTTATTAAATTAAAATGTAGGGGGAGATAGCAATAGGTGCGTTATTGCAATATAAAACTTTTTTAAAAAACACACTACAGGGCGAAAAGGAGCATGTTAAATTTCGTTTTAGCGCGAAGTTTATATTTTTTTTTGGTGATTTTTTTGAGCCTTATATGAGAAAATTTTAATGGGATACGGTGATGGTAATTGTTATTTATTTTTATTACTAATTAAAGTGTGAATATCACTGGTGATAAAAGTTAGTTAGGGTTTAGTAAGTTTTCTAATGTATATTATTCTTTCAAAATTTATATTTTGACATGCTCGGTCAATTTATTGAAAGCCCTAGTCAGTTAAAGTATTTATTTTCTCTATAGTTTTGATTTGTTCAATTGAAATTTAATAATAATCGTAAATAATGCAACCATGATTAAAAACAAAAAGAAGAATGCTATACTAAAATTAGCTGCCTTTACCATGATATTTACCATCGTACAAGGCTGTGGTGATAATGGAAATAAATCTAAACAAGAAGCGGACTCCATTGCAACACTGACTGTCGAAGAAAAAGAAGAATCTCATGTTCATGATAATTCTACGCATTCACATACTTCTGAAAGAATAATCAAGCCCGAAGATGCACAACAACTATGGATATTTCCAGAAAATAAAGACAAACTGGGGTCAGGAGGTTTACTTCAAATTTATATGGATCCTGAAAGTCATCCTGATGCTTCATCTGGTTTTTCAAAATATGAGTTGGGCGTAGGTGGAGCTTTGCCAGAGCATAAGCATGAAAAAACTGAAGAAATTGCTTATTTTATTTCAGGAACTGGTATTGTTATAAGTTATGAGAATGATGAACGTAAAGAAACAGTTGTTAAAGAAGGCTACGTATGGTATACCGCACCAGGAGAATGGCATTCCTTTAAAAATACTGGTACTGAACCTTTAAAACTTGTATTTGCTACAGTTCCAAATGCTAAACATGGTTTGTTAGATTTTTTTAAAAAAGTAGGTGTAGGGCCAGGAACAGCACCGTCTAATGGGCTAAGTGCTGAAGAATTTGCGAAATTAGCTGCAGATAACGATCTAATTTTAAAACCTGCAAAAATTGAATAGAAATCAATTTTGGGTTAGTAATACTTTAATGTCAGCGTTAAAATTTTATTGTATTTAGATGTTTTTTAGCGGCTATTAATCTAGTTAAAAATTGATTTTTTAATGTCAAATTAGAACTTTCTATAGAAAAAATCTTGTACTTTTCAGAGTGTTAAATTTATTTATTAATAATGGGTAACGGTTACGACATAGCAAAAAACACACCGACGTTCAAGAAGATTGAAGTGTCGTCACTAATGTTTTCGGAGTATCGATGTGCGGAGCAAAAGTCGATATTCACTACATGGAATCATCTAAATTATTTTATTTATGTTCTAGAAGGAAAAAAGAAATGGCGAACGTTAGAGCATAGCTACATGGTACATGCCAATGAAGTGCTTTTTGTTAAAAAAGGAGCAAATATTATTGAGAAGTATTTTGATTCCGATTTTTGTGCTATGGTAATTTTCATTCCCGATTCTTATGTCAAAGATTTCATATCTCAAAAACCTGAAATAGGTGCAAATCAAAATAGTAGCCTCCAAAGTGATAGTGCAATTCCTTTAAAAATGGATAGAACATTAAGCACTTATTTTACTTCGATGTTAGATTATTTTTTTAATCAAGAAAAACCATCAAAATATCTGATGGAAATTAAATTTCAAGAACTGTTGGTCAATATTCTTTCACTGCAGCACAACCCTGAAATTGGGAGCTATTTTAAACAGATTGCCCAAGAAGTTAAACCATCGATTAAAAACATAATGGAGGGCAATTATATTTACAATTTATCACTAGAAGATTTTGCACGACTATCACACAGAAGTTTAAGCACTTTTAATCGTGACTTTTATAGTGTTTATGAAACTTCACCAGGTAAATGGCTTACTAAAATGAGACTTCTTCATGCAAAACGATTATTGGAGAATACCACTCAAAAAGTTTATGAAGTTGCTTTTGATAGTGGCTTTGAAAGTCCTGCGCATTTTACAAGAGTGTTTAAGAAAGAGAACGGAATATCCCCTTTAAAATTTCAAAAAGCGCAGCTGTCTTTTTAAGCAGATTAATAGAAAAAATTCAGTCGTAATATGAATGTTCATAAAGAGAGGGTGACAGAATCGACATCAAAACAATTGTTAAATAAAATAGATCAACTTGGAGGTCAATTAGCTTCGAATGGAGTTGCCCATGATCAGACTGATACCTTTGTAGCGGATAATTATAAGTTGTTGAAAGCGCATGGATACCTTACAGCCATGATACCAATAGCACTAGGTGGCTTAGGAGTATCCTTTTCTTGTATGTGTGCCATATTGGTTAAAATTGCACGGTATTGCCCATCTACGGCCTTGGCTTTTTCAATGCATCAACATTTACTTGCGGCCAATATCTGGAAATATAAACAAGAAGGTGCCGGTGAAAAATTCTTAAAAGAGGTAGCTGATAAAAATCTTGTACTGGTAAGTACCGGTGCACGTGATTGGCTAGACTCTAATGGTAGCATGACAAAAACCAACAATGGCTATTTGGTTTCAGCAAAAAAGCAGTTTGCAAGTCAATCTGCGATAGGTGATGTATTGGTCACTAGCGTACCGTATAACAATCCTGAAGAAGGATGGCAAGTTCTCCATTTTTCAATACCTATGAAATCTGAAGGGATTTCCCTTTTGGATGATTGGCACACTTTGGGAATGCGCGGTACTGGTTCGCAAACTGTAATTCTCAATGATGTGTTTGTTCCAGAAGACTCTATTGTGATGACAAGAGCAAAAGGTGAATTTCCTATGTTTTGGAATGTTGTATTAACGGTGGCTTTGCCATTAATTATGGCTCCATATATAGGGATTGCTGAAAAAGCAATGATGATTACTTTAGAAAAGTCAAATGCAAAACAAAGTAAATCTCATCATATTTCTTTCTTGTTAGGAGAGCTGTACAATAGTCTAACATTGGCCCAGGTATTACATAAAGACATGATTGAAATAGCCAATAATTTAGATTTTAAGGCTGAAGAAAAAATAGGTGTTGAAATGCTGTCTAGAAAAACCTTAGTAGCTAAGGCGTGTACAGAAACTGTTAATAAGGCCATGGAAACGGTAGGTGGACAAAGCTTTTATCGCAAATTTGAACTTGAACGACTCTTCCGCGATATGCAGGCCATTGGGTTTCATACTTTACCTGAAAAGAAACAATTGTATTTTACTGGAGAATATTTATTGAAATAGTGTAATTGTTGGTTAGTTACAGTTTACATACTTGTTTACAGGCCAATCTAGTGATACTAAGAACTTTTTATAATTACAGATCTCTTTCGTTTTAGCGCGAAGTTTATATTTTTTTAGGTGGTGTTAGTTCCTGTTTCGATTTTCTTTCTTTAATTTTTAGCATCAGCCAATTTATAGCATATACTACAATTGTTATCCAAGCAATAGCTGTCAATACCCCCTTTAATACCGTAAACGTACTTGCAAGAAGTACAATGGTTTCAGATACCTCAACTGACCTTGTAATTAGTAAAATAATACAAATGTTTTCTAAATAATCGAATAACATCGCCAAGAAAGGAGTGAAAATTAACAAGGAGGCTATTTTGTTTTTTACACCTGTTATTTTAAGCAAACGAAATAGTAAACTACTTAAAAGCAAGGCCAATAAAAAGGGGTACAATAAATCTAAGAAAGTTAACTGTGGAAATAGGTATAATGCTGTAGTCTGATTATCTAAATTGTTTACAATAGATTCCGCCGTGGCCACCGAATATCCAAAAGTTTGCAAGTCAAAAGCTTTGGTTTCAATTTGATTATTTATCACCGGAAAAGTAAATACCATCATAGCTAACAAAACCAAATGGCTGGCTATAAAAAGCAGACATATGCGCTTTACGGAGGACGTTTTTTGAAGTAAGCTTGTGAAAATTGACATACTACTAGTTTTGATTAAAAATCAAAGGTTGTCAATTTATTAGCCTATTCCATTAACAAATGTTAAGGGTTACGATTTTGTGCGTAATCTGCTTAAAGATATGGTTGTAAGGCCTAAATATGACGCTATATCGGCATGCGGTATGCGGTTTTCTATATTTGGGTAGTTCTTTCGTAATAGGAGTAATCTATCTTTTCCTTTAAGTGATGCCAAAGCTATTTCTTTTTGGACCTTCGCCATTAATTCATTTCTTAAGACTGTATTTCCGAAATCTCGTATTTCTAAATTTTCAACCATTAATTGTTCGAAAGCTGTTGCATCCATAGTTGCTATTTCTAGGTCTGTTAATGCCTGAATATTTAGTACAGATTTGCCATCTTTATTTCGTGTTGTACTCGGTGATAGTATGGATTGTGACATGAAAAAAGAAATGGTTACCCCATCACCATCAGGCGTGGTTAGAAAACTTTTACAAATCCCATCAATAATAAAATATTCTAAATTATTATTTTGTCCAATCGAAGTGATTAATGCTCCTTTTTTTACATGAATACATTCAACCAGGTCTACAATCTTCCTTTTAGACGCATCCGAAATAGAAGTTATCGAATTAATAATTTGGCTAATCTTGTCGTACATTTTCTTTTTCTTATTCTAAACGCAAATTGTAGGCGTAGTAGATTTATGGTAATATAGTTATCAGGCTACACTATAGTTTTATGCAAAACTATTCATTCGTTATTTGTTCGGGTTTTCATACCAAACAATACCAAGTCCTTCACTATTAGGACCGTAATTTTCTTCACAAATTAAAATATCCAAATCACCATCTTCATCCAAATCCATTAGCTCAACTTTATCATACTTGGCTTTATGTACTCCTGAAATACTAACCCAATCATGCTCAGTGGCTGTTTTTAATTTTGTTCCACTTAAGTAAATTAAACCATCTTTTTCTTCTTTTAGGGTATTTGTACTCACTATTAAATCGGCAATAGAATCGTTATTTAGATCACCCACTTCAATAGACTTTGCTCGCCCTGTTTTTTTAGGAAGCTGAATCACTTTTTCTGTCCAGCTATTGTTGGTTTTCGAATAGATACGAATGGTGTTTTCTGTGCGTTCCGATACAAGAATGTCATCCGTGCCATCTTTATTTATAGCTGCAATACACATAAACATAACCTCTAGACCTTTGGCTCCTATGAAATGATTTTTCCAAGGTTGCTTTTGGTTTTTGCCAGTTGCAGGATTCTCCAGCCAACGGCAAGCTGCTAGTTCTCCTTTTCTATCCGTTATTACCAAATCTTCGTCCCCATCTAAATCCATATCTTTTTTTAGGATAGACATAATCCAACCGACCTTAGAAATTTCATGCCATTTCCAATTACTTAAATCAGCCGGATTATTAGGGGCTTCATACCAACCGAGAGTGGCATTCGCCCCCTTACTCGCAGCAATTAAATCTATTCCATTTTCAGAATCGACTTGCAGGGGTAAGGCATACATCCAACTTGTTTTTTCGGCGGATACTGGAAATACATCTTGTTGCCAATTCGAAGGATTTAAATAATCATTAGCAAGATTAAAATGCACAAAAATCTTTTGTGTTTTTCCTTCTGTTAAACTTACCACATCCATTTTGTTGTCGTTATTGACATCAAAAAAAACGGCATCTTCAACACTTGGTGTATTTCCAACAAGTACACTTGGCCAATTTTCTTTAATATTTTCAAACTCCGGCTGAAGGTATATTTTGGTAAATCCACTTTCTTCCCAACCAGTAACAATATCGAGCTTCCCATCATTATTAATATCTGAAAATTTAATTCCATCAGCTCCATTTCCATTAGTATCTATGCTATGGCGTTCCCATTGTGCCCATGTGCAATTAGGTAAAACACAAAAAATAAAAATCAAGAAATATTTCATCTTATTATATTCACATTGCGGGTAGCGAATGCTTTAATCAATTTTAGTGTTATCCTCGTTTGTAGTTACTTTTTAAATGGATTTAGTATAGGCCTCAGTAATCCATTTTTTTAATTCACTATCAATTTCAGTGAGCTCCGATAATCTTACGCGGTGCGTGCACATAGTGCCAAATGGACCTGAGTTTTCAAGTCTTTCAGTAATTGGTTTGTCTTTCAGTTTAAAGCCTAGGTCAATTCTAGTTTTAGTAGCAGGTTTAATTAAAATAAATTGTCTTTTGCGTATAATGCTCACACTTCCTTTTTTAGGAGTTATTATTACATCGGAACCCAGGGTATTTACAAAGGCAATTAGTTTTTCATATATAGGAAGTAATAGTTCTTTTCCTTTGTACTGAGCTACTACTAAGTCTTCCGACGTGTTTTTTTCTTCTTTAGATAAAGTCACAATAGTATTTGCAAAGCCGTGCGTTACGTTGTGTTCAGATTTTAAAAACGTAACACCTTCAGAATGTTTAGCAAAGGATTTTTCTTGCAGAATTTTTTTCCATTCGGCTAATGATTTGCCTGTTTTTTCAGGCATATTATCAATCATTGTTTGTAAAGCTTTGTCCATCCTTTTAATTTTTGGCAATCTGTTTCGAAGAACTGATGTTATTACTTCCCTTTTAGCTATTTAATTTTTCATTACAATTTATGAAATTTTAATTAACGTCTGGGTTATGCGTAGTGCGGAGGCACGCCGACTGCGAGAGCAGCGGTCGAGTTGGTGCGGCTGCTTCGTTTCCATCTACCGACGCAGCTAAAGCTTATTGTTTTGCTTTTTCTTTTTTTGTATCAAAACGACCCCGAAGCGTCGGGGCCAAAGATTTAGCGGCATAAGAAATATACACAGACCTTGGCGTTTAGACCGAAGTCCGTATTAAGTATAGGCATTGTTATCTTCTGTAGCGACACACAAGAGTAAGCACGTAACTCTGCGTTTCCGTATGTTCTCCGTTCGAGATGAAAGTCCATCCGCAATAGTTGCGTAGGAGTGAAGTCCATTTGCGCAAACAAGCTAAAAAGTCCATCTGCGTTACGATTAGAAATGAGTGAAGTCCTTTCACGTAAAGTTGCTCAATCTAGTTATTATTTTTCCTCGATTCCAATTCGTTTTTTATTCTTTTAATTGTGCCATGTCCAGTCGGAATATTTGCAATACTAATAACTACGAATACAATCATACCAAAGATAATTGCGTATTCATGGTCTATTATTACACCATAAATAGTTATTGCTAATAAAACAAAGGAGATTCCAAATATTATTCCAGAAATAGCCTTTATTTTCTTAATCTTGGATTTTAACTCGGGAACAGTTTTGTTTTTTAACTCTTCTTTTTTCAAGTATTTCTAAATTTTTGAGCTATTGAAGATAACGCAGCGCTATGGGCAGTTCGTCGTTTTTTTATGGAAATATAGTAAAATCCATCAACGATGAAACGGGAATAGCACTAATTATGAATATGGATCCCGATTTCATCGTTTATCAAGTAGCCCCGTTTTTTCTACGGGGCGTGACTTGTGGATTTTGCGGTATTGAGAATAAAAAAACGACAACCGGATTGCGTATAGCGACTTGATATGTAGCGTTGATAAGCCGCAGCGGCGAACTTGGCAAATAATCACTTATTTTAGATTAGGCTAGCAAGCCGCCATAGCGCTGCGATGATGTAGCATTTCCAAAAGACCGAGAATCGAGGTACGAGATGAAGGGATTTTGGTCGACGCAGGCGTTCCAAGCGCAGCGAACATATGAATACTTTTAAAAACAATAAAAATGATATGAATAATGCTACATCGGTTGTGTATATGAAAAGTAGCGCTGAAAATAAGCGGTTACCATTCGGATGAAACACAAGCCGAATTTTTAAATTTTTCTATTTATTTTTCTTTTCTCAAATAGCCAAATTTAAAAATTTGGCGACCTTTCAAATGCGCGCTAACCTTTTGTTAAGCAATGACTTGCGCTATTTTTTACATACGTTGTTGTAAGCAGGCTTTCTTTTATAATTGCTCCACTAGTTTCCTAGCAGTAACAGTATCATATATAATTTTTAGTTTACTAATCTTGTTTTGATTATTGAATTCAATAATGTCTACTACATCAAATTCCACTTTTTGATTATTCTTTAAAGTCCATTTATAAGTGAAATAAAGAGCTAAATCATTTGAGTCATTATCTTCAAAAATTCCTTTTAAATAAAGTTCAGAATTTGAAGTATCGTTATTCAATTCACGATAAAATTCATCTGCTTTTTTTATTCCGTATAGTGGTGAATCAACCATTCCATTCTGATTGAATAAAGCAACTACTTGTCCAATATTTCCATTTTCAAGGTGAGTTATATATTTCCTTGCGATATCTTTTTTATTCATTATTTCATCAATTTTTAAATTTCAGAATTCGTTTCTCAGTTTGCGTACAAACGGTGTTGTAAGCTGGCTTTTTTTCAATTCTGTCTATTATCAATTAATTGCTGAATTAAATTGGGTAAACTGGAATCCTTAAAATCTGCTTGTAAATAGAAAGGGTGATAGATTTCTTCCTTTCGCTTTACATAGGCAGTTCTAAGACCTGCCTTTTTTGCTCCAAACAAATCCCAATCATGCGTTGCAACCATTACAATATCCTTAGTACTTAAGCCTTCTTGTTTAGCTGCTGATTGGTAAATACCCTTGAATGGCTTGTACTTTTTTACATCATCAACAGAGTAATAAGCATCAAATAGGTCAATAATTCCTGCATTGGTAAGCTGTTCTTTTATCATTGCCAACGATGAATTTGAAACAGCAATTACCCGAATATCTTTATCGCTCAAAAGTTTAAGTGCTGGTTTAACATCATCATAAGCAGGTAACTTTCTAAATTCACCTAATATTTCAGCTTTTGTCTCGGTGCTAAGCGTTTTATTATTTTCAAAAAATAGATTTTCTAAAGCCACATCTGCTAATTCGCCAAAATTTTTATACTCGTCCATAATTCCCATTATACTAGAACTGTATAATAATTTTGTGAACCAATATTTCAAAACATACTTATCGTCAAAGTGCTTATCAAACTGTTTCTTAAGTAAACCCAAATTCAATAAGGTTTCATTCATATCAAAGAATACTGCTTTCATTATATTATTTTTTAGATTAATAATCTGTTTTAATTGGCACTACGTTTCATCGAGCTTGGTTACAACATTTATATATAAGGAAAGCTGCATTTTTGTGTGCTAGGGTTTTATTAAAGAAAATCAGAAGCTTCGAAACATATTTTTAAATATATCAAGATACTTCTGTAAATTTTCTTTCTAGTTAGGCCATTATTTTAGGAAATCAGGCATTTTGTATGCTGGATTTGGATAAGTATATACCCCTTTACCGTTTGCGGTTCCCATTTTTCCTTTGTCTAGATATTCTGCTTTTAACCATTGGGCAACCTTAGCAGAAAGTTCATCTCCATTTTCTCCCAATTCTTTGTACAAATTATAAGGTGAGTTTGGACCAATGATATCTATGAATCCGAACGGACCCATTGGTGCACCCGTTGCAATCATCCAGGTCTTATCTATTATTTGAGGTTCAGTAATGCCATCTGCAGCCATTTGAATACTAGCCTTAAAGTGCGGAATTAATAGCGAGTTTGTAACATAGCCTGGTTGTTCTTTATGCAATGGAATTGGAACCATAGCTATCGCTTTTGCAAACTCAATAACTTCTTCAAATACTTCTGTAGACGTACGCTCATGCTTCATAATTTCAGCAAGATTTAGTCGCCAAATTTCGTTAGCAAAATGCAAATGCAAGTATTTTTCTGGACGATCTGTGTAATCAACAATTTGACTTGGCATCATAGAAGAGGAATTAGAAGCAAAAATTGTTTCTTTTTTCGCAACTTTTGATAATTTTTGATAGAAGTCTTGTTTAATTTTTAGCAATTCTGGAACCGCCTCGATTACCAGATCAGCATTCTCTACTGCTTTAGCCAAATCTGTATATAAAGAAATACGATTGACCGCTTCATCTACTTCTTTTTTTGTAGCATAATCATCTTCTTGATAGCGTTCTTTTAAAACGTTAAATCGTTTTTTTACCTCCTCTAATGCTTCATCACTAATATCGTAAGCTGAAACGTTAAATCCTTTAAGTGCTGTTTGAAAAGCGATTTGGCTACCTAGAATTCCTGTTCCGGCAACTGTTACATTTTTGATTTTCATAATTTTGTTTTTTAATTTAATTGATTGTCTTTCTCTGAAATACAGCTACAGGTTAATCCCGAAACTTCGGGAGATTTTAAGCTGATATTTTATGTGTGATAAAGGGGGGTATTCGTCTATTTGATTTTTACCACAATTTTTCCTTTTGCTCTTCCCGTTGCAAGATGTTCGAATGCTTCCATACTCTTAGAGAATGGATAGGTTTTATCAATAATCGGTTTGATCTTTTCGTCTTCGACCATTAATTTAATTTCACTTAAATGTTCACCGTTTGGGTGCATAAAAATGAATTTGTATTCCGCGTCTTTATCACTACTTGCTTTAGCCAATTCCTCTGGTAATTTATAATCGTCCATACCAAACATTTTAGCACTTGCTTCATCCAAAGGACCAATAATGCTAACTACTATTCCGCCTTTTTTAACAACGGTAAAAGCTTCAAGAGTATAGTTTTGACCAAGTGTATCAAACACAATGTCTAAATCTTTGACTATGTTTTTGTAATCTTCGGTTTTGTAGTCGATTACGCTATCTGCTCCCAATTCTTTAACCCATTTTACGTTGCTTGTACTGGTGGTTGTATATACATAAGCTCCTTTTGCTTTGGCATACTGAATGGCAAAGCTTCCAACGCCACCAGAACCTGCATGTATTAGAACCTTATCATTTTCTTTTATACCTGCGTAGTCTAAAGATTGTAAAGCAGTAAGTCCTACTAAGGGTAAGCTTGCTGCTTCTTCGAATGAGATATTTCCTGGTTTTTTTGAAACGGCATCACTAGTTACAGCAATGTATTCTGCCAATGTACCCATTTGCTCTTGAGGAACTCTTGAATACACTAAGTCTCCAATTTCAAAATTGCTAACGTTATCTCCTTTTTCTATAACAATTCCACTTACGTCGTAACCAGAAGTGCTTGGCAATTGTAAAGGCACCATAGCTTGTAGATCTCCAAGAATAATTCCCTTATCTATAGGGTTAATGGCGGCTGCCTTAACATCTATAAGTACATCATTGGCTTTAACTGTAGGTTTTTTAACCTCGTTAAAGGTTAAACTATCTTTAATTTCGCCGTATTTTACTATTTGTAACGCTTTCATATCTGAATCCGTTTATTTTATTCTTATTCGATACAAATGTAGAATGGGCTATCCGAGAAAAATTTACCCTATGGTAAGAAAACTACTTTTTTACTCTTTCTACCTTAATACGGCTCAAGCTTTGTTGGGTGATACCTAGATAAGATGCGATATGAAAATTTCGAGTATGCTGCTCTATGTCCGGATATTGCTTTAAGAATAAATCATACCTCTCTAAAGCACTTAATTGTAGTTGATTCAAAATTCGTTTATATAAACCAACTGCATGACGCTCTAAATTATGTCTATGACAAGATTCAAGTTCAGGAAAACGTGTGATAATATCATCTAGTTCTTTGACATTGAACTCAACAACTTTTGATTCGGTAAGGCATTCTATAGTTAGTGATGCTAGCTCATTGGTATGTATGGCTATATAATCGCTTATCCACCAACCTTTAATTGCAAATAGTAAGGTGTGCTCTTTTCCATTTTTATCGATAGCGTAAGATCTTAAGCAACCTGAGGTAACAAAAAATGTCTTTTTTACAACTTGTCCTTGGCGGATTAAAACGTGTCCTTTAGAAAGTGTTTTTTCTTTTGAAATGGAATAAAGAAACTCTTCAGCTTCTGGCCTTAAGTGTAATCTGCCTTCTATTTTTTTTATGAGCTCTTCCAATTTCTAAAATAGTAGTTCCAATCACTTAGAACGTGTTTTAAGCACTAAAGTTAGTAAATATATCACAGCTAGAAAGTCCGTCCTGCCACGCATTTGGGCGTGGGAGGATTTTCGGAAATTGGCTAAAACCAGCAATTAATTATACTTGTTGTTGTGCTTTCGTTATTTTTTCAATTCCTTATTAATAAGAATTTTTATTTCTTCCATATCGGATAGAATTTTCTTGAATCTTATAAGACTTCCTTTTTCCGATTCAACCTTCATAAATTGATGCCTTTCTATTATAATAAGAAGCTTGATTAAGTTTTTTTCGTCAAATACATATTCCGATAGTTTGGGTTGATTTTGTATGTTTTTAAATGCAAATTCTACACTCCCATATCTGTTAGCTGCCGTTGAACCCGCTTTAGCAGCTTCATCATTATTGTATTTAGAAAAATTTTCTGTTTCTTCTTTATATTTATCTAAACGAATTAATTGTTCTCTAATAGTTGGTGGTATTAATTTGATGTCACCCGTATTCTGTAATGTATGTATGGTGTTAGATTTGAATTGAACATTAAATAATGGCCAATCTAAATTGTTAGCTTGAGAAATTATTTGGAATACTGGCAAGTTTGGCTGATTATAAATTTCTTTATAGGCTTTAAATTTTACCATATTAGAATCTATGGCTAAAGATGTCTTCTCTATATATGCTTTGTCATTCTTAAAATCTTGTAATAATTGTTTATAATAAACCTGCCTTAAATTTTCAGTTTTTCGTTCATCATTAAGATTGTTTAATTGTAAGGCAATTAAAATGCCTAGAACAACAAGGATAATTTCACCAATGGCATATTTAAGGTATTTTCCAATTTTGCCTTCAGCAAGTAAGTTTTGTCTAATTTTTCTGAAAAATTTTATCATTGGTTAATGATTTGTTATAATGAAGCACAACGCAGCGCTATGGGCAGTTCGTCGTTTTTTTATGGAAATATAGTAAAATCCATCAACGATGTAACGGGAATGGTACTAATTATGAATCTGAATCCCGATTTCATCGTTTATCAAGTAGCCCCGTTTTTTTTACGGGGCGTGACTTGTGGATTTTGCGGTATTGAGAATAAAAAAACGACAACCGTCCCGAAGCTTCGGGAGCGTATAGCGACTTGATATGTAGAGTTGATAAGCCGCAGCGGCGTACTTGGCAAATAAGCACTTATTTTAGATTAGTCTAGCAAGCCGCTCCCGAAGCTTCGGGACTGCGATGATGTAGCATTTCCAAAAGACCGAGAATCGAGGTAGGAGATGAAGGGATTTTGGTCGACGCAGGCGTTCCAAGCGGAGCGAACATATGAATACTTTTAAAAACAATAAAAATGATATGAATAGTGCTACATCATCGGTTAGTATATGAAAAGTAGGGCAGTTGTTAAGCACTTTTTTTCAGATTTGCACTTAGCCATATTTTTCATTTTATTTTTATCTTTTTCTAAAATACATATTAAAAATATGGCGGACTTAGCAGAAAAGCACTAGTCTTTGTTTAAGCACTTTCTCCCTATTTTTTATAGCATCGATGAAAAAGCAGTAAGTCGAGTATCTTTAAAATGAACTAAAGATTAAAGATATGATTACTCAAATTACTGCTGTACCGAAGTTATACATTGGCATTGACATTCACAAGAGAAGTTGGAAAGTACATTGTGCTACAGATTTGTTTTCAGGCAAGTCTTTTTCAATGAATCCGAACCCGGAACAACTTAAAGATTATGTTGATAAACATTTCGCTAATTATGAAGTATCGACCGCATACGAGGCGGGTTGCTGTGGATATTCAGCGCATCGTTGTTTCGAATCTTATGGTTGGTTTTCGTTAGTAGTTAATCCTGCTGATATTCATAGAAAGGGTAAGGAGAAACATACCAAGACCGATAAGATAGATGCCCAGCTTATATCCAGAGAACTTAAAGATGGTAGATTAGAAGGTATTCATATTCCTGATGTTGACCGTGAAGAACTTCGAAGTCTTTTTCGTCGTCGCAATGATTTGGTAAAGGATTTTCGGAGGATAAAGAGTTATATAAAAATGCAGCTTTTATATTTCGGTATTAAAGAGCCAGAAGAATTTGACAACGACCATTGGAGTCATAAGTATAGGAAATGGTTAGATGATATTGTGTTTAAAAACCCAACAGCAAAAGCAACTTTAGAGAGCCGTATGCGTTTCTTTCGTTTTGTAGACCAAGAGCTTCGAGATGTTTCTACTCAGCTTCGTAGGTATTGCAAAACGTACCATAAGAAGGATTATATGTTGCTTCGCAGCATACCTGGCATTGGAGGAATTGTTGCTTGTGGTATTTTATGTGAATTGGGAGATTTACGACGTTTTAATAGTGTCAAACATTTGGCTGGTTATGTTGGTCTGGCACCTGGAGTTCACCAAAGTGGAAGTAACTATAAAACCCTTGGTATAACTCCACGTGCACATCGTTTAATACGGAGTTATTTTGTAGAGGCATCTTGGCAGGCGATACGAGCTGATCCAGTGATGCAAGCATACTATCGTAAGCACCAAGGTAGAAATGTAAAGAGTATCATTATCAAAGTAGCGAGAAAACTACTTAGTAGAACATTAGCTGTTATTAAAACAGAGACTCCTTATTGCATAGGAGTACTAGAATAAAAAAATAACCATAACAAAGCTCACAAAATAGTAGTGAAACTCGTACCACAAAACAACGTGGGTGATCCAAGAAATTGGAATCACATCTTTATAGCAAGTGGCCGAGTTTATTATAATTTATAATCATACAGATGCTGGTGAACCCTGAAAATAGGTGTATCACAAATAGGATGCGGAGCAAGTTATATTAAAAGAAAAAAAGGTGGTTTAAAGCAAAAAGAAAATATTAATTAACTTTAGAGAACTGGACTAGGGCTTTTCATAGGATACATTGTTAGCTACTGGCTTTTCTTACTTCAGCTCTAATTTCATCATTATGTCAGACTGTTCGTCATTCCCAAGTTTAAAAATATGTTTGTCAAATGGCACAAATCCATTTTTTTCATAAAATCGAATTGCTCTTGGATTTGCCTCCCAAACAGATAACCAAACAAATTCCGCATTTTTCTCTTTCGCCAATTTAATAGCTTTTTTATAAAGGTTTTGTCCAACTTTTTTTCCGTAAAATTCTTTTAGTACGTAAATCCGTTCTATTTCGAGTGCATTTTTGTCCTTATTAACGGATTGAGATTGTCCTGTATTTACTTTTAAATAACCAATTATTTTCCCGCTAAATTCACTAAAATAAAATTCAGAATTTTTATCATTCAGTTCTGTCTTAAGCTCTTCGATAGAAAATTTGTTTTCCAAATATTCGGTCATATTTTCTTCGCTATTTACTGAGGAATAAGTCTCAACAAAAGTTCGTTTTGCTATTCCTTTTAAATGTTCAATATCTAGAATGCTTACTTTTCTGATTTTCATTTGTTTTCGATAATGTCTTTTAGCTTGTAGCTAACAATTGGCTATGCGTACCGTGGTACGTATATTTCTATTTTCTAGGTAATTTAATCAAATCTGATAGAACATCAATGTTTCCAATAGTTTAGTGGTATTTTATACGTATAATATGCGTTTACAAACAACTAAGATTAAACTAAGCTCTAAAGTGCTAGTCATCCTTTATTTATAAATTTATAACAGTCTTGTTTATGGTTGGTTGCGAGTTGTGCCCAACTAAAACACTTACTCTTTTTTTTCGAAACGCTTTCTTAAATTTTCTCCATATTCAATAAAAGCGCCATCGAAAAATTGTTTATTCGGACTTTTTAGCAAAGCTCCAAAACCAGGTGATAGTATCATGCCATCAACCAATGATTTTCTGGATTCCCAATTTTTTTTACTTAACATTTTGTTTTCGTTCTGCAAAAATAAATTCTCAACGTGCCGAATTTCCGCAGCAAATAAGTGAAAACCATGGTTATGTTCATCTTCCGATAAGGCATCTGGATTCGCTCTAAAAGTTGAAATTATTCTTGATGATTCTTTAGTAGCACCTAAACTTAAAAGTATATTAATATCTAAAGCAGCAATCTCATGAAACGTTGATGCTTGTGTTGCTTTTGTATTGGCCTTAATTTGTAATCCTACAAAAACCAAGGAAATAACCACAGCAATAGCAGATATGATTTCAGCAATTAAAGCATATTCTTCAAGTATTTCTTTCATAATTATCTTTTACATGGTTATTAATTAAAAATTCTTTAAGTGTTAATTTTGTTGCATTACGTTAGTGGAATCGGAACATATTCATCATTTAAAACAAATACTAATCAGAAAAAATACTGACGAAATTTTCCAAATAAGAACTAGCCAAGGCAATTAAATATACAGGGCTGAATTTTAATTTCTTTTAATTCGTTTAAAGTTTATTTAAGTGAGCTCTCAATCCATTTTTCATAACAATCAAAGATGTAATTTCATTCAAACTATCTCTTACAAACTCTCCTTTAAGGTAAATATCAGTCTGACCAAATATCTTATCTTTTGTTTCAAAATAGAAATGATCCATATCTTCAAGATCACCATTCATAACGCCTACTAGGTTATTGTCTTGTATCTGAATTTTATAGTTTAAATCTGGAATTGGACCATCGTACCCTTCAAACTTTACAACCTTAAAAGTACCCACATATTCATTTAGTTGTGCCGTTGTTAAATGAACTAAATTATGTGGTATAAAATCGGGAAGCGGTTCATTACTTTCTATAAGTGTGTTAATTTGTTTGTATGAATTAATTGCATTTTCTCTAAATATAGTAACATGATTTGTCAAGTTTATCCAGCCAGCATTTTGGTATAGAGCTACATCATTTTTATAGTAAGGGTCATTCAGGAAAAAATCAATCATCTCATCTTCTAATTGAGGCTGATCTAATCTGTAATACCAATCTTTACTTTTGGCTAACTCGTCCATCACTCTATCTGTAATCAAGTCCAATCGATTATCGAACTTGTCTATTTCGTATTTGTTATAAATATATATCTTGTGTAATGGTTCAATAACTGCTTTCAGTTTTTTTGAAACATTATCAACATTTTCTATGAGGTTGGTATATCCATTTGTATGAATTTTCATGTGGAAAGCGTCCATAATTGCAAATCTTAAAGCATTTCGATTATCGTTTTTATAATCATCATAGGTGAGTTTATCTGCTTTTACTAAGTTGATGATTGAATCTCTTGTTTTATAATAGGCAATTAGTTCGTCCGATATTTGAATATCTTGTCCTAAATCATTTTGTACTTCTTTTAAAATAGAAACAATTTTATTTTCGGATTTACGCTGTTCGTTTTTATTATTTATTTGAAGTGCGATAAGAATACCAATAATAACAAGCACAATTTCTCCAATTGCATAAAGTAGATATTTGCTAAATTTATTTTCAGAGAGTAGTCGTTGTCTTATGTTTCTGAAGAACTTAATCATGTTTAAGGGTTTTAAATATTTCGCAAGCGGCTATCTTCGCCAAAGGTCTGCTAGACCTTTGCTTTTGCTTTGCAAAATTTTGTTTCGATAATCTAAAGAATTTAATCATTGGTTGGTGGTTGATTTTAATGAAGCATAGAACGTAATAGAATAGTAATCGATTGCAAGACACTTTTTTGTATAGCTCCAAGAAACTTGATGCGGACTATATATGTTGCATGTACTACTGTCTGGGCTATTATTTTGTGCATTGTAGTCTACAGTAGTTTTATTTTCTAACAGTGGAATGCAAAAAATCCATTTTCCATTTGCCGTCAATTTTCTTAAACGTAGCACTTTCTATCCAGTCAAATTTTACCGTAGTTGTATCGTTGAATACAAAGGCACCATGATTAAAATAATGTATGTTTCCAGAATTATAATCCACATTAATTTTCAGATTATCAAACGTATATTCAGCAGTAAATTTTGGAAAATTATTTATCATTTTAAAAAGACTGTCGTTATTAAAAATTTTGCCATCTTCAAATAACTCAAAGTCAGTTGTGGTTAGGTCTCGCATTTTTTGAAAATCCTTTGTTTCAATTCCGTTAAAATATCCGACTAACACATTCTCTAATTGTTCTGGATGGTCTGTCTTATTTTCTTGACAAGAACTAAGTAGTAGAACTTGCGTTAGAATTAAAATTGATACGTATTTCATATGTTTTAGTTTAGCTTACTTCAGTCCCCTTAATTTATTGGTGTTTTACTTATACATTGTTTACGGTAGTCATTATTTTCCTAGTATTTCATTGCTATATATTGAACGATATTTTTCTGGATATTCAACCTGTACGCCGTGCGTTCCATTTTCAAATAAAAACCATTTTTTGGATGGTGCAATAATTGAGTCAAAGTACGCTTTTGCTACTGGTGTTTCGGTAAAATGGTCGTTGTCTCCTTGTAATATATAAACTGGTACTTTCAATTCGGGAATATCACGCATTAGATTCATATCGATAGCAGTAGGTTGTAAAATCTTAGCAGCAGGATAGTAGGATTCTGGACTGTTTATCATATCAGTAAATTTTTCGCTAAACGTTAATCCATTATCTAAAAACATACTTTTAATAAAATTAAAATCGGTTTCTAATTTTATGGGTGCATACTTCATTACAATTTGTCGTTCTATTTCAAAGGCTTCACCTACTGAGTTTTTTGAATTTTTCACATAAGGTGGCCTTCCAATTTGTTTTAATAGATTGACCGAAATGGTATCATTGTGCTTTTGCGATTCCGATAGTGCAAATTCGTAAGACAATTCTTCTGAAAGTGATAGATTCGCCATCAGACCACTACCAATATAGGCGTGGTATAATTCAGGTTGTTTTTGAACCATATAAGCAGCTACCGCTGTTCCCCACGATAAACCTTCGATGTAAATTTTGTCTTTGTTAAAAGTCTTTTTTAAGTGATTTGATAGTTCTAAACCATCATCTACGATTTGATTTAAGGTAATGGACGAATCAGGTATGCTGTCATTATAAGCTAGTCCGGAGCCTCTTTGATCCCAATAACAAACTGTAAATAAATCTTCTAAATCAATTCCTGTGAGTTTATAAATTATAGGTAAAATGGGTGCTCCTGGTCCGCCATGAACTATTAACAACACAGGATTGTTTTTGTCTTTTCCTCTAATGGTAATCCTTTGGGGTACTCCATTTATTGTCATATCCTCATGCATGGCAATACTATTCGGAAGCACATTACCCTTTTCATCTAAAAAAGGTTCTTCTTCTCCGGAACTATTGATTCTAATAATCAATAATACAACTAAAACAAAGCCAATAAGTGCTCCCAATAAAATCAGAAACCACTTACCTATTTTCTTTACTATTTTCATAAATTATTAATTGGTTGGTTGGTTGGTTTTTTTTAGTACCGACAACAGGGACTATGCCTACTATTTCGCAATAGCAATGCATAACGTAATTCTTACGTTTAGCTGTTTTGTTACTAATATGTTGGGGGAGTGTGCACTATAAATGCTACTGCAATATAAAACTATTTTTTGGAGAATCTAACGCCACGTGTAATTGACTTGTACCCACTTTTTTTATGCAAAAGCTACCTATTTCTGTTTGATTTTGAAACGCCTCCCGAGGCTTCGGAATATAAATTTGGCGGGATTTAAAAATATGCACAAGCTTTTAATTACGTACTATGTACACTATATGGTTATAGCATTGCAGTACCTTCATTATTTCGCTAGTTCTTGCTCGATTTCCTTAAGTATGGTTTCTATCTCCGTTTTTATACGACCAAATAATCGCGGTCCATTTGTAGCCTTAGCTAACAATTGATAACCCAATAGGTAATTTTCAAATTCAACAGATTCGAACATCTGCTTGTTATCCAGTTTTTCCGAAATCGACTCGTGTTCAAAATCCATAAATCCTATATCCATCACTATTTTTCGTATACTTCCCTTTTCATAAAGAATAGTACGCAATTTTTCATCTGTGAATTCTACTCCATTTAACTGCTTGTTTAATAAATCCAATGAACTATCAAAAGAGGCTAAGTTATGTCGTAAGCTTTTATTCAAAATGATATTGAGTTTACCTGAACTAATGATGTCATTTAAAACTCCTGTTGCCGGTATATAACTAATTTCACTGCCAACAATAGGAGCGAACTTTTGAGAAATTGTTTGACTACTGACGGTGTCAAGCACATTTTTATCAAATAAAGTCAATAGATAATCAAGAGATGCTATTCGTTGATTATTTTCTTCAATAGAGGCATCTATTTTCTTCAGGTTCGTTTCAAATTCTGTTTGTAGTGACAACAAATATTCTTGCTCTAGACTTCTTTGTTCGTTATAATTATTGCTGTTATTAATACTCAAAGCAATCAAAATTCCAATTACCACAAGCACAATTTCTCCAATGGCATAAAGTAGATATTGGCTAAATTTATTTTCTGAGAGTAGTCGTTGTCTTATTCGTCTGAAGAACTTAATCATGTTTAAGGATTTTAAATCTTCCGCAAGCGGCTATCGCTACCAATTGTCCACAGGACATTCGATTTTGCAATGCAAAATTTTGTTTCGAGAATCTAAAGAATTTTATCATTTGGTTGTTGGTTGGTTATAATGAAGCATAATGTTTATGTTTAAGAATAATTGCGGTTTTGTATGTGAGGATTTTACTAAGGAAAATCAGACGTAGTAAACATACAACGACCTTTGTTTTAAAACAACACCAACGATTTTTTATATATGGTGTTGCGTGTAATTTTTAATGATTTTGTAAAGTTTCAAAAACTATTTTCCAGGTATCATCTGTTTGTCGTTTCCAATTGACAATGTAAGTTCCAACATTTTTAATTGTATCTGAACTTTCTTTGTTAATGAATATCTCATTAAAAGTATTATAAGAAATAGCCATGTCCTCAGAAGGAATTATAGTTGGTCTTCCACGATGAAGAAGTTTTACATCATATTTCGCGTAAATCTCTTCCCATTGTGTTTTTAGAGAATCTTTTGTTAAATGCTGAATAGGTGAATCTGGATATATGGCTGTATAGTTGTCAGCATAAAATTCAATCCAATCGTAGTCAAATCTTTCATAAACTGAATAAAGACTATCCACTTGTTTTGTTATTAAGGTTGTCAGTTCTGAATCACTTGTTTTGGTTATAGGCTCAATTTTATTTTCATTTTTGCATCCTATTAGGAAGCTAAATAATAAAGTAATTAGTGTTAAATGTAGTTTTAAATGTTTCATATTGTCTAGTTTTAATTGTATACAATGCATATTGTATGATTACCTAAGGGGTTTCGATCAGTTTACCACCCAAAATTGAAGTGGGTGACAATGCTCGCTTACCTCAGAAACCCTTATGAATTTTACATATTGTTATGCCATTTTTAGTATAAAAATCATTGATACACTTTTATAAAATCAATAATCATTTGAACAGGTAAATCATCTTTATTGACCTCTCCAACCCATGATCCGCCAAGTTGTTGGTCTATTAAAACATAAAAGGGTTGGTCATATGGCCATTGTGAGGAATCAACTCCATCAACTCTTGGGTATACAAAAGTTTCTTCGCCATTCAAAGTAAACACTATTTTTTCTGGATTCCACTCCAAGCCATAAGTGTTAAATTCATCTACATTTACTTTTGTAGTTTTTTGATGTGGTGGATTATCATATTGTTTAAGGTCTAAAGTATAATAGGAGTGTGTTGTTTGGTAGACAATATCTTCAAAATTGATGTGTTCCATAATGTCAATTTCACCATTCTTTGGGTAATCACCATACTTTTTTTGTTCAGCTAACATCCATATGGCAGGCCAGGCACCTTGGGCAGACTCTAGCTTCGCATGTACCTCGATTTTGCCATATTGAAAAGCAAATTTTCTTTTAGTATAGATTCCTCCCGTTAAAAATGGTCTTGGGTCAGTCAAAGTATCTGGATTAACAATCCCTTTTAAGTATAGTTTTCCATCTGAAATCGCATAGCATTTTTGATTGGATGTCATGTGTTTTCCCCAGTCCGCTTTTTCTGGTGGAATATAGGTCCATTTGATTGTATCTAAAACAGAATCCGAAAAATTGTCTTGCCAAATTATTTGCCAATCCTTTTTCTCTCTACCATCTTTTTGTAAATAAATATGCGATTCAATAATTTTGGATGGTGTTTCTTTGCACCCTATTATTAAAATGGTTAAAAGTGATATTAGGTGATAGTGTTTTTTCATTTACCATATATTTAAATTTAGCGACTTCCTAAAAATGCCTGAACCTTTGTGTTAGCTAGTACTCGCGTTATTTTTCATAAGACACGTTGTTGGCAACAGTAATTATTTCCAAGTAGTTAAGCCAATGAATCCATTAATACCCAGATAAATTGTACTTAACATAAGGGCGAAAGTCATTAGTCCTAAGTATATATTAAATATTTTAGATTGAGATTCCTTCCATTTTTTAACATAAAAGTATAGTGCACCAATTGAAAATACCCCAAAACATAAAGTCAATAAAAAAATAAGCAATGAAAGCCACGATACCGAAAATATTGTTTCCATTTTTTCATAAAAATTCTCAATACCAGACGCTTCACCTGATGAAAATACAGTACCTACTATTACAATTACAACAACCGAAGTAATAGCAAGTAGACCCATTCGCAAAATTTTACTTGATATGAACTTTCGTTTTTTTACTTTGGCTATTATCCAGCGACCTATGGCTACAAATGGAATACTAAATAGTAATGTAATACAGGTAAAAAACAAAATCAGATTGAACCATATCTTAACTTTGGAAATTTTCTCCCAATTACCATCTGTTTCTCCTCTTTGGATAACCTCATTACCTAGCACATCTTTTCCTCTGTACAAAGACCATTTCTTGGTACTTGGACTGTGGAAATAAGGTCTTTCATTTCCATTTTGATATAATAGATACTTATGGTCATTAAATGCCTCATTAAGATGTAGTCCTTCTCCATCCTTGGAAATAGTGTAAAATTGGAAGAATTTTTCAAAAGGTCTTAAATATGCGTGTTCAGAATTGATAGTTCTATAATACCCTATCCAAGACTCATCTTGAAGGCGGTCATCAAGTTCAGGTTTCCATTCTTTTCTGTCGTATAAAATTTCATTTCTAACTAATTTAGTTACTTCTGAAACTATATCAAACTGGTCATTGGTCATTGCTAAGAAAACGCCTCTATCATAATCATTAATGATAAGAAAGTTAGTCCCAAACGTAGGTGCAGAGCCTCCGTGACTGAACATAGGAACACCTTTTATAGTATAATGAAATACGCCTTTTCCATATTCAGAATGGGAATGATCTCCAATAGGATTACTGGATAAGGTACTTTCAGAATATAGCATCCGCTGTATTGTTTTTGGCTTTACCAATTGTGTACTATCTACTTTACCATTGTTTAGGTAGAATTGTAAATAGTTTGCCATATCACCTGCAGTCGTAAAAATTCCAGAGGCTGGCATATCTACAACAGGCTTGTAAATAAGATTATTGTCACCCATATCTGTCGCAAGCTGTCCCTTAAGTCTTTCATCTGTTGTATTGAGTGTTGTTGAATACATTTCTAATGGTTCCAAAATGCGTTGGGTTATAAAATCTTCATAAGATAATCCTGATAACTTTTCTATGACATAGCCTGCAACGCTCGGGCCATCGTTTGTGTAAGAATAAAATTGACCTGGTGGATATCGAGAGACTCTAGAATCAGGAAAAGCTTGTAAAACTTCTAAAGTACTCTTACCATTTCTGTTGTAAAAAAACTGATGTAATTGGTCTTTGTCCCAACCTGTGGTATGTTCTAAAAGATGAATTATTCTTATTGGATATTCTTCTTCCCACTCATTTGTATATTCTACTTCTGGTACAATATCCTTCAACTTATCTTCCAACTTTAGCTTACCTTCTTCTAATAGCATCATAATGCCTAATGCAGTAAAACTTTTAGTAATCGAAGCTATATTAAAATACGTTTCATTGGTAATGGGTAAGTCATTTCCATTTTTAGTACCAAATGCAGTTTGATGTAGAATACTGTCTTTAGAAACGACGACCATTTGAAACCCATCAACATTGTTTTGTTTCAATATTGAATCAATTTTTGGTTCTAGTAATTCAAACTTATTTTTTTGAGCTTGAGTTGCCGTTGAAATCAGTATGAGAATTAAAATGGTTAGTTTTTTCATTGTTTTGGTTTATTGTTGCCAACAATTGGCTATACGTACTACTATGTTTATTTTGTGATATCATGCGATATACAAAAAAGTTGAAGTGGGCTAAAATCCGTTAATTTATTACTATTTCGGCTATTGTTTTTATACATTGTTACCATGCGCTAATTTCATTTGTTTAGTTATTTTGATAACGGATATTTATTCTTTTTTTGTAAGTCAAGCTACGCCAGATCCATTCCAAGGGTCCAAATTTGAAATGTCTTAACCAGATATTGCTAAGAATAATTTGCGATACTAAAATAAGAATCGCAATACCTGATGTATGTAATAAACCGATTTTACCAATCAGATTAAATCCAAAATTGTAAAAAATAATAATCATGATAATAGTCTGAAACAAGTAATTGCTCAGCGCCATTCTTCCCATAGGAATTAAATATCTAAATGCTCTTCTACCTATCGAAGTTTGAACAATTTTAAATATGGAAGTTATATAGAAAATGCACATAAATATCTGGCCGGCTAATACTAAAAACTTAAAAAGTATATTTAATAGCGTTGGTGGGAACATATAGGAACTTCCACCAATTATTTTCGCTGAAAAAGTAGCCAGAAGACCTACTGTTAAACTGGTTATTAATAATAAGGTTGATTTTGATTTTTTTGTAAAAAAATCTATTGAGGCTAAATAGTAGCCAAGAAGAAAAATCCCAAGAAACTTAAAATAACCCCCTGATGGAATATAACCTAAGTATTTCCATACAAGATTATGAATGTTTAAAAAGAATATGTCAGCAATTGAACCATTCTGGAATGTACTTATAACTGCTTCAACTGTCATGTCGGGATAATGAACGTGTGCAATGGCAGTCGTTTTTTCAGGACTAGCAGAACTCAAAGCCTCAGAAAATGGCAAGAGAGATAAATCGATTAAAAGTGGAAATAGCAGGAAAAATAGCGACCAGCGAATAAGATTCTTTGACTTGACATTCCGGAATAAAATGAGGATAAAACCAAATATCGAATAGGCAAGTAAAATGTCTCCAAACCAAATTAAACTGTGTAAAAGTCCTATCAATAACAAAAAAAACAGCCTTCTTCGATATGTTTTTAAAAAATTAATAGAATCTTCTTTGTTCTTTTCATATTGAATATAGAACCCAACAGCAAAAAGAATGGAGAAGAGGGTGTAAAACTTTCCTGTGACTATGATTCCTAAAAACGAATAAAATTTTTCATCTAACTGAAAGTTAGTTATTTGTTCTAGGTCATCAAAGGGCATAAAAACGTATCCGCTAAAAAATGCCATGTTCATGAAAATGATTCCAAGTAAAGCGAAACCTCTTAGGATGTCTAGAATTTCAATTCTTTGTTTCGGTTCTATTGGCTGATTAGATGTCATTAGTTCAATATTTTATTTGAAAGAGAAATTATATTCTTAGCATAAATTTTAATAAAGTGGTTTTGACTTATGCATGGTACCAATTGGCTATTCGTACTAGTATGTTTATTAGGTGATATCATACGATATACAAACAAGTTGCTTTATCCGTGTTTAATAAATGATGCTAAATTTTAGGGGGAGTATACGCTATGTACGTTACTGCAATATAAAACTTTTTTAAAAGTTAATCTAGCGCTGCGAGAAGCTTTTTAAATACTTGAAAATCTTACGAATTGCTACTACAGGCTAATTAGTAAAGCTACTTTAAAAGTATAAATATTGGAGGTGTCTATATTGACTGAAATGTCCAAATTTCGTTTTGAGGTAAAGTTGCTTCGAAAGTTTGCGTTTCTTTAGAGTCAGTGATTTCGTACGTTAACTTCCATGCGTGCAAGCAAATAGAAAGCGGTTTATATTCTTGATCGGAACCATATTTTTTATCGCCAATAATAGGAAGACCAATATGCGATAATTGCGCTCGTATTTGATGAAAACGTCCCGTTTTTGGTTTAACTGCTAAAAGGTATCCAAATTTGTTTTCGTCAATTACCTCATACGAGAGCATACAGTGTTGCGTGTTTTTGGATTTTGATTCAACGATATCCGCTCTTTTCTCTTTGTTATTTTTCACGAGAAAATTTACCAAATTTCCTTTATTCTTTGCAGGCTTATTTTTAACAACGGCTAAATATGTTTTTTGAACTTTACGACTGCTAAATAGCGTATTAAAGGCAACAAGAATACTTTTTTTCTTGGCAAGAATTAGAACCCCGCTAGTTACACGATCTAAGCGGTGTATGATACCTATATAAGGCTTTCGTTTACTTTTTAAAAGGTGATTTAAAACTTGAGTCTCTACGGTAAGGTCTTCGTAAATACTTTTTTCACTTATTAGGCCAGCAGCTTTGTTTACAACAATAAAATCGTTGTTTTCATGTATTACTTCAAGCTTTGGCATTTATACGTTTCTTTCTTCAAATTTATAAATGGTAGTACTCTAAACAAGATTTTAAAATGCGAATAATTCGCTATTAAAAATAAAGTTTAAAAGATACATTAGCGCCGTTTCTTTTTAGCCTTATGTTTTCTTTTTCTGCGAGAGTGACTTGCAGGTATGGCATCATCAAACGTATTTTTTACAGCTACAGGCTTAACGCTTTTCCAAGTTTTATTTTCTTTTTCAGGCACCAAAACATCAACCAAATCTTTTCTACCCAATTTATTTAAGGTATTTCTAATCCAATCTTTATTGTTCTTTTTATACCAAAAGAAAAAACGATGCTGTTCATCTTTTTCTTTTTTAGATTTTGGTGTTTTTGTTGGCTTTAAAGTATACGGATGATACCCACTATAATAAATAACCGTAGCCACCGTCATTGGAGTAGGAGTGAAGCCTTGTACTTGCTCTAACTGAAAGCCCATGTCCTTGGTTTCAGCCGCTAGATTTGCCATATCTTCTACTTCACAAGCAGGATGATTTGAAATAAAATAAGGAATGAGCTGAAGTTTTAAATTCTTCTTGATATTAATTTTATCGAAGCGCTCTTTAAACTTATGAAAATATTCAAAAGACGGTTTACGCATCAATTTTAAAACAGGGTCAGAGGTGTGTTCCGGTGCAACTTTTAATCGCCCAGAAATATGCTTGGTCATTACCTCTTCTGTGTAATCATCCAATTCTTTTGGGTCCGCGTTTTTATTGAATTCTGGCACCAACATATCATGGCGAATACCACTGCCAATAAAAGATTTTTTTATTTTCGGATGTTTGTCTACAGCCTGGTATAACTCGGTTAACGGTTTATGAGAGGTATCCAAATTACTGCATATTACAGGTGAAATACAGGAAGGTGCAACACATTTATCACAAATGGATTGAACTTTCCCTTTCATCTGGTACATATTGGCCGATGGACCTCCAATATCTGAAAGGTAACCTTTAAAATCGGGCATATTAGCCACCTTGTCAACTTCTCTTAATACCGATTCTTTACTTCGGCTCGCAATGAATTTTCCTTGGTGCGCAGAAATGGTACAGAAACTACAACCGCCAAAACAACCCCTATGAATGTTAATAGAAGTTTTAATCATCTCATACGCCGGTATCGGTCCGCGCTTGTTATATTTTGGATGCGGTAAACGGGTGTACGGTAAATCAAAAGAAGCATCAATCTCCTTCTCTGTCATGGTAGGGTATGGTGGATTAATCACCAATGTTTGCTCTTTTACCCCTTGAAAAATTCGTCTTGCTTTAAGTTTATTAGATTCTTGCTCTATGACTTTAAAGTTAGAAGCAAACTTCTTTTTGTCCTTTAAACAGACCTCATGCGATACAATTTCGACATCTTCCCAATTTTTGTTCTTTGGAATAGCCTCATCTTTATGTACTAGAAACGCAGTTTGTTTTATAGTTCTTAAACTTGAAAAAGGCACTCCCTTTTGCAATAGCTTAACAACTTCTCGCAAGGGCTGTTCTCCCATGCCATAAACCAACATATCTGCCTTTGAAGTTTCTAAAATAGTGGGCAATAGTTTATCACTCCAATAGTCGTAATGCGTTACCCGACGTAACGAAGCTTCAATGCCACCTATTAAAACAGGAACATCTGGAAATTTATCTTTTAAAATCTTGGAATATACTGATGTAGCATAATCTGGTCGAAAACCCTTATCACCATTGGGTGTATAGGCATCCTTATCTCTACGTTTTTTACTGGCCGTATAATTACTCACCATCGGATCCATACAACCACCAGTAACTCCGAAAAATAATTTTGGTGTTCCTAATTTTGTAAAATCCTGTAAATCATCGGTAACACTTGGTTGTGGAACAATGGCCACTTTTAAACCATAACTTTCTAAAATACGACCAATAACCGCAGGGCCAAAGGAAGGATGATCCACATAAGCGTCGCCGCTAAATAGAATAACATCTAGCTCTTCCCAACCTCGAATTTTTACTTCTTTGTTCGTTGTTGGCAACCAATCTGAAAGTTTGTTAATCTGCATATGGCTGCAAAGGTAAGGCTAAATTCGTTTGGCTACCCTACGCTAACGTCCATCTACACACTAGTTTGGCTTAATTACAGCCTAGAAATAAACTTGCTACGAAGACTTTTAGTGAATTGGGTGATTATGAAGGTAATTTACCTTTCAGGATGGGTTCACATTTCATTTTAGTAAAGGAAACACAACGAATAGGCAACGACGTGTTTTTAATACTTTATTTTCGCTCCTAAAGAAATGATAGCATTAGAGTGAAAACTGGGTGTGGATTATACTGGTGATAGAAAAGTAAGAGACAAATAAAATATGGAAGTTAAATTTATTTATCCACGTTGGGGTACTGCAGACAATGCATTTCCAGTATTTTTAGATGTGGTGAAACAGCATGGTTATCAAGGAGTGGAAATTGATTTGCCATTGGGTGAACAAAAGAAGAAAATTACATCTGTACTTAAAGATTTTGAATTAGATTTTGTTGGTCAACATTGGGAAACTAAAGAAGTAGATTTTAAGAAGCATAGGGAAAAATATAAGCGATACCTCTATAACTTAGCGGAAGCAGAACCATTATTTATCAATTCGCATACTGGAATGGACTTCTTTTCCTTTAGTCAAAATGCAGAATTAATTGAATTGGCTCTTTCAATAGAACAGGAAACCGGTATTGTAATTACACATGAAACACATCGCTCTAGGTTTTCTTATGCTGCTCACATTTGTTTCCGTTTTTTAAAAGAGTTTCCTGAATTGAAATTAACCTCAGATTTTTCTCATTGGTGTTGTGTAGCAGAATCAATGTTAGAGAATCAGCAAGAAGCAACAGCGTTGGCTATAAAACATACGTATCATATCCATGCCAGAGTAGGCTCTGCGCAAAGTCCGCAAGTGATAGACCCTAGAAGTAATATTTATGCTCCGGAATTAGCCCAATTTAAAAAATGGTGGATTGCCATGCTTAAAAATGCGCAAAACCAGCAACGTTCTTTTATTACCATTGCACCTGAATATGGCCCATTTCCATACGCGTTATTACACCCAAAAACGAACGAGTTATTAGCAGAACAAATGGATATTAATCAATTTATTAAAAGGGAGCTAGTGAAAGATTGGGATGAAATATCCTCAAAGCAATGATGTAATTTATTGCTATTCAAATAGGTAACAATAATTAGTTGTTTTTTTTGTATCTTATACATATGGATGTATCCTATGAGGTTGTATATATAATGGTTCCAGTTATTCTACTAGCAGCGGCAGTGGCTTTCGTTAGTTACTTTACTAAAAGTAGCAGGAATTTCAGAAGCAGTAGAAATAGAAGAGCTAGGAAACAGTTTTAAACTGTTACAAGTTACTTTTTATAACGAGTGACTTATTACTTGATTGAATATGGTTGTTTATAAAAAACTGGTTTAGACTAGTCTTTTTAAGGCTTCAATAATTTCATCAGGTTCCGAACGTGTTCTATAATCAACATTAACATAGTTCCATTTAACCACACCGTCACTACCTACTATAAAAGTTGCTGGAATTGGTAATATACTCCCATTGCCATTATTTATTTTTTCTAAATCTAGTTCGCGATCTACACGCATATGCTCCAGTAAAAACTCCGGAACTTCCCAAGCAACACCATACGCTGAAGCTACTTTTGCATCTTGGTCAGATAAAACCGTAAACTCCATTTCACTTATTTCACTCTTTGTCAAAGACCCGTCGGGTACTTGCGGACTTATTGCAACCAATGTAGCTCCTAGTGCATGAATATCAGGTAATCTTGCTTGTAATGCTCTAAGTTGTAAGTTACAATACGGACACCAATCTCCGCGATAAAATGTAATAACAACGGGTCCGTTATCTAGTAAGGCCGCTAAAGATGTCGATTTTCCTACTGCATTTGGTAGTGCAAAATTTGGCGCTTTTTGGCCAATTTTAATAGCATTTTTTCCCTGTTCAAATGCTTTAGCCTGGGCAATGATATCATCAACACCTTTCATGAAGTCCGGTTTAGCTTTTCGACCGGCTGCAATTTTAGCATCTGTTTGTTCCCTTAAGTTTTTCATTTTTCTTTTTATTTAAAGCTAAATTTCAGCGTATCGAATTACCAAAATTAAATTTCTGATGAATTAGCTAGCATGCAATATTTTTGGCGAAGTTCTGAATTATTCGGCCGTAAATCTGATAAAATATTAATAATTATTTCATAATTGTTTTAATATTTTATTTTCCTTTTTTAAATCATTGAAGGTAAATTTTGTTGAATATCTGTGAAGAAATCTAGCAACGTGTATAGGGTAGGTTAAAATAAAACACTGGTTTTATATGGGCTGCAAGACAAGGTTATTTTTTATTCAGCTTAGTTTTAAAAAAATATATGAATGTCAAAATAACTACAGCTATTAAAATTACTGCAAATTCATTTCGAGCAAGCTTAGATAATACATAAAGAATAGTTAAGCTCGACAATACTGGAATTATATAACCACCTGGAATTTTAAATTCATTACCAGAGCCAATATTTAGTTTCCTCAATTTAAGTACAGATAAAGACACTCCTAAATAAATCAATAAAATTGTTGCACTAGAAATAACTGCTAATTGTTTAAAGCCACCAAACGAGGCAAACAAAAAGCCAACAGTTGTATAACAAATAATAGCAATGTAGGGTGTACTAAATTTTGGATGAATTTTAGTTAGCGATTTAATCGGTAGCAAATTGTCTTTGGATACGCGAAATAATATTCTTGGCATACTCAATATAGAACTACTTAAATAGCCCAGCATAGAAACGGCTGCAGCTAAGGTCATTGCCGTAAACCCAACAGAGCCAAAGACTTGATTTGCAACTGCTCCTAATGGATTTTCTTTAAATGTAGCCAATAAACTTCCAAGCACTCCCTGGGATACAGTTTGTATTAGAATATAAATAATTAGTATTATACTAATACTTAAGAAAATTCCTTTCGGAATAGTTCTTTTAGGGTTTTTGACTTCACCGCTAATACATAAACCAGATTCGGCTCCTTGAAAGGCAAAAAATAGAATTAATGAAATTTCAGCGATATCACTAAGTGGTGCTATAGTTTCAATGGTAAGATTGTCTAAAGAGATGTGACCCCAAGAAAATAAAATGAGCAACAGCAAAGGAACTAATTTTGTAATCGTAATAAGCTTAACCACCTTCACTCCGTTCTTAACACCTTTTATGTTGACGAGACCAAAGCCTGCGAATAGGAAAAGAAATGTACCTATTTTTACAAAGTGTACTTTGAATACTGGTACAATAGAGCCAATTATATCAACGATAGCATTGGCTACTGCGGCATCTGCTGAAATAGTTGCCAAGATAAAAAGTACTGAAGTGAGAAAACCCAAGTATGGACCAAACGCTGTTTTAATGTAACTATAAGCACCTCCAGAATCGGATATTCTACTACCAGCTTCTGCGAAACAGAGCATAACAAGAGCGATAAGAATTCCACAAAGTAAATAAGCGAAAATACTTGAAGTGCCTAGTCCGGCGGCAATAATTGCGGGTAGAACAAATATTCCAGAACCAACCACCATATTAATAATATTAGTGCTGAATCCAAAAACTCCAATTACCCTTTTTAATTTTTCTTTATTCTCCTCCATTCAATTTTTAAGAGTAATTATATCTACCGTAGCGATATAAGAACAAGTCATTATATTTTGTAGAAACGAAGCATATGACACCGAGTACGCATACTTGTTTATGAAATAAAATTCGCTAAAGTTTAGGGGGAGTTTGTTTTAAAGGGGTCTACTGCAATATAAATCTTTTTTTAAAAAAAATTCAGTCAGATTTAACAATTGTTTTTTGCTCTGAATTTATTTTGTTTAAAACTACTATGGGGCGTAAAGGATGTAAATTTCGCGACTTCACAAATACTCCTAGATCATAATGCTAATCTCTTTTGCACTACTTGTTATCGGCAATGTTGCGTGTGGTAAGTATTAAGGTTCACTTTATGCAACACCAGTCGCTTTCTGTTTATTGATTCTCTATTTTCAATTGCTCTTTATAGGCTTCAATTCTTGCGTGTGCAGTACCATCTATTAATAAAATAACTATCATCATAGCAATAGTGGTAATGCTAATTGCTCGCCAAGTAGGACTATCTACAAAAATGATTAGCAAAGCAGCTACAATTATTATAATCGGAATAGCCTTGAAAACTATTGTTTTGTATTCCTTTAATGTACTATCTGCACGTACAATTTCTGATGCTACAAATGCAGATGCATCTGTATTGTAAGCATTTTCAAATTCTGATATTCTAGATTTATTAGTGAAAAATAATCCAAGACCAATAATCAAAAGTAAAACCCCAGCGACTGCGGTAGGAATAATATATGCTCTTGCTATTTCTGTTTTTCCTAACTGCCAAAACCCAAAACTTGCTGCCACAAAAACAAGTCCGAAGAGAATGAAAAATGGCGTTGAAAAAAGTTCGGCTTTTGCCCAATCGGTTGCTGCTTTTAATATATCCATAATTAATTCATTTTATATAACGCTCTGAATTCTGTTGGGCTAATGCCTTCTTTCTTTTTGAATAATCTTGAAAAATATTGTGGGTATTCAAATCCCAATTCGTAAGCTACTTCTGAAATACTTTTATTTGGTTTCAATAAAATATTCTTGGCTTCATCAATCAAATATAATTGTAAGTGTTCGGTTGTGGTTTTGCCGGTTTCACTTTTAAGTGTGTCGCTAAGGTAGCGCTGCGAAACAGACATTTTGTTTGCTATTTTCTCTAAGCTTGGAATTCCTTGTTCGTGTAATTGTCCCGATTCAAAATAATCGTTTAATTGTTGGTTAAATTGTACTAACAAATCATTCGATAATTCTTTTCGATTTAAAAATTGCCTTTCGTAAAATCTATTGGCATATTTTAAAAGCGTGCTTAATTGAGATATGATAATATCTTTACTAAATTCATCTTGGTTGTTCTGATATTCTATTTCAATATTTTCAACTATAGATTCTATTTGTTTTTCTTCTTTAGGTGAAAGATGAACAGCTTCATTTACCGAATAGGAAAAGAAACCATATTTCTTTATTTGGAGAGCTAATTCTGTGCCTTTTAGAAAATCTTCGTGGAAGTTTATTGAAAATCCTTTTTGCTCAAAAACCACCCTATTGTCCCATTGCAAAACCTGTCTTGGCGCAATGAATATTAATGCACCATTGGTAAAATCATATTTTGTTCGCCCATAGTTTAAGTCTCCTTTTACAAATTTCTTTAAGCTAATAGAATAGCAATCATTGGTAATGGGCGGTGAACTTTCTCTCGGACATGGAAGATAACCATCTCCACTCGCAGTAAACACACTTAACATAGGATGCTCTGGACGAGGAAGCTCTAAATATTCTATATACGATGATAATGTTTTAAAATGTTGCATATTACTTCCCTAAGGTTTTATGATTGATTTCTTGAACCTAATTTACTAACAATTTTTGCTGGCCCTTCTGGAAACCAAGTTTTTATTAGAAATTTTGGAACAGATACTACCGGAATATAGTTTGCATTATAGGTTATTTTTGTTGTTGAATTATCAATTTTTTCAAATTCATAAATGACCTTGTAGCTTGACATTCTTTTAACCTTTGATTTTTTATAATTATTTGAAATTGCAGTCGCAGTAAAAATAAGTTTATTGTCTGTTTTAGTTCGGTTAATTTTTAGTACTACATCACTATTAGCGAGCGGCCAGGGAGCATCAAAAAAATAGTACGCCAACCACTCATTAGCTGATATTTTTTTTATTTCCTCGGTTTCTGTGCCGTCTAAAAATTTATTGTGATTCCCTGTATTAGAAAAATAGCTATTTAATTCATCTAATGAAACATTTGCTGTTGTTTGAGCAATGTAATAAAAATGTAATTTTTTATTTTCCTTTACTAACTCATACTTTACTGTAGACTTGCCATCTTTAGATGATTTAACTGTCCAATTTCTGTCTTGAGAAAAAGCTCCATATGAAATTAAAATAAATGCGATTATACAGCTGTTTTTTATAATTTTCATTTCGTATGGATTCTAATTGTTAGATTGAAGCGTTCAAAAATTCCATTTAAAGCCTGTTGCTTCTTCCGATACATTCCAAAGCTTAGCAGCCACAACCTTATCTTTAGCGTGTGGTTCTAATTTATGCGCTCCAACAGGCCCTGTCCAATTATTTCTACCTGTCGGTCCATAAAAGCCGCTTTCATCAAGATCTGGTTCTGTTGCACACATTAATTGCGGATAAGCACCTTTTTCTGCAGATTGAACCATTGGTGATAGTTTCATTAGTTGCCAAACAAAGCGTGTCATTAAACTACCGCTGGTTTTGATCAAAGATGTTCTGGAAGCACCTGGGTGGCAAGCATATACTTTTACATCAGTTTTACCAGCTTCTTTCAATCGGTCTTGTAATTCATAAACCGACATAATTTGTGCTAATTTACTTTGGCTATAAACTCCATTAGGATTGTAGTTTTTATCCCAATTCATATCGTCAAACTGTATGGTTTTAATCCCTAAATTATACCCCATACTACCTACAACAACTATTCGTCCTTTCGATTTTTCAATAAGAGGATAAAGCAACCCTTGTAGTAAAAAGTTGCCATAGTGGTTTACACCCAACTGACTTTCAAACCCATCAACGGTATGGGTTTGCTTTGGAACTTGTGCAATTGCAGCGTTACATATCAGTGCGTCTATTTGAGGAACCGACTTAAGAACTTCTGCTGCAGCTTTTTTCACAGATGCTTGTTCTGCCAAGTCCATTTGTATGTTAGAAACATTTATATGGCTCCCAAGCTCTTGTTTCAAAGTAGCAATAGTATCCGCTGATTTTTTTGCGTTACGATTAAGCATTACCACTTTAGCTCCCTTTGAAAGCAAAATTTTAGCTGCTTCAAATCCTGTGCCGCTGGTAGTACCTGTAATGACATAAGTTTTGCCATTTAAATCTCCGATGCTATCAGGTGTCCACCCTTTTTTGCCAAATTGATTAGTTTTCATATTTGCCTATTATTTCTAATTAATAAGGCAAAGTTCGGATGGAAGTAGGCTTAACTTCTTATACAGATTTTCGAATGTTGTATACTTTTTCGTTTTAGTGGTATAATTACACACAACGTGTTTGTGTAAGAATAGTTGCGGGGCGGAAATCCAGCGGATTTCCTGTCTCGCGCTAAGCAAAATCTTTTGGTTTTGTTTTTTCTTTTTTATTTAATGCCAAATCCAAAAGATTTGGCGGTGATAGTCGATATTCCGGGTTTATAACTTAAGCAGCCAAGCCCGTATTGTTTATAGGTTTTGTTGTAAGTAGTGCTTTCCGCTCACTTGCTCAATTTCAGTATCCGAAACGCTCCTTGAATTACCAGCACAAAAACGATTGTTCCGATAATCAAATCAGGCTTATTAGAACTTAACCAATTTACCAAAATCCCTGCGATTATTACTCCTAAATTAATAATCACATCGTTCGAGGTGAAAATCATACTTGCTTTCATATGTGCTTCTTCTTTACTTTTTGACTTTTGTAAAATATAAAGACAAATTCCATTTGCGATAAGTGCAAAAATAGAAACGACAATCATTGTCGAGAAATTAGGAAGTTTCTCGTCTCCAAAAAACCGTCTTAAAACTTCCATAAATCCAATAATCGCAAGTGTAATTTGAAAATATCCAGCAAGTTTTGCGATCCGCTTTTTCTTAATTACAGTTCCACCAACCGCAAACAAGCTAATTCCATAAACGAAACTGTCGGCAAGCATATCCAAACTATCGGCAACAAGTCCCATAGATTTTGATATTATTCCAGTTGTCATTTCGATTATAAAAAAGATAAAATTTATTGCAAGTACAGACCAAAGTAGCTTCTTCTGATTTGCATTTTCTTTAAATTCCGTTTGGTCGGTTTGTTCAGTTGCTATTTTTTTTCCTCCTAAATTCAGTTCGCTAATAGACTTTTCGATTTGGTCCATTTCACCACTGTGAAAAATTGTCAACTTTCTATTCGGAATATCAAAGTTCAAATTCGCAATACTTGAAATTCCGTCAAGTTTCATTCGGATTAGATTTTCCTCAGAAGGACAATCCATTTTGGTTATTTCAAATATTGTTTTATTCATTATTAGTTAAATTGTAACGCCAGCTTTTTTAAAAATTTCTTGTAGTTCGTTTTCTATTGGAAATGGCTTTAAAGGTGGAACATTTGAACCGCCAGGATTTCCAACGGGAATTTTGCCAACAAAAGATTTAACTCCTCCAAAAATCAAGCGTGGGATTTGACCAATAATTTCTTTATGGTTTTTGATTTTAAATCCAAATTGTAACATTTTCCAATGAACAAAAGTGTGTGCGTAAGGATATTTTTGTCCAATTATGTGAGCACGTTCTAAATGATTCCACGCATTAATTAAATTTCCAGATGTTTTTTCAGCTCTGTATTTTATTAATTCTGTATTGAAATATGGTTTTAATTCTTTTGGTATTGAAGTGTAAAGTTTCATAATAACGGTTTAATGATATTACAAATTTAAATATCTTATGGTGCAACTCGATTGCAAAGATTAGTTGTTACAGTTGTTGCATAAACCTTTCACAACCATATTAGCTTGTTGTATTTTGAAGTTTTCGGGAAGTTCTATATTTTGAAAAGGAACGTCAAAAAGACAAAATGTTTTATTACACTTATTACAATAAAAGTGATAGTGTAAGTCTTTTGGGTCACAGTTACATCCTTCTGCGCAAACTGCATATTTTACCATACCAGAACCATCCTCGATACTGTGTATAATTTTGTTCTCCTCAAATGTTTTTAAAGTTCGAAAAATAGAACTTCTGTCTGTATAAGCTAATGCGTTTTCGATGTCTTTTAGTGACTGTGCTCTTTCTTGGCTTAAAAGGTGTCGTAAAACCACAGTTCTAACTGCGGTATTTTTCACTTTTTTTATTTTTAGGATTTCATCAACGGTTTGCATATTCCTATAAATATAGTTTTTAATTTTTTTGCATTACTTACAACGCAGCGCTATGGGCAGTTCGTCGTTTTTTTATGGAAATATAGTAAAATCCATCAACGATGTAACGGGAATAGTACTAATTATGAATTTGGATCCCGATTTCATCGTTTATCAAGTAGCCCCGTTTTTTTTACGGGCGTGACTTGTGGATTTTGCGGTATTGAGAATAAAAAATCGACAACCGTCCCGAAGCTTCGGGAACGTACCCGCCTGCCGGATAGGCATGTATAAATCAAGTTTAGAGAATTGGACTAGGGCTTTTCATAGAACACATTGTTAGCAGCTGTATTAAAATAATCGTTTACAATTGAATAGGTTTTATCCGCTAATCTATTTTTAAAAAAATCATTGTTGTTCGCAAGCATTACTATTGTTAATGGGCGCTTTCGCTCATAAATCACAAAAGTATTTGTGCCATTCCAAATGCCGCCATGCATAGCAAGAGAATCTGTGACTTCCCAACCCATAGAATAAAAAGATGGTTTATTCTTTAACAACTCTAAATCCTCTGAACATAATTCAATATCCATTGACAGGGGCTCAAAAATGATATCATGTGATTCATGTTTTAAAATCGATTTACTTCGTAAAGCCTTAATGAAATTTTGATAGTCGTTAAGGCTAAAATAAATTCCTCCGGCTCCTACTACTTCATCCATTGGATGGCCCTCAACTGATTGCCATAGGTTTAGGCTGTCTCTCTCATAACGATACGCATATTCAGGAATTTTTGATGAATCTGCATCATCAATAAATTGAGTTCGACTCATTCCAGCCTTATCAAAAACATACTTTTTAATATAATCCTCATACCTCATTCCGCTCACCTTTTCAATAATTTGGGCCAGTGTGGTGTAAGTTCCATTATTATATTCAAATGCAGTTCCGGGCGGGAAACGTATTATATTATTGTTAGCATACCATTCTATTATATCTTCATTGCGTGTGTATTCACTTGAGTTTTTTGTACTATTTTCTATTATCCAATCGGCATCTTCAATGCCAGAAGTATGCGAAATGAAATGTTTGATTGTTACATTCTTAAAGATTGGATATGGATAGTATTTATAAATTGTATCAGTTAATGAAAGCTTGCCTTCTTCCATTAGTTTTAATAAACCAAGACAAGTAAATTGTTTGGCCATAGATCCTGATCTTAAATTAGTAGAAGGGGTTATTGGCTTTTTTGTTTCAAGATTACGCAAGCCATAACCTTTATTAACTATTTTCTTATTGTCGTATAAAACTAGTAATGCAGCTCCAGGACTATTTTTATTATAGTGAGCACCATATAAAGAATCTAATTTTACTTGAAGATCAGCATAATCGGAATGGTTATTAGCCCTTTCTTTGTTTTCAGTTTTACAAGAAAAAAGACTTAAAATAAATAATACTAAAATTACTCTCATATGGTTTTATTGCTGCTAATCGTTCAGGTTATGATTAGTACGGCGCAGAAATCCAGCGGATTTCGAGCTATAGGCTAAGCAAAAGCTTATTGCCCGCCCGAACGTACCTTTTCGGTACGGGCGGGTTTTGTTTTATTTTTTGTTCTTAGCAAACCCGACGCTTCGGGGCCAAAGATTTAGCGACATTATAAATATAAACAGAACTTTACTTTAAATCCTTAGCCCGTATTAAGTATAGCCATTGATGGCATTAGTTATTTTCGCTCTGATATTTATAGCTGCAACCTTCAATACAAATCGGTCCGCTAGTTGGGGTAAGGATAAAATGATTTGAGAACAATTCTAAATCATATGTGATAAAGCCATCATTATTTTCCGATTGAGTTTCAAATCCATCACAATCATACTCAAGAGATAATTTATTTTCTTCGAGTGAAAATGTTCCAGTTGTACATTCAGTAAACCTATTCGAAGAAAAAGTTCCATTACTATAAAATTCAATTTCTTCTCCATTTTCTATATCGATCCAATATTGGGGTCCACCCGCACTTATAAATGCCTCGTTTAGTTTCCATTGTCCTTCTATCAAATTTGCATTTGGAGGTATTGGTTTATCCGCCACTTTATCACAGGAGGTTAATAAAAATAAAAGCAACATTAAAGAACAGAGATTATTCATTTTCAGGAGTATTATTTATTAGATGCATTTAAATATAAATGGTTGCTTATGATAAATGCCAACATAATGTAAGATATGACAGCTGCAAAGCAGTGTGCGAGTAGGAGCGCTGGCAAAACGAGATGAAGGAATTTTGGTCGACGCAGGCGTTCAAAGCGCAGCGAACACATGAATACTTTTAAAAACAATAAAAATGATATGAATAATGCTACATCATCGTTTACGTATAAGAATAGTTGCGGGTTTTAAGCAACTAATTTAGCAAATACAAACCGAATAGAAAATCTGCGAGTCCCGAGGCTTCGGGATTCGTAAGTAGGCTCGTACTAGCAATTAATTTTATACGTTATTATGTGCTGGCATTACTTTATCAGAGTTCAAATTGTCCGTTTCTATATTTTCAGTAATTAGCACTATTCTCGATTGTAATCTAAAAGCCAGGTTCTATTTTGATATTATATTTTGTTAAAAGTCCAACTACCGTTTCTAAAGTAAATTTAGCTCCTTTAATTTGATTATTTTCTGGGTCAATTGAAAAGTTGTAAGAACTTCTAAAATCAGTATTTTGCAAGTTTGTGTTTTTGAATATTGCATTTTGTAAGTCACAATCATCAAAAACGGATAAACTCAAATCACACTCCGTAAAATCAACTTCTTGAAGTTTGGTTTTCTGAAATGAAAATTTTGAAAGTTTCCGTTTAAAAAATGACGAATGATTTAATTGGCATTTGTCAACTTTTATTAAAAATCCAAAGTCGTTACATTTATCGAATTGTAAACCTAACATTTTACAATCTTTAAAAAGTACATTTTGAAATCCTGTTTGTAAAATATGAGCTGAACTTAAATTACAGTCATAAAATTCGCAGTCTATAAACCTAATTTTCGACAAATCAGAATTCGAGAAATTACAATTTAAAAAAGTACATAATTCATATTCGCCTTTTTCAAGTCCATTTTCCGAAAAGTCCTTTTTTTTAAATGTTTTTTCTTCTATAAACTGTTCATTCATTTAATCTCGATGTTTCTTTCCGCTTGCACATAACGTAGCGCTATGGGCAGTTGGTCGTTTTTTTATGGAAATATAGTAAAATCCATCAACGATGTAACGGGAATGGTACTAATTATGAATATGGATCCCGATTTCATCGTTTATCAAGTAGCCCCGTTTTTTTTACGGGGCGTAACTTGTGGATTTTGCGCCCGCCTGCCGGCTAGGCATGTATAGATGAACTTTAGAGAATTGGACTAGGGCTTTTCATAGGAGCCATTGTTGGCAACAGTTTTTTACTCTAGTCTTTTTTTAACAATTCATTCAATGTTTTCTTTGAGCCTTCACTACCTAATTCCACTGCTTTTGTGTAACTCTTTATAGCTTCTTCTTTTTTATCATATTTTAAGTAAGCTTCACCAAGTGAATCCCATAGATTGCCATCTTCAGGGAATAACTTCACATTAAGTTTAAATAGTTCTAACGCCCAATCAGGTTTGTCTTCTTTTTTCAATCTGCTATATCCTAGTTGATTAAGAATTGCATGATTACTAAAATTGTAATTAAGATTTATTTTTAAATAAGCCGGTAATTTTTCTGCATTTACTGATGGATTCGTTTTCATAAAGTCATGAATTAATTCATAAATGTTCTTTGAAATTGGTGTTGCAGTATAATTGGAATCAAAAATCATTTTGCCTATTTCTCGAGCAACGTTTTCTGATTCACTACCTAAAAACGCATTTGTTATGTATATAAGAACTACATCATCATCTATAAATCTAACAAAATCTGCAAAATACAATCCATTACTACCATTATGAGCAACGATTTTGGTGTCTCTATTACTTTGAGATATTGCCCAACCATAACCATAGTAAGAAGTCATTTTATCATTTTCGGCTACATACGGTGTTTCTTGGATTTCTTTAGATTTTGATGTTAAAACAACGTTGTTTTTTAAAGCTAAATCCCATTTATATAAATCTTCAATGGTAGAATGAATGTCTCCCTTACCTATACTATACCAATGTTTGTCATTGAAAGGAAGGTGCTGTTGGGTTGTTCCCCAATCTTCCCATTGCTCATCATTTCTGTTATAGTAGTAGCCATGTGCTAGTCGTTCTGTACTAAAGTTGATGCTTTTATATCCTGTGCTTTTCATTTGAGAAGGTTCAAACAAATAGTCATTTAGAAAAGAACTAAACGTTTGCCCTGAAACGGACTCCAATATAACCGTTAACATGATGTAGTTGGCATTTGCATATTGGTACTTTGCGCCTGGTTTAGATTGTAATTCTGATTCAAAGAATTCTTTTAGAAACTGTTTTTTACTTGCTTCATCATATCGAAAACCACCAGTTCTATTAGCAATTCCTGATGTATGAGTTAGTAATTGATGAATAGTTATATCCCTTTTATCAATAGGTGTCTGAATAAAATATGAACTTATTTTATCTGATGTTTTGATTTTCACTTGTTCTACAAGTTTTAAAATAGCTGATGCTGTAAACTGTTTAGTTACAGAACCAATATTAAAAACTGTTGATGGTGAGTTGGGTATTTTATTTTCCCTATCTGCCCATCCATATCCTTTGGATAAAATAATTTCTCCCTTTTTAGAAACTAAAACAACTCCAGAAAAGCCATTTGTTACGCTTGCCTCCAAATAAGTGTCAATTCTATTGAATAATTCTTCATTTGTGCTTTGAGAAAAAGAATTTAATGTTAAAAAGGTTATGAAAGCGAAAATTAGTGCTTTAATAGATGAATTCATTTTATGATTTTTTGATTGATTGATGAATAAGTCTGTTAGTTTTCTATTATGTTACAGGCTTTATTCCAATTGTTACCAACGACGATAACGGCTAATTGCAGTCATGGCCTTAGCCTTTATTGCATTTAGCCCATGTTGTATGGTGTTTTTTAACTCCTTAAAGTTAAAAAATAAAAGAACAGGTTTTTGATCCAAGCATTGGCCAGTATTGTTTTTTAGAAGCTGGGGCCGATATGCGTTTTATACAAGAATTACTAGGGCATAATTCAATAAAAACCAAGCAGATTTATACAAAAGTTACTCCACGTAGTCTGGCCAAGATTGCTAGTCCGCTCGATAATTTATAATCTATCTATAGCGAAACTACACCTAAAAAAAATTACTTTAGAACTCACGTTTACCAAATTCACTATCGATAAACTTCGCTTTGTTTTTACCGTTCTTAAAAGTGTAAGCAACATTAAGCAATATCATATCTACTTCGTACACATAATTGGTAGTCGTATAAAATTCATTTGGTCGATAAGTGGTTATGCGCTGTTCGTTAGTATCTAACAAGCCCATATCTATATTTTGCCATTGCAAGGTTGCTGTTAGCCTATCATCTAAAAACGATTTCTGAAAAGTTAAATTCGGAGCATAAAAACGGGAATCTTCACCCTGGGCCGTTATTCTCTCAGACAAATAATTAAAAGTAAATTGTAGCGATGCGTTTTCCCAAAAGTTATAGGTAGAATTTAAATTTATAGAATAGACAGTTGCCTCCGTATTAATTGGTTGACTATCAAAAGAACCATTAATATTATAATTGTAAATATTGACTCCTAAAAAATTAGACCAATTTTGCGTAGCTTTTAATTGCGCGCCAACTTCTATTCCGATTGCTTTTGCCGTACCTACATTCGAATATATTCTGTTTAAAATGGTGTCGTTATAAATAGTATTGACCCGGTTTACCACATTTTTTACATTTCTAAAATAAGCGGTGGCAAAAATAGAATTACCACCTTTTAGTTTCTGAGTAATTCCTAATTCTATGAGATCAATAAATTCTGGTTTTAATGTTGGATCACCCTGTTCTAAAGTTTCTGAATGTTCTCGTTCCGGAAATGGATTCATTTTAAAGGTTGGTGTTCGCTCAACCCTTTTACTATACGAAGCTTTTATATTTGCCTTTTCACTTACGGCATGTTGTAACGATGCCGACGGATATATTTTGGTAAAGTTGTAGGTATATGTAGTGTCTACTGTATTGGCCTTGTCGCGCAACTCTAATGTTCTATTCATACCTTCAATACGAGCACCAGCAGCGTAATTCCATTTGTTGCTTTTTCCAGAAAATTGGGTGTACGCAGAATTTATAGTCCTTTTTAAATCTACCTCACTAGAAAATTCTGGTACGAGTTGGAAGGGTGCAGCGTAGTCGGTTCTTCTTTCATAAACAAAATCGCCAGTATGGTTTAAATTGCGAAACTGATAACCAATTTCTAGCGTTCCAAAGCTAAACGACTTAAAACGATAGTCGGCTTGTAAACGAACTCCGTTTAAGGGGTTGTCATTGGTGTTGTATTCATCTTGATATAAAATTGAACGATCCGGTTCTCCTAAATTTTCACTCACAGTAGGGCCACCCAAGAGGGTATATTCATATAAGAAAGAAGTGGATAGACGTGCATCGTTTTTAAAGATATGTTCGTAATCAAAACTACCCAAAGCAAAATCACTTTTTCGTATTCTTAAATTGTGATTGTAATATTGAAAAGTGCGAAAGCTATTTGCATTATCGGCAGGCGTTCGTGCATTGTTATTATAATAAACAATATCGGCCAAACGATCCTTACTGCGCTTACCTGCAAAAAAACCTAACGAAAAGGTATTGGTGGTATCTGGAGTGAAATCTACCGTAAGCCTTCCGTTGTAATTTACTTCATCAAAACTGCGTTCTCCTGTAGATGGAAACTGCGTTAGCGTATCATTAATAATCGTATAAACATCGCCTTCTCTTCGTCCGCCTAAATCGTTTCTTTGGTAATTGGCTCCTAAAGAGATATTCCACTTTTCATTTCTAATATTGTAGGTGGCATCTATGCCATAACGCTGGTGGTATTTATCGTTATCATAGGTTTCTATAGACGGTAGTCCGCCCTTAATATTCAGCTGTCCATAAGCGCCATCGGTTGCGCCCTTTTTAGTGATTATATTTATAATGCCTGCTTTGCCTTCGGGATCGTATTTTGCAGAGGGTGCAGTAATAACTTCAACACGTTGAATAGCATTGGCTGGCAGTTGCGCCATTAATGCACTAGTATTTCCTTGTGTAGGTTTGCCATTCAATAAAACCATAAACCCAGAACTACCGCGTACACTTATTTCACCTTGCGCATCGATACTAACCGATGGTAAATTTCGAATTACATCTACACCAGTACCACCTTGGGCATTTTTAAACTTTTGGGCATCAAATACCTGACGGTCAATTTTATTAATTACAGTTGCACGTTCGCCTTTTACAATTACCTCGTTTAATTGATTGCCAAGTGTTAGTTGTATGGGTTCTAAGTTTTTAATTGTTTTTGCTGTATAGCTAATGTTGTTTAGCGTCTTTATATCATATCCAATAAAAGATGCCTCCAAATAATAGCTGCCGCTTTTTAAATCTTCAATAAGAAATACACCATTTAAATCGGTGATAACTCCTGTAATTAGGGTGCTGTCTTTTTCATTAAATAAAGCAGCTGTTGCATATTCTAACGGAAGACCTTGCTCGTCTATAATTTTTCCTTGCATTTGTGAAAAACCTGTAGTTGCAGACATAGCGAAAACAAGAAGTACTAGCAATTGATGATATTTTGCCATAATCGGTTTGGTAGTTTAATAGATGTGCAAGTTATAAGTAGCATACAAAGTATAATGGTGTATTCTACAATTAAATGGTATTCCTTGTTATTTAACTACTTTTCTAAATTGTAATGGTGTTACCTTGGTATGGCGTTTAAAGAACTTGGTGAAATTAGAATTGTCTTTAAAATTTAAGTCATAAGCGATATTGCTTATATTCTTTGAAGTATATAATAACTGGCGCTTTATCTCTTTTACTAACTGTTCGTTAATTACGGTTGAAGCAGATTTATCAAAGACTTTCTGGCATACGGCATTTAAATTTTGCGAAGAGGTGTTTAGTTTGCCAGCATAATAATCCACATTATTGTTGAGGTCTTCAGACAATAATTCCATAAAATTATGTTCTAAAGAATTGTTTTGATCTTTGGTGATATTAGATACTGCGATAATTTTTGATAGTAGCGCTTTCAAACAACTCTCAATAACTTCTTGGTTTATGGTATTGGCTTTCATCTCTATATGTAAGGCCCTAAATAAAATGTTAAGTACTTCATCATTTTTCGGCATTACTACCTTTTGTAGCGACTTTAATTCTATCAATTGCATATGAATCGATTGGTCTAAAATAGTGTCTAAAAAAGATGCTTTAATAATAATTACATAGCCTTCCGGAATTTTATCAATATGCCAATGGTGTACTTGGTTTTTATGAATTAAGAAAAGTACCGGGGGTGTAACTTCTAAAGCTTCTTCATCCAAATAATGAAATCCACTGCCTTTGGTAAAATATGCTAACTCAAGATATTTATTGTGCTTATGAGGCTTGGTGTACCTTTTGTTCACATCAAACGGTTCAACCTTTATATCATTATAGGTTGATATTTTATTGTAAACAGGAATGTCGTCATTAAAACCGCCGCTCATTGTAAAATTCTTGTAGACACGATTATCGAAGTTTAGTAGATATTCTTAAAACCATTACGATAAAAGTATGAGGTTAAATTTAAACTATTCCCTTCAATTTGTTTATTCAGATTGTCTTTTTAAAGGGTAATTTTTTATTGTAAAAAATATGATTTGTGGTTTTTTTATATTTTGAATAATGGTAGTCGTAATCTTCAGCTATTGTCTTTTATATTTATTAAATTGATGTGACAAACAGTCAACCTTAATTTTAGTTCAGTTAATAGTATGAAAAGAAGAAAGTTTATTAAGAATACAACCGCAGCTTCAACCGCCGCTATTATTTTACCAAGTTTTGTAAATACTGAATCAGCACCTTTTTTTGGTAACGGAATTCACAATGGTTGGGCGGATCAGAATTCGATTGTATTATGGACGCGTTTAACCGCAAATCCAGAACTGAATTCAAATGGTAAAATGTTCACAGAAATTACGAATGAAGACCATAAGAAATATTCGAAACTAAAAGATGGGGCGTTCTTAGAAAGTGTTCAGATTCCTAAAAATTTATCACTAAAAGATATGGATGGGGCTTGCCCGGGTAGTGCTGGTGAAGTGCAACTTACGTATTACCCTGCAGCTAATAAAGCCGCTAAAATCACAGTAGATTGGCTGGAAGTAGATGCTACTAAGAACTTCACTAAACAATGGCGCTTAACAGACTTGCAACCCAATACGGAATATACCGTTGTAATTAATGCTAGAAAATCAGCTAAACATAGTAGCACAAATACCATAACCGGAACTTTTAATACACCTCCAAGTAACGATGTGCAGCAAAAGATTTCTTTCGGGATTGTTAGTTGTCACGATTATAATAGAAGGGATAACGAGAAAGGACATCGCATTTATAAAGCGCTAGAAAAGGATAACCCCGACTTTTTTATTCATACTGGAGATATAGAATATTACGATAAGAAAAACCCCTATGCATTTACAGAAAAATTAATACGCTTTAAATGGGATCGTATTTTTGCGCTTCCTTTTCAACGGAATTTTTATAGCAATACCACTTCTTATTTTATGAAAGATGATCATGATACCTTAAAAGATGATGCCTTTCCGGGTACTACTTATGGTACGGTCTCTTTTGAGCGTGGACTTGAAATTTTTGATAACGAACAGTTTCCATCTAACGATAAAACTTATAAAACTATTCGTTGGGGAAAAGATTTGCAGATTTGGGTTTTAGAAGGTAGAAATTATCGAAGTAAGAATACAGATCCAGACGGACCAGATAAAGTTATTCTTGGGGAAACACAAAGAGAATGGTTGTTTAAAACCATTGATGCATCTGATGCTACTTTTAAAGTGATTATTTCCGCCTCGCCAATTATTGGGCCCGATAGACCAAAAGGGAAAAATGATAACCACTCCAATAAAGCTTTTGAACATGAAGGCAATATGATAAGAGAGTTTATAAATAAACACGATAACATTTACATGTGTAATGGTGATCGCCATTGGCAATATGTAAGCCATGTTAAAGATTCTAATTTATGGGAATTTTGTACCGGTGCTGGGTCCGACAGTCATGCCGGTGGTTGGGAACAGGAAAATGTAAAACCGCTGCATCGTTTTCTTAGAGTAAAAGGAGGATATTTATCGGGCGAAGTTTACCATGAAGAAGAAAAAACGAAGCTGAAATTTGAGCATAAAGACGTTGATGGTAACGTAATGCACCAAGAGGTTTTTACACGATAATGTTTTAGTATTAAATAGGACATGGCAATACTTAATTGCTGAGCGCTTTATTTAAATCGGGACTTAGTAATTCTTTCGCTTTTTCAATATTGATGTAGGTGCTTAATTCCCGTAGGGAAATAACGGTAAAATTATTTTCTGCTAGATACTGCAAATACTCCTGAAACAATTCAGGTGGTGTATCTACCCAAGGGTGTTCAATATCAGGCACGCCATGTAAGGTTAGCACAACAATTTTTCCATTTTCAGCTTTGTTAAACGCTTCTAATATTTCAGTTTTGTTATTGGCATTGGTTGCCCAACTTGGAATTAAAAAAGGGTGATCTATTAGAAGGTCATAAACACGACTTCCTCCTGCTCGTGCAAATTGGTAATCGCGCTCCTCTAAAAACGGCAATACTTCAGTATTTAGACCGTACCCCGGATAGGCAAAATTCGTAGGTTTCGATATACCTAAAGAGTCGCATTTATTTTCAATATAAGCCAATTCTTTATGAAATTCTTTCGGGGATAATTTAACAACATTGGCATGCGTTTGAGTATGATTGGCAATCTCAAAACCCATTTTGTCCAATGCCTTTATTTGTCGCCAATTCATATAAAGCGTACTGTCTTTATAATTCGGTGGAAATTCACAAATAAAAAATGTGGCTCCAAAATTAAACTTTTTTAATAATGGTGCAACTACTGAATATTGACTAGCTGGGGCATCGTCAAAAGTGAGCACGACCAGTTTTTCTGGTAAAGGTTTTTTTATTATTTGAGAAGTGCTAGAAAATGTAATAAAGAGAGCAAATAGAAAGTGGCTAATTGGTTTCATAATAGTTTCAATAATAAAAGTAGTGCAGGAGTAAGGCTTCACTTTTGCTTAGCTTTCTATACAAAGCTATTACATTCTACTTTACAATGTTTTTTTGAAAAAATTAATGGCTAGCTGTATAGTTTCTTCATGAATGTTTTTTCGATTTACAGTTTCATGGTCAACGGTGATTGCTGGCATTATTTCTTTTCCAAATTCGGTTGCCTCGTTTAAAAATACATAATGACCGACCTGCTTATTAAATAAATGCATTGTACTCGTGTCAATCAAACTATCAAATTTTTCAGCATTACTTTTAACAGGTGCAACTGTATCTCCTTTACCAGCAACTATGTATATAGGATTCTTAATTTTGGCTGTCTGTTCTTTAGAATGAAATCCGAATCCGATTGCTGGAGCCATTACAAAAAATGCTTTTAGGCGTTCATCTTTTACCAAATCTTTATACTGATTGTAAGAAGCAACAATAAGACTGTCATTTTCAAAATCGATAACCTCGTCGGTTTCCGGAAATTCAGCGGGTAAAACGCTGCCTTCTTCATTACTAGCTTCTTGTAATGTTCGATCTACATAACCACCTGCCAATGCTATATTGGTATATCCGCCTAATGAAAATCCAACTCCTCCTAAGCGCGTAGTGTCGATGTGTGTTCCAATTTTTGGGTCCTTTAAAACTTGAGACAAAACATGTTGTACATCAATTGCGCGTTCCCACCATTTTACAAATTCTCGTGGTATTTTATTAAAAGTAGAATTACCATAGTGGTCGAGTGAAACTACAACATAACCTTCTTTAACCATTTTTTCGATAAACCAGGTTAATGAAAATCGGCTGCCACCAGTGCCATGAGAGATTATTAAAAGCGGAAATTTTTTATTTAAAAAAGTCGCATTCGGAATCGTTGTTATGGTTTTAAAAAGTGGTTTGTTTTTTGTTTCCAGAGAAGTATTTGTTATGGTATCTAAAGTTGGATACCATATTTCTGTAGGTAATGGTCGATTACGGGTTTCATCTATATAGGTTAAAGATTTTTGCCCTATGTTATAGTTGTCTTCCTTTGTTTGCTGACAAGAAATAAGGGTTAAAAATACTATTAATAGTACTGCTACGATTTTCATTTATAGTCGTTTTGATTAAAGACAAACGAAAAACCTATTTGTTACAATTTTTAATTTTTTTCACTTATTTCCATCGTGTTGCTTGCCACTGTTTTTGTTCTTCATTCGAAAGAAATGTCCAGGCTACTATGCGACTCGATTTGTTACTGGTGCCCAAAGCAATCGTTTTTACCTGTTTGGCGCTAATCTTTTCTAAGGTTTTGTAAATTCCTTTAAGATTAGATTCTTTTGAAACTATAGTTGAAAACCAAAAGATATTTTTAGCGAAGTGTTTGCTTTCATAAATCATGTTTCGAATAAACTGCTGTTCTCCTCCATCATAAATTAATTCATTGCTAATTCCTGCAAAATTGAGCTCCGGGGTTTTTACTTTTTTTCCTGTCAGATTTTTTATTTTCCGACGCGTTCCTTTTAGAGCATCCTCAATAGAAGAATGAAAAGGAGGATTACAAATACTTATATCTATTTGCTCTTGGTCAGTTAAAACACCCTTAAAAATAGCCCTAGAATTTGCCTGTAAGCGAAGGCTGATTTTATTTTTAAGTGACGGATTCTTTTCTACAATTTGTTGTGCGGCAGCAATAGATTTTGAATCAATATCTGAACCAATAAAATTCCAGCCGTATTCCGTAACCCCAATAATCGGGTAAATGCAATTTGCCCCAACACCAACATCAAGACAATTGATTTTTTCACCCTTAGGCAACCTTCCAAAATTACTTTCACTTAAAATATCTGCTATATAGTGTATATAATCTGCTCTGCCAGGTATCGGTGGACATAAATTTTCGTCTGGAAATTCCCAGTTCTTTATGCCGTAATAGTGATTTAAAATCGCCTTGTTTAAAAGTTTTACTGCTACCGGATTTGCAAAATCGACAGAATCATCTCCTCTTTTATTGGGCTTTATATACTCCTTTAATTCTGGAGTGGACTTTAGTAATGCCTCTAAATTATATTGCTCTCGATTTTTGTTGCGTTCATGTAATCGGGCCCTTACCGGTTTGTTTTTTTCTGAAGACATTTTTTTATTGTTACTGCGATGAAATTTGAATTCTACTTTTTAGTTTCAATGCGATTTCGATTTGATGCAAGTTAATCCTGTACCTTATTTTTTTTGTTTTTTGAAAACCACCTTGCACCAATGGCAAGTAAAATATAAAGTGATACTATTGCTAACATTTGTTCCCAATTATTAGTTAGTTCATAATACAGAATTAAAATTCCACCGATACTTAATCCAATGATTGATAATAAGGTTAAAAATGTAGATGAGTTTGTTTTTTTTCTGATTTTAAAATTGGCTATCGCCATTAATAATGATACCAATAAAAAAGTAACACTCCCGAACTCTAAAATTAATTCTAATCCACCAATTAAGATTAAGAAACTAGAAATTAGCGCCATGGCAATAATTGCATTTTGCGGACTATTATTTTTTCTAATCGAAAGTATTCGAGGAAAATACCCATCTTTAGCAATTACAGACATTTGCCGCGATGATCCAAAGACAGTTCCGCTTATCGCGCTACTCGTAGCTAAAATGGCGCCAAAAATAACCAGATTAGTTCCAAGTTTACCTAAAACATTTCCTGCACCAGCCGCAAGGGCAAATTCTTTATTTTTTATAATCTCTTCTGTTGGTATTGCAAATAAAGCCCCCATCGATATCACTACATAAATCAATATTGCCAATGTAATTGCACTATAAATTGCTCTTGGAATATTTTTTTCTGGATTCGACATTTCATTTACAGCATTTATTACCAGTTGAAAGCCTTCAAAAGCAACAAAGGTTAGCGAAGCAACAATGAGTATCGAGAAAAAATTTGAATTTTCTAAATCTAAAGCCATGTTCGCAACAAAAGAACCAAAGTCTGTGGTTCCATGATACATGAGCACAACCGAAATTATAGTTAAAACGACCAGTTTTGTATACACCATTAGGTCTTCAAGTTTCCCCATGCCGTTTACACTCCAAATATTTATGAAAGTGAAAATGCCTATCACACCGACTGCAATACTTTTACGTATCCAAATGTTATCTGCGAAATCGGTACTGCTTATGGCATACGAAGAAAATGTATACGCATAAAGCGCTAACGTGCTTATATATCCGAATATAATAAACCAGCCTATTGCAGAAGCAGAAAAATTTGAACCTGGATAAGTTCTTTTAAAAAATGAATATGTGGCTCCTTCATCTTTGTAATACAATCCTAATTTCACATAAGAGTATGCGGCTAAAGATGCTATTAAACCACCAATTATTATAGCAAAGGGAGTTAGGTTTCCTATCAGAGAAACAGAAATTCCAAGTATAGTGAATATACCCCCACCAACCATACCACCCAAAGCAATAGCAATTAATTCAGCTAAACCTAAACTTTTATTTCTTTTCCTGTGCTGCGTCATTAGTTCTGAATCGGTATTACATTTTACTACTGGAAAAGAAGCAAATTTAAGGTGTTATATATACTTTCTCCTTATTTAACTTTCAATTTAGCCTTCGCACTATTTTCAAACGGAATTGTCATTTGCCATGATTTCGTTTTCGATTTTACCGATAGCTCAATTTGGTCCGAATCATCTTTAATAATTTTGGACTTTAACTTCGGAGTCGCTCCTTCAGAAGGTACAAGTAACCAAACAAAGGTAGTGTCATCTGCTATCTTAGCGCTATAAGAACTCGAAATGTTTGGTTCAAAAAGATTGTACTCCGGGCTATACCAGCCTTGAATTTCTGGAACTTCTTGTCCTTTAGTAAATTTAATATCAAACTTTTGAGTTCCTACAGGAATAATAGCAAGATTTCCACGCTCATTATTTGTGCGAACTATCTGTTTGTGCTGTTCAACTTTGTTTTCTGGATGCCAATGCCATAACGCATCAATAGTTCTGGGTTTGTCAGTTTCAATTCGATCTACAACCACCCAAAACTCTCCACGTACATAGAAAATAGAACGCGTATGTTTTGCCTCACCCTCTAGATCTATATATTGATCAAAAGAATTAGAGGCATAATCAAAATTATCCTCTAGTTTAAAAAAAGAATCTTCCAATGGTTTTTTAGCGAGTTTGGGACCTGGCTTTTGACCTTTACCATCAATTAAGATGAGGTTATGCCCAGCACTCCCTTTCGCGTAGGGACGAAATTTTTCGGCTACTTCACCTGTATAAGCAAAGCGTCCGGAATCAACTAAAAGATCTCTGCCAAAAGCATGTATCGAGAGGTGTAATTTATCGTTATGTTGGTGGCCACTGCCCCAAGGACCTATATCAAAAAAGGACCAATGCGCATCTTTGTTAAAACCACTTCGTGAAATTAAATGCCCTGCCCATGGATAAAAATAGGAGGGACCGTCTGTAGGTTTTACTCCCGATGTACCATTAGTAGCAATATACTCCCAGTCCGGATGATTAAAGTTTTTTGCTCCTTTTAAAATGTAATTTACATCACTGCCTTTGTCGCCATCATTATTTAACAATCGTAGTCCATTTGGTCGTACCATATGCGATATATACTGGTACATATCTTCTATAGTATTATTGAAAAAGTCAGGTAGTTTTTTGTTTGCCTTTCTGCAGATGTTCTTGAACAATTCAAATTGTAACATAGATACATTGTGGTAGTGCGAGGTTAGTTCGGTTTGCACACCGTCAGCATAAATTTGCTTTTTCATACTTTCAGTCATGGTTTCTATCGTATAGTTTAACCAATCATCCGATTTTTTTAATTCCGGAAAATAAGCAGCGACAGTTGCCAATGCCGAAATTTCCATAGTTAACCAGTTATTTTGTGAATGAAAATTTCTATTGTAATGGGCATGGTCGGGTAAACTTGATAAAATTAAAAGTTTAGTTGCCGGGGTGACATACTCATTGTTAATCATCCCATAGAAAATTTTAGTCCATCTTTTTGCGCGTGCCGCTACTTCTAATCCGCGCCATATTGAAGTGCCACTTTTAACAGCAGGGTAGGGCATACTTTTAATAATGAAATCGCGTAAAAACAAATCGATATATTCGGCGTATTTTGGATTTCCCGTATTTAAATAGGCTGTATAGACTTCGAAAAGCTGCGTATGGCGATTGGAAAGCCATGCCCACTCTTTATCATTATTTGGCCCTTTGTAATACCAATCGCGATGACCATCTGCACCCACAGGGACTTTTCCTCTAACATTTTGTATGATGTAAACATCGGTTAAAGTTGTATCTGCAATAGCAGAAGTATTATTAGTTTGTGGGGGTGTGTCTTGTCGTAAGTCGGGCGCCGTATTCCCATTTTTATAGTATGCAAGTAATTGCTTAGACGCCTCAACAAAATTGTCGTTCTCACGCGCTTGCTTTGCTTTTTCAAGACCTTTGTAGTCTAGATTAAATTGGTCTAACATGTTTTTTACGACTACAGGATAGCTGTCGTAAAGGTCTTCTATTGTTGTTATTTTTTCCCAACTTTCTTGGGCTGAGGTTTGTATAGCTATTCCAAATAAAAATGCAATGAGTAAAAGTGATTTTGAGATTTTTAACATGAGTTTTAAAATGTTTTTGGATTGGTTTTGTCTAGTATAAAGTTGTTGGTCGTAACTTTTGTTTTGCACCTCTAATTTAACGAATACAAACCGAATTAGGAATCTATAATTACAGTAAAAAGAGATGAATTAATAAATGTTACGTGCGTACGTTGACTTTCATATTTCTTTATTAAATTCATAGTATCCAAACCAATTAAATCTTCAGTTACATTATGAAAAGAATTTCCAAAATATGTACGTTAGTATTTTTGATTGTAACAGCTACAATGTACAGTCAAACAAAACCGCAAGCACTATCAAAAATTAATACCGAAGGTTTTCAGAAATCTCAAGTAATGACTTTAATCACAGACTTGTCCGATGTTTATGGTCCTAGATTAACAGGAACAGATCAGTACTTAACAGCTGCAGAATGGGCGAAGAAAACCATGGAAAGTTGGGGTGTAGATAAAGTGTATTTTGAAAATTATTGTGACGATTGTATGGGTTGGGAGGTGAACTCATTTAATATGGAAATGACGGAACCAGCATACATGAAAATACAAGCTTACCCGTATGCATGGACCGAAAGTTCTAACGGTGAGCAAATAGGTGATTTAATATGGATTGAAAGTCATAGCGATTTAGAAAAAGTAAAAAATGAATGGAGTGGTAAACTGCAAGGAAAAACAGTTATTATTGGCGCAGCTCCAAAATCGAATATGTTGTTCGATGCACTGTCATCACGTTATACCGAAGAGGAAATTGAAGAAGCAGAAAAATCGATTGTACCCGCGCCAAATAATCCTCTAGGGCCATCAATTGGTAATGTTGAATTAATAAAAAATATAGACGCTATTTTTAATAGCATCATGAGAAAGAATGATGGCTTTTTTGAATTCTTAAAAGAAGAAGGTGCTTTGAGTATTTTAGGAACTACACCTTTTTACCCTGGTATTCTTCACCCAAGTGGCACCTATAACTTTCGAGAAAGTCATGTAAAACCATTGCCGTATTTTGCACTTTCACCAGAAAATTTTGGAAAATTAACGCGTTTAATAGGAAGAGGGATAAGTCCAAAAATTAAATTCCATTTAGATTCTGAACTCTATTTAAAACCAGAAAACAACGTAAATATAATAGGGGAAATTACAGGGTCTGATAATAAATTAAAGGATGAAGTTGTAATGATTGGTGCTCATTTCGATTCCTGGCACCCTGCTTCTGGAGCAACAGATAATGGTGCAGGTTCTGCGGTTATGATGGAGGTGATGCGAATTATTAAAGCAACAGGATTAAAGCCAAAACGTACGATTAGAATTGCCCTTTGGGGAGGTGAAGAACAAGGATATGTGGGTTCTATGGCATATGCTCAAGAACACTATGGAAAAGTTAAGGAGACGAAGCGGAAAAAAGAAGTTGAGAAAATCTCTGCCTACTTAAATATGGATAATGGAGCAGGACAAATGCGGGGTATTTATTTGCAAGGCAATGAAGCGGTAAAACCAATTTTTGAAGAAATGTTAGCACCCTATTCGCATTTAGATGTAGATAATCTAACGATTCAGAATACAAATTTTACCGATCACGATGTTTTCGATTATTATAAGATTCCTGGGTTTCAGATTATTCAAGATAAACTAAACTATAGCACGGTAACACATCATACAAATTTAGATGCTTTAGAATATGTTCCGGAACGCGATATGAAAATTAATGCCACTGTAATTGCAGCACTTGTGTATCAAATAGCGCAAAAAGAATCACGTTTGCCAAGGGAGGACTAGTTGTTTGATAAATCTTAATTAAAAATAAATGAAGTAAGCAAAAATTACTCTCTTGCGGCCTTAAACTCACTACCCTCGTTCCATTTTGGATAATAATCTTCATTGGCTAATTTTAAACCTACATTAAATAGTAATTGTAAATCTAATCGCACGCCACTTAATTCGGTTGTTTCAGAATCGTACTCATCGGAGGGTTGATGGTATTTATTAATAAGATAATAATTCTTAAGCTCTTTTATTTCATCAATACTATATTCAAAACCTTCGTAAGAACCACTAGCGTATAAAGCAGGAATGCCAATTTTAGCAAAATTAAAATGATCTGATCTAAAGAAGTACCCTTTTTCAGGGTCTGGATCCGGAATTATATATCGGTCTTGTTTCAGTGCTGCTTCTTTAGCATATTCGTCCATTTCAGATTGACCATAACCGGTAATCGTCAAATCTTTCATTTCTCCAGGACTAGCCAAAGCATCTATATTAATATTCGCTACTGTTTTTTTAGGGTCAAATATTGGGTTTTCTGCATAATATGCTGATCCTAATAATCCTTGCTCTTCGCCAGTAAGCGCCATAAAAACAATAGAACGTTTTGTATTTTTACTATTTTTGAAGGCTTCGGCAATTGCCAACAGACCCGCAGTACCAGAAGCATTATCTATTGCTCCATTGTATATTGAGTCTCCATTAATCGCCTTACCAACTCCAAAATGATCCCAATGCGCAGAGTAAATTATATACTCATCTTTTCTATCGGTACCCGGCACGACAGCAATCACATTTTTAGAAACGTCTTTTTTTATAGTGTTTTTAATCGCAACGGAGGTGTTTAAATCTAATGGAATGGGTTTAAAGTTTTTATTTCTTGCTAGTACTTTATAATCTTGTCCTTTCATGACTGATGCATCAAATATTTTTTGAGCGCTCTCACCACTTATCCATGACTCAACTTTTAGTAAGGGTAAATCACTGGTAATAATTAATCGGGAACCAGACCAACCAGATTCTATTACATTCCAACCATACGATGCTGGTTCTGTATCATGAATGATGATTAGGCCATCGGCGCCTTGCCTTGCCGCTTCTTCGTACTTATACGTCCAACGGCCATAGTAAGTCATTTCATTACCCTTAAATAAAGTTGAATCACCAGATTTAAAACCCGGGTCATTAATTAATACTACAGCAGTCTTACCTTTCCAATCGACACTCTCATAATCATTCCATTCATATTCTGGAGCAACAATTCCATAACCTGCAAATACAAGTTCAGAAGTATCAAGACTAACTTCAGAAACTGCTTTATTGGTGGTTGCAACAAAATCTTTTAAAAGGTCTAAATTAAAACTGCCTTCTTTTCCAGAAATAATCATTTTTTCAGATGGAGTTCCAGTAATTTCTACCATCGGTACCTCTTGAAAAAAGCTGGCTCCATTTCCAGGTGAAAGCCCCAATTTTTCAAACTCATTCTCTAAATAATTTACCGTTTTTACTTCACCTTCAGTAAATGGTTTTCGCCCTAGAAACTCATCAGAAGCAAGCCGCTCAATATGTTTGGCTAAAGTAGCTTGATTAACTTTAGCCAATTCGGATTTTTTTGTTTCCGTAGTACAACTAATGATTAGAATGAAAACTAAAAATGTAATGTAATTTTTCATAATTGATATTGTAAATATATTACTAGAAGTAATCTCTGTTATTGCTAGAAAGGGGGGAGAGTGCTGTATTGATTAATACATAATTTAAAAATACAAAAAAGTACTGGACCATAAACAGATAAAATTTTCTTCGCTTTTAGCATTCTAATCCGAGTAGTGCTACACAATTATTTTATATGCTGCCACAGGTGCTTGAGCTAATATTTTCATTTCTTGACTGAAGTCAATGAATTATTCCACTATCTAGCAGACCTTTGTGTTTAATGTATATTGAAAATAGCACCATGAACAAATCTGAGAAATTTTGGAATAAGCTTTCTAAGAATTATGACAAAAAAGCTAAAGACAAAACCTATGAGCAAATATTAACTAGAACTCCTAAATATTTAAAAGAGGATGCTGTAGTACTCGATTTTGCTTGTGCTACAGGCTTGTATGCAATTGCGTTTGCTAATGATGTTAAGCGGATTGAAGCTTTCGATACATCATCTAAAATGATAGCCATCGCCAAAAAAACAGCCAGCGAAAAGGATAACATAGCATTTTCGCAAACAACACTTTTCGACGAAAAATATAAAGAAGGTAGTTTCGATACGATATTGGCATTTAATATCCTGCTCTATTTTAAAGACAGTACAGCAGTATTAAATCGAATGAACAAACTTTTAAAGCCAAACGGACGAATAATTACATCTACAGCTTGTTTAAAAGAAAAGAGAACTTCTATAGGTGTTTTCTCGGGTTGTATAATCTATCTATTAAGAATGTTGACCATCTTGCCTTATTTAAAATTTTTAAGTATCGCAGAATTAAAGGAGTCTATTTTAAATGCTGGTTTCGAAATAGTAGAAGCCGATATTTTAATCGATAAACCTGCAACAGAATATTATATTGTAGCTCAAAAAAAGGAGTAGGGAACTATTTTTGGGTAATTCTTTTACGAATCCGACTTAGTGTTTCTGGTTTAATACCGAGATAACTCGCTAATTGATATTGCGGAACTTTATTGATTAATTCAGGTTTATTTTTTAATAAATCGATATATTTATTTTCAGGACTTAAGCCATTAAAATTTTCAATGGCAGCGATTTTTTCGCCCATCATTTTTTCAAACTCTACGCGACATATTGTTTCGAACCGGGGATATTTTTTATACAATGCAGCTTCTTTAGCTGTATTTAAAACGGCAACCGTAGTTTCTTCGGTACAGACGAAAAAATAATTAGATGGCTTTTTACTCGATAGGCTATTGAAATCGGCAGCGGAATCTCCTTCGATATAAAATTCCATGGTATTCTCCTCACCGTCTTCAAGCGAATATTTTCTAATACAACCCTCAATAACTAAATATGAATCTTTAGCAATTTGTCCTGGCTTTAATAAAAATGTTCCCTTCTCAAAAGTCTTCATGGGAAAACTCTCTTCAATAGACAAAATCTCTTCTTCCGATAATTTCGTTATTTGGTTTAATTGCGCTGCTAATACGTTTGTCATCCTTTAATATAGTTGTATTCTAGGATACTTTATTTAGTAATTACTTTTACGTCTTTAAACATATAAGGGTTACTGCTTACCATTAATTCTTTTCCGCTCGCAGTAGTCACATTTTTAAGAATAACTTCTTTAGTTTTTACAGAAGGATACTCTTCCTGGTATGTGCTATCTGTCATATTCTTATTAAAATTATTGAAAATTGCCGGACCTTCATAATCTTCAGGATGACTAGAATCTTTTATTTGAAGGTTTTCAATAGTGATTTTTTCTGGCATATAACAGATATATCCAAAATCGTGCTTACCAGTATATGTACCACCAAATAAACTAGCGCTGGCAGGTTTTTTTCCTCCTGAAGGTACAAAAACACAATCCTTAATAAATACTTCTCCTTGCCAAGTACTCCCATAATCTGAACGGAGATTGATTAGGTTTCTACCATTAATAGTGCTGTTCTCTATCGTTAAGGTTCCACAGCCAATTGCATTAATTCCCATATGGCCCAATGTTGAATTGCGGATGGTTGCATTGGCAACTCCCTTATGTGCATCGAATCTAGAAAAGGTGCAATTATCATACACTAGATTTTTGGAATAATTAGAACTTTGAAGTCCCCAATAAGCTCCATCGTTTATATCATTAGTTTGACTACAATTTTCTATGGTAACATTTAGTGAACGCGTAAGTGAAAGATCATAAGTGCCCATCGAAACAGGTTTTCCTGCAGAACCTATAGTGCGATAGGTTTTATGGCCCGTTAGTATACTGTTTTTAATTGTTATGTATGCACAATCTCGGGTGCTAACAAAACCTCTGTAGGGTGCTCCATGTTCTCCTTCACCTTTAATATGGTGTTGCAAACCATCAACAATTACATTGGAACGACCAATTACCATATTACGACTGTAATAGGTGTACTTAGATGCTGCCTTATTTGCAATGGTTGTAAAAATACCTCCGGTAATTTTTAAAGTTGTATTGTCGATTGGTAAAGCCGTTACCTCTGTTATTTGGTCAAAGTCCCAAATAATGGGTGCGTCCATATCTACATTTCCATTTTTATCCACTACGAAAATATCGGTCTGATCTGATCCGTTGTCTTGGTTTAATCCATACCGGATGTAGTGTTTGGTATTCGAATTGGTTACCGTAATTAAGCTAGATTCTTCTAAAGAAACATCAATTTTCTTTTGATTCTTTTTTAGTGATGTTAAGCCATTCAGTTTAAATGGTTCGTTGCTCGAGCGAACTAGATAAATAGAAGTGTCTTTATTTTCAACATTCGTGTCATCAATTATAAAAGATGCATTTCCAAAATCGGTGTCCGTTTTTATAACAGCAGAACGATTTTTTCCACCAATATAATAAGTGAAACCTTCATCTGCCTTCACTTTTAAATTGTGAGAATTGGCAAATGCATGCGTTGCCGCAATAGCATTCATATCATCCGTTTTACCGTCGCCTTTTGCATTAAAATCGCTGTATTGAATAACCCCTTTTTTCTTAAAATTTTTGATGTTTTTTCGTGAAACATTTACGTGTAACACACCACTTTCATTTTCAAATACTTTGGTCTCTTTCTTTTTTGAAGAAATTACCACATTTTCAGGTGGATTTTCAACTTGACCGTAGGCTACAAATAAAAAGGAAAATAAACTGGCAATTAGTAAAGAACGCTTTATCATGAACTCATATTAGTTATTAATAATTTTTATTAAAATTATCATATTTATATGTGGTTAGTGACATGTAATTTACACCAATTTAGCAATTAAATGTTGAATAGAAAATTGGAAAGAAATCTATTTATAAGATTTTTTTTAACCTAGAAATTTTTAGCATTACGTTTTTTCGACACGTAGTATTTTTTCCATTTTTCTACCCTTAGCTAACTCATCTACCAGTTTGTCTAAAAATCGAACCTGTTGGGTTAAAGGGTTATCTATTTCCTCAATACGATACCCGCAAATAACACCTTTAATAAGATGGGCATTCGCATGTAAATTCGCCTTCTCAAAAAACGATTTAAAAGTAGTTTTATTCGCTACATAATATTCAATTTTTTTATCATCATATCCCGTTAACCAGGAAATTACAGTGTGCAATTCTTCCTTTGTTCTCCCTTTGTTTTCAACCTTCGATAAGTAATGCGGATAAACGGATGAAAATGTCATTTTCGCCATACGCTCATTATGTGCTGCTGTAACTTTCATTGCTTTTAATTAGGTATTAAGATTAAATAACTTCAAAGGTGTTTCTGAGTACAATGGTAATTTGATTATAAGATAAGAAAAACTAAATATTATTTTGGCTAGATGGTATTTCTTGAGAAAGGAAATATGTTAAGTAAGTGAATTACTTTTTTAGGGAAATACAGTTACTGTTTTATTATATTTCTTTAATAAAGCTATTATTCCAAAAATTGGACCTATCGCTAACAGCGTATACATAAGATTAGTATTATAAATATCAATTAGAAAAGTTAGTATTTGTATGCTGATAATTGATATAGAAAAACCAATACAATTGACGATAGTAAGGGCAGTACCTTTTATTTCAGAGGGTGCATTTTTGGCTACTAGTGTTGATAAAAGTGGCGAGTCTGCCACAACTACCATTCCCCAGAAAGTAAGAAATCCAATAAATAAATATTCAAATTGAGTATTGATTAGTAAGGGAGAAATTAGGCAACATAAACCCGATAATAATAAAGCAATAGTGGCAGTTTGTTTAGTGCCTATTTTTTGGGAAAGATAGCCTCCACAGATACAGGCTATTCCACCTATTCCGATAATTATAAATGATAATAGTGGAATATTAAATGCTGTTTGCGGATGAATAATAGTATAAGTTTTTAGGAGTATCGGTACAAATACCCAAAAGGTATATAGCTCCCACATATGACCAAAATAACCAAATGCAGCCGAACGAAATTCTTGTTTTTTAAATACACTAAAAAAGGCTGATAGATTTGATTGCTGACTTGCTTTACGATAGGGTCCGTCGGGTACTAAGGTCACCATTAATATACCGCCAAGTACTGCAAGAGTAGTGGTTGCAATTAATACTGATTTCCATGAATAGGTTGCTGTAATTTCTTTTAGTAAATGAGGAAATGCAGTGCCTATAACTAATGCGCCTACCAAAAATCCTAAAGATTTACCCAATCCTTTTTCATAATAGTCTGCAGCTATTTTCATGCCTACGGGGTAAATACCAGCAAGAAAAAATCCAGTAAAAAAACGAAGTGTAAGTAAGCTTATTAAATTATTTCCTTCCCATATAATTCCTAGATTGAAAATAGAGCCCAAAATAGCACTCACTAAGAACACTTTCGATGGCGAAAATCGGTCGGCGATGGTCAGAATTGCAAAAACCAAGGTGCCAATAATAAATCCAAATTGTACTGCAGATGATAAATGACCTAAAGCATTACCATTTAAGTTGAAATTTAATAGGAGGTCATTTATTACACCATTACCAGCAAACCAAAGTGATGTACAACAGAATTGCGAGATTACAATTATTGGAAGTATGAGTTTAGATTGTTTCAAATATGCTTATCCTAAATTTTTGTACACATTCGGATTGTGTTTTTCCATATAAAATTCTGGATGGGGTAGTTCGGTAAAACCGAATTTTTTATAGAGCCATTCGGCGGTATCAGTTAACAAAATCCACCTTCTTAAGCCCTGAAGGTTTGGATGTGCTATGATTTCGCTCATAAGCCATTTGCTTAAACCTTTTCCTCTAAATTCTTCTAGTATATAAACATCTCCTAAATATGCAATAGTGGCGTAATCTGAAATTATTCTAGCAAAACCAATTTGTTTGTTTTCAAAGTAAAGACCAAAATTAAGTGAGTTTTCAATGGAAATGGTAAGTGTATCTATCGGAATATTTGCACTCCAATCCGCATCGTTTGCAAGGAATTTATGAATGCTAGATATATCTAGTTTATCTATATCAGTAGAAATAGTGAATTCACCTTTATTACTTTCTATTATTTCCAATTGCTGGTATTTAGGATTATGGTATATTTTGTCGGTATTTGTAAAAGAACCAAACAATAAAATTAATAAGTATTACAAAGCTATATTATTCATCTCTAAATATTATAGGATGACACTTTTTTACAAACAGTTCAATGTCATTTTTAGAAATAAGATTTGGATAGGACAATACTAATAATTGTAATGGCGGTAACCCTATTTCCATTGGCGGTGTTTCGTAATAATGTTGATTTAGTTTAAATCCAACTCTTTCGTAAAATTTTATTCTTCGTTTATTTATGTTTGAATTAGGTAATTCTACTTCCAATAAAATAGGCTTCTCCGAATTATCCATCACTTTATGGAGAATTAATTTTCCGAAACCTTTATTCCGTTGCTCTTTTACAGTTGCAAAATGATCGATGTATTTATAATTTTCAAAATCCCACCAAAGGATAAATCCAATAAATTCTTCCCCTTCAATTAAAATATCAAAATGATAATTTTCTTTTTCTAAAACATCTGCCTGACCTTGCAAAGATCTTTTTTCTTCAATAGGAAAAGCTTCTTGGTAAAGTTCCCATGCTTTTTGAAAGTTATTATCTGAGGTATTCTGAAGTCTTAATTGTTTCATTTAAAATTTTGCAAGCGAATTGTTTTATTTAGATATACGCAATAGTAGACGAATTTAATCATCTAAAAGTATACCAACAATTGGCCAAAGGTTTAATTGAAGAATTTGAAGCTGGGTATTCTTTAATTCATATCGTACTTGTAGAAACTATTATTCTATAAATAAATCAAATTACAACTGTGTTTCACAAGTGTTTACCAGCATCGTCGCAGACTTGTAATTTACTTAATACATTTTACTTTGTTTTTATTTAAAATGTCGGTTTTAGTATAATCGTTTACTAAAACTGGATTCCATTTAAAGTTAGTAATCTCAGTCGTTTTAAAATTATCATTAGGATTTGTAGAAAGTAACATTTCGGTAAAATCATCTTCCATACTTCTTAATTTATCTAAATCACAAGCCGGTAATTTTCTTTTCACAGCAAGTGAACCTAGTTTGTCAATTTCTGCGGGTTTCACTCCCTTTTTCATTGAAACTTTTACCACCTTTTTTGTGTCTATGCGCTGTACGTTAAACAATCCATCTATATCATCGGAAACATAAAAGGTATTATATTGATACCTGCCGCCGGTTGTGTAGATAGCGGCATCGGTTAAACAGGGCGAAGATTTACTTACGATTCGAGTATTTGTACGATCATAAATTCCATCTGAATATAGTTCGCCTAAAGCTTGTTGCAAGGCTAGATGGCCTACGACCAGTCCATCGCAAAGATGTCCGTGAAATTTAACCAGATCATTAAGGTCTATGTCCTGAATATTACCTAAACGACCTTTTGAAAAATCGGTATCATTTACTCGCATACCTGTTTTAATCTTCGATTGCCTTTTGGGGAGATAGAGTTTTAAAGTAGTATTGCCAGATGAGATTTTATCTAAATGCCCCATAAATGTTTGGTCATCTTTTAAAAAGTGGACATGTATAAAACTTTTGGATCCTGTAAATATTCCTTGATGTTGTTTTGAATAGAAACCTATTATTTGACCTTTAACCTTTTCTAAATTGAATTTTTGAGATTTTACGTTTGCTCGATATCCTTCAATAGCAGCACTTCTAGGCGTTACAATATGAACAGTTAATTGTTCCATTTTACCTACAATTCTAAAAGCAAATGGTTCGTCTAAATTGTAACCTTTGCTCTTTGCTATTTCTGCTACCTTATTCTGTATCTCATCAATACTATTTAGTGCACCGTTTAAACTAAATTCTTCCCATTCTTTTACATTGCTATAAACGAAAAAAGGAGAACGAATATCCCAACTTTGGCTAACTACAGCTTTGTCTTCAATAAATGCTGTGGCGTAAAAAGGTTTGCCATCAACAACGGTTATTTCACCTTTCATTTTATCATATGGTCCCATGGCAAACAAATTAGATTTGTTAGGTAAAGTGTCCAACCAAACCTTCAGGTTATATTCGGTACCCATATCTTTCATAGCTCCTTTAGTATAAACTTTTGGAGTGGTCTGCGCTCTTAAAGATTGTGATAAAGAGATAGTAATTGTTAGTAAGAACAGTAGCTTTAATTTATTCATAAATCAATAATTATAAAATGAGATTAAATAGATACCCAGAAATGATAATACAGAGGGTAACAACAGTGAAAAATATCGCTATTAGTTTTATGGTCATTACTTTCTTTAAAAGCATTGCTTCTGGTAATGATAGGCCAACAACGCCCATCATAAATGCGATTGCTGTTCCTAGTGGTATGCCTTTCGATACTAATACTTGTACTACTGGTAAAATACCAGATGCATTAGAATACATGGGTACCGCAAGAATTGTGGCTATAGGTACCGCAAAAAGGTTGTCTTTGTCCATATATTTTTCAAAAAAGCCTTCTGGAATATATCCATGCATTAGTCCACCAATTGCGATCCCTACAATTACATAGGGAATAATGCCTTTCAATATTTTTATTACCTCATTCCAAATTATAGGTAACCGTTGTTTTAATGTTTGCTTTTCTGCAATAAAGGCATCTTGATCTTTTTGTGCATTTGCTAAAACCTCTTTTACCCATGGGGTTAAAAAAGATTCAAGTTTTAATTTCTGAAGAATAATACCCGATATGGTGCCTAAGAGTACACCACTTACTACGTAAATTAAAGTTGTTTTTATACCAAATAAACCAACAAATAGCCCAATAGCAACTTCGTTAACCAAAGGAGAAGTAATTAAAAAAGCAAATGTAACTCCTAACGGAATTCCACCTCTTACAAAGCCAATAAATAGGGGTACTGATGAACAAGAGCAAAAAGGTGTAACTACCCCAAAAATGCTAGCCATTAAGTATTCTAACCCGTATAATTTATTTTTTGAAAGATAATTTTTAACCTTATCTATAGGGAAGTAGCTATTAACAATTCCCATAAAGAAGATTACAACAAAAAGAAGGATTAAAATTTTTGTGGTATCGTAAATAAAGAAATTTAGAGCTTCTGCTAAATGTTGACCTTTATTTAGATTTAAGACATTATAAACTAGCCAATCTGCAATATTTTGAACCCAATCAAACATTCTCTATTTTATTAATCGTGCCCGATATAGTGCAAGATAATTTTACAGTGTTGTAAATGGTTCCGAACTTTTCAATGTTCTTTCGTAACAATGCAGTGTTTAATTTCTGGTCATCACTGTAAATTGTTAAGCTATAAATTATATGATCCATTCTTGGCGGATGCTCTAGCCTAGTAGCATTTACCTCTAGTGTAGTTTTTGTGTACGTGAATTTCATCATAGATGAAAAACGTTCAACATTTTTTAACATACAGGCTGCAAAAGAACTTAAAAATAGTTCAGCAGGGTTTGGCAATGTATCTGCAGTTTTTAAAGTAGTTCCAAAACCTATATTCGATTCCTTTACATGAATTACTGCATCGTCATTAAAAATGGAAGTGGCTTTTATCTGATAATTCATTGTATTTTTTTTAGTTCAATAGTGCTAAAACTTCATCTTTAGATGGTACCCTACCTTTTATAGTGATTACATCATCTATCACTAAAGCTGGCGTGGTCATTACATTATATTTCATAATTTCCATAATATCTTCAATTTTTTCAATACTTGCATCAATGTTATTTTCTGCGATAACATCCCTTACTACACCTGTCATTGTCTTACATTTTGGACAACCAGTTCCTAATATTTTAATTACTTTACTCATAACTATAAAATTTGTTTATCGCCAATAGGCGATAGGTTAATTAAAAAAATATCATTCAAAAAATTGTTGAAATAATACTTTAGCGATATTCCAATTTTTCTTATTAATACAATACTTAATCTTAGGGGGTTCTAATTCTCCTTGAATAAGACCAGCATTCTTCAATTCTTTTAGGTGTTGCGATATAGTAGATTGCGCTAAAGGAAATACCTCTACTAAATCTCCTGTAAAACAACATGATTGACTTTCGAGATGTTTTAAAATTGCAATTCTCGTGGGATGTCCTAAAGCTTTAGCAATCTTTGCTAGTACTTCTGTGTCTTCTTTGTAAATGATATGTTCTAAACTTCTTTTCATAATTCTTATCGTAAAATTACGATGAGTTTTTAAGGTGAAATGTGACTTTTGTCACATAAGCCTATTTTTTTTGCAAATAAATAATTGAACAAAAGATGTCAGTTCTTCTTTTGCTAATATTTGGCTATAGCATTGTGTTAGGTCTTAAAAATCACCACTATGTTTTATATATAAGTGATAGGTGATTATTTAGTTAGGTTTATTTTTTGCAATCATTAAATTATGAATAATAGTATAGTTTAAATCTATAGTGTGTGTAACCTAAGTTACGTTGTAATAGTGCCTTAAGGGCTACTTTTACTTCATAATAAAAAACAATACAATTATGGAAACTTTAAATAAAACAGTAGGATTGAACCAAGAGTATAAAATTGATGTTGCTAATAAACTTAATACGCTTTTAGCAGATTTTCAGGTTTATTATATGAATTTAAGAGGTTTGCATTGGAATGTTAAAGGCAGAAATTTTTTCTTTTTACATGAAAAGTTTGAGGAACTTTATACAGAAACAAATGAAGTAGTTGACGAAATTGCAGAGCGTATTTTGTCTTTAGGGTTAAACCCATTGCATACGTATGAAGATTATATGGAAAACAAATCTATTAGAGTTACTAAAAATGTATCTGATGGCGATACGGCAATTAATTCCATTAAGAACAATCTAAGTGTATTATTAATTCAAGAACGGGAAATTTTAGAATTAGCTTCTGATCATAGTGATGAAGGAACTTCTTCTTTAATGAGTGATCTAATTTCTGGACAAGAAAAATTGGTTTGGATGCTAAATTCCTATTTAAGCTAAATTGATTTAATAAATATGTTGTTTTTTAAAATGCTTTTACAAGTGCTAAAGCAGATTTGTGGGGCCTTCCTGCAGCTTTTTCATAATCGGAAGGAACATTATTTGCACCACTTTTTATTCCCTCATAAATACCTGCAATCACAGTTCCGATGAAATCGCCTAAAGCTGCTTTTCTTTCATTTAAATAGGCTTCAAAAGATACCGGATTGTAAACTAAGTTAGTATTGAAAACTTCATTTATATATTCAGCAAGTTGATGTTGCGTAATCGGTTCACCCACCAAATTGTATGTATTGCCATTGTGTTTGTCTTCTACAAGCATTTTAGCATAAGCAAAACCTAATTCTTCTCGGCTTGTATAAGTGCACTTTCCTTCACCTGCACAATTTCTAATTTCGCCTTCTTTTAAATAAGTTTCTAGGTATTCTAAATCCGGTTCAATATAAATTCCGTTTCTTCCTATGACCCATTCCAAACCGGAATTTTTAACATCTTCTTCTGTTTGGCGATTACTTTGTACGACAGGGCTAAAAGCATTTTTTTCCTCGTCACCCACTATGCTGGTATACACTATTTTTTTTACGCCATTATTTTTTGCTGCATTAATTACGTTTCTGTGTTGTTGAATTCTTTTTTGGGGCTCGTCCATGCCAGAGACTAAAAGCACAGCATCTATACCTTGTAAGGCGCTATTAAATTCCTCAATACTATTATAATCTCCTTTTCTAATTTCTACATCCAAATGCTCAGCCCTTTCTGGAGTTCGAGCGATGCCGATGACATTCTCTTTACCTATTTCTTTAATGAGATGTCTAACAATACATGCACCTAATTTTCCGCTTGCCGATGTAACTGCTATTTTCATAATATATTTTTTATAATCTTTTCACTATTGTTATACAAAGATGGAAATTATCTCCAGCGTGATTAAGATATATCTTGGGTTAAAAATGGTAAATATGAGATGCTGAAAAATAGCTGTTATGAAGGTATTGTTAGCAATTTAATGTCTAGTAAGTATATAGTCGGCAAAATATTCTTTGCTATCCATTATTTTCTTTTCGAGCGTAAAATCTGTTTTGTCAATGATTTTTTCAATTAACACATCGTTATATTTTCGAGAAATTTCTGTTCGTATTTTTTCACCTGCTTTAAAGTTGTACGATTTGCCAATAGCTTTTATTGCTACTGTTTGATTTATAGTGCTGACGATAAAACTTTTTGCAATCCCATCTTTTTCATTGTATTCCGGTTGATGTTCAAAATTAGCTACATTAAAATCGGCGCCTAATTCTTTGTTAATTCTATCTATTAAATTTAGATTGAAAGCTGCAGTTACTCCACTACCATCATTGTAAGCTGGTAGTACTATTTCTTTGGCTTTAATTAAATCTACTCCTAATAATAGTTTGTCTCCTTCGTTTAGATTTGATCCTAAATTATAAATGAATTGTCCTGCTACTTCATCGGTCATATTACCAATATTTGAGCCTAAAAACAATATTACTTTGGGTTTGTTAGTCTTTTTTAAAGAATCTAAGACCCTAAAATAATCTCCTTGTTGAGGTCTTACAGATACATTGGGTAATTCGGTGTTCAAGTCTTTTTGAAGTAACTCGAGTGCATTTGAAGAAATATCAATTGGAAAATAATCAAACTCAAAATTTTGAACGTCTAGTTGCTTTAATAGTTCCTTAGTTTTTAAACCATCACCAGCACCAAGCTCAATAAGTTCGAAATATGAATTTGACTTTACGTCTAAGGCGTCAATTAAATGTTGCGTTTTGTTTTGAAAAATATCTAGTTCACTTCGTGTAAGATAATACTCAGGTAAATTCATTATTTCAACAAAAAGTGCATCTCCTTTTTTATCGTAAAAATATTTTGAGGGAAGTGTTTTCGGACTTGCATCAAGACCTTCTTGCACGTCGATTTTAAATGTGTCTATCATCTATTTAGCTAATCTTATTCCGGTATATTGCCATCTTTCGACCGGGTTAAAAAAGTTTCTATATGTCGGTCGGCTATGGTTTTTAGAAGTAGCTACAGAGGCTCCTCTTAATACCATTTTGCTACTCATAAATTTACCATTGTATTCCCCAAGAGCCCCATTTTCTTTTTTAAAGTTGGGGTAGGGTAGATACGCACTATTTGTCCATTCCCATCGCTTGCCCCAATCTAATTTTTGAGCTGCTATTTCCCATTCAAATTCGGTTGGTAATCGCATATCTTTCCATTCGGCATAGGCATTGGCTTCAAAATAATTGATGTGACTTAGTATAGCATTTTTGTCTACTTTTTGTAATCCAGAAAGTGTATAGTAGTGCCATTCGCCTTTTATATTGTGCCAATACATGGGCGAATTAATATTGTTTGTATTTACCCAAGACCAACCTTCGTCTAACCATAAGTTGAAATCTGTGTAAGCGCCGGATTCTATAAAATCTATAAATTCACCATTAGTTACCAAGTGATTATTAATTTCAAAATCAGATACATAAACTTGGTGTACTTCCAATTCATTATCATAACAAAAATCTTTTCCTTGATGCCCAATTTTGTAGGTGCCACCTTCAATTTTTACACTTTCGTCACTCGAATTATTATCTTTTACTAAATTAAAAGCTGAATCGAATTCAGGAAAAATTGGATTATGTCCGAGCATATATTTTACATCTGTAATTAATAACTCTTGGTGTTGTTGTTCGTGATTTAAACCTAAGGTTACTAAATCGATTATTTTCTTATCAGAATCACCTTTTAATAATTCTTGCATGTTAGCATCTACATGTTCACGGTATTCGAAAATTTTGTCGATACTAGGTCGTGACATATTACCTCGGTTGGCTTGTAGAATTCTATCGCCAGCATTGTTGTAATAACTATTAAACAAGAAATTAAAATTGGAGTTATACGCTGTATACCCTTTTAAATAGTTTTTTAAAATGAAGGTTTCAAAAAACCAGGTAGTATGGGCTAAATGCCATTTCGCAGGACTCGCAAATTGCACCACTTGAATTGAATAATCCTCAATTTCTAAATGGCTACAAAAATCAATAGTTACTTGTCGTACTTGTGTATATTCTTCGCTTATGTTCATCTTATAGTTTTGCAGCTTTTCTACTTTTACGCATTTCAAATATCTTGCCCTTAATTATAGGCATTCTAATAATAAAACCTAAGCCCACGATTACAGCATAAATTATCCAAGTTTTATCTAATATGGCTACATGAATTAAGCTCAATAAAATAGCGGCGTAGGCTAAACTTTGTAACTTCTTCCATTTCGCTTTTAAAAATTTCATTGATTTTCGGTTTGATGTAAAAAGCAATGGAACTATTATTAATATAGCGATAAATCCTGCAACATAATTTACCTGAGTAAAAGTTTCTAAAAAGCCTTCTGCAGCTATGAAAATTATAAAGTGAAGAATGCTCCAAATAGCAGTCGCAATACCCATAGCTTGCCTTACAAAAAGATTAGTAATACCGAAAATAATAAATATAGGTGTTAGTGTTAATACAGCGGTCATCCACCGAATTGCGAATTCACCAGAAACGTGATATAACATTTGTAAAGTAGTTTTACCTTCGCTACCAGAACCTTCAATTAATGAAATTGATATACCATTTGAGAAATCAAAATGAAGCATATTAAAAATAACAAGTAAGGGTAATGTGGCTAAAATGGCCACTATCAACCAGCCGTAATTTCTTTTTAGAAGTTGCATCTATTTATACATGGTATTAGAATTTAATGCAGTTTGTGGTATTTGCTGAATACTGTCCCAGTGCTCAACTATTTTACCGTCTTTAGTAAACCTAAAGAAATCCATAGTGATATATTCATCATTGTCTGGCCAAACTTGATGCGTGTGCAAGGCCACTAAATCTTTTTCGGCTACTGCTCGTACAAATGCTATTGATTTTTTAGGATACTCCTTTTGCATCTGCTCAAAATAATTAATAAATGCTTGAGGACCATCGGCCACTAAAGGATTGTGTTGTATGTATTCTTTGCCAACATATAATTCAACTGCTTTAGTAGGGTTTCCTTCATAAGCCATTTTGTAAAAGGCAATGGCATTACTTTTATTTTGAGCGATATCCATAATTTTATTGTTTTGATTTTAGTTTTTCCAATTCAATTTCTAAAGCCGTTGCTTTAGCTTTAAATTTTTGCATAGCTTTTTTAAGTTGTCCTACTTTTTTTAATACTTCTTCGTCTTGTAGGGCTTCATAAATAGTGTTGCCTTCTTTTTCTTTTATTTTTGATTTGCCACCACATGTTGGGCAACTTGCTACATCACTCATTGTTTAATTATTTTATGTGTATTAATACAGCTTTCCCTCCGAATGTAGGATGTATTTGATATTTTATATTTTGATAAATAGTTTTTAAAAATAACTGGGTGTCTGCCATTTCAGCATTGTCTACGTAAATTATTGTTTTGCTATGGAAGTTAGGTTCTAGCATTCTAAAAAGTGGTAAGTACAAATCTTTCCAACCATCTAGAAATAAAAAATCTATAGGTTCTGTGTGCGTTTTTAAGGTATCCATAGCATTACCAATTCTAACCTCAATTGCATGCTCTACCCCAGCTTTTTTAAAATTTTCAATCGCTTTCTTGGCTTTCGATTCAATTAACTCTGTTGTGATAATACGACCACCAGTATGCTGTGCACCTTGCGCTAAGAATAAAGTAGATATGCCAAAAGAGGTGCCAAACTCCACTATATTTTTTAGGTTATTTTGCTGTATTATTCGAACTAAATGCTGCCCTTGTTCTTTTGTAATTGAAAGATAGGCGTCTTTAAAATCAATTGGTTGCATTTCCCTATTTCTGCTATTGGTCAAACCTTTTAGTATTCTTTTTTCGTCGAACTGCGCATCAATGAAAAGCTCCGACAAAGTATGTTCTATAAGGTTGTTTTCTAATGCTAACATGCTTTTTGTTTAAATAATTAGATAATAGTGCGAATATTCTTTTTTAATTAAAAGACCTAGATTATCAATACAAAGTTGAAAAAATATGCTTTTGAATTCTTTATCAATACGATGATAAAAATGGTAAATGTGAAACCTTTTAGGAGTATAAGTATCTTCTAAGCCTATTAAAGTTTAGAAGATATTTCTATTGAAGAATTATTAATTATTCGGGTCTTTTCAAATGATCAATAATTCCACTGCTGAATACAGTTTTTAAAGTTCTTTCTGGTTTGTTTTCGTAACCGATTATAATAGAGCTATGTACAATCATTTTCTTAAAATCAAAAACAATAGTTAGGTAGTCTTTTATTCCTGTTTCGTGCCAATTAATTAAATACTGGTCGTCTCCTATTTTGCGGGAACGATATGAAATATCTCTATTTCCATTGCCCTTAGCAGGTCCTGCTACCCATTCATATTGGGCCTTCCCGTTGTTAAATTCCATGTGGATAGCAGTACCATTTTGGTATTGAAAATTTAATGAATACCCATCCAAGAAATGTTCAGGTTCTCTGAATTCAAATTTATTTATTGCTGTTGTTTTGTCTTGAGCAGTACTAAGTCCTGTACTAAGTATCGTGATTAATAATAAGAAGGTCAATTTTGTTTTCATCATATTCAATTTTAAAGTTTGGAACAAAATTGAAATAATATGTCGAAATCAAACAGGTGAATATTCGAATAAAAATGGTGAATGTGAGAATGTAGTTTACAATTCTGACTTGAACTGCTTTGGCGTTATTCCAGTATGTTTTTTGAAAAATTTGGTAAAGTTTGTCACTTCATCAAACCCAATAGCATATCCAATTTCTTTTAAACTACTATTAGTGCTCGCTATGGCTCTTTTTGTTTCGAGGATAACAAAATCATCAATAAAAATTTTTGCCGTATTTAAAGTAAACTCTTTTACAACTAAGTTTAGTTGTTTGGTAGATGTAAAAAGCATATTCGCATAATCTTTTACATTTCTGGTAGCCGTGTATTTTTCTTCTACCAAATCTTTAAAAGCTAGGAATATTGGGTAATATTTTGAATTGCTGCTTTGTATTATATCAGTATTTGATTTGCGTTCTAATCGTAATAAATATAAACTTAAGAGCGAAGCAATTATATTTTTTTGCGCATAAGTATTTTCAGATTGGGTTTCTAAAATCAGTTGATTTAGAAAAAAGTCGTTGCCTATTTTATCATTAAAAATGGGAGAGGAGAGGTGGTAATTATATAAATGACTAATAATTTTTACTGAAGATTTAGAGAAATGATTAACTAGAAATTTTTCGGTAAACAGTATAAGGAACCCTTCGTAATTTTCGTTTTTATGGAAAGCATGAATTTGCCCTTTTGAAATTTTAAGCACAGTACCTTCTTTTATAGAATAATCTTTTAAATCTATTTGATGACTACCAGTTCCTTTAGTTACAATCAGCAAAGCAAAAAATGATATCCTATGGGGTAGCATTGGATTATGATCTATTATGCTAGGTATTCGAGCAAATAATTGGGTTAAATTTAAAAGTTCAAAATCTTTGGTATAACCAGAACTATCAAAAGATATGTTGGGAATGTTTTTCAAATATTTCTCCTATTTGTATGAAAGCTAAAACCTAATAAAATAATCAATTGCTATTTCAAATCTTTTCGCTTTATAAAGATACATAAAACAATAGTCAAGATTGAATACTCCTCATTGTCAGCAATAGTAAATACTATAATGCTATTGTATCTACGTGTCCATTTTTGCACACTTTATTAGAAATCTGGTAAACTCAAGACGCAAGATTTAATTGAATTTTGCGGTATGAATAAGATATCAAATTTTGGAATTTTCACATTGCTGTTTGTAAGTAGTTTAACTATAATGGTAGGTACAGTGATTGCACCTTCCCTTTCGGGAATTGTAACTCATAAAAACTTATTTTTTTCGCCGAGTTGGTTGCTAACTTTACCTTCTTTAGGCGTGGTTATTTTTGCTCCCTTAGTCGGACGATTACTGCCTAAGTTTGGATCAATTAACCTATTGTACATGGGTCTTGTGCCTTATGCTATTTTAGGTGTAATAGGAGCATTTATTACCAACGATTATATATTAATTCTGGATCGAATTCTTCTTGGAGGGGCAACTGTGGCTATTCAAGTTTCAGTAACAGCTTATATTGCTGATTTATTTACTGGAGACTCCCGAATAAAAATGATAGCCTGGCAGGGGATGGCTATAGAATTAGGTGGCGTAGTTTTCTTAGCTATTGGGGGTGTTTTGGGTGAAATAAATTGGCAATACCCTTTCTATATTTATTTGGTTGCTTTGGTGTGTTTCTTTTTAGTAATGAAAACATTGCCTAAATCGAAATCTAAGCAGGCAGAGAATGCCATCACTTCTGAAACTGTTAATCACGGTCAATATAGCATTAAATTAATTTTTAGCGCTTCGTTATTGGCAATGATGTTGTTTTTTATAGGCTTCGTTACTTTGCCGTTGTACCTGCCTTTATCTTTTGATTTTAGTGAATCTCAAACGGGCTACCTTATGGCTTTTATTTCGGTAATTGCAATTGTGACTGCAAGTCAAATGCCAAGGATGGTTAAAATTTTTGGTGAAGGTAATACTGTGGTTTTGGGCTTTCTATTTTTTATGATGGGCTATTTGGTGTTAGCTACGACCCTGAGCTTACCCTTTTTAGTGTTAACTGTACTATTTATTGGGATAGGTTTTGGTTTTACCATACCCTTATTAAATCATATGATGCTTGAAGCAAGTACAACTAAAAACCAAGGCAAGAATTTGGGTTTGTTTTCAATGGGAGTTTTTGGAGGGCAGTTTTTATCTACATTTATTGAATACATTTCTAGTAATTATATGGCCATTTATGCGGTCTCTTCGGTTTTGGCATTAGTAATCGGTTGTGCTATTTATTACCTGTTTCAAAAAATTACGAAATAAGAACTTTGATAAAATCATTTACTTTTGTGGTATACTATAAAGTACATGCCGAACGAACATTGGAAAAATAAAATTCAATTGATTAAAGAATTTGAAAGTAATAAAGTATTGCTTTCAAATAATTCAATGGGTATTTACTTTGAATTTGAGAAGGAAGGCAGTATAATTATCCATTTTAAGCCTTTAAACGAGGTGTTTAAAAGTGAAGTATTCAATTGTAATAATGGTCTTTTATTAAATTTTGAACGCGATTTAATAGATGAAGACGACATTGAGTATGTATTAGATGTGATGTCCCTTTTCAATAAATACCCACTTTTTGTTTTAAATGAAAAAACTGAGGTAGAGCAACTTAAAAAATTAATTCAATTACTTGAGATTGAATTTAATAATAAAGCAGTTTCGTATATAATGCTGAAAACGGTATTAAAAGTTCTATTGCTCCATTTAATTCGGTATCAAAATGACGGTTTTTTGGAACAGGATTTAAATCAAAAAAGGGTGTTTGAGTTTTTAGAACTTATGGAAACAAATTTTTTGAATGAAACCAACACTTTGTATTATGCAAAAGAAATAGGGGTTAGTAGTAAACGATTAAATCAAATTCTAAAAGAGAAACTGAACTTAACTGCAAAACAAATTATTCAACAGCGTCAAATTACAGAAGCAAAACGAAGGCTTGTACGAAGCGAAATTTCTACAAAGGAATTAGCTTTTGAATTGGGATTTGATTCTATGAGTAGCTTTTCAAGATTTTTTAAAAAATATGTGGGTGTGCCTCCCTCCGAATTTAAAAAAGAGCGTCTGGAGTAGAACTAAAACTTAAATCCAAACTACAATTTCAACATTATTGTTAATTTCCAAACGTGTTTTTTTTCTGATTTCCGATTTAATTGGAAGTACATAGGTGTCTGATTTAGAATCGAACCAAATTGCTGTATCCCAGTGTACCTCGTCAATTTCCGCATATGCTTTCATTCTACCCCAACCTTCTTCCTGCCAACCGAGATTTTCTCTTATTTCTTTTGATATAATTTTCGGTAATGAAACAAAATACCAACCGCCAGGTGAATCGTGCTGCCACATTTTAGTTGTAAATCGATATTTAATCTTGCCATTCATTTTTTGATGCTATGGGTTCTAATCTCTTAAGAGATTGGTTTACCTAATTCTGACAATTGTATTGTAATCGTCGACTTAAACGAGGGGGAGAAATTTTAAATGTACTTTAGAAATTAAGTGCTGTATTTTATAATAATCATTAAATTAAAAAATAAAAGTATTGTTTTTATCCATTATTACACTTTTATTAAATCTCTTTCTTCTCTGAAAGATACTTCCAATATCTTTTAGGAACGTGCTGTACGTGTAGTTTTAAGTTAATACGTGATTTAATCGAAGTACTTCTAAAATAATTATTCCATAAATCTTGATATTCATATTCTATATCAGAAAACACTGTGTTTTTCGTAGTGCTATTGGAAGGTATGTTTTTTAAATCTAGGGAAATTATTTCTAGTTTTTCTATATCATAATACAAACCATAATTACGTTTAACATCGTAGATAATCCATTGTTGGTCTGCATATCTATTTTTAAAATGTTTAGATATCAATGGCAATAAATCAAAGTCGGGTTCAATAATCGCAAAGTACACATTGTCTTTGGTCAATTGAAAACGAACAAAAGCTTCCATACGATGTTTTTCGCGCCCTACTTTTTTAACTAATTGTTTTATTTTTATTACACAATCATCACTATAATCGGTTGATTTGTGCTGTTTTGTTTGCATTAGTTTTTGAACGAAAATGTACACTAAAGAGTCAATATTTTTTTGTTCACTTAGATAGGCGTAGTATATATTTTTAAGCGCGTTCTTATTTCTTTTCTTTATTCCATTTCGTACACGGTCTGCTTTTTCATGACATGAATAAATGTTTTCTATTTCATTAAATAAACCACTTTGGAGCAGTCCTTTTCGTTGAATATCGACTTGATTTAGTTTTTGTTCGAATGCATAAAAAATGGCCGTCAGTAAACCATTAAAACTGCCGTCATAAACTAGTGTTTTTTCAGTATTCATAGGCGAACCCTACTTTTTATGCAATAATAGATATTTCAAAAGTCGAAGACGTTTTTTTAATTTATGCTTGAGTACTACTACCTTATAGCCCAAGGATAAAAATTGATTCTTACTTCGTAATAGAATTATATGAATAATAGAATTTGGGACGTTTGTAGAGCTGGTAAGGTGTTCCATAGTATAGGTTTTGATGGTTAGTTAATTTAGTTGAACAATGACAATTGATTATTAAAATGGTTTTTGAACTTACTATTTTGAGATTGTAAAATCATGCTTTTAATCGTTGCAGCATCTAAGTCCCGTCGTTCCCAGTCTCGAGAATTACAAATGATAAAATACTTCGCACGATTTAATGATATTCCCATTTTTTTTAAATGGTTCCAATTTAAATTTCGATACTTCCTGCCACTTATAATTTTATGTACAGAACCCATGCCTATCCCTGGTATTCTGGCTAGCATTCTCTTATCAGCTTTATTAATATCTACTGGAAAATAATTTAGATTACGTAGCGCCCACATCAATTTAGGATCAATATCCATCTCTAGATTTGGGTTTTTTGCATCTAAAATCTCGTTTACACTAAAACCATAAAAGCGAAGTAACCAATCGGTTTGATAAAGTCTATTTTCTCTTAGCATGGGTACTTCAGACCCTAATGATGGTAAGCGACTATCTGTGGAAATAGGAACATAGCCGGAGTAATAAACGCGTTTCATTTTATAATTTTTGTAAAAATGGGTGGCGGAATACATGATGTCTTTGTCAGATTCTCCAGTGGCTCCCACAATCATTTGAGTACTTTGTCCTGCTGGTGCATATTTAGCGGTACTACGTATTATTTTTCGCTCTTCTTGGTACCTAATAATTTCGTTTTTCACCTTTAACATCGGCTTAATAAAATCTGCATGTTTTTTGTCTGGTGCTAAAAGTTTAAGACCAGAGATGGTAGGTATTTCTATATTAACTGATAAACGATCTGCATATAGGCCAGCTTCATACATGAGTTCGTCGCTTGCTCCTGGAATCGATTTTAAATGTATATAACCATTGAAATTCTCTTCTTCGCGTAGTTTTTTTGCTACAGCAATTAAGCGTTCCATGGTGTAATCGGGACTTTTAAATATTCCTGAACTCAAGAATAATCCTTCAATATAATTTCTTCTATAAAAATTGATTGTTAAGTCTACTACTTCCTGAATTTTGAAGGCGGCTCTTTTAATATCATTACTCTTTCGAGTTACACAATATGCGCAATCGAAAATACAATGGTTCGTAAGTAGTATTTTTAATAGTGATACACACCTACCATCCTCAGTATAGGTATGGCAAATACCACTGCCAGTATCGCCCAAACCTTTGTCTTTGTTTTTACGATTACTACCACTACTAGAGCACGATACATCATACTTTGCAGCATCTGCTAAAATGTTCAATTTTTCCTTAATTCGATTAAAATCCATAGCAATATGTATTTAATCCAAAATTATGGAAATATTCCTAAATTTGGAAATATTCCAAAATAATAAATGGAAATATTCCAAATTGAAACATATTCGGTATAGTTTTTATAGTGATGTTTAAGAGGAAATCGTTTAAGATAAGTAGAGATGCAGGGTAGGTAGTGTACCTATTTGGTTAGAATGGAGTTAATAAATGAGGTAGCATTATTTACATGTGTAGTTCTTTTTTCTGTAGACATTCTATTTAAAGAATGAACTAACATTGATGTTCGAGGATTAGATTTAAAAAAATCTTGATGGTTGATTACAAAGTTCCAAAACATACCATCCCACAAACTTTCCCAGTTTCCTTTAGGATAATTACTCATTTTTTTAATATAATTCGACCCTCCGATATAGGGTTTTGTGGCAAATGTTCCTCCATCTGCAAACATGCACATACCGTACACATTCGGTACCATAACCCAATCATAAGCATCTATAAACAGTTCCATAAACCATCGGTACACCTCTTTGGGGTCAAATTCACATAGAAGCATAAAATTACCCAATATCATTAATCGTTCTATATGGTGACAATATCCCGTTTTTAGCACCTTTTTAATGGTATTATCAATGGGATCTATACCAGTGGTGCCCGTGTAAAAAGAAGCAGGAATTTTACGGTGAAAATTCCAAAAATTACGTGTTCTTGAGAACTTTCCTTTACAGAGATACATACCTCTTATAAATTCGCGCCAACCTATAATTTGACGTATAAAACCTTCAGTTGAATTTATGGGTATATTTTCTTGTTCTGCAAATGAAAGGCTTCGTTTTATAGTTTCCTCAGGAAGAATGAGTCCGGTATTTAGAAGCGGAGATAAAATACTATGATTTAAAATAACTGCTTCTTTCACAATAGCATCTTCGTAAATTCCAAAATCATAAAATCTATATGTTAAAAATTGCTCAAACCATTGAGTAGCCTCTAAGTGGGTAATGGGATAAAAACGATTTCTTGAAACACTGCCAGGGTTCTCAAAGAAATTATCATTGGTATATTTTATAGCCTCATCCCAAATAGGGGAGGGATTAGGAAAATGAACTGCAGGGGGAATTTTAGTTTTTGGATATTTTTTTCGATTTTCTACATCATATGTCCACTTACCTCCCAATGGTTTTCCATCAGAATTCATTAAAATATCACATTTTTTACGCTGCTGTTTGTAGAAAGTTGTTTGAAAAAATGATTTTTTATCAGGTCTAAAAAAACTATTTAAACTTTCTTTAGTATTTAGGAATTGTGGGTCGGTGTAAGTCTTAAGTTCACAGAGCTTAGCTAAAGCCAGTACCCGCTGTTCAAGCCAGTCATCAGTTAATTCAGTTAAGTGGATGGAAGTAATATTTTTATCTATTATTTCCTTATGGAAGTTTCTTATATCTGATAATACATTTGTAGATTCTATATAATGAACAGTGCAACTCAAATCCTCTAAATGCTCTTGATAGGCTTTCATTGAAGCTCTATGAAAGGCTATTTTCTGTTTGTGAAATTTAAATTGTTTAAAGAATAAAAATTCCTCAATAATGTAAATGTCGAGACCGTTTTCTAAAAGTGGACTATTAAGAAATAATTGATGCGGAAAAACTATATTAATAGCGTACATGAACCTTTAATTTACATTTTATGATGTTTATTCAATTTTTAAAATATTAATTTAATCGTCGGACCTTTTTCTTTTAATCTCAGCACTTCTCATTGGCATAGAATCAACAATTTGATAAAGTTCTTCTTTCGTTAATAAACTTGTTTGGCGAAGTTTTACACCTCCATCTAATCCTATTAATATTATTTCAAAATTTTTATTTTTGGTTAGCGTTGCTTGGGCAAATTCTTTTGTTATGCTTCCTGATTTATTGGGAGTGATATTTTTAAAATCGACCATCTCATACGTTTCTCTAGTTATTTGATACATAACAAATTTTCTTTGTATTTGCTCCTGTTCCGAATTTTTAAATTCATTTAATTGTGCTAGATAAATTTTTGAATGTTCATCAGTAGTTTTAATAATTAAAATTCTTTGCTTCCATTTATGTTTTTGTAAATCTTGGGCACTTAAATTCCAGAATGATAAACACATAATTAGTATGAGATTTAATGTGATTGTACGTAGTTTTTTTGCCTTCATTTTTATTTCATTTTTTGATCCTAGTTTTTAACTTATTATAATAATATCAAACTATTCTTTTCAGTTTAGATTTAAACATTTTGGCAGCAGCGGTATAACCTCCCTCCGTGCCATCTACAAAGTGTGCATGGTTCTTTTTTCTGTCAAGAACATAACAAGACATTATTGAGGCATGTGTAATATGAAGACCATATATTATTTTTTTATCTTTTTCTAGTGCATTTAAATAATTTATAAAAGCGTCTATTTTATTTTGTTCGGCGGTAAATATGGTGTTAATCATACCATCGAGCATGAACGTATGCGATAATTGACCAATCTGATTTAAATATTGTTTTCCGTTAGATGTTAATGTTAAGTAGAGTTTGCCAATGCGTACAACAAACCAATTCTTAATTAAATAAATCCAACTTTTATCTGCAAGCGTAATTTTCATTTCTTGCCAAATTTTAGAAATGCCGTTGTCTAAACTTAGATTATTATTTTTAATAGGTCTTCTACTTTGAAAAGTTCCGAATATGCTATCCATCTGGGTTAATACGTCTTTGTATATCGCCCTCTGGTCTTCTTCATTAATAGCATCTAATAATAAACAAATTACTTTTTTTTGAGTTTTTAAGGGGTTAATTACTTTCCATCTACACTCCATGCCTTCTAAATTTAAAAGGTCTTTTTTAAAATCACTTATATTGTTTTCTATGAAGTTCTTTTTGATAATTTCTTCAGCAATTTTTAAGCCATTTCCGAGTATAATCGGAATCGCTAGTTGTTTGGTGAGTTGATGCTTTGCAAGATTTAAACTATGGTTATTATCAAGTAATCTTTTAACAGGTATATGACCAACTCTAAGAATTAAATTGGTTTTAATTTTTATATGAATACTATAGTTTTCTAAGACAACAATAATTTTTTCTAATAGGTATGTTGGTAGTATAAACGTAGCGCCATCACCACCGAAAAAATACGGAATTTCAACTTTTTGATTTTCTTTTCTAATTGTATTTAAGACAGAAATAATTGCACCTGTAGCGGTTAAATTAATCTGATGATGTTTGCCATTATCAACAGCTTGTGTAGAATTTTGAACATCTACTACAACTACATGCCAGGTGTTTGGAACAGCGGTGAAAGATGTTGGTGTGCCCAATAGATCTACTAGTGACTTATTAGAATTCTTAAGATTGGTATAGTATTTTATGTCGTCCATTACTTTAGTTACCCATTGATAAAGTAACAGGATAAATTAATATCTATAATTATTACCAATAGTTTGTTTATGAAAAGCTGGGCAGTGGATAAGCGCAATTTTAATGGATTAACACGCGGCCTCGCGTTTAAAGTTTAATGCTGCTAAAAATACTACTATTAAATCTAAGCTTTTTTTACTTCGCTTTCAATCTTTAGTACCATATCACCATCGGCTTGTTCTATATATAATGCTTTATTACCTGTTTCACCATTTCTAGTTACCTCAGTACCCTTAATGGTTTTAGTAATTTTATCAGTATAAGTCTCAATAACTTTCCCTTTTGCGGTGCCTTCGCCCCAGTCCCAAATTACTTCTGATCCTTTCCGTATCATGTTTATTTATTTTGATTTTCTAATTCGGCACTGTCTGGATCAATAAATTTCACAATTTCAGATGGAGTATTGATTGTATAATAATTATTACCATTCAATAAAATTGGTTTTGAAACTAATTGCGGATTTTTATCTAGGATTTTTAACCATTCCGATTCATCTAAATTAGCTTTGCTATCCCCATACATTTTTTTGAAATCAGGTTTTTCAATATCAATTAATTCTGAAACTTTAATTTTTAAACCATCCGCAATTTCGGCCCATTGCGTGCCCGTTAGATTTTCTTTTGACGTATCAATCGTAAGTATTGATTTATCAGCAGATAGTACATAAGCCTTTGTTTGTTTCCCTATGGAATTATCTGAGTTGTAAAATAATTTAATCTGATTTTCTGATGTTGCTATTACGCCCATAATTTTGTTTTTATCTAATTTAAGAGCAAATGCAACTTAATATTAGTGCTATCGATACAGATGCTAACGCAAATGCTATTTGGGCTTGCATCTGCTGTAATCGTTTGCTATATTAATTTTAGCTACAACTACCAAGTACAGAATTATTAGTGTTAAAGTATAGAAATGCAATATTTATTAATATTTATTTTAATGTCCATGTCGATTACCGCACAACATAAAATTCCGGATAGTATTAAAGAAGAAACTAAAATCGCTTTGTCCTATTATCCGGAATTAGAAAATACAGTGATACATTTTAAATTTAAAAAGAAGATTAAAAAGTCTACGATGCAGGCACAACCGCTTTTTAAAACGCTCTTTTCAAAAAAAAGATATTATATTATTCTAATAAGTGAAAGATTTACGATTGGTGATACAACCTATCTAACAAAGGATATTCCTGAAGATATATTAATTGGTTGGCTCGGTCATGAGCTTGGCCATGTTATGGATTATCAAAATAAAAGTGCTTTTGGATTAATATGGTTTGGAATTAAGTATGTCTTTTCTAAAAACCATATAAAAATAGCTGAACGAGCAGCTGATACATATGCGGTTAATAGTGGAATGGAAGATTATATTTTAAAAACAAAAAAGTTCATATTAAAACAAGCAGGTATCCCAGAGAAATATAGAAGCAGAATAAAAGCATTATATTTATCCCCTGAAGAAATTATGCAGTTGGTAGAAGCACGTGATATACATAAAGTACTATAAACATTATACTTGTTCGCTAACAAAATTTTCCCAAGTTTCAAATTTATCCTGTCCCATAACACGCTCCATTTTTACCTGTCCTCCTTTTTTCTTGTTTTCGCCACTCCATTCATGAAAAACAGATTGATTAACAACATTTACCTTAACACCTTGTAACGCTTTTGAACGCGCAACTTTATAATTTTTATTTGCAGCTTTTAAAAAACCATCCAAAGAACGTGCAATATTTTTAGGATCTTCATTGGTTTCTGATCCTAAATACCAGGTATGATAAAAACCATCTTCATATTTTTTTGCACATAAAGTATATTCGGGAATTTGAATATCATATTTAGCTTCTACTTCAGAAACCGCTTTATCAAGTTTATTTACAGAAAGCTGAGAACCAACTGTGTTTAAAAAGAACTTTGTACGCCCTGTAATTTTTATTTCTGCTTTTTCTACATCTATGAATTCAATGGTATCACCAATTAAATAACGCCATGTACCAGACACCGTACTCATAATAAGTACATAGTCTTGGTCAACAGTTACCTCTTCTAGAGTTAGCGCTTTGGCATCTTGTTTTATAGATCCGTCTTCATTAATTATTTCTGCAGTAAACGGAACAAATTCAAAATAAATACCGTTGTCCGTGACAAGCTTCATGGCATCTGTCTCGGGTCTACTCTGAAAGGCGATAAACCCTTCTGAAGCAAGATAAGTGTCTATTACGGTTATGGGTTTTCCCAATAATGCATTAAAACTTTTTTCATAAGGACCGAAGGCAACACCACCCGAAGTATAAACTTGCAAGTTTGGCCAAATGTCGTGTATGTTATTTAGTTGATGTGCCGAAATTACTTCTTCGAGCATCAATTCAATCCAAGAAGGAATTCCGCTTAGTGCCCCAATATCCCAATTTGGTGCTTCTTCTACGATTTTTTTTACGCGCTCATCCCAGTCATCAATTTCAGCTATTTCTTGTCCGGGTTTATAGTAACCTCTAAACCACGATGGAATGTTGCTAGCGCTAATACCACTAATTTCACCTTCTACATGATTCTTTTTTTCCGTTAAATCGGTAGAGCTTCCTAACATTAAAATCCCTTTTTCAAAAAATTCAGTTGGAAGATCAAAATTTTTCAGTGCTAAAACTTGTTGTATTCCAGCATTTTTAATAGACGAAATCATGTCTTGCGTCACTGGTATGCGCTTACTCGTTTTTCCTGTTGTTCCTGAACTTAAAGCATAGTGGTCTGCACTACCAGGCCATGTGATATCTGCTTGGTTGTTTTTATATTGTTGTTGCCACCAAACGTCGTGTATGCTATTGTAATCGAAGTAAGGAATTTGTTCCGCAAATGATTTTTGTAGATTATCAGCGGCTAATATTTTATTAAATTTATAGGCTTCGCCAAACTTTGTAGAAGCTGCTTTTTCCAATAACTCCTTCAATACCTGTTTTTGTTCTTCAACAGGGTTGCTATCTGAAGTTATTTTTTCAGCAGTATTAATAAGTCCTTTTATTAAAGATCCTAGAATTGGCATAAGCTTTGTTTTTTAATTGATAAAGTTAAAAGAGCGGAAATTAATTCCGCTCCTTAATATATTTAGTAATTAGGCATTAACCACTTGGTCTTCATGCTTTCCCTCTTTAATTTCCTCAATTATCTTATCGATAAAAGCCGGTAAATCATCTGGATTTCTGCTGGTTACCAAACCTTGGTCAACAACTACTTCTTGGTTTACCCAATTTGCGCCAGCGTTTATAACATCGTCTTTAATACTGTGATACGATGTTACTTTTCTATTTTCAATGACATTTGCACTAATTAGTAACCATGGTGCGTGACAAATTGCTGCTACTGGTTTTCCACTTTTAAAGAATTCACGAATAAATTTTAATGCATTTTCATGGGTGCGTAATAAATCTGGATTAGCAACTCCGCCGGGTAAGATTAATGCATTGTAGTTATTTTCAGTAATGTCGTTTACCAAATAATCTACATCAATGTTTTCACCCCAGTTATCACCGTCCCAACTTTTTATGGGCCCTTTTTTTACAGAAATGACATCAACTCGCGCACCTTCATTTTTTAGTGCTTTCAGGGGTTCAAAAAGTTCTGATTTCTCGAATCCGTCTGTAGCTAAAATAGCTACTCTTTTGTTTTCTAACTTCATATGTGATGTTTTTAATTAATTGAGAATTGCTTTAACTCTCTGATGTAAAATTAGTTATGAAGACTATGAAAGACGTGCTGTTTTGATTCAAATGTTAATGCATTTGAAATACGGAATAACGAATAATTTTTTTAAAAGAGTGGATTAATAATTTAGAAACAACTTCCTTACAAATCTATCTTTTTGAGGGTGATTTTTCTGTTTTAGATGATTAAAAAGCCTTAATAAATAGTAGCATTATTATGTTTAATCAGTGATAATTGAAACGTAAGACTATTCAAAATAAGTCATAATTTCATCTGAGATTAATTGGTGCCCTTTTACGTTCGGATGATTTACTTGCGACATAAAAGTAGAAATGATATCGCCAGCAATAACTTTTTCTTTAAATAAATTATAGCTATCAATAAAGCCAACACTGTACTTATTGGCTAATATTTCAATCTGATTTCTGTGCTGTTCTAATCTATTATTTGCTTCAAGAATATTAATTCTTTGATCTGGTGAGGGTGTCAATAGAAATAGTTTAATTTCATTTTTTAATGATTTCTTTATCATTGTATTCCAAGCCGCTTTTGCTGCTTCCAAGCCTATACCAACATCATTTAGTGCATAGTCAATAAAAAGAATATCTGGTTGATGAGTAAGAACTTCGCTCTCAAATCTCGCTGCTCCACTTACAGAATGTTCACCACCAATAGCTGTGTTAATTATATTGACCACAGCATATGGATATCGCTCTTTTATTTTTTTTAGCAATTGATACGGATAAGAACCAAAGGTGTTTACCACTGGAGTTTTAAAATAACCTGAGGGAACGGAATGACCATGAAATACGATATTAATAGTTTTATTGTTAGGCCACTCTTTTTCAAGTTCTGTTTTTATTTCCTTTAAGTAACTCGATTTATCTGCAGTTCCTTTTGATGTTGTAGTACATGATAATAACAGAATTAAAAGGAAAATATATTTTGTGTTTTGTATCATTAACGGTTTTTTATCCTTGTACTACCTTACTAATTTAATCGCTATTAATAAATAAACCTACTGCCGCAGCGAACGAATTAATTAGAGCCATAGCACTAAAGGCCGTTCTAAAATAAAAGGCTAGTAAATTAAATTTGGGCAAACGGTTACTAAAGTTACTTTTTATGCCAACCGTTTAATTTGAAACTACTTTCAGCCCGATAATTGAAGCAATTAATGTTGAAATGAAAAATAGTCGCCAAAATGTTGCGGGTTCTTTAAAAATTAGAATTCCAACCAAAACTGTTCCCACAGCACCAATACCTGTCCAAACGGCATATGCTGTTCCAATTGGGAGTTGTTGCGTTGCTTTTACAAGAAGAAACATACTTATTCCTAAACAAACTAAAAACCCTATGTACCAATATGTTGTTTCAACTCCTGTTGCTTCTTTAGCTTTACCTAAACAAAAGGCAAAAGCAACTTCAAAAAGCCCGGCAATAACTAAAATTATCCAATTCATTTGTCTTTAATTTCTAAATGTAGTGCTTGTTAGGCTTCAATTTTGGTCAGCTATTGCATTACTCCAAATGAATTGACTCTAATTATCATTTGTGTAAAAATATATTTTACCTTCGGTTAGTCGCATATTTGTGGTCTTTCAATGCCAATTGCTCTCAAATAACTCAACATTTGCCCTGCATGAACAGATTCGTGATATGCAATTCGATTGAGATAATCTCCAAGTTTTTTACTTTGCCCAACTTCTTTTCTCTCAATTTTAATGTTTTCCAAATCAGATTCTTTTAGTTCACTTATCATACTCAAAAAACTACTTCGATATTTTTCAGATAATTCCAGTTCGTTATTTAAATCAAAATATTTTAATTCTTTCCAAGGGGATTGGTAATTTCCTTAATTCCCACGATTTTCGATTATTTTATGGAACAGATGTTCGCCTTCTAAAACGTGTCTAATCATTTCGATAATTGTAAATGCACTTTCATCAGGTTTCCAATTTAGATATTCGCTCGGAATTCCACTCCATAATTTTATACTACGTCTTCTAATTTCGGAAAAATTTAATTGAATAATTTCAGTAGAATTCATTGTTGGTTTTTTAATATGAGCTCGATTTTCGCTTTTTCGACAACCTCAGAATTAAGCATTATGCAAGGCAGTTAAATTTATTTGATTATATGTAAAAATGAAGCTACATCTAATTATTGGACCTAAGTTGCTGATAAAAATGGGCCGTTAGAAATGTTAAATGTTTCTATTCTATTTTTTTAAATAACTACCATCATCAATTCGATAACAAATGATGGTGAATAAACTATAAATCCGGAATGACTTCCAGAGTTTAATACAAAAACACTATTGAATTCAAATCCGTCTACACGTGTAATAAAGGAATTGGCTACAAGTTACTTAGCAAAAAAAACTGTCGCTTATTCTACTTCTAAAAAATCCGCAAAATTTTGATAATACACTTTATGTAATATCTCTTCAGATAAACCCAAACCTTCCGATTTTTGACTGCGAATTTCAACCGAATCGGTGGTGCTTAAATACTGTATGCGCAATGCATATTCTTCTTCTAAATATGCTCGTTCCGAAGCAAGTTCTGTAGCGGTTAATGAATCTTGTTGTACATGATTTCCAAAATCGGTACCGAACATTATTCGGTCTTGGTATTTGCTAAAAAATGCCCGAACTTTTTCTTCATCTTGTCCTACTAAATCTCCAAATCTAGCGGCTGGTTCTACGTACAAGTTATCGTATTTGTCTAAATGCTCTGCTACCATATCAACGTCATGAGACATACTGCCCATATGTGCACATAGTATTTTTAAATCCGGATTTTTAGAAATCCAATTGTCGCGTGCGGCAATAATGGTTTCGTAAGTTGGTATTTCGGAGTGTTTAAATGCGTGGTACTCGGGGTGCTCGTTGTAATATCCGTAATGTGGGTTTTTAGGGTCGTCAAGTGGTCGCCAAGCTTGCACAGGTTCGGCAATATGTGCCATAACCGCTATGCCTTTAGAAGCTAAAAAATCGAAAATAGGCTGTAATCGTTCATCATCTATTTGTATAAATTTTCCGCTTTTGTCTTTGGTAATCATTCCAAAATTCTTCCAGACTTTTACCATTTTAGCACCCTGTTCAATCTCTTTTAGTAAGCGTGCTATTTCTTTCTCGGCATAATCGGCATCATCAATACCCGCACCTATTAACGAAGAACACAACCAAAATAAATCCGGATGCTTCTCTTGTAGCGCCACATATTCGTTCCAACTTCTGTCAGTTCCGTCTGGGGTGTGAAAGGCTACATCTACAAGAACAGCTTGCATGTTCCACTCTTCAAAAAAATCTGGCAAATAGTCGCGGTCATATTGGTAATGAGCATGCACATCTACTTTTTTAAGACTTTTTTTGTCTAAGGAAACTGTGGTTTCAATTGCTTCTTCTTTTTTCTCCGCTTTTGGTTTACAAGCCATGAAGGTTAGAAAAACTAGGAACAAAATGGTGGTATTTTTCATTTTCAAAAAACAAAGATTAATAATTAAACAACGACATTTATTCTCAACTAGCCAGAATATTAAAGGGTACTAATGCGCACAAAATATTTTTTACTATCAAATTGTTATTTAGATTCTTCTCCAACTATTCCTCTTCGTCGATTGTTTCTTCGGCATCGCGAATTAGTTGATTTTCCATAATATTCAACTTTTTTAACTTGGCTTTCCAAGTCTCAATAGCCTCTTTATGGGTTTCAATATTCTTGATTACATTTTGTACTATCGGACTGTCTTCAGATGCGTTTGAAAAGAATTGCATGTTATTTTCTAACTGGCGTAATTCAGTTTTGCTTTCCGAAATTTTACGTCTAATAAAAGTACGTTCGTTAGAAATGGCCGAATCGTTATCTGCATTTGCTAACTGTTTTATCTTGTTGCCGTATTTTAAAAGTTCCGACTCTTGTCTACTAACATCTAGCTTTTTAAAGAGTGCATCTAAAATGGTATTGAACTTCTGGTTAATGTTTTTTCGTTTAAATGGCACACGACCATACGATTTCCATTCTTCAATAAAAGTTTTTATCTGAGCCAAGTCTGCATCTCTTTCACCAGTTAGTTTAAACGCCTTCAGTTTTTCTAAGCAAGCAATTTTTTTATCAAGATTTATGGTTTCTTCTTTTCGCTCGGTATTCTTCGATGCGTGTAGTCGGTCGAAATAATGATTACAGGCAGTTTTAAAATCTGTCCATAGTTTATCGGAATATCTACGAGGTACATGACCAATTTTTTTCCATTCGCCCTGTATTCGTTTCATTTCTTGGGTGGTAGTGTCCCACTCTTCACTATCTTTTAATGAAACTGCAATGTTTAATAGTTCACGTTTCTTACTTAAATTATCTTGTTGTTCTTTTTTTAAATTTTTATAAAAAGAATTTTTGTGCTTGTTAAAATCACGAACTGCCTCTTTAAATGCGGCCCATGTTTTTTCGTTTACTTTTTGGGGTACTTTACCAGCCTTAAAAAATGCATCTCGTAAGGCATCTATTTGTTTTATTTGCTGTTGTAAAACCTTGTGGTTGTTGGCAACGTTGGAAGATACTTTAGTAATATCTGCAATTATTGCTTTTTTCTTTTCAAGATTTTGTTCGTAAACAGCATCCAATTCTTTGTAATGATCTTGTCGTCTTTGGTGCATTGCTTTAGTAGCATTGCTGAAACGTTCCCAAATTTCTTCGCGATGTTCTTTTGCAACCGGACCTATTTCTTCTTTCCAGAGCTTATGTAAAATTTGTAATTCGCGAAATGCCTGCCCTAAATCGTTTATTTCTGCTAATGCTTCGGCACGTGCTACAAGCTTCTGTTTTTCTTCTAAATTATGTTTAAAATCTAAATCACGTAACTCTCTGTTTAGATGAAGAAAATCGTAGAAAATTTCGATGTGGTGGTGGTAGGTACGCCAAACGTCATTATAATGTGTGCGAGGTATTGGACCAGCATTACTCCAATTTTGTTGTAGTTCTCTGAAGTTTTTGTAAGTAGTATTAATGTCCTCTTCTACATTAATTAAACCTTTGAGTTGCTCGATAATAGAAAGACGAGTAGCAAGATTCTCTTTTAAGTTTTTCTCTAAACTTTTATGATACCCGTTACGTTTTTCTCTGTAGTCTTGATACACCTCATTGAACTGTCGTTTGGTGACAGAATTGTATCTAAAATCTATTTCATTACCACCATTGGTAATAAACTCTTCTTTTTTATGTTCTAAAAATTCTTGAAATTTTAAATCAAATTCGTGCTTTATACCATCAACATGTTTTTTTATGGCTTGCACTTTTTCATTTCGCACCAAACGTTGTAATTCCCCAACTAAATTTTCCATAGACATGGCATGGTAATCTAATTCGGGAATATCATGCCGTTGATGGTTGTCGGTATCTTCTGCATCTTCCGCTACAGATTCATCTATTTCTTCAAGTACATCATCTGTAGCTTTTTCTGAAGATTCTTCGATTTTATTCTCGGCATCTTTCTCTTCTGTAGTTTCGGTAACTGGTTCAGATACAGTTTCTTTTGCGGTCTTAGCCGCTGTTCCTTCATCAGAAGTAGCTGTTATGTTTTCTTCTAAAGCATCATCCTGTTTTACCTCGGTTTCTGCAGCTGCAGCTTCAGTAATTTTTTCTTCTTTATTCTCTTCGTTTGCTTCAAGCATTGCCCCCTGTATCTTTATTTTACTATAACGTTAATGTAAGATACTAACTCAAGGGGTAACAACAAAGATTATGTGCGCTCTTTTTAAAAACGACAATTTATATAATGGATTCTGATTTGCTTTTTACTTAAGGATGGAATAGTATTGATTACGAATTCCAGATCTCCCAAGAAGCTTCTGCCTGTAATTCTAACATTTTTAATCCGTTTATAATTGCAGCACCTTTTGCCTCCCCAGCTTTTAAAAAGGATGTCTTAGCCGGATTATAAATTAGATCATATAGTAGGTGTTGTTCAGTTAAGAATTCATACAAAATATTCGGTCTTTTTTCAATATTGGGATGCGTGCCAAGTGGAGTACAATTAACAATTATCGTATGCTCTTGCATAATTTTTTTATTCAAATCATCATAGCTGAGTTGGTCTTTTTTTGGCTGTCTAGACACAAATTTAAAATTAATGCCTATCGATTTAAAAACGAAAGCTACTGCTTTTGAGGCACCACCTGTACCGAGAATTAATGCACTTTTATGATGTGCTTTCAAATGTGGTTTTATTGATTTCTGAAAACCTATCACATCTGTGTTATAACCAGTTAAGTTTCTTTTTGTAATTTTAATTGTATTAACAGCTCCAATTTGTAATGCTGTATCATCAATTTCATTTAAGTATGAAAGTATATCTTGTTTATATGGTATGGTTACATTAAAGCCTTTTATCTCAGAATTATTAATTAATAGCTTATCAAATTCTTCAATTGATTGCAGATCGAAATTCTCATAGGAATAGTTTTCAAGATTTAATTTTTCAAATTTATCTGCAAAATATCCACGCGAAAAAGAGTACGATATGTTTTTTCCTATGAGTCCGAATCTATTTTTTTTCATTTATTTTTTTGCGCTTTTCTGCTTGTAACTATTTAATTTAAAAATGTTTTAATCTTTAGTCGAAATATTATAGATTAATTTAAAACTTGTTGGCAATCATTTGCCTTTCGTTTTCAATCTTTCTTCATTTTTCCCGTACCAACCTAAGGCTAACAAAATTGATATACCAAGAACAACATAAAACAAAGCCCACCAAGTTTCAGAAATAGTAAAGTCTGGTAAGTATCGTTCGTAGTTTGCAATAATTTCTTTACCATTAGAGTCTAGTAGGGCATTTCCATTTTCATCTACTTGCAATAATGTTCTTTTCCAAGGCCAAACAACACCTAAAGAACCTGTAATAAAACCTATTATAACGGCATTGGTAATATGTTTATAATGCTTAAGAACAAAACCAAGTAGGTGAGATAATGTAACAAGACCGGTAGCAGAGCCTAATGTAAAGACTACTAATATTTTTAAGGTTGCAATGCGTTCCTTATTATTTACAAAACTAAAATTGCCTTGAAGAACATCGGCAAAAGTATCATAAAGTGCATTTACAGAATCGACTAAAAGCAAAACATAATTGCCTAATAAAATAAGAATGAATGATCCTGATAGACCTGGTAACGTCATTCCGGATACACTAATCATTCCACAGAAAAAAATAAATATTAGATTGTCATTTTCTTTTGCAGGATTTAAAAAACTAATGGATATTCCTATAATCAAACCTATTATCCCAGCAGGAATTGTGCGCTTATTCCAGTGTTCAAAATCTTTTGAGATATAATAAATGGATCCTAATATCATACCAAAAAAGGCAGACCAAACATAGAGTTCCTTATGTTCTAGAAAATAATCGAGGAGTTTGGAAACACTGAAATAACTTACAAGCATACCAAAAATTAACAGCGTAAGAAATTGACCGTTTATATACCGATAAAAACTTCTTAACCTTCCACTAAAAAATAGTTTGAAAGCCTTGCCATTTACCTTCTGTAGCGAATAAATAAATTCTTCGTAGAAGCCGCCAACATAGGCCACAATACCACCAGATACACCGGGTACTTTGTTCGCAGCACCCATGCACAATCCTTTAATGACCAAAAAAAATCGATCTATAAAAGTACGTGGTTCATACATGTAATTCTCACTTTTTTGAGGCGGTTTTTTCCAAAATAAAAATAAGGGAAAAACCGATGATAGCAGCAATAATCGCATACATTAATTGCGATTCGCCCTCAAAAGCAAAAGGAGAGATACTTTGTTCAGCTATTATTTTTTCTTTATCACCGTACATACGGGTTTCTAAGACTTCTTTCCATGGCCATATTTTATTTAATGACCCCAAAATAAAACCTGATAAAATGGCCAAGGTTATATTTTTGTAATTGTTAAACATCCACTTTAGAACCCTAGCAAAGCTCAATAGTCCGAAAACCACACCAAGACCTACTGTAATAATTATTTTGAAATCTCTTTCGTCTACGGCGTCTAAAACGGTTTTGTATGACCCTAAGAGAACCAGTATAAAAGAACCTGATATGCCCGGCAAAATCATTGCGCAAATTGCAAGTGCTCCTGAGAAAAACAAGAATAATAAACTATCAGAATTTTCAGCAGGCGGTAGTTTTGTAATATAAAAGGCAACTACTGCACCTAATAAAAATAAAATAACCTTAGCAGGGTTCCATTTTTCAATAGCTTTTGCAACAAAAAATACACTTGCCAAAACAAGACCAAAAAAGAATGACCATAATGGAATCGGATGGTTTTCTAGCAACCAACTAATTAGTTTCGAAAATGAAAATATACTAATTAGCATTCCAACGAATAATGCTACGAGAAAATTCCCATTAAGTGCATTCCAAAAACTTTTAAACCCATGACTGCGCCATAAATTCAATGTTTTTAAATTAATGTTGTTTAAAGATGAAATAAATTCTTCGTAAATGCCTGCTACAAAAGCAATGGTGCCACCAGAAACTCCTGGCACAAGTTCGGCAATACCCATGCCCATTCCTTTTAAGGCGATTATTATGTATTGGATAGGATTTCTTGATTCCATTTAATGGGTATATGTGAACTATAAACGGTAAAAGTGGTTTTTTATTTGGATGACTTTTTTATCCCTGCAATTACCTGTTGTGCCCACTCAGTATTACTAAACTGTGGAAATTCCTTTTCAAAAAATGTAAACTCGTCAAAGTTGTTTTTTAATGCATCCACAAGACTAATTCGTGCATTTATTTTATCATTATTCAACAAATAAAAACCTGCCTTTTTAAAAGCTAGCTTTGCGCTATCTGGAAAATATTCTTGCCCTTGATTAAGTACTTGGATAGCACTTTCAAAATCGTGGATATGTGATAAAACATTTGCCCATTTTAACCATGTCTCTAATTCTTTGTTGCCTAATTCAACAGTTTGTTTGTAGGCAAAATCAGCTTCGTGATAATTTCTTAAGGCATTATTTATTTGAGCACACTTTTTCCAATATTCTGAATTCTCTCCATCAATATTTATCGCTTTATTGATATAGTAAAATGCCTTTTTGTAGTTCCTTTTCTTAAAGTAAAAATCTGTTATTGCTAGCCAACCTTTGTCCAGTAAAGGATCTTCGTGTACGGTATGGTAAAAATAATACTTCGCCATTTCGTCATTGCGTAAACGCTCATAACACTTACCAATTCTTAGATAAGCATGTGAAGTGGGATCCTCCATTTTAATGGTGGTCTCATAATTATCGATGGCATCTTTAAAGCGACCTAATTTTTCGAGCATTCTGCCCTTCTCGAAATAGGCACCCATAAAAGTGTCATCAGAAATTATGGCAAATTCATAAGCGGTTAAAGCCTCGGCATATAATTTTTTAGTAGCATATTGCTTTCCTAATTGATGCCAGGCCACGCCACAATAGGGATTCTTATCTAAATAATCATTCAGATAATAAATGGCGCCATCAAAATCTTCTAAAAATTCGAAGCAATAAATTACATTGTATAAAGCAGTATAATCTTGGTCATCAAAATCAAGACATTTTATAAAACACTCTTTTGCTTTTTTAAAATCATCCATAAACAGGTATTCCATACCCATCATAGACTGAATTTCGAAACCGTTTGTTGCTAAGGTTAATGCTTTCTGAAGCAAGGTTACTGCACCTTCATGGTTGTCTTGCTTCGAGTAAATATTAGCACGCTGAATGTATATTTCTTCGTTTTGCGAATCTAATAATTGCAATTCGTCTAATATTTTTTCAGCAAGATCTAGATTGTTTTCAAATACCAAAACTTCTACATCTAACAGCTTAAGCTCAATGCAGCCAGGGTGTTGTTGTAAGCCTATCTTAATTGCTTTTTTAGCTAAAGAAATTTTACCGTTGTTCAAATAATGATGCACAATATCTTCAAAGTCTTCTGCATCGAAGAAATAGATATCGTCTGTTTTTAGCATCGATTCGAACTTTATTACCGGTTCGTCAGGTCGTTCATTTGACTCTGGAGTCATCATATATTTTGGGTTGAACTTCGGATTTAAAAGTAATTGTTTGTGATTGTTTTTTGCTTGAAGTCGAACGATATTATCAACAAATTAGTTAACATCGGTTTTAAATATCATTCAATATACTTAAAATAGTACTGCAGCCTTGCTCAATTTCTTCAATAGATATGGTTAATGGCGGTGATATACGTACAGCATGTGGTTCAAACAAAAGCCAAAATAAAAGCAGGCCTTTTTGCATGCTTTTTAATATAATTTTATTGGCAACTTCTTCATCTTCGACTATTAGCGCTAGCATTAATCCTCTACCTCTAATTTCTATTATTCTTTTGTGCTGCAATAGTTTTCTAAACAATTTTTCTTTTACAAGGGTATCTGCAATTAATTCACCCTGTGTTAATTCTTGTAAAGTGGCTAGACTTGCTGCTGCAATTACTGGATTACCTCCAAATGTTGTTATATGGCCCAATTTTGGATTGCTTTGCAAAGTAGCCATCATTTTGTTAGCGGCTGTAAATGCCCCTACTGGTAACCCTGAGGCCATGCCTTTTCCCATTACTAATATATCGGGGACACAATTGTAGTGTTGAAAAGCAAATAGTCTTCCAGTTCTCCCGAATCCTGGTTGTATTTCATCAAGTATTAATATACTTCCTGTTTCATTGCAACGTTCCCGTACTTTTTCTAAATACCCATCTTTAGGAAGAATAAAACCTGCTCCACCTTGTATTGTTTCTAAAACTACGGCTGCAGTCTTGGCTGTTATTTTTTGTAAATCATCTACTTTATTAAACTCAATAAAGTTTACATCGGGAATTAAGGGGCGAAAAGCGCTTTTACGTTCTTCACGACCTAGTAGGCTTAAACTGCCCATTGTATTGCCGTGATATCCGTTTTTCGCAGCAATAAGTTCGCTTCTTCCGGAATAACGTCTCGCTAATTTTATAGCGCCTTCTATAGCTTCTGTACCAGAATTCACCAAATAAGTGGTATCTAATGTTTTAGGTAATTGCTCTGCTAATAGTTTGCAAAAATTTATGGCAGGGGAGAGGGCAAATTCGCCATACACCATAACATGCATATATTGTTCAGCTTGTTTTTGAACAGCACTTACAATACTTGGATGGCAATGTCCTAAGGTACATGCAGATACACCAGCCACAAAATCTAAATACGCTTTTTCTGCCGTGTCATATACATAACTACCCGATGCTCGTGCTATTTCTAATCCGAGTGGATGGGGACTCGTTTGTGATTGATATGTTAGAAAATCTTCTTTCATATTAATATGTCTTATTGCTTTGGCTGATACCTAATTTAAAGCCTTTTTTGTAAACCAAATAACTTATTGTGTATCGGATTTTTCCTCTGGAAGTTCACTAGACTTTGACTTGTCTGTTGCAGGTTGTGCTTTTGGATCTATAGCTTTTGGTGTTGAAATTGGAATTTTATTAATTGGGTCACCCGCATTTTTAGAACGTGCTTCTTCTTCGGCGTCAATATCAATGGGGCTCTCAATTCCATTGATGGTTACCAACTCTATAGTATTGTCGTCTTCGTCGAAAATATCATCTTTGGTTAAAAGACGTTCGTCTCCACGCCAAATAAATCCTTTTAATAGTCGACTGTTTTCGGGGAGCTCTTTCTCCGGAAATATATCGCCATTAGGATCGGTAATAAAAGTAAGTTCCTCAACATCGTTATTTGCAAGGGTAATATTAATTTCGCTGCATATGGTTTTATCAATACCTATTAATTCATTGTCATCATTATACATGTAGTAAATAACTTCGGTGTTCTTTACTAAATCTATATACTTCATTTCATTTTCAATAAACTTACCATAAAGATTGACTCCTTTCGCTTGATTAAAACCAACTTTGCCAATGCTATCTTGTGAGACTAAAAATGCATTTTCGATTACCTTTAGGGAGTCTATTTTTTCTGTTTTTAAGTCGGATATGATATGAATACTATCACCTGTCATTTGGTTTTCACCATTCCAAACCACCGGATTTTTAATCAATTGTGTTAGGCCATTATATTGCTCTGAATGTATAGAATCACATTTACCGCTCATATCGGTTTTAAAAATTTTAGCATTTCTAAAAGCACGCAATACTCTTTTGTTGGGTTTGCCAGTAGCCATTAGTGTGTCTCCATGAATAAAAACAGAATCGTTTTCCATAAGGCCAATAGATACAGCACGTTTGGTTGCAAAAACAGAATCTTTTGCTTTAAAAACTTCAGCGTAATGTGCTTTAATAAGTCCTTTGTTAATCGTATCTAAAACAGTAATATTGTTGGTTGCTGAGGCAAATTCTGATGCTCTATCAAAATAAACACTATCGCCCTCCATTATTCTATTGTTGTAATGTATGGTTGTGTTTTTAATACCATAGCCATTTTCAATTTTAGTATCATAAAAACCTCTTTCGCAATACATTTTATAATCGGCACCGGTAATTGTTGAGGGGCCATACATGTAAGCGTTTTTAGAGGTGGTATAATAATCTAATTGCTCAGAATCTAATATGTATTTCGCATTATTTATATGTACGCTATCTAAAAATTGGTATTTTTTGGTTTCTAGAAAATACTTACCGATTTCACTAGTAAGGGTATTTGCAGAATCGATTACTGTACCAAAGCTATCGTAATACGATTCTTGTTTTTCACGATCAAAATAGAGCGTATCGGTTTGCAACGTCATGTTACCATTAGCATTGGTTTCGCTTTTTAATAGCACATTTTCCCAAGCCTTTGCCATTTTAAGGTTGCCATCATAATCTACCTTGCCACTTGTCATTAATACTGAGTCACCTTGTTGTACGCGTACATTACCAATAGCTTTTATCTTGTTTTCCTTAATATAGTAAATAGCGATGTCGCACCACATATCAGCGCCTTCGTGCTCGAACTGCACTTGTAGTTCATCTTTCTGAAAAATGGCAGCGTCCGGAAATTTGGACTCATCTTTCGTGAAGTTCGCACCATGTACAATATTAATTTGCGCGGGCTCTTTTTCAGTCTCTTGAGCAAGTAATTGCACTGTTGTACACAATAGCAGTAATAATGTAAAAGCTTTGTTCAAGACTAAAATTTTGGCCAAAAATAGGGTTTTTTTTGAGGAGGTATGTGCTGATTGGCATAGATTTAGGATAGCGATTTATTAATGTTAGATTTTCTTAAAGTTGTACATCTACAAAATCAAATATGTATTTTTGTTATCATGGATAACATCCTAAATAAATATTTGCCCGAAACTGCTGTGTCACCTTGCCTAGAATTGATTCAGCACTCTGGTGTGCATTTAAAAATTGTTAACGATCGCGTTACACGACATGGTGATTATCAAAAACTGGCAAATGGAAAGCATAAAATTACTGTCAACGCATCACTAAATAAATACCGATTTCTAATAACTTTAATTCATGAAATTGCTCATTTAATAGCTTTTGAGAAATTCGGTCGGAATATTAAACCTCATGGTTTAGAGTGGAAACGTACTTTTCAGCATTTAATGCTTCCGTTTATTCGCCCAGAGGTTTTTCCGCCTCAATTATTACCACTTTTAGCGAAGCATTTTAGAAATCCGAAAGCGAGTAGTAGTACAGATGCACGCTTATCAATAGCATTAAAACATTTTGATACGCAACAATCAGAAAATTCCTACGTTTTTGAAATACCATTAGGTAGCATATTTCGTTTATACAATGGTAAAATCTTCAAAAAGGGCAATAAACGTGTAAAACGCTATGAATGTATAGAAATAGCGACGGGTAATATGTATTTATTTCAACCCAATGCTGAAGTAGAATTGATAAAAACTTAAAATAGGCCAAGAATGTTAGTTTTGAAGCTTATTGTAAAACAAACAACATGAATAAGAATTATTACGCAGTACTAATGGCAGGTGGAGTCGGATCACGTTTTTGGCCAATGAGTACAACAGAAAATCCGAAACAATTTCACGATATGTTGGGAACTGGAGATTCTTTGATTCAAAAAACCTTCAAACGCCTAAATAAATTTGTACCCACAGAAAATATCTTAATCTTAACCAATGAACGTTACAACGATTTGGTATTAGAACAATTACCATTAGTTAAACAAGAACAAGTGGTGCTAGAGCCAGCAATGCGCAATACTGCTCCTTGTATTCTGTATGCTGCGTTAAAGATTCAGAAAATGAATCCGGATGGTATTATGATTGTAGCACCTAGTGATCATTGGATAGAAGATGAAACTGCGTTTTCTGAAGATGTAACTACTTGTTTTAAGAAATGTGAAGATGAAGACGTTCTGTGTACTTTGGGAATAAAACCTTCATTTCCGAATACTGGATTTGGTTATATTGAATTTGATAAAGAAAGTACTACAGCGATAAAAAAAGTAAATCAGTTTAGAGAAAAGCCTGATTACGAAACGGCAAAAGAATTTTTGGCGCAAGGTAATTTTTTATGGAATGCTGGTATTTTTATGTGGAGCGTAAAAACAATTGTGAATGCGTTTAAGAACTTTCAGCCTGCGCAATACGCATTATTTGAATCTGGCATGTCTGTTTATAATACAACGGATGAAAGTAGTTTTATAAAAGAAAATTATCCGAAGGCAGAAAATATATCAATAGATTATGCGATCTTAGAAAATTCAAAATCGATTTATGTGCTTCCTGCAACTTTCGATTGGAATGATTTAGGTACATGGGGTTCTCTTTATGATAAGTTAGATAAAGACGAAAACAAAAATGCCATCGTTAATAGTAAAGTAATAGCAGAAGATGCGCATGGAAATATGATTCGTTCACCAAAAGACAAAATTGTTGTGGTAGACGGGCTCGAAGATTATATTATTATTGATAAGGAAGATGTATTAATGATCTATCCGAAGTCAAAAGAACAAGATATTAAACAAGTAGTGGCGAAAGTCAAAGAGAAATTCGGAGATAATTACGCATGATTAATTTATTAGTATGAGCGAGGATCTGAATAAAAAGGAAAAAATTGTTGTAGAAGAAGAGCCGATTAAAAGTAAAGAGGATGTCAAAAAAGATTTTGAAGGTCTTCTAGGAAGTATAAAAAAGTTTCTTTCAGAACTTTTAGATATTAGAACTAATACGGATCAAGAAGCTACGAAAGAGGCTATAATTGCTGATATTCCATTTAAAGGGCATACGTCTTGGATTCTTGTTTGTTCAATTTTTATTGCATCTATTGGGTTGAATGCAAATTCTACTGCAGTGGTTATTGGTGCCATGTTAATTTCGCCGCTTATGGGGCCGATTTTGGGCATGGGAATGTCTTTGGCTATTAATGATATTGATACCCTAAGAAGGTCATTAAAGAATTTAGCGGTAATGGTTGTTTTGAGTGTGCTTACTGCATACTTATTTTTTCTCTTTTTTCCACTTCAAGCAGAATCTTCAGAACTTTTAGCAAGAACAAAACCAGATATTAGAGATGTACTAATTGCCTTTTTTGGTGGATTAGCCCTGGTAATTGCTAGAGCAAAAAAAGGAACTGTAGCCAGTGTTATTTTTGGTGTTGCAATTGCAACAGCTTTAATGCCACCATTGTGCACGGTAGGTTTTGGCTTAGCTATTGGTAATTTTAGCTATGCAGGAGGTGCGCTTTTGCTTTTTGGTATTAATACTATTTTCATCGCCTTGGCGACATTTTTGGTGTTGAAGCTATTGCGTTTTCCTATGGTGCGTTATGCGAATTCCCAAAGACGACGGCTAATTGCGCGTTTGGTTTCTTTAGTAGCTTTTGCTGTAATGATACCAGCAGGACTCATATTCTGGGGGGTTTATAAAGAATTTGAATTTAAAAGTGAGGCCAATCAATTTATTATTGAAAATGTACTGCCATATCAGTTTACAGAGGATGGTAGGTTTTTAAAAGATTTGTCTGTTTTACAATATAATAGTAAAGATTTATCTGGAACAGATCTTCTTTTTAAAAGAAATATTACTTCTACTATTGAACTTATTTTTATGGGTAATGAAGGTGTGCCAGATGGTGTGCTAGCTACCTGGGAAGCTAAAATGAAATCGTATAGTCATTTGGAAAATGTTGAATTAAAAGTAATTCAAGGTTCGCAAGGTAAAGATGCTAACCAACTAAAGTATGTTAGTGAATTGTATGAATCACAAAAAGACCAATTGTCTAGTAAAGATGATAAAATTCTATTATTGGAATCTGAAGTAAATCGGTTGAAAAAGTCATCTAGTATGCAAATACCTTTTACAGATATAAGTGCAGAAGCTCGAACTAATTATGAAAATTTAGTTTCATTAAGTTATGCGCCAACTATAGTTACAGATTTTACTAAAACGGATACTATACCTGTATTTGAAGTACAATGGAATAAAGATGCTAAAAAAGATATCACAGAAAAAGATGTAAAAAAACTTGGTGATTGGTTGAAGCTGCGATTGAAAAACGATAAAATTCAATTGAAAGAAGTAATTGAATAGTGCCTAACTATTTGTCTATTAATTAGAACTAGTTTCTTTCTTCGATATACATCTGACGTACTTTTTTAAATAGTTCAGAAGAATAAACAAAATCGGTAACGGCTTCATTATCAGTTTTGAAGATTTCTTTGTTGGTGCCTTCCCATTCTTTGAGTCCGTTTTTAAGGAAAAGTATTTTTTCACCAATCTCCATCACAGAGTTCATATCATGAGTATTGATTACAGTCGTAATATCGTATTCCTCTGTTATCTCTTTAATAAGGTTGTCTATAATAATAGCTGTTTTCGGGTCCAGACCAGAATTAGGTTCATCACAAAAAAGATACTTCGGGTTCATTACAATAGCTCTTGCTATAGCAACCCTTTTCTGCATTCCGCCAGAAATTTCTGAGGGATATTTATGATGGGCATCAATTAAATTTACCCGCTTAAGAACAAAATCTGCTCGATCTTGCATCTCAGAAGCCGATTGTTTGGTGAACATTTCTAAAGGAAACTTAACATTGCCTTCTACTGTCATAGAATCGAAGAGCGCACTACCTTGAAAAACCATGCCCATTTCTTGCCGTAAATTTCGCTGTTCGCCAGCCGAAAGCTCGTCGTATATTTTTCCGTCATAACTAATACTACCTTCTTCAGGAGTAAATAAACCCAATAGACATTTTAGGAAAACAGTTTTTCCAGAACCACTTTGTCCAATCACTAAATTTGTTTTCCCAGTTTCAAAAGTGGCCGTAACTCCTTTTAATACTTTTGCATCACCGAAAGATTTATGAATGTTGTCTACATGTATCATTATCCGAGAAACAATTGGGTTAATATTAGATTTAAAAAGATAATAGCAACACTTGTCCAAACAAAAGAAGTGGTACTTGCTTTGCCAACTTCTAATGCGCCACCTTTCATATAAAAACCATGATAGGAAGGTATGGTTGCCAATAAAAAAGCAAAAACTAAGGTCTTTATAAAAGCATAGGTAACATGAAAAGGAATAAAATCTAGTTGTATACCTTCAATAAAATCTGCACTTGTTCCATGACCACCAGAAACCGTCGCAAGCCATCCACCAAAAATTCCTAAATACATACCTATTGCAATTATAAAAGGATACAATAATAGTGCGATAATTTTTGGAAATACTAAATAGTTTAAGGCATTTATACCCATAACCTCTAGTGCATCTATTTGTTCTGTAACACGCATAGTGCCTATGCTAGATGTAATATAGGAGCCTACTTTACCAGCCATAATTATGGAACAAAAGGTAGGAGCAAATTCTAAAATAATAGATTGTCTCGTGGCAAAACCAATTAAATACCCAGGTAATAATGGGTTGGTTAAGTTTAATGCTGTTTGTATTGCTACAACACCGCCAATGAAGAAAGAAATGAAAATAATGATTCCTAAGGAACCAAACATGAGCTCGTCAATTTCTTTTAAAATCAACGTTTTCATGATTTTCCATTTGGTTGGTTTTTTAAAAACCTCCCGTATCATAATGGCATAGCTGCCAATTGATTCAAAATAGTTCATGGATTGTTTATAGACTTCAACTTGTAAAAATAAGAATATAATATATCAGAAGGCTTTGATTCGTTGTAAAATTTCCTACATAAAAGGAGTTTTACATTCTAATTGCCTCTTGCCAAATGATGTTTATTCCTTGTATTCTAAAGATATCTTAGATTATTCTATCCATTTATGTGCATTACTTAATGTTTGATTTTTATTTTTTCTTTAAAAAAAGTACTTCTCAAAATGCAATGTTAAAAAAGTATAAAAAATAGGTTGGTGAAATTTGTAAAGGGTGAAATTTCCATAATTTTATGCTAAATATCTACATCGTTTTGAGTACAGAATTCTTTACATTTACTGAATCAAATATCATAAATATGTATTCCAAATTATTAAAGTCTTTCATTCTAATTTTTGTTCTAGTATTCAGTTCAAATTTTGCTAACGCACAGCGGAAATCAAAAAAAAATAATGAAATTGTAAATGAAGTTGCAATTAAAACCACACCAAAGTTGGTTGTTGGTATTGTTGTTGATCAAATGCGATATGATTATCTAACACGTTTTTGGAGTCATTATGAAGAAGGTGGATTTAAGCGTATGGTTAATGAAGGCTTTAATTGTAAAAACAATCATTTTAATTATGCACCAACAAGTACAGGACCTGGTCATACTTCTGTTTATACAGGAACCTCTCCTGCTACGCATGGCATAATTGGTAATGATTGGTATGATAAAGAATTAGGTGAATCGGTTTATTGTGCTGGTGATGACAGTTATACCTCTGTAGGTTCTACTTCAAATGCTGGAAAAATGTCTCCACATCGGATGTTAACCACTACAATAACTGACGAATTAAGATTGCACACTCAAATGCGAGGCAAAACGATAGCTATTGCTTTAAAAGACAGAGGTGCCGTGTTGCCAGGTGGTCATACTGCAAATGCTGCCTATTGGTTTGAAGGTAATACTGCTGCTAATTGGATTACAAGTAGTTATTATATGAATGAATTACCAAAATGGGTGGCCGATTTTAATAGTGCTAAATCCGTAGCGAAATATAAAAAGCCTTGGGTAACCGCTAAACCAATCAACACTTATGTTGAAAGTGTAATGGATAATAATGCTTATGAAGGATTGTTTAAAGGTGAAACAGCACCTACTTTTCCGCATGATTTTCCTAAATTATGGGAAACAAATGGTGGTTACGATATATTAAAAAGTTCGCCATACGGAAATAGTTTAACTGCTGATTTTGCAATAGCCGCTATTGATGGTGAGAATTTGGGAGCTGATAATATTCCAGATTTTTTAGCCGTTAGTTTTTCAAGTACTGATTATGTGGGCCATAAGTTCGGCGTAGATTCTAAAGAAGTACAAGATACTTACATACAATTAGATAAAGATTTGTCTAGACTTTTTAGCGTATTGGATAAAAAAGTTGGTGCTGGAGAATTTACTGTGTTTTTGTCTGCAGATCATGCTGCAGTTCCCGTTCCAGCATATTTGAAAGATAAAAAAATACCGGCTGCTTATTTTGATAGTAAAGGAATGCAAGAAAATTTAACCGAGTTTGTGAAATTTAAATATGGCACTACGGATATTATAAAAGACGTTTCTAATTATCAAATCTTTTTAGACCATGATGTTATTAAAAACTTGGATATGAGTCTTAAAGATGTTGAAGAAAGTTTGGCAACAGAAATACTTAGTTATAAAGATATTGATCGTGTTTATACCGGGTATCAAATGTGGCAAAATGATTTTACACACGGTATACCCTATATCTTACAAAATGGATACAATCAAAAACGTTCTGGAGATGTGCTATTTGTATTAAGACCAGATGTTATAAATTATTCTAAAACTGGATCCACACATGGTTCGCCACAAATTTATGATACACATGCACCACTTTTATTCTTTGGAAAAGGAATTAAAAATGGTAGTACCGTTGCACGAACAGAAATTCCGGATATAGCTCCAACAATGGCAGCTTTATTAGGCGTATCTTTCCCAAGTGGTACAACTGGCAAGCCTATAGTTGAGGTTTTGGAATAAAAAGTATTTATGAGTAAGCAACCCATTGGTATGTTCGATTCTGGAGTAGGGGGTACTTCTATTTGGAAGGAAATACACGAACTTTTACCAAATGAGAATACGATTTACTTAGCAGATAGTAAGAATGCGCCCTATGGTGAAAAATCTGAAAAGGATATTCTTGAATTAAGTATAAAGAATACCGAAATTCTGCTAAATAGAAAGTGTAAGATTATTGTTGTTGCTTGTAATACTGCGACCACCAATGCCATTGATTATTTACGCGCAAATTATGAGGTTCCTTTTATTGGTATTGAGCCTGCTATAAAGCCTGCCGCGTTACGGTCTACTTCTAAGACTGTTGGAATTTTAGCAACAAAGGGCACTTTGTCTAGTAGTCTTTTTCATAGTACTTCGGAAAATCATGCAAGTGGAATTAAAATTATTGAACGCGAAGGTTCTGGTCTCGTAGATTTAATTGAATCTGGGAAAGTAGAAAGTATTGAAACTAAAATACTACTTGAAAAATACTTAGAACCGATGATAGTTGCTGGGATAGATTACTTGGTGCTCGGATGTACGCATTATCCATATTTAATTCCTGTATTGCAAGAGATGCTTCCTTCAGATGTAAAAATTATAGACTCTGGTGAAGCAGTAGCGCTACAAACGAAAGCTATTTTAGAGAAAAATAAGCTGCTAAATTTTTCGAAAGATAAAAGTGCTATACAATTCTATACAAATACCGATGTGGCCGTTCTTAATAGTTTTGTGGATGATGATAGTGCAATGGTTTCTTACCTAAACTTTTAGTCAAAGTTATTTTCTAACATAAGTTAGATAGGTAAAAGCATATTTATGTCGTTCGTCTGCTGGGTGATATTCTTCAAAAATTAATTCCCATTTCTTAAAATCTATTACCGGAAAATAGGTGTCAGCATTTTCAAATGAGCCATGTACACGAGTTAATTCAATTTTATTTGAAAATTTTTCGGCCTGAGCATAAATTTCTCCACCTCCTATGATATAGCTTAGCGATTCACTTTTGCATAACTCTAATGCCTCTAAAAGTGAATTTACTACGAAACAATGTTCATAATCAACTTTGTATTCAGAATCTCTTGTTATAATTATATGCCTTCTATTTGGTAATGGTTTTGGAAAACTATCATAAGTTTTTCGCCCCATAATAATCGAATGCCCTGTAGTTAACCTTTTAAAACGCTTGAAATCGTCGGGTAAATGCCAAAGTAAATCGTTGTCTTTGCCTAGTGCATTATTTTCCGCTGCAGCTGCTATCATACAAAGGGTACTCATTGCTCTTTTTTTTATTGATTTGCGATAGTGGAAAATCTGTTTCAATTTCTTTTTGAAGTTCTGCTATTCTAGCTTTTTGCTTTGCAACTAATTTTTCACGCTGTTTTCTTTCCCAATCTTTACCCATGAACTGTTGCGTAATAAAAACATTAAAAGCATGAATTACAAACAAAAATGCCCAAAAAGTTATGGCCCAAATAAACCAATCGTATTCAGCACCGTATTTTAAAATCTTATTTAATAAGATTAAAAACACACTACCAATTAAAAATATTACAAAATGCGAATACAACCTTTTCTTTTGCTTAACACGAGATTGCGCCGACTCTAGCATTTCATGCTGTTCTAAATCAACTTCCGACATTTTCTTGCTCTTTGAGAACATACCAAATGGTTATCTTTATCACAAAGATAAGATTTAGTAGCACTATCTAAAATGGTCTTATTAAAATTGATATAATGGAGCACATACGAAACGATTTTCCTGTTTTTAAAAAATGTATTTATGCAAATACTGCATCATCAGGTTTGCCATATTCTAAGTTGATGCAATGGCGTAGCGAACATGATCAGGAACTATTGCATGGCGGCAGTATTATGCGAGATAATGCCCGTGAAATCTTAAATGAAACTCGAGAAACTGTTGCGCGTTTTTTTAACTGTAAATATGATAACGTGGCGCTTGTTCAGAATTTTTCTATCGGGATTAATATTTTATTGGAAGGATTAGATAGCAAGGAAAAAGTTCTTTTAATAGAAAACGATTACCCATCAGTTGCATGGCCTTTTGAACGAAGAGGTTTTTCAATCTCTTACGCTAAGTTGGATGAAAATCTTGAAGAAAATATAAGACAAAAAGTAGTAGAAGAAGATATTACGGTATTTGCAATTAGTGTTATACAATGGTTAGACGGAATTAAAATTGATTTAGATTTTCTTAAAAGTCTAAAATTAGAATTTCCCGAATTACTTATTATAGCTGATGGAACACAGTTTTGTGGTACCGATGTATTTGATTTTAATAATTCGGCGATTGATGTTCTAGGTGCTAGTAGTTATAAATGGATGTTGAGTGGTTATGGAAATGGTTTTATGCTTTTTAAGGATACAGTAAAAAGTCGTTCGGATTTAAAAACAATAGGCTTCAATTCCGCTAATGCTGAACCATCTAAAAAAGATTCGCTTCGTTTTGCAAAATTTTTCGAACCTGGACATTTAGATACATTAAACTTTGGAAGTTTAAAGATGTCGATGGAATATTTTGAGAATATTGGAAAAGACAAAATTGAAGAAAAATTGTTGGAATTATCTAACTGTGCAAAAGAAGAATTATCGGCTTTAAATTTATTAAGTTCTGCTGTTGTAAACAGAAAAAAACACAGTACCATTTTTAATATAACTGGTAATACTAGTTTATTTAAAAAGCTAGAAGCAAAAAATATAATTTGTTCGCAACGTGGTGACGGAATACGTTTAAGTTTTCATATTTATAACACCAAAAACGATATAAAAGAAATTGTAAAAATCTTAAAAACAGAGACTTAACAATTGCTTTCTGTTAATAAATGAGTGCTTAAAAATGCAATACTAATTTATTTGATATCCAAATATTATCAAAATGATAAAAATGCAATGGACATTGCATTTGAATATTTTAGTGTAGTAGATTTACGGTGAATTTTAAACTCAGTTATTATGTCAATCGCAAAACAATATTTAAAAACGAAACCAGTTTGTAAAGTTACTTTTACTGTACCTGGTGAAGAAGCGAAAAAAGTTGCAGTTGTTGGTGATTTCAACAATTGGAAAGCAAATAAAGCTAGCGCTTTAAAAAAATTAAAAAATGGTAGTTTCAAAGGGTCTATTGAATTGCCAAAAGAGAGTACTTACGAATTTAAGTATATTATTGACGGGAACTACGTAAACGAAAGTGAAGCTGATCGTTACCAATGGAACGATTTTGCAGGTAGTGAAAATGCTGTATTAGAAGTATAAGCATTTAAGAGAAAAAATCGAAAGCCGAATTGTTTAATGCAATTCGGCTTTTTTGTTTTTAAAATAATACTAATTTTTTATTTTAATGTAACCACTATCATTAGGTCCTTTTATTAATTTGATATCTGTGGTAAAAAAACAAGCTATAAATTCTCCAGAACTATCTTTTGCAGCTTCTTTTATGCTTTTAGTAGTGGTTAAAAATTGCTCAATAGTACTCTTGGTCTTCTGATTAGAATTTAATACGATTACGTTTTTGATTGATTTATCAATAGTTATTTCAAAATAAATTTTGGCGGTGAATTCAGGTTGTTTTGAATTATTTTTAAGCATCATGTTAAATAATTCATCAGTCAATTTTTCTTTAAAACAAACAGAAGTGTTTTTCTCATCTTCGCACCCTATAAATAGTGGTGCTCTGGCAACTGTATTGTACGCCTGTAAAGAATTAGAGTTTTTGCGATTATCTGTATCTATAAAGATTGTTTTTGGTTTTAATTTACCATTCTTATCAGTCGTCATATTAAATGAAATTGGTAAATTGTAGTACATAGCAACGGCAACCCCTTTAATTTTTCCTGGAGTTAATTTAGGTATTAGTGATATAATTCGCGCACCTTCTGTTTCAAAAGATTTGTGTTTTGATCTTGTTTTTATGTCTTTTATAGTGCCATCAGCGTTAATAATAAATTGCACATATACATTGCCAGTTATATTCTTTTTTAATGCATCTAAAGGGTAATTAAAGTGTGCTGTTATATGTTCGTTTAACTGATTTTTAAAACACGCCTTAGAACTATTATCGTGAATACATTTTTTCTCAATGAAATGAGGATACTCGTCAATATCATTTGAATTGTATATGGTTGTATTTTGTGAATTGATAGTGCTAGAAGTGAATAAAATAATTGTTACTAGGACTATTACTCTCATTTTAACTTTATTAAATTGCTACAGCACCTTTAATATGCGGATGTGGATTATAATCTACAAGTGTAAAGTCTTCAAACTTAAAATCGAAGATATCTTTTACATTAGGGTTTATCATCATTTTTGGAAGTGGCCTACAATCTCTACTTAATTGTAATTCTACTTGGTCCATATGATTATCGTAAATATGTGCATCACCAAAAGTGTGAATAAAATCTCCGGCTTCAAAACCACAAACTTGCGCCATCATCATTGTAAATAGGGCATAAGAAGCAATATTAAAAGGTACACCTAAAAAAATATCGGCACTTCTTTGATACAATTGACAAGATAATTTTCCATTGGCAACATAGTATTGGAAAAAGGCATGACATGGTGGTAATGCCGCTTTACCATTCGCAACATTTTCTGAAAATGATTTTGAAGTATCAGGCAGCACACTTGGGTTCCATGCTGAAACTAACATTCTTCTACTATTAGGGTTGTTTTTTAAAGATTGAATTGTTTCTTTAATTTGGTCGATTTCGTCATTATTCCAATTGCGCCATTGATGACCATAAACAGGACCTAAATCTCCATTGTCATCGGCCCATTCATTCCAAATGCGCACGCCATTTTCTTGAAGATATTTAATATTTGTATCTCCTTTTAAAAACCATAGTAATTCATAAACAATGGATTTTAAATGTAGTTTTTTGGTGGTAACCATTGGAAAACCTTCACTAAGGTTAAAACGCATTTGATAACCAAATACACTTTTAGTTCCGGTACCAGTTCGGTCACCTTTTTGGTTGCCAGTTTCGAGTACGTGCTTTAGTAAATCGTGATATTGCTTCATAAGAAAAACCCTAAGCTCCTAAAAGGAAACTCCATTTTGGGTGAGTTTATTTTAACAAAAATAAACAAAGAAGATTTTTTAATCAGCTTAAAAATTTCTCAGTTATCAATAATTATTAACGAAATAAGATAAAAAATCCCTTTTGGTAGCACAGGGGTATTTAGCCTAAAATCATGCCTGCAATAGTAGCAGAAAGTAATGAAGCAATTGAGCCACCTAAAACAGCACGCATGCCAAATTCAGAAAGTGTTTTTCGTTGGCCTGGAGCTAGTGATCCAATACCACCAATTTGAATTCCTATAGATGCAAAATTTGCAAAACCACAGAGCATATACGTTGCCATAATTACCGATTTGTTATAGGTAAAATGTGTTGCACTTGCTACATTCTTTAATTCAGATAATTGTATGTAGCCTATAAATTCACTAGCAGCTAATTTAATTCCTAAAAGTTGGCCCATCAACATAATATCTTCATCGGCTACGCCAATTAGCCACATTAAAGGAGCAAAAACGGTTCCTAGAATCGCCTCTAAAGAAAGTTTGTCGTACATGCTATTTTCGGCAATCCATGTGTTTATAGTAGTCCATTCACCTATCCAACCGAAAATACCATTGAACATGGCAATAAATGCCACGAAAACTAAAAGCATAGCACCAACATTTACAGCTAATTTTAAACCTTCTGTTGTACCATTGGCAATTGCATCTAGAAAATTTGTACCAATTTTTTCTGAAGAAACTTGTACGTCGGTATTTACCACTTCGGTTTGTGGGTATAATATTTTTGAAACTACAATTGCGCCTGGTGCTGCCATTACTGAGGCTGCTAATAAATGTTTTGCAAATTGTAGGCGAAGAATGGGGTCGTCACCACCTAAAAATCCAATATATGCTGCCAATACTGCACCCGCAACAGTGGCCATGCCGCCAACCATAACAAGTAACATTTCTGACTTGTTCATTTTTTCTAAGTAGGGCTTTATTAGCAATGGTGCTTCGGTTTGACCTAGAAAAATATTACCGGCTATACTTAAACTCTCTGCTCCTGAAATACCAAGTGCTTTTGATAGTAACCAAGCTAAAGCTTTAACTACTTTTTGAATTATTCCGAGATAAAAAAGAACAGATGTTAGTGCTGAAAAGAAAATGATTGTTGGTAATACTTGAAAAGCAAATATGTAACCAAAAGTGCTCATGTCGGCCACCAGACCTTCAAATAAAAATTGACTTCCAGCTCTTGTAAAATCCAATATACTTACAAAAACTTGTCCTATTTTTTCAAATATTATTTTTATAAAAGGGACTTTTAAAACGCCTATGGCGATTAGTAATTGAATGGCTAATCCAACGCCTACAGTCTTCCAATTAACTGCTTTTCTATTTGCACTAAAAAGGAAAGATATTAGAATTAGTACGGCCATCCCAAGCATTCCTCGCCATAAACTATGTATAGTAAAACCTTCGTTTGGAATTAGAGTCGCGTTTGCTACATCATTTAAATTAGCAGATTCAACTACATTCTTTAAGTTTTCGGTAATTGGTGTTTCTTGAGATATTACAGGTAGTGCAACAAATAAAGCAATAAGTAAAAACCAGTAGTTCGGTTTCATAAAATGCTTTTATGACAATTAATTTCTTTTTGAGATTTCGTCTCGCAATTTCGCTGCCTTTTCGTAATCTTCGTTAGCAACAGCTTTGTCTAACTCTTTATTTAATTCATCAATAGTAAGCTCTGAATAACCACTTGTTGCGGCTGCAGTATCAATTTCAACAGTTTCGCTTTCTTGTAAAATTTCATCTACGACAATACTGTCGTCTTCATCTTCATTTTCTTTATCTTTTGAAGAAAACTTAAGATAAATTCCAGCTTTGTCTAGAATAGTTTTATAAGTGAATATAGGGGCGTCAAAACGCAATGCTAAGGCAATAGCGTCACTTGTTCGTGCATCTATAATCTCCTCAATTTTCTCGCGTTCACAAATAATACTAGAGTAAAATACTCCATCAACTAATTTATGAATGATAACTTGCTTAACAACTATATCAAAACGATCGGAGAAATTTTTAAATAAATCATGAGTGAGTGGTCTTGGGGGTTTAATTTCTTTCTCAAGAGCTATTGCTATAGATTGTGCTTCAAATGCACCTATTACTATAGGCAACTTGCGATCACCATCAACCTCATTTAAAATTAGGGCATAAGCGCCATTTTGGGTTTGACTGTATGATATTCCCTTGATTTTTAACCGTACTAAACTCATAGTCTATTTAAAAAAAATAAAAGGCCGTTTAAATGTAAGGCGTACCAACTATTTAAACAGGCCTTTATTGGGCGCAAATTAACAAAATTTAGGCGTTTTGCGCCTTAAATTCTTTTAATTTTTGAACTAGTTGTGGAACTACTTCAAAAGCATCACCTACAATACCGTAATCGGCAGCCTTAAAAAAAGGTGCTTCTTCATCAGTATTTATTACAACTTTTACTTTAGAAGCACTAACCCCAGCTAGATGCTGAATGGCTCCAGATATACCTATTGCAATGTATAAGTTACTTGCTACAGGTTTTCCGGTTTGGCCCACGTGTTCACCATGTGGTCGCCATCCCATATCTGATACCGGTTTAGAACATGCTGTTGCTGCTCCTAAAACTTCTGCTAATTCTTCAATCATGCCCCAATTTTCAGGACCTTTTAAGCCTCTACCTCCAGAAACAACAATATCTGCATCGGCAATAGTTACTTTACCAGCGGCTTTATCAATTTCTATAGATTTCACATTAAAATCTCCTTCGCTTAGAGAAGGAGTGAAATTTTCAACGGACGCCGTTGCACTATTTTCATGAGCTCCAAATGCATTGTTAGAAACACCAATGATCTTTACATCGGTATTTATCTGAGTTTGAGCAAAACCCTTATTACTAAAAGCAGTTCTCTTTACAGTAAAGGGACTTGTACTTTCAGGTGAAGCTACCACATTGGGAACATAACCAGCTTTTAACTGAGCTGCCAATATAGGAGCTAAGAATTTTGAATCTGTACTTGAGCTAATAACAATAACTGTTGTACTTTCTGCTTTTGCTGCTTCTACTAGAGCATGGGCATAAGCTTTGGCATTAAAAGTTTTTAGCTTATCATCTGTAATATTTAAAACTTTGGAGACACCGTAAGCGCCTAAAGTATCTGCTTCAGAAGAATTAAAGCTAACAGCTGTAACTGTTGTGCCCATTTGTGTAGCAACCGCATGAGCATATGATGCTACTTCAAAAGCACTTTTCTTAAATGACCCGTTTTCCGATTCTGTATATACTAGTACTGACATAAATTTTTAAATTTCAAATTTGTAAATCCAAATACTACAATTGTCGTAGTTATTTGATACTGAGTATTTATTTTTAAATGACTTTCGCCTCATTATGTAATAAGTTGATTAAATCATCAACATTATCTACCAATTTAACAGCTCCTTTTGCAGCTGGCTTTTCAAACTTAGTGTCTTCAGTAGCACTATTTGCTTCAATAGGCTCTACAACTGACAGGGTTTTTTTACGAGCCATCATAATACCACGCATATTAGGTATACGTAAATCACTTTCAGCAACAAGACCTTTTTGGCAACCTATTACTAGTGGTAGCGCAGTACTTAATGTTTCTTTTCCGCCATCTATTTCGCGAATCGCAGTTGCATTATTTCCGTCTATTTCTAAACTAATGCATGCATTTACGAAGTTCATATCTAATAGACTAGATATTATACCGGGTACCATTCCGCCATTATAATCAATAGATTCTCGGCCACCAATTATTAAATCGTATTCACCTTTTTTAATAACATCTGCCAATTGGCTAGCTACAAAATAACCGTCTGTTGGGGTGGCATTTATACGAATAGCCTCATCAGCACCAATGGCTAATGCTTTTCTCATGGTTGGTTCTACCGAAGCATCACCAACAGTTGCAACATGAACAGTCGCTTGTTGTTTTTCTTTAAACCACATGGCTCGAGTAAGACCAAATTCGTCATTTGGATTAATTACGAATTGTACCCCATTTGTATCAAATTTGGTGTCACCTTCTGTAAAGTTGATTTTTGACGTGGTATCAGGTACGTTGCTAATACATACTAATATTTTCATAGGTATTTATTAAGTAAGATATCATCTAATTTAGAAGGCTAAGATAAGTATTAAAAATCGAAATTACTATGCATGCATAGTAAAATTTCCTGATAATTTTGATTTGATTGAGTGAATTTCTGTGTGTTAATTTGTTATTTTTGTTACCGCTTTGCAAAAATTGCAATTCTGATATAAAATTATATGAAGACACTACAATTTAGACAGGCCATCGCTGAAGCAATGACAGAAGAGATGCGCAAAGATGAAACCGTATATTTAATGGGTGAGGAGGTTGCTGAATACAACGGCGCTTATAAAGCCTCTAAAGGAATGTTAGATGAGTTCGGTCCGGACCGAGTTCTCGACACACCTATTTCGGAACTTGGTTTTGCAGGAATTGGGGTTGGATCTACAATGACAGGTAATAGGCCTATTATTGAATTTATGACTTTCAACTTTGCTTTGGTTGGTATTGATCAAATTATCAATAATGCCGCAAAGATTCGTCAGATGTCTGGTGGTCAATTTCCTTGTCCTATTGTATTTAGAGGGCCTACTGGTTCTGCAGGTCAATTAGCGGCAACGCATTCACAAGCTTTTGAAAGCTGGTATGCTAATTGTCCAGGATTAAAAGTGGTAGTACCTTCTAATCCTGCTGATGCTAAAGGATTATTAAAATCAGCTATACGAGATAATGATCCAGTTATTTTTATGGAATCGGAGCAGATGTATGGAGATAAAGGTGAAGTGCCTGAAGGTGATTTTACTATTCCACTTGGTGTGGCCGATATTAAGAGAGAAGGTTCTGATGTGACTATTGTTTCTTTCGGAAAAATAATAAAAGAGGCATATAAAGCTGCTGATGAACTTGAGAAAGAGGGTATTAGTTGTGAAATTATTGATTTACGTACCGTTAAGCCTTTAGATTACGAAGCTGTCTTGAAATCAGTTAAGAAAACAAATCGTTTGGTAATTTTAGAAGAAGCTTGGCCATTTGGGAATGTAGCAACCGAAATTACATTCCATGTTCAATCTCATGCATTTGATTATTTAGATGCGCCTATTGAAAAAATAAACACAGCTGACACACCAGCACCATATTCTCCGGTATTACTAGAGCAATGGTTGCCAAATAGTAACGATGTTGTTAATGCTGTTAAAAAAGTAATGTATAAATAAAAGAATACAATTTTGTAAGGTTACATTTGCTTCGCTGACAGAAAAGTCTGCGAAGCAATTTTTTTTAATATGTTTTTCATTTTTTAATAATTGTTATAAGACGATTAGCCCTTTTAATTTAGGATGGGTTTCGGTCTATAAATTATTCATTATTAATAGTGATGAAAAAAAGAAATGAGCATATGCAACATCTAGATTTTAAAATTGTCTTTTCTGGTATGTTATTTGTTTACATCAGTTAGAGAATACTTCTACTATGAAAAAAATATTTTTCCTTTTTCTTTTTGTGATTTCCTTTTTTGCTACTGCACAAAGTAAAGTAGGTGGTATTGTTGTGGATGATTTTGGCGATCCAGTAGCGTTTGCTAATGTCCTTTTTAAAAATTCGACAGAAGGTACCATTACTAATGATAATGGGCGGTTTTATATGGAATCTGATAATACTTATGAAACTTTGATAGTTTCTTTTTTAGGATTTAAAACTCAAGAAATTACTTTGACGCAGAAAGTAACGTACGAGATGAATATTAAGATGGAAGAAGAAACAGAACAACTAAATGAAATAATTTTAATCTCCGGGAAACAATCTAAAAAGAACAATCCAGCTGTAGAAATATTAAAGAAAATTTGGGCGAAAAAGCGAGAGAATGGAGTCCGAAAGTTTAAACAATATGCTTTTAATAAATATGAGAAAATAGAATTTGACTTAAATACTATTGACAGCGCTCTAATGAAAAAGAAAATCTTCAAAGGACTTGAATTCGTTTTTGATGATTTAGATACTTCTCGAATTACAGGGAAAACTTACTTGCCAATATTTTTAAATGAGACCTTCTCCAAAGTAAATGGAGATAATATTCTGAATGAAGAAAAAGAAAAAATTCTAGGTAATAAAAATTCTGGTTTTGATAACAATCAGGCGATACTTGCTTTTGTTTCAGACCTTTATCAAGATTACGATATATATGATAATTATTTAAAATTCTTCGATAAGAGCTTTACAAGTCCTTTATCTCGAACAGGGGTAGATACTTATAATTATGCTTTGCGCGATAGTGCTTTTGTAGATAATAAATGGTGTTACAATATCGTGTATTACCCAAGACGAAAGAACGAACTTACTTTTAAAGGAGATTTTTGGGTGAACGATTCTACATACGCAATTAAAAATATTAACCTTGAGGTAACTAAAAGTGCTAATATAAATTGGGTGAAAGAAATTTATATAGAGCAAGAGTTTGATGTAGTTAATGATTCTGTCTTTCTTTTGAAAAGAGATTATATGCTCAGTGACTTCAGTTTTCAGAAAAAGGAAAAATCACGTGGCGTTTACGGTAAGCGCACAACTGTTTATGATAATTATAAGTTTGACCAAGAACTTCCGAAAGAATATTATAAGGTAGATAAAAATCCGTTTGATCCTGCTGCAATTGTTAAAGACGATTCCTTTTGGAAAGAAAATAGATTAGAAGATTTAAATAAAGATGAGACTGGAATTTATAAATTGCTCGATACTCTAAAAACGGTTCCTAAGTTTAAATCGTACTATAATTTGGTGAGTATTTTAGGTTCTGGATATGTAGAAATAGATAAATGGAATTTAGATATTGGTTCTGTTTATGATGTTTTTGGGTATAATGATGCCGAAGGTGCAAGAGTGCGCGCAGGTTTGCGAACTTATTTCGGAGAAAATGACCCATGGCGGTTAGAAGGATATATGGCTTATGGTTTTGCTGATCATAAGGTCAAACATGGTCTTGCTGGGAAATTCTTATTGGATAAAAAGAGCAGGTTAATTGTTTCTGGGGGTAATAGAAGAGATATTGAGCAATTAGGTGTTAGTTTAACAGCCACTAATGATGTTTTAGGAAGAAGTATAGCTTCATCATCCTTATTAACAGTTGGTGCAAATAATAGACTAACGAATATAAACCTTAGTGCATTCAATATTGAAATGGAGCCTTTAACCAATTTTAGAATAGGGGTAGGTGGTACTTTTCGAACGCTGAGTTCAGCATTACCTCAAGATTTTAGTCTCGAATATATGAACCCCAATATGCCAGGTGGTATTTCATCAGAAATAGAACAGTTCGATTTTCAGACTGTTATTATATACACTCCAGGCAAGAGAACCATTGGTTATGGTGTAGAAAGAAGGGATATTAATGATAATTATAGTACAATATTGCTAAAGTACACGAAAGGGATTGATGGTATATGGGGTAGTGATTTTGATTATGATAAATTGCAATTCTCGTATAGTCAACCTTGGCAAGTTGGTGGCTTTGGGAGGCTAACAAGTACTGTTGAAATAGGTAAGACTTTTGGCGAAGTTCCGCTAGGTCTTCTTAGTGTAGTACCTGGTAATCAAACGTTTTTCTCAAATTATGGAACTTTTCCAAACCTTGATTTCTACGAGTTTGTGACCGATACGTATGCATCTGTTCATTTAGAACATAATTTTAATGGAAGACTTTTTTCAAGAATTCCGTTAATTCGAAAATTGAATTTGAGAGAGATAATAGGTTTGCGCGGGGTATGGGGTGAACTTTCTGATGAAAATTTAGCATTAAATGCTCCTGCAGTTGGTACAACACCATTACAAGCTCCTTCCGATAAAATCTACTATGAATATTCATTTGGTATCGGTAATATCTTTAAGATTTTTAGAATTGATTTTAACTTTAGAGGTAATTATTTAGAAAATCCAGACGCAAGACGATTTGGTGTTACTGGTACTTTCGGATTCAACTTTTAGTACTGCTTTGAGATTAATTTGATGTTTTATTCATGTGTAATATTTTCTTAAGCTTACCAACTAATCTTAGAAAATTAAAATTCGTATAATTTACTTGGCTTTTTGTCGTTTCATCAAGTACAAACTTCTATTTTTTAGTACCTTCGCAGCTTTAAAAAAATGATATAAATGGCTAAAAGTAAACCTATAGTTTTTGATGTTTTAATTGAGATTCCTAAAGGAAGCAGAAACAAATATGAATACGATTTTACACTAAATAAAATTCGATTTGATAGAACATTGTTCTCATCAATGATGTATCCGGGTGATTATGGTTTTATTCCTGAAACCTTAGCCTTGGACCACGATCCTTTGGATGTTTTGGTAATGTGTACAGAGCCAACTTATCCGATGGTTGTTGTAGAAGTAAAGCCAATTGGAGTCTTTTATATGGAGGATGAAAAAGGACCAGATGAGAAAATAATTTGTGTCCCTGTATCAGACCCTATATGGAATCAGAAGAATGATTTAGCAGATATAAATCCGCATAGAATTAAGGAAATTGAACATTTCTTCCAAGTATATAAAGATTTGGAAAAGAAAAAAGTTGATGTTGGTGGATGGGGTAATGCTGAACAAGCGATTAAAATTTACCATGAATGTGTAAAAAGATATAATGAAAGCGAGCACAAAGACAAGCGAACTTTTATGATATAAATAAAAATACACCCTAAAAAAAGCCATTCTTTTAATTAAGAATGGCTTTTTTTTATTCTCATCAATTTTACTACATTAGGCCTCGTTTAAAAAGAACGTATAAACCAAATTAAATAACTAATTAAATATGGAATTATTAATTCAATTATTACCAGTTTTTGGAGTAGTGGCCCTACTATTTGTTTTTGTAAAGAACATGTGGGTTTCTAAACAAGAAGTGGGTGATGCAAAAATGGCGAGAATTGCGAAAAACATAGCCGATGGTGCAATGTCTTTTCTAAAAGCGGAATATAAAATTCTTGCAATCTTTGTGGTAGCAGTGGCTATTTTACTTTTCTTTAAAGGAAGCAATGAAGTTGGTTCTAACGGAATGGTAGCCTTATCTTTTGTGATTGGAGCTATTTGTTCTGCATTAGCAGGATTTATTGGTATGAAAGTGGCAACAAAAGCAAATGTAAGAACTACGCAGGCTGCTAAGACTTCTTTAGGTAAGGCACTAGAAGTGGCTTTTGCAGGTGGAGCCGTTATGGGATTAGGAGTTGTTGGACTTGGTGTATTGGGTCTAAGTGGCTTATTTATAGTATACCAAACAATGTGGCCAGGAGCTGAAAACTTAAGTTTAGTATTAAATGTGTTGTCAGGTTTTTCATTAGGTGCATCTTCAATTGCTCTTTTTGCAAGAGTTGGTGGTGGTATTTATACAAAAGCAGCAGATGTAGGTGCAGATTTAGTAGGTAAGGTTGAAGCAGGTATTCCTGAAGATCACCCTTTAAACCCAGCAACTATTGCAGATAATGTAGGTGATAATGTTGGTGATGTTGCGGGTATGGGTGCTGATTTATTTGAATCGTATGTAGGTTCTATTATTGGTACAATGGTATTGGGTGCTTTTATTATTACTCCAGACTTTGCTGGTTTAGGCGCGGTTTATCTTCCTTTGGTTCTAGCCGCTGTTGGTATTTTAATGTCTATTATCGGTACTTTTTTCGTTAGAGTTAAAGATGGTGGAAACCCACAAACTGCTTTAAATATTGGAGAGTTTGGATCCGCTGGTTTAATGGTAGTAGCTTCTTACTTTATAATTACGGCATTAATTCCAGAATCTATAGAAGGCTTACCAATGGGTGCAATGGGTATTTTTTATGCGACACTTGCTGGTTTAATAGCCGGTTTAGGTGTTGGTAAAATAACAGAATATTATACAGGTACTGGTACGAAACCTGTTAACTCAATTGTTAAGCAATCTGAAACTGGCGCAGCAACGAATATTATTGCTGGTTTAGGTGTTGGAATGATGTCTACAATGATTCCTATTCTTTTAATTGCTGCTGCGATTTTAATATCTCACTATTGCGCAGGACTTTACGGTATTGCGATTGCAGCGGTAGGTATGTTAGCAAATACAGGTATTCAATTAGCTGTTGATGCATACGGACCAATCTCTGACAATGCAGGTGGTATTGCAGAAATGGCAGAATTAGATCCAGAAGTACGTGAGCGTACTGATAAGTTGGATGCTGTGGGTAATACTACTGCCGCAATTGGAAAAGGTTTTGCAATTGCTTCTGCAGCGTTAACAGCTTTAGCTTTATTCTCTGCTTTTATGAAAGTTGCAAATGTTACCTCTATTGATGTTTCTAAACCGACAATTATGGCTGGACTATTAGTAGGAGGGATGCTTCCTTTTGTTTTCTCTGCTTTATCAATGAATGCAGTTGGTCGTGCAGCTATGGCGATGATTGAAGAAGTTCGTCGTCAGTTTAGAGATATTCCGCAATTAAAAGCTGCATTAGAAGTAATGAGAGCTGTTGATTCAGATATGTCTAAGGCAACGCCAGAACAACGCGCAATATTTGATGCGGCAGACGGTTTAGCTGAATACGATAAGTGTGTTGATATTTCAACAAAAGCTTCAATTAGAGAAATGGTATTACCAGGCTTGTTAGCAATTATCGTTCCTGTTGCTGTAGGATTTATTGGAGGTGCAGAAATGTTAGGTGGACTTTTGGCAGGCGTAACAACTTGTGGTGTTCTTATGGCCATCTTCCAGTCTAATGCTGGTGGTGCTTGGGATAATGCGAAGAAGATGATTGAATCTGACGGTCGTAAAGGAACAGATGCTCATAAAGCAGCTGTTGTTGGTGATACAGTTGGAGATCCATTTAAAGATACTTCTGGTCCTTCATTAAATATTTTATTGAAATTGATGTCAGTTGTAGCTTTAGTAATTGCACCTAGTATCGCTATGGATGCAACAGGAATAGCTGTTAATGATTCCTCCAATGAGATACATGTTGAAACGACTGCGGCGAATAATGATTTGGCTCAAGCTACAATAGCGTATTCGTCCGTAATTAATGGTGTAAAAGTAACTGAAGAGAAGGTTTTTAAAGGAACAGAATCTGAAGTGAAAACACAATTAGAAATATTTGAAAAAGAAACAATCGAATCAAAAGGAAAGGAAACTGAGATTAAGATTGAAAAAGTTGATATTCGAAAATAGAATTTTTATTTTTTTATAATATGAAGAGGCAAGCCATATAAGCTTGCCTCTTTTTTATTATTGTAGTTTGAAATTAATAGGTATTGTAAAAGCTACTTTTACATTTTTATCTCGTTGTTTACCCGGTTTCATTTTGGGTAATTTATCTATTATACGATTTGCTTCTTTCTCTAAAATTTTGTCGGGACCTCTAAGTAAAATGTTTCCAATATTACCATCAGCTTTAATAGTGAATTGAGTATAAACTTTACCTTCTATTCCCATTTCTTGAGCGGCTTCTGGATATTTAAAAACTTTAGAAATATGCTTATTCATCATTTTTTGAAAACATGCGCGCTTGTCTTTTTCTTTTTCACAACCAGGAAAAATAGGAACTTCTTCTATTGACACCCAATCTACTCTTATTTCAGGTTCTATTTCTTCATACTGAATTTCGGTTATTTCTAGAACGGGTGCTTCTGGGTCAGTTTCAGATGTTTCAATGATCGTTTCTTCTATTATTTTTTCATTATCTACTATTTCAATTATAGTAGGTGCTACTGGTGGAGGCGGTGGTGGTGTAAATTGGATAGTAATTGGCACCTCTTCTAATAACTCTTCGTCTATGTTCATACTTTGCGAAACATAATCTGTTTTATAATAAGTTTTCCATTCCAAAGCAACATAGGTTAAAAACATAATTAATGCTAAGCCGGATACGAAATAAAGACCTCTATTTTTGTTTAGGTCTTTTTTGGGATTCTTTTTTAGTTCCATAATATAAAGTTTGTGTTCAATATTTATATCGAGAATTGATTGAACTTGGTTAAACAACATGATAAACTTAGAGTTTTGTGTTCCTTTATAAAACGTAGAATGAGTGAACGATACTTTTTAATTAGTAAACACGACTTTTTATAAATTTAGACTAGTAAATTGCAGCACTACTTTTTCAAAATTTGATTCTATGGCATTATTTGGAAAAAAGGATAAACTTCAAATTATCTCTTTTCAGACTTACGGAACTAAATCGCATCTTTATTTGCGCGGAAGAGCTTTGGAGGACGAAAGAATAGATTTAGCTGAAAAAGGCTTTTTTAATTTATTGAAGAATACTTGGAAGCGTTTTGAAACGGATGAAATTAAGCACGCGGACATACGAGTTAATTTAGGTGTTAGTGGAGTGGTTCATGGTAAAACAGATAATCATGGTTATTATTTAATAGACGAAGCTAAGGCTGATCTATCGGAATTGACCAATACGGAAGGTTGGTTAAATTTTGAAATTTCTTATGCTGATACATCCTTGAAGCGAGAAATTTTACATCAAAATCGTTTTCCAGGCGAAATGTTGATTCCAACAGAGAGTGCAGAATACGGAATTATAAGTGATATTGATGATACAATTCTGCATACTGGAGTGGTTTCTTCAGTTAAGTGGAGAGTATTAATTAATACTTTTTTTACGCGTGCTGCCTCAAGAAAGGCATTAGATGGCGCCGCTGATTTATATCACTTATTACACAGGGGGAAATCAAGTGAAAATGCTAATCCAATTTTCTATGTAAGTCATAGTCCTTGGAACCTGTATCGCTATTTAGAATTATTTCTACAAACTAATAATTTTCCAAAAGGACCAATTCTCTTGCGAAGCATGGAAAGTTTTGGTAAGAAATTGGAGAAACCTCAGAAGCAACATGAGATTTTGAACATCCTTAAAACCTATCCCGATTTATCTTTTCTATTATTTGGAGACTGCGGTGAAAAAGACGCTGATATCTATATGAATATTACTAAAGAATATCCAAAACAAGTAAAAGCAATTTATTTGCGAAGTGTAAATGATAAAAAGCGAATGATGAGAATTCGAGACTTAGTAAAGAAATTTAATCAAGCTCCTATTTTAATAGCAGATAACAGTCAAGAAGTTATTGAACACGCAAAATCGAACGGGTATATCTAAAAAAGCCCGTTAATTTCACCATCTATTCTAGTGATAATAACTCCTAAGTCTTCTGGGTTTTCTACAACATCGAGATTGTCAACGTCAATTATTAGAAGTTTACCTTTTTCGTAACTATGCACCCATGCTTCATACCTTTCATTTAGTCTACTCAGGTAGTCTATAGATATTGTGTTTTCGTATTCTCGTCCTCTTTTATGTATCTGTTTTACTAAATTTGGAATTGAACTTCGTAAGTAAATCATTAAATCTGGTGGTTGAACCAGACTTTCCATTAATTCGAATAGGCTAGAATAATTCTGAAAATCCCTGTTCGTCATTAAACCCATAGCATGAAGGTTTGGTGCAAAAATATGCGCATCTTCATATATAGTTCTGTCTTGTATAACACTTTTACCACTTTCTCTAATCTGTAAGATTTGACGGTATCTGCTGTTTAAAAAATAAATTTGAAGATTAAAACTCCAGCGTTCCATTTGATTATAAAAATCATCTAAATAGGGGTTGTCCACGACTTCCTCAAAATGTGCATCCCATTTATAATGTTTAGCTAGTAATTTGGTTAGTGTTGTTTTACCTGCTCCTATATTTCCTGCAACAGCAATATGCATGTGTTATTTCGCTTTATGGTTAGCTTTTATAAAAAATTGTGAAGCACAAGATACGAGTTATCATGTCCACGTAAAAATGTTTATTTATTAATTGAAATATAATTTCATACAGTGCTGATTAACTAGTTGGAAAATGTGAGAATTGAAATTGATTTTTTAAATATTTTTAAGTTAAAAACTTACTCACTTCTTGTTCTTTTTAAACGTTTTCTATTTTTTTTATGGATAAGATTGTTAAAATGAAAGATTGAAGTGTAACTTTGATAATAATATTTGCATTTTTCGTAATCGAAAAGTTGAGAATTTGCGTATATATTATAAATAACTGGTTTAAATGATTTTTCAACAATTGATAATTGTCTGATATACAGTTTAAAATGTTAAAAATCTATTAAACAAGTACTGAATACCGCCCCAAATGAATAAACTATTTAGTGCCGTGGAGAATTCCACAGAATGTACTACGGTCTTTTGTGACTTGTATGATACCCTACTTCACCGAACGGTACACCCTCATTACGTTTTAAAGTTGTGGTCAAAGGCCATGATTAGAGAGCTCGGACTGGATTTGGCAATTGATGATTTGTTCTTTATTAGAAAAGCTTCTTTGGAGTACCTTAGTGAAAAACTCGATAAAAAATCTTCTGAAATACCGTATCGAATTCAAATTCGTGAAGTTTATAACAGACTCATGAATCATGATCTTGTTAAAAATTGGACTTTTGAACAATTTCTATCATATTCAAATGCTGCTGATATTCAATCTGAGTTTGATGTTCAGTTTGTAAACAAAAAAGTAAAGTCACAACTATTTAAATTAAAAGATAAGGGTTATAAACTTTATTGTGTTTCAGATTTTTATATGTCTAAAATGCATATTGTAGAGTTACTTAAACTTCATGGTTTAGCAGATTTGTTTGATGATGTTTTTGTGTCTTCAACACGTGAAGCAAGTAAAGAAAATAAAGGTAGTTTGTATTTAAATATTCTAAGAGAATTAAATTTAAATGCAAGTGAAGTGATAATGTTTGGAGATAATAAACAAAGTGATAGCATTAATGCAAACAAACACGGGATAGCATCAGTGCATGTAGCAAATATGCAGCGGAAAATCTCTAGTAAGTTTAAGTTATTTGGTAGTGACAAAAACGATTACGAAAGAGTTAACCGAGAGCTGGAAGAGAGAAGTAGTCGAAGTAGTTATGCTTATGGTGAATATATTATTCTTTTTCACACCTTTATGGAACGGCTTTATAAAGAATCTAAAAAGAAACAAATAAAGAATTTGTTTTTTATTTCTCGGGAAGGTTATTTTTTAAAGAGACTTTTTGATTACTATCAAAAGTCTGTTCAGTTAAGGCCGGAAGACACTATAAATGCTCATTATTTTAAAGCGTCTAGAGCATCTACTATGCAAATTTCACATAAAGAATTAGATGTGGAATATTTTGAGCATATGCAAAGAAAAGATGCGAATATCTCTGTGGAGAATTTTTTGAAGTCATTTTTGTTTAAAGATGATTTAATTAAAGAAATAGCAGAAGAAATTGATTGCGATGCGAGTGAAATGATTATTGATTTTTATGATTCTGAAGTTTTTATAAGATTGAAGAATAATGAAAAATTTGAAAACTATTACGAGGAAAGTAGAAATAAACAAAGAGTGGCATTTCAGAATTATCTTGATACATTCGATATAGATTTCGAAGAAGAGGGTATGAATGTAGTTGATGTTGGTTGGCGGGGTACCATGCAGGAATGTATCCATGCTTTTTTTGATGATAAGGTAAATGTTCAAGGTTTTTATTTGGGTCTAAAAGAAGGGTATAAAATAACAGAATCTACAAAAAGATATGGATTAAATTTTTCTGTTTATCCAACTGCTAGTCCATCGGATAATGTTTTGATGGCGAACAGACAATTGTATGAGCAATTACTAGCTGCACCTCATGGTAGTACTATTGGTTATAGAAATAAGGCTGGCGATTATTCTATTGAGCGTTATGAAGAAAGAGAACGTACCGTTTATTTCGAGCATATTGCTCCTATGCAAGAGTTTATGTTTGCAGAATATTGTCAATTAATTAATGACTTAAATGTTATTTGTTATGAGCACAATGTTGTGCAGGAATACATGACTGATCTCGCTCTTAGATTAGGGTTGTTTGCTGATAAGAAGAAAATCGAGTTCATGCATGAAATCTCAAAAGGATTTTATCAGAACGTAGGTAATAATGAAGTTGGTGTTAGTTATGAGCATTCTCAATTGAGAGAAAGTAAGTTTGGCCTTATTCGACGTTTTATTTTGTTTCCAGAGAAAACATTTCGATTTTTAGTTAAAATTAAACCGATGCTATATGCTAAAGGGTTTTATAGATTGTCGTATCCGGTTAATTTAATTTACTATTATATTAAGTTTGTAAATAAGCTTAAAGGATTGATTTTTAAGAAAAAATTACTTGAATACTAGTTGTCTGTTTTATTTGTTTCTGTACTTCAGTTTTTATTTCCAAAAGTAAATTGTAATTTTGGCCTATTAATAAATGAGGAAGGATTTGTCTGATTGCAACCTCGATAAAAATGCTAAAGCAGTAGATATTGATTCACTTCAAATCAAACTTCTTTCGTGTTAGTTAGCAATTGAAATCTTTTCTTGGATAAAAAGAAGTTTATGTCGTATTTGTTTACTTCAGAATCGGTTAGTGAAGGACATCCAGATAAAGTTGCTGATCAAATTAGTGATGCGTTATTAGATCATTTTTTAGCTTTCGACCCAGAAAGTAAAGTGGCTTGTGAAACTCTTGTTACCACAGGTCAAGTTGTTCTTGCTGGGGAAGTTAAGAGCAATACATATCTAGATGTGCAAAATATTGCCAGAGATGTTATCAATAAAATAGGTTATACCAAAGGAGAGTACCAATTTAGTGGAGATTCATGTGGTGTTATTTCTTTAATTCATGAGCAATCACAAGATATTAATCAAGGTGTTGATCGAGGAGAAAAAGAAGAACAAGGTGCCGGTGATCAAGGTATGATGTTTGGTTATGCTACCAAAGAAACCGAGAATTATATGCCTTTAGCATTAGATATATCGCATAGGATTCTTCAGGTTCTTGCTGAATTGCGAAGAGCAAATGACCAAATTGATTATCTACGACCAGATGCAAAATCTCAGGTAACAATAGAGTATTCAGATGATAATGTACCTCAAAGAATAGATACTATTGTGGTTTCAACCCAACATGATGCTTTTGATCAAGATGATGAAAAAATGTTGGCTAAAATCAAGAGAGATATTGTTGAGATATTAATTCCATTAGTGAAGAAACAATTACCTGAGAATATTCAGAATCTTTTTGATGATCAAATAGAATACCATATTAATCCTACAGGTAAATTTGTAATAGGTGGACCTCATGGTGATACAGGCTTAACGGGTCGTAAAATAATTGTGGATACTTATGGGGGAAAAGGAGCTCATGGTGGTGGTGCTTTTAGCGGAAAAGACCCTAGTAAAGTTGATAGAAGTGCAGCGTATGCTTCTAGACATATTGCTAAAAATTTAGTTGCTGCCGGTGTTGCAGACGAGGTTTTGGTACAGGTTAGTTATGCAATTGGTGTAGTAAAGCCAACTTCTATTTTTATTGACTCTTATGGTACTTCAAATGTAGATTTGACAGATGGGCAGATTGCTAAAAAAGTCGAAGAATTGTTCGATATGCGCCCTTTTGCTATTGAAGAGCGATTAAAATTACGAAACCCAATATATTTAGAATCAGCAGCTTATGGTCACATGGGTAAAGAATCCAAAATAGTTAAAAAAGTGTTCGAATCACCTTATAATGGGCGTATTGAGAAAGAGGTTGAACTTTTTACTTGGGAGAAACTGGATATGGTCGATAAGGTTAAAGAAGCCTTTAAATTGTAAATTTTTCAAAAAAAGTAAGGAATTTTAAATTCCTGAACATATATTTGTTTTTTCTAAGTTCAAACACTTATTGAATTGTTATCAAGAAAGGTTGAGGGAATAGACCCTTTGATGCCTTAGCAACCCTTTGAAATACCGATAACCTGTCGGGTCAAAGAAGGTGCTACGTTCTATCGGCCATTGGCGGACAGATAACGAAAACGAATTACTATAGTAATTTCTACTTTCTTAATAACTTTTTGATTTTATACGACTGCTTTTGTAGCTTTTCGTTGTTTGGATTTTTTAATCGAACTAGTAATATTAAAAATCAAAAGTTATGAGTGATCTTAAATTCTCGACAAATGCCTTACATGCAGGGCATGACACAACACAAACCTCAGGAACTAGAGCAGTTCCTATTTATCAGACATCGTCATATGTATTTAACGATACAGATCATGCGGCGAACTTATTTTCTCTTGGTGAATTAGGTTTTATTTATACACGATTAAATAATCCAACTAATCAGATTTTACAAGAAAGATTAGCTGCTTTAGAAGGTGGTATTGGTGCGGTGGTTTTTGCATCTGGTGCTGCGGCTATTTCAGGTGGACTTATGACCCTCTTAAAAGCAGGTGATCATATTGTAGCTTCAAGTAGTTTATACGGTGGTACATTTACCTTGTTAAATGTTACTTTACCAAGATTAGGTATTACAACTACCTTTGTTGATGCTGCTGATATCGATAACTTTTCAGCTGCTATAAAAGATAATACACGTGCTATTTTTGTTGAATCTTTAGGAAATCCTAAGTTAGATGTGCTTGATTTAAAAGCAATTTCAAAAGTAGCTAAAGAGGCGAAAGTCCCATTTATTGTTGACAATACTGTTGCAACACCAGCGCTATTAAACCCAATTGAACATGGTGCAAATATTGTAATACATTCGCTTACCAAGTATATCGGTGGTCAGGGTACTTCATTGGGTGGAGCTATTATTGATGCAGGGACTTTCGATTGGACTAGTGGAAAATACCCTGAATTTACAGAGCCATGTGCTGGTTATCACGGATTAGTCTATAGTGAAGCACTAGGTGCGGCAGCCTTTACTTTTAAATTAATTTTGGAGGGATTAAGAGATTTCGGTGGAGCATTAAGTCCATTTAATGCTTTTCAAATTATACAAGGTTTAGAAACGCTTTCTGTTAGAATAAAGCAACATAGTGCAAATGCTATGGAATTGGCTACTTGGTTAGAAGGTAGAGAAGAAGTTGAATGGGTTAACTATCCTGGATTAAAAGGCAATAAGTATAATGAACTTGCTAAAGAATATTTGCCAAAAGGACAAAGTGGATTAGTGACATTTGGTGTGAAAGGTGGTTTTGAGGCAGCTAAAAAATTGACTGATGCAACAAAGATATTTTCATTGTTGGCAAATATTGGTGATACAAAATCATTGATAATTCATCCTGCAAGTACAACGCATCAACAGTTAACAGTTGAACAACAAGAGGCTGCAGGTGTAAGTCAAGATTTAATACGTCTTTCGGTAGGATTAGAGGACGTTGAAGATTTAAAAAATGATTTAGAAAATGCTTTTGCAGCAATCTAAATAGCAAATTCAATTTATAATTTCACAAGTTATTTACGGAATCAGGTTAATTTTTAGATTTTACTTGATTCCGTTTATATAGCTATTAACTCTTTAGGTAGGCAAATCATGCTAAACGAATTAAATCTTAAAAAGTTTACAACATTAAGTGGTGTTTCCCAAGATATAAAACTTTCTTATCAATTGTTTGGTAAGGAATTGCATACTGCTCCAATTGTACTAGTTAATCATGCATTAACAGGAAATTCAAATGTAACTGGTAAAGATGGGTGGTGGACTGCCTTAATTGGTGTTGATAAGTGTATTGACACAAAAAAGTATACGGTATTATCTTTTAATATTCCTGGAAATGGTTATGATGGATTTATTATAGATAATTATAAAGATTTTGTTGCTAGTGATGTAGCTAAAATGTTTTTACTTGGATTGGATGAGTTGAATATTCAAAATTTGTTTGCAATAATTGGTGGCTCTTTAGGGGGGGGTATTGCATGGGAAATGGCAGCACTGAAACCGAATATTACGGAGAATTTGATTCCAGTAGCATCAGATTGGAAATCTACCGATTGGTTAATTGCAAATTGTCAAATTCAAGAACAGTTTTTAGTTAATTCTAAACAGCCTGTGCATGATGCACGTATGCATGCAATGTTATGCTACCGAACTCCAGAATCTTTTAAAGAGAGATTTAAAAGAAGTACCAATGAGGAATTACAGGTATTTAATGTTGAGAGTTGGTTAATGCATCATGGTGAAAAGTTAAAAGACCGTTTTCAGCTGTCAGCGTATAAATTAATGAATCAGTTATTAAGAACAATTGATATTACCAGGGAAGGAGATAAGCGTTTTAACGCATTACAAAATAGCGACACCAATATTCATATTATTGGGGTTGATTCCGATTTGTTTTTTACGGCCAAAGAAAATAAAGATACTTTTCGTCAATTGGCACAGGCAAATAGTAATGTTACCTATGGAGAAGTCCATTCATTACATGGACACGATGCCTTTTTAATTGAGTTTGATCAGGTTCAGAATTTACTTTCGGGTATATTTAATAATAATGGAAAAACGGGTAAAATAAAAGTTCTAAAATTTGGAGGAAAATCACTTAGTAATGGTGAAGGGTTAGGTAATGTTCTTGAGATTGTTAAATCTAAAGTAGATAATGATGAAAATATAGCATTAGTAGTTTCAGCTAGAGAAAAAGCAACGGATCAACTAGAGATTATGCTTGATAAGGCTGCGAACGGACAAAATTTTGCTAAAGATTTTTCCAATTTTGAAAAGTATCAAGGTCAAGCTTATAAAAATGTGAATCTCTCAAAAGAGTTCGCAAGTTTGTTTAAACTTTTAGAGGGGGTTTCATTTTTAGGAGATTATAGCGCTAAAATTAAAGACCAAGTGATGGCTTTTGGTGAGATTATTTCGGCAAAACTCATTACAAAATTACTTATCGGTAAGGGTGTTAAGGCTAAATTTATTGATTCTAGAAAGTTGATAAAAACCGATGATAATTTTGGTGATGCACAAGTTTTAGAAGCTATCTCTAAAGAGAATATGCTTCGTGAATTTTCTAAACTTCGTGGTGATACAGTACCCGTAATTACTGGATTTATTGCTTCAACTATAGAAGAGGAAACTAGTACATTAGGTAGGAACGGTAGTAATTATTCTGCAGCTTTAATTGCTAATTTTTTGGATGCATCAGAATTGCAAAATTATACCCATGTAGATGGGATTTTTACCGCTAATCCAGATTATGTGGTCGATGCTAAGAGAATTTCAGAATTATCATATGCAGAAGCTAATGAGCTTGCCAGTTTTGGTGCAAATATTTTACATGCAAAAACGATTATCCCTTTAATAGAAAAGAATATTCCATTACGAATTCTAAATACCTTCAATAAAGATAACGAAGGTACTTTAATAAGTGCCAAGACGAATAAAGAGGGTATAAAATCACTCTCTGTAATTGAGAATGTGGCTTTAGTTAATCTTGAAGGTAGGGGTTTACTGGGTAAAGTAGGGGTTGATGCCCGAATTTTTAGAGCATTAAGCGAAAATAATATTAGTGTTAGTATTATATCCCAAGGTTCGTCTGAAAGAGGAATTGGTTTAGTGGTAAATGCTGAAAATGCATTGCGTGCGAAAACAGTATTGAAAAGAGAATTTGAAAGCGATTTTCATGCTAAAGATATTAACTTAATTAAAGTGGTTAATGATGTTTCGGTAATATCAATTGTTGGTCAAGATTTAAGTTCTTTTCATAAACCCTATAACGCATTAATTAAAAATCAAATTACACCGCTTTTATTTAACAATACTGTTACTGGAAAAAATGTGAGTTTGGTTGTAAGGAAGTCTGACTTGCATAAAGCTTTGAATGTAATGCATGGTCAAATTTTTGGTATCAGTAAAAAGATTAATCTAGCACTCTTTGGTCATGGGAATGTAGGTGGTACTTTGGTGGATCAAATTTTGAAATCTTCGCGTACTATTGAAAAAAGAAAAGGAATTGATCTAAATGTTTTTGCGATAGCGAATTCAAAAAAATTACTTTTGGCTGAAAAAGGCATTCCAAGAACTTGGAAAACGGCTTTAAAAGATAGAGGGCGAGAATATAAGGTTCAAGATATTTTCGATTTTGCTAAAAAGCATCATTTAGAAAACTTAATTGTTGTTGATAATACAGCCAGCGAGGATTTTGTAGCAAATTATTTTGAGTTTGTTGAAAATGGATTTGATCTAGTTTCCTCAAATAAAATTGCTAATACTTTAGGATATGATTATTATCAGTTGCTTCGTGAAGAATTGTTGAAAAATCAAAAACAGTATTTGTACGAAACTAATGTTGGAGCTGGGCTTCCGTTGATTGATACAATAAAATTATTACATCTTTCAGGAGAAAATATCACTCAAATAAAAGGAGTGTTTTCTGGTAGCTTAAGTTATATATTTAATACATTTTCTGAGGTTGATGCACCATTTTCTTCCATATTAAAAGAAGCAATGCGTAGTGGTTTTACAGAGCCAGATGCTCGTGAAGATTTATCTGGTAATGATGTTGGAAGAAAGTTATTAATTCTTGCTCGCGAACTGGAATTAAAAAATGAGTTTTCTGATATTAAAATACAAAATTTAATTCCATCAAACCTACAAAAGGGAAAAGTTGATTTCTTCTTGAAAAACCTTGACTTATTAGATGATAAGTTCAACGAAATAAAAAAGAATCAGAAACCGGGTCATGTGCTTCGTTACGTTGGAGATTTACATGGGGACTTACAAAAAGAAAAAGGTATACTTGATGTAAAATTAATCTCTGTTCCTAAAGAAAGTGCTTTAGGACAGGTAAAAGGTTCGGATTCGATTATTGAAATATATACGGAGTCTTATGGAAAAAACCCATTAGTTATTCAGGGGGCTGGGGCAGGGGCTGCAGTAACGGCTAGAGGTGTTTTCGGAGATATTTTAAGAATTGCAGAAAAAGGATAGTTTTGATTAAGAAGATTTAAAGACAAAAATGGAAAAGAAATTTGAAACCAATGCCGTTCGTACACAATTAGAACGTTCACAATATTTAGAGCACTCTACTCCAATGTATTTAACCTCTAGTTTTGTTTTTGAGGATGCTGAAGATATGCGCGCTTCTTTTGCCGAGGAAAAGGAACGTAATATATATTCGCGTTACTCTAATCCGAACTCTTCTGAATTTATTAAAAAGGTGTGCCTAATGGAAGGTGCTGAAGATGGCTTTGCTTTTGCTTCAGGTATGGCTGCGGTCTTTTCTACTTTGGCTGCACTTTTGGATAGCGGCGACCATATTTTGTCAGCCCGAAGTATTTTTGGATCTACGCATTCACTTTTTAATAATTTTTTTCCGAAATGGAATATTAGTCATTCGTATTTTAAGATTGATGAATTAGATACTATCGAGGGATTAATTACACCAAAAACTAAAATTATTTATGCAGAAACACCAACTAATCCTGGTGTAGATGTTTTGGATTTAGAGGCTTTGGGTAAAATCGCGAAAAAGCATAATTTAATCATGGTTATTGATAATTGTTTTGCATCACCATATTTACAACAGCCCATAAAATTTGGTGCCGATTTGGTAATCCATTCTGGTACAAAATTAATGGATGGTCAAGGGCGTGTATTGGCAGGTATAACAGTAGGTAGTAAGGATTTGGTAGAAAAAGTGTATCGTTTTTCTCGGATTACAGGTCCAGCACTTTCACCTTTTAATGCATGGGTATTATCTAAAAGTTTAGAAACTTTGGCACTTCGTGTAGATCGCCATTGTGAAAATGCTTTGAAATTAGCGGAGTTTTTGGAGAATCATGAAAAGGTAAATTGGGTGCGGTATCCGTTTTTAAAATCACATCCAAAGTATGTTATAGCGAAAAAGCAAATGAAAGCTGGAGGTTGTGTAGTTGCTTTTGAGGTAAAAGGAGGATTAAGTGCTGGTCAAAAATTCTTTGATTCTATAGCGCTATTATCTTTGTCAGCTAATCTAGGTGATTCAAGAAGTATTGTTACACATCCTGCATCAACTACACATAGTAAATTATCTGTTGAAGAAAGAGCTCAAACCGGCATTACAGATGGTATGGTGCGTGTTTCAGTTGGATTAGAACATGTAGATGATATTATTGCAGATGTGAATCAGGCCTTAGGATAAACCCTTATAAATTTTTATTCTGAAAGTATTTGTAGTAAATCTGAGATGAAATCTCGTCTACCATCTATGTTAGCAGAGGTTTTATTAAATAGTAATACCAATGCTGTTTGATTTTCTACATTGATTAGTAACTCTGTGTTAAATCCTCCGGTTAGCCCATCATGTCGTAAAAATGTTTCATCAGGTAAGTTCGTTGGGACGTATTTAAACCAGCCTAGGCAAATTTGGCTTTGACCATAATTATCAGACTCATACTCTTCAAAGTATACTTCATGAGTTAAGCGAATAGCATTGCCGATTTGAGTTTCTGGTGGATTAATATTTGCCTGAGCATAAATTAATACATCGGAAGCAGTTGATTTAATTACACCAGCGCCATCCAAGGCATTCAATGTTTTCCAGTAATCTATTTCTTTACCATTATAATTATAGCCAGTAGCCCAATCTTCTTGCGTAGTATCTTCAAAATATGCTGTGGTATTTGCTAAACCGAGGGGAATAGTTAGTTCTCGTTCAAGCACTTTTCCGTAATCTATTTCATAATTTCGTTTTAACATAGTACCCACCATTCCCATGCCAACATTGGAATATAAAAGTTGTGTAAATGGGTCAGCGTGTAATCTTGCGTTTTCTATATAAGAATATAGGAGGCGTTCGTTATAAGCTGCAAATTCTTTACCAGGATCTTTATTGTTGTTATAATTGTTAGGCATACGGCCTAAACCGGAAGTGTGAGTTAATAGATGTTTAAAGTTGACCTCAATTCCATTTCTATTTAAGGTAGGTAAATCTTCTGGTAGATACGACCTTATGTTAGTTTCAATATCTAAACCTTGCTCTAATAGCATATTAACTGCGAGAATAGAAGTAAAAGTCTTGGTAATAGACCCAATTTCATAAAAGGTGTTTTGGCTAGGAATAATACCACTTCCCTTTTTTGTTTCACCGTAACCATAAAAATAGGTTTCACCATCTTTTAAAAGCCCTATGGAGAGACCAATTGTATTTAGATTGTTTCTGTGACTATTGTAGATATCGTCAATCGCAATATCGATATCTGTTGATAAGTTATTAGTGGTTAGTTCTGCAGGTATATCATCTTTTATGGAACATGAAGCAGTCATTAAACATGTAAATACAAATACAGTATAGTTTTTAATTTTCCTCATCTAGTTTAAAATTTACAAATTATACCCAATGATATACTAGGTGAAAAACCCTCAGTTATTTTGGAATAATCCCCTCCTTCTAATCCTATTAACTTATAACCAATAATGGGTGCAAATGTGGCTGATTTAATTCTTAAGATATCATAACTGTATTGTAATCCTATTGAGGGACCAAAATTACTTTTCAAGTTTTTTTGTGCTACACGTTCATTTTGTGTATTATATTCAAACCGATCATATAGGAATTGAGTTAGAATATAATTTACGGCAAGGTTTATCCTAATGTTCGAACGTTTGGTGGGCTCGAATCTATATTGGGCACCTAAACCTAAAATGTAGCGATTTTCTGTGTCTATTGAATTAAAAAAGCCAATAGATGGGTTGTAGGCAAAATAATGTTTTCCATAACTGTAAAAATCTCTTGTGTAAGAAATAGAGCTGCCAACGTCCAAGCCATCGTATAGGTCTATTATGTACGTGTCTAAAAATGCCGCTATGGTAGTTGTTCTATTAGAATTAGATGCGTCATTGGTTTGTGCATTGACTATTTGAGTTATACATAGGAGCACTAATAGTTTTATAACTTTCATAAGTAATTAGTTTGTCCTTTTTTATATCAGAATCTATGCTATTTCTGACTTTCAATGTTTAAGTCATGGCGAATATAACTTGTGGTTAATTAGGTTTTAATCAAGGTTTTCCCAATTAAAAATTAAAAAGTGTTAAATTGCCTATCTTAGCGAAATGCTCTCTAAAAAGACAAAATACGGCTTAAAAGCATTGACCTTTCTTGCAGCGCAAAAGGATAAACAACCGGTGCAAATTGCTGAAATCTCTAAGAAAGAGAATATATCGCAGAAATTTCTTGAGAGCATATTGTTATCATTAAGGAAAACTGGAATTCTAGGTTCTAAGAAAGGAAAAGGTGGAGGATACTACCTTATAAAAGAACCGAAAGAAATTTTAATGACAGATGTAATGCGCATTCTAGAGGGGCCAATAGCTTTAGTGCCCTGCGTTAGTCTAAATTTTTATGAGAAATGCGATGATTGCCCAGATGAGAAAACATGTTCGGTTAATAAGCTGATGCTAAAGGTTAGAGATGCAAACTTAGCTGTTTATAGAAATACTACTTTAGCTGATTTGGTCGTTTCTTGATTAAATCTTCCCAAAATTTTAAAATTGATCTGAATAATCCTCATTTTCTTGCCTCATTTGTTAATAATCTATTAAATCTATAGGGTAATAGAATATTCTTCTAGTTTTATGGCTTGCCAACAATAATTTTGATCTATTTTTGTTTACTCTATTAAACATATAGGGTAATTAGATTAAAAAGTATTTCCAATGATTGTTGATCAAATTGTTTTAAATAAAAAAGAGAATAAAAGCAAATACGCTGCAGATTCTAAATCGGAAAAACCGATTAGAAGTATTGCAAAAGCAATAAGTTGGCGTGTAATCGGAACTTTAGATACCTTATTGGTTTCTTACTTGTTGACTGGTGAGATGGCTATTGCAGCATCAATTGCATCAATTGATTTTGTTACTAAAATGTTTCTTTACTTCTTTCATGAAAGACTTTGGAATAAAATTGGTTGGGGAAAATAATAAAGATGGGTATGGCATTTACACAAGATCAAATAGAAAAGTTAAATATTCAATTTAAAAGTAAATCACCACAAGAAGTAATTTCGTGGGCGATTGAGAATAGTCAAAATGCTGTTGTCACAACTAATTTTCGACCTTATGAAGTGGCTATTTTAAGTGCGGCTGTAGGGGAGAAGAGTGATATTCCAGTAATTTGGTGCGATACCGGGTATAACACTCCAAACACCTATAAACATGCTGAGGAATTAATTGAGCGTTTAGGACTTAATATTGATTTATATGTGCCAAAACAAACATCTTCACATAGAGATGTAGTTATGGGAATACCGAATATAGATGATTCAAGGCATGCAATATTCACTGAACAAGTGAAATTAGAACCTTTTAAAAGAGCAATGGCTTATCACAAACCTGATGTCTGGTTTACAAATTTGCGTAAAGGTCAGACAGCATTGAGAGATTCATTAGATATTCTAAGCCTTAGTAAAGATGGGGTTTTAAAAGTAAGTCCTTTCTATCATTGGTCTGATGCTGATCTTGATACTTATTTGAATGAGCAAAATTTGCCTAACGAACATAAATACTTTGATCCAACTAAAGTTTTAGAAAATAGAGAATGCGGTTTACATACTTAAAAATCTACAGTTTTTAAAACTTGAATCAACGAACTAACGAATTATAATATTATGAATAACAGTACAGCAAATATAAACGCATTAGAAAATGAGTCTATCTACATCTTTAGAGAAGTAGCTGCGCAGTTTGAAAAACCTGTTTTGCTTTTTTCTGGTGGAAAAGATTCAATAACACTAGTGCGATTAGCACAAAAGGCTTTTTGGCCAGCTAAAATCCCATTTCCATTGATGCATATTGATACAGGACATAACTTTCCTGAAACTATTGAATTTAGAGATCGTTTGGTTGAAGAATTAGGACTGGAACTAATTGTGAGAAATGTACAAGATTCTATTGATGCTGGAAAAGTGAAGGAAGAATCTGGAAAATATTCAAGTCGTAATTCATTGCAAACCACAACTCTTTTAGATGCTATTGAAGAATTTAAATTTGATGCATGTATTGGTGGTGCCCGTAGAGATGAGGAGAAAGCTAGAGCTAAGGAACGTATTTTTTCAGTCCGTGATGATTTTGGTCAATGGGATGAAAGAAATCAAAGACCAGAGCTTTTTGATATGTTGAATGGGCAAATTGAGTTAGGACAAAACGTACGTGTTTTTCCAATTTCAAATTGGACTGAACTAGATGTTTGGTCATATATAGAGAAAGAAGAGATTGAGATTCCATCAATATATTTTGCACACAAACGAAAAGTCTTTTTAAGAGATGGACTTATTTGGTCTCATTCTGAATTTGTTTTTCAAGAAGATGATGAAGAGGTGTTAGAACACATGGTTCGGTTTAGAACTGTTGGTGATATGAGCTGCACTGCAGCGGTGTTTTCAGAAGCATCTGATATAGCGTCAGTTGTACAGGAAATAAGAGATTCTTCAATTTCTGAACGTGGTGCACGAATCGATGATAAAAGATCTGAAGCTGCAATGGAAAAAAGAAAACAACAGGGTTATTTCTAAAGAAAATTTTACCAATAGCTTCTGGCTATTGGTCCCCTGAAAAACAATTAATAATTAGCCGAAGGCAATACGTCAAAGGCCAAGAGCTTAAAAGAATGGAAGTACTAAAAATAGCAACAGCGGGTAGTGTAGATGATGGTAAGAGTACCTTAATAGGTAGGCTTTTATATGACACAAAATCATTGACTAGTGATAAACTTGAAGCCATTGAAAAAACAAGTAAGCAAAAGGGATATGATTATTTAGATTTCTCTTTAGCTACAGATGGTTTGGTAGCTGAGCGTGAGCAGGGCATTACTATTGATGTTGCTCATATTTACTTTTCAACTGCCAAAAAGAGTTATATCATTGCGGATACACCAGGTCATGTTGAGTATACAAGAAATATGGTGACCGGGGCTTCTACGTCTCAAACAGCGATTATATTAATTGATGCTCGAAAAGGAGTAATTGAGCAAACCAATCGTCACTTTTTCATCAATAACCTACTACGAATAAAAGAGGTTATTGTTGCTGTTAATAAAATGGATTTAGTAGATTTTTCCGAAGAAAAATATAATGCAATTAAAGCTGATTTTGAGGCTTTAATGGCAAAACGTGATTATCAAGATCAGAAAATAACTTTTATTCCTGTTAGTGCTTTAAAAGGAGATAACGTAGTGAATAGATCTGAACATACACCATGGTACAATGGTGAAACATTATTGGAACACCTAGAAGGTTTAGATATGGCTGCAGTTTCGAATTTAGGTACACCTCGTTTTCCAGTACAATACGTAATTCGTCCAAAAACTGATGAGTTTCATGATTTCAGAGGATTTGCAGGTAAGGTTTATGGTGGTGAATTAAGTGTTGGTGATGAAGTAGTTGCTTTGCCTTCGCAAACGAAATCAAAAATTAAGGATATTTACTTTTATGATAAAAAATATCAAACGGCTTCAAGACGTTCGTCGGTAACTATTACATTAGAAGATGAAATCAATGTAAGTAGAGGTGATATGTTAGTAAAAGCTGGTGATTTACCAACTATTGAAAAAGAATTTACCGCAACTATCTCTTGGATGGATTCTCAGCAATTGGTTGCTGGTGGTAAATACGTTGTGCAACATGGTGTAAATAAAGTGTTGGCCAAAGTAGAAAAGATTCATCATAAAATTCACCCTGATTATTCAGGTATTGATGAAAGTGCATCTGCTTTAGGAATGAATGATATTGCACAAGTTACATTCAAATTAAACAGGCCTATTTTTTATGATAAGTTCAAGAATCACCGCACAAACGGATCTTTTATTTTACTTGATACGCAATCAAATAGTACTGTGGGAGCTGGATTTATAAATTAAGAAAGTAAGGGTTAGTTAAATAACAACTAGGTATTAAGAATATTATTTCTACGGGATAATAGGTTGGTACGAAATCAGAAGGAAGAAATGCAAAGTTTTAGATCAGAAATAGAGAATCCAATTGTTGAAAAGGATATAATCGATTTAGCTAATAAAATTGATATGTTCCATAATGGTAAAATCGACGAAGAAAAGTTTCGTAGTCTACGTTTAGCAAGAGGAGTATATGGACAACGTCAAGAAGGCGTGCAAATGATTCGTATAAAACTGCCTTATGGTAAGGTTTCGTCAGAACAATTAAGAACAATTTCAGATGTGTCTGAAGAATATTCAATTGGTCGTTTACATATTACGACAAGACAAGATATACAAATTCACTATGTAGATTTAGATAGAACTCCTGAGTTATGGGCGCATTTAGAAGAATCAGATATTACACTTCGAGAAGCTTGTGGAAATACGGTGCGTAATGTAACTGCGAGTGAAACTTCTGGGATTGATGTTGATGAGCCTTTTGATGTTTCTCCTTATGCACATGCATTGTTCGAATACTTTTTAAGAAACCCTATAAGTCAAGAATTGGGTAGAAAATTTAAAGTTTCTTTTTCTTCTAGCGATTCTGATACAGGACTTTCGTACATGCATGATTTGGGTTTTATTGCTAAAATCGAGAATGGAGAAATAGGATTTAAAGTAATGCTTGGTGGTGGTTTAGGTTCGCAACCAAGACATGCAGATGAATTATATTCGTTTTTAGCTGCGGATAAAATAATTCCATTAATGGAAGGAGTTGTTCGTGTTTTTGATAGATATGGAGAACGTAAGAGTAGAGCGAAAGCACGATTGAAATTCTTGTTGAAGGATCTAGGGTTAGATGGTTTTAAAGCTTTGTTGGAAGAAGAGCAAATAGCCGTTCCTGTTAAATCATTTCCAATAGATGCAGAAGCTTATCCAAAAGTGAAAATTGCCAAGGTAGCTACTCGTGAAGTAGTGATTGAAGATCAAGTGGAATTTGAAAATTGGAAATCGACGAATATTATTTCACAAAAGCAAGAAGGATATGTTGCTATCGGTATTAAAGTTTTGTTAGGAGATTTTTACCTTAAGGAAGCACGGGCATTGGCAGATTTGGTTGAGAAATATGCAGCGGATGAAATTCGATTAAGCTTACGTCAGAATATTGTTATACCCTATGTGAAAGAAGAATTAGTTCCTTTCTTCTACACAGAACTTAAGAAACTTGGTTTTACTGAAGCTGGCTATGATAAGGCTGTTGATATTACAGCTTGCCCTGGTACCGATACCTGTAATTTGGGTATAGCAAGTAGTACAGGTATTGCTGAAGAGTTAGAACGAGTAATGAAAATTGAATACCCTGACTATATTAATAATCCAGATGTGGTTATTAAAATAAGTGGATGTATGAATGCTTGTGGACAACACAACATGGCAAACATTGGTTTTCAAGGTATGTCTGTTCGTACAAAAGATAAGTTAGTTGCGCCAGCACTTCAAGTGTTGTTAGGTGGTGGAAATATTGGGAATGGTGAAGGTAGATTTGCAGATAAAGTAGTTAAAATACCTAGTAAAAGAGGACCAGAAGCTTTGCGTTTAATCTTAAATGATTTTGATGCAAATGGAGGTGAATTATCATTTCCTGATTACTATGCTGAAAAAGGAGAACATTATTTTTATGACTTCTTAAAAGATTTAACCAGTGTAGATAATTTAACTCCAGATGATTTTATCGATTGGGGTAATTCAGAAAATTATGTAAAAGCAATTGGTGTTGGTGAATGTGCAGGTGTTGTAATTGATTTAATCGCTACGCTTTTGTTTGAAAGTGAAGAGAAAATACAAACGGCGCAAACTACTTTGGAAGAAGGAAAATGGGCGGCAAGTATCTATCATTCATATTCTTCAATGGTAAATACTGCAAAAGCAATACTTACTTCTGAAAATCAGAAAACAAATACGCACGCTGGAATCATTAAAGATTTTGACGAAAAATTTGTTTCGAATAAACGAATAGTCTTGGATCGTGGTTTCGAAGAGTTTATTCTTCAAATTAATAAAAATGAACCAACAGAAGTGTTTGCTAAAAATTATATAGTTGATGCTAAAAACTTTTTGGAAGCTGTTGCACAATTTAGAAAACAGGAATTAGCAGAGGTATAGATGATGAAGGAGCAGGATACAAAATTTATCAATCGGAATGGGCAAAATAGACCATTTTTAACAGTTGTTGGTGCAGGTCCAGGTGACGTTGAACTGATAACTCTAAAGGCTATTAAAGCACTTCAAAATGCGGATGTTGTTTTGTATGATGCACTTGTTTCCGTTGAATTGTTACAGTATGCTCCTCAAGCTGAACATATATTTGTAGGTAAACGTAGAGGGTGTTATTCATATCAACAAGAGCAGATTAATGAACTTATTGTTAACCGTGCCAAAAGTCATGGTCATGTTGTTCGCTTAAAGGGCGGTGATCCGTTCGTATTTGGTCGTGGTGCCGAAGAAATGGAGTATGCTACTGATAATGGCATCGAAGTTTCAATGGTACCAGGAATTTCATCTAGTTTATCTGTACCTGCTGCTCAAAATATTCCGGTAACTAAAAGAGGTGCAACCGAAAGTTTTTGGGTGATAACAGGCACAACCAAAGCACATAAATTATCAAATGACGTAGCTCTAGCTGCTAAATCAAATGCAACGGTAGTCATACTTATGGGTATGTCAAAACTTTCGCAAATTGTCTCCCTTTTCAAAAATGAAGGAAAATCAGAAACACCAATTGCAATTATTCAGGATGGAACTAAAGAATCAGAAAAAATTGGAATTGGTAGAATAGATTCAATTGAGCAAGAAGTCGAAAAATTAGAATTAAGTAATCCAGCGATTATAATTATCGGGGAAGTAGTAAAACATAGAGCTAGAATATTAGAAATTCAAAAGCAGCATAGAACACAAGAGTTTATTTATTAAGTATAGATATTAAAGGATGATAAAGACAGATTTGATTATAATAGGAGCAGGACCAACTGGCCTGTTTACAGTTTTTGAAGCGGGCTTACTTAAGTTGAAATGTCATTTAATAGATGCTTTGCCGCAACAAGGTGGGCAGTGTTCTGAAATTTATCCGAAGAAACCTATATATGATATTCCAGCTTTTCCTGAAATCCTAGCAGGAGATTTAGTAGAAAATCTAATGGAACAAATTAAACCTTTTGAGCCTGGTTTTACTTTAGGAGAACGTGCAGAGACGCTGGATAAACAAGAAGATGGTTCATATATAGTTACAACCAATAAAGGTACTCAACATCATGCACCTGTAGTTGTAATTGCTGGTGGATTAGGTTCTTTTGAACCAAGAAAACCACCTATAGAGAATATAGTTGATTTTGAAGATAAAGGTGTCGCATATATCATTAAGGACCCTGAAGTTTATCGCAATAAAAAAGTAGTGATTGCTGGGGGTGGAGATTCTGCCTTAGATTGGGCAATCTTTTTGGCTGATGTTGCTTCTGAAGTATCTCTAGTACATAGAAGAAATGAATTTAGAGGTGCTCTTGATTCTGTTGAAAAAGCTGCTGAATTAGCAAAATTGGGCAAAATTAAATTGTTTACTGAAGCTGAGGTTAAAAAGATATTTGGCGATGAGAAACTAGAGGCTGTAGGTATAAAACATAAGGACGACGCGAAAGGTGAAACCTATTTAGAGGTAGATAACTTTATTCCTTTATTCGGCTTATCACCAAAACTCGGCCCGATTGGTGATTGGGGATTAGAGATTGAGAAAAATGCTATTAAAGTTAATAACTCTAAGGATTATCAAACAAACCTACCGGGAGTATTTGCTATAGGTGATGTAAATACATATGAAGGAAAATTAAAGTTGATACTTTCTGGCTTTCATGAAGCAGCTGTTATGTGTCAGTACGCTTATCAAATGATTAATCCTGGTAAACGTTATGTTATGAAGTATACCACGGTTGGCGGTGTAGAAGGCTTTGATGGCTCTAAAAAAGAAGCAAAAAAAGAGGTGGTACAAAGTATTTCCTAGTCATATTTTTTAAATTACCATGTTTTGTATAGTCGAGAAATAATGTCTTTTACTGAAGAGTTTTAAGAACATAAATGGCTATATTATAATTAGTTATTATATTATTTAAAACTCAAGTAGTATAAAAACCACGGACATTCCTTGGTTTTCATAGCCATGTGATGTTTCTTTGTACTTAGTTCTTACAAATCTGTTTAAGTTATCAAGAAAGGTGGAGGGATTAGACCCTATGAGACCTTAGCAACCCTTTGGATTTCTTCCATAGAACTCTTAAGAAGGTGCTACATTCTACCGATAATTGCTACATCTTGGCATTTCGGCAGATAACAATAAAGTTTCTGGTTTTTACCAAATTCCTTTTTTTGATAATTAGTAGCTATAAACGCCAAGTTGGTGTTCATAGTTTTGAAAATGTAATTATTTAAATGAGGAATATAAAAGAAATACTTGCCGAAAGAATTTTAGTGCTTGATGGTGCCATGGGTACTATGCTACAGCGCTATAAATTTACTGAAGAAGATTTCCGTGGTGAACGGTTTAAAGACTGGAAGTACCCGCTTCAAGGTAATAATGATTTATTATCATTAACACAGCCAGATGCAATAGCTGAAGTGCATAGAAAGTATTTTGCGGCGGGTGCCGATATTGTAGAAACCAATACATTCTCAGGTACAACCATTGCCATGGCAGATTATTACATGGAAGATTTAGTATACGAGTTGAATTATGAATCTGCCCGTATTGCTAAAATGGTAGCAGATGAATTCACTTTAAAAGAACCTCACAAACCAAGATTTGTAGCTGGTAGTATCGGACCCACAAATAAAACAGCCAGCATGTCTCCTGATGTTAATGATCCTGGATATAGAGCAGTTTCTTTTGACGAACTTAGAGTTGCATACAAACAACAAGTGGAGGCCTTAATTGATGGGGGAGCAGATTTGTTATTGGTAGAAACAATATTCGATACTTTAAATGCCAAGGCCGCTCTTTTCGCTATTGAAGAGGTAAAAGAAGAAAGAAATATAGATGTGCCAATTATGGTGAGCGGAACAATAACAGATGCCTCTGGTAGAACACTTTCTGGGCAAACTGCTGAGGCTTTTTTAATTTCTGTTTCTCATATTCCCATATTGTCTGTTGGCTTTAATTGTGCTCTTGGTGCAAATCAATTGGTTCCGCATTTAGAAGTATTAGCTAATAAAACAGATTATGCCGTTTCAGCTCACCCAAATGCTGGTTTGCCAAATGCTTTCGGAGAATATGATGAGACACCAGATCAAATGGCGGAACAGATAAAGGAGTATGTTGAAAAAGGACTTGTAAATATAGTAGGTGGTTGTTGCGGTACAACACCAGAACATATTACAGCTATTGCCGAATTAGTGAATCAATATAATCCTAGAAAGTTGACCGAGGTCGGTTGATGGTTGACAGTAATATAATAGGAATGGAATATACAGAGTTGGAAGTTTGGAAAGAAGCAAGAGTTTTGGTGAATTCTGTTTACCAAATCTCAAAAACTTTTCCAAAGGATGAAGTTTATGGTTTGACAATTCAGATACGACGATGTGCAGTTTCTATACCTTCTAATATTGCTGAAGGTTGCGGAAGAAGAACATCTGCAGATACCATTCAATTTTTACATATTTCTAGAGGGTCTTTATATGAATTGGAAACTCAAATGTTCTTGGCTTTGGACCAAGGATATCTAAATAATGAAAAATTTGATGAATTATTTATACAGATTATAAAATGCAAAAAACTCATTAACGGATTTATCAAATATTACAAAAAGAACAACTGATGTCCGAAAACAAAACAGAAATACCGACTACCTACAACCGACAACGAACAACTAAATACCTAAAGTTAAGCGGACTAGAACCACTTATCGTTACGCCTGAAAGTAATTTCGTAAATGTTGGTGAGCGCACAAATGTTGCAGGATCTAAGAAGTTTCTTAGATTAATAAAGGAAGAAAAATTTGAGGAAGCTTTAGATGTCGCTCGTGATCAAGTCGAAGGGGGTGCGCAAATCATTGATATTAATATGGATGATGGACTTCTAGATGGTAAACATGCTATGGTGAAGTTCTTAAACCTCGTAATTGCCGAACCTGATATTGCCCGTGTACCTATTATGATTGATAGCTCTAAATGGGATATTATTGAAGCAGGTTTGCAAGTTGTGCAGGGTAAATGTGTGGTGAATTCTATTAGTTTAAAAGAGGGAGAAGAAGAGTTTATTCAGCGTGCTAAACTGATTAAACGATATGGGGCTGCGGTAATTGTAATGGCTTTCGATGAGGTTGGTCAAGCAGATGATTATCAGAAACGATGTGATATATCTAAACGTTCATATGATATTTTAGTAAACCAAGTTAATTTTCCACCAGAGGACATTATTTTTGATTTAAATATTTTCCCAGTTGCAACTGGTATGGACGAGCATAAATTAAATGCTTTAGATTTTATTCGTGCAACAAAATGGGTGAAAGAAAATCTGCCATATGTTAGTGTAAGTGGCGGTGTTAGTAATGTTTCTTTTTCTTTTAGAGGAAATAACCCTGTTCGTGAAGCCATGCATTCAGTCTTTTTATATCATGCGATTAAAGCAGGTATGAATATGGGTATTGTAAATCCTACAATGTTAGAGATTTATGATGATATTCCTAAAGATTTACTTGAGCATGTTGAAGATGTAATGCTCAATCGAAGAGATGATGCGACAGAACGATTACTTGATTTTGCAGAGTCAGTTGTTGGAAAAGCAAAAGAAAGTAAAGTTGATTTGTCTTGGCGTGAAGAACCATTACAAAATAGAATTACTAGAGCATTAGTAAAAGGAATTGACCAATATATTGTTGAAGATGTAGAGGAGGCGCGATTAGCAGCCAATAAACCTATTGAGGTTATTGAGGGCAATCTAATGACTGGAATGAACGTTGTTGGTGACCTTTTTGGTAGTGGTAAAATGTTCTTACCTCAGGTTGTTAAATCTGCAAGGGTAATGAAAAAGGCAGTGGCGTATTTACTTCCATATATAGAAGAAGAAAAATTATTGAACCCTCAAGAGAACGATTCTGAAGGTGCCGGAAAAATATTAATGGCAACCGTAAAAGGTGATGTACATGATATTGGAAAAAATATTGTGAGTGTCGTTTTGGCTTGTAATAATTATGAGATTGTAGATCTTGGTGTTATGGTGCCTCCCGAAAAAATTATAGCGGCGGCTATTGAACATAACGTGGATATTATAGGCTTAAGTGGACTTATAACTCCTTCGCTTGATGAGATGGTGCATTTAGCCAAAGAAATGGAGCGCAAAGGCTTTGTAGTTCCATTATTAATTGGAGGTGCCACAACGAGTAAAGCCCATACAGCAGTAAAAATTGACCCACAATATAGTCAGTCTGTAGTTCATGTAAATGATGCTTCTAGGGCTGTAACAGTGGTTGGCGATTTATTGCAAAAAGAAACTTCAGATACTTATAAAAAAACTATCAAAGACGATTACGAGGTTTTTCGTGATAAATTCATGAACCGATCGCAGCATAAAGAATATAAGTCTATTAAAGCTGCAAGAAAGAACAAATTTCAAATTGATTGGAATACATCGGAAATAGTTAAACCTAATGAATTGGGAATTCAAATTATTGAAGATTTGGATTTACATAAATTGGTACCTTTTATAGATTGGACTCCATTTTTTAGAAGTTGGGAGCTTCATGGTAAATATCCAGCAATATTAACAGATAATGTTGTAGGTGAGCAGGCAACTGATTTATTTGCTGATGCCCAAGATATGTTGAAGAAGGTTTTAGATGAAAAGCAGTTAACGGCAAAAGCTATTTTTGGTCTTTTTCCCGCCAACTCAATTAATGATGATGATATTGAAGTTGATGTCTCTTTTAAAGATGATCTTCAAGTGTCTGATGATAGTAAAATGATCTTCAGAACGCTACGGCAACAATTAAAGCGTAGAGATGGTATAGCCGATAATGCATTAGCAGATTTTATAGCTCCAAAGGAAAGTGGAAAACAAGATTATATAGGATGTTTTTGTGTGACAACAGGTTTTGGAACTGATGAACTTTCTGATCAATATAGAAAAGACCTAGATGATTATAATTCTATTATGATTAAAGCTATATCGGATCGTTTAGCTGAAGCTTTTGCAGAATATTTACATAAAGAAATACGTACTAAGCATTGGGGTTATGCGGATAATGAGGAATTATCTAATGATGACTTAATTAATGAATCGTATAAAGGAATACGGCCTGCACCAGGTTATCCTGCGTGTCCGGATCATTTGGAGAAAAAGACTATTTGGGAAATGCTCCAAGTAGAAGAAAAAATTGGAGTGAAGCTAACTGAAAGTTTGGCTATGTGGCCAGCGGCTTCAGTTTCTGGTTATTATTTTGGAAATCCGGAAGCTAAATATTTTGGACTTGGAAAGATAAAAGAAGACCAAGTTGAAGATTTCGCAAACCGTAAGGGAATTCCAATAGATTTAGCCACAAGATGGTTAGCACCAAATATAGTAGACTAATGAGTGATAAATTTATAGAATTAAAATTGGGAAGTCACATGATTTCACATGGCTATGATGAGAATAATAAAGAAATTTTAGAAGATGTTGCTGTTCCTTTCGCTCGAAAATTAGTCGCTGTGTCGCGAATAAAATCTGTTAGCAAAAAGTTTATCTTAACAGACTATTTAGATGGTCGGTGGGTATATTGGGAGTATGAGGGCGATTTTAAAACTTTAAAAAAGAAATTAACCAAGAAATAATGAAGGTTACCGAACATATAGAAAATGCCAAAGGAAAAACGTTATTCTCTTTTGAAATAATCCCACCCGTAAAGGGTAGAAAAATTCAAGAATTATACAATAATATAGACCCATTAATGGAGTTTAAACCCCCATTTATTGATGTAACAACTTCTCGTGAAGAATATATTTATATCGACAGAGAAGGTTTGTTAGATAAGAAACTAACACGCATGAGACCGGGTACGGTTGGTATTTGTGCATCGATAAAACATAAGTATGATGTAGATACTGTGCCGCATGTGCTTTGTGGCGGATTTACGCGTGAGGAGACTGAATATGTTTTGGTTGATTGTCATTACTTGGGCATTGATAATGTAATGGCTTTACGTGGTGATGCAATGCGTGAGCAGCAATATTTTGAGCCTACAAAAGGAGGACATAAATATGCGTTGGAACTTGTTGAGCAAATTCAAAACCTTAATTGTGGTAAGTATTTGCATGAGGTTATTGAAACTGATGATTGTGCTGATTTTTGTATTGGAGTTGCAGGTTATCCAGAAAAACATATGGAAGCTCCATCACTACAAACCGATTTAAAACGTTTAAAACAGAAAGTTGAAGCTGGTGCTGATTATGTTGTAACACAAATGTTTTTTAATAATGACAAGTATTTCGAATTTGTCGATGCAGCTAAAAATGCCGGGATTAATGTACCAATTATACCTGGTATAAAACCGATAGCCGTAAAACGTCATTTAAATATATTGCCTCAGGTTTTTAAAATAGATTTACCGCAAGATTTAATTGATGCTGTAGATGATTGCAAAGATAATAAAGCAGTTCGGCAAGTAGGTATAGAATGGGCTATTCAACAATCTAAGGAATTAAAAGAAGCTGGTGTGCCTTCATTGCATTACTACTCCATGGGTAAATCTGATAATATACAATCAATAGCAAAGACTTTGTTTTAATTCATTTTTTGAAATAAAAGCCTTTGTTTGCTTTAAATTTTATCCCTGAATAGTTTTACCTTTACTTTTTATGAGGTTAAAATCCCTGCTTTTTTCTTTGTTATGTAGTCTAACTTTGTTCGCCCAAGACAAAGTTGTTGCAAAAAGATATGTAATTGATGCTAATCAATTCTATGGTTCTATTCTTTTACATAATCCAGATATTACTCATTTAATACAAGATCACCCAACCGGATTTATTCTTGGTTTTAATAGAAAGACTTACGGGCAAGAAGAATGGGAAGAACTTTATAATTATCCTGATGTAGGGTATTCATTCGTTTATCAAGAGATGAATAATGAAACGCTGGGTAAACATTATGGTCTCTATGCGCACTACAATTTTTACTTTCTCAAAAGAAACTTACAATTAAGATTTGGTCAAGGTGTTTCGTATGCTACTAATCCTTATGATAAGAATACCAATTTCCGTAACAATGCATATGGCTCAGACTTTTTGAGTTCTACGTATATAATGTTGGGTTTTCATAAAGAAAATATCTTAAAGGGTTTGGGTTTTAAAGCAGGGCTCTCTGTAATTCATTATTCAAATGCTAATGTTAAGTCACCAAATACGTCTACAAATACATTTGCTCTAAATGCTGGATTAACCTATGATTTGGATGGAGGCAAAGAAGTAGCTTATATAAATGACTCAGAAAGAAAAAAAGTAACGGAACCAATTAGACTTAATCTGGTTTTAAGAACAGGAGTAAATGCTAGTGATGTTATAGGATTAGGGCAACATGCTTTTTATGTTTTTTCTGGATATGCTGATAAACGTTTGGGTAGAAAAAGTGCAATTCAATTAGGAGGAGATGTATTCTTTTCTCATTTCCTAAAAGAATTAATTCGTTTTCAAGCAATTTCTTTTCCAGAATACGGAGTTCAAGAAGATGACGATTTTAAGCGCGTAGGATTATTTATTGGTCATGAACTTTTTATTAATAGAGTTAGTTTTATAACGCAGTTGGGTTACTATGTTTATTATCCTTTTGATTTTGAAGGAAGGGTGTACAATAGACTTGGAATGAAACGATATTTTGGAAAAAATGTATTCGGTGCAGTTACTTTAAAAGCGCATGGTGCGGCGGCTGAAGCTGTAGAATTTAGCCTTGGCATTAGGTTTTGAAATTATTATTTATGATTGATTTAATTACATTTAGAAGTACAAACTACCCTGGAAAGAACATGGGGCAGAGGGTATTTTTTATTGTAAGAATACTTTTTTCTGCATTTTTATTTTTTTTAATAAATTCCTGCAATTCTGAATCCAGTTCAGATTGCTTGCAAAATTCTGGTGCAATTGTTCGAAAAGAAATACAGTTGCCTGAGTTTTCTCAAATAACGGTTTATGAAAAAGTTGTACTAGAAATTAAGCAAGGTGCTACTCAAAAAATTGAGATTGAAACTGGTGAATTTCTAATAAATGAAATTACTGCTGAAGTTGAAGATGATCGTTTAATTCTTCGTAATGATAACGGGTGTAACCTTTTTCGAAATTATGGCATTACTAAAGTTTATGTTACCTCACCAAATATTACGCAAATTAGAAGTAGTAGTGGATTGCCAATTACAAGTGATGGCGTTTTGGAGTACTCGTCTATAGAATTATTGACAGAAAGCTATTTAGAACCAGATGCGTTAACCACCGATAGTGAATTTGATTTAGAACTTAATGTAGAGACTGTTAGCGTAGTTGTAAATGGTATTGCCTATTTTAAATTGAGAGGTGTAGTAGAAAATCTAAGTTTATATATTGCGTCTGGCGATTCCCGTATTGAAGCTGAAAATCTAATAGCAGATAATGTTACAATAAATCATAGGGGTAGTAATGATATGTTTGTAAATCCTCAAGAATCTATCAAAGGAATTATACGTGGAAATGGAGATGTAATCAGTAGTACTACGCCACCTATTGTTGAGGTCGATGAACAATATAAAGGGAAATTGATTTTTAAATAGTTTAAGCCTTTTATTACATGAATCCAATTTTAAAATTCTTACGAGATTTATCTGCATTTCAAAGAGTTGTAGGTGATTCCTCTGAATTAAAAGGCTTAGTAAAAGTTGACGCATTACTGAACAACTTAATTGAAAATCGGAAAGTTCCAGGTATTGCAATAACAGTTTATAAAGAGGGTGATTTAATATTGCAAAAGGGCTATGGATTTGCTGATTTAGAAGCTAAAACCTTAATTAAGCCGAAGAAAACAATTTTTAGAATTGCTAGTGTATCTAAAAATATTGCAGCTGCTACTTTAGCACATTTGGTTGATGAGGGAAAAATAAATTTAGATGATTCTTTTTACGATTACGTTCCGTATTATCCAAAAAAGGAGTATGATTTTACAATACGTCAATTGGCTAACCATACCGCTGGTATTAGAGGTTATAGAGGTTTAGAATTCGGATTAAATAAACCCTTATCAATAAAAGAAGGTGTTGCCATATTTAAGGATGATCCACTAATTTTTAAGCCAGGTACCGAATATCTGTACAACAGTTTTGATTGGACATTACTGTCTTTAGCAATGCAAGAGGCTAGTGATATTCCTTTTGAAAAATTGGTAAAAGACTTGGTTTTAAGCCCTTTAAAACTTAGTAATACTTTTGCTCCGCCAAATAATTCTAACAAAGATTATTTAAATCAGGATTTGACTGAGGATTTAGAGCAAAAGGAATGCGTTACTTTTTATTCAAAGAATAAGCTAGGTTTTCGTAAATCTATTCCAGTAGATAATTATTATAAATTAGCTGGTGGAGGTTACTTATCTACTTCAGAAGATATTTCAAAATTTGGTCTTGCTTTATTAAATGATGAGGTTTTTAGCAAAACTATGAAGTCTGAATTCTTGACCTCTCAAGAAGTTAATGGAGCGAAAACTTATTATGGATTGGGTTGGCAAGTAAGCGAAGATAAACATGGAAGACCTTTTTATGGTCATGTTGGTAATGGGGTTGGTGGGTATTCTAACTTCTTTGTGTACCCGAATGAAAAAATAGTATTTTCAATACTAATAAATTGTACCGACCCTAAGGTGCAAGATGAATTAGATAAAGTAGTTTCACTGTTGTTAGATTAATTACTTATCACTAAAATATCGGACTTCATTTCTCGTAAAAACTACAATAAAGTTAAATGGTTATCCGTTTCCGATTAGGATTAATCCTAAAAACAAATAACCAAAACCTAAAATTATGAGAAGAGTAAACGTATTATTAATGGGCTGTTTAGCTTTTGCCGCATTTTCTTGTTCTAATGATGATACAGCAGAATTAGTGAGTAACCCAGATCCAGATGGCGTAAATGAGAAAGAAGAAATTTTATTAGATGTTAATGCTGTTACAAGTGGTGTAAGTATTGATGGAGCTACTGAAAAACAAGGAAGCCCTGTTCCCACTGGGGATTTAGCTTTTAGTTTGGATTATGAAAAGCAAACTGCTTTTCAAAAAAATGGATTTAATATAGAGTTTAAGGCACCGGAAGGTTTTGCAGGAGCCTATGTGCAATTGAAAGATGAAAATGGAATGGCGGATTCTTATTTTGATATTCCTTCAAGCGCTACATCCGGAGTCAACAATAAAGCGCCCAAAACAATCGAAAGAGGATTTTTTAATAATAAAAATGCAGCGAAAGGAAACTTGGCAGGAAAAGGCGAAGATACTTCAGTAAATGTGAATTTTAGTGCGGCAGTTTCTGCTGGTACTTTCTGTTATGTAATTTGTGTGTATGACGGACAAGGTAATATTAGTCAACCTTCAGAAGTTTGTGTTACTGTAGAATCTTGGGGTGGCAATGTTAACCTTGTTTCAGATTGGGATTTTTCGAAAGAAGTAGATAATGGTGAGACAATAAATGTAGGTGAAGAATATTGTGATGATTATGACTATACCAGAAACTTAGATTGTAGTAGTGGGGAATCCAAAGAAGTTACAGTAGATTATTGTTATACCACTAATGGATTAGAGATTACTTTTAAGAGTGATGGTACGTATTCCTATGTTTCAGAAGATACAGATAAAGAAGTAGATTGGGATGCTTCAGAGGCATCATGTGAGTTAGTTTATGTTGACGATAATGAAGTATATACTTCTAGTGGAAATTGGGCCTTTGATGAAGAAGAAAGTAGACTTACTTTAGTAGAATTTGAGTATACGGAAACCTATGATGGGCAAACAGAATCTGGTGTTGAAGAAGATGGTTATTTAGCATTTGATGGAAAAATAACGCTTACAGCAAGTAATTTAGTTATTACAGAAACGGACACCTATGAAGGTGTAGAAGAAGTATACGAGTATCATTTTAATAAAAAATAAGATTAAAGTATTTTAATTTAATAGAAAGGCTTCCAATCTTGGGAGCCTTTTTATATTTGAACTCAGAAAGTACTTTCTCAATTTTGAACAATGTTGAATTGCAATTATCTTTTTTATTTATACCTTATTTAAAATGAAATTATTTAATTCTTGTATATCGTTGGTGTTGATATTAGTTTTCTCCACCAATATTAGCGCCCAAGAAATTAGTGTAAAATCAGGTCTTTTGAAATTGAAATATTTTCAAGGTGATGAACAAATAATGAAACAAGAGTTCAAGGATATTCTTGCAACAAATACAGAGGCTTTTGATTTATGGAATAAAGGGAAAAGGCAAGAAAATCTTTGGTGGACCTTCGCTGCTGTGGAAGCAGGCTTTGGTGTTTGGTTTTTTACTGTGGAAAGAGAAGCAGAAAAACAGCGCGCTCCTTTGATTGGTGTTGTTGGTTCATTTGCAATAGGTTCAATTTTCTTTTGGAAGTCTGTTAACTCCAAAAAGAAGTCGATTTTGACATATAACAAACAATTTGATAAGAAAACTACGTTTCGATTATTTCCAGTAGGTAATCATAATGGACTAGGTTTAGCCCTTAAATTTTAAGAAATTGTAATCAAATCAAAATAAATTCTTCATAAAAGGAGATTTTTAAATTAAATTCATACATTAGCCGCAAGTTTAAGTTTTATGAATACGCAATTCTTTTTTAACAGATTCTTTTTTTACTTCTTTTTTAAGAGAGGTACGGGACTGTTGTGAAGTATTGAATATATAAGCAAATTGAAGTCCCGTTAAAAACGGGACTTTTTTGTTTATTAGAATTATTAAAAATGTCAGTAAAAATAGCAATACAAGGTATCAAAGGTTCAAATCACCATCAGGTGGCTCACGAATATTGTAATGTTGATGCCGAACTTATAGAATGTATGTCTTTTGATTATTTAGTCGATAGGCTCTTAGATGGTTCCGCCGATAAGGGAATTATGGCTATTGAAAACTCTATAGCAGGCTCTATAATTCCCAATTACGCTTTAGTGCATGATAATAACCTCCATATAATTGGTGAACATTATTTAAATATTCATCACAATTTAATGGTGCTAAATGGACAGACAATTAATGACATAGTTGAAGTTCGGTCTCATCCTATGGCATTGTTACAATGCAAAGATTTTTTTAGAAAATATCCAAACATAAGATTGGTCGAAGATGTTGATACAGCGGAGACAGCAAAACAGATTCAAGATAAGCAATTGAAGGGTATAGGTGCCATTGCACCGAAAGTAGCCGCTGATTTGTATGATTTGAACATCATAGCATCTGATATACAGACGATCAAAAATAATTCTACTCGTTTTATTATTGTAAAAACAAAAAATAAAGAACTGCCTAAGGAAGAAATAAATAAGGCTTCCGTAAGGTTTATAACTGATCATAAACGTGGCAGTCTAGCGACAGTAATGAATGTTATGAGTGATTGTAACTTGAACCTAACCAAGATTCAGTCATTACCTATTATTGAAAAACCTTGGAAGTATGCTTTTTTTGTAGATGTGAAATTTGATGATTATGCCCATTTTGAGAAAGCAAAATCGTTGTTGGACATCATGTTAGATGATTTTAAAATATTGGGTGAATATAAAAATGCAATGCTATGATTCGCACCGCTGATCGGTTACATACTGTTGAAGAATATTACTTCTCTAAGAAATTAAGAGAGGTTAGGGGGTTAATGGCTGAAGGCCGACCTATAATTAATATGGGTATTGGTAGTCCCGATTTAATGCCTGCTGCTGAAATTGTTACATCTATACAAAATGCGGTCATAGAAGATGGTGCGCATCAATATCAGAGCTATCAGGGTTTGCCTGCCTTACGCGAAGCTTTTGCTGAATTTTACCTTTCTAAATTTGGAGTATCTGCAGATCCAGTTTCAGAGATTTTGCCTTTAATGGGATCAAAAGAAGGAATTATGCACATAAGCATGGCCTTTTTAAACCCAGGAGATGAGGTTTTAATTCCGAATCCTGGATATCCAACATATAGCTCAGTTACCAAATTGGTAGGAGCTGTACCTAAATATTATGGGCTTAAAGAAGAGAATGGTTGGTTTCCTGATTTAGAAGCCCTAGAAGAAGAGGATTTAGAGAAAGTGAAAATTATGTGGGTAAATTACCCACATATGCCTACCGGAGCAAGTGTTGCTAAAACGGAATTAGAGAAATTAGTGTCTTTCGCAAAACGGAATGATATTCTGTTGGTGAATGACAATCCATATAGCTTCGTATTAAATAACGATCCTACCAGTATACTTGCTGTGAAGGATGCAAAGGATGTGACTTTAGAACTAAATTCTTTGAGTAAAACTTTTAATATGGCCGGATGGCGTGTTGGTATGGTACTCGGTAACACAGAGCATATAAATGCAGTATTGAAAGTAAAAAGTAATATGGACTCAGGTATGTTCTATGGTATTCAAAAAGGAGCTATAGAAGCCTTAGGAAGTAGTCAACGTTGGTACGATGATTTAAATGAAGTATATGGGAAGCGAAGAGGTTTGATATACAAATTAGCCGACAAACTTAATTGTACGTATGATGTTAATGCAGTAGGAATGTTTGTTTGGGCTAAGTTGCCATCAGGTAGTGTGAGTTCAGAAGAATTTATTGATAAAATCTTGTATAACAAAAATTTATTCCTAGTCCCAGGTACAGTTTTTGGAAGCAATGGAGAGGGTTATATTAGATTTTCACTTTGTGTGCCTGAAGAAAAGATACAGGAGGCAATTGAAAGATTTTGAAGGGAGTAATTAGTAATAAGTAAATAGTAAAATGAATTTATTTATAATCGGTATAGGTTTAATTGGTGGCTCTTTTGCAAAAGACATCAAAAGAATTCAGCCAGAAACTAAGGTTTTTGGTATCGATAATAATCCAGCACATCTAGATGAGGCCATGACTTTAAACATTATAGATGCGAAAGCAAATTATAATGATTTGAGTACGGCCGATATGGTGATTGTGAGTATTCCAGTTGATGTTTTGGTTGCTGAGCTTCCGAAAATATTAGATGCCATAAATGATGATTGTGTTGTTATCGACGGGGGTTCTACTAAGAATTTAATTTGTGAAACACTTAAAGATCATCCAAAGAGAAGAAATTATTTAGCATGTCACCCAATTGCTGGTACAGAGTTTTCAGGTCCTTCTGCGGCAATTGAGAATTTATATAATGGTAAAGCAAATATTATTTGCGAAGTAGAGATGACTGCATTTAAGTTGCAGGAAAGAGCTTTAGCTATTTTTCAGCAAATGGGTATGAGAATTAGATATATGAACCCCGTGGCGCATGATAAGCACATTGCGTACGTGTCTCATCTATCACATATCAGCTCTTTTATGTTGGGAAAGACTGTTATTGAGAAAGAGCGAAATGAACGTGATATTTTTGACATGGCGGGTAGTGGATTTGAGAGCACTGTACGATTGGCAAAAAGCTCACCAGCAATGTGGACGCCCATATTTGAACAGAATAAAGAGAATGTTGTAGCATCTTTGAATGAGTACATACAAAACCTTCAAGAGTTTAAAGAATTATTGGAGAAAAGTGATTATCAAGGAATTTATAACGAAATGAACGATACAAATAAAATAAAGGAAATTTTAAAAGGAATACCGCTTAACAAATAATAAAATGGAAAACAAAAAAGAGATGAGAGGTTGGTTAGATAACATGAAGTTAGACCATCCATTAGTGATTGCAGGGCCGTGTAGCGCTGAAACAGAAGAACAAGTTTTAGGCATTGCCCATAGCTTAAAAGATACTGATGTTAATTATTACCGTGCTGGTATATGGAAACCTCGTACTCGTCCTGGAAATTTTGAAGGTGTTGGTGCTTTAGGATTAAAGTGGTTGCAAAAAGTGAAGGCTGAAACTGGTATGAAAACGACTACCGAAGTTGCGAATGCTGCTCACGTAAAATTAGCACTAGAATATGATGTAGATATGTTGTGGATTGGTGCCCGCTCAACAGTAAGCCCTTTTATCATGCAAGAAATTGCAGATGCATTAGCTGGAACAGATAAAACAGTATTGGTTAAAAATCCGGTAAATCCAGATTTATCTTTATGGTTAGGTGGTATCGAGCGTTTATATACTGCTGGAATTAAAAATTTAGGTGCAATTCACCGTGGGTTTTCAACATACGAAAAAACAAAATATAGAAATATTCCAGAGTGGCAATTAGCTATAGAATTTCAAAATAAATTTCCAGATCTTCCATTAATTTGTGATCCTTCACATATTACTGGTAAGCGTGATATGATTTTTGATGTTTCTCAGACTGCTCTTGACCTGAATTTTGATGGATTAATGATTGAAACACATCATGACCCAGACAATGCTTGGAGTGATGCTGCACAGCAAGTTACACCAGCTGCATTAGTTCAAATTATGAAAGACCTTCGAATTAGAAAAGAAACTGATAGCGAAGCAGAATACAATGCTAAACTAAGCAACTTAAGAGCTCAAATAGATATTTTTGATCATCAGCTAATTGAAACCATGGGAAAACGTATGAAGATTTCTGATGGTATAGGTGAACTTAAAAAGCAAAAGAATGTTGCTGTGCTTCAATCTAATCGTTGGAACCAAATTCTAGGTGCAATGATTCTTGAAGGAGAATCTAAGGGATTGAGTGAAGAATTTGTTTTAAAAATGTTTAAAGCAATACACCAAGAATCAATAAATCATCAAGAAAAAATAATTAATGCTTAATTCAAGCTTTTAGTTTCTTACTTGGATTTCAATAAAAACAGCCTTTTGATTTAAATCATAAGGCTGTTTTCTTATTAACTAAATTATTACTCATTTTTCTTAAAAACGTAACGCGTAATAAAAATACCTTGGCCATCTTTATCGCCAGCATCTGCCTCTACGCCACTGGTTACGAAAGCAAGCTCCCATCCATCTGCAGCCATTTTGCTTAATTTTGAAGAAATAACAGCATCGTTTGCGGCAATATTCTGAAAACGAATTCCTGCAATATTATAAAAATTAAGAAGCTTAGTTTCCTCAAAATTCTTTACTCTGATATCTGCGCGTTTCGACTTGTTTCTAGTATTGTCTTCTTCGGTTTGTTCTGTTGTGTAGCTTTCAAAGTCTTTTTCTTCCTGGGCATCTATAATTCTGGACCTGCCAATACCACTAGGTACAATAGATTCTACACTTGTAATTACTTTAAATTGTTGTGAATTAGCATCCAAATAGGATATGAAAGCTAAGCATGTTAAGATTATAATTTTTTTCATGATAAATTTTTAAGGTTTACAAATAAGGACAAACAAATTATGCGATGGTTGCATATTAATCGAATACTGTAAGAATATTAAATATCAGTGTATTATAAAAGTATTGCTTTTCTTTGTACCCTAAATAGAATGAATGCGAGGTGTTGTCTATAAATCTACAGGAAGTTGGTATACCGTTAAAACGGCGGATGGCGATTTTTATGAATGCCGTATAAAAGGAAAGTTTCGAATTAAAGGAATTAAAAGCACAAACCCGGTGGCTGTAGGAGATTATGTTAAATTTGAATTAGACAATCAAGGAGATGTTACTGTTGGGGTTATTTATGAAATTGAAGATCGCAAGAATTATATCGTCCGAAAGTCTGTAAATCTATCAAAGCAAACACATATAATTGCTGCTAATTTGGATCAGGTTTTTTTAATGATAACATTAAACAATCCAAAAACCTATACTGTTTTTATAGACCGCTTTTTAGCAACTGCAGAGGCTTATGATGTACCAACCGTATTATTGTTTAATAAAGTTGATTCATACAGCCCAGAAGAGCTAGGTGAGATTAAATATTTGGCGGAACTTTATAGGAATATTGGATACACATGTATTGGAATTTCAGCTACTACTGGTAAGAATGTAGATAAGGTTAAAGAATTAATGCGAAACAAAACGAGTATGTTTGCAGGTCATTCAGGTGTTGGTAAATCTACATTGGTTAACATTCTTGAACCGAGATTAAATATTAAAACCACCGAAATTTCCGAACAACATTTACAGGGCCAACATACTACGACTTTTGCCGAAATGTTTGATCTTGATTTCGGCGCACGTATTATCGATACACCTGGTATTAAAGGTTTTGGTATCGTTGATATGGAGAAAGAAGAAATTGGCGATTATTTCCGAGACCTTTTTAAATTGAAGGGTAATTGTAAATTTAATAATTGTCTTCATTTGGACGAGCCGAAATGTGCTGTAAAAGAAGCATTGGAAAAGGATGAGTTAGCCTGGAGTCGTTACCGTAGTTATGTGCAAATGGTAACAGGTGACGATGATGGATATAGAACTGATGATTTTGCAGAAAAATAGATGAGAGCAATTATTCAAAGGGTTTCAAGAGCTAGCGTGACAGTGGATCTAGATGTAATATCAGAAATCAATTGTGGTTTATTGATATTATTGGGAATAGTAGCAGAAGATACACAAGAAGATATTGAGTGGTTGTCTCGGAAAATAGTAAACCTTAGAATTTTTGGTGATGAAAACAATGTAATGAATAAATCACTTATTGCTATAGCTGGTGATGCTATCGTTGTTAGTCAGTTTACCTTACATGCTTCTACTAAAAAAGGAAATCGGCCTAGTTACATAAAAGCAGCTAAACCTGATATTGCTGTGCCTTTATACGAGCAATTTATAAGTCAAATTGAGAAGGATTTGGGTAAAAAAGTTGGAACGGGTGTTTTTGGTGCCGACATGAAAGTCGATTTAATAAATGATGGTCCAGTCACTATTTCAATAGATACAAAGAACAAAGAGTAATCAACTTAAACAAGTAAACGGTCTTTTAGTCGGTTTTTTTTGGCAAAAAGTAGGAAAAGTAATTATTTTTATTTTCTTATAACAACCCCAAAATATAATTGATGCGAGTATTTTTGGCACTTAGTGCCTTGTTAATGTGCTTTTTATGTACGGCACAAGAGAAGCAATTTTTATCTTCTACAATAGAGAAGAATCTTACAGAGAACGCAAACGCCGTTGTGCGTTTAGATGAAACTGTGGTTGATGTTTCTTCTAAAAAAAGCATGACCGTTACCAAACGGCGTATTGTTACTGTGCTTAAAAAGGCTGGCCGTTCGGTGATAAACCCCTATGTCTTTTATGATCCTGCTACTAAAATTCAAGATTTAAATGTAATCGTTTTTGATAAAAATGGGAACGAAATAGAGAAGTTTAAAAAGAAAGACTTTAAAGATGTTAGTGCTGTTGATGGTGGTACTCTATATGGTGACTCTCGTGTAAAGTATTTTAATTATACACCAATCGATTATCCTTATACAGTCGATTTTTCTTTCAGTTATAACACTTCTAATACAGCCTTTTTGCCTAAGTGGTCGCCAATTGAAGAATATCTGGTAAGCACTGAGAAGAGTACTTATAAAATTTCTCAACCTTCTGTATTGAAAATTAGAAAAAAAGAAAAGAATTTTGAACTTTATCCTATAGAAAATCACTCGTCAGAGAAAGTTATTTCTTATAGTCTAAAAAACGTACCGGCTACTAAAAGAGAAATATTAAGTCCTGCTTTTTACGAAATTGAACCGAGTTTATTAGTTAGTCTTTCAGATTTTCATCTTGAAGGAGTTAACGGACAAGGTAGCGACTGGGTTTCAATAGGTAAATGGCAATACGAAAGTTTATTATTAGAAAAAGATATTGTTTCAGAAAGTACTAAAAATCTGATAAGTGACTTGGTTTCTAATATTGATAATAAATTAGAAAAGACAAAGAAAATTTATCAGTACGTTCAAGACAATACGCGTTACATAAGTGTTCAATTGGGAATAGGTGGGTGGATGCCCATTGATGCTAATGAAGTGGATAGGGTTAAATATGGTGATTGTAAAGGACTAACTAATTATACCAAAGCACTTTTAAAATCTCAAGGAATTGAATCTTATTACAGTGTAGTTTGGGCTGGTAATTATAAGCGAAGTATTGAGTCTGATTTTGCTTCTATGGAGGGGAATCATGTTATCTTAAATGTGCCTCATGAAGGTGAAGATGTGTGGTTGGAATGTACCAGTCAAAGTATTCCGTTTGGCTTTTTAAGCACTTTTACAGATGATCGTGATGTATTAGTAATAACACCAAATGGTGGGGTTGTAAAACATACAGATGCTTATTTGAATGAATATAATTCAAAATTTACCACAGCAAATTTTGGACTTTCGGAAGAAGGCGGTATTAAAGGATCAGTTGAGATAACTACAGGTGGTGTTCAGTATGATAGACATTCTCGAATCGATAAATTGTCAGAAAAAAAACAGGATGAATACTATAAGGAATATTGGAGTAATATTAATGGATTAAAGATTAACACTATTTCACTAGAAAATAATAAAAGTGAAGTTCTTTTTAAGGAAAAAGTAGCTGTAGAAGCGAAAGCTTTTGCGAGTAAAGTTGGTGAGGAGCTTCTTTTTAAACCAAACCCTTTTGATCAAGATAATTTTGTGCCAGACCGTTATAGAAATAGAAAGCTGCCATTCGAAATTTCAAGAGGTTATTTTAATGAAGATGAGTATACTATTAGGCTTCCTGAGGGTTTTGAAATATCTACTCTACCAAAACCTATTACTATTAAAAATAAGTATGGATCATATGAAGTAACGATTGGATCTATTGATGTTAATACTTTGATCTACAAAAGAAAAATTATGATGTTAAGTGGCACATATTCTAATGAAGAATATACTGATTTTAGAAACTTTAAAAGGGCTATTGCAAAAGGTGATAACCTTAAAATGATTTTAAAAAGTAAAATATAGAACTATGACAAAGACTTCAATATTATTAGTGCTGGTTTTTATATGTTGTGTTCAATCACAAGCTCAAGAATTAAAATTTGGAAAGGTTACAAAAAGTGAACTTTTAGAGAAAGTATATCCCAAAGATTCTTCAGCAAATGCTGCTTATTTGTATCGTTATCGCAATTCTTACTATGAGTATAATACGAGTGTCGGGTTAGAATTAATTACTGAGATTCAAGAGCGAATAAAAATTTATAATAAAGATGGTTTTAAGTATGCTACCAAAATTATAAACCTATATAAGAGTGGTAGTACCGATGTTGAAATTAGTGGGCTTAAAGGATATTCTTATGCGTTAGTTGATGGTGAGGTTGTAGAAACTAAACTAGATAAGTCATGTATATTTAAGTCAGAGTATTCTAAAAATATAAATCAGGTAAAATTAACAATGCCCAATTTAAAAGAAGGCTCTGTTGTGGAATATAAATACAGATTAAAGTCTCCGTTTATACAAAGTATTAGTGAATTTAGATTTCAAGAAGAAATACCTATTCGAAAGGTAGAAGCCTCAATGCGAATTTTTGATTATTTTAAATTTAATCAGCGACATAAAGGTTTTTTAAGTATAAAACCTGTAACTACCAGTGTTTTGAATAATACATTAAATGTAAATGCAGTAAGAACAGAGTTTAATTTAAATGATATTCCTGCATTAAAAGAAGAACCATTTGTAACTAATATTGATAATTACCGGTCTGCCGTTAAGTTTGAAATTGAATCTCTTGAAATACCGGGTTCTACGTTTAAGAATTTTTCTAAATCTTGGGATGATGTTGTAAAAAGTATTTATAACAGCAGTTCTTTTGGAGCTGAATTAAAAAAGAAAAAATATTTTGAAGATGAGTTAGATGTTGAATTGGCCACAATAAGTGATCAAAGAAAGCGATTAGATATTGTTCTTAATTTTGTTCGAGAGAAAGTCAAGTGGAACGAATATATGGGTGTAGGATGCGATGAAGGTGTGAAAGATGCGTATAAAGAGAAGTTAGGTAATAGTGGTGATATTAATTTAATGATAGTAGCAATGTTAAAATATGCAGGTATTAATGCATATCCAGTATTAATAAGTACTCGTGACAACGGTATTCCACTTTTCCCGACTATCCAAGGATTTAATTATGTTATTGCATCAGCGAAAATTAATGGTAAAGAATACCTCATAGATGGCACAGACCCTTATAGTACAGCTAATATATTGCCATTACGAGCATTAAATTGGTGGGGTAGAATGGTTTCTGATACTGGAACATCGACTATGGTAGAATTAGCTCCAAAAAAGAAGTCAGTAGATTTATCAATGTTAAATATAACTTTAAATGAAGATGGCTCAATAGAAGGTAATTGTAAACAGCGTTATACAGAGTATAATGCAATGCTTTTTAGAAAAACATATAATAATAGTACTGAAGATAGTTTTTTGGAAGAATTAGAAAAAGAGAATGATGATATAGAAATTTCAAATTATGAGCTTAAATATAATGAAGACTTATTAAAACCCATTGTTCAATCTTATGACATTTTTAAAGAGGATGTAGTGGATCAGGTAGATGAAAAATTATATTTTTCGCCGCTTTTTTATAAATCTGTTTCAGAAAATCCATTTAAATCTGATAAAAGAGAATTTCCGGTTGAATTTGGTTACCCTTGGGAAGATAAATTTGTGGTTAAAATAAAGATACCTGAAGGTTATCAAGTGGAATCTATACCAGAAACTACTATGCTTTCTTTGCCAGAGCGAATGGGAGATTTTAAATATGATATTACTGAACAACAAGGTTTTTTAGTAGTAAATAGCGTAATATCTTTAAATGCCAGTTTAGTACCTTCTCAAGAATATCAATTATTAAAAGAATTTTACAATCAGTTGGTTCAAAAACAATCAGAAAAAGTAGTTTTGTCAAAAATGACTAATAATGGGATTGAAAACAGCGCAGCAGGAGGTAGATAATTGGATTAAAGACCATGGAGTTCGTTATTTTAATGAACTTACGAACATGGCACAACTTACAGAAGAAGTAGGTGAGGTGGCGCGCATAATAGCTAGGCGTTATGGTGAGCAGAGTGAAAAAGAATCTGATAAGAATAAAGACTTAGGTGAAGAATTGGCAGATGTACTTTTTGTAGTGCTATGTTTGGCGAATCAGACTGGTGTTGATATTGAAGATGCTTTTTACAAGAAACTCGACTTAAAAACAAAACGAGATCACGATAGGCATCAAAGCAATGAAAAACTGAAATAGTTTATCTTTGTTGAATAGATTGTTCTATAATTGGAGCAATAAAAGTAATCTTGAAAATATTCATTTTTAAGATGCTTATAAATTAGCTACTATTCAACTCAAAAAGAGAAACAAGCATTGAAATTACACCTCGGCCCACCTCCACAAAACCTTCTTAAAGCTAATATTAGAATTACAGGCTCAAAAAGCGAATCAAATCGATTGCTTTTGTTAAAAGCGTTATTTCCTAATATAAAAATTGAAAACCTTTCAAATTCTGATGATGCTCAAGTAATGGCGAAAGGCCTTGCTGTAGAAAATGGAACTGTAGATATTCATCATGCAGGTACTGCCATGCGTTTTTTAACAAGTTATTTTGCATCACAAAATGGGAAAATGGTTTTGCTTACTGGGTCGCAACGAATGACGGAAAGACCTATTGGTGTTTTAGTTGATGCCTTACGGGCACTTGGCGCTCATATCGAATATGCAAAAAATGATGGGTATCCACCTTTAAGAATTAAAGGTTCAACTTTATCAAAAAATAAAGTGAGTATTCCTGCTAATATTAGCAGTCAGTATATCTCATCATTATTAATGACTGGTGCAAGTCTTCCAAATGGTTTGGAGTTGGAGTTGGTAGGTAAAATAACATCTGTGCCATATATTAAAATGACTTTGGCATTGTTAGATCAAATTGGTGTTGAAAATTCTTTTGAAGGTAATTTGATAAAAGTAAGTCCTAAAGAAGAAGTAAAAGATGATACGTTAGTTGTGGAGTCCGATTGGAGTTCTGCTTCTTATTTCTATAGCATTATAGCCTTAAGTGAGGTGGGTAGCGAAATAAAACTATCGGCATACAAGAAGAACAGTCTGCAAGGTGATAGTATTCTTGCTGAGATTTATAAAGAATTTGGTGTTTCTACAACATTCGAGTCGAATGAAATCAGCATAAAAAAGATTGCGAAAGTAGAACAATCAACTATTGAATGTGATTTGTCAAATGCACCAGATATTGCGCAAACTATTGCTGTTACTTGTTTTGGACTGGGTATTGGATGTTATTTAACAGGATTACATACCTTAAAAATTAAAGAGACAGATAGGTTAGAGGCGTTATATACTGAACTCTCTAAGTTGGGATGTGTTATTTCTGTAACAGATAAAAGTTTAACTATTGATGTAACTTCAACGATAAAAAGTGGTGTTGCGATTGATACGTATAACGATCATAGAATGGCCATGGCGTTTGCTCCACTTGCAATGAAAACGGAGCTTTTTGTAAATGATGCTGAGGTAGTTTCGAAATCATACCCCGATTATTGGAAAGATTTAAAAAGTCTAGAATTTGCGGTTACAGAGATATAGTTGTAATTAAACATCAATTTACTTGACAACGCCTATTTCCAGATTGTATATTTGCAGCCGCAAAAATTGCTAATCTAAATACGATAAATGAAATTATCAAACTTCAATTTCGAACTGCCCGATAACCTTTTGGCAGAGTATCCTGCAGAAAATAGGGACGAATCAAAATTAATGGTCATCCATAGAGAAACGGGTAAAATTGAACACAAGATGTTCAAAGACATGATTAATTACTTTGATGAAGACGATGTAATGGTCTTGAATAATACTAAAGTTTTTCCCGCTAGATTGTATGGTAACAAGGAGAAAACTGGTGCTCGTATCGAAGTTTTTTTATTGAGAGAACTTAACGAAGAACAACGTCTTTGGGATGTTTTAGTTGATCCAGCAAGAAAAATTAGAATTGGTAATAAATTGTATTTTGGTGATGACGAAACGTTAGTTGCTGAAGTTATTGATAATACAACCTCTAGAGGTAGAACCCTTCGATTTTTATATGATGGGTCTTATATAGACTTTAGAAGAAAACTTAGAGATTTAGGTCAAACTCCTTTGCCTAAGTATATTAAGCGTGATGTAGAGGCGGAAGATGAGGATCGTTACCAAACTATTTATGCAAAGCATGAAGGTGCAGTAGCAGCTCCAACAGCTGGGTTACACTTTTCTAAGCATTTGCTAAAACGTCTTGAGATAAAAGGCGTGAAATTTGCTGAGCTTACTTTACATGTTGGTTTAGGTACTTTTAACCCTGTTGAGGTTGAAGATTTATCTAAACATAAAATGGATAGTGAAGAACTTATTATTGATGAAAAAGCAACAGAAATAGTAAACGATGCTAAAGAAAGAAAACGTAGAGTTTGTGCTGTAGGTACAACAGCTATGCGTGGATTAGAAAGTGCTGTTTCTTCACAACATACCTTAAATACTTTTGATGGTTGGACGAATAAATTTGTTTTTCCACCGTATGATTTTAGTATTGCAAATGCAATGGTGACTAATTTTCACCTACCTAAATCTACTTTATTGATGATGGTTTCAGCATTTATGGGTCACGATTTAATGAAAAAAGCATATAAAGAAGCAATTCTTGAGCAATATAAGTTCTACTCGTACGGTGATGCGATGTTGATAATATAAATTAAATTTCAATGTAAGAATCCCGCTTTGCTAATGCATTAGCGGGATTTTTTTATTGCACTATCTTTAATATAATGAAAACGGATAAGAAAGACATAAGAGCGTTAACAAAAGAGCAATTGCGTGATTTTTTTGTCTCTCAAGGTGATAAGTCCTTTCGAGGTAATCAAGTTTATGAATGGCTATGGCAGAAATCTGCACACTCTTTTGAGGCTATGACAAACCTTTCTAAGGAAACCCGTCAAATGCTAGAGGATAATTTTGTAATCAATCATATCAAGGTTGACCTTATGCAACGCAGTAGTGATGGTACAATTAAGAATGCCGTTCGTTTGCATGATGATTTGGTGGTAGAATCTGTTTTAATTCCAACTAAAACGAGAACTACGGCTTGTGTTTCTAGTCAAGTTGGCTGTAGTTTAGATTGTAAATTTTGTGCAACCGCCCGATTAAAAAGAATGCGCAATTTAAATCCAGATGAGATTTATGATCAAGTTGTTGTTATAGACAATCAAAGTAAACTTTATTTTGGTCGTCGCTTGAGTAATATTGTTTTTATGGGGATGGGAGAGCCTTTAATGAACTATAATAATGTTTTAAAGGCAATTGACAAGATTACTTCAGATGAAGGACTAGGGATGTCTCCAAAGCGTATTACTGTTTCCACTTCTGGTGTACCTAAAATGATTCGTAAAATGGCTGATGATGAAGTGAAATTTAAGTTGGCTGTCTCCTTACATTCGGCTATTGATGAAGTGCGGACTTCCATAATGCCCTTTAATGCTAATTTTACATTGGCAGATTTACGTTCGTCATTAGTATATTGGTACGAAAAAACGAAAAGTCGTATCACTTATGAGTATGTTGTTTGGAAAGGGATAAATGATACACAGGAGGCTGCTAATGCTTTAGTAGACTTTTGTCGTTTTGCTCCTTCAAAAGTCAATTTAATTGAATACAACCCTATTGATGATGGTGATTTTAAGCAAGCCCCAGACAGTGCAATTCAGATATATGTGAATACATTAGAAAGAAATGGTATAACTGTTACGGTCCGTCGATCGCGAGGTAAAGATATTGACGCTGCTTGTGGGCAATTGGCTAATAAACAGTAAATCTGAATTCATGTTGTATAACCAGGGCTTATCGTCCTATTTTAACTATTTTTACATTTACACATGAGCCTTTATTTAATATCGCAATAACTGTTGAAAATAGTATCCCAAATAAAAGAACCGATTGAAAAAGAAATGGAGCTTTTTGAAGCTAAATTTCTTGAGTCTATGACGTCTAAAGTTGCGCTTTTAAACCGAATTACATATTACATTGTAAACAGAAAAGGAAAACAAATGCGGCCCATGTTCGTGTTTCTTACCGCTAAATTATTGAACAATGGTGTGGTAAATGACCGAACGTATCGTGGTGCTTCTGTAATTGAATTAATTCATACAGCCTCTTTGGTGCATGATGATGTAGTAGATGATAGTAACAAACGCAGAGGATTCTTTTCTATTAATGCCTTGTGGAAAAATAAAATTGCTGTTTTAGTTGGCGATTTTTTACTGGCTAGAGGTATGTTACTTTCAGTTGATAATGATGATTTTGATTTGTTAAAAATCATTTCTGTGGCAATGCGTGAAATTAGTGAAGGTGAACTTTTACAATTAGAAAAGGCTCGTAGACTGGATATTACTGAAGATGTCTATTATGAAATTATCCGTCAGAAAACGGCAACACTTATTGCAGCTTGTTGTGCACTTGGTGCTTGTTCTGTTAAACCCGATAGTCTGGAAGTAGAGAAGTTTAGGAAATTTGGAGAACTATGTGGTATGGCCTTTCAAATAAAAGATGATCTTTTCGATTATGGTGCGGCTAAAATAGGAAAGCCTATAGGTATTGATATTAAGGAGCAAAAAATGACGCTTCCATTAATTTATGTTCTAAACAATTCTTCGAAAAAAGATAAGAGTTGGTTGATTAATTCGATAAAGAATCATAATCGTGATAAAAAGCGCGTAAAAGAAGTAATAGCATTTGTTCAAGCTAATGGCGGGTTGGATTATGCCGTTGAAAAAATGCTAGCGTTTAAAGAAAAAGCATTACAATTATTACAAGATTACCCCGATTCGGATTATAAAAATTCACTAGAGCTTATGGTGAATTATGTGGTTGATCGTAAAAAATGACAAATTAAATTTCCTGTTTCATTTCTTCGGAAAATTCATTCTCAAAATATACCCTTTTACAATGAGAACATTCGATAATCGAATTATTTGAAATTTTAAAAATTTTTATCCAGAAAAAATGAAACCAGTTACTAGTTTTCGATAAGGTTAGAGTGCCAATTTGCTTACAATGAGTGCAAGAAACTGAATCGAGTGTTTTTATTTCTGTTTTACCTGGACGTGTTCCGAGAAAAAATATCATCTTTTAAATAGATTATGAATAAAAATAATAAATTCAAAACTAGTTTGTGATTAACTTAGAACTATAAATGGGCTTTTTAGAAAGCTAGATTTTAGCTTATATTTACAGGCTATAATAGTATTAAATAAAATATAATTTGATATCAAAGTCAACAATAGACCAAGTTTATGAAACCGCCCGTGTTGAGGAGGTTATTGGTGATTTTGTACAATTGAAAAAGTCTGGGACCAACTTTAAAGGTTTAAGTCCGTTTACGGACGAACGTTCACCTAGCTTTATGGTTTCACCAGTTAAGCAAATCTGGAAAGATTTTAGTAGTGGTAAAGGAGGCAATATTGTTGCTTTCTTAATGGAACATGAACATTTCACCTATCCTGAAGCCATAAAATATCTTGCTAAGAAATATAATATTGAGATAGAGGAGACCGAACGTACTGACGAAGAAAAAGCGGTAGCAGATGAGCGTGAGAGTATGTACTTGGTTTCAGAATATGCAAGTAAGTATTTTCAAGACACTTTAATTGATACGGAACCTGGTAAGGCAATTGCCTTAACTTATTTCAAAGAGAGAGGGTTTACTGATGAAACTATAAAAAAGTTTAGTCTTGGTTATTGTTTGGATCAATGGGATAGTTTTACCAATACCGCTCTCGATAAAGGATACAAACTTAATTATCTTCAAAAAACAGGTTTAACCATAGTAAAAGAAGATAATTTTGATGCTGGTAAAACCAAAAAGTTTGATCGTTTCAAGGGGCGTGTGATGTTCCCCATTCATTCCATGAGTGGCCGGGTACTCGGATTTGGCGGCCGTATTCTAACAAATGATAAAAAAGCTGCTAAATATCTTAATTCTCCAGAAAGTGATATCTATCATAAGAGTAAGGTGTTGTACGGCATTTACTATGCTAAACAGGCGATTGCAAAAGAAGATAATTGTTATTTGGTAGAAGGTTATACTGATGTTATTCAATTTAATCAAAGAGGTATCGAAAATGTGGTGGCTTCTAGTGGTACTGCCTTAACACCAGAACAAATTCGATTAATAAATAGACTAACAAAAAACATTACGGTGCTTTTTGATGGTGATGCAGCAGGTTTACGTGCTTCTTTGCGTGGTATAGACCTTATACTAGAGCAAGGAATGAATGTTAAGGTTTGCACCTTTCCAGAAGGTGAAGATCCCGATAGCTTTTCTAAGAATAATTCTTACGATGAAGTAGTTGAGTATCTTGAGAATAATTCCAAAGATTTTATCCAATTTAAAGCATCTATATTGATGCAAGAAGCATCGGATAATCCTATAAAAAGGGCAGATACGGTACGCGATATTGTAAATAGTATCGCTAAGATTCCTGATCAAATAAAAAAGGAAATTTATATTCAGGAATGTGCTCGTATTATGAAAGTTTCTGAAAATGTTCTTTTTAATACCCTGGCCCAAATTGGTAAAAAAGACCAATCGGATCAACATAAAAAGGCACGTCAAGGTCAAAAAGCTTTTGAAGTTGTTAAGCCAGAACCTGTTGCAGAAAAAGTAGATGTGCAATATGAGTTAGAGCGAAAAATTATTGAAATGCTATTGCTCTATGGAAATGAAAAACAGCTTTTCGAAGATTTGGTTTTAAAGGAAAATGAAGAGGGTGATTTGGAATTGGAACCTGAATCTTCTGAAGTGAAAGTATACGAGAAAATTTATTTGGACTTACAAGAAGATGAAATTGAATTGACAAATGAGCAATTTCGTGATATCTACTATAAACTGATTGCTGAATTGAATGAAAAAGAGAATTTTTCAATTAATTCCTTTCTAGCAGAAATTGATCAAGATTTAGTCACAGAGATTTCTTCCATTTTAATGGAAGAAGAAAAATATAGTCTACACAATTGGGAGAGTAAGCAGATTTATCCGAAAGGTAAAAAAATAGGTGTATCACAGTTGGTTAGTGAAACAATACTCACATTACGTTGTTTTCTTATAAAAAAGAGAATGGAAGCACTGCAAATGAATACTGAAAACAAAAATGATGATAATCGTGAGACTTTAGAAGAGATTGTAAATTATTTACAACTAAACATGTTGCTCAATAAAAAGCTAAATAGAGTTTTGTCATAAAAAAAAGCCCCATCTGTCGGTAACAGATAGGACTTTTCAACCTTTTTGGTAAGGTATTTAGTATAACTCTAAAGCTTTTGCTTGTTGTAAAAGGTCAACCATATTGTCAACATTTAACTTTTTCATCAAACGTGCTTTGTATGTGCTCACAGTCTTTTCATTTAAGTTAAGACCTAGAGCTACATCTTTATTTCGTTTTCCACTAGCCAATAGTTTTAAAACTTCAACTTCTCTTGTAGATAGTTTTCTGAAAAATCTTCTTGGTTTTTGGGTGCCTTCATCAAATGCTAAGCGCTGTGCAAGTTCATTTGTAATGAACATATTACCTTCAGCAACTTTTTTAACAGCTGATACTATATAATCTACTTCCGATGTTTTTGCTAGGTATCCGAAAGCACCTGCTCTAATAGAACTTAAGGCATAAACATCTTCAGATTGTCCACTGTACATAAGTACTTTAATATCTGGAAATGATTTTTTAATCTTCCGAAGTGCAGCTATTCCATTTATTTCAGGAATGTCCATCTCCAACATTACCACGTCAGGTGTTGTATTTTCTAGTTTTTCAAAAAGCTCTCCGGTAGTGGAAACATCACCAACAACTTCAAAGCCATTTGCTGCTTCCAGAACGCTTCTTACTCCCATTCTCACGATAGGGTGGTTGTCCGCTATTAAAATTTTAATCATTTTGATATTTTTTGGGATAAATTGAATCCCTTAATGGTTGTCTATAAATACTGACATCCAATGTAAGGTTTATTTATCTAATTTGGTAAACAAAACTCCTAATTTTTATCTAAAAAACACTATTTTCTAAATTATATTCGTTTTATATACCTGAAATTCAGTTGAGTGGTTACTTTAATGCACTAGGGATAGTGCAAACAGGTATAGGAACCATCTTGTGTTTGTTAGCAGAGTTTAGTTTTGTAAATATAAGAAAAACCTTTTTTTCTCGGTCAGTAAAATCATTTTCCGTTTTTCCTTCTTCTTGCATTTGCATTGCCCACTCTAATTCCGGGTAAGAAGCACCAATTTGATCTTCGTCCGTACGATCATCACCCCAAAGTCCATCAGTTGGAGCTGCTTCTTGTATATCTACATTTATATTTAAGAATTTTGCGATTTCGTATACCTCAGTTTTTAACAAATCGGCTATTGGACTTAAATCAACACCACCGTCACCATACTTAGTGTAAAATCCTACGCCAAAGTCCTCTACTTTATTACCTGTACCTGCAACAAGGTAACCATTTAATGCTGCAAAATAGTACAGTGTAGTCATTCGTAAGCGTGCTCTTGTATTCGCTAAAGACATAAAACGCTCTTCTTCATTTACTACTGGTGGTAATGCCTCAATAAGACTATCAAACACAGGAGTAAGGTTTACTGGTTGTCTTTTAACCGAATTGTAATTCGATTTTAACCAATCAATATGTTTAGATGCGCGTGTAACTTGGTTTTCTGCCTGATGTATGGGCATTTCTAGGCAAAGTAGCTCAAGACCCGTTCTAGCACATAAAGTAGATGTCACTGCAGAATCTATTCCTCCAGATATCCCAATTGTAAAACCTTTAATTCCAGCCTTGGTGGCATAATTTTTAAGCCAATTTACAATATGATCAACAACTTTTTCGGTCTGCATGAAGAATTCATTTAACTTTGTTCGCTAAAAATAACGTGTAGCAACGAAAAAATAAAATGAACTTACAATTACTTTACATGCTTAGACGAATTTTTACTTTATTCTTAATATCTATAGCTATTTTTTCATGTAGTGATGAAAATAAAGTGAATGAAGCTATCGAAAAAATTCCGATGGATTTAAAAATTGTGCGTTTTGATCGCGAATTAGCAGCAACCACTGCAGCAACTTTTTCTGAAACAAAGAAAAAATACCCCTATTTGTTTCCTGCACAGTACCCAGATAGTATTTGGATTCAAAAATTAGATGATACCATACAAATAGAACTTTTAAATGAAGTAGGTAAGGCTTTTCCTGATTTTGAAGATGAAAAAGTAAATTTAGATCTGCTTTACAAACATATTAAGTATTACTTTCCTCGTATAAATGGACCAAAAGTTTTAACAGTAACCTCTAATGTTGACTATCGTAATAGAATTATTTTAACTGATAGCCTATTGTTAATTGGTTTGGATAATTATTTAGGCTCAGATCACAAGTTTTATCAGGGTATGCAGAAATACATTGCTGCCATTTTAGATGAACAATTTATCACCAGTGATGTTGCCGGTGCTTTTGCAACTAAAGTATTAAACTACCCTACTGAGCGAACTTTTCTTTCCAAAATAATATACTACGGTAAAATCCTTTATTTAAAGGATAAGCTTTTGCCCAATATAACTGATGCACAAAAAATTGGTTATTCTGAAGAGCAGTATGATTGGGCTATGGCTAATGAAGAGCCTATTTGGCGTTATTTTGTGGAACACGAATTATTATATAGCACTGATAATAAATTAGAGTTAAGTTTCTTAGATCTTGCTCCATTTTCCAAATTTGGACTTGAACTTGATAATGAGTCGCCTTCGAGGTTAGGTAGATATATCGGATGGCAAATAGTTAAAGCTTATATGGAAAAAAACGAAATAACTCCGCAACAACTTTTACCTTTGTCTGCTGAAGAAATCTTTAAGGAGGCTAACTATAAACCTAGAAAATAATGGCTGAATTGCATAAATCTCAAATTACACTTACGGTTGGTCTTGATGAAAACCGGGTGCCAGAGAAATTAAATTGGTCTGCTCAAGATGGCGGTATAAATAATGAAGAGGCAAAAGCCATGTTGCTTTCTGTGTGGGATAGTACGAATAGAGAATCACTAAAAATTGATCTTTGGACAAAAGATATGCCGGTTGATGAAATGAAAATATTCTTTCATCAAACATTAGTCTCACTTTCTGATACCTTTATGAAAGCAACACAAGACGAAAAAATGACGGCTACAATGAAAGATTTTTGCGATTATTTTGCTGAGAAATTAGAATTGAAAGAATAGATTTTAATTAATTACTATTCTCTAATAGATACTGTCATGGGCCAACCTTCAAACTGTTGCGCTTCTGCTTTCGTAACATCAACATATCTTGGCCAGCATTCGAAAGTTGCTGTCTGTGCATTTTTATTAAAATGAATTAGACCGTAACCACCGCCTTTTGAACTACTCTCTGGGTTTACATAGGCCATCATGCTTATTTTGTTATTAAAGCCATCTAAATAATCCCCCGTCCATGGTAGTGTTGTGTTTTTATTTGGGTTTGCACCAGCTTTTTCATCCAAGGGCCACCACCATCGGCTGTAATAGTCATTCACAATAGCAGGAACTATAAACGACCATGGTCCGTCACCATGTTCTTTAATACCTTGTTTAATTATTGTAGCCAAATGTTGATCGCCTGCAATATGTACTGCGTTGGCCTTCTTAATCTTTTCTAAAGCCTTATTGCGACCAGTTTGTGGCCAGCCATTAGAATCTAAGTCAGCATGTAGCCTGTTTTCTATCTGACCATGTATATGTGCACCTCCACAAAACCCAGTTTGTGATAGTACTACCTTAACTGCATCGGTATTTGTAGCACCCCATTCATCTAAAAATTTTAATTGACGCTCGCCTAACAACTTTAGCTCTGGTAAATCTATGGAATCTGGGTCGTAATCTGGATTCCGAATATGATCTGGTCTAGGTCCCTGTTGGGGAATTTTCCCATTGGGACCCGTTTTAAACTTTCGATCTTCCAAAATTGCAAAATCAACTCCTCCCCAAAGTATATTAGTGTAATAAACTTGAATTCCTTGCTCAACAGGGGTAGCGTCATACGGGTCGGGTAAGTGCGAAGTTTGACAACGTTCAACCATCTTGACATATTCAGGGTGATAGGTATATCCGCCATCATTTGATCCTTTTTCAATCGATTTTTTTCCATTTTCACCCCATAGATTTCCTTGTCCAATGTCATGATCATCTGGTATTGCTACTGCTGGTCTATTTCTAAAGGTTTCGCGAAACTGGAGTCCAAATTTCAACCAAGCAGCAGTATGTTCGGTATGGTCGTACGATTGATCGCCTGCGAAAAATATTAAATCAGGATCTTGATGATTTATATTTCTAACATAATTCTCTCGCATTCCTCGATCTTTGTTAGAGTTACACGAAAGTGCAGCTAAAGAAATTTGTTCTCTATCTTTCGGATTTTTTCGAATCAATCCTTCAAATTGCGAATTATCTGAATGCCGAATTCGGTATTTTATATCCTTAGTGTCATCCCAATTTTCAATTCTAAATAAAGTAGACCAGCCTAAATCGTTAATTGTTTGTTTTTGAATTTCTTCCCATTTATCATTATTGAGAATCTCTAAGCGGACTTCTCTTGTTTCTTCTGGATACAAGGGATATAATTGAGCACTTAACTTTAAAGTGTTGTTAGAGACTGTGTATATTCCGAAAGCAATAACACTGTCACGATTAACTTTTAAGTCTATTATTGGGTTTTCAGCTCGGTTCCACCAATCATTTATGGCTAAGGTGTCCACATTAGAAAAAGGTGCAATGACTGGTGGTATTTGCGCTTTAGTTGTATTTACTTCTGATTTGCAGCCGAATATAAAGGTGAATAAAAGAAAGGCAATCGATAGATTTTTCATTTTAATTTACTTTAAAAAGTTCAATTGTATAATCAAGCAATTCAGAATTTCCAAAATTGCCATGACCAGGAACAACGGTTGTTACAGTAGGGTAGTGGTCTTTTATTTTTTGTATAGTATTACTCCACTCATTTGTATTTGCATCTTCAAGATTTCCTTTAGAGGCATTTAATGATTTTATCATGCAGCCACCATAGATTAGATCTTCGCTAGGTATGTAACTTATAATGTTGTCTTTAGTGTGTGCCTCACCTAAAAATGTATTTAAAACTATATCACCGCCAATCGTTAATTCATTTTTTAGGTCAAAACCATTATTAGGAATAGGATATTCTTTTGATTTGGCTAAGGCAATTGTTTTGTTACTTGCATATGATGGAATCTTGAAACTATGAAATGCTTCAAGACCACCTAGGCAGTCAAAATGATGGTGATTAACTACCACCGCTTTAATTTCTGATTGTTTAACTTCTAAAATCCATCTTATTAATTCTTCCGACACCTCATTACTGGTTGGTGTATCAAAAACTACAGCTTCCTTATTTTTTATAAGTAGTAAGCCATTACAGGCTACTTTTCCAAAATCAGTGGTGTTTAAATATGAAACATGCACATAGCTATTTGCGGAAATAGAAATTATTTTTAAGTTTTCTGTACTGTAAGCTTCTGATATAGCCTGAGACTTACCCTGCAAATGAATTAATGTGATTAAAAGAAAAAGAAATTTAATTCTGAAGAATAACATTGATTAGTAAATTTGACTGATAAATATATAGTTTTAATACCCAATTATGAAGCCCAATAAAATTCATAAACTGATTTTTGTGTATAATGCTGAAACTGGTTTCCGAAACCAATTGATAGATGGAGCACATAAAATATTGAGTCCAAGTACCTATGATTGCCAGTTATGCGCAATTACCTTTGGAGCTTTTACTGAAAATTATACTTGGAAAAATTTTAGAAAAACTTCTGAAATTGATATGGAGTTTTTATATAAGGATGAATACAGAAAAAAATATGCATCAAAGTTTAGTCCTAAGTATACTTTTCCGATTGTACTAGGTCAAACAGATAATGAATTAGAAGTTGTTATAAAAACAGAAGAATTGAATGCTATGGTAGACTCTGAATCCCTTATTAAATTTATTAGCGAACGTGTTTAGAGGGTATCTTTCTGACGTTGATAGAAGTCATTATTTATTGATGTAATAAATTCTAAAACATTATCGCGGCCAATATTTTTAGATGAAGATGTAACGAAGTGTTGCGGTGCTTCTTCCCAAACACCAGTTATTAATTCTTTAAGGTATGCATTTACGTTTTTTTCTATAACCTTTGGTTTCAACTTGTCCGCCTTTGTGAAAATAATGCAAAATGGAATCTGATTCTCACCTAGCCATTGCATAAACTCCATGTCTATTTTTTGGGGCTCATGTCTAATATCTACTAAAACAAATGAACAGACCAATTGTTCGCGTTGTAAAAAATAATTAGTGATATATTTTTGGAAGGTCCTTTTGTCTTTTTTTGACACTTTGGCATAACCATACCCAGGTAAATCTACTAGAAACCAATTATCATTAATTTTAAAATGGTTTATTAGTTGAGTCTTTCCGGGTCTTCCAGATGTTTTTGCTAAACTTTTACGTTGCGTAAGCATATTTATTAAAGAAGACTTGCCCACGTTTGAACGACCAATAAAGGCATATTCGGGTATCGTTTCTTTAGGGCATTTTGCCACTTCTGTATTGCTGATAATAAAGTTCGCTGATTTAATCAACATGGAATAATAATCTTAAAAGCCTCTTTTAGTAAGCCAATTATCTAAGATTTCATTGAATCTCTCTGGGTGCTCCATCATTGGAGCGTGACCGCATTTCTCAATCCAAAATAGCTCTGAATCGGGTAGTAATTCATCAAATAACTTCGCAACATCTGGCGGTGTAACCGTGTCATTTTCTCCCCAGATAATGCAAGTTGGTGTTTTCATGTCTGGTAAATCATCAGACATATTATGTCGAATAGCACTTTTAGCGATTGCAAGTGTCTTTAGAATTTTATTACGATCATTAACAGTTGCAAAAACTTCGTCAACGATTTCTTTGGTGGCTATTTTTGGGTCGTAAAAAACTATTTCAGCTTTGGCTTTTATGAATTCATAATCGCCTCTTCTTGGATAGCCATCACCCATTGCACTTTCGTAAAGTCCCGAACTTCCTGTGATTACTAAAGCTTTTACCATTTCAGGAAAAAGTTTTGTATGTAAAAGACCGATATGACCACCCAATGAATTACCTAAAAGTATAACATCAGTTAAACCTTTAAATTCAATAAATTTTTCTAAAAATTTTGCGAATTGCTTGACGTTGGTTTTTAACATCGGCATATCGTAGATAGGTAATTCAGGTATAAGTACTTTATATCCTTTTTTTGGAAAATAATTAATTACACCTTCAAAATTACTCAATCCGCCCATTAGGCCGTGTAAAATAATTATTGGGGTACCTTCCCCAGTTTCAATGTATTTAAATTTTCCTTCTGAAATTAAGTTTTCATTCATTCAAGAGCGAATCTAATCTTAAGACAAATATAGGCAATTACCTATAATAAGAGTTAAACATAAATGTAACACATTTAATAACTTTATCAGGAAAAATATGTTCTTATTCTATATATATGTATTCTACCATTGAAATTGGCTTGCCATTTTCAGTAAATCCTTCAATAGATATCTCATAGGTTCCAGTGTTGTCTGATGTGTAAAATTCAAATGAGTAATTCTCATTCAATTCCACTTTAGGTAACCATAATAGTTGTTGTCTAAAATCGGCTATATGTTTCTTATTCAAGAGATTAATTCCCGAATAATCTTGAAAGTAATATTCTTTTACTGAAAGAGTGCCTTTCAAATTAACATTTAACATGTTGTTGGTTATTAATTGCGGTGTATAATCACCTTCTTTAGTTTCAACAGAAAATATACCCTGATATTTTTTTGGTCCAATATAATATTCACTTCTAGCTATCCCAATCCGTTGTATTTTTTTCACATCATAATTGAAAAGATCTGATGAATTTTGAACTAAAATATTATCGATTAATATTAATGGGGTGTCATTAGAATCGATGAAGAAATGATCGTTTTCTCTAATTTGTATTTTGTACTTTCCTTTTCTTTTTTTAACCAACACATTATCTAATATTTCTATTAGTGTTTCTTCTAAACTTGAAAATCGCGTATAGTCATCAAGATTATAGACTTCGTCAAATATTTTATATATGGGTGTAGTGTTTTTTAATTGCACTAAGCTATCTGACTTCTGTTCATAAAAAGCATTTTCAATTTGATTGTAAATACTCCGTTTTTCTAATAAATTGTTTAGCATTTTCGAAACTCCAATGTCTGAAAAATGAAAAGAGTTTATGTTAATAGCTGTTGTATCTAAAATGATTTCATAGTTATCATTTTGAGTGTCTATTATTTTAAAAAATAGTTGGTTACTTCTACTGCTGTTATTTAGGTTAAAAAAGAAAGCACCATTTTTATTCGATTGTGAAATTTTCGTAAAACCTGTATCTCCACTAGTTGATAAGCTAATGTTTTGATTTGTTACAGGCTGCCCGTCTGATTTGTTGATTATTTTACCAGAAATAAGTTCTCCTCGAAGTTCAGGTAGAAAAATAGATGTATTATTTTCTAGTGAGAAACTATCTGTGGACTTGTTTGTAATTGAAATTGATTTATTCTTATGAAATGGTCTAGTAATTGAATCTTTTTTTCTGACCGAAATAGATACGCTAGCCCTTTCGTTTTTGGCTAATGCGTTTACCTTTATTTTAACCAATTCTCGTTTTTGATAATATTTTTTTGGAAGTATTATTTTGTTGCTTATAGTTTTTTTTGTTTCTGAAACAGTATTATTAAGACTATCTGTTTTTGAATGATTAATCGTTAATTGGTCAGAATTATCGGTGCCTTCAGGCATTTCTTTAAAAGGGTTTATAATTGCTATATCTGCAATAAAAAATGAATTGACTCTTAAGTTCCGCATCCAGTTAGTATAACCCACAAGTTTATAATGACCTGTATCTATGTTTATTGGTATAAAGAAATCACCTTGCCCTAAACCGTTAGTTAAGCTAATTTTATGCTTAAAAATAGTTTGTCCATTCTTATCTACTAATTCAACGTACCCAATTTTACTGATTTTAGTTGGCGATTGGTCTTTATTATTTAAACAGTACATCTTATAGTATAGATATTCTCCAGACAGTAAAAGATTGTCATTGTAATGTATGAATACCTGTTCTTTTTCAATAGAATTAAACTTAACTAACTCTTCATTTGATTGCAAGCGATATTGTCCCAAAATTCCATTAGGTATCAATAATATTAGTAGGATTAAAAGAATTGTTTTTTTCATATGTTATTCAATCCAAAATTCAGGTATTTCTGCGCTACCTAAAACCGTACAATCACCACAGGCCCTCGGAGCAACAATATAAGCCTCTACGGCACCTGTCATGGCATTTGTAATATTATTTACGTAACTAACCGTGTTTGCTTTAACGTATTGATATACCGAAGGTTCACCACTAACCGGATATGTTGTTTGATTGCAATCACCAATATAAGGGGGCAAACTTTCTTCAGGATAGAAATCAGTATAGTCGATAAAAGTTCGCTTCTCCGATACCGATGAAACTTCAAAGAAGCCCACAACACGTTCGTTATCATTCTCTACTGAATAGATATTTCCATTTATAAAACCTGGTTGGCTTTGTGAGAATAAACTTTCTGAGCCTGAGAAGTCTTGTAATTTTTTGTAAAAATTGTATGCCTGTTGTGAAATTACATGTTGTTTAATTAAAATACTGTATCTATGAGAGAAAATATAATTTTCTTGATTTAAAAAACGTACCTCGAAATTAGAAACACGATCCTCTGCTGCACCAGAAGTTTTAGTAAGTATAATTGAATTTGAATAATCAGTCGAATAACAAATACGTTCTTCTTTATCTCTATTAACTATGGCAACTAATTGTTGTTCATCGGAGGCAACTACTAGTTGGTCTGGTATCCAATTTGGTGCAATTATCTTATATGTTTCTTCATAATCGTAACGATAATAAACGGATTTCCCTGTTGGATCATAACTGTCTACGGAAATAGAAACACCTACATTGCCTGTTTGCGTTGTTGTTTTTACCGAAGTAATATTTTCTATTTGTGTTGTCTGGGGCACTGAAACAGCACTTGATGAATATGCCTTACCTGATGTAGTGTTTATAAATAATTGATAGGTGCGACCAGTTTCTGCCTTAAAAGCAACATCTGAAATGTAAGTGCCAGCTTCAGTTTCAGTAAAACTGAATGTTTGCTGATTGTCGTCTGTGATTTTAACTATAGCATTTTGTTCTAGTGTTACCTCACCTTGCTCTGCTGAAGACCTACTTAGAATAACCTCATGATTTTTAATTTCATTGGTAAGCACGGCTTCTACAACAAGTAAACTTTCAGTTTGTGGTAAAAGGTCAGGTGAATATGGTTCTGTACAGGTACTGAAAAGACATCCTATAAAAACAAATAGAATGCTAGTTGAATAATATGTAACCTTATATTTTCTCATTAAAATTTAAAATTATAGGTTATTGTAGGAACGGGTATAGCAAAAATTGAGCTTTGATACGCTTTTAAAGTTCCATCTTCTGTTACAAAAAAGACCGAGTAAGGGTTGTTTCTTCCTAAAACATTATACACTGAAATATTCCAAAAGCTATGTGCGAATTTCTTAATCTTATGATTTCCTTCAATATTGAAACTTAAATCTAAACGATAAAAATCTGGAATGCGAAATTTGTTACGATCACTATATAAGGCATATTCTGAACCATTTAAAATGTAAGAACCAATAGGGTATGTTACGGGCCTTCCAGTCTGATACACAAAGTTTGCAGATAAACTAAATCTTTTAGTAAACTTATAGTTTGTAACTAAACTGAAGTCATGCGGTTTGTCGAAATTCGAGGGAAAATATTCGCCGGCATTAATTTGTTCTTCAGGAAATTCACTAGCTAATTTTGTAAATGAACGTGAATAGGTATAGCCGAGCCAACCATTTAATTGACCTTTGTTTTTTTTAAGTAATAGTTCTACACCATAAGCTTTGGCTTCACCTTGTAAGACTTCGGTTTCTATAGATTCGTTTAATAACAGTTGTGCGCCAACTTTATAGTCTAAAATATTGGCAGTTTTTTTGAAGTAACCCTCTAAACTTAACTCATAAGTATTAGTATTAAAATTCTTAAAAAAACCTAATGAGATTTGTTTTGCTCTTTGTGGCGCTATGTTAATGTCGGATAATTTCCAAGTGTCGGTAGGTGATACCGTGGTATTACTTGAGATGGTATGAATGTATTGGTTTGAGTTGTTATAGCCAGCTTTTATAGATAAACTAGGACTTATTAAATACCGTGTTGATGCTCTTACTTCGAGTCCACCATAGGTATTTATTATTTCGTTACTATCAAATTCTTTTATCTCAGTTAATGTGCCTTGGTCTTTTGGTAAACCATTTTCATAAATATTTTGCGAAGATTTGCCCAGGGCAGCATAAAAGGAATATCGCAAACCAAGGTCCACAGATAATTTCTTGGATAGTGTAATATTATCCGAAATAAATAATGCTGATTCCCAGCCTTTTTCATTTTCAATTTCTAAAGGCGCTACTATTGATGTGGCGCCTTTTGGTTCTACTCTACCTGGGCTAACAAGATACAATTTGCTGGAAAGACCATAATTAAATTTATGAGTTCTACTATATAAATTTAAAAATTTCAACTTTAATTCGGTCTCATTTATTTTGTATCCTAAATTAAAATTTTGGTCAGCATTGCCGTCAAAATCTATATTAAAGCCATATTGACTATTTGCTAATAATGCATTCATAGATTTTTTATCACTTAGTTTTTTATTCCAATTCAATGAAACTAAACGGTTGTCATAACTATAAACAGAATCTGAAGTAATACTAAATGCATCTCTACTGTAATATGCGGTTGCAGAAATGTTATTTGCTTCGTTAAGCTGTGAATTGTATTTAGTAACAATATCGAAGAATGATGCCTTGCTATTTTTTAAAGATTCCTCATCTAAAGAATTTAAAATCCAATTCGAATAGGTGCTTCGTCCGCCTAATAACAGCCCAGATTTTTCTTTTACAATTGGAATTTCAAGCATTAAATTGCTAGTTACTGGTCCAATAGAGGCTTCGCCAGAAAATTTTTCAGTATTTGCATCTTTAGTATTAATATCAAAAACAGAAGATAACCGTCCACCAAATTCTGCTGGAATACTTCCTTTATAAATTGTTACACCTCCAGTAGTAAAGGGGTTTAAGGCTGAGAAGACTCCGAAAAAATGAGATGGGTTGTAGATTACTGCATCATCTAATAATATTAAATTTTGGTCTGTACCACCACCACGAACATTATAACCTGAAGCTCCTTCGCCAGCATTTGTAATACCAGGAAGTGTGATAGCGGTTTTAAGAATATCCCGCTCACCTAATACTAAAGGAATTGTTTTTATTTCAGCTACATCAAGTTCAACTACCCCTGTTACAACTGTTTCAATATTTTTTAATTGATTACTTTCTACAACTACTTCATCTAATTGTTCTACATTTTCTGCCAAATTAAAATTTAGTTGACCATCGTTGTACATAATAATTTTCTTCTCCGAAGTTTCAAAACCAATTGCTTTGGTCTGAAGGATGGACTGTCCAGCTGGTAATTCAATTTTATAATAACCATTTTCATCAGTACTTACACCTCGAGCTCCACCTTTTATAATAATCGCTAAATTTTGTATTGGTTCACCCGTCATAGTATTAATGACTGTGCCTGTTAAATTGAATTTTTCTTGATTAGAGCTGCGTTGTTCCCTGCCAATTCTAATGGTTTTAGTATTAGAAGATTTATCTTCTTTTGCAGTCAAATAAAAGTTTGGAATTTTGGTGTCGTCCTCAGAAGTCAAAATTGATGATATAATAGAATCCTGATAAAAGCTAGCATGTAGTTTGTCTTTTATAATTGCATTTTGGGTTAAAACGATTTTATTTGTTTCAAGAAAATAGAAGTTGATGGTCGTATTTTTAAAAATATCTTCAAGAATGTAATTAATAGAAGTATTTTGATAACTACCGGAAATAAGTTCATTACCAAGCCATGCTTTGCTGTAATAAATGTGGACGTCGGCAATTTTCTCTAGCTGCAGAAGTACATTTTCCCTATTTGCATTAGTATAATTGATAGAAATCGCATCAGTTTCTTTCTGAGCATATGAAAATTGAATAATGAAAAGTAAGAGAAGAAAGGTGTAAACTAGTTTCAATATTCTTAGATTTTGATGGGTGTACTAGTTAATAAAACATCTAAATGCGCTATTAATTTTTTCAATCTTGATTCGAAATTAAGATGTGATTCTAATTCGTTGTGATAAGAAATTAGTTCAGTTTCATGTTGAGGAAAAAGAGAAGTAAAATCGGTTTGTTTTTCAATGAGATATAAATTGTTATTATAGGCTAAGTAGTATTCGTTTTTTGCATCTTCAAATTCATAAAAAACCAACTTTTTGTCTAAAATTTCATGGATAGATTTTTTATGTTTTACTAATAGTGTAATGTTTGTTTTTTTTGATAATATTTCAAAATAACCTTGTCCTAATTGTTTGTCATCTATTTTGACAAAAGTGTGGTTATTAATGCTGAAACCATTGACTTTAAGTTTATGCAGCTGTAAAATTTCACCTCCAAATTTCTTGTTTACGCGTAATAATAATTCATCGTCAAAAACATTGTATTTGACCTGTACATTAAAGTAAGGTTGATTATTAAAAATAATAGAGCCAGTTACAAAATTTGGCTCTTGAAAAAATTTGGATTTTCTGCTTTTTAAACGATGTTTTTCTTTGTAGATAAGTCCAGAATGTAAATCTGAATTTTCAATTTTTGTAATACTATCGAAAAAAGTATAAAGGAACAGTTGGTTATCATCTTTTTGGGCCCTTAAATCTTGAAGTAAACCTTGGAAAACTAAAAAGATAATTATAAAATGAAATCGGCTCACAAATAGAATTTTGATTATTAATTAACCAATGTTCGGGGATTTTAGTTTTTCAAATAGAATTGCTTTGCAGAAACTAACTTGTATCATAAAGTTATCCGTTTTTTATAAATAACAGCACTTTTAAGAGTTAAATATTACATTTTATTTACTATCGACTTTTTTGCTGTTTAGCTGCACTGTGGACTTTTTACACCTATATATACGAAGAATCACTTCGTTTTATCAACAAAGTGGTAAAATGTGGTAAAAAGTGGTAATAATATTTATATATTTGACATAGTAAATAAAAAATCAACGATTTAGGTGATTCATTTTAACAACTCATACGATTGTAAAGTTGATGCCAAAGGTAGGCTAATGCTACCTTCTGGCCTAAAGAATCAGCTATTGCCATTATTGAAAGATGGATTCATAATTAAACGATCTGTAAACGGTAAATGTTTGGAGTTGTGGCCTAAGGTGGAATGGGATGTTGAGATGAGTAAGCTTAAAAAACTGAATAGGTATGTAAAAAAGAATAACGATTTCATTAGAATTTTCATGGCAGGTGTAAAGGAAATTGAAATTGATAATGCTGGTAGGTTGTTGATACCTAAGAACTTAGTGTCAATTGCAGCAATTAAAAAGGAAATATCATTGAGTTCAGCAGTTAATTACATAGAAATATGGGATAAAGAGCGCTATGAGCAAGAGATTGAAATTGAGCCTCTAGATTTTGAGGCTATGGCCGAAGAGGTTATGGGTGGTGATATTATTGGTTCTGAGAATGCTCCGGATGTATCATAATCCTGTATTGTTAGCCGAGTCTGTTGCTGGACTTAATATTAAAGAGAATGGAATATATGTGGATGTGACCTTCGGTGGTGGAGGACATTCAATTGAAATATTGAAACAATTGGGGCCTCAAGGTAAATTGGTTGCTTTTGATCAGGATACTGAGGCGTTAGAAAATTCTATTGATGATGAACGATTCACATTGATAAATGAGAATTTTAGATATCTCAAGCAGTTTTTAAAGTTCTATGGCATTCGGAAAGTAGATGGAATCTTAGCAGATTTTGGCGTTTCGTCGCATCAATTTGATAAAGCAGAACGTGGTTTTTCAACTCGTTTTGAAGCAGATCTTGATATGCGAATGAATATAAAAAGCAAACTATCTGCTTATGAGGTGGTTAATAGTTATGACCACGATAGTTTGAGAAAAGTGCTATTTCAATATGGTGAATTGCGAAATGCTGATGCAATGTCGCATACCATAATTGAAGCACGAACTGAAGAGCCTATTAAAACAACTATGAGGTTAAAAGATGTTTTAAGAAAGTTTTTGCCTCAGCGTAAAGAACATAAAATTATTGCTCAGGTATATCAAGCTATTAGAATAGAAGTGAATCAAGAATTAATGGCAATTGAAGAATTATTACAGCAAAGTGTAGAGTTGTTAGATGTGGGTGGTAGGTTGAGTTTAATTAGTTATCACTCTTTAGAAGATCGTTTAGCGAAAAACTTTATAAGAGCTGGTAAGTTTGAAGGGGAGGCGGAAAAAGATTTTTATGGTAACGTAGATGTGCCTTTTAAAAAAGTTGGCAAGTTGGTGGTTCCATCAAAAGAAGAAATAGTAAAGAATAATAGAGCACGTAGTGCGAAGCTCAGAATTGCTGAGCGTATTTAATAAGAATAAATAATTGTGATGAAAAACGGAATACTCGATATATTGAGGGGAAAATTTTTAGTGAGTGGAGATGCTCCTAAAAATTGGATGTTTATCATTTTCACTTCTTTTCTAGCTACTATAATGATTGGGAGTTCGCATAGCGCGGATCAGCAAGTGCATAAACTTGCTGCTTTAAATGAAGAGGTAAAAGAATTGCGTAGCGAATTTGTAGATATACGTTCAGATGTGCAACGTCTGAAACTTGAGTCTAATCTATCGCAAACATTATTAGAAACAGGATTATATCCGTCTGAAATTCCGCCAAGAAAAATAAAAGTTAAATCTAAAATTACCGAAAGAGCTAATGCCGGTTTCTGAAAAGAAAATATTGAAACGCCTATATGTGGTATCGGCAGGACTTTTCCTGTTTGCGATGGCTGTTGTCGTGAAATTGGTTAGCATACAAATGGTTGATGGTGATAAGTATCGTGATCTAGCAGAGAAGCGTACTGAAAAAATGTTCACTATAGAACCTAATCGTGGTAACCTTTATTCTGATGATGGGAGTCTCTTAGCGACTTCAGTTTCAAGATATACAGTTCGTTTTGATGCGGTTACAGTTTCGGATGAAGATTTTCAAGAGAATGTAAAACCATTGGCTAATGAGTTGGCTAAGCTTTTGGGTAAATCCTCTTCGCATTATCAACAATTACTTCGTAAAGCAAAAGCACATAAAAATAGATATGCGCTTATCGTACGAAATTTAGATTATTCAGAATACACCGCGGTAAAACAGTTTCCTCTTTTTAAAAAGGGACCATATAAAGGTGGATTGATTATCGAGCAAAAAACTGTTCGGGAACATCCTTTAGGTAAAATAGCAGAACGTAGTGTTGGTTATGAACGTTTTGATGAGAATGGCTACTCTACAAGAGTTGGTCTTGAGGGCGCTTTTGGTCAATACCTAAGAGGAATAGAAGGTAAGCGATTAAAACAGAAAATTGCTAAAGGTCAATGGAAACCTATTGGATTAGATAACATTGTTGAACCTAAAGATGGTTATGATGTGGTTTCTACGATTGATATTAATATACAAGATATAGCACATCATGGTCTTTTAGCACAATTAGAAAAATATAATGCAGATCATGGATGTGTAATTGTTATGGAAACTGCTACGGGCGAGGTAAAGGCAATTTCCAATTTAGGCAGAACAAAAGAAGGTAAGTACTACGAACGTTTAAATTATGCGATTGGAGAGTCTAGTGATCCAGGTTCAACTTTTAAGTTAATGAATATGGTAGCTGCTCTTGAAGATAAAGTGATTGATACAAGTACAGTAATTGATACTGAAAAAGGTCGATGGAAAATTTACAGAAAGACAGTTAAAGATTCTAAACACGGTGGTTACGGTGAAATTTCGATGGCGAAAGCATTCGTTGTCTCGTCAAATACTGCGTTTGCAAAAATGATTCATACGAATTATAAGAATAACCCCGAAAAGTATGTAGATCGTTTGCGTGAAATGAAAATACATCAGCAGCTTGGCTTGCCTATTAAAGGTGAAGGCAAACCACTTTTACGATACCCTGGGGATAAAGGTTGGTCTGGAATTTCTCTTGCTCAAATGGCTTATGGATATGAAGTGTTAATGACGCCTTTGCAAATTCTCACCTTTTATAATGCCATTGCCAATGATGGTGAAATGGTGAAACCACGATTAATTAAGGAAGTTAAAGAGTGGAATACAACCATACAGAAATTTGAGAAAGAAGTTATTGATCCTTCAATTTGTTCGAAAGAAACAGTAAAGAAAGTGCAGGCACTAATGGCTAATGTGGTTTCAGAAAAATTTGGAACAGGCCATAGATTGTATTCACCTAATTTTTCGATGGCTGGTAAAACAGGGACTGCGCAAAAGAATTATGGTTCTAGTGACCCTTCTAAATTCGGTTATATCTCAAGTTTTTCAGGATATTTTCCTGCTGAAAATCCAAAGTATTCTTGCATTGTAGTTATCCATGAACCGGACAAAAGTGTTGGTTATTATGGGGCAGATGTTGCTGGGCCAGTTTTTAAATCTGTAGCACAAAAGATATATGCTAATAATCCATTGGTTAATGAAGTGGAATTGATGACAGCTGATAATGAAAAGCTTGATGCTGAATATCAAAAATATTATACAGAAGCACAAAAATCGCATAGCAGTGTTCCAAATGTAAAGGGAATGAGTGGTATGGATGCTGTTGCAATACTAGAAAATTTAGGCCTGCAGGTTGAGGTAATTGGAAATGGAAAAGTAAAAAAACAATCTATTTCTCAAGGAACGGCAATAAAAAAGGTTGATAAAATAATACTCGAACTTTCGTGAAGACATTGAAAGACATTTTGTTTGGAGTTAGCCTAACTGCTGTTAATGGTAGTACTGATGTAAAGGTAAATTCTATTTGTTTTGATTCCAGAGCTGTTGGTGTCAACGATGTTTTTGTGGCTATACGTGGCACAATAACAGACGGACACGAGTATATAGAAAAAGCTATAGCATTGGGTGCAAAAGCTGTTGTTTGTGAAGAACTACCAAAAGCAATAAATAGTGATGTCACTTTTGTTGCCGTTAAAAACGCAAATGAGGCTTTGGCTTTCATGGCATCTAATTTTTACGAAAACCCTTCTAAGAATTTGAAATTAGTTGGAGTGACTGGTACTAATGGTAAAACAACAGTAAGTAGTTTGTTGTATCAGTTGTTTAAAAAGGCGGGTTTTAAAGTTGGATTAATATCAACTATTAAAATTATGGTTGATGAAACAGAATATCCAACAAAACATACAACTCCAGATGCATTAACAATTAATCAACATCTCGATTTAATGACGGAAGTTGGTGTTGAGTTTTGTTTTATGGAAGTGAGTTCTCATGGTATTCATCAAAAAAGAACTAAAGGTCTTGTTTTTGAAGGTGCCATTTTTACAAATCTTTCTCATGACCATTTAGATTACCACAAAACATTTGCAGAATATAGAGATACTAAAAAAGTCTTATTTGATGAACTTGGTAAAAATGCTTTTGCATTAACCAATATAGATGATAAGAACGGTGAGGTGATGTTGCAGAACACAAAAGCTAGGAAGCATACGTATGCTTTAAAGACTTATGCAGATTACAGGGCACAAATATTAGAAAACCAATTCGATGGTCAGTTGTTGAAAATTAACGACAATGAATTATGGTCAAGATTAATTGGTGATTTCAATGCTTACAATATGTTGGCAATTTATGCTACAGCAGAATTATTAGGATTGGAGAAATTGGAAACACTGCGTTTACTTAGTGAATTGGAAAATGTAGATGGAAGGTTTCAATATTTTATATCAAAAGAAAAAATTACGGCTATAGTTGATTATGCCCATACACCGGATGCGCTAAAAAATGTGCTTGAAACTATCAACACATTGAGAACTGGAAATGAAAACGTCATCACCGTTGTGGGGTGTGGTGGCGACAGAGACAGATCAAAGCGTCCGGTTATGGGTTATATCGCATCAGAAATGAGTAACAAAGCCATATTTACTTCTGATAACCCACGATCAGAATCGCCCTCTGCTATTATTGAAGAAATGGAAGCAGGAGTAGAGATGCAAAAAAAACAGAATGTTTTGTCTATTGAAAATCGCGATCAAGCTATTAAAACGGCTTGTCAATTAGCGATGGCTAAGGATATCATTTTGGTTGCAGGCAAGGGTCATGAAACATATCAAGAAACAAACGGCAAACGAATTGATTTCGATGATTTTAAAATCATCAGGAATCATTTAGATAGTCTTAATAAATAGAGTAATAGAAAAAAATGCTGTATTATCTATTTGAATATTTAGAAAAACAATACCAAGTGCCCGGCGCTAGTCTGTTTCAATTTCAGACTTTTCGGGCAGCGTTGGCAGTATTGCTTTCTCTTATTTTGGCTACTACTTACGGTAAAAGAATTATTCTTTTTCTGCAACGTAAACAGATTGGTGAAACTGTTCGCGACTTAGGCTTAGATGGTCAAAAACAAAAATCTGGCACACCAACAATGGGTGGTTTAATTATCATCATGTCTACTTTAATTCCAGTTATACTTTTTGCGGACATTTTAAATATCTACATCATCTTATTAATTATTACCATTATTTGGATGGGTATAATTGGTTTTATTGATGATTATATTAAAATTTTCAAGAAAGATAAAAAAGGTTTAAAAGGTAGGTTTAAGATTATGGGTCAAGTTGGCTTGGGACTTTTTGTGGGTACAGTATTGTACTTCCATCCAGAGGTTACCATGCGTGAGAATAATCAAACTATAATTACAGAACAATATACTGTTGAAGAGGTGAAAGGTAAAGATGTAAAATCTACCATGACTACTGTTCCATTTCTTAAACATAATGAGTTAGAGTACAGTAGTCTTATATCTTGGGCTGGTGAAGGTGCTAAAGATTATGGGTGGTTATTGTTTATTCCTATCGTAATACTAATTATTACAGCTGTTTCGAATGGTGCAAATTTAACAGATGGTATTGATGGATTGGCCGCGGGTTCCTCAGCGATTATTGTTTTTACGTTAGGAATCTTTGCTTGGGTATCTGGTAATATCATTTTCTCAGAGTACTTAGATATAATGTATATCGTGGGTGCTGGTGAACTTTTGGTATTTATTACTGCATTTGCGGGTGCACTTATTGGGTTCTTATGGTATAATGCTTTTCCTGCTCAAGTATTTATGGGCGATACCGGTAGTCTTACCATTGGAGGTGTTATCGCGGTAATTGCAATTATTGTTAGAAAAGAATTGTTGCTGGTTATTCTATGTGGAATATTTCTAGCAGAATCTGTATCAGTTATGATGCAAGTAGGTTATTTCAAATACACAAAGAAAAAATTAGGTGAAGGGAAGCGTATCTTTTTAATGGCGCCTTTACATCATCATTATCAAAAGAAAGGGTATCACGAAAGTAAAATTGTTACCCGTTTTTGGATTGTAAGTATCGTGTTAGCAATTCTGTCTATCGTGACCTTAAAAGTCAGATAAGATGGCAAGGTTAGTTGCATTAGGCGGAGGAGAAAGTGGAGTAGGTACTGCAATTTTAGGATTAAAAGAAGGATTTGAAGTCTTTGTTTCTGACAAAGGACTCATTAAGGAAAAATATAAAAAAGTTCTTGAACATTTTGGGATTGATTGGGAAGAAGGTAAACATACCGAATCAAAAATTTTGAATGCCGATATCGTAATGAAAAGTCCTGGTATACCTGATAAGGTTGCTTTAGTACAGGAATTAATTGCGAAAGAGATACCGGTTATTTCAGAAATTGAATTTGCCACTAGATATACTGATGCAACTATTGTTGGTATAACAGGTAGCAATGGTAAGACGACTACCACTATGCTAACAAATCACATTTTTAAATCAGCTGATTTAAATGTAGCGATGGCAGGCAATATTGGTGATAGTTATGCTAAAATGGTAGCGGAAAATAGTTTTGATTTTTATGTTTTAGAAATCAGCAGTTTTCAACTAGACGGTATTACAACTTTTAAACCACAGATTGCGATAATTACAAATATTACGCCTGATCATTTAGATCGGTACGATTATAAGTTTGAAAATTATATCGCTTCTAAATTTCTGATAACAAAAAATCAGACTGAAACAGATTATCTGATTTATGATGCTGATGATGAGGTTTTAGTCAGTTGGTTAGAAAAACATCCAGTCCAATCCCACTTAATACCATTTTCCATCGAAAAAAAAATGGAAGAAGGTGCATATCTCGAGAACAATAAAATAGTAATAACAATTAATAATAATACAATACACATGACCACCGACTCATTAGCGCTTGAAGGCAAACACAATTTGAAAAATACCATGGCAGCTTCATTAGCAGCTACTTTGGTGAATATTCGTAAGCAAACCATTAGAGAAAGTATTACAAGCTTTCAAGGTGCGCCACATCGCCTAGAAAAAGTGTTGAAGATTCATCATGTACAATACATTAACGACTCAAAAGCAACGAACGTTAATGCCACCTTTTTTGCCCTAGATAGTATGAGTTCCCCGACCGTCTGGATTGTCGGCGGGGTTGACAAGGGCAACGACTATAAAGAGTTGATGCCTTTAGTACGAGAAAAGGTAAAGGCAATTGTTTGTTTGGGAGAAGATAATACCAAGATTAAAGAATTTTTTGGCAATGTAGTCGACTTGGTGGTAGAAACGTATGCAATGTCGGAAGCAGTTAAAGTGGCTTACAAAATAGCAGAGCGCGGTGATACAGTTTTACTTTCACCTGCCTGTGCAAGTTTTGATCTTTTCGAGAATTATGAGGATCGTGGCAATCAATTTAAAGAGGCAATTAAAAATTTGTAATAGATAAAAGTGAAAACATTATTCCAAAATATTAAAGGAGATAAAACCATTTGGGCTGTAGTGGCACTCTTGGCTTTGTTTTCGTTCTTGCCGGTTTATAGTGCCAGTAGTAATTTGGTTTATGTTGTTGGTAGTGGTACCACTATGGGGCATTTGGTTAAACATGCCATGTTGTTGATTCTTGGTTTTGGAATTATTTATGGAATACATCGAATACCAAGTCATTATTTTAAAGGCTTATCATTAATTGCGATGCCTATTGTATTGGTATTGTTAGCTTTTACTATAGCACAGGGCACAACAATAGATGGTGCAAATGCTAGTCGTTGGATACAATTACCACTTGTGGGTATTACTTTTCAAACTTCAAGTTTGGCTTCGGTGGTTTTAATGATTTATGTTGCTCGTTATTTATCTAAAATTAAGGATCAAGAAATTACTTTTAAAGAAAGTATACTTCCCTTATGGGTGCCAGTTTTTTTGGTGATAATTTTAATTTTACCAGCTAACTTTTCTACGGCTGGAATCATTTTTTCAATGGTGCTTTTACTGTGCTTCCTAGGAGGATATCCCACAAAATATTTATTAAGTATAGTTGGAACGGGGTTATTATTTCTTACACTATTTATACTTGTAGCGAAAGCATTTCCAGATTCATTTAGTAACCGAGTTACTACTTGGGAACACCGCATTACGAGCTTTACTGATGGTGAAGATGGTGAAGCGGGTTATCAAATAGAAAAAGCGAAAATAGCTATAGCCACTGGTGGTATTGTTGGTAAAGGTGCTGGTAAGAGTATACAAAAGAATTTTTTACCGCAGAGTTCATCGGATTTTATTTATGCGATAATCGTTGAAGAATACGGACTTGTTGGTGGAATTGTAGTAATGTTTTTCTACTTGTTATTACTATTTAGAATCGCGGTCGTAGCAAATGCTAATTCATCAATTTTTGCAAAATTATTGGTGTTAGGCGTAGGCTTGCCGATAGTGTTTCAAGCCCTAATAAACATGGCGGTTGCCGTTGAGTTATTCCCGGTTACAGGGCAAACATTACCATTAATTAGTAGTGGTGGTACATCGAGTTGGATGACATGCTTAGCAATAGGAATTATCCTCAGTGCTAGTGTAAAAGATAAAGACAGGAAAAAGAGTAAAGAAGAAAGCACAGATATGGAAATAACAAACCCTTTAGAAGTTTTAAGTGGGCAGTTATAAATTTATTTTATCTGGAGGTGGTACAGGCGGACATATTTATCCAGCTATTGCCATAGCAAATGAGTTGAAAAAAAGACATGCTGATGCCGAGTTTTTGTTTGTAGGAGCAAAAGATCGCATGGAGATGGAAAAAGTACCAAATGCCGGATATAAAATTGAAGGTCTTTGGATAACAGGATTGCAACGGAAACTGACATTAAAGAATTTGATGTTTCCCTTTAAATTGATAAGTAGTTTGTTGAGAGCACGAAAAATAGTATCGCGATTTAAACCAGATGTCGTTATCGGCACCGGAGGTTTTGCTAGTGGGCCACTTTTGAAAGTTGCCTCTGGTCGTGGTATTCCTTGTGTTCTACAAGAGCAGAATTCATATGCTGGTATGACTAATAAATTGCTTAAAGATAAAGTCGCCAAAATATGTGTGGCTTATGATGGTATGGAAAAGTTTTTTCCAGCTGATAAAATTATAAAAACCGGTAATCCTGTTAGAGGTGATTTGGTTGCAATGAATGTGGATAAGCAAAAAGCGATTAATTCTTTTGAATTGAGTACTGAAAAGGAGACCATTTTTGTTTTAGGCGGAAGTCTTGGTGCAAGAAGAGTAAACCAGTTAATAGAAAAAGAACTCGATTTTTTTAAGACTAAAAACTTACAAGTTATTTGGCAATGTGGTAAGCTATATATCGAAGAGTATAAAAAATACAATTCTGATTCAGTGAAGGTTCTTGACTTTATTAATAATATGGATTACGCTTACGCAGCTGCTGACTTTATAATTTCTAGAGCAGGAGCAGGGTCGGTTTCTGAACTATGTATTGTTGGCAAACCAACAATATTTATTCCATCACCGAATGTTGCAGAGGATCATCAAACCAAAAATGCGCAAGCTTTAGTCTCTGAAAATGCGGCATTAATGTTGCGTGAAAAAGAATTAGATAAAAATTTTGAAACAGTGTTTTCTGATTTATTTCAATCTCAAGAAAAACAAGAGCAGCTAAGTGCTAATATTAAAAGTTTGGCCTTGCCTGATGCTACTAAAAACATTGTTGATCAAATAGAAAAATTAATAGAAAAGAAATAATTAGATTTTGGACTTAAAAAACATACATAGCGTTTATTTTATCGGTATCGGAGGTATCGGTATGTCTGCTCTTGCACGTTATTTTATGTTTATTAACAAAGAAGTTGCTGGCTATGATAAAACTAAAACGCCATTAACAGAAGAATTAGAAGGTTTAGGTATTGCTATTCATTATGAAGATTCAATTGAACAAGTTTCTGAGAATTTTAAAGATTCCGCAGGCGCACTTATTGTTTACACGCCAGCCGTTCCTAATGAACATTCGGAGTATCAATTCTTTTTAAACAATGATTTTCAGATTAAAAAACGTTCTGAGGTTTTAGGCTTAATTACAAAAGATACTTATTGTCTTGCAGTTGCAGGTACGCATGGTAAAACTACCACTACAAGTATTCTAGCACATTTACTTAAAGAAGCTGGTACTCCATTTACGGCATTTTTGGGTGGTATTTCAGAAGATTTTAATAGTAACTTTTATTTTCAAGGCAATGAAGTGTCGGTTGTTGAAGCCGATGAATTTGATCGTTCTTTTTTAAGATTATTTCCAGATGTGGCTTGCATTACATCAATGGATCCAGATCACTTAGATATTTATGGCAATGTAGAAACACTGCAAGAATCTTTTAAAGATTTTGTGGGATGTATAAAGCCAAACGGAAAATTGTTTGTTAGAAATGGATTACCGTTAGCGGGGTTCACTTATGGCATAGAAGATGATTCGGATTATTGTATTCGAAATTTAAAAATAGTACATGGCACCTACGTTTTTGATTTGGGCACTCCTGATTTTAATTTAACAGGGGTTAAGTTCAGCAAACCAGGAAGGCATAATTTGCTCAATGGTTTGGTTGCTTTCGCGATGGCGGTGCAAACTGGTTCCCCACCAGACCGCCTTGCTAAAGCTCTTGAAACCTTTAAAGGCGTGCAACGTAGATTTTCATATAAAATCAAAGAAAAAGATTTTGTTTTTATTGATGATTATGCGCACCACCCAACAGAAATTAATGCCATTTATGATGCAATTTGTGAAATGCATCCAAACAAAAAAGTGTTAGTTATTTTTCAACCTCACTTATTTTCTAGAACTAAAGATTTTGTTGATGATTTTGCAAAAAGTCTAGCAAAATTTGATAGTATTCTATTGTTGGAGATATATCCGGCAAGAGAAAAACCAATGGAAGGTGTTAGTTCTGAGTGGCTTATGGGGAAAATTGAAAATCCAAACAAAAAAGTAATTCAAAAAGATAAATTAATTAGTGAAATAAGAAGCCAAAATCCTGATGTACTAGTTACTATGGGTGCAGGAGATATTGGACTAGAAGTTGAAAAAATCACAAAAGAATTTGAATATGCGAATTAATAAGAACTTTATTAAGTTATTAGGCTTATTGTTATTGGTTACAGGGCTTTATGCATTTTCTAATCATAGAAATATGCAGAAAAAAGTAAACGGAATCAATGTTGAATTCGTTGGTGATCAAAATTTGTATATCACACAAGGAACGGTTAATAAATTGTTAATACAAAATTACGGACCGCTTACTAATGTGAGCAAAGAAAAATTAGTTTTGAATACGATTGAAGAAGTCATCGAAGCCAATGAAATGGTTAAGAATGCAGAAGTTTTTTTAACAGTAAATGGTGAGCTCACGTCGAAAATTACACAACGAAGACCAATTGGTCGTGTTGAAGGAGAAACCAAGTTTTATTTGGATGATGATGGAAAAAGAATGCCTTTTTCAAGAAGTCATTCGGCAAGAGTGCCAATTATTACTGGTGACATAACTGGTAAAGGTCTTGAGGATGCATATGAAATATTGAAATTTATTAATACAGATGATTTTTTGCGAAAAAATGTGATAGGTATACACATAGAAAGTCTAGAAAATTATCAACTAAAATTCCGAATGGAACAGTTTGTGGTGAATTTGGGAAATATAGAGAATCTAGCAGTGAAGTTTAAAAAGTTCAAAGCTTTTTATAGCAAAGCTGATAAAGATGAATCTTTGAACGAATACGCAATGGTCAATTTAGAATTCAATAACCAAGTAGTGTGCACCAAAATTTAAAATAAATGGAAACAACAAAATATTCAGTAGGTCTCGATATCGGTACAACCAAGATTGTTGCAATTATTGGTAAAGAAAATGAGTACGGTAAAATTGAAGTGTTAGGTATCGGTAAATCGAAAAGCCTTGGTGTGCATAGAGGTGTTGTGAACAACATTACACAAACAATAAAATCTATTCAACAGGCTGTTGAGGAAGCGGAAGCTAACTCAGGACTTAAGATAGGGTCGGTTGTAGTCGGTATTGCTGGGCAACACATAAGAAGTTTACAACATAGTGATTATATCACACGCACAGACTCTGAAGAAGTTATTAATGATGATGATTTAGATCGTTTGGTAAATCAAGTTTATAAATTGGTTATGCTACCTGGTGAAGAAATTATTCATGTGCTTCCACAGGAATATAAAATTGATGGTCAAGCTGAGATAAAGGAACCTATTGGTATGTATGGCGGACGTTTGGAAGCAAATTTCCATGTTGTAGTTGGTCAAATATCATCCATTAGAAATGTAGGAAGATGTATTAAAAGTGCTGGTTTAGATTTAGGAAATATAACGCTTGAACCATTAGCCTCTTCAGATGCAGTTTTAAGTAAAGAAGAGAAAGAAGCTGGTGTAGCACTTATTGATATAGGTGGTGGAACTACAGATTTGGCCATTTTTAAAGATGGCATAATTCGTCATACGGCTGTTATTCCTTTTGGTGGAGGTGTAATTACAGAAGATATAAAAGAAGGCTGTTCAATTATTGAAAAGCAAGCTGAGTTGTTAAAAATGAAATTTGGTTCTGCATGGCCTGGTGAGAATAAAGACAATGAAATAGTTTCCATTCCGGGGTTACGAGGTAGAGAGCCAAAGGAAATTACACTTAAAAATCTTTCTAAAATTATTCATGCAAGAGTAGTTGAGATTATTGAGCAGGTTTATGTCGAAATCAAAAACTACGGTCACGAGGAGCAAAAGAAAAAATTAATTGCAGGTATTGTACTAACGGGTGGCGGTAGCCAATTGAAACACCTGAAACAATTGGTAGAATATATTACCGGTATGGATACGCGTATTGGTTACCCTAATGAACATTTAGCTGGTAATTCTGATGAAGAAATTGCTAGTCCATTGTATGCCACAGCAGTGGGTTTGTTAATGAATGCCGTACGAAACGGTGAGTTTCAAACTAATGAAGAAGAAACAGTAGTTGCAGAGGAACAAAAAGAAGAAATAGCGGAAGAAGAGCTTGTATTAGCAGGTGAGGATGAAGCTATAGAAACCCCCCAAGGAAATAAAGAACGTAAGTCCGTTTTTGACAAATGGTCTGAGAAGCTCAAAGACTTTTTAGATAACGCGGAATAAACGAGAATAAAGAATAAGAACATTAACCAGTAATAAAAGTACTATGAGCAATAACACCGAGTTTGAAAATATTTCATTTGATCTCCCGAAAAACCAGAGTAATGTAATTAAGGTGATTGGAGTCGGTGGTGGCGGAAGTAATGCCATCAACCACATGTTCCAATCAGGAATTAACGGAGTCGATTTTATAATTTGTAATACAGACTCTCAGGCATTGAACAATAGTTCGGTACCTAATAAAATACAGTTGGGAGTTTCATTAACAGAAGGATTGGGAGCTGGTGCTAATCCTGAAGTAGGTGAACAGGCTGCGCTTGAAAGTATGGAGGAAATCAAGCAAATGTTATCTACAACAACTAAAATGATTTTCATTACTGCAGGAATGGGCGGTGGCACAGGTACTGGTGCTGCTCCTGTAATCGCAAGACAAGCCAAAGATTTAGATGTTCTTACTGTTGGTATTGTTACTATGCCTTTTGAATTCGAAGGTAAGATGCGTTGTGAGCAAGCTCAGATTGGAATTGAAAAATTACGAGCAAATGTTGATTCATTAATTGTTATCAATAACAATAAGCTTCGTGAAGTATATGGCAACTTGGGCTTTAAAGCTGGTTTCTCAAAAGCTGATGAAGTACTATCTACAGCAGCAAGAGGGATTGCGGAAGTAATTACACACCATTATACTCAGAATATTGACCTTAGAGATGCTAAAACAGTTTTATCTAATAGTGGTACAGCTATTATGGGTTCTGCTACAGCTTCTGGTTCAACTAGAGCTAATGAGGCAATTATGAAGGCATTAGATTCTCCACTTTTAAATGATAATAAAATTTCAGGGGCGAAAAATGTACTGTTATTAATTGTTTCTGGGTCTCAAGAAATTACCATTGATGAAATAGGAGAAATTAATGATCATATACAAGTTCAAGCTGGTCATGGTGCAAATATCATTATGGGTGTTGGTGAGGACCAAGATATAGGAGAAGCTATTGCGGTAACTGTAATTGCTACAGGTTTTGATATTGATCAACAGAATGAAATTGTAAATACTGAAGCTAAAAAAATAATTCACACACTAGAAGAAGAGCAACGTGCTGAAAGAGATTTAACTGCACAAAATGTTGTTCATCGTATTGAAGAGGAAGTAGAAGTTGTTCCAGATCCTGTAATTAAGCATACATTAGTAGATGACTCTGAAACTGAAATAGGTATGGATTTAATACCGACTTCAAACTATATCAGAAACTTTAATGTTTTTTATGATGAAGTAATTGAAGAAGTAGCTAAAGGAGAAGTGTCTGAAGATGATTTTGTTATAATTGATTCGACAGAAGCTGCTAGGAATATTGAAGTAGTAGACCCACAAGAACTTTCGGCTGATGAAGAAGATCAGTTTTCAATAGGATTCGATTTGCCTTTGGTTACAGAAAATGAAAAACAAGAGGAAGAGAAGGAACGAATGATAAGTTTTGACTTGGATGAAGAAGTTAATAATTTGGATGTGAAAGATCACGTTGAAGTTATACCTGTTCTAGAATATAATAAGCAAGGTGAGACTCGCTATAGTCTAGATGATTATATGGAGTTGGAAAATAAATTAACTGGTGCTAAATCTAAAGCAGAAGAGTTTGAGCCAAAAATAGTTGAAGATGAGTTAGTGTTCGAAAAGAAAGTTTTACAGCCTAATGAACAAGTTAAAACTGAAGTAGAAATTGACCCTATGGATAGCCCATTAGAAGAGCTTTTAAAGGAAAGGGCAGATGAGCGAAGAAGAAAATTAAAGGATTTTAATTATAAGTTTCAGAACAATGTAAATAGCATTGAAGAAATTGAGAAGGAACCTGCTTACAAAAGACAAGGTGTTAATCTAACTGAAAGAAATGCTGAAAATAAAATTTCGAGAACTTCTTTAGGTGAAGATAGTAACGGAGAGATTCAACTTCGTACTAATAATTCTTTCTTAGAAGATAATGTAGATTAAATTTTAAACATACTTTATTTACAACCCGAAAGCCAACCTTGCTTTCGGGTTTATTTTTTATCTTCGCTTTCTTTTAAAAATTAATAGTTATGGGTTTACAACAAGATGTAATGGAGCAAATGAAGGCAGCTATGAGAGCTAAGGATAGCGTTGCCCTTGAATCATTACGTGCAATTAAATCAGCTTTACTATTAGCAAGTACCGAAAGTGGAGCAGAAGCATTATCAGAAGATGATGAAGTTAAATTGATTCAGAAATTAGTAAAACAGCGAAAAGATAGTGCAGCTATATTTACTGAACAAGGTCGTGCTGATCTTGCTGAGCCTGAATTGGCTCAAGTTGCCGTAATTGAACAATTTTTGCCAGAGCAGCTAACAGAAGAAGAAGTTGAAAAGGTTGTGGTAAAGACTATTGAATCTACTGGCGCTTCAGGTATGAAGGATATGGGTAAGGTAATGGGAATGGTTTCAAAAGAGTTAGCGGGTAAAACAGATGGAAAAACTATTTCTACCATTGTAAAGAATAAATTATCTTAGCCGTCTAATAAAATAAAGGCCGCGTGGCGCAACTGAATAGCGCATCAGATTTCGGCTCTGAGGGTTGGGGGTTTGAATCCCTTCGCGGTCACGAATAAATCAAAAACCACTCGACAAATCAAGCTTGCTTGAATTTGTAAGAGTGGTTTTTTGATTTTCAAAGCGGAGCTTTTAGGGAAGGGCGCAGCCAATCCCGAATAATGACAAATCAAGCTTGCTTGAATTTGTAAGAGTGGTTTTTTGATTTCAAAGCGGAGCTTTTAGGGAAGGGCGCAGCCAATCCCGAATAATGATAAATCAAGCTCGCTTGAATTTGTAAGAGTGGTTTTTTGATTTTCAAAGCGGGGCTTTTAGGGAAAGGCGCAGCCAATCCTAAGTATAGACAAATCAAGCTTGCTTGAAATTGTAAGAGTGGTTTTTCGATTTTCAAAGCGGAGCTTTTAGGGGTAATTTACCTCAAGAATATTTGATGTTACTTTACCTTAGTAGGTTTCTCAAAGTCTGCCTTCATATCATAAGGCAGTTTCCAAATATCACCTTTGAAATTCCCGAAATATAATTCCGATTTGCTAAAAGTATGAGAATCTCCATCGGACCAGAAAAAGTTGAACGGAGCTTTATTGTTAACTGGTCTTCTAACATAGGAATGACTTTTTGGGCTATTAGTCGTTAGTGATTTTTGTTTTACCCAAGTTTCTCCTTTATTGTTCGATTGCCATATAGCAACTTCGCCACCAACGCCCCAAGGTTGTGGCCCCTTTTCAGTAGGACCTACAATGTTCCATTTATTTTTTTGAATATAAAGACTACCCATATCGTAATTGTGATCCGATGTTGTTACGATAGACGTTTCCCAGTTGTTACCATTCCATTTGGTTATACACCATTCATATGGTGCACTTGTTGGACCTGGCTCATGTCCATTACTTCTAACATACAAACAAGCTGGGTTTCCATTATTGTCAAATCCCATGTCTTTTACATATACATTTTTATTTAAAGTGGCATAGTTCACCACTCTAGCTTCACTTTCTTGCGTTTTAATAGGTAGATTAAGTTCTATGTCATCAACATTAGTCCAAGTGCCGCCAAAGTCTTTAGATTGCACGTAATAGAGGTCTGTTCTCTTATCAACATTTCCATTTGGGTGTCTATTGAAAAAAGTGCCGACAACCTTGTTGTTATAGGTATTACTCGTTTGATAATGCCCAGATTTTTCACCTTCGTTTACGGGAATTGCTGCTAACATTTTATCTTGTGTCCAATTTATACCATCTATACTGGTTTCATAATATAATTGTCGAACGCCAGTGTATTTTGTGAAGAAGTGAAAAAAACCTTTTTCAATTTTCCAAGGTTGCGGGTAGGTCATTTCTTCTTCTGTTATCTGAGTAAATGCCTGTATCGAATAGGGTTTTATGCTTTTGTATTTAAAACCAGGTCTTTTTTTGCCGCGCCCGCTTACAAAAACCCATATAAAACCTTTTTCATCAATTAATAAAGATGGATTGTCATGTGGGTCATTTACTCCCTGTTTATCATAAACCACTATAGGTTTAGAAACCATTCCTGTTTTATGGTCAAACTCGCCTATCATACATAATAAGTATTTCTCTTTATCTGATGTAGTGCCTCCGTAAACAAAATATGTTTTGTCAACTGTTTTTGAATAGATAGCTAAAGGAACATGTTTCGCTGTATATGTACTAAGTGCTCCTGAATATTTATCTCCAAATTCATATTTTTGGTTCAGTTCAAACCAAATTCCTTTGTATCCATTAATTTTTGATCCAGAAAGGCCCTGACTATTAATAGTACTAAAAGAAAGACAAAAAAATGCTACGAAAAGAGTTTTCAATTTTTAATGATGTGTTTCATTATTTGCTTCGCATGAATTCTTGAATTTTCGATAAACCATTTATGAGTCTCCATGCCTCCACAAACTACTCCAGCTAAATATAATCCTTTAATATTGGTCTCCATTGTTTCAGGATTGTAATTCGGAAGTCGCTTTTCATCCTCAGAAAGCTTAATTCCCATATTTAGTAGAAAATCAAAATTTGGAGTGTATCCTGTTAAGGCAAGAACAAAATCGTTCTCCAATTTAATTTTACCTTTCGGTGTATTTATAATTACATCGGTTTCTGTAATTTTATCGACTGTGGCATTATAAAATGCGGTAATACTACCTTCCTCTATTCTATTAATTATATCTGGACGTACCCAGTACTTTACACGCTGACCTATTTCAGGTCCTCGTATAATTAAAGAAACTTCAGCGCCTTTTCGCCAACATTCTAACGCTGCGTCAATTGCAGAATTACTGGCTCCTAAAATGGCTACCTTCTGCCCAGCAAAATAGTGCGGGTCGTTATAATAGTGAGATACTTTGGATAAATCTTCACCGGGAACATTTATCTTATTTGGTAAATCGTAAAAACCAGTGGCGATTATCACATTTCTTGATACATAGCTATTCTTACTGGTTTTAATTTTAAAAGCAGTACCATTTTTAACTACTGTTTCAACTTTTTCAAAAAGATTAATTTTAAGATCATTTGTCGTAACAATTCTTCGATAGTATTCAAGAGCCTCATTTTTTTTTGGCTTTGCTTCCGTACTAATAAATGGAATATTATCTAATTCTAGCCGTTCAGAAGTGGAGAAGAATTGCATGTTTTTGGGATAATTGTAAAGTGAGTTTACAATTGGACCTTTTTCTAATATAACATATTTTAGGCCTTTTTTCTTTGCCTCCAACGCACAGGCAATCCCTATAGGGCCACCGCCAACGATTATAACATCGTACTGCTCCATTATGCTGTAATTTCTTTTAATTCACTAATTGTTTTCGTTGGATTTTCACTTTTAAATACAAAACTGCCCGCAACTAAAACATCCGCACCTGCATCTACAAGTGCTTTAGCGTTTTTAGATGTAACTCCGCCATCAATTTCAATTAAAGTTTTTGCACCTTTTCTGTCGATTAGGGCTTTTAAATCTCGGACCTTATTGTACGTGTTTTCTATAAAAGATTGGCCACCAAACCCGGGGTTCACACTCATTAAGCAAACTAAATCTATATCATTTATTATATCTTCTAATAGACTTACATTAGTATGAGGATTCATAGCTACACCGGCTTTCATGCCTGCATTTTTAATAGCTTGAAGAGTTCTGTGTAAATGTGTACATGCTTCATAATGTACCGTTAAATTAGTGGCGCCCAAATTTGCAAATGTTTCAATATATCGGTCTGGATCGATAATCATTAAGTGAACATCTAATGGTTTTGTAGCATGCTCATTAATTGTCTTAATAACCGGCATTCCATAAGAAATATTTGGTACGAAAACTCCATCCATTATATCTAAATGATGCCAATCGGCAGCACTATTATTTACCATTTCAACATCACGCTGTAGATTGCCAAAATCAGCAGCAAGTAATGACGGGGCTATTTTTGTATTACTCATTTTTGTACTCTTATTTTTATATAATACGGTCTATTTAAAAACTAAATGTTTTAAACTTCTTTCTTGAATGATGAAAATCGCCTGATTTCCCTTTGAGGTAAAATAAGGCGATTTTATTTACTATTTTAAATTATAAGGGTTTATTTTTTACCAGTGTAAATCTTATGATTTTTATCACCACCAGATAATAAATAGGCATAAAGATCTGTAAGCTCTTGCTCATTTAGCCTGTTTAATAAACCTGGAGGCATTGGTGAAACTGGTGATAATTCTTGTTTTTCAACATTAGTCTTGGCTAATTTTAACGTATATGATGGGTTGTAAGCATTCGGCATAATACTTAAAGAATCGCCTTCTTCGGAAATTAAACGACCAATCACTTTTTTACCATCTTTGGTATGAAAGATTGTATTTGAATATTGATCTGAAATTTCCTCACTTGGACTTACTAATGCAAAGGTTAAATCATAACTACCAAACTTCGTATGCATTTGCGTTAAATCTGGTCCGGTAGCTCCACCTTCTCCTTTCATTCTGTGGCAAGTGATACATAAAGCAGCTTTGTATGCGCGTTCTCCATCGGCAATAGCTCCTTTGTAAGGTTTGCTATTTGCATCGAATGCGGCTCTTGCTTGAGGCATAGTATAAGCTTTTCCTGGGCCAATAGGATCTGGAATATCAGCCATGTCATCTGCTGGTGAATAAATTCCAGAAATTTCTTCGAAATATTCTTTATCCTTTTTAGGCACCTTGGCCATGGCCTCTTGCCTAACATTTTCAATGTAGGCTTTAAAACTCATTCCTCCTTTGGAACTCATAACATCAAAAAACCATTTAAAATATTTTTCACGTAATTCTTTTGTCCAGCCTTCTTTCGCATGACTTAAAAGCATACCATAGTAAATAGATTCACTTGGTGGCATTTTTGCTATTACATCTCTAATTAATGGCCCATATTGCTCACTTCGCATAGATGCCTCTTCAGAAAGCATTTCAACACCTTCGGTAATGGTTTTTTCTTTAGCATGCTTCTCAAGAAGATTTACCAAACCTTCTGTTGCTCCATCTGCTTTCAAATACAATAATACTTGTGCCAATTCTCTATTAACGGTATTATTTGCATTTGGGAAATAGGTGTTTAATTTTTTCCCAGTTGCAATTCTTGTTGCGTTGTTTGGTTCTCCCATTCTAATAAATAGAAGCTCGTATGCTCGCAATACATTAATCTGATTTGTTTCTGTTAGCGTTTCTAGATTTAATTGGTTTAATTTTTCTAAAATTCTAGATTGTAAACTTTTATTTCCTTGATGTGCTAAGGCAATGCTTGCCTCCACAATTTTGGTCGGCTCTTTTTCTTCAAAGAAGCGTTGTTGCCAATCTGCTATAGGTTGATGTTCAAGCGCAACTCTAGATGCGTAACGTATAAATCTGTCGTCACTATCTAAGTTATCCCAAGCAAGTGAAATACCTTCTGAAGATTGTTCGGAGTGAAATTTTTCGATACTACGTCTTAATTGTCGCGCTTCTTTACCTACAGTATTTTCAGCTAATGCAGCTTTTTCAGTATCATCACCTGTGTATTTAAGTCTGTAAAAATGCGAATCTATTCTTCTTCCACCAGTTGCAAAGTATAAATTACCATCTGCCCCGGCGATCATATCAGTTAAGGGTAGGGGAGTTCCAGATAAAAATTCTTCTCGTTCTCCTTTATAAGTACTTCCTACTGGTTCGATATCAATAAAATAAATGGTGCCAAAACTCCAGTCCATAATTAAAATTCCATCATCGTATTTAGAAGGAAAATTTAAGCGGTCTCCAGCTAATACGGCTGTTGGTGAGCCTTGTTCTAAATTATGTACAGCAGGTAATGCATCTGGGTAGTATGCAGGCCATTTTCCTGAACCTGTTCTCCACCCAAATTCGCTACCACTAGTTACATGACAAATTCGTGTAGGTCTATACCAAGGCATGCCTATATCCCATTCCATATCTGCATCGTAAGCAAATAACTCGCCATCTTTATTGAAAGCCATATCAAATGGATTTCTATAGCCAGCTGAAATTAATTCCCAATCTGTACCTTCTGGATTAAATTTAGCAATCCAACCACCTGGTGCTTTTATATCATTTGCATGACCACGGGCATCAAGATAAGGAGTAAAAAGATTGTCTTCACCCCAGTTCGATGGTAGTCTAGTTTTTTCTTTAACGGCATCGGGAATTATTACATGATTTCCGGCAATAAAATATAATTCTTTACCATCAGGAGAAGTCAAAAAGCTATGAGGGCCATGTTCACCAGCGCCATCTAACTTCATTAGTGTATTAATTTTATCTAATTCACCGTCGTTATCAGAATCAGTAATTCTATAAATACCACTTCCATATTCTTCATCATCAGGCACATCATCTTGCCACCTTTTATTTACAGCCACATACAAGCTGTTAAATGCCCAATGCAAACCATGTGCTTCACCAATGGGTAAATTTATCGGTTTAACATCAGTTGCTTTTAACGTTGCACCGTCGGCAGGTGCATTAAATTGGTAAATTTTCCCATACTGATCACAAGCAAACATTTTGTTATCAGGGCCTTGTGCTAAAGCTACCCACGAGCCTTGCTCATGATCGCTAGGACTGTACAATTCTTCAAGTTCGAAACCTGAGGGAAGATTAATTGTAATACTATCAAGAACTACGGTATTTAGCTCTGCTGTTTCATCGGTTTTTTTGTCTTCTTGTTTACAAGAAAAAACAATAATTAGTAATAAAAATAGGAGTTTGGTCGTCTTCATTTTATATAAAATTTTGAGAATTGAAGGTACCAAAAATAATTTGACCTAAAGGTCAGAAAATTAGGTAATGATTGGAGTTTGATAAATTTATAACCAATTTTAAAATGAATGTTGATTATTCAATTCGAAGAATAGAATATTTTACTTATCATTTTAATTGCCGTAGCCCTTCATAAATAGCTATGCCCACTGAATTTGCTAAATTTAAACTTCGAATATGTTCACTGTATAATGGGATTTTATACAACTTAGCGGAATTGATATTTAGTAATTTTTCGGAGAGGCCAACAGATTCTTTTCCGAAAACCAAATACATGTCATCTTCAAAAGGTATAGTCCAGTGATTTTTTGAACCATGACTAGAAAAGTACACCATAGTTTTGTCTTTATTAACCGCGTAGAATTCTTCGATATTTTCATAAATGTGTAGCGAAATGTGTTTCCAGTAATCTAATCCTGCACGTTTTAAACGAGCATCATTTATTTCAAAACCGAATGGTTTTACTAAATGCAATGTTGAACCTGTTGCTAATGCTAAGCGACCAATATTACCTGTGTTGTTAGGGATTTCTGGTGCAATTAGTACAATATTAAATCCCATTACTTAACTATTGATTTTAAATATAAATGCTCTACTTTTTCTCTGGCCCAAGGGGTTTTACGTAAAAATTTTAATGATGATTTTATTGATGGATTACTTTTAAAACAATTAATGTCTATTTGACCAGCAAGATCTTCCCAATCATACTTTTTGGTAAGGAACTCTAATATTTCAACCAATTTCACACCATGAAGCGGATTGTTTTGTTGTTCCTGCTTTTTATTGACTTTTTTATCCATCAAAAAGATACTTTAGAATAAGTGTTATTTATTATAAATGAAAAAACTCCGGTAATCAGCCGGAGTTTATTCATCAATCAAAAAACGAACAGTCATGATAAACTGTTGTTACGTTGTACAAAATACAATTAATATGCCAAAAATACAATCAAAGCATTTTTAACATTTTATATTTTGTCTATCCAAGATAAGTTTTCAAGATTTTACTTCTTGAGGTATGCTTTAATCTACGAATTGCTTTTTCTTTAATTTGACGAACTCTTTCTCTTGTAAGATCAAAAGTTTCACCAATTTCTTCTAAAGTCATAGAATGTTGACCTGCCAAACCAAAGTACAAACGTATTACGTCTGCCTCACGTGGAGTCAATGTTTCTAATGCGCGCTCAATTTCAGTACGCAACGATTCGTGTAACAATTCTCTGTCTGGGTTTGGAGACTCTCCACTACGAAGTACGTCGTAAAGGTTAGAATCTTCACCGTCGATTAATGGAGCGTCCATTGATACGTGACGACCAGAATTTTTCAAAGATTGTTTTACATCTTCAACAGTCATGTCCAATTCTTTCGCTATTTCTTCTGGAGAAGGCATACGTTCATGCGCTTGCTCTAGGAAGGCAAAAGTCTTGTTGATTTTGTTAATAGATCCAATTTTGTTTAATGGTAAACGAACAATACGAGATTGTTCTGCTAACGCCTGTAAGATAGATTGACGAATCCACCATACTGCGTATGAAATAAATTTGAAACCACGAGTTTCATCAAAACGTTGTGCCGCTTTTATCAATCCTAAGTTTCCTTCATTGATTAAGTCAGGCAGAGTAAGGCCCTGGTTTTGGTACTGCTTGGCAACTGATACAACGAATCGAAGATTGGCTTTTGTTAGTTTTTCAAGAGCGATCTGGTCGCCTGCCTTGATACGTTGTGCCAATTCTACTTCTTCATCTGCTGTAATCAAGTCAACTTTGCCGATTTCTTGCAAGTACTTGTCCAAAGATGCGGTCTCCCTATTGGTGACCTGTTTTGTAATTTTAAGCTGTCTCATGTAAGTAAATTAAGTTCAATTTGCATAGACTGCATATACTTATACGTAGAAACATGAGAAATGTTACAAAATGAGTAAAAAAACTTTAAATAATAGTTAAACGGTATAAAAAACCCCATCTGCTATGAACAGATGGGGTTTTTACAAATAAAAGTAAAGGGATTTATTAATCTCTTCTTGGCTTACGATCTCTGTTGTCTCTTCCACGACGATCATCTCTACGATCATTGTTTTTACGTGGTGGTCTTTCAACAAAACCTTCTGGTTTTGGTAAAAGTGCTTTACGAGAAACTTTCTCTTTACGAGTTCTTGGGTCAGTACCTAAATACTTCACTTCGAATTCATCACCCATATTAACAACATCAGAAACATTTTCTGTACGTTCCCAAGCCAATTCTGATACGTGTAATAATGTCTCGTTACCTGGAGCATCAAGATATTCTACAACAGCACCAAAATCTAACATTTTAATTACCTTAACCTTATACGATTCATTCAATTTTGGTTTGAACATTAAAGAATCAATCTTGGTTAAAACAGCATCAATACCAGTTTGATCGGTTCCTAATATTTCAACAATACCTTCTTCTGTTACAGGGTCTTCATTAATAACAATAGTTGTACCTGTTTCTTTTTGAAGTTCTTGAATAACTTTTCCACCTGGGCCGATTAGTGCACCTATGAATTCGTTAGGTATAATACGCGTTACCATTTTCGGAGAGTGTGGTTTCACATCTGAAGCTGGCGCCGCAATTGTATCTGTCAATTTAGTAAGAATGTGTAAACGACCTTCTTTTGCTTGATTTAGTGCATTCACTAAAATCTCATACGAAAGACCTTTTACTTTAATATCCATTTGGCAAGCTGTAATACCGTCGGCAGTACCTGTTACTTTAAAATCCATATCACCCAAGTGATCTTCATCGCCTAAGATATCAGAAAGCACTGCATATTTTCCAGAATCAGCATCAGAGATTAACCCCATTGCAATACCAGAAACTGGTTTTTTCAATTGAACTCCAGCGTCCATCATAGCCATTGTACCTGCACATACAGTTGCCATAGAAGAAGAACCATTTGATTCTAATACTTCGGAAACCACACGTACCGTGTAAGGACAATCATTTGGTACCATTCCTTTTAATGCACGTTGCGCAAGGTTACCGTGACCAACTTCTCTTCTAGAAGTTCCACGAATTGGCCGAGCTTCACCTGTTGAAAAAGGAGGGAAGTTATAATGTAAATAGAAATTTTCTTCGCCTTCGTAAGATGGCATGTCTATTTTATTTGAATCTCTAGATGTACCTAAAGTTACGGTTGCTAATGCTTGGGTTTCACCACGTGTGAAAATTGCTGAACCATGTGTAGATGGTAAATAATCTATTTCACACCAGATTGGGCGTATTTCATTAGTCTTTCGGCCATCTAAACGTAAACCTTCATTTAAGGTTAGGTCACGAACAGCGGCTTTTTCAGCTTTGCTGTAGTACTTTGAAACCAAACCACCCAAATCAGCTAATTCTTCTTCTGAGAAAGTTGCTTTAATTTCTTCTTTAATTTCACTAAATGCAGCACTTCTTTCATGCTTAGCTGAACCAGCTTTAGCAACAGCATATACTTTGTCATAAGCCAAGTCATATACTTTTTTAGCTAAATCTTCATCAGCTCTTTCTGGTTCGTATTCACGAACTTCCTTCTTACCGAAAGCTTCAGCTAATTTAATTTGAGCTGCACATTGTACTTTTATAGCTTCGTGTGCAAACTTGATAGCTTCTGTCATTTCTTCTTCGGAAATTTCATCCATCTCACCTTCAACCATCATTACTGAATCTGCAGAGGCACCAATCATCATATCGATGTCAGATTCTGCTAACTGAGCTCTAGTTGGGTTGATTACAAATTCACCATTAACACGACCTACTCTTGCCTCAGAAATAGCACATTCAAATGGGAAATCTGAAAGTTGGATGGCAGCAGAAGCAGCTAAACCTGCCATTGCATCTGGCATAACATCATCGTCATGAGACATTAATTGAATCATCACCTGAGTTTCAGAGTGATAATCTTTTGGGAAAAGTGGACGCAATACGCGGTCAACTAAACGCATGGTTAATACTTCGCCATCACTAGGTCTTGCTTCTCTTTTGAAGAAACCACCTGGATAACGACCAGCAGCTGCAAATTTTTCACGGTAATCTACCGTAAGTGGTAAAAAGTCTACATCACTTTGTCTGTAATTTGAAACTACAGTACATAATAACATACATTTACCAGATTGAACAACAACAGAGCCATGTGCCTGTTTTGCCAATTTTCCTGTTTCGATAGAAATTTCTCTACCGTCACCGAGGTCAATGACCTCTTTAAATACTTTTGGAATCATAAAATTGATTTGTATCTGCCAATAGACAGACTGTTAAACAATGGTCATCCGGATGTTGAGGCCGGAAGGTTGTGTTGTTGTATGTGCCTTTGGCACTGACCAATGAAAAACTGTGAGTAGCTTTTAATTTGCCTTAAATAAATAAGGGCTTTTTACTAAAATATTCATATGCTAAAAATGAATTCAGCATAATTTAAAAAAGGGGAAAGCTAACTTTCCCCTTTTTAAAAATTATTTTCTAATACCTAATTCTACAATAAGCTCACGATATTTAACAATATCTTTCTTTATCATATAATCTAAAAGACTTCTTCTTTTACCTACTAGCTTCACTAATGAACGTTCTGTGTTGTAGTCTTTGTGATTCTTTTTTAAATGTCCAGTTAAATGATTTATTCTGTGTGTGAATAAAGCAATTTGACCTTCAGTAGAACCTGTGTTCTCTGCTTTTCCGCCGTGTTTCTTAAAAATCTCGGCTTTTACTTCTTTTGTTAAGTACATGCAAATATTGTTGTAAATGATTATTATGTATCTGACTGATTTTCAATCAGCGTGCAAATATAGTACTATTATGCGTTTTTTTAAATGGAAAGGCACTTTTTTTACATACCAATAGATATATGGCTAAAGTGCCTCCTGTTATTTTAACCCAAAAAGTGTATTTTATTTACGAATTGGATTGTTTTGAATTAAATCGATGTATTGATTTACTTTCTTTTTCAGATTCTTTCTATGTACTATAAAATCTAAAAAACCATGTTCTAATACGAATTCTGCTGATTGAAAACCTTCAGGTAAATCTGCACCTGTAGTATCTTTTACAACTCTTGGTCCTGCAAAACCGATTAAAGCACCTGGTTCAGCAATGTTTATGTCTCCTAACATCGCATACGATGCAGTAGTACCACCAGTTGTTGGATCTGTACAAAGAGAGATATAAGGAATGCCAGCTTCTGCCAATTGCGCTAATTTAGCCGATGTTTTAGCTAATTGCATAAGTGATAATGCAGCTTCCATCATTCTCGCACCACCTGATTTTGAAATCAGTAGAAAAGGTATCTTCTTTTTTATCGAGTAATCAATAGCACGTGAAATCTTTTCACCAACTACACTTCCCATTGATCCACCGATGAAAGCAAAATCCATACAAGATATTACCAAATCTTTACCAAGCGATTTACCAACACCAGTTCTAATAGCATCTTTTAATCCTGTTTTTTTCTCGGCCGCCTTTAAACGTTCGGAATACTTTTTTGTATCCACAAACTTTAAAGGATCTTTCGAAGACAACTTGGCGTCTAGCTCTTTGAATTTATTATCATCAAAAAGTATTTCAAAGTATTCCTTGCTACCGATTCTAACATGATAATCATCTTCTGGACTAACATAAAAGTTTTGTGCAAGAACCTCAGATTCGACTATTTTTCCGGTTGGTGACTTATACCATAAACCTTTCGGGGTGTCTTTTTTTTCTTCAGTAGCAGTTTGAATTCCTTTTTCCTTCCTTTTAAACCACGACGACATATTATCCATTATTTAGGGTTATATAGTTTTGGAAAACTACCTTTTACAAGGTATTAATATTATTAAGATCTTCAAAGGCCTTTTTTAATCGCTCAACAAAAGTTTTTTCACCTTCACGTAACCAAACACGAGGATCGTAATGTTTTTTATTAGGCTCATCTGCACCATCAGGATTTCCGATTTGACTCTGAAGATAATCTTTTTTGCCTTGAATATAATCTCTTACACCTGCAAGAAAAGCATACTGCAAATCAGTATCAATATTCATTTTGATAACACCGTAGCTAATTCCTTCTCTTATTTCTTCTACTGTAGAACCTGATCCACCGTGAAAAACAAAATCGATATGATTATGTTCAACACCATATTTTTCTGAAATAAATTCTTGTGAATTTTTTAGGATTTTTGGAGTCAATTTTACATTTCCAGGCTTGTAAACACCATGCACATTTCCGAATGCTGCTGCAATTGTGAATTTAGGACTTACCTTAGATAATTCCTCATATGCATAAGCTACTTCTTCTGGTTGTGTATATAATTTTGAATCATCTACATCTGAATTGTCTACACCATCTTCTTCACCTCCTGTAATACCAAGCTCTATTTCAAGTGTCATTCCCATTTTGCTCATACGCTCAAGGTAACCTTTGCATATTTCAATATTTTCTTCAATTGGTTCTTCAGAAAGATCAATCATATGTGAACTGAAAAGTGATTTTCCAGTTTCAGCAAAATGTTTTTCGCTTGCATCTAATAATCCGTCAATCCAAGGAAGTAATTTTTTAGCACAATGGTCTGTATGTAAAATAACAGTGGCCCCATAAGCTTTTGCTAATTCATGAACATGTTTTGCTCCGGCAACAGCTCCTGCAATAGCAGCTTTTTGGCCTTCGTTTGAAAGACCTTTACCAGCGTTAAATTGAGCACCACCGTTAGAAAATTGGATTATTACAGGGGCATTCAAAGTTGCAGCAGTTTCTAAAACACCATTAATTGTGTCCGAACCAATTACGTTTACCGCAGGTAATGCGAAACCTTTCTCTTTTGCATAGTTGAAAATTGCTTGTACTTCATCACCAGTGGCAACACCTGCCTTTATATTATGGGACATATTTTCTTCTTTTTTTGTTAAGCGACAAATGTAATAAAATATTTAGCGTTAGACACGAATAGCTAAAAAGGATAGTTTATTCCAATCTGAAGTACGGAATTAGCAAAATTATAGTCTCTAAACCAACGTTTTGAAACCTCTTCTGCTGGATTATAAGTTTTGAAACCTAAATCTAGTCGAAATAAGAAGTATGTAAAATCATATCGAACGCCAAACCCTGTGCCTAATGCTATATCACCCAAGGAGCTAATTCCATTAAAAGTTGCATCGGGATCTTCTACATTGTCGAAAACATTCCAAATGTTGCCGGCGTCAGCAAAAAGGGCCCCGTTGATATCTCCAACAATAGGGAAGCGATATTCTAAACTAGCCGCCATTTTTAAGTTTGCCTCATTAAAATCATTAATTGCATTGGTTCGTCCCGGACCTAATGAATAAGGTGTCCAAGCTCTAATGTCATTAGACCCACCCGCAAAATAACTTCGCACAAAAGGAATGTTGTCTGCATTGCCATATGGTACAGCTATACCGAAGAAAGTTCTGAGTGCTAATACTTTAGAATTAGAAAGATCCCAATACTTTACATAATCAAATTCAGTTTTTAAGTATTGCGAATATGGAACATTAAATACTAATAAATCACCATTATCATCTTCACTAAAAGGCAATAAATAGGATAGTCCAGAAAGTAAGTTTCCAGCACTTTCTACTTTAAAACGAAAAGAATAAAACTGATTGTCTGTAATTCCATTTCTGTTTGTTAAATTTAAAGTGTAGTTGGTTGCAAAAATTAAATTGTTTTGTGTAAGTCTGTCTCGTCTTTCTTTTATATTAATTACATCAACATAATCGTCTGAAGTACTACCTAGTGTTCCATTTTCGATTTGAGTAATGAATTCATTAGCCCCATCTGGTATGATTAATTGAGTGTCATCAGTATCTTCGCCTATAGTAAAAAGTTCTGGCGCAACAGTAATATAATCGTACGATGTGGTTGCAGTAGCAATATCATTTAATGAGGAAAATGAATTTGTGTATACATTGAAAAATCGTTCTTGGTTAACGTTCCTAACAAACTGAACATTTAAAAGTTCAACATTATGTTTTTTAAAATCGGAAGGTGTCCAATTGTAACCTAAGACTGTATTGAATGTTTGCTTGTCTAATCCTATATTTTGTTGTGCGCTGGCACCAATAGACATTCGTGTTCGTGGTAAGGTGTAACTTGGAATTATTTTATCTGTATTTATAAATGGTAACCAAATTCTAGGAAAGTTTAAATTTAAATCTGCACCAAATTCTAGAATATTAAAGAATTGTTTATCTACAATAGATTCATCTCGAGAATTACCAATGCTCAATCTGCCAGTTAAACTCAAATTTTCAGCTCCTTTAAATATGTTCCGTGCTTGCAATGACGGACTGTATGCTAATCCGACTCTTTGAATATTTGAATGATTAATATCAAAATCTGAACCTAAAGAATATTTAGGTCTTGATTGAAGATAGATATTTGCAGTAAGATCTGATGGTTTTTCCGGATCTTGATCATAAGATATAGTTGGATAGCGAAAAACATTAAGGTTTGCAATTTGCCTATTCGTTCTTACGCGGTCTATGTCTCTGTAAACACTATCTTTTTTAAAGAAGACTGCGTTTGCTAAGGTTTTTGGTTTAAAACGTAATTTGCCTCTATAAAAAATTGTATAATCATTATATCTAATAAACTCTTCGTTCTCTTCTCCAGTAAAATCATAATCTGTGTGAATATTTATATTCTTAAAACGATGTACTTCATATTTTGAAGTTGATGCGACACCATCACCTCGTCTTCTTTGGTCTTCAATATTTAATTGAATATCCATTTCTTGATCATCTCTAAATACGAAAGTGTCACGTTCTATGGTATATGAAATAGAACTTTCTTGAAAATTATATATACCTGTATTTCTGAATAAGGTAGTTAAACGCTCGCGTTCATTATTAAAATTGTCAATATCAAATTTTTCGCCAGGTACAACATACGATTCCGCGGTATTTAGTTTATAAATAGAATCTAATGCAGGTGAACTTATTTTCTGCATTAACGTGTCAATCATATAAGGTTTGCCTAAATCTATATTATAATTTACACCAATACGTTTTTTCTTTTTTAAACTATCTATAGTAAAGGAACCAGTATTATTAAAATATCCTTTGCTATGATAATAAGCATTAAGGCGTGTTAATGATCTTAATGTTTTTGTGGTATCTAAAACTGCAGGGGGTTCTCCTATTTTCTTTAGCCATTCATGAATACCTTTGACAGCAAAAGATTCGCCTAACCTACGAACTTGTTTCTTGGATAAAAGTTTGTTTAATCTTTGTTCTCTTTTTTCCTTACCATACAACCAAGCATTGTATGAAGAATCAGGATTTTCTTTTGCAAGGTTAAATAAATTAAGACGCAACGGATATCCTAATAATGCACTATTTGGTTTTTGAACTATTAAACTATTTATGTCTTCACTGCTCACTTTTAGACTGTCAGCGTAAATAGTATTTTTTATAATTAAAAGTTCATTATCGTCTACTCGCCTAAGTGTATTACATGAAGCCAAGAATACAGCTAAAAATAATAGACTTATTTTAGCGAAGTAAACTCTAGAACATGAGGGGTTATACATATTAAAAATCAAAAATACATTATTTGCATGGTTGTTAAAAGCCAAATAAAACTTATAAAAAGTCTACTACAAAAAAAGTACCGATCTCAACATTCGCTTTTTGTAGTTGAAGGTGTAAAGACGGTAAAAGAATTATTAAAATCTGACATTGTAAATCACCAAGTTTATACGACAGACCTATCTCTTTTTGATGAAGACGAATCTCTAGTACAACAAATTACTGAAAAAGAGTTAAACCAAATTAGTAATTTAAAAACTCCGAATAAAGTTTTGGGAATTTTTAAAATACCGAAAGCAACCACTATAGATTTTTCTGATTGGGTTGTTGCTTTAGATGGTGTTTCTGATCCCGGAAATTTAGGTACGATTATTAGGCTATGTGATTGGTTCGGAATTCGTCATTTATTATGCTCGACCAACACTGTTGATTGTTTTAACCCGAAAGTACTCCAAGCTACTATGGGGTCAATTTCTAGAGTGAATGTCGTTTATGATAATTTGTTTCACGTGCTTGAGGATATAGATGTACCAATTTATGGAACCTTTATGGATGGAAAAAATAGTTATAAACAAGAATTTCTAAATTCTGGAATTTTGATAATGGGAAACGAGGCAAATGGTATCTCAAAAAATATTGAGTCAATTTGTAACGAAAGAATAAGTATTCCTCATTTTGGAAATTCTACAACAGAAAGTTTAAATGTTGCCACGGCAACAGCTATCTTCTTAAGCGAAATTAAAAGGAGTAATTAGCACAGTTTATTCAAACGTAAAATTGATAAATAAACCACGTGAGCGCATGGCGTCAACATTACCCGTCCAAGGGCTATTAGCATCCACATCACGAACTAATTCATCATTAATTGCAAAAACTCCACGTATAGAAGGTGTAAACTTGAAGTATTCTAAGTAGAAATCAATACCAAAACCCATTTCGTAATTATTCACCCATTTTTTCATTCTAAAAGTGCCACTACTATTGTCGTCTAAACTTGTTTCATTACTTCCTAAGTTTAGGGTTCTAGAAACGCCGCCAATTATAAATGGTTTCCAGTTTCCATAACGTCTGGTACTTAATTTTAAGAGTATAGGGAAGTTTATATAAGTAGATTTAACATCTCTAAATGCTTCTCTTTTTCCTTCATCTGTATTATTAAAGCCTGGAAACCCTAAGGTTCTTTGTGTATAATGTAATCCTGGTTCAAAACGAATATCAACAAACTCATTAATGTTCATTTCTCCAATAAGCCCAACATTAAATCCCATGGACTTATCAACCAAAATATCGGTTAAGTCCGTTCCTCTATCATTGGTATAGTCGAATTTAAAATCGTACTGATTAAACCCTAAGAAATATCCATAATTTAAGAACTTCTTGTCTTTGTTCTCTAAATTAAGTATTGGGTTTTCTTTAAACTGAGCGGATATTGGCTGGCTTAGAAGCAAAGTGCCAATTAATATAAAAACAAAGTACTTCATTGGTTTATTTTGTGGCAACATATATTGATGCGACCCCAAATGTTTGAGGTCTATTCTCTACACCTATAAACCCCGATTTTCTCAAAATATTGTTGAAATCTTCGCCATGTGGAAAAATCGATGCAGATTCACTTAAGTAAGTATATGCAGAAGCGTCTTTAGAAAAGATTTTGCCAATTGTAGACATTATGTATTTTGTGTAAAACTTATGCCCCTGTTTGAATGGGAACTTAGTTGGAACAGATGTTTCTAGGACTACAAAGGTACCTTTTGGTTTTAATACTCTATATATTTCTTGTAAACCTTTTTCTAAAGTTTCAAAATTACGTACCCCAAAAGCAACGGTAATAGCATCAAATGAGTTTTCTTCAAATGGAAGATTTTCACTATCACCAATAATCATTTCAACCTTATTGCTTAGGTTTTTTTCTAGAACTTTTTGTTTTCCTACTTCTAGCATACCCGGTGAAATATCTAGACCTACAACTTTATCAGCGCCAGTTTGTACTAAATTAATAGCTAGATCACCCGTTCCTGTAGCTATATCTAATATAGAATTCGGTTTGTTTTTCGCAACAATTGCTACAACACGTTTCCGCCATTTAATATCTATTCCGAAAGAAATTACCCGATTTAATCCATCATAGTTTTTCGAAATGGTATCGAACATTTGAGTTACTTGTTCTTTTTTGCCTAAATCTGAATCTTTGTATGGTGTTACTTTTTCTGCCATTGGGTAATTTTCGGGTAAAGATACGATATACCCACAATTTTACGTTTGTAATACACTGATTAAGGTTGATTTATAGGAACGTATTATAAATTGCTTTTTTACTATGAAAACCGAATAATTGCGTAATTTTGACCTCGTAAATTGATTGGATTGAATGCGATAGTCCCTTTAAGTAAAGTGCTTTATCGCAAATATTAAAACGGGTGAACCAATCCCCAGAATAAAAAATATTGTTTATAGATGAAAATCTTAATAGCTGGAGCTGGTGAAGTAGGTTTTCATTTAGCCAAATTACTTTCTTTCGAATCACAAAATATTACTTTAATTGATACTGATAAAGAAAGTCTTGCATATGCTGATACACATTTAGACATACGAGTAATTAGGGGTGATGCTACTTCAGTTTCTTTGTTATTAGAAGCAGATGTCGCCAAATCTGATATGGTTATTGGTGTTACATCCTCAGAAACTACAAACCTCACTTTTTGTATGTTGGCTAAACAACTGGGTTGTAATAGAACTATTGCCAGGATATCTAACACAGAGTTTATTGATAATAAAGAACTTATTAAGTTTGAAGAGCTAGGTATCGATGAATTAATTTCGCCTGAGGAATTGGCAGCTACTGAAATTCAAATGTTATTAAATAAATCTGGATTTAATGATACTTATGAGTTTGAGGATGGAAAATTAATTATGGTTGGTGTTTCTTTGCCAAAATTAGCACCGTTTGTCGGTAATAGTGTAAAAGAAGCCGCACAGATTTTTCCAGAACTTAATTTCATGCCAATAGCATTAAAAAGAACTGGAACGCAGCGTACTTTAATTCCACGTGGTGATACAATTTTTAAACCAGGAGATCAAGTTTATTTTATTACTACCAAGGAAGGTGTAGATGAGTTGTACAAACTTACTGGTAAGAAAAATCAAGACATAAAAAATGTTATGATTTTGGGTGGTAGTAAAGTCGGTTTTAAGACAGCAAGAGATTTATGTGCAAGTAGGTTTAATGTAAAATTGATTGAACAGAATAAAGAAAAATCAATTGATTTGGCAGATGATTTGCCAAATGCTTTAATTATCAATGGAGATGGGCGAAATGTTGAACTACTTGATGAGGAAAGTCTGGAGTCTATGGATGCCTTTATTGCAGTAACCGGAAATTCGGAAACGAATATTATGTCGTGCTTAGTTGCAAAATCAAAAAATATTAAGAAGACTATCGCCTTAGTTGAGAACATGGACTATTTTCAATTGTCTCATTCAATTGGTATAGATACGTTGATTAATAAAAAACTACTTGCGGCTAATAATATTTTTAGACATATTCGTAAAGGTGAAGTTGTTGCTTTAATGCGACTAAACAGTTTGAATGCTGAAATTTTAGAGTTTGTGGTTAAACCTAAGTCAAAAGTGACCGGTCGTATAATTCGTGAACTTGATTTTCCTAAAACAGCTACTATTGGTGGAGTTGTTCGTGGAGAAATTGGAAAAATTGCATTGGGTGATTTTCTTATCCAAGCAGGTGATAGGGTAGTGGTTTGTTGCTTACCTGAAGCAATTCCAAAAATTGAAAAACTTTTTCTATAATTATGGGATTGAACGTTAAAATAATTGTTCATCTCATGGGCTTGTTGCTACTCTGCAATGGCTTTTTTATGCTTTTAGCAACCCTTGTTAGTGGTATTTATGACGACGGTGCTACACTTAGTTTGTTAACAGCCGCTGGTTCTACATTATTTATAGGTGTGCTTGCTATGATTTATACCAAGGATCATAGAAAAGTAGTAAAAAAGAAGGAAGGATATATTATTGTAACCTTTGGTTGGTTGGTGATGACCATTTCGGGTATAACCCCTTATTTGTTTTCTGATGCGATTCCGGATATTACCGATGCTTTTTTTGAAACCATGTCTGGCTATACAACAACAGGGGCTTCTATACTAAATGATATTGAAGCATTACCAGAAGGAATATTGTTTTGGCGAAGTCTTACACATTGGATTGGAGGTATGGGTATTATAGTTTTAGCAATTGCTATTTTACCGCTTTTAGGAATTGGAGGTATGCAGTTGTTTGCAGCAGAGGCACCCGGTCCAAGTGCAGATAAATTACACCCTCGAATTACCGATACTGCAAAACGCCTTTGGTTGATTTATGTTGGTTACACCCTAACAGAAACTTTATTGCTGAAATTAGCAGGTATGAGTTTTTTCGATGCAATTAATCATTCTTTGGCAACGCTTTCTACTGGTGGTTTTTCTACAAAAAATGCTAGTGTAGCTTATTGGAATAGTCAGCCAATAATTCAATATATTATTATTGTTTTTATGTTTTTGGCAGGTAGTAATTTTGTGTTGAGTTATTTTGCTTTTAAGGGAAAAATACAACGCGTATTACAGGACGAGGAATTTAGATATTATGGAGCATTAGTGTTTGGTTTTACGATTATAGCGGCATTAGTAGTCTATTTTAATGCAAATATAACTGTGGATACTCCGGGTTATGAAATGGTTTGGGGTAAAGCAGAAAGCTCATTTAGACATGCTTTGTTTCAGATTGTAGCTGTAGTAACTACAACTGGTTTTGTAACGGCAGATTTCACGAGTTGGTCACCATTTTTGACCGTGTTTTTCTTCGGACTGATGTTTGCAGGTGGTTCTGCAGGTTCAACAGCGGGAGGGATTAAAGTGATGCGACACTTATTGATTATTAAAAATGGTGTATTGGAATTTAAACGTACACTTCATACCAATGCAATAATTCCAGTGCGCTATAACAATAAAACAGTAGGACAAGATATTATTTATAACATCATCGCATTTTTTGTATTGTACATGCTGTTATTTATAATAGGAGCGATGGTTCTAGGAATGATGGGTGTAGATTTTGTAACTGCAATAGGAGGCGCAGCTACTTCTTTGGGTAATGTTGGACCCGCTTTTGGAGAATTAAACCCAATGAGTAATTTTAGCGGATTACCCGCACCAGCCAAATGGTGGTGCGGATTTTTAATGCTATTAGGAAGATTAGAACTTTTTACAGTTTTAATTTTATTAACTCCCTACTTTTGGAAGAAAACCTAATCCTATTTTAAAGCTGCTTCAATACGTTTGATAGCCTCTCTAATATTTTCTTCAGATGCTGCATAAGAAATACGAATACAATTTCCATTGCCGAATGCATCACCTGTAACAGTAGCTACATTGGCATGTTCTAGAAGATACATTGCGAAGTCTGATGCATTGTTAATTGTGACTCCATTTAACGTTTTTCCAAAATATGCTGTTACATCTGGGTATACATAAAATGCTCCCTCTGGTTCGTTGCATTGAAATCCTTCAATATTATTTAATAAACCTAGAATAATTTTTCTACGCTCTTTAAATTCATCAACCATATAATTAATACGTTCAGGCGACTCAACTAATGCTGTAATTACTGCACGTTGAGCAATACAATTGGCACCACTAGTTACTTGCCCCTGAAGCTTGTTACAAGCTCTAGCGATGTAAGTAGGTGCTCCAATATAACCAATGCGCCATCCTGTCATTGCAAAAGCTTTGGCAACTCCGTTTACAGTTACTGTGCGATCATACATATCATTAAATGCTGCCATAGATGCATGTGCTGTTACACCATAATTAATGTGTTCGTAAATTTCATCACTAACCACAATAATTTGAGGGTGTTTTTGTAAAACGTCAGCAAGTGCACGTAATTCTTTTTGACTGTATATAGAGCCACTAGGGTTACAAGGAGAGCTATACCACAACATTTTTGTCTTAGGGGTAATTGCTGCCTCTAATTGTTCAGCGGTCATTTTAAAATCACTTTCAATAGATGTTGGTACTTCTACCGGTACACCATCTGCTAATTTAACAATGTCACTATAGCTTACCCAATAAGGGCATGGAAGAATAACTTCATCACCTTCGTTTAATATTACTTGAGCAACATTGTATAAAGCTTGTTTGGCTCCTGTAGAAACTACAATTTGAGATGGCTCGTAAGAGATATTGTTATCTCTTTTAAACTTAGTAATGATTGCTTCTTTTAGTTCACCATAACCATCTACTGGTGTATATGAATTGTAACCATCATTAATGGCCTGTTTAGCAGCTTCTTTTATGTAATCTGGTGTATTAAAATCTGGTTCGCCTAGACTTAATCCTATAATGTCTTTACCTGATGCTCTTAATTCACGAGCTTTAGCAGCCATTTCTAATGTGGCCGATGGTGTAAGACTGTTAATTCTGTCGGATAAATTATTGCTCATTTGTTCTTAGTTAGTTGATACATTAAACCGTAGACAAAATTATTACTTTTTAGAATCTTTCAAGTAAGAAAACTACGGATTGTACAATATTGGTGAATCTTGTGCGAAAAACGATATTTCGACTTAAAATGGAATATAAAATACAACCGATTTAGTATTGCAATGTTGGCTGTTTCCCCAATTCTTTTAAATGTTTGAAGTGTGAAATAATTGCTTTCCTTGTCGTTTTATATTCATGATAAGGTAAATTGAATTCCTTTGCAGTTTCCTTTACAATTTTAGAAATATTGGTGTAGTGAACATGGCTTATATTCGGAAAAATATGATGCTCGACTTGATGGTTTAATCCACCAGTAAACCAGTTTACTATTTTATTCTTCGTGCCAAAATTAACTGTGGTAAACAGTTGGTGTATGGCCCATGTGTTTTTCATATTTCCGCTTTTGTCTGGTAAAGGTGTCTGTGCGTCATTAACAATATGTGCTAATTGAAAAACAACACTTAAGATAACACCAGCAACATAATGCATAATGAAAAATCCTAGTAAAATCATATACCAAGGCATTTCTACAAATATTAAAGGTAATACTATCCAAATGGTAATATAAAGCACTTTAGTAATTACCAATGTACTCCAATTAACTACCGGGCTAGGTAATTTTCCATAAGAAAGCTTACGCTTCATATACCGATACATTTGTTGAAAATCGGTAGTAATGGCCCAATTAAAAGTCAGTAGTCCATAAAGTAAAATAGAATAAAAGTGCTGAAATTTATGATGCTTTCGCCATTCGGTATGTTTTGAGAAACGAAGTATTCTTCCTGCTTCCATATCTTCATCATGATCTTGAATATTCGTATAGGTATGGTGAAGAACATTATGCTGTACTTGCCAATTATAAACATTGCCAGCTAAAATGTATATGCTGCTTCCCATTAATTTATTAACCCATTTTTTGTTTGAATATGAGCCATGATTTCCATCATGCATTACATTCATTCCTACTCCGGCCATTCCTACTCCCATTACAATGGTTAAAAGTAAATTTGCCCAATTCGGTAAGCCCAAAGTGAGGATTAAGAAATATGGAGTTAAAAACATGGCAAACATGATGACCGTCTTAACATGAAGTCGCCAATTGCCTGTTTTTTTGATTTTATTTTCTTTGAAATAATCGTTAACTCTTTTATTTAAAATTTTAAAAAAGTTAGTAGCGTCTTTTCTGGGGAATTTTATTGTAGTCTTATTCATTTGTAACAATTCTTATGTAAAGATAATGCAAATGTCCTACTTCATTTGGCTCATTAACTAAATTTGGCAAAACAATTTAATGCAGGAGTGAATATACTATTTTTGCCTAAATAATTAAAATACGAATGAAGATAGCTCTTGTTTATAAATATTTTCCCAATTTAACTGAAGAACAAAAACATCAATTTAAACTTTTAGAGACCTTGTATCAAGATTGGAATCAGAAAATTAATGTTGTTAGCCGTAAAGATATTGACGAATTGTATCTTCGTCATGTGCTGCATTCACTGGCGATTGCTAAGTTTCAAGAGTTTAAAAAAGGTGCATTAGTTTTAGATGTGGGAACAGGAGGTGGGTTTCCTGGTATACCACTTGCTATTCTGTTTCCTGATGTGAAATTTACATTGGTAGATTCTATTGGTAAAAAGATAAAAGTAGTAGAGGAAGTAGTAGTGGGTCTTAATTTAACAAATGTTACCGCTATAAATTCTCGTGTTGAAGAAATAAAAGGTCAATTTGATTTTATTGTGAGCAGAGCTGTAGCTGCAATGCCAACCTTTACATATTGGGTGAAAGGAAAGGTTAAAAAAGAGTCGCAACACGAAAGGCGTAATGGAATTCTTTATTTAAAGGGGGGTGATTTGGCCGAAGAATTGAAAGAATATAAATCAGCCCAAATAATTGATTTAACCGATTTTTTTGAGGAGGACTTTTATGAGACCAAAAAACTGGTCTATTTACCTCAGAAATTTAAAGGTTAGTTTCTCTATAAAGTTGAATTTATTTTGATGAGTTGCATTTGTGCATCATTTTTAGCCGCTAGAATATAGTTTTCACCTCCAATTGATATTTTTTCCAGCCCACGAACATCACCAATTATTTTAAGTCCGGATTCTAACATAGATATTGCGTCAAAATTACCCGTGCCATCACCTTTAAGATAGAGTCCAAAGCTTGAATCATTTCTTGGTGTTTCTACTTCCGCATTGTATAAATTCCCTGCTAAAACAACATCTAAATTGCCGTCAGAATTAAAATCATTTACCAAAAATTTATTAATACTAGATAGTTGCGTAAGCTGAGGTAGGGGTTTCGACTTAAATTTTCCGTTATCATTTTCAAGGTACACGCTGGCGAATGAAGTTATTTCGTAGCTCAAAGAATTTTCGAGCATTTCGGTTGTGTAAATTTGTTTTAAGGAGGCACTCGCAAAAGAATTGTAATCTTTGAATTTAGCCTTAATTGCTGGCATTTGTTGCGATGAACATTGACGACCACGAACTGGGAATTCGATATCACCTTTTTTATAACTTAGAACAATATCGGGCCTATCATTTTCATCAAAATCATTTAAATAAACTTTGAAAGGAGAATCCTTACTCGCTTGGTATTTATAATTTTTACCAAGGTTGCCTACAATCAAATCTAAATCCCCATCATTATCAAAATCACCTTTTTGTATGTCAAACCACCATCCATTGGATTTTTCAGGAAGTAGGTCATCTGAAACATCTTTAAAGATTCCTTTATTGTTTTTAAAAAACTTTATAGGCATCCATTCGCCAACTAATACTAAGTCTTCCCATCCATCTTTGTCAAAATCTATCCAGCTAGATGAAGATACTAACCCGATACCTTTTAATTCTGGAAGCACTTTTTCTGTAGCATCTTTAAACTTTATTTCTGATGCTGTACTTACATTCTCATAAATATAAGAGTCAGCAGGGTAGGGGTATTTCTTTGGTATTAATCTGCCGCCAACAAATAAATCTAAATCACCATCATTATCATAATCTACAGTAGATACAGCCAAACCACTTGTTCGAATTTCTGGTATCGCTGATTTGTTTCTACGAAAATTTCCGTTTCCTAGATTTTCATAAAAGCGATCTTGGTAGCCCATAGACCCTGGTTTAAATTCATTACCGCCACTGGCTACATAAAAATCTTGATCACCATCTTGGTCTGCATCAAAAATTACGATTCCTAAATCTTCATAATATTGATCTTTTTTTAGATCTTGATTTTCCAATTCTTTGAAGTCTCTATTTTCTTTTTGAATGAAAACGGAAATTGGTCTACCCACCGCTGCACCCACGATATAATCTTCTAATCCATCTCCATTTAAATCACCAGTAGCCAATGAAGGCCCTAAGGTTGAATTTTTATGAGGCAGGAGTACTTCTACTTCAAAATCATTAAAATTGTTCTCTTCATGGGTGTATAGGTTGGTAGTGTCCATGGTTTGGAACAATCTTTTATTAACTATTGCAGATTCTGAGTTTTGATTTGATTTTGTGGCATCATCAGAATTAATGGTAAGTTTTTGATTCGCTTTTACATTTTGGAGTTTTGTAATTGAATTGCTAGGCCATTTAACAATAAGACTATCAACAGTTGTATTTGTACCTAAACCAAAATGTATTAGAGGCGATACGGACGAAAGATAACCTCTTACTGTATTGTATTCATGAGTTTGCAGGCCATCAGTAGTATAAATGGTAACTTTACTTCCGTTAGGTAATTCTTTGTTTTTACCTTTTAAATCAACCGTTAATTGGTTGTTATTGGTAGAATTATTTCTATAAATGCTTGCTGTATCTTCTAAATTATTAATCACCAAGTCTAAATCACCATCGTTATCTAAGTCAGAATAGGCAACGCCATTTGAAAATGTTTTTTCGTCAAAACCCCATTCTTTAGTTTTCTTTAAAAAGGTTAAGTCTTTATTGTTTTGAAACATATAATTACTTAGTTTTTCAGAAGGTAATTCCTCAAGATAATTCAGTAATTCTACCTCATCTTCTTTGTTTTTGTAATTAGGGTCGCTTTCCATTTTTTTGAAAAACTCCTTATACTTAGCATAAAAATCTTTATTGTTTACATCTCTTCTTATTCCATTGGTAACAAACAAATCTTTGTAACCATCATTATCAAAATCTGCTAATAAAGCCCCCCAGCTCCAGTCTGTTGAAGAAACGCCTGCTAATCTTGAAACATTGCTAAAAACGGGTAATTCGCCATCTTTATTTCCATTATTCAGCTGTAATGAATTTTGCATATACTGGTAATGCAACCCAACATCAACAGATTCGTAAAAGGCAGCTGGATCCATTGCAGACATGTTTGCCTTGGATCTGAAATTATCATCGGCCGACATATCCAATTGGAAAATATCCATAAGGCCATCATTATTAAAATCGGCTATGTCGGCACCCATTCCAAAAAAGGAAGTCTGTTGTAAACTTGTATCTATTTGATTCGTAAATGTGCCATCTTGATTATTAATAAATAAGAAATCTGGGGCGTTAAAATCATTAGAAATAAAAATATCTTGATAACCATCATTGTTTACATCAGATGCTACGACACCTAAACTTAGACCAAATGAACTTAAGCCAGATTCTAAAGTAACATCAGTAAAATGCCCATTATCGTTTCTAAATAATCTATCGGAATCCTTTAGTTCGTGGTTTTGTAGCATATAGCTGTAGTAGGCTACTGGTGCTACAAAACTTGTTGGGGGGTAATTAATTACATATAAATCTAAATCACCGTCTTTGTCATAATCGAAGAAAGTTGCTTGCATACTATGCCCGTCACAATCAATACCATAATCTTTTGCTTTTTCAGTAAAAGTATTGTCTTTGTTGTTAATAAAAAGCACATTTTTATGGGGTGGTTTTTTACCATTTACAGAACAATAAATGTCGAGATAACCATCTTGATTAATATCCACAAAGGTTGTGCCTGTATACCATCTTTCATCACCAGATATACCGGCAACATCAGAAATATCTTCAAATTGCATATTGCCTTTGTTCAGATACAGCTTATTTGGAACCATATTCCCTGTAAAGAAAATATCTTCTAAACCATCATTATTTATGTCACCTACCGAAACACCGCCACCTAAATACATGTAGGGGTAAGTGAAATAATTGTATTTGTGCGTTTCTGTTAATTTGTTTGCAAAATCTACACCAGAATCTTCACTGTTGATTTTTGAAAATAGTTGTGTCGATTTTTTTTCCTGATTGCAAGCTGTGATAATAAAAACAATGAATATGAAATATATAAAATTGATCTTCATAAAAAGGAAGTCTGTTTTTTAGTTTAAGTATGAAACCTACTCTAAAATGTATTGCGTTTCATTTACTTCGTAAGAAGTATCCTAAAATAAGAATAACCCTTGACATTTATAGCAAGGGTTATTCAAAATAATTATAATAAATTAAAGTTGTCTATTTGTAACCAGGATTCTGAATAATAGATGGATCTTTATCTATTTCTTCCTGTTTTATAGGCATAAAGTAAACCTTGTCTTGCCATAGTCTGTTTTCAAAAACAATGTCAGTTGGTTTATAAACATAATCAAACAAAGAAGTATCCTTTCTATAATCCTCTGCTGCAACAGTGGTACCAGCTTTTTGTGTTGCTTGTATCAAAATCTGTTGCACTGGTTTATTTAATGATTCAGCTCCTTCTAACCATCGTTTCATATCGAATAAGCGTGCATCTTCATTTACAAGCTCTTTGTTTCTTTCTCTTTTATAAAGTTCAAGAAGCGCAGCTCCTGTTTCTGTAACTGCAGGTAGACCGTTTCTGAATCTAAGTTTGTTTAACCAAGCCACAGCTTCACCTTCGTCGTTGGAATTTATTGATGCTTCTACATAGTTCAATAGAATTTCTGAATATCTAATATATGGAGCATCTACTTTTTGTAAATCATTTGGCCATGATGCTGGAGTTGTAGGGTCAGCGAATTTTCTGAAATAATATCCTGTTCTAGAACCGTTCCAATCTTCTATTGGTCCTTGGCGCGTATCTACTCCATTAATTATTGTACCATCGGATAAGGTGTAGTATCCAGTTTGTATTTCATTAAACTTATCAAATTTTACTACATCATCGGTTCTGTCTTTCCAAGCACCTCCATCATATAAAAAGGTCGAGTAAAAACGTGCTTCTCTATTTTCATACGGTGCAGCGGCATGAGCTGGGTTGTTCCAATCAAATTCTGTACCGTCTGCAAAATCATACTTAGAAACTAAAGCTTCTGTAGGCGTGGTTCCTGCCCACTCATGATATCCGTTCGGACCATGATATAGTGCAACCATTCCAGGTCCTTGTGACCAACCATCTCCACCGGGATAAGTTCTAGAACCAAAACCAAATTCCTCAACTGATCTTCCCCAAATATAATCTTGATTTTGATCTCCTTGCAACCAAATATCCTCATAATTTTGAATAGCTTCCGCTTGTGTAGCTGGGGCTGTATAGTCTAATTTGTATCCAGTAGTTGCATCTAAAAGTGCTTTTGATGCGGCTTTGGCAGCTACCCATCTATCTGCTTGTGAACCACTCGTCCAGCCAATTAGTTCTGGGTTGCCGTAAGAAGCAATTGTTGAAATTGAAGAAGCTTTAGAAGGTTCGTATAAATCACTTGCCACATGCGTTAATACTCTAGATTTTAAGGCCATTACAGTTAATAGATGAGCTCTTTGTTTGCTTGCAGGCGCATCTGCTAAAAGTGTCATTGCTACATCGATATCAGATAGAATTAAATTTACAGTTGCCTCAAATGTGCCTCTTGGATTATTTGCTTCACTATCTAAACCTAAAGGTTCCGTTAGAAGAACTACACCTCCAAATTGACGCATTAACTGCGTATAATAAAAAGCTCTCATATAATATGCTTCACCTAATAATTGGGTAACAATAGCATCATCAAAACCTGCTTCATTTGCAGTAAGTTTTTGAATTGCGAGATTTGCGCTTCTGATAAAAGGATAAAGTTCAGGCCAACTAAACCATTGCATATCCATAAAGTTACCTGCTGGATTCATTTTACCTTCAGTGTAACCGTCTACTCCACGACCTGGATGTGTAAACACCGCTTGATCTGTAAAAGCATCTGTTGTTTCCTCACGTGTTAAGGTACCAGCCCACGTTCCTTGGTATAGATCTAAAACTGCCGCTTCTGTAAGTTTTTGATCCGACCATACTTGATCCTCTGATGCTTGACTCAGAGGTTGTGTCTCTAAAAAGTCATCATTACATCCTACGGCTAGCACCGAGAATATAATTAACGCTGTAAATTTTAATAATTCTTTTTTCATTTTTTTTTTTTAAAAAGTTATTTGTACGCCAAAATTAATTGTCCTCAACATAGGGTAAATTCCTCCATTTGCTGTTCGCCCTCCGCTAACTCCTTGAGTTCCTGAATCATCATCTGTTCCATCGGTATTTTGGCCATTATTTGTAAGAAGATCATTGCTTATCTGCAGCACTTCAGGATCGAAAGGATAATCAGTAAATGTTATTAGATTAGTCCCCGAAACAGATATTCTTAAATTTTCAGCTCCAATTTGTTCAATGATGCCTTTATCAAATGTATAGCCTATCTCTAAGTTTTTAAGTCTTAAATAATCTCTAGTTAGCAAATAAGCATTTGTTTGGCCAGAATACCACTGGTCACCACGGTCAGCTAATCTTGGACCATAAGCATCTGGGTTATCTAATGACCATGAACGATCACGTACATCGCGTTGTACATTCGCTAAAGTACCAGACATAAAACTCCACTCGTAATTGCTGTAACCACCTGTAGCACCAGCCCAATACATACTAAAGTCTATGTTTTTGTAATTAATGGCGGTATTAAAACCAAATTGAGTATCTGCAAAAGCACTGCCTCCAGTTCTGATTTTATCTTCAGGACCAATTTTACCATCACCGCTCGTATCAAGTACTCGAGCATCACCTGGTTTAAGTTCTGGAGTTACATCGCTATAATCTAGTGGTTCTGCATCAATCTCTGACTGAGAGCGAAAAACACCGGCATACTCATATAATAATGGTCTACCTATTTCACCACCAGTTTCTCGTTGCCAAGGACGATCTGCTAAAGCAGGCTCATCAAAGAAAATTAGTTTATTGTTAGAATCACTAAAATTCAAAGTTAAATTGTAATTAAAGCCTTCATCATTGCCACCGTTAAACCCTAAACTAATTTCATAACCGGTATTCTCAAATTCCCCAATATTTACAGCAGGCGCATTAATACCACTGTATTCTGGGAGCGTTTTTAAGGGTACTGTTAAAATGTCTTCTCGTGTATTCTTATACAAGTCAAAACCGATAGTTAGTTTATTATTTAAAGTTCTTAGGTCAAAACCTATGTTTCGTGAAGTAGCAGTTTCCCATGTTATATTTGGGTTTGCCACGTTGCTTTCATAGGCTGTAGTAACAGTAGACCCTAAACCTGTAGCTGATAGTTCGTAAGAATTTAAATATTGAAACCTACTTACATTATCATTTCCTAATTGACCGTATGACCCACGTAGTTTAAAGTAATCTATAAAGGGTAATGCTTTTTCAAAGAATGGTTCTTTGGATACAACATAACCTGCAGATACTCCTGGGAAAAATCCAAATCGATTATCTTTCGGAAATAAATATGAACCATCATATCTAAAAAGAAATTCTAATAAGTACTTTTCTTTGTACGCATAATTTAAACGCCCAAAGTAGTTTAATCTTCGATTTTCAAATCCGCTACCTTCACTACTTTGGCCTTCCGTGCCTCCTAAATCTAATTGTGCTAAATCACTAGACAGGAAAAACCTTTTAAAAGCTCCAAAGAATTGTTGGTCTGTTTCTTCACGGGTTACGCCACCAAGTAATTTAAAATAATGCGAGTCCCATTCTTTCTCGTAAGAACCTGTTAATGTTGCGGTAATATCCGTTTTAGTCGTGTGTTGTTGCCTTAAGCTTGGATCACCAGGTCCTCTTTGGGCAGCGGTTAATCCAGACGAATTTCTATTTTCTCCGTCCCATGTGTAAAGTGTCCAAGGACGATTCCATTCTTTATATTCATAGTTTGCCTTATCATAAGATACGTTGCCTCTAAATTCCAGCCCTTCTACTCCAGGAACTTTATAAGTTAAACCAATATTACTTTGTACAAAATTGTTACCTGTTTCAATATAACCTGGACCATCAGTAACTCTTACCGCAGGGTTATTTCCATTTTCGATATCTGGCCCTAATTCTCCTGAAGGCCAAAATGCTGGGAACCATGGATATTGACGTATTAAATCATCAAAAACGCCATTAGCAGAACGGGTGGCTCGAACGTTATCCTCTTGTCTTGAATAGAGGCCAACATCCATACTAAGTGATTTGCTAATGTTGGCATCTAAATTTAACCTTAGGTCATATTGGTTATATCCTTTTGGTGCATTCTTAAAATTTAATTCTTGCTTTAAATACCCAAGAGAAGCTAAGTACCTCACATCTTCGGTTCCACCAGAAACTTGTATGTTTTGTCTTGAAATAGGTGCAGCCTTTGTCGATACTGCGTCCATCCAATCTGTATCTGGATATAACCATGGGTCAGTACCTGCTGCAGTTTGTGCAATTCTATCATTTGTAAAAGTTGGGTTTACTATCTCACCATTATCTATTCTAGTGTAAGGAGCTCCTCTACCTGCATGTGCAGTATTCCATTCTGATACAGGGAGTTTATAAACATTTAAAATGTTTACTAAATCCATATATTCTGCACCTTTAAGCATTTCGGGAGTTGAAGTGAAACTTTGAGTACCTACAGTACTTGTAATTTTTACTTTCGGAGTGCCAATTTTACCTCGTTTAGTAGTCACAAGAATTACACCGTTTGCAGCACGTGCACCATAAATAGCTGCCGATGCATCTTTTAATACTGAAATAGTTGCAATGTCAGCAGGATTAATTCTTGCAATACCACCTTCTCTTGCTGGGATACCATCAATAACCACTAGAGCTCCAGAATTGTTGAAAGTATTTGTTCCACGAACACGAATAGCCGGAGTGTCTGCACCAGGAGTTGCCTGGCCAGTGTCGATAAATAAACCAGTTACCTTACCTGCAAGTGCAGCTCCTAGGTTAGGAGAGGCTGATTTTTCCAATGCCTCGCCACCTACACTTGATACTGAGCCTGTCATAGTTGCTTTTTTCTGCGTACCGTAGCCTACTACTACAACTTCTTCAAGATTTTGTACATCTTCTTTCATTTGCACATCTATGGATGTGTTGGATCCAACAGTTACGTTTTGCGAAGCAAAACCTATATATGAAAAAACAAGTACTGCATTTGAATCATCTACAGAAATAGCGTAAAGGCCATCAAAGTCAGTTGTTACACCTGTTGTTGTGCCTTGTATTACAACACTAACGCCAGGTAGCGGAGTTCCAGATTCATCTGAAACGGTACCAGAGATATTGGTTTGTGCAATTGCGGAGGTAAAGAGAATACCGCTAAAAAATAGAAGTAAAGAAAGATAATTTTGCTTCATAAGCGTACCACCCCCTTTAAGTTTTAGTTGGTTAATCATGAGATATAGGTTCTTTAAAGTTAATTTTAAAGCTTGGAAATTAGTTAATAATATCTTAAATGCAATAAGTGTGTTAACATTTTTTTAAAAAAATATCTAATAATTTTATGTAAAATCAATTTTTTGTTAAAAAAATAAGAATATGTGAAATATATAAAACACTTGGAAAGTCTTATTAGTAGGGTGTTTACATGAATTTTCTGTAAGGATACAGGGGAGGAATTCGAAAAAAGTACGTGAAGCGTAGGAGTTAAAAATATTTTTTAGAAAAATGAAGTACTACTGCGTAAATAGCAATTAAAATATCTAAAAAAAAAATTATAATAAAGAAATAAAAAGACCTAATATATTATATCAGTTTAATATAGTAAAGTCGAAGATAAGTAGAATGTTACTATTTTATAAAGTTCGTATTTTTTAAGTATTTAACATTCTATTAAATGAATAACGACAGTTTTTGGCGTAGTTCTTTATGAATGAAAATAAGCTTTGTAAATTCATATTTTCATGTTTTGAATCAGAAGTATTGCTTTCGTTCGATTTCATAAGCTCTAAATTTAATGTCTTTTGGGACGTGTAATTACTTTAGTTTACAATTACTTAACGTTAAATTTACATTGAAATTGTGTATAAGTCAACTTTTTGACTTGTAAATTATTGGTATACAGCTTTTTCTGACTGATATGGCTTGGAAATGAGCTAGTTGTAGAAAATAGAAAAAGGTGCTAAAAAGCACCTTTTATTTAAAATTAGTAAGCAATTACTTGCTCCAAGGTGGTGTAACCCCATTGGATCTAGCGTAAGCAATAAGTTGTCCTTTATGCTCTCCATTATGTTCCATGATGGCTAATAAGCCTCCTAATTTGTTCATTTTAGCAAATCCAAAATCTACTTCATCAGTTAATGAAGCATTCTCTACTAACATTATCTTTTCTAGTACAAACTCGTTAGATTTCTTTAAGGTGGCAATAACATTTTCTTTTCCAGTAATTTCACCTAAGGTCATCATATCGATATCTTCAGGTGGAGCAAACCCCATTTTAGAAGCTAAATAATAATTACCGCCCGCAACATGTAAAATTGCCTCTCTAACTGAATTTACACCTTCCATAGGTCGCCAATCGTATTGTTCTTCCGAAAAAGCCTCAGCCAATTGTATTACTTGATTTTGATTGCCTGATAGCACGCCTTGTATTGTGCTTTGCGTTAATTTGTCTTGAGCAAAGCTGAAGACCGTGGTCATTAACAGCAATGCTAGTGTTGAAAGTTTTTTCATTTTCTGATTGTTTAAGTTACTATTGTGTTAGTCCTTTTGCTTAATTTTTTAAGCAAAGGCGTTTGGAAAGGTAACCTTTTTTAAATATAAAGCCTTCAAACACTAGCGATTATGAATAATTATCCTAAAAAAGGATAACGGTAATCTACCGGTGTTACAAATGTTTCTTTTATTAATCTAGGTGATACCCAACGCAATAAATTTTGCGCTGAACCAGCCTTATCATTTGTTCCTGATGCTCTAGCTCCGCCAAAAGGTTGTTGTCCAACCACAGCTCCGGTTGGCTTATCGTTTATATAGAAATTACCAGCAGCATTTTGCAAAGCTTTGGTTGCCTCATCAATCGCATATCTATCGGTTGATAGAACAGCTCCAGTTAATGCGTATTCAGATGTGGTATCTACTAATTTTAAGGTTTTGGCCCAATCTTTATCATCGTAAACATAAATAGTAACCACGGGTCCAAAAAGCTCAGTTTCCATGGTAGTATATTTAGGGTCTGTCGTAAGAATAACAGTTGGTTCTATAAAATATCCTTTAGATTTATCATACTTTCCACCAGCAATAATTTTTGCTTTCTTATCCTTTTTCGCTTGGTCTATATATTTTGCCAATTTATCAAAAGAACCTTCATGAATCACAGCTGTAATGAAGTTAGACATATCTTCTGGCGAGCCTGGAGGATTGAAAGATTCAACATCCTTTTTAACCAATTCTAGAATTTTATCCGCCTTAGATTTTGGAAGGTATACTCTAGAAGCTGCACTACATTTTTGTCCTTGAAATTCAAAGGCACCACGTACAATAGCAGTAGCAACTTGCTCAGGATTAGCTGATGAATGTGCTACGATAAAATCTTTACCACCTGTTTCACCTACTATTTTAGGGTAGGTTTTATAGGTATGTATGTTATTGCCAATTTGTTTCCATAATTCTTTAAAAACGTGAGTCGAACCAGTAAAATGAATTCCTGCAAAATCAGGACTAGCTAATATGTTTTTTGTTATCATGACGGGGTCGCCATATATAACATTAATTACACCGTCGGGTAAGCCAGCTTCTTTAAACACATCAACAATTACTTTTGCTGAAAATATTTGACTATCACTAGGCTTCCAAACCACAACGTTACCCATCATTGCTGCACTTGCAGGTAAATTTCCAGCTATAGCGGTAAAATTAAATGGGGTGATTGCGTAAATGAAACCTTCTAATGGTCGATATTCTACACGATTCCAAATGCCTTCAGCTGAGTCAGGTTGTTCCTGATAAATCTGAGACATATATTCTACATTAAAACGCAAGAAATCTATAAGTTCACATGCTGCATCAATTTCAGCCTGATGTATATTTTTGGACTGAGCTATCATAGTAGCCGCATTTATTTTAGCTCGGTAAGGTCCTGCAATTAGTTCTGCTGCTTTTAGGAAAATAGCTGCTCTTTGCTCCCATGTTAAATTTGCCCATGCATCACGTGCTTTTAAAGCAGAATCTATTGCGTCTAAAACGTGAGATTTGTCAGCTACATGATAGCTGCCTACTTTATGTTGATGATCATGTGGAGGAGACATTGGCTTCGTCTTTCCAGATTTCACTTTTTTCTTGCCAATGTACATTGGTACTTCTACATTGCCCTTGTAATAAGCCTTATATTGTTTAAGAACTTCTTCGCGCTCTGCTGAACCAGGTGTATAGCCTAAAATTGGTTCGTTAATAGCAGTTGGTACTTGAAAAAAACCTTTACCCATGTCATTTTATTTAGGGGTTAAAAACTGATGCAAAGGTACTTGTTGTTTTTGAGAATAAAAAGAAATTAACCTTAACTAACAACGGGCATTAATGTAAGAATTACTTGCTTTAAAAAGAGGTTGAAAGTTAGGTTTATTGTAATAAAGATTGGGAGGATTTGGTGTTGCTTAAAACTTTTGTAGTTAATTGTGAAATCTTAAATAGAAGCTTAAGTCAATTGCTTTTATTTTATTGATCTTAAGTTATATGGTAGTGCTATTTGTTTTGAGGTGTACTACTAGTTTAATGCAAAAGGAGCATGGAATTTGAAAGTGGGAATGTACACTCTAAATTTTTCTGATGTGCTAAAATTTACCATGTTATAATGACCCTTCATTGCTCCAATAGGAGATGCTAAAAGACAACCAGAATTATAGGTGTGCGACTCACCTGGTTCAATAACAGGTTTCTTGCCTATTACGCCTTCACCATCTAAAACCTCCATGTCATTTAAAGAGTCATAGATTTGCCAATGTCTACCAGTAAGTTGGACAGAATCTTTACTTTGGTTTTCTATAGTGATTGTATAACCAAATGCGAAATGCATTTTGTAATTTTTAAAGAACGTACCTTCAAAAGTAGTTCGTACAGAAATTTTTATGCCTTTTGTAACTAGTGTTGTCATGGTCTCTTAATCTAAAATGTAAAAATGTTCGCCGCAAATAATATTGCCATTGAAAACATTGCCAATATAAAAAAAATCGAATTTAAAAACACGTATTTAATACTTGTTTTGATAAAACCCTGTTGATAGAACCTTTTCATCGATACAAACAGGTAAATACAAAAGAGAATTAGAAAAACCCAATTGACTTTAATGTTTGTTATCCATTCAATCAAATAACTAATAATCAGCAAGATAAAAAACAAAGATGTATTGTGAAAGCTAAAGATCAAATGATCGGTATAACTGTATTTTTTTCTGATATAAACCAGCCAAATAAAGAGTGCGAACACTGGTAGAAAGAAAAATATGGCAAATGGGAGCTTAGATATCATCGAACTTATAAAAGTTCCTGGTTGTTGAATTAGTCCAATTGTGCCATGGGCAAGGTTGAATGTAAGTTTATTTTCGTTTGTGTTTGCTATATTATACTTCTCTAAAGTTTGGTCAAAGTCATAAATGGTATCCTTGCTTATCACTGTTCTAAAAAAATCTTGTTTCTTATTCTGTCGAACAATAAAGTTTTTGTTTTTTATGGAACGAAAATAAGCACTGGGATTAGCTAATATTGTGGAATCTTTACTTTTTGTTTGATTTAAAGTTTCTCTAAAACCTGTTTTTATGTTTTCGACATTTAAGATTGTATCTAATTCAGGTGCGTAATTTGCATTTTCAATGTCGTCTGATTCGAATTTGAAATCATTTACTCGGTTAAAAATTTCATCCTTGTCATGCAAACCATGTTTGTCTAAGCTTGAGTAATTTCCGCCATAATTAACCATTAAAAAATAAATAATCGTAAGGCTTAAAAGAAACCGAAATGGATTGGTATATGACGCTCTTTTGCCGTTTATAAAGTCTCGTGTGATTTTTCCAGGTTTTATCAGCATTGCGCTAAGTGTTTTTAGCAACCTTGAATCGTACGAAATTAATGTTGCAAAAAACTCGTCGAAGAAATCTTTTAAGGATAGTTTTTTGGTACTATTTGCCTGAGAGCAATTTGGACAGAATTTGTCTGTTAGCTTTAGTGGTTGTCCACAGTTTAAGCATTCAGTACCTCTGAATTCTAGTTTAAATCTGCCTTTGGATGTTGTGCTCGGTATATTGTTCATATCAAGCTTCCAAGATATAAAATCTTTATACAAAAAGTTCTAATAAAATAAACCAAATATGAAGACAATTGGTTAATTGGTGATGTTTCTGGAGTTGGCTGATCCTACACCAATAATACTGTCATATAAATCACCAAAATTGCGATAATAAACTAAAATTAAGTAATTGTTTTCTGTGAAATGATAATTACCTGAAACAGTGTTAAGGTCTATTAGTCCGTCTTCTTTTTGCACAATGTATTTGTAGTTGTAAAACCCTTGTTTTAGTTCTAAAGAGCCTTCCATCATGCCATTATCTTCATTGTATATTAATTTATTTTCCTCAGTAAGGGCGTAATTGTTGAATTTACCAAAAACGTAAACATCGTCAAGTCCTAGAATTTCGTTGTATGGCAAGCTGAAATGTATTTTGGTGTATTCTGCTTCTCTAGAAATATCATCCCCCTGTAAGGTTCTAATAATATAGTCGCCATTTACATCAGGAAAATAGGTGTATGGTATATTGTATCTTAAATTATCAGGGAATAAATAATGCTGGTAAAGATCTTCAACTTCAATTCTGGCTATTTCTGAGCTAGGAGCTCTTAAATCTTTTGTGTCAAAATACAAGAATTCGTTACCTCCAAAAAAACTGGTTTCATAATCGTATTTATATACAAGTTCGGTGCCAATTGTAAATTGTGGTGGCACGTTGTATAATGCGGTAGGCCAATGATAATTTTGTATAATCGCTATTTTAACCTCCTTTTTTGGGTTGATTAATTGTGTGTTGCCTGAGTTTATTGTGAATTGTACTACTTGTTTCTCATTTAAAAAATCAAAATCTCGTGACCTCTTTACTGTACCACCTACGGTAACCAAATCTTTGTAAACAACAAACCTTCTTGAGAACTGAATTTCATCGCTAGAATTATAAATTTCCAGAACGTAGTTGCCACTAACTTTCAATCTAACGGCATCATTCGGAATGCTTAGTTCGTAGTTGGAGTAGGGTTGTAGCGTATTGTAGCTATTGCCATAATTTATTATTCGTTGGTTGTCTACACCGTCTAAATATTGAGATTTTAAAAGACTAGAGCTTTGCCAGTCATAATCGCAATGAACTATTTTATAGTAAAAATCTTGTTCACTTGCAGAAAGGTCATCAAACTCTAGATTAACAGATTCACCTAATTGAACTACTGGAAATTGATCTTCGGTTGGCCCTTTAAATACAATGGATTTAATGTAGTCTGGAGCATTTACTTCTTCATGCACCTGAGCACAGACTGAGGAAGAGATAAAAAAGAGTAAAACTAATCGTAAAGCAATCGAGCTCATGAGCCTTCAAATTTCTGGTAAAGTTAAGCAAAAAGCATACCTAAAAAATTAACCTCGATATAATGCCTAAATTAATAGGTAATAATTATGAAAAGAATCGTTTAAATGCTAAATTTGCCCGAATTTTAATATAAGGTCTACAAAAATATGTCTAAAGACATCCGAATTAAGAAAGGGTTAAATATAAACCTTGTCGGCACCGCAGAAAAGACTACTTCTAAGGCTGTTTTAAGCAATGTGTATTCGCTTAATTTAAGTGATTTTCATGGGGTAACGCCTAAAATGCTAATAAAACAAGGTGCTGAGGTTAAAGCTGGTGAGGCGATTTTTTACAATAAAGACAACGAAAACATGCTTTTCGTGTCGCCCGTAAGTGGTGAATTGGTAGAAATTGAACGCGGTGCTAGAAGAAGAATTCTTTCACTGAGAATCTTACCAGACAAAAATCAAGAAAGTTTAGAACATACCACTTTTGATGTGCAATCGGCTACAAAAGAAAGTATTAAGGCTTTTATGTTAAAATCGGGGTGTTGGCCGTTTATTAAACAGCGTCCTTATGATATTATAGCGAACCCAGATGTAAATCCGAAGGCTATATTTATATCAGCTTATACTACCGCTCCCTTAGCGGCAGAAGCAGATTATGTGTTGCAGGGAAAAGAAAAGGAATTGCAAACTGCCATTACTGCTTTAAGTAAATTAACTCCAGGTAAAGTTCATCTTTCAGTTGGAGCTTCAAGTAGTTCAGTTTTAACTAGTTTGTCAAATGTAGAACTACACAAGATATCAGGTCCTCATCCAGCTGGTTTAGTTGGAACTCAAATAAATAAAATTGACCCAATAAATAAAGGAGAAGTTGTTTGGACAGTTACTCCACAAGACCTTATTATTATAGGTGAAGCTTTGTTGACAGGGAAATTTAATGCTGAAAGAACAGTTGCTTTAGTAGGTTCATCAGTTAAAAATCCAAAATACTATACAACACTCATAGGGGCTGAGATTTCAACCTTTTTATATGCTAGTGGTGTAAATGAAGATAATATTAGAGTTATAAATGGTGACGTGCTTACTGGTTCTAAAAGTAAGCCAGACGGTCATTTAGGATTCTATAATAATACAGTAACAGTTATTCCAGAAGGCGATGATTATGATTTCTTCGGATGGAATAAACCGATTTTTAATAAAATCTCAGCAACAAGAGCTTTAACGTTTTCTTGGATGCAGCCAAACAAGAAATTTACGTTAGATACCAATACCAATGGTGAGCATAGAGCTTTCGTGGTAACTGGGCAATACGAAAAAGTATTTCCTTTAGATATTTTTCCAATGCAGCTTTTAAAAGCATGTTTGATTAAAGATCTTGATGAAATGGAACAATTGGGGCTTTACGAAGTAGCTCCTGAAGATTTTTCTTTGACAGAATTTATCTGCATATCTAAACAACCACACCAACAAATTATTCGTGAGGGATTAGATTTGCTTTATAAAGAAATAGGATAAAAGATGAGTGATAAAAGACTGACCTTTAAGAAAAGACTACACATCTTAAAGCACCATTACCGAGGTAAAAAGATGGCTCCTGCATTTAATGCAATCCATACTTTTTTATTCGCACCAGACGAGACTACACATTCAGGTTCACATGTTAGATCAGCAGATGATCTAAAGCGAACTATGAATACCGTGATTATGGCGTTGGTGCCGGTACTTATATTTTCAATGTTTAATGCAGGGTATCAACATTTTTCTGCAATTAATGGTTTTCCAGAGAATTTCTCTGTCATGGAACATTTCTTGACTTGGGATAATTTTTGGATTGGTATAATTAAAGTACTGCCATTGTTGATTGTGTCTTATGGTGTTGGACTACTTATTGAATTTATATTTGCCGTTATAAAGGGACATGAAGTAGAAGAAGGTTATTTAGTTACGGGTATGTTAGTACCTTTAATTGTGCCTATTGATACACCCCTTTGGATGTTAGCAATTGCTGTTATTTTTGGCGTTGTTATCGGAAAAGAGGTTTTTGGTGGTACAGGTATGAATATTCTAAACCCAGCATTAACTATACGTGCATTTCTTTTCTTTGCCTATCCAACATGGATGAGTGGGGATAAAGTTTGGGTCTATGAAGCTCGTGAACGAGCAGAAATGATTGCTGATGGCGCTACGAATGTGGATGCAATATCAGGGGAGACTGTACTTGGATTTTTGGCACAAGGTAAAGGGGCTGAAATGGATGCAGTATATAGTACTTGGGATATGTTCTGGGGCTTTATTCCTGGTTCTGTAGGTGAGACACCTACATTCTTAATTTTGTTAGGTGGTTTATTTTTAATCTTTTCAAAAATCGCAAGTTGGCGAATAATGTTAAGTGCTGTAATAGGTTCTTTAGTTATGGGCTTAATATTTAATGGTGTTGTTGATCAAGGATGGATTTCAGGAAATAGTCCGTTCTATGGATTAATGAGCTTTGACTTCTGGAAACATTTACTAGTTGGTGGTTTAGCATTCGGTATCGTATATATGGCTACTGACCCAGTTACAGGCGCACAAACAAATAGGGGTAAATGGGTATATGGATTTTTAATTGGTTTTATGTCGGTGATGATTCGTGTATTTAACCCAGCATACCCAGAAGGTGTATTCTTGGCTATCTTGTTAATGAACGTATTTGCTCCTACAATTGATCATTATGTGGTGCAAGGCAATGTTAAAAGACGTTTGAAACGATTAAAAAACGCTACTATTTATCCTAAAGATTCAGAAGGAGAAGCAAAAGAACTAAAAGCAGAAACTGTATAAAAATGGCAATCAATACTGATAAAAATAGTTATACCATAATTTTTGCAACTATTATGGTAATGGTGGTAGGATCAATTTTGGCTTTTTTAGCCTCAGCCCTACGACCAAATATTCAAGAAAACGAAAGGTTCGAAAAGCAACAGAACATTCTTTATGCTATGGGTATTAATGAGAATGACGAGTCTAGTGTGAGTTTCATACCTACCGATAAGGTTGAAGGAGAATTTAAGAATTATATTAAAGAGCAGTTGGTTATTGAAGGTGATAAAGTCACTAAGAATGATGAAGCTTATTTAATAGATTTAAAAAAGCAGTTAGCAGCAAAAAAGAAAGGCGAACCATTTAAATTACCTCTTTTTATAGGTGAAAAGGAAGGTAAGAAATTCTATATAATACCAATGTATGGTAAAGGATTGTGGGATGCAATTTGGGGTTTTATAGCTTTAGATGATACCATGACCGTGCAAGGTGTTTATTTTGATCATAAAGGAGAAACTCCAGGATTAGGTGCTAATATTAAGCAACGTTATTTTATGGATGATTTTACAGGAGAAACCATTTTAAAGGGCACTAAATATTCTGGTGTTGCCGTGGTTAAAGGGAATAACGATCCTTTAAACAATACTAAAGATGATAATGAAGTTGATGCTATGGCAGGAGCTACTATTACTGGTAACGGTGTTTCAGCAATGATTAAAGAAAGCGTTAATTTATATAAAGGTTATTTAGAAACCATTAGAGTTAAATAATATGGGATTACTTTCAAAAAAAGACACGAATTTAATTTTAGATCCTCTTGCAGATAATAACCCTATTACTATTCAAGTACTAGGTATATGTTCTGCTTTAGCAATTACCGCTGAATTAAAGGCATCAATTGTAATGGCTGTTGCGGTTTTATTTGTATTAGGTCTTGGTAACGTAGTTATTTCACTAATGCGTAATATCATACCTTCTAAAATACGTATCATCGTTCAATTAATAGTTGTTGCCGCATTGGTAATTATAGTGGATCAAGTACTAAAAGCTTATCAATATGAATTGAGTAAAACATTGTCTGTTTTTGTTGGGCTGATTATTACCAACTGTATTATTATGGGACGTTTTGAGGCTTTTGCTTTAGCAAACGGACCATGGAAATCTTTTCTCGATGGAATAGGTAACTCATTAGGATATGGAATTATTTTAATCATTGTTGGCTTCTTTAGAGAATTGTTAGGATCAGGTACATTATTAGGTTTTCCTGTTTTAGGAGATCCAATAGCTAAAACAGGACTTTATGCTACCGGCTATGAGAATAATGGTTTTATGATTATTCCACCAGCGGCGCTTATTGTTGTAGGTATTATTATTTGGGTGCAACGTTCGCGTAACCCAGCATTAGTTGAAGACAATTAATATTTGAGTATTATGTTAGAGCATGTAGAATTATTTTTTAAGTCCATTTTTATTGATAACATGGTTTTTGCCGTGTTCTTAGGAATGTGTTCTTATTTGGCGGTTTCTAAAAAAGTGGCTACCGCTGTAGGTTTAGGAGCTGCTGTGATTTTTGTACTGGCAGTAACGGTTCCTATGAATTGGTTGCTAGATAAATATTTATTGCAAGATGGAGCTTTAGCATGGCTAGGACCAGAGTATGCAGGATATAATCTAAGCTTTTTATCCTTCATATTATTTATTGCAACAATTGCTACTATGGTACAATTGGTTGAAATAGTAGTTGAAAAATTCTCACCATCACTTTATAATTCTTTGGGCATCTTCTTACCATTAATTGCTGTTAACTGCGCAATTTTAGGAGGTTCTTTATTTATGCAAGCGAGAGAAATTGAAACATTAGGTCTTGCATTTAATTATGGAGTAAGTTCAGGGATTGGATGGTTTTTGGCCATTTTAGCAATTGCAGCTATTCGTGAAAAAATTAGATATTCAAATGTTCCAGCACCATTGCGAGGATTGGGTATAACTTTTATCATTACAGGTTTAATGGGTATTGGTTTTCAAAGTTTCGGTGGTATGTTAACCGGTGGAGGTGATGCTGAAGAGACGGCAGAAACTGAAACTGCTGTTGATAAAGTTGATACGGAAGAATTAGGAGTATTAGATACAAATAAGAAGAAACAAGAGGAAATTGACGAAAATGATATTTCTTATAACGATGCTATAAAAAAGTAGAAATGATATTAGCTACAAGTACCGGAGGAACCATATTAATAACAGTTGTTGCATTCCTCATTCTTTTATTATTATTGGTTTCATTATTGTTGTTTACCAAGGAAAAACTATCTCCTTCAGGACCGGTTACTATAACCATAAATGGAGAGAAGAAAATTGAAGTAGGCTCAGGAAGTTCATTGCTTACAACTTTAGGTAATCAAAAAATATTTTTACCTTCTGCTTGTGGTGGAGGTGGTACTTGTATTCAATGCGAATGCCATGTACTTTCTGGAGGTGGTGAAGCTTTACCAACGGAAACACCTCATTTCTCTAAGAAAGAATTAAACCATGGTGCTCGTTTGGCCTGTCAAGTAAAGGTGAAGCAAGATATGGAGATTACAATTCCGGAAGAAGTATTCGGGATTAAAAAGTGGGATGCAACAGTTGTTCGTAATTATAATGTTGCGTCTTTTATAAAAGAGTTTGTAGTTGAAATTCCAGAAGATATGGGATATAAAGCAGGTGGCTATATTCAAATAGAGATTCCTCCATGCGAAATTAAATATTCTGATATTGATATTACTGCTCACCCCGAAGAGCATGAAACTCCTGATAAATTTCAGGCAGAATGGGATAAATTCGGACTTTGGCCTTTAGTGATGAAAAATACAGAAACGGTTGAACGTGCTTATTCTATGGCTTCTTTTCCAGCTGAAGGACGTGAGATAATGTTGAACGTACGTATTGCTACACCACCATGGGATCGTTCTAAAAATGGCTGGATGTCTGTAAACCCGGGTGTGGCGTCTTCATATATTTTTGCCCAAAAGCCAGGTGATAAAGTGGTTATTTCAGGACCTTATGGTGAGTTCTTTATTAATGAATCTGATTCTGAAATGTTATATGTTGGTGGAGGTGCAGGAATGGCTCCTATGCGTTCACATTTATACCACTTGTTTAAAACATTAAAAACAGGAAGAAAAGTTACGTATTGGTACGGTGGACGTTCTAAAAGAGAATTATTTTACCTAGACCATTTTTACGAATTAGAAAAGGAATTTCCAAATTTCAAATTCTATTTGGCTTTATCTGAACCAATGGAAGAAGATAACTGGAAAGTGAAAGAAAATATTGATGCACCAGGAGATGGCTTTGTTGGATTTATCCATAATTGTGTAATAGATAATTATTTAAGCTTACATGAATCACCAGAAGATATTGAATTGTATTTCTGTGGCCCGCCGTTAATGAACAAAGCTGTTCAAAAAATGGGCGAAGATTTTGGTATTCCTGATGAGCATATACGTTTTGATGACTTTGGTGGATAACATTAATGTTTATATATTTTTTTTCTAAAAGAGAAAGGATAAAACTAAAATTACAAACCTGACAGATTTTCAAACCTGTCAGGTTTTTTGATTCATATTTAAAATGAGTAAACCACTTACAACACAAGAGCTTCATAATCTAGCCATGAATATTGTGGGTAGAAAATTAGAGGAAGATGGTTTTGAATTTATGGGTATAAATAGCAAGCCTAAGAAGAACCCGCAATTTGTATGCTTAAAGGATAAACAATTACATTTTATTATTGTCAGAAACGTCGCTTTTCCCGAGGATCCAACAAATTATAATCATGAATTTATGATTAAAATGAAAGATCATGCTTTAAAACATGAAGCAAAAGCATATTATGCAGGTGTTGGCTTATCTAATGCAAAAGATAGATTACTACCTGTTTATTTGAATGAAGAATATATTGTTGATTATGATGGACTTATTGAAATCTGATAGTATGGGTGTTAAGGATGGTACTGCCTTTTTAATTATTCGTTTTGCTCTTTTATTGTTACTAGTTTCTTGCTGTAATAGTCAACCAACATTAATAAAGAATCATAATAGTGGTGCGGCCTTGGGTACAAGCTATAGTATAACCTATATTTCGGAGTCTTCTCAGGACTTTCAAATGGAAATTGATTCTGTATTTGCAGCGATTAATCAATCCATGTCCACTTATATTCCTACTTCTGATATTTCGAGAATTAATAGTAGCGATTCAACAATTGTGGTTGATCATATGTTTCAGGAAGTATTTCTTTTGTCTAAAAGTATAAACAGTGCAACAGATGGCTATTTTGATCCCACTGTGGGTGTTTTAGTTAATGCGTGGGGATTTGGACCCGGAGAGCAAATTCAATTAGATAGCGCTAAGGTAGATAGTCTTTTAGATTTTGTCGGTTTTAATAAAGTTGTGTTGCAAGAGAATCGCACCATAAAAAAAGAATTGCCTGAAATTAGATTTGATTTTAATGCGATAGCCAAAGGATACGCAATAGACCGTTTGGGGGTTATGTTAAATCAGAAAGGAATTGAGAATTATTTAATTGAAGTAGGGGGAGAGGTTGTTGCTAAGGGAGTCAATAGTATAAAAGAAAAAGACTGGGTTATTGGTATTGATGATCCAGAAGCTGATTCACGAATTAGCCCGAAGCAATTAATTTATTTGAAAGATAGGGCAATGGCTTCTTCAGGCAATTATATCAAATATAGAATCGATGAAGAAACAGGTGAAAAATATGTTCATACAATTAATCCACTAACTGGATATGCCAAGAATTCTACAACATTGGGAGCTACAGTTTTTGCTAATAATTGCGCTACAGCAGACGGTTATGCTACGTCTTTCATGGCTATGGATTTAAGCGATGTAATGAGTTTATTAAAGACTCATAGCGAACTAGACGCTTATATTGTTTATTCTGATGATCAGGGGGTAATCCAAGAATATATGACAGAAGGGTTTAAAAAGCTTTTAATTTCGAAGTAATTATTTTCTAACCAATGGGATGATTTCATCCTTTGCAAGTCTATATTTTTCTAAATCTTCACCAGAAAATTTAGCGGTATAATCAACCTCTTCTACAGTAAAACCAATACTACGTAATTTATCGAAATAATCGCGACCATAAATTCGCACATGATCATATTGGCCAAAAATCCTCGCTCTTTCTTTCTTGTCAACAATGCTATTGTCTTCAAAGGTTTTAAGTCTGTTTAGATCTTGCGGTATTTGAAAAATTCCCCAACCTCCAGGTTTTAAAACACGGTACATTTCTGTCATAGCCTTGGTATCGTTTGGTATATGTTCTAAAACATGGTTGCAAAGTATAACGTCAAAAGATTCGTCATTAAATGGTAAAGCGCAAATATCTGCTTTTACATCGGCTAAAGGTGAATTTAAATCAGTTGTAATATAATCTAGATTTTTTAGTGCTCTGAATCGTTTGTAGAACGCTTGTTCAGGTGCAAAATGTAAGAGGCTTAATTTAGCTGTAAAGAAATCAGTTTCGTTTTTCAAGTATAGCCAAAGTAAACGATGTCTTTCTAGTGATAGTGTTGCTGGAGCAAGAACATTTTCTCTCGGACTTTCATAGCCATACGGAAGAAAACTTTTAAAACTTTTTCCATCAATGGGATCCACATATTTGTCTCCTCGCATAAAAAAAGCAAGAATAGGTCGGGCCCAATAACTCATTTTAATAAGTAAGGGTCGCGGTATTATATTCAGTACAATTTTGAAAAATTTCTTCAAGTTATTGTTCAGCGTAGTGCCATGAATTAATAAAGTTCTTTAGTATTCGGTAAATAAACTTAAACTACTAATTTTTGTTTTCTAAACTCATCTTCCTCATTACTTTCTAAACCGAGAGCATCGTATATATATTTAAAAGTTGACAATAATTCTGGTTTGCCGTCTACAAGTGCTACATCATGTTCAAAATGAGCACTAGGTTCACCGTCAGCTGTAAGAATTGTCCAGCCGTCGCTAAGTTGTTTTATACGACGAGTACCCATGTTTGTCATTGGTTCAATTGCCACAACCATTCCGTTTACAAACTTCTTACCCCGACCACGTTTTCCATAATTTGGCATTTCTGGATCTTCGTGCATTTTTTTTCCTAAACCATGTCCAACTAATTCACGTACGACACCATAACCATGGTCTTCTGTGTATTTTTGAATAGCAAAACCAACATCGCCTACGCGGTTACCGATTTTAAATTCTTTAATACCAATATAGAGTGATTCTTTAGTAATTTGTAGTAGTTTTTTAATTTCAGGTTTTACTTCACCAACTTCAAAAGTATACGCATGATCACCATAAAAATCATTTTTTAAAGCTCCACAATCAATTGATATTATGTCGCCCTCCACTAACGGTGTGTCGTTGGGTATGCCATGAACAACCTGAGAATTTGGACTCATGCAAAGTGAATTCGGAAAATTATAAAGTCCTAAAAATCCGGGTACTGCACCATGGTCTCTAATAAATGATTCAGCCAATTTGTCTAATTGTAAAGTAGTAACCCCTGGCTTAATTTCAGCGGCTAACATCCCTAAGGTTTTTGAGACAATTAATGCGCTTTCACGCATCAGTTCAATTTCTTCTGCAGTTTTAATCTTAATCATAATTTACAAAGGTAAGTAAGACTTTTTAAATTAATGATTTACAGGTCATTGCTTCTGGTTGAGCTATGCCAATCATTTTTAAAATGGTGGGCGCAACATCTCCAAGTACGCCATCATTAATTTTCTTCAAATCTTTATCTATTAAAATAATAGGAACTGGATTGGTAGTGTGTGCTGTATGGGGAGAACCGTCAGGATTAATCATGGTCTCACAATTTCCATGATCTGCAATCAATAGGGTAGAGTATCCATTTTCTAAGCCAGTTTCAACTACATTTTTCACACAAATATCTACAGCTTCACACGCTTTTATTGCTGCTTCCATAATGCCAGTATGACCAACCATATCGCCATTTGCGAAATTAAGACAAACAAAATCAGCTTCTTGTTTCTTTAAATCTTCAACTAAAGCTTCAGTAAGTTCGTAAGCACTCATTTCTGGCTTTAAGTCATAAGTTGCTATTTTGGGTGAATTTCTTAAAATTCTGCTTTCTCCTTCAAAAGGCTCTTCTCGTCCTCCAGAGAAAAAGAAGGTAACGTGAGGATACTTTTCTGTTTCCGCAATTCTTATCTGTTTTTTACCAGCCTTAGATAATACTTCACCAATAGTTTCTGTAATGTTGTCTTTATTAAACACAACATGAATTCCTTTAAAACTATCATCGTAATTGGTCATTGTAACATAATACAATGGAATTTTTTTTGTGTTAAATTCAGGAAAATCATTTTGAGAAAGCATGTTTGTAAGTTCTCTGCCACGATCAGTTCTAAAGTTGAAGAAAATAATTACATCATCCTCGGCAACAATACCATTTGAATTCGCAATAAGCGGTTTTATAAATTCATCAGTAACATCATTATTATAATTCTCTTCAAGACTTTTTATAATATTGTTGGTTGGAGTTCCAATACCTTTGGCAATTGCATCATAAGCTAGTTTTACTCTTTCCCATCGGTTGTCGCGATCCATGGCATAATAGCGGCCAGTTACCGTAGCAATTTCACCTACGGTTTTAGACATGTGTTCTTGTAGGTCTTTTACGTAACCAGAACCAGCTTTCGGGTCAACATCTCTACCATCGGTAAATGCATGAACAAATACATCTTTTAGTCCATTATCATTCGCAGCTGTGAGCAGCCCTTTTAAGTGATTAATATGTGAGTGAACTCCACCGTCACTTAATAATCCTAGGAAATGAACTTTTTTATTGTTTTTCTTAGCATAATTAAAAGCATCTACTAAGACTTTTTCGTCTTTTAAAGTGTTGTTTTTAACGGCTAAGTTGATTCTAGTTAATTCTTGATAAACAATTCTTCCAGCTCCCAAATTCATATGACCAACTTCGCTATTGCCCATCTGACCTTCAGGTAGACCAACATTAAGTCCATCTGTACGCAATGTGGCATTCGGATACTTTAAATATAAACTATCTATATAGGGCGTATGTGCATTATCAATGGCAGAAACTTTAGGGTCCGGTGACATTCCCCAGCCATCTAATATCATCAATATAACTTTCTTGTTCATGTGGAATATTTATTTCTTATTCAAAAGTAGAACGATTATAGTACTAATGCCAATTTTTTGAATCTTGTTTTTATCTTTTTAAGAATATTTAGCTAAAAAGTTCTACAAATAGCAAATTTGGTGTTAATTGTACTTAAAGTTGATTTCGAAGCGGGGGTGTCTCATGATCTGATCTTTAAATTGATAAGGGTTATTAAGCAAGGAAATGGATTTAGAAATTGTAACCTTGATTCTATTAAAAAAACCAATGATTAAGTCAATGTTACTTAATAAATTAAAGGAAAAAGGGATTAATTCTAAGATAGTATGAGACGTACCATAATATGGATTGATAATAAAATTTACTAAAAATCAATCATTTAGGTATTACGAAAGTTTACTGACTGCTATATTTTTGAATCGCCTCTTTTATTTTTTCGATTCGGTTTTCAGGGTCAGGGTGGGTGCTCTGCATTTCGGGTACTCTATTTGGACCAGCAGCGGCCTTTAATATCTTCATAACCTCAATCATTTCATATGGATCGTAACCCGATTGTATCATAAATAAAACACCAAGATCATCACTTTCTAATTCATCACCACGGCCATTAGTTAATAAGGTATTTTGGCCTATACCACCAACAACATTACCAATGTCACCAGCGCCAACAGTTGCACCCATTGTTGCGGTTTGCCAGAAATTACTATCTGCAATTCTTTCTGCTGAATGTCTTCCAACTACATGACCTATTTCATGACCTAAAACACCAGCTAATTGAGCTTCAGTTAATTGCTTAAATAGGGCATAGGTGATAAAACATTGTCCACCAGGTAATGCAAATGCATTTATAGTTTGGTCATCAGCTAATAAATGAAAATCATATTTATAAGGGGTTTCACGGGCAATGCTACTTTGTACTAATTTCTTCCCAACTGCATCTACAAAAGATTGTAAACGCTCGTCTGGGTATAGCCCACCATGTTGTTGCGCCATTTCTGGAGCACTTTGAAGACCAATAGCAATTTCTTGCTCAGAAGACATGTTTATGTGCTGTGATCTTCCAGTGTATGGATTTTCTTCAGTATTGCTGCATTTTTGAATAAATGCAAAAGCTACAATGGCAAGACCAATGAATATTCGTATCTTCCAACTACTTCTTCTCATGTGTTTTATCTTCTTTCAGTACGGTTATAAGGTACAAAAAGAGTTATAAAAGCGAAGTGTTTATATCTAAAATATTGTTTCTCACGTAGTTTTTAATAAATCCTGTGGTGAATTCTGAACTACCTTCGAATTCCTCATTCTTTAAAATTTGCATTAGATTTTTACTTCGGAATTGAGTTAGCATAGGTACAGATAATGGAGCGTAACTATAATGCCATGGTTCATATTTAAAACCATTCCGCTTTTCCACATCTGTATAAACTAAATGAAAATCGAATTTTTCAGAATTTTCGTCCATCCATTTCTTAAAGTTCTCGAAAGGGCCTCCACTTTTAAACAAATTAGGCACTAAAACATCACCTTCAACTTTAGGATAGCCATCTATTATATCAATATCAGTACCCCAATGGTGCCTACTTGTACCTGGAATAGTAGAGTATTCAATTATTTTATCAATTGCATCTAAAGGAGCCATTCCTTCATCATCAATATAGCGTAAATATTTACGCTCAAATATTGTGGTTTGTCGTTCAAAGCTTCTGTAACTAGATACTATTTTAATATCAATACCATCGCTATAAGCTGCTTTTTTCATTTCTAAAAATGCGTCGTGTGCTTCTTGCCTAAGGTTGATACCCTCACCATAAAGGTCAATATCTACCTTGCCCATTAGCTCTAGAATGCTGTATTCAACATCATTATCGTTCGCGAAACTTAAGCTTGGTAACATAGTTAATGCTAAACCAGATAAGCTACTTTTCTTAATAAATTTTCTTCGTTGCATAAGTTATGTGTGAATTTCTATAGTTTTAGATGATTGGTTAAAAGCAAATATGCTGCCAAGTTTGTGTGCTGCAATGGATAAATGCTTTTTGTTTTCTAAATTGTTATTTAAAATTAAATAAAATTAATTATATAGTTTTCTTACGGTTTATTCTGTTGTGGCTAAGTACATGTAACCTTGATGTCTTTGTCTTATATCTAACATGGTAATGATATAAAAATATACACCTGAAGCTAAACCAGTATCTCTACTAATAACAGTATTTCTGTTCGAAATTCCATTGAAAGTATTCTGGTAGTTCATTTCGGAGTATACTAAAACACCATATCTATTGAATATTTTTAATTCATTGTTGGGTGATTGTTCTAGACCATCTAACACTAAATAATCATTTTTGCCATCACCATTAGGAGTGATAAAATAATTGTCTAGCTCAATAGTTATAAATTCTCCAACTCTCTGGTCAGCACCGCCAATTGTTAAAAGTTCGTAGTCGTTTGGTGTGAATATTTTCGATGTTAAAGAGCCTTTGTTCATGGTGCCTTGGGCAAAAACATTACCTAAATCTACCCATTCATCTTTTTCTATATGCCAACCAACAACTTTTAGTTCATCAATAGTTTGTCCTAGGGTCCGTACATCACTACGATCATCCCATGTTAGGGTTACTGATGAAGGAACACTACCTCTCAAATGCCAAAATTCTATATCACTTACTGATAAATATTCGGATTCCTTTCTACCGGTTTCAAAGCTTTTCGAGAATGTAGTTGGTGCATTCGGACTTTCGTAAAAATAAGCACATGTAGATTGCACATTAATTCCTGTAGAAGCAATAGTTAAAGGTCTTAGGTATTCTCCATCACCGACTGGGAATGTGAAATCTTCTTTATTGGTTGCACCAGCATAACCGTTTACCAATGCTGCATCATTTTCACCTACATAAAATGCATTATTAATAAAGTTAGTATAAATATTAGTTTCGTTTCGTGGGGTAATTATATCACCAACAATAAGGTTTCCATTGTTTACAACTCCCATAGAAGTATCGAGATACAACCCATAATCCACAGCAACTTCTGCATCATAGAAAACTGGACTAAATGCACCTGAAACAGTTAATGATTTATTATAACCATAAAAACCGGCAAGGCCTGAATTTTGATCAAAAGTACCATCATTAATTAAGTCCAAATGAAAGCCGACACCAACAGAACCATGCATTTGCAAGGAGCCGAAATTGTGCACCGCTTCTTGGGCCACAATTGTATATTGTAATAAAAAGAAAACCATTAAGATTTTTAATACTTTCATATCATTTTTAATAGGTCATAGTAATATTAGATATTGATCCATCTACACCGTGAAAAGAAGAATCTAAATATAATGGGTAATTCGCTTTTTTAGATGAACTAAAAATGATTATACCATTCTTTAAATAAGTTACATTACCAAGGCAGTCAATATTAATTCTTAATTTGTCACCAGCGCTATATCCGTCTACATAGCCTAAACTACCGCCATCTTCTCTAATTTGTATACGACTGTTTGATACCATATACATGGCATAGTCCAGTGATGTGTATGATGCATTTGATTGCGGACTAGAGCTTAAACCAATCATAATATATTTATTCGATTGATCTGCGGTCCAGTCTAAATGTCCTCCAATGTTGGGTCTAATGGAATAAGCTTGCGAATACCCTTGAGCATTCCAACCCGCAGTTGCCGTTTTCTTTAAATACATACCGTCATAAGTCATTGAACCAGTCATAATCATATCAGCAATAGCTATTCCAGAAGTAGTTAGACTCGAGGAAGCCTGTAATTCGAAACCTCCGGATAAAGTACTTGAACCGATATTATTGGTTACCGAAATATCATAAGTGCCGAATGAATTTCCTGAGGTAACATTTGCTGTTATCTGAGTTGAACTATTTATTACAACTGAATTTACAGTTTGCCCTGTAATCGCAACGGTAGATGCACCATCAAAATAGGCGCCTTGAATTGTTAAATTACGAGTTTCATTAAGTCCAAATTGTGCACAATTACCAATTCCAGCATCTGTATTAGAGACAATTGGGGTGTTACCCTGTGTAGTTGGAAAAAAGGTTACATCAGTATCAATACTATTAGAAAACGTATAAGATCCGTTAGCATTCGAAGTTAATTTTGCAGGTATAGATGAAATTACATACGGATTAGCATTAGTGCCGGTTCCAGAAATTAGAATATTACTGTCTGTTACTATAATGGTTTCATCTCCATTAGCATTTACTTTCTCCCAAACTGCCCCGTCATATTGATACAAGGCTTTATCACCTGAATTATACACTAAAGATCCTTCATACGGATTCGCAATTGCATTAATTTCTGCTAAAGTTGCCATATGAGTTGCAATTAATTCACCCGCGGTTGGAGCTTGTGAAAACACAAACTTGAAACCTAAAAGCAGAATTATGATTAATGTATTTTTCATGTAAATTTTAATAGGTGAATTCAAAGGTTAATGATGTATAACTTAAACGATTTGAACCAGAAGCTCTACATGCCCATACTAACAAATCACCTTCTAATAATGTAAAGCTGACATTTGTTGTTTGTATCGTAACATTGGTTGATGTGTTGAGTATGTTATAAGTGCCAATATCAATAACAGAACCATTTCTAATTACGGATAAATTTATTTTTGGACCAACCGATGCTGCATTGAAATCACTTTTGATTGTGAATTTAGATAAGTTTACGTTTGAAGTGATGGGTACGCCAAACTGACTTGTGTTGGAATAGGCTGGCATTGTGCTGCCACCTTTAGATTGGTTCCAGTGTACGTATGAGTGGCCATAAGCATCACTTGGACCATACCAGGTGTTAACATAATAATAGGCTCTACCACTAAAATTCATAAAAAATTTACCATTCGTGAATGAAGCGACAATGTCTTGTTCGCTAATTTGACCTGTATCTGGATCTTTAGCTAGGAATTTGTTTGAATTTATTATAGTTGGCGTTTTTTCAATTTTAGCAGTACCACTTACCTCTAAGGTATATTCAGGTTTAGCCGTGCCGACACCTACGTTACCACCATTTGCTAAAAATAAACGATAGTCGGCCACTTTGGTTTCTACAAAATTTAACCCATCAGATAATAAGTTCCAATGCCATTTTGGAGTTCCATCTTCATCTTCAAATGCTAAAACATCTATTCCATTGGCTTTTATAACAAGCGGATGTTCGTTAAAGGGTTTTGCTTCATTCACAAGAAGTTGGCCGTTATCTTGATTTAGTCTTAAACTTTCTCTGTTGTTCGATTTTAATACTAAGTCTTGAGCATCGATTGTACCAATGAATTGTTTTCCAGCAGTAGTTCCTTTATTTCCGGAAAAGGTCCAAGTCGGGTTAGAACTTCCTGCAGCAATCCAAGAACCTCCAATGTATTGGTATACATCATTTTCTGTGGTGTTATAAATAACAGAACCAACAATAGGGCTACTTATAGCATTCATCTCACTAGTAGTCGCGTTTGTTAGGCCTAATAGTAATTGGCCATCGATTTGCGAATACGTATTGCTTGTAATTATTAGCAATAAAATTAAAATTAGTCTCTTAATCACTTCTTAATAGTATTTATTATAAATCTAAAACAGTAAACATAAACTCAGAATCGAATCGAGCTCTATCACTTGCACCATTATCATTGTCGCCAATAATTACTTGGAATCCGCTTGCTGTTTGATTCGAATATGAAATTCCAGGATCATCATTTCCAGCACCACCTCTTCCGGGTTGTGTTAATTGAATGATATAATTTGCATCCGATACCATACCCGATGGTAAATTCACTTGATATCTACCTGCACTAATTCTAGACGTGGTAATACCACTAGTAGCTTTAATAATACTACCAGCACTGGCTATTTTACCAATAGCTTTTATAGGACTTAATGAGCTTACCCATGCTGTACCTGTTCCTGTTGAACTTAAAACTTGCCCAGCAGTACCTGCGGAATTACTAGTATCTAAAACATCACCTTCTAATTCTAAGGTTTCATTTACAGTAACTGTAGAATTATCAATTTTTAATACTTGACTTCCGCCGACTGAAAAACCAATTTCATCTGATCCCGGACTATACATACCGGTATTAGAATCATCAGAAAATCTATATGAAGGTTGCCCAACGGTTCCATCAGAATTGTTTAAACCACTAGTTCTTGTAGCACCATTAATCGTTAGTTTATTTGTACCCGCTAATGGGTTACCAATACTTAATCTATTATTTGTATTGTCCCAGAATAATTGTCCATTATTTTCTGTTGGAGAACCATCTGATCCTGCAAAAAATACGGAGCCAGTTGTTCCAGAATGTGATAGGCTAGAAACAGGTACATCTAAATCGCCATTTGAATCTGAAATTCTTAAGTAATTTGTTCCTGCAACAGTTACAGTAGAAAAACCGGTATTCGTTTCATTTGTAATACTTCCATCAACTTCAGTAAAAGTATTGTATATACCATATGGCAATGATGCAGAACCATCTCCTGTTATTGTTATTCCAGTATTACCTGCTTCAATTTTCGTTTCTGTACCATCCGCATGTAAAGACGATAAATTTGCTATTCTAGTTGTGGGGTCATTTTCAAGTCCAAGCATTAGCTCAAAGGTAGAGCCGTTAAAAGCAAATAATTCAATCTCTTGATCATCACTAGAAACAAACCCTGAAAGGTCTACTTCATTTGTGCCTGTTGCTGGATTAGTAAGGGTAAGTACATTGGAAGCATCTAAGCTTAAATCTGAAAGTTCGTTTGTTGCACTCTTGTCATTGTCTAATGCTGCTGAAGCTGCAATTGCACTGCTTAGTTGTGCGTCAGTAGCAAATGTGCCATCTAGATTAACTGTACGGTCAGAAAGTCCATCTCGAATTAAGGATAACTCTAAGAAGGTTCCATTTAGTGCAAATTTATCTGGATATTGATCATCAGAACTTACTGAACTTAAATTTACTGTCTCATCGGCAGCTCCATCTTGTTCTAGTGTTAAAGTAGTTCCATCAAAAGTTAAAGCAGTTACAGATTCGTTTCCAATTGCCTTATCATTATCTAAGGCTTCGGAAGCTGTAATAGCAGTGTTTATTTCTGTACTCACTTGTGCATCTGTAGCAAAAGTACCGTCTAAGTTTACCGTTCTGTCAGAAAGTCCATCTCGAATTAAAGATAATTCTAGGAAAGTTCCATTCAATGCAAATTTGTCTGGATATTGATTATCGGTACTTACTGAGCTTAAGTTCACAGTCTCACTTGCTGCACCATCTTGAGCTAATGTTAATGTAGTACCATCAAAAGTTAATCCTGTTACAGATTCGTTTCCGATTACTTTATCTAAATCCAATGCTTCAGAGTCAGAAATAGCAGTAGCTACTTCAGCATCTGTGGCAAAAGTAATTCCTAGGTCAATAGTTTTATCCGCTTCTCCATCACCTTCGTTAGAAACAGCGATAGTTGTACCAGTTAAGGTAAAGGCATCAATTTTTTGATCATCTGTAGAAACAAAACTAGAAAGGTCTACTTCATTCGTACCTGTAGCTGGATTCGTTAAGGTCAATACATTGGAAGCGTCTAAGCTTAAATCTGAAAGTTCGTTAGTCGCTGATGTATCTTGATCTGCAGCAACATGCGTATCTAAATTTGTTTGTACTGTTGCAATTGCATTATCCGCATCTGTTTCGTTTTGGTCCACATCTGCTTGTACCGCAGCAATAGCGTTATCGGCATCGGTTTCGTTTTGGTCTACATCTGCTTGCACTGCAGCAATGGCAGTATCGGCATCTGTTTCGTTCTGATCTACGTCAGCCTGTACTGTAGCGATAGCAGCAGAATCATCTAAAGGAGATAAATCAACTGTTACATCGTTACCACCTTCAATATTAATTCCTAATTCGCTAGTAGCAGAAAGTGTAGCCGATTCTAAGTTTTGATCATCTGTAGAAACAAATCCAGCTAAATCTATTTCATTGGTTCCTGTAGCAGGATTCGTAAGTGTTAGAATATTTCCAGTAAGGTCTAAATCAGAAAGTTCGTTTGTTGCAGAAATATCTTGATCTGCAGCAACATGCGTATCTAAATTTGTTTGTACCGCAGCAATCGCATTATCCGCATCCGTTTCATTTTGATCAACATCAGCTTGCACTGCAGCAATGGCAGTATCGGCATCTGTTTCGTTTTGGTCTACATCAGCTTGTACTGTAGCGATAGCAGCAGAATCATCTAAAGGAGATAAATCAACTGTTACATCGTTACCACCTTCAATATTAATTCCTAATTCGCTAGTTGCAGAAAGTGTAGCCGATTCTAAGTTTTGATCATCTGTAGAAACAAATCCAGCTAAATCTATTTCATTCGTTCCTGTAGCAGGATTCGTAAGTGTTAAAATGTTACCAGTTAAATCTAAATCAGAAAGTTCATTCGTTGCTGAAGTATCTTGATCCGCAGTGTTATGTGCAGCAATTGCAGCTGTATTAGCAGCAATAGCAGTATCAGCATCGGTTTCATTTTGATCTACATCAGCTTGCACTGCAGTAATCGCAGTATCGGCATCTGTTTCATTTTGGTCAACATCAGCTTGTACTGCAGCTATTGCAGCAGAATCATCTAAAGGAGATAAATCAACTGTTACATCGTTACCACCTTCAATATTAATTCCTAATTCGCTAGTAGCAGAAAGTGTAGCCGATTCTAAGTTTTGATCATCTGTAGAAACAAATCCAGCTAAATCAACTTCATTCGTGCCTGTAGCAGGATTCGTAAGTGTAAGAATGTTACCAGTTAAATCTAAATCAGAAAGTTCGTTAGTTGTAGAGATATCTTGATCTGCAGCAACATGCGTATCTAAATTTGTTTGTACCGCAGCAATCGCATTATCCGCATCTGTTTCATTTTGATCCACATCTGCTTGTACCGCAGCAATAGCGTTATCGGCATCTGTTTCGTTTTGGTCTACATCAGCTTGTACTGTAGCGATAGCAGCAGAATCATCTAAAGGAGATAAATCAACTGTTACATCGTTACCACCTTCGATATTAATTCCTAATTCGCTAGTAGCAGAAAGTGTAGCCGATTCTAAGTTTTGATCATCTGTAGAAACAAATCCAGCTAAATCTATTTCATTCGTTCCTGTAGCAGGATTAGAGAGCGTAAGAATATTACCAGTTAAATCTAAATCTGAAAGTTCGTTAGTTGCTGAAGTATCTTGATCCGCAGTGTTATGTGCAGCAATTGCAGCTGTATTAGCCGCAATTGCAGTATCCGCATCTGTTTCATTTTGATCCACATCTGCTTGTACCGCAGCAATAGCGTTATCGGCATCTGTTTCGTTTTGGTCTACATCAGCTTGTACCGCAGCAATAGCAGTATCAGCATCTGTTTCATTTTGGTCAACATCAGCTTGTACTGTAGCAATAGCAGCAGAATCATCTAAAGGAGATAAATCAACTGTTACATCGTTACCACCTTCAATATTAATTCCTAATTCGCTAGTAGTAGAAAGTGTAGCCGATTCTAAGTTTTGATCATCTGTAGAAACAAAACCAGCTAAATCAACTTGATTCGTCCCAGTAGCAGGATTAGAAAGCGTAAGAATATTACCAGTTAAGTCTAAATCAGAAAGTTCATTCGTTGCTGAAGTATCTTGATCCGCAGCAACATGCGTATCTAAATTTGTTTGTACTGTTGTGATTGCATTATCCGCATCTGTTTCATTTTGGTCCACATCTGCTTGTACCGCAGCAATAGCGTTATCGGCATCTGTTTCATTTTGGTCTACATCAGCTTGTACCGCAGCAATAGCGTTATCAGCATCTGTTTCATTTTGGTCTACATCCGCTTGAACCGTTGCAATAGCAGCAGAATCATCTAAAGGGGATAAATCAACTGTTACATCGTTACCACCTTCAATATTAATTCCTAATTCGCTAGTTGCAGAAAGTGTAGCCGATTCTAAGTTTTGATCATCTGTAGAAACAAATCCGGCCAAATCAACTTCATTCGTACCTGTAGCAGGATTAGAGAGCGTAAGAATATTACCAGTTAAATCTAAATCTGAAAGTTCGTTAGTTGCAGAGATATCTTGATCTGCAGTATTATGTGCAGCAATTGCAGCCGTGTTAGCGGCAATAGCAGTATCGGCATCTGTTTCGTTTTGATCTACATCAGCTTGAACCGCAGCAATGGCAGTATCGGCATCTGTTTCGTTTTGATCCACATCTGCTTGAACCGTTGCAATAGCAGCAGAATCATCTAAAGGAGATAAATCAACTGTTACATCGTTACCACCTTCAATATTAATTCCTAATTCACTAGTTGCAGAAAGTGTAGCCGATTCTAAGTTTTGATCATCTGTAGAAACAAACCCAGCTAAATCTATTTCATTCGTTCCAGTAGCAGGATTAGAAAGCGTAAGTATATTTCCAGTTAAGTCTAAATCAGAAAGTTCATTCGTTGCTGAAGTATCTTGATCCGCAGCAACATGCGTATCTAAATTTGTTTGTACCGCAGCAATAGCGTTATCGGCATCTGTTTCGTTTTGGTCTACATCAGCTTGCACTGCAGCAATCGCAGTATCGGCATCTGTTTCATTTTGGTCCACATCAGCTTGTACTGTAGCAATAGCAGCAGAATCATCTAAAGGAGATAAATCAACTGTTACATCGTTACCACCTTCTATATTAATTCCTAATTCACTAGTTGCAGAAAGTGTAGCCGATTCTAAGTTTTGATCATCTGTAGAAACAAATCCAGCTAAATCTACTTCATTAGTTCCGGTTGCAGGATTTGTAAGCGTAAGAATATTTCCAGTTAACTCTATATCAGTAAGTTCGTTTATTGGGCTACCGTCTAAATCAGGACTTGCATTACCACCAACGGCTTCCCAAGCTGAGCCATTGTATACATATAATTGTCCTGCCGTTTGATCTACATAAGTTACACCGGAATTACTAGGAGTAATTGAAGGTGCTCCGTTACCTAATAATGAAAGCTCATTTGTCTCATCTAAATCTTGATCTGCAGTATTATGCGCAGCAATTGCAGCCGTGTTAGCAGCAATAGCATTATCGGCATCTGTTTCATTTTGATCCACATCAGCTTGAACTGCAGCAATGGCAGTATCGGCATCTGTTTCGTTTTGATCTACATCAGCTTGCACTGCAGCAATCGCAGTATCGGCATCTGTTTCATTTTGGTCTACATCTGCTTGTACTGTAGCAATAGCAGCAGAATCATCTAAAGGAGATAAATCAACTGTTACGTCATTTCCACCTTCAATATTAATTCCTAATTCGCTAGTAGCAGAAAGTGTAGCCGATTCTAAGTTTTGATCATCTGTAGAAACAAATCCAGCTAAATCAACTTCATTCGTGCCTGTAGCAGGATTCGTAAGTGTAAGAATGTTACCAGTTAAATCTAAATCAGAAAGTTCGTTAGTCGCTGAAGTATCTTGATCTGCAGCAACATGCGTATCTAAATTTGTTTGAACTGCAGCAATCGCATTATCCGCATCTGTTTCATTTTGGTCAACATCAGCTTGCACTGCAGCAATGGCAGTATCGGCATCTGTTTCGTTTTGATCTACATCAGCTTGCACTGCAGCAATCGCAGTATCGGCATCTGTTTCATTTTGGTCTACATCCGCTTGAACCGTTGCAATAGCAGCAGAATCATCTAAAGGAGATAAATCAACTGTTACATCGTTACCACCTTCAATATTAATTCCTAATTCGCTAGTTGCAGAAAGTGTAGCCGATTCTAAGTTTTGATCATCTGTAGAAACAAATCCAGCTAAATCTATTTCATTCGTTCCTGTAGCAGGATTAGAAAGCGTAAGAATATTTCCAGTTAAGTCTAAATCAGAAAGTTCGTTTGTTGCTGAAGTATCTTGATCTGCAGTATTATGTGCAGCAATTGCAGCCGTGTTGGCAGCAATGGCAGTATCGGCATCTGTTTCGTTTTGGTCTACATCAGCTTGTACTGTTGCAATAGCAGCAGAATCATCTAAAGGGGATAAATCAACTGTTACATCATTACCACCTTCAATATTAATCCCTAATTCGCTAGTAGCTGAAAGTGTAGCCGATTCTAAGTTTTGATCATCTGTAGACACAAAACCAGCTAAATCTATTTCATTCGTTCCTGTAGCAGGATTCGTAAGTGTTAGAATATTTCCAGTAAGGTCTAAATCAGAAAGTTCATTAGTCGCTGAAGTATCTTGATCTGCAGCAACATGCGTATCTAAATTTGTTTGTACTGTTGCAATTGCATTATCCGCATCTGTTTCATTTTGGTCAACATCAGCTTGAACTGCAGCAATGGCAGTATCGGCATCTGTTTCGTTTTGGTCAACATCAGCTTGTACGTTATTAATACCAGTAGTATTTGCTGTAATATCTGCAGACTCTTCTAAAGCTGATAAATCCACCGTTACGTCATTTCCACCTTCAATATTAATTCCCAATTCACTAGTAGCAGAAAGTGTAGCCGATTCTAAGTTTTGATCATCTGTAGAAACTAAACCAGAAAGATCTACTTCATTCGTTCCTGTAGCAGGATTCGTAAGTGTCAGAACATTTCCAGTTAAATCTAAATCTGAAAGTTCGTTAGTCGCAGAGATATCTTGATCTGCAGCAACATGCGTATCTAAATTTGTTTGTACTGTTGCAATTGCATTATCCGCATCTGTTTCATTTTGATCCACATCAGCTTGAACTGCAGCAATGGCAGTATCGGCATCTGTTTCGTTTTGGTCAACATCAGCTTGTACGTTATTAATAGCAGTAGTATTTGCTGTAATATCTGCAGACTCTTCTAAAGCTGATAAATCCACCGTTACGTCATTACCATCTTCAATATTAATACCTAATTCACTAGTAGCAGAAAGCGTAGCCGATTCTAAGTTTTGGTCATCTGTAGAAACTAAACCAGAAAGATTTACTTCATTCGTACCTGTAGCAGGATTCGTAAGTGTCAGAACATTTCCAGTTAAATCTAAATCTGAAAGTTCGTTAGTCGCAGAGATATCTTGATCTACAGTATTATGTGCAGCAATTGCAGCCGTGTTGGCAGCAATATCGTTATCGGCATCGGTTTCGTTTTGGTCTACATCAGCTTGTAAAGTTGTAATTGCAGCGGAATCATCTAAAGTTGAAAGGTCAGCACTAAAAGAAGTTGTACCTTCTTCAACAGTTAAATTTGTTCCATCAAAATTAACATCAGTAATATCATCGTCAGTATTTAGATTTGCTAATCCAGCAATAGCGCTTTGGACATCATTTTCAGCAGTTCCATCACCATCAACATCAATTGGTGTATTTAATAAGACTTCGGTAGCATCTTGATTATCAGTACCTGTAAAAGTAACTGGACTGCCGTTGTTATTGGTGAAAGTGTAATTGCCATTCCCATCATTAGTTATATTCGCTTTGTTAATTACTACTGCTTGATTGTTTTCATTGGTATATGAAAATGTGCCGTCGTTATTATCTATTATTACAGTTGTGGTTTCATTTAAAGTACTTCCAGAATTACATAATGATGACCAAGTGGTACCGTTATATTGAAAGATACATCCTTGCTCTGTATTATAAACCATACCACCGGCTAGTGGGCGTATAGCATACATTTCGATGTCATCTACTCTGGTTAATACGAGTACTTTTGAATCACTTTCTAGTTCGATAATTGATGACTGATGTATCGTATCTGGATTCTCACCAACCTTTACCTGAGCATAGCCTAAGGCTGTAGTAAAGAATATTAGGATAAGACTTATTTTCTGGAAATTCATAGAAATGGGGTAATAGTTAACTTAATAGTTACCAACAAATTTAGCTTCCGTTAGCCCCTTAATTAAAAATATGTTGTGTACCGCCATATATATGTTGTAAAAAGCAGCGGAATTGATTTTAATAGAAATATATCGACTTTTTATCCTGATTTTTTGTTAAGATAAAGTGTGTTTTTTATCGATAGCATACTGTTATAGGCGATGCGCGAGGTGATAGATACTGCTAATTTTTTGAATTTATTTAGTAGTAATATCACAACCATAATAGGGGTGGTATTTTATAAAATAGGGTAGCTGTTTTAAGAAAATCATGGTTTTCTTAAAACAATTAAAAAAGTATGTAAATAGATTATAGGAGGGAAGAAGCTTATTGCTGATTTTGAGTACCTAAATATAAATAACCTTGGAAATCGAGTCCTAAATCATCCATAGCTATAATGTAGAAATATACGCCAGATGGTAAACCTTCTTCTTTGTTTATCACAAAACCATTAACGTTTGAGAAACCGCTAAATTCATTTACATAGTTCTGTTTATCAAATACTTTTAAACCGTTGCGATCAAAAATGCGCATATGATTGTTGGGCGAAAGTTCCAATTCAGGAAATTCTAAAACATCGTTAATTCCATCACCATTAGGCGTGACCAAATAATTGTCTAGGGTCAATAGGTCGGTAGGTTCACCGCCGCCGCTAAATGTGATAATTTCATAATCATCTGGTACAAAACTCGCAGAAACTGCAAAACCTTGCGTTAGATCACCTGTTGACGTACCACCCAAACTTACCCATTGGTTGGTTGCTTTGCTCCATCCAACAGCAATTACATTATTTGGGTCATCTGTTAAAACACCTATGTTGCTACGACTATTCCAACTAATATTAATTGTTGAGGGTACACTGCCTTCTAAATGCCAAAATTCTTCGGTGCTTACAGTGCCTATAGTAGATGATTTTGCATTGGTATTAAAATCTGTAGTAAAAGTTGATGGATTATTAGGGTCTTCATAGAAATACGCACATTTCGCAATAGCATTAGTGCTGCTTGAATTGAGGATTAAAGCCCTTAATTGCGTGCCATCGCCAACAGGAAAAGTAAAGCTCTGTTGGTTGTTAATACTAGCATAACCATTGACTTTAGAAATGTCTGATTCTCCTGAAGAAAATCCGATATCCAAATAATTTAAAGTGATTGCCGTTTGTGTTCGGTTAGTTATGACATCACCAGATATAAAATTAGAATTGTTCGCGATGTTAATCGGAGTACTTAATAATACGCCATTTTGCGACATAAATTCTGTATCATAAAAAGTAGCTGCAAAAGCACCGCTAACTTCTAAAGTATTTGCATCGCCATAAAAACCTGCCAAACCAATATTGTCGTCAATAACCCCGTCGTTAATTAGGTCTGCATGAAAACCGATTTTTCCATCTTGGTGTATGCGCAGATTCCCCTGATTGTAATTACCAGATTGGGCATTGCCAAAGGCAAATACCATAAAAACGAATATGTAGCGGAGGTGTTTCATGTTATTTTATACCTAGTTTGATTCCTTTAAAAGTGCCTTGATTTCTTCTAAATCTTTTTTCAAAGCATCCATTTGGCTCGATAAAGTTTCATTTTCGGTTTGTAAAGTTTTTATTTTATTTTCTTGTTCGATGGTATGTAAAAATAGCTCTTCGATTTTTTCGAGGTTTTGGATGTTAGAGGTTGTTAAGTTCCACTCACCCTCTTCTTTAACAGTAGCAGCCGATTTAATTCCTGGAAGATGATGATTTGTTTGAATAAAGGTTTTAATTTCTTCTAATGATTTAAAATTATAATCTGGCTTTATTTTAGATTGTCCTATAAAATAATGTTGAAAAACATAGTCAGGAATGCCTGCTATCACTCCGCCACTTATAGAATAAAAATCTCCATTTTCTGCATATATATTGCCATTTACATGTAATTTGGCATTTGCATTTATTGCTGCACCTGTACCGATGCCAACATTTTGTATGGCATCAATTCTTAATGCTTCAGTACCTAAAGTAGAAAAACCTAATTCATTTACAGCTGGTAAAAACATACCGGAATTAGCATCATTTTCAAACCGATAAGCTGGTAAATTAACTCCTCCGTTTCCTGCACGAAAGGTTGAGCCTCTTATTTGTCCATTAACTCTTAATTTAACTAAAGGGTCGCCTGGAAGGATTCCTATTCCAATGCCACCAGCACCACTAAACAACAAATTATTGCCATCTAAATCTAAAGTTCTATCTGCTGAAAGGGTTAAATCTGAGGCACCTATATTAAAATCTTCAGACCAAATTACGTCTGTTCCGCTTGTTTTTAGAATTAGGCCATCGGTAAGTGATGGAGCAATTTTGTCGGCCGTGACTGCATCTGTAGCTATTTTTACTGTGGTCACGGCGTCATTAGCGATAACTGTTGCCGTTGTTGGGCCCTCTACATCTCCATCTAAATCATCAACAGAAAAAGTGCTACCACTTAATGAAAGTCCAGCTCCAGGAGAATAGGCGCTTCCTCCAGCATCAACCGCTGGTGCCCATTCGGAGCCATTCCATTTTAGAACATTGTTCAGAACAGCCCCCATTTGGTTTAAATCTTCTGCGACAATGGATTCATTTATTATTTGAATAGAACCAACACTATTATCCTTTAAATGATTTAATCCAATTTCGTCATCACCAATTTCATTTGCTGTAATTCCATCAGCCTTGACTACCAATTCGTCTCCAACAATTTCTATAGTAGAATCATCAACATTTATATTATAACCGGTTGCAGCTACATATTCGCTTAGTCCGTCGTTTGCTTCATTATCTGTTGGTGAAATTCCACTGCCTTTTGCTGTCCATTGGATTCCAGAGCCTGTTGAAGTTAAGACTTGGCCTGCGGTACCCGTACCAACTCCTGTTAGAAGACCGTCGCGAGTTCCATCGATGTCAATACCTCCATAAACCATAATATCCTTATTATTTTGAACAGTAAATGCTTTGTCGGCTAAATCTGTGCTTATCTGACTTGTAGTTGAATTTTGAAGAAAATGAAAATCGCCTCGAGCATAACCTTGCGTTCTTTCGTAAACAAGTCCACCTTTGCCATAAGTCGTTGAGCCTTCAGTTGAGAATAATATACCAGTGGTTGTTCCAGTACCATTATTACGATTTTGCAATTCTAATGCATATGCAAAGCCTGGTTTACTATCTGCGATATGAACTTTAACCTCATCCGATTGCGGATTTCCATTTAAACCAACAAATAAAGCTCCGTAATTATCTCCGCCAACTTCTCTCGCATTACTATCCCAATAAAACCCCCCATCGTCAAAAGTATTTAGGTTATTATCTGCTGTAGTTAGTTTACCTAAATTAGCTGGGTCGTTATTTGCAAAGAATATTGCATTCGCTGTACCGGTAGGGGCCGCTGCTTGTGCTTCTATGACCCATTCTAGTGCTGTATTATCCCAAACCATAACATCTCCATCAGCAGGAGGAATAACGGCCGCTGGGTCCGGATGTGCTAACTTGTCTAAAGTGACTCCATTTTCAGCTATTTGTATGACATCATCAGTACCATTATTTGCAACTTCTACTGAAGTGCCATCAAGTTTTACTGATGAGCCTACAGTTGTACCGTCATCATCTAATAATTCAATCTCATTTGCAGTTTCATTCAGGGCAATAGACTGTTCGTTAATTGTTCCTGAACCTCCAGCCACAATGTTCCAGCCTCCAGCTCCAGCATTTAATGCCGTGTCCCATTCTAATATTTGGCCGTCAGCCGTACCTGGAGCTATACTTATATCGATTTCATTGTTAATTAGGTCATCACCTACATTTAGAACAGCAGTTGATGAATTTATATTTTTGAATTCTAAAACAGTACCGTTATTGGCTATATATGGACCAATACCTGCGCTTCCTATATTATTTCCACTATTTACTTCTCCCACTCCAGGAGCAACCGTTTGCCAAATGACATCACCACTAGCATCGGTAGTTAAAAATTGGCCATTAGTACCTGGTTCTATAGTAAAGGGATCCCCAGCTGTTCCAACACCTGTAATTGTTGCTTGATCCGCAATTTCAGTGCTTCCACCTGTTGCACCTGCTTGCCACTGGATAATACCGCTTGCATTGGTTGTTAAAACTTGATTATTCCCTCCAGGTTCAATAGTAAAAGGATCAGCAGCAGTACCTGCACCGGTTATTGTTGTTTGATCTGCAATTTCGGTACTGCCACCTGCTGGTAATGTAATCACATGATCACCATTTGGATTCGTAAGCGTAAGAATATTTCCAGCAATAGATAAGGTCTGTATCTCGTTATTGGCATTCGTATCATTATCAAGTGCTATATCTGCTGCATTTTGTGCGATATCTGCAATAAGAAAAGAATCGTCATAGTATGCACCTCCGTTGTCTGTAATAACATTACCTGCAGCAGCACTTACAATGTCTAAATCAGCAGCAGTTATATACCCTGCATCATTATCAAATGCCGTAACCCCTATATTGGCATTATCTAAAGCATAGGCTCCAACAGAATTTTCGCCTAGTTTTTCTTGAGTTACCGATTCATTTTGCAATTTTCCTGGACCGATAGAACCATTTTGTATATCGTCGCCAGTAAGACTAAAATCTATAACGTGTATGCTGCTAATGCTATTTTCTGCAACTTCAAAACCTGCAGAATTACATAAATTAACCCATTGTGTACCATCGAAATAATGAATACACTGTGTGTCCGTATTATACACTAGTGCACCTTGGTTAGGCACAATTGCATTCATTTGCGTGGTGTTAATCCTAGTAATTACCAAAACACGGTCGTTACTTTCAAGTTCTAAAACCGAAGTAGGTGAAATAGCCTGAGGATTATCGCCAATCTTAATTTGCGCGAACAAAGCGGGCATGGCAAAAAGTGCGATAAGTAGGGTTAATCGTGAGTTTCTCATAGGGAGGAGATTTATTTTCCTTTTCAATATTATAGCATTACCAAAAATACAATTAAGCAATAACATAGTAAATATTTAACGATTAAATGGTTAAACGAATGGCTTAATGGTTCATATGCATAAGTAAAATCATACATTAGCATAATAATTTACGGATACAAATTAACAAAAGTTTAGTTGCATACTTTTTTTTTAGAGCTAAACTTGTTTTTACTTTAAACCCTATGAAAAATTTCTACATTATTCTAATCTTTATTGGTTTCACCTTCGCTAATGCTCAAGAGAATACGAGAACATTATTGCGTGGGCAAGTTATTTACAGAGATGTAAATGTACCCAATGAAAATGTTATTAATATAACTACCGAAATGGCAACAATTACCAATGCTAACGGGCAGTTTGCCATTAACGTAAAAGAAGGAGATGAATTGGCATTTACTGCCTTGAATTATGAGTTGGAAGTAGTGAAAATTACAGCGGCTATTTTAGAAAATAATAGATTGGTGGTCGAAGTAAATGAAAAGGTTACTGAACTAGATGAAGTAGTTGTTTCGCCAGAAGATAAGGAGAAATTTTTGCAAGCTCAGAGCGAAAAATTTAAGGAAGTGGAGTACGAAATAGATCGTACCACGGAAGTTGAGAATATTTCGTTGTCGCAATCAGAACGGGGAATGAAAGACGGAATTAATTTTATAAATATATTTAAGGCGATTTTAGCTAGTGGTAAAAACAAGGAAAAAGAAAATTTACCGAAATTAAAACCTAGTGAGATATTACGCCAAGTATATAGCGATGATTTTTTTGTAATCGATTTAAAATTGCCACAAGAAAATATAGAGAATTTTCTATATTTTGTAGATGAAAATATGGATGAGAAAGCATTGTTGAAAAAAGACAATGAATTTCAGTTATTAGATTTTTTAGTTAATCAAAGTAGAGAATACCGAACCCAAATGGATGCGGATAAATAATCTTCTTAGTGCTATTTTTATTTTATTGACCACAATAGTGTGTGCCCAGGATCAGTTTCACACCGAATTGCAAGGTCGCATTTATAGTGCGGATGGAGATGTGGCCGCAACTCATATATTAAATATTTCCAGCAATAAATTTACAATTTCAGATATTGATGGATTTTTTGAGATTCCAGTAAAGATTTTTGATACTTTAGTTATTTCTGCAGTACAGTTTAAGCGCAAAGAAGTAGTTGTTACACTGGCATTGTTAGAACAAGAACTTGTGCAAATACAAATGGATGATGCGCTAACTCAGTTATCGGAAGTGGTGGTCAGACCCTACAATCTTTCGGCTGATTTGTCGCGAGATGCCGCTAATTTATATACAGGTAGAATAATTACAGCTTCTACTTTAAACTTACCTAATGCCTATGTAAAGTTACCATCTAAGGCAGAACGTGAATTGTTTGCAGCCACTGCGAATCCGATTATGAGCATAGATCCGCTTATTAATGCAATTACTGGGCGTACCAAAATGTTGAAGCAACGTGTACAGCGAAACTTTCAATATAGTCGAACACAAAGAGTGCGTGCTTTTTATGTGGATTCACTTTTTAGAACGGATTTAAAAATACCTGAAGATGAGATTGACGCTTTTATGTATTTCTGTGAAGTAGATGAGGGTTTTCAGACTATTGTCGACAGTCATGATCGTTTGAAAATATGGGAATATATGCGGAGAAAAAGTATTATTTATCGAAAAAATAATGATCTAGATTAAATTATAACTATTTGTTATTGTGATATATACTGTTCGTGGGTTATTGCTGATTTTTAAGTGATTGTAATGACTAATTTTTAATAAGCAAGCTAATTAAATAATGGCATAGCCTTTGCTTATTTTTGCTTGTCTAATTAAATGAATATGAAGAATTTTAAACATACTGTGTTCTTGCTGATTTTGCCGCTTCTGGCATTCGCAACAATACACAAGTTTTACATGAGTGTAACGAATGTTAGTTATTCAGAGAAATATTCTTCTATTCAGATTACTTCAAGAATTTTTATTGATGATTTAGAGGCTTTACTTAAAGCACGTTATGATATAGAAGCTAAACTTGCAACAGAAGATGAGTCTGATATAGCATCAGAATATCTGCAAAAATATATAAGATCTAAATTTGTGCTAGAATTAAATGGTGCCCAAGTTGAGTATCAATTTCTGGGTAAAAAGTACGACAACGATCTTGCTATCTTTTATTTGGAAGTACCTAATATTGATATAAAAAAAATAAAATCTATTGCTGTTCAAAATGAGGTGCTTACCGATTTGTATGATGAACAACAGAATTTGCTTCATATTAAGGTTAATGGACTCAAAAAGAGCTTTGTTTTAGTAAAGAATAATGATAAAGGAATGTTAAAATTGTAACTCATTATTAACAAATCATTAAAAATCTATTAATTTTCCAAGATTATAAATTAACCCAACAAATGAATAAGATAAAATACGGTTTTACAGCCCTAATGTTTCTATTTAGTGCAGTAATATTTGCACAAGTGCAAGAAGCAGAAAAAACGAAAGAGCCTGGTCATGTAAACCAGAGCAAATTTAAACAACTTTATGAAGAGTTCGCAACTCCAAACAGCTATCGTTCGGCTTCTGGTGCGCCTGGTCATGAATATTATCAACAACAGGCTAACTATGTGATGGATATAGAACTTGATGATAAAAATCACAGAATTAGTGGTAGTGAGACCATAACATATATTAATAATTCACCAGATGATTTAGAATTTCTTTGGATTCAATTGGATCAAAATATTAGAGAGAAAGATTCTAAAGCAAAATTAAAAAATGGTGGAGGAGTGCCTATGGCAGAACAGGCAAGTACTTTTGCTGGTAAATATATGGGTGAGCCTTTTGATGGGGGATTTATTATTGAAGAAGTAAAAGACGCTTCAGGTAAACCTTTGACACATACAATCAACTTTACAATGATGCGTATTGATTTGCCTAAACCTTTAAAAAGCAAAGAGCAAATATCATTCTCTATTAAATGGAATTATAATATTCCAAACCATACTGTAGATAGAGCTCGTTCTGGTTATGAGGAATTTGCAGATGGAAACCGTGCCTATGTAATTGCTCAGTTTTTTCCTAGAATGGCTGTTTATAATGATGTTGAAGGTTGGCAAAACCATCAATTTTGGGGTAACGGTGAATTTGCTTTAACTTTTGGTGATTACGAAGTTAATATTACAGTACCTGCTGACCATATACTTGATGCTACTGGTACGTTACAAAATAGAAAAGAGGTTTATTCTAAAGAGATGATGAAACGCTATGAAAAAGCGAAAAAATCATACGATAAACCAGTACTAATTGTAACTGAAGATGAAGCTGTTGAAGCTGCAAAGGGTTTTTCTGATAAGAAGAAAACTTGGAAGTTTAAAGCTGAAAATGTTAGAGATTACGGTTTTGCTACTTCTAGACGATTTATTTGGGATATGCAAGCTGTAAAAGTTGGTAATAAAGATGTAATGGCTGTTTCATTATATCCGAAAGAAGGAAATCCGCTTTGGGAAGAATATTCTACTAAGGCCGTTGCACATACGTTAAAATCATATTCATCGCATACTTTTGATTACCCTTATCCAAAAGCAATTTCTGTACATGCGAAAAATCAAGGTATGGAATATCCGATGATTTGTTGGAATTACGGGCGACCAAACGAAGATGGTACTTATTCTGATCGTGTTAAATACGGAATGATAAGTGTGATTATTCATGAAGTTGGACACAATTTCTTTCCAATGATTGTAAATTCTGACGAACGCCAATGGGGTTGGATGGATGAAGGCTTGGATACTTTTATGCAATATATGGCAGAACAAGAATTTGGTGAATTATATCCTGAAGCTGTTGCGCCAAACAAAGCATATCCGTCTAGAAGAGGAGAACCCTCTAAAATAGTGCCTTATATGGCTGGTGACCAAAGTACGATTGCACCAATAATGTCTAACCCAGAAAATGTATTTCAATTAGGACCAAATGCTTACGGTAAGCCGGCAACTGCATTAAATATATTACGTGAAACTATTATGGGTCGCGAACTTTTTGATCATGCTTTTAAAACGTATGCCCAGCGTTGGATGTTTAAACACCCTACACCAGAAGATTTCTTTAGAACTATGGAAGATGCTTCTGCGGTAGATTTAGATTACTATTGGAGAGGATGGTTCTATACTACTGATTATGTGGATATAGGTGTAAAAGGAATTAAAAAATACTATGTAACAGATAAGCCATCTAAAAAGATGCAAGAGTATATGGAAGCAAGAAACTTAACTGCTGCCGATTTACCACCACTTGTATATTTGGCTGATGAAGATGCTGAGGATTTTGACCCTAATTTAAAAGGAAAAGCTCCTTCTGAGTCTTCTACGACTTTGAAAGAATTTATGATGGATAATATGTCTGAAGCTGAAAGAAAGGCTGTTAAAGAGCCTAAGTATTTCTATGAGGTTACTTACGAAAGTCCAGGTGGAATACCCATGCCAATTATAGTAGAATATACATATGCAGACGGATCTACTGAGGATATTACGTATCCGGCAGAAATATGGAGAAAGAATGGCAGTGAAGTGAAATTGGTGTTATCATCACAAAAAGAACTTACTAACATTGTTATCGATCCAAAATTAGAAACTGCTGATATTGATACGACGAATAATTCATGGCCGAAAAAAGAGCAAGAGTCTGATTTTGACCAATTCAAAGAGAAAATAAAAGGGTAACTTAAAGATTTCCTTTTCGTTCGAGAAACCTGTTAGATAAAATTCCGCAATACTTTTTTGTTAAGGTGGTAATCTAACAGGTTTTTTCTGTTTAAACTTCATTATATTTGTTCTTATGTTTTTAACGATTTCTTTATTTATAAGTGGAGGCGAAATATTCTTTATCATGTTTATCGTGGTAATGGTATTCGGAGCTGATAAGATTCCTGGTATTGCTAAGGGATTAGGGAAAGGTATGCGTCAACTTAAAGATGCTACTGAGGATATAAAGCAGGAGATTCAAAAAAGTGCTGATAAGCAGGGTATTGATACTAGCTTTGTTGATGATATTAAAAAAGATATTAAAGACGTAAAAAGTAATTTAACTTCTGGTCTTACCGATGAAATAAATGAAGTTAAAGATGGTGTTGAGAAATTTTCTGGTTCTATAAAAAGAAAATAATATAACACTGTATGCTTGATAGGCTATTAGAAATAGATCGTCAAGTTCTAATTTATTTCAATAATCTGGGAACTGATTCTTACGATTCTGTTTGGCAAACATTAACAAAGTTTCCGCCTTGGATTCCATTATTTTTAATTGTAATTGCACTTCTCTTCTGGAAAGAATCTTCTAAAATTGCTATTTGGAAATTGGTTACATACATCGTTATGCTGCTCGCGTTGCAAGCTTTTGTTACTTTAACTAAAAATACTATTGGTCGTTTAAGACCAAATAATGATGAAACAATTAACCAAATAATTAGGGTGGTAAAAGAGAGTGGTAATTTTAGCTTTTTTTCTGGGCATGCTGCATTTTCTTTTTGCTTTGCAACTATGGCGGTTTTGCTTTTAAGAAAGAAATTACCATTAATTAATCTCATTTGGGTTTTTCCTTTACTCTTCTCTTATAGCAGAATTTATCTAGGTGTACATTTTCCTAGTGATATACTTGTTGGGGCGTTTGTTGGTGTTGTATTTGCATTTCTATTTAATAACCTTTACAAAAATCTTTACAGAAGATATTCAATAGAATAATTTGCTTTACAAGACTCTACTGAAGGTGAGCCCATCTCTAATAGGTAATAAAACGGTTTCTAATCGTGGATCTTCTTTAAGCTTTTTATTATAGTCTAAAAGTATTTTTGTTGTTTTGTCTTTGGGACTTAATGGTGCTACAACCTTCCCTGACCACAATACATTGTCTGATAAAATGACACTTCCTTTTTTAACCTTTTTTAAAACAACTTCTAAATAATTTGGATAATCTTTTTTCTCAGCATCAATAAATACAAGGTCAAAAACTGCATTTAATTCTGGTACAATTTCTAAAGCATTACCTGTATGTTGAACAATTTGATTTCCATACTCACTTTTATCAAAATAACGACGCTGCATTTCATGTAATTCAGCGTTAACATCAATGGTATGTAATGTTCCGTTGTCTTGTAATCCTTCTGCTAAACACAGCGCTGAATAACCAGTGTAGGTGCCTATTTCCAGAATGTTCTTTGCATTAATTAGTTTAGAAAGCATACTTAGTACTCTTCCCTGAAAATGACCAGTAATCATTCTTGGTTGTATAACTTTTAAATGAGTTTCGCGAGTGAGTTCTTGTAAAAGCTTTGGCTCATCTTCGGAATGATTTTGAATATATTCTTCTAAATCTGGTGATAAAAAATGCATTGGTAATTTTTTGTAAAAATATAGATTTAAAACTACCTTGAAATTTCAAATAAGCATGAATTTTATGGAGGAAATTATTTTTAGAAAGGCTACTATTGAAGATTTACCGTCGCTTTTGGAATTTGAACAAGGGATAATAAAAGCAGAAAGACCATTTGACCCATCTTTGGCTAAGGACCCAATAAGTTATTACGATTTGCAAAAATTAATAGTTTCGTATGATGCCGAAGTTTTGGTTGGTGAACACGAGGGTAAATTAATTGCTTCTGGCTATGCACAAATTAAAATTGCAAAACCATATTTAGATCATAAACAATTTTCGTACCTCGGCTTTATGTACACTTCGCCAGACTATAGAGGGCAAGGCGTAAATAGAAAAATAATAGATGGTCTAAAAGAATGGTCATTTCAAAAAGGGATCAAAGAAATTAGACTTACAGTTTATGAAGAAAATGTCGGAGCTATTAAGGCATATGAAAAAGCAGGCTTTAAAAATCACTTAATAGAAATGCGTTTAGAAGACTAATTTACCCATTTAAATTGTAGGGCATTATGCGTATTTTTGAACAAATTTAGTACATGACATTTCAAAATTCTTTAGACTTTGCACGTAAACTTGATGCACAAGATTCGCTCTCAAAATATCGCACTGAATTTCATATTCCACAAGTAGACGGTAAAGATGTAATATATTTTACAGGCAACTCTCTTGGCTTACAGCCTAAGCGTACCCAAAAGTATGTTGATGATGTAATGACAGATTGGAAAAATCTTGGTGTAGAGGGTCATTTTCACGCAGAAAAGTCCTGGTGGGATTATCATGAAAGACTTGCAGCGCCATTAGCTAAAGTTGTAGGAGCAAAGCCCAAAGAAATTTGTGTTTTGAATACCTTGACAGTTAATTTGCATTTTCTAATGGTATCTTTTTATCGCCCTAATAAAAAACGGTTTAAAATTATTTGTGAAGAAAAGGCCTTCCCTTCAGATCAATATATGCTTAATAGTCAGGTGAAATTTCATGGTCTTGATCCCGATGAAGTTATAGTTGAAGTGAAAAAACGTGAGGGTGAAAATGCTTGGCATACCGAGGATGTTCTTGATAAAATTAATGAAATAGGTGACGAGTTGGCCTTAGTTCTAATAGGGGGTGTTAATTATTATAACGGACAAGTTTTTAATATGGAAGCCATTACAAAGGCAGGCAAGGCAGTTGGTGCTAATGTAGGTTGGGATCTTGCTCATGGTGTAGGCAATGTTGAATTGAAATTGAATGAATGGGATGTCGATTTTGCTGCATGGTGTAGTTATAAATATATGAATAGTGGGCCGGGGAATGCATCCGGAATTTTTGTAAATGAAAAACATTTAAGCGAAAAAGACATTCCACGTTTTGAAGGTTGGTGGGGTACTAATAAAAAAACTCGCTTTTTAATGAAACCTGAATTCGAGGCCACACAAAGTGCAGACTCTTGGCAGGTTAGTAATCCACCGGTTTTGGCATTAGCTCCGTATTTAGCCTCATTAGAAATGTTTGAAGAAGTTGGAATGCAAGCATTAATTGAAAAACGAAATAAAATAACTGCGTATCTAGAGTTTGTGCTAGAAGAAATTGCCAAAGAGGTAAAAGGATCATTCGAAATAATTACACCAAAGGAACGAGGATGTCAATTGTCGGTATTTCTTCATGGTCACGACAAAACATTATTTGAATATTTAATGCAAAATGGCGTAATACCAGATTGGCGCGAGCCTAATGTTATTCGATTAGCTCCAGTTCCTTTTTACTGTTCGTATGAAGATATGTATCGATTTGGACAAATTTTAAAAGAAGGCATACTTGCTGAAGCATAAGTTTAAAATCGCTATCCATGATTAGTTCAATAAAAAAATTCTTAAAAATGATAGTATCAGTCGTGGCTTCAATAGTGGGTATTATAATACTTATAGCTATAATATTTCTTTATACTTCACCCGAATTTGGAGCAAAAAGTAAAGGTGCTTTTAAGGAAAATATTGAAAAGTCTGAAAATTTTAAAGATGGAAAATTTCAGAACTTAACCAAAACTGTAGTATCAACGGATATGAATTGGAGAACAATTCCAGAATATTTTACTAATGGAAATAAAGTGCCCGATTGGTCTATACCTGTTGAAAAATTACCTCTTGATTATTTCGAAAAATTACCTGATACAGTAACTAGATTAACTTGGTTTGGACACTCTTCATTATTGTTAGAAATCGATGGTAAGAAGTTGTTTTTAGACCCCATGTTAGGCAGTGTACCGGCACCACACCCAATGTTGGGTTCCAATCGTTTTAATGATACACTACCAATGGCAATTGCTGATTTACCAAAGTTAGATGCAGTTTTAATTTCACACGATCATTACGATCATTTAGATTATGGTTCTATAAAAAAGTTGGATTCTAAAGTTGGACATTTTTATGTGCCTATGGGTTTAGGAGCGCATTTGCGTTCTTGGGGTGTTGCTGATAAAAAGATTACGGAAATGGACTGGTGGCAGCAGATTGATTTTCATGATATTACTTTGGTTTCAACACCAGCAAGACATTTCTCAGGTAGAGGCTTAATAGATCGTTTTAGTACTTTATGGTGTTCATGGGTGATAAAAGGAAGTACTAAGAATATTTTCTTTGGAGGCGATTCTGGCTATGATGCAAGTTTTAAGGAAATTGGAAAAAAATTAGGTCCTTTTGACTTTGCCATGCTTGAATGTGGGCAATATGATGAGCAATGGGCTGAAATTCATATGATGCCTGAAGAAACAGTACAAGCGAATATCGACTTAAATAGTAAATTATTAATGCCTATTCATTGGGGTGCATTTAAATTAGGATTGCATCCGTGGGTAGAACCAGCTGAGCGTGTGTCCAAAAAAGCAGCAGAGTTAAATGTGCAATTGACAACGCCTAAAATTGGGGAGCCTATACTGTTAGGTGAACCCGTACCTACTTCTAAATGGTGGGTGAAACCTAATTAATAATTTATATATCCTAAGTCAATTAACTTTTTGAGGTAAAATAAGAAGGAACGTTTCCTTGGTGCTTCTTAAATTGTCTCGTAAAATAAGACGGGTCATTATAACCACATCTATACATTACCTCAGAAACTGATAGGTTATTTTGAATAAAAAACTCTAATGCTTTTCTTGTTCTAAACTCATTTAAAAATTGAACAAAAGATTGATTCGTAGTTCTTTTAAAGAATCGACAGAACGAATTGGTTGTCAAACTTAATAATGATGCCAATAGCGGAATCGTAATTTTTTCTGCATAATTTTCATTAACATATTCGAATACATATTCTAAACGCGCTACATCATGATTTTTTACTTGATTTAAAGCAGTTTTTGATTGTATTAAGGTGTTGTAATTATTTATTGATAGTTTGTGAAGAATCCCAATAAAGCTAATAAGCATTTGTGTATTGTCCATTTTTTCGAGTGCCTCAAAGTCAGGTCCAAATTGTGTTTTTATCTTAGAGTCAAATATGATTATACGTTTCGAATCTTGAATTAATTTTTTGATTTCTTTGAACTCGGGAAATACCTCTATTTTCTCGTTTAAAAATTCTTTGCCAAACTGAATTACAACTTCAAAATTGTTGCTATTTTCTTTGTTGCCAAAGTCGGCATGTGGAATATTGGGACCTAAGAAGAGAAGGACGCCATCTTTATATCGAAGTGTTTTTCCATTTATTTGTAATGTGCCACTACCGTTTTTCACATACACTAATTCATATTCTGGATGTATATGCCAGTTCGAAAGTTCACAACTTTCGCCATGTGTAAAAGTTTGAACTTTTAACGAACTATCAACAGCAACTTCTATATTTTCAAAAATGGGTTTCATGTATCAAATTTATCATTTATGATTCATAATATTCATATTTAAGAATAAATCGTCTTAAGATGTGAATATTTCAACCCTTAATTTAAGAAGCAAATACAATTTCTTTGTGCATATTAAACAACTGCGATAAAACCTCAAATGAAATCACTACGTCTTATTCTATCAAATCCAAGATACTTTGCACCAGCATGGGTTTTTACGAGCTTAAATATATTATTTGGTACTTGGGCAATTTATATACCTACGGTAAAAGAGAAATTAGATATTGATAAGTCTGAACTGGGAATAGCCATTTTCTTTTTGTCATTAGGCGTCTTTACTGTTTTTCCGGTTGCGGCAAAAATTATTAATAAGATAGGAGTAGGAAAAGCAACTTGGTATGGTGTATTGCTGATATGCCTTACTGGAGTGTTACCGCTTTTAGCGCCAAATTATTATTCTTTGATGGCGGCACTATTTGTTTTTGGTGCTACCCATGGCTTTACAGATATTGCCATGAACACTTTGGTTACAGAAATAGAAAAAGAAGACAATCAGAACTTTATGTCTGCGGCACATGGTTTTTTTAGTCTCGGTGGTGTTTTTGCAGGTCTCGGAATATTTCTAATTGCTTTGCTCGGTAACCCTGTGCTACATATGTTACTTGCAATTATATTAGTATTGGTAGTTAACTTTGCTTTTTATAAGAATTTCGTGGCCATTACAGCAGCGCCAGTGGAGAAAGAACCATTTAGCCTAAAATTATTTAAACCACTTTTAATAATTGGTCTTGTTTCTTTTATGGTAATGGGTGGAGAAGGTGCAATAATAGATTGGAGCGGACTTTACCTAAAAGAGGTAAGTATAGCCCCTGAGGCACTTTGGGGAGCAGGTTTTTTGGCGTTTTCAATTACTATGACTACAGGTAGATTTTTTGGTGACAGTATCAGTCAAAAATTTGGCTCTATAAAAATTGTTGCTATTGGATCTCTTGTTGCTATTATTGGTTATTTGGCCGTATTAAGTTCGCAAACTTATTTAGCTATTCTTGGATTTGCTTTAATTGGTTTAGGTTTCTCAGTAATTATTCCAGAGTTATTTCGAATTGGCGGTAACGTTAAAGGGATAGAGTCTTCACAAGGAGTTGCATTTATAGCAGGAACAGGGTATTTGGGATTTTTAACCGCTCCTCCAATTTTGGGCTTTTTAGCCGATAGTTCATCACTATCACTCAGTTTTATTGTGCTATTAGGATGTTCAGTGCTAGTATTTTTATCAACCTTTATTTTAGGCAAGAAGAAATCTAGTTAATTTTTTACAGCGATATCTGTAAAGAATAAGTTAAAATTTCCTTCAGCCATCTTATGCGATTTGGCTATTTTAAGTCCATTAATAGTTTCATGGTCTTCAAAAGTAGTAATCATAGATGGCTCTTTTTGATTCGATTTTCTAAATACCCATTCTTTTATAATAAAATCATCTCCAAAGTAGAAATCATAGGCGTCACCAGGAGTATACCCACCTTCATTTCCATAAATAATTGTTAGTTTTTGCATTGATTTTTTGGTGATTGGTGCCTCAGATTTTACAGTATGTTCATGCTTAAAATTGTTGCTATCCCAAACCAACTGAAAAGGTGCTAATAGCCAATATTTATCATTAATAAAACCACTATTGGTTTTGTAAGCAATACTATCCATGGAGGCCCAATTATAATCTAAAGTTTTTTCAGCTGTTATTGAGGTGATATCATTGGTTTTAGGTTTCCATACCCAAGTACGATCAAAATGAGTTGTGTCTCTATCGACGTTAAAAGTAAATTTGATTTCTTTTACTTTATTCCAATTTTCTATTCCATGGGCATTGGCAATTTTATCTAAAATACTTTTATCTTGGGATAGTATATTCTGACTAGCGAGTATGTTAAGTGTAAATAGAAATATAAAGCTGAATTTTCGCATGGTGTAGTTTTTTTCAAAAATAAACTAATTAGATTATATGATAATTTTTTATGAATTCAGTATTAATCTCATAGAGAAAACCTCCCCGTTTTATGTTTTAATAAACTATAGTATAGATGTAATACGTATAAATAAGCCAATTTGACACTTTTGAGAAGATTGAATGTATACTGTTATTATCTATAAAATATTTGCGTAATTTTGATACTTATCAAATTATAAATATGAGTACAAAAAAAGGAAAAGTACAACAGGCCATTGAAGAGAAACTATTAGAAGAACGTAAAGTTTTTTTATGGGGAATGGTCGATGATGATTCTGCTAAACATGTGATTGATAGGCTTTTGTATCTTGATATGTTAAACAATAAAGAGATACAATTGATTATTAATAGCCCAGGCGGGTATGTTACCTCTGGCTTTGCTATGTATGATACTATAAAATCATTAAAAAGTCCAGTTTCTACAGTTTGTTCTGGTCTTGCTGCTTCTATGGGGTCTATATTACTTTCAGTAGGTGCAAAGGGTAGACGTTTTATTCAGCCGCATGCTCAGGTAATGATTCACCAGCCTAGTGGTGGTGCAAGAGGGCAAGCTTCTAATATTGAAATTCAGGCGCAAGAAATTATAAAAACAAAAGAGTTAAGTGCTCATATTTTGGCCGATAATTGTGGGCAAAAATTTGAAAAAGTACTTAAAGATTTTGATCGCGATTACTGGATGAACGCCGAAGAATCAGTAAAATATGGTATCGTAGATGGTATTCTAGAATAGTCATAAACTATTCGTTAATTGAAAAAAGTCCTTCACAACGAATATGTGAAGGACTTTTTTTGGATATATATAGACGCTCTCGCGGAATGTTCTGTTTTATATACGTAACAAAAGTCGCTATTAGATGTTATAAACTTGTTAATGTGACGTGAAGAAATTGATTACTTTTACGACACTTACTTTCCACATTGTTTAAAAAATGAACCAAACTTCAAAGAATATTGCAATAATCGGCTCCGGATTAGTGGGTTCTTTATTGGCTATTTACCTTAAAAGAGCTGGGCATCAAGTAACAGTTTTTGATCGTAGACCAGATATTAGAACAATTAAATTTTCTGGACGTTCTATTAACTTAGCAATGAGCAATAGGGGTTGGAAAACCTTGCGTGATGTGGGTTTAGAAGAGGAAATCAAGAAAATTGCTATTCCTTTAGATAAGCGTGCGATGCATGTCGTAGGCAAACCAATGTATTTTCAGCCTTATGGCAAAGAAGGAGAGGCAATTTGGTCTATATCTAGAGGGGTTTTAAATAAAACAATGATAGACCTTGCTGAACAGGCAGGTACGGTGTTTAAGTTTAATGAAAAGGTATGGGATGTAGACCTGCCGGAAGCAAAATTATTTACTGGCGAATCTGAGAAAGGGGAGTGGAAGGCTTACAATTATGATATGATTTTTGGTTGTGATGGAGCATTTTCACGAGTTCGACATAAAATGCAACGTAGAAGTAGATTCGATTATTCTCAGAAATTTATTGATGTAGGTTATAAAGAATTAACCATTCCAGCTAATGAAGATGGGTCGCATAAATTAGATATGAACTCATTTCATATATGGCCGAGGGGTAGATTTATGTTTATAGCAATGCCAAATTTAGATGGTAGTTTTACGTGTACTTTATTTATGCCTTTTGAGGGTGAAGTGTCATTTAATAGTATAAAAACCAAAAGTGATGCAGTAATATTTTTTACGGAGTATTTTCCTAATGTTATGCAAGTCATAGAAGATTTAGCCGATGATTTTTTTGAGAATCCAACAAGCGCATTGGTGACCATGAAATGTTATCCTTGGACCTATTGGGATAAAATTGCTCTTGTGGGCGATTCGGCGCATGCTGTAGTTCCTTTTTACGGACAAGGTATGAATGCCGGTTTTGAGGATATTTCTATCTTAAATGAAATGATGATAGCGCATGGTGATGATTGGGGAGCTATATTTAAGAACTACCAAGAAGATAGAAAACCAAATGCAGATGCTATTGCTGAATTAAGCTATAGAAATTTTATTGAAATGAGTAGTAAAACCAGTGATTCTAAATTTTTACTACAAAAGAAAATAGAAAAACGATTTTCAGAAAAGTATCCCGATAAATGGATTCCAGCATATTCAAGAGTTACTTTTTCGGAAAGACCTTATGTAGAGGCTTTGGGAATTGGTGATGCGCAGGAAAAAATTATGATGCAGGTTATGCAAATGGCAGATATCGAATTAAAATGGGATAGCCAGGAAGTCGAACAAAAAATACTAAGTCTACTCCAATAAAAAAACCATCCGCTATAAAAGTGGATGGTCTTAAATTTGAGTTAGCTTTATTCGCTTATAATTTTGAGAACATTTTTTCCATTTTGGCCTGCTCTTCTTCTGCTAACACAGGGTCAACCAATATACGACCACTATGTTCATCAGTAATTATCTTTTTTCTAGAAGCTATTTCTACCTGTACTTGAGGTGGAATAGTAAAGAAAGAACCACCTGAAGCACCTCTTTCAATTGGCACAACAGCCAAACCATTCTTTACATTCTCACGGATACGTACATAAGCTAATACTAGACGCTCCTCAATATCTTTTTGAAACTTAGCGGATTTTGCTAATAATGCTTCTTCTTCTTTTTCCGTTTCAGCTAAAATATCATTAAGCTCACTTTTCTTGTGTTTTAAATGTGCTTCACGTTCAGAAAGTTTTTCTTTTGTTTCAGAAACAACAACTTTCTTCTGCTCAATTTGAGCCTTAAATTCCTTGATATTCTTTTCAGCTAATTGAATTTCCAATTCTTGAAATTCTAATTCTTTAGAAATTGAATTGAATTCACGACTATTACGAACATTCTTTTGTTGTTCGCTATATTTCTTAATTAAAGTTTTGGCTTCTTCAATAAGATTCTTTTTTGCACCGATTTCGAAGTTTATAGTTTCTACATCAGTTTTAAGCTTGTCCATGCGTGTTTTAAGACCTAGCACATCATCTTCAAGATCCTCAACTTCTAAAGGAAGCTCGCCTCTAACATTTCTAATCTCATCTACTCTTGAGTCAATCAACTGAAGATCATATAATGCTCTAAGCTTATCTTCTACTGTAGCTTCTGCTTTTTTTGCCATACTTATAAATACTTGATAGGATTGGTGTTACTCTCCGATAAACGGATTGCAAAATTAGGAATTTTTTCCGTAAGATAGTCAACTAAAAGGTTTTTTGTAAACTGCTCACTTTCATAATGTCCTATGTCGGCAATAACCACATCATTCTCCGCTTCGTAGAATTGATGATATTTTAGGTCAGAAGTGATGAAAACATCGGCCCCCTTTGCTTTGGCAGCCGCTATCGCAAATGCGCCACTACCGCCTAAAACAGCTACTTTATTAACTTTTCGGCCTAGCAATTGAGAATGCTTAATTACTGAAACATTCATTTTTTGCTTAACATTCGATAGAAAATCAAGCTCATTTAGTGGTTCAGCGAGTTCACCTACCATTCCCATACCAGTGTTTTGATCTTTGTTATCTAATGAAAATACTTCGTAGGCTACTTCCTCATAGGGATGATTTTTAAATAAAGCCTTTAAAACCTTAGGTTCGATTCTAGCTGCAAACGTCACATTAATCTGTGTTTCTTCCGCTACATGTAATTTTCCTTTCTCACCTATTACCGGATTACTATTTTCTTCACCCAAATAACTTCCAGTACCATCAACAATAAAACTACAATTACTATAGTTGCCTATCGTACCAGCTCCCGCATTGAACAATGCATTTTTGAGCATTTCGGCATCGTTTTTAGGTACATAGGTTGTAAGTTTTTTAATGCTTCCTTTCTGGGGTATTAGTATTTTGGTATTCGTTAGCCCTAGTATTTCACATATTTTAGCATTTACACCTTTTGGGCTATTATCTAGAGCTGTGTGCATGCTATATATTGCAATATCATTTTTAATTGCTTTCAGCACTACGCGCTCAACATAGGTTGCTCCTGTAATCTTTTTTAAACCACTGAAGATTATAGGATGAAAACTGACTATTAAATTGCAATTAGTAGCAATGGCTTCATCAACTACACTTTCTAAAGTATCTAGAGTAACCAGAATGCCATTTATTTTTGTGCTTTTATTTCCAACCAAAAGACCAACGTTATCAAAGCCTTCTGCTTGGGCTAATGGCGCTAATTCTTCTAAAATATCTGTAACTTCTTTAACTATCATATCGAAAAAATATCATTCCAAAGTTAAATATTATATTTTCGTCGTGATGAAACTGCTAAGAATTATTGGATTGCCTGTTGCTTTTGTCTACGGATTGATTATTCATGTGCGCAATTTTTTATATGATGCTGGAATATTTAAATCGAAATCGTTTCAAACACCTACTGTTTGTGTTGGTAATTTAAGTCTTGGGGGAACCGGAAAGACACCTATGGTAGAATTTTTGGTTGCTGCGCTACAAGATCATTTAAAAGTTGCTGTGTTGAGTAGGGGTTACAAAAGGAAATCTAACGGATATGTTGTTGCAAACGATGATAGTACTGTAGATTCATTAGGAGATGAACCTTATCAAATTCATAAAAAGTTTAAGGAGATTACTCTTGCGGTCGATTCGGATAGAAGTCATGGTATTACTACCCTTGAAAAGGAGGAGAAACCCAATATAATTATTTTGGATGATGCTTTTCAGCATCGAAAAGTAAAAGCTTCATTTTCTATTTTATTGACTGCTTATGACAACTACTATAGCAATGATTACTTTTTGCCATTTGGCAGCCTTAGAGATAGTAGAAAGCAAGCTAGAAGAGCGCAAATTATTATTGTTACAAAATGTCCGCCAAACCTTAGTTTTCAAGAAAGAGAAAATATAAGTAATAGCCTTAAGCCAGAAAAGAATCAAAAAGTACTGTTTTCATATTTAGCTTATAATAATATACTAAAGGGGCTGGCGGCAGAAACTTATTTAGACGGTATTAGCGGTATAAAGTTTACATTGGTTACTGGTATTGCCAACCCTAATCCATTAATTGATTATTTAAAGGCTAATAGCTTGCAATTCGAACATTTACGTTTTAAAGACCATCACGATTTTAGTGCTAGTGAAATTGAAAAACTAAATTTAAAGGAGTTTGTTTTAACAACAGAAAAGGACTTTGTTCGACTGCAGGGCAAAGTTGAGAAACTGGCTTATATTGAAATAGCGCACAAGTTTATTGATAACGGTAAAGCGGAATTGATAAACGAGTTAAAAGACGTTACGAAGCTGAATTTTTAATTTTTCGGTCAAAAATATTCTCACCAATCTTCTGATAGAAGATTTCCGGTTTAAATGGTTTTGTGACCACGTCATTACAGCCTGCGGCATAGAATACTTCAAGACTATCATCTAAAGATATTGCCGTTAATGCAATAATTGGTGTAGAAGGGTCGAATTCTCTAATTTGAATTGTTGCCTCATCACCACTTATGCCGGGCATATGAATATCCATTAAAATAGCGTCGTATTCATTTTTGCCAGCTAATTCTACTGCTTCATGACCATTACTTGCAATATCGCTAGTAATTCCCTTTTTAGTAAGCATTTTCTTTGTGATGACCTGATTTATCTTATTGTCTTCAACAATTAAAATATGCAAGCCTTCAAATTCGTATTCTTTAGTTGTCATTTCAAAAGCAATATCATCGATAATGCTGTCTTTACTCTTAATATCTAACTCAAAGAAAAATGCGCTTCCAACATTTAATTCACTTCGTAACTCTATTTTACTATTAAACAAGCCTAAAAGGCTTTTAACAATAGTTAAGCCGAGACCAGTTCCACCATATTCTCTGTTTATTTGAATTGAACCTTGTTCAAATCCTTCGAAAATACTTTCTTGTTTTTCTTTAGAAATTCCAATTCCATTGTCGCGTACCTCAAAATAGATGGTAACATCTTCTTCTACCTTTTTAAGTAATTTGGCTATAACTTTAACTTCACCATTTTTGGTGAATTTTAAAGCATTACCCACTAAATTCATTATGATTTGTGACAATTTTAAAGGGTCACTCATTAAATGTGAAGGAATCTGTCTGTCGTATTCTAGAATGATTTTGGTGTTGTTTTCATTTGCACTTTGTTGCAATGAATCTATAACCTCTTTCAATACTTTATTCAAATTGAATTCAATATTTAAAGGTTCCAATTTATCGGCATCAATCTTATTAATATGTAAAATGTCATTAATGAAATTCAACAAATAATCACCTGAAAATTTTAGTGCTTTTAAGTGTTCTTTTTGTTCAGGATTAGGGTTTTCTTCTAAAAGTAAATGAGTTAATCCTGTAACAGCGTACAGTGGTGTTCTTAATTCGTGACTTACAGTAGATAAGAAATTACTTTTGGCCTCCATAGCTTGTACCGCTTCATCCCGAGCTACCTGTAATTCATTATTTTTTGTATGTAATAAGTCGTTTGTTTTTAATTTTATCTGGTTATTTCTATATAATGAAATTGCCAATAATGAAATTATCATTAAAAAGGCTGTTGTTAAAATAGCAGCTATTTCTGAACGGTTTTGAGAAGCTGTTAATTCCTCAATTTTATCATCTTGTATTTTGATTTGGTCACCCATAAAATCGAACTGGATTTTATCGGCAACCTTCATTTCAGTTTTAATTTTATCTAAATTATAAACTGAATCCCGAAGCGTCAATAAATTCTTATTATTGATTAATGCTTGGTCAAAGGACTCAAGCTTTTCGTAAATAATACTCAATAATTGGTTCGCTTCAAAAATTTCATTGAAAAAACCATTTGCTTGAGCAATACTTAATGCCTTTTCTGCATTTTCAGAAGCTTCAGGAAATTTTTCTGTTTTAATAAAAACTTTCGCAAGACCTAAATGTGCATTTGTAGCTAAATACTCTTTCTCATAAATGTCGGTATTGATAACAAGTGAATTAAAATTCTTTTGAGCATCGTCGAATTTTTCTTGATTTAGAAAAATGTTACCCTCAACTAATAATATGTTATTAAACATATTACGGTCATTGTTTAATTGTTTTGCTTCATCTAAAAGGTAACGTGCTTGAAAACTTTTCTCATTTTTAAATTCGATAACACCTTCTATGTATTTATGAATTGCATTACCATATGGGTATTCAATGTCTTTAAGTAGGGCTTTTGCTCGGTCCCAATAAAAAAGTGTAGTATCCTCTTTGTCTAATCGTAAGTAAACAATAGCAAAACGATGATAACAATCTATAAGAGCTTTTACATCTTCATTTTTTTCAGCAACTTTTGCCGCTTTCTGAAGTGAAAGAATTGCTAGATCGTTTTTATCTTGATTCCCATAAACACGGGCTTCATCTAAATAGGTTTCTAAATTTTTAATGGGAATAGAGTCTTGAGCTAATAACATTTGTCCAATAAAAAGACATGCTACTAAAAAAGATAACCTAAATCGAATATGTTGTGATATGATTTTCAAATATATTTTTTAATGACCATCATATTAATTAAATCTATAATTCTGCTGCTATAGCCAGTTTCATTGTCATACCAGCCGATTATCTTAACCATTTTACCGATAACTGAAGTCATCTGAGAATCAAACGTACAAGAATGACAACTATTGTTTATGTCAATAGATACTATTGGGTCTTCTGTATATAAAAGTATGGTTTTTAGCTCATTAAGCGATTTATTTTTAAAAGTTCTATTTATTTCTTCAATTGTGGTTTCTCGTTTTACATTAAAAGTTATATCTGTTAATGAACCGTTAGGTACTGGCACTCGTATGCCACAACCGCCTATGGAATCTGCTAATTTGGGAAATATTTTTGTTAATGCTTTTGCTGCTCCAGTAGTGGTTGGTACTATTGATTGTCCTGCAGCCCGCGCCCTTCTTAGGTCTTTATGTGGTTGATCATGTAGGCTTTGGTCAGACGTATATGAATGTATAGTGGTAATGTATGCTTGTTGAACCTCACATAAATCATCTATAACTTTAATCATTGGTGCTGCGTTGTTTGTGGTACAAGAAGCACATGAAACTATTGTGTCGTCAGCTGAAATAATGCCTTCATTTATACCGAAAACCACCATTTTTATATCGTCTTCGATGGGTGGTACAGACAGGATTACTTTTTTTGCTCCATTTTTAAGATGTTGCTCTAAAATTTTTCGTGTTTTAAACTTTCCTGTGCATTCTACAACGATATCAACATCATTATCTGCCCAATTTATGGCATTGGGACTATTATAATTCGTTAAAGCGATAGCCCTTTTTTCAAATAATATATCACCGTTCTTATGTGATATTTCATGATCAAATACACCATGTATACTATCGTATTTAAGCAAATGTGCTAAGGTTCTTGCATCTGCTAAATCATTAATAGCTACAACTTTTAAATTTTCGTGTTTTTGTAAGAGTCTAAATAAGGTACGGCCAATTCTTCCGAAACCATTAATGCCAATTTTAATTTCTTTCATTTGGAATGGAACCGCTTATAATTTTTAAAGTGATTATTTTCTAATATCTAATTGATATGCTTGTGAGCTTTATAAGATGACCGAACCAATGCGCCGCTTTCTACGTGTCTGAAACCCAGTTCTAATCCAATTTCTTCGTATTTTTTGAATTGCTCAGGTAGAATAAATTGTTTTACCGGAAGGTGTTTCTTAGAAGGTTGAAGGTATTGTCCAATAGTTACCACATCAACATTTGCTTCGCGTAAATCTTTTAAGGTTTGAATTACTTCATCTTCTTGCTCGCCCAAACCTAACATAATGCCTGATTTAGTTCTTTTTGCGCCATTTGCGCGTAGATATCTTAAAACTTCTAAACTACGTTCGTATTTAGCTTGAATTCGTACTTCTCGTGTCAACCTTTTTACTGTTTCCATGTTGTGAGATACCACTTCTGGCGCTACATCAATAATACGATCTAAATGACGTTCGATTCCTTGAAAATCAGGAATTAAAGTCTCAAGTGTCGTTTCAGGATTCATTCTTCGAATGGCCTTAACAGTTTCTTCCCAAATAATAGACCCCATATCCTTTAAGTCATCTCTATCGACTGAAGTTATAACTGCATGTTTAATGCTCATTATTTTTATGGAGCGTGCTACCTTCTCAGGTTCTGACCAATCTACATTCTCTGGTCTACCCGTTTGTACACCACAAAAGCCGCAAGACCTAGTACAGACGTTACCTAGAATCATAAATGTTGCAGTCCCTTCTCCCCAGCATTCGCCCATATTCGGACAACTACCAGAGGTGCATATGGTATTTAAATCGTATTTTTCAACTAAGCCACGAAGCTGAGTGTATTTTTTACCAGTTGGTAATTTAACACGGAGCCATTTCGGTTTGCCTTTTGGTGGTTGTATGCTTTCTGCGGTATCTGTACTCATTATTTTGGCCATTTAAATGGAACTACAAATATACGATTTCAATAAGCAGTACTAATACCGCTATTGTAGTTTTAACGTGATAAGATCTAATATCGTTATTGTAGATGATAGTAATGGTTTAAAACGCTATAGTTACTTGCGTTTTAAAGATTCGGCTAAGAGTTTTTTTGCCCGTAATAATTTAACTTTTACATTGTTCATAGGCTCATTAAGCTCTTTTGCTATATCAGCATAGCTGAGTTCATTAAAGTATCTAAGATTTATTACTTCTTGATAATGTGGTTTCAGTTTTTTTATATGCTGTAGTAAAGTGGCTAAATTTTGATCAGTAATTAATTGATCCTCCGCTGAAGGTGCATCATCTAAAACCTTCTTAATAGCATCATTACTACTAGCTGTTTCAAGAATAGTTCGCTTTCTCTTGCGAATTAAATCAATATGAATATTTTTGGAAATAGTAATTAACCAAGTTTTAAATTTATAATCGTCATTAAATGTGTCGATTTTATCAAAAGCCTTGGAAAATGTCTGAACTGTAATGTCTTCAGCGTCGTTTTCGTTTTCAGTACGAATCAATTGAAAGCCGTAAACGTCATTCCAAAAATGGTGTAGTAATTTACTATACGCTATCTGGCTTCCAGATTTAGCGTTTTTTATGGTTTCCTGAAGATTTATTTTATCCAATAGGAAAATGAAAAAAGTGAGTTTATAATTGTCAGCTATTAACCTGACTTAAAATATTAATTCGCAGATTCCATTTGACAATCTTGTTCATCTGGCATTTTGCCACACATGCCACAAGCTTCTCCATCTTTGTTTAAAAAAGGACTTTGACTAGCGCAAGTGCCCGCGAATTTTCCATCTTTTTTGGCCCATATTTTAATTGCGATACCTGAAACCGCAAGTGCCAAAAGGCCAATTGTTAAAAGTATTAATTTCATGCTACAAAGATATAAAAAAATAAGCCCCATTATCAAAGATAACAGGGCTTAACATAAAGTTTTGTATTCTAAATATTAGTAGTCAATATTTGCAACAATATTTTCTACTGTTGGTGTGTCATTGCCGCCTTGTGGCTCTATAGTAATATAGCCTACAGCATGGTCACTATAGGGCATAGCTAGCAATTTTTCTTGATTAGTGGCTTGTTTGATAATACCAAGATTCACCAATTTTCCATTCACTTCTGTCCACATTTGAAAGCATTGATCTTCAGGTAATTTCGGAAGATTACTTACATTGATGTATGAAAGCTTTTTAACAGGGTTTACATAAGCTACAGCTTTCAACTCTTTAGCCTTCTTATTGCCTTTCACAGTGTACTTTTTAGTCTGCGGATTTTGAAGTACGATAAACTGATTACGAACATCTTCTAATTGTTCGCGCATGTTTTCTTCTAAATCTTTAATCTTATTACTTACAATAGTATTTTCTTCTTGTAAACTTTGGTTTTGATCCCAAAAGAAATATGAAGAACCGGCGAATATTAATACAGCAATACTTGCGGCTATACCATATTTGAAATAATTTCTACGACCAGCATTTTCTGCTTTTATTAATGCTACAATATTTTCTTTTAATCCTTCAGGAGTTTTTATAGCATGTAGGTTCGCATATGCTTCAAGATTGTCTTGAAGTTCGTTGTATGTGTCTCTTACTTCAGGGTACATAGCGATATAGCGCTCTACTTGAAGTGCTTCTTGATTGTTCGTAGTGCCTAAAAGGTACTTTTCGAGTAAATCAGAGTCTAAGAATATTTTAATTTTATCTTTCATCTGTTAAATTTGTTTTGTTTGTTCAGTCAATTCTGTATTTAAACAGGTAGAATCTGCAATATTAGCTGGTTTTAAACCTTCTAATTTATTAGATTACACTTATTAGTTCGTCAATATTTATAACTAAGGATAATAATAGTATTGTCACATAAATTTTCCGAAGTTCTCTCAGTCCAATTTTTAATCTAGATTTAATGGTTCCCAACGGTATATCTAGTTCATCACTAGCTTCTTGTTGTGTCATACCTTGAAAAAAAAGTGCCTCTAAAACGATTTGGTACTTTTCTTCAATCTTTTCTAAATTCTCTCGAACGTCAATAAACTCGGGTCGTATACTATTAACACCCAAATTATATACGTCTGAAACATCAATTTGGACTTCTTTATCAGATTTTGTGTTTACGCTTCTAAGTTTATCAATTGCAGTGTTCCTGGTAATTCTAAATAACCAAGTGAAAAGCTTAGCTTTTGAAGAGTCATAAGAATCTGATTTTTTCCAGATTTTAACAAAACTCTCTTGTAAAACGTCTTGAGCAAGTTCTTCATTCCGAACAACCTTATTGGCAACCCCGAATAAGGTATCGCCATAATGCTCATATAGCAGAGAAATTGCTTTCTCATCTCGGTCTTGTAGTAGTTCTACGATATGTTTTTCAAGTAGTGTGCTCATAAATCGCAAATGGGGCTTAAAAAAAGTTTTTGTTTAAGCATCTAAATCCATAGTTCATTCCGTATATAGTTAAACGCTAATTTATAAAATTGATTGTTATAGTAGCGTTTCTCAAAAATTTAATTAGATAAATGTGCAACTGGTAATTGTACATTTAGTTTTTGGTTAGTTTGGTTTGGTATAACCCTTAAACATTAATGTTTAAGGGTTATTTTATTATATTAACTTCTGGCGATATGCTGATTCCAAATTTCCTTTTTACATCAGAAATTATTCGAAATGCCAATTCTAGTATTTCTTTTCCAGTTGCATTATCATAGTTTACTAAAACTAAAGCCTGATTTTTGTGCACTCCCGCATCTCCAAACCTTTTCCCCTTATATCCACATTGCTCAATTAGCCAACCGGCAGGAATTTTATATGTTTCATTAGAAACCTTATAAAATGGTGCTTCTGGATGCGCTTCTGAAAAGATACCAAATTCATATTTAGAAATCACTGGATTTTTAAAAAAACTACCACTATTCCCTAATACTTTTGGGTCAGGTAATTTGCTCTGTCTTATGGTAATAACAGCATTGGATATGTCTGTTGGGGTCGGATCCGTAACCTTATTACTTTCTAACTCATTTTCAATAGCTCCGTAAGAAGTATTTAATTGATGATTTTTTGTAGTTAGACTAAGAGTTATAGCGGTAATTATATATTTTCCCTTTCCTTCATTTTTAAAGAATGAATCGCGATAACCAAATTTACAATCTGACTTCGAAAATGTTTCAATTTCCTGAGTGTCAACGTTCATGGCTTCACAGCTCACAAAATTATCTTTTAATTCAACGCCATAAGCGCCTATATTTTGAATAGGGGCAGTACCTGCATTTCCTGGTATTAGAGACATGTTTTCGAGACCACCATAATTATGCTTTAATGTCCATAATACTAGTTCATGCCAATTTTCGCCGGCCGCAGCTTTTATAAGGACATTATTGTCATTTTCGGCTATAAGAGAAATGCCTTTAATATTAATATGCAATACAAGAGCATCGATAGGGCCTGTTATTAACATATTACTGCCGCCACTAATAATAAATTTCTCCGGATACTCTTTTAACTTAAGTGCTTTTCTAAGATCTTTTTCAGAGTTTATTTCTAAAAAGTATTTGGCATTAGAATTAATACCAAAAGTATTGTACTGTTTAAGAGATATATCTTGTAGAATCTTCATTAACTAATATAACTCTTTAGGGCTTCCTTTAGTATGTTGACAGCTCTTTTTAAACTTTCCTTTTCAAGTACATAAGCGATTCTAATCTGGTTTTTTCCTAATCCTGGAGTTGCATAGAAACCGCCAGCAGGTGCGACCATAACTGTTTCATTATTTACTCTAAAATCTTCCAATAACCATTGGGCAAAATCATCTGCATCTGTAATTGGTAATTCTGCAATACAATAAAAAGCACCTTTTGGTCGAGCAACTTTTACACCTTCAATTTTTTCAAGTTCTTCAATTAGTACATCTCGTCTAACAACGTATTCACTAATTACATCATCAAAATATTTTTGTGGTGTTTCTAAAGCAGCTTCGGCAGCTATTTGGGCATATGTTGGTGGTGATAGGCGAGCTTGAGCAAATTTTATAGCAGTTTTTATCACTTCTTTATTTCTTGTAACTAAGCAACCTATTCTAGCACCACACATACTGTATCGTTTAGAAACTGAGTCGATTACTATTGCATTGTTGTCCAATCCTTCTTCTTGTAATATGGAATAATGCTCAACGCCGTCGTAAGTGAACTCACGGTATACTTCATCAGCAATTAAGAAGATATCATGTTTTTTAACCAATAGGGCTAATTTTTTAATTTCTTCTTTAGTGTATAAATATCCTGTCGGATTACCAGGATTACAGATTAAAATCGCCTTCGTTTTTGTTGTAATTAGCTTTTCAAAATCTTCAATTGGAGGTAAAGCAAAATTATCTTCTAGACTAGAACTAATAGGCACCACTTTAACACCTAGTGCAGTTGAAAAACCATTGTAATTGGCATAAAAAGGCTCGGGAATGATTATTTCATCATCTGTATCAGCAATGCTTCCTATCGTAAATGATAACGCTTCTGAACCACCAGTAGTAACAATAATATCATCGGCATTAATATGTATGTCGTTTTTTGCATAATATGCCGCAATCTTTGTTCTGTACGTTTCGGAACCTTCTGTTCTGCTATATGCCAATACTTCTATTGTATTGTTTTTTACCGCATCCAAAGCTATTTGAGGTGTTTTAATATCGGGTTGACCAATATTAAGGTGTAATACATTTATCCCCTTTTTTTTTGCTTCCTCTGCAAAAGGAACCAATTTACGAATCGGTGATTGAGGCATGGAAAGCCCTTTTTTTGATATTGATGGCATTATCTAATAATTTATAACAAAAATGGGGAATCAAATGGTGGAAAGCAATAAACTTCAGTGTTATTCGTGAAATGAAAATATGTTAATTAACAATGCCTACCTGTTAATTATTAACTATCTTTAAGAGTGTAAGTGCTTTGATAATGAAACGTTTATCTATATTTATTTTGATTTTTGCTCTTTGCGCGCCACTCTTTGGTACTTCGCAGTCATTTAAATTGCCCTATGGTCAAAAGTATCAAAAGATAAAATTTCAGCTTATTAATAACTTAATTGTTTTACCTATTGAAGTTAACGGCGCTAAACTATCCTTTATTTTAGATACAGGAGTTAGAAAGCCAATTCTATTTAATTTAAACGATCATGACCCGGTTCATTTAAATAATGTTTCAGAAATAACCATTCGAGGCTTGGGTGAGGGAGAGCCCATAAAGGCTCTTAGTTCAAAGAGGAATTCTTTTAAATTAAATGCTATTGAAAATAATAATCAACAGTTGTTTATTATTTTAGATAGTGATTTAAACTTTTCTCCAAATTTAGGCATACCTGTTCACGGCATAATTGGGTATGATTTGTTTAAGGATTTTGTGGTAGATATTAATTACTTTTCAAAAACAATAAAATTCTATTCTCCTGAAGGATATAAGTATAAAAAAAGCAAGAAAATTGAGGTCCTACCTTTATCTATAAGAAATAGTAAAGCCTATGTTGAGGGTCAGATTACGTTAAATGATAAAAGTGATTTACCTGTTCGATTGTTAATAGATACGGGTAGTAGTGATGCGGTATGGCTTTTTAGAGATGACCTCATTGATGTTCCAGAGAAACACTATGATGACTTTTTAGGAGAAGGTTTAAACGGTAGCATTTTTGGTAAACGAACCAAAGTGAATAAAATTAATTTGGGCTCATTTGAGCTAAATGATGCTAAAACAGCTTTTCCAGACAAAGAATCTTATAATTCTATTAGCAACTTGGGTAATCGTAATGGAAGTCTAGGCGGTGAAGTATTAAAGCGCTTTAATATTGTTTTTGATTTTCCGAATCAGAAAATATCATTGAGAAAAAATAAATATTTTAAAACACCATTTCATTATAATTTGAGTGGAATTACTTTGCAGCACAATGGCTTACGTTACGTGGCTGAAAGTTTAGCTGATAATAAGGGTGTGGTGAATATTGAAGAACGTAAATTTGGCAATGTTGAAATAGTACTTGAAAATAGAACAAAAGTGAGCCTGGTTCCTGAAATTGTGGTGTCTGGTATACGGGCTGGTAGTCCGGCACATGATGCTGGTTTGCGTGAAGGTGATGTTGTTCTTGCGGTAGATGGAAAAAAAATTCATCATTATAAGTTACAAGATGTAATGTATATGCTCGATAAACAAGAGGGAAAGAAAGTTCGTGTTATGATTCAGCGTTCTAATAAAGACTTACAATTTTCTTTTACACTTAAAAAAATGTTTCAACCAATGCCTTAAAGTATATTATAATGTAAAAAGCCCCAACCATTGGTTGGGGCTTTTTTATATTTTGAAAAATTATAATTTATTTTCCAGCTGGAGCTTTAATCTCTCCTTTAATTTTTAATACTTTGGTTGGTGTATCAGCATTCGAAATAACTGTAATAGCCTTTCGGATTGGACCAACCCTATTTGTATCATATTTTACTTGAATTTCGCCTGTTTTACCTGGTAAAATCGGATCTTCTGGTTTTTTAGGAATAGTACAACCACAACTAGAACTTACTTTACTAATAATTAAAGGTGCGTTACCTGTGTTTGTAAATTCGAAAATTCGAACTCCATCAGCTCCTTTAGCGATTTCACCGTAATCAACTGTTTCGGATTTAAAATCTATTTTGGCCTTAGCCTCTTGAGCCGTAAGGGTTAATCCCATTAGGCCTACAAATAATACAAGTACTATTTTTTTCATCATTATTCAGTTTTGGGTGAATTTCAAATGTAAATCTTTTGCGATGAACGTCCAAAATTCTTTTGTTATATACTAACGTTACTTATTTTTGTTTCGTATTTATATTTCGGCCAATTGCCCGCATAATCTGATATTTTAACATATCATTGACAACGGGTTTTTTTTAACGCCGTATTTCATTAACCAATAACCGTTCCAAAAAATGGAAATTCCGTCAAAATATATCCCAAATCAGGTAGAGAACCGTTGGTACGAATATTGGATGCAAAATGGGTATTTTCATTCAGAGCCAGATGATCGTGAACCATTCACAATTGTTATTCCTCCACCAAATGTTACCGGTGTGCTTCATATGGGGCACATGCTTAATAATACACTACAAGATGTTTTAACCCGTAGGGCGCGTCTTATGGGTAAAAATGCCTGTTGGGTGCCTGGTACAGACCATGCTTCTATTGCTACCGAAGCTAAGGTAGTTGCTCGTTTAAAAGAGCAAGGTATTAATAAAGCTGACATTACAAGAGATGATTTTTTAAAACATGCTTGGGAGTGGAAGAATGAATATGGTGGTGTTATATTAGAACAATTAAAAAAATTAGGTTGTTCTTGTGATTGGGACCGTACTGCGTTTACCATGGATGACAATATGTCAAAATCTGTCATAAAAGTATTTATAGATTTGTTTGATAAGGGGTTGATATACAGAGGCTATCGTATGGTTAATTGGGATCCTGAGGCACAAACTACACTATCTGATGAAGAAGTTATCTATGAAGAGAAGCAAGGGTTACTTTATTATATATCCTATAAGATTGAAGGTTCTGATGAGCGTGTAATAATAGCTACTACACGTCCGGAAACTATTTTAGGTGATACAGCTATTTGTATTAACCCCAATGATGAACGTTTTAAGCATTTAAAAGGCAAGAACGTTATTGTGCCCATATCTAATAGAGTAATTCCTATTATTGAAGATGAATATGTTGATGTAGAGTTTGGAACTGGGTGTTTGAAGGTTACACCAGCTCATGATATGAATGATAAGGTTTTAGGGGAAAAGCATAACCTGGAGACCATAGATATTTTCAATGCAGATGCCACTTTAAATTCTTTCGGACTACATTACGAAGGGCAAGATAGATTTGTAGTACGTAAGGCTATTTCTAAGGAGCTAGAGGAAAAGGGTGACTTAGTTAAAACCGAAAACTATATTAATAAAGTTGGTACTTCTGAACGCACAAAGGCGGTTATTGAACCTAGATTATCAGATCAATGGTTCTTGAAGATGGACGATTTGGTAAAACCTGCAATTAAAGGGGTTTTAGATTCTGATGATATTCAGTTTTTTCCAAAGAAATTTGAGAATATGTATCGTCATTGGATGACGAATGTTCGTGATTGGAATATTTCACGTCAATTGTGGTGGGGACAAAGAATTCCTGCATACTTCTATGGCGATGGACAAAATGATTTTGTTGTTGCAGAGAATATTGAAGATGCTTTAAAATTGGCAAAAGATAAATCTGGGAATAAAACATTAGTTGCAGACAACCTGCGACAAGATGAAGATGTGGTAGATACTTGGTTTTCTTCTTGGTTATGGCCTATGACTGTTTTTAACGGAATTTTGGAGCCTGATAATAAAGATATTAATTACTATTATCCTACCAGTGATTTAGTAACAGCACCAGATATTATTTTCTTTTGGGTAGCTCGTATGATTATTTCTGGTTATGAATATAGAGATGAACGACCTTTTAAGAACGTCTATTTTACAGGTATTGTTCGCGATAAGCAGCGTAGAAAAATGTCTAAATCATTAGGGAATTCTCCTGATGCATTAAAATTGATAGAAGATTACGGAGCAGATGGTGTTCGTGTAGGTCTACTGTTAAGTTCTGCTGCAGGAAATGATTTAATGTTTGATGAAGATTTGTGTCAACAGGGTAAAAACTTTTCAAATAAAATTTGGAATGGTTTCCGATTGGTTGAGGGGTGGGAGGTAGCTGATATTCCACAGCCAAAATCTGCTAAATTGGGAATCAAATGGTATAATGCCAAGTTCCAACAAACTTTGGTTGAAATTGAAGATCATTTTAGCAAATTTAGAATATCAGATGCCTTAATGGCAACTTATAAATTAGTTTGGGATGATTATAGTTCTTGGCTTTTGGAAATTGTAAAACCAGCTTACCAACAACCAATAGATAAAGTAACTTATAATGCGGTAATTAAAATTTTAGAACAGAATTTAAAATTATTGCATCCATTTATGCCATTTCTAACAGAAGAGATTTGGCAGCATATAGCGAAACGAACCCTTGAAGAAGCATTAATAGTTTCCGAATGGCCAACAATTACATCAGTTGATAATGAATTGATAAGAGATTTTGAATTTGCTGCTGAGGTTGTCTCTGGTATTAGAAACATTCGTAAAGAGAAGAATATTCCAATGAAAGAAGCTCTTGAAGTTTCTGTTTTAAATGAAGAAAAAACCTCAGATGAATGGGATGCTGTTATTTGTAAATTAACAAATACTGCTGCTATTGCTTATGTTAATGAAGCTGTAGACGGTGCACTAACTTTTAGGGTGAAAAGTAATGAGTATTTTATACCTGTAGGTGGAGCAATTGATGTGGAAGCTGAGATTCAGAAAATTCAAGAAGAATTAAAATACACCAAAGGCTTTTTGCAATCAGTCCAAAAGAAACTTTCAAACGAGCGTTTTGTAAATAATGCACCAGAACAGGTTGTGGCCATTGAAAAGAAAAAAGCAGCAGATGCTGAAGCTAAAATTGAAACATTAGAAAAGAGTTTGGCGAGTATTTCTTAATCTATTCTTTTGCTCTAGCACTGGTTGTATTTATATTTAAAATATGAATGCTGTTCGTTTATGGCTAAAAAATTTAATAGCACATCCAAAGCAACTATTTTTAATAGATGCTCTTGGTGCGGTGATTTCTGCTTTTTTTCTGGGTTTTGTATTAGTTGAGCTTAAGAATTACATAGGCTTGTCAATTAATACGCTCTATATTTTAGCAGTGATTCCATGCTTTTTTGCGGTTTATTCTTTTTGTTCATTTTATTTCTTGAAGTTTAAATGGCGTCCATTTTTACGAATAATTGGTGTTGCAAATTTGTTGTACTGTTGTTTAACAATAACCCTATTGTTTATTCATTTTGAAGCGTTAACACCATGGGCCATAGGTTATTTCTTGTTGGAGTTGATTATAGTTGTTGTTATATCGGTAATAGAGTTGATGGCTTCTAATTTTAAAACTCAGGTAGTTGAAAACTGACTTGAAGATTAAAAGATTGTTTTCTATCTTTAAAGAAACCTTTCAAAATGAAAAAGTTATTCAGATTATTTGTAGTACTATTTGCTGTAAACACTTTTGCGCAAGAAATTAAACCTGACATTCTGCCATCGGAAATTCAAATAAAAACTGCTCTGTTACCGGCGCCAGAAGCTGATAAAGCTCAGGCCATGGTTTATGGGTATAATCCCGATGGAGAATTAGTTGTATTACGAGAAGGTTCAAACAATTTAGTTTGTATAGCTGATGATCCTTCTAAAGAAGGAATAAGTGTTTCTTGTTATTCAGTAGCGTTAGAGCCTTTTATGAAAAGGGGCCGAGAATTAACAGCTGAAGGGAAAAACACCAAAGAGAAGCGCGAAATTCAAGGAGCTGAGGTTGCCTCAGGAAAATGGCAAATGCCCATTGTTCCGAGTATGTTGTATGTTTATTACGGGAGCGATGATAACTACAATAAACAAACAGGAGAGCTATCAGATGCTCAATACAGATATGTTATTTATACGCCATTTGCAACAGTGCAATCCACTGGATTACCAAGTAAACCTCATGAAAAAGGAATGCCTTGGCTAATGGATCCAGGTACTTTTAGAGCCCATATTATGGTTGGTCCGTTTAATTAATTGAATAAGATTACCTATAAATGGAAACTTATGCCACGGCATTACTTTATGCCATTCCTTTTTTTACCATATTGCTGATTGTTGAAATAGCTTATGGTTATGTTGTAAAAGATCAGAAATATAAAGTTTTCGACACGGTCTCTAGCTTAAGCTCAGGATTTACTAATATTTTAAAAGATACGCTGGGTTTAGGGTTGGTTTTAGTTTCATATCCATTTTTATTGGAGCATTTGGCTATTTTCGATTTAAAAGCTACATGGCTAGTTTGGTTAATTGCTTTCGTAGTTATTGATTTTGCAGGTTATTGGAATCATAGACTTAGCCATAAAGTAAATTTTTTTTGGAATCAACATGTAATTCATCATAGTAGTGAAGAATTCAATCTTGCCTGTGCCTTACGACAACCAATCTCCAACCTTTTGGGTTATTTTGCTCTTTTCCTTATTCCTGCAGCAATTTTTGGTGTACCCAATGAGGTAATATTAATATTAGCACCAATTCATCTTTTTGCTCAATTTTGGTATCACACGAGACATATTAATAAAATGGGATGGTTAGAGTATATAATTGTGACACCATCTCAGCATAGGGTTCATCATGCAATAAATCCAGAATATATTGATAAAAACCTAGGACAGATACTATGTGTTTGGGATCGTTGGTTTGGGACTTTTCAGAAAGAATTAGAGAATGTGCCTCCGCAATATGGGGTGTTGAAACCGGCTAGTACTTGGAATCCAGTTTTAATTAATTTTCAACATTTATTTCGTTTGATTAAAGACGCATGGCATACCAAAAGTTATTGGGATAAATTGCGTATTTGGTTTATGCCAACTGGTTGGAGACCAAGTGATTTAGTAGCTAAACATCCTATTGAAATAATTGAAGATGTATATAATTTCAAACGTTATCAAACGCCCGCTTCTTTAGCTTTGAAAGTATATGTTATTTTTCAACTAGTCTGTACTTTGTTATTATTACTTTTTATGTTTTACAACTTTTCCAATATTGAATTTGCAAATTTATTTATATTTAGTACACTTCTGTTTCTTGGGGTTTATGGCTATACAAGCCTTATGGATGGAGCCATTTTTGCTGTTTGGATAGAAGTTTTTAGGGGGATTGCTGGTTTGGTAATAATCATATTTTTAGGAGATTGGTTCGGACTGGATAATTTCCTCCCATTTGGAAGTAAAATAGTAGCTCTATACTTAATACTTACCATATTTGCTAGTATTTATTTTACATATTTCGAAAAATCTATGGAGCCTAATATGGCAGCTTAGAGTAATAGAAGCTATTTCTAGTTCCTTTGGTCGAATAATTATATGATACTTCTATTGGTGGCGTTTTAACAAAACCACTGTTAAAACCAAAGGAGTATGACACGCCAAGCGCAATTACAATTCTGTAAAGTATGTGTAAATCAGGAGAAGGATTTGAATTTAGGTATAATCTGTAGCTTAAATGGACAAACTGCTGACTTTGATAGTAGTTGTGAGTCGTATCGTGAAGATAGTAGCTTAAAGGCTAGATTATCTATAAATTCAACAGCATATGGAATTGATACACAATTGGCGACAAGGGGACAGAGATTTGTGAATTACCTAATCGACTTTATCTCTACCATGTTATTTATAATGGTGTTTAGTTTTTTCTTAGGGGTTATTTTGGCTTTAGTATCTCCAGAATCGTTATCTATTTTTGAAGGAAATAATAAACTTTTAGAATATGCGATAGGTTTTATTGCAAGCACTATTTATTATACGCTTTTGGAAGGAATCTCGGGGCAGTCTATTGGTAAGGTAATTACAAAAACTAAAGTTGTAACAGAAACTGGCCAAAAACCTAATATAGGTACTGTCTTTTTACGTACCATTTGTAGGTTTATTCCATTTGAATTTCTGTCTTTTTTTGGCACTGATCCAATTGGTTGGCACGATTCGCTATCTAAAACTAGAGTTGTATCAACCTCATTTAATATGAGCGAAAAATAGCTTTTGCATATTTATTCTGGACTGAATAGGGGAGCGGATTATTTCTCGATTTTAAACTGTCTTTGATGCTTCTTATTGCTAAATAATAATAATTTTTAATACTTTCTCATCACCGATTATTAAGTTTGTATAAAGACTTAAAATGAGACCATATATTCTAGCTGAAACAAATTGGGAGGCGTTGAAAGATGCTAAAGTGGAATTAGCTGTATTGCCTTGGGGAGCTACAGAAGCACATAATTATCATCTACCCTATGCTACTGACAATTTTCAAGCAGATTATTTAACGGCTGAATCTGCTAAACGAGCTTGGGTACAAGGTTCGAAGGTAATGGTATTGCCAACTTTGCCTTTCGGAGTTAATACTGGGCAATCAGATATTTATTTGGATATTAATTTAAATCCAAGTACACAGTTGGCTATCTTAACCGATATTGTGGAGGTGTTGAATAGACAGGGTATTTATAAGCTACTTATTTTTAATGGTCATGGAGGTAATAATTTTAAGCCCATAGTACGCGAATTAGGACTTAAGTTTCCTAAAATGTTTATCAGCTTTTGTTTTTTTCCACAGATGTTAGACAAGGATTTGTATTTCGAAGAAAAAGGTGATCATGCAGATGAAATGGAAACAAGTCTTATGCTTTATTTACGACCAGATCTTATTTTACCTAAAGATAAATGGGGAGATGGAGCATCCAAAAAATATAAAATAAAATCATTTTCAGAGGGCTGGGTGTGGGCCGAAAGAAAATGGTCGGAAATAAGCGCAGATACAGGTGTGGGAAATCCACATAAGGCAACAATTGAAAAAGGCGAAAAATTTTTCAATGCTATTTCAGAAAAATTAGCGGGCTTTATGGTAGAATTATGTGAAGCTGATCTAAATGATTTGTATGAGTAAGAAATTAAGTTGGTAAAAGACTAAATTTCTAGTGCTTCAGGCTTTTAATTCTTTCTTAACTAAAGAGATATATTCTTTCATTGCATCTTCTCTGGTCATCTTCTTTGCTTGAATTAGTGCGTTAATTTTAAATGCATTAATTAATGGTGTTTTGCCATTCGGATATTCTGAGTTATTGGTAGCTATTTTAAAATAAGCATATAACTTAAGCATTAAATCGGGTGGCAACGAACCAGTATAGTCATTAGCTAGTTCTACAGCTTCTGTGAAATTAGTATGTAAGTTCTTCTTTGTCATCCTTTGATAATGTAGTAGCAATACAGGTTTTCGCACCTATGACCTTTTGGTCTAACTTTACAGTAACTGCACAATCTAAAGGTAAGAACAAATCTACTCTTGAACCGAATTTAATAAAACCGGCATCATCTCCTTGCTGCGCATTTTGTCCTTCTTCTGCATAATTTACTATGCGTCGAGCCAATGCACCTGCAATCTGTCTGTATAAAATGTCTCCAAATTTTGGTGTATTTATAACTACTGTTGTTCGCTCATTTTCAGTGCTAGATTTTGGGTGCCAAGCTACTAAGTATTTGCCAGGATGGTATTTGGAATACTTAATAGAACCACTAGCAGGGTAGCGAGTTACGTGGACATTTGTAGGTGACATAAAGATTGATACTTGGCGACGTCTATCATTAAAATATTCAGTTTCTTCTACTTCTTCAATTACAACTACTTTGCCGTCAACTGGTGATAAAATGTCATCAAAATTTTTAATGACATTTCTATTTGGGTTTCTAAAGAATTGTAATATTAGAATCAAAACAATTAAAGCTGCTACCTGTAGTGCAATTTTAAGCCATGGAATACCAATATAATATTGAGCTAGCAATACGGTTGCTGCAACCAGAAAAAAGGTGAGTAAAATAATTTTTTGTCCCTCTTTATGAAACATTTGCAAAAATATTTAAAGTTAAATAGGCAAAAGGTGCCGCAAAAATTAAACTGTCTAATCGGTCTAGCATTCCTCCATGACCGGGCATTATTGCTCCACTGTCTTTAACACCAGCAGAACGTTTTAGCTTCGATTCTACTAAATCTCCTAAGCTTCCAAAGATAACTATTACTAAAGCAAGTGTAACCCATTGCATTGGATTTACTATTGGTTCTACACGAGCCATAAAATATGCCGTAGCTATAGCGAATACCATCCCGCCTATAGTGCCTTCCCATGTTTTTTTTGGTGATACTCTGGGGAAAAGCTTTGTTCTACCAAAAGTTCTCCCAACAAGATATGCAAAACTGTCGTTAACCCATATTAAAATGAATATGCCAATAATTAAATATTTCGCAAATTCATTATTTTTATATGGAATCATGGTTAAAAAAATACATCCTCCACCTATATAGAATAAACCAGCGATGAACTTTTCGGTTGTTGTGAAAATTTTTTCTTTTTTGGTAAACAAGTATATTAGCATGCCAATATTTACAGCAATCGTAGTAAACATTAAAATGTTAATAGGCACTTTGTTTTCCTCTTTAACGAGATAAATAAATATCCACCAAAGCACAAGATAAGCAAGGAAAATATAATACCCTTTTAGGCCGACAAGACGTTTGTATTCATAAATACATGCTAGCCCAAATATCATGAACAGGAAATCAAAAGCATCGGAGCTTAAAAAAACTGCAGATAATAAAAGAACAATATATATGACCCCAGTAATGGACCGACGAAGAATTTCCTTCATATTATAAATCTTCCAGAAGTAAAAGATATAAATTTTTAGAAGAACTACCGTAAGTTAGAAAATCGTGATCGTTTTCTTCGTTTGCTTGAAAATGTTTTAATGTAGTAATATTGGTTGGAATGCTCCGACCATATTTTTTCTTAATCATTTTTAATCCCCCACCAATTGTTTCTACAAGTTGACTAGTAGTTGCAAAAACAATTACATTATCTGGTAAATCAATTAATTTGTTTTCTAAAAGTTGGTTAGAACAAACTAATATAGAACCATCTTGTGCAATTAAATGTTCGCAAGTGGTAAAGAATATTTCGCTTTTACCAGTTTTATCGGTGTAATTAATATTTTCTTTAGAAAATTTTTTCGAAAGGCGATCATCTAAGACTAAGAATGGTGCACTTTGCCAATTGTTTTCACTTACAATGTTTGTTAAAGCTTGTGAAATTTCTTTTAAAGAATCGCAATACAAAAACTTACCACCATTTTTTTTGAAATGTATTGTAAACTTTTCATCAACAGGTATATTTAGGTCGGGCATATGAGCACCCCTAGTTTGTGCAGTTTCTCTTGAAACCTTTTTTCCTCCCCCAAACAATTTATCAAACAGCCCCATTGATGTTTTAAAATTTCAATTGGTATTTTTGGTTAGTTTATACTTGAAATATAAATGTAATTATTTTTTTTCGTTTCCTTACTCTTCAGTTTTCGACTGATCAGCAACTTCATTTTCTTTTTTTGCACTAATATCCTCAGCCAAAGGATCTTCCATTTCTTCTTTTGCAAATGGACGCTTACCAAATATTTTTTCAAGATCTTCTTTAAAGATAACTTCTTTCTCCAATAGACGTTCTGCAAGAATAGTTAGCTTGTCTTCATTATCATGTAATACTTGAATAGCTCTTTGATATTGTTCTTCAATTATTTTAGAAATTTCAGCGTCTATTTTTCGAGCAGTGTCTTCACTATATGGTTTAGAATACCCAAATGAATCTTGACCTGAAGAATCGTAATATGTTATATTTCCAATTTCTTCGTTAAGCCCGTAGACTGTAACCATTGCGCGGGCTTGTTTTGTTACCTTTTCAAGGTCACTTAAAGCTCCGGTAGAGATTTGGTTGAAAATAACCTTTTCTGCTGCTCTACCACCCATTGTCGCACACATTTCGTCTAACATCTGTTCTGGTCTAACTATTAGTCGCTCTTCAGGTAAATACCACGCGGCTCCTAAAGATTGTCCTCTTGGTACAATAGTAACTTTTACTAATGGTGCAGCATGTTCTAACATCCAACTAACAGTTGCATGGCCTGCTTCATGGTAAGCTATAGTTTTCTTTTCACCAGGAGTGATAATTTTATTCTTCTTTTCTAAACCACCAACAATACGATCTACAGCGTCTAAAAAGTCTTGTTTAGTAACCGCTTTACGTTCTTTTCTAGCAGCAATTAATGCAGCTTCATTACAAACATTTGCAATATCAGCACCGGAGAAACCTGGAGTCTGACGTGCTAGGAAATCTAAATCAAGTGTTTCTGCAGTTTTTATAGGTCTTAAGTGTACTTCGAAAATTTCTTTACGCTCACGAATGTCTGGTAAGTCTACATAAATTTGTCTGTCAAATCTACCTGCACGCATTAATGCTTTGTCTAAAACATCTGCACGGTTTGTAGCAGCTAGTACAATAACATTCGTATTTGTACCAAAACCATCCATCTCGGTTAGTAATTGATTCAGCGTATTTTCACGTTCATCATTTGATCCAGTAAAATTGTTTTTACCACGAGCTCTACCGATAGCATCAATTTCATCAATAAAAATGATGGCCGGAGATTTATCTTTTGCTTGCTTAAATAAGTCACGCACACGTGAAGCACCTACACCAACAAACATTTCAACGAAATCTGAACCTGATAAAGAGAAAAAAGGAACCTTTGCTTCACCTGCAACAGCTTTAGCTAAAAGTGTTTTACCTGTTCCTGGAGGGCCAACAAGTAATGCACCCTTAGGAATTTTACCTCCTAATGAAGTATACTTATCTGGGTTTCTTAAAAACTCTACTATTTCTTCAACTTCTTCTTTAGCACCTTCTAATCCGGCAACATCTTTAAATGAAGTTCTAGTATCAGTTTTTTCATCAAAAAGTTTCGCTTTTGATTTACCAATATTGAATATCTGACCACCGGCTCCACCACCGCCACCGCCAGACATGCGGCGCATGAGGTAAATCCATATACCAATAATTAATATAAAAGGTAAAATACCTACTAATAAATCAATTAAGTAACTAGATTCTTTATCAAATTCAACAATAGTATCTAAACTGTTTTCTTTTTTGATTTCAGTTATTTCGTTTTGAAAAATCTGTAAATCACCATAATCTAGAACGTATTGTGGAACCACAGCTGTACCTAAAGAGAAAGGTTTGTCATGTACGTCTTTGTGTACATCTTTTTGTAATGCTTCTTCTGTTAAGAATACCTTAGCTTGATTCGTGTTTGTGATGATCGTGATTTTTTCAATATCACCATTTCTTAAATATTCCTGAAGCTCAGAAGTAGTTGTTGTGCGAGTGCCTGAGAAATTACCACTATTTAGAATCTGAAACCCAATAAGTAATATTGCAATTAAGCCATAGATCCACCATGAGCTAAATTTCGGTTTTTTCGGATTCGAATTATTATCTTTTGCCATTATTTTTTTTTACCTATTTAATACTGCCTTCCAATGCGGTTACCTTCGCATCGCCCCAAAGACCTTCAATGTCATAATATTCTCTAATGTGTTTCTGGAAGACATGAACTACTACGTTTACATAATCCATTAAAATCCATTCGGCATTTTCACTGCCTTCAACATGCCAAGGTTTATCTTTGATAGCCTTGCTCACTGTTTTTTGTACGGATCCAACTATAGCATTCACATGTGTATTTGAAGTACCATTGCAAATTACAAAGTAGTCACAAACTGTGTTTTCTAATTCTCTGAGGTCTAATAACCTTATGTCTTGGCCTTTTACCTCTTCTACGCCTTGTAGTATCACAGCAATCAACTCGTCTGCGCTAGCTTTACCTTTCTGCATTCAAATTATTTAGTTTACGCAAAGTTATTATTTTTTTGTTCTTTTAACCCCTATTTTTTAACATAAGATATCAATACTTAATATCAGGGCTGTTTATGCATATAATCAAACTTAATGCCACGGACTCTACCAACCAATATCTAAAAAATCTAATGCTTACCAGTTCTGTTAAAGACTATACTGTTGTAATTGCCAATGAGCAAACAAAAGCAAGAGGTCAAATGGGTACAACATGGCAATCTACAGCTGGTAAAAACTTGACCTTTAGCGTTTTGAAGCAGTTTGATAGTTTTGATGTACAAAACCAATATTATTTAAATATAACTGTTTCTTTAGCGGTATATGCCTTTTTAAGAGCTCTTAAAACTCCAAATTTATCAATTAAATGGCCAAACGACATTCTGTCAGGTAACCAAAAAATTTGCGGAATTCTAATTGAAAATACCTTGCAAGGTCAGCAAATTAAAACTTCAATAATTGGCATTGGTCTAAATGTTAACCAGACTGAGTTCCATAACCTTTTTAACGCTACCTCCCTAAAATTGTTGTTAAAGGAAAAATATAATTTAGAGGAGTTACTTTACAAACTACTTGAAGAGTTAGAGCATTATTTTAATTTGCTTAATTCAAGTATGTTTAAAACGCTCGAAAAAGAATATTCAGAGGTGCTTTATTGCAAAGGAAAAGTCTCTAATTTTAAGGATTCGAATAACCAACTATTTACCGGTGTTATTACAGGAGTCTCCTTAGAGGGACGATTAATTGTGCAATTAGAAAATGGAATGTTAAAGGAGTTCAACATGAAAGAGATTAAACTGCTTTATTAGATTATTTAAATCTTAGCCATATTTTGTGATAAGGTACCAATGAAATTAGTAATTGGGTTTTTAATCATCATAGCCATCATAGCATTAAATTCTCCGTTAAAATGTAAAGTAACATCCGTAGATTTTTCGGTTAACTCTAAAATATCTGCTGTTAATGTAAAATTTAATTTACCCTCGGCTGAGCCTAAAACTATTTTGTCGTAAGGAACCTTTTCTTTTAATTTTAAAGTAATTTCTGGCATACCTTTTAATGCGAAAATAAAAGTGTCTTCACTTAATACTTCAAACTTGCTTATGTTGTCTGGCATTAACTGTTTGAAGTTTTTAATATCGCAAAGAAATTCGTAAACTTCTTCTTTGCTTTTTTCAACTGTTTTTTTAGGTGATTCTAAGTGCATCTTATTCTTGTTTCCAATCTGAAGGATTTTTTCTCCATTCAGATAATGTGTTTAATTGTTCTTCTTTTATATAATTGGTATCGGCAGCCTGCTCAATTAAATTAGCATAGTCGCTTAGAGTATGCAATTCTATATTCTTTTTTTCAAAATTCTTTACAGATACATCAAACCCATATGAAAATATGGCTAGCATTCCTTTTATATTGGCTCCGGCCTCATTTAATGCATCAACAGCATGTAGGCTACTTTTTCCAGTACTAATTAAATCTTCAATTACGACTACTTTTTGCCCAGATTCAAATTGCCCTTCTATCTGATTTTGACGTCCATGAGCCTTAGCTTGCGGTCTTACATATATAAATGGCAGACCCAAATAATCAGCAACTAACATGCCAATACCGATTGCTCCTGTAGCAACACCAGCAATAACATCTGGTTTTCCGTAAAGGTCCTCAACTTGTTTCGCCATCTCTTGTCGAATAAAATTACGAATAGTAGGGTATGAGAGAACAATTCTATTGTCACAATAAATTGGTGAACGCCAACCCGAAGCCCATGTAAATGGATTTTCAGGATTCAACTTTATTGCATTAATTTGCAATAGAAGTTCTGCTGTTTTTTTTGCGGTGTCTTTATTTAAAATCATAGAGCAAATGTATAAAGTTTTTGTCAATGAACGTCCTCTTGTTTTAACGAGTAATCTTTCTGATGTTGGAGAGAGTAAATCTTTTCCACTTAATGAGGATTCTATACAAGTAGCGATTACTTCTTTAAGAAAAGGAAAGTTAAACGAAGCTTATATTTATCACCCAAATCAAGAAGAGATTTTAAAAAAATTTACAAAGCGAATTCCGCTTGTGGTAGCCGCTGGTGGGGTTGTGACCAATAAAGAAGGTAAGGTTCTTTTTATTTATAGAAATGATAAATGGGATTTACCCAAAGGCAAATTAGAAAAAGGGGAGTCAATTGAAGTTTGCGCCATTAGAGAAGTGATGGAGGAAACTGGTGTTAAAGATTTACGCCTTGAGAATTTTTTAAAAACGACGTATCATGTTTTTAAAAATAACGGTGTTGATACCTTGAAAGAAGTGCATTGGTTTGCTATGAAGACTTATTATGAAGGTAAACTAAAAGGACAAAAAAAAGAAGGTATTAATAAAGTAAAATGGAAAGGTCCTAAAAAAATTAAAGAAGCTCTCGAAAATTCATATGTAAATATTAGAATTTTATTCGGTTACTGAACTAGTTAGTTTTTTAATAGTCGATAAATAGGGTATTGCATATGAGCTGACTCATAATGTGCTGATTTTTCAAATAACCAATTTAATTGCGTATACCAATTTGATCTAAAGTCTATTTCACTTTCTTTTTTCTTATTAAACTCTTTTAATAATATAGAATCGTTGTTCAGCATTGCCTCGGCTTCATCTTCAAAAACATAAGGAGAGAAACCTTCTTTTTGTTGTAAAATTGGATCAAAGAAATTCCAATTAAAAAAAGAGTCTACCGCTTCAGGTTCTAAGGTTTCCATAATATATCTGAAACCAGGTTGATCTGTATAAACTATAATATCGCCCTCTGTGAAATTTATTGGTTTAATTTCTGATTTAACTTTGGTATTGCTATGTAAATAATGTCCTTCGTATGCTTCTGATCGACTTTCGAAATTTTTTATTTTATACGATTCAACAGAGAGCAAGGTGTCTGAATTTAAGGTTTCGAAAGCTATTTTGTTTTGATTGAAAAGTGTGGAGATATTGTCATACCCTTTTTTTATTATATATGCTTTAGGTATAAGAACAGAGTCGATTGCTTTAAAAAAATTTTGATATTTAACAGGTTTTGAAAATGGTTTATTTCTATTGTATTTTAATCTTGAAAACCCAGTAACCAAGCTTTGCAATGTGTCCGCTTCGTAACCTTTGAAATTTAAAATAGAAGTTTTGGTAGTGTCTATCTGCCATTGGATTGGATAGTATGTCCAATTTCTATGTCTGGTAAGAGCTGATTTACGTAATTCTTTTATTTTAGCACCATCAGTTTCAGATATTTTTATAATCTGTTTCATTAGTTCATAGGTACCTTTAACTCTTTGTTCATATGGCTTTAGCATATGAGTTTCTACCATTAAACCTAATGTGTTGAATAAGGTGGTATAACCTGTTGAGTACCTTGGGTGATCCATAAATTGTGAGAAACCATTTTCGGGTACTTCATTAAAAACATTAACATAAGGTGTAATGTCCCATTGCTCAGATGCCAAAGACTTTTCTAGATTAGGCATTAATTTGTCATTCAGATAAGTGCCTAAGTTGCCGCCTAATTTATTATGCTGTGTAAATAAGTGGGTAAGTGTGTACTGGTAATCTGCACCATTACTTACATGATTGTCTATAAATAAATCAGGATTAACTAAATGAAAAATTTTAGCAAATGAATGTGCATTTTTTGTATCAGCTTTTATAAAATCTCTATTGAGGTCATAGTTTTTAGTGTTGCCTCTAAATCCGTATTCTTTAGGACCGTTTTGATTTGCTCTTGTACCTGTATTTCTATTTAAAGCACCACCGATATTATAAATAGGAATTGTTGCTATTATCGTTTTTGTTGGAACTTCTATTTTTTTTGTCGCTAAATCGCGAAATAATAACATAGTCGCGTCGATACCATCAGATTCACCAGGATGTATTCCATTATTAATCAGTAAAACAAGTTTCTCTTCTCCAACTTTCTGGTAATTAAAATCGCCATCATTATTGTAGGTAACAATATGTAAGGGCTTACCACTATCGGTTTCTCCAATAGATTGAATATTTATTTCAGGAAACTCTTTTGCTAGGTGCGTGTAGAAATTTATAGTCTCGAGATAAGTAGCGGTCTCTGTACCTTTGGATTGTTCGAAATGAGTGGGGAAATTAGATTCGTGTTGCTCTTTTTTTTCATTACAAGAAAATATAAAGAGGCTTAGTGCTATTAGAAGAATATTTTTTAACATCGGCTTTGATTAAGATGTCAAAATTAAACAAAATCTTAATCCGATGTTTTAAGCAGGTATAGTGATTTTTTTAATTTCAGAGCGCTTCGCTGGTTTGTGAATGTAATCGACAATATGGTGCGTTTTATTTCTAAAAAATTCCCAGTTTTCATAATCGGTGGCATCAATTGAAGAGGTTATTATATTTATTCTGATTTTTTTAGAAATCGGTAGTTTGATAAACTCAGCCATAAACTGCCAACCGTCCATTATTGGCATATTAATATCTAAAAAAATAATGTCGGGAACATTACCTCTATTTTCTACTACTTCTTTAATAGAATCAATGGCTAGCTTTCCATTTTTAAAAGTTTCAATATCCTCGCATTCTACTATACTATTTAGAATTTTGCGAATACCAAAAACTGTTATAGGGTCATCATCTACAATGTAAATTGAGTTAATTTTAATCATTAAAATATATCTTGAAAGTAGTGCCAATAGCCACTTTACTGTTAACTGTTACCTTGCCATTCATAGCTTCTATTTGTTTTTTGGCAAAAAATAAACCGATTCCTTTTGCGTCTTCATTATTGTGAAATGTTTTATACATTCCAAAGAGTTTGTCTCCATGTTTTTTTAGGTCTATTCCTATTCCATTGTCTTGGATTAATAATATAGTGGTGTTTTTTTCTTTGGTTGTTTTAAGTGTAATTACGGGGTCTCTAAAAGGAGATTTATACTTTATGGCATTAGTGATAAAGTTAGCTATAATATTCTCTAAATATTCTGGAATAACGTTAACCGTAAGCGCATCATTAATTTCATTTATTATTGTAGCATTGCTCTCTTTTATTACATATTGTAAATCTGTACACGTTTTATTAACGGCCTTTATTAAGGAAATTGGTTTTTTCTCAGTTTTAATATTTGTACTAATCGCAACTACTTCGTTAAGATTATCTAGGGTCTCTAATAAACCATCAGATGCACTAACGAGCATTTCTGTAATTTTCTTTTTCTCTACGTCACTTTTTTCTGTTAATAAAAACTCTAGTAACATGGAGAAATTAGCAGCATGTGATCGCAAATTATGAGAAATAATATGGGCAAAATCTACTAATTTTTTATTCTGTAATGTTGTTACATTTATTAGCGTTCTAAGTTCTTCTTCTTTTGCTTTTAAATCTGAAATATCTAAACTAAAACCTACCAAACCGTTAACATTTCCATGTTCATCGAGCATTGGAATTTTTGATGTTAGGAATGTAGTCAACTTACCCGATTTATTTATAATACTATTTTCTTTCCCTAGAATGGACTTCACATTTCTAATAACATATTGATCCTCTTCAATACAGGCTTGCGCAGAGGCTTGATCCATAAAATGAAAATCATCTTTACCAATTGCTTCATCTTCATGCCGTAGGCCACAAAAATCAAGTTCATTCTTATTAACTAATAGCTTTTTGGAGTCAAGATCTTTTAGGAATACATTTATAGGTAAATGATTAATCAGTGTTTTTAGTAATCGCTCACTTTCCTTTGTTTTGGCATCTAACAGTACTCTTTCAGTAACATCTTGAAATGTTCCGATAAGTCCTTTAATCTTCTTTTTCTTATAAAGTGGTTTTCCAGCGCTAATAACCCACTTTTCTTCTCCATTTGGAGTTATGAGTTGAACTCTTTCACTCCAAGGTTCACCCTTTTCATAAGCTAGTTTTACCGCATTCATTATTTTCTTTTTGCTATTACCATCTTTGTAAAAAGAAAATATAGTATCTCTAGAAGGTTTGTAATCTGTAGAGACACCGTGGATTTTTTTAGTCATATCATCCCACCAAATATCTCCATCATTAATAGACTCCCAACTACCTATGTTTGCTTTTTCTGATTTTTCTTGTAAAAATGCCCCTAATTTTTCAAGCTTCTCCTCATTTGCAACTTGTTTTGATATATCTTCATTTTGAATGATAGCGCCCACAATATTCTCATTTTCATCATACCAGGGTAGGTTTTTCCATTGTATGTGTACTTCATCGCCTTTTTCATCAATAGAAGAATAAATGTATAACTCAGTCGTCTGGCCATTAAAACAATTCGTAAGCTCAGCGTGCCATTTTTCTGAAACTTCGCCAAATAAATCATATAGCGTAGCACCGAAAACTTCGGGGGACGAAAAGTTAAAGGAATCTATCCAACGGTCGGAGGCCTGCATTACCTCAAAATTTGTATTAATAAATGCAGTTGCACTAGGTAACTGTTTTATTAGATAGTCCCTTACATAAGATTTGGTACTATTGAGCATAGTAAGGAAATTTCCTACTAAATTATGGTGATTTTTTGATTTTGATTAGTTATTGTTGTGAATACATCAAAACTCGTTGTGTGATTGCCTAAATAGGAAGGGAGCAAGTATATTAATTGAATTTTAAACGACAAATCTTTAAAATTTCACAATTACAGTATTATTTCATTATGTCCTAATTTCCTACAAATAATGCCGGTTATTTAACTTTTACCGAATTGGGTACTAATACTGAAAAATCGCCACCATTCTTTATTACATCACGGACAATAGACGAGCTAATATAAGAAGTTCGGGCTGCTGTTAGAAGAAAAACAGTTTCGATTTTCGCTAATTTTCTATTAGTATGAGCTATGGCCTTTTCAAATTCAAAATCTGCAGGGTTCCGTAAACCTCTAAGAATGAAGTCTGCATTTACTTCTTTGCTGAAGTTTACCGTAAGCCCTTCATAGGTCATTACCTTTATTTTTGGTTCATCTTTAAAGGTTTCTTCTATAAATTGTTTTCTTTCTTCAAGTGAAAACATGTATTTCTTTTCAGAATTTACACCAATAGCAATAATCAGTTCATCAAATAAGGTGACGCCACGTTTAATAATATCAGTATGACCTAATGTTAAAGGGTCGAAAGAACCAGGGAATATAGCGCGCCTCATATTACTTATTTAGATTATCAAATTTAGCCTTTTATCTACAATGCTTCACGTATGGCACTTTCGAAGAGTTCTTCTAAAGAAATACCGGCTTTTTCGGCCTGTTGCGGTAAAAGGCTTTCAGTGGTTAAACCTGGTGTTGTATTCATTTCTAACATAAAGGGTTCATCATCAATAAATATAAATTCACTACGTGAATATCCACTCATTTTAAGTACTTTGTATGCTAACTTTGCTGCCGCTTCAACATTTTTAGTTTTTATTTCAGTTAAACGGGCAGGTGTTATTTCTGTGGACTGATTTTCATATTTGGCTTTATAGTCGAAAAAATCATTATCACTAACAATCTCAGTAATAGGCAATACCGTTATTTCACCTTTATATGTAATAACTCCTACAGAGACCTCTGTGCCATCTAGAAAAGATTCAATAATTATCTCATCATCGTGTTTGTAAGCTTCTTCAATTGCATTTTTTAATAACGATTTTTCATAAACCTTGGAAATGCCAAAACTACTACCTGCTTTATTCGCTTTCACAAAGCATGGTAGGCCAACTTTCTTTACAATTGCATCTTCATTAATGATATCACCTAGATTTAAAAAATAGGAGGGAGCAGATTTTATGCCGTAAGGTGCTAAAACACTTAATAAATCTCGCTTATTAAAGGTTAAGGCAGATTGGTAATAATCGCAAGAAGTTTGCGGAATACCTAATAATTCGAAATAAGCTGGCATTAAACCATCTTCACCTGGCGAACCATGTATGGCATTAAATACACAATCAAATGTTATTTTACTGCCATTATAGTCTACACTAAAATCGTGTCTATTTACTGGATGTTCAACGTTAAACTCATCAATATAAACCCATTTATCACGTAGGATGTGAATACGATAACTATTAAATTTTTCTTTATTAAGATTCTTATATACTACGTTTCCTCCTTTTAAAGATATTTCCCATTCATTTGAAAAACCACCCATGATTATGGCAATATTTTTTTTCATGCTCGCGTTAAATTTAATAGTAGTCGATTGAAGTTTTCTTATTTTAACTAAAATAATTGTCAATAATATAAATTTAGCTGTTATTCCAGTTTAACGAAAAAAACGATACTTGTTTATATTGACTAATTCAAAGTAAAGAAAAAAGCTATCGGTTTCCTATATTTGTCAGGTCAATTCTAGTCAATGAAAAACTTTTTCAACTTTTTAATAAGTAGAGCCTTTTTAATTCAATTAGTGCTAGCACTGGTAGTTACAGTGTTATTGGTGTTTCTTGTCTTACGATGGTTAGGTAGTTCTACAAATCATGGTGAATTCGTAGAGGTGCCAGATTTTGCGAAAATGTCTGTTATGGATATGCGAATGGCTGTTGAAGATGCAGGCCTTCGGTACGAAGTATTAGATTCAGCAAATTTTAATCCGGATTATCCTAGGTTTTCTATCATTGAACAGGATCCTAAAGCAGGTAGTCAGGTTAAAGAAAACAGAAAAATCTATTTCACAGTTAATCCATCTGGTTATAAAAAGGTCACGGTTCCTAATATCATACAGGTTACGCAGCGAAATGCAGCCTCTATGCTAAAGGCTGTAGGTTTAGATGTGCAGCAAGTTACTTATATTGATGAATTAGGTGAGGACATGGTTTATCAAATTAAATATAAGAGCAAGTATATTAAACCAGGAGATAAACTTCCTAAAACTTCTAAAATAGAATTAGTATGTGGTAATGGTAGAATACCTGACCAAGCACGTATTAAGGCCGATTCTGAATAATTATGGGGCCGCAAAACGATCCTGATTTGCAGGAAAATGAACTTTACGAGCATTTTAATATTACTGCTTCCAATGGTCAAGAACCACTTAGAGTAGATAAATTTTTAATGAATTTTATTGAAAATGCTACTCGAAATAAAATTCAACAAGCTGCTAAATCTGGTAATATTAGAGTTAATGATGCTGTTGTTAAACAGAATTATAAGGTAAAGGCCGGTGATGAGGTGCGAGTTTTTTTTGAACATCCACCGCATGAAAATTTACTGGTTCCAGAAGATATTCCTATTGATATTGTTTATGAGGATGATGCATTGTTGGTGGTAAACAAACCAGCTGGAATGGTGGTGCATCCGGGTCATGGTAATTATACTGGTACCTTAATTAATGCACTTTTATTCCATATTGAAAACTTGCCAGTGAACAGCAGTGAACGCCCAGGTTTGGTGCATCGAATAGATAAAGATACCTCTGGTTTGTTAGTTGTTGCTAAAACTGAGGCTGCTATGACACATTTGTCTAAACAGTTTTTTGATAAAACTTCTGAACGTGAATATATTGCTATAGTCTGGGGTAATATGGAAGAAGATGAAGGTACTGTTGAAGGTCATATTGCTAGGCATCCAAAGAATAGACTGCAAATGCAAGTTTTTCCTGAGGGTGATCATGGTAAAGAAGCCGTTACTCACTACAAAGTTTTAGAGCGTCTTGGATACTTAACACTTGTTTCCTGTAAATTAGAAACAGGAAGAACACATCAGATTCGGGTTCATATGAAGTATATTGGTCATACTTTATTTAATGATGAGCGCTATGGCGGAGAAAAAATTTTAAAGGGGACTACCTTTACCAAATACAAGCAATTTGTTGAAAATTCTTTTAAAATATTGCCCCGTCAGGCTTTGCATGCCAAAACCCTTGGTTTTGTTCATCCAGTGACTAAAAAGCAAATGCGATTCGATTCTGAAATACCGCAAGATATGGCCGAGTGTATTGAAAAATGGAGACAATATTCGAAACACAGTCAATAGCATAAATTACTTCAATACTGTTATTGATAACTCTTCTAAGAAATATATTTTATTCTGAAATAAGCTTATTATTTTTATAGAAAATTATAAGGAATGAAAGTAGTACTATCCCCAGCTAAATCGCTTGATTTTGAACGTGAATTGCCCACTAAGATTAATACCGAAGCCTTATTTCTTTCGGAAGCAGAACGTTTAAATAAATTACTGAAGAAAAAGTCTGCGAAAAGCCTTTCTAAATTAATGCATATTTCTGATAATTTAGGTCAACTAAACTATGATCGTAATCAAGAATGGAGTTTGCCTTTTTCTTCAGAAGATGCAAGGCCTGCTGCGTACGCATTTAGTGGTGATGTTTATAGGGGAATGGATGTGTATTCTTTGCCAGAATCTAAAATTGAATTACTTCAAAATACAGTGCGTATTATATCGGGTTTATATGGTGTTCTAAAACCGCTAGACTTAATTAAGCCCTATCGACTAGAAATGGGGACTAAATTTCCGGTCGGAAAAAATAAAAACCTATACGAATTTTGGAAATCTAAAATAGTAAAGTCCTTAAATGAAGATTTAGTAGCAGATGAGCTTTTCGTAAACCTTGCTAGTAATGAATATTTTAAAGCTATTGATAAAAAATCATTGAAAGTGCCAGTAATAGATGTTGTTTTTAAAGATTTAAAAAATGGAGAGTATAAAATGATTATGACATTTGTGAAATTAGCACGAGGGTATATGGCGCGTTATATTGTGGATACTAATGCAAAAACTATTGATGACTTAAAAGGGTTTAATTATCAAGGCTACGGTTTTAGTGAAGCTTTATCCACAAAAGAAAACGAACTCGTTTTTGTTAGATAGAATATTTTTTCTTCAAAAACGTTAATTAAAGTATACCATAAATAAATTGGATACTTATGAAAAAGTTAGCGTTACTTCTTTTTACTATCGTTTTAGTAGGTGTTTCTTGTACTGATCGAGATGATGAGATAGGTGGAGTTAATATTCGAATTAAGAATGATTCAAATATTAATTTTAATAGTGTTGAAGTAGGTGGGTCTGAAGAGGTTTACGAAAATATAGCTACTGGAGATTATTCTAAATATTTAGAATATGAAACAGCCTATCGATATAACTCTATTCATATTGAAGCAGATAGTACTAATTATAATTTAACTCCAATAGACTTTGTTGGTGAAGACAGTTTGGCTTTTGGATTTTATACATATGAATTGAGTATAAGCGAAGACGGCGTAGTCGACCTAGTTTTTAAAGTAGATTAATAGGCTTAGAATACCTTGCTCTTAAAAATAAATTTTCTTCAATTTTTCTGAAATAATAGAATAATAGCTTTTTATTTAGTTTATGTTGATCTTTAAGTTCGACTCATAAATGTCTGATTATTAAATTTTTATGCATATTTTTTCTTTTAATTCTTATTTTTTAACAAACTCTACTACTAATTAGGCTACTTTATTGGTTTTTGATTTATGTTGATCTTTAAGTGTTTTGAGTAGGCTGTTGATTTATAGTTATTTATGATTTTTATTTGTATGTTGGACTTCAATTTAACGGTAGTGATTTACTTTATGAAAGATAATTCTTGTTAATGATATATGTTGATCTTTAAGTGAGTTGTCTAAGATGTTTATTGTCAATTATTTATAAAATGTTTATATAATTTTGGTAATTAGGTTGATTTTAGCCTGAATAAGCTCTTAAAAGCACAAATTTTTGAGATAATATATTTATATATTTTTGATGCAGTTTATGTTGATCTTTAGGTGATCGTGATGACTTGTTGACCTTTAAATAGTTGCGTTTATTTGTTTTCTGTTTTATTAGTATAAAACATCCACTTTTTTAATTAATAGTTTTTAATTTTTAATCACTTTTTATTTTGTTTCTGCACAAACATCCCTACGAACCTTTCTTATTTAATGAGGCTACTAAGCTGATTGTGGGTACGTTACCTCCGCCTAGGTTTACCACTGGTATTCTTAAGAAAGGTGATGTCGATTTTTGTTATGGTAGTAGAGATGGACAGCTATGGTCTATTTTGAATATCATTTTTGATTTGAATTTAAAGTTTGAAACAACGCAAGACGCTGTAAGTCAGCGCAAAGAATTTTTGAAAAAACGTAAAATAGGAATTTGCGATATTGTCCAAAGTGCAGAAAGGGATAAAATTGATGCTTCAGATTTAGGAATGCAGAATATTCAATTGCGTAATGTTTTAGGTTATTTGAAAAAATATAAAAATATTGACACATTAATTTTTACAGGGGGTAATAGTAAAAACGGACCTGAGTATTTTTTTAGAAAACATTTAAAAGCAAACAACTTGAAGTTGAAAATTATTTCAAATGAAGTGCCTCGAATACATCAATTTGATTTATCTAATGAAAGTGATTTTTCTCATTCTAGAATAATTAAAACGGTGTCTTTAACTGCGCCATCTGGTGCAGCAAATAGGGCAGTGGGTAGTTTGGCGTCTTATAAAAAAATGAAAAGTGAAAATACTAATTTTAATACTTTAGATTTTAGAGCTTTACAGTATCAACCTTATTTTTAGTATTCATCAATATAAATTGCTGCTAATTGTAATTATTGTTGCTTATATCAGTAACATGCTCTATTTTGTTATTTCGAAACGCACTATAAGTGCAATGCTGATTTTATGTCGATATTTGTAAATTGAGATTGAAGCATCCGAGACACACAACACTTTTATATATTAGAAAATTTCAAGAAACTTTATGTCACAAACAGAAAGATTAAAAGAATTTAAAAAATCGGTAAATAATAAGTTCAACGTTTATAATAGCTTGTTCTTAAACTTACCATATCAAAATACCGAAAATGTAGGTATTCTTATTCCACTATTAGTGCATCAATGTCAAGAAGGATTAAAGAATGGTAAAAACCCCCAAGATATATTAGAAGAGTTTTTTGAAAATTTTGCTACGCTAGATACCGAAAAGTCACGAATAGACTTTATGTTCCGAATCATTCAATATGTTGAAAGACAAGTTGTGCTTTTTGATAGTGTTGAAGATGCAGCTTTTCCTAAAATGCATGAGCACAGTCTTTCTCTTTCTATTAAAGATTATTTTCAACTTGTAGACAAACATAAAAGTTGGGACAAGGTTGCTGATAAATTATCGAATTTTAGTGCACGAATTGTGCTTACTGCTCATCCAACACAGTTTTATACGCCAGCAGTATTAGATATTATTGATGAGCTTAGATCACTAATTTTGGAGGATCGTATTGATGATATTGATATTACCTTACAACAATTAGGCTTAACATCTTTGATTAATTTAAAGAAGCCTACGCCTTTAGATGAGGCTAAGAATATAATTTACACCTTAAGAAATGTGTATTATGACGCTGTTGGTAGTCTTTACTCATACATAAAAGAGAATATTAAGGATGATAAATTTGAGAATCATAAAATTATGCAATTGGGCTTCTGGCCTGGTGGAGATCGTGATGGTAACCCTTATGTAACTGCTAAAATAACGAAAGAAGTAGCCGATGAGCTTCGTGTTAATTTAATGAAGTGCTATTACAACGATTTAAAAATCTTACAAAAAAAGCTCACCTTTAAAGAGTTAGATGCGCATATAAAAGAACTGCGTGGTAATTTGTATATCGCCATGTTTGATACTAGAAAGCATGTTGGTTATGAAAACATAATTCGTCCATTAGAAGCTATTAGAGAGCTTTTAGTGGATAAGTATCACAGTCTTTATTTAAAAGATTTAGATGAACTAATTGATAAAGTGAAGATTTTTAAAACTCACTTTGCAATTTTAGATATTAGACAAGATCATAGTCAGCATACCAAAGCAGTAGAGGCAATTCTTAAAAAGAATAAAATAATTGAGAATAGTTTAAGTGAATTAACTACAGCCAAGCTAAGAGATATTCTTTTAAAAGAAGATTTAAGTGTTTCTGTTAAGGATTATGATGATCCAATAGTAAAAGATACTATTAGAAACATTTCACAGCTTAAAGGAATTCAGCGTAAAAATGGAGTAGAAGGCTGTGATAGATATATAATTAGTAATTCAGAAGATATGTTTTCTGTGCTATTTGTTTATGGCTTATTCCGTTGGTGTGGTTGGGAAAGTGATAAGATAACTTTTGATATCGTTCCACTTTTTGAAACCATGAAAGGTATGGAAACTTCTGAAGCGACTATGGAGGCGTTATTTAAAATTCCACAGTATCGAGAACATCTAGAAAGAAGAGATAATAAACATACCATTATGCTTGGTTTTTCTGATGGAACTAAGGATGGAGGCTATGTAAAAGCCAATTGGTCTATTTTTAAGACTAAAGAAAATCTTTCTAAAGTTTGTAAAAAGAATGATGTTAAAGCCATATTTTTTGATGGTAGAGGTGGACCACCGGCTAGAGGTGGTGGCAAAACACATCGGTTTTATGCTGCACAAACAAAAGATATTGCAAATCACGAGATACAATTAACTATTCAAGGGCAGACTATTACGAGTACGTACGGTACAAAAGAACAGTTCATGCACAATAGTGAACAGTTATTAACCGCTGGTTTGTCGAATAATATCTTTGGAAAAGAAAATGTGATTTCAAAAGATTCTAGGAAGTTACTTGAAGAACTATCTGATTTAAGTTTTGCAAAGTATGATGACCTAAAGCATCATGATAAATTTATGTCGTATTTAGAAGACATGAGTACGCTTAAATATTATACGAAAGCTAATATTGGGAGTAGACCTGGTAAACGTGGGAATAAGAAAAAATTAGAGCTTTCTGATTTAAGAGCTATTTCTTTTGTTGGTTCATGGAGTCAGTTAAAACAAAATGTGCCAGGTTATTTTGGTATAGGAACTGCCATTCAAACAATGAAAGATGATGGAAAATTGCGTGAATTAAAGAAGTTGTATAAAGAAGTGCCTTTATTTAAAGCTTTAATGTTGAATAGTATGATGTCGCTATCTAAATGTTATTTTGAGTTGACTTCTTATATGAAGGACAATGAGGAATATGGTGAATTTTGGAATATTCTTCACGAAGAGTATTTACTTTCTAAGAAGATGTTATTGTCAATTTCGGGGTCTAAAATTCTTATGGAGAATGAAGCGGTATCACGTGAGTCTATTAAAATTAGAGAGAATATTGTACTGCCACTTTTAGTTATTCAACAAAATGCATTGCAGAAAATTGGACAGAAATCTGAGTTTTTAGAATTGTATGAAAAAATTGTTACTCGATCTCTTTATGGAAATATTAATGCTAGTAGAAATTCCGCTTAATTAAATTCTAGTTCAAGATGCCGTAACAATGCTTTCCCAAAAAAATTGGAGCAAGTATCGTCTTTGTATACTTTTCTTTTGGAGCCGAAATTTATAATATACGTGTCAACCGTAGAACAGCCTGCTGAATTAATATATTTTAATTGATTTTCGAAATTTCTAAGGGCTTCAATTTTAGAAGCATTTAAAATTGTTTCGGTGTTATTGAGTATGGCTGCGTAGTTCGAATTATTTCTAACTATTGTAATGGTTTGAGAAGTGTTATTAAAACATCCTAAGGATTGAATGGTAATATCGTAAGATTCAGATATTGCCATTCGGTCTATAATAGCTAATTCTGAAGTTTCTTGATGAGCTTGCTTTTGTGTGTAACCAGTGAATTGATATCCAAAAAAAAGAATAAATAATAATGCAAATGGTAGTTTCATAATTATCTTATTGCAAAAGACTTGCCATAAATCAATTTATTCTTAAACTGAATATAATTAGAAGGGTTGAGGCTAATTATTCCCAAACTTTATATTCGGCACCCATACCATAATTTTTGTTTCCTGTCTGAATTAGATTCGAATTCTTATTATAATTACGATCAAAAATTTGCCATTTTTTGTCATTGTAAAAAATTCGTCGAACAAAAGTATTTTCATTATGTTCACCTTTTACAAATGGGAGTAATGGTCTAAATGAAGTAGAGATTTTTTGGATTCCGCGAGCAGTTTTTATTTCTCGATACTTCTTAGTGTCAAGTAGCTTGCCAAATTTATCAGCATAACCCAATACTTGAATAGAGACAAAAATTCCGTTTTCTGGAATGAATATTGATTTATCAGAAATATCAAGCTGAAATATTTTGTCGGCCTCCTCATTTATTGAAAAGATCTCGTTTTCATACCCTAATGGTTCATCTGGTTTTCCACCTTTATTTGTGTAGTATTGTATCCTAAATATTGTCGCGAACTTTCCTTTTCCTTTAGATTTATATTCACGCTCAGCGTTTATGGGTAGATTTAATTTCAAAATCTGGGTAGTCTTATTTTCATACTTATTAAATAAAACAGCCACTTCACTTTCTACAGTTGGTAACCAGCATGCAAAAACATCGGTATGCGTTTTGCCTTTTTGTTTTCGTATTCTAAACTTACCTTCTTTAGGTGCCGAAACAATAACTTCGCTTAATTGAGATACTTCAGACTCTAGAAATACCTTGTGAACAGAATTGTCTACTTTAATGCCTTTTTCGGCATAGCCAATTGCTGAAATAAATAAAGAATCGATGTCGGTATATTTCTTCTTAGAAAACGAAAAGGTTCCATCTTCATCAGCAAAAGTCCCCATTCCATCACCAAAAGAAATGGTAGCAAATGGTATGGTTTCATTACTCATACTATCTACTACCACTATTTGTTGCGCGTATTGATTTGCACTAAAAAATAAAAATATAAAATAAGCCAAATTCCTCATAATAGACATAAACTAATTGTCTTGTAAACGAGACTATGGTGTATAAAAGTATCTTTTACATGCTATTTAACTATGATTTGCTCACTTAATATTTTATCCTCAATACGTGCAATCAAAGTATAAACACCTGTTGGCAAAGTACTAGTGTCAATATCTTCTTTTGTACCACCTCTTTTATAAACTACTTGCACTCCCGATTGTGAATATACGTGGTATTCTATAACACGCTCTTCTATATTGGTTACTTCAACATCTATATTGTCTGTAACGGGGTTTGCACTAATTTGTAATGTTATTGGGCTTTTGTCAGATATGCTGTTATTCGTAGTAGCTTCTGATGCACTGTAACCTTCAGGAGGTGATAAATAAGTCCCAGGAATAATTTCAATTGGTGCGCTGCCATTACCATCGCTTGGTTTTCGCCAACCTACTGTTAAATGATCTCCTCCGTCACCCTCTTTTACCAAGGCTTCGATGTAATATTTTTGCCCAGCGTATAATTGAATGCCAATTGATTTCTGAGTGCTGAAAACATTCCACTGTTTGTATTCTGTATACTCATTATGGTAGGCAATTCTTGTTTTGTTTTTCTCTTGACTGTTTGATGATAAGCTTAATTCCACAAAATCGTCTCCAGCAACCCAAAAGTAATAAATTCCAGATTCAGGCGCGCACAGGTATCCATGTACTCTAGCTCCGTAATAATCTACATTATTTCTTGGTATATCAAATTCGGTCAATTCTATTGTTGCCGATGGTTTATCAGGGTAATTACTAGAATTTTTAAGTAAGTTCAAATCTTCACCAAAAATATCATCATATCGCTGCATGATAATCATACCTGCTGCTGAACAATCAGATTTATTAACTACGGTTATTTCTGATGTAGCTGTATAATTTCCATCATTTGTTTTTACCGTAATAATAGCGCTTCCTGATGCAACACCAACCACAGAGCCATTTGCATTAACTGTAGCAACTGCTGAATTATTTGAACTCCATACTACAGAATTATCTGTAGCATTTGAAGGTGATATTAGAGCTTCTAGTTTAATGTTGCTATAAATAGCAATCGATGTTGATTTTGGGGTTACTGAAACACTAGTAACAGCGGTAGGTACGAAACTCGCTGGTGATAAATTTGAACCGGGAATTACTTGTGTTGGTAAATTACCATTACCATCGCTAGGTTTTCTCCAACCAACACTTAAATGATCTCCACCATCACCTTCTTTCATTAGCGCTTCAATAAAATATGATTGGCCTGCCTGTAATTCAATTCCTGTAGATTTTTGCGAACTAAAAACATTCCATTCTTTATAACCTGTATATTCATTATGGTAGGCTATTCTCCTTTTCTTTGTTGCACTAGTATTTGTTGAAAGATTTAGCTGTACATGGTCATCACCAGCAATCCAGAAATAATAAGTTCCAGTCTCGGGAGCACATAAGTAACCATGAACTCTAGCGCCGTAGTTTTCAGCTGCATTTCTTGGTATATCAAAACTTGACAACAACATAGTTTGTGATGGGTTATTAGGATAATTAGTTGAACTAAGTAGCTGACTAATAGGTTCACCTATAATACCATCAAAACGATGCATTAATATTACACCTTCTGCATTGCATATTTGATTGCTTGACACTGTTACGCTCGTTGAATCAGAATAATCACCATCCTTTGTAGTTGCTGTTATAGTTGTACTACCTGCACTAATACCGCGAATTAGTCCGTTTGAATTAACCGTAGCTATAGCATTATTACTTGATGACCACTGCACTAAGCTATCACTTGCATTTGAAGGTGTAATAATAGCTTGAATTCTTGTTGTTTCATCAACTTGAATTGAAGCTGTGGTTGGATTAATGCTAATTCCAGTAACCGCAATTGGTTTAGCTGTAATTGATACCTGTGCTGTAGTCCTGAAATTACCATCTGTGGTTATTGCGGTAATAGTCACTTCACCGGCTGAAATTCCTCTAACAATACCGTTTGTATTAACCGTTGCGATACTAGTATCACTTGAGGTCCATGTTATAGTTTTATTACTTGCATTTGTTGGAGCCACAGTAGCTTGAATTGTTGCTGTTTCATCCACTTGAATTGAAGCTGTGGTTAGATCAACTGTTATTCCAGTTACTGCAATCGGTTTAGCGGTAATCGATACCTGAGTAGTAGCGCTAAAATTGCCATCAGTAGTTGTTGCTGTAATAGTTACTTCACCCGCCGAAATTCCTCTAACAATACCGTTTGAATTAACAGTAGCGATACTGGTATCACTTGAGATCCATGTAACAGATTTATCACTTGCATTTGTTGGAGCCACAGTAGCTTGAATTGTTGTTGTTTCATCAACCTGAATCGAAGCTGTGCTTGGATCAATACTAATTCCAGAAACCGCTATGGGTTTGGCTGTAATTGATACCTGAGCAGTAGTTCTAAAATTACCATCCGCAGTTGTTGCCGTAATAGTTACTTCACCCACCGAAATTCCTCTAACAATACCGTTTGAATTAACCGTAGCGATACTGGTATCACTTGAGGTCCATGTGACAGATTTATCACTCGCATTTGTTGGAGCCACAGTAGCTTGAATTGTCGTTGTTTTATCTACTTGAATTGAAGTCGTGGTTGGATCAATGCTAATTCCAGTAACCGCTATAGGTTTAGCTGTAATTGATACTTGAGCAGTAGCGCTGAAATTACCATCCGAAGTTGTTGCAGTAATAGTTGCTGCACCCGCCGAAATTCCTCTAACAATACCGTTTGAATTAACCGTAGCGATACTGGTATCACTTGAGGTCCATGTAACAGATTTATCACTCGCATTTGTTGGAGCCACAGTAGCTTGAATTGTTGTGGTTTTATCTACTTGAATTGAAGTTGTGGTTGGATCAATACTAATTCCGGTAACCGCTATTGGTTTAGCAGTGATTGTAACTTCAGTAGCAGCTCTAAAATTACCATCTGTAGTTGTTGCGGTTATAGTTGCTGCACCCGCTGAAACCCCTCGAACAATACCGTTTGCGTTAACCGTAGCGATACTAGTATCACTTGAGGTCCATGCAACAGATTTATCACTCGCATTGGAAGGCGTTATAATAGCTTGAATAGTTGTCGTTTTATCAACTTCGATGAAAGCAGTTGCCGGATTAACTATAATACTTGTTACCGGTAACTTAACTGTGAATACTGATTGAGCGGTAAAAGCTCCATCATTCGTAGATACAGTAATTGTGGCGCTTCCTTTTGCGTTTGCAGATACTAGTCCGTTAGTATCTACCGATGCAATAGAGGAGTTAGAAGAGCTCCAGGTAACAGAAGTGTCATCAGCATCAATTGGACTTACCGAAGCAATAAGAAGTTTTGAGGCTCCAACATCTAGTGTGGAAGTATTAGAGTCTAATAATACTCCAGTTACCTTTACAATAGGAGTTTCACTGAATTCATCAAAAGCTGTACATGGAATGACTTGAAATGGAGTAGTGCCATTTCCGTTATTAGGTTTGCGCCATCCAACGGACAAATTATCACCGCCTCCGCGCTCATTCATCAATGCCTCTATGTAATAATTTTCACCAGCTACTAATTCAATTCCTACTGATTTTTGAGTCGTAAATTTATCCCATTCAACATCGTAGGACCAACTATTGTGGTATGCTATTCTTGTTTTATTTGTTTCACTAGCATCTGTACTTAAGTTTAATTCTACATTGTCATCACCAGCAATCCAGAAATAATAAGTTCCAGTCTCAGGTGCTTTTAGTAAACCTTTTACTCGAACCCCATAATCATCACCAACGTTTATTGGAATACGGAATTCATTGAGTTCACTTGTAGCACTAGGGGCATCCGGAAATTTAGCATCATTTTTTAGTTCTGTAATACTCGTGCCAGCAACATTATTAAATGTTTCCATTATAATGCGATCAGAACATGGGTCAGGATCTAATTGACCAATCCAATCATTGATTAATGCGACCGCTTTAACATCAATTTTATTTTTTGATATAGGAGGCATTTTTATTGACGGATCAATACTATTCATTCTATGATATAAAATAGAGCTACCGACGTTACCTGCTGAAACTATTCTTTCATCAGGTATACCAAGTGGAATATATGGTGAAGCTGTTAAAACTCCAGTTTGTACAAGATCTAAATTTAGGCGAAGATCAAAATCACCACGATTACCTGTACCCGGCCTGTGACAATAAGCACAATTTAAATCTAAATAAGAACGGGCTTTATCATCTAAACTGGCTGCAGGGTCATCAATTGATTTTGATGTGAGAATGCTATTTGTATCAGAATCTGTAATAGCTTGATCTAAAATTCCTAGATGACTTAATGTTACTAATTGGTTACCAGTATCACCTGTTTTAGGGTAGGTGTAGTCCTTATTAAGAAATCTAGATTTTGCACCGATAACACCTCCAGTGGTCGGATTATGACAACTAACACAATCTATAGTACTTGGATAACTCCATGTTTGAGTTTCTGTACTTCCATTGGATTTTGTAATGCTAATATTCTCATCTAAACCACTAGTTAGCAGTGTTGCATCGGTTTGTTGTTCATTCCATTTGTACGTAACAAAATAAAAATTTCCATCACTAGCCTTCACTGAAAATCGAGTCTCTAACCGTTTAGTTACGGTAGGGTTTCTTTCGTCAATAGGCAATTCGAAATGTTTTACTAAAACTGAACCAATTGGGAAATCCCAATCATCAACATCTGTAAACTTTATTTTTTCGTCGGTTGCATTGTGGCTACCATCATTAGGAATTGCCATCCAGCGTTTTTTCTCTGCACCATCAGACCAAAACGATTCGACAAGATCGTAAGGGATTAATCCATCTGTAGGGGTCAAATTCTCTAAGTTCGAAAATGCTCCTGTTTGTGATAATAATTGTGGCGTGTTGCCAAACCCAGTGTTCTTAGAAGTGACTTTATATAAAGATGATACACCTTGTTTCATTATATAAAGCTCGCCTTCTTTGTCTTCTCCGAAAGAAATTATGTTGGTTGAGGTGAAATTTCCATACTGTTCGTATGTGCCATTATTTATATCTACGGTGAATATTTCTTCGCCGCTTCCATAATCAGCACAAATATATTTTCCGACTAATTCAGGTACATCACTTCCACGATAAACATAACCGCCAATTATTGCATTAGCTTCAGATCTGGGAAACGCTACTAATGGTTGTTCGTGAGACATGTTATTATACAAATCCTGAACACAGATTGTACTTTTGTATAAACCTTCAAATAACGGCCAACCATAGTTTTTGCCCTTTTTTACGATGTTTATTTCTTCATGTCTTCCACCGCCTATTTCACCTACATACAATTCACCAGTCTCTCGGTCTTTTGTCATTCTATGAGGATTTCTATGCCCCATACTGTAATACTCTTCAAAGTTTGTTCCGGTGGGACTTAAAAATGGATTGTCGTTTGGTATCCAATAGCCAATTCCTGTAATTTCGTCTGTAAACCCATGGTCATTGGGCATGGTTCTAATAGGAGCATGACTTTTAGAATTGTTTTTATCTACGTCTAATCGTAAAACACCTCCATCAAGATTATTAGCTATATCCTGAGCTTTTTTAAATGCCGTTTGATCACCTGTAGTTAAATACAAGTATCCATCATCTCCAAATAGAAGTCCACCACCTCTATGTGTTGTACCATACATTCTAAGTTTTAGCATTACTTGCTCAGAAGATGCTTGAACACTTAGCGTATTTGGGTTTGCTTCATATCTCGCAAGTACTAAAAAGTTACCCCAGTATTCTTCGCTATCGCAATTTTGAGTTGTATAACTGTTTGGAAAGTCGTTGCTATTGGCATCTTCTGTTGAATACCATACGTAAAAGTAATTCTTGCCAGTAGTGCCAAATTGAGGATGTAATGCCAAACCTAAAAACCCTCCGTCCCAAACGAGACCAACTTTTTCTGATAAATCAATCATCGAATTTTTGACAGCAACATTTGGATCTTTATCAAACCAAAATATTTTACCATCACGTTGCCCAACAATTATTTTGTTACCATTAGGAACTTCGTTAAATGTCAACGGAGAGTCAAAATTAATATTCGGAAATACAGGTTGATATGGTAAACCTTGCGGTAATGATCCAGGAAAATTTCCATTTAGATATTTGCCGATTGGTTCGGCTTTTGTTAGTCCAGGGCCAAATATGAATGGTACTGCGGACATTAAAATAATAGACAATAGCAAAAGGGCTACTGTGCGTAGATTGTAGTGTTTTTTCATTTTTATAGTATAAACTAAGAGGTAAACACGGAAAATTGGGGAAGTAAATAAAGAGCATTTTAACTTAATTATAACACGTAATGTGTTGAAACGTAATAATTAACGGCAAACTGCGTCTTAGCTAATACAATGTAAAAGAAGTGAGGCCTTTCGATCTAAACCTTCTTACAAGACAGGTGTTTTTAATATATTATATAATTCAGCTAAATAACTGATATACATTGTAATCTAAAAATTAATGCGATTGTATTATCAAATGGGGGTGTTAATGATTAGTATTTTAAAAGCATAAGGAGAAATCAGTAATAAACTAAATAAATGTTGGGGTATTTTATTTTGCCTGATCTCGTTGTTGTTGCCCTTAGTTTGTTTAATAATTACTTTAATTTTTTTATTAATACTAATACCAAAAAACGAAATAAAAGAACAAAAGGAAACCCATGTAAAACAACATCAAACCAATCTTGAAATTGCATCCCTATTGCTCCACCGAAAATCCATTTTAACTTTCCCCAGATATGTGGTTCAGGAAAAAAGGGAGCCATGCCCAATGTAAGGCATAATAAAACTAATATTTTCCAATCGTTTAATAAACTAGACATATTAACGGATGGTATTTGTAAACTCTGCTATTGAATTTATTCCTTTTTCTGTCAAGTGTTTTATAAAAGCCGATCCGATTATTGCACCCTTTGTATTTTTAGTTGCCTGCAGAAAAGTTTCTGAATCTTTGATTCCAAAACCAACTATTTGTGGATTTTTTAAATTCATAGCGGCAATTCGTTCAAAATAATCCGTTTGCTCATTGCCGAATCCAGATTTCGAACCAGTTACGCTTGCAGAACTCACCATATAAATAAAACCATCGGAAACTGAATCTATAAATTGAATGCGCTCTTCAGAGGTTTGAGGTGTAATTAAGAACACATTTCTTAGGCCATATTTCTCAAAAGTTTCACGATATTCTTCATTGTAAACATTAACAGGTAAATCTGGAATTATCAATCCATCAATTCCAACTTCTTGACATTTTTTGCAGAAAGCTTCAACACCATATTGCATCATTGGGTTAAAATACCCCATGATAATTAAAGGAATTGATACACTTTTTCGAATATCTGCTAATTGATTGAAAAGTACTTCCGTAGTCATGCCATTTTTCAAAGCTGTAGTTGAACTCGCTTGTATGGTAGGGCCATCTGCAAGAGGGTCGCTAAACGGTAAACCAATTTCAATCATGTCGACTCCGTTTTTTTCTAACTCTTGAATAATTGTAACGGTGTTCTCTAATGCAGGATAACCAGCTGTAAAATATATTGAAAGAAGTTTTTTGTCTTCTTGTAGCTTATTTGTTATTCGATTGCTCATATTATGCTAACTTAAAATAATCAATAAAGGTGTTTAAATCTTTGTCCCCACGGCCTGATAAATTCACAACTACAATATCATCTTCTTTGAATTTTCTATTTTCAAAAATTGCAAAGGCATGGGAAGATTCAATTGCAGGTATGATTCCTTCAAGTTTTGAAACCATTAAACCGGCTTTCATAGCTTCATCATCGGTAATTGAAATAAATTCACCTCTACCTGTAGCAAATAAATTTGCATGCATAGGCCCTACACCTGGATAATCTAAACCTGCGCTAATTGAATATGGTTCTGTTATCTGACCATCAGGTGTTTGCATTAATAGGGTTTTGCTGCCATGGATAATACCTATTTTGCCTAAAGCTGAGGTAGCTGCACTTTCGCCTGAGTCAATACCGTGACCAGCAGCTTCTACTGCAATAATACCCACTTCTTCTTCGTCTAAATAATGATAATATGCACCTGCAGCATTACTTCCGCCACCTACACAGGCTACTACAAAATCTGGATTTTCACGACCTTCTTTTTCCTTTAGTTGCCATTTTATTTCTTCCGAAATAATCGATTGAAAGCGTGCAACCATATCGGGGTAGGGGTGTGGTCCAACAACAGAACCAATAATGTAATGTGTGTCTACTGGGTTGTTAATCCAATCGCGTATAGCTTCATTAGTGGCATCTTTTAAGGTGCGACTACCAGATAATGCTGGGCGTACTTCTGCACCCAACATTTTCATACGTGCTACATTTGGAGCTTGGCGGGCGATATCAATTTCACCCATGTATACAACACATTCAATTCCCATTAAAGCACAAACAGTGGCAGTAGCAACGCCATGCTGTCCAGCACCAGTTTCTGCAATAATTCTGTTTTTGCCTAATTTCTTAGCCATCAAAATCTGCCCAATAGTATTATTTACCTTATGTGCTCCGGTGTGACACAAATCTTCTCGCTTGAGATAAATTTTGGTATTGTATTTTTTCGAAAGTCGTTCTGCAAAATATAATGGCGTAGGTCGGCCTACATAATCCTTAAGCAATTGGTCGAATTCTTTTTTAAAGGATTCTTCTTGCATTATGCGAATATAGTTCTGTCTCAATTCTTCGCAATTAGGATAAAGCATTTCAGGAATAAAAGCTCCGCCAAATTCGCCGTAATATCCTTTTTCGTTTGCTTGGTAACTCATTTAGTTGTCAGTTTTTAGTTGACTATTGTCAGTTAGCAATTTTTTAAATTCAATCAATTTATTAATGTTTTTTAGCCCAGGAGCATCCTCAAATTTGCTATTTACATCAATGGCATAGCAGTATTTAGATTCAGGTCTTTTTCCAAATTCTAAAATAGAATCTACTTCTTCTAATCCTATGCCACCGCTTAAGAAATAAGGTTTGCTTGATGGGTATTTTTTTAATAATTCCCAATTAAACGTATATCCATTGCCACCGGGGAGTTTGCCTTTTGTGTCAAATAAATAATAGTCGCAAACATCCTCAAAATGCCGTAATTGTCTAAAGTCGAAACTGCCTTTTATAGAAAAGACCTTTATAATTTTTAACTGTGGTATTTGTTTTTTTAATTCATCACAAAAAGCAGGACTTTCATGTCCATGTAATTGTGCATAAAGAAGCCCGAATTGTTTTACCAGCACTTTAATTTCGTTAATAGTAGCATCAACAAATACACCTACTTTTTTTATGCTATGAGGGAGGTTAGGCATAGTCCCTTCAAAATGTCGTTTTGATGGTTCCCAGAATATAAATCCTAAGAAATCTGGTTTTAGCACTGCAACTTCTGTGGTATTTTTATTCATACCACAGATTTTTAATTTAAAAGTTTTTGCCTTTAAATCAGTTTCATTATTCACTATTTTAGAATATTTATAGTCCAAAGGATGATCTTAAATTTTGAATAAATTCTTTTGCACTTTTTCCTGGTTCATCTGTTTTCATAAAATTTTCACCAATTAAAAATCCTTGATAACCATATTGTTTTAATTCTTGAATCGCTTCAATAGAACTAATGCCACTTTCAGAAACTTTTACAAACTCATCTGGAATTAATTTCGACAAGTCTTTACTCGTTTTTAAATCAACATCGAAGGTTTTTAAATTTCTGTTATTCACGCCTAACATGTCTAAACTTGGCATTATAGATTTTTGCAATTCTGCCTCATTATGTACTTCTAGTAAAACGTCTAAATTCAAAGTTTTAGCTAATTCAGAAAAAATTTTTATTTCTTCTTTTGATAAAATTGCTGCTATTAGTAAAATAACATCTGCACCATGTGCTTTGGCTTCAATAATTTGATATTCATCAATAATGAATTCTTTACGTAACAAAGGCATTTTAACACATGCTCTTGCAAGAATTAAATCTTCCAAAGATCCGCCAAAATATTTAATATCTGTTAAGATACTCATACCGCAAACACCGGCATTTTCATAGCCTTTTGCAACTTGCCCAACATTAGTATTTTGGTTGATGATTGACTTAGATGGCGAACGTCTTTTGTGTTCCGCAATTATGCCGATACTACTTTTACGCAAGGCATCGGCTAACGAACTGCCATTACTATTAAACAGGGCAGATTGCTCAAATTGCGTAACGGGTATTAGTGATTTTTTTAAGCTAACTTCTTTTCGTTTATCGCGAACTATTTTGTCAAGTATGTTCATTTTTTAAATTGCACTTAATTCTTGTAATTTTTTTAATGCCCTTAATCCGCTACCATTTAGTAACGATTCTCTTGCTTGTTCAAATCCTTCTTTTGGACTCAAATCTTTAACCGTTGCAATGGCAATTCCTGCGTTAGCACAAACAACATTATTTTGTGCATCTGAACCTCTACCTTGCAATACATCCATGAAAATTTGCGCAGATTCTGCAATTCCTTCCCCTCCAACTATTTCTGATTGCATTATCTTCTGTACTCCAAAGTCTTCAGGTTTGAGCATGCCTTCAGAATTGTTAGAAATTGTTTTAGTATTACCCGTAAGTGATATTTCATCATAACCATCAAGCGCATGTAATACCGTGAAGTTCTTATCTGTATTCTGATAAAGATAGCCATACATTCTAGCCAATTCTAAATTAAATACACCTACCATTTGATTTTTTGGAAAGGCTGGATTTACCATAGGACCTAACATATTAAAAAATGTTTTCACTCCCAATTCACGGCGTATGGGTGCAACATTTTTCATAGCTGGATGGAATAAGGGAGCATGTAACACACAAATACCGGCTTCGTCAATAGACTTTTTTAGAAAGTCAGATTCGTTACTAAATTTAATTCCTAAAAACTCCATAACATTACTACTTCCACATTTAGAAGATACCCCGTAGTTACCATGTTTAGTTACCTTAACATCTGCACCTGCAGTAACAAAAGAAGCTAAAGTAGAGATGTTAAAAGTGTCTTTTCCATCACCACCTGTGCCACATAAATCTATTGGGTTATATTCAGATAAATCTATTGCTAAACAAAGTTCTAATAAAGCATCTCTAAAACCTTCCAACTCTTCTATGGTTATGCTACGCATCATAAACACCGTTAAAAATGCTGCGATTTGACTCGTATTATAATCACCTTTAGCAATATTCACTAAAATCTGTTTGGCATCTTCTTTCGAAAGGATGTCATGATTGATTAGTTTGTTTAATGTCTCTTTCATGTTTTAAATTGTCTTAAGTAAATGGAAGTATGTATTCAAGATTAACTCCCTACAAATTACTTTTTCCTAAACTTTAATTATTCAACCAATTTTCTAAAATCTTTTTTCCTTCTGGAGTCAAAACAGATTCTGGGTGAAACTGCACTGCAGAAACATCGTATTCTTTATGTCGTAACGACATTATTTGTCCATTTTTATCTACTGATGTTGCAACCAAAACTTCAGGTAAATTTTTATCTACAACCCAAGAATGATAGCGCCCAACTTCTATTTCTTTAGAAATTCCATTAAAAAGTATATCATCTTTAATAACGTCAATTTTGGTAGCAATACCATGATAAACTTGATCTAAATTCACCAATGTTCCTCCAAAAACTTCCGCTATAGCTTGTTGTCCTAAACATACTCCAAAAATACTTTTTGTCGCAGCATACTTGCTAATGATAGCCTTTAATAAACCAGCTTCATCAGGTATGCCTGGGCCCGGTGACAAAACTATTTTATCAAAAGCATCTACTTCTTCTATGGTAAGCTGGTCGTTTCTTTTTACGGTAACCTTACATCCTAAATCTTCTAAATAATGAACTAGGTTGTATGTGAAACTATCGTAATTGTCGATTACCAAGACATTTTTATTATTCATTTTATTTTTTTTAATCCGCTCTAATTAAGAGGGGTTAGGGGAGTGCTTTAAATATTTTCCGCTATTTCCATGGCCTTTGTAAGCGCACCTAATTTATGATATGTTTCTTGTAATTCTGTTTCTGGGTCTGATGCTGCAACTAAACCTGCGCCAGCTTGATAATGCAATTGATGATTTTTGCTTAAAAAAGTCCTAATCATAATTGCGTGATTAAAGTTTCCGGAAAAATCCATGAACCCTATTGCACCACCATAATAACCGCGACTAGTTTTTTCATATTTCTCTATCAGTTGCATCGCCATATGTTTAGGAGCCCCACTTAAAGTGCCCGCCGGAAAAGTGTCTGCAACCACTTTCATGGTCGGAATATCTTTTTTCTTTTGCCCAATAACTTTAGATACCAAATGAATAACATGCGAGAAGAACTGGACCTCTCTATAATTCGCAACTTTTACCATATTTCCATTTCTACTAAGGTCATTTCTAGCAAGGTCTACAAGCATTACATGTTCGCTATTCTCTTTGTCGTCTTCTGTTAATTCCTTTGCAAGAATAGCATCTTTTTCGTCATTGCCTGTTCTTTTAAAGGTACCCGCAATCGGATGGATTTCTGCAGAACCATCTTTTACAATTAATTGCGCTTCGGGTGAACTACCAAAAATTTTAAAATCCCCATAATCAAAGTAAAATAAATAAGGCGAAGGGTTTACGGAGCGTAACGCACGATATACATTAAATTCATCCCCTTTGAAGCTCTGCGAAAACCTACGTGACAGTACAAGTTGAAAAACATCTCCCCGCTGACAATGCTTTTTAGCCAAACGAACATGCTCTCGGTATTCTTCGTCTTGAAGATTAGATTCAACTTCCCCTTCCATAGAAAAATTATAGGAAGCAAAATTTCTAACATTTAAAATTTGTTCTATTTCGGCTATATTAGCATCACTATTAAAGCAATGAGCGAAAATATAAGCCTCATTTTTAAAATGATTTATGGCAATTATATTCTGATAAACAGCATAATAGATATCTGGTATTGCGTGTGAGTTTTCTTTTTTAGAAATTTCTACATCTTCATAATAACGTACAGCATTATATGCCATATAACCAAAAAGACCATTATTTATAAACTTAAAATCATTTCTTTCTGACGTGAAATTTTTACTAAAATCATCAATAATATCTACCACATTAGTTTGTGGGTTTATTTTGGTTTCTCTTGAGCTCCCATCAGGAAAATTCTCTTCTATAATTTCATTTTCAACCTTAATTGAAGCAATTGGATTACAACATATATATGAGAAACTATTGTCATTAGCATGGTAGTCACTACTTTCTAAAAGAATACTATTTGGAAAACGATCTCTTATTTTAAGATATACGCTTACAGGGGTAATGGTGTCTGCAAGTATTTTTTTATACGTTGTTTTTAGTTGAAACTTCATAAATCTTATTAATTAAAAAAGGCCTGTCGTGAAGACAGGCCTTATATAGTTTGACTATAATGATGCTCAGCTCACGATTGATTTCGAGAGTTGTTCCACCACCATATTTTTGTCATGTAAATATTCATTGGTTCAAATATAGAAATCATTTTTAAACTTGCAAATTAATTCAAATAAAAAACCCCGTTTCAATTAAGAAACGGGGTTAAACTTGTGAGGTCAAGTTTACTTAATACGCTAAATCAACAACGAGGTCGAATTCATCGTAGATAGTTTTGTCACCAAGGTTTTCAAAGAAATTACCAGATCTGAATTTAATATCATATTTGGTACGATCTACTTTTAAAGTAGCAGTTGCCTTGTTTTCGAATAATGAAATTACAAAAGTTATTGGTTTTGTAATGCCTTTTATAGTTAAATCTCCCGTTACAGTATACGATTTGTCATTAAATGGTTTAACGCTTGTGATTTTTAAGGTTGAAGTTTTATGATTTTCGACGCTGAAGAAATCATCAGATTTTAAATGACCTTCTAATTTGCCTTTCATTTCACCTTCTACATCGGTAGAAACAAGAGTTGTCATATCTACTACAAATTCTCCTCCTGCTAATTTTTTGCCATTAAAATCTAAATGTCCAGATTTTAAAGCAACTGTGCCTTCGTGGCCGCCAGCTACCTTATACGCCTTCCATGAAACAGTACTTGCTTCTGGTTTTATTTGCTTTTTTTCGCCATCAATAGGCTCTGTGGCAGTTGCAGTTACTCCAAATACTAATGCCAATGCTAAACTTAATACTGTTTTTTTCATGATAATTCAAATTTGTGTTTTCCCAGATTTGCCTGGAACTAGTTAATAATGTGTTGTTATTTTCACTCGCTTTTATAATTCAATTAATATGCCAAGTTCATGGAATTACAATTTGTTGAATAAATTGTTTAATTGATTTAATTCTGACTTTGAAAGATTTTTCAATATTTCTATCTCAGCATTTTTCATTGCAATATCCATTTTTTTAAGTTCTTTTTCACCTAAGCTAGTAATGCTAATCTCAACTTTTCTTCTGTTTGACGGACATGTAATCCGATCAACATATCCTTTTAATAGTAGCTTATCTACAAGTCTAGTCGTGTTACTCATTTTTGTTACCATTCTTTTATTTAAGGTCGATAAATTGGCAGGATTACCATTTTGTCCTCTTAAAATTCGTAAAACATTAAACTGTTGTGACGAAATATCAAAGGGTTTTAAGACATTAGATATAGCTTCGTTTATTTTATTGTTTACCAACAGAAAATGAATAATGGTTCTGCTTTCTAATGGAATTTTCGTTTCTGTTTGTAAAATCTCCTCTACATTCATGTCTCTACAATAATTGTATATACAAATGTATATTTATTTTTAATTCAAACTATCAATAAAAAGCCAATTAATTGTTAATTATTTTTTAAGATTGCTTTTATAATGATTAGTTTATTTTATAGGTTTCAAACCTAAATACTCGAGTTAGGTCATATTTATAGCAAATGAAGTAGGGGGATATTTGCGAATTTTTGAGAATAATTTTACATGTATTTTCAGTATGCATCTGAAAGGGTTATTTTCTAAATTCTATCCAAATTAATTTTTACTTAGAATATGAATTTGCTATTTTAGTGATGAACTAATTAAGGGGGCAATTAGTATGTAAACTGCAGAATTAACTGAGAATTTTGTCTAATGTTATTCGTTCTTTAATTCCCCTCAATTTCTCAAATTAGTAATGGTTTCATGTTATTATGGTAATGTTGTAGTAACAGAATTTATTAAGATTTTAATTTCCTTGCAGATTAATTAATGCATTGGAAAATTAAGTTTTCTAAAATGACAGATACGGATAAAAAAAATTCCTATTTATTAGAAAAGCTTATAGAAGGTGATGAGGAGGCTTATTTATTGCTGGTGGAAGCGTATTATAGGAATCTTTTAGTCTACTCCTATGGTTTGACAAATAACTATGCGGTTTCTCAAGATATTGTTCAAAATGTATTTTTGCGCCTTTGGGAATTGCGGAAAGGTCTAATTATAAAAAAATCACTAAAGAGTTTTTTATATAAGTCGGTATATAATGAGTTTATTGATGGTCTTCGAAAGGATCAATCGACTTCAGTTTTGAATAAAGTTTATTGGGATGCTTTAAATGCTACAGTTAATGATGATGGCGATATTACTTTAGTTGAACAGAAAATGGCTGTGATTAAAAAAGAAGTTGAACGTTTGCCAACAAGATGTAAACAAGTCTTTTTATTAAGTAAAAGGGATGGGTTGACTAATCTTGAAATTGCTGATCATTTAAGTATTTCAATAAAGTCAGTAGAAGGGCATATTTCAAATGCTTATACTAGTATTAGGAAAAACACCAAAACTGAAATAAAATCTTCAAATTTGGTATTGCTTTTTCATTTATTGAAGCGCAGGAAAACTAAAGAAACATGCTAGAAAAACATTACGTTTTTTGCGGAAAAGGTTGTTGAGTATAGAATTCAGTATCATGGAAATATTTCGTTTATAGATGTTTTAAAATAGAGATTTAGAACAATAACCTTAAGCTAAATTTGGCTGAGTATAATATCTTTTAAAGTGGTGTGGCTTTAAAAGGTTTAAATTCAATTTTTATTAAAGAATTTTGCCGCACACTCGATATTAAATAAAAAAATCTCCAAACTCAGGAATTGAAAACTCCCAAGTTCAGAGATAAACTAATCACTCACACAAATTCTTTATTGCATTAACCACATTTTAGACCACTGATCGTTTTCAGCAGGTTGTAATTTGCCAATGGCGTCCAACATATTCGCCTCATTAAACGGATCATCATAATAAAATCTAATAGGTATTTCTTGCCCTTTGGTCCCTGCTATTATATTTACTTTTAAATTCGGAAGACCAGTTCTACGCCAATCAAACCACGATTCTGGAGTAAGCCATTGAGAAATCCATTTTTGGTGCATAATGGGCTCCATCTTATTGGTTGCATCATTAAAAATCTGTTGCACATGTGCCATATAGACTCCTTCGTCAAAAGCAATTAGGGCATTGTTCTCTGGATCATAAACCGCAGCTGAATCGCCATCTGAAATTCCGTATTGCGTTAATGACAATTGAATTCCGCTATTGTAGTAATCCAATGCGCTGTTCGGTATCCACCCGCGTACACTAGCCTCAGCCAGAATAAAGCTTACCTCGGCAGAATTCATAAGTACCGCTAATACCATAGGATTGGCATCTTCTTCATACATTTCTGTTAGATACGAAGCATGAGGGTTTGATGCAGCAGCCAGATAAACGTTTTCATCTAAACCTGCAATCAATTCATTAGCATTGAGTCCATCTGAAAATTTTTGAAATTGGTTTGGATCCGTTAAGGCTACGGGTAAACCAACGAAAAGGGAGGTATTCACATCATTCTCTAGATCCCCATCGTTATTAATTGCGTTAACATCTACAGTGGTATATCGTTTTATAACGCCATCCTCTTGAACAATATCATCAGTGGTGCCCTCAAAAATTTGAACATCTACTGGTCGTACCCAACTCGTTAGTCTTGGATCGCCTAAGGCGGTCAAATCATCAACAATAGTAGCTGATGGTTTTCTACGGTAAAATTCAGAGCGATTACTACTTCGTAAGGGACCTCCGTACCAACTGTTGTCACTATTTGTGCCAACAAATGCTATGGATGCATTGTCATCATTGTTTGCTAAAATGGGATATTCTGAACTATTACCAACAATTGCAGCAATTTCTTGGGCCGGGTTAATATCGGTACCTCCCTTTTCTGATAAACGCATATAATATCTAAGGCGCAACGAATTCGCAAATTTACGCCACTTTAAGGCATCTCCGTGAAATATCAGGTCTGCATCTGTAGCTTCTTGTATGACCCCAGCACCAGTTAAAAGGGTATTGGCTTGGTTTAAATCGCTTAATAATCCCTTAAAAATGGTAAGTTGATCATCATAAACGGGTTTAAAAAATTCATCTCCTCCATTTTCTGCAAGCAGTGCATTTGTATAGGGTAAATCACCAAAAGCAGAGGTTAAGACTCCATACCAATACGATTTCATGATAAGGGCAACCGCCTGATAGTAGTCTTTAACCTCCCCTGTTTTTTCGTTCTCGGCCCTATCGAAGATATATTGACTATCTTTTAAAGGTTGGTAATAGCCAGCAAAACTCTTTGCCCCCCATTGATAATTATTCTCCTCGTAACTTGTAAAGTCGCGTTGCAAGTATTGGGTCGCACCAGATAACTCTGCACCACTCATGTTTAGATCAGAGGTAATCGTTGCAGATTTAGCCAAAATGCCAGTCAATATAAATTTTATATCTATCTCGGTATCTGGTAAACTATTAGGGCTAACATTTATCTCCTCCAAAGATTCGGAGCACGATGTGGCAAAAAGCACTGCCATTGGCAGTAAAATTGCTATTATATTTTTCTTTATTCTATTCATCTTATTTTTTTTAGAAACTTATATTTAGTCTAAGGCCTACTGGAGCAGTCCAAGGAGCGATATTCCATTCTTCAAATCCTTGAGCTCCCATGTCATAAGCTAGTTCAGGGTCGATTCCGATTCCTGCTGCGGTCCAAAGCATTATGTTTTTGGAATACACAGATAGCGCTATATTATCTGCCGAAACCAACTTGGCAACCTTCTCAGGAAATTCGTAAGTCAAGGTGATATCCCTTAACTTAACAAAGGATGCATCATACAAAAATGCATAACCTGTTCTCCAGAAACTACCGCTGGATTCTACTACTCTGTAGGCATCAAATAATACTGTACCATCATCCCCAAAGTTCTCGGTATAGGTGCCATCGCCATTGTCTATAACGCCTGGGAAGAAAGCACCATTATAATTGCCATTAAATTCAAATCCGCCTAATTCTTCGTTACGTCCACCAACCCAAACATCGTTGTCTCTGTAGATAGGGTTTGATTTGATTTCATTGGCCAATGCGGCTCCATCTGAAAAAGAATTAGCATCTAGAATACCAGAATAGGTACTTGAACTGATCCCATTTTGCCAGTCTTCAATTTTACCCGAACGCGCCATACGTTTCATGGATTCGGAATAAAAATCTCCACCCTGTCTCCAGTCAAAACTCGCCGAAAGTGTCAAGTTTTTATATCGAATTGTGGTGTTTAAACCAACGGCAAAATCATTGTTAAAATTTCCCATTTTAATCTGGTTTTCCCTGTTTCTATCTACTTCCCATCGGCCATTAGAATCCAATATATTCCATCCTGCATACTCACCTTCCTCAACCTTTTTTATATATGGGGAGTACATATCTCCAATAATTCCTCCCACTTTTGTATGAGCACCACCATCGGTTCCTCCACCAAACCTAACAAGATCAATACCGTCAACCAATTCAACAAGTTTACTTTCTTGTGTGGTGAAATTAGCGTTCAAATTCCATTCAAAATCCTCAGTTCTAATGGGCACCATATTCAACCCAAATTCATACCCGTAATTTTCAACGTTCCCGGCATTAATGGTTGTACTGGTATACCCGGTAAGCGGAGATACGCTCACATTCAAAATCTGGTTTTTGTTTTGGGTTTTGTAGTAGGTGGCTTCTAGGCCTAACCTTCCCTTAAAAAACCCAAGATCGGTACCTACTTCGTATGAAGTGGCTATCTCTGGTTTTAGCTTGGTATTTGGCATACTGCTAGGTAGCGTATAGGTGAAGTCACTGCCCCAAAACCCTTGTGTTAAAGTAGGGTTGATTAAATATGGGTCGGTATCCTTTCCTACCTGAGCCCATCCAGAACGTAATTTAATCAATGATACCCATGATGGCATTTGGAACATTTCAGAGACTAGTGCACTTCCTGAAGCGGAAGGGTAAAAGTATGAACTGTTCTCTATTGGTAGAGTGCTCGACCAATCGTTTCGTGCAGTTAAGTCTAAAAAGAGCATGTTTTTATAGCTCATGGTGGCCATGCCGTAAACGCTGTAAACTGCCTTTTTAAAAGAACCACTTCTATAATCTAGTCCTCCTCTTGTTACATTAGAAAGTGTAAACAGCCCTGGTAGTACCAAATTGTCCCCTCCAGAATTATAGGTTGAGATTTCGCTATTCAATATATTAGCACCTACAGACGGGGATATACGGAAATCACCTATTTTTTTATCATATGAAAATAGAACATCTACGTTGGTCTCCTTAGAATTGGTATTGTCTAGGTTATACGCCCCAGTAGGTTTTGTGGTACCCCCACCAAAACCTTGAAAGGACCATGGTTTTAATGTTTCTTCCTTATTACTAGTACCACTATACGCCACACGGGCCATAGCATTAAAATTTTTGGTAATTTCCCAGTCTAGTTTAATATTTCCGAAACCGCTTAGTTTGTTAAATTTATTTATCCGTTCATTGGCCGAAAAATAAGGGTTATTGTAGCCATCAGTTACATTCCGCTGTTGAACGTTCGGTGTTGCCCAATAATCATCTTTTAGGTCATTAATATTAATATGTGGCGCAATATTGAATAAATCAAAATATTGATTGTCTCCACTTTGATACCGAATTGGATTATTATCTGAATTAGGATTCGAAATATCAATATTCGTAGAAACGGTAACCTTGTCAGTTATTTTATAAGACGTACTCAAACGGAAACCAAGTTTTTGTAATTCAGTGTTTGGCGAATAGCCTTCTCCCTTTAAATGGGATACTGCAAGACGAAAGCTCCCCTTATCATAATTACCACTAATACTAGCATCATTTATTGTAGTTAGCCCTGTTTGAAAATAATCTTTCTGAGGATTATCGTAAAACTGTAAAGGCACCGCCTGTCCATCGCTGTTATATTGTACAGCAGAACCGCCTTCTTCGGGACCATACCAATGTTGCCATGTGGCTTCATCAAAAATTCCTCTTTGCCCATTGGTAAATCTGTTCTGAGTTTCAAAATATTTGTAAGGCGTATTCAGCGTAGCAGTAGATGAAAATGAAACACCAATGCCCTTTTTAAGACCCGCACCAGATTTGGTAGAGACAAGGATTACTCCGTTACCTGCCCTTGAACCATAAAGTGCGGCAGCACTTGCGCCTTTTAGTATCGAAACACTTTCGATATTTATTGGGCTGATATTGGCCAAGACAGCAGTACCTCCAACAGGTGAACCGTCTACAACTACCAAAGGCTCATCATTTCCTGCCAATGAAGTTCTACCCCTTATATAAACATTAGTTTCAGCATTTAAGTCGTTTCCCGAACGACGAATATCAAGGCCAGACACCTTACCTGATAAGCTTCCCAGTGCATTCTCTTGAGGTACAAGGTTCAATTTTTCGTCGTCAACGGTACCTACCGAGTAACCCAAGGCTCTTTTTTCCCTTTTCATACCCAAAGCAGTAATGACTACTTCATCCATTTTTTGTGCCGAGTCAGATAGAATGACATTTAAAACGGTTTGGTTGCCAACTAAAATTTCTTTGGTTTCCATTCCTATATAAGAGAAAATAAGAACTGAAGTAGAATTGGGTACATCAATAGTAAAATTACCATCGAAGTCTGAAACAATACCTTTATTTGTTCCCTTTATAATGATGTTTACACCTGGTAAAATTACACCGTCAGAGTCTTTTACGGTCCCTGTAATCTCTAATGATTGTGGGATTTCGGCTTTTTGAAGAATTATTTCAGGTTCTTTTTTCTTGTTAGCTCGAATAACGATATGTTTTCCCGACACTTCATAAGATTCTTTTGTGAAAATGTCTTGTAGAATATTTTTAACTTTTTCATTTACAACTTTCACTGTAACAATTCTGTCGATGTCGACATCTTTTAAATTGTAAATAAATTTAAATTCAGTGAGCGATTCAATTTCATTCAGTACTGTCTCAATAGTAACCTTATTTAGGTCTAGTGATATTCGAGTGCCCTGCGCATTATTTGCCCTTATATTGAAAAGGGCAATAAACAAGAGAAAAGTGGTTAACTTCATTTTTAAACTAAATTCTGGAGGGCATATTAGCCTTCTCCCGATTTTGAGATAGATTTTCATATTTTTGTCTAGATTATTTGGTGAGTATTGATTTACTTACTCGTTAAGTTGCTGAAAGGTGTTGGCGCATCTTTCAGTTTTTTTGGTTTTCTACTAGTTAATTGGTTTATTTCATTCGCTATTTTTTTTTTAATTTATGGTTATTATATTTTGGTTAATGGTGTATTTAAATGAATAGCTTTTATTAAACGAAGAGAAAATATGTTCCATTTCTTCTTCTTTGTCAAAACTGGCATTATAGTATTGTTCACCTAGTTTTTTATTATTGTTTATAATCGTAATGTTGTAGGTTCGTTCTAATTTTTTAATAATGTTTTTAAACTGTTCATGTCTAATAACTAGCCTTCCGTTTCTCCAGCTGGTATATAAATCCGTATCTACTTCAGCTGTTGAAAATGTGCCATTTGTTTCGTTGTAAACACCCTTGAATCCTGGTTTTATTATAGTTGCGGTCTGCTGGTCAAAAGTTTTATTATTATAGAGGCCAACTGAGCCTTCTATCAAAACAGTGGTTATATCTGTATCTTCTTGGTATGCCGTTAGATTGAACTCAGTGCCTAGGACACGTACTTTTAAATCATGCATTGTTACTATGAAAGGATTGTTAGTGTCTTTGGCTACCTTGAAATAGGCCTCCCCAGTTAATACTACTTCTCTGTTTTGATTTGGTGCGAACTGAACCGGATAACTTATTGATGAACCTGAATTAAGAGTGACCATAGTACCGTCTGAAAGGGTAAGATCAATTTTTTTACCGTTCGGAATGTTTAGTTTATTATATTGAAACGAAGACTGTTCATGAGTGTTTTTATAGCTAAGCTGATTACCTCTTTGTAACCCGACTTCGTTCCCTGTGGCATCTATTATCTTTCGCTGCCCATCATCATTTATTACTTCGATACTTCCATCGTCTAATTGAAGTGTAATTTGATCCTTGTTGATAATAATTTTTTTATTAGAAGCTGTTGAATTATCAAAATATAAATAGCCTATTGTCACTAATAGAATTCCAATTGCTGCATATTTTAATAAGTTTCGTTGCGCAATTCGCATGTTAATTACATTCTTCTTTTTGTGTATTTTCTTTGTTAAATATTCTTTAGTATTGGCACTGTTAACTTTGTTTAGAGCCATATTTAGAGAATGATTGTATTGAACATACTCTTCAAAAAGCTTTTTATTTGATGGCTTTTTTATCCACTTTTCTAATACCTCAAGTTCTTGATCTGTAGCTGTTTTAGTGAGGTATTTTATGATACAATTTTCAATATTATTTGGAATCATAGATGTAATTATACAAGTATGACGTAGCCGAAATTGCGATACCCTTGTTTTTTTAACATAAAAAAATAAATACAATAATATTTAGATATAAATTTTAGTATTACCCTAATAACAAAAAACGTATTTTTGAATTTCAAATCTTAATAGTAAAATTATGTCAGATTTATCGCAAATAGAGTGGGAGGAACAGTTGGAAGCAGATGAGAATGCTATTATTCTTGATGTTCGTACGCAAGAAGAAGTAGATGATGGTTATATTCCCAATTCTATTCATATTGATATTTACAAAGGACAAGGGTTTATTGATGAAGTTGAAAAACTAGACAAGAGCAAAAATTACTACGTCTATTGTAGAAGTGGAAATAGAAGTGGGCAAGCATGTGCTATTTTAGGCAGTCTTGGTATTGAAAACGCCTATAATTTAGAAGGTGGTTTTATGAACTGGGAGGGGGAAGTAGCCGAATAGTTTCACACAATTAGAAGCGGTAGGTAGTAATTTAAGTAATAGTCATGTTTCCAGACTATTGTTTGATTGTATTTTTCTAACACCTAACCGATTTAAATTGCGCGAAGACCTCTTACATTTTATATGGAAGTATAAAAAACTTCAGTTGGAAGAATTAACTACTTCTGATAATGAGGTGCTTAATATTATTGATGTTGGTTTGCATAACTTTCATACAGGACCTGATTTTTTTAATGCTAAAATCGAAATTGATAATCAGCTTTGGGCTGGCAATGTTGAAATTCATTTAAATTCTTCAGATTGGTTTGTACATAACCACGAAAAAGATCCAAATTACAATAATGTAATACTTCATGTTGTATGGCAAGATGATGCCGCAGTTTTTAGAAGTGATGGCTCACAGATTCCTACGCTAGAATTAAACCAATATATCTCTTCAGCTTTACTAGAAAACTACCAAAGGTTATTTAACCAGAGTAATAAAAATTTTATTAATTGTGAAAAAGAAATCGCTAACATCGATGATTTTCAATTTAATAATTGGAAAGAAAGAATGTTTTTCGAAAGGTTAGAAATAAAATCTAACCTTATTTTTGAATTGCTTAAAAAGTCTAATAACGATTGGGAACAAGTTCTTTTTAAACTACTACTTAAGAATTTTGGCCTAAAAATCAATAGTGAAGCATTTATTAGTTTGTCTAATGCTATAGATTTTTCTATTGTAAAAAAGTTAGCTGTAGATATTAATGCTCTAGAAAGCGTTTTGTTTGGAATGACTCATTTACTGGAAAATGAGCAAATTGTAGATGAGTATTTCATTCAGTTAACTAAAGAATATAAGTACCAGAAAAGCAAATTTAATTTACAAAATGCGGCGGTCTTAAAACCTGAATTTTTTAAACTTCGACCTCCTAACTTTCCTACGATTCGCTTGTCACAACTTGCTAATCTATATGTTATTAATCAGAATATTTTTAGCACAGTAATTAGTACTAATAATTTGAATACGTTCTATAGTTTGTTTAATGTTCAGGCGAGTGCGTATTGGAATACACATTTTATATTTGGAAAAACTTCAAAGATGAGCACGAAAAAATTGACTAAAAAATTTATCGATTTGTTGGTTATTAATACGGTATTGCCATTGAAATTCTGTTACGCGAAATATACAGGTAATGATGTTAATGAATTGATAATAAGTATGGTATCCATGATGAAAAAAGAAGAAAATTCAATAGTTTCTAACTTTTCACAATTAAAAGTAGATGTGAAAAATGCAGCTGACAGTCAAGCAATTTTGCAATTGTATAATCATTATTGTACAAAAAATAGATGTTTACAATGCGCTGTTGGTGTAGCTTTATTGAAAGGAATTAGTTAGTTTTATAAAATGAATTTTTTCTACAATATTCTTTATTACTTTCAAAAAAGAGGCTTCGAAGTTTGTAGAAGAATTGCAGAGCGAATAGGTATTCGTGCTAGGGTGGTGAGAACATCGTTTATATATTTAACTTTCGCTACTTTAGGCTTTGGTTTTGCACTTTATTTGTTTCTTACCTTTTTGCTGAAAATTAAAGATTTGATTTATACCAAAAGAACCTCCGTTTTCGACCTTTGATATGCTAAAACTATTTCGTTCTAAAATATATCTGGCGATTTTTTTATTGGTTACTGTAGTGCTTATTGGCGTCTTTGGATTTCATTTTTTTTATGAATTCGACTGGTTAGACGCATTTTACATGACGGTGATTACAATTACAACCGTTGGTTATAATGAGGTGAATCCTTTAGGTGATTCTGCCAAGATTTTTACCATACTATTAATCATTACCAGTATTTTTATAATAGGTTTTGCAATTTCTGTAATAACAGAGTATATACTTAGTAGGAATACATTACAAATTCTTAAAAAGAAAAAAGTGAAAAATAAAATTGAAGCACTAACCGGTCATATTATTATTTGTGGTTTTGGTAGAAATGGTTCGCAAGCCGCAATGAGTCTTGCTAATTATAAACGACCATTTGTAGTTATAGAGCGCGATAAAGAGATTATTGAAAAATTTGAGGAGGATTTTCTTTTTGTAGAGGGTGATGCTAATGAAGATGAGGTTTTACAGCAAGCAGGAATAGAAAATGCTAAGTATTTAATAGCAGCTTTGCCAGATGATGCAGACAATCTTTTTGTTGTCTTGTCGGCAAAACAATTAAATCAAAAGCTATTTATTATAAGTAGGGCATCACAAATTAATTCACAAAAAAAATTACGATTAGCTGGTGCTGATAAAGTCATTATGCCTGATAAAGTTGGTGGAGATCATATGGCTGCACTGGTTGTAAATCCTGATCTTATAGATTTTATGGATCGTATTTCGAATGTTACGGATGGAACGCCGAATTTAGAGGAAGTTGCAATCGAGGAATTAAGAAATAAAATTGACTGTAATTCTATCTACGATTTAGATTTAAGAAGAAAAACAGGTTGTACAATTATAGGTTATGTCTCACCAAATGGTGATTATATTATAAATCCGGCGCCAGAATTAAATTTGGAGTCGAAAAGTAAAGTGATAGTATTGGGTAATCCTGATCAGATAAAAAAACTAAACCAAATGTTTAATATTGAATAAAAGGTTTCAAAAAGTTAATACTTGACCTATTACTTGATAGTGTTGTGATTTTTTAGGATATTGTTGGCCTAACCATACTTTAAGATAACCAAAATATAATTTATGAAATATAGGCTTCTTTTTTTAATCGCCATGCTTTTTCCAATATTGACCAATGCCCAAGAAGCCAAAGAATTAGGTCTCGATCAAAAAATTGACCAGGCCTTTAAGCCAGTTTCAGATTTTTTCTCCGCCGTTATTTTCTTCGAAATAGGTGGTATTCCTTTCGTTTTAATCTTACTGGTATTAAGTGCTTTATTTTTTACAATCTACTTTGGGTTCCCTAATGTTAGATATTTCGGGAAAGCGATAAATACAGTGCGGGGTAAGTATGATGAAATAGAACAACCCGAAGGTCATGGTGTCGAAAAGTCAGAATTGGCTATTGATGGAGATATTCCCGATACAATAAGGGATGAAAGTGAAGAAGGCGAAGTAAGTCATTTTCAAGCATTGGCTACCGCAGTTTCTGGTACTGTTGGTAACGGTAATATTGCTGGAGTTGCTCTGGCAATAGCGTTAGGCGGACCAGGTGCTACTTTTTGGATGATTATTTGTGGTTTGCTTGGTATGTCCACAAAATTTGTGGAATGTACGTTAGGTGTTCAGTATAGAGATGTAGGTGAAGATGGTACGGTCTATGGCGGGCCAATGTATTATCTAAGTAAAGGTCTAAAGGATAGAGGTTTTAAAACGTTAGGAAAAGTAGCTGCCGTAATCTTTGCAATTTTCTGTATTGGTGGATCTTTTGGAGGTGGAAATGCTGCGCAATCTAATCAAGCTACCATTGTCCTTAAGGAGTTAATGGGCTTCGAAAGTACAAGTGCAGGTGCACTTATCGGTGTAGTTCTAGCAATTTTGGTAGGAATAATTATTATAGGTGGTATTAAAAGAATCGCATCTGTAACAGAAAAGGTTGTGCCCTTTATGGCAGTTATGTATTTAATAGCTTGCTTGTATATCATATTTAGTAATTTCTCTATGGTAGACGACGCAATTGGTTTAATTATATCAGAAGCATTTAATCCTACAGCAGTTGGTGTAGGTAGTTTAATAGGCGTGCTTTTGGTAGGTTTTAAAAGAGCAGCATTTTCGAATGAAGCAGGGGCTGGATCTGCTTCTATAGCCCATTCAGCAGTAAAGACAAAGTATTCTGCTTCAGAAGGTCTTGTAGCGCTTTTAGAGCCGTTTATTGATACAGTTGTTATATGTACTATGACTGCCTTGGTCATTATAATTTTCAACTTTGGAGGTTATTTTGAGTATGGTGGAGATGGTAGTGGAGCTGTATTAATCGACGGTGTTTCTTATGAAGGTGCTGGAATAACATCAATGGCATTTGCGAAATACATTCCATATTCAAATGTGTTTTTAACCATCGCAGTTGTTTTGTTTGCAGTTTCAACAATGATATCTTGGTCATATTACGGTCTTCAATCTTGGAAATTTTTATTCGGAAGAGGTAAAACAGCTGATATGGTATATAAACTTTTGTTCTTAATGTTTATTATTATTGGAGCGGCTGCTAGTATGAAGTCTATATGGGATTTCTCAGATGCAATGATTTTTGCAATGGTCTTTCCTAATATGATTGGACTCTACTTTTTATTCCCTGTAGTGAAACAACAATTAATTAAATACCTAGAAGCAATTAAAGGTGTAAAATAGAAGCAATTGAAAAATTTGAAATCCTACTTTACGTTCAGTAAGCAAGAACGAAGTGGGATTTTCTTTTTACTCTTGTTTATAATATTAGTGCAAATAGGTTACTTTATTTGGGTTAGTTTTTCAAATGAAAACCCGATTGATGATTTGCTATTAGATTCTGAAACACAGCAGCAAATAGAATTGATTAAAGAAAAAGCAAGTCAGAAAGATTCATTAAAAATTTATCCATTCAATCCTAATTTTATTACTGATTATAAAGGTTATTCTTTAGGGATGTCTGTAAAAGAAATTGATAGACTTCATGAATTTCGAAATGGAAATAAATTTGTGAATTCGAAGGAAGAATTTCAGCGGGTAACTAAAGTTTCAGACAGCCTATTAATTGTGATAGCGCCATATTTTAAATTTCCAGATTGGATAAAAAATAGTAAGCAAAGTCAAGATAAGTACCCAAAACCCACTTTTAAAGAGCAGAGGAGACAAGGTTTAGATAAAATTTCTAAAGATGTTTTTTCAGATATAAATATTGCAACAGCTGAAGAATTAAAAAAGGTGAAAGGAATAGGAGAGAAGCTATCTGCGCGTATTATTAAATTTCGAGATAGATTGGGTGGCTTTTTAGTTAAAGAACAATTATATCATGTGTACGGACTTGAGCCAGAAGTAGTGGAAAGGTTGTTTAAAAAGTTCAAAATTAAAACGTTACCAACTGTAGAAAAAATTAATATTAATACTGCATCCCTTAATGAATTAACAAAATTGGTATATATAAATTATGATTTAGCTCAGGAAATTATTAATTATAGAGATACTAAGGGTCAATTTATGACGTTTGACGAATTAGCAATGTTAGAAGGATTTCCTAAAGAAAAACTTGAGATTATTCAACTATATTTGTTCCTCAAAAATTAGATATGCAAAGTATGTACTTCACTGAAGAACATCAACTATTTAGGGAAAGTCTAAAAGATTTTTTACAAAAAGAAGTTGCTCCCAATATAGAAGAATGGGAAGAAAAAGGTGTTATCGATAAATCTATTTGGCCCAAATTTGGTGAAATGGGTTATTTCGGATTATCTACCCCAGAAGAATTTGGTGGTTTAGGGCTCGATTTATTTTATACGGTCATTTTGCTTGAAGAGTTGCAAAAAATCAATTCTGGTGGTTTTGCAGCTGCGGTATGGGCACATGTTTACTTAGCGATGACTCACTTAAATAAAAATGCAAATGAAGAGCAGAAAAAAAACTATCTCATACCAAGTGTTCACGGTGAAAAAATTGGGTGTTTAGGTGTTACCGAACCTTTTGGCGGAAGTGATGTTGCTGGTATGAGAACAACCGCGACTAAAGATGGAGATAATTATATAATAAATGGTTCTAAAACCTTTATAACTAATGGTGTTTACGGAGACTATATTATATTGGCTGCAAAGACGGATGCTACTTTAGGTAATAAAGGAATTAGTGTTTTTATAGTCGATTTAAAAAGTGATGGAATAACCGCGAACAAATTAAATAAATTGGGGTGGCGGGCTTCAGATACAGCTGAATTAGCATTTGATAATGTAGTAGTGCCAGAATCAAATTTAATGGGTGAAGAAGGAAGTGGCTTTGGGTTTATAATGCAGGCATTTTCTTTAGAAAGACTGATAATGGGTATAAATGCCCACGCGCGAGCAGAATATGCATTGGATTATGCATTGCAATACATGTCTGAACGTGAAACTTTTGGTAAGCCAATAAATCAATATCAGGCACTGCGCCATCGTTTTGTTGATTTGTATGCTGATATGGACATGTGCAAACAATATAATTATTCTGTTGTTTATAGAATGAATAACGGAGAATATGTGGTGCGTGAAGCTACAATATCGAAATTGAAATCTACCCGGGTGGCTGATGATGTCGCTTATGATTGTTTGCAATTTTTAGGCGGTTACGGATATATGGAAGATTATCCTATGGCTCGTCTATTTCGTGATAGTAGGTTAGGTCCTATAGGGGGTGGAACCTCAGAAATCTTAAAAGAGATTATAGCAAAAATTGTAATTGACAAAAAGGATTATCGCCCACCAACAAAGTAAAAAAATGGAGCTTTATTTTTTACTGTAAATTACGTTCAAGATTTAATAATAATTATTTTACAGTAATCTTTAGCTATTCCATTAATTAAATATATATTTGCATTCCCGTTTTCAGAACGGAGTTAATTTTAATGAAAGGAGGTTGTAGCCTATGTTAATAATACCGATTAAAGAAGGAGAGAATATCGATAGAGCTTTGAAGCGTTTCAAGCGTAAATTCGATAAAACTGGTACGATGCGTCAATTGCGTAAACGTCAACAATTTTCTAAACCATCTGTTGTTCGAAGAGCACAGATTCAGAAAGCACAGTATATACAAGGATTGCGAGATCAAGAGGATATCTAGAATTCGCTATTTTTGAATAATATTTAATCTCATCTGTCTTACGACAGATGAGATTTTTTGTTTTATAGTTTTTTATTCTTTTAAGAACTAAGGTGTTGCTGGAATATGTTTATAACCAACAACTGAAACTTTGCTAACTTTGTGTTATGTCTATTCAAGCATTTACTGACTATCTTTTACATGAAAAGAATTATTCTGTTCTTACTGTAAATGCGTATCAAAAGGATATAGAAGCTTTTGCAAATTTTTGCAGCTTAGAATTTGATATTGAAAATATTGATGCTGTTAATTATAGTTTAATTCGAAGTTGGGTTGTTAAACTTGTTGATGATGAAATATCCAATAGAACAATAAATAGAAAGATAGCTTCTTTAAAGGCATATTATAAGTTTCTACAACGAATAGGATTGATTGATGCAAATCCGTTAACAAAACACAAAGCACTAAAAACACCCAAAAAGATAGAAGTGCCATTCTCTGAGGAAGAGATGACCAAGGTGTTGTCTCAAATTGTCTTTGAAGATGATTTTGAAGGCGTACGAGATAAGCTGATGATTGAGTTACTTTACACTACTGGAATGCGTAGAGCGGAGCTTGTTAATCTAAAAATTAAGAAAGTTGATTTAAGAAATAGAGTTGTAAAGGTTTTAGGTAAGAGAAATAAAGAACGCTTGGTGCCATTGTTGCCAAGTACTATTGTGCTTTTTAATAATTATCTACTAGAAAGAGAATCTCTTGAGATTATTAATGATAAAGCGTTTACTTTTCTGTCAAAATCAGGTAACAAAGTTTACGGTACACTTGTCTACAGGGTTATAAATCATTATCTTAGTAAGGTTTCGAGTAAGGTTAAAAGAAGTCCACATATACTTAGGCATACTTTTGCAACACACCTACTTAATAAAGGGGCGGATTTAAATTCAGTTAAAGAATTATTGGGGCATTCAAGTTTAGCGTCAACTCAGATTTATACACATAATAGTATTGCTGAATTAAAAAAGATTCATTCTTTAAGTCACCCTAGGAGTAAAGATTGATTGATTTAACATCATTTAAACAAAATAGATGAAATAATTATAGGTAAATTTTGTTCTTGATAAACCTAGCTGCCTAAACAGAAATGCAGGTTCTAACACTTTTATTAACATTAAAATTAAAATAAATGAAAGTAAACACGCAATCAGTAAATTTTAACGCGGATCGAGAATTAATTGATTTTGTTCAAAATCGATTAAATAAGTTAGAAGTTTTTTACGATAAAATTGTAAGCTCTGACATATATATGAAGGTTGAGAATACCAGTTCAAAAATCAATAAGATTGTGGAAATCAGTATACATATACCAAAAGATAAGCTGGTTGTGAAAAAACAATGTAAGTCGTTTGAGGAGTCAATCGATTCCGCTTGCAGCACTCTAGAACGATTACTTGTGAAAAAGAAGGAAAAAATGAGAGCATATGCTTGATTAAAATTTTTCATATTTGTTTTTGATTAAACAAAAAAACATATACATTTGCAGTCCGTTAGAAATAGCGGGCTTTTTTTGTGCTAAAATGTACATAAATCGCCGATGTAGCTCAGCTGGCTAGAGCAGCTGATTTGTAATCAGCAGGTCGTGGGTTCGAGTCCCTCCATCGGCTCTAAGGTCTTTAAAATAGTGGGTTTGGGGAGATACTCAAGCGGCCAACGAGGGCAGACTGTAAATCTGCTGACTACGTCTTCGCAGGTTCGAATCCTGCTCTCCCCACTTTTTTTATCATTTGCACATGTTGTGTGTGAATTTTAAAATTTTTGATAACTGAAGTAGAAGTTTAACTTTTATTAAGTTTTTATTGAAAAATAATATTGCGGGAGTAGCTCAGTTGGTAGAGCGTCAGCCTTCCAAGCTGAATGTCGCCGGTTCGAACCCGGTCTCCCGCTCAAAATTTAAAAAAGGAAATTTGCTTTCCTTTTTTTGTTCTTTGAGCGATTTGAATAAATGATACAAGTAATTAAATGCTTGTGTGGGGTAGAGTAGTGGTTAACACACTCTGTTGTTCAAAATGACATTGTTGTCATTCCTGCTGAAGTCAGCAATTTTCTCCCTTAATAATTAAGGAGAAGATGTTAAACACTTTACGCCGGCGTAGCTCAGGGGTAGAGCGTTTCCTTGGTAAGGAAGAGGTCACGAGTTCAAATCTCGTCGTTGGCTCAAAAAAATATAGAATCGTTTTTCGATTCTGATTAAAGAGGTATTAATTATTGTACACTAATATAAACTAAGATTAAAATTCATTTAAAATGGCAAAGGAAACTTTTGATCGTTCCAAACCGCACTTAAATATTGGTACTATTGGACACGTAGATCACGGTAAAACAACATTAACTGCTGCTATTACTACGGTATTAGCAAATGCAGGACTTTCTGAATTGAGAAGTTTCGAATCTATCGATAACGCTCCTGAAGAAAAAGAAAGAGGTATTACTATTAACACGTCGCACGTAGAATATTCTACTGCTAACCGTCACTATGCGCATGTTGACTGTCCTGGTCACGCGGATTACGTAAAAAATATGGTTACTGGTGCTGCACAAATGGATGGAGCTATTCTTGTTGTTGCTGCAACTGATGGTCCAATGCCACAAACTCGTGAGCACATCCTTTTAGGTCGCCAGGTTGGTATTCCTAGAATTGTTGTTTTCATGAATAAAGTTGACATGGTTGACGATGAAGAGCTTTTAGAGCTTGTTGAAATGGAAATTAGAGAATTACTTTCTTTCTATGAGTATGATGGTGATAACGGACCTGTTGTTGCTGGTTCTGCTCTTGGTGCACTTAACGGTGAGCAAAAGTGGGTAGATACTGTAATGAAATTGATGGAAGAAGTTGATGCTTGGATCGAGCTTCCTAAAAGAGATGTTGATAAAGATTTCTTAATGCCAGTTGAAGATGTATTTACAATTACTGGTCGTGGAACTGTTGCTACTGGTCGTATAGAAACTGGTGTGGCAAACACAGGTGATGCGGTTGATATTATTGGTATGGGTGCTGAGAAATTATCTTCTACTGTTACTGGTGTTGAAATGTTTCGTAAAATATTAGATAGAGGTGAAGCTGGTGATAACGTAGGTATCTTGTTAAGAGGTATTGAGAAAACTGATATCAAAAGAGGTATGGTTATTTGTAAGCCTGGTTCTGTAACGCCACATGCTAAATTTGAAGCTGAGGTTTACATCCTTAAAAAAGAAGAAGGTGGTCGTCATACGCCATTCCATAACAACTATCGTCCTCAGTTCTATGTAAGAACTACTGATGTAACTGGTACAATTAATTTACCAAGTGGTGTTGAAATGGTAATGCCTGGTGATAACCTTACTATTATTGTTGATTTGCTTCAGCCTATCGCATTAAGTGAAGGTCTTCGTTTTGCTATCCGTGAAGGTGGTAGAACTGTAGGTGCTGGTCAGGTTACCAAGATTTTAGATTAAGATTATATAAGATAGTTTATATTAAGGGTGTCCGCCGCAAGGCGGATACCTTTCAATGTAAATAAATACGGGTGTAGCTCAGTTGGTAGAGCACTGGTCTCCAAAACCAGGTGTCGGGAGTTCGAGTCTCTCCTCCCGTGCTAATAAAATCCGAAGTGGTAGTTTAGCAATTTTACAGAAGATTTAAGAGGTATTCTGTACTGAACTATAAAGATTATTAAAACGCTAGATATGTTCACCTATATTAAAGAGTCGATAGACGAATTAAAAAATAATGTTACTTTGCCACCCAAGGCAGAGTCAACTAATTTGATGGTTGTAGTAGCTATTTTTTCAATAATTTTCGCTTTAGCGACATGGGGTGTTGATTCGCTGTTTGGTAAATTGGTGAAATTGTATTTTAATAACATATTAAATTAAAAGTCACTATGTCTGAAGTGTTAGAGAAAAAATGGTATGTAGTTAGAGCGGTCAGTGGTCAAGAGAATAAAATCAAAGGCTATATTGAAAGCGAAGTAGAACGTCATGGATTTTCTGATTATTTAGAAGATGTTTTAGTGCCAACTGAAAAAGTTGTTCAAATAAGAAATGGAAAGAAAATAAATAAAGAACGTGTTTACTTTCCTGGTTATATTATGATAAAAGCCAATTTGGCTGGTGAAATGATTCACATCATAAGATCTATTACTAACGTAATCGGATTTTTAGGCGAAACTAAAGGGGGAGATCCCGTTCCGCTTAGAAAGACAGAAGTGAATAGAATGCTTGGTAAGGTCGATGAGTTAGCGGTTAGTACAGATGCGGTAGCAATACCTTTTGTATTTGGTGAAACGGTAAAGGTAATTGATGGACCATTTAATGGTTTTAACGGAACCGTTGAGAAAATTAATGAAGAGAAACGTAAGCTTGAAGTAATGGTGAAAATTTTCGGAAGAAAAACTCCGTTAGAATTAAGCTACATGCAAGTAGAAAAAATATAAGACCACCTAAAGTAGGTGGTGTAAAAATAATTGTTACATAGTTATAAGTTGTGTTGCTTCCAATAACACAATTTGAATTTAATTTAAAACAATGGCAAAAGAAGTAGGTAAAGTAGTTAAACTACAAGTTAGGGGAGGTGCAGCGAATCCGTCGCCACCGGTTGGACCCGCCTTAGGTGCTGCCGGTGTTAACATTATGGAGTTCTGTAAGCAGTTTAATGCTCGTACACAGGATAAACCAGGTAAAGTTTTACCAGTTGTTATCACGGTTTACAAGGACAAGTCATTTGACTTTCTTGTAAAAACACCGCCAGCGGCAGTTCAACTTTTGGAAGCAGCTAAGATTAAAAAAGGATCTGGCGAACCGAACCGAGTAAAAAATGGGAGTGTTTCCTGGGATCAAGTAAAAACAATAGCAGAAGATAAAATGGTAGACTTAAATGCGTTTACTGTAGAATCAGCTATGAGTATGATTGCAGGTACTGCAAGGTCTATGGGCCTTAAAGTAGCAGGAAAAAGACCTTTTTAAAATCTTATAAAGCAATTTAAATGGCAAAGTTGACAAAAAAGCAAAAAGAGGCGCACGGTAAAATCGAAAAAGATAAACTTTATTCGATTCAGGAAGCTTCAGCTTTGGTAAAAGAAATTACCAATGCGAAGTTTGATGCGTCTGTTGATATTGCGGTTCGTTTAGGGGTAGACCCTAGAAAAGCGGATCAAATGGTTCGTGGTGTAGTTACACTTCCGAACGGAACTGGTAAAGATGTCAAAGTATTGGCATTGGTTACACCTGACAAAGAAGCAGAGGCTACTGAAGCTGGAGCAGATTTTGTTGGATTAGATGAGTATTTGGATAAAATTAAAGGCGGTTGGACAGATGTTGATGTTATCATCACTATGCCAAGTGTTATGGGTAAATTAGGACCTTTAGGACGTGTTTTAGGACCAAGAGGTTTAATGCCAAATCCAAAAACTGGAACGGTAACTATGGATGTTGCAAAAGCAGTATCTGAGGTAAAAGCCGGTAAAATAGATTTCAAAGTAGATAAGACAGGTATTGTGCATGCGGCTATCGGAAAGGCTTCTTTCTCGGCAGATAAAATTGCAGGTAATGCCATAGAGCTTCTTGAAACTTTAAATAAATTGAAACCATCTTCGGCAAAAGGTATTTATATGAAAAGTATTTTCATGTCTAGTACAATGAGCCCAAGTATTCAATTAGATCCTAAGACAGTATAACTGATAGTCAAATAATTTAATCATGACAAAAGAAGAAAAAGGAGTCGTAATAGAAGATTTGACAAAGCAGTTAGCTGAAAGTTCGATTATATATTTAGCCGATATTTCAGGTTTAGATGCACAAACAACTTCTGATTTAAGAAGAGCTTGTTTTAAATCTAATATACAACTGTCTGTAGTTAAAAACACTCTATTAGCGAAAGCTATGGATGCAGCCGAAAAAGATTTCGGTGAACTTCCAGATGTGTTAAAAGGAAATACTTCACTGATGTTCTCTGAAGTTGGTAATGGTCCAGCTAAAGTAATTAAGAATTTCAGAAAGAAATCCGAAAAACCCTTATTGAAAGGTGCTTTTATTGAAGAAGCAATCTATGTAGGGGATGATATGTTAGATACTCTTGCAAGTATCAAATCTAAAGAAGAAATGATTGGAGAAATCATTGGGTTGTTGCAATCGCCAGCTAAAAATGTTATCTCTGGACTTAAATCTGGTGGTGGTAAACTTGCAGGTATTCTTAAGACATTATCAGAACGTTAATTTGCGCACTAAAAACAATTATATTTTAAAATTTTATTAAACGATAGAAAGAATGGCAGAATTAAAAGATTTCGCAGAACAGTTGGTTAACTTAACCGTAAAAGAGGTTAATGAATTAGCTGATATATTAAAAGAAGAGTATGGTATCGAGCCTGCTGCTGCAGCTGTAGCTGTTGCTGCTGGTGGTGGTGGTGAAGGTGGCGAAGCTGCTGAAGAAAAATCAGAATTTGACGTAATTTTGAAAGCAGCTGGTGCTTCTAAATTAGCTGTAGTTAAATTGGTGAAAGAATTAACAGGTCTTGGCTTAAAAGATGCTAAAGATATCGTTGATAGCGCACCAAAAGCAGTTAAAGAAGGTGTAGCTAAAGATGAAGCTGAAGGTATCAAAAAATCTTTAGAAGAAGCAGGAGCAGAAGTTGAGCTTAAGTAATAGCGACAACTAATAGCATATTATTGGTTTAGGTCTTTCCATGTTTTATGGATAGACCTAAACCTATTTATAAGTATTACGTCTACGAATAGTAGATTACCAATTAATATTCACGATCAAAATTTTATCATAGATGTTGACAAAACAGACTGAAAGAATAAATTTTGCATCCGCTAAGAACACTCCGGAATACCCGGATTTCTTAGACATTCAGATTAAATCATTTCAAGACTTCTTTCAACTTGAAACAAAATCTGACGAAAGGGGCAATGAAGGATTATACAATACCTTCATGGAAAACTTCCCGATTACGGACACTAGAAACCAGTTCGTACTCGAATTTTTGGACTACTTTATAGATCCACCAAGATATTCTATTCAAGAATGTATTGAACGCGGATTGACGCATAGCGTTCCTTTGAAGGCTAGGTTAAAGTTGTACTGTACTGATGAAGAGCATGAGGATTTCGAAACTATCGTTCAAGATGTATATTTAGGTACTATACCTTATATGACACCGAGCGGTACTTTTGTTATTAATGGAGCAGAGCGTGTAGTTGTATCTCAATTGCATAGATCTCCAGGAGTTTTCTTCGGACAATCTTTCCATGCAAATGGTACTAAATTATATTCTGCAAGAGTAATTCCTTTTAAAGGTTCTTGGATAGAATTTGCTACGGATATCAATGGAGTAATGTTTGCGTACATTGACCGTAAGAAAAAATTACCAGTAACTACACTTTTCAGAGCTATTGGTTTTGAAAGAGATAAAGATATTTTAGAGATTTTTGATTTATCAGAAGAAATAAAAGTTTCTAATGCTGGATTGAAAAAAGTATTAGGTCGTAAATTGGCTGCCCGTGTCTTGAATACTTGGCACGAAGATTTTGTTGATGAAGATACCGGTGAAGTAGTCTCAATTGAAAGAAATGAAATCGTACTTGATCGTGATACGATTTTAGAAAAAGAACATATTGAGCAAATTATTGAAGCCGATGTAAAATCTGTTCTTCTGCATAAAGATAATAATGGACAATCAGATTACTCCATTATCCATAATACATTACAGAAGGATCCAACAAACTCTGAAAAAGAAGCTGTTGAACACATCTACCGTCAATTACGTAATGCTGAGCCGCCCGATGAGGAAACTGCTCGCGGTATTATAGACAAATTATTCTTTTCTGATCAACGTTATAACTTAGGTGAAGTTGGTCGTTATAGAATGAATAAGAAATTGCAATTAGATATTGGAATGGACAAGCAAGTCTTGACTAAGGAAGATATCATTACAATTATTAAATATTTGATTGAGCTTATCAATTCTAAAGCAGAAATTGATGATATCGATCACCTTTCTAACCGTCGTGTACGTACTGTTGGAGAGCAGCTTTCATCTCAGTTTGGTGTAGGTCTTGCTCGTATGGCAAGAACTATTCGTGAGCGAATGAATGTTCGTGATAATGAGGTGTTTACACCTATTGACTTAATTAATGCGAAGACATTATCTTCTGTGATTAATTCGTTCTTTGGTACAAACCAGTTATCTCAGTTTATGGATCAAACAAATCCGTTAGCAGAGATTACGCACAAAAGAAGATTGTCTGCCCTTGGGCCAGGTGGTCTTTCTCGTGAAAGAGCAGGTTTTGAAGTTCGTGATGTTCACTATACACATTATGGAAGATTATGTCCGATTGAAACACCTGAAGGTCCGAATATTGGTTTAATTTCATCTTTAGCAGTGTTTGCTAAAGTAAACCCAATGGGCTTCTTAGAAACACCTTATCGTTCTGTTGAGAACGGAAAAGTTGATACTGAAAACTTTAGATATTTAAGCGCTGAAGAAGAAGAAGGAATGAAAATTGCGCAAGCAAATATTCCTTTGGAGGATAATGGTGATATTAAAAATGATAAGGTAATTGCACGTGAGGAAGGAGATTTTCCAGTTGTTGATCCACATGAGATTAATTATACTGACGTTGCTCCGAATCAAATTGCATCTATTTCTGCATCTTTAATCCCATTTTTGGAACATGATGATGCAAACCGTGCTTTGATGGGCTCTAACATGATGCGCCAAGCTGTTCCTTTATTACGTCCGCAAGCTCCGATTGTTGGTACTGGTTTAGAAAGACAAGTAGCTTCTGATTCTAGAGTTCTTATAAATGCTGAAGGTGATGGTACTATTGAATATGTAGATTCTCAAAAGATTACCATTAAATATAAAAGAACTGAAGCAGAGCGTTTAATAAGCTTTGAAGATGATTCTAAAACGTATCAATTAGTTAAATTTAGAAAAACTAATCAAGGAACGAGTATCAACTTAAAGCCAATTGTAAGAAGAGGTGATAAGGTTAAGAAAGGTCAAGTTCTTTGTGAAGGTTATGCAACTGAAAAAGGTGAATTAGCTCTAGGTAGAAACCTTACTGTGGCATTTATGCCCTGGAAAGGTTATAACTTTGAAGATGCAATTGTAATCTCAGAAAAAGTCGTTCGTGAAGATATTTTTACTTCTATCCATGTTGATGAGTACTCTCTAGAAGTTAGAGATACTAAGTTGGGTGCAGAGGAACTAACACACGATATTCCTAATGTTTCTGAAGAAGCAACTAAGGATCTTGATGAGAATGGAATGATCCGCATTGGTGCTGAAGTAAAACCTGGTGATATTCTAATTGGTAAGATTACTCCAAAAGGGGAGTCTGACCCAACACCAGAAGAAAAATTACTTCGTGCAATTTTCGGTGATAAAGCTGGTGATGTTAAAGATGCGTCATTAAAAGCTTCTCCATCGCTTAGAGGGGTGGTTATTGAAAAGAAATTGTTCTCTCGTTCAGTAAAAGATAAGCGTAGACGTTCTGAAGATAAAGAAGAATTGAACAAGTTGGAGCTTGAATATGAAGTGAAGTTCCAAGAGCTTAAAGACGTTTTACTTGATAAGTTATTTACATTGGTAGGTGGTAAAACATCACAAGGTGTAATGAACGATTTAGGTGAAGAAGTTCTTCCAAAAGGCAAGAAGTATACTCAAAAAATGCTTAATTCAGTTGATGATTATGCGCATTTAGTAGGAGGAAGTTGGACTACAGATAAGACTACTAATGCTGCTGTTGCGGATTTACTTCACAACTACAAGATTAAGTTAAATGATCTTCAAGGTAACTTAAGAAGAGATAAGTTTACGATTTCAGTAGGTGATGAATTACCTGCAGGTATTATGAAATTAGCTAAGGTTTATGTAGCTAAAAAACGTAAGCTTAAAGTAGGTGATAAAATGGCAGGTCGTCACGGTAACAAAGGTATTGTATCGAGAATTGTACGTCATGAAGATATGCCTTTCTTAGAAGATGGAACTCCTGTAGATATCGTATTGAATCCACTTGGTGTACCTTCTCGTATGAACATTGGGCAGATTTATGAAACTGTATTAGGTTGGGCTGGTTTAAAACTTGGAAAGAAGTTTGGAACTCCAATTTTTGATGGTGCTACTTTAGATCAAATCAATGGATATACAGATGAAGCAGGTATTCCAAGATTTGGACATACTTATCTTTTTGATGGTGGCACAGGTCAGCGTTTTGATCAACCAGCGACAGTTGGTGTCATTTATATGTTGAAATTAGGACACATGGTAGATGACAAAATGCACGCTCGTTCTATTGGTCCATATTCTTTGATTACACAACAACCACTTGGTGGTAAAGCACAGTTTGGTGGTCAGCGTTTTGGAGAAATGGAGGTTTGGGCTCTTGAAGCATACGGTGCTTCTGCAACATTACGTGAAATATTGACTGTGAAGTCAGATGACGTAATCGGTAGAGCTAAGACCTACGAATCAATCGTAAAAGGTGAGACAATGCCAGAACCCGGTTTACCGGAATCTTTCAATGTATTAATGCACGAACTTAAAGGTTTGGGCTTAGATATTAGATTGGAAGAATAGTTTTAGAACACACATTATAATTTAGTAGCATAGTATATTATGGCTAGAATAAACGATAATACCCCTCAAAAGAGGTTTGATAAAATTTCTATCGGATTGGCATCACCAGAAGCAATTTTGGCGGAGTCAAGAGGAGAAGTTCTTAAGCCTGAGACCATTAACTATAGAACTCATAAACCTGAGCGTGACGGTTTATTTTGTGAGCGCATCTTCGGCCCTGTAAAGGATTACGAATGTGCTTGTGGAAAATACAAGCGTATTAGATACCGAGGAATAGTATGTGATCGATGTGGAGTGGAGGTAACTGAAAAGAAAGTAAGAAGAGATAGAGTAGGGCATATCAATTTGGTAGTGCCTGTAGCTCATATTTGGTACTTCCGCTCGTTACCAAATAAAATTGGATATCTACTTGGATTGCCTTCCAAGAAATTAGATATGATTATCTATTATGAAAGATATGTAGTTATTCAACCAGGTATTGCAAAAGGACCTGAAGGTGAAGAAGTTCAAAAAATGGATTTCCTTACTGAAGAAGAATACCTAAATATTTTGGAAACTATTCCACCTGAAAATCAATACCTTGAAGATTCAGATCCAAATAAATTCATCGCTAAGATGGGTGCAGAATGTTTGATTGATCTTTTAGCTAGAATTGATTTAAAGGATTTATCTTATCAATTGCGTCACAAAGCAAATACTGAAACGTCTAAACAACGTAAAACAGAAGCTTTAAAAAGACTTCAGGTAGTAGAAGCTTTGCGTGAATCTCAAGATAATAGAGATAATAGACCAGAGTGGATGATAATGAAAGTGGTACCTGTTATTCCACCAGAATTACGCCCGTTAGTACCTTTAGATGGTGGTCGTTTTGCAACTTCCGATTTAAATGATTTATACAGAAGAGTAATTATCCGTAATAATCGTTTAAAAAGATTAGTTGAAATTAAAGCTCCAGAGGTAATCCTTAGAAATGAAAAAAGGATGCTTCAAGAAGCGGTTGATTCACTTTTTGATAATACTAGAAAAGCCTCTGCAGTAAAAACTGAATCTAACAGACCTTTAAAGTCACTTTCCGATTCATTGAAAGGTAAGCAAGGTCGTTTCCGTCAGAATTTATTAGGTAAGCGTGTTGATTATTCTGCACGTTCTGTAATTGTTGTTGGACCAGAATTGAAGTTGTTTGAATGTGGTCTTCCAAAAGATATGGCTGCTGAACTATACAAGCCTTTCGTTATTCGTAAGTTAATTGAAAGAGGTATTGTTAAGACTGTTAAATCTGCAAAGAAAATAATAGATAAGAAAGAGCCTGTAGTTTGGGATATTCTTGAAAATGTATTGAAAGGTCACCCAGTTCTTTTAAACAGGGCCCCTACATTACACCGTTTAGGTATTCAAGCATTCCAACCTAAATTAATTGAAGGTAAAGCAATTCGCTTGCACCCATTAGTATGTACTGCATTTAATGCCGATTTTGATGGAGATCAAATGGCAGTACACTTACCATTAGGTCCTGAGGCTATTTTAGAAGCACAATTACTAATGTTAGCTTCACATAATATTTTGAACCCTGCAAATGGTTCACCTATTACTGTACCTTCACAGGATATGGTATTGGGTCTGTATTATATGACCAAAGAACGTAAGTCTACGCCTGAAGTGCCTATTAAAGGTGAAGGCTTAACTTTCTATTCTTATGAAGAAGTTGAGATAGCTTTTAATGAAGGTATGGTAAATCTTAATGCAGGTATCAAGGTGCGTGCAAAAGATTTCAATGAAGAAGGAGCACTTGTTAATAAAATTATTCCAACTACTGTTGGTCGTGTACTTTTTAATATGGAAGTGCCAGAACAAGCAGGTTATGTAAATGATGTTTTGAACAAAAAATCTTTACGTGACATTATCGGTCAGATTTTGGCCGTTACTGATGTTCCTACTACTGCAGCTTTCCTTGATAAAATTAAGACAATGGGTTATGAGTTTGCCTTTAAAGGTGGACTTTCATTTAGTCTTGGTGATATTATTATCCCGCAAGAGAAGCATGAAATGATTGCTGAAGCTAACGGACAAGTTGATGGTATTATGGCCAATTATAACATGGGTCTTATTACGAACAACGAACGTTACAATCAGGTTATTGATGTTTGGACTTCTACTAACGCAATGCTTACCGAGTTAGCTATGAAGCGTATTCGTGAAGATCAGCAAGGGTTCAACTCGGTATATATGATGCTTGATTCTGGTGCAAGGGGTTCTAAAGAACAAATTCGTCAGTTAACTGGTATGCGTGGTTTAATGGCTAAGCCTAAAAAATCTACTGCTGGTGGTGGTGAGATTATTGAAAACCCAATTTTATCTAACTTTAAAGAGGGTCTCTCAATTCTTGAATACTTTATTTCAACGCACGGTGCCCGTAAAGGTCTTGCAGATACAGCCTTAAAAACTGCAGATGCTGGATACTTAACTAGACGATTGGTAGATGTATCACAAGATGTAATTGTAAACATTGAAGATTGTGGTACGTTAAGAGGTATTGAAGTATCAGCATTAAAGAAAAACGAAGAAGTTGTAGAGACTTTAGGAGCTCGTATATTAGGTAGAATTGCTTTACATGATGTATATAATCCATTAACTGAAGAATTGCTATTGAAAGCAGGGGAGCAGATTTTGGAAGCAGATGCGAAACGTGTTGAAGCTTCTCCAGTAGATAGTGTTGAAGTTCGTTCTGCACTTACTTGTGAAGCGCCAAAAGGTATTTGTGCTAAATGTTACGGTCGTAACCTTTCAACTAATAAGATGGTACAAAGAGGTGAGGCAGTTGGTGTTGTGGCAGCACAGTCAATTGGTGAGCCTGGTACTCAGTTAACTTTACGTACGTTCCACGTTGGTGGTATTGCAGGTAACATTTCTGAGGAAAACAAGTTAATTGCTAAATTCGAAGGTGTAGCTGAAATTGAAGATCTAAGACTTGTAAAAAGTGAAGATGCTGAAGGTAAAGCTGCTGACATTGTAATTTCAAGAACATCTGAAATTAAAATTGTTGATACAAAAACTGGTATTACATTAAGTACAAATAACATTCCTTACGGTTCTCAGATATTTGTTAAGAATGGTGCCAAGATTAAGGCTGATGATGTAATTTGTCAGTGGGATCCATATAACGGTGTTATCGTTTCTGAATTCCCTGGAAAAATTGCTTATGAGAACATTGATCAAGGTGTAACTTATCAGGTTGAGATAGATGAGCAAACAGGTTTCCAAGAAAAAGTAATTTCTGAATCTAGAAACAAAAAGTTGATTCCAACTTTATTAATTCAAGATAGTAAAGGAGAAACTTTAAGGTCTTATAACCTTCCAGTTGGTTCACACATCATGGTAGATGATGGTGAGAAAATTAAAGAAGGTAAGATTTTGGTTAAGATTCCACGTAAATCTGCTAAGGCGGGTGATATTACTGGTGGTCTTCCAAGAGTTACTGAGCTATTTGAGGCACGTAACCCTTCTAACCCTGCTGTGGTTTCAGAAATTGATGGTGTAGTTTCTTTTGGTAAAATCAAAAGAGGTAACCGTGAAATTATTATCGAATCTAAATTAGGTGAGGTTAAGAAATACTTAGTTAAACTTTCGAATCAAATATTGGTACAAGAGAACGATTATGTTCGTGCAGGAATGCCTTTATCAGATGGTTCGATTACTCCTGAAGATATCTTGGCTATAAAAGGTCCATCTGCTGTTCAACAGTATTTGGTAAATGAAGTTCAAGAGGTTTATCGTCTACAAGGTGTGAAGATTAATGACAAACACTTTGAGGTTGTTGTAAGACAAATGATGCGTAAAGTTCGAATTCAAGATTCTGGTGATACTGTATTCTTAGAAAACCAACTTGTACATAAATCTGATTTCATTACAGAGAATGATGAGATTTTTGGTAAGAAGGTTGTTGAAGAAGCTGGAGAGTCAGAAAACCTTAAAGCTGGTCAGATAATTACGGCTAGAGAACTTCGTGATGAAAATTCTATACTTAAGAGAGCTGATAAGGCACTAGTATCCGCAAGAGATGCTGTAGCTGCAACTGCTACGCCAATCTTACAAGGTATTACTAGAGCGTCGCTACAAACGAAATCGTTTATTTCGGCTGCATCGTTCCAGGAAACTACTAAAGTATTGAACGAAGCTGCTGTAAGCGGTAAGATAGATACTTTAGAAGGCTTGAAAGAAAACGTAATTGTTGGACATAAGATTCCGGCAGGTACAGGTATGCGTAATTATGATAATATCATAGTAGGTTCTAAAGAAGAATACGATGAAATTATGGCACGCAAAGAAGCTTTAAAATTCTAAATTAATTTAACCCTCGATGTAATGATCGAGGGTTATTTTTTTATAAACATTATGTTCATTTTAATAAATATCCAGAATGAGTGATAACGAGAAGAAAGGTCAAAAACAGATTAATATTGAACTCGATGAAAAAATAGCGGAAGGTACTTATTCAAACCTTGCTATAATTAATCATTCGGTTTCAGAATTTGTGGTTGATTTTATTAGTATGATGCCTGGTGCTCCTAAAGCTAAAGTGAAGAGTAGGATTGTTTTAACTCCTCAGCATGCTAAGAAATTTTTGAAAGCTCTCAATGATAATGTTAATCGTTTTGAAAAGGCTCATGGTACAATTAAAGATTATGAACAGCCTGCAATTCCACTAAACTTTGGTCCAACAGGAGAGGCTTAGATAAAAAATTATCCCTAAATATTTCTTTTATTAGGTTCAAAAAAGATTCGTACAACAAAGTGGGATTTATAATATCTTTTGTTATTCTCTCTTTAGTTACATTTTAGAAAAAGCAGAAATATACTTTTTCCAAATTTATACTATTCAAACTCAGAAGTAGAATGTAGTTTTACCGTTGGATATTTTTGTTGCGTCATTTGTAAAGAGAATTGGGAGTCTGCTAAGAATACCAATTGCCCTCTTTTATCCTTCGCTAAGAATTTTTGCTTTACACGTTTAAACTCTTTAAATTCTTCATTTTTTTTGTCAACAGGGTCAACCCAACAAGCTTTATGTACGGGGAAGTTTTCATAGGTACATTTAGCACCATATTCGTGTTCTAAACGATATTGAATTACCTCAAATTGTAACGCCCCTACGGTACCAACTACTTTACGGCCATTCATTTCTAAAGTAAAAAGTTGAGCAACACCCTCATCCATCAATTGGTCAATACCTTTGTAAAGTTGTTTGGACTTCATTGGGTCTGCATTATTGATATATCTAAAATGTTCTGGTGAGAAACTAGGTATTCCTTTATAATTAAGTTGTTCACCCTCTGTTAAAGTATCACCTATTTTAAAATTTCCAGTATCATGCAGGCCAACAATATCACCTGGGTATGAAATATCTACAATTTCTTTTTTCTCTGCAAAAAAGGCATTGGGACTAGAAAACTTTAATTTTTTATCCAGTCGAACATGTAAATATGGTTTGTTTCGTTCAAAAGTACCTGAAACCACTTTTACAAAGGCAAGTCTATCTCGGTGTTTAGGATCCATGTTGGCATGTATTTTAAAAACAAATCCGGTCATTTCTTTTTCGTTCGCCATAACCAGTCTTTCTTCGGCCTTTTTAGCGAGTGGGGCGGGTGCAATATCAACGAAACAGTCTAAAAGTTCACGTACTCCAAAATTATTTAATGCTGATCCAAAGAAAACAGGTTGTTGCTTGGCATTTAAATAATTTTCTTTGTTGAAAGGAGGGTAAACTCCATTTACTAATTCTAGGTTGTCGCGTAATTCTTCAGCTGCTTTAGTACCGATAATCTCTTCTAACTCCTCACTTTCTAAATTGTCAAAAGCAATTGTCTCTTCAATGTTCTTTTTATTGTCTCCACTAAATAGGTTAATATTTTTTTCATAAAGGTTGTATATGCCTTTAAAATCGTAGCCCATTCCAATAGGGAAACTTAATGGAGTTACACTTAGTCCAAGCTTTTGTTCAACTTCATCTAGTAAGTCGAAAGCATCCTTACCTTCTCTATCCAATTTGTTTATAAAAACAATCATCGGAATATTACGCATTCTACAAACTTCAACCAATTTTTCCGTCTGATCTTCAACACCTTTTGCGACATCAATTACTACTATAACACTGTCGACTGCAGTTAAGGTTCTAAAGGTGTCTTCTGCGAAATCTTTATGCCCAGGCGTATCAAGAATGTTTATTTTTTTGTCTCTGTATATAAAAGCTAATACTGATGTTGCTACAGATATTCCACGTTGTCTTTCAATTTCCATGAAATCACTAGTGGCTGTCTTTTTTATTTTATTGTTTTTAACAGCTCCAGCTTCTTGTATTGCACCACCAAACAACAATAGTTTCTCAGTTAATGTAGTTTTACCTGCATCTGGGTGAGATATAATGCCGAATGTTCTCCTTCTTGCTATTTCTGCTTTAAAATCCATTATAAAAATTTCCCCAAAAATAGTTTAAATAAAGCTTTTTACTTGTTTTAGAGTGGTATAACATTTTCTTTTTTTTTCTTTGTCTTTCACGCAATAAGGCGCTAATACAATCGTTTTTATCCCCAATAGATAAAAGTTCGATGAACTGCATATTATATCGATTTCAAAAATTTATATAATCTAAATGAGCAGGTTTATCGTATTTATTTTGTCTTAAATAACTGAAATGTTGTTATTTATCGAGAAAAAAGGTTTTTGGTAGATAAATAAGAATATCAAGATTGAAAAGAATTTGATGATCAATTTTTTCGCTATATCTTGCATGTTATTACAAGTCGTCCCAAACGTCTTACTTAATTATTTACCTGCATTGCCATGGGATAAGTTTAATAGAAAACTATCTTTATGGACAAGATTACTACCCCTCGTTTTAACAAAAAAGGAACTACTTTTTTCACTTTGTTGATGGCTTTTGTACTATTCGGAATAACTTCTTCAGAAGCATATACTGTAAGAGATAAGGCTTTGATGATTCAATCACCAACGGATACAGATGGAGACGGTGTGCCTGATAGCACTGATTTAGATGATGATAATGATGGAATATTAGATACAGATGAGTGTTCTACTTTGGAATTGAAAGAAGTTTTTATAACCGATTTTGGATTTCCAGAAGGAATACGTGATGGTAGTCTTTCTGCTTCAGACGTAGACTTGAGTTCTAAATGGGGACTTCCAGCAGGTAGTGTTATTATTACTGTTACAGGTGTAAGTACAAGTTCTACAGGACCTTTCTTTTCAGTTGAGGATAATCTTCCTGTTACTTTTTATATTTCTGGAACAACTCCTGTAAATGTTGTTGCAAGACACTCGCCGAATTTAGCTGCATTAAGTAAAGATGGTATCGTTGCTTTAGATGGTACTGTATATGACCAAACTACAACTTTACCAACTGGTATTATTGAAGGTAGTATGGGTAATGATTATTATGTTGAAAATGTAACAAATAGGGGTATTGATGAGCCTGAAAGAGCTACATGGGTTTCACAATCTACAGTTACTGAGATTCAATTTTATACAACTTCGGATCATATTCAAAACGGTATTCGTTTGTCATTACAGCCTAACGCATGTCCTGATACCGATGGTGATGGAACTCCTGATAATTTAGATATTGATGCCGATAACGATGGAATTCCTGATAATGTAGAGGCTCAATCTACAGACGGTTATATTCCGCCTTCAGGAATTGATGTTGATAACGATGGACTGGATGATGCTTACGAAGGTTCAGGTAATGAAGGTCTTACGCCAGTTAATACTGATGGGTCAGATACACCAGATTATATAGATTTGGATAGTGATAATGATTTGGTTCCAGATAATAATGAAGGGAATGATTTCAATTTTGATGGTATTCCGGATCAAACATATACAGGAATAGATACTGATGGAGACGGTCTTGATGATGGTTACGAAGGTAGCGATGTGAATGATGGTTACGATGTAAACGATGAAATTGATGATCCTGCAAATGATTTGCCAGATACAGATGGTACAGAAGATGTAAATTACAGAGACCTTGACGATGATGGCGACGGTATTGATACACCTGATGAGGATGCAAATAATGATGGTGACCCAACCAATGACGATACAGACGGAGATGGTACACCAGACTATTTAGACCCAGTTAATGATAATGGGCCAGATACAGATGGTGACGGAGTACCAGATGCGACAGATTTAGATGATGATAATGATGGTATCTTAGATACCGTTGAAGATTCAAATATCGATAGTGATAATGATCCTTTGACAAACCCAGATGATACAGACGGTGATGGTATTCCAAATCATTTAGACATTGATGCCGATAATGACGGAATTCCAGATAATGTGGAAGCCCAAACTACAGAAGGCTACATCGCACCTAATGAAGATGACGCTGCTACTTATGAAACTAATGATGGTTTAAATAGTGCTTATCTTCCTGATGGCTTAACACCAGTAAATCATGATAAAATTGATACACCTGATTATATCGATTTAGATAGTGATAATGATTTAGTTCCGGATAATAATGAAGGAAATGACTTTAATTTTGATGGTGTACCTGATCAAGTTTATACAGGAGTGGATACTGATGGTGACGGTCTTGATGATGGTTACGAAGGCAGTGACGTTAATGATGGTTTTGATGTTAATGATGAGATTAACGATCCAGCTAACGATTTACCGGATACGGACGGTACAGAAGATGTGAACTACAGAGATTTTGATGATGATGGTGATGGCATCGATACTCCAGATGAGGATATTGATGGAGATGGCGACCCTACTAATGACGATACAGATGGTGATGGTACTCCAGATTATTTAGATCCTACAAATGATAGTGGCCCAGATACAGATGGTGATGGTGTGCCAGATAGTACAGATTTAGATGATGATAATGATGGTATATTAGACACTGTAGAAGATTCTAATACGGATGGTGATAATGATCCAATGACAAATCCTTTAGACACCGATGGTGATGGAATTCCAAATCATTTGGATATTGATGCGGATGATGATGGTATACCTGATAATGTTGAAGGACAAACTACAGATGGTTACATAGCGCCTAATAATGATGATGCTACTACTTATGAATTAAACCAAGGTTTAAATAGCGCATATATTCCAAATGGAATTGTACCAAATAACCATGATGGTAGTGATACACCTGATTATATCGATTTTGATAGTGATAACGATTTAGTGCCTGATAATAACGAAGGAAATGATTTTGATTTTGATGGAATTCCGGATCAAACATATTTAGGAACAGATGCTGATGGTGATGGTCTTGATGATGGTTATGAAGGAAGTGACATAAATGATGGATTCGATGTAAATGATGAAATCGATAATCCTGCAAATGATTTGCCTGATACTGATGGTACTGAAGATGTAAATTATAGAGATATAGATGATGATGGTGACGGAATAGATACGCCAGATGAAGACGCTGATGGTGATGGTAACCCAACCAATGACGATTCAAATGGTGATGGAATTCCAGATTATTTAGATCCTAAGCCTGCTAATACTGATATTATAGTAATGCAAATGGTTACACCAAATGGTGATGGTAAAAATGAGTTTCTATGGATAGAGAATGTAGATCTTGCATTAGATAATCAACTTAGAATATTTAATAGATGGGGTATTGCAGTTTATGAAGGTGAGAACTACAATAATCAAAACAATGTTTTTGATGGTAGATCAAAAGGTAGGTCTACTGTGAGCTCGGGTGAATATTTACCAGCAGGGGTATATTTTTATATCTTTGAGTACAATACAGCAAATGAGAATGATATAACCAATAGTGGATATATTTATATAAGCGAATAATTTATTACTGACTTATGATAGTAAAAAAGAGTTTCCTCGCATCCTTATTTTTATTGTTGATTTTTTGGGAGACAGCTAATGCGCAACAAGATGCGCAGTACACCCAATACATGTACAATACAATGAGTGTAAACCCTGCATATGCTGGGTCTAGAGGGCAATTTAGCGCAGCAGCATTACATAGATCACAATGGGTAGGTTTAGAAGGTGGCCCAGTAACACAAACACTAAATTTACATTCGCCAATTAGAAATAGTAATTTAGGTTATGGTGTTTCTATTGTAAACGATAAAATTGGTGAAGGTGTAGTGCAAGAAACATATCTTGATGCCGTTTTGTCCTATACTATAGATGTCTCGTTAGATGGTAAACTTTCATTTGGACTAAAAGCTGGTGGAAATTTATTAAACTTAGACTTTGAAGGTCTTAGACAAAGAGACGATGAAAATTTTCGTGAAACTGTAAGTACTGATGATATTCAGAATAAGTTTTCACCGAATTTCGGTTTAGGTGTATACTATCATACCAATAAATTTTATGCAGGTCTTTCTGCACCAAATTTGTTAGAAACAGAACATTTTGATCGTTCAGGAACAGATGATAATGCCGTAGACTTTCTATCTAAAGAGCGCATGAATTTTTATCTAATTACTGGTTATGTATTTGACCTGAATAATAATTTTAAATTTAAACCGGCGCTATTAACTAAAGTAGTTAGTGGTGCACCGCTTCAGGTTGATTTATCTGCGAATTTCTTATTCAATGATAAATTTAATTTTGGTGCAGCTTATCGATGGGATGCCGCGGTAAGTGCTTTGGCTGGTTTTCAAATAACAGATCAATTTATGCTTGGTTTAGCATATGACCGAGAAACCACAGAATTAGGTGGAACACAGTTTAACGATGGGTCTTTTGAAGTGTTTCTGAGATTTGAGTTGGTCAAATCATTCCAGAAACTAGTATCACCACGATTCTTCTAAAATCGGGAACAATGAATAGAAAAATTATACTATTAGTTACGTTTTTAGTCCTTGTCACAAACTTTGCAGGGTATGGTCAAGAACGCTTAATAAATAAGGCGGATGTTGATTACGATTCATACTCTTTTAAGCCGGCGATAGATATCTATAAAAGAGTAATGGATAAAGGATATGTTTCCGCAGATCTACTTAAGAAATTAGGTAATTCATACTACTTTAATGCAGATTATGTTGATGCAGCTGAAACTTATAAGAAGTTAATTGATACATATTCAAATGATGTAGGACCAGAGCATTATTTTAGATATGCTCAGTGTTTGAAATCAATCGGTAGTTATGATGATTCAAATGCAATCATGGCCAAATTTGCAGAAGTAACTTCTGATGATAATAGGGCGGTAATGTATCAGAATGAAAAGGATTATATGGCCGAAATAAAGAGAAACTCTGGCAGATATAACGTTGGTCCTTTTGAGTATAATTCACCATACTCAGAATTTGCACCTGCCTTTTACAAAGAAGGATTAATATTCTCTTCAGATAGAGATACCGGTAATTTAGCGCGATATAGACATACATGGAATTCAAAGGATTTTTTGGATTTATATAAAGTAAATGCTGACAGTGTATCTGATAATAAGGTAACAAAACTTAGTAAAGAAGTAAATACAAGATTGCACGAATCTACATCTGTAACCACAAAGGATGGTAATACAATGTATTTCACTAGAAACAACTTTAAGGGTGGAAAATATATTAAAGATGAAAATGGTGTAATTAGGCTGAAAATATTTAAAGCAACCTTACAAGAAGGTGTTTGGCAAGATATTCAAGAACTGTCTTTTAATAGCGATTCATATTCTGTGGCACATCCTGTGTTAAGTCCTGATGAAAAGACAATGTTTTTTGCATCTGATATGTCTGGTAGTTTAGGCGAGTCAGATATTTTTAAAGTGTCGATCAATGAAGACGGTAGTTTTGGTGAGCCTATAAATCTAGGGAATAATATAAATACAGAAGCTAGAGAAACTTTTCCTTTTGTTACGAGCGAAGAGATTCTGTACTTTTCTTCAGATGGACATCCTGGTTTAGGAGGTTTGGATGTTTTTGGAACTAAAATAGCCGGCGCTAATTACGATGGTGCGATTTTAAATGTAGGTGAACCCATAAATAGTAAAATGGATGACTTCACTTTTATTATTGATGAAACATCTAAAAAAGGATATTTTGCTTCAAATAGATTAGAAGGTCGTGGTGCTGATGATATTTATAGTTTCACAGAAACTAAGCCACTAATTTTTGATTGTCAACAGGAGATAACTGGTACAGTAAGAGATAAAATTTCAAACGAAGTTCTGGTTGGTGCAACTGTTAAAGTTATTGATGAAAATAACGAAGAGATTCTTTCTACTATTACAGATTCGGAAGGTAAATATTCGTTATCATTAGATTGCAATCAAGGAAACTTTGTTAGAGCCCAAATTCAAGGTTATGTACCTTCAGAAGAGTATATTGGAAAATCTGATGGTAAACCAAAAATTATTGATTTCTATCTTGAGCGAGATACCGTTACAGCGGGCTTTGGAGACGACTTAGCTAAATTGTTACAACTAAGTACCATATATTTCGATTTCGATAAATATAACATTCGAAAAGACTCTGAAATTGAAGTTGAAAAGGTAATTGCGGCAATGGAAAAGTATCCTAGCTTAAAAATTAAAGTAAATTCACATACAGATAGTAGAGGTAAAGATTCCTATAACTTGTGGTTGTCACAAAAGAGAGCCGAAGCGACTGTTAAATATATGGTTACTCATGGTATAGATGAAGATAGACTGCAAGGTGAAGGGTTTGGCGAAACCAAATTAGTAAATGAATGTGCTAATGGTGTTAAATGTTCTGCCAAGAATCATGAGCTAAATAGAAGATCAGAGTTTATTATTATAGAATGATGTTGATATAAACTTGTAAATAAAAAAACGGCTTTATAGTCGTTTTTTTTGTTTTGTATAGTTCATTTATTAAAGATGTGAATTCGATAGTAAAAAGCAATAGTAGCGCTCTGAGGTGATAATTAATAAATATGACAACATAGTATTATAGAAGCAATCTAATTTCTAGAAAATTGGGTTGCTTTTTTTAATGGCATAAACACGCTATTTTTGCTATATGGATGAAGAAAAAGTTATTCTCGTTAATGAAAACAACGAAGAGTTGGGTACTATGCCTAAGATGGAAGCTCATGAAAAGGCTGTATTACACAGAGCTTTTTCAGTTTTTATAATGAATAAAAATGGTGAAACCATGTTGCAGCAGCGAGCAGCCGATAAATACCATTCTCCACTTTTATGGACAAATACATGTTGTAGTCATCAAAGATTGGGCGAGACTAATATTGAAGCAGGTAGACGAAGACTTCAGGAGGAAATGGGTTTTGATACAGACCTTAAAGAACTTTTCTCTTTCGTATATAAGGCACCATTTGATAATGGTTTAACCGAACATGAACTTGATCATGTTATGCTAGGTTACTATGAAGACGAACCCAAAATTAATGTTGAAGAAGTTGCTGATTGGTTATGGATGAAACCAGCTAAAATTAAAGAAGATATCGAAAAATCACCTGAAAAATATACAGCCTGGTTTAAGATAATCTTTGAACGCTTTTACGAACATATAAATTAAATTTTCGAATTATGTCTAAAGTCAAAGTTAGTAGAAAAGCTCATTTTAATGCTGCGCATAGGCTCTATCGTAAAGATTGGAGCTATGAAAAAAACACCTCTATATTTGGCAAATGTAGTAACCCGAATTATCATGGTCATAATTATGAATTAATTGTGAGCGTTACTGGCGAGATAGACGCAGTTACAGGTTTTGTAATGGATATGAAAATTCTAAAGGATTTAATAAAACTTGAAGTTGAAGAATCTTTGGACCATAAGAATTTAAATATAGAAGTTGAAGAATTCAGCAAACTGAATCCCACGGCAGAGAATATAGCTGTCTTCATATTTAATAAGTTGAGACCACATATAGCTTCGGATAAGGAGTTAGAAATAACACTTTATGAAACGCCGAGAAATTTTGTTACCTATTCCGGTTAAAAATAAATTGTAAGAAAATACGTTAGTATTTTATCTTTTCATATTCTTTCAAATCAAACTAGTATCATGAACACATATCCTTTAAAGTTTTTTCCTATTTTAAAAGAACGTCTTTGGGGCGGTAATAAATTACAAACTGTTTTAGAAAAAGACATTAATTCGGATATAACAGGTGAGAGCTGGGAAGTATCAACAGTAGAGGGTGATATATCTACAGTATCAAATGGAAGTCTTTCAGGCACTAATTTACAGGAGTTAATAGATGAGTACCCTGCAGATTTATTGGGCAAAAGCGTTTATGAGAGATTTGGAAAAGAATTTCCTATTCTTATTAAATTTATTGATGCAAAACTGGACTTGTCGATACAATTGCACCCTAATGACGAATTGGCCAAGGAACGGCATAACTCCTTCGGAAAAACCGAAATGTGGTATATAATGAATGCTGATGACGATGCTAGTCTTATTGTAGGATTTAATAAAGATGTTACAAAAGAAGAATATGCTAAAAGTTTAAAAGAGGATAAACTTTTAGATTTATTAAACTATGAAAAAGTTAAAGAAGGCGATACATTTTTTATTAATACTGGTAAGATACATGCAATAGGAGCGGGGGTAATGCTAGCAGAAATTCAACAAACCTCAGACATCACTTATCGAGTATTTGATTTTAATAGACGCGATAAAGAAGGAAACTTGAGAGAATTACATACAGAACAGGCATTAGATGCAATAGACTACCAAAAGAAAGATGATTTTAAGGTTAATTATACTTCAGAACTTAACCGCGTAAATGAAATGGTAGATTGTCCTTATTTTAATACAAAGTATCTAAACCTTACTCAAGATCTAAGGCAAGATGTTGCTCAGCGTGATTCATTTACAATATATATGTGTGTTGATGGTGTAGCAACCATAGAAAATGAAGGTGGTTCAGAATCTATTAAGAAAGGCGAAACACTTTTAATTCCAGCTAAGAGTTCTTTAATTAACATTCTTACTTCTGGAGCTAAACTTTTGGAGATAACCATCTGAGCAGTCCATTTTTTAGCTGTATTTTTGTAAAAATTTAAGTAATTATGGCAAGTGTAAGAGGTTTAAAGAAAGATATCAATAATGTATTAGGTGATATCATAGAAGCAGTTTATATAGTAGAAGCTAGTAATGGTACTACTATATCAAAAGAAGGCGAAGGTATTATCGATAATGTTTTCAGTACATTCGAGGATTTAATTACTAAAGTAAATCAAAGAAAAGTAGAAAACAAAAAAGCGCATTTAAACACAGTTAAAAATGAGCTAGAAACTAAAGCTCGTGATTTAGTTGAGCAAGTAAATAAGTTAGGATAATTTTCTTAATCGTATTAAGAGACTGTTTTTAAATCAGTCTCTTATTTTTCTTTTAAACTTCCTAAGTGCTTAGACAAAGCTCTGCCGTATTTAGATTCGGCTACTTCAGGAGTCATTGTATTTGCTATAGAATCTAAATATATTTTATTGGCATCAGCTACTTCATTTAAAGCAATATAAGGTGCTATATACGAATCAGAATTATTTAAAGCAAAATTTAGCGCGTAGAGGTAACTTCTTAATACGTTCTTTTCATTTAGTTTAATTAATGAGTCTATTTGCGTGGTATTAAGTTTCAATTCCGGATTATTAGCGTATTGAAGAATCTCTAAATCTTTTTTATTGAATTGAGACATATTCCCTTGATATTCTTCCCATTTCTTTTGAGTAGCAGAACCTTCAATCTTTGCATTAGTATCAAAAGTATTCCAATTAGAATTTATTGTTATTGCACCTGGCTCCGCAAAAAATGTAATTCTATCGTTAATGTCATTGTTATCCTTTTTGTTTAAGTATAAATAATAGAACTCTGGACTATCTAATTCGGCATTTAAAGAATAATTACCATCACCAGAAATTTCTAATGAATCTACCGTTACTAAGATTGTATCTTTTAAATGCTGTAGATATAATGTGCCTTTTTTAAGGCCTTTAATATTACCCGAAACCGTCATCGTTTCTTTTTTACTTTCTTCCTGACAAGAAATAATAACAATTGCAATACTTAATAAAACTAGAAACTTTCTCATTTGACTTTTTTAATAGGCAGCAAATATCATGAAATATTTTAGATATATAAGGCTTCTTGTTAAATTCTAGACCTGCGACGCAACTTCCATGAGCAATGCACATATGTAGGCACCTGCAGTGCCTACAACATACCCAAAAACAGCTAAAAGAATACCTACAGAAGTTAAAGATGGGTGAAATTCGGCAGCAACTACTGGAGCCGAAGCAGCTCCGCCAACATTTGCTTGACTACCAACTGCCAAAAAGAAATAAGGAGCTTTAATTAGTTTTGCAACTACAATTAGTAACCCGGCATGGATAGATATCCAAATTAACCCGATAACAATTAAACCTGGGTTTTCTAGTACTTTTCCTAAATCCATTTGCATTCCAATAGTAGCTACCAAAATATAAATAAACATTCCACCAATTTTACTAGCACCAGCACCTTCATAATTTTTAGCTTTAGTAAATGAAAGTGCTATGCCAACCGCGGTAGCAAAAACAACCATCCAAAGAAATTTAGAACTTAATGAGGAGAAAAAATTGTCTTTATCTCGAATGACTTCAAAAGTGTTTTCTAGGAAACTTGAGAAATTATTTCCTAAGAAATGAGCTAATCCCACGGCTGTAAAAGATAAGCAAAGCATAATTATATAATCGGGGAGGGTAGTTATTCGTGTAATTTTTGCTGTATGTTCAGATACCTTTATTTTTAATTTTTCAATAGATGAGGTATCCGCTTTTAACCATTTGTCTATTCTTTCAGTTTTACCAACACCTAATAAAATAATGGCCATCCATAGATTTGCGACAACAATATCAACTAATACCATCCCGCCAAATTTATCGGGATTGTACTTAAATATCTCATACATCGCTGCTTGATTTGCACCTCCGCCAATCCAACTTCCAGCTATAGTAGAAAGTCCACGCCAAATGGCATCCGGCCCACTACCACCTACAGTTTCTGGTGAAAATATGGAGACAATTAGTATTGCTATGGGGCCACCAATCATAATACCAATTGAACCTGTAAAAAACATAATTAATGCTTTGGGGCCAAGATTTATAATGCCTTTTAAGTCAATGCTTAGGGTCATTAAAACAAGAGCTGCGGGTAATAAATAGCGGCTTGCTACAAAATATAAATTCGAAGTTTCGTCAGAAATTATGCCGATGCTTGTTAGTATTCCAGGGAGTAAATAGCACATTAAAACCGTAGGGACAATGCTATAGAACTTTTTCCAAAAACCTGCTTTTATTGATGAGGTGTAAAACACAAACCCGAGACAAAGGGCCAAAAGGCCAAATACAATGGTGTCGTCAGATATTAGTGGTTGTGGTAATATTTTATCGGTCATTTAAAATTGTAATTACTTCAATCTCAAATATACTCAAATTAGGTGTTGCTTTATAAAGTGAGCGACTCCGTCTTCCGTGTTTTTTAAGGCAACATAATCCGCAATTGCTTTTACTTCTTCCCTAGCATTTGCAACTGCTACACCGAGCCCAGAATGTTGAAGCATTTCAGAATCATTATAATTATCACCAAAAGAAATTACATCTGATAATGATTCATCTTTTTTTAATAACAATTCAATAGCTGATAATTTTGAAACCGATTTTGGTGCTAGTTCTATGAGTGTATCGTTAGAACGATATATGTTCATATGTTCGCTAAATTTTTCGTTAAGAATTGGAAATATTTTATCTGCTGAGGTTTTAGTACCCATCATCATAATTTTATGGGCACTAATATTCCTAGATTTCCATTCGGCTAATGTTTCAGAAGTATTCCTGAAAATGGGTTTTGTACACGTATATTTTATTTCTTTTTCAACGCGTACAGAAGTTTCCTCTACATACCACTCTGTATTGTAATAAAGACCAAGTTTAGTGTTCTCATTCTCTGCAAGATTATATACCTTTTCAACTGTTTCAAAATTAATTGTATTCGAGAAAATTTCAGTTGTGCCATCAATAACTAATGCGCCATTGTAGCATATAATAGGTTGATTGTTAATTGATAGTCTCTTTTGAAGGTAGGTCATGGATTGCGGCATTCGCGCTGAAACTAGAATGATTTTCATCTGTTCTTTTATTCGACCTATTTCCGAAATAGTAAAATCTGAAACATCACTTTTTGTAGTAAGCAGTGTTCCATCTAAATCAGAACAAAGAATTTTATAGGTCATAAAAAATAGATTGGTTAATTAGTTTTTATCCTTAGGATTTCGTTTTGCCTCTTTTAAAGTTTTCATTAGCATCCATTCAATTTGTCCATTAGTACTGCGGAATTCATCTGCAGCCCATTTTTCAATTGCTTTGAGCATTTCTTCATTTAAACGTAGTGCGAAAGCCTTTTTTTTACTCATTCCCTTTATTAAAATATCGGTGAATTACCTGTTCTACTTTCTTTTCTTTTTGAGTGCCAATTAGTATTTTCTCTTTTGTTTTTAACACAATTTGTATGCCTTTATTGCCACGAATATTAAAGGCTTTGTTTTTGCCAGAAGTACCTCGAAATCCCCATCCGCCATATTCGCTTATAGGTTTGTACTTTCGAAGGTAACATTCTTCCATCTCCGACCACCTGATAATTTTTGCCGAATAATGAAATGGTTTGAATTGATAATGAATTCCTATTTCATCAATTGTGGTTTGTAAACGTATTAAAAGTAACAATGTAATGACAAGGATTATAGTGAAAATACCAATAATTAATCCAATACTATTTTCTTTGCTTTCTACAAATGAAGAAAAATGTTCAACACTTTTGTATAAAACTAATCCTAATATTGCAAGAATTGTTAGCCATAACCACCATTGGTTAAACCGTTGTGATTCATTAAATACTCGCATATATTAATGATTTAGAGTTCCTGCATTTACTACAGGCGCAGCATCTTTGTCTGAGCATAAAACAACCATTAAATTGCTTACCATGGCCGCTTTTCTTTCTTCATCTAAATCTACTACTCCTTTATTATTTAGCTCTTCTAAAGCCATTTCCACCATACTTACGGCACCCTCAACAATTTTATGTCTTGCAGCTACAATTGCTGTTGCCTGTTGTCTTTTCAACATTGCATTTGCAATTTCCTGCGCATATGCTAAATAACCAATTCGTGCTTCTAATACTTCTATGCCGGCCATAGATAAACGTTCTTGCAATTCTTTCTCTAAGGCTACACTAACCTCATTTAAACTTGAACGCAACGTAATATCTTCATCTAGGCCTTCGTCTGCAAAATTATCATAAGGGTACATACTAGCAAGTTTGCGTACTGCGGCATCAGTTTGTATGCGAACAAAGTTTTGGTAATCATCAACATCAAATGCTGCTTTATAGGTATCTGTAACACGCCACACAAGAATTGTACTAATCATTATGGGGTTGCCTAATTTGTCATTTACCTTTAAACGTTCGCTATCAAAATTACTCGCTCTTAAAGAAATTTTCTTTTTTGAATATAATGGATTAATCCAAAACAAACCGTTTTTCTTAATTGTGCCTACATATTTACCAAAAAGCAGTAATACTATAGAACTATTGGGATTCACCAACACAAAGCCTGGCAGCATTAGAATCGCGATCACAAATAAGGGTATGAGCGGTGGAAACCGCTGAATTCCAATAATTCCTCCAGCTAAGAGCGCAATAAAAAGGAACGCCATCGTATAACCATTTATTGGACTAATTTCTTTTTCGTTTGTCATGTTGTTTGATTTAAGTGATATTAAAATGATATCATAAATATATCAAAATAAATGACATGAAAGCAATTTTTTTTTGGTTCTCCGTAAATTGCTTAATTATGAACTTGATTTTTTGGACCTAAATTTCTTTACTTTCTTTTTATTCGGATTTTTAAAAAGTCGCTTAAAAAATCCATCGCGCTTAATAGGTTCGCAATCAAGAATACTTAAAACGGCATTTGATGATTGTGGAAATCGCGCTCGCGTTATATAATTAAATTCTTGGGCATTGTTCATTTTTTGCATCCATAGGGCAAATAGGGGAAGAGCAGCATTTGCTCCTTGACCTAAACTTGTGCTTTTAAAACCGATTTCATGATTGTCTAATCCTACCCATGTTACATGAACTATTTTTGGCGTTAACGCAACAAACCAAGCATCTTTATTATTTTGAGTAGTACCCGTTTTTCCTGCAATATCATTTTTTAATTTATAACTATTTCTAAGTCGAGTTGCTGTACCATGATTTATAGTAGATTTCATCATTTCTAGCATAATTTGACCAGTTTCTTTCGAAAATGCACTTTTTACAGCTCTTTTTGGTTCAAAATTGGTTAATACTGAATCTTCTTGATTTGTTATCTTTTCGATTAAATAGGGTAAAACAGCCTTACCATTATTTACATAACTAGCATAGGCACCAGCCATCTCATTCGCATAAATTTCACCTGTACCTAATGCCAAAGAAGGTTGTCTTGGTAACTCTGAAAACACTCCCATATTTTTAGCCTGTACCAAAACATTATCAATTCCCGTTCTTTCTAAAACCTTTACCGCGACTGTATTTACCGAATTACTCAAAGCCATTTCCATAGAATAGTTGAGGTATTTTTCGTCTTTATTACCAGAATTACTAGGTGACCATCCTTTTAGGTTATCATATTCTACTTCATCAGCAGAAAAATATGTGCATGGCGAAATGCCCATCTCTAAAGCAGCAGTGTAAACAATAGGTTTAAAAGTAGATCCAACTTGTCGTTTACTTTGAGCTACATGATCATATTTAAAATGTTTAAAATCTATACCACCAATCCACGTTTTAACTGCACCTGTTTTTGAGTCAATTGCTAAAGAACCTGTATTTAAAAATTTCATGTAATGTTGAACACTATCAATGACACTAGCACTAACAGTTTTGTCTCCACTCCAATCGGTTAATGTTGTCGGTTTTTTAATACGAAGAGAATCCATTATTTCGTCGTCTTCTAAACCAGATTTTTTTAAATTTTTATAGGTGTTTGTTCGCTTAACGAGTTTGTTAATTAGTTTTTTATCTTTTAGCCAAGGTGCATTTTTACCATAGCTTTTTTCGAATTTCTTTTGTAATGAAGACATATGTTTTACCATAGCTTCTTCAGCAAAACGTTGCATTTTGGAATCTAGCGTAGTATAAATTTTTAAACCCGATGTATAGATGTTATAATCGTTGCCTTCTTCTTTTTGTTTGCTCGTCCATTGTAATAATTTCTTTCGTACTTCCTCACGGAAATAAGGTGCTAAACCGTCTGAATAATCAAAATCTCGATAATCTAATTCTAAAGGTTTTTCAATAATACTTTCCTTTTCATCTTCTGAGATAAAATTATTATTGGCCATTGATTGTATTACCAAATTGCGCCTTACTAAACTTTTTTCGGGAAACACACGTGGATTATAGCCATAGGTAGCTTTTAACATGCCTACTAAAACCGCCGCTTGTTCTATTGAAAGTTCTTCCGCCTTTTTATTAAAGAATTTTAAAGATGCACTTTCAATACCAAATGTATTATCACCAAAAGAAACAGTATTGAGGTAATGGGTAATAATTTCATCTTTAGAAAAGAGTTCTTCGAGACGGTTAGCAATAAACATCTCCTTAATTTTGTCGACAGCTATATTTGTTTTTTTACGTTCGCGTCTCGGATATAAATTCTTTGCTAATTGTTGTGTTAGTGTACTACCACCCCCAGATGATTGGTCTTGTAGTAAAATTGTTTTTACTGCAACTCGCAATAAACTGGGGTAGTCTATACCAGTATGTTCGTAAAAGCGTTCGTCTTCAATAGCAATTAATGCTTGAATTAAATGTTTTGGTATTTTTTCAAAAGTAATGGGTTGTCTATCAAATAAATAATACTTGCCTATTAATACACTATCTGCAGTATAAACTTCAGATGCTCTTTGATATTGAAAATCCGAAAGCTCATTTTTGTCTGGTAATGCACCCCAAATTCCAATTCGTATACTCAGTACAAATACGATTGCAACGATGATTCCGGTTAAACAAATTGTAGTTAAATATTTAATTATTTTTCTTTTCTTCAACACTTATAAATGTATTAAGCCTGCAAGATCAAATTAAATTTTTAAAAGAGGTGCATTCTTAACAATTGATTTTAATTCATTAATTGGACTTTTATATATTCGATTTAAAATAATTGTAACATATGTATGTTAAATAAAACAGCTCGTTAGTAAAAGAATTAATTTAGCAAAAAGGAACAAGCATAGTAAGTGAAATTATATTTACAAAATGAGAAAGACTTTTATACTTATATTATTATCAATTCAATTTGCATTTGCAGAGGCACCCGTTTGGTCTAAAACAGGACACAGAACTATTGGAGAAGTTGCACAACAACATTTAAAAGGAAAAACTAAAAAAGCTTTACGCGATTTATTAAATGGCCAAAGTTTAGCAGCTGTTTCTAATTTTGCCGATGAAATAAAAGCAGATTCTATTTATAGAAAATTTAATGCATGGCATTATGCGAATATTGCTCAAGGAAAAGATTATGGTGATGATAAGCCCAATAAATACGGTGATTTAGTTACCGCAATAAATGATTGTAGGCGAATTATAAAAGACGAAAATAGTTCTAAAACCGACAAGGTTTTTTATTTGAAAATGCTGATTCATTTTATAGGAGATTTGCACCAGCCCATGCATATTGGTAGGTTTGAAGATAAAGGTGGTAATGATATTCAATTACAATGGTTTAATAAAGGAACCAATTTACACAAGGTTTGGGATAGCAATATGATTAATGATTATGGTATGAGTTATACTGAATTAGCAGCTAAATTGCCATTATTAAACAAGCAACAAATAAAAGAAATACAAAAGGGAGATGTTCTCGATTGGGTTGAAGAATCTCAAGAAGTTGCAGATCGTATTTATGATTCAGTTGAAATTGGTGATAAGCTATATTACAGATATAGTTATGTTTGGTGGGATACTGTTGAAACTCAATTACAAAAAGGAGGCCTTAGATTAGCACAAGTTTTAAACGATTTATTTTAATAAAAACAAATGCTCTTTTAATTCTGGCACGCCATTTGCATTGTTTAGATTGGAGTTGGGTGTGAGGAAATTAAGGTGACTTACCAGCAAATTAAAGATAGTACGCGGCTTCTTATCATAGGTTATAAAAAGACGTCCGATTGCTTTTAGCAAGCGGACGTCTTTTTATTTAATAACTCTAAATGTGAGGTTTATTCGTTCAGAAATTGATTTAGTTGTTTTAGCAATTTGATGCTGCCAATGGTGTTGGGATTCCCCTCTCATTAATAATAAACTACCATGCTGCAGTAGAATTTTACGTTTTATTTTTTTGTCTTTAATGTGTCTTAAATGAAAAAAACGTTCTTCTCCCAAAGTCACCGAAGCTATTACCGGATTTATACCTAGCTCTTTTTCATTATCGGAATGCCAGCCATTACTGTCTTTACCATCTCGATAAAGATTAAGTAGGCATGTAGTAAATTCTGTATTAGCAATTTGTTCAACTTTCCGCTTCAAAGCCAATAACTCGCTTGTAAATGCGTGTGGTTGCATAGTAATATTCGAATAAGTGTAAGGCTTGTTATTATCAGCGTATAAAGCTGTTAGTCTAGGTTGCGCATATACTTTGCCAAAAACTTTTATATCATCTTGTTGCCAAGGTACATGCGCCCTAAATTTTTCAAAATAGTGATTCGACTCATTTTGATTTAAGAAATTTTCAAAATAAATGATATCGCTATTTGGTAATTGTAACCGATAAGGTTCTGAGTTAAACAAATATTAGTTAATTACTTGTCTCAATTGTTTTCTGTACTGAGATGGATTCTGACCTGTAAATGATTTAAACGACTTGTTAAAGTGCGAGAAGTTATTAAATCCGCATTCAAAACAAACCTCTGTAATACTTAAAGGTTGTTCCGCTAATAATTTTGATGCGTGCACCAATCGATATTCGTTTACAAATTGAGTAAATGTCTTATTCGTAATTTTTTTAAAGTATCTGCAAAAAGAAGGTATTGTCATACTCACTAAATTAGAAATCTCATCTAAAGTAATTTCTTCTTTAAAATTTGACTTCACATGGTTAAAGACAATATTTATTCGGTCATTATCTTTTACATCGGCCGCCATTGAGAAACCAGTAGCATTTAGTATTCGATGTTCTTCGGTTGTGCTTAAGCAGTTTAAAACCTTTAAAATGGATAGTAGACGGTCGAAATTTGATTTTTCTTCTAATTCTTCCATCATAGCCCCAAGTCTAGTTTTAGTTTCTCCGAAGAAAACAACTCCAGACTGTGCTATTTCAAAAAGGTTTTGAATTTTTTCCATTTCAGGAATACTAAAGAATTCATTTCCTAAGAAATCCTTCTTCATTTGTATAACTGTCTCGTTTCTATTACCAGTTAATTCATCAGTAAAACCACAATGCGGTAAATTACTACCTATTAGTATAAGAGTACCATTAGTATAATAAGAAAGATTACTACCGATTTGTCGTTTACCAGCACCACCATTTACATAAACAAGTTCTATTTCTGGATGATAATGCCAAACATTGTTTTTGTTTAGTCTGTTCTTGTCAAAACGTTGATAAGTGAAAGAATTACCAAAGTTTGGTTCTATGGCCTCGTAGGTTGGCTTAAGATTTATCATAAATAACAATTTTTGTACAAAATTAAATACACCTGTTGAACTACATCTCTATAGAATTACCTCAAAGATATGCTAAATTACCTTTTTACAATTAATTAACCTATCATTATGTTAATATAACACACAAATCGGTAAAATCTGTGGTAGTGAGGGTTATAAAACGGGGGTATGTTTGCAGTGTAAATAATTCATTAACCCGCCTACGATAAAAAGTAGGTCTAAATGCAAAAATTATGAAAAAGGTAATCAGAACAGCAGCAGCAGTAGCTTTATTATTTGTTAGCACTTCAGTTTTGGCAAAGGAGCCTAAATTAGTAACTGATGAAACTTCAAAGAGCGTTGTATTCGAATGGGAAGATAACATGGCTAATACTTCTTTAAGCTTTATTGATGGCGAAGGAAATACTATATATAGTGATTATGTAACTTCAGTAGAAGATTACGCTAAAAAGTTCAATTTAGAAACTTTGGCAACAGGAGACTATTTCTTAATTGTAGATAATACAATCAGAGAAATTACATATGCTATTAAAATCACTAAAAACGATATTCTTATCGTAGGTGAAAAAGAAAAAGTAAAGCCTGTTTTTAGAAAAGAAGAAGGTGTAGTTTATATGAACTACCTAAACGTGTCTAAAGCACCAGTTGAAGTTTTTGTTTATGACACTACAGGTCGTAAGCTTTTTACAGAAACTTTTGAAAATGAAATGGCTGTTGCTAAAGTATTTAATTTCAAAAACGCTTTTGAAGGTGAGTATTCTATTGTTGTAAAGAGCGATGCAAATACTTTCTACGAAGGAGTTTCAGTAAAATAGTTGATTAAGTTAAGTTGAGTTGAAAGTGAAAACCGAAGGTATGAGCACCTTCGGTTTTATTGTGCTTAAAAGTTATATAACGTTGATGTAATGTTTTAAAAATAAATTTTACTAATCTAATATTCTATGTAACTAAAAGCCCATAGCATTAATGCGAATTGTAATGGTATTCGCCAAAATAGCACCCATTTTGGGAGGCCCATCCCAGCTTTTTTATTATATAACATGTGAAAATGTACAGGTAAAAAGAAAACCAGCATGGCTATTATTAAGTATAATGCTAATTCTTTGGTTGCGGTAAAAAATATTGCTAGGCCTAGAACTACTTCAATTATACCAGAAAGAAGCACTAAAAATTTGTGCCCAGGTAAATAACTAGGTAAAATTCGGCGATATATTTTTGGTCTTAGAAAATGCATTATCCCGGCAATAATATAGGCGGTGGCCATAAAGTATAAATGCCAGGGAAATTCCATCGTTTAGTTTATTGGTTGATTTGTAATCTCTATAAGATATGGAATTATATATAGCATTCACAAAAACTTCCTCAATCGCTCACGCTTGTATGCTGGTAATGCGAGATTATCAATAGCCAATTGCAGAATTGAAGAGTCTTTCTTCCGTGATAAAATAATCTCGAAACATTGTTTTACAGTTAAACTGTTTTTAGATTGTTCAATTAATTTCAACTCATCATTAGCTTTAACATAACCTTCTTCTATGATACGAACATAAGTGCCTGAATATCCGTGATCAACAAATTGTTTAATGATTTGTTGATTTTTAAATCGAATTCCTAATTTATAGCACGGTTCTCTAGGTTGAGATACCTGAACCAATGCTTCGCCAATTTTGTAAATATCACCAATTCTAATTTCCGATTCGTTCATATCAGAAATTGTTAAGTTTTCACCGAACATACCCCAATCCCAATTTAAATTTGGATATTTAACTTTCCAGTATTGATACTGCCCTTTAGAAAATAAATAGCATGCCTTGTGCTCGCCTGCATGGTGCTTACGGTCAATAACCGAATCTTTTTTTACATCTAATTTCCCCAAAAATAGAGCATCCGATATTGGATATTTAAAAATACCAGTTTGTTCTTCTTTTCCGTTCCACTCAAAAGTGGTTGGCTTTCCTAAATTGGTCGAAACTACCTTCATAATTGTAAAAATAGAAAAACCACTGACTTCTCAGTAGTTTTTATTTAAATTGAATGAGCGGGTTTATTCTTCTTTATCTATCTTTTTGGTTAAAAAGTAACCTACTAAAAGACCTGTTCCCGCCATTAAGAAGATTGACCCTGGCATTGCTATTTCATCTCGAACACCAATATGATTTAAAAGGCCGCCAATTATTATACCCAAACCTATACCCATTAATAAAAGTGCTAAATTTAATATTAGAACTTTCCATACAGGAGCTGTTTTGCCCTTTTTTTGCATGCCAAATATACTGGCATCGGCACCTTTTTCTATGAGTGCTAGACGTTCTTTGTTTCGTGTTGAAAAAAATAAATAAGAAATTCCGAATACCGCTAATGCGATACTACCTAACATAAATACTGCTCCTCCCATGATGATGAATTTAATTGATTAATTTTATATTGTTTATTGCTTATGACGACATATAATAAATGATGGTTACAACTTTTTCAAAATATTTTTTCAACTTACCTGTAACCAAGGTGCTTTTGCAATCGTCAAAAGCGTATATGTCAATTGAAACCGACCAATTCTATATTGATAAAATACTCAAGGGCGATACCAAAGCTTTTGCAGTAATGGTTAATCGATATCGAAATATGGTTTTTTCACTCTGCATTCAAATGCTTGAGAATAGGGAAGAGGCAGAAGAAATAGCACAAGATACTTTTGTGAAAATCTATAAAAATCTTAATAAGTTTAAAGGTGATTCGAAATTTTCTACTTGGGTATATCGCATAACATATAACGGCTGCTTAGATAAAATAAAATCGAATAAAAAATATGCGACTACGGTTAGCATAAATGAATTTAGCGAAGGTCAAGTTCATAACTTAGAAACTGCATTTGTTTTATTGGATCGAGCTGATCGAGAAAAAGCTATAAAATTTTGTTTGCAAAAATTACCTAAAGAGGATAGTGTTTTAATTACCTTATTTTATTTTGAAGAGTTGTCGTTAACTGAAATTTCTAAGGTAATTGGTATTAGTACTAATAATGTTAAAGTAAAAATGTATAGAGCTAGAAAACGATTAGCTACAATTTTAGAGATGACATTAGAACCCGAAATTCTTGAAAATTATGGACCAAAAAGTAGATAAAAAATTAGACGAGTTTACAGAAAAATTAATGCAAGAATTTTCACTTGATACTCCTGCATATGATTTTACTACACGAGTTATGTGTAAAGTTGAGAACTTATCTGATTCTCGTCTAACAACCTACGAGCCATTAATTTCTAATAAATTTTGGTCGCTTTTAAGCCTTGGAATTTTAGGCATTTGCACATATCTTGTTTTCGGGCAAACACAAATAGAAAATTCATGGTTTTCATCAATAGATATAAAGCCATTAATAAATCAATTCTCTTTTGACCTACCTAATTTTGAAGTTTCTATGGTTGGGATTTATGCAATTACTGGTTTTACGTTTTTCTTGAGTATTCAGATTTTATTGTTGAAAAATCACTTTAATAAAAGATTGACTTAGTTTTATTTTTGATAGTATGGTGTACGTTTCATTAAATAATTTAATGCGGTAACATAATTATCTCGAGTGGTAGCCAAGAAAGGAACACGTTGTACATCAACAATTTTACCGCCATTCTTATCATATATTCTAAAAAGTACTTTAGTGTCAAATTCATCTATTGTGGTACTATAATCACTCGAATACGATTTTACTTTTTTCTTTCTGGTATCAACCTTAGTTGTTGTAGAACCCGATGATGATGAATTCGTACTTCTGTAGTCTACTGTAATTTTTCCTGTTACTATTATGCCGGCACCAACGATTTTTGCAATTTCAGACATTTCAAAATCACGCATGTCGTTTGCTTCTGTAATTCCAGCAGCTCGTAATCTTTTACGAGTAAGTTCAACATCTTGATACGAAATAGTGTTTCGCTCTGGTCTGCGCATTACATTATGGTAGTAATATTCTTGAGCCTCAATTCCTTCTTCTGGTGCAGCCGAGCCATCAAAAACAAATTCAAAAGGTAAAATAGCGCCTTCATTAGATTTCATTGGTGGATATTCAAAATTGGAGTTTACTATTCCGTTTGATGTATTATCTGCAACGAAAACTTGCTCTCGACCACTTTTGAAAACAATTTTATTTATTTCAGTTTTTTCTACAATGTTCTCTAAATTCTCGCCCAAATAACTATAAGTAATGGTATTCGGTTCTACTTTTTTAACAGTTGCTGCTATTATTTCACCATTGCTAAGAAAAATTTGATCAGAAGCATTTTGTGCCTGTATGTTGAAGAGTACTCCAAAAAAAAGTACAAAGGTTATTAAAGAAAGTCTCATACCATAATTGTTTTAGTTATCTCACGAAAATATAATTTGTAAGGAAGCTATGAAATACCAGAATTCCAGTATTTTTTAGTCTTGATGAAAATATGGTGATTGCTTCATTAAGTGCGCTAAGTTTAAGTGAAAACTATCTTTTGTTGTTGCTGAAATGGGGGCTACTATTCTATTGAAAATAGCACGTCCATTTTTATCATAAATGTTAAAAACAATTTCGATATTATATGCTACATTGTTAGTATTGTTTGAAGATGCTTCATCATTTTTAACACTAACCGTTATTTTGCCTGTAATTAAAATTCCAGCGCCCACAATTTTTGCAATAAGCGGCATGTCAAAATAGTTTATGTCTTTTGCATCAAAAATTCCTGCATTGTTTAACCGTTCTCTAGTTGTCTCAATATCTTGGTAAATGATTTTATTTAGTTCTGGTTTATTCATTAAGGTATTGAAATAAAATTCCTGAATAGCAATACCTTCTTTAGAACTTGCTGAGCCATTAAATACAAATTCAAATGGTAAAACAGCTCCATGTTGTGCTTTCATTTTAGGGTATACATAATTGTCTGTATCATTAGTTGAAAATGAATTAGAATTGTTATTTGCTTGTTCATTTTTAGTTTTCACTGGTGTTTTAGTATAACTATATACTACTGTGTCGGGGCCTATTTTTTTGGCAATTACCTCGGGTTGGATAGCTCCAGCTAGCAGTTTATTATTGATATTATTTTTTTGGGCATTTGAAATAAAAAACATCCCGATAAAAAGGCTTGTAAAAATTTTAAAATGGTTCATATTGTCGATTATTAGTTTTCAATGACCAAAGTACAATTAGAGGTTTGTCAAACAAATACCTGATTTCCAGTATTTTTTAATACATAATAGCAGGTATTTTTCAAATTGCCATATCAATCAATTATCCCTATTTTTAATGCCATGGCTTTACTTACATTTTTATTATTTACAGGGTTTGTGGCTTTTTATGCTACTTATAAATTACGAAAGGATAGATTAGATACCCGCGATGGTTATTTTTTAGGTGGACGCTCCTTAACAGGAATTGTTATAGCAGGTTCGCTTTTACTGACGAACATTTCTACCGAACATTTGGTGGGTATGAATGGATCATCTTATCGCAATGGCGCTATAATAGTCGCTTGGGAAGTTACCTCTGCATTGGCTTTAGTGATTGGCGCATTATATTTTGCACCGAAATATCTAAAAATGGGATTAACAACAATTCCTGAGTTTTTAGAAAAACGATTTGACGGACTGACGAGAACATTCGTGGCGTTGCTTTTGATTATTTCTTTTGTAGCAACACTATTACCTATTGTTTTATATACTGGCGCATTAAATATAGAAGCCATTTTTGAAATATCAAATTTGCTTAATGTAACTCAAAAAGAAGGTATTCTTATTACCATTCTAATCGTTGGTACTATTGGTGCTATATATGCTATTTTCGGAGGATTGAAAATGGTAGCTTATACAGATACTATTAATGGTTTTGGATTACTTGTAGCCGGATTATTAGTGCCAATTCTTGCATTATTAAGTATTGGTGATGGTAATCTGTTTACTGGTATGGGAATGGTTTTCGATAATAGCCCGGAAAAATTTAATGTCGTAAGTCATGAATCTGGAGTAGGGGAAGGCGCACGTTCGGCCATTCTACCTTTTGAAGTTTTATTTACAGGTTTAATGGTTAATCAATTGTATTTCTGGACGATGCACCAATCTATTATTCAACGGGTTTTGGGGGCGGTAAATTTAAAAGAAGCCCAAAAAGGATTGCTTTTTACTGGCTTACTTAAAATTTTAGTGCCCTTAATAATTGTTTTACCAGGGTTAATAGGTTTCTATTATTTTGGTGAGAGCCTTTATGATAATCCGGATAGTGTTTATCCGTTATTAGTTAAAAAAGTGTTGCCGCTATGGTTAACAGGATTTTTTGTTGCAGTTATGATGGGGGCAATTTTAAGTACATTTAATAGTGCTTTAAATAGTGCCGCTACGGTTTTTAGCTTAGGCATTTTTAAACGATACATCTCAAAAGATGCTAGCGAAAATAAATTGGTTAAAATAGGTAAATGGACTTCAGCATTATTAGCAATCTTTGCCATTAGTATAGCTCCCTTTGTTGCAAATGCACCAGACGGACTTTATCAGTTGCTTCAACAATTAAATGGTATTTTTTTCATACCCATTGCTAGTGTTGTTATCGCTGGTTTTCTTTTTCCTAAAGTTAATGCGGTTGGAGCAAAAGCAGGCTTGGTATTTGGACTGTTTTTTTATGTAGTAATGTACTACATACTAGAAGTTAACCTACACTTTGTACATATTTGGGGAATTGAATTTGTACTGAATATTGCAATTATGCATCTGGTATCGATTTTAAAGCCCTCGGACGAAAAATTTGTGATGAAAGATGCTGGCGTGTTAGATTTGAAACCATGGAAATATACTAAGCCCTTTAGCCTGTTTTTGGTTCTGTTTACAGTTATTTTGTACCTTGTCTTAGGAAATGTTTAGATTATTACAATTACTTTATTAATTATGGAAGAAGAAAAGACTTTTAGAAATTATGAAGCTCCAGATGTATCTGTTGCTGTAAAAGAGCATTATCGTAAAATGCGGACAAATCAAACTTTAGAATATGTGCAAAACATGCATAAAAAGTATTTGAAGTTTGATAAGCCAATGGACTTATGGGAGGCAATGAGGCATCTAAACAAATTAATTGATGTTAGTGATCCTGATTTAGATTTACCTAACATTCAACATTTAATACAAAGTGCAGAAGGACTAAGAGCTGATAATAGACCAGATTGGATGCAATTAACAGGCCTTATACACGATCTAGGTAAAATTATGTACATGTGGGGTAAAGATGAAGATGGTACAAGTCAGGCAGAACAATGGGGCTTGGTAGGTGATGTTTTTATTGTTGGTTGTAAGTTACCAGACACTTGCGTGTATCCAGAATTTAATGCACTTAACGATGATATGTCTAACCCAGAATACAATACCACATTGGGTATATATGAAAAAGGTTGTGGTATAGATAATGTAGATTTAGCTTGGGGCCATGATGAGTACTTATATCAGGTATTAAATAACCATAAAGGCAACAAATTACCTGAAGAGGCTATGGTAATGATTCGTTATCATTCTTTTTACCCTTGGCATACCGGTGGTAGTTATACCGAATTGTTGAATGATAAAGATGCTAAATATCTAGAAATTATTAGAGACTTTAATAAGTACGATTTATATACCAAAAGTCCGAAATTGTATGATTTAGAAGATGTGCTCGATTATTATCAGCCAATTGCAGAAAAGTATTTGGGTTCTGAACCAATTTATTGGTAGTTTATTAGATTCATAATTAAATATAAGTGAGGTTTTTAATTAAAAATCTCACTTTTTTAATGCTCCTATTTTAATAATTGAAATCTTTAAAATCAATGTTTAAAGTTGTACTATAATCACAAAACCGCCCAAAGAAATACTTTGGGCGGCTACTATAGCTATAGTTAATGGAGTGTCTCCTTAAAAGGAGAAACACAAATTTAATGACAGATTAAACCCTAAACAATACCAGAAAACCAGTAGTTTTTTGAATATTTTGCGCAAAAAAACGCTCTGCATTGTAAATGCAAAGCGTTTTTTAATTTTGTAAGAATAGCTTCCCGATTTTTCGAGATACTTTTATCACTTATTTCACCATTTCATAACTGCGTTTGATGAATTCAGTTAATTCTTCTCCTTTAAGCAAACCTTTTGAAAGTCTAGCCAAATCAAGAGATTGATTGATTAAACGTTCTTTCTTTTTAGCTGTTTTAGTACTAAGAATTTCACCAACTAATTCACTATTCGTATTTACAATTAGATTGTACATTTCTGGCATATTTCCCATGCCAAACATACCGCCACCGCCGGTTTGTTGCATTTCTTTCATACGACGCATAAATTCTGGCTCTGTTATAATAAACGGCGATGCATCGCTATCCATTGCCTCTAATTGTACTGTATAACTTTTATTAGCAATTGTTTCTTCTAGAGTTGTCTTAAGGGTTTCCTTTTCCTCATCAGATAATTTAGAAATCTGAGTTTCTTCCTTTTTTATCAGATTGTCTAAATGATCAGCGTCTACACGAGCAAAAGAAATCTTATCATTCGATGTTTCTAACTTTTGCATTAAGTGACTAATAATCGGAGAATCTAAAAGAAGCACTTCGTAGCCTTTAGCTTTTGCAGCTTCAATATAACTGTGTTGCGCTACTTTATCAGATGTATAAAGAACAACTAGTTTATCATCCTTATCCGTTTGAGTAGGTGCTATTTTTTCTTTTAATTCTTCAAAAGTGAAGAACTTACCATCCACGGTTGGATAAAGTGCAAATTTCTCTGCTTTCTCAAAGAATTTGTCTTCAGAAAGCATACCATATTCGATAACAATTTTAATGTCATTCCATTTTGCCTCAAACTCTTCTCTATTGTTTTTGAAAAGTGAATTCAATTTATCTCCAACTTTTCGAGTGATATAAGAAGAAATCTTTTTTACAGCGCCATCTGCCTGTAAATAAGAACGAGATACATTTAATGGAATGTCTGGCGAATCGATTACACCACGTAACATGGTTAAAAACTCTGGCACAATACCTTCCACATTATCAGTTACGAATACCTGATTTTGATAGAGTTGAATTCTATCTTTTTGAGGATTCATATCGTTGGTCATTTTTGGGAAGTATAAAATTCCAGTCAAATTAAATGGATAATCAACATTTAAATGAATATGGAATAAAGGCTCCTCAAATTGCATCGGATACAATTCTCTATAAAAAGATTTATAATCAGCTTCCTCTAAATCTTTAGGTTGCTTTGTCCATGCAGGGTTAGGGTTGTTAATAATGTTATCAACTTCCTCAGTTGGTGCAGGATCTTCTTCTTTTGCATCTTCTGGCTTCGGAAGTGTTTCTGTACGCATTCCAAATTTAATAGGAATTGGCATAAACTTATTATACTTCTGTAATAAACCAGTAATTTTCGAGTCGTCTAAAAACTCTTTAGAATCATCTGCTATAGAAAGAATAATCTCAGTACCGCGATCTTCTTTTTTAGATTTCTTTATGGTAAAGTTTGGTGAACCATCACAAGACCAATGTACTGCTGGTTCATCTTTAAAACTTTTTGTAATAATCTCTACTTTATCTGCAACCATAAAAGCAGAATAAAAACCTAAACCAAAATGACCAATAATTCCGGCATCTTTAGCAGTATCGTCATATTTGTTTAAGAATTCTTCAGCACCAGAAAAAGCAAGTTCATTAATATACTTTTTCACTTCTTCTTCTGTCATCCCAATTCCTTGGTCAATAACATGAATTTTATTATTCTCTTTATCAACCTTAATTTCTATTAGCGGGTTTCCGTACTCAACGCCTTTAGCTTCACCAATCGCAGCAAGATGCTTAAGTTTAAGCGTCGCATCTGTTGCATTTGAAATCAACTCACGAAGAAATATCTCGTGATCACTGTATAAAAACTTTTTAATAAGAGGAAAAATGTTTTCTACTGAAACATTGATTTTACCTTTTGCCATAATATGTAATTTTTACCTTCATTTCTTCAAAGGAAGAATTCTTGTTTAACTTTTGTTCTATTGAAGCTGTAAGACTGCCTCATATTCAATTTCCATTGATGCAGATTACAAGTCAAAAAAAATACCAAATTTGAAATAGTGACAAACTGACACCTCATATAACTCCATTTTTTGGATTATAGAGGTGTGTAATTAATTTTTTGTCTAATTTATTTTGATAATTGTTAGACAAATTGTATATTTGAATAGAATTAGATATTAAAATTGTATTGAAAAAGAATTTTATTCAAACTTTTGGTTGGTTGTAATAAAAACGTGTTCTCGCTAGGGAACGCGTTTTTATAATTTAGACAAGCGTGTCAATATTATTTTGTAATCAATCTAATTTATAACCCGAAATAAATTAAAATGGCGGCAAAGGTAAAAGCAAAAAAAATATCAAAAGACCATATGATTTCTTTGTATATGGAATATGTGTTGGAACAAGAAGTTGTGCCGAAATCTGTCTACAAATTTTGTAAAGCACATGATATTGAGGAAAACATATTTTATCAATATTTTTCATCTATAGAAGGTGTTCAGAAGTCTATATGGAATTTGTTTTACACAAATACAATTCATGTTATGAAAAAGAGCAAAGACTTCAATTCTTTTTCAAATAAAGACAAAATGCTCACATTCTATTTTTCCTTTTTCGAACTGCTCACCCTTAATAGAAGTTATGTATTGTTTTCTTTGAAAAACGAAAATAACCTCATGAAAAATATGGAACAATTAAAGGGGTTAAGAAAGCACTTAAAGGAATTTGCTACAGAACTAATAGTGAATGGTAATGAGGGTAAATCCACAAAAATTACACAACATAACCCAAAGTTATTTTCGGAAGGTGCTTGGATACAATTATTGTTTCTTCTAAAATTTTGGATGGATGATGATTCACCAGGTTTTGAAAAAACTGATGTGGCTATAGAAAAGTCAGTAAATACTGTTTTTGATGTCTTTGATAATACACCGTTAGATAATATTATAGATTTTGGAAAATTTATTTTCAAAGAAAAATTAACATAGAAATACTCGAAAAGAGCTATGAAAACATTAGATAAAATCCCGACAGGGAAAATAGAACGAGCTAGTAAGCTTGTTAAAACTGGGGTTAAAATAGGAGGTAATTATGTTAAATATTATGGAAAAAAATTAGTCAATCCAGAGATTACGAAAGATGAGCTAAATGAAGATAATGCAGAGGATATATATAATGGTTTAAAAACTTTAAAAGGAAGTGCTTTAAAAGTCGCTCAAATGTTGAGTATGGAAAAGAACATGCTACCGAGTGCCTATGTAGATAAATTTTCCCTTTCACAATTTTCAGTACCACCATTGTCAGCTCCATTGGTTCGTAAAACCTTTAAAAAGTACCTTGGCAAGTATCCTGAGGAAATTTATGATACTTTCGAAAAAGATTCTGTTAATGCAGCGAGTATTGGACAAGTTCACAAGGCGACTAAAGCAGGAAAAGAATTGGCTGTTAAAATTCAGTATCCTGGTGTAGCTGAAAGTATTAGCAGTGATTTAGCTTTAGTTAAGCCCATAGCCTTAAAAATGTTTAATATAAAAGGTAAAGATTCTGATAAATATTTTAAAGAGGTTGAAAGTAAGTTATTTGAAGAAACTGACTATTTATTAGAAATAAAACAGAGTAAAGAAATTACTACGTCTTGTTCAGTGATTGAGGGTTTAGCCTTTCCGGAATATTATGAAAACTTTTCTAGTGAACGTATCATTACAATGGATTGGATGGATGGCTTGCATCTAAGTGAATTTACGAAAACGGATTTTTCACAAGATTTAGGTGATAAATTAGGCCAAACGCTATGGGATTTTTATATGTATCAAATACATTTTTTACGAAAAGTACATGCAGACCCTCATCCTGGAAATTTTTTAGTGAGTAGCCAAAATAATCTTATCGCTATTGACTTTGGTTGTATGAAATTGGTTCCTGATGAATTTTATGAGCCTTATTTTGAATTGGCCAAAAGCGAAGTGCTTGAAGATGATAGCAGTTTTACTAAGAAATTGTATGAACTGGAAATATTAACGCCAACAGACACGCATAAAGAAATTATTTTTTTTAAATCTATTTTTAAAGAAATGCTGACCATTTTTACTGCACCCTTAAATGAAGAAGAGTTTGATTTTGGAGCAAACGATTTTTGGAATAAAATTGCCTCTCTTAGTGAACGTTTTACTGAAGATACAGAATTGAGAAAAATGAATGGTAATAGAGGTTCAAAACACTTTCTTTATATGAATAGAACATTCTTTGGGCTTTTTAATTTACTTCATGATTTAAAAGCTAACGTTAAAGTTAATGCATATACCAAGTACTTGAACTAAAGACTTTTTAAACTATTTCTAAACTTTAATTTTGTTTCTTTATCTTAGAATAATAGATTTGATGGTACCACTCATAGATTATGTTCATAGTCTCATGTAGGGAATCAACCAAAAACGCAAAATTAAAAATCATGTACAATTCTAAAATAATCGGCTTGGGGCATTATGTCCCAGATAATGTGGTGACTAATGATGACCTTTCAAAAATTATGGATACCAATGACGAATGGATCCAAGAACGTACAGGTATAAAAGAACGCCGCTATGTGTCAGACCCAAAAGACACAACAACGAGTATGGGCGTAAAGGCGGCAAAAATTGCTATAGAAAGAGCAGGTATTGATAAAGATGATATCGATTTTATCGTTTTTGCAACATTAAGTCCAGATTATTATTTTCCAGGCCCGGGAGTATTGGTTCAACGCGATTTAGGAATTAAAACAGTTGGAGCACTCGATGTGCGTAACCAATGTTCTGGTTTTGTTTATGGAATATCGGTTGCCGACCAATATATAAAAACTGGTATGTACAAAAATGTACTGGTAATAGGATCTGAAATCCATTCTAAAGGTTTAGATATGACAACCCGTGGAAGGGGCGTATCAGTTATTTTCGGTGATGGTGCTGGTGCTGCCATTTTAAGTAGAGAAGAAGATACTTCTAAAGGTATACTCTCTACGCATTTACATTCAGAAGGACAGCATGCAGAAGAACTCGCTTTATTAGCACCTGGTATGGGAGGGCGATGGGTTACCGATATTGTTGCCGATGCAGATCCAAATGATGAATCGTATTTACCAGTAATGAATGGACAGTTTGTATTTAAAAATGCAGTTGTTCGTTTTAGTGAAGTTATTATGGAAGGCCTACAAGCTAATAATTTACCTCCAACAGCAATCGATATGTTAATTCCGCATCAGGCGAACTTGCGTATATCACAATTCATTCAGAAAAAGTTTGGACTTTCTAATGACCAAGTTTTTAATAATATTATGAATTATGGAAATACCACTGCTGCTTCAATTCCAATTGCTTTAACCGAAGCATGGGAACAGGGTAAAGTAAAAGAAGGCGACTTAGTGGTTCTTGCTGCATTTGGTAGTGGCTTTACTTGGGGTAGTGCTATAATAAGGTGGTAATACAATTGTTGAAACCATTATATAAACCATTCGAGAATAGCAATAAATTTTTAACATCCAACTGAAAAATACCTTATCATGACAAACTCAAAAAACTTTCAATCTAGACGTAAGTTTATTACTAAAACCGCAACTTTGGCTACTGGTGTTGTTTTGGGTGGCCCTAAACTTTTTGGAGCTCCTTCAATTATTACATCTTACAACAAACCTATTTCTAGAATTAATGGAGTTCAAATAGGTTGTATTACATATTCATTTCGCGATTTGGAAGATCAAAGTGCTGAGGCTACATTAAAGTATGTTTTAGATTCAGGTATTAGTGCAATTGAATTAATGGGAGGTCCGGCAGAATCTTTTGCTGGGATGCCTGAAAATCCTGTAGATTGGCGAAAGATGAGAAGTTTAGCTCGATTAGAAAATCCATCAAAAGACCAAAAAAAAGAGCTAACAGATTTAGAAGCTCAAACAAAATCATATACAAAACAATTGACAGCATGGAGAGCAAATGCGCCTTTTGAAAAATTCAGTGAATTCAAAAAAATGTATGCTGATAAAGGGGTTAGTATTTATGCTTTTAAACCAAATGCTTTTCGAAAGGAAAGTAGTGACATTGATATTAATTATGGTTTTAAAGCTGCTAAGGCTTTAGGAGCTAGTCATGTAACCGTAGAATTACCTGGTGATGACGCGCATACCTTAAAGCTAGGGCAAATAGCTACCAAAAATAATATGCAAATAGCCTACCACGGACATACGCAGCAAACTCCAACTTGGTGGGATACAGCATTAAAGCAATCACCGGCAAATATGATGAATATTGATATCGGACATTATGTGGCTGCAGGTAATACCGATACTTTGGATATACTTAAAAGGAAAAATGACCGCATTAGTAGTATGCATCTTAAAGACCGAAAAAATAAAATTAACGGACAAGAGAATCAAGTTTTTGGAGAAGGTGATACGCCGGTAGTTGAAATTCTGCAATTAATGCGAGACAATAAATTTACATTTCCAGCAACTGTTGAATTAGAGTATAATATTCCAGAAGGATCTACCTCAGTAAAAGAAGTAGCTAGATGTGTTGAATATTGTAAAAAAGCTTTGGAAGGATAAAACTAATTTTACTATTTCACCATAAATAAAGCGTTCGCAAAAAACAATTTTCCGTTTTCCCAGAAACCTCTAAATAGTGGGTTGTCAACCATGTAAATAACTTGACCTTCTCCATGACTTTCTACGCCGAAAACAAGACTTTTATCTATTTTATCTTTGGCCTCATGTCCAGCGAATCCTGCTACAGGTATGTTCTGTCCATTATCAAGATAAACAACGGAACCACCATCTAAATATTCATAAGATGAACTACCTAGTTTTAAGGTAAAGTAAGTGTCTTCATAGCCGTAAGCTAAAGGGTGTGTTTTGTCAACTTTTGTTTTAAAAATAGCCCCAGTAATTTCATCAGATATTCGCTCTCGCTGGGTACTTCCAAAAGCACTCATATTTGCTGTACTATCTTTTTCTGTTTCTCTATGCTTAATGTCAAAACCTTCCTTTCCAACTAGAGTATTTATTGAGCCTCCCATTGCGATTAAATTTCCACCATTTTCGACCCAGATTCTCAGTTCTGCATATTTACTATCGGTTAATAGATTTTTGTATTCTTGTCCATCAGGTAAAATCAAAACATCATAATCCGAAAGATTTATGCGTTTAAAATATTGGGCATCTAGTACCGTAATTGGGTAGTTCAATTGTTGTTCAAAGAAATGCCATATTTCACCAAATCGTAAGGTTTCTGCAGGTCCGCCAGATAATACAGCAACCTTTATATCATCAAGCATTTCTACATATCTCGAACCAAAATCCTTGCCATCATCCACAAATCCAGTTTTAGTAGCTGTTAAAGCTATATTGTGCTCCGTTGCTAATCTTTTAAGCTGGATAATAAATTCTTTGTTATGCTTATTGTCTGCTCTAGTTATTACTAAACTACCACGTTCATGTTTTGTGCCATCAGAGATATAGGGTTTATGAGCTACTCTTACACGAATATTGGCTTGATGTAGCGCAGCTAGAAAACGTGCGTCATTCATACTATTCCAATCGGTTAGATATGCATAAGCGTTTTCATTTAAACTTGTATTATTTACTTTCGTCACTTTAGGAAAAGGCGTAGAAGAGATGTTTGATGTCGTTGCAATAGCTTCTAAGCCATAAGCGTATGGTAAAGACCAGGCTGTAATATCGTAAGTAAGTGAGTCTGTTAGTTTAGCATTTGGTTCAAAAAGAACCTTAACCAAAGTTCCTTTAGCTTGATTTGTAGATACAACGAGATTATTTTCAGTAATTCGTAAATTTCCAACTTTACCGGTGCCATATTTGTACCCTTTTAAAGAACCACTATTTGTTTTGCCATAGCTGATATTGTGTTGATCCAAAAGTTTGGTGAGTGCATTTATTCTATCAGTATCTCCGTTCATTACATAACTTTTGTACTTAAAATTGCGTTTACTGTAGAATTCTTGAAATTCATTATTCAACTTTTCGGCATTCTTACTAGCAATTTCTACTGTAGAAATACCTGTGGTATAATGGTGTTCTAATCTGTCTTTTAATGTTAACGTGTCACCAATATTAGTTTTTATGGCTAAACCGGCACGGCCACTACCACCTTGCTCATAGGTCATTCCAATACTACCATTGTACATGGGGTAGGTATCTCCATAGCTCGGGTATAGCAAGTCATAGACTTCTTTTGTAAAATAATACCAACCATTTTCATCAAAGTATTTGGCATTGTTTTTACCAATAGTATTCTGAAATTCTCTTTGAAAATCTGTTATTACCTCATGATATGGCTCTGCGGCGGGAGCAAAATAATACGGACTATCCACACCTTGTTCATGAAAATCAGCATGAACATGTGGCAACCATTGATTATACATTTTTAAGCGTTGCTGGCTTTCTTTTTGTGTTAGCCAGGCCCAGTCACGATTTAAATCGAACATATAATGATTGGTTCTTCCATTTAACCATCCCTCGTGGTGTTCTTTACTATTTGGATCAGTAGTTAACAGCGAGTTTTTGTTTTTGTTGTACCAATTCACATATCGATCTCGACCATCTGGATTCAAACAAGGGTCCATTATGATTACTGTATTCTTTAAATAATCAGATTTTTTTGTTAGTAAATCGTATATCGTTTCCATTGCAGCTTCGGTGCTAACACTTTCATTACCATGTACATTGTAGCTTAACCATACAATTGCAATTTCCGATTTACCGGCGCCTAAAGTATTTTTTAAATGATCTTTTCGAATGGCTTCCAGATTTTCCATATTTTCTTTGGAAGAAAAATATGCTAATAGAAGCGGTCGTCCCTCATTTGTTTGCCCGTATTCTACAAGTTGCATTTGTTCAGGCAATTCTTGAGCTAGATATTGATAATAATCTACGACTTGATGGTGCCGTGTAAATTGAGAACCTAACTTGTATTTTAGGAATTCTGAAGGCGATTTTAAGTCTTGAGAATGGCTGATAAAACTCGTAATCAAAGCTATCGAGAGTAAAATTCTTATCATTTTCGTATTACATTTAGTGTAAAAAAGGGCAGGGTACAATCTAAGGAATTTGTCGCTTATTTCTTTTTAAAGACTTTAATTCGTAAGTTTTTTTCGATAAATGGACTATTGAGGCATTTAACGTATTTTTAGCAGCTGTTTTTAACGATAAGTATAACTTTATAGCGAATTTTACCTTCTATGGATGTTGACTGTATAAACTATGAGCAAACTGGTTTTTTTTCGAAACTGATTTGCGACTATCTCGAAGAAAAAGAAACCTTAAAAGGGTTTTATAATAATTATCCAGCAATTAAGAATTTTGAGGCACAAATAGAAGAAAAGCAGCGTAGTTTTTCCGATGCAAATAGGTCTGTTTTGTATGATAGTTTAATGTCTCAATATACTAGTACATCAATTAGTAAAAAGACACGAGAACATATAATTCAATTAAAAGAACCTATAACGTTTACTGTAGTTACAGGACATCAGTTGAACTTATTTACAGGACCGCTTTATTTTCTCTACAAGATAATTTCCACAATAAATTTAACTGTAGATCTTAAAAAAGAATATCCGCAATACAACTTTGTACCTGTATATTGGATGGCTACTGAAGACCACGATTTTGAAGAAATAAATTATTTCAATTTTAATGGAAAAAAGTTGCTATGGAACCCTAATGGAAATGGTGGTGGAGCTGTCGGTGAAATTCAAACCGAAGGTTTACAAGAATTATTCGAAGCTTATTCAAATCAGTTAGGTGGTGGAAAAAATGCAGATTTTCTTAAAAACCTATTCAAAAACGCTTATTTAGAACATGATAACTTAACAGATGCTACCCGATACCTTGCTAATGAGCTTTTTGGAGCATACGGATTGGTAATAGTTGATGGCCATGATGTGGCTTTAAAGAAATTATTGATGCCTTATGCTAAAAAAGATATTTTTGAGAATCTAGCATATAAACAGGTTTCAGAGAGTGTTAATCAATTGCAAGAAGTATCAACGGACTATAAAGTACAAGTTAACCCGAGAGAGATAAATTATTTTTATCTTAAAGAAGGTTTACGCGAACGAATAATTGCTAAGGACAACGGTTATGGTGTTGTTGATACCGAAATATCATGGACTAAAGAAGAATTATTAGGAGAATTAGACAAATTTCCGGAGCGTTTTTCACCAAATGTAATCGCAAGACCGCTATACCAAGAAGTGATTCTACCAAACCTATGTTATATTGGTGGAGGCGGAGAGCTAGCATATTGGTTAGAGTTAAAAGCTATGTTTAAGGCTATGAATGTGCCTTTTCCAGTACTATTACTGCGTAATTCTGCATTAGTAGTTTCTGAGAAATTAAAGACAAAAACTGACAATTTAGACATTGAAATTAAAGACTTATTCTTAGAACAGAATAGTTTGATAAATAAAAAAATTAGAGCAATCTCTAATATAGATATCGATTTTTCACCACAAAAAGAATTGCTTGAGAAACAATTTGTCGATTTGTACACCTTGGCTGAAGAAACAGATAAATCTTTCTTAGGTGCGGTAAAAGCTCAAGAAATTAAGCAGAAGAAAGGACTTGATAATCTTGAAAAACGATTAATGCAGGCACAAAAACGAAAATTAAAAGATCACGTGCTTCGCATTACGGAATTGCAGAATCAGTTATTTCCAAATCATTCACTTCAAGAGCGAACTTTAAACTTTTCTGAACTTTATCTAGAATGGGGTGAAGAACTAATTCCGCAATTAATTAATGCATTAAAACCTTTAGACCTGAAATTTACTATTATAAGCTAAAAAGAGTTTTAAGAATAATTGATTAGTGGGGGTTGTAAATAATTAATCAATTTACTTGAGTGGCGTATTTTTTGTGACATTAATTCCTCAATATGCCCTCGTATATTTTTTTTTGATAGTTCTTGAGCCCAATGAATTCCGATTTTTGCAATAAAAATTAAAATTATTTAGAAAAGTAGGTAGGGTAAAACACGAGTTAGTTGTTTTATAATAAATTGCTATGAAAAAGAATTTTTTTTGAACTTAATTTAGTTCATGTGTTTAGGTTGGTTTTTTGATTTTGATTAAAAACCCTGTTTACTTATCGTAAACAGGGTTTTTCAATTTTATTGGTTTTTGATAAATTAATATGGAGTACCATCAGAGATTAAATTAGTCTACAAATTAGACTGATGAAATAGTTAAATAGCAAAAGACTTACCTTTGTTTTATGAAATCTACAATGCATAATATCGATATAGATTTGGTTGAAATGACCTTAGATGTAATGAAGTACGCCATTCATAGAATTACAGCAACTTCTTTAGAATTAGGGCAGCCAAAAAAGGAAGAAGAACTTCGAGAATTAGTGGGTGAAACTATTACGTCAGAAGGGATTGGTGGTGAAAAGGCTTTCCAATTATTTAAAGATGTTTTAGTGAAAGCAACTGTACCAATTGACCATCCACGTCATTTAGCATTTGTTTCAGCGGCCCCAACTAGGGCCTCTATTATGTTCGATTTAGTTACATCTGCATCAAGTATTCATGGTGCCTATTGGATGGAAGGAGCCGGGGGAATTTTTTGTGAAAATGAAGCTATGAAATGGTTAGTTTCGCTTACAAAATTGCCTAAAGGTGCATTTGGTGTTTTTACGAGCGGAGGTACCGCTGCTAATTTGTCAGCTATGGTAGCGGCCAGAGAAAATTGGCGTAAAAACGAGCGAAATATTGGTGTTCGTGGTTTAATTATTACTTCTGTAGGAGCACATTCGTCTATTAAAGCTATGGCCAAGGTTATTGATGCCGATATTCTGCTTGTTGAGTCTGAAAATAGAATGATGCAAAGTGATTTAGAAAGTACAATAGATTCGCTGTCAAGTGAAACTCGAAAACGCCTATTTGCTGTTGTAGGAACTGGTGGTACTACTAATGCAGGAATTATTGATGATTTAGATGGAATAGCTACGGTTTGTGAAAAGGAAAAATTGTGGTTTCATGTAGATGCTGCCTATGGTGGCGGTGCACTTGCTGCTGATTCAGTCCGTCACCTCTTTAAGGGTATAGAAAAAGCTGATAGTATTACAATCGACCCTCATAAATGGCTTTTTTCACCGTACGATTGTGGTGCTGTTATTTATAAACACCCAGAAAAAGCCAAAGAAGCTCATGCTCAAGAAGGTTCGTATCTAGATATTTTTAAAGATGAAGGTGCGGTAGGTTTCAATCCATCGGATTATCAAATTCAATTAACGCGTAGAGTTAGAGGATTGCCTTTATGGTTTTCACTTGCCATGCATGGTACCGATAAATATAAAAGAGCTGTCGAGCAAGGCATCGAATTGGCTCAAATTGCCGGTAATCTCATAAAGGAAGAGCCTTATATAGAATTAGTCCGAGAACCTAGTCTCTCTTGTGTACTGTACAGAAGAATAGGGTGGGAGCCTAAAGATTATAATAATTGGACTTACAAAAACCATAGGGCTGGTTTCGCTTTAGTAACACCAACAAAATGGAATAATGGTAAAGAAAAAGAAACTGTTGCCCGCTTTTGTTTTATAAACCCAGATACTACTAAAGAAGATATTAGCGCTATTCTTAAGTCAATGAAATAAGGTTAAGGCACTAAAAACTGACTTACCCATCCATTAATACCTTGGTGAAACTCGACTTTAAAATGGCTGGTTTCTCTAAGTTTTAAGTATTCAATAGTTTTTGTCTCAACCTTAATTATACAGAAATAGTTTTTTTCCTTTAAGTAGGTAATTTCTTGGTTGTTCTTTAGAATTGTTCCGGGCGCATCTGTAGTTGTATAATCTTTAATGCCATTCGGTCTAATTTGCTGCCATGTTTTTTTAATGTATTGCTCGTCGTTTAATATGGAAGCTATTCCCTTAATTTTTATTTGAATTTTTTTCTCAGGATGATAAAAAAGTAAACTTACCTGTGGATTCTTTTCTATTTGAGAGACCTTATTAGAACGTTCATCTGTGAAAAGTGTAAATGCATAATCATCGGAAACTTCTCTAAGTCCAATAAGTCGGGCTTCGGGAGAATTATCTAAACCTATAGTTCCTAGAACGCAAAACTTTAATGGATGATTCCTTTCAGTAAGCGCAGCTGTTAATAGAGACTTAATCTCAGACATGTACTTATTAGTCATAACTTTAATAGCTTGTTGTGATTAATATTCATAAGTGTAAAGTAAAATACTTTGGTAAGTAGTTGTAGAAATATTATCTTATACTATGCTCATAAAGTGTAACTTATGTTGGTAAATAGACATTTTATTACCAACGTGAATTAAAATATTATGTTGTATTTTCCTACAAATTTTACAAGTTTTATATTTATGTTACAAATATATTTTATATAGGCTTTCTTAAATTTTTCAAATTACTATTTTTGCCCATGCAAAACAAAGTCCTAATTCTAGATTTTGGTTCTCAATACACTCAACTTATTGGTAGACGCGTTCGAGAACTGAATATTTTCTCCGAAATAAAACCTTATAACAATCCTCCGAAAGATTTAACTGAATATGATGCAGTAATTCTATCTGGATCTCCATTTTCAGTGCGAGCAGAAGATGCACCACACCCAGATTTGTCTGAAATACGAGGTAAAAAGCCTTTGTTGGGTGTTTGTTATGGAGCACAATATCTTGCTCATTTTAATGGGGGAAATGTTGAAAAGTCGAATACTAGAGAATACGGTAGAGCAAATCTTTCTCATGTAGATTCTGAAAGCCCATTCTTAGAAAATGTCAATACAGGTAGTCAAGTTTGGATGAGTCATGCAGATACGATTAAAAAATTACCAAATAATGCGAAGCTCATCGCTAGTACTACCGATGTTGAAAATGCAGCTTTTAAATTTGACGGTGAAGAAACTTATGGTATTCAATTTCATCCGGAGGTTTATCATTCAAAAGATGGTAAACAAGTCTTAGAGAATTTTTTGGTGAAAATTGCAGGAATTGCACAAACTTGGACTCCAGATGCTTTCGTTGAAACAGCGGTGGCAGAACTCAAAGAAAAGATTGGTGATGATCAAGTTATATTAGGCCTTTCTGGTGGAGTAGATTCTTCTGTGGCTGCAGTATTATTACATAAGGCAATTGGTAAAAATCTTCATTGCATTTTCGTAAATAATGGCTTGCTCCGTAAGAATGAGTTTGAAGCTGTTCTTAAGCAATATGAAGGCATGGGCCTTAATGTTAAAGGTGTTAATGCTTCGGCACGCTTTTTGGATGGATTGGCTGGAGAGAGTGATCCAGAAACAAAAAGAAAAATTATAGGTCGTGTTTTTGTTGAGGTTTTTGATGATGAATCGCATTTAGTTGAAAATGCAAAATGGTTGGCACAAGGAACAATTTATCCAGATGTAATTGAATCAGTTTCTGCTACAGGTGGTCCTTCTGCAACAATAAAAAGTCACCATAATGTTGGTGGTTTGCCAGACTATATGAAATTAAAAGTGGTAGAGCCTTTAAAAATGTTGTTTAAAGATGAAGTGCGTAGAGTAGGAGCTAGTATGGGCTTAGATAAAGAACTATTAGGGCGACATCCGTTTCCAGGACCTGGATTGGGCATTAGAATATTAGGAGATATTACACCTGAAAAAGTAACTATTTTACAAGAAGTTGATCATATTTTTATCAATGGATTGCAAGAATGGGGGCTTTATGATAAAGTTTGGCAGGCTGGAGCTATGCTTTTGCCCGTAAATAGTGTAGGGGTAATGGGTGATGAGCGTACTTATGAAAAATGTGTAGCTTTGAGAGCCGTTGAAAGTACAGATGGTATGACGGCAGACTGGGTTAATTTACCTTATGAATTCTTGCAAAAGACTTCAAATGAAATTATAAATAAAGTGCCCGGAGTAAATAGAGTTGTTTACGATATTAGTTCAAAACCCCCTGCAACAATTGAATGGGAATAACCAGAAAAGTTTATGAATCAAGTTTTAAAAAACGTACTTGTAATTTTTTTAATTGCCTTTGTAGCTTGTAAAGCTACCGCACAAAAATTTACAACACATGCAGTTAAAAAGGGCGAATCTTTAGAAGGTATTGCAAAACAATATCAAGTTTCCACACAGACTATTCTTACTTATAATAAGGAGATTAAAAAGGGACAAACTCTAAAGGTTAATACAATACTTGTTATACCTGCGATAGCAAATAGTTCTATTTCTAAACCTGTTGTAGTAGGTGATAATAATTCAAAAATAAGTGCGGAAAAGCATGAAGAACCAATCGGTTTTACTTCTCATAAAGTACGTAGAAAAGAAACGCTATTTGGCATTGCCAAACGCTATAAAGTTTCCGAGGAAGAAATAAAGCGTTACAATAAAGATTTGTATTCTTCTGCTTTGAAAAAAAATATGGTTTTAAGGATACCTAAGTTTAAAAGGTTGAAAAAACCGGATAATGAAATTAATCCTGATAATTATATTACCTATACAGTTGCTCCTAAAGAAACTAGGTGGAGTCTTGCACATAAACACAGTATTACTATTGATAGTATGATGGTGCTAAATCCAGACTTGTCTAAAACAACAGATTATTTAAGAGAAGGACAAGAATTATTACTTCCAAGAATACCAGGAAGTACTGTGGAAAATCAAGATACACAAATCTATACTTCATATACAGTACCTCCTAAAATGAATTTTTATCGACTTGAGCAAGAATTCGGTGTAAAGTCTGAAGAAGTAGTTCGATTAAACCCTGAAATAACAGAAAGAGGTGGATTAAAAGAGGGTATGGTTATTAGATTACCACAGCAGAAGTTAGATGCAGGTGAAGTAAATACTGATAACTTTAATTTCTACGAAGTAAAGCCGAAACAAACGGAATTTTCGTTAACTCGTAAATTAGGTATTACCTATAAAGAGTTATTGGCTTTAAACCCAGATTTATCTGAAGGGCTAAAAGCAGGTATGATTTTAAAACTTCCAAAAGATCAAATTGGAGATTTTGAAGTTCGCAATGCTCTAGTGTTAGATAAATTGAATCTTGTTGATAGTATAAATATTGCGAATCGTCCTAAGATAATATTTATGTTACCCTTTCGATTAAACCGAATTGATCTAAATGAGGTTGACGATATTCAAAAACAACTGGAGAAACCTAGTTTATTAAAGTACAGTTTAGGATTTTATTCTGGTGCTCTAATAGCATTAGATTCTGTAGCCAAATTGGGTGTTTCCGTAGATGTTAAAACCATAGATAATCAATATAATTTAGCAAAAACTAAAGAATTATTGTTACGCGAAAATATTGGAGATTATAATGCCATCGTAGGCCCGTTTGATCTTGCTTCTGTTCGTGAGGTTGCGGTTAGAGCGGCTGACAAAAATGTTCCGGTAATTACACCAATTAAACCAAATAAAGATGTAAGTCTAAAAAATGTTTTCTTCTCATATACAGAAGATCAACTGTTACGCGAGAAAATGATTGCTTATGTTAAAGAAATTCATACAGACCAGAATATAGTGGTTATCGCAGATTCTACCCACATTAGTGCTAGTAATGCTTTGGTTAAGAATTTTGAAGATGCAAAGGTTGCTAAAGTGGTTGAGGAGGAAAAAAATATTGGGGTTAGTATTGATTTGTTGAAATCGTTACTATCTAAAGAAAAAGAGAACTGGATTTTTGTTGAAAGTGATAATTTTAAATTGGTAACAAGTGTTACTTCAATACTGAATTCCTTGAATAATTCACTTTTAGATCCAGAAAATGATAAAGAAAAAGTGAAATTGAGAATGTTCACAACGCATAAAGATAATGCCTTTGATAGCGATGTAATTTCAAGTACTCATTTGTCTAATTTAAATTTCACCTATCCTTCGGTTTTTCGAGAGCCAGCAAGTAATAGTTTTGAAAAAGCTTATCGTAAACGTTTTGGTGGAGAGCCAGACCGCTATGCAATTAGAGGTTTTGATACAACCTTCGACTTGTTATTAAAATTGGCTTATAAAAACGATTTATTCGAAATTTCTAAGTTGGTTGGTGAAACGGAATACACAGGAAATAAGTTTTCTTATGAAAAAGATTTTGCCTCAGGTTATTTTAATCAGGCTTCTTATATAATGAGTTATAAAGATTTACGTTTAGAAGAAATAAAAACTACTAATTAATGACATCTAAAGTAACTTATAAGGGTAATTTGAGAACGACTTGTGTGCATTTGCAGTCCGGAAATTCGTTTACGACAGATGCGCCTATTGATAATAATGGTTTGGGAGAAGCTTTCTCGCCAACTGATACTGTTGCGACTGGTTTAGCAAGTTGTATACTAACTATGATGGGTATTAAGGCAAAATCTTTAGATGTAGATTTAACAAATACTACTGCTGAAGTTACTAAACATATGTCTGCCGATCCCCGTCGAATTTCAAAAATAGAGATTGATTTAAAATTACCAGCTTCTGTTGGTGATAAAGAACGAAAAATATTAATTCATACTGCCAATACATGCCCAGTGCATTATAGTTTGCATCCAGATATTGATAAGCAAATTCAATTCAATTGGATAAACTAAAAGTAATATTATTACTGTTTTTTTTTGCTATTATTCACATTAATGCGCAAGATGAAGACCGTGTTTTATTATGGTCTAAAGAACGTAAATTAACTTGGGCAGATTACCAGGGAAGTCCGTTGAAAACGGAATGGGCAGCAGCTACTACGGCCAGTGGTATAACCTATTCTTTAAGCAGTATTATTGGCAATGGCGAATCTAGTCTTGAAGTTATTGTGAGTTCACTTTTTTATCCGGATAAATCTTGGCACAAACCCGAATTGTGTAATGATGTGATTTTAAGTCATGAACAATTACATTTCGATATTACTGAACTTTTTGCTAAGAAATTTAGAGAAAGGTTGCGAACAGTAAGAAACGATACAAACATAAAGAAAAAGGTACGCGCTATTTTCGTGGAAATCAATAAAGATTTACATGCTTTTCAAAATAAGTATGATCGCGAAACCAATTTCTCTCGTGATCTAGATCAACAGAAAATTTGGAACGAAAAGATTAGTAAATCGATGAATGAATAGATTAATTAAAATAGCGTTTGAATGTTCTTTTACTTAATTATTATTGCAATTTTCACGTAAAACTGCAAATTGTTCCTTCGTTGTATCAGCCAAAAAGGAGTTGCAAGTTTTTTCAATATCGTTAATATCCGCTATTATTTCATCACAACTGCGGTTTGGATTGGCCTCATTTCTTTCGTCAAATTCTTGAACAAGTTTTACACATTGTAGCGATAAAGTAGTTTCGTCTAGTGCGTCTTTAACTTCCTTAACACAGCCATTAATAACGCTCATAGTAAGTGCTATTAAAAAAATAGATAATGATTTTTTCATAGTTTGAAAATAGATTAATTGGTATGTCTTTGGGGGAAGATTTTTATTGAAATTATTCAATAATACTTTTAAAAAAAAGCCGCTACAAATAGTAGAGGCTCTGTTAAAACGTTAATAAATTGAATTTGTTATACATCACAAATTGTGACGCCTTCCTTAAGCGCCGCAATTTTATCATCCCAAGTAGGTATGAACTCTTGAGCTACATAACCTTTATAACCCGTTTCAAGTATTGCTTTCATAATTGCAGGGTAAAAAAGTTCTTGCGTATCATTAATTTCATTTCTACCTGGATTTCCACCGGTGTGGTAATGTCCAAAGTATTGATGAAAATCTTGTATGTTTCTAATAATATCACCTTCCATTATTTGCATGTGATAAATATCGTAAAGCAGCTTAAAATTGTCCGAACCAATAGCTTTACATAATTCTACGCCCCATTCAGAATGGTCACACATATAATCAGCATGGTCTACTTTCGAATTTAAGAGCTCCATTTGAATAACAACACCATGTTTTTCAGCAACTGGCATTATTTTTTTTAAACCTTCGGCACAATTATTTAAACCTATTTGGTCATCCATGCCATTTCTATTTCCGCTAAAGCAAATTAGATTTGTATAACCAGCTTCTGCTACTAATGGAATTACTCGTAAATAATCGGCAATCAATTCTTCGTGTAGTTTTGGGTCGTTCCATCCTTCTAAAATACCTTTACCGGCCCCCCAACACATAGAAGCGTGAATATTATATTTTTTCATTAACGGCCAATCTTCTGGTCCAGTTAAATCCATTGCTTTAATTCCTAAATCATTTAGATTTTTAAGAAACTCTTCCATAGGAATTTTGCTATAACACCAGCGGCAGACACTGTGGTTTATATTGCCTTTTAATTCTGATGTTGTCATTTTTTTAGATGGCATAGCGTTTGCTGTTTTGCATGCCATTACCCCTACAGAGGCGGCAGCAGAGGTTCCTATAAAAGTTCTTCGTTTCATAATATTGTAATGTTTAAGGTTTTTAAAGATAAATTATTTAGATTTAAAAGCCAGTTTAAATTTATATAAGCGTTTCGAATGGAAGTAAATTTTGATAATAGAAAGCTAATAGAATTGGCACATTACCGTATGCCTTTTGGTAAATATAAAGGACGATTGTTGGTCGATTTACCTGAACCTTATTATGTGTGGTTTAAACAAAAAGGATTTCCGAATGGTAAACTGGGTACCTTATTAGAAAGTATGTATGAAATTAAGGTCAATGGTCTAGAACCGATAATTCGGAAGATTCAAAAAGATTTTCCTAAAGAATAACTGGGTAGTTACGGCTCATGTTGTATCTTTGAGCCCCGTAATCAATACGCTAGAATGCCAGCAACAAAATACATTTTCGTTACGGGGGGAGTAACCTCTTCATTAGGTAAAGGCATAATTGCCGCTTCACTTGCTAAATTACTACAAGCAAGGGGTTATAAGACCACAATTCAAAAACTAGATCCATATATCAACGTTGATCCAGGTACTTTAAATCCTTATGAGCATGGCGAATGTTATGTGACTGATGATGGGGCTGAGACGGATTTAGATTTGGGTCATTACGAACGTTTTTTGAATGTGAGAACCTCACAGGCAAATAATGTTACTACAGGTAGAATTTACCAAAGTGTTATCGAAAAGGAACGTAGAGGTGAGTTTTTAGGTAAGACAGTACAAGTTGTGCCACATATTACCAATGAAATTAAACAACGCGTTCAACTTTTAGGTGATAGTGGGGAGTATGATATTGTTATTACCGAAATTGGAGGTACGGTTGGTGATATAGAATCATTACCATATATAGAGGCAGTACGTCAATTACTTTGGGATTTAGGTGATAATAATGGTATTGTTATTCATCTAACATTAGTGCCTTTTTTATCGGCTGCTGGTGAGTTAAAAACTAAACCAACGCAACACTCCGTTAAAACTTTAATGGAAAGTGGTATTAAGGCTGATATTCTTGTTTGTCGTACCGAACATCATATTTCAGAGGAGATTAAAGATAAACTTGCACTTTTTTGTAATGTAAAACGCGAAGCGGTAATACAATCTATTGATGCTTCAACAATTTATGATGTTCCAAATTTAATGTTGGCCGAAGGATTAGATAAAGTAACTCTTAAAAAATTAGATTTACCGGACTCTAAAAAACCCGATTTAACTAACTGGAATCAGTTTGTACACCGTCATAAGAATCCAAAACATGAGGTGACCATTGGTCTTGTTGGTAAATATGTTGAATTACAAGATTCTTACAAGTCAATTTTGGAGTCTTTTATACATGCAGGTGCTGTAAATGAAGTAAAGGTTAATGTCAGGTCAGTACATTCAGAATATTTAACCGAAAATAATTTAAAGGATAAGTTAAGGGGATTAAATGGAATATTAGTTGCTCCTGGCTTTGGTGAACGAGGAATTGAAGGAAAAATAGAAGCTGTAAAGTATGCAAGAGAAAACAATATTCCATTTTTAGGAATTTGTTTGGGCATGCAAATGGCGGTTATTGAATTCTCACGAAATGTGCTTGGTCTTGTTGATGCTAATTCTACAGAAATGCTTGAAAGCACTTCTAATCCGGTAATAAACTTGATGGAAGAGCAAAAAAATATTGTGGATAAAGGTGGTACTATGCGATTAGGAGCTTGGGACTGTGAAATTACCCCTGGTAGTTTAGTGGCCGAAGTATATGAAAATGAAACTAATATTTCAGAAAGACACCGTCACCGTTACGAGTTTAATAGTGATTATTTAGAGCAAATAGAAGCTGCTGGATTAAAGGCAAGTGGTATAAATAAAAAAACAGGATTGGTTGAAATAGTCGAGTTAAAAGATCATCCTTGGTTTGTTGGCGTGCAATATCACCCTGAATACAAAAGTACCGTTGCTAATCCACATCCGCTATTTGTTGGGTTTGTAAAGGCTGCATTAAATCAGAAATTAAAACAAACCAATGCCACTTTGGCATAAAGTGAGCATTTGGGCATATATTTGCTCATTAAAAAAAAATCAACCAAGCCAACCAGTTTGGTGAATCAAAATTTTAGATGGAAGAAAAGAAAGTTGACATAAATTCAATCATTGGTTTTGTGCTCATTTTTGGTATACTCATTTTTATGTTTTACCAAAATAGGCCAACCCCAGAAGAATTAGAGGCCGAAAAGGCGAAACAAGAACAGGTTGAAACCCAAAAAAGTGCGGAGCAAAATGTACAATCGCCTAGTACTGTTACACCAGCGGTTAACTTACAAGATTCTACGGCCGTTGCCAATTACCAAGGTGCATTGGGTGCCTTTGGTTTTACAAAACCATCTGATGCCAAAACAACCTTAGCTAACGATGTTCTGCAATTAAAAGTTAGTAATAAAGGTGGGCAGATTGTAGAAGCTAAAATGGTGCAATTTAACACCTATGACTCTATTCCGGTTTATTTAATTAAAGATGGAAATGCTTCTTTCGGACTTACTTTTACTACTTCGGATAATAGAACGTTAAATACTAATGACCTTTACTTTGAGCCTAGTTTAACTAATAACGGCGATAATCAAGTATTGTCAATGAAGGCTAAAATAGCTTCCAATGAGTTTTTGGAATATCGTTATGAAATGAAACCAGATGACTATATGGTTGATTTTACAATACGTTCACAAGGGTTAAATGGTGTTATTAAGGGTGATAAACCAATTGCGCTTGAGTGGTTCTTAAAGGGTATACGGCATAGTAAAAGTGTAAAGTATGAAAATCGTTATACAGAAATGATGTATAACTATGAAGATGGTAAAATAGATTACCTATCTGCCAACGGGGATGATGATGATATTGAAGAGGATGTACAATGGCTTTCTTTAAAACAACACTTTTTCACTTCTATTTTAGCAACAAAGAAAAATTTTAAAACTGCAGAAATTCGCTCTACAAATCTCGTTGAAGAAGAGAGTAAAGAAGTTAAATTCACAAAAGACTTTGATGTGTCGGTACCTTTGACTTTAGAGGGAGGCGAGCTTTCTGAAAATTTAAATTGGTATTATGGTCCAACTGATATCGCTGTCTTAAAAAAGTATGATCAATATGAACTAGAGGATACTATTTATTGGGGATGGGGTATTTTCGGATGGATAAACCGTTATGTTTTTACACCATTCTACACCTTTTTAAGCAACTACTTGCCAGCGGGAATTGCCATTATATTAATGACCATTATTGTGCGTCTGGCAATGTCGCCGGTTACTTATAAGTCGTATTTATCTCAGGCAAAGATGAAAGTCTTAAAACCTGAAATAACTGAATTAGGCGAGAAGTATAAGGATAATGCGATGAAGAAGCAGCAAGAAACCATGAAGTTGTATGGTAAGGCTGGCGTAAGTCCTATGAGTGGATGTGTACCGGCATTGTTGCAAATGCCTATTTTCTATGCATTGTTCATGTTCTTCCCTACATCTTTTGCCTTAAGACAAAAATCATTCTTATGGGCAGATGACCTTTCATCATATGATGCGATTTTTGAATGGACGACTCACATACCAGTGATTTCTACATTTTACGGAAACCATATGAGTTTGTTCCCGATATTGGCTTCCATTGCTATTTTCTTTTATATGATGATGACAACCGGACAGAATATGCCACAACAACCGGGTATGCCGAATATGAAGTTCATTATGTACTTAATGCCATTTATGATGTTGATTTTCTTTAACAATTATGCAAGTGGATTAAGTTTGTATTATTTCATTTCTAACCTAATTACTATAGGTATAATGTTGGTTATCAAGAATGTAATTATCGATAATGATAAAATACATGCGCAAATTCAAGAAAATAAGAAGAAACCTAAAAAGGAAAATAAGTTTCAGAAGAAGATGCGCGAAATGATGGAACAAGCCGAAGAACAGAAAAAAACAGGAAAGAAATAGTAGCATCTATTACTTATAAATAAAAAAGCCTCGATAAAAATATCGGGGCTTTTTAGCATCAATCGGTTATGTTTGGTAAGATTTGGGACTGCAATATGAAACTAATTAAGCCCTAAATAAATTAATAGTTGTCAAGCAATCATTTTTGTATGCTAACCTATGTTAAAATGATGTTTTGATGTAGACAACTCCAAATTCAAAAATATTTTGAATCCCAAAAAAAAATAGCTCCCAAGTACTTCGGAGGAGTACGCACAAGGGAGCTATACAAACACTTTTATAAATTAATTAATGTCCTAACAGGTCCAGTACTTCTTGGGGTAATAAAACCTTGTTTATTACATGTACAACTCCATTACTTGCTGTAACATCAGCCATTGTTACGGTTGCCATTGAATCTGTGGCATCGTTTACAAAAACATCATCATGTATGGAGATAGTAACATTCGCACCTTGAACAGTTTCAATTTCTTGTCCATCAGTTAAATCAGTAGAAAGTACTTTTGCACCTGAAACCACATGATAGGTTAATATTTTGGCTAGGATATCTTTTTCAGCTTCAGTATCAAAATCGGCTAGACTATTGTATTCATCTCCTAAAACTTCAAGTAAATTATCGAAAGCTTCATTAGTTGGTGCGAAAACGGTAAAAGGACCAGCACCACTTAGTACCTCTACAAGGCCAGCATCTGCCTGAATTAAAGCATCTACTAATAAACTTAAATCATCTACCGATTGTGCAAGTTCTACAATATTAGGCTTTAAGGCATCTAACACTTCTTGTGGTAATAATACCTTGTCAATTATATGAACAACGCCATTACTTGCCATTACATCTGCAGTAACCACAGTTGCTTTCATGTCCGTAGCATCTTTAATAAAAACACCACCATCCAGATTTATTGTTACTTCTTCACCCTGTACAGTTTCTATCATTTGGCCTGCTGAAAGGTCTGTAGATAAGGCTGCAATATTTCCGACAACATGATAAGTTAATATTTTAACTAAAAGCGCTTTTTCTTCATCGGTATCAAAATCAGCTAATCCATTATAATCATCACCTAAAGATTCTAATAACGCAACAAAAGCCTCATTCGTTGGTGCAAATACAGTGAAAGGGCCAGTGCCACTCAACACGTCTACTAAACCAGCATCTGCTTGTTGTAGAGCTCCTACTAATATGCTTAAGTCGTCAGTTGCCACAGCGATTTCAACAATATTGCTAAGTTCAGCTTCGGTTTCTAAGGCATCTAAAACTGCTTGCGGTATTAAGACTTTATTAATCACATGCACAACGCCATTGCTTGTTTCGATATCAGCACTGATGACTTCTGCATTAACATTTGTAGCATCTTCTATAAATACACCTCCGTCAATATTTATAATTACGTTTTCTCCTTGAACCGTAGCAATAGATTGACCGTTACTTAAATCGGATGACATTGCTTGCGCAGCTACCACATGGTAAGTTAAAATAGAACCTAGTAGTTCTCTTTTTTCAGGTGTATCAAAATCTTCTAAAGAATCGTAACCATCTAATCCGGCTAATAAATTGGTGAAAGCTTCATTGGTGGGAGCAAAAACAGTAAATGGTCCATCACCACTTAATGTGCCAACGAGATTCGAGTTATCATTTTCATCTGCCTTAAGTAATGCGGCAACTAAATTTGATAAGATGTCCGTTGCTTGAGCGGTCTCTACAATATTCTTGGCATCTTCGGTGATAATGACATCATCGTCGTTATTTGAACAAGACGACATTAATAGTAATAAACAGGTAAATAGGTAAGCACTTTTAAAAAAAACAATCTTTTTCATAGCAATAGTTTTTAAATTAATAATATCAAAAAAAGGGCTCTTTTCTTATTATTTGCTTCTATTACAACGTCAACTTTTTAGCAATTTTTTGTGTTTAATAGTGTAGTAGCAAAATTTTAAAAAAGGAATAACCTTTTAGTGAATGTTTATGCGAATATATAAAAATAATTTATTTGTCCAACTATTTTTATTAAAACTTAGACAAAATAAAACAACTCGGTGCTATGATCAGATTTAGCCTAACGTTTTAACCTTAAATCTGTTTTAAAATCTATTGGACGGGCATAAAATTATGGTTCCCGTAAGTTCTGGTGGCTTTATATGACTAAGGAGTATCTGAAGTTCGTTTATAGTTTGTTGCCGAATTTTGTATTTTTGTATGCTATTTAATTATGATGAGAAAAAAAGTTGTTGTCGGTCTTTCTGGTGGTGTTGATTCTAGCGTTGCAGCCTTTCTTTTAAAGGAACAAGGTTATGATGTGATAGGTCTTTTTATGAAGAATTGGCATGATGACTCGGTTACGATTTCTGAGGAATGTCCGTGGTTAGAAGATAGTAATGACGCTTTAATTGTTGCAGAAAAACTTGGCATACCTTTTCAAACTGTAGATTTAAGTAAAGAATACAAGGAGCGTATTGTTGATTATATGTTTAGAGAGTACGAGATGGGGCGTACTCCAAATCCAGATGTGTTATGCAATCGTGAAATAAAGTTTGATGTTTTTATGAAGATAGCGCTTCAATTGGGTGCTGATTATGTAGCAACAGGTCATTATTGTAGAAAAGGGATTTTGAAAACTGAAGATGGTGCGGAGATTTATCAACTATTAGCTGGAAAAGACGGTAATAAAGATCAGTCGTACTTTTTATGTCAACTCTCACAAGAGCAATTAGCGAAGACATTATTTCCTATTGGTGAATTGCTAAAACCAGAGGTGCGTAAAATTGCTGCAGCTAATGAATTGATTACAGCAGATAAAAAGGACTCTCAGGGTTTGTGTTTTATTGGAAAAGTACGCTTACCAGATTTTTTACAACAGAAATTGAAACCTAAAAAAGGAGTTATTGTAGAAGTTTCTTCGGATGTTTCGCAGTACCATAAATCGATTCCTAACTTTGAAAGTAAACAAGAAGAATTGGCTTTCTATTCAGAAAAGCCAATATATCATGTTGAAGATGGTAGCATAGTAGGGGAGCACCAAGGTGCACATTATTTTACAAAAGGACAACGGAAAGGTTTGGCGGTGGGAGGTACCAAAGAACCACTTTTTGTTATAGATACCGATGTTGAAGAAAATGTTATTTATACAGGTCAGGGTAAAATGCACCCTGGATTGTATCGAAAAACATTGTTTGTAAATGAAGAAGAAATACATTGGGTAAGACCCGATTTGGCTTTAAAAGTTGATGAAAAAATGGAAGTGATGGCCAGAATTCGTTATAGACAAGCCTTAGAAAAAGCTACTATCTATAAAATTGAAAGTGGACTATACGTAGATTTTGAGAATAAACAGTCTGCAATTACCGAAGGTCAATTTGTAGCTTGGTATAAAGAAGATGAATTGTTGGGGTCAGGAGTGATAGCTTAAATAGGTATTATTCAAACGAGACTATTTTGGTTTTTAATAATGTATTTTGATAAAGTCTTTTATGCAAAATAGAATCACATCACTTTTTAATATAGCATACCCAATTATTCAAGGTGGAATGGTTTGGACCAGTGGTTGGCGATTGGCTTCCGCTGTTTCAAATGCTGGCGGATTAGGAATTATCGGAGCAGGATCAATGTATCCAGAAATTTTACGGGAACATATTCAAAAGTGTCAAAAAGCAATATCAAAACCTTTTGGAGTAAATGTGCCTATGCTATATCCTAACCTCGAGGAGATAATGAATATCATTGTTGAAACGGGTGTTAAAATTGTTTTTACCTCTGCAGGAAATCCGAAAACTTGGACCTCATATTTAAAAGAAAAGGGAATTACTGTAGTGCATGTAGTTAGTAGTGTGAAATTTGCATTGAAAGCTGAACAAGCAGGAGTAGACGCTATTGTTGCTGAAGGTTTTGAAGCAGGTGGACATAATGGTCGTGATGAAACTACTACGCAAGTTTTGATTCCCGCTGTAAAAGAAAAAATTAAGATTCCATTAATTGCGGCCGGAGGTATTGGCTCTGGTCGTGCAATGTTAGCGGCTATGGTTTTAGGGGCAGATGGAGTACAAGTTGGAAGTAGATTTGTTGCCTCTGTCGAAGCTTCTTCACATCAGCTTTTTAAACAAGAAGTAGTTAATTCTAAAGAAGGCGATACCCAACTTACTTTAAAAGAATTGGCACCTGTTCGATTGCTGAAAAATAAATTTTATAATGATGTACAAGCAGCTTATGCTAATGGAGCTTCTGTTGAACAATTGAAAGAATTGTTAGGTCGAGCTAGAGCTAAGAAAGGAATGTTCGAAGGTGACCTTGAAGAAGGTGAATTAGAAATAGGACAAGTTTCCGCTTTAATACATGATATAAAGCCTGCTGCGCAAATTGTTGCAGATTTTATGGATGAGTTTAATGCCGCTAAACTGGCTGTAGCAAAACTATAAAACCGATGTTTCTAGTTTAACATCAGCATGTTGCCATGCTTCGTCAAACTCAGCTTTTATTTTTATAGCTTCATCTATTTTGCCCTGAGCTTCTAACGCTTTTTGAAGCCCAGTTAAAGACCAACCGTTTTGTCTTAGTATTTTTAAATCTGCTCTAAATACACGCTCTGCTTGTTCAAACTTTTTTGCTTTCAAAAGAATTGCACCTAAATTCTGACGCGTTGGAATGTGCCAAGCAGCGGGTTCGGTATAGGTTAGTCCATCTTCAAAGACAACCGCATTTTTAAGATGTTTGATTGCTATTTCAGTTTCACCTTTAAGCGCTGCCAATTCCCCGGCTACAACTTCATAGGCAATATTTGCCGAATGAATTGAAGCATTATTAGCTGTTGCTACCATATCTTTTAATTCTGGATCTGCTTGTAAAGATTTTATAGCATCCAATTCTTCTTCTGCTTGCTCAATATTTCCTTTTCTAACGAAAGCGATTCCTCTTGCATAGTGTCGAATTAACTTAAGATGTTTGATATCTGAACTTGGTGCTGGAATTGTTAATATATCATTCCATTTGCCAAACCTAGTATATGCCAAAAGTGGTGTAGCGGCAAAATCTTGTAAAAAAGGTAGCGTAACCAATTCGCCTGTTGGTACTTTTTCTGCTGTCTTTTTTGCCGCGTCAATAGCGATTTTGCTATCACCCAATAAACTTGCAGAGGACCAAAGAAAGTGAATATTATGTGGATAGTAGGCTAGGGGATATAGCCCTTGTGCAAAACATTGAGAGATATAATCTTCATCTGCTAAAATTGCAGATTGGTTTACTTTCACTGCATCTAAATAACGACCAACACGAATATAAATGTGTGAAGGCATATGAACTATATGACCAGCACCGGGCATTAAAGACGCTAGTTTATCAGCACTTTTGACACCAATATCTGGATAAGGTAATTCCACCATATGAATATAGTAGTGGTGGCCACCAGGATTTTCGGGCTCTAAGTCCATTGCTTTTTCTAGCGAAGCTTTTGCCTCTTTAATATTAGGCGAAGGATTACCATCTTTGTCCCAATAGTTCCACGGTACTGTATTCATAATAGATGCTGCATACAGAATTTGGATATTCGCATCTTCAGGAAAGGCTTTAACCACTTTTGTCATGGCAAGCATATAATCCATATTTAAGGCTGCCGCATCTTTAGATAAATCGTTGCTGTATCGCGTTGCAATCGCTTCAATTAAAGCTTGCTCTTTTTTACTTGTCTTTGAAGCTAAATTATTAGCCTTAACTAGTGCTTCATTAATTTTGTTTTTACGTTCATCGTCAGGTAGTGGATCGTTAATGTTTGGACCTAACGCAAACGCCTGTCCCCAATATGCCATTGCTAATTTTGGGTCTAGTCGCGCTGCTTCCATAAAAGACCGATGTGCTTCTGCATGATTAAAGGCATATGACAATTTTAACCCTTGATTAAAAAAGGCTTGTGCTCTTTTATTTTTGGTTGAAGTTTTGAAATGTAGATTTCCTAAGTTGGTAAATAGCGGAGATATTTGCTGCGTTGTATCTACATTATTTAATAAATATTTAGCAGCTGTACATTTTATAAAGTTTAAGCCCGCTTTTTGTCTTGTATCTGTTTGATTATTCGACAAACTATCGATTGCAATATCACCTAACAAGATAAATGCAATAACTAGTAGCCCCAATCCGATTCTATTTTTCATAATCGATTTTTAACATTAAAAAATTTCAGGGAAACTATGTATGCGGAGAACTAGTAAATCGTAATAATAAGATATTAAAAATATTGATTTTAAGTAATTAAGAAATTTGATTAATCACTTTTTGTGCTTTTTCTAATTCATCTTGGTGTACATAGATGTCAATAATATCATTATTATTTATTGGATAACCACTCAATCTGGAGGATTCCGTCTCATCTTTAACAACGGGTGAAATATTTATTTCTTTAAGTTGTTCAACAATCTTTTGAGCACTAAACTGATTTCCAGAAAAAATTTTCGAATAATTAGATTTCATAATTCATTCCTTTTGTTTAAGTAAGATACAAATTTTATAAATGAATTGCTATGATTGTACTTTGTAGGTACAAAGTGAGTTAATAAACTAAAGCTTTTATTAGTAAAAAAAATGATGTTGGGTTCTTAAGATTTGACTTTAGATCTCATTTTTCGCCTCCAATAAATAATATATATAGTGCCTATTATAGAAGGTGTTACCCAGGCAACAATGTTCCACAAATGTAGGCCTGCAACTATAAACGCGGTGAAAGATGCTATTAATGCCGCAATCATAAATGTAAGATGGCTTAACAGCCAGGCAATCTTTTTTTCTTTGAAAGTTTTATATAGTTGATAATTACGGAATGTTAAGAAAAGTCCCAAGCCACCAAAAACTAAATACAAGGCATTGTCTGGGATCGTATTAAATAGTCCGTATACGCCATAAATGAGCATAAAGGTTGAGAAAAGCGCCATGGTAATAGAAAGGCCCTTATCTATAGCATCTGCTTGGAGTTTATCTCGTCGTTTAAAAGTTAATGAACGATTTCCGATAAAAACTAAATAAATAGTGAACAAAGAAATTAAAAAAAGAAATAGACTTATATGTCCCGGAATCCAAGTTATTGGTAGAATTAAGATACAGCTGATAATCATACTTATAGAGAATAACTTTCCCATCTTTTTATGGATACTACTGCCTTTCTTAACAGCCATACTTCCTACTCCTGTAATAAGACCTAATCCTCCTAAAAAAGCATGTGCGTAAATGATAATAGTGATTAATAATTCCATTAAAAAGGGTGTTATGGTGATTAGTACTCTAAAATCGGAATAAAAAAGGAATCTAGATGTAAGATTTTCGGAATTTTAAAGCTAAGTTGAATTATGATTACTTTCTCGATAAGCCTTTTCTCGGTGAGAATTAAAATGATCTTGTATGGTATACTTGCGATCCTCAAATTGATTGGGAAGAATTTTAAAATGTTGAATGCGATCGATTCTAAAAGAACGATAATCTTTTCGTAAGTGACACCAAGCAATTAACAACCATTTGTTATCCGTAGAAAAAATAAAACATGGCTCAATTTTTCGAAAAGATATATTTGGGTCATCTGCTTTGCGATAATTAATTTCGATGTAATTAAAATTAGTAATCGCCAATTGTATTTCGGAAAGAGCATTACTAGATATATTTTCTTGGCGGGCATTGAAAATATGTATTTTGTTATCGAGCCGTTCACTTTTTTCTAAAATCGAAGATTTAAAAACCGATTTAATTTTAGTTAACGCTTCTCCAAAATCTTTTACAAAAGAAGAATCATTAGACTGACTTACCAAATGCTCTGCGGTAACTAGTGCATTTGCTTGCTTCTCTGTAAATTGTACAGGAGCAACAGTATAACCATCCATTAAGGTATAGCCGCGACCTTCTAGAGTAACAATCGGCACACCCGCTGCTATCAATTTTTGTACATCGCGATATATCGTTCGCACGCTTACCGAATACTTTTTTGAGAGTTCGGGGGCTGTTAAAACTCTACGTGATTTTAATAGCGTTAATATCGATATGAGTCTTGATAGTTGCGTCATAAAAAGTAAAGGTAGCAAACCAATAAACAGCTGCTACCTTTGTTTGTAAATACTAGTTCCAAGAATGCAAAGCAACCTTGTTTCCTTCTGTATCAATAAATTGAGCCATAAACCCGTTTTCACCGATATCAGTTTTTGGCATTACAATTTTACCGCCAGCAGTTGTTATTTTTTCAAGTGGTGTGCTTAAATCATTACCACCATTTAAATAAACAGTTACACCTTCTGCAGAAGGACTATACCCTGGCATTTCAACAAGACCTCCACCAACGCCATTATTATCATCGTCGTACGGAAACATACCGTAATTACCTTCAGGCATTGGGGAATCTTTTATTTCGATTGCCAAAACGGTGTTGTAGAATTCTTTTGCTCTTTTGTAATTTGTTACTGGAATTTCGAACCAGCTGATTGCATGTGACATGTTTTTAGATTTAAAGATTAAACTTACTACAAATGTATTGTAGTCAATGTCAGATGATGTCAGGGGTTCTAAAATTATATTTTTATTGGGCTTAATTGACTGATGATAACTTCGGCTACTAAACCACTAGTAGCTTCTCTATGTGCTGCGATATGATCGCTATCATTATGGTTAAGCCAATGTTGTTTGGTCTCCCAATTTTCATAAAAGAAAAAACGATTAGCATTTTCTAAATCTTCATGCAAATCATAATTTAAACAACCTTCTTCAGCTAGGGTAGGAGGTATTAATTTTAAAAGTGCTTGCTTTACTTCTTCGCGTTTACCTGCAGTTGCTGTAATACTTGCTGTAATTGTAAGTTGATTTTTCATTTATTTTATAATAGGTGTTAATACAATATTTTTATAAGAAACGTTACCATGATCACCTTGTAAATAAATTGGACCTGGGGCTAAAACATCTGAGCTAATTGCACCACCTGTTGGACCTAAAACTGGTTTGTTGTCTATAATTTTTATTCCATTTAAGATTACAGTAACATGGCGGTCTACCAAAGTAATATCTACCGTTTGCCATTCTCCAGCAGGTTTTTCAGCGGCTTCACTAGGTGTTATTCTACTATATAAGGCACCCATGTTATGCGAATCTAATTCATTGCCATACGTATCTGCAACTTGTATCTCATATAATCCACGGAGATAAATGCCACTGTTATCGCCCTTAGGTACGTTTACGTCTAATTTTAAATTAAAATCGGAAAACTCTTCTTCGGTTCTAATATTGCCATACGAAATATGATGACCATCTTTGGGTTGAACAGGATTATTTGTTAGTAGCCCGTCTGCAACACTAAATCCATTTTTTTTATTTTCTGGATTCATTAGATACCATCCTTTCATGTTTTTACCATTGAACAATTTGATTTTCTTGCCATATTTCACTTTTGATAAATCGGGTGTATCAAACATTTTCGGCATGCGTTTACCTTTAAATGGAATTTTACGTTCGCCTGTAGCCATCCAATCGGGAGCGGTCATAATTCCTTCAATTGCATCACCTACTTTATGAATTCGCATTGTATATGTCATTATATGCGAGCGCTCTTCAGTCTTCTTTACTTCTTCTGTTCGCGTAACCACTAAAGTGTTTTCGTCGGCCAAATAAACACTAGATACTGGGACAATACTACCGCCAATCCATAAAAGTTCGGCATCTAAAAACCCTTGGTCATTATGTACATTTAACCAAGCAACTCCACCACCTTCAATATCAATACCCCACATGCCATCAAAAGCCGTAGCGGTTGAAGTTGTTAAAGGGTTTGAAAAGGTTAATGGAATGGTGAAAATTATAAGCGTAAGCGAGAGAATTATTTTTTTCATTTTAGATAAATTAATTATACATTTTTTTTAAAAATGCCGTCATGATTAATTTTTCAATTTAGGAATTAATTTAAGAAAATCGGCTATTAAAAAGGCTTCAATTTTTTGTAAATACTAGCGAGCTAATACTTTTACAATTTTATTTTTTCGAAAAGTAGACTGACATTTTAGTTCATATAAATGAAAACAGGTCTTATATTCGAGTATATAAGACCTGTTTCTATTTAGAGTTTAAAAAGCTTTATAAATTAGCTTGCTCTAAGATTATTTTGTTCAATAAAATGTTTATTTAAAAGATCTTCCAATAATTCTGATGTTAGTGGTTTTGACATAAATCCGGTAATGCCATTTATTTCAGTCGCTTTATTTTTATCATCTGGATTTAATGATGTCGTTAGCATGACTATTACTGTTTTGGCTAACTGGTTTTCGTCCAGATTTTTGTATTCTTCTAGAAACTCCCAGCCATCCATTGCTGGCATATTTATATCTAAGAATATAAGATCGGGTTGTGGATATTTTCCATCTATGGCTGTAGTTAAATATTCTAAGGCTTCTATGCCGTTTTCCTTAACAACGATATGCTCTGTGCAATTCATTTGCTTGATGACCATTTTATGAATAAAATTCGTAGCCTCATCATCATCAACTAATAATACTGTTTTTAAAAGTGGATTCATTTTAATTTTTTTTGATTGTAAAAATAAAGTTACTGCCTTGGTTTGGAATTGAAGAAACATTAATTGTTCCTTGATGTAATTCTACTATTTTCTTGCAATGTGCTAATCCTATTCCTGTGCCTTCATAATCTTTTTGGTTATGGAGTCGTTGAAAAATTGAGAATATTCTTTTTTGATGTTCTTCTGCAATTCCTATTCCATTATCCTTTATTGAGAATGAAAAATAGCCAGGCTTTTCTTCTGCTGATATTTTAATCTCTGGTTTTACTTCCGGATTTCTGAACTTAATTGCATTCGATATTAAATTTTGAAATAATAATTTAATATCAATGGCATAACCCTTAATTGTGGGTAAGTTATCAAAGTTTAGTATGGCATTAGTTTTAGCTATTGTTGAATGCAAATCTTTTTGTAAATCTTTTAAAACTTCATTTAAATCAATATCATGGATCTCTTTTTTTATTCCTATTCTAGAATGATCCAATACATCTTTTATCAATTTTCGCATTCGAATTGCAGCATTTGATATGAAATTGATATATACCACAGCATTTTCATCCATTTTACCTTCATAATCTTTTTTCAAAAGACTAGTGAAATTTATTATACTGAGCAACGGTTCTTGCAAATCATGTGAAACGATATAGGAAATCTGAGACATTTCTTTATTTTTCACCTTAAGCTCTGCTACTTTTTGATCTAATTTTTTGTTGGTTATATTAAGAATAGTTTCTGTCTTCTCTAATATAATTGCTTCATTTTTTTTAATATGCTTTAGCATACCTGCTACTAGCCATACAGCCATTATTGCAAATATTCGGTTAATAATAACAATTGATGATTTTACTTCGGTAAAGGAGTATAAAAAACCAGCTATTATTAAAACAGTTGAACATGTGGCTAATATTGTTGTAATTCCTTCTTTTTTAATAAACCACCCAAATAGTACAAATAATACATAAGGTATTCCTATAGCAACCTCAATAGGAATACTTAAATCTATAAAAAATATAACTAGAGCTAATGCACAAGCATATCCTGCGAAACCAGCATTTTTAACTAATACATTTTTTCTAATGAATTCGCTTTCTTTAATAAAGTTTAATGCAGTAATGCCACCACCCAGAAACATAAAACCTATTGATGTGTGAACAGCCATTTGGGTTAATTGGCCTCCACCATACGTAACTTCTTTGCCAATTAAATAACCAATAATTGCTATTAGTCCTAAACCAAAAACCAATGCTCCTAAGATGCAGCTTATTTGCTTTTTTCTAACATCTTTACCAAATGTTAAAATCATGGCTACTGCAGATAATACAAAACAAAGAGCAGTGTTTGGTGCCATTCTGCCGGCGTGCGTACTTGCGACTGTTATATAATGTTTCATAAATAATTCGTCAATACCAATATTACTAACCATAATATATTCTAGTATTGTTAGAAGACCTATCATAGCAAACAAGACAATTGATACTTTTGATATATTCTTCCTTTTCTTTAGAATTAGTAACATAGAAATACCGCTTAGTAAAAAGCATAAAGCCGTGTTGTACTGCATAGGTGCAAATACAGGAATAACTTGTATTAACGCAATAGTTTTAGTGTACCAACCAATTAGCACTAAAACCCCTAGTAACATGATTAGTATACTAATTCCTCCCACCAGTGATCTTTGAAAAAATGACTGTTTTAGACTCATTTCGCTAAAAAATAAATTTATAATATTTAATAGGTAGGGGAACGAAAACAAGGGAACTATGAAAATAACGCAACTTGTAGGAAAATAGTATCAAAATATTTTCAAAATTTGAGAAAAATCTTACGCCTTGTAAAAATCGTTTATTTTGTGAATTACAACTAATGTAAGTTTCTTATTTAAATAATCAGTTAATCAGTTAATCAGTTTTGATACTGAAATAGAGAAATTATTCAATTTTCCCGTTAATTAAAGTAAGCCACGCGCTTTAATTTCGAGATATTTGTTAATGGTATTGATTGTAAGGTTTTCGGGTTTTGTAAGTATTGTTTGAATACCATATTTACGAAGTTCATTTACAATTAATTTTTTCTCGTACACAAATTTTTCAGCAATAGTCTGTTCGAATATTTGATGTGTAGTAATGGCTTTTTTCTTAGTAAATTCTGTTAATTCAGTGTTTTCAAAAAAGATGACTACCAACAAATGATGCTTTGAAATTGCTTGTAAATTGGGGAGTTGCCTATGTAAAGCATCTAGTGTTTCGAAATTTGTATAAAGTAATAATAGACTTCGATGATTCAAATTACGTTTTACATCAATGTACAAACGACTAAAATCGCTTTCAACAAAATCTGTCTTAAAATTATATAATGTTTCTAAAATTAGATTCATTTGGGAGCTGCGTCGTTCTGCAACCACTCTGTTTTCAATTACTTTGCTAAAAGAAAACATACCTGCTTTGTCTTGCTTTTTTAAGGCAATATTAGAAATTACCAAAGTGGCATTTATTGCATAATCTAGTAAACTTAGACCATCAAAAGGCATTTTCATTACTCTGCCTTTGTCTATAACAGAATAAACTGGCTGTGATTTTTCATCTTGAAATTGATTTACCATCAATTGGTTTTTTTTGGCTGTGGCCTTCCAATTAATATTTCTAATGTCATCGCCCATCACATAATCCTTAATTTGCTCAAACTCCATAGTGTTGCCAATTCGTCTTATTTTTTTTAGACCATATTCAAATAAGTGATTGGTAAAGGCCATTAAATCATATTTACGCAATTGTAAAAACGATGGATAAACAGGTACCTCTTGAGCTTCGTTAAAATTAAATCGGCGGGCAATTAGTCTTAACGGCGATGTAGCATAGACATTTAAGCTGCCAAAAGAGTAGACGCCTCTTTCTGTAGGTCTAAGCTCATAATTAAAGTTCTTTTTTTCTGCTTTATTAAGTAGAGTGGTAAGGCCAAAATCGCGCTTTTGAAATTGAAATGGTATTTCATCAATAATCTTTGCCCTAACATTAAATAAATATGTATTTGTTAAGCTCAGTTTTATAGGGTTTTTATCTCCATTAGATAATTTATCGGGTACAATGCGTTCGCCTGAGATTGAGCCTTTAGAACCAAAAAGTAAAATAGCATCAATAATCATTGCCAAAAGAAATAAGTAGAATAATATTTTAAATACACCCAATAAATCTTCTAAAATATATGATAACAGAAAACCGATAATCAATGCCGTTACTAAGGCAAAGAATCTTTTTTCTAAGTATATATTTTTAAAGAGTTTTTTCATGCTTACTATTAAATCATTTTATGCTAACTTTTTTGAATACCATCAACTATTAATTATCTAGGAACCTCAATGCTCTCAACTATTTGTTGCACTACTTTCTCGGCTGTAAAACCTTCCATTTCGCGTTCTGGAGTTAAAATAATACGATGCCCCATAACTGGGCCAGCAACTTTTTTAATATCATCTGGAGTTACAAAATCACGACCGCTCATTGCTGCTAATGCTTTAGAGGAATTCATTATTGCAATTGATGCTCTTGGTGATGCGCCTAAGTATAGATTGGCATTTGTACGGGTATTATTTACTATTTCCGCGATATATTGTATGAGGTTATTCTCTATAATAACCTCTTTGATAGTATTTTGATATTCTGCAATTTGCGCTGCAGAAAGCACTGAAGACACCAATGTTTCTATATTCTTATTTTTTTGTTGATGTTTGCTCTCTAAGATTTTTACTTCGTCTTCTAAATCTGGATACCCAACATTTATTTTAAATAAGAAACGATCCAGTTGCGCTTCAGGTAGTCGATAGGTACCTTCTTGTTCAACAGGATTTTGGGTAGCAAAAACTAAAAAAGGAGGTTGCATCTCAAATTCTTTTCCATCAATAGTTATTTGACGTTCTGCCATCGCTTCAAAAAGTGCGGCTTGTGTTTTTGCTGGTGCACGATTTATCTCATCTATTAAAATAATATTAGAGAAAATAGGACCTTTTTTAAATTCAAATTCTGATGATTTTACATTAAAAATTGAAGTGCCTAATATATCACTAGGCATTAAATCTGGTGTAAATTGAATTCTACTGAAGTCAACATTCATAGTCTTTGCCAATAATTTAGCAGTGACTGTCTTAGCAACACCTGGTACGCCTTCAATCAAAGAATGCCCGTCTGCTAAAATTGAAATAATTAGTAATTCAATCATTTCTTTTTGCCCAATAATTACTTTGCTTAATTCAGTTTTTACCTGATCTACAGCTTGCCTTAATTTAGATAAATCGATACGATTACTAAATTCTAGGCTACTGTTTTCTTGACCCTGTTGTGGCACTTTAGATTCTTTTTCTGGTTGTTGCTCTTGTCCTTCTTGTTGCTCTTGCATATTTATTTTTTAAAGGATGATATTTTTTTATTTAAATCGATTAAGTTTTTTTCGGTATGTGTTTTTTGTCCTTTTAAATGAACAATAAAGTCTATAAGTTCTTTTGTTTCTGTAAGAGATTTACCGGACTTGGCAGCTAAATCTACAGCTGTTTTATGGGTAATGGTACTGGTATTTATATAAAAATTACTGCGAAGGTATTCTAGAAAATATTTCAGCTTTTTGGATATTAGATCACTAAAGTCTCTATGTTGATGATATAAGGTGCCTACTGTTCTTGCAAATTCTATAGATGAGTTTTCTAGCGGATCAATTACAGGAATAATTCGTTGTTCTCGTTTAGCTTTAAAAATCACAAATATTATTAAAGTAACAATAGCTATGTAATATGCCCATTTTAAGGCAACCTGATTCAATACAAAGCGCATGGGCGAATCGATAAAAACGCGACCGGACTTTTTATAATTATCCCAGAATAAAGGAGATTGATTATCCAAGTACGAAAAAGTATTGGCCACATACTGTTGATTGTTGTTCAACATATAGTAATTGCTGAACGCTTCTGGTGAAGTATTTAAATAGAAGTTTCCGTTGCCAAACGCAACTTTTATAAAATTGGGTTTTGTTACTATTTCTTTTCCGCTTTCCAAAAAATCTTCGCCTTCTGGGTATACTATATTTCCGAGAATTGTAGAATTCAACGAATCAATTGACGTGAAATGTTGATTACGCATAGCCTTTTTATACGTAAATTCTTTTGTTTTGAAAGCGTTGTTACTTAAAGTGGTATAAATTGAATCTTCACTAATAGTATACGCGTAAGATGTACTTAAATTTAAGGTGTCCGAAAGGTTTCTTCCAAATCTGCTCGATGCTATAAATACAGAATTGCCTCGAGCTACATAATCTAAAAGCGCATTACTTTCTTGCTCATCGAATTCTATACCATTGTTAATAAGTATATAATTTGATGAAAGTGTAGTATCACTTGAAGTCAATAAATTAAACAGGCTTTCATTTACACTTTCAATTTTAGTCTCCGGGAAAAGTGTTGGTAATTCACTAAAAAGAACATAACAACCAAATGGAATTTTATCAGTAGCCGTATACGATGGTTTCCAGTTTAAAGGTTTAGGGCGCACAATCTCCGTCACAATAATAGCGAGGAGTACAGCGGCAAAAAGCCCGAGTATTATTTTTGATCGTTTATCCATTTAATTGATAATCGAATTTTTTAATGTTGTAAATCGTGTTTCTACTAATTTGTATTTAGTTTCATTTATGTCTTGCTCGCCATACCAGATATAATCATATAAATAGGAAACATCTTTAAAGCCAGCTTGTATAGTACTGGCTTCACGTTTCTCTATTTCATTTTGATAATCGGAATTGGTTTTTTCGTAATTCCAGTCGATTATTCCTTTCTCAGATAGCGATTTTAGTAGTATTAAATACTGATATCGCACGGCCAATCGATAGTCCTTATTGTCTAGGGCAGATTTTATTAATACCTCTAAATCAACATTTTCTATATGTTCTTCAGAAAGATTGATATCTATAATTGATGTGGCTTTTTTCGTGAATAGCGACGAGAAATTTTCACCTGCAAAAAAACGAACAAAGAGATAAATAATTAGTCCACCCATTAAAATATAAATAAGATATTCTATTATCTCTAAGGTGTATGGCGGAATATTAACTCCAAAAGATTCGTCTATCCAATTAAAGAACCATTGCAGAAATCGCATAATAAGGTTTTGTGCCTCACCTTCTTGTGATGTGTAATTAAAATCATCACCGTTGTATTTGTCATTTAAGTTACCATCAAAATTACGTGTATTTAAAACCTGGTTCTCATCTATAGGTATAATTATACTATCCTTTTCCTGTTGAGAGAAGCCACAGAAAAAAGCAAATAAAAAGTATAAGATGAAACTGTTTTTAATCACTCGCCCAAGTTTCCTATTTGTTCAATTTTTGATCTTGTGTTGGTATTGTATGTTTCTTCGTGTAATGAATAGAAAAGAAAACCATTTACAAACTGCGATAAACATTGCCCGTAAACCATGACTATTAAATAAAAGGCAAGTCCTATGGTATAAACAATAGTTGACACTATAGATTCAGAAACATCGACTTCATTAGAAACTACATGAAAAGTATAAAGCCCGACAATTACGCCTGGTATAATCATTACAACCATGGATAATATGCCGTTTAACAATCCTAATATAAAATTTACACCTACCGATTTCCAAAAATTGTTACGTACTAAATGCCAACCTTCACGAAAAGAATCCATTACATCTTTGTCGTCATTTAATAGCGAAAAAAATGATACACCGAACCAGGCCAACGTACCAAACATAATTACATAATAAGCTAAAATACCTAGTAATGGAATAAACATAAGTACTATTCCTACGATATATATTACAATGAATAGCATCACCATTATTACAGCAAATAAGAATATTTTTCCGAAGCGCTTTTTAAAGAAATTCCAGACTTCTACTTTGTCGAAAGCATTGCCCTTGTTTTCCTCGTACTTAAGCATATATGAACCTGCAAGACTATAGTTCATTATAGCTACTGCCATGAAAATAAAAAAGAATAATACCCCACCGATGATAAAAGATGTGATATAAGCTTCTTCCATATTTTGTTCACCAGAATCTAAAAATTGGGAGTTGTTACTATAGGTGATTAGACCAATAAAGCCAGAGACTAAAAAATAACTTACAACCAATAAACCTATTAAAAACAGGCCATTGTAGTTTAGAAAAACATTAGTGAATTTCTTTAGATTTTGCTTTAGAAAAGTAAAGTAATCAGAAATTATGGCTCCTAGATCTCTACGCACCTTAAGCTCAATGTATTCGCTATTGGTATTGTTTTGCATATTGTTTGTTCAATAGAATTGGATAAATGATATAATAATAAAGTATTAGTGCTAATGATCCTCCTATGATTAATAAGGCGAGCCAGATGGGCATATTTGAATATCGCGTTATAAAGCCTTCGATAAAACCAGCGATTATAAAAAAAGGTATGGTGCTCACGACCACTTTAAGTCCGTCTTTGGCACCTTTCATAAAAGAAACACGCCTAGAAAATGTTTTTGGAAAAAGAATGCTATTACCCATAATTAAGCCAGCACAACCGGCTATTATAATAACTGAAATTTCTATAGTACCATGAAGCCAAATCTGTTTGTTGGCCTCAAAAAACACGCCTTTAGTATAGAAAAATGTTATAAAAGCTCCCAGCATAACGCCGTTACTAAATAGTATATAAACTGTGCCAATACTGGTAATTACACCAAAGGCAAAAGCTAAGAAAGCTACTCTTATGTTATTTATAGTTATGCCTAAGAATGTTCCAATTTCGCTACCACCCTTATAAATGGCTGTTGGGTCGCCATCAGCAATATTGTTTAATGTTTGGTTTACATAACCATCGCCTAAAATAAGTCGAACAAAAGTATCATCTTTTAAAGCAGACAGGCTACCTATAGCTGTGGCAATGGCGAAAATTAAAAATGTAATGCCTAAAGTTTGGTGGTATTGTTTAAAAAAAAGTGGAAATTCGGTCTTCCAAAAAGAAATAAGTCTGTTTTTGCTTTCTTTTTTATTCTTATAAATTTTTTGATGCGCTTGCGAAGCCAGTGAGTTTAGATACAATAAAGTCTTACTTTCTGCGTAATAGGTTTGTGCGTAAGCCAGATCATTAGTAAGATGAATATAACCATCGGCAAGTTCATCTGGATCTAAATGAGAGCTAAGAGTGATAGCTTTTTCAAATGCTATCCATTTTTCCTTATTTTGCTTTACAAAAGCAGCTTCACGCATTATTTTAGTATGGTTTTTAACGTATAAATTGAACTAAAAAATTGCATTTATACGAGTTATTTTAAAATTAGTGGTTCTATGGTCAACCTTCAAATAAATACAACGCAAAATGTTAACTTAGATTATACTATTGTAAGTATTGGTGAAAGAATTCTTGCTTTTATTATCGATGGCTTCATTTTATACCTCTATTTTATTTTAATAGGTTTGATTACTTCTGCATTGGGTTATATATTCGAAGATGCATGGACTCAATTCGGTTTGCAGAGTTTAATACTCTTGCCAGCAATGTTCTACAGTTTAATTATGCATAGTTTGTTTAATGGTAGAACGGTTGGAAAAATGCTCATGAAAATGCGTGTTGTTCGGTTTGATGGATCACCAGTACATTGGTCGAATTATTTGGTACGATGGATGTTGCGTTTAGTTGATATTTGGATTTTTGCCGGAAGTATTGGTCTGTTAACTATTTTATTTTCTGATAGAAGACAACGTTTAGGTGATGCAGCAGCCGGTACCGTAGTTATAAGTACAAAGAATAGGACTAAGGTTTCACATACTATATTGGAAGATGTTGAAGAGGCGTATGAACCAACTTTTACAAATGTTACTTTGTTAACAGATAAAGATGTACGTTTGATTAAAGAAACATATAGAATAGCAAAGCTTGGTACAGATCATAAAACTATGAAGGTTTTACGTGAAAAAGTCGAAAGTGTATTGGCCACCAACTCCGAAATGTATGATGTTCAGTATTTAGATACTATTTTAAAGGACTATAGTTTTTATACACAGAATATTTAAAAGATAGTAATTGGAAGTATAGCGAAAATCTATAACCATCAAAAGCAATTTTTTTGAATTTTTAATTATCCTAAACTTATAATCGCAAATGTTTTATTTCATAATTGATATACTTGGAACAATAGCCTTTGCTATTTCTGGAGTTTTGGTAGCTATGGAAAAAAAACTCGACTTATTTGGGGTTTTTATAATAGCTTTTGTTACCGCTGTAGGTGGCGGAACACTTAGAGATATGCTCATTGGCAGTACACCTGTGGCATGGATGCAAAACACAACTTATGTTTTTGTAATTATAGGTACAGTGGCTTTTACGATAATCTTTCGTAATTATTTAAAATATCTTACGAAATCACTTTTTTTGTTTGATACTATCGGTATTGGCTTGTATACTATGGTTGGTATAGAAAAGGGATTAGGTATCGGTTTACATCCACTTGTTTGTATTGCATTAGGAACAATGACAGCAAGTTTTGGTGGCGTAATTCGAGATATTTTATGCAATGAAATTCCTGTAGTTTTTAGAAAGGAAATTTATGCCACTGCCTGTATTTTAGGTGGTAGTTCATATTTCATACTACGTGAGTTGCCAATTGAGAATACCTATGCCTATATAGCCGCGATATTAATTGTAATTGTAATTCGAATATTAGCCGTACTATTTAAGATTGCCTTGCCTAATATTTATAAAAGTGAAGCTTAAAGTTGATCTTTAACTGGAATTGATTAAGGATCAATTATTCAATTACTTCTGCCTTTTCTATATAAACATTTACTGAAGGCCAATCTCCTTTTCCGGTATCTACCGCATTTATTTTATCGACAATATCCATACCAGAGATAACTTTTCCGAATGGCGTGTAATTTCCATCTAAATGATAAGATCCTGGTTTTGTTACCACAATAAAGAACTCGTATGGCGATGCTAATTTATGGGGATTGTCATTTTCACTACTGGGCATAGACAGTGTACCTCGGTGATGTTTATGGCCCTTTCTTGTATCTGGAGGAAGTAAATATCGGCCAATCTCTCTTCTCTTTTTTGGAGTGGCTTCATCATCGGCATTGCCACCCTGAATAATAAAGTTTTTTACAATTCTATGGAATTGAGTATTATCGAAATAACCTTTTCTGGTTAAGTATATAAAATTGGCTTTGTGGTAAGGTACGTTATCAAATAATTGAATTACAAAACTTCCCAAACTGGTGGTGATTTTTACCTTGTTTACATCTAAATTTTTCTGGTAGTCGAAGAAAAATTCGATTGCATTTTCTTCATTTAGCACAAACTCTTCTACTTCTTCTACGATTGCAGTATCTATTTTTATTACTTCTTTTTCTTGATTGTCGGTTTTTATTGTAGAATCTTTTTTATTGGATTCATCTTTACATCCAACTAAAAAAAATAGTGTTATTATTGCGGTTAATGCGATTTGTTTTAAGCTCATGGACTTCAATTTGTTTTCAAAACAGGTATCAAAAATAAAAGATCTTCCATTACCCGGTGTGGAAGCTCATTATAAAATGGTGCCCGCTTTTAGACACGATCTAATCAAACAGCATCAAATAGGTAGTAGAAAACCTAAAAGGGCAGGGGTGATGGCACTTTTTTACCCAGATAATAAAAACAATACTAATTTTTTATTGATATTGAGAAAAACTTACAAAGGTGTGCACTCTAATCAAGTGGCTTTTCCGGGTGGTAAAGTAGAAGAAGTTGATGAAAATATCATGATTACAGCCCTGCGTGAAACAGAAGAAGAAGTTGGGGTTCCAACTGCTAACATAGGTGTAATAAGAGGATTAACAGAAGTTTATATTCCTCCAAGTAATTTTATGGTTTCACCTTTTATTGGTTTGTCTACTGGTGAAATTTCTTTTAAATTACAGGAAGATGAGGTTGAAAAAATTGTTGAAGTGCCTATTTTTGATTTATTAGATGATAAAAAAATATTCTCAAAAAAAATAACTACATCATATGCAGAAGATGTAGCTGTACCTGCCTTTAAACTAAATGGTTATACCGTTTGGGGAGCAACGGCAATGATGTTAAGCGAGGTTAAAGACTTGATAAAACAAGTGATATGAGCATCTTATTTTGTAAATTCGACGGTTAAAATTAAATGTCTATATGAGCATATTCAAGGAAAATCCTTTTGGCCATATTCTTTTTATAAAGAAGTTTTTAATTCGTGTGCTAGGCTTAATAACGCATCAGCGTTATAAAAGGTTTAATACATTAGAGATTGAAGGTTCTGAAATAATCAGAAATCTACCTGAAAGAAATGTGCTTTTTGTTAGTAATCACCAGACTTATTTTGCTGATGTAGTTGCTATGTTTCATGTGTTTAATGCAAGTCTTAAAGGACGAGATGATAATATTAAGAACATTGCATACATCATGAATCCTAAATTAAATGTCTATTATATTGCTGCTGCGGAGACTATGAAAAAATCTCTTTTTACAAAAGCCTTGGCCTATGCAGGTGCAGTTAGCGTAGAACGTACATGGCGCTCTCATGGTAAAGATGTAAAAAGGCAGGTGAAAATGACAGATATTTCAAGAATTGGTATGGCACTAAATGACGGTTGGGTAATTACTTTCCCACAAGGAACTACAACACCTTGGAAACCTTTACGTAAAGGAACTGCTCATATTATTAAAAAGTACAAGCCTGTAGTTGTACCTGTTGTTATAGACGGTTTCCGAAGATCTTTTGATAAAAAGGGACTTCGTATTAAGAAAAAAGGAATTCTTCAGTCTTTAGTCATTAAAGAGCCATTAGAAATAGATTATGATAATGAGAGTAATGAAGAAATTATTGAAAAACTAGAATATGCAATTGAGCAACACCCTTCATTCCTTAAGGTTATTCCGAAAGATGAAATTGCTGAATACGAAGCATTAAACCAAAAACGAAGATTTAGAAAACACTAAACTTCCAATCTTTTTAATTCTTTGTGGTTCTTTTTAAGTTTTCTAAGCAGAAGACCGTAAAGAAGAAAATAGATTGCCCCAAATACTAAAGGCATTACTATCGCCATTGCCAAATACGCTCCTATTAACAATCTTTTTAATTTCTCCGGATTCATTTGTTTAAATTCCTCATAGTCAAAAGCTTCTGCTAATGCGGTTAAATCTGAAGTAAGGTAAATTCCCAATGCAAAGGAAACCATTGCTATGAAAATTAATGAAAGTGAGAATATTACATAGTATTTTACTGTCTTTCTGGTTTTAATGATTTTATCCATTAAGTTTTTTGCACTTTCAAGTACTGAAATTTCTTTGTAGCGCTTGTAGAATTCAAAAATAAAATAGGCCACTACAGCATATTGTATTATAGTTAATCCAATAAACCAATATCTTAACCCAATACTTTCATATACTGCCATCTGGTTTTGTGCTTGGGGGAGAAAGTATAAGATATGGGGAAGAAGAAATTCTAGGATGCTAATAATCATTATCCATTTAACAATAGAAGAAGATTTTTTCCAAAGCATGGTATGAATTTCACCATACGACAGTTTAGGAAGATTTGCTTCCTTTTTCTGCCAGTCTTTTTTTAGTAGTTCCAGTTCGTCCAACATAGTTTTATGGATTTAGTATGGTTCTAAGTTTATTTTTAATTCTATTCATTTTTACTCTTGCATTTACTTCGGTTATACCTAAAGTATCACTAATCTCACTGTAATTCTTATCCTCTAAATAGAGAAAAACAAGGGCTTTATCAATGTCTCCCAATTGTTTTACAGCCTTATACATCAACTTTAATTGTTGTTCTTCTGTTTCATCATATTCGTCGGCTTTTATTTTAAAAATTACTGATTCGTAATCTTGTGTTTGAATACTTCGTTTTGACTTGCGATATAATGTTATAGCTGTATTTAAAGCTACGCGATACATCCAGGTGCTAAATTTTGATTCTCCTCTAAATTTTGGATATGCTTTCCACAGTTGAATTGTAATTTCTTGAAACAGGTCTTTATGTGAATCACGGTCATTTGTATACAACGTACACACCTTATGAACAATATTTTGATTGCTCTCAAGGTCTGTCACAAATTGGTGTTCCAATTCTTTATTCACGTATTCGTTGGTGGGTTGTTACTTATTAGTAGTCTGATTTTAATTTTTGTTACATAAGAATTTTAATACTTATGAAATTTCTTTAATAATCAGTTATATATTTCTTTTTTGATTGCTTTGTCAACTTAAAACAGTAGCTAAAGATAGCAAAAACAATAACTTTTAGATTCCTTTACCAAGCGTATAACGTACTTTTGTAGGACTATGATAAACGAATGTGATATGAATATACCAAAGTCGGGTCTGCCAAGGGTAGTAATTATTGGTGGGGGCTTTGGAGGGGTCTCTTTGGCTAAAAAACTTCGAGATCAAGAAATACAGGTGGTTTTAATCGATAAGCATAATTATCATACATTTCAACCGCTACTTTATCAAGTATCTACTGGAGGGCTGGAGCCTGACTCTATCGCTTACCCTTTACGTAAAATATTACAGGATTCACCTAATAATTATTTTCGTCTCGCTGAGGTATTAGAAGTAAAGGCTGAAAAGAATATTATTGAAACGGATATTGGTAAAATTGAATACGACTTTTTAGTATTGGCCACAGGTTCTAAAACTAATTTTTTTGGGAATACCAATATTGAAGCAAATGCGATGGCGATGAAGACAATTCCGCAATGTCTAAACCTTCGTAGCTTAATACTAGAAAATTTTGAGGATGCTTTACTTACAGATGATTTAAACCGGCGCGAGGCATTAATGAATTTTGTTATCGTTGGTGGTGGGCCAACTGGTGTAGAATTGGCTGGTGCTTTAGCAGAAATTAAAAAAGGAATTTTACCTAAAGATTATCCGGATTTAGATACGCGTATTGCACAAATTAATTTAATTCAAGGTAGTGATCGCTTGTTGGCGACAATGAGTGAGCCGGCTTCTAAAAAGGCAGAAATATTCTTGAAAAAATTAGGTGTAAATGTTTATAAGAATATGCGAGTAACCGATTATGACGGTTATAATGTTACTACTAATCTTGATGATAGCTTTCAAGCAGCTACATTAATATGGGCTGCTGGAGTGCAAGGGGCTACTATAAAAGGTTTAAATGCTACAGATATAATTGCACGAGGTAATCGTGTTAGAGTTGATGAATTTAATAGGGTAGCTGGATTTGAAAATATTTTTGCAATTGGTGATATTGCTATCATGCAATCTGAAAATGAACCTTATGGTCACCCAATGGTGGCACAACCGGCTATGCAACAAGGAAAGCATTTAGGTGGTAATATACTTCGATTATTAGTAGGTGAGACTATGGTGCCATTTAAATATTTAGATAAAGGTTCTATGGCTACTGTTGGTAGAAATAAAGCAGTAGTCGATATGAAAAATTTTAAATTTCAAGGCGTATTTGCATGGTTTGTTTGGATGTTTGTACATCTGTTTTTTCTAATTGGTTTTAGAAATCGCGTCGTAGTTTTTGTTAATTGGGTGTACAATTATGTGCGGTTTGATCGTGAAGCTAGATTAATAATTCGTCCGTATAAAAAGCACAAAAAACCTAAGCATGTTCAGAATCTGTAATTATTGTAGCCTTCAAAATTCCTATAACCAATAATAGTTGAGCAACACCGTAGATTGCCATTACTAATGCACGGGAGTATGGAATTTCACTTTTAAATTTTGTTATTGCTAAAATGCTGTTTGAAAGCATAAACAATAGTGAGCCGGCTAATACATATATGTAGCTATTATTAGTCATAGAATCATCCCGTACATAAGCGAAAAGAATCATAATCATTAAGACAATTATGTAGACAGAAACAGGTATGGCTAGATTATACAATGAATCACTTAAATACAAAAACAATGCAAGTACATAGCCAAATAATACAAATAAAGGTGCTATAATTCCAATCTCTTTATTTCGTGACCTTGAAAATTGCAGGGCATAAAAAATATGACCTATTAAAAATGATAAAACTCCAAAAACAAAAAGGGGTTCAGAAACTCTAGCATAAATCAGAATAATGTCACCGATAATACCACAAGCTAATGCAGCTGATACTAGGGTTTTAGTTTGCTTATCAACGTTTTGAATTAAGAAAAAAACTAAAATTGAACCGACCACTAATGGTTTTGAACAAATACGATAAGACCACCATTCTGGAACAGAGATTAAAACAAGCTCAATTAATAAAATTACAGCAAAACACCAGAGAAATAGGGTAAGTTTCTTCATATTCGGTTTTTGCAAGAGCTTCTAATATTTTTCTTCTTTGAAAGCACTAAATTATAGTGCTTAACTACACACAAGTTAGCTTGTGGAAAGTTTATAAATATAGTAGTTTGTTTTATATTTTATAGAATGATTTTAAGGGGATTCAACAAATAGTTTGCCTTTTGAAATATCTAGATTGAATAATCTCCTTTTATACTTTCCATTTTCATATTTAAGGCGCCCTTTAAGATGCCTATGATTACTAGCAATTGAGCACTAGCGTAAAAAGCCATTACTAAAATTCTAGAAAATGGTATATCGCTTTTAAATCTAGTTATTGCTAAAATACTGTCAGAAAACATAAATAGAAATGTGCCCGAAAGTACATATATATAACTATTATTTGTTAAAGAGTCATTTCTTAGATAAGCAAAAAGTATCATTACTAAATGGGCTGTAATATAAATTCCTACTGGTATTGCAAAGTCATTTAATGAATCGTGTAAATACAAATAAACAGATGCTGCATAAAAGAATAAAACTAAGGTAGGGGCAATGAAACCTAATTCTTTGTTTCTACTTCTTGAGAATTGAATAGCATACATAATGTGAGTAGTAAAAAATGCCAATAGTCCTCCATAAAATAGTGATTCATAAATTTCATCATAAATTAAAAGTAAATCGCCCGCGAGAGCTAAAAATAGCGCAGTAGAAACGATTATTCTAGTTTTACGATCAACTTTCTGTAAAAGAAAGAAGATAATCATTGAAACCATAATCATAGGTTTCGTTACAATTCTATAGGGCCATAATTCGGGATTGCCAACTACAATTAACTCAATGATAACGATAATCGCATAACACCAAAGAAAGGGTCTTAAATATTTCATGGGTACTCTGTTCAATCACAAAAGCAGCAAATATATTTATTCTTTTGTTCTTGGATGAAAATTATTAAGAACATCTTCCAAATGAGTTTTATCTACATGCATATAAACTTCTGTAGTTGTAATGCTTTCATGGCCCAACATCTGCTGTATAGCTCTAAGATCTGCGCCATTTTGCAGTAAATGTGTGGCAAAGGAATGTCTAAAAGTATGCGGGCTAATATTTTTTTTGAGGCCAATTTTTTCTGCCAATTGTTTGATAATTGTAAAAACCATAGCTCGTGTTAATTGTTTACCTCTTCGGTTTAAAAACAAAATATCTTCAAACTCCCGTTGTACTTTTTGATGTACCCTAACTTCAGTGCGATAAATAGTAATGTACTTTTTATTGATTTTGCTTATTGGTACAAATCTTTGTTTATCGCCTTTGCCTGTTACTTTTATAAAATCTTCTTCAAAATACAAATCTGAAAGCCTTAAACTAATAAGTTCGGAAACTCGCAATCCACAACCGTATAGTGTTTCTAACATGGCTCTATTTCTTTCGCCTTCTGGTTTTGAAAGGTCTATGTGGTCAATTAATTCATTTATTTCTTCCTCCGATAATGTATCAGGAAGTTTGCGCCCAATTTTAGGAGATTCTATTAAGTCCATCGGGTTGTCAGTTCTATAATCTTCAAAAACCATGTAACTAAAAAAGCTCTTTAAACCAGAAATTATACGTGCTTGTGAGCGCGGATTTACGTTTTTAGCTATTTCGTAAACAAATTGTTGGACAATTTCCTTTGCTATCATATCGGGAGGCTCATTTAAATTTTGAACCTGTAAATAACCTGCTAATTTTTCAATATCTAAGACGTAATTCTTAATTGAATTATTGGCCAAACCACGTTCAATTTTAAGGTAATGTTCATAGTCTTTTGTGGCGGTACTCCATTTCATACTGTAAAGGTAGCGAATGAAATAATTATTATAAATTTATTTAAAGTATTGTTTATCATTGTGTTGTGTAAGTTGGTATGAAGATTGTACTATGGTTTGTTGACTATAAAACACTTTTAAAAATTTTAAACACTACATTATTATGAAAAAATTATTCACTTTAGCTATTATAGCTTTATTTGGTATTTATCAAGCGCAAGCACAAACCGATTTTCAATTTGGTATTACTGGCGGACTTTTAAATAACGATACCAATATTAAAGCATCGGTAATTGGTATTTCACTTTTTAATTTAGATGCAATAAATAAAACAGGATATTATGTTGGTGCATTAGCTGATTTAGGTATTACCGAAACTTTTCATATTCAGCCAGAACTTACTTATGGAAAAGCCGGCGATCTTTCATTTCTTTATCTACCAATAATGGCTAAGTTTTATGTTGCTAGAGGGCTTAATATTCAGGCTGGTCCTCAATTGAGCTTTAATTCAAATGTTGATGAAATTAAATCTATTCTAAAAGAAATTTCAAATGATGATGATCGTTTTAGCGACACCCTTAAATCTACAGCATTAGAAATGGGAGTAGGAGCTGGTTACGATATTACCCGTCACATTATGGTTCAAGCGCGATATTCTTTTGCAGTAACCGATAGGTATAATGGTCCAGGTGATGCTCTTTTAGATGTGAAAAACACTACATTAAATATTGGGGTTGTTTATAAATTTTAATCAGATCAAATTATATTATCGTAATTTTATATAGAATTAAACCCCTAATTAATAGAATTCTAAAATCTAAACCTTATGAAGAAAGTTCTCTTTTTGGTAGCAATACTTTTTGCCCTTGGAGCTCAAAAAATGAATGCCCAGGTAATCGTTCAAGACAAAACTACATCTAATAATGGAGGTATTGGTGAAGATATAAGATTCGGAGCGAAAGCAGGTTTAAATATTTCAACATTTCTTAATAATGGTTTTTTTGCTATAAAACCTAAACCAGGAGGTTATTTTGGAGGTATTGCAGAAATTCCTATTACTGAACAAATATTTGCACAACCTGAACTATTAGTCTCTTTTCAAGGAGCAGACATTGGTCTTGGAGATAGTGATCTTAATTTAATCTATTTGCATGTACCATTAATGGGTAAATATCATATCACAGAAGAATTTGCAGCAGAATTTGGCCCACAAGTGAGTTTTGTTTTAGATGATAATGCAGGAGAATTCGGATATAGTGACGGTAATTCTATAATTCCATTTAATGCTAAAACAATACAAGTAGCTATGAATCTTGGAGGTGGGTATCGATTAGATGAGCATTTATATTTTCAAGCGCGTTTCAGTCTTGGTTTAACGAAAACTCTTGAAAATTATACCCTTAAAAATGGAATAGTTCAAGTAGGGGCAGCCTACTTTTTCTAAAAATATAATTACACATAAAATCTAAGACCGGTTAGTTCCGGTCTTTTTTTATACCCTAAAAGTTCTCCTATTACTACTAATTATAAGGAATACCGTACAATTTTTGACAAATTGTTGAGTTAAGGTTTCAACTTTAAACTAGACCAAAACCTAATATTGTCATGAAAAACACTTTAATAGTAATAGTATTTGCTTTGTTTTCATTCAGCCTACAGGCTCAAAAAGGATTTAAATTGGGTATTCATGGCTCTTTGCCAATGGGTGAGAATAAAGATGTTGTTAGTTTGGGTGCCGGTATTGATGCAGGATACATGTATCCGTTAGGGGAAGTTCTAGACTTAGGTATAATGACTGGTTTTATTAATGGCTTTCCTGAAACTTTTCATGAAGAAGTGGTATTGTACGATTTGCCTAATATTCAATTTGTACCTGTTGCGTTAGGTATGAGAATATGGCCATCTAACTCTTTTTCATTTGGCGGGGAAGTTGGAAATGCATTTGGTATCAATGATGGTAATGATGGTGGTCTATATTACAAACCGCTAATTGGTCTGCTTTTTGGAGCTCAGGTTGAAGTAAACCTTTCTTATACTAATGTTGTTTTAGATGGTGAAGATTGGTCAACTGTAAACCTTGGTGTATTATATACTTTTTCACCTAAGAATCCGTATTAATAAATATGTTTACTAAAGTGCGCGGCGATTGAACTTTTTTTATCGCCTGCTATTTGATACTTTTACCTTATGAAGTTGATAATAATTAACGGCCCAAATCTAAACCTTCTTGGAAAGCGTGAACCCGAAATGTACGGAAGTAAGACGTTTGAAGATTGTTTTATAGAGTTGCAAGAGAAATTCAATGGTATTGAATTAGAATATTTTCAATCAAATATTGAAGGTGAACTAATAGGAAAAATTCAAGAAGTTGGATTTACTTATGACGGAATTATTCTCAATGCTGCGGCCTATACCCACACCTCGGTTGGTATTGGCGATGCGGTAAAAGCGATTCAAACTCCTGTTATTGAAGTGCATATTTCTAACACTCATAAACGGGAAGAATTCAGACATGTCTCTTACATTTCTTCAGGAGCAAAAGGAGTTATACTAGGTTTCGGACTCCAGAGCTATAACTTGGCAATTCAGAGTTTTTTAGACTGATTTTTGTAGATATTTCTTTTCTACATAGAAGGTAGCAAACGGTAACAACGATGCTATTAAAAGAATTACCAATCTTTTTAATGACCATTTTTTCTGATACCAGAAAAGTATTGCTAGAATAATATAGCCGATAAAAAGTACGCCGTGAGCATACCCAACGTATTTGTTAGGCATTGGCATACCTGCCATGTATTTTAATGGCATGGTCACTGCAAAAAGTGCTAGGTACGAAATACCTTCTAAAATAGCTGTAATACGAAAGGCTGCAAGCATGAAAATTAAATATTAGGAAGTGTGAATAGTTTAAGAGCAGCTAAATTTTTAGTGTTTAGCTGCTCAAAAATAATTTTATAAATGAATTACTTCATCATAAGCAGCAGCAACCGCTTCCATTACAGCTTCACTCATAGTAGGGTGAGGGTGAACGGCTTTTAAGATTTCATGTCCTGTAGTTTCTAGTTTTCTTGCTACTACAGCTTCTGCAATCATATCTGTAACGCCAACACCAATCATGTGGCAACCTAACCATTCGCCATATTTAGCATCAAAAATTACTTTTACAAATCCATCAGAAGCACCAGAAGCTTTTGCCTTTCCACTAGCCGAAAACGGAAATTTTCCTACTTTAATGTCAAGTCCCTTTTCTCTTGCTTGTTTTTCTGTTAACCCAACAGAAGCAATTTCAGGAATGCAATAAGTACAGCCGGGAATATTGCCATAATCTAAAGCCTCTACATGCATACCAGCAATATTCTCTACACAAAGAATGCCTTCTGCAGATGCAACATGCGCTAGGGCTTGCCCTGGTGTAACATCACCTATGGCATAGTATCCTTCTACATTTGTTTTGTAATTGGCATCCACTACAATTTTATCGCGATCTGTTTTTATGCCAACATTTTCTAACCCAATGTTTTCAATATTAGATTTAATTCCAACAGCTGAAAGAACAATATCTGCTGGGATTATCTCAGCACCTTTGGCAGTTTTTACATTAACTTTTACGCCATCGCCAGAAGTGTCAACATGAGTTACCTCTGAAGAGGTCATTATTTTTATTCCAGATTTTTTTAAACTGCGCTCCAATTGTTTTGAAACATCTTCGTCTTCAACCGGAACAATTGTTGGTAGGTATTCTACAACAACTACTTCTGTTCCCATTGTGTGATAGAAATATGCAAATTCTACGCCAATGGCTCCACTACCTACTACAACCATTTTCTTAGGTTGCTCTTTAAGACTCATCGCCTCGCGGTAGCCAATTATTTTCTTGCCATCTTGTGGTAAACTAGGTAACTCTCTACTACGAGCTCCTGTTGCAATTATTATATGTTTGGCACCATATTCAGTTTCTTTGCCACTTTCGTCCTTAACAGAAACTTTCTTGCCTGCTTTTAAAGTACCATACCCTTTAATAACTTCAATTTTATTTTTTTTCATCAAAAATTGAACACCTTTACTCATGCCATCGGCAACATTACGACTTCTTTTTACAACGGCATCAAAATCCTTATCAACACCCTCAGCTTTTAAACCGTAATCCGATGCATGCTTAAGATAATCAAAAACCTGTGCAGATTTTAAAAGTGCTTTGGTAGGTATACAACCCCAATTAAGACAGACGCCACCGAGACTTTCTTTTTCAATAATGGCTGTTTTTAATCCTAATTGTGACGCTCTAATAGCGGTAACATATCCTCCGGGCCCACTGCCCAAAACAATAACATCGAAGTTGCTCATTTGTGTAGTTTTTAATGCTAAATTAACAGAATGCAAAGGTACAAAAGCAAAATCATTTTTTTGCCGGTATATAAATCAAATCACAAATTGCAAATGATTAGTTGAGGACCCTATAAATGATAGGATTATAAAACAATTACGCAAAAAAGGAACTTTACTTCTTTGAAGCAACAAATTTTAATGCTGCGCCATTGATACAATGTCTCTTACCGGTAGTTTTTTTGGGACCATCGTCGAAAACATGTCCCAAATGTCCACCACAGGTCGCGCAATGTTCTTCGGTTCGTTTGTATCCTATTTTGTAATCAACATCATAAGATACATTACCTTTTATTTCTCGATCAAAACTTGGCCAGCCAGTTCCAGAAATAAATTTGTGTTGACTTTTAAAGAGCTCCGTTCCACAACCAGCACAAACATAGACGCCTTCTTCTTTATTGCCCAAAAGGTCACTAGTAAAAGACCTTTCTGTGCCAGCTTCGCGAAGTACATAATAGGCTATGTCACTGAGTTCAGAACGCCATTCACTTTCAGTTTTTACAACTTTAAATTCTTTTTCTTTGGTTGTTTTATCGGTGTCTTTATTATTTTGCGATAATCCGTTACAACCTATGAAAGCAAGAACTACTATTAGACTTATTTTTTTTACAATCATAGCTAAGTTTTCTTTTAGAATTTGACGTATTACTTTGAATTTCCTTTCATCTAAATTAATAATAAAAGGATAAAAAAAACCCGAACATCGTATGATGTTCGGGCTGTATATAGTGGGGGTATCTTTAAATTTAGTTTAAATGAATTCTAGAAATAGTGTTTTCTTCAACACTTAAAGTCTGCATAACTGTTGATATATTTGATTTGTCCATTTTAGATCCTGCAACTAGATTGGCTGGTAGAACCGCAATTCTAAAAATCTGTTCATCAGTATCTCCCGTAGGTAGTGTGTTTAGGTCAAAATCTGATTCTAAAAAGATATTTGCATCTAAGAAAGTATGGTCATAATTATATTGTAGTAAGCCCTGTTCAAGAATTCTTGTTTGAGGAAGTAATCTCCATATATCAACAGGTAAGCCTTCATTATCTTCAGTTTGATCCCAAAGTATATAAATTAAAATTACATCATTCTCAAATACTTCTAATGTAGGAGCGGTCTCATTAAAATCAACGAAAATTTGATATTCATTTTCTGCAGTGAAATCACCTACAATGTCAAATACATTTCCGATTTCACCGTCAATTCCGTCTTTTCCATCTGCTCCATCTAAACCATCGTATCCATCAAAGCCTGGAGGTCCTTCTGGTCCTGTACATGAAATGAAAAGTAATGTGATAAACGAGGCGAAAAGTAATGTAGCTTTTTTCATGATATAAAATTTTAATTTGTATTCTTATTCAAACTTATAAAGAACGTTTCAAAAAGCGTTCCATTTTTTTTATTATACTAGTTAAAGAGATGAAAATATATTTAAATTGCTGTTTTACAGCAGTTTGCAATTTAAATTAAATATGGTATACATTTTGCTCCTTAATATTCGATTAGATTTATGGTTTTGTTATAAAACGCTATAAACCGTAAATTTTTGTATATTGGAATTTTAAATTAAACACTACCCTCATGAAAAAATTAACACTGGCATTGGTCATATTTTTGAGCGTTGCCGCATGTAAAACCAATCCGTTTACCGGAAAAAAAGTTTTAAATTTTTACCCGAATAGTCAGGTTTTCCCGACAGCATTTGCGCAATACGATCAGTTTTTAACAGAAAATAATGTAGTTGAAAATTCTTCAGATGCTAAGATGATAACGAAAGTAGGACAACGAATTTCATCTGCTGCAGAACGTTGGCTTGTGGCTAATGGATATCCTGGTTATCTTAAAGATTATAAATGGGAATACAATTTAGTTCAAGATGAAACTGTTAACGCTTGGTGTATGCCGGGTGGAAAAATCGTATTCTACACAGGTATTCTACCAATTACCCAAAGTGAAACGGGTGTAGCTGTGGTAATGGGACATGAAGTTGCCCATGCACTTGCTGATCATGGGGCGCAAAGAATGAGCGCTGGTACCTTACAACAAGTAGGAGCTGTGGCTGGTAACGTAGTAATACAAGACCCAAACAAATTAAATATTTTTAACCAAGCGTATGGTGTAGGTACTAATGTTTTAGGAATGTTACCTTTTAGTAGAAGTCATGAAACTGAAGCCGATCGTATTGGTCTTCAGATTATGGCCATTGCTGGTTATAATCCAGATGAAGCTGCAGAACTTTGGAAAAGAATGAAGGCTAATAGTGGGGGAGAGGCACCGCCTGAGTTTATGAGCACACACCCTTCAAATGATACAAGAATAGCTAATCTTACAGAGTGGGCACCAGCTGCTAAACAAGAAGCTGCTAAATTTGGAGTGACTAAATTTTATTAGACTAAAGTTTAAATTGTATATTTAAAGCCGTCCGCCAATTTGCGGACGGTTTTTATTTTAAATTATATGACCAAGCCAGTTAAGGGGAGTAAAAAATTACTGAATGCTTGGGCATTTTACGATTGGGCCAACTCGGTCTATAACTTGGTAATATCTTCTGCCATTTTTCCAATTTTCTATGGTGCTTTATTTCGAGCGGCTAATGTGGAAAAAGTTACTGTTTTTGGTGGCGAAATTGCAAGGGCGCCGTTAATTAGCTATGTAACGTCTGCGGCTTTCCTTTTTATTGCACTCATAACGCCGCTTTTATCTGGAATAGCGGATTATATGGGTAATAAGAAAAGATTTATGCAGTTTTTCTGCTACTTAGGAGCCTTTTCATGCATAGGTCTTAATTGGTTTTCCTTGGAGAATATTTACTTCAGTTTAATTTGTTATTTCTTTGGATTGGTCGGTTTTTGGTTAAGTCTTGCTTTTAATAATTCATATTTGCCAGATGTCGCATATCCAGAGCAACAAGATGCTATTAGTGCAAAAGCATATTCTATTGGCTATATAGGTAGTGTTCTTTTACTACTCGTAAATCTAGCTATGGTAATGAAACCAGACTTATTCGGAATTGTTGGTGATGAAGGCGGTTTGGCAGAATTAAAAGCTATGCAATATTCATTTGTAACTGTAGGTATTTGGTGGATTGTTTTTAGCCAATATACCTTTCGATTCCTTCCTTTAGGAAATAAAACCGAATCCAAAGGCAAAAATATTATTCTTAATGGCTTCAAAGAATTAAAGGGAGTATGGCATCAATTGAGTGAACTTGTAAAACTTAAACGCTATTTGGGTGCTTTTTTCGTGTATAGTATGGCAGTACAAACTGTTATGTTGATTGCAACCTTTTTTGGTGAAGAAGAAATTGCTTGGGGGTCTGATAATGAAAGAACTATGGGCCTTATAATAAGTATAATGCTTATACAGCTTGTTGCTATTTTTGGTGCAACAATTACAGCTAAAGCATCTAGAGCATATGGGAATATTAAAACACTAGTAGTTATAAATATTATGTGGATTGCCTTGTGTATATATGCATATTTTGTAATTACTCCAACTGATTTTTATATTGCAGCCGGTTGCGTTGGCATTGTAATGGGTGGAATACAAGCGCTTTCTAGATCAACTTATTCTAAGTTTTTGCCAGAAACTACAGATACTACGTCTTTTTTTAGTTTTTTCGATGTGGCTGAAAAAATTGGAATTGTAATAGGCACTTTTTTATATGGTTACGTGGCACAGGTAACCGGCACAATGCGGAATGCCATTATATTTTTGGGTATTTTCTTTCTTATTGGAGCGCTATTGTTATTACGGGTAAATAAAAATCCCCGCCCAATATTGGTGGACGGGGAGTAACAACTCTGTTTTCTGATTTTGATTTCTTTCTTGATGTTATTTTTTGGTTATATCACCAGACCCGGAGGTTTTAGTATCTACTTTTTCAGGATTGCCTTTATAATCAATGTCTCCAGAACCTGAAACACGAGCTTTAAGCATTTTGTTCGCTGTTACTTCTATATTCGCTGAACCAGAAACTGTAGCTTCTACATTATCGGCTATTAAATCGTAAGCGCCTATATCGCCACTACCGGAAATGCTAGCATTGAAATTACTTGTTGATCCACTTAAATTAATATCACCTGAGCCAGACATGGTAGTTGAAACATTTTCTGCCTCAATTTCTAATGTAATGTCACCCGAACCTGACATGGTAGTTTTAAAATTGGAAGATTTTAATTTTGTTTTACCTACAATATCACCCGAGCCAGAAAGCGTTACGGCATCTATGCTCTCAACAGGTACGGTAATATGAAGACCATCTTTCCAACTAGAAGGACTCAAATTATATCCTTTTTCCACTTTGATATTAAGCTGACCATTTTTAACTTCAGTAATAATATGTTCTAATAAATTTGATTCACCACTTATTGATATTTCGCCTTCTTTGCCAGAAACCAAATCAACATCAAAAAAGCCTGAAACCGCGACTCTATCATAATCGTCTACCGACCTTTCAATTGTTGTTTTATTACCATTTCCTTTTACTTTTTTTCCCCATTGTGCAGTACATGAAATACTACAAAGTACAATTAAACTTAATGTTGCTAAATTTTTCATTTTTCTGATTATTTAATATTGATTGATGATTATTTTTTGTGAAATGTTATACTGCCATATTCACTACTGATGGAAATATTATTACCGCTATTTTGCTCACCATGATATCCTTTATAGTATTTTGATGTGGATTTTTCGTTACTAATATTGATTTCAAGCTCGTCATTTCCATTAAATCCTCCATATTCTAAGTCCAGTTCAAAATCGAAATTGTAAGCTGGATTATAACCCATTTTTATACCCGTATAATCGCTATCAATTACTAATTTTCCTGCATCGGCTGCCATTTCTTCTATTTTAATTTGGCCGTAATCAGCTCGTATTTCAACATTGCCATGTATAGTTCCCAGACGTACATTAAAATAGTCTCCATTACCCGATATATTATTTGCCTTATTTACTTCGAGCTTTCCATAGTCACAATTATATTTCAGATTTTTCATCTCCTTAAAGGTGGCGTTTGTGTAATCAGCATCAAGAATGATATCATTAGTTTTTTCTAATGTAAAACCAGAATAATCAGCTTCAATAGACCCGCTATTCATGTATTCAATAGTAGAATTGGAAGTGTAATCGAAATTTAGTTCGTTGTTTCTACCCCGTAATTCGCCAATTTCTAATCGACCATAATCACAATTGATTTTTGCATGACCATCTACACGGTCTAGAATAATACTTCCATAGTCATTATTTAAGTGAACGCTATTTTTAACAGGCAGTTTTATGGTGTAGTTTACTTGCATATTTACATTGTTATTACTCCAATTCCAGCCCCAGCTACTACCTTTACTGCCGAATATCGTTCTTGCAGAAACTAAGTTGCTACTGTTTTCAAAATCAACATTAATTTCTTCTAGCTTGCGTTGAACTTTATCTTCGTTATTTCCACTGGTTTTAATATGTACTTCAATAAGTACTCTATCCTCATTCCATGAGGTGATATTCAAATTTCCGTAGCTATTTTTAATTTTTAAAAGTGCATCAAAATTCACGTCAAATTCTTTTTTGATCGTTTTTTCTTTAGTGTATTTTCCTTTTAATTCATGGTCATTAGCAGAAAGCACCATTGGCAGAGCTAAAATTAGCAAGACTATGTAATTATGTAGTTCTTTTTTCATTTGTATTGTAATTTATATTTTTTGGGAATTTGTCATTTTATGCTTTTTATTTAAAGTATAAATTGACCAGTGTTTTCTTCAAAATTATTTAGTGTTTTTATTGCCTCAATTTGGTTCATGACTTCTTCTAGAAGGTCTATTCTTGTTTGAAAATTAGTAATCATAGCGCTTAGAATTAGTTTGCTATTACCGCCTTCGAGTAATTCGTTTTCTAGATTTTTATAATTTGATTCTAGCTTTTTAAGCTGAACCATGGTGTCTGAGATTATTTTTTTTGTCTCTGGCGTACTACTACTTTCGAGTTCTTTTACTTGTTCTTCTATTAAATTGGCAAAATAGAATTGTGTGTTTGCTGCTTCTGGTGAAATTTCTGCAACTTTCTCTTCTATGGTAGTAGTAGAATTGAAGTAGCCAAAACTTAACATGAAAATCACCATTATTGAGGCAGCAATCGATAGCGGCTTCCACCAATTAAACTTCTTTGTCTTGTTTTCAACTACTTTGGTGTCTCCCTTCAATTTTTCTAGAAACCGAAGCTCGTGACTAGCTGCTGGTTCTTCGGTGTCGAAGTGGCCTTGCAATTCATTGAAAATATTTTCTAATTTATTGTCTTGCATATTTATGCGCTTAAAATTTTCTTTCTTAGGCTTTCTTTTGCCCTTGATATTGTTGTTCTACAATTAGCGTAACTAATGTTCATTATTTCACTAATCTCCTCATAATCATATCCTTCTATTAAATGTAAGGTCAAAGAAATTCTGTAATTGTCTTTTAATTGTTTCATGGTCTTCATCACTTTTTGAGCCTTTTGTTCAGAAAACACATGATCCGAAACTATTCCATCATTATCTTCAACCTTGTACATTACATTATCAAATGATACTTCGTTCTTTTTTTGGTGTTTTCTGTAGTAATAAATGCTATTATTAACTACAATTCGTTTCAACCAAGCACCGAAAGCAACGTCACCCTTAAAAGTGTGCAATTTTGTAAATGCACTCAAGAATGATTCTTGCATAATATCTTCGGCTTCAGCTGTGTCTTTTACGATACGCAATGCCGCATTATACATTGCTTTGTAATAGCGATTGTATATTTCTAATTGTGCGGATTGGTTACCTTTAAGACATAACTGTAACAGTTTGTCTGTATGTTCAATACTTTGGCTCAAAAAGGTTGTTATTTGTATTAAAGATTATCGAATTTAATGATTGTTACACTTATCTAATTATTTTTTGGGAGGATGCCGAAATTAGGGGCGCATTTGTCGAATATGGCTGTTTTAATTACGGAATATGGCATTTTTTCACTTCCTTGGCTTATGGCACAACAATTGTCTTAATTTATAAAGATTCAAGTTTCAAAAACGGTAAATCTTTAGCCGCATTGAAGTTTGGCCTATATTACGAGAAAAGAACATATAATAACATCGTTGATCAAAATGACAGATTGACGCACTATATTGATTATGGCAAGAACAAAATTCATAAATATTGACAATGTGTCGTTACAGCATATTGAAAGCGAAGCAGAATTAATTCCATTATTGACGCCTGAGGATGAAGAGGAAATGAATAATGAATCATTGCCCGAAACCTTACCGATATTGCCTTTGCGTAATACAGTATTGTTTCCAGGAGTAGTGATTCCGATAACTGCTGGTCGAGATAAATCCATTAATTTAATTAAAGACGCAAATAGCGGGTCTAAAGTAATTGGAGTGGTTTCTCAAAAAGATGAAGAGACTGAGAATCCAAAAATTAAGGATATTAATACTTTAGGTACAGTAGCTCAGATTCTTAGAGTTTTAAAAATGCCTGATGGCAATACAACTGTAATTATACAGGGTAAAAAGCGATTTGAAGTTGCTGAAGTCTTAACAGAAGATCCTTATATCACTGCTACTATTCGCGAAACTACAGAAGAGCGCGAAGGGCAGGATACTCAAGAGTTTTTAGCTATTATCGATTCTATTAAAGAGCTAGCTCTTCGCATTATTAAGGATAATCCGAATATACCTAGTGAAGCTTCATTTGCAATAAAGAACATACAAAGCAATTCATTTTTAATAAACTTCGTTTCTTCAAACCTTAATTTGGCGGTTAAAGAGAAACAAGAGTTGTTAGAAATAGGTAACTTAAAAGAGCGTGCATTAGCTACATTAAAATATATGAATGTTGAAATGCAGCGATTGGAGTTACGCAACGATATTCAGTTAAAAGTTCGGAATGACCTAGATCAGCAACAACGTGAGTATTTTCTACATCAACAAATGAAAACTATTCAAGAAGAATTGGGTGGTGTTTCTAATGATGAGGAGATAGACGAAATGCGAAAATTAGCTAAGTCTAAAAAATGGACTAAAGCTGTAGGTGATCATTTTAATAAAGAACTTGCAAAAATGCAACGTATGAATCCGCAAGTTGCGGAATACTCGATACAAAGAAATTACCTCGATTTATTTATTGGCTTGCCTTGGAATGAATTCTCTAAAGATAAGTTCGATTTAAAGAGAGCACAAAAAATATTAGACCGTGATCACTATGGTTTAGAAGATGTAAAACGTAGGATTATTGAATACCTAGCTGTTTTAAAGCTTCGAAATGATATGAAATCTCCAATTTTATGTCTTTATGGTCCTCCGGGCGTTGGTAAAACATCCCTTGGTAAGTCCGTTGCCGAAGCATTAGGTAGAGAATATGTGCGCATGTCTTTAGGTGGTTTGCGTGATGAAGCTGAGATACGAGGACATCGTAAAACTTATATTGGCGCCATGCCTGGGCGTATTATTCAGAGTTTAAAGAAAGCCGGAACATCAAATCCCGTATTCATTTTAGATGAAATTGATAAACTTTCGAATAGCCATCAGGGAGATCCTTCATCGGCAATGTTAGAGGTATTAGATCCTGAGCAGAATAGTGAGTTTTATGACAATTTCTTAGAAATGGGTTATGATCTTTCAAAGATTATGTTCATAGCTACTGCAAATAACCTATCGACTATACAGCCTGCTTTACGGGACCGTATGGAAATAATTAATGTTTCGGGTTATACTATTGAGGAGAAAGTAGAAATAGCAAAGCGTCATTTACTGCCTAAGCAATTAACTGAGCATGGAATGACTGCAAAGGATTTAAAAATTGGTAAACCGCAACTAGAAAAAATAGTGGAAGGTTATACCCGTGAATCTGGTGTTCGTAACTTGGAAAAGCAAATTGCAAAAATGGTGCGATATGCAGCAAAATCTATAGCTACAGAAGAAAAGTACGATATTAAAGTTTCTAATGCTGATATTGAAAAAGTATTAGGCCCTGCGAGATTAGAAAGAGATAAATATGAGAACAATGATGTTGCTGGTGTTGTAACAGGCTTGGCTTGGACAAGTGTAGGTGGTGATATTCTTTTTATAGAGTCTATATTATCTAAAGGGAAAGGCATCCTTAATATAACCGGAAACCTTGGTAAGGTGATGAAAGAATCAGCAACCATCGCTATGGAATATATTAAGTCTAACTGTGATAGATTTGGTATCAACTCTGAGGTTTTTGATAAGTACAATGTGCACATTCATGTCCCAGAAGGTGCGACCCCAAAAGATGGGCCAAGTGCAGGTATTACAATGCTCACATCTTTAGTTTCTCTTTTCACTCAAAAAAGAATCAAAAGTAGCTTGGCGATGACAGGAGAAATTACTTTGCGTGGCAAAGTATTACCTGTTGGAGGTATTAAAGAGAAAATTCTAGCTGCAAAAAGAGCAAGGATTAAAGAGATAATCTTGTGTAAAGATAATGAGAAAGATATTTTAGAAATTAAACAAGACTATTTAAAAGGATTAAAATTTCATTATGTTACTAATATGCATGAGGTTATTGATATTGCTATTACCGACAAGAAGGTGGTAAATCCGAAGAAATTATAAATATTTTAAATTGAGTTTAGATACAAGAGTATTATTTTAATCTATTCTAACTATTTTTGAAGTATGTGTAAAATCACCATAGCAATTGACGGTTATTCGTCTACTGGAAAAAGCACTGTTGCAAAACATTTGGCCAAAGATTTGGGCTATGTATATGTGGATACAGGTGCAATGTATAGGGCAGTTACGTTGTACGCTCTGAGAAAAGGTTATTTCGGAGAATCGGTGAAAAATGTCGATGCTTTAGTAAATGACTTGCCACAAATAAATCTAAAATTCGTTTTTAATGAAAGTTTGGGTTATTCAGAAATTTATTTGAATGATGAGAACGTTGAAAAGGAAATTAGAACCTTAGCGGTTTCAGCTTATGTAAGCCCAGTTGCCGAAATTCAGGCTGTTCGAGTTAAGCTTGTTGAAATACAACAAGAAATTGGTAAGGAAAAAGGGATTGTTATGGATGGCCGCGATATTGGCACCGTAGTTTTTCCGGATGCAGAAATGAAAGTTTTTATGACAGCATCGCCACAAGCTCGTGCAACAAGACGGTATAAAGAATTATTAGATAGGGGAGAGCAGGTAACATATCAAGAAGTATTAGAAAATGTAGAATCGAGAGATTATATAGATTCGAATAGAGAATTTTCTCCGTTGCGAAAAGCAGATAATGCTATTGAGTTTGATAATAGTGATATTGGGCTACAGGATCAATTTGAACGCTTGCACGGTTATGCCTTACGATTAATTGAAGAACGCAGAAAATCGTAAATAGTAAGATTTTTGAACATTAAAGGAATAAAAAAAGGGATGCATCTGCATCCCTTTTGTATTTCAATAAACCTACTACTTATAGGTTAGGAATTACTAAAACTTGATCTGGATGAATTACATCTGGATTTTTCAATATTCCTGTGTTTGCAGCGAAAATCTCTTTATATTTCATAGCATCACCATAGTAATGCTTTGCAATTTTACTTAAAGATTCACCGCCTTTAACCGTATGTCTTGCGTATACTGAAGTATCTTCAACCGTGATATTGGCTTTAATGTCAGAAGGACTGTCTCCACCAAGTTCCTTGATTTTGTCCCACATAAGGTTTTTCTCATACTGAGTGTTGGCAACCCCCTTTATTTTTAGAACACCACCTTCTTCAGTAACAGCACCATCTTTTACTCCTAATTGCTCCCCAAGGGTTAATACCCCTTGATATTTTGCTTTTACGCTCATTTTTCTATTTTAATGGTTAATAATATACTTGTAAAAATAGTAATTATTATAATAAAAATGGGGTGTTCGGTTAAAATACCCCATATTTATTGCTACTATTAGATGTATTGTTGGTTAAAATAATAATTTAATTGTATTTTTGCACTCCTTTTTTGACGGCAGTATAAAGAGTGAAAAAGGAATATTTAAAAAATAAACGTATAACAACTTCTGTGATAGTCGTTTAGCTCTTTAATAAACACAGAATACAAATTTAATCTTCAAATGGCTGAAGAAAAAGCAACTACCCCGGTAGAAGAAACCGAAGTGGTAAAACAAGAAGAAAAAGTGGCAGCTCCTGTCCAAGATCCAAAAGAATTTTTAGAAAGTTTTGACTGGGAAAAATACGAACAAGGAATTGAGCGTGTTGAAGACTCAAAATTGCAAGAATTTGAAAAATTAGTAGCAGAGAATTTTGTTGATACTGCAGATGAAGAAGTAGTTACCGGTACAGTAGTTTATTTAACTGAACGTGAGGCTATTATTGATATTAACGCTAAATCTGAAGGTGTAATTTCATTAAACGAATTTCGTTACAATCCTGATTTAAAGGTTGGTGACAAAGTTGAAGTTCTTATAGATATACGCGAAGATAAAAGTGGACAATTAGTATTGTCGCACAGAAAAGCGCGTACCATCATGGCATGGGATCGTGTAAACAAAGCGCATGACAATGAAGAAATTGTTAGTGGTTTTGTTAAATGTCGTACTAAAGGTGGTATGATTGTCGATGTATTCGGTATTGAAGCATTCTTACCAGGTTCTCAAATCGATGTTAAACCAATACGCGATTACGATCAGTATGTTGGGAAGAATATGGAATTTAAAGTGGTTAAAATTAATCACGAATTCAAAAACGTTGTTGTTTCGCATAAAGCACTTATTGAGGCTGATATCGAAGAACAGAAGAAAGAAATCATTAGCCAATTAGAAAAAGGACAAGTACTAGAAGGTGTTGTTAAAAACATTACTTCTTATGGTGTGTTTATTGATCTTGGTGGTGTAGATGGTTTAGTTCACATTACTGACCTTTCTTGGTCTAGAATTAACCACCCGAACGAGGTTGTTGAGCTTGATCAGAAATTAAACGTTGTTATTTTAGACTTTGATGAAAACAAATCTAGAATTCAATTAGGTATGAAGCAATTAGAGAAGCATCCTTGGGAAGCTTTATCTGACGAGATTAAAATCGGAGATAAAGTTAAAGGTAAGGTTGTTGTTATTGCTGATTACGGTGCTTTCATTGAAGTAGTTGAAGGTGTTGAAGGATTAATTCACGTTTCTGAAATGTCATGGTCTACACATTTACGATCTGCACAAGATTTTGTAAAAGTAGGTGATGAAGTTGAAGCTGTAGTGTTAACTTTAGATAGAGAAGATCGTAAAATGTCTCTTGGTATCAAGCAATTGACTCCAGATCCATGGACTGATATTACTTCTAAATACCCAGTTGGCTCACGTCATAAAGGTATCGTTAGAAACTTTACCAACTTCGGTGTTTTTGTTGAAATGGAAGAAGGAATTGATGGTCTAATCTATATCTCAGATTTATCTTGGACTAAGAAAATTAAGCATCCATCAGAATTTGTGAATGTTGGTGATACTATTGATATTGAGGTGTTGGAGTTAGATGTTGAAGGCCGTAAGTTAAGCTTAGGACATAAACAAACTACTGAAAACCCTTGGGATAAATATGAAACTGAATTTGCTTTGGGTTCTGTACATAAAGCAACAATAGCTGATATTGTTGATAAAGGTGCTACTATTGAGTTTAATGAAGATATTACTGCTTTTGTACCACAACGCCATTTAGAAAAAGAAGATGGTAAGAAATTAGGTAAAGGTGAAGAAGCTGAATTTAAAATCATTGAATTCAATAAAGACTTCAAGAGAGTTGTTGCAAGTCATACCGCTATCTTTAAAGAAGAAGAAGTGCGTAATGTAAAAGCAGCACAGAAAAGAGCTAGTAAAGCTGCTGATGAGGCTAAGCCTACTTTAGGTGATGCTAATGATGCTTTACAAGCGTTGAAAGATAAAATGGAAGCAAACGATAAATAATTTGTTTACTATATTTTATATAGAAGCCCTGATAGAAATATCAGGGCTTTTTTTTGTTGTAAATTCTCCAAGGCTTTCCGTCTTAATTTCATATTTTTGTTAAGCTTAAAGCATCGGCCAATAAAGATATGAGTCAAAAAGTACTGCTCTCTTCTAAAGAAATTCAAATCATACTTCACCGTTTGGCCTGTCAGTTGCTTGAAAATCATTTAGATTTTAGTGAAACAGTTTTAATTGGTTTGCAGCCAAGAGGTATTTACTTGGCAGAACGATTGACTAAATTGCTAAAGGAAGAATATAAAGTAAAGCATATTGATCTAGGTTCTCTAGACATCACATTTTATCGCGATGATTTTAGAAGAGGTGAGAAACCTTTGGAAGCCAACAAAACAAATATCAATTTTTTAGTAGAAGATAAAAAGGTAGTACTTATAGACGACGTATTATACACAGGTAGAAGTATTAGAGCAGCATTAACTGCGATACAGTCTTTTGGTAGGCCAGCTGAAATAGAGTTATTGACACTTATTGATAGAAGATTTAGTAGACACTTGCCAATTCAACCAAATTATAGAGGTAGACAAGTAGATGCTATTAACAACGAGAAAGTAAAAGTTCTCTGGAAAGAAAACGATGGTAAAGACATCATTTATTTGATAAATAAATAAGAATGAGCGAATTAAGTGTAAAACACTTACTAGGAATTAAATATCTCAACAAAGGTGATATTCAACTCATTTTTGAAACTGCTGATCATTTTAAAGAAGTAATTAATCGTTCTATTAAGAAAGTACCTTCCTTACGAGATATAACTATTGCAAATATCTTTTTTGAAAATAGTACACGTACAAAGCTTTCTTTTGAATTAGCTGAAAAGCGTTTGTCTGCAGATGTTATTAATTTTTCTGCAGGACAATCATCAGTTAAAAAAGGAGAGACCTTAATTGATACGGTAAACAATATTCTATCGATGAAGGTAGATATGGTTGTAATGAGACATCCGAACCCTGGAGCAGGTATTTTTCTATCAAAACATGTAAATGCAGCAATCGTAAATGCAGGTGACGGTGCCCACGAACATCCAACACAAGCGTTGCTAGATTCGTATTCTATTCGGGAGCGTTTTGGACAAGTTGCTGGAAAAAACATTGTAATTGTTGGTGATATTCTGCATTCACGTGTGGCATTGTCGAACATATTTGCGTTAAAATTACAAGGTGCCAATGTAAAAGTATGCGGTCCAAAAACGCTTATGCCTAAGCATATTGAAAGCTTGGGAGTAACTGTAGAAACTGATTTAAGAAAAGCACTCGAATGGTGCGATGTGGCCAATATGTTACGTGTACAGAACGAACGTATGGATATGAGTTATTTTCCAACCACAAGAGAATATGCACAACAATTTGGTGTAAATAAGGCTTTGCTAAATAGTTTAGATAAAGAGATTACAATTATGCACCCTGGTCCAATAAATAGAGGGGTAGAAATAACCAGTGACGTTGCAGATTCAGATCAAAGTATTATCTTGAATCAAGTTGAGAACGGAGTAGCTATTCGTATGGCAGTAATTTATTTGTTAGCTTCCAAAATAAAATAAAACAATATGATATTTGATAAAAAAGGCAACACTACTACGGTGTTTCAGGAGAATATTTCATTGGCTGAGTTTTTGAAAAACTTGAAAGAGGCTTATCCAAAAATAAAAGATGACCATTTAATTATTAATCTTTTTACTTTTTCTGCTTTAACAGCAGACGATATTTTAGAATTCTTGCAAATTTCGAATGAACATCGCGCTTTAAATAAATCATTTGTGCTGGTTACTGCCAAAGTAAGTTATGATGATGCTCCTGAAGAAATTTCTTTAGTGCCAACGATACGAGAAGCACACGATTTTATAGAAATGGAAGAAATCGAAAGGGACCTCGATTTATGAATTTGACTATTCTAGGTTGTTATGCTGCAACACCGAGAACACTTACAAATCCGACTTCTCAAGTTTTAGAAATTAAAAACCACATGTTTTTAATTGATTGTGGCGAAGGAACGCAAGTTCAATTACGCAAGCATAAAATTAAGTTTTCGCGGATCAATCATATTTTTATTTCGCATTTACACGGAGATCATTTTTTTGGGTTACCCGGATTAATTTCTACTTTTCGACTATTAGGAAGAGATAAAGAAATGCATATTTATGGTCCTAAAGGAATTAAAGAAGCAATTACATTATTACTTAAATTAGGAGATTCATGGACAAATTATTTATTGATTTTCCATGAACTATCATCCAAAGAAAGTGAAGTTATTTACGAAGACGATAAAGTAACAGTTGAAACAATTCCATTAAACCATAGAGTATACACCAATGGCTTTCTGTTTAAAGAAAAAGTGGGTGAACGAAAATTAAATATTGATGTTGTTGCCCAATATAAAATTGACAAAGCTTATTATCATAATATAAAAAAAGGAAAAAATATCATCTTAGACGATGGTCGTGAAATAGATAATAAGTTGTTGACCTTTGATCCCCCAGCGGCTAAAAGCTATGCCTTCTGTAGTGATACAGCTTATAAACCGGACATAGTGGCGCAAATTAAAAATGTTGATACCTTATATCATGAATCAACATTTTTGGAGTCAGAACAACACTTAACAGATAGAACGAAACATGCTACGGCTAAAGAAGCTGCTACAATAGCCAAAGATGCCAATGTTAAGAAACTTATTTTAGGACATTATTCTACGCGATATAAATCGATTCAACTTTTTAAAGAAGAGGCAATTACAGTTTTTAAAAATGTTGAATTGGCAGATGATGGTAAGGCCTTTGAGCTTTAAGTAATTACACGCAACGAAATCATAAAAAGCACATCTAGTATAAAACGGATTTTATGTTGAAGAATATTAAATTTTTGGGTTTTATACTGACTCTATTTTTATTTTCGTGTGGAAGTGAGATTATTGAAGACGAAGAGGAATATTCAAGTACAGATATTATAGGGAAATGGAGTCGAACTGACCAAGTGCCAAGCGGCGGACTTGGAGAAGATTATAGATATTTTGATATGGTCTTTACCTATACTTTTAATTCCGATGCTTCCTATTCCAATACTATTGATTTCTATGGGTTTAAAGATGAAAATCCTGATGAGATTATTGGACAATCTGAAACTTTAGGAACTTTTGAGGTAAAAGGAGATAGTATTTTTATCAAATTAGAGTCGAATACATCATGGGAAAATAGTTTCATGCCAGAGCCGAAAACTATACAGTATGAAGAGAGTGAGGGCTACGGAACTAGATACGATATAAAAAATAAAACTTTGACGCTGTATTATCTTTCATATCCTGCCGATGCTCCTGTGCCAATACAAATGAGTTATCAGAAAATTGATTGATTTGTTAATTCTCTAATTTTAAAATAAGATAATTTATAAGACCTCAAGGTTGTAAAAACCATTGAGGTCTTGTTTTTTTTAAAGAACTTTACATATCTTGTTTATAGATTAATTATCATGGAAAAAGACCTAAGCAATTATAGAAGATCTTATGAAAAAAGTGCATTAACAGAAGATGTAATTTCTGAAAATCCTATGCAACTTTTTCAAACGTGGTTTTACGAGGTTGAGAACTCTGAGAGTAGCGAAGAGCATAATGCAATGACAGTTTCTACTATTGGACTAGATGGCTTCCCTAAAAATAGGGTAGTGCTTTTAAAAAAATATACAGAAGAAGGTTTTATTTTTTATACTAATTATGAAAGTGAAAAAGGTAAGGCCATTGAGCAAAATCCAAATGTTTGTTTATCCTTTTTCTGGTCGGTATTAGAACGTCAGATAATCGTAAAGGGTAAGGCTGAAAAAATTGGTCAAAACCTATCTGATGGGTATTTTGAATCGCGCCCAGACGGAAGTAAATTAGGTGCAATAGTTTCGGATCAAAGTAAAGTTATTCCTTCTCGAGAATATTTAGAGGATAAACTTAAGGATTTAGAGCATGAATTAAATGGGAAAGATATTCAACGACCAGATTATTGGGGTGGTTATATTGTAAAACCAATTTCCATGGAGTTTTGGCAAGGTCGACCCAATAGATTGCATGATCGTATTCGATATTCTTTGCAAGAAGATTTTAATTGGACTATTGAGCGATTAGCGCCATAGTGAATAGCATTAAATATGAAAAAGTTAATTCTTGTACGACACAGCAAATCTTCATGGGAATATTCTGTTAGTGATAAGGACCGTCCACTTTTAGAACGTGGTATAAACGATGCGATATTAGTTAGTGATAAAATTGCTGAACAAGCTATTAAAATCGATGCCGTATACTCGAGTCCAGCGAATAGGGCACTTCACACCTGTGCTATATTTTTGCGTCAGTTATATCTGCCTTTTAATAAATTGGAAGTGCTTAATGAACTTTATGATTTTTCAGGTAATGAAGTTCTAAATGTTCTAAAAAATTTGAATAACGATATTAATTCAGTACTAATTTTTGGACATAATCATGCTTTCACTCATATTGCCAATTCTTTAGGAAATAGCTATATTGACAACGTTCCAACTGCTGGACTAGTGGAATTAAATTTTAATATTGATACGTGGTCTCAAATAGCAAAAGGAACAACTGAACAAACTATTTTTCCGAAACAACTTAGAGAATGAATAAAGTAAAGAGCAAATATATAAATAGAGAAATAAGCTGGTTACGTTTTAATGAAAGAGTACTTCAAGAAAGTGCTGATAATAATGTGCCGCTTATCGAAAGACTACGCTTTTTAGGAATATTTTCTAATAATCTCGATGAGTTTTTTAAAGTACGATATGCTACGGTAAAACGAATTTTTGATGCGGGGAAGAGTGGTAAAAGTGTTTTGGGTGGTGATACAGCGAAAGATTTACTTGAAGAAATCACCAAGATAGTTATTCAGCAGCAATCTCAGAGTTTAGAAATTTTAAAAGACATTGAAGATGAATTAGAACAGCAGGATATTTTTATACTTCAAGAAAATGAATTAAGTGAAAGTCAGCAAGTTTTCGTTAAAGATTATTTTATAAAAAATGTGAGCCCTCGTTTAATGACTATCATTTTGGATGAGGTAACTCAATTTCCTATGCTAAAGGATACTGCGGCATATTTAGCAGTGAAAATGGTAATGGTTAATGCAGAGAGTGAAAGTAAACATAAAGAAATCCAATATGCCCTAATAGAAATATCTAAAGGCATAGAGCGCTTTGTGGAACTTCCACATGAAAATGGAAAAAGCTACATTATAATGCTCGATGATTTAATTAGATATTGCCTTAGACATATTTTTAATATGTTTAACTACGAATCAATATCTGCGCATATGATAAAGATTACTAGAGATGCTGAACTTGATATTGATAATGATTTAAGTAAAAGTTTTATTGAAAAGATTTCATCAAGTGTAGAACACCGCAAAATCAGTGATCCTGTTCGTTTTGTTTACGATAAAAGTATAGGAAATGACACACTTAGATTTTTGAAAGAAAAAATGGCCATTGAAGACGCCGATAGTGTAATACCCGGTGGTCGATATCATAATAAATGTGATTATATGGGCTTTCCAAGTCTCGGTAGAACAGATTTGTTATATGATAAAATAACGCCATTACCTGTTGTTGGGCTAAACTGGGAAGGTAGTTTGTTAGAGAAAATAGCGGAAAAGGATTATTTGCAATACACGCCTTACCATACTTTCGCTTACGTACTAAAGTTTTTAAGAGAAGCAGCTCTTGACCCAAAAGTGCGTACGATAAAATTGACGGTTTATCGCTTGGCAAATAATTCTCAAGTAGCTACTGCGCTTATCAATGCTGCGAAAAATGGTAAAAACGTAACTGTACAAATAGAACTTCAAGCAAGATTCGATGAACAAGCAAATATTGAATACGCTGAGCAATTACAAGCGGAAGGTGTAAAATTAATTTTTGGAGTTCCAGGCTTAAAAGTGCATAGTAAAATATGTATTATTGAGCGAGAAGAGCCACAAGGCTTAAAGCGTTATGGATTTATAAGTACGGGTAACTTTAATGAATCTACCGCAAAAATTTATACCGATTATACTTTGTTTACTGCTAATACTCCGATTTTAAAAGAGCTTAATAAGGTTTTTGATTTCTTTGAAACAACTTACAAAATAAAAAAGTTTAAACACTTAATCGTATCACCACATTACACAGAACGAAAATTTAAAAAATTAATAAATCAAGAAATCGCAAATGCTAAGGCTGGTAAGGAAGCATTCATCAAAATAAAGATGAATAGTTTTACTTCTTATAAAATGATTGATAAGTTGTATGAGGCCAGCCAGGCTGGTGTGAAAATTCAATTAATTATTAGGGGTATTTGCTGTCTAATTCCGGGTATTGAAGGATTGAGTGAAAATATTGAGGCTATTAGCATTGTAGATAAGTTTCTTGAACATCCAAGATTATTCATTTTCTGTAATGATGGCGATACGCAAATGTATATTTCATCGGCTGATTTTATGACTCGAAATATAGAAAATAGGGTAGAAGTAGGTTGTCCAATTTATGATGAGGATATTAAGAAAGAACTTTTAGATACTTTTGAAATTGCTTGGAGTGATAATGTCAAAGCTCGTGTATTTAATGAAGCTCAAGATAATGCATATCGTAAAAATGATAAGCCAAAAGTGCGTTCTCAATTTGCTACATACGAGTACTATCTAGCTAAAACAGATAGTGTTCTATAAAAGTTTATCCATGTATAGTTTCGGAAGTTCCTAAATTTTTCATAATCTCAGCCTCGTACTTTAGTAAGTCTTGCCATTTCTGATTCACTTCTTCTAGATCACCATATTGGCGTGCAAATTTTAAGAACATTGTGTAATGGCTTGCTTCACTTACCATTAGTTTATGGTAAAAATCCGCTAGCTCCTTATCTTCTAATTGCTCCGATAACAGTCGGAATCTTTCGCAGCTGCGTGCTTCTATTAATCCTGCATAGAGCAATCGATGGACTAATTGTGTGGTCCTACTTCCACCTTTTGGAAAAAATTTTATTAGTTGTATTACATACTCATCTTTACGGTCTCTTCCTAATTTTTCGCCACGTGCTAAAATACGATCATGAACCATTTTAAAATGACCCATTTCTTCTCTAGAAAGTGCTATCATTTCTTCAATTAATTCAGAGTATTCCGGGAAACTTACAATGAGTGAAATAGCTGTACTTGCCGCCTTTTGCTCACAATAGGCATGGTCTGTAAGTATTTCGGCAATGTTTTTTTCAACAATATTTACCCATCTAGGATCGGTAGGAAGTTTTAAACCAAGCATAAAATATAAATTTTATCAAAAGTACTGGTATTGAAAAATGTTTCAAAACTTTATATTTGTTAGATGAAATCATTTGCAAAGATATTCGCCTGGACATATGGAATTTTAAGTGTTGTATCTGCTGTATTGCAGTATAACGACCCGGATCCATTATTATGGATTGTAATTTATGCAATAAGTGCACTGGTTTCTTTTGGAGTGGCTTTAAACAAAGTATCATTTGTGGTGCCACTTATATGTGGCATACTGGGAGTTTTAGGAGCAATTTATGTATACCCTGAAACCTTTGAGGGGTTTGAAATTGGTAAAGGTGATATTAAAAATATTGAAGAGGGTAGAGAGGCATTTGGATTAATTATTATGTCTGTAGCAATGTTCTTTTTTGCTTGGTACCGCAAAAGAAGTTTATAGGTCTAAATCGAAAGTTTTGCGGAGAAGGTCAATAGCAGGATTCTTTTCGCGTAGCTTTTCATATTTTTCTTCAGGTGTAAATGCAAATTTTTTGGCTACAGCTTCATTGACTGTTATATTTAGTGAAATCTCGTAATTATTAAGTTTTTGTTTTAAGTACTCCATCAACTCAAATTGTTCACGTTCAATTTCAGTTTTCATGGTAGAGTTTGGCAATTCTATCCAGAGTTTATTATTATCTCTAAGTGAAGGAATATCAGAATTAAGGTTTGAGGCTAATATTTTTTGACCTTTTGCTTCAATCTTGTTTACAAAATCTGCCCAATGTTGCCGCATTTCTTCCTCTGTAAATGGATCTTTTGGAAGATCTGCGGGATTTATGCGAACTTCTTTTTTATTGAGGGCGTGTTCTTTTTTAGCTCTTAAGCTAGAAATTGAAAGTCCGGAAACCTTCTTTGCAGGCTTATTAATATTGATTTTTTTGACACTTGGTTTCGTCAAAATCTCGGTATTAATTGCAGCAGCTGGTTCCGCTATATCAGAAATTGATTCTTCTTTTTCTGGTGCAGCGGTTGTAACTATTTCCTCTGGTAATGGTGTACTAACTTTTTCCGATACAACAGTAATAGGTGTTGCTTGTCTTTCCGGTGCTTTTGCTATGGGTTTTCTAGTGTGATTAAAGAAAGAAGCTGGTACTAACTCAATAGTCTTATTTGCTAATGCTATTGATTCAGGTTTTTTTTTTCACCCATATATTCTATGGATGCTAATTTCATTAATGCTAGTTCAACTAGTAGTCTTTGATTTTTACTACTTCGATATTTGAGGTCGCAGTCGTTAGCTATATCAATTGCCTTAAGGAGAAATTGACTCGATGTTTTTTTTGATTGTTCTTTATATTGCGCTTTTGCTGTTTCACCTACTTCTAAAAGTTCAATTGTTTGTTCGTGTTGGCAAACCATTAAATCTCTAAAATGTGAAGCTAGGCCAGATATAAAATGATGTCCATCAAAACCTAATGCTAATGTTTTATTGAAAAGCACCAATAAATCAGGAATCTTAGATGCTAGTATTAAATCTGTTGCTTCAAAATAAGTATCGTAATCAAGAACGTTTAAATTTTCGGTTACCGCTTTTCTTGTTAATTGTTTACCTGAAAAACTAACTACGCGATCAAAGATAGACAGCGCATCGCGCATAGCACCATCTGCCTTTTGAGCTATTATGTGCAAGGCGTCATCTTCGGCTTCAATTCCTTGATTTTCCGCAATGTATTTTAAGTATTCAGTGGCATCTTTTACTGTAATTCGCTTAAAATCAAATATTTGACATCTAGATAAGATTGTCGGTATTATTTTATGCTTTTCAGTTGTTGCTAAAATAAAAATGGCATGTTTAGGAGGTTCTTCTAATGTCTTTAAAAAGGCATTAAAAGCAGCCTGTGAAAGCATATGAACCTCATCTATAATATAGACTTTATATTTGCCTACTTGCGGTGGAATACGAACTTGATCCGTTAAATTACGAATATCATCAACCGAGTTGTTAGAAGCGGCATCCAACTCAAAAATATTGAATGCAAAATCTTCATTTTCACTTATCTGTCCATCTTGATTTATATTCTTTGCTAATATTCTGGCACAAGAAGTTTTACCAACACCTCTTGGACCTGTAAATAACAGTGCTTGAGCTAAATGGTTGTTTTCAATGGCATTCGTAAGCGTATTGGTAATAGCCTTTTGGCCCACAACATCTTTAAATGTTTGGGGACGGTATTTTCGAGCCGATACTACAAAAGGTTCCAAATCTTGACTTTAATTGATAAGTATACAAATATAAAAATCGCGAAGCTTTTATAGATTCTATTTGTCGATATTCGATGTTTACTTATCAACAATTGCGCTACCTTTGTACGCAGCAGGCCACCTTATCGCTATTCGCCTTGTGCGAATAGAGGAAAGTCCGGACACCATAGTGCAGTATAGCGGGTAACTCCCGTCATTGCGTCTTTGACGTAAGAGGACCAGTGCAACAGAAAGCAAGTACAGTTCGGCTGTAGTGAAACCAGGTAAACTCTATACGGTGCAACGTCACGTAAATCAGTGTTTGAGGGCTGCACGCCCGAACTGAAGGGTAGGCGGATTGAGTCTTAGAGTAATTTAAGACCGAGATAAATGATAAGGACTACACCTCGGTGTAGCACAGAATCCGGCTTATGGCCTGCTTTTATTTTATTAGTATGCATTATTACTTTTAAAACAACTTCCTAAACTTATTCGGAAGTTCTTTTTCAAAATATAGCCTATCATTGGTAATTGGGTGAATAAACTCTAACGAAAAGGCATGAAGATATAGTCCTTTTCCTTTTAAGATTTTGCCTTCAATTCCGTAGTCTACATCCCCTAAAATGGGATTTCCTATAGCTGCTAAATGCTTGCGTAATTGATGACGCCTTCCTGTTTGTGGTATTAGTTTCACCAAATTTAAATACTCAAAATTTTCCGATTCAATAGTTTGTAGTACCTCATAAGTAGATATTGCATGTTTACCGTCTATGGCTGTAGTAATGGTATCTTTTTTAATATTCATTACTCCGATTGTTATCGCATAATACGACTTGCTTATTTCCTTGTATTCAAAAAGTCTATTTAAAGCTGAAATTGAACTTGCTGTTTTACCAACCAGTAAAAGTCCGGAAGTAGGAAAGTCCAAACGATGGACTGGTTTTGGTTTGACTGCATCTGTTTGCGTGCTATTAGTAAGGTTTTGTGATAAGGCATTGAAAATGGTTTTAAAAGCATTTCCGCTGACTAGAATTCCTGGTGGTTTGTGTATTAAAGCAAGATAATCGTCTTCAAAAATCACTTCTAATAAAAGTGAGAATTCTCTTTTGTTATTGTTTTCATCAATTTGATGAAGCGTGATTGATTCACCACCTGATATTAGGGTAGCCGTAGTTGCTATCTTGGTGTTCACATAAATTACCTTTTTTTTGATTGCTTTTTTAAGTGCAGATTTGGTGGGAAGTGCATCAAAAATACTAACGCCATACTCTTGTAAGCGAATCGGGTGCTCTTGAACTTTTGCAATATGTGTTTCTCTAATAGTAGCCTTATTAAATAAACACATAATTATTTAAGCTTCGATAGTGTTTTCAAAGAAACTAAATACACTACCTCCATATTTCCGTTTATTACTGTAGTTTTCTAATTTGGATAAATCAGTATGGGAGGAATGCTCGATTATTAGTTGTCCATTTTCGAGTAATAATTCATTTTTAAAAACTAGTTTCACAATTCTTTCGAAATCTTCTAAGGCTATGGCATAAGGTGGATCAGCAAAGATTATGTTGTACTTTATATTTACTCTCGTTAAGTATTTAAAAACATCACTTTTTATCGCGTCAATAGAAAAATCAAGCTCACTCGTAGTTTTTTCAATAAATTTTACGCAATGTGCGTTGGCATCTACTGCGGTAATTTCTGTGGTACCACGAGAAGCGAACTCATAACTGATGTTTCCAGTGCCAGAAAACAAATCTAATACCGAACACTCATCAAAATAGTAGTTATTGTTAAGTATGTTAAATAGACCTTCTTTGGCCATGTCAGTTGTAGGGCGAGTAGGTAGCTTTTTTGGAGCCATTATTCGCTTACTTTTATATTTGCCAGAGATTATTCGCATTATAGTGAGCTTAAAACAGTAAAATCAATAGTCTCTAATTCCGAATCGTCGAGTTCAAAATTAAAAGTTGATTCTGAAGGATTAAATAGTGAAACGTCTCTTACGTATTGGGAACATAGGTTAAATAAGTCATCATTTTCTTCAATTGCGCCAAATAATTTTAACGTAATTTTTTCGGTATCTATTTTCAATTGTTCCAAAGTAAATAACAGATAATACATGAAATCTTCCTTAGTTACGTAATCGAAACTATTATACAACAGTAATTTCTTGTTTTCCATTATTGTTAGCTCTATCTGTGTTTCGGTAATATGAGCATAGCAAGCTGCATTTTTTGTTGTAGAATAATTATTCATCAGCGATTCGACTATAACAGTTGCGCTATGCTTATAGATAAAAGAACCAAACAGCTCGAAAATGTAATTGTTGATATTTACAAAAGGCACATAAACATTGCACATTTCATAATTTTCAAGCTCATCGAAAACAACATGATCGTTAGCTAATATTTTAGCATTGAATTTCAAATAATTTGCTAATTCGTTTTCGTCAAAAAGTGATTTCGGTACAAAGCTGAAAAGATTGTTTCGGTGGATTATAATAATATCGGCAAACGTTTTATTAGCAATATCATGTTTCTCACAAATAGCCTTCAGTTCTTTTTGAACGGCGTAGGGGGTAAGCTCTTTTTGAAAGACGATGTTTTCGGATGTAAGGACACTATTTGTAATACTGTCCCATATGCAAAAAGAAAGTCCATTCAAGCTAACTTGAATGGACAGTTTATGAAATTTTTCTATTGTATTATTGATTTTTCTTAGCGTCATAAATTTGAGGCCAGTTACCACTGTTACTAACTTCATTCATTGATCCAACTTTTATTTCGCTACCGTTAATTTCCTCAACACTAATTTCAGAATTTTCTTTAGCTACTAGATCACTAGGTTGGTCATATAATACTACACTTTTAGCGACTTTAGCTTCGAAAACGGGAGCTTTGTATCCGCCTTTATCTACAATTGCAGCTTTCATTTCAAATTTTTCTCCATTCTGAGCACCTGGTACATTCATCATATTTTTGTAACGGTTGTCCGCCTTAAACAATGAATCTTTAACAGATACTCTTCCTAATGTGTCAACTATTATAGTATCAACTGGCATATCAATCTGAAAAGCCTTATTGTATCTTAAGAAAGAAGAATCTCTTTGTTGTGTTATAGTATAATTGCCAGTATCTACGAAGCTAATTAGTGATTTGAAATCTTTAGCATATTTCTTATTCACTGTTTTATAGGCCTCTTGTGCATCGCGAATATCTTTTAAACTTGATACTACTTTAGCAAAACGTTCTTGCTTTACTTTTTTGAACTGGATAGGTCCAGTAACTGAATTGTAAATCATGTAACCGAAAAAGATACAAGCAATCCAAAGTACAATCTGTATTATAGTCTTCATTTTCTATAAGTATTATTTCATTTAGTGGTTAACACAAATCTACAATTTTTTTGCAAACCGCCTAATTTTTTGGCATCGATTTTAAACTTGTTTTATTAGCCTTAAAACCTAATGTTAGTAATGCTTGGCAATATAAGGTATCGAAATTAATAAGTAATTGAAATACGTATTAAATCAGCTTATCTTTGACTTTATGCAACCTTTAACAGATAGCTCTTTACAGAAATTAATGATTAAAAGTTTTCCGCATGAGCCTACTACAATGCAATTGTTGGCTTTGCAAGAACTTGCTTCTTTCTTAATTTCAAAGGAGCGTAGACGTATTTTTCTGCTTAAAGGCTTTGCTGGTACTGGTAAAACAACAATTATCGGCACTTTAGTGAAAAATTTGTGGGCTTGTAATTTAAAGTCGGTACTAATGGCTCCAACAGGTCGTGCGGCTAAAGTAATGTCTAATTATTCGAAGACTAGAGCGTTTACCATTCATCGAAAAATTTATGTACCAAAAAAAGATAAAGGCGGAAATGTAAAGTTCGTTCTAGCGCCCAATAAGCATAGAAATACAGTCTTTTTGGTAGATGAAGCCTCTATGATTCCGGATAGATCTACCGATACTAAGTTTGGTGATAGCGCTTCTTTGTTGGATGATTTAATTCAATTTGTGCATGCTGGTGCTAATTGTAAATTAATATTAATAGGCGATACTGCGCAATTACCACCTGTAAAATTAGAGTTGAGTCCCGCTTTAGATGGAGATTTAATCTATAGAGACTACGATTTGGAAGTAGTAGGTCTTGAATTGAATGAGGTGGTCCGACAAGCAGAGAATTCTGGTATTCTATCCAATGCCACCCAAATTAGGCAACAATTACAAGATGAATTCTACGAATCGTTTAAATTTAATCTAGCAGGTTATAAAGACATTGTTAGGCTGGTTGATGGATACGAAATACAAGATGCTATAGAACAGTCTTATTATCAAAATGGTAAAGAAGAAACCGCATTTATAGTTCGCTCTAATAAGCGAGCAAACCTATATAATGGTAATATTAGAAATCAAATTTTATTTTTAGATAGTGAATTGGCCGTTGGTGATTTCATGATGGTTGTTCGGAATAATTATTATTGGTTGGAGCCCAATTCTGAAGCGGGCTTTATTGCTAATGGTGATATCTTAGAAGTCCTTGAAATATTTGCCATAAAGGAGTTATACGGCTTTAAATTTGCTGAAGTAAAAGTGCAGCTTGTTGACTATCCTAAGCAGGGTTCTTTTGAAACTGTTTTGATGCTTGATACGATACATTCAACCACTCCTTCGCTTTCCTACGAAGATGGAAATCTTTTGTACCAAGAAGTAATGAAAGACTATGCTGATGAAACCTCTAATTATAAGCGATTTTTAAAGGTTAAAAATAATAAATACTTCAATGCATTGCAGGTAAAGTTCTCTTATGCAATTACTTGTCATAAATCTCAAGGAGGACAATGGAATACAGTTTTTATTGAACAACCTTATTTGCCTGAAGGCGTTGGAAAAGAATATCTGCGATGGTTGTATACTGCAGTTACACGAGCTAAAAAGCAGTTATATCTCATTGGTTTTCAGAACGATTTTTTTGTTGAGAACGAATAGATTAAATTCGTAAAGTTTCAATTGGTGCAATTTTTTGGAATGAAGTTTGCAACCGTATAATTAGAATTTGAACACTTAAATATTTATGACACCAGAAACTATTATTAGTATTTTTCTCGGCATTGGCCTTGCTGCCTCAGTCGGATTTCGGGTATTTTTACCATTATTCGCATTAAGTTTAGCTGCTTATTTTAATATATGGGAATTAAACGATAGCTGGCAATGGGTTGGTAGTTTGGCCGCTGTTGTTACTTTAGGTGCAGCTACAATATTTGAGATATTCGCTTATTTTATTCCTTGGGTAGATAATCTTTTAGACAGTTTTGCAGTGCCATTAGCGGCAATTGCCGGTACTGCAGTTATGGTTTCTACAGTTGCTAATTTAGACCCAGTGGTTACTTGGGCATTGGCAATTATTGCAGGTGGAGGTACTGCCACAGCAATAAAAGGAGCTGGTGCGGCTACTAGGCTCACTTCTAGTGCAACAACTGGCGGACTTGGGAACCCTCTTGTATCTACTGTTGAAACGGGTGCCGCAGCAGCTGTAACAGTAGCTTCAATCTTTGCACCAGTAGTGGCTATTGTATTGGTAATCATTATATTGTTTATTATTTTCAGTATATACCGTAAATTGCGCCCGAAAAGAGGTTGAATTCATCCTATCTAAATCTAAAGTATTGAAAATTATTGCAATGATACCTGCCCGCTATGCGGCATCGAGATTTCCAGCAAAGTTAATGCAAGATCTTTCTGGAAAGCCAGTTATCCTACGAACTTACGAAGCAGCTGTACGTACAAATTTATTTGATGATGTTTTTGTAGTAACAGATAGTGAAGCCATTTTTAAAGTTATCACCGCTATTGGTGGTAAAGCAATTATGAGTGTAAAGGAACACGAATGCGGAAGCGATAGAATTGCGGAAGCAGTAGAAAATATGGATGTTGATATTATAGTCAACGTTCAAGGTGATGAGCCTTTTACAGATCGCAAGAGTCTAGAAAGTGTACTGGAGGTTTTTAAAGATGATCCAGAAATGGAAATTGATCTTGCTTCATTGATGGTTAAAATTACAGATGAAGAGGAAATAAACAATCCAAATACTGTAAAAGTTATTGTAGATAATAGAAATTTTGCCTTGTACTTTTCACGTTCGGTAATACCGCACCCGAGAGCTATTTCTAATAGTACCGTATATTATAAACACAAAGGAATCTATGCCTTTAGAAAGAATGCTTTAATGGATTTTCAGCGGTTACCAATGTTATCGTTAGAAGCAACAGAAAAAATCGAAGCTATTCGTTATCTAGAATACGGTAAGAAAATAAAAATGGTTGAAACCACTGCCAGCGGAATAGAAATTGATACTCCAGAAGATTTAAAAAAGGCAAAAGCAGCATGGAAGTAGATTTTAGTAAAATTAAAACTATTGGTTTTGATGCTGACGATACTTTATGGGTAAATGAAACCTATTTTAGAGAAGCAGAAGAGCGATTTTCTGAATTACTTTCGGCTTATGAAACCAAGAATAAAGTAGATCAAGAGCTCTTTAAAATGGAAATTCAAAATTTGGATCTCTATGGTTATGGCATTAAAGGTTTTATGTTGTCTATGGTAGAATCGGCACTCGATTTGTCCAATAACCGAATTTCACAAGCAACGATTCACGAAATATTGAATCTTGGTAAAAAAATGATTCACCAAGAAGTTGAACTTCTAGATGGAGTAGAGCAAGTGTTATCGCAACTGAAGGATAAATATCGACTTATTGTTTTGACTAAAGGCGATTTGCTAGATCAAGAACGAAAATTAGAACGTTCGAACCTATTACATTATTTTCATCACGTAGAGGTGTTAAGTGATAAAAAAGAAACTAATTATTCCAACCTCTTGGAGCACTTAGAGATAAATGTAAACGAATTTTTAATGATTGGTAATTCACTCAAATCAGATGTTTTACCACTCGTTAATATTGGAGCAAAAGCAGTTCATGTGCCTTTTCATACCACATGGCAACATGAAGAAGTTTCGATTCTAGAAAATGATTATAAATATCTGAAAATTAATAAGTTAACAGATATTTTGGAATATTTGAATTAAGTCTATGAAGGTCAAAAATGAGATTGATGAAAAGGAAAGTGCTATTGTAAATACAATTAAGCACAGAAATTTTCCGCAAGTACCTAAAGTGATATTCGGGAAAGGTAGTTTTAATCAGTTAGATGAAATTTTACTTCCAGAAAGAAAGCATATTGATGCTCCTTTTATTTTTTTAGTTGATGACGTATTTATGAATACAACATTGGCTAAAAAGGTGCCGTTACGTTTTAATGATGAGTTAATATTTGTTTCTTCTGAGGAAGAACCGAAAACCAAACAAGTTGATAAATTGGTGCAATTTATTAGCGAAAAGTATGATAGCTTACCTTCAGGAATTGTTGGTGTCGGTGGTGGTACTTTGCTAGATTTAGCTAAGGCAGTTTCATTATTACTGACTAATAAAGGAAGTGCTGCAGATTACCAAGGTTGGGATTTAATTCAGAAATCATCTATATATCATGTGGGCGTACCAACTATAAGTGGCACAGGTGCCGAAGTCTCTAGAACAACAGTTTTATTAGGACCTGACAAAAAACTGGGTATTAACTCAGATTACACTGTGTTTGATCAGGTACTATTAGATCCAGATTTAACTATTGGTGTACCTAAAAATCAATGGTTTTATACAGGTATGGATTGTTTTATACATTGCATAGAATCTTTAAATGGAACATTCTTAAACGCTTTTAGTAAAAGCTATGGTGAAATGGCCTTAGAGCTCTGTAAAGAAGTATATTTGGAAGAATTGGATCCGCAAGAATCGAGAGAAAAATTGATGATGGCTTCATGGCATGGAGGTATGAGTATTGCCTATTCTCAAGTAGGGGTAGCCCATGCAATGAGTTATGGATTGTCTTATTTATTAGGAATAAAACACGGTATCGGGAATTGTTTGGTATTTCAACATTTACAGGAATTTTATGGTGAAGGTGTTGTACTTTTTAACAAGATGAAAGAGAAACATCAGATAGATTTGCCAACAGGCATTTGTAAAGATCTTACTGAAGACGATTTCGATACACTTTGCAATGTTGCCTTGAAAATGGAACCGCTATGGGAAAATGCGTTGGGTGAAAATTGGAAGGAAATAATTACACGGGAAAAATTAAAATCAATCTACAGAAAAATATAATGCTTAATTATATTTAAATATATCAGAAGTTAATTCGATTATTTACAATTAATCTTATGCATCAATTAGCAAAGTTTATATACTACAAACTTATGGGGTGGAGCTTGGTCGGTGCATTTCCGAAAATTCATAAGTGTGTAGTTATAGTTGCGCCGCATACGAGTAACCTAGATTTTTTTATGGGTCTATTAATACGTAGAGTATTGAATGAAGAATTCAATTTTGTAGGTAAAAGCAGTCTTTTTAAATGGCCTTATGGATGGTATTTTAGATGGATGGGAGGAATGCCAGTAGATAGAACTAAGAATAATAATTTCGTTTTAGCCTGTGCCGATTTAATTAAAAAAGTAGATAAGATTCATTTAACCTTAGCACCAGAAGGTAGTAGAAGGAAAGTGAAAAAATGGAAAACTGGGTTTTATTATATTGCTAAAGCGGCAGAAGTGCCAATTGTTTTGGTAGCTTTTGATTACGGTAAAAAGCAAATTAAAATTTCAGATGCATTATACACTTCAAATGATATCACTAAAGACTTCGAAACGTATAAAATATTTTATAAAGATACTTCAGGGCTAAGGAAAGGTAGTTTTACAAATCCTTCACTATAATTATTGTTTTATAACATATTAATTTACATGTATTTACCTGTAAATTAATATGTTATAAAGTATAATTTTACCAATGTAATAAATTTCCTTCACAACAAGTCTCTCTAATTCTCACAACATTATTAGCCAGCTTCACAACAATAATTTAGAATTCTCTTCAGTTGGCTTTAGATTGATTTAGCATTTTTGTTCCCGTACTTACCAAATCAAAACAAAAATATCTCACGAAAATATTGAGTGTAAATTGCTTATTTATAAGTTTTTACACTTTTTTGAATATATCAAGAACACTATTTAAATTTCTAAAATGGATTGACAGCGTTTAACTTAAACCTAACCATAATGAAGAATTTTACTTTTTTAACAGTATGCTTTTTTCTATCCACTTTTTTTAGCTCCGCTCAAGAGCCCGATTTATTAATTACCGAGGTTATGTACAATCCTCTCACAGAATCCAAAGGGGAGTGGGTTGAAATTTATAATAAGGGTCTTCTTCCAATCGATTTAATGGGTTATGTAATCGATGATAATTCCGGTTCGGATATTAGCTCAGCAAATATTCCTGGGTATATCTTATTACCCAATACATCAGTTATTTTGTATGATATTGATTTACTTGAAGGCCAGTTTGAATTGGATTGGGGAACGCTGGATGCCATTGCTGTTGACAATTGGCCAAGTTTAAATAATTCAGGAGATTCAATTGGTATATGGAGCAGTCATGTGGACTATGTTGGTGATAATGAAAATCAGCTAAACGTAGTTTCTCAACTCATTTATGAATCTGGTAGTGGTTGGCCAAGTACTTCTAATGGTAAATCTATTTATTTAAATGATCTTCAGATAGATAGTACAGTGGGCATAAATTGGACTTTGAGTAGTGTAAATGTAGGCGAAGATGAAACACCTTTATTTAGTAGTTATGAAAGCGTACAAGGGGATATTGGTTCACCAGGCAGTAGTAATTCTGAAACCGATTCCGAGGCACCTCAAATTATTTGTCCAGATGCTGTTACAGTAACTACAGAAGAAAATAGCTGTAGTGCACTTTTTCCTATTGTTACACCCAGTGCTACTGATTTAGTTACAGCGAGTGAAGATATCATTTATCATGCAGTACGTAGTGACGGTTTAGATATTCTCGATTCTTTTAATTCGGGAGTAACAACAATCACTTGGACAGCAGAGGATTTAGCTGGAAATATTTCTGAACCTTGTGAACAAATAATTACCGTAAATGATCAAGAGCCACCAGTAATTAATTGTGTTGCTGATATTACTTTATCCTCTGCAGATTCTGTTTTTATTGAAATTGAGTTTCCCAGTGTAACAGACAATTGTTCGACTCCAATTACTTTAACTTCTGAACGTTCTGATGACAATTCCCTAACCTTAGAGGACGAATTTCCAATAGGGAGTACAACTATTACATGGACAGCTATCGATGCCAATAATAATAATAGTACCTGTACTCAATTAGTAACAATCAACTTGCCGACATCAGATGAAAACGATATATCTGCTGTAACTCTAACAGGTCAAATAGGTGATACAGAAATTAATACTGAAGAAAAAACAATTAAAATAACAATGCCCTATGGAACCGATTTAACCTTGTTGTCTCCTGAATTAACTATTTCTGATGGAGCATCGGTTTCCCCAGAAAGTGGTAGTATTCAGAATTTTTCAATTCCAATAATTTATAATGTTGTCGCTTCTGATGATTCAGAACAGGAATGGACTATTTCAATTATTGTTTTGGAAGACGAAGAACTCCCGATAATTAGTTGCCCAAAAAATATTTTGGTAACTAATGATGTAGGAGAATGTGGTGCTATAGTCGAATTTGAGGTTTCCGCGACGGATAATAGTGGGGCCGTCACGGTAACTTCAGATTATGATTCTGAATCTGTTTTTCCTGTTGGTGAAACTACAGTTACTATTACTGCAACTGATGAAGCAGGTAATGAAGCTACATGTAGTTTTAGCGTAACCGTAGAAGATAATGAAGAACCAATTCTGGTTTGTGCTGCTAGCATTGAAGAAACTGTTATTGCAGGTGAATCTATTTCACTCATAATTGAAGCTCCAGAGTATACAGATAATTGTGGTTTGCAACCCAATTTAATGGGTGTTAGAGATGATAATCTTGAAATGAATGCCCCATTCAGTATCGGTACAACAATTATAACATGGTCTATCAGTGATTTGACGGGAAATGTTGGTACTTGCTCGCAGACCGTTACATTTAATTCTGAAGTTTTAACAGATTTGTCTATTACTAGTTTCACGCTAGTTAATGCAGATACGAACGAGGACCTTTATGAGTTAACCGAAGGTATGCAAATCGATTATTCTAAATTACCAACCCTAAACCTAGATATTAGGGCGAATACTACTGAGGCGGTTGAAAGTGTATTTTTAGAAATTAATTCATCGGGTAACGTTCAAGAATTGGACAATAGTCGCACAGAAAGTTTAATGCCCTTTGCTTTTTTTCAAGACCTTCCTATTGGCGATTATACGGGCGCAACCTTTTTCGATGGATTTTTCACTATCTCAGCAATACCGTATAGTTTAGATAATAGAAAAGGAGAGGAGGGAAAAAGTTCATCCTTAACATTCGAAATTGCCGGTTATTGTCAAGAAGCAACGGATAGATCTTATGTTGATACTTTTCCTGCCGATTGTGATGGAATAGGAGGTAGAGCAGTACTTGGGACTACACTGAAGATAAGTGATGCTGATGCACCTTTTTGGGAAATTGACCCTGATCATGGTGATTATGTTAGAAGTCATGAGCCAGGAAGCTATACAGTAACTGTAGGGGAGGAACCTGGTTGTACAACTACTATAGCTTATACTATTCAGGGTTGTCCATCAGAAGCGTTATCAGTAACAAGTTTCACCCTTATTGATGCTGATAATGATGTGCCGATTTTTGATTTGACAGAGGGTCAACAAATTGATATTAATTCTTTGCCCACCACACATTTAGATATTCGTGCAAATACTTCTGCTGATGTTGAAAGTGTTCGTTTTTCTATTACGGGAGCTTTGGAGAATGAACGTACCGAGAGTTTATTGCCATATGCTTTATTTCAAGATTTACCAATCGGAGATTATATTGGAGCTGATTTTGTAGTTGGCAACTATACTCTGCATGCTAATCCTTATTCAGGTAATTCTTTAAAAGGAATTTTAGGCAAAGCGCTGACATTGAATTTTGAATTGGTTGATGGGGATCTCGCTTGTTCAAGTCTATCAGCTGTTTATACGTCTGTAGACCCTACAATTTGTGGAGGAGGTGGTAGTATTACTATTATACCTTCTGGAGGAACACCTCCTTATGAAGTAGGATGGATATCAGTTTCTTTTGTTGGCGAAACTATTACTGGACTAGGAGCAGGGAACTACTCTGCTAATGTGTACGATGCAAACGGTTGTTCAATTAGAATTGATGTCCAAGTTTTAGATCCAGAACCGTCAGAAGTTACATTAGATTCATTTTCAGATGTTTTCGTTTCTGATTCGGCTTTTGTCCTTTCAGGCGGAATGCCAGAAGGAGGAGTTTATAGTGGAGATGGGGTTACAGGCGGAATGTTTGATCCTGCAATAGGTGAAGGTACTTATGAGATTACATACACCTATGTTGATGAGGTAACCGAATGTAGTAATGCAGCAGTTCAAGAAATTACTGTTATGATGGAAACTGCCAATAAGATTATTCAATATTGGTTGGTAAATGCAGATAATGAAATGGATTTATTTCCAATTAACGAGGGTATGCAAATTGATATTTCAACTTTACCAACTCAAAATCTTGATATAAGAGCTGAAACCGGAACAGCTACCGAAAGTGTCGGATTCAATTTATCAGGTACGCAAAGTATAATGCGAGGTGAAAGTGTTCTTCCTTATGCCTTGTTTCAAGATTTACCCATAGGTGATTATATTGGACACAACTTTGAATTGGGGGCATATACTTTAGATGGAATTCCGTATGCTCAAAATAGTTTAACTGGTGATGCTGGCGAAAACTTAACCATCAATTTCGAATTTATTGATACAACATTAATGTTGGCCGTAACAGGATTCACTTTAATTGATGCTGCAGATGAAAGTGAACATTTCGATTTAATTGATGGTATGGAAATCACATTAAGTCAAATCGAATCTTTATTCCTAGATGTTCGCGCAAATACTACTGAAGATGTGGAAAGTGTACGTTTGGAATTATCAGGGGAGCAGAGTACAGCTCGTACAGAAAGTCGTATACCGTACGCCTTATTTCAAGACTTACCCATAGGTGATTATAAAGGTAATAACTTTTCTTATGGAGATTATACCTTGACCGCAACGCCATATTCGGGCGATAATTTATCAGGTGAAATGGGCACTTCACTAACAATATCTTTTAGTATCGTAGAAAATGTAGTAGCGACCAGTTTACAAATTAGTCCAAATAATGTTGCAACTTTAGCGACAGCTAGTTTTAGTACCCCAATAGAAATTGAGCAAATTCTAATTTTCGATATGTCGGGTAGAATGATAGAATCTTATAATCCGGATTATATTAAAAGTGGTGATAATTATATTATAGATGTAAACTACTATCAACAAGGAACTTACATTGTAAAGATGATAGATAACCAAGGTGTCAGTTTTCAAAAACAAATGGTGGTAAAACGCCAGTAAATAAAAATCAGTAAACCAACCAAAGCGAGAGAGGCCCGATTTATCGGGCCTCTTTTATTATTATAATTTTTTTTTATTCCTGCATGGTATGATATACGTTTTGTACATCATCATCTTCTTCAATTTTTTCGAGTAGTTTTTCTACGTCGGCTACTTCTTCTTCAGTAAGTTGTTTTGTTACTTGTGGAATTCTTTCAAAGCCAGATGATAATATTTCTAATTCACGGTTTTCCAATTCCTTCTGAATATCTCCAAAACTTCCGAAAGGAGCATAAATTAAAATTCCATCTTCATCAACGAAAACTTCTTCGGCTCCAAAATCAATTAATTCTAATTCTAGTTCTTCCGCATCAATACCTTCTGCGGGAATTCTAAAATTACAGGTATGGTCGAACATGAATTCTACAGAACCAGACGTACCTAAACTACCATCACATTTGTTAAAGTAACTTCTAACATTTGCCACTGTACGCGTATTATTATCAGTAGCAGTTTCCACTAATATGGCTATCCCGTGTGGTGCGTAGCCTTCAAAAAGTACTTCTTTATAGTCACCTTGGTTTTTATCCGTAGCTCTTTTTATGGCCCTTTCAATATTGTCCTTTGGCATGTTTACTGCCTTAGCATTCTGAATAACGGCACGTAAGCGTGAATTTGAATCCGGATCCGGACCGCCTTCTTTTACGGCCATTACAATATCTTTACCAATTCTAGTGAAAGCTTTAGACATTGCTGCCCAACGTTTCATTTTCCTTGCTTTTCTAAATTCAAAAGCTCTTCCCATTTTTATACTATTTGTTTCAAAGCAAATTTAAGAAATTCACTTGCAACCATCAACCAACTTCTCAATTGCATTGGCTAAGGCAAAATCTTTTTCAGTTACACCACCTGCATCGTGCGTATTTAGACCTATATGTACTGTTTTATAGACATTACTCCAATCTGGATGATGGTTTTGTGCTTCGCATTCAAATGCAATTCTTGTCATCATAGTAAATGCTTCTTTGAAGTTTTTAAAAATAAAAGTCTTTTCAATTAGATTATTAGAATACTTCCATCCTGGTAAATTTCCTAATCGTTCATGAATTTCGTCCGTTGTAAGTTTATCCATAGTACTCCATTTTATTATAAAACATCAACTTGTAATGTGATGATCAATTATTTCTTGACTCGTAATTTTTAAGTTTTTCGGCAACTTATTATCCTTAGGTAATACTGCTAAATAGCGATCTTCATTAGTAGTAAATACTCTTTTATAAATGGGATTAAAATTTCCAATGCGATCTACTATTTCTTTAATAAAATCTTCATGATGTACAAGATCACTCGTTCCTAAATGAAAAATGCCTCTTTTATCTCTATTGATAAGATAATGAATTTGTTGCGTTAATTTATCATCATTGGTAACGTTCATTATTAAGTTGGGAAAAACCTCAATAGGTTCGTTATCTAAAATAAACTTCTTCATTTCTCGTATACGTGGCGAACCATTGCCAAAAACCATAGGCACTCGTAAAATCGCCATTTTCTTTTTTGGTAAGCGCAAGAGCATATTTTCAATTTTTATTTTCAATCTACCGTAAACACTTTCAGAAAGAGTCTTGTCATATTCATAAGAGGGATACTTACTATAGGCATCGAAAACATTTGCTGAGGAGATAAAAAACAGCGCACAATCATTTTTTGAGATGTATTCCACTATATGTTGATGGGCCTGAATTTGAGCTGCAAAATTTCCTCGAATAGCTGATATTATTATTTGTGGTCGAACTTTTTCTAATAACTCAAATACATCATCCTCTTGTAAATCATAGCGGGAAAATTGTTTGTTTTCTTCAAATGCCTTTCTCGCAGTATAGTAGGTGCCGTACGTGTCAAAATACTTGCAGAGTTCTTTATAAATGGCATGACCGAGAAAGCCACTACCACCCAAAATAAGAATCTTTTTCGACTGCAACATTTAAAAAATTGATTGTTGTGTAGCTGTTGTTAGTTTTTCCAAAGCTTCCATTCCTAATTTGGAATTTCCTTTACGGTTCAATCCTGGAGACCAAGTTGCTACACAATATTTTCCCGGTAATAGCGCAACAATGCCTCCGCCAACTCCACTTTTACCTGGTAATCCTACTTCAAAGGCGAATTCACCTGCTTCGTCATAAAATCCGCAGGTAAGCATTAATGCATTTATACGCTTTTCTTGTGTGATTGTTAAGTGTGTATTGCCTTGTTGACATACACCTTTATTCATAAAAATATAAAAGGCCTTCGTTAATTGTACGCAGGACATTTTCAAAGAACATTGATGAAAATAGAAATCTAATACTGTTTCGACATCGTTTTTTAGATTGCCATATGACTTTAGTAAGTTAGCAGCAGCGTAGTTTCTGAATCCAGTTTTCTTTTCTGAATTTGCAACATCGAAATCATAATTTATGCTGTTGTCATTTGCGAGGGTTCTTACATAATTTAGAAAATCAGCTTTTGGGTTTTCTAAATTTGACACGAGAATATCTGCAACTACAATTGCACCTGCGTTTATTAAAGGATTTCTAGGGATTCCGTTTTCAAATTCTAATAATGATAAATGATTGAAGGGATCGCCAGAGGGTTCAACATCAACTCTTTTCCACACATCTTCCCCTATTAGACTCATAGCTTGAGCCAATGAAAGTACTTTTGAAATACTTTGTATTGAAAAAAGCTCATTAGCATCACCAGCACTAAAATTATTCATTGCATTATCTACCAAATGTATTCCGAATTTAGAGGCGTCTACTTTTGATAATTCTGGAATGTAACTGGCTATTTTGCCTTTCTCTAAAGATGAAGAACAACTTAAATTGATAGTATCTAATATCTCTTGATAATCAATCATTGATTAGAATAAAATGGAAGTTTTACAACTGTTGCTGGTATCGTCTTTTTACGGATTTGGATATGAATGCTACTACCAATTTCTGAAAATATTTGAGGAACATAACCTAGTCCAATTCCTTTGCCTAATGATGGAGACATAGTACCCGAAGTTACAATGCCAATCTTTTTTCCTTGACCATCAACGATGTCATAATCATGGCGTGGGATACCTCTTTCGTTTAATTCAAAAGCAATTAATTTACGTTCTGCACCATGTGCTTTTTCTTTTGCTAGGGCTTCAGAGTTAACAAAATCTTTTGTGAATTTGGTAATCCAACCCAAGCCTGCTTCAAAAGGAGAAGTAGTGTCATTTATATCGTTTCCGTATAAACAATAGCCCATTTCTAAACGTAAAGTATCTCGAGCTGCTAAACCAATTGGCTTAATACCAAAATCTGCACCAGCCACAAAAACTTTGTCCCATACCTGTTTCACTTCATCATTCTTACAATAGATTTCGAATCCTCCTGAACCTGTATATCCTGTTGCAGAAATTATAACATGCTCAATTCCTGCAAAATCTGCTACTACAAAATTGTAGAATTTAATAGCAGATAAATCAACTGAAGTTAACGATTGCATTGCTTCAATTGCCTTTGGCCCTTGAATTGCTAATAACGAATAGTTTTCTGAGAGGTCTCGCATTTCAGCTTTAAACGTTGTATTGTATTTAGAAATATGTGTCCAATCTTTTTTAATATTAGAAGCGTTCACAACTAGTAAATACTGTTCTTCCTTAATACGATAAACAATTAAATCATCAACAATCCCTCCAGTTTCATTGGGTAAATAACTATATTGTGCCTTACCTATTGTTAATTTAGAAGCGTCGTTCGATGTAACTTTTTGAATGAGTGGTAATGCGTTTTCACCCGATATTAAAAATTCACCCATATGTGATACGTCAAAAACACCAACACCATTTCTTATTGTCTCATGTTCGACATTTACACCTTCATAAGAAACAGGCATATTATACCCAGCAAACGGAACCATTTTAGCTCCTAGGGCTTCGTGAGTTTTGGTTAAAGCAGTATCTTTCATCGTACATCTATTATTTAGGCTTACAAAGCTATTGAAATATTTAACTATTGTATAATTGCGGGTAAATATGTTTTGCATAATAATTGTAAATTATGCCAGATAATTTTTTAATTACAAATCAACTTCCTAAAACACCACTAATGCTTAGACAATTCTTATTTATTGCAGTCTTATGTATAATTCCATTTTTGAGTAGTGCACAAGATATACCGACAGATTTTTTATCTGCAGATTTTCATAAGAGTAGAAGAGAGGCTGTTCGAAAAATGATGCCAAAAAATAGTGTAACTGTATTATTTGCAAATGCTGTAAGAAACCGTGCGAATGATGTCGATTATATCTACCATCAAGATCCTGATTTTTATTATTTAACAGGCTATAATGAGCCAAATGCTGTATTGCTTATTTTTTCAGAAGTCCAAAGTGATACGAATGGTACATCGTATAACGAAATGATTTTTGTTCAAGAACGCGATCCAAAAGCGGAACAATGGAATGGAAAGCGTCTTGGTATAGATGGTGCTAAAAATAAATTAGGCTTTGATGTAGCCTTTAATGGTAGTCAGTTTGAACAGATTGATATTGATTTTGAATCATTCAATAAAATTTTATTTTTCGATTTTAAAAATGATTTCAGAGATACACGTGATGCTGCTGATTTGTATGATATGATTATGTCTTTCAAAGAAAAAGTGAATTACCCTGTGGATTATAATGCGGAAAAACAGCAATTATATACGATGATAAAATCTACCAATATTGAAAATAGTGCCAATGTTGCACAACGTCTGGGTAGGTATTTAAAAAGGGATGAAAGTCTTAAAAAAGATATTCTTCTAAATGGTTATGCAAATGCTGTAGATGACAATCTTAGAAATGAGTTTAAAGGAAAAATTGAAATCGAACTTGAAACTAGTAATCTTAATTCAGTAATTATTTCTGAAATTATGGCTAGTCTACGAGAAACAAAAACAGAAGAAGAGATGGTGCTTTTAAAAAAGGCTGTTGAAATTTCTTGTGTTGGTCAGATAGAAGTAATGAAAGCAATGCACCCTAATATGTCTGAAACCGAAATACAAGGTGTACATGAATACGTTTATAAAAAGTACGGTGCGGAATATGAAGGGTATCCTTCTATTGTAGGTGGCGGTAATAATGGTTGTATCCTTCATTATATCGAAAACAATAAGACAAAAGTAGGAGATGATTTGGTGTTAATGGATTTAGGTGCTGAATATCATGGATATACTGCCGATGTCACACGCACAATACCAGCTAATGGTAAATTTTCAGCAGCGCAAAAACAGATTTACGACATCGTTTATAACGCGCAAGAAGCCGGTATAAAAGCAAGTGTTATTGGGGCTCCGTTTCAAGCCCCCGGTAAAGCAGCTTCTGCGGTTGTAACACAAGGTCTAATGAATCTTGGAATTATTTCTAAAGCGGAAGAAGCACGTACTTATTTTCCGCATGGAACTTCGCACTATTTAGGTTTAGATGTTCATGATAAAGGTACTTATGGACCATTTAAACCGAATACAGTAATTACCGTAGAACCAGGAATTTATATTCCGGAAGGAAGCGATTGCGATAAAAAATGGTGGGGTATTGCTGTACGAATTGAAGACGATATTTTGATTACCGAAAAAGGTCCAGTCAATTTGTCTGCTATGGCACCAAGAACTACACAAGCTATAGAAGCAATGATGAAAAAAACAAGTCCCTTAGATAAGTTTGAACTACCTAAATTAGATTAAATTTTACATAAAAATCCCCAAGGCTAAATTCTTTTAAAAATTTAGCCTTGGGGATTTTTTAATTAGATGAAAGTAGCTGTTCAAAAAATTACGCTCTCAACAAGAAATCTTTTAATTCATCATATACAGAAATAACATGCGATTTCTTTTCTTTATCCATTACACTTTTTATTTGTGAAGGGATATCTAATTGCTCATCAATTGTTTCTTCTACTACATTTAAAAATTTTACAGGATGCGCAGTTTCTAAAAAGATACCATAAGTATTGGCATTCATTCTTTGATATTTTTTTAGTCCCAAATAACCAACAGCTCCGTGAGGATCAGCAATGTATTTTGAATTTTTAAATATAGCTTTCATTGCTTCTTTTGTTTCTACATCGTTAAAAGAATAGGATGATAAATTCTTTTTTAATGTTTCAAAATTATCTTCAAACAAATGTCTTATTCGAATAAAATTACTAGGATCTCCAACATCCATGGCATTAGAAATAGTAGCCGATGAAGGTTTAGGGTCATAACTATTGGTGCGCATAAATTCTGGTACCGTATCATTTACATTTGTTGCAGCAACAAAATGTTTTACCGGCATACCTAAACGTTGGGCAACCAAGCCAGCACAGATATTGCCAAAGTTACCTGATGGCACACTAAATACAATTTCTTTTCCTTGAGATTTGGTTTGTTTGTATGCAAATAAGAAGTAAAATAATTGTGGTAACCAACGTGCTACATTTATTGAATTCGCAGAAGTCAGTTGCATATTCGAAAGTAAGGCATCATCTAAAAAGGCAGTTTTTACCATTTTCTGACAATCGTCAAAAGTGCCGTTAACTTCTAATGCAGTAATGTTTTGACCAAGAGTTGTTAACTGGCGTTCTTGAATATCACTCACTTTTCCACTAGGGTAGAGAATTACAACTTTCACGCCTTCAACCCCTAAGAAACCGTTGGCTACGGCACCACCAGTATCACCAGAAGTGGCCACCAAAACAGTGACCACATTGGTTGAGTCTTCAGAAAAATAACCCAAACAATTTGCCATAAATCGCGCACCTACATCTTTAAATGCCATAGTTGGACCATGAAAAAGTTCTAGAGTTGCTACATTATCTTCTAAGGGTACTACCGGAAAATCAAAGTCTAAAACCTTTGCAAGAATTTCTTTGAGTTTCTCGTTTGGAATATCGGCGGATACAAATTGATGAATGGCGTTAAATGCAATTTCATGGTTTGATAACTCTTCAATACGCTCAAAAAAACTATCGGGTAAAGGCTCAATACTCTCTGGAAAATACAAACCTTTATCGGGTGCTATTCCTGCAATCACTGCTTCTTTAAAAGTTACTTCTGGTGCTTGTTTATTTAGACTGTAAAATTTCATATTTAATTTTAATTGACAGATGACAGATGACAGATGACAGATGACAGATGACTAAAGTTGGTTCAATGAAAATTTGAACAATTAATTATTTTATATTCTTTCTAAAAGCACTCATCATATTCATTAGATGAAAAGCTTCATTATATAGTTCAATAAATTTAGGTTCTTTAATATATTGACGTCGTTTAGCTTTAAAAAGGCAGGTTACTACCTCTGCTAGTGAACGAATTGAATAACCAATAAATTTCCGCTGTTCTGGATTGGATTGACCAATAGCTCCTTCAGAAATATTTAATGCGATAGAATCAGATGCTCTTCGAATTTGCGAAGTCAAATTAAATTTTTCATTATCAGGGAAATCTAATGCCAATTTATTTATGATTTCTCCTAAATCCATAGCTTTTTGCCAAATCATGAGTTTTTCGAATTTGAACTTTTCCATTTTTCAATTGTTAAAATATGACTAAACATTGGTCACCTGTCATTGGTCTATGGTCACTTTATATTTCCTTAATTCCTGCTGTATTTATTTTTGAAACATGAATATCATAATCGATACCGATATTCTGATATACTTCCTTCATGCTCTGTGCCACCTTTTTAGCTGTCGCTTCTCCTTTACTAAATGCAAATATAGAAGGACCTGATCCTGAAATACCACAACCTAAAGCCCCAGATTTTAGAGCTTCCGTCTTTACTTTTTCAAAACCTGGAATTAATATTGATCGAATAGGTTCAACAATAAAGTCTTCTAACGAACGACCTATTAAATCGTAATCGCTGGTAAAAAGTCCGGCGACCAATCCGCCAACATTTCCCCATTGTTTTATGCCCTGGGCTAGTGTAATATTGGTTTTCAAAACACTACGTGAATCTGATGTTTTTACTTCTATCTGCGGATGAATAACCGTTGCGTATAATGCATCGGGACTAGGAATTGGAATTACATCCAAAGGGTCGTAACTGCGTACTAAAGTAAATCCACCAAATAGGGCAGGGGCTACATTGTCTGCATGCGCCACACCACTGGCAAGGCGTTCACCTTCCATTGCAAATTTTACTAATTCTATTGTAGTAAAAGGTTCGCCAAGCAATTTGTTCATTGCCCAAACAGCACCAGTAGAACTAGCAGCGCTACTGCCGATTCCACTACCAGCTTTAATTTTTTTATAGATTTCTATTTCAAACCCACCGTCATAGTCTCCAGCCTCCAATAAAGCCAATCCTGCAACACCAGCAACATTCTTTTCCGTTTCTAAGGGTAAATCTTGTCCTGTAAGTTTTGTTATTTTAATTCCTTTTTCAGAAGTTTTCCGAATTACCATTTCATCACCAACAGCATCTAAGGCAACCCCAAGTACATCAAATCCACAGGAAATATTAGCAATAGTTGCCGGACAAAATACTTTAATTTCGTTAGCCATTTTAAAAGTTTCCAATTCTAATAATATCTGCAAATATACCTGATGCTGTTACATCGGCTCCAGCACCGGCACCTTTAATAATCATAGGCTGATTTGGATATCGTTCTGTATAAAATAAAACAATATTATCACTGCCTTCTAGATTATAAAAATCGTGACCTTTTTCAATTTCTTGCAATCCAACACTTGCTTTACCACCTTCATATTGGGCCACATATTTTAGCTTACTATCTTTCTCACTAGCTGCTTTATATAACTTCTGAAATTCAGCTTCATATTTTACAAGTGAAGCAAAAAAGTCTTCATTGTTTTTAGTTGCTAAGCTTTCTTCAGGTAAGAACGATTTGTTTTCAATATCGTCGATTTCTAATTGATTGCCACTTTCTCGTGCTAAGATTAAAATCTTACGCATCACATCTATACCGCTCAAATCTATTTTAGGGTCAGGCTCTGTATAGCCTTCTTCTTGAGCCTCTTTAACGACATCGTGAAAAGTGGTTGTGTCATTAAAATTATTAAAGACAAAATTTAAACTACCTGATAATACCGCCTGTATTTTTAAAACTTTATCACCTGAAGCAATCAAATGCTTTAATGTATCTATAATAGGTAAACCGGCACCAACGTTGGTTTCAAACAAAAATGGCGCATTATATGTTCTTGCTAAATCCTTGAGATTTCGGTAGTTGTCGTAGCTTGATGAACATGCAATTTTATTACAGGTTACTACAGATATGCTATTCCCCAAATATGAACCATAAGTAGAAGCTACTTCGGCACTCGCCGTATTATCGACCAATATACTATTACGATAATTAAGTTTTTGAACAGTTTCGTAAAATTTGGCTTTGTCTGCTTTTTGTCCAGCCGCTAAAACAGATTCCCAATTTTTTAAGTGAATTCCTCCTTCTTCAAAAACCATTGTTCTTGAATTTGAAATTCCAATTACTCGGATATTAAGTTTTAGGTTTTCTTTTAAATATTTACGTTGTTGTTTTACTTGATCTAAGAATTTAGAACCAACATTACCAACACCCATTACAAATAGGTTAAGCTGTTTTACGTTCTCTTCAAAAAACTCTTCATGTAAGGAGTTTAGTGCTTTTTTTACATCTTCAGATTTAATAACAGCTGAAATATTGCGCTCAGATGCACCTTGAGCAATCGCTCTAATATTTACATTATTTTTGCCAAGAGTACTAAACATTTTACCACTTAAACCTTGGTGACTTTTCATTTGATCACCAATAAGTGCAATGATAGCTAAGTTAGTTTCAGCTTTTACGGGATTTATTTTTCCTTGTGCTATTTCGAATGCAAAAGCTGTATTTATTTTTTGCACCGCTTTAGCTACATCTTTTTCCGAGACACCAATACAAATAGAATGTTCAGAAGAAGCTTGAGTAATTAAAATGACATTTACTTCCGCTCTAGAAAGTTCGTCGAAAAATCGTGCCGAAATTCCTGGTATTCCAACCATACCGGGGCCTTCTAAAGATAAAAGACCAACATTTACAACGGAGCTTATTCCGCTAACAACTTTTTTATTCTCAGATTTTCCTTTGTTAATTAAAGTTCCAGGAGTTTCTGGTTCAAAAGTATTTTTTATTAGAATAGGAACGTTTCTAGATAAAACAGGTTGTATAGTAGGAGGATATAAAACTGATGCGCCAAAATGTGAAAGTTCCATTGCTTCCTCATAAGAAAGCTCTGGAATTGCTTTTGCTTGTTTTACAATACTTGGGTTGGCTGTATACATGCCGCTTACATCTGTCCAGATTTCTAAAATTTCTGCATTGGTTGCTGCAGCAATAATTGCCGCCGAAAAATCAGAACCGCCTCGTCCTAAAGTTGTTGTGTCACCATTTTCTGCCGAAGCAATAAATCCTCCGAAAACAGTTATTTGATTTTTTACTTCTTTAAAAAAGTCATAACAATTTTTATATGTTGTATCGAAGTCTACAACTGCGCCACCATATTGTTCATTTGTTTTAATGAGTTCTCTAGTGTCTTTAAAAGCAACATCTAATCCTTCCGAAGAAAAATATTGCGCAATAATGTATGAGGATAGAAGCTCTCCATGACTTACAATTTTATCAGAAAGTTTAGGTGTTAATTCCCCAATAGAAAAAGCACCTTCTAAAAGGCTTTCTAAAGTGTTTATATCTGACTTAACCTTACTAAGCACTGCACTTTGTGCGTTTATAGGTAGCAATTCTTTGATTCCGTTTAAATGACGGTTCTCAATTTCTTTAACCAAACTGGTATATGTTGAATCTTGTAGCGAAGCTTTTTCGGCTGCCTGTAATAAAAGGTCCGTTACACCACCAAATGCCGATACTACAACTGCTATTTTATCGCTTTCATTTTTTGAAACGATTTGTTTTACTTGTGCTATGTTTTTTGCGTTAGCTACTGATGAGCCTCCGAATTTGAGAACTTTCATGCTATAAAAGTTAAAATGAAAAAATGGATGAATAAATATGTATGTACGAGAAAATATTGCAGTTTACCCCAATGGGGTGATAGTAGATGTGCACGTGCCACCAGTTGTTAGTTGGAAAAAAGGAGTTCCTATGTTAGACTTGTTGCGTTCCATACTTCTGATAATGTATCAAAAGTAGTACATTTAACAACCCTAACAAACGATGGTTGCATTTTTTTACAGAATCCGCAAAAATTGATAAATACTTTTAAAGAATGAGGATTTTCTCTGCAGATCAGATATATCAAGCTGATAAATTCACAATAGAAAAACACGGAATTAAGAGCGATGACCTTATGGAAAGGGCTGCTATGCAAATTTTTAACTGGTTTCATATGCGTATGCAAGGGGCTCCAGTTAAGATTCACCTGTTTTGTGGCATAGGTAATAATGGCGGTGATGGAATTGCTCTTGCTAGGCATTTAATAGACCATGGTTACAATATTGAAGTGAATGTTGTTAATTATAGTGATAAGCGCTCTAAAGATTTCCTTATAAATCTAGAGCGTTTGAAAGAACGAAAACTTTGGCCAAATTTTCTAGATGGTAATACTCCATTCCCAAAAATTGGAGTAGATGATATAATTGTTGATGCTATTTTTGGAATTGGATTAAACCGTGAACCAGACCGTTGGGTGAAGAATTTAATTGAATATCTCAATCATTCTGAAGCTTTTATTGTTGCTGTAGATTTGCCTTCAGGTCTCTTTATGAATAAGATGGCCGAAAGTGGTGAAGGTATTATTCGTTCTAATTTTGTATTAAGTTTTCAAGCGCCTAAGCTTATTTTCTTTTTACCTGAAAATGCACCTTATATTGAAAACTGGCAGATTTTAGATATTGGTTTAGATCAAGAATTTCTTACATCTACGGAAACGGACTATGAATTAATTACCAAGCATGAGCTTTTAGCATGGTATATTCCGCGTAAAAAATATTCGCATAAAGGTTCTTATGGACATTCGTTAATAATAGGAGGGACTCATGGTAAAATTGGTGCCATGATTTTAACTTCTAAAGCTTGTTTGCAAGCAGGTACAGGTTTGTTAACTGCTATGGTGCCCAATTGTGGGTATGTGTCTATGCAGACAGCAGTGCCAGAAGCAATGGTACTAACAGATACTAACGAAAATCTTATTTCGAAAATAGATTACGATATTACACCTACGGTAATCGGTATTGGTACTGGTATGGGACAAGACCCTAAAACCAAAAAAGCTTTTACCGACTTATTAAAGAATAACAAAGTATCACTTGTTATTGATGCTGATGCTTTAAACCTGTTGTCATCGAATAAAGCATTATTGAAAAAATTACCACCTCAATCTATATTAACTCCGCATGATAAAGAATTAGAGCGACTAATTGGACCTTGGGAGGATGATTTTGACAAACTAGCTAAGGCTAAAGAGTTTTCTAAAAAATACGATTGTATTTTAGTTCTAAAAGGTGCTCATACTATTACTATATATAAGGATAAAGGTTATATAAACACCACAGGAAATCCTGGAATGGCTACTGCGGGCAGTGGTGATGTACTTACTGGAGTGATAACAGCTTTTGTAGCACAAGGTTATGCGCCTTTACGAGCAGCTGTATTTGGTGTCTTTTTGCATGGAAGTGCTGGTGATATCGCCGCTGAAGATAGAGGATACTTAGCATTAACAGCAGGAAAGATAATTGACTATTTAGGTGATGCTTTATTGGATATGTTTAAAATGCCAGAGCAGCCCCAATTGACTGATTCTGAGGAAGGTGATGAGGATGAGGGTTAAGTTTATTTATAGATGATAAATGTAAAAAGCCCTTCTGTTATTAAACAAAAGGGCTTGTCATAATTCGCCATTCACAACTTTAATATTATTTAAGCCTTACGCGTTGTTTTACCCAAGCTAAGGCATTGTCGTATTCAATGAAAAACTTCATTGGTTTTTTATAAAACATCTTTTCAATTTTGAAGTTGTGCATATCAATTTCTTTAATTGATACTATGGCGAAAGCCTTCAAATTATCAAGTTGTCTTAAATAACTGTACACGGTTGGGTCCACAGCAAACGGATTTTTTCTTAAACAGATATAACCGAAATTTCTATCTCTAAAGTGTATTTCTGAAATACCAATTATCTGATAGGCTCTTTCTAAGGTTAAAGTAGCACCTTCATCAAAGATGACTACCATGTAATTCTCAAATACTTGTACCAAGGCCGTGTCGAGACGATACTCTTGTACAATTACGGTTTTTTTAGGTCGTTCCAAATTCATTTTTTCATTTTCTATAATGTCCTGAGACGAAAGTAGACCTATGACTAAGTATTTAGAAAAATTTTAGATTAAAAGCGAAAATATCGTTTATCCTGTCTTTTATTAATGTTTTCACTCGATTCAATTCTTACGTTTTAACTTTTACCCATAAAAAAAGAGGGTTGTTTTACAACCCTCTTATAATCAATTTCTTACTTAAAGAATGCTATTTCTCAGTCTCTGAAGACTTTCTTGCCTTCTTTATCTTTATTGTAAGTTCTTCTTTTTTCTTATCAAGATCCATAAAAATGCTATCGCCTTCTTCTAATTTAGAATTAACAATCTCTTCTGCCAAGGCATCTTCAATATACTTTTGAATAGCTCTTTTAAGTGGTCTTGCACCATATTGCTTATCGAATCCTTTGTCTGCAATATAATCCTTAGCCGCATCAGTTAAGCTTAAATCATAACCGATGTCTTTAATTCTTGCAAACAACTTACGCAATTCAATATCGATAATCTTATGAATGTCTTCTCGTTCTAGTGAATTGAAAACAATTACATCATCAATTCTATTTAAGAATTCAGGAGCAAAGGCTTTTTTAAGTGCATTTTCAATAACACTTTTCTGATGCGATTCTTCTTGCGACTTTTTAGCAGCAGTACCGAAACCAACTCCTTGTCCGAAATCTTTTAATTGTCGTGCTCCAATATTAGAGGTCATGATAATTATCGAATTTCTAAAGTCGATTTTTCTACCAAGACTATCTGTAAGGAAACCATCATCTAATACTTGTAACAACATATTAAACACATCAGGGTGTGCTTTTTCTACCTCATCTAACAAGATTACTGAATAAGGTTTTCTGCGAACTTTCTCTGTAAGCTGACCGCCCTCTTCATAACCAACGTATCCCGGAGGTGCTCCAACTAATCTAGAAATAGCGAATTTTTCCATGTACTCGCTCATATCAATTCGGATAAGAGCATCTTCAGAATCAAACATTTCTTTAGCCAATACTTTAGCTAATTGTGTTTTACCAACACCTGTTTGTCCTAAGAATATAAAAGAGCCTATTGGCTTGTTCGGATCTTTAAGTCCTGCTCTATTTCGTTGTATTGCTTTAGCAACTTTAGCAACGGCCTCATCTTGCCCAATTACATTAGATTTAATAAGTTCAGGTAATTCTGCTAATTTATTGCTTTCTGTTTGTGCAATTCTATTTACTGGAATACCACTCATCATTGAAACTACATCGGCAACATTATCTTCCGAAACCGTTTCTTTATGCAGTTTGCTATCTTCTTCCCATTGCGCTTGAGCTGCGGCTAAATCTTTTTCAATTCGCTTTTCATCATCACGAAGTTTAGCAGCCTCTTCATATTTCTGCTTCTTAACTACACTATTCTTTAGCTCACGAACATCGTCTAATTGTTTTTCAAAATCTAGAATTTGTTTCGGAACATCCATATTAACTATATGCACACGAGAGCCAGCTTCATCTAAAGCATCAATAGCCTTATCTGGTAAAAATCGGTCGGTCATATATCTGTTTGTCAACTTAACGCAAGCAACAATAGCCTCGTCTGTATAGGTTACATTATGATGTTCTTCGTATTTACCTTTTATATTTTGAAGTATTTCTATAGTTTCATTTACAGAAGTAGGTTCAACAATCACCTTCTGAAAACGACGCTCTAAAGCTCCATCTTTTTCGATGTACTGTCTGTACTCATCCAAAGTTGTAGCACCAATACATTGAATTTCACCTCTAGCTAAAGCAGGCTTAAACATGTTTGATGCATCTAAACTACCAGTGGCACCACCAGCACCAACAATAGTATGAATTTCATCTATGAACAAAATAACATCGTCATTTTTTTCTAGTTCATTCATTACCGCTTTCATTCTTTCTTCAAATTGGCCACGATATTTAGTTCCAGCAACTAACGATGCTAAATCCAAGGTAACCACTCTTTTTCCATAAAGAATACGTGATACTTTTTTATTGATAATGCGCAATGCTAAACCTTCTGCGATGGCACTTTTACCAACACCAGGTTCACCAATCAACAACGGATTGTTCTTTTTTCTTCTACTTAATATCTGAGAAACACGCTCAATTTCTTTTTCACGACCTACAACTGGATCTAGCTTATTTTCTTCAGCCATTCGAGTAAGGTCTCTACCGAAGTTGTCTAGAACAGGTGTTTTCGATTTTTTATTCCCCTTCGGACTTGACGATGAACCAAAAGAACCTTCTTTGCTCTCATTGGGTTCGTCATTTTCACTAGGGAATGATTCTGAAGTTGGTGCGTCTACAATATCATCATCACTTGTAATCATAAATTTGAATTGTTCTTTTACACCATCGTAATCTACTTTCAATTTGTGTAATAATTTTGTTGTTGGATCATTTTCATTGCGAAGAATACATAATAAAAGATGAGCCGTATTTATTGAAGAGCTTTGAAATAGCTTTGCTTCTAAGAAAGTTGTTTTCAAAGCACGCTCTGCTTGCCTAGTTAAATGCAAGTTCTTCTTATCTTTTTGAGTATTACTTGGATTTGGATTTGATGGGCTCAATATTTCAACTTTTCTACGCAAGTGGTCAAGGTCAACCTCAAGAGCATCAAGAATACTAATTGCTTTTCCATTGCCATCACGCAAAAGTCCTAACATTAAATGTTCGGTTCCTATAAAATCGTGTCCTAGCCTTAAAGCCTCTTCTTTGCTATATGCTATTACATCTTTAACTCGGGGTGAGAAATTATCGTCCATACGCTATACCTTATTCATCGATAAAATTAATAAAACTATGCTTATCTAACGCAAATACTGTACCTATATTCCAAAAAGAAAGGCGAAAACATCAAAAAAGAGAGCGTTTAACAAAATTACTTGATAAAATAGTAAGTTTTTAAGCCATATTTGAGTGTTAATAAATTGTTGAATAAAGTAATCGTAAAATGCCCTGAAGGGTCTTATTTTATGTAAATTGGCATGCTATTTTTAACACTAACAAAAATATAGGAATTACGCATGGCGGAAGGTGAAAAATTAATCTCGATCAATATTGAAGATGAAATGAAATCTGCTTACATCGATTATTCGATGTCGGTCATTGTGTCACGTGCGCTGCCAGATGTGCGTGATGGTTTAAAACCTGTGCATCGCAGGGTGCTTTATGGCATGCATGAATTAGGAGTTCGTTCTAATAGTTCGCATAAGAAATCGGCACGTATTGTAGGTGAGGTTTTAGGTAAGTATCACCCGCACGGTGATACATCGGTTTACGACTCAATGGTACGTATGGCTCAAGAATGGAGTTTGCGTTATATGCTGGTTGATGGTCAAGGTAACTTTGGCTCTGTAGATGGTGATAGCCCTGCAGCAATGCGTTATACCGAAGCAAAAATGAGAAAGATTGCTGACGATATGTTAGCAGATATAGATAAAGATACTGTAGATCATCAATTAAATTTTGATGATTCGTTACAAGAACCTGTTGTATTGCCAACTAGAGTTCCTAACCTATTAGTAAACGGTGCTTCCGGTATCGCAGTAGGTATGGCAACAAATATGCCACCACATAACTTAACAGAAGTTGTTGATGGTACTGTTGCTTATATTGATAATAATGACATTGAGATAGATGAAATTATTACGCATATTAAAGCTCCAGATTTTCCAACAGGTGGAACTATCTATGGTTACGATGGGGTAAAAGAAGCATTTCATACTGGTAGAGGACGAGTGAAAATTCGTGCGAAAGCAGAAATTGAAGAGGTACAAGGACGTGAATGTATTGTAGTTACTGAAATTCCGTATCAAGTGAATAAGGCCGATATGATTAAAAAGACGGCTGATCTTGTAAACGAGAAAAAAATTGATGGTATTTCTACCATTCGCGATGAGTCCGATAGAAATGGTATGCGAATAGTATACATTTTAAAACGTGATGCGATTCCGAATATAGTTTTAAATACCCTTTATAAGTATACTGCATTACAATCTTCTTTTAGTGTAAATAATATTGCGTTGGTAAATGGCCGTCCAAGATTATTGAATGTAAAAGAAATGATACATTACTTTGTGGAGCATAGACACGAAGTAGTTGTGCGTCGTACCACATATGAATTAAAGAAAGCTGAAGACCGTGCACATATCTTAGAAGGACTAATTATTGCTTCTGATAATATTGATGAGGTTATTAAAATTATTCGTGCTTCTAATAATGCAGATGAGGCTCGAGCTAATTTGATGGAACGCTTTAAGTTAAGCGAAATTCAGGCTAAGGCCATAGTTGAAATGCGTTTGCGTCAACTTACAGGCTTAGAGCAAGATAAATTGCGCGCTGAGTATGATGACATTTTGGAGACTATAGCGGATCTTAAAGATATTTTAGCTCGTAAAGAACGCAGAATGCAAATCATTAAAGATGAATTGCTAGAGGTAAAAGACAAATATGGGGATGCAAGACGTTCAGAAATTAATTTTGCAGGAGGTGACTTAAGTATCGAAGATATGATACCTGATGAGCAAGTAGTAATAACAATTTCTCATGCAGGTTATATTAAACGTACACCAGTTTCTGAATATAAAACTCAGAATAGAGGAGGAGTAGGTCAAAAAGCTTCTTCAACAAGAAATGAAGATTTCCTAGAACATTTATTTGTTGGAACAAACCACCAGTATATGTTGTTCTTTACTCAAAAAGGGAAATGTTTCTGGATGCGGGTTTATGAAATACCTGAAGGAAGTAAAACATCGAAAGGTAGAGCTATTCAGAACTTAATAAATATTGAGCAAGATGATATGGTTAAAGCATTTATCTGTACTCAAGATTTAAAAGACGAAGAATATGTAAATAGCCACTATGTAATAATGGCTACGAAACAAGGTACGGTTAAGAAAACTTCTTTAGAGCAATATTCTAGACCGCGACAAAATGGTATTAATGCAATTGGTGTTCGTGATGGTGACGAATTATTAGAAGCTAAATTGACTACCGGTACGAGTGAGATTTTCTTAGGATTAAAATCTGGTAAAGCAATTCGCTTTGAAGAAAGTAAGACTAGACCAATGGGTAGAAATGCTTCTGGTGTTAGAGGTATTCGCTTGGCAGATGATAATGATGAGGTAATCGGAATGGTTTCTGTAAATAATTTTGATGATGAAATATTAGTTGTTTCAGAAAATGGTTATGGTAAAAGATCCAGCATAGACGATTATCGCGTAACTAATCGTGGCGGTAAAGGGGTGAAGACAATTTCTATTACTGAAAAAACTGGTGGCCTTGTTGCCATTAAGAATGTTTGTGATTCTGATGATTTAATGATTATAAATAAATCGGGAATTGCTATTCGTATGAGCGTTGAAGATTTACGTGTAATGGGAAGAGCAACACAAGGGGTTAAATTGATTAATATAAAAGGGAACGATTCAATTGCTGCAGTGGCTAAAGTGATGAAAGACGAAGATAATATCGAAGAAGTAACTGATATTATGGATATAGAAGTCAAAACTGAAGATGGCACGGCTATTGATAATACCCCAACGGATGATTCAGTAGAATAAATTTAAACACTAAATAACTATTAATATAACGATGATGAAAACAAAAATTTTAATACTTGCGGCTATGTCTTTTACAATGGTCGGTTTAGCACAAAAATCTGAGCTAAAGGCAGCTGATAAGGCTTTAAAAGGTGGTGATTCGCAAGCAGCGAAAACTGCACTAGAAAGCATTGCAGGTTCTATATCTGGAGCTGATGAAAAGTACCAAGCACAATACCAATTCTTAACAGGTAAAACATATGCCGATTTAGCTAAGAAAGGTGATGCTACTGCATTTCAAAAAGCTGTAGATGCTTTTAAAAAGGTAAAAGAAATGCCAGCAGGAAAAAAATATGTTGGAGAAACTGACCAGCATATGGCTTCTATTACTGCAGATTTGGTAAACTCAGCAGTTGAAGATAACGGTAATAAGAAGTTTAAGGAGGCAGCTGATAAGTTGTACATGAGTTATACCCTTAGCCCTAGAGATACTTCATATCTTTATTTTGCGGCAGGAAGCGCAGTAAATGGTCAAGAATTTGAGCAAGCTCTTAAATACTACAACGAGCTACAGGAAATCGGTTATGACGGTGGTGGTATTGTTTATAAGGCTACAAATATAGCTTCAGGACAAGTTGAAGAAATGGCTAAAACTCAAAGAGATTTGATGGTAAAGTCAGGTACTTATAAAGATCCTGTTGATGAAAAATTACCCTCTAAATCTGCTGAAATTGTAAAGAATACAGCTTTAATTTACACGCAACTTGGTCAAGATGAAAAAGCAATTGAGGCTTATAAAGCAGCAAGAGCTAATGACCCTAAAGATGTAAACCTTATTTTAAATGAAGCTAACCTTTATTACAAAATGGGTGATAAGGATAGATTTAAAGAACTTATGGCTGAAGCTGCTTCTGTAGCTCCTGAGAATGCTGACCTTCAATATAACATTGGTGTTATTAATATGGAGCAAGGCAATATCGAAGATGCTCGTACTGCTTATAGAAAAGCATTAGAAATTAACCCTGATTACACAAATGCTCAATTAAACTTATCTACTACTTATGTAAATGAAGGTAATGGATTAATTGACGAGATGAATACTTTAGGTAATTCTAGAAAAGATATTGCGAGATACGATGAGTTGAAAGCGCAAAAAGATAATCTTTTTGGTGAAGGAGCTAAAGTACTTGAAGATGCTCTAAAGAGTAGTCCTGACAATCAAGGCTTGTTAGAGCAATTAAAAAATATCTACGGTGCAATGGGTGACAATGAAAACTTTATGCGCATTAAAAAGTTATTAGGTGAGTAATTTCTCCTAAACTATTTTAATAAAAAACTTCCTGATATCAGGAGGTTTTTTTTTGTCCAGTAATTACTAGATTATCTTTTTTATAACCCGTAGTTTGTGGGTGTAGTTACGAAGTTCATTATCAAAAATACCTGTATGATCAATTCGGTCAACTTTTACTTTGCCGTTTACATGAATTACGTAATTGTCTCGCATGATAATTCCAACATGATTTATCTTTCCATCGGCATCATCAAAAAATGCTAAATCTCCAGGTTCACTTTCTTCAATAAAACTTAACGAGTCCCCTTGAAGTGCTTGTTGGTCAGCTGTACGTTTTAAACTAATTCCATTCATTTTATAAACAATTTGAGAGAAACCTGCATTGTCTATTCCGAATGGAGTTCTGCCACCAGAGAGCGATGGAGAATTTAAATAATAAAGCGCAGTGTTTACAAGATTATCCTTGCCTCCCTTTTCTTCAGTATTTATTATTTCTCCTTCCAGAGTATGGTCTAGTAAATTAATCTTAGGTATAGTAGATCCTAATAGAATAGGAATGAAATGATTGTTTTTTCCCTCCATATAAGAGACTAGCTGAGAAGCATGTGCCGGATTCTTATCTTTATCTAAAAGTTCATACGATTCTTTCGCTACCTCTTTAAGTTGAATATTTCGTATCCAACCTTCCATACGGTCAAAGGCTAGTCTGACTTTGCTCCAATGCTTTCGTTGTTCTAGAATTTTATAATGCTCTCCATAAATTAGTTGGGTGACCATTTCTGAGGCCTCATCGGCAACTAAACGAACAGGGATAATAGAAAGATGACAAATGCCGTATTGCATGCGTTACTATGGGTAGATTAATTTCTTTCTATTATGATAGCAGAAGCTCCACCACCGCCATTACAAATTGCAGCAGCTCCTAGTTTGGCACTTTTTTGGTCCAATACATTAATTAGAGTAACAATAATTCTTGCGCCAGAGCAACCTAAAGGATGTCCTAGAGAAACGGCACCACCGTTTACATTTACGTTAGTATCACTTAATCCTAGAATTTTCATATTTGCCAAGCCGACAACAGAAAATGCCTCGTTAAATTCAAAGTATTCAACATCTTCAATTTGTTTTCCTGCTTTAGCTAATGCTTTTGGTAATGCTTTAGCAGGAGCTGTTGTAAACCATTCAGGTTCATGAGCAGCATCAGCATAACCCTTTATACTTGCAATTGGTATTAGATTTAATTCTTTGGCTTTAGCGGCACTCATGAAAACTAAAGCAGCAGCTCCGTCATTAATTGTTGATGCATTGGCAGCAGTTACGGTACCATCTTTTGTGAAAGCTGCACGTAAATTTGGAATCTTTTCCAATTTTACATTTTTATATTCTTCATCTTCAGAAACTACAATAGGTTCTCCTCTTCGCTGTGGAACTTCAACTGGAATAATTTCATTATTAAAGTTTCCAGACTCCCAGGCTTTTGCAGACCTTGTATATGATTGAACTGCAAATGCATCTTGGTCAGCACGGCTAAATTCGTATTTTTCTGCACATGCATCTGCACATACACCCATGGCATTTTCATCATAAACATCAACAAGTCCATCTTTTTGCATACCATCAATTAAAGATGTTGGTCCAAACTTCTGACCAGTGCGTAAATGCACATAATGCGGAATTAAACTCATGTTTTCCATTCCGCCAGCGACCACGACTGAAGTATCACCTAATGCAATTGACTGCGCAGCTTGCATTACGGCCTTCATTCCTGATGCACAAACTTTATTAATTGTAGTAGCAGGTACAGTATTTGGAAGTCCAGCAAAAATCGCGGCCTGTCTTGCAGGTGCTTGTCCGGTTCCTGCTTGTACTACATTTCCCATAATTACTTCATCAACTAAATTTGCATCTAAATTAATGCGTTCTAAAGCACCTTTAATTGCAATAGCTCCTAACTTGGGAGCTGGTATAGTCGAAAGTTGCCCCATAAAGCTGCCTATTGGGGTTCGTACTGCGGATACTATAACTACTTCATTCATTTTATTACATCTAAATGAACTGCGAAAATAAGAAATAATAGACCAATCTTATCGTTTACATTCATGGAAATAGATCGTAAAACAGCTTGATTTTAGAATTGTTAAGCTATTTATTTTCTATTTTTGATAGAAGATACCTTCCTCATGCGAAATTTTTTGGACAAGATTTTTAAAAATCAATCCCATATTTATAAATCCCTATTGTATGTCGTTACGGTATGCTTTATTGTTTTCTTTTTTCCGAAGGGAGGACAGTTTAAATATGAATTTCAAAAAGGGAAAACTTGGCAGTATGAAAATCTGTATGCGCCTTTTGATTTTTCAATAAATAAAAGTCAGTCTGATGTTTTAAAAGAAAAAAATCAAATTCAAGACGAAAGACTTGACTATTATAAGTGCGATTTGCAAGTATTTGAAGATGTGAAAGCTGCCTACAATAAGCGATTTCCAATTATCTTTTCAACAGATAAATACAATGCAAGGCAGATAGTAACATTAAAAGAAGCTGCGAACGAAATACTGAATAATTTATATGAGTTCGGCGTGGTTAGGACCAAGGCCAAGGGAAGTGTTTTTAAAGATATTTACCTTGTTAAGAATCAAGAGGCGACAAGAATTGAATATAATAAGCTACGGAGTATTGGCTATTTAGATAGTTCAATTGACGCGTATTTAAAGCGTAGAGGCTTAAGTTCTTTTTCTGCAAGCTACAAAGAGCTATTCTCTGGCTTAGTAAAACCTAATGTTTCTTTTGATAAAGACTTAACACAAAAGGCATTAGAAAGTGAATTGTCGAAAATTTCGCATACTAGAGGAACAGTTTCCGAGGGTGATTTAATAATTGCCAGAGGTGAGGTAGTTGAAGCTGAAAATTTAAATGTACTGAATTCTTTAAAGCGGGAATTTGCATCTGAGCTGTGGGCAAATAATAATTTTTATTACATCATAAGTGGTTATACCGTTTTGGTCGCCTTAGTTTTAATGATGCTTTTTCTTTTTCTTAAGAAATATAGAATTGAGATTTTCGAAAACAATACTAAAGTAACTTTTATCTTTTTTAATATAGCTTTAATGGTCTTCATAACCACCTTGGTTGTGAAATACAATGAGGCTTATATTTTTGTTGTACCACTTTGTATTTTACCGCTTATAATTAAAACATTTTTCGATGCGCGCTTAGCACTTTTTGTTCATGTACTCGCCGTATTAATTTTAGGTTTTGTGGTACCCAATAGTTATGAATATATTTTCTTGCAAATTATAGCTGGCATTGTTACCATACTTACTGTTTCTCAGTTGTATAAAAGGGCTAATCTATTTATTTCGGTGGGTCAAATAACGCTGATTTATATGGTGGGTTATCTGGCGTTTCACACCATTCATGAGGGTAATCTTAAAAATATTGAATGGTTTGCCTTAGGGTTATTCTTACTAAATGGTATGATTACATTGTTCGTACAACCATTAATATACATTTATGAAAAAATCTTTGGTTTAGTTTCTGATGTTTCGCTGCTAGAACTTTCCGATACTAATTCTTCACTTTTAAAAGAATTATCTAATAAAGCGCCCGGTACTTTTCATCATTCTATGCAAGTATCTAATCTAGCAGAAGCTGCTGCCAACGAAATTGGTGCAAATGCTATGTTGGTTAGGGTAGGGGCTTTATATCATGATATTGGAAAAATGCAAAACCCTACATTCTTTACTGAAAATCAGATTACGAATGTTAATCCACATGATGAAGTATCGTCAAAAGAAAGTGCTAAAATTATTATTGATCACGTTATAAATGGTATAGAAATCGCTCGTAAAAACAATTTGCCAGACCGTGTAATCGATTTTATTCGTTCGCACCATGGTACCACAACGGTATATTACTTTTATAAAAAGCAACAAGCGATTGAAGAAAATGTAAATATTGAGGATTTTAGATATCCGGGGCCATTACCTTTTTCAAAAGAAACTGCAATATTAATGATGGCCGATTCTGTTGAAGCTGCCTCTAAAAGTCTTAAGAATCCTACTTTTTTAATTATTGATGAATTTGTAGATAAGATTATTGACGGACAGATGGCGGCGGGTCAATTTATAAATGCAGATATTACCTTTAGAGAAATTGCAAGTGTAAAAAAGGTAATGAAACAGAAACTTACCAATATTTATCACTTGCGGGTTGAATATCCGGAATAACGTCTAAATAAAGGGTTGAATTATTATTCAAATATTATGGCATTTGCTGACCCGCAGGCAATTATAAAAATGGTAAAAAAAAATACAATATTTATTGTGTTTTAGTAATTGAAAAATGTACATTTGCAACCGCATTTTCCCGATAGGGAATTGCTTAAGTTCTTTAAAAGAAATAGGAGAGGTGCCTGAGTGGCCGAAAGGAACGGTTTGCTAAATCGTCGTACCCCAAAAGGGTACCCAGGGTTCGAATCCCTGTCTCTCCGCAATTTTCTGCGAGAGTAGGCAGTTGAAAATATTGACAATGAATGTTAACACCGGTTGATTCATTGTATGCTATTAAAATAGCAAACACTCTTTATCGGGGTGTAGCGTAGCCCGGTTATCGCGCCGCGTTTGGGACGCGGAGGTCGCAGGTTCGAATCCTGCCACCCCGACAAAAGCCAGTTCAGCAATGAGCTGGCTTTTTTTATGGGATAGATGAAGCAGGTTCTCCCGAAGCATCGGGACTGCCACCCCGACAAAAGCCAGTTCAGTAATGAGCTGGCTTTTTTTATGGGAATAGATGAAGCAGGTTCTCCCGAAGCATCGGGACTGCCACCCCGACAAAAGCTAGTTTAGCAATGAGCTGGCTTTTTTTATAGGAATAGATGGAGCAGGTTCTCCCGAAGCATCGGGACTGCCACCCCGACAAAAGCCAGTTCAGCAATGAGCTGGCTTTTTTTATGGGAATAGATGGAGCGGGTTCATTAGAAGTATAAGTAATATCTTAGTTTTTGTTTCATTGCTAAAACTGTATTTTTATGTTCTAAATAAGTTTTCTTAAATGCAGACAATTAAAGAATTAATAGCGTTGATAACGCTAAATAGAATAGATGATACCATATTCGAAGGTGATAACTATCAAGCACCTTGGGGAAGGGTTTTTGGTGGGCAAGTATTAGCACAAGCTTTGCATGCTGCCTATCAAACAGTTCCAGAAGATCGTATTGCACATTCTTTACATGGGTATTTTATATTGGGTGGTGACTTAAATTATCCTATTCGATATGAAGTGGATACCATTAGAAACGGAGGTAGTTTTACAACAAGAAGAGTAGTGGCCAAACAAAATGGCAAGGCAATTTTTAACATGGCGGCTTCATTTCAGGTAAGGTCAAATGGGGTTAATCATCAGTTTCCAATGCCTAACTTAATTCCTCCAGAAAAATTAACTACTAGTCTTGAGCAATTGGAAGAGATTAAAGAATTGTATCCGAGTGCATATAAAAAACTTAAGGCTATTCAGCCTAAAGTGTTTGATTTTAAGCCCGTAGAAAAATTTACAACGCAATTAATTGAGAATGGTTCTCCTTTCTTTAATACGTGGTTTCGAACATCCGAAGAAGCTGAAATTAATTTACCAATGCAACAGCAACTGTTGGCTTATGCTTCAGATTACAACCTACTAACTACTGCAACTTTACCACATCGTGAGGAACTAAATAAAGGTGAGACTTTTTACGCTAGTTTGGACCATGCCATATGGTTTCACCGAGATTTTGACATCCAAAATTGGTTGTTGTATAGTATGGATAGTCCAAGTGCTTCTAACTCAAGAGGATTTGCTAGAGGAAGTGTATACGATAGAAAAGGAGTTTTAGTGGCTTCTGTTGCCCAAGAAGGATTAATGCGTCAAAGTAAGTAAAATGGAATTTAATTAGGTCAAGAAATATTTAGTTGATACCTCGAACTAAAGCTTATAAATATCCTAGAAAGATAGAGATGACCAATATGCTTTTCCTAAATAATACAGAAAAATTATAAAAAGTGCACAACGAAAATTTAAAAGATTTATCCCTTATATTAAATCACCCTACAGTGCTTACCATAAAAAAGTGATGTAATTAGTTTTTAAAACTATTATATAAAATCTATTTTGTAATAGTTCATTCATTACAATATTTAAGTAAGAAGGAATTTTTACATTCTTAAAATTTACGATATGAATGCTGTAATATGGTAAAGTTTTATGTTCTATTTTTCAAATTGCTTATATTTATAATTCTCCTAAATCGTTTAGGACTATTGTTAAAACAACTTAAAGTGAATTCTTTGCAAAATCTCAAAAACAAAATTCTCTCTTATACTAAAGTAGATGAAAAGGTTTTAGATTATTGGTTGACACTTTATGAGCGAATCGAAATTAAAAAAGGAGAGGCGTTGCTTTCAGCAGGGCAATTGGTCAAACACTTTTATTATTTAGATTCAGGTTGTATTTACTATTACAAAATTCAAGATGGGGAAACCAAAGTCTTAGAATTTTACACGGAAGATGTTTTTTTTACAGATTTACCAGCTTATGTGAAAGAATCACCATCGAGATATTTTTTGAGGGCAACGGAAAATTCTACGGTGTATGCAATTAAAAAATATGATACTGAAAAGTCTTTTGATGCTTCACATCAATTGGAGCGATTTGGTAGATTGTCAATGCAAGAAGCATTTATAAAATCTTATAGTCGTGTCGAACGTCTCAATAGCCGTACAAATGAGGAACGTTATGTACGACTTTTGGAAAAAAGACCAGGACTTTTACAAAGTGTTCCCCAATACCTTATTGCTTCTTATTTAGGGCTCACTCCGGTAGGCCTTTCTAAAATTCGAAAAAGACTGTTAAAGGTTTAGCCCGTTTAGTTTTGTGATGGCTTTTTTAGTTTTGATTTTGCAGTCTATTTAAAGTTCTTCAATATGGTTTTATTAAACTAGTTTAATGAGTTTGGGTGAAATTTCGGTTAACTTGAAAACTGATAAAACATAACGTTATGGCAAATCAATATGTAGATTTAGAAACGCTTAAATTTTTATTGTTTAATGTAAATAATTTGCAAGACGTTCTTGACCAAGAACGCTTTGCAGAATATGATCAGGAGTCGGTAGAAATGATGCTGAATTCAGTTAAGGATTTTTCCGATAAAGAACTTTATCCTTATTTCAGGGAGATGGATGAGCAGCCTGCACATTTCAAAGATGGTGAGATTGTAGTACACCCACAGGTGTTGCGCTATATGAAAGCTGGTGGAGAAATGGGGTTGCTGGCAGGGTCGTTTTCGTATGAACATGGTGGCATGCAAATGCCTGCAATGGCGGCACATGCTTCTGCATTTATACAAGATGCCGCCAATAATCATTTACCAGGCTATATTGGTTTAACAGTAGGTTCTGCAGAGTTGATAGCACATTTTGGTAGTCAAGATTTAAAGGATGCCTATTTGCCTAATATGTTATCAGGGAAATGGGGAGGCACAATGTGTTTGACCGAACCACAGGCTGGTAGTTCGCTTTCAGATATTACTACAGCAGCTACTCCCGATGGGGATACCTATAAAATTCACGGACAAAAAATATTTATATCGGGTGGCGATTACCAGGGTGCAGCGAATATCGTGCATTTGGTTTTAGCGCGAATCAAAGGTGCGCCCGCTGGTACAAAAGGAATTTCCTTATTTGTGGTTCCTAAAAATAAACCAACAACTGACGGAGGTTTAACATCCAATGATGTAACAGTCGTTGCCGATTTCGAAAAAATGGGACAACGCGGTTATTGTACAACACACTTATTTTTTGGCGACAAAGAAAATTGTGAGGGTTGGCTTGTAGGTGAAGCTAATAAGGGGCTTAAATATATGTTTTTAATGATGAACGGTGCCAGAATAGGCGTTGGTAGAGGAGCAGCGGCTATTGCTTCAGCAGCCTATCAGGCCTCTTTAAACTATGCAAACGAAAGACCGCAAGGGCGAAAATTAACAAGCACTGGTAAGAAAGATGCAAACCAAGAACAGACTTTAATAATCAATCATGCAGATGTACGTAGAATGTTATTACTACAAAAAGTAATTACGGAAGGTGCTCAAAGTTTGGTGCTTTTAACCGCGAAATATCAAGACCTTTCCATAGCAAGTGCAACCACAGAGGGGCGTGAGAAATACAGATTGCTATTAGAAATTATGACGCCTTTAGTGAAAACTTATCCGTCTGAAGCGGGCATTACCTCAGTTAATAATGGTGTTCAGGTTTTAGGTGGATATGGATTTTGTTCCGACTATATCTTACAACAGTATTTAAGAGATATTCGAATTTCGGCTATCTATGAGGGCACAACAGGTATACAATCTCAAGATTTATTAGGTAGAAAAATCACAATGGATAACGGGAAGGCACTACAATTGTTATCCACAGAAATTACAAACTCCATTAAAGCCAGTCAGGCCCATGAGACTTTAAATGCATATGCTAAGAAGTTAGGAGGGAAATTAGAATTGATACAACAAGTTGTACAAAGTCTAATGGGCTTTGCCATGAAAGGGGATTACCAACGTTTCTTAGCAGATGCCACTCCGTTTATGGAATTCTTTAGTACAATAGTACAGAGTTGGTTATGGTTAGATATAGGTCTTGAAGCACAAAATGCTCTAGTTACAGGAAATAAAGAACATAGTGCAGAATTCTATGAAAGTAAAATTCATGCCATGGAATTTTATTTTAAATACGAACTTCCAAAGACAACAGGACTAGCAGAAATACTAATGGACAATGAGAAAGCATTGACTATTGGTACAGATAAAGAGGTGTTTATTTAATAAATATAGTGCTAACAAAATTATCAATTTAAATCTTTTTGTTCTTTTTAATGCTGACTTTCTCTAGAAACCAGATGTGTCTGAGTTCGAGTTGCCCAATTAGAACAGACAATAAATAACATTTAATAGACGATCAATATGAGTATAAAACAAAAATTTGACCTCACCGGAAAAGTAGCTATCGTAACCGGTTCTAGCAAAGGAATAGGTCTGTCTATTGCAAGAGGTTTGGCGGAAAATGGCGCTAAATTAGTTATTAGCAGTCGAAAGCAAGATGCAGTGGATACAATTGCTGAAGAATTTAATAAAGCTGGATTAGAAGCTATAGGAATTGCGTGTCATATTGGCGACAAAGTCCAGCGAGAAGCACTGGTGGCAAAAACGATTGAAAAATATAGACGAATAGATATTCTCGTTAACAATGCTGCTATCAATCCTTTTTATGGTCCTTTGGAAACCTCAGGGGAAGAAGTTTTTGATAAAATAATGAATGTAAATGTGAAAGCCCCTTGGTTGCTTTCCAATTTAGTACAACCCTATATGAAATCAAATGGAAGTGGAAGTATAATAAATATTTCTTCGGTGGAAGGCATACACCCCGGTTTTCGATTAGGATTATATAGTATGACAAAATCAGCATTGATAATGCTTACAAAAAATCAAGCTAAGGAATGGGGTAAATACGGAATTCGTTCTAACGTAGTTTGCCCGGGACTTATTAAAACAAAGTTTAGTGAAAGCCTTTGGTCCAATGAAAAATTGGTTTCTTCCTATAATCAAACCGTTCCCTTAAAAAGAATGGCTGAACCCGATGAAATGGCTGGCGTGGTAATGCTTTTGGCATCTGATGCAGGTAGCTATATGACCGGTGGCGTATATGCTGCAGATGGCGGATATTTAATTTCGGGATAAAAGAACAGAAATATGAACTTCGAATACTCAGAAAAATCAAAAGATCTTCAGGAAAAACTAAAGCAATTTGTGGCTAAGAATTTAGTTCCTGTTGAAAAAGAAGTAGCGGCATTTCATAAAGACCCTGCTAATGCATGGATAAAGTGGCCTGGTTTAGAAGGTTTAAAACAAAAAGCAAAGGATGCAGGATTATGGAATCTTTTTCTTCCGAAAGCTTATGGAGATTTAAGTCCGGGACTTACTAATATGGAATATGCTCCATTGGCAGAAATTATGGGACGCATGTTATGGTCTTCAGAAGTATTTAATTGCAGCGCGCCAGATACTGGTAATATGGAGGTGCTGTCAAAATATGGTACTCCAGAACAGCAAGAAAAATGGCTAAAACCATTGATGAATGGTGACATTCGTTCTGCATTTTTAATGACAGAGCCAGATGTAGCCTCATCAGATGCAACTAATATTGAAACATCAATAGTAGCGCAAGGTGATGCGTATGTAATCAAAGGTCGTAAATGGTGGTCATCTGGTGCAATGGACCCCAATTGTAAGATAGCCATAGTTATGGGGAAAACTGATTTTATTGCTCCTAGACATGTACAGCAAAGTATGATTTTGGTGCCAATGGATACACCGGGTTTAAAAGTGATCAGACCGTTATCTGTTTTCGGATATAATGATTCACCAGAGGGTCATGCTGAAATTTTATTGGATAATGTTCGTGTTCCTAAAGAAAATTTACTGGTAGGTGAGGGGCAGGGCTTTGCAATAGCCCAAGGAAGATTAGGACCGGGTAGAATACATCATTGTATGCGTTTAATTGGTATGGCACAGCGTTCGTTAGAAATTATGGCACAACGTACAATACAACGTAAACCTTTTGGGAGAACTTTAGATACCTACAGTAGTGTTCGTCAAGATATTGCAAATTCAGCTTGTGAGATAGAACAAGCAAGATTACTAGTACTTTCCGCAGCCGATAAAATGGATAAGTTAGGAAATAAAGAAGCCAAAGATTTAATAGCTATGATTAAAATAGTTACGCCTAATATGACATTAAGGGTGGTAGATAGGGCAATGCAAATTTTGGGCGGATTAGGAGTGAGTAGCGATGTACCATTAGCACATTTTTTTGCTGCTGCTAGAATGCTCAGATTAGCTGATGGTCCTGATGAGGTGCATATGAGTCAATTGGGTAAGAATGTTATTAAAAAATACACGAAGGAAAGTTATAAATACTAGGAAAAGATAACAGAAAAAATGAATTTAAAACCAGTCCGAGAAGGTGAGGAATTAGACGAAATTAAACTCAAGAAATTTTTGCTTGAGCATAACCTGATTACTAATGCCAAAAGTGAATTGCAGGTTAATCAATTCTCCAATGGTTTTTCAAATCTCACATACCTTTTAAACATAGAAGATAAGGAGTATGTATTACGACGCCCTCCATTTGCAGCTCCAAAAAGAGGTCATGATATGGGAAGGGAATATACAGTAATTCATAATTTAAATAAGGTGTTTGATAAAACACCAAAAGCTTTTGCCTATACCGAAGATGTTGATATTATTGGTGCTCCATTTTATATCATGAGTAAGGTTACTGGTGAAATTTTAACGGCAAAAGAAGCGCGTAAAAGAAATGTTTCTCCATCAGAATTCAAAACTATTTCTAATACGTGGTTAGCTGCTTTTGTGGAATTTCACAATGTGGATTACAAGGCTGCAGGATTAGAAAATTTAGGCAGACCAGCAGGGTATGTTGAACGACAAGTTACCAATTGGGGTAAGCAATATTTGGCTGCTGCAACTGATGATGTTCCTACGGCTGAAAAGGTTATTACTTGGATGAAAGAAAACCAACCGAAAGAGTACGACCATACTTTAATCCATAACGATTTTAAGTATGACAATGTGGTTTTTAAAGATGATTCATGGAAAGAAATTACTGCTATTCTAGATTGGGAAATGTGTACACTGGGAGATCCGTTAATGGATTTAGGGACCTCTTTAGGGTACTGGACAACTGCTGCTGACCCTGATTTTATGAAACAAGGTTTGCAATCACCAACGGTGCTAGAAGGTAATCCGTCCAGAACAGAAATCGTACAGCAATATGCCTTAAAAAGTGGACGAAATATCGATAACCTAACCTTCTATTATGTTTACGGACTTTTTAAAATAGCAGTAATTGTACAGCAGATATATTACCGGTATAAGCATGGCCATACTAGCGATCCCAAATTTGCTCAGTTGAATAAGGTAACTGAACTATGTTGCAAGACGGCATGGCAAGCTATTCAGAAAAATCAAATCGATAACTTGTTCTAGAATTATGAAAAAACCAGCATTTATTGAAATCAATAAAGAACAATTTAAGGCTTTTGTAAAATTGCCTAAAGATACTCCGGTGACTATGGTTAACTTATTGAAATTCAAAAAATCAGTTCCAGAAACAGGCTTGTCTGGTGCTGAATCTTATAAGTTATATATGCATAAAGCTAATCCTTTTTTTACAAGGGCAGCTGCTGAAATACTATTTATGGGAAAACAAAATACCATGTTAATAGGCCCTGAAGATGAGGACCTATGGGATAAAATTTTGCTTATTAAATATAAATGCATTTCTGATTTTTTAGAAATGATACAAGCAGAAGGCTATCCTGCGCATTTAAGAAAACAAGCACTTGAGGATTCTAGGTTGATTCATTGTAGCTGAAAAACTGCAGGTACGAAGTAAAATGTTGAATAAGTATAGAACGAAAAATGGTAAAGAGTAAAAGAAACTATACGGTTACTTCAAGCTCTGTAAAAAAGCTAAAAACTATAAGCTAAGAACTATAAGCGAAAAATAAAATATTTTTTCATGAACTTAAAAGAGAAAATAGTAATTATTACAGGTGCAGGTAGTGGCATTGGCGCAGCAACTGCAAAACTTTTTGGCACCCATGGGGCAATTGTTATTGTTTCGGATATTAATTTAGAAAATGCTCAAAAAGTAGTCAATGAGATTAATGCAGAAGGTGGTACAGCATTTACTGTGAAAACTGATGTTACACAATTTAAAGAGGTCGAAAGCTTAATTACCGATACGGTTTCTGAACATGGAAGGCTAGATATAATTGTAAATAATGCGGGTATTGGTGGGTTCAATCAAAAGAAAACAGCAGAACATACCCATGATGATTGGCATAATGTAATCGCTGTTAATCAAACCGGAGTATTTTATTGTATGCAATCGGCCTTGAAGCAAATGACAAAGCAAGGATATGGTACTATTGTAAATGTTGCTTCTTTAGCAGGTCTAAAGGCATCTGGAAATAATCTTTCTTATAGTGCCAGTAAGTTTGCTGTTGTGGGTATGACTAAATCTGCCGCTTTAGAATACGGGCATAAGAACATTAGAATAAATGCAGTTTGTCCTGGGTATACAAATTCGGCGCTCTTAGATCAATTACTTTCCACAAGAGCGGATATGGAAGATATCCTTAAAAGATATATTCCGATGCGAAGGTTTGGTGAAGCAAATGAAATTGCGGAGGGAATCTGTTGGTTGGCTTCCGAGAATTCTAAATTTATTACAGGGCAAACGATAACCTTAGACGGCGGTGCATCCTTATAAAAGAATATGAAGACATTAGAAATAACTTATAAAAATGAATACGTCATAGTTCAAATGAACCGTGGCAAAGTAAATGCGATTAATGCCGACATGGTAAAGGAATTGGCTAATATTTTTCACGATCTAGAAAAAAATATTGAAGTAAAAGGGGTTATTCTCACAGGTCAGCCGCATTACTTTTCTGCTGGATTGGATTTAATTGAATTGTATCAATATGATAAAGAGCAAATCACTCATTTTTTCAAAATTTTCGGTGCACTATATCTTCAATTAGTCCAGTTTAAAAAACCATTTATTTCAGCAATTACGGGTCATTCCCCTGCAGGTGGATGTGTACTGGCAGTTGCAAGTGATAATCGTTATATGGCAGAAGGAGATAAGTATGTCATTGGATTAAATGAGGTTGCGGTGAACATTCAGATAAGTCAAAACCTAACCGAAGCATATGCTTTTTGGATAGGTACAGGATTAGCGAGCAGGTATATTCTAGAAGGAAAATTATTATCAGGAAAAGAAGCATTATCAGCTGGATTAATAGATGAATTGGTGCCGTTAGAAGATGTATTGGAACGTGCAGAGAAGCAAATGAAAATATATATGAGCGCAGACCAAGAGATTCTAATAAATACAAAATCAAAACTGCGAAAGCACCTCTGGGATAAATTAAACTTAGATGCGGAAAGTTCATTAAAGGAAGCATCTGAGCTTTGGTGGAAGCCAGAAATACGAGCTAAAATGAAAGCATACGTTGCGAGTTTTTCGAATAAAAAAAAGTAAAAAGTTTCCTGCTTGCGGAAATTTAAAATATAAAACAAACGCATGAACAAGCAATTATTATTTGTAAAAAGACCAATAGGGGAAGCTGATGCTTCTACATGGTTATTAGAAACCAATCCGATTCCTGAAATTAATGAAGGAGAAATCTTGATAAAACAACATTATGTATCCTTGGACCCAGCCATGCGTGGGTGGATGAATGATGCAAGATCATATATAGCACCAATGGAAATTGGTTCGGTAATGCGGGCAGGTTCTGTTGGGGAGGTTGTGGCCTCTAAAAATTCAAAATTTAAAGTAGGAGCGTATGTTGCCGGCACCGGCGGCGTTCAACAATATGCGGTTACTGATGGAAAAGGTTTTTACCCTGTAGACCCAAAGTTAGCTCCTTTACCCACATATATTGGGTCTTTAGGAATGCCTGGTATGACAGCTTTTTTCGGAATTATGGAAGTAGGTAAAATTAAAGAAGGAGATGTAGTAGTGGTGTCAGGCGCTGCTGGAGCAGTAGGAAGTATCGTTGGTCAAATTTCCAAGATAAAAGGATGCCATGTAGTAGGTATTGCCGGTGGTGCCAAAAAATGTAAATATGTAGTTGACGAACTTGGTTTTGATGCGTGTATCGACTATAAAAATGAGGATATTAAAAAACGTCTGAAAGACGAATGTCCAAAAGGATTAGACGTTTATTTTGATAATGTGGGAGGTGAGATTTTGGATGCTGCACTGAGTAGATTACGCCTTCATGCTAGAATTGTGATATGTGGAGCTATATCACAATACAACAATAAACAGGCAGTAAAAGGACCAAACAATTATTTGTCACTTTTGGTAAACAGAGCTAGTATGACAGGTATGGTAGTCTTTGATTGGGCAGATAGATACAAGGAAGGCGCCGAGCAATTGGGAATATGGATGGCGCAAGGAAAGCTAAAAAGCCGTGAAGATGTATACGAGGGAATAGAAAATTTTCCAGAAACCTACAACCGACTTTTCTCAGGAGATAAAATGGGGAAATTAGTGTTGAAGGTAATGGTAGATTAATTGCTAAGCGCTTCAAAGTATAAGTTGAAAATGCGTAAAACGGAGAGCGGTAAGCACAAAGCGAAAAAATGAAAGCAATACGATGTAAGAAATACGGTCCGCCTTCCTCTTTGAAACTAGAAGAAGTTGACCATCTAAAACCAAAAGCTAAGGAAGTTTTAGTAGCAGTGAAAGCGTGCGGACTAAATTTCCCTGATACCCTTATCATTCAAGGTTTGTATCAATTTAAACCAGAATTACCTTTTACACCTGGTAGTGATGTTGCAGGTATTGTAAAAAAAGTAGGAGAGGGTGTATCGCATTTGAAAGTGGGTCAGGAAGTATTCGGATTTGTAGCTCACGGAGGTTTGGCAGAAGAAGTTGTGGTACCGGCAAATGCCTGTTTTCCAAAACCACCCGAAATGGATTTTCCAACAGCAGCTTCATTTTTAATGGCATATGGAACTTCTTATCATGCATTAAAAGATAGAGGCATATTAATCAAAGGAGAAACGCTTTTAGTTTTGGGAGCATCTGGGGGCGTAGGGCTGGCAGCAGTAGAATTAGGTAAGTTAATGGGAGCAAAAGTTATTGCTGCTGCTTCAACAGATGAGAAGCTGTCCTTATGCAAAGAGTATGGTGCCGATGAAACTATAAATTATACAACACAAGATTTAAAAGCAACTATTAAGGTATTGACGGAAGGCAAAGGTGTTAATGTAGTTTATGACCCCGTAGGAGGTGCATATTCAGAAGCAGCTTTTCGTGGTATAGCTAGAAACGGTAGATATTTGGTGGTAGGTTTTGCTGCAGGCGATATTCCAAAAATACCATTAAATCTTCCGCTATTAAAAGAAGCTGCAATAGTTGGCGTTTTTTGGGGAGCTTTTGCAATGAAGAATGCTAAAGCAAATATGGAAAATACAATGACCTTAATGAAATGGCACGCCGAAGGAAAATTGAAACCACATATTCACGCCATTTATAGTTTGGAAAACACATCAAAAGCATTGGAAGAAATGACCAATAGAAAAGTAAGAGGTAAGTTGATTGTAAATGTGGGATAGTACTAGGTATAAAATAATGAGTGCTGTAATATTGAGTGTCGTTCAACATTTTTGAAAAGAACAATTAAAAACGTGTTAAAATGAGATTAAAAAATAAAGTAGCAGTAGTAACTGGTGGCTCAAGAGGAATAGGTAAAGCCATATCTGAATTGTTTGCAAAAGAAGGAGCAACAGTTATTATAATAGACCTCCTACCGCAAGGAAAAGAGGTTGCCGAAGGAATTAATTCCAATGGTGGGAAAGCAGAATTTTATTCCGTTTCCGTTACCGATAAATCAGCTATAGAAAAATTGTTTGCAGAGGTTAATGAAAAACATGGAAGTTTAGATATCTTAATTAATAACGCTGGTATTACTAGAGATAAAACACTCTTAAAAATGAGTGAGACTGAATTTGATTCAGTTCTTGAGGTGAATTTAAAAGGTGTCTTCTTATGCACACAAGCCGCTGCTATTTATATGAAAGAAAATAAATATGGTCGAATTGTGAGTGCGGCTTCTAATGTAGGTTTACGAGGTAATTTTGGGCAAACGAATTATGCGGCAACAAAAGCAGGAGTAATTGCCATGGCTAAAACATGGACACTTGAATTAGGCAAATATGGAATTACAGCAAACGCGATTGCACCAGGCTTTACCATGACCGATATGGTGGCTAAAATTCCTGAAGAACATTTTGAAACTATAAAAGAAAGTATTCCTTTAAAAACGGTAGCACAACCCATTGATATAGCCTACGGGTATTTATATCTGGCTTCGGATGAAGCACGTTTTGTATCTGGAATATGTTTAACGATTGATGGAGGAACTTCAAGATAAAGATTATGGCAAAGTTAGAACTCGAAAATTTTGATGCTTTTAGAAAGTTAGAAGGCAAACCCCTTCCTGATGGTGATTGGCTGACCGTCACTCAAGAAATGATTAACGATTTTGCAAAAGCAACAGGAGATTTTCAATGGATTCATGTTGATGTTGAAAAGGCAACTAAATATTCCCCCTTTAAAAAACCTGTGGCACATGGCTTTATGTCTGTGTCCTTACTGGCTAAACAGATAGCTGAATTAATTCAGGTTAAATCTGCTAAAATGGGGGTAAATTATGGTTTGAATAAAGTCCGTTTTCCCAGTCCGGTTTTAGTCGATAGTCGCCTTCGACTTCTTGGAAGTATTTCTCAAATTGAAGATTACGGCGAAACTGGAGTAAAAATCACTTGGAACTGTACAGTAGAAATTGAAGGTTCAGAGAAACCAGCTTGTGCAGCTGAATTTATAAGTTTAATGTTTGAGTGATGCTCATTAAAATTGGTTTCTAAAAAGAAACCTGTTGTACTTTTTAAATTTTCAACTTAATCAAAATAACAAACCAATGACCAGACTGTTCGACCTTCTTTACCATCAACTAGAAAATTTCCCTCTTGAAAAATCTTTAAATGGTCGTGATTCGACAGGTAATTGGAGAAGTTACAGTTCTAAAGAGGTGGTCGATAAAGTTGAGAATTTAGCATCTGGCCTTGTAAGTCTAGGTTTGCAACCTGGAGACAAGGTAGCAATGGTTGTTTATAAGAATAGACCAGAATGGATAATTCTGGATTTTGCAATTCAAATAGCAGGCTTAATTAGTATTCCTTTGTATCCTACAATTAGTGTTGGAGAATATGAATATATTTTAAATGAAGCCGAGGTTAAGGCAGCTTTTTGTGGTGGTGGAGACTTATATGAAAAGCTTAAAGCGACGCAGTTAAATGTTACAACACTAAAAAATATTTATACGCTTGACCGCCAAGAAAAAGTTCCATTTTGGGAGGAGATTTTTAATGATGAAAATTTTGATAAACTTGAAGAAATAAAGGGTAGGATAAAAGGAGAAGATTTAGCAACAATCATATACACCTCTGGAACTACTGGAAATCCAAAAGGAGTAATGCTTTTACACTCCAATATTATGCATATTGTAACTGAAACTTCTGATCTTTTGGAAATAAATATGGGAGAGAATGCATTAAGTTTTCTTCCGTTATGTCACATCTACGAACGAACAGTTTCATTTTCTTATTATTTCAAAGGAGTTTCAGTCTATTTTTGCGGTACAGATAATTTGAGTGGGCCGGATGGAGATTTAGCAGCTGTAAAACCTGTTTTGTTTACCACCGTACCGAGATTGCTTGAAAAAATCTATGAGGCTATCTATAATAAAGGTTTAGCACTAGAAGGTGCAAAAAGAAAATTATTTTTTTGGGCCTTAAAACTTACTGATGATTATGAAATTAATCAGAAAAGGTCTTTTGGTCAAGGATTAAAATGGAAAATAGCAGACAAGTTGATTTTTAGTAAATGGAGAGAAGCGCTTGGCGGTAATATTCGAATGATAATTACTGGTGCTGCACCTTGTCCTATAAAAGTATTACGTGTGTTTTGTGCTGCTGGAATTGGAGTCAGAGAAGCATACGGGTTGACTGAAACTTCTCCCACCTTAACAGCAAACACATTAAAGCCAAATGGCACATTATTGGGTACTGTTGGTTATGCTATCAAGGATGTAGAATTGTTTATTGATAATTCTGAAGGGGAGTATAAAGAGGACGAGGGAGAAATACTAGCCTGCGGTCCGAATGTAATGCTAGGCTACTATAAAAAACCTGAAGTAAATAAAAATGTATTTAAGGATATTGACGGTAAAAAGTGGTTTTGTACTGGTGATATAGGGAAGCTTATAACAGGACCTGGAGGAAGAGAGTTTCTGAAAATCACCGATAGAAAAAAGGAATTATTAAAGACTTCAGGGGGTAAATATGTTGCGCCAGCACCTATTGAAAATAGAATTCGTGAAGAGTTTTTAGTCGAACAAATGATGGTGATTGGTGATAAACAAAAATTTGTTTCAGCACTAATTGTTCCTGCAGAGGAAGCACTAAAAAACTATTGTGCAAAAAAGAAAATTCCTTGGTCAAGTTTAAGTGAAATTATTCAGCATGTAAAAGTAGTAAAGCGTTACCAAAAGATAATCGATAAATACAATCCTGAATTTAGCCATATCGAGCAGGTTAAAAAGTTTAAACTAATTGCGCATCCATGGCTTCCAGTACATGCAGATGGAGCTGATTCGGAATTGACTCCCACACTCAAATTAAAGCGTCGGGTTATACGTGAAAAGTTTAAGGCTGAAATAGTAGACATCTATACGGAATAAGATTGCCAATTTCTAATATTTAATTACCACTTCATATACAATAAACTTGATTAACTTGGGGGCATAAGCACTATTTTATAGGAACTGGAATATTAACGCTTCAATGAATTCTGTTCTACTTATATACTTATCAGTAAAGCTTTTTGGAATGCAAACTGTTGATAGAAATGCTTTCAATTAATTGTCTATATTCATACGTTTTATTTATAATGTTTTGGTTAACCTTTTTTAAAAATATTTAACACGAATTTTAAAATCTAATGCTTTAATAAATTTCTTAATAGTTCATGCAGACAAGATTTAAAATTGAATTACACGTTATTTTACTAAATTGCAAACTGGTTAACCAATTTATTTGATAATATTAGCTGGGCATATGAAAAATAATATACTTATTCTTGTTGCTATTTTACTATTATTTTCTTGTAGTGAAAATTCGAAATTAAAAGGAACTTTAGTTGAAAATATTGATGCATTAAACAAAGCAATTAATGAAGCAACACCTGGCGACGAGATTATTTTAAAAAACGGAGTTTGGAATGATGTTCAAATTAGATTCGTTGCTAAAGGTTCGGAAAAACAACCAATAACACTACGAGCAGAAACACCAGGTGAGGTAATTATACAAGGTCAATCAAATCTGAAATTAGGAGGTGATTATCTTATTGTAGACGGACTTTATTTTACAAATGGAGCATCTCCTTCAGAATCAGTTATTCAGTTTTTTATCAATAATGATACTATTGCAAATAATAGTAGAGTGACTAATTGTGTAATAAAAGATTTTAATAAAGCACAAAGAAATATGTCTGATCTTTGGGTTTTGTTTAAAGGACGATATAATCAACTAGATCATTGTTATATCACTGGGAAAACAAATAGAGGACCAACTATTAGAATTAATTTGGCTGGTAATCAGAGTATTAAGAATTACCATAAAATTAATAATAATCATTTTGGTCCTAGACCACCTAAAGGAGGACCTAGTGGTGAAACCATTCAATTAGGTACAAGTAGTACTTCTATGGTGCCTAGTCACACTTTAGTAAGTAATAACTTTTTTGAAAGATGTAATGGCGAGGTTGAGGTTATTTCTAGTAAAACAAATTTCAACGAATTTAGAAATAATGTTTTCTATAAAAGTGAAGGATCTCTGGTAACCAGACATGGTAATTATTGTATTGTTGATGGAAATTATTTTATAGGTGATGAAAAGTCTCCTTATGTTGGTGGGGTTAGATTAATAGGTACGGGCCATTGGATTACAAATAATTATTTCTACAATTTGCGAGGAGAAACTTTTAGAGCTCCGCTAGCAGTTATGAACGGAATTCGACGACCGGCTATAAATAGATATATTCAAGTTACCGATGTAGTTGTGGCACATAATACGTGGGTAAATTGTGTTTCACCATGGCAGTTTGGAGTAGGATCAAATGTAGACCAAAAAGATGTGCTTCCTGCTTCTGAAATACGTTCGGAGACTCCAATTCGAACTATAGTAGCTAACAATATAATTCATAATTCAGAAGGTGATGAATTGCCTATCGTCCGTCATGATTCGATTGGGGGTATCGATTTTAAAAGCAACATTATCAATAATCAAGGGATTGGATTTAGAGGCGTTGAAGGACTCATAGAAAAAGAGCTTTCTATTTCTGAATTAGAAGAAAATGTTTGGATTCCGAATACAGACCTCTCAGGTATTGAAGTTTACAAAGGATTCGAATTTGACCAGATTACAGGTGATTTATTTGGTAATTCTAGAGCCAAAAATAATTCGATTGGAGCTACAAATGGAGTAGGAGGAGCTAAACCTAATATTATGGACTTGTCGCAATATGGTCCTGATTGGTATGATTCAGCTCCTATTATAGGAGATTCAAAAACGCATGCGGTTAAAACATCCGAAGAGTTAATTACAGCAATAAATAATGCGGATAATGGTGATGTCATTGAATTATCTTCGGATAGTTATAAAATTAGTTCATCACTGAAAATCAATAAGAAACTTACAATACAGTCTGCAGATTTTTCAAATAAATCTAACATTTCTTATTTAGGAAATGTTGGAACTCCTGCGTTTGAGATGAATCCGAAAGGTGAACTTAAATTGAAATCTATAACGTTATCAGGAAATAATGAAAATTATGCTTTCGCTACCTTAAAGGAAAACATGTCTAATCATTATAAATTAGATGTTGTGGATTCTGAAATCATGAATTTTGATTTTGTTCTTAAAGCATATAAATTTTCATTTTCAGAGTTGATAAAATTTGATTCTTCAGTAATCAAAAATTGTAATAACGGATTGGAACTTTCAGGAGAAGACGATGACAAAGGTGATTACAATGCTGAAAATATCCTTATTGAAAATTGTTTGTTTGACGCAGTTAAAAAGAATGTTATTGATTACTATCGTGGCGGATATGATGAATCTACGATAGGAGGGAACCTCGTTGTTAAAGATTGTACCTTTATTAATAGTGGCGCGGCTGAAGAAAACGGTATCTTGCTTAATACCTATGGTATTATAAATGTAAACTTGTCAAATAATAATTTCAAGAATAATAAAGTAAAACAAGTCGCACGACTCTGGGGAGCAAAGAATAATACGCACAACGAAAATTTGTTAGAGAATTCTGGTGAATTGGTTGTTGAGCAAAATCTTCCGTTAAAATTAATGTACTAATCGATATGAATTCAGCACAATTTAGAAGCAAGATTTTAAGAAATATTGTTGTGCTGTGTTTGCTTTTTTTATTTGTCAGTTGTGACAATTCAGAACCTTACAGAAGACCATCTTTTGAAAAGCCACAGTTTATTATTGAATTGGCAGAAACAAAATTATTAGTAAGTGAATTGGAACGTGATTTAGTTCAACCTTGGGAGGTTACTTGGGGTGGTGATGATTATTTGTGGTTTACAGAAAAAAAAGGGAACGTGCTACGCATGGATCCAAATTCTGGTAAGGTGAAAAAAGTGCTGAATATACAGGAAGTTTATTCAGAAGGTTATACACCAGGATTACTGGGTTTGGTATTGCACCCAGATTTCAGTAGTAATCCTTATGTATACTTGCATTACACATATGTAGATTCTACGTCGACTGATGTATTTGATGATAGAGGAAATCCGAACTACGTAAAATCGAGATTAGTACGTTATAAGTATTCCAATCAAAAGGATACATTAATAGATCCAGAATCAATATTTCATGTAATACCAGGTTCTAGAGGACATAATGGATCTAGACTTACAATTAGTGATGATAATAAGCTACTATTTTCTATTGGTGATGTGGCAAATTCGCGAAATGCCCAATCAGAAACTAGCCTACCAGGTAAAGTACTTCGGATAAACCTCGATGGTAGTGCACCTGAAGACAATCCAATACCTGATAGTTATTTTTACTCTATGGGACATCGGAATCCACAAGGACTTGTTGCTGCAAATGGAAAAATATATTCTTCGGAACATGGCCCGGATAATGATGATGAAATAAATATTATTAAAGCTGGAGGAAATTATGGGTGGCCATTTGTTGAAGGTTATTGTGATAAAGAAAATGAATTGACTTTCTGTGATACGGTTGTTGTAACTGAACCTATTTATAATTGGACACCAACGATAGCACCTGCTGGGCTGGATTATTATAACAATGATGCTATTCCCGAATGGAAAAACAATTTGATGCTAACAACTTTGAAAGGTAGATCTCTTTGGTTATTAGAATTGGATGAATCAGGAGAACGTATTATTAACGAAAGAATTTATTTGCAAAAACAATTTGGGCGTTTTAGAGATTTGTGTGTATCACCTAATGGTGATGTTTACTTAATTACAAGTAATTCCGATTGGCATATCGGAAGGTATGGATGGATGTACGAAAACGTGCCTGAATATGGTAATGATCGCGTTCTGAAAATTTCAGTGATTCATGAAAGTGAGGAGGAAAATTTTAAAGATTTAAAGGTTCTAACTGAAGATAGTAAACCTATTGAAATGTTCGTGCAAGCAAAGAGTGGGAACGATGCTAATGGAATGTTCGTGTACAATAATAATTGCGTATCATGCCATATGAAACAGGGTCAGGGCATACCTGATTTTGCCCCACCATTAATAGGCACCAAAACGGTAGCCGATAAAACAAAGCTTATTGAGACCGTGCTATTTGGAATGTCGGGAGAAATAGAGGTGAAAGGAAAAAAATATAATGAGATTATGCCTGGTTTCGCTGTGGGTCTATCGAACAATGAGTTGAAAGATTTATTGAATTTTATTCGTCTTACCGCAAATGATTTAACTGATTCAGTAAGTATAAAAGAAATTGAAACAATTAGAAAAAGTCGGAAATACTAAGGAACTAAAACTGTAATTCTATATTAATTAAGTTAGAAATAATTTCTTCTTATCTAATAAATAAATTCTACTATGGCTAAAAAAGTGATAACATTTGGAGAAGTAATGATGCGATTATCGCCTCCGGGAAATTCAATGTTTTCTCAAGCAACTTCATTTGATCTTGTTTATGGAGGTGGTGCTGCTAATGTAGCGATGTCATGTGGTTATCTTGGAATGAAAGCCGCTCATGTTACTCGTTTTCCTGACAATGCTTTGGGAAAAGCAGCCACACAATTTTTGCGTAAACATTGGTTAAGTACAGAACATGTTTTTTATGGCGATGATATGCTTGGAAAATATTTTTTACAAAAAGGAGCAGTGCATAGATCTAGTGAAGTAATTTATGAAAGAGAGGGTTCTTCTTTCTCGTTAATAGAACCTTCCATGATTAATTGGGAACACATTCTTAAAGATGCAGATTGGTTTCATTGGACTGGAATTACTCCAGCTATTTCAGATGGAGCAGCAATGGCTTGTTTAGATGCTATAAAGACTTCAAATAGAATGGGTGTGAAAGTTTCTGGTGATATTAATTCTAGACAGAACATGTGGAAATATGGGAAAACCATGCAAGAAGTTATGCCCGAATTGGTTAAAAATTGCGATATAGTTATTACCAGTAGTCGAGGGATTAGAGAAATGTTTGGGATAGGAGAGAAGGGCGATAAATTTCGACAAGTTGCCAAAAAATTAATGGACAAATTCCCGAAAATTAAGAAGGTTGTTGGTAAAAATAGAAAGTCTATTAGCGCCTCTCACCAACAAATTCAAGGTAAAATGTGGAACGGTGAAAAATACATAAAAACCGAGACTTTAAATATTACTCATGTAATAGATCGTGTTGGTACTGGTGATGCTTTTGCGGCTGGCATAATTTATGGTTTTCTGCACTATGACGATAAACGAGCCTTAGATTTTGCTTCCGCAGCTTGTACACTTAAACATACTGTTCCAGGGGATGTAAATATGGTTACATTGGATAATGTAATTAGTTTAATGGATGGTGATACTTCTGGCACCATAAAGAGATAACTTGAAAATTATATTATATAATTATGTTTATTTCGCTACAAAGCTGGTTTTAGATTTTGTGGAATTGCCTAGAGCATCTTTTGTTTCTATTACAATGTAATATGTCATTGAACTAGTTACAGGTATATTGTTTTCAGAAGTCGCCGTAGTATTTTCTAAGTAAATACTCGGTGGGTTTTCTAAAGATAAGTAAACAGAATAACTGACAATATCGTTGTCCAAATCATTACTCTGCCAAGCTAAATCAATAAGACCATTTCCCTCATTAACAATCGTTATTACAGCAGGAAAAGGAGCATAATTATTAATGGGTGCTCCTTGAGAATAAAAGCTCCAAACATTACTTTCTGTTTCACTATTCTCATTTATAGCGAATACTTTCCAAGTGAACATTGTACCAAGTTCTACATCCAAATCCGCCTTAGTATCTGTTGTCTCAAATGTAAACTCCTCTGCATTACCTTCAGCTTTAATTGAAATTCGATAATTTGTTGCTCCATCCACTGCGGACCATGAAAACGGTATTTTTATTTTTCCTGCTTCAGAAATTTCACCTTCCAAACATAATTCTTCATCATTAGGAAAAATTAAATCTGCCGCAGATAAATTTGACACTGGATTATTTGGTTCGAATTTTCCTTCACATCCTGCAATAAATAACATTGCGATGAGGACCAAAAAAATGTATATGCTTTTCATACTTTATTTTTTTACAATTTTAAATTCAATTTCTTCTTCATTGGTTCTTAAATAAACGAGATATACACCTTTACTTAGCGTGCTAAAATCAACATGAATTTCTCCATTAGCTATTGGGGTAATAGCTTTAGTAGCTATTTTTCCTGTCAGGTTTGCAACAACTACAGTAGCATCCCCTTCTGCGAGTATTCCTTCAATATAAATGTTTTCAACAACAGGATTGGGGTATACAGTTAAATGACCAACAATTATTTCATCAGTGAAAATTCCTTGACAGTCGGATACGCCCGAGATATGAATATTATTCTTACCAGCTTCTAGAGGAACAGAAATAACTCTAGACTTTGTTGTATTGAATTCATGAGAATAGACTACATCGTTTATACTAACCTGGTAGGAAGTGCTTCCTTCTACCTGAAATGAGGCTGATTTTCCAGAAAGGTCTATTCCTTGAGTAGCTACTTTTATTTCTTCATAACTCAAGACATTTAAATTGTAGCATTGGTTGAAATTTGGGAACTCGGCAATGTCAACACATATTTTATAGGTTCCAATGGCCAATCCATCGAATATTGTTTTTACACCTACAGTTAAAGGCTTAGAAATAGATTCTGTTAGATTAGAACTGCTCACCGTAACTGTTCCATTATAATTTTTAAAAAGTTCAACTGAAATAATTCCGTTGGAAACATTTGGACATGTAGCATTTTGAACTTGTACATGAATATCTTCAGGTCCAATATTAATTATAGGTTGTAATGGACAACCATTATTTTCGATTGTTCCTTGCTGAGTTGGACATAAATCTTGAGTGTTAATTACACCATCTCCATCAATATCATCATCGCAAATATCACCAATGCCATCATTGTCTATATCTGACTGATCAGTATTAGGTGCGCTTGCGCAATTATCCAAATCGTTGGTAACACCATCTCCATCAGTATCATTAGCTGCTGCATCAGAATCACTTGCGGCTATGGTCGCTGTAGCGGTAGCTTGTGTAATACTAATAGAATTTATATTCGGATTACTAATCGTTGCGGAAAATTCTTCTTTTAGCTCTTCATCAGCATCATCTATTAGGGGTATGTCAATAAAGGCTCCAGAGGCACCGTTATTAACAGTTAGTTTTGTGTTAGCAGCTAGTTCAGAAAAATCTCCTGGAGAAATTGCTGTACCATTGCTCAAGACAAAATCAAAAGAAATATCACCACCAGTATTATTTAAAATTGGGTCGCCGGATCCATCTTGCAAATTCACTGTAAATCTAGCATTACCACCTTCAGACCCACTCACAGCTGATAGTAGCGCAATTCCAGATTCATTATCTAAAATAGTAACTACAAAGTCTAAGTTGCCATTTGTATCGGCATCTTTAAGAGTTACCCTTGTGTCCGATGGATTACTTATTCGAATTCGAAATTGTTCGTCACCTTCTAGTAAGGTGTCATCCAAAATACCAATGGTGTATGCTGTTAGCCCGTCATTAAAATACTCATATACCAACTTTTCATTTTGCGGTACGGCATTAAAGTCATTCCCTGCATTTGCGGTTAATTCTATTACTTGAATATCGAAGTCAACTAATAAATTATCGGTATCTGCATTTGGTATTGAAACCTTTACCTCTACATCTCGGAGGCCTTCATTGATATTAGCTGTATTTAATATGTCCGTAACAATTTCAACTTCTGCTTCATAAGAGGAAACTGAGTTGCAATTAATTTTAAATTCAACTGTAGTATCTACTTTCCATTCCCCATTGGTGACTTTTTGTTGTGCTAATCCAATATCATCTACCGTAACGCAAGTTAAATTTGTACCTGTCAAATCAACATCGATTAGAATGGTATTATTTCCGTTTTTTAAGTTTAATTCCGTTAGGCCAGAATTCATACCATTTATGAAAGTTAAACTAGGGTTGTTACTTAAATCAAGTGCAGTAATTCCAGCATTTTCAGAAATATCCACATACTCTAAGGCATTATAATTAGTCAAATCAAGGGATGATAGACTATTGCCGTATATACTAAGTTTTTGTAAAGTCGAATTCTGCGTTGTTGCGGTATTCAAAGTTATCATACTGGTTAAATTCGCATTCAACTCTATTAATGATGGGACGTCCGTAAGATCAAAAATTGTGGTATTCGTATCTGTAATATTCAAAACTTCTAAAGAAGTAAAAGCTTCTATACCTGTTAGATCATTGATGAACATTTTTTCTAAATCTAATTCCTTTACAACTGCAATCGAAGCGGTTAATACAAGATTATTATCGTCAATGTCATCTCCATAACCTAGACGCTCTAGCTCTGCTTCAAAAACATCATCAGGTACTGTAGTTTTTGTTTGAATTACTGAGCAGTCTGTACTAAAGGTTTGAGTATTGGGTACCTCCCATTCTATTCTGTTGTTAGCTAGTTCTGCATCAGAAACACTATGAACCTCAATACAAGAAAGGTTCGGATTATTCTCTGTATTAAGAATAAGAGCGAAATAGTCAAGATTAGTATTACTAAGATTTAAGCTTGTTAAGTTACCAGAATCTAAACCTGCAAGAACTAGTGACCCGTTATTTGTAGAAAGGTCTATTGCCGTTACACCCGAATTAGCTGTAATTAATAACTCTAAACCGACTAGGTCCGTAATATCAAGTATCGTTAAATTTAGGTTGCCATCAACACTGAGAGAAGTAATTTCAGTAAAATCACTCAGATTTAAACTTTGAAGATCATTGTCCCGAAAGTTAATATTTTTTAAAAGGGGATTTTCCACTGCTGATATTTCAATTGATGTAAGATTGGCGTTGTCATAGATTTGAGCATTTTTTATCTGAAAAGCCCGAAAAAGATCGACACCTGTCAACGAAGTTTGTGTCACTTCTAGTGTCTCCAATCCCGGACCTAATAAAAGTGTAGAAAGTGAGAGTTGATTTAATAAAGACAATTCAGTTAAATCAAAATTATCAGAAACATCTAAAGTTTCAAGTGAAGTAAAAGCTTCTATTCCTTCTAAACTTGCTATTGCAAGTCCCTTTAAATCTAATGTTGTTACTGCCGAAATTGAAGATGTCAGTACAAATTCATCGTTTGGATCATTATTGTCATGGCCTAAACGTACTAACTCTGCTCTAAAAATTGGGTCTGGTATGCGTGTGAATTGTAGATAGGCACTACAATCTAAATTGTAGTTGCCGTCAGCCCAATTCGGATTGTTCTCCGCGGTATTTACGTCATTTACTTGAATACAGGCTATTGTGGCACTACCATTCTCAAATCTTCCAAGTGATGTTAAACCCCTAAGATCCAAAACCTCAATAGATCCTTGACCAATAAACAAATCTTGTAGGCCTGCATTTAGCCTGAGATCTAACGAGGTAAGTGTTCCTGAAATGACCAGTTCTTCCAAATTAATATTTGAACTCAGATCGATGGCCGTAATGTTATTGCCATTTAACGTCAGAAACTTTAACTCAGTATTCGATGAAGTATTCAAGGTCGATAGCGAATTATCAAAAAGATATAGGGATTCTAAATTCGGGTTTGCCGATATATTCATGTTCGTTAGCGAGTTGTTGGCAGCCTCTAAATTTTTCAAGTTCGGATTGGAACTAAAGTCAAGTGTACTCAATTGATTGGAACCTAAGGCAACAGTCTCCAAATTCGGCGAATTCGACAAATCCAAAGTTGTGAGCTTATTTGCAACTGCATCTAGGGTAACAAGCGACGTAAATGCTTCGATTCCTGTTAAGTCCGTAATATCCAAGCCCTGAATATTCAAATTCGTAACAGCTGCAATTGAAGATGTCAGTACAAACTCATCGTTTGGATTATTATTGTCATGGCCTAAGTCCATCAACTTTGCCCTGAAAATCGGATCGGGAATTCTGGTGGTAGCTTGTACCGTAGGGCAGTTTGCCAGATAGGTTGCAGATGCGTCCTTTATCCAACCCGCCGGTGAAGTACCAACTATGCCGGCATCTACCTGAATACATGTAAGGTTAGCGTTACCGCTAAGATCCAACGAAGTTATCAAACTGTTCGATCCGTTTTTAATATTGACTTCGGTAAGCACTCCTTGGCCTCCATCTAATCTAACAAGTTTTGTATTGCTAGATAGATTCAAGCCAATAATGCCGGATTCATAGGAATCCAAACTTTCAAGGTCTTTCATCGCTGAAACATTGATTTGGGTCAATGAAGAGTTTAGTTGAACACCAAGATTGACAACATTTGGCACGCCACTAAAGTCTATTGTACTAAACCCATTGTCAGCCAATAATAATTCGGTAATCGTATTTTTCCCAGAAAGATCTATGTTGTTAAAGAGCGTACCCCTAGTGACTACCGTCAACTCTGTTAACCCATTGTTTTGACTTATGTCAATAGATGGCAGGTTAGGTACATTGATAATTTGAATTTTATTCAATTGGGCGTTACCACTAAAATCAATTGGTAGTACCGAAGATGCTTCATTACCCAATAAACTAAACTCTTGCAAGTTGGCAAAAGCCTCGAGGCCCGTAAAATTTGCAATATTCAAGCCTTGTAAAATTAAAGCCGGAACTGCTGCAATCGAAGAAGTGAGTACATAATCATCATTTGGGATATTGTCATCATGGCCCAATTGTATTAATTTCTCCCTGAATGTAGGGTCGGGGATATAGGTAGAGTTTTGTGCTGCGCCATCATTATCGTTTATCAATCCTACGGCCTGGTCATTATCAACAACAAAGCCCAATGCAAATACCTGCGTATCTGGGGAGACCGAGATTGTGGATATAAAGTTCTCCTGATTTTCTGAATCTGTATCATCGATAACCTCTATCTCAAAAGTTACCGAATTCTGGTTATTTTGGATGAATACCGTCTTGTCAGCTTCATTTTTAATACCGTCGATAAAATCAGTCCCCAACAAAGCGGCATCTGCTCCTGTGCCTGGTAAAAAGCTAATGTCGAATCCAAGATTGACTGGTGTGTCATTAGTAGCTGCAACCCCGTTCTCATCGCTAAGTTGTATAGTGAAAGTAACATCATTACCTCCTTCCAATCCCACCTGTGTTGATGAAAATGAAATTCGATCATCGTTGTCCAAAATAATTAGTCCATCAAATGGTACCCCGAGGTTCGGATCTAAATAATAGCCCTCCCCACTGGTAATTTCAAGGTCTATAAATTCGTCGTCTTCAAAAAGTTGATCATCAGTGGGGTCTACCGTCAATGTCGAAGAATCTTGACCATCATTTATCACAAAGGCATCGGCAGCAATAGCATTGGTAAAAGCAAAATCAGTACCTTCAATAGCATCACCTTTATTCGTATAGAATACTGAAATACCGCGCCCACTATTGTTCGCCACCGTGTTGTTCGCATCATCTAGAAGTGTTACCGTAAAACTACTATTGGCTCCGTTTTCATCCACAGAGGGGCCAGCGGAAATAGCAATCCTATAGTCGTCTTCCAAGATGGTATATTCGAATTTATCTGTAGCACCTACGATTAAATCACCAGATGCGGCACTGATTGCTAATTGCAATCGTTCGTTGCCCTCAAAAAGATTTTCCGAATCAATGAGAAGATTTGGTACAGGGATTGGATTGGAAGCACTATATGCCCCTGGGGCTATCGAAATGATAATGGAAGATCCACTATTAAAAGTATAATCATTGTTGACCGCAGCAATGTCGGACCCTACCAATGACCCGGTACTATCCAATATGGTGACCGTACTTGCAGTGTTTACGGTTCCGTTAACTATCAGTTGCGGTATCGGGTTCGAAACTATATTTTCCAGATCTGATAGATTTTCCACAAATTCAATCGTAACCTGTTGGGCACTACAATTGGCATTATATGTCGTACTTGCATCTTTGGCCCAACCCGCAGGAGAAGTACCTACCGTACCGGCATCAACTTCAACACATGTTAGTTGAGAATTACCAAATAAATTAAACTCGGTTAGAATTATGTTCTGACCATTTTTTACACTCAATCTTTTTAAACTTCCTGTATTTGAAGGTGAGCTTACGCTTATTAATTCCATATTTGGATTATTTGAAAAATCCAATTCCTCAATTCTTGTATCGGTAGACTCAAAAACTCTGAGTTTGCTCGGGTTGAGAGGGTCAACGCTCATTTTGGTTAAATCCAAAATATTGAGATTATCATTCCCTGTAACATTTAATTGTTCCAAATCTTCAAGCCCATCAACATTTAACGAGAGTATATCATTTCCTAATAAAGAAATTCTATCAACGCTACTCCTAATCCTCCCGTCTAAAACTTGAAGATTGATATTGTCTTCTATTTCAACATCTATTAATCGTAAATTATTTCTGAAATCAAATGAAGTCAACTGGGGGTTATTTTTAATCTTTAACGCTGTAAGGTTATTTACATGCTCATCTATAACCAATGAAGTTAAGCTCGGAAGATTATCAATGATTATTTCATCTGAGCCAGAATCCCATATATAGATATCTTCCAATTGGGTTCTATCTTTTATTTCAAGAGTGTTAGTAAAGCCTGAACTATTTGAAAATTCAAAAATCTTTAATGGAGAATTGTCTGGTGGTAAATAAAAGTTAGTCAAGACTCTATTATTGTCTAGCTTAATGGTCTCAAGCCCCGTATTGGTAGACAGTATCAAAGATTGCACACTACTACCTGTCATTTCAAAATAGTTTAGATTTGGATTATTGGCTATTTCCAATGTTACCACTCCCAAATTAGTTAAGCCTAGGAGCTCAATTCGCTCCAAACCGGTATTTATAGCTACAAATCCGGCCAAGGAACTATTCACTGACAAATCCGATAGATTTATTAATTGTGGCATATCGGTTAATGCCAAAAATTCTAACTGAGAGTTGTTGGAAACATTTATTGTATTTATTGAGTTTTGATAAACTGCAAGAAATTTTAGATTTAAGTTATTTGTCACATCGAGGTTTGTTAACTGATTACCTCTCTGAATTGTCAATTCCTCCAAAGCATCTGCACCATCAACACTAATATTAGCCAAAGGAGTCCCATCAATAAGTATAATTTTTAAGTTTTTATTTTGGCTGAAATCTAAACTGGTAAGATTTGTGCTTCCACCATTTATAAATATTTCTTCTAAATATGTAAAATTTCCGATACCGGCTAAACTTTGGATGTTTAGGTCATTTAAATTGAAAGTGGTATTTGTTGTTTTTTCAGCGTCAACAAAACTAATTGCATTGTTTGGAGTGGGGTCACTATCAATACCCTCAGCAATTAGATATGTCTCGAAAGAAGGATCTATCTGAAAGGAGTTGGCCGCATTACCATCACAAGCCGTAATAACTTGTTGTAAACTTGGATTGTAAGCATTGAAGGTGGCATCAAAATTAGAACTAGGATTGGCAATTGCCCAAGGCTGAAGCCCGCAAAAGTTGTTTAATAAGGTATTACTTTCTATTTGAATAAAATTAGTAGATAAGAGGTTAATAAAACCATTAATTTCTTGTAAAGAGTTATTTTGGTCAATTTCAATATTGTTGGCTGTAGTTAGGGCATTTAGTGCGCCTAAATCAGTTAACTGAGGATTCTGTAGTATTTGTAGTGTGTTAGTAATGGTAGCCACATTTTGAAGCCCGTTTAAGTTGATTAAACTATTATTTCCGTTGATTATTACTCTATCCGCTGTTGTAAATTGTAAACCATTTAACGTCGTCAATGATTGGTTTTCCGTTATTATAACATTACTAGGTATTTGTTGAATACCACTTAAACTACTTACATCAGTTAAAAGGGGGTTTCGTAATAGTTCTATACTTGTTGCAGAAACTAAATTTTGAAGCCCATTTAGATTGGTCAGATTATTATTATCGCTAATTCTTAGAACACCTATATCGGTAAGCTGTAAACCATTTAAATTAGTTAATAATGGGTTTTGCTCTATGTAAACAAAATCTGTCGTTTGAAGAACACCACTAAGACCACTAATGTCTGTCAAATTGTTATTTATACGGATTTGTAGTCCTAAAGTTCCTACGAAACCTCCAACTGTTGTTATATTTTGAAGTCCGTTAAGATTAGTAAGTGACGTGTTATTTTCAATAACCAAACCACCAACAGAGGTTAGAGATGACAAAGGGCTTAAATCTGTAATATCCGTACTATTATATATAATTAGATTACCTGTTATTTTATTATACCCTAGCGGCCCTCCTTGAAACCCGAAGGCGTCTACTTCAACTTGGCTGGTAAAAACCGCACTACTGTTAAAGGTATTTTGTGCACCAGCGATAAATGAACCTGTGATACATAGAACCCATAAAAAGATCCATTTGATACCAGCATTAGGTTTCTTTGAGATTCTGAAATTAGTTCTGCTTAGTTTTGATTTATGGTAGTGATAACTTCTTTTCATAATCATTTTTTTGGTTTGCTAGTTATAATACTTGGTCATTGAGGCATGTACTCTTTATTATTCAAGGGGTCTTTTATAAAACTCGGTGACTTTATTTGTGACCACATTAGTTTGCGTTGTCACTAATGCCATATTAAAAGGTTGAAAATCATCATCTAAATCAACTTCTGAAAGCTTTATAATTTGGCCTTCGCTAGGATTTAGATTCAAATTCTTGGTAATGTTTTCGTTAAGTAAAAGTTTGTTTCGATAAACTATCAAGTACAAATTGTTTTCAAGATAAACCCACTTGCCCTCAAAGCTTTCTTCGTAACGATCGTAATTTGCGTCGTTGTTTCCGTTTTCATATATATAGTGCAGGGTCTGAAGTAAAAAAGTACCATCATCCTTAATCGAAAGAGATTTATTGTTTAACGAAAAGCAAGGCTTGTCTAGACCGTCATCACAATAAACTTCTGCTATGTTTCGAGTTATAATAACACCATTTTTCAATTCCTCGTAATACTGAAGTTCCCATGCTCTAGCTATAGCCCCATCATTTCCCCATCCAATAAGATCAAAACAGATTTCTTGAGGTATGCTTATATTGCCTTCTGTATCATAGGCACGTACCTCGTAACAAATAGACCCAATCTCAACTCCGAAATTTGTGCCATCTCCAAATGCTGCTGCTAAATCGGTATCCACTTCCAATGTAGTTGATTCATTAAGAATTTTGATATCAATATATTCCTTTGAGATAGCATCGCTCCTTTTTACTCGAAGCTGAATTCCACTAATGTTCTTGTCGGACTCGAGTTTAAAATCAAAGCCTTCATCAAAGAGACCGAAACTTCTGTCTGAACTAACTTTCAATGACATGTTTCCCTTTTTTTCAGAAGGCGAACCTTCGATTTGAGAACCATTTTCAACAATTAAATTATGAACGAAGTCATCTGTTAATTCCTGGTCTGCTTTCTCTAATTCGTCATTACAACCGACACAGGCATCGCAATTTTTGCAGCATGCGTTTAATGCGAATACAAGTATTCCTAATACAAATAATTTAAATAGATTGGTTGGCATATTTTTATCTTCTTCTCTTTCTAGGGTTCTTTGCTTTATCATGAAACATAGGTACTTTAAGTCCTACATAAACATTTGCTAAATCGGGCTTTTTGGAAAAAAGTGTGGAAAAAAGTGTTCCAGAGCCTACAATTAATGGACCCATTCTTAAACCAGCCCCAAATGTTAGTCCACTTAAATTACTGTAATTAATAGGGGTGTAAAGACTAACAAATTTAGATTCAAATCGCGGTGCGATTGAAATTAAATTTAAGGTGTTGTTGTTATATAATCCGTTTTTTGGGTTTAACGATAAAGTGAAATTAATGCTAGTATAAATGTTTTTTGTAAATCTATAATCGCCATTTATGCGTAAAGAAGTTGGTAGCATGGCTGTGGCTTCACCAATGGTTGTAGTCTTTGAATAATTGTCATCTAATTTATCTTCAAAACTGTCACTTAAATTGTCGGTACTGATGCTTGAATTGAGATTGTATGTATTCAATTCAACATCTTTATATTTTATTCTCCCAAAATCAGTTAATGCTACACCGACTTTAAAAAGGTATTTATTTGCTCCTCGTTCATCTCCATTGTTTGAGGAATACCCAGACGATCTAGATCGATATTCGTATACAAACCCGATATCCATTCCGAAGCCCGGAGATAGGTTATCTGAGCTAAAATCATCGTCGGAGTCATAGTTCATTAAATAGGAAAAAGAACCATTTGTATTAAGCGTTTGTTGGTTAGCATTATATTCTCCGCTTAATGATTCTGAATTACCTTGAGCAAAGATTCCACCCATTAAATATTTTAATGTAATACCTCCTTTTAAATAATGATAGTCTTTTTCTAAAATAGTTCGGCCGTATACAAGACCATATTCAATCCATGCATGGGTGGTTCCGTCTAAATTTTCCATATTAAAGGTATAGTCCTCAGAAGGAAAACCGTCTGCAAAACTTTCAAGTAATTCACCACTTATATTGTTATAATTATTTACTGCTCGCACACGTGATAATAGGCCAATACTACTCTTTTCGTTTAAACTGAACATGAAAGAAGTGCCAATTACATCAGCATTTAATACAACCTGATTATTATTAGCAGGAAACCTTTCTATTGAATTACCTAAATCGGAATCTTCTAATAAAATTTTAATATTGTCTAATGATAGGGGAGTGTAATCAGTACCAATTAACGCATCGGCTGAGATGATGTTTACATCAATTTTGGAACGAGAATCGGCAATGTTGGCGGGGTTGAAAATAGCCCCATGAATACCGCTATAATTATCAGCTTCCATGCCCATAAAGGATTGGCCAAAAGTAATTGCTGATAACAAAAGGAAATAGGGAACAAGAATTTGTTTCTTCATTTGGTTTGGTCTGGTTTGGTCGTTCGTACAGAGCACAAATTCAATAAAGACATTCGTCTTTTAAACTGAATTCAAATAAGGAAAGTTCAATACTTGGGGAATTGTTAAAGCAAACATACAATTCAGAATAAGGCAAAGAAATACCCAATAGTGGGTATATTTAGGTGTGTAAGCTACTTTTTATTGAATAATTGTCAGATTTTTCTTTAATTAATTAATTAATTAATCAATCAGAACGGATTATGAATGGTTACAAAATGAAGTGTTTATCAATTCTCAATGATTAATAATATTAACTAAGATTTTATTAAAAAAATAAATGGATAAAAAAATGTTAAGATTTTAATTCCAGTTTAAAAGCGCTGACAGTAAACTATTTTATAATTCTGATTATTTACTCAGAAGGTGTAACATCACATGTTTCATAAATGGATTTAGCGGAATCAACATACCAAGTATCTGTGCATTTTTCTAGACAATGGTCATTCCATGCCATAACATCGCCATACCAAATGCCTTCTAATCTATTTTCGGTTTGATTCGTAATTTCAAAGTTGATATTTTGAAAACTTGCTTTTGTCTGGCCAGCAGAAGCATGAGAATTGATCGGAACTCCAAAATTGGCAAACTCATTGATAACCCCTTCTAGCATAGCCAAACATTAATTAGGTCTAATCATTGAAAATAAATAAATCTCGATGGTGGGAATGATTTATCAAAACACTGTCATATAAACCATTGCCATCGTCATCTTTCACCATAATATGCTGAAAAATATAAGGTTCGAAAATTGTGATATAGCCATACCTGCTTTATTGATAGGATTTTGACCATCATTTGAACCCTATCTGGAACCTATAGAAAACGTAAAGAAAACACGAGTGCGTAAAGAAATATTTTTTCATACTCAAGCCTTTTCGTCAAATATCAATTTTAGTACTAAACTAATTTTTTAAAAAAAATCAATTACTTGGGGTAATACCAATACCAGAAAGGGGTATCGTAATAACTGATTCATCATAATCATTGGTAATTGTCATTGAACCATTATAAGGTCTAGCCTGAGTTGGATTGAAGGTAACTTCAAAAGAACCAGAATCACGCGTGCCATCCCCTCCCCATGTTCCGGTTGCTAGCCCTGAAGTAAGTTGAAATCCCTCCGATAAATTAATTTCATACCGTACGGCACTAAAAGTGTTGTTGCTTACAAAAGTAAATCTTGGGAAACTCGAAGTGTTTATTTCTTGAGAACCAAAAACTATGGAATTCTCTGTAACGTCTATGGGTGGCCCCGTTGTATTTATATTATAGTTAATGATATTCCCTTCTATTTGATTGTCATGCAAGGAGTAATAGGAAATTTCATCGTCCCAATTAAGACCAGGAAATTCAAAATGAAAATAAACAGATCCACGATGGCGATGTACATACCTCGGATGAAGAGATATCGTGAACAATCTAGTTTCATCTGGCCTTATTATTTGGTCAGGTATATTAATAAAAGGCGTTTCAATAGACGGGTCAGCTTCCGGAATCTGTAAAAAATTAGAATGACTTAAATTCAAATCTTGTGTGGATAAATTTGTTATGGAAACACTATTTGTTTCGTTTGTTACTCCAAAAGGTATTTCTAAATTATTTAGATTTCCTTGAATCAAAACTTTATTAGCTATTGAACTACCTGTAGCTTCTATAGAACTCTTAGAAGACGATGTTATAACATTACCATCAAATATGTCCCAAGGAAATTCTAGATTGACGCTGTAAGAATCTTTAATTTCTTTTGGGTTAAAACAAATTTTAATCTTTTTAGACTCTCCCGCCGGAATCATGAAGTTAGAAGTCTCGTCTGGTCTCGAACGAAAACATTCACTAAACGCAGGCTGTTCTAATGGGTAAATATATATTCCGTTAACATATACATCATCCTCTGTATTATTTGTTAATGTCAACTCTCTTTCGTTAGTGCTCATCACTGAAACCTCGCCAAAATCCAGATCACCTTCGATGGTCAGTTCAGAACAGCTTTCGTTAACATCATCATCTTTGACCTCATAACATAAATCCATTGCGGGCTCATTCGCAATCAATTGTACAGCTGCAAAAGACACATTACCTAATGTACCTAAAACCGTAATTGCCTGGCCCCACACAAATACTTTTTCTAACCCGGCAGCAGTACGGCCCTTTAAATCTAGACAGTTTCTAAACTCAATTTTGTCGTAGGCTATTCTAAGTACGCCATAGGCCTTGAACATCATTTCCGGTACCGAATCGACATCCTCTTTGGTAGTGCTTATAGTTGTGGCTGTGTTTTTTAAAATATTCAAAAAATCTTGATAGCATTTTATTTTAGAATTCTTTGCGAATGGTATGGCTTGAAAAATATCAAAAGCAATCTTGGCAATATTATCAACTCGTGCACGTATATCTTCTGAGGTTCCGTCGAATGCAAACCCGTTTCTTACCTTTATTTCATACTCACCATCTTCTTCGATTTCATATTTTACTTCTTCGATGGCTATTTCGTCAAAAGCTGTTTTTGCCACCGCTTCCGCTGCTTCAACTACCGATGTAGCTATAAATAGAACACGATTCAGCTCAAGTGTTTTCACTTTTTTGGCTTCTTTATAAACACCAATTTCTACATCGTAGGACTTACCTGGATTAATGAAATTAATTACTTTTTTATGTCTTATTACATTTACTATATCATCATCACTTTTGCTTTGCTTATTGGCTAGGGTACTTGAAAAAACTTGCAAAAGATTGGTCATGAATTTTTCCTGATCCGTAGCCAAGGGTGAAACTCCCGAAGCGATTAATTTTTCCATTTCATCTACCGTATCGATAAATTCATGTTTGGCCAATAGCTGATTCACAAAATCAGTCTTGGCCTCATTATTCAACATAGACATAAATGGTAGACTCATCAATAAAGCTAGTGTTGATGATTTTGCATTTATATTGTAATCGGACTGACCTGGATAGTTGTAGCCCAATAAGACAACTTTATTGGCACTATCCATAACAAAAATTAGGTTGTGTTCGTTTTCCACAATTTCAATGGAATAAGTAGAATCAGTAATCGGGCTACTACCCTTGAATGATTCTACAAAAAGGTCATCGATATTTACGACACTGGCTTCAGGTAAAACAACCTTGCCAGAAATAGTATTTGTGGTTAAGGAATCTCCTTCAGAATCATCCTTAGAATCTGACCCATTATCTACTGAATCAATCATTTCATTCATTGGATTGTCACTATCTGGCACACAAGAAAATGTAAACAAAAAAACGAGTGCGTAAAGAAATAACTTTTTCATATTGGTTTGGTTGGTTAAATAACTTAGTTCTAACCAGTGACAAAAAGTAGTAATCTATATTCATAGAATTTTCGTCAAGGTAATATCTGGGGGTAAAGAATGTTAAAAGTATATCAAGTAGTATTACTAGAAAATACCCAATAGTGGGTATTTTTACTTGTAAACGAGACCATTTTACAGTATTTGTAGGTCTATTCTTAATTTAAATGGAGATTTCGGCGAAGTTTGGTTTTTCTATCGAATATATTAATTGCTACAGCAATACAATTGAAAAAAAATATATCACGTGCAATTAAATTAATATTCTAAAAAACGAAGAGTTCCAACAATTTTTAAGATATTGTAAATCAGTTTTTAAAACTTATCTAAGAAGATTGCGATTTGAAAAGGAATAAAGCAGCTAAACTTAATATTGAAAATGTCGGATTACAGTTTGAAGAAAATTCGCTGTATCCCTATCATTTTAAGGGCGGTAGCGTAACCCAACTTTGGCAGTCCATTGCTTTTTTGCAAAATGATTCTGGAGTTTCTAAAATTGGATTAGGCACTCAAAGTCCACTATGGGCGGATAAAAATATAGTGCTGTCAAATACTGAAAATGATGCTAATGCTTTAATGTACGCTATTACTAAAAGAGCATTACTGATGGTTAAAGGGGAATCATTTGAAAGTCCTATTACACTTATTGATAATATTTTTGATGAACTATTTGCATTTGGTAAACGAATTACTAACAATGCAAATTTGAATGAGTCATTTATTTTAAATGCAATGGTAAGTCTTGATAATGCAGCTTGGTTATTATTTGCTCATGAAAATGATATTACTACTTTTGATGATATGATACCTGATCAGTTTCGTGCAGGATTAACAAATGAGCAAAGTCGTGTCGCAGCGGTTCCTGCTTTTTCTGTTGGTGCTAATATTGATGAGATTAAAAAAGCTGTAGATCAAGGTTTTTATATTTTGAAGTTAAAAACAGGTTCAGCTGGTACAGAAAAGCAAATGCTTGAAAACGATATTGTTTTTTTTACAAATGTTCATAAGGCCGTTGGCAATGTAAGTAGTGAGCACTCTAAAAATAATAAAATTCAGTACTGCATTGACCCAAATGGCAGATATGAATCTAAAGAAACACTTATGCGATTCTTAGATGCAAGTCTAAAAATAGGGGCGTTTGAACAAATTGTTATTATGGAAGAGCCGTTGGATGAGTCTAATAATTCTTATGTAGGAGACCTGGGAATTACTTTTGCGGCCGATGAGTGTGTACGAACACAGTCTGATGTTCTCAAACGTTCAGAGTTAGGTTATACCGCTTTAGCAGTTAAAGTAATTGCCAAAACATTGAGTAAAACTTTAAAAATAATCCAAACTGCCCATGAGAATAATATGGCTTGTTTTTGTGCAGATTTAACCGTTAATCCTATTCTGGTTGATTGGAACAAATCTATTGCAGCTCGATTAGAAACCTTACCAGGTTTAAATGTTGGGTTTTTAGAGAACAACGGACATCAGTATTATAAAAATTGGAATACACTTAAAGAATATCATCCGAGCAAAGGTGCTAATTGGACGAATATAAATATGGGTTCATTTGATTTGGACAATACATTTTACGATGAGAGTGGGGGTATGTTTTTACCTTCAGATCATTATAGCGCTTTTTTTAAATAACACTAAATAAACAACGATACCACTATATGAAACTAAACAAGGAAATTGGAAATATGATTAATACAAAAATAGATAGAGTTAAAAGCGTTTCATTATTCTGTACAGCCTTGTATTTTATTTTATTGCTCTTCGTTAGTTGTGGTGAAAAAAAGAAATCTGCATTCGAATCTAAGGTGGATGATAAATCAGATCTCAGTATTAAAACAAAAACCAATAAAAGGATAAAAGTAATTTTTGATACTGATGCGAATAATGAGTTAGATGATCAACATGCATTAGCGTATTTGCTTTTTAACGATTCTATTTTCGAAACAGCTGGTGTTACAGTCAATGCCACAGTAAATGGAGGGGAATTAAAAAATCATTACAACGAGGCACAACGAATTCTACAGCTGTGTAATCGAGAAGATATTCCACTAATAAATGGAGCTGATAAAGATTTTGCAACTATTAAAAGTACAATAGATACTCCTAATTATGATGGACAAGAAGCGGTAGATTTTATATTAGAAGAAACTAAAAAAGATTCTATTATTGTAATTGCCGTTGGTAAATTAACCAATATAGCTTTGGCACTTAAAAAGGATCCAACTTTTGCAGAGCGAACAAAAATTGTTTGGCTGGGTTCTAATTATCCAAATCCTGGAGAATACAATCAAGAGAATGATACTATCGCTATGAACTACGTGTTGAATAGTCCAATTCCTTTTGAAATGGTTACTGTTAGATATGGCCAGCCCTCAGGAACAGACGCTGTAGGTGTTAGTGTTCATGAAATTAATAAACGCATGCCCGGTAAAGGCCCAGTTGCTAAAGAAACAGTTACTGGCAGACACGATGGAATGTTTACAAATTTTGGTGATTATTCAGTTAGCTTATTTAAAAATATTGAAGCACACGATGGTGAGAGTTACACGCGCGCATTATTTGACATGGTCGCTGTTGCGATCTTAAAAAACTCGAATTGGGGTGAAACAAGAACAATTGCAACTCCAATTTTAATTGATGGTAAATGGGAAGAACGCCCTAACAATTCACGTAAAATTTTACTGTGGGAGAATTTTAATAAGGAGGACCTACTTACAGATTTCTTTACTACTATGGAAAACGCCACACCAACTTTAAAAGAAAACTGAAATGTCTCAGATAATTGTTGTTGGTAGTTCAAATACTGATATGGTGGTAAAAACAGAACGTTTTCCAAAACCAGGTGAGACTATTATTGGGGGAGATTTTTATATGTTTTCTGGCGGTAAAGGTGCGAATCAAGCAGTAGCAGCTGCAAGACTTGGTGGTGATGTAAGTTTTATTTGTTGCGTTGGCGATGATGTTTTTGGACAAAATGCTTTGGCCCAGTATAAAGAAGAAGGGATTGATGTGAGTCATAGTTTGGTTAAAAAAAACATAGCTTCTGGAGTGGCCTTAATCACAGTAAATAATTCAGGTGAAAATGAAATAGTGGTTGCATCTGGTGCAAATGCTAAACTTGATGTCACTCATTTAAATACGAAAAGTTCTTTATTCGATTCGGCTAAAATAGTACTGACCCAGCTTGAGATTCCCATGGAAACTGTTGAAGCGCTGGCTGAAAAATGTAAAACAAATAAACTGCCTTTAATTATTAATCCTGCACCTGCCGCAAGACTATCAACCTCTATTTTAGATGGGTTATATTTAATTACCCCCAATGAAACAGAGACATTAATTTTAACTGGTATTGAAGTTACAGATGAAGAAAGTGCCCAGGTTGCAGGAAAATATTTTTTAGAACAAGGTGTTCAAAATATTATTATTACAATGGGTAGTCAAGGTGCATTTTTTATGAATGCGGACGCACATTTTTTAACGGAGCCACCTAAAGCTAAAGCAGTAGATACTACTGCCGCAGGTGATGTTTTCAACGGGGCGTTGACTACCGCCTTAGCTCAAGGAGATAATTGGAAAAATAGTATCAACCTTGCAAATAAAGCAGCGGCTTTGTCAGTAACAAAATTAGGAGCTCAAGTATCTGCGCCAACTTTAAAAGAAATCAACTAAGACTAAACCTATGTTTATAATAGATTCGTATTCCATCGCAGTATTTTTTTGTGTCATAACAATGTTGGCATGGGGTTCTTGGGCCAATACTCAAAAAATGGCCTCTTCCGATTGGCGGTTTGAATTGTTTTATTGGGATTACGTTATTGGTATCGTCATCTTTTCAGGAGTACTCGGATTAACACTAGGAAGTTTTGGAGAAGGTGGGCGACCTTTTTTAGAAGATATAGGACAAGCAGAGGGTCAATATTTACAACTTGCTTTTATAGGTGGAGTACTTTTTAATTTAGCTAATATATTATTGGTAGCCTCAATAACTATTGCAGGAATGTCCGTCGCATTTCCTGTAGGTATCGGCTTAGCATTAGTTATTGGGGTAATTGTAAATTATATAGATTCACCGGTTGGTAATTCTACATTACTATTTGGCGGCGTGGCATTAATTTTAATAGCCATGTTATTAAACGCTAAAGCGTATTCTAAACTTTCTAGTAGTAAGGGTAGTTTGCCTACAAAAGGACTTCTTTTAGCTATTGTTGCTGGTTTATTAATGGGCTTTTTCTTTAAGTATGTGGCTAATTCTATGTTCTTGAATTTTGACATTCCTGAGCCCGGTAAATTAAGTCCGTATACTGCTATATTTATTTTTGCTATCGGAATTTTAGTGAGCAATTTTGTTTTTAATACTATCTTAATGAAAAAACCTTTTGAAGGTGAACCTATCCGAATTTCACAATATTTTAAAGGGTCAACTAAAAATCATGCTATCGGAATTCTTGGTGGAATGATTTGGTGCTTAGGAATGTCTTTTAGCATTTTAGCATCAGATAAAGCTGGTCCTGCAATTTCATATGGATTAGGGCAAGGAGCTACAGTCATTGCAGCCCTCTGGGGAATTTATATTTGGAAAGAATTTAAAGGTGCTCCAAAAGGTGTGTCTTCAATGTTAAATATTATGCTTGCTCTTTATGTATTTGGATTGGCGCTAATTATAATGGCGCGCTAGAGGCCTTCTTTAAAATTTAAAAAGTATAACGAATAAATAAATTATAATTTGAGTACAGAAAAAGAACGAATTGATGTTATTACATTAACTCAAAAACTTATTAGTTTTAATACTATTAATCCACCCGGTAATGAAGGAGGCTTGGCAATCTTTATTGGTGAATTATTAATTGAAAATGGTTTTGAAGTAGATTACCCCATTTACGCAAAGGACCGTTTACAATTGATTGCTACAAAAGGTCTATGTGATGAGAAACCACCAATTATTTTCACGGGTCATTTAGATGTTGTTCCATTGGGAGCCAACGATTGGACAAAAGATCCTTTTGCTGGAGATATTATTGACAACAAACTTTATGGCAGGGGTTCTACGGATATGAAAGCTGGTGTTGCTGCAATGATTATCGCGGCCATAGAAATGTATAGAGATGATTCCCCAAAAGGTGGTATAAAACTAATTTTCACTGCAGATGAAGAATTGGGTTGCAATGGCGCACAACATTTATGCAATAGTGGTTATGATTTAGGCGAAGCTAGTGCTATTGTTGTAGGTGAGCCTACGGCCAACATGCCTTATGTTGGTCATAAAGGTGGTTTGTATTTAAATGCGTTTACAAAAGGAATAACAGCACATTCTTCCATGCCTGAGCTTGGTGATAATGCAATATATAAAGCAGCAAGGGCTATTGTTAAAATTGAAGGTTTAGAATTTGATGCTGAAAAAGATGAGCTTTTAGGATACCCTACTATTAATGTCGGAAGAATGGAGGGCGGACTTAACCTGAATTCGGTTCCTGATAAAGCAACTTTTACAATTGATATTCGAACCACAACAAAGTTTAGGATTGATAAAGTTTGGACGCAATTAAATGAGTTAATGGGTGCAGAAGTATCACTAGAAAAACTTACTGATTTAAATGCAATTTCAACTTCCGAAGATGATGATTTTATTAAAATGATTTTTAATATACTAGAACTAGACAATACTGATCAAAACCTTAAAAAATCAGCAAATTTTCTAACCGATGCAGCTGTATTTATGCCACATTTAAAAAATATTCCTACGGTAATTCTCGGTCCAGGTGAACCAGAAATGGCACATCAAACTGATGAGTTTTGCTATGTAGATAAAATTGAAAAAGCAGTAGCTATTTATAGCGAAATTATTATAAAAAATAGTACACTTTAATTATGATAGAATATCCAGAAATTATAGAAAATGAAGAGCATTTGGAAGAAATGCTTTCGCAACCAAGTGATGAACTGATTGAAATGATGCGAACCATTGAAGGTGATTTTATTTTCCTTGGTGTTGCAGGTAAAATTGGAGTTTCAATGGCACGAATGGCCAAGAAAGCTTGCGATATAGCTCAAGTGAATAAAAGGCTAGTTGGGGTAGCACGTTTTAGTGATGCTAATCAACGCGTTCTTTTAGAAGAAAGTGGTATCGAAACAATTAAAGGTGATTTGCTAGATATTGATTTTGTGAAAAGCCTTCCAGAAATTAAAAATGTTGTTTTTCTTGCCGGAATGAAATTTGGTACCGATGGTAATGAATCATTTACTTGGGCAATGAATTCTTATTTACCTGGCCTTATTGTTGAACGTTTTAAAAATTCTAGAATAGTTGCTTTTTCTACGGGATGTGTTTATCCGCTTGCAACAGTCGCTTCAGGTGGTTGTAAAGAAATAGATAGTGCAGGGCCTGTTGGAGAATATGCGCAATCTTGTTTAGGAAGAGAACGCTTGTTTGAATATGGTAGTTTAAAGAATAACACTCCGGTTGTTATCATTCGTTTAAATTATGCGGTAGAACCACGATATGGTGTGCTTGTAGATATCGCTAGAAAAATATACAACGAGGAAACAATTGATTTAACTATGGGTTATGCTAATGTTATTTGGCAAGGTGATGCCAACGACATGATTTTACGAAGTATTCAGTTTTGTGAAAGTCCAGCCAAACATTTGAATATAAGTGGGCCAGAAATAATATCCGTTGAAGAGGTGGCTAACAGATTGGGTGAATTGTTAGATAAACCAGTAAAACTTAAAGGAAAACAAGCAGACACTGCGCTGTTAATAAATGTTGCTGAGAGTCAAAAAATATTAGGTACGAGAAAAGTGTCGGTGGATCAAGTTTTAAAATGGACCGCCAAATGGATAGCAAATGATAATAGACTTTTAGGCAAACCAACTCACTTTGAAGTTAGAGATGGTAAATATTAGATATAAAAAGTACAAATAAATATGGGTGTTATACTTTCAAACGAATTAAAACAAATATTAAATACAGGTACAGTTATTCCTGCCAATCCAACGGCATTAACAAAAGACCTGAAATTAGATGAACGTCGACAACGTGCATTAATGCGTTATTATCTTGATGCGGGTTCTGGTGGACTAGCAATTGGTGTTCATACAAGTCAATTTGAGATTCGCGAAGCGGGTCTATTTCAACCGATTTTAGAATTAGGCAAAGAAGAATTAGATGCGCAATTTGCTAAGGAGAAAAAACCGATTCTTAGAATTGCCGGGGCTATGGGGCGAACCAATCAAGCAATTGCAGAAGCTACATTGGCAGCGGATTTAGATTATAATGCTGTTTTATTAAATCTCTCTGCTTTTAAAGAAGATTCTAATGCGGAGCTAATTAATCATTGTAAAGCTATTGCAGATATAATTCCGGTAATAGGTTTTTACTTGCAGCCAACAATTGGTGGTCGTTCGTATGATACCGATTTTTGGCGTCAGTTTGCGCAAATTGAAAATGTGGTTGCGATTAAAGTTGCTGCTTTTGATCGGTATGATACTATTGATGTTATAAGGGGTGTAGCAGAATCGGGTAGGGCAGATAAGGTTGCTTTATACACAGGTAATGATGATACTATAGTAAACGATTTATTAACCGAATATCAATTTCCAATTGGTGATACTGTTGTAAAAAAATCTTTTGTGGGAGGTTTGCTTGGACATTGGGCCGTTTGGAATAATAAAGCAGTTGAATTATTCAATCGTATTAAAAACGCGAAACCAGAGGAAATATCTGATCTCATTTCTTTAGGAATTAAAGTAACAGATGCAAATGCGGCATTTTTCGACTCTAGAAATAAATTCAAAGGATCCATTGCGGGGATCCATGAAGTTTTAATTCGACAAGGTTTTATGGAAGCTAATTATACTATTAGCTCACATGAAGTTTTAAGTCCAGGTCAAAAGGAAGAAATTGACCGCGTCTATAAAATTTATCCCGAACTTAATGATGATGTGTTTGTAGCTGAAAATATTGACCGTTGGATGCGTTAATTAACACAAGTCAAGATTAGAAACCTAAACAAAAATTAATGCAACTATTAGATAAAGTTAAAACAGGTCTAAAGGCCATTGGTCCCGGATTTATTATTGCAGCCGTTGCATTGGGTCCCGGAAGCATCACTGCAGCATCAAAGATTGGTGCAACCCAGGGCTATAATTTTTTATGGGCTATTTTATTAGCAGGTATTTCAATGGCGGTTTATACAGGGATGAGTACCAGGTTTGCAGTTTTAAACCAACAGTCAATTTTAAGTGTCATAGCTGATAAATATGGTAGATGGTTTTCATATGCTATTGGTATAAGTTCATTTCTTGCTTCCTTAAGTTTTCAATTTGGAAATAACTTAGGTGTTGGAATGGGAATGGAATCTATAACGGGTATTGATGTTAGAATTTGGCCCGTTATATTTACTATTTTGGCTATTGTTTTAATCTTCTTCGCACACAATCTTTACGCCACTTTAGAAAAGTTGATGATGTATATAGTTATGCTTATCATTCTTGCCTTTTTCGTGAATTTGATTTTCGTAAAGCCTGATTTATCACAAACAATTTCTGGTTTTATTCCAAGCGGATTTTCAATGGAATATATAGGTGAATTAGCAGCGATAGTAGGTACGACTTTTGTTTTAAGTAGTGCTTTGTATCAATCCTATTTAATTCAGAAAAAGAACTGGAAAGTAGAAGATATGAAAACAGCGATAAGGGCTTCAAATTCAGGTGTTTTTTTATTAGCATTGATGTCCGTATTAATAATTATGACAGCAGCCGCTAGTTTGAAGCCTATGGGAATTCAGATTAATTCTGCAGCTGATATGGCAATTCAATTGGAGTTTTTACTTGGCAATTATGCGAAATATATTTTTGCTATTGGTTTTTTAGCAGCTTCATTTTCTTCATTGCTTGTTAATGCTGTTATCGGCGGTGGATTGCTGGCAGATGGTTTAGGAATGGGGCAAACTATGGATAAGAAAATGCCAAAAGTCTTTACCGTTGTTATTCTAATTACTGGGATGGTTATCGCAACTTTTGTTGCTAGCGGATTAAGTAGTCCGGTATATTCTTTAATATTAGCACAATCGTCTTCCATGATTGCGGTTCCGTTAATCGGTGTGGGTTTATTACTGATTGTAAATAGAGAAGATGTAATGGGTAAATTTAAGAACACAATCTCCCAAAATATTATGGCGGTAATTGGCTTGTTTTTGTTATGTGTTTTAGTCTATATCATGTACGGAAAATTGATAAGCTATTTTGCTAATCTCTAACCAATATTTATATGATTTATATTTTTTAAAGTAAAAATTAACACATGCTTAATACAACAACGAATAATGATAGACGCAATTTTATTCAAAAAATAACATTAGCAAGTGCTGGAATTTCTTTGATTCCTGGTACTATCTATGCTAATATGTCCTCAAAAAAAAATATTGTAAGAGTAGGAATGATAGGTCTTGATACATCGCATAGTATTGAGTATACCAAATTATTAAACGATCCAAATGCACCAGAGGAAATAGCTGGCTTTCCAGTGGTCGCTGCATTTCCTTCGGGTAGTTCAACTATTGAATCTAGTTACACTCGAATTCCCAAATACACCAAAGAAATGGAGGAAATGGGCGTGAAGATTGTAGATTCTATAAAAGAACTTTTGGAACAAGTAGATGTTATTTTACTTGAAAGTAATGACGGTGGTGTTCGTTTGGAACAAACCATAGAGGTGCTAAAAAAGGGCATGCCGATGTTTATTGATAAACCGGTAGCCGCAACCTTTTCTGATGTTAAAAAGATTTATAATGCAGCAGAAGAACTTAAAGTGCCAATATTTTCATCTTCATCTTTGCGGTTTCTAAAAAATGCAGATGCCATTCGAAACAAAAATGAAATAGGTAAGGTAATGGGTGCTACTACATATAGTCCTTGTTACATAGAACCGAGTCATACCGATTTGTTTTGGTATGGTGTACATGGTGTAGAATTGCTGTTTACAGTTATGGGCACTGGATGTAAAAGTATCCGACGAGATTTTACTGAAGACAATGATATTGTTTATGGAACTTGGCATGATGGTCGTGTGGGGGTATACCGAGGACGACCACATTATGAAATTAGTTTTGGAGGTATAGCTTTCGGTGAAAAAGGAAACTTAACCATGGGACCACATGATGGTTACAAAACCATAATTACAGAAATCGTTAAATTCTTTAAATCACATGAAGCTCCAGTTTTGCCAAAAGAAACATTAGAAATATATGCCTTTATGGCTGCGGCAGATGAAAGCAAAAGAAAGAATGGCGAAGCAATATTGCTAGAGCAATACTTACAATAATAGTTCCCCTTATGATTAAGATTAATAAAGTTAAAAAATTGATTATTAATAATTTAGAAGCGAAAATACACAAGAAAATTGCACTAATTTTTTTTACTTTGATATCTATTGTAGCTTGTAAAGATGATACCGATAAGCCGAAAGAAATTGAGGGTGTTGCAGGTAACGAAAAGGTAGCTGAATATATGAAAAGTTTTGAAGGTGTGGGTGTACTTTCTGATGACTCAGAACCTACACCTGCAAAAGATGCCCTTAAAAACTTTAAGATTTTACCTGATTTAAAACTCGACTTAATTCTATCAGAACCACAAATTAATCAGCCTGTAGAATTGAATTTTGATCAGCGTGGTAGACTTTGGGTGGTGCAATACACACAATATCCTTATCCTAAAGGTTTAAAAGTTATGGGAATGGATAACTATTTAAGAGTTAAATACGATACCGTTCCGTTACCTCCGCCAACAGGTGTGGCTGGTGCAGATAAAATTTCTTTTTTCGAAGATACCGATGGCGATGGTATTTATGATAAAGAAACAAATGCTATTTCAGATTTGAATATTGCAACGAGCGTAACCTTCGGACGCGGTAAAATATGGGTATTAAATCCGCCATATTTATTAGCCTACCCAGATAAAGAAGGCGATGGGTTACCTGATGGTAATCCTGAGGTCGTTTTAGACGGTTTTGGACTGGAAGATACTCATGCGGTTGCCAACAGTTTACGATGGGGACCAGATGGTTGGCTATATGGCGCTACAGGTAGTACAGTTACCAACAATATTAATTCTGAAAATTCTAAAAATGTTTTTTTTCAAGGACAGGCAATTTGGCGTTATCATCCTGAGAAAAAAATATTTGAAGTTTTTGCCGAAGGAGGTGGTAATACTTGGCATGTAGAAATTGATGAAAAAGGCAGAATATTCTCTGGTCATAATGGTGTAACTCGTTTAATGTATTTTAAACAAGGTGCTTATTATGGTAAAAATTGGGGTAAACATGGTGATTTAACAAATCCATATGCATTCGGAGTATTAGATGATTTAAAGATGACCGGTGAACAAATTCGATTTACCCATGCTGAGATTAAATATGAAGGTGGGTCATTGCCCGAAAAGTATAATGCAAATCTTTTCTCTCTTAACTCACTTCAAAATTATGTGCAATTAAGCACGCTCGATGAAGATGGATCTACATTTAAAACTATAGATATTAATAAAGTTTTGGAAACTGATGATCAGTGGTTTAGACCAGTAGATATAAAAGTAGGACCTGATGGTGGAATTTATATGGCAGATTGGTATGATAGTCGACTTACACATGTAGATCCAAATGACACATGGGACAAGTCTACCGGACGTGTTTATCGCATTCAAGGTAAGAATGAAACAGGTTTACCAAGCTTTGATATTAGTACATATTCTAATGATCAATTGTTGGCACTTTTATCAAACAAAAACAAGTGGTTTCGACAACAAGCATTAAGACAAATTGGTGATCGAAAAGACGTATCACTTATTCCAAAATTAAAAACTTTAATGTCTTCAGAAAACCCACAGACCGCATTGGAAGCATTTTGGGCTATTAATTTAAGTGGAGGTTTTGATGAGAAAATGGCGAAAGCAGCGTTTTCACATAAAGATCCTTTTATTAGAATGTGGGCAATACGATTAATAGGTGATTCAAATAAAACTACAGATGAACTTGCTAATAAATTACTGCAGCTTGCTAAAACCGAATCGAATGTAGAGGTAAAAAGTCAATTGGCCACAACTGCTAAAAGACTACCTGCGCAAATAGCACTTCCTATTATTAAAGTTTTATTGAGTAATAAGTCGGACGTTACAGATCCGGATATTCCAATGCTGTTATGGTGGGCATTAGAATCGAAATTTGAAAATAATCAAAAGGAAATTATTGAGCTGTTTGAGGATTCATCCTTATGGGAAAAATCAATTGTTCAGGGTTTTATTTTAGAACGTTTAATGCAACGTTTAATTTTAGAAGGAAATGTAAAAGACCTTGATGATGCGACTCTTTTATTTGAAAGTATACCTTCTAAAAAACAAGCAAAATTCCTATGGAACGGTCTGCAAGAAGGTATGATTGGTAAAGAAATGACAGATTTACCTAAAGAATTAATTGCTGCTATACAACCTTATGTTGGCATGTTTGGTAATGCCCCACTGAGTTTTGATATAAGTCAAAAGAAAGAAAAGGCTATTACAGAAGCCCTTGAGATAATCGTAGATAAAAATGAAGATGTTGAAAATAGGTTGGCGTATATAAAACTAATTGGTGAATCTAAAATTGAAAAATCGGTCCCTGTATTTCTGGGTATCATGCGCGATAAAAATTATCGAGTTCTTATTAGAGAGGCTTGTTTAAAAGCACTTGTTAATTTTGACGACCCAGAAATTAGTAGCCAAGTTTTAGATTGGTATGCGATAGACTTAAGAAGTAAAGAGACCTTGAAAATTGCAGCATTAAATTTATTTGCTAGCCGTCCCAAATGGGCAAAAGATTTCTTATACCTCATTGAGGTAAAAAAGAAGGTTCCTGTTGAAGATGTACCAGAACAACTTGTACGACAAATGCAATTGTTAAATGATGCTGACATTTCAAAAACAATAGCCAATTTATGGCCCAATAATGGACCAGCTTCTTCTGAAGATAAAAATAAGCGAATGGCTGAGGTTCTTACTATTCTAAATGATGGAAAAGGAGATGTAACTGCAGGTAAGGCATTGTATACAAACAGATGCGGATTATGTCATAAGTTATTTGATGAAGGTGGCGATATAGGTCCAGACTTAACTGGTTATGATAGAAACAATAATAAGTATATGGTTTTTAATGTAGTAGACCCTAGCGCGGATATTAGAGAGGGTTTTGTAAACTATCAGGTATTCTTAAATGATGGACGCACTGTTACTGGTACCTTGGTTGAGAAAAGTAATAAAGCAATTACTTTAAAATCTATGAGTGGAGAGCTTTCGACTATTGCTACCAATCAAATAGATTCTATGAACCCCAATAAAATGTCTTTAATGCCCGAACGTATTTTAACGGGAATGGCCAATCAGGAAATTCGTGATTTGTTCGCTTACATCGCTAAAGATTAAATTATTTTTTAAGATGTTATGGTTCTAGGAAAAATGTTCTACTTTGTTTTTACGTAATTTGCAGGCTGAAAAATATCCCATTTGCAAGAAGCAGAATTTATAAAAGCATTACAAAAGGGATCCAACCATGCTTATGGTATGCTCTTAGACGAATACCAGCAAAAGGTATTTGGAACGTGTATTTCTTTTGTGCCAAATGCTGAGGATGCAGAAGATATAGCTCAAGATGTTTTTGTTGAAGTCTTTAATTCAATAAATAGTTTTAAGGGCGATTCGAAACTCTCTACATGGATTTATCGCATTTCAACCAATAAATGTTTAGAGTTTATTCGGAAGAAGAACACGAAGAAACGTTTTGGGTTTATGCAATCGTTATTAGGAAATGAGACCCCCATTGATCGTAGTTCTTATTTTACCGAATTCAATCACCCTGGTATACAACTAGAGAATAAAGAAAAAAGTGAAATACTTTTTGCAGCTATTAATAAGCTGCCAGAAGCGCAAAGAACGGTTTATACTTTAAATAAGATTGATGATTTGAGCTATCAAGAAGTAGCCGATATTACTGAAAAAAGTATATCTTCAATAGAGTCCCTTTTGTTTAGAGCAAAAAAGAACCTACAAGAGTTATTGCAAGATTATTATAAGAATACTGAAAGTTAACGCAAGTATTTAGAGATTTGCGCATCTAAATAGTAGATACAAAGATTAATAGAATGAAAGATAAAATTAATATTAACCAGCTTATTGACGAGACACTAGAAAGTGCTTCAAAGATAGATAGCGTAAAAACACCTCCGTTTTTTAAAGATAAAGTGCTAAATCGCATGGCACAACAACGCGAGCAACAAGAAGAAGGTGTTCGATATTTAAATTGGTTTACACCTAAATATCAGGCAGCGGCACTTATTTGTTTTGTGCTTTTAAATACTGCGGTATTGCTATCTAATACTGAAGCTACGGATAGTTATAGTGAAGAAGTTTCCGATTTTGCCGATGTTTACGGAATTACTTCGAGTACTTCCGATACCTACATTTATTAATTCTAGATTATGAAGAAAAACTTACTCTTATATATTTTATTGGGTTTCTTAGTAGTAATGAATGGCTTTTTCTTAGTCAGACATTTTGGAAGTATTGGAAATCGAGGACCCGAAAATCGAGGGCCTTCAAATTTTATTGCTAAAGAGTTGCAGTTTAATGAAGATCAAATGCAGCAATTCGAGAAGTTAAATAGCGCACATCGTAAAGAAATCAGAATTATTTTAGACGATGTTAAGGTGTCAAAAGATGCCATGTTTAATTTGATAACTGATGATTCAGTTAATAATTTCACTATAGATTCAATAATAACAGTAATTGCAAACAAAGAAAAAAAGAGAGAATTAGCAACATTTAAATTCTTTAGGTCTATAAATGAGTTATGTAATGAAGATCAAGCGGAACGATTAGCATTGATATTAAAAGACGCATTACATCAACCTGGTCCTGAAAACCACGAAGGACCACCACCAGGAGGGCGAGGACCTGAAAACAGACCGCCACCTCCAAAGCACTAAAGATTATTGGATATTTGTTCCCTACCTGTTTTTTATAAAATAGTATGATTTAATTATTTAAGACCCTCTAATTTGAGGGTCTTTTTTTTTGCTTTTTTTTAACATAGTACTGCACAAGTTTTAAAAAGCAATAACATCTAAACTATCAAATACATAAAATAATAAACATGAAGATAAACACAATTAAAACAGCAGTAATCGTTTTTGGAATCGCAATTTTTAGCTCAACAAGTGCATTTGCGCAAGGTGGTCGTGGTGGTGATAAAAAAGAACGACCAACTTTTGAGAAACTGGTTAAAGAAATGGATACTAATGAAGACGGTAAACTTGCAAAAGATGAAGTTAAGGGACCATTAGCCGAAAACTTTGATTCTATCGATGCTAATGAAGATGGCTTTATTTCTGAAGAGGAATTTGAGAAAGCTCCTAAACCAAAAAGACCATCTAAAAAATAATAATTAAAGAGAATCAATTAAAATAAAATTAAATGAAAGTAACTAGCAAGAATTTCAATTTCCTTTTTATTGTAATCCTCTTTAGCATGTCTTTATTTACTTTTTCTTCATGTAGTGATGATGATGAAATAGCAATGGTGACAGATGAAGAGGAAGTTATAGAAGATACAGACGATGATGATGACGTAATTTTAGATGATACAGATTTTGAAGCCACCGATTGGACGACTGAAACACATAGTAATGATGTATATCCAAATTTTGATGAAGTTTTTGAAGATAATGCAGTTAAGAGAATCGATATTGTAATTACTGAAGACCGCTGGCAATCTATGTTAGATGATATGACAAGTTTATATGGCCCATTTGGCGCTAGCAGTCAAGGTGGTCCTGGAGGAGGCCCTGGAGGAGGCACATCATTTTCAGATGAAGATCCAATTTTTGTACCTGCTAATGTGAATTATGAGGATAAAGAATGGTATAGAGTAGGGGTAAGGTTCAAAGGGAATTCAAGCTTGCAAAGTAGTTGGCAATCGGGTATCCTTAAATTATCTTTTAAACTAGATTTTGATGAATTTGAAGATGATTATCCGCAAATAAAAAACCAACGCTTTTACGGATTCAAAAAGTTAAGTCTTAAAAATAATTATAATGATAAATCTATGTTGCGGGAGAAAGTGGCAGCAGATGTATTTAAGAATGCAGGTTTAGCAGTATCTCATACCGCCTTTTACACCGTTTATGTTGATTATGGTGAAGGACCACAATATTTTGGTGTTTATACTATGGTGGAAGAAGTTGACGATACCGTTTTAGATGATCAATTTGGCGATGATGATGGTAATCTTTACAAACCAGATGGTGATGCCGCAAGTTTTGCTACCGGCACTTATGATGAAGATGAATTTGTAAAGAAAAATAATGAAGATGAGGCCGATTTTACAGATGTTGAAGCCTTGTTTGATATTTTAAATGATGGATCTAGAACTACAGATTCGGCTACATGGCGCACGAATTTAGAAGCTGTTTTAGATACCGATGTATTCCTAAATTATTTGGCCGTAAATACAGTGATTCAAAATTGGGATACCTATGGTAGAATGACGCATAATTATTTCTTGTACAATAATCCGGATAATAGCAAATTAACTTGGATTCCTTGGGATAATAATGAAGCATTGCAAGAGGGTAATCAAGGTGGTTCACCCGAACTTGATTTTTCAGATGTTACTGCAGCCCAATGGCCACTAATATCATATCTATATGAAGATGCAGAATACAAAGCGATTTATGATGGTTATGTTCAAGATGTTGTTGACGGTCCTTTTAGCGTAAGTACTATTCAAACATTATATAGTTCTTACTCTAGTTTGGTAGAACCATATGCAACCATTGAAGAACCGGGGTATACTTTCTTAAATAGTAGTTCAGACTTCCAAGCTGCTATTAGTGAACTTAATGCTCATGTTTCTCAAAGAGCATCAGCGGTTAATAGTTATTTGAATAATTAAGCTAAAGATTAGAGTAGAGTTGAGTAGTGTGTTTAAAAGCTTCGTGAGAGATTGCGAAGCTTTTATAATTTAAACAACAAAAAAATGAAGGTTTTTAGAAAGTTAAGAAGGCAGTTATTACTTAAAGGGAAAATAAAAAGTTACCTCGTATATGCACTTGGGGAAATACTATTGATTGTAATAGGGATATTAATTGCTTGGAAGATTAATAGCTTAAATGAAATTAGAAAAAATAGAATTGTAGAACTAAAAATATACAAAAGTTTAAGTCAGGAGTTAGATACCAACTTACTGGTTTTAGATAGTGCAATTGTAAGTTATTCAGATAGTATTGAAAAACTTGAAAATACACTCAATTATTTAGGCGAACAACCAAATGAGCTAACTGTTGAAGCTAAAGACCTTATTGTAAACTTAAATTATAATAAGGTTATCATGCGTAATGAGTCTATAAACTCAATTAATATTACGAACAAGTTTGAGTTTATTGATAGCGATTCGTTAAAAGAATTGATAGCGGTTTACCCTAACGAGTTAGATAAATTTGATGAGCAAGAAGAAAAAATTTCCGATATAATCACAAATCGATTAAAACCAGTAATTGAAAAACATGTTTCTTTAATAGACCTTCTTCCAGAAGATAGTTTTAATTATAATAGAATAAAAAGATCCAGTAAAAAATCTAATTATTCAGATTTGTTAGATAGTAAAGAATATCAGAATAGTGTAATAGATAGGTTGATACAAACCAAAATGATATTGGGTATTGCCGAAAATTTAAAGCATAAAACGCAGTCAATTGCAGTTAAATTAAATCAAGAATTAAAGGGTTCATAAATGGATCTAGAGGTTTTTTAATATAAAATTGGTTCTTAGCGCAAGTTTTTTTCAAAGACCGCATCTAAATACTAAATAACAAATTTTTCAAAATGATTAAGAGATATAATAAGTTAGCAATAATGCCTGCAATTGCCATCTTTGCTATGGCAAGTATTGTTTCTTGTAGTACAGATAATATTGATGATTCCGTTACGGATGATGATAGTTCAGATGATGATGAAATTGTAACCGAACTTCATGCGGCCTTTGCCGAATTTAATTCTGATGCAACAACTATTTATTTAGATGGTTCTAATGTAGTGATTGAAACTACAGGTTTGCCAAATCATGAGACTGTTTACTGGGGTGAGGGTAATGAACTGTATTTAGAAGAAGATAATGTGGATACGACACCAAGTATAATGTCTAGTAATAATAATGCTACAACTATTACTGTTGATGCAACTCCAGATTTAACTGGTAGTACGGTGGCAACACAGTTAAATACAATTGGTATAGCCGTAAGTGGTGCTTCCATTTTTAATGATCAAGAAGGTAATGGCGCTTTGGATCAAGCGGCAGGAAGTTTAGATTGGACAGGAGCACATATTGGACCAGGGGTATATCACTATCATCTGGAACCTAAGGCGTTTACAAATGATGATGAAAACCTAGTTGGTATTTTATTAGATGGCGTGTTTCTTTATGGAAGAAAATGTAATGCCACGGGTGATTATCCCACAGATTTAGATGGATCTGGGGGTCATACTTCAACAACTCAATTTACAGGAGAAGAGGCTGAATATCACTATCATATCATTAATGAAGTGTATTCTACAACCGGATCATATCTTGCATTTGCAGGACCATATCAAGGATACTAAATGAAATTTGTTTCTCAGCTTTTTATAACCTTAATAGCAGTTTCTTTATTAACTAACTGTAAGAAAAGTGTGGCCGAAAAAGTGGTTGATGAAACTATTTCAATCAACACTTTTGAAGTAGATAAAAAAGAGTTAACGCTTAATCAAATACAAGCGAAATGGTATTATAATGGAAAACCATTCAATGGATACTCAATAAAATATTATCCGAATGGAACTGTTGAAGAACGTCTCGGATTCTATAATGGTAAGCGAGAAGGTATTGCAAAAAGATGGTCTGAAAATGGTGTGCTTCGCGTGAAGTCTTTTTATAAGGATAACCGATTGCACGGGAGTTACAAAAGTTGGTGGGAAAATGGAACTTTAGGTTCAGAAGCAACTTATGTTAATGGTAAAATGCACGGTATTGAGAAAAAGTGGTACCCTTCGGGCATACTCGCTAAAGAGCGTCAGCTGGTAGATGGTAATGAAGATGGTTTACAAAAAGCGTGGCTTCAGAACGGTACTTTGTACGTGAATTACGAAGCTAAAAATGGACGAATATTTGGAATGAAAAGAGCCAATTCGTGTTATCAATTAAAAGATGAAGTCGTTGTTAGAAGTAAATAAAATAAAACTATTATCAATTAGTTTCATTATACTTTTTTTGAGTTGTAAAGAAGCTGTTGTTAAAAAACCAAAACAGGTAATAGAAACTAGTAGGGTTGAAAACCTGCCCTATTATTCTGATGAAAGTTTTACGCCCCAATGGATTACACCAAATAGTGAGGAAGAAAAACAGTTTCATAAAATATCTGATTTTAAACTTGTAGATCAATTGGGTGATACAATCACTCAAAACACTTTTGATGATAAAATTTATATAACCGATTTTTTCTTTACTACATGTCCTGGTATTTGTTTAAAAATGACTTGGAGTATGCAAAAAGTGCAAGAAGAATTTAAAGAGGATTCTGATATTTTATTATTGTCACATTCCGTTACGCCGTCAATAGATTCGGTCTCTGTATTAAAAGAATATGCAGAAAAAAATAATATTATCGATAGTAAATGGCATTTGGTTACTGGTGATAAAACAGAAATTTATAACCTAGGGAGAAATCAGTACTTTGTTGAGAATGATTTAGGAGTACCTAAAGATATTAATGACTTTTTACATACCGAAAACTTTCTCCTGATAGATAAGAAAAAACATATTCGTGGCATTTATAATGGTTTAAACAGAGCGTCTATAGCGCAATTGATTACGGATGTAAAGGCATTAAAAAAAGAAATTTAAAATATAGTTCCCTTCAATTATTAAATGTCAATAATTTTTGGCTTGACTTTTTATTAATTGATTTACTCGAAAACTTCGTAATTGCTTACGAAGTTTTTTTTGAAAAAAATCAAAATCTAGCGCAAGTTTATATAGGAAACTTCATCTAAACATAAAATTAAAAACAATAACATGAATTTCAATTTAAAAAGTTTAATCCTAATGTTTGCTGTAATGATTTTTACTTCAAGTGTTTTTCAGGCATGTAGTAATTCAGATGACGCCTCAGATGAAATTATTGATGATGATACTGATGATTCTGAGGCAATACAGGTCGATGCATCTCTATTCTTAACAAGTGATGGTTCCGTTACTATAACCACTGTACCTTGTACTTTATCCGATGGTACTTCTACCGATTGTTATCAAATAGTAGCAACAAGTACTCCGGCAGACCACGAAATGGGCCCATGGTGTCCGGATAATATTTCTGATGGAGCTGATAAAGGTGGCATATGGTTAGAAAATGGCGAGGTATATGATGTAGATGGTGCCTTTGTTGAAAATATGGCTACTTTTTACAATGATGATACATGGTTGATGTATGACGCAAATGGAGATATTTACACTACCGAAACCGAAGATGATTGTGCGAATGCTGCTAATCCAAACGTCGGTACAGAATATGAAAATTTTTGTGTAGAATGCCTACCTTCTTACGTAACAGATTTAACACAGACTTATTTAATACCAATTACTCCTGTAAAACAAACTTCTGCAACTAATTTTGGTGGAGCAGGAGGACCTCCGGGACAATCTACGGGACCTTCACAAAGAGGTGTCGCTTTTAATGGCGTTGTTTTTGACGCTCCGGCACCAACTGATGCTATTCTTGGAGCGTATACTTTAGCTCCATTTGACGATGCTGGCGGACATATAAACTTAAACGCAGGTTATCATTATCATGCAGCTACGGGCGTTTCCACACAAGTAGCTCAAGAAGATGAACATGCTGCTCAAATCGGTTATGCATTAGATGGCTTTGGCTTGTATGCGCAATTAGATGCTAACGGTGATGAACCTACCGATTTAGATGATTGTAGAGGGCATACCGATGACGCTAGAGGGTATCATTATCATGTGGCTGCACCTGGTACTAACAGTTTCATTAATTGTTTATATGGTGCTTACGTAAACTAGAATTTAAGTTCTTAAGCATTTTTTAAAATACTTTATTATGATTAAAAGATTTTTTTTAATAGGCTTTATGTTACTCGCTCTAACGGTGAAAGCACATCAATCTGATGTGTCTACAACAATGTTAGTTGAGAAAGAAAATGGCACGTGGATTTTACAAATAAGTGCTTCTTTAACTGCTTTTCAACACGAAATAAAAACTCATTTTGCCGATACTCCATATAAAACCCCAGAGGAGTTCCGAGAAATGGTTATTAAACATGTGAAAAAAAATATCCAATTTCAGTTTAATGATAATCAAGAAATTGGACTCAGTAAAGGATTAGTGGTTTTAGGACACGAAACTAAGGTAGTTTTCGAGGTTTATGGTATTCCTTCAGACATACATTCTGTAACTATAAAAAATGCGGTATTCTCTGATATTTATAAAAATAAAAGTGCTCTAATTCTTTTAAAAGAAGGATTTAATAAAGAACATTTTGTTTTAAACGATGCTAACAATCACACATTATCGTTGAATGTTGATGATCATAAGTTTGTTGAAGTCAATGAAGCAAAAGCAAGTTTTTTCTCTTACGAAATGCTCTTAATAGTGTTTGCATTATTTGGAGTTTTATTTTTAATTAAGAATGCATTTAAAGAAAAAGATAATACGCTAGATTCCATTAAAATCAGCCATTAAAAAAATGAAACGAATAGTATTTTGCACAATCCTAGGTTTAGCTCAGATGTTTTTTCTTGCTTGTAAAGAGGAAAAGGAAAAGCACTTGCATGATGATGAATCAAATACGCATGGTAGTGATACACATATCCATGATGCACAAAAAACTGCTGGTTTTTTTGGTGCCTATGATTTAGAAGATGAAAATTTTGGAACAAAAACAAAAGTTAGTCTTACCGAAAATAATAGAATAATAGTTACCAATGCGCTACCTAATCATAGTACTGGAGAATTTCCGAATATTGGTAATCCGAATACTATTTCTGCTCAAAATAAAACGTATAAAATTCCATTAATTCCAAAATTTACGGGTAAAGCGGAATGGGTTAGAACGCCAGGTATTGCTTTAAATGGGATAAAATTTGAACCGCAAACGGCTGAGGTTGTAGTTTGCGAATCTGGTGAGAATTATAGAGTAGAAGCAATTCAAGATTTGATTAACATGGGTCTTGATTCTAACCATGCGCATGTACAACCCACAGGTGAATATCATTATCACGGTACACCAACAGGAGTAATTCAAAGTTTTGACAACGGTGAGGATTTAGTACATATCGGTTTTGCCTTTGATGGTTATCCGATGTATTATTCTAAAAGTGGTACCTATAAACCTAGTTTTAAATTGGTTGACGGCAATCGAGTGGGTCAAGATTGTACTTATTCAAACCCAATGGAATCCATTGATGTTTCTGTAGGCGGACATCATGATGGTAGCTTTGGTTCTGATTTTGAATATGTAGAAGGTTTAGGGGATTTAGATGAATGCAACGGAATTACTATTGATGGAAAATACATGTATTTAGTTACAAACGAGTTTCCTTATGTAGGGCGTTGTTTAATGGGAGAATTTGCCAAGGAGAAACACGATGGACCTTCACCACACGGTAAAGCCGAACAAAGACCTGAAGGAAGACCACAAGGAGGTCAAGGAGGCGGACCAGAAAATGGGCGTCCTAGCGATCAACCTGACGCAGCTGAACTTATTGAGAAAATGGATGCTGATAAAGATGGAAAACTTTCTGAATCTGAAGTGAAAGGACCATTACAGGATAGCTTTTCCAAAATAGATAGTAATAAGGATAATTATATTTCTAAGGAGGAATTGTTGAACGGACAGCCTCAAAGAAAACCAAGACCATAAAACAATTTAATTATTTTAAAGTAAGCTATATTGAGACACATATTTACTACACTAACATTAGTTTTAGTACTACTTAATGGGAATGCTAAAGATATAAAACAAGGTTTGGAATCGGATACAACAAGTATATTTGAGGAAAAAGTAAACTATAAATTTAGCCATGATCAGAACACTATTTATTTAAATATAAGTACAACAGATATGAATACAATGATGTCTATGTTGCATATGGGCGTTTCTGTTTATTTTGATATTAAAGGCAAAAAGAAGCAAAATGTGTATGTAAAATATCCATTAGAGCCTTTGCGACCAATTAATAGAAGAGCAACAGAAGAATCATTAGAAGAAGTTGGAACTGTTGAAGAAATAGCTGATAAAAAAAATCTACAAATTAAAAATATAATTGATAATGAACTTCCGCAAGAAGGCGAATACACTTATTTTGATGTAGCCGAAGAATTTCATATTCTTTTGAATACAGTAGGGGTCTCATTAGGCTATTCGTATAACGAAGCGGAGGGGTTATTGGAATACAATTTAACAATACCTAAAGATAAAATTAGCGATAACCCTAAAGCAGATTTCAAGAAATTAATGATAGGTGTTAAAACGAATCAACCCGAGAAAAAATCAGACAGTGAACGTCCAAGTATGAGCATGGGTGGTAGAGGTTCCGGTCGTCAAGGAGGTGGTCCTCCAGGTGGTGGTGGAGGTGGCCGTCAAGGAGGAGGAGGTCAAAGAGGTGGACAAGGTGGCCCCCCGAAAGACGCACAAAGTGATAAACCGAAAATGGAAATACTTGATTTTTGGTTTGATGCTGCTATGTGATTTACAAAGAACCTAAACTTTAGTAGTTAGTCTTAATTGCAAAAGTTTAGATTAATGTAATTGAATTTCTATACTTTTAAATTCATTTTTAGAAGTTTCACAAACAGAGCAGTTATAACTATCCGGTAAATTTTCAAAACCTGTTCCTGCTTTAATACCCGCAGAATCGTCACCATAGGTGGAATCATAAATAGTTAAACAAGATGGGCACTGATGTACAACTTGTAGTTCATTTATGTATGTATTCTTAATTTTTTCCTCTTTGGCTTTTACCGTGCCCAATTGTTCAAAATATTTTTTACTAAGTTCCATAAGCAGACCTGGTAATTCTATTTTATCAACATCATGTGCATGGGCCTTATATTTTTGAGTATTTGGGTCAAAATTTTCAAAATGAAGTACGTTATATGTTGGTCTTACATCAAAATCCATTACTAGGGTAGGGGCACTATTTTTTTCAATAAGTATTGAAGAAAAATGTGAACGTTTACCAACATCATTACTTATACCGAAAGTTAAACCATAGGTGCTTATATCATTTTGATCAAAACTTCGAACTAAGAATTTTTTAAGCTCCAAGGCTTCATTATCATCAACCGGTAAATGCCAGTTCATTTCTAATTGTGAATGTCGCACATTAATACCTCTCTGACCTAAAAAACGTTCTAACTCTGGTCTACTTTTTTGTTTGATGCCTTTTACAATAAATGATTTCCAAGGAGTAATACATATTTTGCCGATACTATTGTCAAGGCAAAAACCACAAAATTCTTTTAAAAACGAAAGATCATATTTGTTATTACGCCAATACAGCCCCAACCAATACTGATCCAGACCCATTCGATTCATTCCCTCGTAATACGGAAAGGTTAGAAAAGGAACATCCAAGTCTTTTTCGATTGTTTTGTTATTGGTGTCAATCTTCTTATTCAAGACAAAAAACAATTCGTCAACATCTGTTATATCTTCATAAATTTCTTCAATAATTTTTGAGATACTATTAATATCCCAACTATAGATTAGTACAGGATAATATTCCGCTGATTTCCAATGTGGTAATTTTATATTTAAGTACCAATAGTCTTCACTTTCTGATGCTATAAAATTTAAATTTCCACTAAAGAGTGGAACTAAACGTTGTTTGGGATCGGTGACATTTATTTTCAATTTTGGTAAATAATCGAAGCCTTCTAAAATGTACAGATATGTTGAACCTTTCAACCAATACGTCATTTCAAAAACATCAGCAGAAACATATGAACTAATAATATTCTGATAATTTCTATCGGTAACAATATCTGTGTTGAATTTTGATAATTGTTCTAATTGAAGTTCTTCCTTAATATCTTTTAAAGGAAATAATAAGTCTTGGCGAGATCCAAAAAAGACTTCTTTTAAACCAGCCGATTCAAGCATTAGAATGATGTCCTTTAATTCACCAGGCGAAGTAACTCCTCCTTTTAATAAGATGCGGTACAAGTCGTCGTTCATATTTTTGTTTTAGTGCTAAGTATTAAGCATTTACCAATTGATTATCTAAAAGTGCTTTAATCTCTGGTTTGCAACTACCACAACCTAATCCGGCTCCAGTTTGCGCGCATAAATTTTTAAATTCGGTGCACCCGCCAGCGATTGCATCGGTAATATTTCCTTCACCAACTTGACTACAAGAACAAACTAATTCTCCTTTTAATGGTTCTGTATTTGATGCACCTCGTAATAGTTCATTTCGTTTTTCTGATAGTTCTATTTCTTCTTCTATAAGTCGCTTGAATTCAGCAAACTCATTTTTGTCACCCATCAAAATTGCTCCTTTTAGAGTATCGTCTTTAACGATACATTTTTTATAAAAACGTTGGCTAACATCCATTAAAATAATCTCTTCATAACTACTGTCATCCGAAGGAATATTTACCATGCCGATACTACATAAATCGAGATTTTCGAATTTTAAAATATTCATTAATACCGAGCCGTTGTATAGGCTACTGAAATCTCCTAAAATATAGTTTGCAGCGATGTCTGCCTGTTGTTCGGCAGCAGAGGTAATGCCAAAAAGAGAATTGTTGAATTCAGCTATTTCACCCAAACCAAAAATTGATGGGTCGCTAGATTGTAAATATGAATTTACAATAAGTCCACGGCGTGTTTTTAAATTTGCGCGTTTCGCCAATTCAATATTTGGTCGCGTACCAATGGCATAAACAATAGCGTTACATTGTAATGTTCTGCCTGTTTTTAAATTAACTAATAGCGTATGTGCATTTTCTTTTTCTTCAAAAACAGTACTTACTTCGTTGTCAAAATAAATATCTATGTCTCGTTCAGATACGTCCTCAGCAAGTAATCTGCTTGCAACATCATCTAATTGACGTTCCATTAATCTATGCGCGCGTTGAACGATACTTATATTAATGCCAATATGTTTTAGGGCTGCAGCAAGTTCAAGACCTAATAGTCCACCACCAACAATTACCACGTGTTGTTTTTCTACTGGTAATTCTGTTTTCTTTAAATAGTGCCGTAATTTATCAGCATCACCTCGTTCACGCATTGTAAACCTTCCAGGCTGATTTATTTGAACTTCGCTAGGAACAAAAGCGCTACTTCCCGTTGCCATGATTAGAAGGTCGTAGCTATGTGCTTCACCATTAGAATCTGTAACTGTTTTGTTGGTAGCATCAATATCATCAATGCCTAAACCACAATGTAGATGAACTCCTAATTTTTTAATCTCACCTTTCTTTAATTTTTCAAGTGATTCCCAAGAAAGCATTTCACTAACATATTCTGGTAATAAAACGCGATTGTAAAATGGGTCGTGTTCTTTTGAAAAAACATGCAATTCATCTTTTTTGTTTTTTTCGCGGTACGATTGTATAAAGCGATAGGCGGCTGCGCCTGCGCCAATAACAACAACCTTTTGCACTGGTTTGACATGTTTTTCAACTTGTACAGCACAATATTTAAAATCGGGTTCTTTAGAAATAGGGTCAACTATATCATTGGTGATATTATTGGCTCTTCCAAAATCGTTATTCAAAATTTTTCCCCAATGCATTGGTAGAAAAACAACACCTTCACGAATATCTAAATTCACTTTCACTTTTACTTGTACTTCACCACGTCTGCTTTTAACGATAGCGATGTCGCCATCTTTTAGCTTCTTTAAATAGGCATCAACCTTATTCATTTCGAGATAGGGTTGTGGAATATGGGTTAATAAACGTTTAACTTTTCCAGTTTTTGTACGGGTATGCCATTGATCTCTGACTCTACCAGTATTTAATATTAATGGGAAATCTATATCAGTTACTTCCGATGAATTATAAAGACTTTGTGGAGCATTAAAATGCGCTTTTTTATCTGGAGTATGGAATGATAAATCAGAAAATAAACGTGGTGTTCCTGGGTGAGTATCATAAGGTACCGGCCACTGAAAACTGCCTTCGTTTTTTAAACGCTCATATGATAAACCAGAAATATCAATGTTTGTGCCTTTAGTTAGTAGGCAGTGTTCATCATAAACTTCACTAGCATTTTTATAATCAAATCCTCTAAAGCCCATGGCTTGTGCGAAACGCCATAGAATCTCTACATCTGGTAAGGCTTCTGCTGGCGGGTCAATTACTTTGGGTAAATAACTTATGCGACGTTCAGAGTTTGTCATCGTGCCTTCCTTCTCTAACCAACCCGCGGCAGGTAAAAGTAAATCCGCAAATTTTGTCGTTTCGGAATTGTGTGAAATATCTTGAACTACAACAAATGCAGCTTTTTTTAATGCTCGTTCAACTTTATGTACATTAGGCATACTTACAGCTGGATTAGTGCAAATAATCCAAATAGCTTTTAGTTTTCCACTATCTAGTGCATCAAACATTTCGGTGGCTGTATAACCTGGTTTTTCTTGAATTTCTTTGCCGCCCCAGAAATCAGTAACTTCTTTTCGATGTACCGGATTTGCCAAATCTTTATGTGCAGCCAATAGATTTGCCATTCCGCCAACCTCGCGACCTCCCATAGCATTTGGTTGCCCAGTTAATGAAAACGGTCCGCAACCCGGTTTACCTATTTGTCCCGTTAATAACGAAAGATTTAACAGCGAAACATTCTTAGAAACACCAATTACACTTTGGTTGAGACCCATGGTCCACATGCTAAGAAATTTACTTGCTTCACCAATATATTGAGCTGCTTTCCTTATTTCAGAAGCTGAGATTCCACATTTTTCGGCAGCTTGCCGAATTGATAATGAAAAGGCTAATTCTTTTACCTCCTCAAAATTAACAGTATGTTTCTTTATAAAGCTCTTGTCAATTTTTCTTTTGTCAATTAACCAACGCGCTATAGCATTGAATAAAATTACATCGGTACCTGGTAGTATTTGTAAATGTAAATCGGCTGCTGCTGCCGTTTGAGTTTTTCGTGGGTCAACTACAATTACTTTTACTTCGGGGTTGTCTGCTTTACGTTGTTCTAATCTACGATATAAAATAGGGTGACACCATGCTGGGTTTGCACCTGCAATTAAAAAAGTATCTGCCAATTCAATATCTTCATAAGAAATAGGAACTGAATCTTCACCTACCGTTTTTTTATAACCAACTACGGCAGAACTCATACACAAACGTGAATTTGTATCAATGTTATTCGTGCCAATAAAACCTTTGGTAATTTTATTAGCTAAGTAATATTCTTCTGTTAAACATTGCCCGGAAACATAAAAACCTACACTGTTAGGGCCATGTTTGTCGATAATGCTTTTAAAAACTGCTGCGGCACGTTCAAAAGCCGTGTCCCATGTTACTTTTTGTAAAGGATGATTTCTACTCCATCGCATTTGTGGATGCAAAATACGATCACTAGTATCTTGGGCAACATAATTTAGGTTTCTACCTTTCGAGCATAACATGCCTTTATTGGCCGGGTAATCTTCATCACCTTCAACCTTAATTACACCTTTGTGATCTATATCTACCAATATACCACAGCCTACGCCACAATAGGAGCAAATAGTTTTTTCTGTTTTCTTTTTTTGCATTGCCAATTCGTTTGATAAAAAATGTCAACTACTGAGGGGCAAGTTATAAAAATACGTATTAATACGTAGTTAAAATATAATAATAGTTAGGGGATATTTTGAGAGATTGACAATTAATAAGGTTTATTAACAGTATTTATGGAATAGTATATTAAAGAATGAAGCTAAAAAGAATAGCCTAATTTTTTAATAATTAAAAGTAGAAACTTAAGAGGTAATACTACACCAAATTAAATTCTTGCGCTTTTTTAGATAAATCTATCAAATTTTTAACCTCCATTTTACGCATTAAATTAAATCGGTGGGTTTCAACAGTACGTTTACTATTTTGAAGTTTTTCGGAGATTTGTTGATTGGTAAGCCCTGATAATACGAGTTCTAATACTTGAATTTCCTTATTGGTTAAATCAAATGGAGTTTCGGTACTGGATTCATTTTTTGCAATAGTGCTTACTTTTTTGGTATTTGGATTCAATAAATTATTGACCAATACATTAGAAATATCACCGCTATAATATTTCCCGCCATCGCGAACAGTATGTATAGCTTTAATGAATTCTGTTTTTCCAGTGTCTTTTAATAAATAACCTTTGGCACCTGCAGCTACAGATTGAAGAATATATTCTTCAGAATCGTGCATCGATAGAATTATACATTTAACATCTGTATTAAGTGCACTTAATTTTTGTACAGCTTCGATACCTGTCATTTTTGGCATGCGTATATCTATTATCAATAAATCAGGTTTCTTTTCTGAAACCAATGAAATAGCTTCTGTGCCATCGGCACCTTCACCTATTACTTTTAGGTCTTCTTCACTTTCTAAGAGTGCTCTTATGCCGTCGCGAACCAATGAATGGTCGTCTACTAATATAATGGTTGTCTGATTCAAAATATGCAAAAATATAGGTAGTTATACGTACAAAGATAATAGTTTCCAAAGAACACACCATACAATTGGTTAAGTGGTCATATAATGAATGCCAACTATATGTCAAAAAAAAGCTACCACAACCAAAAGGGGTTATGATAGCCGATCGAAGCAAATTAAAAATTGTTAATTTTTTGCTGCTGTATTTAAAAATTTAGGTTTCATAGTCAACTGTACAAATGCCCAGTTTTGACTGCTTGCTGCTAATGCTTCTGAAACACCTTTTAGTTCGTACATACCATCACTAGCAAACATTTGTGAGTAGCCAATTGCTAAGCCATATCCTTTAAACTTTTTAGCAAAAACTAAATCTAACTCCGTTCCTAATGATTTTTCACCACTAGCCAATTCTTGTGCTCCACTAAAGTTCAATACTTTGACTAAAAGGCTTGAACTTTTGCCAATAGCGAATTTGGCGCTAGCATGAATGTCGGTAAGGCCAACCGAATTTGCATGGTTGCCTACGTAGAAATAATCCATAAATCCATTAAACTTGTGGTTGGTTCCATAGAGTGGAAAAAAAGCTTCGGTTTTGTCTGTAGTTGCGGTATCATTTCCACTTATTATTTCTGCACCTAGGCCTAGTGAAACTCCTTTTGAAACTTTGTAGCTAAGATCTAACCCTAACAGATAAGCGCCACCAACATCAACACTGTTTTGGCGTTCTCCAGATTGTAAATAACCATTAAAAGCTGCGCCAAAACTACCTTTTTTGTAATTTAAATGAGTTCCTAAGGTTAGTAAATTACTAACACCATCGGCAACGGCTGGGTCACCAGTAAAGTTTTGGAAACCGTTATTCATAATCAAAGCACTTGCTGAGAATGTATCCCAATTTTGTTTTAAATACAGGAATTGCATGGTTTTATATGTAAAGAATCCAGTGGTATTGTAAGCGGTTCCAACAGATTGAAATCCACCTGGGTTACCCGTAGTAGCACTAAAATCTTGATTAAAAGCAAGAGCTAAATCCATCATAAACTTTCCCTTTTTATATTTCAACAAAGCAGCATCATGGTTACGTGCCTGCATGGCCCAATCTACTCCACCTAAAATACGTTGGTCATCATACACCAACATTTGACGACCTATTTTTGTTGAGAAGCCTTCGCCTAATTTAATGTCTGCCCAAGCCTGAAAAATTCCGAATGAGTTGTTACTATCCTCAGGTTTTAATTGACGATTTTCTCCCCAAACCATTACATCTTGTAAACTCATATAAAATTTAAAAGATTCAAATTGGTATGTTGCGTTTAATCGCAAACGAGTTGCTACTGCAAAACCTGAATCGGCGGCGTCGGGAATAATACTACCATAGCCGCTTCTAAATTCAGTACGCGGTTTAAATTCTCCATCTAGCACAAATTGTGATGTAGCGACCTGAAACGATAACAGTAATAGAAATAGTAGTAGATATTTATTTTTCATAATCTTCGTATTTTAATATGTGTTTTAATTTTAATGTTCTAAAAAGTCAATAAGATGTTTTCTATAGGTGTAATAATCGTTATGTTCTAAAACCGATTTTCGAGTTCGTGGTCTTTCAAAATTTATATTTAAAATATCTCCAATTTTTGCACTAGGACCACTGGTCATCATTACAACACGATCAGCCAAGAAAATTGCCTCATCTACATCATGTGTAATCATAACCGCTGTAATTTTTTCTTTGTTCCAGATTTCAATTAAGATATCTTGTAGTTCTCCCCGTGTTAATGAATCTAACATTCCAAAAGGTTCATCTAATAATAAAACTTTTGGTTTTATAGCGAAAGCTCTTGCAATGCCCACTCTTTGTTGCATGCCTTGTGAAAGCTCAGATGCTTTTTTATCAAACGCTCCGTCTAAACCTACTTTATGTAAATAGTACTTTGCGATATCTGTACGTTGCTTTTTAGTTGCATGAGAGAATACTTGATTTACTCCTAACATTACATTTTGTAATGCGGTCATCCACGGCATTAGGCTAGGGGATTGAAATATTACTCCTCTATCTGGTCCTGGTCCCTTTACAGGATTGCCTAATACGGCTATATTACCACCAGAGATTGGATTTAAACCCGCAATCATTGACAGCATAGTTGTTTTTCCGCAACCAGAATGGCCGATAATGGTTACGAATTCCTCTTTCATTATTTGTAAATCTAAATCTTCAAGTACAACATAATCTCCTTTTGGAGTTGGATATACTTTCTTTAGTTTGGAGAGGTCTAACATCACTTTCGAAGGATATAATATTCCGTTCTCCGTCATTGATTTATCAATTGTTGTTTCGGTGCTCATCTTCTTTTATTTTGAGATTAGGCTACAAAGCTTTTAGGACTTATTTCTGGAAGGATGTATTCGGTATGAGATACTGATTTTCGTTCTTCGCCTATATCCATTAAGTATTCTATAATCGCGTTTCGCGTTTTTTTATAATTTGGATTATCATTCAAAGCTGTTTTATCCCTAGGTCTATCAATATCTATCTTAAATTCGGGACCTAGAGTTGCATTTGGACCTGGTTTTAATGGGATGATTCTGTCTGCCATATATATACCTTCATCTACATCGTTTGTGATTAATAATGCCGTACGCTTGTCTTGACTCCAAATATTCAGAATTTCATCTTGAAGATTGCCTCTAGTAAGTGCATCTAAGGCACCAAGAGGCTCGTCCATAATAATCATCTCAGGGTTCATGGCTAATGCTCTTGCCACGGCAACACGTTGTCGCATTCCACCAGATAATTCTTTGGGTCTTTTATTAATTGCGGGGGTTAAGCTTACCATTGCAACATAATCTTTAACGCGCTGCTGAAGTACACTTTTACGTTCTTTAGGAAAGGCCTCTTTTACAGCCATATATACATTCTGGCCAACAGTTAACCAAGGTAATAATGAGTAGTTTTGAAAAATTACGCCTCTTTCATGACTGGTATCAATAACTGGTTCGCCCTTAAATAAAACTTCGCCACTTGTAGGTTTTAGAAGTCCATTTATTAAGTTTACTAAGGTTGTTTTACCACTACCTGTAAAGCCAACAATAGCAACGAATTCACCTTCTTCGATTGATAAATTTATATCTGACAGTACTTCTGTGGCATTCTCGCCTTCTCCGTACGTTTTATAAATGTTATTTAGTTCTAAATATGCCATTTCTCGTGATTATGTGTTCGTATTTTAAGTGTTGTTCTTTTAGTGATGCTTAGTCATTTTTATTAAATGAAACCATGTTTTGAACCATTAGCATTAATCGATCTAATAAGAACCCGATGATGCCAATTACGAACATGGCTACAATAATTTTAGCGTTTGAATCATTGGCTCCGTTTTGAAATTCTTCCCATACGAATAATCCTAACCCTTGGCTTTGCGCTAATAATTCAATGGCAATTAGTACCATCCATGCTACAGATAATGTAATTCGTAAACCAGTAAAAATTAGAGGCAAAGAGGAGGGGAGTATTACTTTAAATACTTTTTGAAAAGTACCCAACTTTAATACTTTAGCAACATTTATATAATCCTTATCTACCGATGAAACTCCCATAGCAGTATTCACTAAGGTTGCCCACATAGCACATAAGCCAACACTAATAAATGATATTACAAATGCATTATCTGAACTATCACCAATGTATAGGGTTTTCACAATCATGAAAACCAACAAGTACCACACTACTGGAGAAACTGGTTTGAAAATTTGAATGAACCAGTTAAAAGCACTTCGTAAGGAAGGACTCAAACCAATAATAATTCCGATGGGAACAGCAATTAAAAGCGCTAAAAGAAAACCAGCAAAAACGGTTTTTATACTCGTTAGTACAATATCAACAAAAGAAGAGCGCCCTGTATAAACAATAGCATCTTTACCTTTGGCAATCAGCTTAGCATTGGTGTCAGCCATTTTGTCTGCAAAGGCAGCCTTGTCTGCTGTAATCACTTTATGATCCGCGATTAAGGTTTGTAAAGAACTCCATACTTGAGTAGGAGAAGGCAACGTATTTGGTTGACAACTACTATTACCAGAAGCAATACATGTACGTTCTGCATCGGCAGCAGCTTGACCTCGTTCTGCTAGTGCTTTTTCAATTTTAAAGTTAGCCTCCTTATTATAAAGTGCCTTAGAACCCAAGTGCCATAAGCCAAGAAATAAAGCTATGGATAATATGGTAATTCCAGATTTCTTGAGCCATGCTATTAGGTCACCTTGTTGAATTTTTGGAGTTAATTTTGCTAACAATGGTTTTAAAAAAGCTACTCCTTCTTCCTCTTTTTTTAATGTGATGTCTTGTTCCATTTTGCTATTCTTTTACTTCGATTTATTTTTCTAGTACTTCTTAGTCTTTATTACCAATTGAGAAACTATTTATATACCCGATTGGGTCTTTAGCATCATAGCTTGTACCGTCGATAAAGTCGGCTGTTGCAATCTTGTAACCATCTGTTTCGGGAACATCAGCTGCAGGAATTTGTCCTTCTGCAACTAATAAATCTGCTGCTTTTTTCCAGATATCTGGTCGGTAAATATCTTTGATAGTTTCGCCATACCATTCTGCTGATTTCGTTTCAGGAATTTGTCCCCATCTGCGCATTTGAGTTAAGAACCAAATACCATCGGAGTAAAACGGATATGTAGCATTGTACTTATAGAATACATTAAAATCTGGCATTTCACGTTTGTCACCTTTCTCAAATTCAAAAGTCCCTGTCATTGAATTCGCAAGTACTTCCTCTGGTGCGCCAACGTATTGCGACATAGATAATATTTTTACTGCCTCAGCTCTGTTTGAAGGTTCATCTAACCATTTACCTGCACGTATTAAAGCTTTAGTAACTGCTATAGCGGTATTTGGATTATCATCGACAAATTTCTTGGTCATAACAAATACTTTTTCCGGATTATTTTTCCAGATATCATAGTTTGTTGTTACAGGAACTCCAATACCTTTAAATACTGCTTGTTGATTCCATGGTTCTCCTACGCAGTAACCATAAATAGTACCTGATTCTAAAGTAGCTGGCATTTGTGGCGGAGGAGTTACAGATAATAATACTTCAGCATCAATTTGTCCCTGAACATTATCAGCCGTATACATACCTGGGTGAATTCCGGCAGCCGCTAACCAATAACGTATTTCATAGTTATGAGTAGATACTGGAAAAACCATTCCCATTTTAAAAGGCTTGCCACTGTTTTTGTATTCCGTGATAACAGGTTTTAAGGCATCTGCTTTAATTGGGTGAACTGGTTTTCCCTCACCGTCTTTAGGTACATTAGGTTTCATTTTAGACCAAACATCATTTGAAACTGTTATTCCATTTCCATTTAAATCCATTGAAAAAGGAGTAACCAATTGTGCTTGTCTTCCAAATCCAGCACCGGCTGCAATAGGTTGACCAGCTAACATATGCGAACCGTCTAATTGACCATCAATAACACGATCTAAAACGTTTTTCCAGTTAGACTGTGCCTCAACCGAAACGAAAAGTCCTTCTTCTTCAAAAAATCCTTTTTCTTTTGCTATAGCTAAGGGAGCCATATCAGTTAGTTTAATAAATCCAAAAGTCAACTGTGGTTTTTCAATATCAAGTTGTTTTGTTTTGGAGGTAATAGCTTCTTCAGTTGCAGTTGCTGCTTTTTTTGTTTCTTTTCCGCCGCATGCCATTACTACAGTCGTAAGAACTGCAAGCAAGGAATTTTTCGTAATGTTAGTTTTCATATTAGTGTTTTTATTATTTAACTACGTACTTATACTTATTCACGGCAAATATATACGTAATTATAAATTTGATACATGCGATTTCACACATTTATATATCCTTTTACAACATGTTTAAATACTACAAATAGCAGTATATAAACTGCTAAAAAGCAGGTATTTAATTTAATTAACTAAAATTCAAACAATTGTATTAATCAATAAAACCTAACAAAAAAGCGCTACGTATACGTAGCGCTTGAGTATATAAAACTTTCCAAAAAACCTGTTGAAGTAAAATTAACTTGTTAGATAAAAATTATGTTCAGATATTTCGTTTTGTAATAATGAAATATTAGGGATACTAATACGCTTACCTTTAGTGGTAATAAGCTTTTCTTTTCTAAGTGCAGATAAAACACGTATAACTTGTTCTTCTGTCGTGCCTGCATAATCAGCATATTCTCTTCGACTTAAAATAACTGCCAAAAAGCCAGATTCTTGTCCGAACTTTCGATTAACATACAATAAGGTATCAATAACTTTTTCACGTACCGTCATTTGTGAAAGGGATTTTACTTTAGCTTCACTTTTATTAAGTTCATCAGCATAAAATAGCATTAAATCGTAAGTAAATGAAGGTACTACACGTAATACCTCTTGTAGGCTTTCTTTTGAAAAGTAACAGAAGGTGCTGTCTTCTATGGCAACTGCACTAATGGTATATGATTCTTCGGTGCCAAAACCTCTATGCCCAATAATTTCACCTTTTGTAGCAAAGCGAACTATTTGTTCTTTTCCATTAAGGCCAGTTCGAAATACTTTAGCTTTTCCTCTAAGAACGAAGAAGAGCCCCGTTACCGGAGCTCCTTCTAATATAAACTGTTGACCTTTTTTACAACGAATTTGTTTTTGTTCTTCTGTAGTTTTTGATACTACATTAGATTTTAAGTTTTTTTTAATTAAACACCCCTCATTAGTACAATCAACACATGTTGTACCTGCTAAATAAAGGTTGTTTGATGATGCTTGTATTTTAGTTGAGGTTGAAATCATAATTACTTTTTTTATTTATCACCTAAAACTAATTTTGGCTGAACTTTTTTCATTTCCAAGTCAGAAGCTTTTTCATCAGCTGTTGAAAATTTTATCGCTAATGTGGTTAACGCTGTAATTACCACAAATCCACCAATAATAAAATATCCACTGGAAACTGCACCTGCAGAAGCAGCTGACTGTGCAGCTTTCATTGCTACTTCTCCTAAATCTGCATTAGCACCTAAAGCTGTTGTTTCTGCAACTGCTGATTTAGATTTTAAGAACATGGCTGCTAAAAAAGCGCCCACGTTTCCACCAGCTCCTACAATACCAGAAATAGAACCGATTGCTTTTTTATTTATAAACGGAACAACGGAAAATGTTGCACCCTCAGCCATTTGCACGGTAAGACTAAAAGCAATTAAAAATACCATACCTACTGCTAAACTTGTAGTCATGGAGAAAAATGATAGCATTAACCCCTCTGCAGCTAGAATAACCGTTAGAAAAAGTACTCTACCTCTTAAACCTTTTAGTTTTCCAAACTTATCGCCGAAAAAACCACCCAGCGTGCGTGCAAAAATATTCATTAAGGCGAATGATAATACTAAGTTACCTGCTGTTGAACGTGTAAGCCCAAACCTGTTTTGCAAATAATCATCCATGGTACCATAAACAGTAAGTTCCATTCCAAAACTTGCAGCATAAACAATAAATAGAATCCAAACCCGGTAATCTTTTAATACACTCATAAATGACTCTTCGTCTTTTTTTAAGGCTGGCATTTTACCTTCTTCTTTTAATTGAGCGAAATTACCTTCTGGAGTATCTTGGGTAAAGAAGTAATATACAACACCCATTAGCATTGCAATTACACCGGCAATTACCATTGAATAGCGCCATGCTATTTCATCTGCAACACCAAAACTTACAACTGCTGCTGCTATTAAAGGCATCCCTAAGCGGTTAGCACCTCCTCCTAAATTTCCCCATCCTGCAGAAGTAGCATTTGCTGTACCTACTATATTTGGGGCAAACATTATTGACGTGTGAAATTGTGTGATTACAAATGAAGCTCCAATAAAGCCTATAAATAATCTACAGATTAAAAATTGTGTTGGGGTCTGTACAAAACCAAGTAGAATTACAGGTATTGCGCCAAATATTAATAAATAGGTATAACATAATCTTGGACCATACTTATCGCATAACTTTCCAATTAGTAATCTAGCAAATACTGTACCTGTAACGGCTAAAATAATTGAGTTCCATTTTTGATCTGGTGTCAGTCCTAAATCTTTTACAACATCTGGCATAAAAGGTACAATACCAAACCATGCGAAAAAACAAATGAAAAATGCAATTGAAGTTATCCAAAACGTGCGAATAGGCATCGATTTGAAATCTGTAAGTTTTAAAGTAGTTGCTTTTTGAGATTGTATTTCCATAATACGCAGATTTAATGTTTAATTAAAAACAAAACTACGTATATTTCTACGTATTAATACTTATTTTTTGTAATATTTTTAGTCTGCTACGTATTTTTATTGAGATGAAATTTAGTGGCTGTGGAAAATTAATAATTCTGAAAATAGGACGTAGTTTTTGATGAAATGATAAAATCATGGTGCTACTTGTTCAACTTTTTAGAATTTCTAATCGTAATAAATTGAAGATTTGTGTCTTAGATTGGTATTTAGAAACTGTAATTTAATCTGAAGATTACATTACCTATTAAGTACGTCGTCTTTTACACTAAGTGTAATTGCTACGACTTCATCAATTAATTCTCCCGGAACATTTAGCTCCTCAAGAGAATATATTAAATGTCCTGCAACTGACTCAAAATGAGACTCATTAAGATCCATTTTCTTATGTGCTTTGCGCATAGTCTTACCAGTGTAGTTCATAGGGCAACCAAAAGCATAGGATAAAAAGGCTTTCTGCTTTCCTATTTGCTTTTTCATGTTTTTACCCTTGAAGAAGTGACTTATACTTTCGTCTGCCAATACTTTGGCATAAAAAATATCAACAGCAGAGTTTACTGCATCCATACCACCCAGTCTTTCGTACAAACTTTCTTTAGTTTCCATTTCTTTAGATTAAATTATTTTACGATTCGATTTTATTCGTAATGTTGGAGGTATTTAGTCTATACTAAAAATAGTGTAAATGACGTATAAATACGTATTTTGAAGGGGTATAAATGTCATTTTTATGAGTATGACGAAATGGCCTATCATAAATTATGAATTGAAAAAAAAGTCAAGCCAATTTTAAAGAATTTAGTTTATTGAAGAATTAGAATAATTAATTTTTAGCAATATCTTCAGGGTATACAACATATATAATAGCTAATCTTTACATATTAGAATGTAAAACGCGTTGTATTTCTTCTTCAAAAAAAGATGGATGTTCTGCTACCACATTTCCGATAACAATAATACCGGGTTTAGTGGGATTTATTGCATTGTTGTGGTCTTGTATATCATGTAAAGTAGCTACTGTACAACATTCATTTTTCATAGTGCCATTTTGAATAACAGCAATAGGCATATCAGAACCCCTGTATTTACGAACTTCACTGACAATTTCATTCAGCTTTCGAATACCCATTAATATTACCATAGTTGCTGAGGATTGAGAAGCAAATTTTAAATCTTCAGAAAATGAACCGTTTCGTTTGGTCGCAGTCATCACCCAAAAGCTACTGCTAACACCACGCTGTGTCATTGGAATTCCTTGACTCGCTGGAACTGCTAATGCGCTTGAAATACCTGGTACTATAGATACTGGAATACCAAAAGATTCTACATAATCAATTTCCTCATTTGCTCTGCCAAATACAAATGGATCACCGCCTTTTAAACGAACTACATGACCATAATTAAAAGCATTCTCCACTATTAAAGAGTTGATGTTATCTTGAGTAAATGAATGTTGACTACAACGTTTGCCTACGTATATTTTTGGAATAGTATTATTTATCTGCGATAGTAGTTCTTTGCTAACTAGAGCATCATATAATATAACGTCAGCTTCTTGTAGAACTCTTAAACCTCTAACAGTTATTAGGTCTTCACTACCTGGACCTGCACCTACTAAACTTACTTTTGGTGATTTTTGTTCGTTCATCTTATCAATTTTAAACTGTTAGATTGTCAAATTCACAACAAAACTACGTATTTATTTTCATATAATTACATTAAAACTACGTATAAATACTTAATTTTGAATCGTAGTTTAAAAATAGAAGCAAATGAAGACTATTATAGTTGTAGGAAATGGAATGGTGGGGTACAAGTTTTGTGAAAAATTTGTAGCTCATGTTGATTATAAAAATTACAAACTCGTAGTTTTCGGTGAAGAACCTCGTGTGGCATACGATCGAGTTCACTTAAGTGAGTTTTTTGAAGATGGTGATGCAGAACGTTTGAGCTTGGCTCCAAGAAATTGGTATACAGATAATGGTATTGAATTGCATACAAATGAATTGGTTAGTGAAATAAAACGTTCGGAAAAAACTATAACTACATCAAAGGGAAATACAATTGCCTATGATCAATTAGTAATTGCTACAGGTTCTGTACCTTTTGTGCCTCCAATTCGGGGTGTAGAAAAGAAAGGTGTCTTTGTTTATAGAACGATAGAAGATTTGGAAGAAACTTTGGCTTATGCTGATACCATAAAAGGAGGGAAGGCTGCTATTTTAGGTGGTGGACTATTAGGACTAGAAGCGGCTAAAGCTGTAATGGATATGGGACTTGAACCTCATGTGGTTGAGTTTGCTCCAAAATTGATGCCGCGCCAATTAGATACAAGAAGTAGTAAGGTACTTCAGGTGAAATTGGAATCTATGGGAATTAACATTCACCTTAGTAAAGCAACAAATCAAATTCTTGGTAATGGTAGTATTACTGGAATGGAATTCGGTGAAGATGATATACTTGATGTAGAAATGCTCGTAATATCTGCCGGCATACGCCCTCGTGATGAACTTGGAAAAAGTTCTGGTCTAGAAATGGGAACTCGTGGAGGAATCGTTGTGAATAATAAAATGCAAACTTCAGACCCTAGTATATTGGCTATTGGTGAAGTGGCACTTTACAATCAAATGATTTATGGCTTGGTAGCACCAGGGTACGAAATGGCTCAGGTTGCTGTAGATCAAATTATGGGTCAAGAAGATTCTTTAATGGCTGCTGAAATTGATATGTCTACGAAACTTAAACTGATTGGAGTTGATGTTGCTAGTTTCGGAACTCCTTTTATGCCAGCAGAAAAAGGACATTCAATCATATTTGAAAACAAAACAGAAAGCTTATATAAAAGGATAAACGTTAGCCACGATGGTAAAAAATTACTGGGTGGTATATTAGTTGGCGATGCTGATGACTACAATATGCTTTTGCAGATGTATCAAAATGAAATGCCATTACCAGATAATCCAGAAGCTTTAATTATTGGAGGTAGAAGCGAAGGTGGTAGCTCTTTTGGTAGTGTTATGGACCTGCCAGATACTGCTGTTGTTTGCTCGTGTGAGGCTGTAACGAAAGGTGCAATTTGCTGTTCAGTATTAGAAGATGGTAACGAAAGCGTAAAGGCTGTTGCTAAAGCGACAAAAGCTGCTACCGGTTGTGGCGGTTGTAAACCTATGGTTAGTGATTTAATAACTGAGAGCCTTAAGTCATTAGGTAAAACAGTGAAGGTGCAAATCTGTGAGCATTTTGATTATTCACGTCAAGAGCTTTTTGATATTGTAAAATTAAGAGGTGTTCAAGATTTTGATGAGCTAATAGATACTGTTGGTAAAGGTCATGGTTGTGAAACTTGTAAACCAGCTGTTGCTGCAATTTTTGCAAGTATCTATAATGAGACAGCAAACAAACAAGAGACTATTCAAGATACAAATGACCGTTATTTAGCAAATATTCAACGTAATGGAACTTATTCAGTGGTACCTAGAGTTGCTGGTGGTGAAATTACTCCGAAACAATTAATGGCAATGGGCCGTATAGCTCAAAAGTATGATTTATATACTAAAATAACTGGTGGTCAACGTATAGATATGTTTGGTGCCAAGTTGCATGAATTACCATTAATTTGGGAGGAATTGATTCAAGAAGGTTTCGAAACGGGCCAAGCTTATGGCAAATCGTTACGAACGGTTAAGAGTTGCGTTGGTTCTACTTGGTGTAGATATGGTATGGATGAAAGCGTAAGCTTTGCCATAGAAATTGAAAACCGATATAAAGGTATTCGTTCTCCTCATAAATTTAAAGGTGGTGTTTCTGGGTGTATTCGTGAATGTGCGGAGGCAAGAGGAAAAGATTTTGGTTTTATAGCAGTAGAAGGTGGTTGGAATGTTTATGTTGGTGGTAATGGCGGTGCCAATCCAAAACATGCTATTCTACTAGCAGAAAAAGTTGATAAAGAAACCGCAATTAAGCTGGTTGACCGCTTTATAATGTTCTATATTAAAACTGCACTTCCTTTACAACGAACTGCCGCATGGTTAGATAAATTAGAAGGTGGTATTACATACTTACAGAATGTAGTAATCAACGATTCTTTGGGTATTGTAGATGAATTAGATGCAGAAATGCAGGCGCTTGTTGATTCGTACAAATGCGAATGGACCGAAGCAATAGAAACACCTGAAATTCGTGAACGTTATACACATTTTGTGAATTCTGAAGAAACCGATGATAATATAGAATTTGTATCACTACGGGAACAAAAGATGCCGAAAGAATGGGCTTAAAAATGGCACATGGTTAAAATGTAGTACAAAGTAAAAGTATAATGTCTGGTTATTAGAAATCGAGACTCTTTATAACATTGAATTATGATAGTAAATTTAAATACTTACGAAACAGTAAAACCAGAGAATGTATTGGTATGGTTTAAAGCTGCACCGGTTTCTAGGTTTCCAAAGAATGGTGGTGCTTGTATAAAATATAAAGACAAACAAATCGCAATTTTCAATTTCACTCGAGAAGCTACTTGGTATGCTTGTCAGAATTTATGTCCGCATAAAATGGAAATGGTATTATCTCGTGGAATTATTGGCGAAGAAAATATGGAGCCTAAAGTGGCTTGCCCATTACATAAAAATAATTTTTCATTAAAAACGGGTCAACATTTAAACGGTGATTTAGATAGTATTGCAACTTATCCAGTAAAAATAGAGAATGACTTTGTGTATGTAGGCTTTTCTGAATAGTTTTGGTTAAAATAGAATACCATGACAAAATCGGAAAAAATGCAACAAGCGTTTCAACTTTTTGATGCCGCTAATTCACAAGATCCAAATACTGAGATTTATCAAGATAAAAGCTATCCTAAAGAATTGTTGTATGCTGTTCGAATGACAGATCAGTTAAATGCATTTAAAAATGATGCTTCCGAACCTTTGCAATTAACAGCAAGATGCCAACATATCTGTAGGTGGGAGATTCCAAGAGAATCGTATGATATGAATCGGGAAGGTTATTTGCGTTGGAGGCAAGAGTTGAAAAAATTTCATGCGAGCACAGCAGAAGGTATTCTTAAGGAAGTTGGATATTCTGAAGAAATTATAAGTAAGGTTAAATTTCTTCTAGAAAAGAAACAGTTAAAGAAGAACGAAGAAACCCAAACATTAGAAGATGTAGTGTGTTTGGTTTTTCTTGAGCATTATTTCGAGCCGTTTGCAGCGAAACATCCAGAAGAAAAAACAATTGATATACTTCAAAAAACGTGGCGTAAAATGTCTGAAGATGGTCATGAAGCTGCATTAAAATTACCGCTCTCTAAAAATGCTGTAGCTTTAGTCTCGAAGGCAATTAACACATAGTGTTGTAAATTGTTTAAAAATTAGTTAGATGCCAAATAATCCAGAGCAAAACTCTTTAGATACCGCTACATTTCAAAGAATACGAAAGTGGTATTTGTTCGCGATTGCTGGTATTGCACTAACGATTATTATTGCTCAACTATTAATTCAGTCTCATTTAAATACACAATTAAGTGATTCGCGAATAATTAATGTCGCCGGACGTCAACGTGCATTTAGTCAAAAATTAGTTAAAGAGGTTTTTCTTTTACGAGAAGCTACTTCAAGTTCAGAAAAGAGCCGAATTAAAGAAGATATTGAATATACTTTATCCGTTTGGGTTACGTCTCATAAAGCATTACAATCTGGTAGTGGTGAGTTGGAACTTCCAGTAGAAAAAGATACAGAAATGCTTTCGTTGTTTAAAACCATTGATACGCATCATTTAGCAATGGTTACGGCAGCTGAATCAATATTGGCTAAAGAAGGTGATGCAATAGATTTTAACAATGAATTGAATGTTCTTATTGCGAATGAACGTCCGTTTTTAAATTTAATGGATGACATGGTTAATCGATATGATGAGCATAGTAAGATTAAACTTCAGAAATTAAAGCAAAAGGAATTCTTGCTATTAGCATTCTCATTATTGATTTTACTGTTAGAAGTGTTATTAATATTTAGGCCCTTATCATTACAAATTAGAAGAACAATTTCTAATTTAATGAAAAGTCAATCTGAATCTGAAACGAATGCTAAAAAAATTGAAAGTCTATTATCAGAGAAAGAGAAATCGTTAAAGGAATTACAAGAGTTAAATTTTGTTATTGATAATGCTGCTCTTTTTGCTAGTGCTCGTAATGATGGAAGTATCGTTTTTATAAGCAAAAAGTTTTTGAACTTATTAGATGTTGATAAAGAAAAACTTAATAAACCCTTGTCAGAATTGTTATCTACAGATGAGGGACAACAGCGGTATTTAAAAGAAGTACTTAAGGGTAATCGAAAGAATAAAATTAGGAATGAAGAAATTGAAATTACTACCGCCAACGGAGAGCAGATTTGGTTAGATATTTCTATAATACCAATGCATCAAGCAAGTAGGCAGCAAAGTATTTTAATTTTATGTTCTGATATCACTGAAAGAAAACAAAATCAACTAAAATTAGAAGAACTGACGCAACAGAGTTTTGATGAGCGGATGAATCAGAAAAGGCTTCAAGCAAGTCAGATAGTAGAAGGCCAAGAAGAAGAACGAAAAAGAATAGCAAAAGATATACATGATGGTATCGGACAAATGTTAACCGCACTTCGTTTTAATATAGAATCTATTGATATTTCGAACAAAGAAAAGACCGTAGAAAAGATTGCTTATTTAAAGGATCTTACCGCCGATTTAATTAAAGGTGTGCGTACAGCAACTTTTAATCTTACACCACCAGAGTTAAGTGATCATGGTATTTTTCCGGCCTTGCAAAAGATGACTTTTGAGTTAGCTAAACTTACAGGTAAAAATATTTTATTCGATAATAATATTGAAGAAAATATGCGTTTTGACTCTTTGGCTGAAACGAATATTTATAGGGTAACTCAAGAGGCTGTTAACAATGCAATAAAGTATGCCGAAGCAAATTATATTTTAGTGAGTATTAAATTTAGTAATGATATTTTAAGCATTATTATAGATGATGATGGAAAAGGTTTTAATACAGCAATTCTAGGTGAAATGCCTAAGAATAATAGCGAAGGCGGAATGGGACTTTTCTTTATGAAAGAACGTATAAGTTATATTAATGGCCGTTTGTTTATTAATTCTATATTGGGTAAAGGAACTAAGGTGACCATAAATTATAAAATCGAAAAAAAGGAAGTGTAAAATGGAAAAGAATCAATTGTATCCGGTTTTTTTGAAAGTGTCACAACTGAATATTTTAATTGTTGGTGGTGGTAATGTAGCACATGAGAAATTGACATTTCTTTTAAAGTCTAGTCCTAACGCAAATGTAGAAATGGTTTCGCCAATGTATCGCGAAGCGACAATTGAATTAGCCAAAGAGTTCGATATTAAAATGAACTTAGATGACTATAATTCTAAATTTCTAGATTGTAAACATATGGTTATCGCTACTACTGATGTGGTTGCAGTTAATGAGCAAGTTTATCACGATTGTAGAGCACAGCAAATTTTAGTAAACGTTGCAGATAATCCACCTTTCTGCGATTTTTATATGGGCGGTATTGTTACTAAAGGTAATGTGAAAGTTGCAATTTCTACTAACGGAAAATCACCTACAACAGCAAAACGTTTACGTCAATTTTTTGAAGACGTTATACCCGAAAATATTGATGATTTGGTGAAAAACTTAAACGAGTATAGAAAAACTATTAAAGGTGATTTTGAGCAAAAAGTAGAAACCCTTAATGAGTTTACCAAAGGATTGGTGAATAAAAAACAAGACAATGAAAATTAGAATTAAAGGGAATTCAATACGATATAGATTAACACAATCTGATGTGAAAATATTTTGTGAAAAGGGTTATTTTGAGGAGCAGACTCAGTTTATGGAGAATACATTTGTTTACGCAATTAGGTTGTCTGAATCCATTCAAAATATTGAGGCGCATTTAAGTTCTAATAAAATAGAACTTTGCATTTCTAAAATGTTACTAGGGGAGTGGGCTACCAATGAAAAAGTTGGTTTTCAATATAACTACAAACTAAAGGGCGATGAAGTTCTCTCTATTTTAATTGAAAAGGATTTTACTTGCTTGGATAATACTATTGAAGATCAGTCTGATAACTATCCGAACCCGAAACTTCAATAGTATTTGGTATAGGGCTTTTTAGAAATTATTAGTTTCGATATCTATAGAAGCACTTTTATTTTCTGTAGTATCTTTTTTATTCAAAGGAGATAAATATATAATATTGTTCATTGATGGTAATCCAGGTTTTTGGCCAGTTTCAATTCCAATTTGATTGTTCGTATAATTTTCTTTGTAGAAAACCATAATATGCTGATTGTTACTTGGCAATTTTAAATTATAGTAACCATTCGCATCTGTCTCAAATGTAAAGTTCACTTTGTTTGAAATTGAACTTAATTGAATGTGTGTATTCGCAATTGGCTGTTTTGTATTTTCATCAAGTACATATCCTGAATATTCTTGAAAAGTCAATTCTTCTTTTATAACAAGTTGGTAAATATCACTTCCTCCATGACCACCAACTCTATTCGAAGAGAAGTATGCTTTATTCCTACCTCTTTCTGCAATATAAGAGAAATCATCCATCGCACTATTTATTGGTGTTCCCATGTTTAATGGAATGGCGTATTCTGAATTCGCATTTATTCGTGAACTAAAAATATCAAGCCCTCCCATGCCATAATGAGCATCTGAAGAAAAGAATAATTCTTGACCTTTTACAAAAGGATATTCTTCTCTACCGGCAGTGTTAATTTTAGAACCCAAATTGATAGGTGCTGAAATGACATCACCATTATTGTTTAAGATAACTTTATAAATATCACTTTCACCATAACCACCGGGCATATTAGAAGAAAAATATAAATATTTTCCATCGGCACTTATTGAAGGATGATTAAAGGAATAATTTTTATTATTGAAACTTAAAACCTTAATATCTTTTAGTGACTTGTTGCTTACCGTTGCACGCAAAATTTGCTGATTTGTTTTATTTTCTTCTGAGTTATTTCTTGTAAAATATACAGTCTTACTATCTCTTGAGAAAACTAATGCTGGTGCATGGGCTGCGTCTAAAATAATACCAGAAAAATCATCTACACTTACCGCAGAATCTTGACCAATTTTAAATAATTCAAATTTATTGTTATCTTTTTTTCTGGACGATATAAATAACAACCCATCTTTACATAATGCAGCTCCGAAATCAGATGCAGCACTATTAAAAGGTAAATTGGTAATAGTATATTTTTCACTTTTTCTTCTCTGACTGTTTAAATGTTTTTTCTGAGTAAGTATTGAATTTAATTCTTCTTTATTCTCGTAAAAATTAATTAATATTTCGTCTGCTTTTCTTATTTGTCTATTTGATTTTAAACATTCAACTAATTTAATAATGTAATTTTCTTTAAGATTACCTTGTTGTAAATCGTATAATTTTAAGTACCAAATTCCTGCTTCAGAATAATTGCTAATATTAAAATAACTATCTGCTAAATTCTGTATTACATGTATTGAAGGTTCACTATTAGTCTGTAGTAATTCTGCGTACAGTTCAATAGCTTTTTCAAAATGAAAATTATTGAATTCTAAATCAGCTTCATTTAATAAGTCTTTAACAGATGTTGAATAAATGTCTGTATATATTTCGTTTTCAAGGTTCGAATTAGTTGAAATGCTGTTATTTGCATATATAGCGCTTACCGTAAGCAGGTTAAAAAAAAGCAGAATACGAAAATCAAAAAAAATGGGAAACTTCATTATTTCGGTATTACAAGATTGAGTTTTACATTAACAAATATAGTCTGGTTTTTATTTGAAAGGACGGTTTATGTATTCGATGAAATGCTCTTTTAGCTCGTTGTATTACAAATCGTTTTTTTATATGCCGATGAACTGCAACTTTTGAACTTGATATTTTGATACTTGATTCTTAAATTTTGATTCATGTTGAGTTGTATGTGAATGTAAAACTATAATTTTATGAAGAACAAGAGATATGAAAAACATATTATATATTATTAGTGTCTTAATCCTAATTTCCTGTAAAGAATCAAAAAAGGAATCAGTTGCAATTAAGCAAGAACAGAAACAGCCTAATGTTATTTATATTCTTGCAGATGATTTGGGGTATGGAGATTTGGGTTGTTATGGTCAGCAAATGATTAAGACACCAAATATTGATAGGATGGCTGCAGAAGGCATGTTATTTACGAATCATTATGCAGGGAATACAGTTTGCTCCCCATCTAGGGTTTCTCTATTAACTGGTTTACATCAGGGTCATGCTTCTGTAAGGGGGAATTATAAAAATGAATTGACCGCGTCGGATTTCACTATTGCTGAAATGTTTAAGAATGCTGGTTATGAAACTAATTTAATTGGAAAATGGGGTTTAGGAATGGTTGGGACAGCTGGTGAGCCCGATAAACAAGGCATTGATAGCTATTTTGGGTATTTGAATCAAACTAGAGCGCACAATTATTATCCGGATTACCTTATATATAATGGTGAAAAACTTCAGTTAACGAATGAAGTTATTTATCTGGATAACGAAAAATCAAAAGGTATTAAAAGCTCAGCAACAAAGAAGAATGATTATTCCCATTCCATTTTTATTGACTCAGCGCTTACTTATTTAAGTAAACCAAAAACAAAACCATTCTTTTTATTTCTTCCTTTAACCATACCACATGCAAATAATGAGGGTAAATTAACGGCCGAACATGGTATGGAAGTTCCTAATTTGGGAATATATGCTGCTGAAGATTGGCCGGAGGCCGAAAAAGCTAAAGCGGCTATGATTAGTTTGCTTGATGCTGATGTTGGCCGAATACTTGCCAAATTAAAGGCTATTGGAATTGAAGAAAATACATTAGTCATATTTACGAGTGATAATGGTCCGCATCAAGAGGGTGGGGTAGATGCTGATTTTTTCGATAGTAACGGACCGCTTCGAGGTAAAAAGCGCGATTTATATGAAGGTGGTATTCGTGTACCTTTTATAGCTAGATGGCCCGGAAAAATAAAAATGAATACTAAATCTGATTTGCCTTCAGTTTTTTACGATATGATGCCAACTTTTGCTGAAATTTCGAATGATACAACTTCTATTGCATCAGATGGTCTTTCTTTTGTACCAACTCTTTTGGGTGATTCTGAAAATCAGAAAACTCATGATTATTTATATTGGGAGTTCTCAGAAGGTAAACATGATGCTCAAGCAGTTATAGCAGGTGATTGGAAATTAATTCATAAATATCACTCCAATACGTGGGAACTATATAATCTTTCTACTGATATAGGCGAACAATCAAACTTAGTTGCTGAACATCCAGAAACTGTTGAAAAACTGCAATTATATATCAATGAGGCCCATGTGTATGATGAAGACTATATATTAGAAGGTGAAGAAGCACCTTTCAATTAATTAAATCTATTGTTTTTCATAAATCAACGGGAAAAATTTTCCTTCCATTTTCTTGCCTTTAGCAATTTTCGGCACTTTTTGTAAAAGTTCATCATCGGTATTGCTAATAGTTCCGTCTGCAAAAACGTTTAATACAAAGGCTCTGCGACTCATTTTGGATGTATTCTCGTAAGAACCATGTACCATTAATGGGTGATGAAAAGTTCCGTATCCTTTTTTCATTTCAATAGCTACAGGTTTAAATTCAGCTTTTTGTTCAGCGGTTAAATAGTTCATTAATCCATTCATATCGCCTGCTAAAGAAGGGGCATCTAATAATCCCCATTTATGACTTTTAGGAATATAGTGTAAACATCCATTCTTAGTAGATGCATCATCAAGACCTGTCCAGCATGTTAAATGCTGCATTGCTATAGTACGTGTCCAATACGAGTAATCTTGGTGCCAAGCCACGACACCACCATGTTTGGCAGGTTTGCAGAATAATTGGTCGTGCCAAAAACGAACTGATTTATCTTCAAGTAATTGATGTGCGGCCATTGCAAAAGCAGGATTCCAAATTACATCATGAAACCCTGGAGTTATACGCCAATGTCCTAATGAATGAAATAAAACGGTATTTGGGTCTTCTGACTCATTACTATGAAATTCATAAAATAAATGATGTCCAGGATGTTTTGGGTCATTTATTTCGTCTAGTTCTTTGCGCAAAATATCAACCTGCGCATCATTTAATAATTTGATACCAGAAACATATCCCATTTCATGAAAATGTGAAATTTGTTCTTCAGTCAAACGATATTGATCCCATTCTGCTTTGGATTTAGGCCAATTAAACATCTTTGAAATTAAGGTATGCTTATCGGCTAAATCTGTTACAGTTTTCATTGTTCTTATTTTTAATGAGTTCTCTACTCAAAAATATACTTCAAAATCGTATTTTTAGCTACTTAATTCAAAATAATTACAACCTTAAAAAAAAATGGTGTGATTTACTTGGATTATAATTTATATAAAATGATAATTTTTTAAGAAGTATGGCAACGAAATTTATACAGATTCACCCTAAAGACAATGTTTTAGCGGCGCTCACTGATTTATCAGCAGGAACAAATATTGAACATGAGGGAAGTGCGTTAACGTTAACGACTGATACTCAGGCGAAACATAAATTTACTATTAATGACCTTAAGGTTGGTGATGATATTACTATGTATGGTACTTTGGTTGGCAAAGCCACTAAGCCAATTGCTAAAGGTGAAACAATTACTACTGATAATGTTGTACATGCTTCATTAGAATACGGAGTAGGAGGAGTAAAAGAAGATTGGCTAGCCCCTGATGTTTCACGATGGAAGGATAAAACATTTAACGGCTACCATAGAGCAGATGGAAAAGTTGGTACAGCCAACTACTGGCTCGTAATACCTATGGTTTTTTGTGAGAATAGAAATGTTGAGGTGATGAAATCTGCTTTGTTGAAATCTTTGGGTTACCATATGACAACGGATTTTATTGTTGATACAGAAACGCTTGTTGAAAACTATAAAAATGGAGCATCAGCAGATGAACTGGTCAATGTAGATATTATCAAAACTCCAGAAGATATAAAGCAAAACCGTACATTTCCTAATGTTGATGGAATTAAATTTTTAACGCATGAAGGCGGTTGCGGTGGTTTTCGTTTAGATTCAGAAACACTTTGTAATTTATTTGCTGGCTATATTACGAATCCGAATGTTGCTGGAGCAACGATCTTAAGTTTAGGGTGCCAAAATGCTGAGGTTAGGATAGTTGAAGAAAGAATTAAAAAACTTGATCCTAATTTCTCGAAACCACTATATATATTAGAACAACAGAAAAGTATAAGTGAACGACACTTTATTGAAGATGCCGTTAAAAAAACATTTTTGGGCCTTATTGAAGCTAATAAAACAGAACGCAAACCAGCTCCTTTAAGTAAATTGGTTTTAGGTCTTGAATGCGGTGGATCCGATGGGTTCTCTGGTATTTCTGCAAATCCAGCTTTGGGTCATGCGTCAGATTTGTTAGTTGCACTTGGTGCAACAACTGTATTATCTGAATTTCCTGAATTAAACGGTGTTGAGCAAGAATTAATAAATAGATGTGAAACAGAAGCTGGTGCTAAAAAGTTTACGGCTTTAATGGATACCTATTCTGCTAGGGCGGTCGCATTAGGCTCCGCATTTGCTGATAACCCTTCTCCTGGGAATATTAAAGACGGACTTATTACCGATGCAATTAAATCTGCTGGTGCTGCTAAAAAAGGTGGAACTTCACCTGTTACTGATGTATTGGATTATACAGAGCCCGTGAATAAAAAGGGACTGAATTTACTATGTACTCCTGGTAACGATGTTGAAAGTACGACAGGTCTTGCAGGATCGGGTTGTAATGTTATTGCTTTTACAACTGGTTTAGGTACCCCTACAGGTAACCCAATTACACCAGTGATAAAAATGTCTAGTAACGATGCACTTGCAAAACGTATGAAAGATATTATAGATTTTAATACCGGAGGGGTAATTACAGGAGAAGCTACGATAGAATCAAAAGGGGAAGAGCTTTTGGATTATATTATTGAAGTGGCTAGTGGAGAAAAAGCTCCGGCAGCTGTTAGATTAGGACAAGAAGATTTTATTCCTTGGAAAAGAGGTTTATCATTATAGAAAAACTTTCTTTTAGAAGGTGATATTTAAAATATAACATGCAAAAATTAAATAGAAATACAGTTCAAGGGCTAAGTCCATTACCCATAAAAATAATGCAATTTGGCGGGGGTAATTTTTTACGTGCCTTTGTCGACTGGATGGTACAAGTCTTAAATAAGGAAACTGAATTTAATGCAGGGGTTGTTGTTGTAAAACCTACTGAAAGAGGTGATTACAGCGAATTAAAATCTCAAGACGGATTGTTCACAGTGGTGTTAGACGGAATTAAGAATGGTGAATTAGTTGCTGAAAAAACAATTGTTGATTGTGTGCAGAATGTGGTACATTCCTATAACGAATGGGATGCTTATTTAGCCTTGGCTGAAAATTCCGATTTGCGTTTTGTAGTATCGAATACTACCGAAGCGGGAATTAAATTTAATAGTGATGATCAGTTTGATGCTAATCCGCCACAAGAATTTCCAGCAAAATTAACCCGTTGGTTGTACCATCGATTTCAATATTTTAAAGGAGACTCTTCAAAAGGATGTATTTTATTACCCTGTGAATTGATCGAAAATAATGGTGTAGAATTAAGAAGAGTTGTGCTACAATATGCTGATCATTGGAATTTAGATTCAGATTTTAAAGCATGGATCAATACTTCAAATTATTTCTGTAGTACATTGGTAGACAGAATAGTATCTGGTTTTCCTAAAGAACGCGCTGATGAAATTTTGGCTGAAACAAATTATGAAGATGAACTTTTAGTCGCTGGCGAATATTATCATAGTTGGGTAATAGCTGGGGATCAGATTGTTCAGGATGAAATGCCGTTCGCTCAGACAGATTTGAATGTTGAATTTGTAGATGACCTTGGTCCTTATCGTGAAATGAAAGTGCGTATACTTAATGGTGCACATACTTCAATGGTCCCTGTTGGGTATTTGGCAGGAATACGTTTTGTGAAAGAGGCAATGGATGATGATATCGTTTCCAATTTTGTGGAATCCCTGTTAAAGGAGGAGTCTGCAAAGACCTTAGACTTTCCACTGGAAGTAAAGCAAAAGTTTATTGCCGCAGTTTTAGATCGATTTAGAAACCCATTATTAAAACATCAGTTAATCAGTATTTCTTTAAATAGTACTTCGAAATTCGTAGCACGTTTGTTGCCGACATTAAAAGATTACTATGCTAGTGAAGGTGTGCTTCCCAAAAGAATTGTATTTGGACTTTCAGCTTTAATTCGTTTTTATAAAGGTGAATTCGATGGCGAGCAAATTGATTTAAACGATGACCAAATAGCTTTAGATTTTTTTAACTCCGTTTATTCTAAATTGGATACTGATGAAATTTCATTGTCTAATGCAGTTGATACTATTTTGAGTAATTCAAGTATTTGGGGTGAAGATTTAACCTTGCTAAATGGATTAGCAGAAGCAGTATTACATAATATTCGAAATATTGAAAGTAAAGGAGTAAGAGATTCAATTCAACTTTTATAAATAATAAACATGGTAGTAGATTCACATCAGCATTTTTGGAAGTATGAACCCACAAAACATTCGTGGATTGATGATGATATGGCGAATATTCGACGTGACTTTTTACCTGAAGATTTAAAGGGAGTATTTGCGAAAAATGGTGTTGATGCATGTGTTGCAGTACAGGCAGATCAGACCTTAGCAGAAACAGATTTTTTATTAGAATTAGCAAATGCTAATGGTTTTATTAAAGGTGTAGTAGGGTGGGTAGACCTTCGTTCTGAGAAAATAGATGTTGATTTAGAAAAGTATCATTCCGAAAAAAAGATTAAAGGATGGCGACATATTGTACAAGGTGAAACAGATCATAACTTTTTAATTCGTAAAGATTTTTTAAGAGGAATTTCGTTTTTAGAGAAGTACGATTACGTTTATGATATTTTAATTTTTCCGCATCAGTTAGGAGCTACCTTAGAATTTGTAAAACAATTTCCGCATCAAAAATTTATTATTGACCATATTGCTAAGCCGTATATAAAAGATGGATTTTACGATGGTTGGGCTGCACTTATGAAAGAAGTCGCAAAGCATGAAAATGTACATTGTAAATTATCGGGAATGATTACAGAAGCAGATTACAAATCATGGACACCTTCTCAAATTGAACCATATATGAATTTGGTGTTAGAAGCTTTTGGACCTGAAAGAATCATGTTTGGTTCTGATTGGCCAGTATGTTTAGTTGCCGGTGAATACAGTGATGCTAAAGGTTTGGTTACAAACTTTATTTCAAATTTAACCGATTCTGAACAGCACGCTATTATGGGGGGTAATGCTATGAAGTTTTATAGTTTATAAAAACTTAAGTCAATAAATCTTTTACCACATGCCCATGTACATCCGTCAATCGATACCTACGACCTTGATGTTTAAAAGTTAAACGTTCATGATCCACGCCAAATAAGTGCATTAGTGTCGCATGAAAATCGTGCACGTGTACTGGGTCTTTTACCACGTTGTAACTAAAATCATCCGTTTCTCCATGAGTGTACCCCGATTTTACCCCTGCGCCGGCCATCCACATTGTAAATGCTTTTGGATGATGGTCACGACCATAATTTTCTGGAGTTAACTGACCTTGCGAATAAACTGTTCTTCCGAATTCTCCGCCCCATACGACTAAGGTGTCTTCTAACATTCCTCGTTGTTTTAAATCTTTAATTAGCGCAGCATTTGCTTGATCAGTTCGTTTACATTGTGCTTTTACGCCTCCCGGACAACCAATATGTTGGTCCCAACCTTGGTGATATAATTGAACAAATTTCACATCTTTTTCTAATAACTTTCTAGCCATTAAACAGTTTGCTGCATAAGTGCCGGGATCTCTACTGTCTTCGCCATACATTTCAAAAATGTAATCAGGCTCATCAGACATGTCGGTAACCTCGGGCACCGAAGTCTGCATCCGAAATGCCATTTCATATTGCGCCATACGCGCTTTTATTTCTGGATCACCATAGGCATCATTTTGCACGTCATTTAGTTTTCCTAAATAATCTAACATTTGTCTGCGATCTTGACCATCATAATTTTCAGGATTACTTAAATATAAAACTGGGTCTTTACCAGATCTAAATTGTACGCCTTGATGTTCAGTAGGTAAAAACCCATTTCCCCAAAGTCTTGAGTACAGCGGTTGTCCACCCATATTTTTTGTAATCAAAGTAATAAATGTGGGTAGGTTTTCATTGTCTGAACCTAGTCCATAACTTAACCAGGAACCGATTGAAGGCCTTCCTGCAAGTTGATTTCCAGTTTGCATAAAAGTAATGGCAGGATCATGATTTATTTGATCGGTCTGCATCGATTTAATAAAACATAATTCATCTACAACTTCCGAGGTGTAGGGTAGCAGTTCACTTGCCCAAGCTCTTGAATTACCATGCTGTTTAAAATCGAAAATGGAGGGTGCCATCGGAAAGGTGGTTTGTTCAGCACTCATAGCAGTAAGTCGTTGTCCTTGTCGAACAGAATCAGGCAAGTCTTGGCCATACATGTTTTTTAATTTTGGCTTGTAATCCCACATATCTAATTGTGAAGGTCCGCCACTTTGAAAAAGATATACGATGCGTTTTGCCTTAGGTAAATGATGCGGTAAGCCAAGCCTATTTTTATTATAAGACTTTAGCAGTGCATCGGCGCTGGTTGCATCTAAATTACTTCCCTTAACGGAAGCCCAAGCTTTATCTGCATTTAAAAGAGATCCTAATGCAATAGCTCCCAAACCCATTGAAGTCTTTGTTAAAAAGTTTCTTCTATTTAATTGATCTTCAACTTTTTGAAGGTCTTTGTTGTTTGATCTTACAATATCATGATTATTACACATAAGCTTGCTTGTATTTTATCTTTTTGTTATTGCTGCATCAGAATTCATAATGGTACTTGCTACTACTGCATTCGCTGCTACCATTGCCTCATCGTTTTTATTAGAAATACGAAACGCTCCAGTATTTAACCAACCATTGGTTTTTGACTTTTCTGATTTAAACTTTTCATATTCCACCTGTTGTAAATCGGCTAATAATTTTAGTTCGTTTTCGGTAGCACTTCTACCAGTAAGTTTTTTGTAAACATCACTTAGTCCTTCTTTAATATTTGAATAGGAAAGCATGCTATATCCTAAAACTCTAGAAGCTTCAACGTATGTTGGGTCATTCATTAAGACCAAAGCTTGCAAAGGAGTATTTGTTTCTTGACGTCTAACGGTACAGAAAGCTCTTTCGGGTGCATCAAAAGTTGCAATAGTAGGATTAGGTACCGATCTTTTCCAAATGGTGTACATACTTCTGCGGTATAATTTTTCACCAGTATCTTCTTCATATGCTGCTCCATTTATTTTCCACAATCCTTTTGGTTGATATGGATTTACACTTGGTCCGCCAACTGCATAGTTTAATAATCCAGAAGCAACCAATGCATTGTTTCTCATCATTTCGCCAGTTAGTCTTATTGATGGACCTCGGGCTAGTAATCGATTTGGTTTGTCTACCGCAAGTACTTCTGCACTTGCTTTTGAAGACTGACGGTAAGTATTTGACATTACTATTAACTTGTGTAAGTTCTTAACATCCCAACCAGATTCCATAAATTCAATTGCTAACCAATCGAGTAGGGCAGGGTGACTAGGTAATTCTCCTTGATTGCCAAAATCTTCAACTGTTCTTACTATGCCAGTGCCGAAGATATTTTTCCAATACCGATTTACGGCAACCCTGGCAGTTAAAGGATTTTTCTTACTCGTAACCCATTTTGCTAATCCTAGTCTGTTTTTTTCTAAACTGTCTGGAAAGGCAAATATTTTTTCAGGTGTGTTTGGGAAAACTTGGTCTCCATACACGTCATATTGACCACGCTCTAAAACAAAAGTTTCTCGAGGTGTTTCCATTTCCTTCATTACCATTATTTCTTGAACACGTTCTGCACTGTCATTTTGAATCTTTCGTGTAGAAGCTAAATCGTTAATTGATTGTTTATACGATTTGGAATTGTTGTTTAGATAATAAGTTTTTAGGTTCTTTTTGTTGGCATCTGTTAATTCAGCATATGATTTTGATAGAATTATTTGTAGCGCGTCATTATTGCTAATTTGATTAACTTCTAAAGCGTTCAATTCTTTTGAAAAAACTAAAATATTATCTACAGCAGCCCCACCTATTCCTTTTCCGCGCCAACGAGCACCAATTTGTAAGCCAGGCTCTATTGGGTGTTTGTAAATGAAATCTTCATAGGCGTTGAAAATAATATCCTTATATAAATTGTCAACACTAATTTCTGTCTTAAGCTCTTCGCCATTCATAAATATTTTAAGACCATTTGCCTTGCTGGATCCGTCATACGTCATCGTTAATTGAATCCATTCATTTTTAGGAATTTCTTTTGTACTGAGCTCAACAATTGCATTATCTGGCCATACATGAGCTAACATTATTTCTAACTTATTTTCTTTCAATGCTAAATGATAACCGCGATAACTATGAAGTCGCGTACCGTAGTTCTTATGAAATATTACACCATTATTTAAGCTCTCCGGTACTTTAATGTTGATGCCTATACTAAATGGTTCGCTTCTTCGAAAAACACCAATTTTTCCAAGATCTAACCATGCATCCCCGTCTAGTTCTAAACCTTGATTAGTAAAACCTTCAACTATTTTAGCTGTTTGTTTTGGTGAATATTGTCGATTCATTTTTCCTTTTTGAGAAGGATTTAATGTGTTGTTAAGATTTCCGTTTTTGAAATCTACTTTGGCAATAAGATTAGTGGGTGAACTATTTTTATTAATTTTTTTATAGCCCTCAGATGCAATCCATTGTTCAGCTTTGCTTTCTTCAGAGGTAACAATTTGTTCAATGTTTTTTTCTTTTTCAACCAACAGATTATCTATATAAGCTAGAAATTTTTCTTGCTCATCCGTGGGAAGTAAAATATTCGGAACAGGCATAGACCAATCCCATGGTATTTGACCAGATTCATTTACATTATTAAAAAAACTATACATTTCGTAATAGTTTTTTTGAGAAATAGGGTCATACTTGTGATCATGGCATTTTGCGCATGCCATTGTTAGGCCTAAGAACCCTTCACTAACTACATTGGTTCTGTCGGAAACATACTCAGATCGAAATTCCTCATCAACTATACCACCTTCTAAATTTTGCGGATGTAAGCGATTAAATGTAGTTGCCAAAAGTTGTTCTTTGGTAGGATTCTTCATCATATCACCTGCCAGTTGCCAACTTAGAAACTTGTCATATGGCATATTCTCATCAAAAGACTTTATTACCCAATCACGATATGGAGAAACGTCTCTATACCGGTCAACAGTATAACCATGTGTATCTGCATAACGGGCTAAATCCATCCAATCTAAAGTCAATTGTTCCGCAAATTGTTTGGAAGCGAGTAACCGATCTACTTGTTTTTCATAAGCATTTGTAGCGGTATCACTGATAAAATTATTTATTTCTTCAAGGGTAGGCGGTAAGCCTGTTAAATCAAAACTTAACCTTCTAAGAATAGTTTCTTTGTCCGCTAATTCATTGGGTTGCAATTTTTCTCTTTCTAATTTGGCTAATACAAAATTGTCAATTGGATTTATGACATTTTTTTTTAGCTTTACATTAGGAGGATTCTGTTTTGTGGGAGAAATAAATGCCCAATGATCTTTATACTCCGCCCCATCTTCTATCCAACGAACCAATACAGCCTTTTCATAATCGGTTAGTGTTAAATATGATTCTGGAACAGGCATTATTAATTCTGGATCACTTGATAAAATTCGCTTTACAAGGTCGCTCTTACTCGCATTTCCTGGAACGATTGCATGGTTGCCAGGATTGTTCTTTGATTCTTTATAAGCTAAATCTGGAAGGTGTAATTGTAACCCAGCCGATATTTTAGCTTCATCAGGACCATGACATAAATAGCATTTATCTGAAAGTATTGGTTTTACATGTTGATTAAAATCAATTTGATTAGGGAGTTTGTCATATGCAAGAGCAACTTTTTCAGGTAATTCAGGTCCACCACATGATGCGAATAATACGATGATGAATATTGGTAGAATTATGCTGATTTTTGACATGGAATTGTATTCTATTGATCTAATCCAAATCTAGTGTATTTTAATGCTAAAATTCTTGTATAAATCAGGCTATGAATTGTACATTTCCGATGTTTTAATGCAGTAGTGTAAAGCCAAAGTTATTTTATTTTTTATAAATTACTCGTATCACTGTTGTTTTATGAATGTTAATTTTAGTTTCAACTTTTATTAGTATGGTATTAATCCGATAAGATTTTTTGAATAATGAATAAGATTCTACAGTCGTTAAAACTTGATTTACTGCACACGGGACATGTGCAGTTGGACAGTACATGGGACTATGATAATGTAATAAGTCCATTTTCAAGAATGTATTTAATCACAGATGGTAACGCTAAAATTTTTCATAGTTATGAAGAAGTAAACTTAAAAGCGGGCTTTATTTATTTAGTACCAAGCTTTACATATAGTCGTTATAAGTGCAATTCATTTTTGGATCAATATTACATTCATTTTTTAGAAGAAATAGGAGATGGTTTATCCGTTTACGACATTAAGGATTTTATTTATGAATTGAAGGCTACTGATTTTGATGTACAATGCTTTAAGCGGCTTTTGGAATTACAACCAAGTAGAAGCCTTAAGATTATTGACGTTAAAAAGTATGACAATCAAGATGCCATAGAATTCATAAAAAAGAATAATAAAATGCAACCTGCGTCCAAATTACTGGAAACCCAAGGTTTGTTAAGATTACTTTGTTCTCGTTTTATTAAAAATGAAAAAGTTAATAAGACACTTGTAAAACCTGGATTTTCTGATGTGTTAAATTATATTAAGGAACATTTACATGAAGAATTGTCAATAGCAGAATTAGCAAAAAACTATAATTTGAGTTCAGATCATTTTTCTCGTGTTTTTCAACAAAAATTTGGAATTCGACCAAGTAAATATATACAATCGGTACGAATAGAACGTTCGGAAACATTGTTGATTACAACGAATAAGACCTTGGTTGAAATAGCGGAGTTAACAGGTTGGAATACAGTTTCTTATTATACCCGGATGTTCAAAAAAGTTAATGGTAAAACACCCGGGCAATTTCGAAGAGAAAGATTAAGTAATTAAAACTTTCTGTATTTTCTTTTCTTCATTTTATTAGCTTCTTTATCACCAATAAATTTCTCTTTCTTAGTATCCCAATCTAAAGGTCTACCTAATTGATATGCTATATTACATATATTACCTACTGTAGCAGAACGGTGTCCAATTTCTACATCACATAAGGGTTGACTTCTATTTTTTATGGCATCAATCCAATTTTGAAAATGATTACCTCTAGAACCATCTAGGACTGTCTTAGAAGTTTCTAGTTCTGCAGTTAAAATTGTTGGTGGATCAGTTTCTAAATAGCTTCTGCTAATATCTAAATTTCCTTCGCTCCCAATAAACCGAACGCCCCAACCACGACCAAAATCTTCATGATACATTTCAATACCGTTTTCATAAATCATTTTCATTCCACGTACAGCATTTTTATCGGTAGGAGGCTCGAATCGAACAGGACCAGAACGGTCCATACCTAGTGCCCATTGAGCAATATCAAACATATGTGCCCCCCAATCGGTTAGAATGCCACCACCCGTTTCTCTAAATTTTCGCCAATCAGGAAAGAATGCATCACTAGTTGGTGGTGAAAGTCGATAATTATAAGGTAAAAGTGGAGCAGGGCCACACCAAGCATTCCAGTCTACTTCTTTTGGAGTTGGTTCGGATTTCATATTAAAAGGAATTGCAGGGTCACCAACATTAACCAAAACTTTAGAGACTTCGCCAATATATCCTTTACTAACTAATTCAACCGCTTTTTGAAATTTCTGCCATGATCGTTGCATGCTGCCAACTTGTAAAATGGCACCCGTTTTTTTTGTTGTAGAAACCATGTCAATTCCTTCTTTAATGGTCAAAGTCATGGGTTTTTCGCAATACACATCTTTGCCAGCTTTCATAGCGGCTATCGCCTGTATTGCATGCCAATGATCAGGTGTTGCTATAATTACCGCATCAACATCTGGGCGAGCTAATAGCGCTTTATAATCACCTGTTGTCGATACACCTTTATAGTTACTCTGATTTCTTTTTTCGGCATATAATTTTTCTACATGACCTTTAAACCATTCATTTTTTGTTGTCCAGACATCGGATCCAGCTACAATTTGCACATTTGTTTTTTCAGCAAAATCTTTAGCTAGACTACCTCCTTTTTTACCTAATCCAATAATTCCCAAATTTATTTTATCGCTTGGTGGTACAAAACCTTTACCAAGAACAAACCGAGGTACTATTGTAATCGCACTAGCTGTAAGTGCCGTTCTTTTAATAAATTTTCTTCGAGTTAAATCACTTTTTGTTTTTTTTGAATGTTTCATGTTCTTAGGTTTTGGTCGCGTGGATTACTATTAAATTTTGGTTAGAACTGAAGAAATATCTAGGGGGTCATTCATATCTTTTTGTAATACTAAAAGCTCATTGAACATACATGTCACCCTTTCTTTGTTTTCGGGGAGCCCTGCCAAATCATTAATTTCTTCCGGATCGTTTTTCATGTCGAATAAAAGAACTTTATCAATTTTAGGGTAAACGATTAGCTTATATCCATCTTTTCTAATCATGCGTTGGTAGTTCATATAACCATTATAAATGGCATCATAATGGCTCGTAGTTCTACTGCCATCAACAAGATCAAGAATACTATTAAAAAATACGTAATCAGGTTTTTTAATTCTTGCTAGTTCTAAACTAGTTGCCATGGCGTCTTGTAAATAAATATCAGCATCTATTTTTTTATCAGCAGGTACATCGGGTCCAACTATAATAAATGGTGCACGAATACTATGATCAAATAATGTTTGTTTCCCTAATAAACCATGGCGCCCCATAGATATACCATGATCCGCGGTGAAAATAATATAGGTGTTATCCATTTTTCCTGTGGCTTTTAGCCCCGCTATAATTCCACCAATTTGTTCATCTAAGTGCGTAATTAACGCATAGTATTCTTTCGTATGCGTTTTAACTGCAAATTCTGTTCTTGGAAACGGTGCGAGTGCTTCGTCTCGTAATCCTGGGTCGTTTCCAATACTATCTTTATAAGGGTACATCGGTAAAAAACTTTCAGGTACGCTAATATCATCAATACTGTACATGTCTACAAACTCTTGTGGTGCTTGTCGCGGATCATGTGGTGCATTAAATGCGAGGTACATAAAAAAAGGATTGTCACTTTTCTTTGTTTGTTCAATAAAACCTAATGCATCGTCTTTTACAACTTCACTCCAATGTTTTCCACCTTCCCAGAAACCACCAAAATCTTTATTTGTTGGATTCCATAGGGTATCATTTTCATGTAGAGGACGGTTATATCCAAATGCTCTAATATCTTCTTTAGATTTTCCATCTGCTATCATTTTATTAATGTGCGGAATAGTTCCTTGATCACTCCATGAATCGCGAGGCATGCCCGGTCTAATATGAACAACATTTTGAAAAACGGAATCGGCCGGCGCATCCACATGCCATTTCCCAGTCATATAGGTTTCATAACCGGCACCTTCCATAAGCTTACCCCATGTTTTATCAAAGTTTTTATTCTCTTTCCAGTCCTGTCTAAAATTATTAACATCCCAAACGCTACGACCAGAAATAATCATAGCTCTAGATGCTGCACATACGGCACCATTCCATGCGCCCATATTATATGTATGTGTAAATGTAGTTCCTTGGTTTACTAGCTTATCTAAATTTGGAGTTTTTACTTCAGCATTTCCTAATGCATGAATTCCAGTGTATGTAAGGTCATCTGCAAATACAAATACAATATTGGGTTTTTGAGTAGTTTCTTTAGATTCTTCCTTACAAGAAAAAAATATTAGACTCGTAAAAAGTAGTGCACTCAGTTTAAAAAATGAATAATTCATTGCTGTTATGTAGTTATTAGTTGGTTGTCTTCTTCAAATATAAAAAAGGGAAAGGAGAAAAGGGTGGACTTTAACAACTTCCACATAAAATCTAAAAGCTGTGTATTTAATTAACAATTATGGTAGTTTTGAAATCATGAAGAAAAATGTTTTTCTCTTGCTTTTTGTCTTTCATATGTGCTCGTGTGTGAGAGTTAAGAAATACAATGCTGAAATTTCTTCGGTACATTCAGTTTCGGAGTTATCTAAGGATATAGATTTAGCATATTCCCAATTAAAAAAATTTCATCCTAAGCTTTATCAATACATTTCAAAAAAGGAACTCGATTCATTATTTGTTTCACTTAAAAATGAATTAGATGGTCCAATGAAAAGTAATGAGTTTTATGAGCAATTGGCACTAGTTATTAAAGAAATAAGACAGGGCCATTTAATGATTCGACCACCTAGTCAAAAATTTACAAAAACTCAACTTAAAGAATTGCGAAAGTTAAAGTTTGAGTTTAACGAAATAGATTTTGAATTACTTGATGATAGGCTTTGGGTTAAGGGAACAAGAGGAGCAGACTCAACTATTGTTGGTGATGAAGTAATCGCGGTTGAAAGAGATGTTGCACTAAAACTTGTTCATAAATATAAATCATTAATAACTTCTGATGGTTTTAATTCAACTTATTACAATCGATTTGTAGCTCGTAATTTTTCAAATTTTTATTATTCTGATAAGGGGTATAGAGATAGTTTAAATATAATACTAAAGAAAGGAGATTCTATTTATTTTAAAACCTTCAAATGGATTAAGAAAGGGCAAATTATTGCCAAACCTTCAGACTCTTTGGTTGCGCCTAGAAAGTTAACTAAAGATGAAAAGTTAGCTATTAAAGAAAAGCAAAAGGCGAAGAGAAAAAAAGGAAGAGCACGTGGCTATGTACCACAACGAGACTACTTTTTACGAAATTTTGAACTCATAGGAAAGGAAAACTCGGTGGCTTACCTTAAGATTAGAAGCTTTGGAAAAGGTAATCAAAGAAAATTTTACAGAGAAACTTTTGCTGAAATAGAACGACGTAAAATCGATAATCTAATAATTGATTTACGTGATAATGGTGGCGGAAGTATTGCGGAGATTAAGAACCTTTATTCTTATTTGGCATTAAAGCCATTTAAACTGGTTAATAAGGCTGCGATAAAAACAAAAATACCTGCAACGAAATCTGTAATTTCTTCAAGTTACAATGGTTTTTTTGATGGTACCCTACGATTGTTGGCAGTTCCGGGTTTAATAATTTATGATTTATTTCATATTAAAACCATTGAAGGAAATCACTTCTATAATTTAAGTGAATCGAAATTAAAAAAACCAAAAAAGAATAATTTTAAAGGGAATATATATGTGCTTATCAACGGTTATTCTTTTTCTGCTTCTTCAATTTTAGCTACTAATTTACAGGCTACGCAGAGAGCAATTTTTGTGGGTGAAGAAACCGGTGGTGCTTATAATGGAACCGTAGCAGGACAGTATAAATATGTGACATTGTCCAATTCTTTGGTGCGTATGAAAATTGGACTTATGCAAATAGAATCGCCTTTTAAAGCAGAACCAATTGGGTATGGTATTAAACCTGATATTGAAATCATACCAACTCAAAATGATCGTATAGCTGGCAAAGACCCAGAATTAGAATGGGTGCTAAAAACTATAAAAACAAACTAAATTTATTCGATTACTTTCAAAATAAGTTTGCCTAATTTTTCACCGGAAAAAAGCCGTAAAAAAGTTTCGTGAAAATTTTCAATGCCCTCGTAGATATCTTCTTTGCTTTTTAATTTTCCATCTTGTAGCCAGATAGAAAATTGTTTAATCGCCTCTGAGTATTCCGTTACATAATCAAAAACCATTAGCCCTTTCATAGTACCTCGGTTTACTAAAAGTGACATGTAGTTACTGGGACCATAAATTTTTCCTGTAGAATTATATTGTGAAATAGCACCACAAATAACTACTCTAGCATACATAGCTAAATTCGCTAAAGCAGCATCTAATATTTCACCACCTACATTATCGAAATAAACATCAATACCTTCTGGACATCTTTCTGCAATGGCTTCGTAAATATTTTCACTTTTATAATCGATAGCGCCATCAAAATTAAGTTCATTAAGTAAATAATCACATTTGGCTTTTCCACCGGCGATACCAATTACCTTGCAGTTTTTTATCTTTGCTATTTGCCCTGCAACACTACCAACAGCACCTGCGGCACCAGAAATTAGAACTGTTTCACCTTCCTTTAATTCACCTATTTTGAATAATCCAAAATAGGCTGTCATTCCGGGCATTCCCATAAGACTGATATATTTAGGTAATTCGGCTAATGTTGGATCTACTTTAAAATAATTATCACCATTAGAAATGGAGTATTGTTGTACGCCACCCCAGCCAGAAACATAATCACCAACCTTGAATTTGGTGCTACTACTTTTTATTACCTCTCCAACCGTACCAGCACGCATAACATCACCTAAACCAACGGGTTCTATATAAGATTTGCGATCTTTTAGCCAACCTCGCATTGCAGGATCTAAAGAAATATAATGTTGTTGAATAAGAATTTCGCCTTCTTTAGGTTCAGGTATTTCAGTGGAAACTATTTTCCAAGTCGATGAATCTGGTAAACCCTCCGGACGTTTTGCTAAAAGTATTTGCTTGTTCATATCGTATTTTTGTTAAAAGGGAAGTTTTTTTAAATCTACATTTCCTCCAGAGATAATAATACCAATTTTTTGATTGTGTATTTTATCTTGGGATTTGATTACTGCAGCCAAAGCAACAGCACTAGAAGGTTCAATAACTATCTTCATGCGTTCCCAAATTAATCGCATTGCCATAATTATTTCTTGTTCAGACACTTTAATTATTAGATTAATATGCTTTTGAATAATAGGAAAATTAATAGAGCCTAAAGTAGTTCGTAATCCATCGGCAATTGTATTAGCATTTTTATTTAGTTCTATTTTACCACTTAATAATGATCGATATGCATCATCAGCTTCAGAAGGTTCGGCTCCAATTACATGACAGTTTTTACTAAAATGATAGTTGGCAAGAGCAGTACCAGCTATTAAGCCACCCCCACCAATTGGCGCAAAAATATAATCTAAATCGGGTTGTTCTTCTAATAATTCTATAGTGGCAGTAGCATTCCCAAGTATAATATCCATATCATTTGAAGGGTGAATAAATGTGGCACCTTTTTCATCTACTATCTTATTAGCTGCATTTTCACGTGCTTCTAATGTAGGTTCGCAAAATGTTATAGTACCACTATAACCTCTTACTGCATTTTGTTTTACTTCGGGTGCATTGGTCGGCATAACAATATCAGCAGAAATACCTATACTTTTTGCTGCTAAAGAAACTGCTTGTGCAAAATTGCCTGAAGAATGTGTAACCACACCCTTTTGTTTTTGAGCTTCACTCAATTGTAAAATTGCATTGGTTGCTCCGCGCATTTTAAAAGCACCCATGCGTTGAAAATTTTCACATTTGAAATATAATTGTGCACCTACTAATGTATTAAGAGCTTGTGATTTTAAAACGGGTGTTTTATGTATATATGGAGCTATACGTTTATGGCATTCTAAAAGACTTATTTTTTCGGGCATGTTTAAATTGAATCTGGATGGGGATGTACCCAAGGTCCGCGATAATTTCGTGCTAATAATTTTGTTGCTTCAGGATCATCTTTTACGAGCATGTTTTTAGGGTCATAGACTAGAGGACGCCCTAGTTTCATTGACATATTAGCAAGTATACAACTGGCCGCTGAAATATGTCCTTGTTCAATATCTGCAACTGGTGTCGTACTATTTTCTATAGCCTCTAAAAAATTAATCATGTGAGCTCTAGTTGCTGGTGCAACATGAAGTTCCATGCCTTTTTCAGTTAAATCTTCAGGGAACTCTTCACGTTCATAAACAACATCTTTATGTATTTTTTCACCTTCTCCTTGTGGTATAAAATCAAACTTCTGAACACTTCCTAATAAAGTTCCCTTATCTCCATAAATTTTAAAGGCCCAAGGATATTCTGGGTCAGCTGGAGAACCCCAAGAGCGGTGCTCCCAAATACAATTGAGTTCTTCATATTCAAAAATTGCAGTTTGCGTGTCTGAAATATTTGCTTTGGCTTCTTTCTGTACATAAATGCCTCCGTATGAACTAACTTTTTTTGGCCAACCTAAATCTAACATCCAACGAACTGTGTCAAACATATGCACGCACATATCGCCAACAATACCATTGCCATATTCCATAAAGGCGCGCCACCTTCTATGGGGTATGCCATCAAACTCTCTTAAAGGTGCTGGGCCGGTCCATAAATCATAATCGAAATTTTCAGGTACTTCTATAATTGGTCGATTTCCTTTGTCGCGCATATGGTAATAACAACATATTTCTATGTGAGAAATTTTACCTAAAAGTCCGGCATCAACAATGTTCTTTTTGGCGTCAATTAAATGTGGTGTGCTTCGGCGTTGCATGCCTACCTGAATTACTTTATTGTATTTCTTCGCGGCGGCAACTAAAGCTTCGCCTTCAATTACATCAACACTTATAGGTTTTTGTAAATATACATGAGCACCCGATTTCATGGCTTCAATTCCTTGCAATGCGTGCCAATGATCGGGTGAGCCAATTAAAACAATATCTAAGTTGTTCTTAGCTAACATATCGCGATAATCTTTAAAAGTTTTAGGCTTTTTCTTTGTTCGCTGCCTTTGCTTTACTAAATCAGCTGCTTCACTCAACATATCTTTATCGGGATCGCAAAGCGAAATCACATCTACATTGGCTACTTGAATTAACCGAAATAAATCGCTTTTGCCATACCAACCACAACCAATTAAACCAACTCGCCAGGGTTTGTCTTTGGGGCCATACTCAAAAGCGTAAGTGCTAAATGAGCTTAATGCTAACGCAGCTGTAGTGCCTTTTATAAAGTTTCGTCGATTATTATTGCTTTTCATAATACTAGAGGTATTTCGGTAATGTTTTACAGTTTAACAAATTACAATTTTTCATTATAATTATAAATTTTATAATTATAATCGAGTCTTAAATTTTTAATCCATTGCTGTGTTACGTGTACAAAGTGCTATTTTAGTGATTCCATATAATTAATGTTTTGATTTTGATAAAGAAAGTAGGTTTAGTATTTCCTTGTTTATTTTTATTTCTTTTTGCCACTTGTCAAGAAAAGGCATCAAATAATAATGCAAATGAATCGCATAAGTTTACCAATGCCTTGGTTAATGAAACTAGTCCGTATTTATTGCAACACGCTCATAATCCTGTTAATTGGAGGTCGTGGAGTCCTGAAGCTTTAAAAGAAGCTGAAGAGAAAAATAAACTAGTATTGGTAAGTATTGGTTATTCCAGTTGCCATTGGTGTCATGTAATGGAAGAAGAAACTTTTGAAGACGAAGAAGTTGCTAAGGTGATGAATGAAAATTTCATCAATATTAAAGTGGATCGTGAGGAACGACCAGATGTAGATCAGGTATACATGACCGCAGTACAATTAATTAATGGTAATGGTGGCTGGCCATTAAATGTCATTACTTTGCCTAATGGTAAACCATTGTATGGCGGTACTTATCACACAAAAGAGCAATGGACTCAAGTACTCACTGAAATTAGTGATATGTACAATAAAGACCCTAAAAAGGCTGCTGAGTATTCGGATATGGTAGCTGAAGGAATTGCCGAAGTAAATTTAATTAAGCCTTCTAATGATTTTGAATCGCTAACAACTGACGTGGTTAAATCTAGTGTTGCTAAATGGAAATTAGAATGGGATTCTGAATTTGGTGGTGACTTAGGTAGGCAAAAATTTATGTTGCCTTCCAATCTTAATTTTCTTTTGGATTATGCAGAGTTAACTGGTGATCAAGAAGCTAAAACACATGTAGAGAATACATTAGATAAGATTTTACTCGGAGGTATATACGATCATATTGCAGGTGGCTTTTTTAGATATAGTACAGACAATAAATGGAAGGTACCTCATTTTGAAAAAATGCTTTATGATAATGCGCAGGCAATTGAGCTATATTCAAAAGCTTATAAGGTTTTTAAAAAACCAGCCTATAAGAATGCTGTTATGCAAACAATTTCTTTTTTACAACGAGAAATGAAAGATGCTAATGGAGGTTATCATGCTGCAATAGATGCTGATAGTGAAGGTGAAGAAGGTAAATTTTATGTTTGGAAGGTGGATGAATTAAAAGCGATTTTAAAAAAAGAATTTGAGCTTTTTGCTAATTATTATAATATAAATGCAACTGCAGAATGGGAAGAAGGTAATTATGTGTTACATAAATCAGAAGTTGACCTAGAATTTATTAAGACGAATAATTTATCTGTAAAGAAATTAGATAATTTAAAAAATAGCTGGAATGAACTATTATTAGCAGCTCGAGAAGAGCGAGTTAGACCCAGAAGCGATGATAAAATTATTACTTCATGGAATGCTCTTTTAATAAATGGACTTATAAATGCTTATGAAGCATTTGGCGAGAAAGAACATTTAATAATGGCTTCTTCAATATTAGAATTTATTAAAAAAAATAGTTTTGCTGATGGTGATTTGGTACACACTTTTAAAAAAGGTAGTCAGCGTAAAGAAGGATTTTTAGAAGATTATGCTTTTTTGGTGGACGCAACTTTAAGTTTGTATAGGGCAACCATGAATACAGAATATTTAGAACTGGCACAAAAATTAAATACCACTGCTGTTGAAAAATATGCTGATGAAACAACTGGATTGTTTAAGTATAACGAAGGCGAAGAATTAATAGCAAAAATCATAAAAACAGATGATGGGGTTATGCCTTCACCGAATGCAGAAATGGCACATAATTTCTTTAAACTTGGACATTTAGTCTATGATACCGAAATGATGAAAAAGTCGAAAAGTATGCTTTCATCAATGTTACCATCAATTACAGAAAGTGCTCCTAGTTATTCTAAATGGAATTCATTATTGTTAAATAACGCATATTCATTTTACGAGATAGCTGTGGTGGGTGAAGATGCTGAAGTGTTATTACAAAAATTACAAGCTAAAAATATTCCTAATATTCTACTTGTTGGGAGTACAGTAAAAAGTAATCTTCCACTTTTTGAAGGTAGATTCTCGAAAGAGGACACCTCAATTTACGTCTGTCAAAATACTACTTGTAAACTCCCAGTTGCTACGGTAGATGAAGCTTTAGAGCAATTGGCAAATTTTTAAGGCAGCCAATATCAAATATAATATGTATTACTCGTTATTAAATAGAATGATATTTTGCTTTTGTTTTTTAATAGAAAAAAGTAACTTATCCCATTAAACAAACTACCAAAAAGAAATCAAATATTAAATTATGCAAATAAAAGAATCCGCAGAGGTTTATGATGTAATTATTGTAGGCTCAGGAGCAGGAGGTGGTATGGCCACCAAGCAATTGGCAGATGCCGGTTTGAATATTGCAATAGTAGAAGCAGGACCATTTTTTGACCCTGCAGATCCAGTAACACAAACGCAATTAAAATGGGCCTATGAGTCGCCAAGAAGATTCGCAGGTACAGACCGTGCTTTTGGTGGACATGATATGTCTTGGGGAGATTGGGAAGTAGAAGGTGAGCCATATACCCATGCAGAAGGTACTGAATTTAAATGGTGGCGATCTAGAATGTTAGGTGGTCGAACAAACCATTGGGGACGAATTTCTTTACGTTTCGGACCTAAAGATTTTAAAGGTAAAACTCGCGATGGCCATGGTGACGATTGGCCAATTGGCTATGATGATGTAAAACCATATTATGATAAACTAGACAAATTAGTTGGTGTCTTTGGTACTAATGAAGGACGTGAAAATGATCCAGATGGTTTTTTTCTACCTCCTCCAAAACCGAGATTACACGAACTTTTTTACATAGATGGTGCTAAAAAATCGGGTATTCCTGTAATTCCAGGAAGACTTTCAATGTTAACCAAGAAAATTAACGAAGACCGTGGTGTTTGTTTTTATTGTGGACAATGTGGACGTTCTTGTTCTGTTTATGCTGATTTTTCAGCAGGTAGCTGTCTAATTTTTCCAGCACAAAAAAGTGGAGGGAAAGTAAAAATTTTCGTGAACTCTATGGTACGTGAAGTTACAACTAATGCGGAAGGAAAAGCCACTGGTGTATCGTACATAAGTAAGGACGATAGAAAAGAATATAAATTGAAAGCTAAAGTTGTTGTTTTGGCCGCTTCAGCCTGTAGTACAGCGCGTATTCTTTTAAATTCAAAAAGTAAGCAACATCCTAACGGTTTGGGGAATAGTAGTAATGTTATTGGTAAATATTTGCATGATTCTACAGGTGCTAGTGCGTCTGGATTAGTACCTGGATTAATGAATAGAAAAACCTCATATAACGAAGATGGTGTAGGAGGTATGCACGTATATTCTCCATGGTGGGGCGACAATTCCAAATTGAACTTCCCGCGTGGTTACCATATTGAGGTTTGGGGTGGTATGAGTCAACCGACCTATGGATTTAGTTATGATACTAATGGTTTAAATAAATATCTAGGATTAAAGCCTGGTGGTTATGGTGATAGTTTAAGAGACGATGTTAAGAAATATTATGGTTCAGTAGTCGGTTTCGGTGGTAGAGGTGAAGGTTTGGCAGATATAAATAACTATTGCGAAATTGATCCAACAACTGTAGATCAATTTGGTATTCCAGTTTTGAAATTTAATTATCATTGGTCTGATTATGAAAGAGCGCAAGCAAAACATATGCATGAGACTTTTGAAGAAATTATTCATAATATGGGTGGAGTTCCATTAAGTGAAAAACCAGGTAAGGATCAAGATTATGGTCTTCATAAACCAGGTGAGATTATTCACGAAGTCGGTACTACAAGAATGGGTGATGATCCAAAAACTTCGGTTACAAATAAGTTTAATCAATTGCACGATGTAGATAATGTTTTCATAGTAGATGCGGGAGTATTTGTTTCACAAGCTGATAAGAACTGTACGTGGACAATTATGGCACTTTCTTGGAGAGCATCAGATTATATTATTGAACAATTAAAAGCACAAAACATATAAGTTATGGATAGAAGAAAAAGTATACAGACTTTAATTTTAGGTGCTGGAGCTGCCACTTCTGGCATCGCATTAAGCAGTTGTAAAAATGAAAGTGAAGTTGCTGTTGATGAGGCTATTTCTGCAAGTAGTGAAAAATACTTTGGAAGAACGCCAGCAGAACTTAAGCGAATTGAATTGCTGAATGCACAGCAATTGTTTAATGAACACGAGATGGAAACGATCGCTGCTTTAAGTGTAGTGATATTACCTCCTAAAGAACCGCATGGAGGACCTATTGAAGCTGGCGTACCAGAGCTTGTTGAATTTATGGGTAAAGATATTCCATCCATGGGACCAACATTACTCGGGGGACTAATGTGGTTGGATCATAAAAGTAATACGGATTATGGAGTAGAATTTAAATCAGCCAGTCTTGAACAGAAAAAAGAAATCTGTGATCAAATCTGCTGGCACGATACTGAAAAATCACTCGATGACCAGGCATTGGAAATTCAATTTTTCTATATGATGCGTGGTTTAACAGTAACGGGTTATTATACGTCTAAAGTTGGTATTGCAGATTTGGGCTATAAAGGTAATTCACCTAATGTTTGGGATGGTGTGCCGCAAGATGTTTTAGATCAGCACGGAGTTGCATATGATCCAGAATGGATTGCAAAATGTATAGACCAAAGTACACGTGGTACAATTGCTACTTGGGATGATGAAGGTAATTTGCTTACCTAAATTATTTAATGAAAATTTAAACACCCCTCAAGGACTGAATTCTTTTCAGAAATGGAGGGGTGTTTTTTAGTTTTACGATTTAGCGTATAAACTATATATTTAAGAACACTAATTAAAATACACACAATGAAAAAAACTACAACGCTTGTACTACTTATTGCTTTCTCAGTTTCTTTGAGTGCACAAGAAATTGGATTGCAATTGTACAGCTTACGAAATCAATTTAAAAAAGACTTGCCAAGTACCTTACAACAAATTCAAGATTGGGGTATTAACAAAATTGAAGGTGGTGGAACATATGGTCTAGAAATGGATGCCTACAAGCAAATGCTTGAAGACTATAATCTGCATATGGTTAGTATTGGGGCGGGTTTTGAAGATTTAGAAAATAATCCAGAAAAAGTTATTGCAGAAGCAAAGGCTTTTGGTGCGAAGTATGTTATGTGTGCTTGGGTGCCTCATAAAGGAAATGAGTGGGCATTAAAAGAAACAAAGCATGCTACAAAAGTTTTTAACACAGCTGGAAAATTGTTGAAAGAGAATGGAATTACCTTAGCCTACCATCCACATGGGTATGAATTTAGACCTTATAAAAAGGGTACTTTATTTGATTATATGGCGCAAAATGCTACTGATTTTACATTCGAATTGGATGTGTTCTGGGCGCATCATGGTGGTGCAGATCCTTTGGCTTTGATGAAAAAATACCCAACAAAATTTACTTTAATGCACCTAAAAGATATGGAACATGGTATTGAAGGAAATAATACGGGCAGTGAAGATGATGATTCTAATGTAGTACTAGGAACTGGTCAGGTAGATATTGCAGGAACTGTAGCTGAAGCCAAAGCATTGGGTATTGAGTATCTTTTTATAGAAGATGAGTCTACAGATGTCGTAAATCAAATACCACAAAGTCTTACCTATTTAAACGGATTAAAAGAACCACAGTTGGGTTTGCAATTGTATAGTTTGCGAAATGAATTTCCAAAAGATGTTCCGGGCACTTTTGCTAAAATTAAAGAATGGGGTATTCATAATTTAGAAGATGGAAATGATGGCACCTATAATTATTCCATGGAGGAATATAAAGCAATGCTAGCTGAAAATGATCTTAATATGGTAAGTGTTAGTGGCTCTTTTGATGATTTTAGAGATGCACCTGAAACTATTTTAGCTAGGGCTAAGGAATACGGTGCAAAGTATGCAGTGTGTTTTTGGATACCACATAATGGGAATGAATTTACCCTTGCAGATACAGAAAATGCAATTGCAGTATTTAATAAGGCGGGTAAAATGTTTGCAAAAGAAGGAGTTACTTTAGCCTACCATCCACACGGATATGAATTTAGACCTTACAAAAATGAGTTTTTGATAGACCATATGATAAAAAATTCAACTTATTTTGATTTTGAGATGGACGTGTATTGGTTTGCTCATCCCGGTCAAGATCCTATAGAATGGTTGCGAAAATATCCAAAAGAATTTAAATTGATGCACCTTAAAGATTGTAAAAAAGGTACGCCTGGAAATCAAAATGGAAGTGGTGATGTAGAAACAAATGTAGTTTTAGGTACAGGACAAATAGATATAGCTGCCATTGTAGCAGAGGCTAAAAAAATGAATATTGATTATCTATTTATTGAAGATGAATCCTCTCGCGTTAAAGAACAAGCTCCAAAAAGTGTTGAGTTTGTTAAAGGATTAGAGTAACGGATTGTGATATTTTCACCGTTTTAACATTATAATTTTATCAAATATTTTTGCATTAAAGGGCTTCAAAAATTTATTTTAGAAGCCCTTACTGCTTGCTATCTAATTTTGTATTTTAGGGGTATTACCAAACCACTTTTTATGAGATTAAGTATTCTATTTATTATCATACTATTAGTAAGCTGTGCAGAGCCAAAAAATAATGAGGTCGAAGAAATACATAAACCGCCAAATATTGTTTGGTTGGTAGCAGAAGATCAATCTCCCGATTGGTTTCCAATGTATGGCGATACTACTATTTCATTGCCAAATTTGGAATCATTGGCAAATGATGGCGTAAAATTCACAAATGCTGTAGCGCCAGTTCCTGTATGCGCGCCAGCGCGTAGTTCTTTAATCACAGGCATGTATCCTTCAACATTGGGGACGCATAATATGCGTACGCATGCTCCTTGGAGAGGAGTTGGTGAACGACCCTATCCTAATCTCGATATCCCAAGTTATTCCCCAGTTGTTCCTGAAGGAGTAAAAATGTTTACGGAGCACTTACGTAAGAAAGGATACTATACAGCCAACGGACCAAAAGAAGATTATAATTTCGAAAAGACAGATGCAGCTTGGGACGAAAGTAGTGATAACACCCATTGGAGAAAACGAAAAGGGAATCAACCTTTTTTTACTGTATTTAATTATAGTGTTTGTCATGAATCTCAAATTTGGAAACGTGGAAAAGATTCATTGTTTGTTAATCCAAAAGATGTTCCTGTACCACCATATTTTCCTGATACTGATAGTGTACGTCATGATCTAGCTGTTAACTATAGTAACCTCAAAAGACTAGATGATCAAATAGGGGAAGTAATAGCAGATTTAAAGGAAGATGGACTCTATGAAAATACAATTATCTTTTTTTATGGAGATCACGGTGGGCCATTTCCAAGACATAAGCGCGCCCTTTATGATTCAGGAGTTCTGGTGCCATTGGTAATAAAGTTTCCTAAAAATAAAAATGCAGGTACTTCAGATGATAGACTAATTAGCTTTATAGATTATGCGTCTACGGTACTTTCTTTGGCGGGAATTGAACCGCCCAAGGTGATGCAAGGTAAAGCTCAATTTGGTGAATTTATAGCAAAAGAAAAACCAAAATATACATTCCATACTTCGGATCGTTTTGATGGTATTTATGATCGTTTACGAGCGGTAAGATCTAAACGGTATAAATATATTAAAAGTTATAATGTTAAATTATCACATGCATTACCAGTTGCCTATCGCGAACAAATGCCTATGATGCGAGAATTGCGAAAAATGTATAAAGAGAAAACATTGAATAAGCAACAGGCATTGTGGTTAAGAAGTCCAAAGCCAGCAGAAGAATTATATGATTTAAAAAGCGACCCTTTTGAATTACATAATCTTGCCGAATTACCGGAGCTAAAAGATACTTTAGTTCTTTTTAGAAATGTTTTGGATAAATGGATCATTGATTCACATGATCTTGGTGAGTATCCTGAAAAACAGTTGATTGACAAGTGGCTTCCCAAAGGGAAACAACCGGTATTGAAACACTTGCAAATTGAAAAAACGAGTGAGGGAATAGCTATTATTCCACCTAAAAAAGATGCAACAATTGTTTGGAAACAACCAAATGATTCAATTTGGAAAGTTTATGATAAACCACTATCAAAAGATATTCCTTTTGTTGCAAAGGCTGAACGCATTGGATACACGGATAGTGACCTTTTAGAATATTCGGTTGAGTAATTTACTCTAATCTTTTGAACATTAATAGGCGAACATCTATTCCGCCATCTCCTTTTATTTTGTTGGCTTTTAGCGTAAGCATGTTTCTACCTTTTTTAAGGTCGATGGAACCAAGAATTTGAGGTTTAAAATCTTTTATATAGGATTCCATTCTAGGGTCACGATCATGTTCCATTCCAGTTAATGGTGGGTCATGTGATTCTGTAATTTTTGATATCAATTTACTTTCACCTTGGGATAGATTTAATTCAATTCCTGAATTTTCAGGTTTCATGGTATAATAAAGTTCGACATCAAATGTACCATTGGCTAATACTTCAACATCCCAGGATATAGAATCATTTACGCTTTTCCAATTTGTAAAAAAAGTATTATTGGGGTACTTGTTGCTACGCTCTATATTCCCATAAGCATTTCCATCTCTTGCGGGAATTTGCGTGTATTTAAAGTTGGGGTGGCCTAATGTAATTGCTCTATCATCTGATTGGTCTGTTAATTGATTTGTACTTGCTAGCCAATCGGATTTTATTCGGATTAGCGAGTCTACAAGTTTTTTATTCTCTTCTGAGATATCTCTAGATTGGCCATGATCATTTACCATATTATATAAATGGTTTTCGTAATCTAAGCGATAATTTTGCGTTCTGATGCTCGTTTTGCCACTCCAATTATTTATAAGAAATCGCTCTTTCCAGTTTCGATTTTCTTCAAAGAGTAAAGGTGATAAATCTTTCCCGTCTAACGCTTTTTTACTTACAAACTCCGTGTTGGTTAAGTTTACTAATGTAGGTAGTAAATCTATGGCCCCAGCAATCTCATTTATTTTTTTACCAGCAGGAATTGAATTAGTCCATTGCATAAAAAATGGAGTACGCACTCCACCTTCATCAGTGGATCCTTTTTTACCTTTCATTCCACCATTCCAACGATATCCGTTTGGTCCATTGTCTGAAAGGTAAATTATAATCGTATTTTCTACTAAGTTTAGTTCTTTCAATTTATGAGAAACTCTACCTACATTGTAATCTATGTTCTCTACCATTGCTAATGCTGCTCGTGTGAAATTCTCACTCTCTTTCTCATCATCATGGTATTTCTTGCTCAGGATTTTATTTTTAAAAGAATCCCAGTATTTGTCCGGTACTTGCATAGGGCTATGAGGAGTATTATAAGGCAAGTATAAAAAGAAAGGCTTTTCTCTATTTTTTTCAATAAAATCTAAGCCATGGTTGGTTAAGTCATCCACTAAAAAACCTTCTCCTTTTACTATTTTACCATTATGTTCTAACATAGGACTGAAGTAATTACCCCAATGCCCTGAAGTAAAACCATAATAATCATCAAAACCCCTAGCATTCGGATGGTATGGTGGTTGCATTCCATTATGCCATTTACCATAGGCAGCGGTTTCATAACCTGCTTGTTTTAAGATTTCGGCTATTGTAGTCTCATCAAGATTCATTCGTTCACCACCTGCGGAAGTACGATGTACTCCTAAACGTGCAGCATATCTACCAGTTAATAATTCTGCTCGTGTTGGAGAACATACGGGTTGTACAAAAAAGTTCTCAAACGATACTCCATTTATTGCTAAAGCATCAATGTTTGGTGTTTCTAAATTGCTATTACCGCTAATACTTAAATCACCCCAACCTTGATCGTCACTCATTATTAAAATGATATTTGGTTTTTTAGGCACTGTGCTTTTTATGGATTGTAACTTTTCTTTACAAGAAGAAACAAGAATTAATAATGCGAAGGCGAAAGAAAATATTTTCATCAATGGATGGTTATTTTTAAGTGTATTGAAAATAAACGTTTTCGATATTAAATCATAATACATTTACAATTTCTAATCAAAATCTATATTTATTGAGATAAAAAATATAGCTATCTTCATGGGCTGTAGGAAAAATATATAATGATAATTGGAGAATGAAAAAGTTGATTTTTGTAAGTATTATACTTGTGTTTTTTAGTTCTTGTAAAGATAATTCAGAAAAGAAAACAGAAAATAGTCCAGATTCTAAAACTAATGAAATACAAGAAGAAAAGACTGAGATAAAAAAGGTGGTGAAAAAATCTTTTCGAACTTTTGAAAACCTTGCGGATACCACTTTTGTTCGCTTAGCAGATTTTAGTGATGGTTTCGCTTTTGATATGCGCTATGCAACGGATAATAATTTTTTAAAAGAAAAGGTTTATGATTGCGCGGAATGCTATACCCGAGTAAAAACCGTAAAGGCCTTATTAAAAGCAAATGCAGCGTTTAAAGATTCTGGTGTTAAAATAAAGTTTTATGATTGTTATAGACCTAATTCTGTGCAATATAAAATGTGGGCAATAGTACCCAATCCTCAGTATGTGGCGAATCCAAAGAAAGGTTCTATCCATAATAAAGGTGGGGCGGTAGACATAACTCTTGTTACGTTAGATGGTGAAGAATTAGATATGGGTACCGATTTTGATTACTTCGGTAAAAGGGCTTACCTCGATAATTTTGACCTTCCAAAGGAAATTTTAGACAATAGAAAATTATTGAAAGAAACTATGGAAAAACATGGTTTTTGGTCTACACGAACCGAATGGTGGCACTATAATCTACAAGGGTCTCATAAAGATAAAATTGCTAATTTTAAGTGGAATTGTAATTAATAAAAACCAACAAAAAATGAAATATGTATTACCAGTTTTATGTGCCTTTATGATGATGACAATAACGGTAAATTCGCAAGACACAATTATGCCATTATGGCCAAAAGATAAAACTCCAAACCGAATAGCATCTGATGAAAAAGAAGAACATGTATATAAAGATATTCTTAGAATCGCTAAAGTTCAAGAACCAACGATAGAAGTTTATTTACCTTCAAAGAAAACTGCAACCGGACAAGCTATGTTGATTTTTCCAGGAGGGGGTTATCGTATTTTGGCCTACGATTGGGAAGGTACTGATATTGCTAAATTTTTGAATAGTAAGGGCATTGCCGGTATCGTTGTTAAAAATCGATTACCATCTTCAAAATCACAAAAAGAAAAACACAATGTGCCTTTAATTGATGCACAAAGAGCAATTAGAATGGTACGGAGTAATGCAGCTAAATATAATATTAACCCCAACAAAATTGGAATAATGGGTTTTTCAGCTGGCGGACATTTGGCATCAACTCTAGGTACACATTATAATGAAAAAGTATACAAGCCAATTGATGCAATTGATCAGCAAGATGCACGACCAGATTTTATGGCTTTAATTTATCCAGTTATTACCTTCACTCAAACAACAAAACATTCAGGGTCTGAGAAAAACTTATTGGGGGATAACATTGATCCAGAGTTAGAAAAACATTTTTCTAATGAGTTACAAGTTACCGAAGATACGCCTACAACTTTATTGATTCATGCAGCAGATGATACTTCGGTGCCTGTAGCAAACAGTATTTTGTTTTTTAATGCTGCTCAAGAAAATGGTGTTGAAACAACAATGCATATTTATCCTAAAGGTGGTCATGGATTTGGCTTGGCGCGAAGTGATGTTTATTTAAGAGGATGGACCGAACGACTTTTTGATTGGATGGAGAATTTAGAATAAACTTAATTATTGATTTCATTAATAATGCAGATTACCTATTAAATTACAACTAGCAAAAATGAAAAGCATTTACCCAATACTGTTTGCAATTTTCATGATAACTTTAAAGGCGACTTCGCAAAGTACTATTATCCCTTTATGGCCAAAGGACAATATGCCAAATCACATTGTATCTAATGAAAAGGAAGTTCGCACAAAGAGGGATGTATTAAGGATAGAAACTATTCAAAAACCTACAATTGAAGTTTATTTACCTTCAAAAAAAATTGCTACGGGACAAGCCATGTTGATTTTTCCAGGTGGTGGATATCATCATTTGTCCTATGAATCGGAGGGTACTGATATTGCCAAATTCTTAAACAGCATGGGTATTGCAGGTATTGTAGTTAAGCATCGATTACCATCTTCAAAATCACAAAAAGAAAAATACAATGTGCCTTTAATTGATGCACAAAGAGCAATTAGAGTGTTACGGAGTAATGCAGCTAAATATAATATTAACCCAAACAAAATTGGAATAATGGGTTTTTCAGCTGGCGGACATTTGGCATCAACTCTAGGTACACATTATAATGAAAAAGTATACAAGCCAATTGATGCAATTGATCAGCAAGATGCACGACCAGATTTTATGGCTTTAATTTATCCAGTTATTACCTTCACTCAAACAACAAAACATTCAGGGTCTGAGAAAAACTTATTGGGGGATAACATTGATCCAGAGTTAGAAAAACATTTTTCTAATGAGTTACAAGTTACCGAAGATACGCCTACAACTTTATTGATTCATGCAGCAGATGATACTTCGGTGCCTGTAGCAAACAGTATTTTGTTTTTTAATGCTGCTCAAGAAAATGGTGTTGAAACAACAATGCATATTTATCCTAAAGGTGGTCATGGATTTGGCTTGGCGCGAAGAGATGTTTATTTAAGAGGATGGACCGAACGACTTTTTGATTGGATGGAGAATTTAGATAAATAACATATTATTTATATCAAGCCTAAAGCGTTTTAAAAATACATCTGTCAAATTGTTGGTAGCTGTATTTTGCTATGAAATATAAAGATGATAACTTGTTAGGCTTTGTTTTCTGAAAAGAAATCACATAATTTAATATTGACCAACTAAACAACCAACTACCATGATTTCAATTTTACTGCTTATTTTAAGCGTTTTAATAATTATTGTACTTACTGCAAAGTATAATGTACACCCATTTTTAGCCTTACTTGGGGCTGCAATATTTTTTGCGCTATTTTCTGAAATGTCATTGGCAACATTGGTAGAATCTATTAATGATGGTTTTGGAGTTACTTTAGGAAAAATTGGAATCGTAATTATTCTTGGAGTAATCATAGGGGCATTTCTTGAACAAACAGGTGGCGCTTTTAAATTAGCAGAAGTTGTTTTAAAAATCATCGGAAAAAAGCGTGTTCATGAAGCAATGGGAATTGTTGGATTTATAGTATCTATTCCAGTGTTTGCTGATAGTGGATTTATTATTCTTAACCCACTTAATAAAAGTTTGACAAAAAAAGCTGGCCTGTCAATTGTAGGTACTGCAACTGCTCTGTTACTGGGATTAATGATTACCCATGTGCTAGTGCCGCCTACACCTGGCCCGATAGCAGCTGCAGGAATAATAGGCGCTGATATTGGATTGGTGATGTTAATTGGCCTAATAATCGGTTTACTCTCTTTAGTGGTGGCAATTATCTATTGTAAAAAAATGGGTCAAAAAAAATACATTGATCCAAACCCTGCTTTGTCAGATGAGGAAATAGAAGAGAAAGTAAAACAAGCACCAAGTGCTTTCAAATCATTCTTACCCATATTAATTCCTATTTTATTAATTGTTGGTAAGTCACTAATGGATTTTAATATTACTGAAGCTGACCAAGAATTAGGTTGGGTGAAATTTATTTCATTCATTGGTTCTCCCATTGTTGCTTTAATTATAGGAATGTTTTTCGCTTTTTTATTGCCTAAAAAGTTTGATAAAGAAATGTTATCTACTACCGGATGGGTAGGTAAAGCACTCATGGATGCCTCCAATATTATTTTAATTACCGGTGCAGGGGGTATTTTTGGAACGATACTTCAAAAAAGTGGTATAGCCACTGTTATGGCTGATGCATTATCTGGTGCTAATTTGGGTATTTGGTTGCCTTTCTTATTATGTGCAGCAATCAAAACTGCCCAAGGTTCTTCAACAGTTGCTTTAATTACTACTGCATCTATCGTCGCTCCTATTTTGGGCACACTAGGTTTTGTAACCGAAATTGATAAAGCTTTAGTGGTTGCTGCTATTGGGGCAGGGGCAATGGTTGTTTCGCATGCCAACGATAGTGGTTTTTGGCTACTAACACAGTTCTCTGGTATCGATGTTAAGACAGGTTATCGTGTGTATACACTTGGTACTTTGGTTGTCGGCTGCTCAGCTGCATTAATGATTTTTGCCGCAAGTTTTATTTTCTAAGTGGGTAGAAAACTGAGTATAGTTTCTTTAAGAAAGTACTAATGTGCATCAATTGTTTAATAAACACTATTGTTATTGGTGTTCACTGTTTTGTCTAGTTTGTGTCTAGGTTTAAATATCCTAGGAACAATGAACATTAATTATATTTAAGGAGACTCTAGAAAGTACGCGCTACCTAATAAATATAATAGTACCGAAAATGAAGAACAGAAGAGATTTCCTAAGTCAAACAATTTTGCCTGGAGCTGCATTGATAGCTTCGCCTTCATTTGTAATTATAATAAACTTAAACCAAACCTATGAAGTCAAATTTTAATATAATCAATCTAATATTTATTAGTTTGATTTTATTTTCATGTAAAGAAGAAGATAAATCCGAAGTGAAAAAACCTAATATCATCTACATTATGGCAGATGATCACACTACCCAAGGTTTCGGAATTTATGGGAGTCGGTTAGCAGCATTAAATCCCACGCCAAATTTGGATAAGTTAGCGGGCGAAGGAATAATTTTCGACAATGCATTTGTTAATAATGCAATTTGTGTTCCGAGTAGAGCGGCAATTATTACTGGACAAAGAGCTCAGATGAATGGTGTAATTGATTTAGAAGGGTCAATAGCTCCTGAAAAACAATTCCTTCCAAAGGAAATGAAAAAATTAGGGTATCAAACTGCTATTGTTGGTAAATGGCATTTACATCGCGAACCTGCCGCCTTTGATTATTATCAGGTATTGCCAGGACAAGGGAAATATTACGATCCCGAGTTCAGAGTACAAGGAGAAAAACCTTGGCCTGAAAATATTGTTCGCACCAAAGGACATTCATCAGATATGATTACTGATGCTACATTAGATTACTTAAAGAATAAGCGAGATCCTAACAAACCATTTTTCTTAATGCATCATTTTAAGGCACCACATGATGATTTTGAATATGCACCACGTTATGAAGATTATCTAGCCGACACTTTTATCCCAGAACCCGAAAGTTTGTATGAAATAGGGAACCATGGTTCGGAAGCGATACGAGGAAAAAATGATTCACTAACAAGAATAATTGGATCTTCTGTATCTCATCGTAATGTGATTAGAAATCAAGCGATGAATATTTATTGGAATGATACTACTATTTATAAGCAATATAGAAATGCGAGCGAAATTGGACAGGAAGAAATGGTACAATGGAAAATGGACCCTTCAGAAAAAGAATATACAAGTAAAGTGTATCAAGATTATTTAAAAAAATATTTAAGGTGTGTTAAAGGAGTTGATGATAATATTAAACGATTATTAGACTACTTAGAAGAAGAAAAGTTATTGGATAACACTATCATTGTATATACTGGTGATCAAGGTTTTATGCTAGGTGAGCATGATTATATTGATAAACGTTGGATGTATGATGAGTCTATGCGAATGCCCTTTTTTGTAAGATATCCTGAAAAAATAAAAGCAGGAATTAGAACAGATGCGATTATAAATAATACTGATTTCGCGCCTACAATAATTGAATTGGCCGGAGGTACTTCTCCTGATTATATGCAAGGAAAAAGTTTTAAAACAATTTTAGAAACAGGAAAAGAACCTGAGGATTGGCAAAAAGCAACGTACTATAGATATTGGATGCATTTAGCGCATAGACATCAAAATCCTGCGCATTTTGGAATACGGACAAAAGATTATAAACTAATTTTTTACTATGGAAAATATTGGGTTGATACTAATGACCCAAAGGCCGAATGGAACAAAGCTAGTTGGGGTAATGATTTCACACAGCACACACCACCAGCATGGGAGTTTTATGATTTAAAAGAAGACCCTAAAGAAATGAATAATGTTTATACAGATGATAAATACAAAGAAACTATAGCAGATTTAAAAAATCAACTTATAACGATGCGGGAAGACTTAAATGAAACGGATGCAAATTATCCGCATATTCAAAAAGTAATTGATGAACATTGGAATGATTAAAAACAGATGAAGAAATTATATACTTTAGTAGTTCTATTTTTTGTGGTTGTTTTTCAAACAGTAATTGCACAGGAAATATTAATAGAAGCAGAAAGTTTTGATAACCCAGGTGGTTGGGTGATTGATCCACAGTTTGAACAACAAATGGGTTCTCCATATTTATTGGCTCATGGTATTGGAAAACCTGTAAAAAATGCCGCTACCAAAGTGAATTTTGAGTCAAATGGTGAATATCATGTTTGGGTCAGAACAAAAAATTGGGTGCCAGGCGAATGGGATGCTCCTGGTCGATTTAAATTAAAAGTTAATAATCAACTTTTGGATAAAACATTGGGCTTGCGTTCCGGTTGGGGTTGGGAATATGTCGATAAAATTACAGTAACTAATACTGAAATAAACTTAGAGCTCGTTGACTTAACTGGTTTTGATGGTCGAGTAGATGCTGTATATTTCTCTACTAGAAATGAAGCACCTCCTTCTTCTCTTAAAAAGTTAGCCGAATGGCGAAAAAAAGTAAAATCAGAATCAAATGCGCCGCCAATTACAAAAACATATGACCTTGTAGTCGTTGGTGGAGGGCTAGCCGGTTGTGCCGCTTCTATAGCAGCTGCAGAACAAGGACTTAAAGTTGCATTAATACACGATCGACCTGTTCTTGGTGGAAATGCAAGTGAAGAAATTCGAGTACACACATTGGGTATCTATGGAAACTTTGAACGTATTCTTAAAAAAATTGATACAGAACATTATCCAAACGGCAGTATCGATGCTAAACAAGATCAAAAAAAACGTGATGATAATGTTAAGAGTTATGAGAACATTGATTTGTTTTTAAATCATAGAGCCTATGATGCAAATGCAGTAAATAACATAATTGATTATGTTGATGCTAGGCAAACTGCAACAGGTAAACGGATTCGTTTTAAAGCCCCTCGTTTTGTTGATTCTACGGGAGACGGATGGATTGGATTTTGGGCAGGAGCTGAGTTTTCATATGGTCGTGAAAGTGTTGATACTTATGGTGAAAAATGGGATGAACATGGAGAATTATGGACCCCTCAACAACCTGATGATGCTGTTATGGGATCTTCAGTTTTATGGGGCTCAAAAGAAGAAGAATCAAAACAATACTTTCCAGAAGTACCTTGGGCAATGCCAGTTGCAAGAGATTATGCGCGAGTTGCTGGTGAATGGCAATGGGAATTTAGCAATCCTGATTATAATCAAATTGATGATGCGGAGGAAATTCGTGATCACATGCTAAGGGCAATTTATGGTTCATTTTCTAATGCTAAAAAAGATACTGTAAATGCAAAAGTAAAACTGGAATGGGTTTCTTCTTTAGTTGGTAAACGTGAATCTAGAAGGTTAGTAGGTGATCATATTTTTACATTTAATGATGCAAAAGAAGGACGAAAATTTCCTGATGGTGTTGTTATGGAAACGCGCGATGTAGACATTCATTATCAAACGGTTTTAGAGGATGAAAAAAATCCTGATTTTATTTCAGAAGCGCTGTTTTATAAAACACCCCAATATTATATTCCATACAGAAGCTTGTATTCTAAAAATATTTCAAACCTATTTATGGCCGGCCGAAATTTCAGTTGCTCGCATGCAGGGCTAGGAGGACCGAGAGTTATGCGAACCACCGGACAAATGGGTGCAGCCGTTGGAATTGCAGCTGCCCTTTGTGAAAAATACGATGTTAATCCAAGAGAAATTTATACTGGTTATCTAGAAGAGTATCTCGCGCTTATTGAAGGGCAGAAATTTGAGAAAATACCTGAAACCAAGAAATGAGAATTGTTTTCACATTATTTATCATCGTGCTCCTTTTTTTTAAAAAGGGTAGTATAGATACTGAGTATTCTGCAGGAAGTAACACTTCAATTGAAGTATTAGATAGTCCCCCTGAATTTTATATTTTAGATTGGAAAGAGGGGACTGAACTTTTCCCGCACAAAACAGATTTTTATATTGAGATAGATTCGATTGGGAGACAAGAAGTTTTGGTGCTGGTAAATGAAAATAGGACTCCTGTTTTATATACTTCTGAAATAGCGACACCAGTATGTGCAGATGGTGAATGTAAATTGATGCATATAAAATTCTATTGGACTTTGTTGGGAGAATATGCAGGTTTCGATCGAAACATAGAATTACCCTTAACAAAATATGATCACGACGAATTTCAGCAATCGGATTATCAGAAATTGCATGAGTTGTTATTAGATGACAAAAGTGTTATTGGTAGAAGAACCATTGACCAATTAGTGGATAAGCCTAAAATGCGCAATGTTAATGGTGTGGATGCTATTTCTGGAGCAACTGTTGCTAGAGTAAAAGAGGCAGTAGTACCCGGTGCATTATATTCATGCTATACGGCTTGGCATATTGTATATGGTGATATACAAGAAAAAATAAAAGCCAAAACATTAGCTGCACTAAATGAGAGCATGACTATTGAAATGCTCTATAGTCACAATCAAGAATATCAAATTTTTGCACTACAAAAAATCAATGAAAATGATTATCAAAATCACTCTGAACAGATTGCTGAAATATTTAAAACAAGTACACCTTTAGTTCGGAGTATTGTTGCTAAAAACTTTATTCAACGATTGAATAAAACACCAGAATTGCAAAAACCTTTTTGGAATGCTTTTGATGATATAGATAACGGTAGTAGAAGTATTTTGATTAATTATTTAGATGAAGGTCCAGATTATGTAGCCGTATTGCTTTCGACCAAATTGAAAAAGATGAGTAAAAATCAATTAAATCATTATTTAGAATTTTTATCTGAGAAGGAGAAATTAAATTCCAAAATACTTGAAAGCCTTAATGAATTTATCAAATCAGGAAATTATACATATTCCTATTTAGTTGTAAACTTTCTGGAAGAAAATAAGTGGGAACACTAAAAAGAACCAATCATGATTAACAACCTTAAAATATCAATATTTATTCTTATGAGTATAGTATCTACAAGTATTTTTAGTCAAAGTTCTAAGAACGATTTTGGCGATGACCTTAAGTTTTTGGAAAAACATCAAGAAGTAGTTTTATTAAAATCAAATGATGACAAAAGCCAGTTAATTGTACTACCCAAATTACAAGGTAGGGTGATGACGAGTACTTCAAATGGCCTAAAAGGAAATAGTTATGGTTGGATGAATTATGAATTATTGGCATCAGGGAAATTTGAAAAACATATTAATCCTTTTGGAGGAGAAGATCGTTTTTGGATGGGACCGGAGGGAGGTCAATATTCTATTTTTTTTAAAAAGAATACTGAGTTTGTTTTTGATAATTGGTTTACTCCTAAAGAACTAGATACCGAAATTTTTGAAATAGTTAATCAAACTGCTACATCCGTCTCTTTTCGAAAAGAAATTCAGATAAATAATTATTCTGGTTACCAGTTTAATTTGGATGTAAATCGTACAATTAACATTTTTAATCAGGACGAAATTATAGAAGAATTAGGCGTTGACCTTGCTAATGTTAAATCTGTAGGTTTTGAATCTACCAATCAAATTGTAAATACAGGAGTAACAAAATGGTCTAAAGAAACTGGGTTGCTTTCCATATGGATTTTAGGAATGTTTAATCCTTCAGAAAATACAACGGTAATACTTCCTTATAAAGATTCTCTTGCCCTGAATACTTCTTACTTCGGAGCTATTCCTCCAGAAAGATTAACTATAACAGATAACCATGTTTTATTTAAAGGTAATGGTACAAAGCGATTTAAAATGGGACTTCCTCCACAAAATGTAATGCCCTATATAGGTAGTTACGATTCTGACAAACAAGTGTTAACCGTGGTGAGTTATACATTCGAAAATGATGCAGATTACGTTAATTCAGAATGGAAAATACAAGATAAACCTTATGCCGGTGATGTAATCAATTCGTATAACGATGGCCCACTTGAAAATGGTGACCAGTTGGGACCATTTTACGAATTAGAATCATCGTCTGGGGCTCGAGAACTAAGTCCAAATGAAAGTATTAAACACATTCATAAAACCTTTCATTTTGAAGGTGATAAAGTAGATTTAAACACGGTTTCGAAAAAATTATTGCACCTTGATTTAGATGATTTGAGTAAATAAAATGACAACTAAAATTCAATGGATTAATTAGTACCTCATTAATGAAAACAATTTTGAAAGTATATATATTAACAGCACTTTTAATGTTCCAATATCAGCTTGTGGCTCAAGATCAAGTATTGATTCCGAAACAAGCGAATGAATATGTTCGAATCTATGAAGCTGATGGAGATTATTTTTGTGGACCAGATACACCTGAATTGAAAGAAGGTAAATGGTATCATGAATGGGTGCCCAACGACCACACCTTTGTAAAAGACGAAGCAGGTAAATGGCATATTTTCGGAATTACGCATCCTTTAGTTGAAACTAATCCTTTGAAAAAAGGGATTCATGAAGGCGAGTATGCCTCTTTCCATGCAGTTTCTTATGCTACAACTTTTAATGAGACCCTAAAAGAAAATCATTATAACGACCTTTCTAAAATTCTAACACCAAAAGACCGCCCCGGTGAAATTTTGGCAAATCATGCTCCATATATTGTGAAAAAAGATGGGCTATATCAGATGGTTTATGGTCATAGTCCAATGCGATTTGCTGTGTCCTCAAATCTATATGATTGGATTCCTAAAGGAGAACTCTTTTCGGATAAAGATGGTGCACGCGATCCGAATTTATTACTTCACGAAGGTACTTACTACCTTACATATTGTTCTATCAAAAGTGTTCGTATGGTAAGTTCTACCGATTTAATTAATTGGAGTGAACCTAAAACAATTCTACAGACAAATAAATTTGACCCCGAATCACCCACATTACTTTTTTATAATAATACCTTTTACTTGTTTGTATGTGCTTGGGAAGATGATTGGGATCAGAAAGATATTCAAGGTGCATATACAAATAAAGCCTATGTGTATAACTCTGATGATCTTACTGATTTTGGCATTGATGCGGAAAAGGAAATTACAGTATTAAATTCTCATGCTCCAGAAATTTTTCAAGGAGAAAATGGTCAATGGTATATATCAAGTGTTGAATGGCCGAAAAGAGGTGTTAACATCGACAGGCTTTTTTGGGATAAAAAACATTAGTAAATAGGATTTAGTTATATAAAACTGAAATTTATTATGAACTATAAAAAGTACGATAATCGAATAAAAGTGATTCTTAATTTATTCGTTTTATTCTCATTATTACCAATATGGGCACAAGTTGACTATAAGCCCAACGTACTTGTTATTTATACCGATGACCATAGATATAGTGGTGTTCATACATTGGGAGATCAAGCTGTAAAAACACCAAACATTGATAACCTAGCAAAAACTGGAATTGCATTTACGAATGCTTATTTACAAGGGTCTTTTACTGGAGCTACTTGTGTGCCCAGCAGAGCTATGTTGCTTACCGGTAGAAATCTGTTTCAATTAAAAGGAAGAGGTTTTGATATTCCAAATGACCACATGACAATGGGTGAGGTCTTTATGTCCGCTGGTTACCATTCGCATCATGTTGGTAAATGGCATCAAGAATTTGATGACTTGGCCAGATCATTCCATAATGGGGACAAGGTTTGCGGTAAACCAACCTATTTAACAGATCAATTTAGAATGCCATACAGTGATTGGGATGCTACTGGAGAATATAAAATGGAAGATGTGTATTTATTGGAGTATGATGCAAATGGAAAAGTAAAACGTAGACCAATAACAAAAGACGATAAGCGCGGGCCGACAGCTACTGAAAAAGTAGGACCTCATGTATCGGAAGTTTTGGCCGATGCAAGTGTCAAGTTTATTTCTGAATATGACAAGAAAAAACCATTTTTCCATTATTTGGCGTTTCCAACACCACACGATCCGCGTCAAGCGCCAAAGAAATATAAAGACATGTATCCCGAAGATAAAATAGCATTGTTACCTTCCTACATGCCACAGCACCCATTTGATAATGGCCACATTGTTTTGCGCGATGAGTTATTGGCCGAATGGCCACGAAGCAAGAATATCGCAAAAAAGCATTTGTCAGACTACTATGCCATTATAACTCATTTAGATGCTCAAATCGGTCGTGTGATTACTGCTTTGAAGGAAAAAGGATTGTATGAAAATACCATTATAATTATGGCAGGCGATAGCGGTTTAGCCGTTGGAAATCATGGTTTACTAGGCAAACAAAACATTTATGATGAAGACGGGGTCCATATTCCACTTATAATTTCTGGAGGATTAATAGAAGAAACTAATCGAGGAAGACGTGAATACGCTTTCTGTTATAACTACGATATTCTGCCGACAGTTTGTGATATGACTGGAATTAAAATACCTGCGACGGTAACAGGTAAGAGCTTAGTGCCTATCATTAAAAATGAGAAAGATGGCGTAAGAGATTATACGTATCACGCTTACCGACAACATCAAAGAGCTTATAGAAAAGGAGATTATAAATTGATAGAATATGTTAGAGCACCTGATAAGGATAGAAATAAAGGAGATATAGTTACAGGTTCTCGGGTAACACAACTATTTAATTTTTCGAAAGATCCTTGGGAAACATTTAATCTTGCAGACTTCCCAGAATATGCGGAAATTATCTCAACAATGCGAGAAGAAATGAAGAAGAAAGCTATCGAATTAGGGGATAAGTCACATGATGAACTTGTTAATGTAGAATTTTGGGATTATTGGAAATTGAATTAAAGATGAAAACAATGCGAATCATTTTAATTTTGACTTTGGTTATGGGTTTTTTCAATGCCCATTCTCAAGTCGAAAAGAAAAGTCCAACTCGACCAAATGTAATCCTTGTTTTAACCGATGATCAAGGAATTGGTGAAATCGGTGCTCACGGAAACCCATGGATTCAAACACCGAATATCGATAAATTTTATAAGCAATCCGTTCGGCTGACCGATTTTCATGTGAATCCAGTTTGTACGCCTACCCGAGCCGCAATAATGACTGGTCGTTACCCCATAAATAATGGTGCTTGGGCAACGTATAAGGGGCGAGATGCATTGTCTGATGGAGCTTTTACAATGGCGCAATTGTTTCAACAAAACGGTTATAAAACAGGGATTTTTGGTAAGTGGCATTTGGGTGATAATTACCCTGTACGGCCAACAGATTTGGGCTTTGATGTTGCCATTCATCATAAAGCAGGTGGAGTGGGTGAGTTATCAGATTACTGGGGCAATAATTATTTCAACGATACCTACTATGTAAATAACGTACCGAAACAATTTGAAGGCTATTGTACTGATGTTTGGTTTGAAGAAGCAATGAAGTTTATCGCCGCTAATCAAGAAAAACCTTTCTTTATTTATTTACCAACCAATGCGCCTCACAGTCCGTTTTACGTAGACGAAAAATATGCAGAACCCTACCAACATTTAAAAGGGAAAGAAGTGTTTAATCCTGAGTTTTACGGGATGATTACAAATATTGATGAGAATTTTGGCAAGCTAGAAAAGTTTCTTAAAAAGAATAAACTCGCGGATAACACCATACTTATTTTTATGACTGATAATGGAACTTCTGATGGTATTAGTCCAGATGGCAGAATTGGTTATAATATGGGCTTTCGCGGTAAGAAAAATGACAGAACTGATGGTGGACATCGCGTACCTTTTTTTATTCGATGGAAAGATGGAAAAATAAATGGCGGTTTGGATATTAATGCGGTAACCGCCCATGTTGATTTGCTTCCTACATTGGCAAGTTTGTGCAATTTGAATATTCCTGAAAAGACTAGATTAGATGGTCTTGACGTATCTCCTTTACTTCTAAAAGAATCTGTAAGCCAAATTGATCGGGCTGTTTTTGTGCATAGTAGGCAAGATTGGCGAACTCCATTTGATGTTGAGAATACGGCTATTGTAAAAGAACATTGGCGACTCGTAAATGGTAATGAGTTGTACGATATCGAAAAAGATAGAATGCAACTGAATAATGTTGCAGAGCAGCACGCGGCGATTGTAAAACTACTTTTAAATAGTAATCGAGAATTCCTGAAAAAGACAAAAATAAATCTAGAGTACAATGAATTTCCGACAACAATCATTGGTAACCCTAATCAAGAAGAAATTAAATTGACCATTCAACACGCAATCGGTGATGACTTACCCATATGGAAAAGTGAACAAGTTGCCGAAGGTAAAATCAATAAAAACAATACACATGCAGTTCAAGTTGAGAAAGATGGTTTATATAAAATAGTATGCCGACGTTGGCCTAAAGAAAACTCGGGACCAATTCTAGGCATTCCCGATAAAAACCCTAAAAATTGGTTTACATATAAAGCAATCTCCCCTTCAAAAGTACGTATTCAAATAGCGAATCAGATACAAGAAAAAGAAATTTCACCTAACGATGAAGAAGTCACATTTGAAGTTTTCTTAAATAGAGGCAAGACTTTTTTGGTCAACGATTTCATCCAAGAAGAGACCTCATATGGAGTGTATTATACTTATATATCTGCTCTAAATAAGTAACTACACTAGCTGTAATATTGCTTTAAAAATGAATTATTCTAGCTTTTGGGTTAAAATATAGCTAGTACACGATAAATTTTGCAGATGAACACGAATCTGTTCAACCTAATTTTGAAAACATAGAAACAAAAATGAAGAATCTAATATTTTTAGTGTTTACTTTTTATTTGCCATTGGGGTGCGTTGCGCAACAACAATCTACATCAACAGACCTAAAACAGCCTAATATCATTTTGCTATTTGCTGATGACGCGGGTTATGCAGATTTTGGTTTTCAAGGAAGTAAAGAAATGATTACTCCCAATTTAGATAAATTGGCAAGTGAGGGAGTTCGATTTACGCAGGCGTATGTTACACACCCAACATGTGGACCATCGCGTGCTGGACTAATAACTGGAAAATCACAATACCGTTTTGGTTATGAAGAAAACAATGTGCCAACATATATGAGTGAAGTTTCTGCTGCTGATGGAACCGAAATGGGTTTGCCAGTAGACGAAGTTACAATGGCTGATTATCTGAAGCAACAAGGCTATGCAACGGCGATATATGGTAAATGGCATTTAGGAGGAGCAGATAGGTTTCACCCGACAAAAAGAGGTTTTGATGAGTTCTACGGCTTTCGAGGTGGAGCAAGAAGTTATTTTGAGTATACCAAAGAGCCCAATGAACCAATGAATAAAATGGAACGCGGTTTTGGTCAATTTGAAGAACACGAAGGATACCTTACTGATGCCTTAGCTGATGAATCACTTGTTTTTATTGAAAAGAATGTAAAAGCAAATAAACCGTTTTTTGCTTTCGTATCGTTCAATGCTGTGCACACACCAATGGATGCGAACCCAGATGACCTCGCGAAATTTCCAAATTTAACTGGTATGCGGAAAATCGTTGCAGCGATGGGGTTAGCTTTAGATAGAGCAGCAGGTAAAGTGTTAGACAAGCTAAAAGAATTAGGTGTTGATGATAATACAATCGTAGTTTTTACCAACGATAATGGCGGACCAACAGATGCTAATGCATCGAGTAACCTTCCTTTAAGCGGTATTAAAGCTACACATTTAGAAGGTGGAATTCGCGTTCCTTTTGTAATGAAATGGCCGGGAAAATTAAGACCGAATACGGTATTTAAAAATCCGATAAGCACTTTTGATTTGTTACCCACTTTTTTCTCGGCTGCGGGTGGTGATGTTCAAAACCTCAAAGATGTTGATGGGGTTGATTTGGTTCCGCATATCAATGGGCAAATTAAAGAGCGCCCACATGAGACCCTTTTTTGGAAACGTGATGCGCGAGCAACCATCCGTAAAGGAGATTGGAAATTAATGCGTTTTCCTGACCGGCCTGCTGAGCTCTTTTACCTTCCTGATGATGAAAAAGAATTGAACAATTTGGCAACTTCTGAACAAGAACGATATCTCGAAATGTATAAAGAACTTTTTGCATGGGAAGCTACTTTAGAGCGCCCCCGATGGTTACTCAAAAAAGAATATGAATGGCGTGATGTCATTCGTATGGACAAGTATTGGCCAAAAAACTAGGTTATTAATTCCTATTAAGAACAAGCAAAAATGAAAAAAAGTAGTACACTTTTACGGAGTTATATCATTATAGTAGCCCTTTTAATGACTCAAACCTTTTATGGTTTTAATACCATTGATATTTCAATTGAAAAGGAACCGGAGCCAAAGATGCTTAAGATTGAAAACGATGCAGTAAAAGTTTCTGTCAATGATATAACAGGATGTTTTACGGTTCTTGAAAAAAAATCTGGTCACGTTTGGGGTTCTGATCCTTGGGAGAATGCTGCAGGGTTATTAACACTTAAAACCGACAAAGGAACGGAAACGGTTAACCTTTCAAAAAGTAAATCTGTCAGCATTGTTAAAAAGGATGGAAACACCATTTCAATATCGTTTTCAGAACCAGTTCTTGAAGATGGTTCTGTTGCTTCCGGAGTGCGTATTTCAACCGAACTACGCTTAGATAAAACTGCGCCTAAATTAGAAGTCCAAATTCTGAAACAAGAATCAGGAAACTTTAAACTTTCAGATTTACGATATCCAGCAAGACAGTTTGGCTTAAAAACTGATGAAGATAAAGGAGCAGGGGTAATACCGCAGAAGCAGGGCATTATTTGTCCTTCATATATTTTTCCAATGAACGGAGGTCGTTTTTGTAAATGGGATGATGCAACGTATAACAGTAAATCAATTGGAACTTTGCAGTTGTTTAATAATGGAACTGGTTTAACGATGCCATGGTGGGGTACTCATAATGAAAAGTCTGCAGTTATGGGAATTGTTGATGAAGCTTCAAGACCTGAACTATTTTACAACATCAATAACAATGGTCAATATTTATTTAATGCGGAAGGCAAAATGTCTACATATCAAAGAGTATTGTTTTTAGACCCTGTTTGGAAATTAGACACTGAAGAAAGTAAACGTCAAATTACTTATCATTTTATTCCTGAAGGAAATTATGTCGACATGGCAAAGGAATACAAAAAGGAAGCTATTAAACGAGGTCATTTTGTGACTTTAAAAGAGAAGCTTGCTCGAAACCCGAATGTCAATAAACTGCCAGGGGCTATTTATTTTGGCGTATATGGTGGTTATCCACATTATGTAAATATGCCAGGAATGGCTTTTACTTTTGACGACTTGAAAAACATAATTCAGACCGTTCATGATGACTTAAAAGTTGATAATGCATTCATTCACGCTTGGGGAACGTTTTCGAATTTCGTACCTCATAATTTTCCGATTAGTGAAGAATTAGGCGGACCAGAAAAATTAAAGACTGCGGTAGATTTAGCAAAGTCGTTCGGATATTTATATTCTTCATACCACGCCTATTCGCCTATGCTTGAAAATGATCCTGATTTTACCGAAGACCTAATGGGGCGTGATGCAGCTGGTAAATTGAAGGCAACCGGTAGCCGTTGGGCGCGTGTTAATCCAAAGTTTCAAAAGGGCTTGGCTAAGAAAAATTTAGAAAACGAAATTTCATATCTCGGTCTAGAAGCTGATATCTCTGACATCACTTTTGCCGCCTACCGTGAAGATGGCAAAGCAGGCAGAATTGAGCTTGCTAAATATATTGATAGTTTAAATCTAGTTAATGGAACCGAGCATGGTCAAGAACAATGGATTCCATATTTCGATATGTTTGAAGGAATGACTTATTTAGAAAATCGACCTTTAGGGCAGCTTTCACACCATGCGCCATTATTCAATTTAGTGTATCACGAAGCCATTGCTAATTTCGGAAAGATTCAAGACCCTGATAATGAGGTTACCGAAAATGGCGATTTTCGAATCAAAGCGCTTCGAAGTATGCTTTTCGGTAGAGGTACTACCATTTTTTTTGCTCCTTATGAATTTGAAGGTATGGCGCCTATGATTCAAATGGCAAGAGATTTAGTGAGTCCTGTTCATAAAGAAACATTCTATTCTGAGTTGTTGAGTCATGAATACCTAAGTGCAGATTTTAAAGTGCAAAGAAGTCGATTTTCAACAGGAACTGAGGTTGTTGCAAATCTGGGACCGGTAACACAAAAAATTGAAGGAGGTATTTCGATTCCCGGATATGGTTATCGCATTACAGACAAAAATGGAAAACTAAAAACCGGACATTTTACAGTCGGACTTCAACAAGATTAAAAACAAAGCACAGCAGTATCAAATGATTAAAGAAAACGCTAGAGGAATTATAAATAATACCCAAAGTCCGCATGTAAAGCTGAAAAGTATTGACATAGGCGATTGCCAATGGACCGATGGTTTTTGGGGTGATAAATGGCGACAGGCTGAAAGAGTAATGGTGCCTTACATGGGCAGTTTACTCAAGGGTGATACTGGCCATGGATTAAATAACTTTAAAATTGCGGCGGGTTTAAAAGAAGGAAAGCACCAAGGAGAATGGTGGCACGATGGTGATTTCTACAAATGGATGGAAGCCAGCGTATACATTTATGCTGTCAATAAAGATGAAACAATTCTAAGCGATTTAGATGAGATTATTGCCATTATTTCCAAGGCGCAACGTGATAATGGGTATTTATCTACTCCGGCTATTATTGATGAAAGCATCAAACCATTTTCCAATAGAAGGTATCATGAATTATACAATAGCGGACATTTATTAACGAGCGCATGTATTCATCATAGAGTAACGGGTAAAACCAATTTTTTAGACATTGCTGTTAAACATGCCGATTATCTACACGAACTTTTCATACCAATTACCGATAAGCTAAAACGTTTTGGATTCAATCAAACTCAAATTATGGGCTTGGTAGAATTGTATAGAACCGTTGGAGATAGACGATACTTAGTACTAGCCGAGCAATTTATCAATTTACGGGGTTCGTATGATATTGTAGAAGATGAGACTACTGAAGGTTATCCTATCGGAGATATGGTGCAAGAACGCATTCCACTTCGTGAAGAAACTGAAGCGGTTGGCCACGCTGTTTTAGCATTGTATTATTATGCGGGTGCGGCTGACGTCTATGCTGAAACAGGCGAAAAAGCTTTAATCGATGCACTTGATATTCTTTGCGCAAATGTGACCGAAAAGAAAATGTATGTGACTGGAGCAGTAGGTCAAACTCATTACGGAAGATCATCCCGTTTAGATAAAATCGAAGAGGGTTTTATCGATATATATATGATGCCAAATATGACTGCATACAATGAAACTTGTGCGAATATTTGTAATGCCATGTTCAATTATAGAATGTTGACCTTGACAGGAGAATCGCATCATGGCGATATTATGGAATTGGTAATGCATAATAGCGGACTTTCAGGTATTGGTATCGATGGAAAAGATTACTACTATTCAAATCCACTACGGAAAATTGATGGGGCTTTGGATTATGACAAAATGAATGTCGAATTCCCAGAAAGACAACCGTATTTACATTGTTTCTGTTGTCCGCCAAATTTGGTGCGAACCGTTGCTAAATCTCCAGCGTGGGCGTATAGTAAATCTGAAAACGGAATTGCGGTTAATCTCTACGGAGGAAATACATTAGAAACCACTTTGTTAGACGGTTCTGCAATCAAGTTATCGCAAAACACGAATTACCCTTGGGATGGTGTCGTGGAAATTACTATTGAAGAATGTAAATCGGAATCCTTTGAATTCTTATTACGAATTCCGGCTTGGGCAAAAGGAAGCAGCATTAAAGTTAATAGCGAAAATATCGATAATGTTACCCCAGGAAGTTTTGCCAAAATCGATAGAAAATGGTCAGCAGGAGATGTGATTTCTTTAAATATTCCTATGGATACCAAATTTATTGAGGGGCATCCTAGAATTGAAGAAGTTAGAAATCAAGTTGCTGTCAAAAGAGGCCCGGTAGTTTATACAATTGAAACAGCTGACCTTCCTGAAGGAACAGCAATTACTGATGCGTATATTTCAAGTAGCAAAGCTTTGAAACCTGTACATAAACCAGACTTATTCGGGGGAGTAACGACCATAGAAACCGATTTACTAATTCGTAAAGATGAATTAAAAGGAATGTACAATGAGGTAACAAAACCAAAAATGGAAAGCTATTCCACCCAATTGATTCCCTATTACACATGGAGTAATCGTGGACAAGGAGAAATGACCGTTTTCATGCCCATTATTTGGGATTAATTTAAAACCAACCAAACAATACACTTATGGCCAACTTCAGAAAAAATGCTTATACCTACGCAACAATTGTTGCCATGGGTGGTTTCGTCTTTGGCTTAGATGCCGCATTGATTTCAGGAACAATCAATTACCTTGTTGAAGAATTTTCCTTAAGTGAATTAGAGTTAGGTATAGCAGTTGGCGGACCCGCCTGGGGCGTTTTACTAGCATTGTTATTCGTTGGTTATGCTGTTGATAAAATCGGGAGAAAAAGAGCTTTACAAATATCAGCCGCAATTTATTTGATTTCAGCTATTGGTTCAGCCTTAGCACCAAATTACTGGACCTTTGTGACTGCGAGATTTTTAGGTGGATTAGCATTTAGTTCTATTTCGATGGCTTCGATGTACATCGGTGAAATCGCTCCACCTAAATGGCGCGGAAAACTGGTTTCGATGATTCAAGTTAATATAGTTGTTGGATTATCGGCCGCTTATTTTATAAACTATTTGATTCAAGGTGTAGCTAATTCAGATGCGGAATGGGTTAGGTCAATTGGTCTTGATACGAATACATGGCGATGGATGATAGGTTCCGAGATGATATTTGCTTTAATATGGTTTGCACTTTTAAGTTTTGTTCCTAGAAGCCCTGCTTGGTTAATGCTTAAAGGGCGTGTTGAAGAAGCAAAAGATACGTTACGCAAAGTGATTCCGGAGAATGAAGTAATCGCGCAGATCACGCAAACGGAAGAAATTATGAATGCGGGAAAATCAGACCATTCTATAGTGTCACAATTGAAAGAGATTTTTAGTAAGCCCATGCGTATTACATTTATTATTGCAATAACCTTGGCTATTGTACAACAATCGACAGGTATTAATGCAATATTATTTTATGCACCTACGGTTTTTGAGCAGCTTGGTATGGGTGCCGACGCTGCATTCGCCCAGGCCATATGGATTGGATTAATTAGTGTCGTTTTTACCATTCTAGGTTTAATGGTAATCGATAGAATTGGTCGACGGCCAATGATAATTGGGGGAATGATTTGGATAATTATTAGTCTGAGTATTTGTTTTTATGGATTCAAAACAGCGACTTATTCGTTAAGTCAAGAACAGGTAACTGAGCTGACCGAATTACCAAATAAGGATAGATTAAATGTTTTGGTTGGTAACTCGTACGAAAGTGATATTGATTTTAAAAAAGCTATTGCTGAAACTTTAGGGGAAGAAGATTCAAAAGTACATGTCGACTCCTTATTGAAAAAAGCTGTAAGCATTAATGGACTCTTGATTCTTATCGGAATTTTGAGTTTTGTAGCCGCCTTTCAATCTACGCTGGGTCCTGTAATGTGGGTGTTGTTTTCTGAAATATTTCCAATATCAAATAGAGGAATAGCCATTCCTTTTTTTACGTTTATAACCAGTATCACCAGTTCTTTTGTGCAAACGTTTTTCCCCTGGCAATTAGAGAATTTGGGCATAAGTTCAACACTTTTATTCTATGCCAGTACCGTAACGATTGGGCTTGTTATACTTTTTATCTATTTAAAGGAAACAAAAAATATGACTATAGAAGAAGTGCAATTGGCTTTAGCACCTAAAAAGAAATAATATGAAACAGCTGATTTTTACATTCTTATGTATACTATTGGCCATAAATTTATATGGACAGTCAAATGATTTTTACCCTGCTTCTGACCCTAATAACGAAGGGGGTTGGGTTTTGAATGAAGAAATTAGTGATGAGTTTGAAGGTAAAGAATTAGACCGTAATAAATGGTTTATTGAAGGTGAAAACGGAGATTATTATATTTGGAAAGGGCGTGCTCCTTCTCAATTTGTTCCACATAATGTGCGTGTACATAAAGGAAAATTGAAACTTCGAACCGCTTGGGAACCAAAGTATGATTTCATTCAAGAATCATACACTGATGGGGCTATGGGTGCAGCGAAATATGGGGAGTATAAAGACAAACCTATGCCTGTTACTACGGCAGGAGTCATAACCAAAAAACGTTTTTTGAATGGGTATATGGAAGTCAAATCAAAAACAGGTAATGCAGCCATTACAGCTGCTTTTTGGGGAATAGGATACGAACAAGAGTTGGATGTTTTTGAACAAATGGGAAACCCTAAAAAGGGAGAGAAAATTACAGCTACAAGTTCTTTAGCAACAGCTCATGATTGGAGTCCGCCAGCCCAAAGACCTACAAATGTTTTTCAACATATAGAGCGTTTGCCATATCGCACAGCGGATGAATTTCATGTTTACGGGGCTGATTGGGGCGAAGATTATTTGAGTTTATACATCGATGGGAAATTAGTGCATCATTTTACGCAAGACGATGTAGGTTTAGATTGGGTATTGAACAACCCTATGGAAGTCTGGCTCGATTCAGAAATTTTCTTTTGGTTGGGAATGCCAGATAAAAAAGAATTGCCTGTTGATTTTGAAATTGAATATTTGCGTGTTTGGCAAAAACCTACGAAAAATCTTTTAGCACGTCAATTTTATGGTTTTGAAGGACCTATTTTGTTTGAGGATGTTCCAAGACCTTTGAAAATGGTTCCTGAAAGTTCGGTTCCGAATGAGTATCAGAAGTTTTGGGAAATTGATAGCTTGTCAGCGAAGTACTTTAAAATTAATGAGGGCGATTATTATTCAGGAGTAAACAGTCTTGAATTCTCAGGTTTTGGGAAGAATGAAAAATTGGAAACTGAAAATGTGGTTGCCCTATCTCCTGAGGGAGCTGTAAATATTCCCGAAGGTGAATATAATTTATCCTTAAAAGTCTGGCTAGACCAAGGTCGAGCTGTGGAGAAATTATATCTGTCATTTGAAAATCCTAAAATGGAAATCCCCATTGATTTAACAGAATTAGAACGACGTCAATGGGTAAGCATTGAAAAGAAAATTTCGAAAACGGAAGCTTCAAGTATAAGTGACCAGTTTAAAATTGAAGTCCGAAAAGAAGATGTTCCTGAGAAAAAAGCTTCACGTTTTTTTATTGATGAAATTGAGATTACTCCCTTTAATTAAATACGAAAAGCATGAGGTTTCATTTGGTTGCATTTATTCTATTTGTTTTAATCACTGGGTGTAAGGGAGAAAAAGAAAAAACTTCCGAAGTAGTAACCAAGAAAAAACCCAACATTCTTTTTATAGCCATCGATGACCTTCGTCCTGAACTCGGCGCCTATGGTTCTGAAATCGCAATCACACCAAATTTAGATAAACTGGCAAGCCAAGGCTTATTATTTAATAAGGCCTATTGTCAAGAGGCTATTTGTAGTCCATCTAGAGCGAGTTTAATGACAGGTGCTCGACCAGAAACTATTAATGTCATAGAGAATTTCACGTATTTCAGAGAAGCAAATCCTGATATTGTAACCCTTCCGCAACACTTTAAGAATAATGGATACGAAACCGTACATACGGGTAAAATTTATCACAAACCTGCCTTTGCTGATTTAGGTATATCGTGGAGTAGAACTCCGGCAGTAGATAAAATGACAATTGAGAAAAGTAACACTCCGGGTGGTTTTGCGAAGGTTGAAAGTCAGGAAATGTTCAAAAAGAATAGAGCAGAAATGATTGCTAAATACGGCCCTGATGCACCAAGAAATGGTTTAGGTAAAGGTCCAGCATACGAAAATGCCGATGTTGCCGACACATTTTATGAAGACGGCTACAATGCCGAGTTAGCAGTTGTGACGCTTAAAGATATGCTTGAGAAGAATCCTGATAAATCTTTCTTCTTAGGGATGGGAATGAAAAAACCACATCTTGATTGGTTGGCACCAAAGAAGTATTGGGATTTGTATAATCCTGACGAAATTCAATTAGCAACACAAACTACGGGGCCTGAAAATGGAGCGACAATGGGTTTACATCCATCTTTTGAATTACGTGCGCGATATGGAATTCCAAAAAAAGGACCCATAGATGTTGAATTGGCCAAAACTTTAAAGCATGCCTATTTAGCTTGTGTGAGTTATGTCGACACACAGATTGGGAAAATGATTTCTGCCTTGGATGAAGCAGGAGTAAGAGATAACACCATAATTATCGTATGGAGTGACCATGGATGGCATTTAGGTGAAATGGGTATATGGGGAAAAGCCACCAACTATGAAATTGGTACACGTGTACCGTTGATGATTTGGACTCCTGATATGCCAAAAGGAAGTCGTGGAAAAACAACAGATGCTTTGGTAGAATTAGTGGATATGTACCCAACTCTTTGTGATTTGGCAGGTATTCAGCTGCCTAAACATTTAGAAGGGCAAAGTTTCAAACCCCTGATTTCAAACCCGGAAACAGAATGGAAAACGGCTGCTTTTAGTCAATTCCCTTCTCCTGCTTTACGAGAATGGGCTGCGAATCCTCTTTCACAGGGTATGCGTGAAACCTATTTCGGACCACTTATTCTGGAAGTTGAAGAACGAATTAAAAAGCAACAAAAAGAGAAATGGAATAGAGATTTGTTTGAGAATCGCCTGATGGGTTATTCGATGCGAACAGAAACATACCGATTTATAGTTTGGAAAGACTATACTAAATCCGAAGCTGAACCCCTATTTTTTGAACTCTATGACCACCATAAAGACCCAATGGAAACAGTAAATATTGCTGAGAAAAACCCAGAGTTGGTCAAAGAATTATTCGCTCAATTCAATAAAGGTTGGAAAGGTAATTTGGCAAAAAAAACTTTATAACAAAGAATTTACTACTATGAGAATAAATTCTAAGTACACTAGGTTATACATATCTGCAGTCTTGATAATACTATCAAATATCAGTTATGCACAAGAAAAACGTCCCAATATTCTAGTTATTCTCTGTGATGACCTTGGGTATGCTGATGTAGGTTTTAATGGTTCTACAGATATTCTGACTCCGGAATTAGATGCACTTGCTAATGAGTCTATTATTTGCACATCGGCTTATGTTGCACATCCTTTTTGTGGTCCTAGTAGGGCAGCCTTGTTGACAGGTAGGTATCCTCATAAATTAGGAACACCTTTTAATTTACCACATAATAGTAGTGAGCTTGATGCTGATGAAATGGGAGTCCCTGTAAACGCTACTTACATGAGTAAGGTTTTACAGGAAGCTGGTTATTATACAGGAATTGTTGGTAAATGGCATCTTGGTTCAGCACCCAAGTTCCATCCAAATAAAAGAGGTTTTGATGATTTTTATGGATTTTTAGGCGGAGGACATGATTATTTTCCAGAAAAATATAGTGCTATGTATCAAAAACAACTTAAGGAGGGGAAAAAGGACATCCGTGATTATATTTTTCCGTTAGAACATAATGGAAAAGAAGTAAAAGAAACGGAATACTTAACAGATGCTTTTTCGAGAGAAGCCACTCGGTTTTTTGAAGATGCCAAGGCGAAGAATAAACCATTCTTTATGTACTTATCATATAACGCACCTCATGTTCCGTTGCAAGCAAAAGCAGAAGACCTTACTAAATTCAACACTATTGAAGATAAGGATAGAAAAACCTATGCGGCAATGGTATATGCCGTAGACCGTGGTGTGGGCGAAATCGTAAAATCTCTAAAAGCTAATGGACAATATGAAAACACAGTCATTGTGTTTTTAAGTGATAATGGTGGAAATACAGATCATGGTGCTAACAACTTTCCCTTGAAAGGAAGAAAAGGCGATACTTGGGAAGGTGGTTATCGAGTACCCATGTTTGTACATTGGCCGAAGAATATATCAGCTGGCAAAAGTTATGATTACCCAGTATCATCACTTGATTTGTACCCTACGTTTTTAGGTCTAGCAAAAAGCGATGCTGCAATTGGAAAGAATTTGGATGGAAGAGATATTATGGAAAACATACTCGCTGGAACCGATGTTGACAAAGAACGACTGATTTATACCTTACGTCATCGACATGGGTATAATGATGTTGGTGTTCGCCAAGGTGATTGGAAAATTACCAGAATGGGCAACGAACCTTGGCGACTACATAATATCAAAACAGATTTCGAAGAAAAGAAAAATTTGGGTGGTAGGTATCCTAAACGTCTTCAAAAAATGGTGACAGAAACTCAAGAATGGACCAATGGTTTTGTTCGTCCATTATGGTTTTATTCATTGAAAGACCAAGAATTATGGAACAGTCATAAAATGCCCGCATACAATGAAACTTTTGAAATTTCAAAATTGGTGCAATCGCCTAAAATATATTAGTAGATTTTATAAACTAATCTCTAAAACATGTGCAAATTCACCAGATTTATCACCCAAATCAGAAACAGTTAATCCGTTAGCTAAATGATTAAAATTTACTTTGGCATCACTACCCAATAATCGAATAGCCTTCACATTTAAGTCCTTACCGAATTCTGAGTTTTTACCAAGTGATTTGATAGAAACTTTTCCGTCTTCAGGCCATGCCATCATAATTGCGTAAAGCTTGTCACCTTTATGTGTAAAGCGAATATCTTGGCCTGTAAAACCTTTGTTTTGACCTTCTGAATGATGTCCTTTTTTAACTTCCGTTGGTCCTTCTCCAAAAGTCTTCCAGTATTTGGTATCATAAATGGCTTCTCCATTAGTGCTTAGCCAATCTCCCATTTGCATGAGTATTTTTTGCTGGTCTTCAGGAATTGTGCCATCTGCTTTAGGTCCAACATTTAGTAATAAGTTTCCGTTTTTTGAAACGATATCTACTAAGTCATCTATCAAACTATTTGCAGTTTTAGATTCCCAATTGGTTACATAGCACCACGAGTTCTTACCAATTGAAGTATCTGTTTGCCAAGGTAATTTTCGTATACCAGGTAACTTTCCGCGCTCTAAATCATAGATTACTGTACCCTCTGGAAAGGCCTCATGACTAAAGTTCTTATCTTGTAAAACAACCTCTTTGTTCCACTCAATTCCTTTATTGTAATAGTATGCAGCAAGTTTGGGTCTATAATCAGCATAATCTGGAATATCTAAATAGAAATCAAACCAAAGAATATCTGGCTGATAATTATCAATTAAATCTTTCGTTCTTGCCCACCATTTTTCTTTAAATTCTTCTGATACCGGTTCGTTTAAATCTTGACCTTTAGGCGAATATAAATCGGCATATTGCGGATCTGAAGTATCAAAATGATCTTTCTTATTGTAGAAGGACCAGTTAAATGCATAATGCGAAGAGGCCCCCATTATCATTCCTTGTTTTCTTCCTTCCTTAAATAACTCTCCTAATACATCTCGTTTTGGTCCCATGTCAACAGCATTCCACCTTGTGGTATTTGATTTATACATGGCAAATCCATCGTGATGATCTGCAACTGGCACTACATATTTTGCACCTGATTTTTTGAATAGTGTAATCCATTCTTCGGGGTTAAATTTCTCGGCTTTAAACATGGGGATAAAATCTTTGTAACCAAACTCCTTTTGATTACCATAAGTTTTCTTATGATACAGAAAAGTTTCGTTAGGACCATCATGTTGATGTTTCAGTTGGGCGGTAAAAGTAGCAGTGTCCATATACATTCTTCTGGGGTACCATTCGGATCCATGTGCAGGAACAGCATAAGCACCCCAATGTATAAATACGCCAAACTTCTTTTGATTAAACCATTCAGGATCTTTGTAGTTCTTTTTAATGGATTCCCAGTTGGCTTCATAGTGCACTATAGAATCATTTGTTTCCCTATTTTTTGTTTTTTCTTCATTTTTAGAACCACAGGAGGTAATTACTAAAGTAAACAATATTAAAATCAGGCTTTTTTTGAAGTACGACATTTTGAAACTGTGTTTTTAAAATGATTGAAATATGAATGTTTCACTTAGTTTTAGTTTGCAACGGTAAAATATAGTTGCTAATAGTGTGAGATGTAATTTAAAGTTAATAGTAGAAAGGCCAAATTTAAATCACTAGACAAATACTGAACAATGATAAAAGTAGGCTTAAATATTTATCAGCAAATTTATTTTTTAAATTTTTTCTGGTAGCTTAATGGTGTACTACCTATAAATTTATTAAACTGTTTATGATAAAAAGTTAGGGACTCATATCCACAGGCATAACCAATTTGAGATACGGACATTTGAGTATCTAATAACATACGTACGGAAACATTAATTCGATATTCATTTAGGAACGTAAAAAATGAACGCCCCATCATTTTTGTAAAGAATCGAGAGAAAGATTGCTCAGACATTTTAACGGCATCTGCAATTTCTTTTAGATAAATTTTTCTGTTATAGTGCTTCGAAACAAAATCATGTACAATTAACATGCGGCTTCCATATTCTGTAGGTAAATCATCTAAAAATTGTGTTTTAGATAATGTTTGATATGGGCAGCTTGCAAGCTTTGTTAATAATTGTAACAACTGAATATATAATTCATGGTCCTCAAGATTTGGTAAGTTTTGTATTAAAGGGAATAATAATTTTGTTTTGTGTTTATCAAAAAGTATACCTCTCGAAGCAGTACGTAACAAGTTGAAAACAATTTCTAATTCTGGAACTTTTGGAAAAACCCCTTTGTTCCATTGTACTACAATAGACTTAGATAGTGTGTTTTTTTGAGCAACATTTTTCCAACAATGTGGAAGCTTAGATCGAAGTAATACTAATTCACCCGGTTCGTATGGTCCAACAAAATCTCCAATTAATTTTGTACCCGTACTTTCTACAATATAAGTTAACTCATGCTGAGGATGAAAATGCCATGGAGTTTCGAAATTGGGTGCTTCATACGAAAACCCTTGTATGGTATTCTTTTCACCTAAAACAATTGGTTCTAATACTGCTTTCATATTCTATTATATTGAAATAAATGTAAACTATTATATCAATACGACATAATAGTTTACTTAATTGATATAATACATTACTTCGGGAGGTTTTATTTTTATAATTTTTGCATGTATATCAATTCAAAGACAACTAAATATAAGATTGTAATGCAAAAAAGTGAATTACCAGATCCATTTGAGAAGGCCCGATTAGAAAAAGGTATTGGAAAGATGGATGATCAGAATGACCCTGTAACGATGTTGTTACGTCATAAAGATGTTAGAAAAACGGCACACAATTATAAAACATTTCAGTCAGCAGCAAAACCTGGCAGAATAGTAATTCCGTCTGAAGTAAATATTCGAGAGACTCGACAAATACCTTTTGAATTAGACCCTCCAATTCACGGGCTTTATCGCAAAATAGTTGAACCTTGGTTTAAGCGTCCAATGCAAGAAGAATATTCTGCAAAATTGGAAGCCCAAATTGGTTCGTTGGTTGATGAAGTAATTGCTACAGGAACAATAAATATTATTGAAGAATTTGCATTGGTTTTGCAATCAAGAGCATTAACTCTTTTGTTAAATACACCGTATGACGAGGCGGATACATGGATTTCATGGGGAACACATGTTTTCCGAAGTGAAGATTCTGATTTAGATGCAGACAAGGCAAACATTCTTTATGATTACATTGACGAGCAAATTGAAAAATCAATTCAGAACCCTAAAGATGACTTGTATTCTGTTTTATTAGCATCTGAAGTTGATGGAAAAAAATTAACTAAAGAAGAAGTGAAAGGAGTAATGGTCTTAACCTTTGCAGGTGGCAGGGATACTGTAATTAATGCTATAACAAATGCAATTTCATATTTGTCAGAACATCAAGAATCATTAGAACGTTTTAGAACCGAGCCAGAGATTATTAATAATGCGGTTGAAGAAATGATTCGTTATTTCTCGCCATTAACACAAATGGGACGTGTTATGACAGAAAATACTCATGTTTGCGAGCATGCGGTAAAAGCAGATACACGAGTTTCGCTTTGTTGGGCATCTGCAAATAGAGATGCTACAGTTTTCGAAAATGCAAACGAGATTGTTATAGATAGAAAAATTAATCCGCATGTTGGTTTTGGGTTTAGTCATCATAACTGTTTAGGGGCAACTCATGCACGACAAATAATGCGGGTACTCTTAAAAACATTAGCAGAAAAAGTAGCAAGTATAGAAGTATATGATTATAAAGAAAATATTGAGGAGCTCGGTGAATTTAAAAGAAAAGTGGGCTATGATTATTTAAATGCAAAATTTAACTCATTAACTAAATAAATAACATGGCAAAAATTACATTTATTACAAGTGATAACGAAACAATTGTATTGGAAGGAACTTCAGGCTCAGTAATGGCATTGGCTGTAGAACATAATGTAAAAGGTATCGATGGGGATTGTGGAGGTGTATGCTCTTGTGCTACCTGTCATGTTCACGTAAAACCGGAAGATATGGTTAAAACAGGACAAGCTAGTGAAATCGAAACAGACATGTTAGAATTAGATGATAATGCAGATGAATACAGTCGCCTATGTTGCCAACTTGAAATAAGCGATGATTTAGATGGTGTGGAGCTAACTGTAGCAAAATAATAGATGGATACTTTTAAGCAAAATAAAAAAGTATGCATTATTGTTGGTGCCAGTCATGCAGGTGTGAATTGCGGATTTGCTTTACGGAAAGAAGGTTGGGATGGTGAAATTATTCTTTTTGATGCGGATCCAGAATTACCGTATCATCGTCCTCCGCTGTCGAAAACGTATTTGACAAATGAGGCAGGTTTGGCAACAGCTCCATTGAAATCTGCAGAAAGCTATGCGCGTGATGATATCCAATTGAATTTGGGTGTTAAAATTGCTTCGATAAGCGCAGAGGAAAAAAAGGTGGTTTTAGATAATGGCTCAGTTCAAAGTTATAATAAATTGGTACTAGCTACGGGAGCCCGTCCATTAATACCTCTAATTCCAGGACTTAATGCTGCTAATAATGTATTTCCCTTAAGAACAACTGCTGATGTAGAAGGTATACGAAGCGCATTAGGTGATAAACCGAATCAAAAAGTCGTGGTAATTGGTGGTGGATATATTGGTTTAGAAATAGCAGCTTCTTTAAAAAAAGCAGGTGCTGGAGTAACTGTATTAGAAAGAGAAGAACGAATTTTAGCGCGAGTAACGACTTCTGAAATGTCAGACTTTTTTCATAAACTTCATCAAGAAAATGGGGTGGAGGTAATGACTGGTAAAAACGTAACAGTAATAGAAAATGAGCGTGATAGTTCAATTGTTCTTTGTTCAGACGGCTCAACTTACCTAGCTGATATCATAATAGTTGGCGTAGGAATTCGTGTGAATATTGAATTGGCGCAACAAGCCGGGCTCACCATTGAAAATGGAATAAAGGTAGATGCCTCGGCACGAACAAGTAATGAGCATATATATGCAATTGGCGATTGTACTTTTCATTACAATCCGCATTATGATACATTCGTCCGATTAGAATCGGTTCAAAATGCAGTTGACCAAGCTAAAGTTGCAGCAGCTTCAATTAGTGGAAAAGACGTGGTTTATAATTCTATTCCTTGGTTCTGGTCTAATCAGTATGACGTGAAATTACAAATTGTTGGACTTTCTAACGGATATGATAATATTGTTATTCGAAAGGAGGAAAAAGAACAACCTTGTTTTTCTATTTGGTATTTTAGAGGAAACACTTTACTGGCTGTTGATGCCATTAATAATGCGAAGGCCTATGTGGTAGGAACGAAGTTTATTAAGTCGAATCAACTTGTTAATAAAGAAAAATTGGCAGATTCAACTGTTGAATTTAAGCCAGTAAATTTTATAGAACCTGAATCAAAAAAAAGTGAAACTCGAATTGTATGAAAAGAATTTCTAAAAGTGCAATAGCAAAAGGTGATGGTACATTTATTATTGATACCGTTAGTGTTGCCGAACCAAAAGCAGATGAGGTTTTAGTAAAGATAAAAGCTGCTGGTTTATGTCATACAGACCATGATTCACTTACTTGGGGTAAACCAATTGTGATGGGACATGAAGGTTCTGGTGTTGTAGAAGCTATTGGTTCAAATGTGAAAAATGTTGTAATAGGAGATTCTATAATCTTAAATTGGGCCACACCTTGCAGGAATTGTTTTCAATGTAAGTTAGGAAACGAACATATTTGTGAAAATAATTCTCCTGTTGTTGCTGGTGCAAATGGGTATACCGACGGCCATGCCCATTTAGAAGGTACTACCTATAATGGACAGCCTATTGAGCGATCTTTTAATATTGGCACTTTATCAGAATACACTTTGGTTAAAGCTTCGGCAGTGGTAAAAAACCCGAATGAGAATATGTCGTTTCCGGCAGCTAGTATTATTAGTTGTGGGGTGATGACGGGTTTTGGTTCTGTAGTAAATTCGGCTAAAGTAACAGAAGGTAGTTCCGTGGTCGTTTTAGGAACAGGTGGCGTAGGACTTAGTGTTATTCAAGGCGCTAAAGTGAGTAAGGCAGCAAAAATTATCGCTATAGATATTAATGCTGGCCGTTTGGAAATGGCTAAAAATTTTGGAGCTACCCAAACGGTATTAGCAGATAAAAATGATAAAGGCTTGCTTCAGGCAGCGGAGCAGGTTAAAGAATTGACGGATAATCGTGGAGCTGATTATGCTTTTGAGTGTACCGCCGTGCCTGAGTTGGGTATGGCACCTTTGGCAATGGTTCGAAACGCGGGTACAGCGGTTCAGGTTAGTGGAATTGAACAAGAAATTCCCGTGGATATGAATTTATTTGAATGGGATAAAGTGTATATTAATCCATTATACGGAGGATGTAACCCTGATAAAGACTTTCCTAAAATCGTAGAACATTATAATTCAGGCTCCATTAAATTGGAAGAAATGATAACGCAAACCTATGGATTAGATGATTTAGAAAAAGCCTTTGAAGATATGCTTTCAGGAAAAAATGCTAAAGGCGTAATTGTATTTGATTAATGGAAGAACTTTTTAGAACTACAGAGATATCAGACCCGAAATTTGAAAGTGATAACCTTCGATTTATTACAGTCAAAACCAAAAATTTAAAGGGTAGGGGCGATATATGTGTTTTTGTGCCACCAGTTGAAAATGCTGAAAACCTACCTTTAATAATTTTACTACACGGGGTTTATGGCAGTGCTTGGGTCTGGTCAGGAAAAGCTGGAGTACATCGAACTGCTTTGCAAATGATACAGGATAAGGAAATTTCACCGATGGTAATCGCTATGCCTTCTGATGGATTGTGGGGTGACGGATCAGGTTATTTAAGGCACAACCAAAGAGACTTTGAAAAATGGGTTGTTGAAGATGTACCAAATGCTGTAAGAGAGAATATTTCGTCGGTAAGTAGCAAAAGTAATTTATTTATTTCAGGATTATCTATGGGTGGATTTGGAGCACTTAGATTAGGAATAAAATATGGAAATAAATTTAAAGCTATTTCTGCACATTCTTCAATAACAGATATTGCTCAAATGAAAGACTTTGTGGAAGAAGATTTAGAAAATTACCAGCAAGAAGACAAGTCTGAGAATTCAGTTATAGGAGTAGTCAAAAAATATGGTAATACTATTCCAAAAATTCGTTTTGATTGCGGAACAGAAGATGATTTAATTGACTATAATCGTGACTTACATTCCTCATTAATGGCGGCTAATATTGAACATGTATATGAGGAGTTTTCAGGTGCTCATGAATGGATCTATTGGGAGAAGTATGTGAAAAAAACATTATTGTTTTTTGATAAAGTAGTATAGTATGAATTTGCTTAAGTTCAATTTTTTCTTTAACTTTTATTTATGAAATTGCATTTCAAATCTTCCGAACAAGACTCTTTGAGTTCTATTTATGCCAAAAGATTGCATCGCCCTCACATGGGGGGTGATTGGCATTTTCATAAAGAATTTGAGCTTATTTATTTTTTAAAAGGTCAAGGAATGCGAATAGTGGGAGACCATATTTCAAATTTTCAAAAAGGTGAATTAGTATTGGTTGGTCAATGGTTACCACACTTATGGCGTAATGATGAAGATAATATTACAGGGGAAAACACCGATTTTATAGTAATTAAGTTTACAAGAATGTTTGGTGAAGTAAATCTCTTTTTAATGCCAGAGCTTTTACATATAAAGGCACTTTTAAAAGAGGCTAGTAGCGGGATATTATTTTCTAAAAAAGTTCGTAAATCTGTTCATGATGAATTATTACAATTAACCCAAGCCGAGGCTTCAGAAAAACTTATACTGTTATTAAGTATACTACGTAAATTGGTTAGAAGTAAAAATCACCAAAAATTATCGGGTCCTAATTTTACAATACCTAAAGAACTTTCTGGTGAAAATCGATTGCAGAAAGTTATAAATTATATATCAACTAATTACTCAAGTAGTATTGGCTTAGATGATATTTCAAAAATTGCAGCGATGACACCTCCTGCTTTCTGTAGGTTTTTTAAAACACGAACGAACAAAACTTTTTCTTTGTTTTTAAATGAAGTCCGTATTAGTAAAGCATGTCAATTATTAATAAATGGTGAGGCACCAATAAAGCAGATTTGTTATGATGTTGGCTTCTCCTCATTAACCAATTTTAATAGAACTTTTAAAAGTTTTAAAGAAGTATCACCCAGTATTTATCGTGATAGTTACAGTAATTTTAGACAACATAATCTTCAAGAGGTTTCTTAAAACCTGTTTGTCTTACTATACAATAACCTAAAAATTAATTAATTTAATAATTTGGGTTAAAATAGGGTTAGTCCTAGATAAATACCACCATAAACATTTCTTCAGTCTTTATTAATTTTATCTTTCAAAATACCGACCGTTAATGTAATAGTTATGAAGATTACCAAAGTAGAGACTTTTGTACTGTCGAATAAATTGAAAGAAACTTTTTTCTTTTCGCAATGGGCGTATAGTGAACGCAGAATATGCATTGTAAAAATCACTACTGATCAAGGAATATGTGGTTGGGGAGAGGGTTATGGTCCCGCAGATGTTATTAAATCTGGAATCAATTTAGTTACTCCTATTTTAATTGGTGAAAACCCTTTGGAAAATGAAACGCTTTGGTTTAAAATGTATCGGAAGACTTTAGATTTTGCTAGGCGTGGTGTCTTAGTAGCATCAATAAGTGCTATTGATGTTGCTTTATGGGATTTAAAAGGAAAAATTTTAAATCAACCTGTTAGTGTTCTTATGGGGGGGCAACATCGTAAAAAAGTAGTTCCGTATGCAACAGGTTTATATTTTTCTGAAAGTGATAATCTTGTTTCAAAATTGGTTGCTGAAGCTAAAACTTATGTGAATCAGGGCTTTAAGGCAATAAAGATGAAAGTTGGGCTTTCAGTTGCTAAAGATATTACTTTGGTTAAATCGGTAAGGGAAGCAATAGGAAATGAAATTAATTTAATGATAGATGCCAACCATGCATACTCATTAAGGGAAGCGACTAAATTATCAAGAGCATTAGAGCAATATAATATTGATTGGTTTGAAGAGCCAGTTTCACCAGAATATTATCACCATTATAAAGAATTGAGATCAAAAACAACTATCCCAATTGCAGGTGGTGAATGTGAATATTTACGTTATGGGTTTCAAACATTATTAGATAATGAAAGTATTGATATTCTTCAAGTAGATATATGTGGAGCAGGCGGTTTAAGTGAAGCAAAAAGAATTTCAACATTAGCAAATACAAAAGGCATTGAAATAATTCCACATGTTTGGGGAACTGGAATTGCTTTTCATGCAGCATTACACTTTATTGCAAATCTCGAACCAATTCCTGGACGATTATACACTCCTGAAATGTTTATTGAATATGACCGTACTGAGAATGATATTCGAGAATCACTTACTACACCATCATTAAAGATGAAAAATGGATATCTAGATATTCCTCAATTACCAGGTTTAGGTATTGAAGTGGATGAAAAAATGGTCCGTCATTTTTCATCTGAAATTCTTATTTAATTTAACGATTAGCATTATGACTTTTGGATACCATAAATTATACATTGGAGGTGAATTAGTAGATTCTGTTTCTAATAAAAAACATACAGTTATTTGTCCCGCTGACGATGAGTCCATTGGTGAAATTGCATGGGCGGGAGCAGAAGATGCGGAATTGGCATTAAAGGCCGCGGAAAAAGGATTTCAATTTTGGTCCAAGCTGTCATTAGCAGAACGTACAGTTTGGATGACAAAATTGCGTTCGGCTGTATTAGAAAATGAGCATGAATTGCGTGCGGCGATGGTGTATGAAATGGGTAAAACATATGCCGGAGCTTGGGAGGATATAGAGGCTGTAATTAATGGTTTAGAATGGTACCCTGCTGCTATGAAGAATATGCGCGATGAACAAATTCCGGATTACGAAAATACACATACCCATAAAATGGTTCATCAACCAGCAGGGGTAGCTGTAGCTTATTTAGCTTGGAATTTTCCATTATTAAACGTCGGTTTTAAATTGGGGCCTGCACTTGCTAGTGGCTGTTCTATAATTATTAAACCTTCGGCAGCATCCCCATTATCTGCGTATTTAATTGGAAAAATTTTAAAAGAAATTAATTTCCCTGCGGGTGTCGTAAATATACTTTGTGGACCAAGTAGTGAAGTTGCGCATACGTTAACTACAAGTAAAATTCCAGCTGTTTTAACAATGATAGGTTCAACAGAGACAGGTCAAAAAGTAATTGCTGATAGTACTACATCAATAAAAAAATTAGGAATGGAATTGGGTGGGAATGCTCCTTTTATAGTATTCGAAGATGCTGATTTTGAAAAAGCATTGGACTTAGCAATTGGATTAAAATTTGGTAACACAGGTCAGATATGTGTAGCTGCCAATCGAATTTTTGTACATAAGAGTATTTATGATAAGTTCTTGAAAGCTTACATCAAAAGAGCCTCTGAATTAAAGTTAGGTCATGGAGTAGATTCTGATGTAGATATGGGACCAATGGTCTCAAGACGAGATAGAGACCGTATGTTTGAATTAATAAAAGACGCGACCAGTAAAGGTGCAATATTAGAATACGGTGGAAACATTCCTAAAGGAAAAGAGAAAGGAAATTGGTTAGAACCAACTGTTCTTTCAGGAATGACCACTGATATGGATGTCTTTAAAAAAGAGACTTTTGGTCCAATAGGTTCATTAATGCGTTTTGAAACTGATGATGAAGTCTTGGCTTTAGCAAACGATACTGAATACGGATTAGCTTCTTATATTTTCTCGAATAACCACAAAAGAATTGAAAGATTTTCTAGAGACCTTGAATTTGGAGAAATTCAAATCAATGGAGTAAAATATTCTATTTATCTTCCGCACGGCGGAATTAAGAATAGTGGTATTGGTCATGATTGTTCACATTTAGCTTTAGATGATTATCTTGTAAAAAAGCGAATATCAATGGCTATTTAATTACTAACTTTAATCTCCATTTTTAAACTTTATTATTAGGGAATATAAGGCAATTGTAATGTCTTAGTATTATTTTAGGTTATGAGAAATAAGATTGTTGGTTATGGTGAATTGCTTTTGCGCCTTACACCTCAGGATCATGGAAGACTCTTAGAACAAACAGATATTTTGCAAATGGCCTTTGCAGGAGCAGAAGCTAATATAATTGCAGACTTAGCAGTGTTAGGTCACCCAACTGAGTTTGTATCAGCTTTGCCGAAGAACCCTTTAGGACAATCTGCAAATCGTTTTTTAAATCAATTCGGTATAGCTACAGACGCAATTGTTTGGGATGATGGTCGGCTTGGTACGTATTATATTGAACATGGAACTTCGCTTCGTGGTTCAAAAGTAACCTACGACCGACAGCATGCATCAGTAACAAAAACAAAGTTCTCGCAAAAACATTGGGAATCCATTTTTGAAAACGCCAATTATTTTGTTTTAACGGGAATAACACCTGCACTATCGGAGACTTGTCGTGACAATATCACTTTAGCATTAAAAGTTGCTAAGAATAATAAAGTAAACGTAATTTTTGATTTAAATTATAGAAGAACCCTTTGGGAAAAAGAAGAGGCTAAACGTTCATTTTCATCTATTCTGCCTTATGTGGATATTCTTATCGGTAATATTGGTTCGGCCCTAGATGTTTTCGATATTCGAACTGAGGAGATAAGCGATTTTGAAAGTTTGATTTCTGCTACTAGGACAGCAACACAGGGTTTGGAAAATTTAGGTGATTTTGATGTTATTGCCATGACGCTGCGCTTACAACAAAATGCGAATGAAAATATACTTGGAGGAATGGTCAAGAAGGACGATGAATATTATTTTGGTAATAGACTGACTACGGAAATTACCGATCGCCTAGGTGGTGGAGATGCATTTACTGCTGCTTTACTTCACGGAATAATAAAAGACTGGGAACCTGATACAATTGTTAATTTTTCAACTGCAGCTTTTGCAATTACGCAAACTTTAAAAGGTGATATTAACTATAGCTCAGAACAAGAATTGATGGAGATAGCCTCTGGAAATATTAAAGGGCATGTTAGAAGATGATAAATTCTAAAATCTTGATATTCATAAAGTGACTAATATATAAGTGAGGGTGCTAAAGCCACTGAAAATTACTAGATGACCAAAGAAGATATTTTAATTGAACTGAAGAAAACCGTAGTAGTAGCTATTATACGCTTGGATAAGGCAGAAGATGTGTATCCAACAGCCATGGCCTTATTTGAAGGAGGAATTACGGCTATTGAAGTAACCGTCGGAACACCTAATGCCCTTGCTGAAATAAATAAAATAGCACAGCATGAGGGGATTTTAGCAGGTGTTGGATCTGTAGTAGATGCTCAAACTGCAAAGTTAGCCATTGAAGCAGGTGCGGAATTTATTGTGACGCCCGCAAGTAAGAAAGAGGTTATAGATATGGCCCATAAGTATGGAAAACCTGTATTATCTGGCGCATTCTCACCAACTGAAGTTTTACAGGCTTATGATTGGGGTGCAGATATAATTAAGTTATTTCCAGCTGGTGCTTTAGGTATAAACTATTATAAAGCTATAAAAGCACCAATGCCTTATATACCAATAATGCCTACTGGAGGAGTTACTGAACTAAATGCTATAGAATGGTTAGAACAAGGTGCTCCTTGTTTGGGCGTAGGAAGTGAATTAACGAATGCAAACCTAATTCGAAATAGAGATTTTAAAGGTATAACTGAGCTGGCAAAGAGGTTTAGAAAGACAGTGAATAATTTTAGATAATCGCTAACTTATTTACAACGTAATGATGATTGCTAGTGATGAAATTAACGATAGATGTCTACTAATTTCTCAACGCAGACACATTTTGTATGCACAAGTACATAATTTATCTGATTACTACTACATTTAAAATCACGTTAAAAATTGAGAATATTTCTATGATAAATCGGAATAAATTGAATGTAGTTTACAGTTTGACTATTTGTTTTATATTACTTTTCTCAGCTTGTAAACAAGAAACAAAAGAAATACAATTAGAAGAAAGGCCTCCAAATATTATCTGGCTCATGGCAGAAGATATTAGTCTTGATTTGGCATGTTACGGAATGAAAGCAGTAAAAACTCCGAACTTAGATCAAATGGCATTGGATGGCATAAAGTATAACAATGCTTATGTGACAAATCCAATTTGTTCACCAAGTCGTTCTGCAATGATGGTCGGTGTTCATCAAATTAAAACTAATACACATAACCATCGAAGTAACCGAGATGTCCCTTTATCAAAACCTTATCTACCGTTTACTAAACTTTTGAGAGATGCAGGGTATACTACAATTTTGGGGCATCATAATGTACGTGGTAAAGGTAGAAAGACAGATGTGAATTTTAAGCATCAACCTATTGGGGAATGGAATGGAAAAGATAAATTCGGACTTTTTGATAAGTTCGATACTATTAATCCAGCTGACACTCCTTTTTTCGCCCAAATTCAATTGAATGTAACACATAGGGGCGATTGGTGGAATGAAATTCGTTCACAATCCAAACACCCAGTTAATCCTGATGATGTTGAATTACCACCATATTACGCTGAGCACCCTACTGTTCGATTAGACTGGGCCAAGTATTTAGATACTATGGAATACATGGATGATGAGGTGGGCATGTTATTTCAAGAGTTAGAAGAAAAAGGCTTGTCTGAAAATACGGTAGTAATTTTTATTGGTGATAATGGTAGATGTAATATTAAAGGCAAAGGATATTTACATGACCCAGGATTACGTATTCCCTTTTTAATGAAATGGCCAAAAGGAATTAAGCCTAATCAAGTTAAGAATCAAGTGGTAAGTTCTACTGACATTACCGCAACTATTTTAGACTTAGCAGGTGTTGAGATTCCAGAGTACATGACAGGAATGTCCATTTTAAATGATAATTTTAACAGAGAAGAAGTTTATGCGGCACGTGATTTATGGGATGAGATAGAAGAAAAATCTAGGGCAATTACCAATGGTAAATGGAAGTATATTCGAAATGATAAGCCTGAAATTCCTTGGGAAGCAGGTCAAGCATATTTAGAATTTTATCGTCCTGCTATTCATATAATGCGCACTTTAAAGAAAGAAGGTAAACTGAATGCTGAGCAAAAACAATTTTTCTCAGATTCAAAGCCAAAAGAAGAATTATATAATATTCAAGAGGATCCTTTTGAATTAGAAAACCTAGCTGAAAATATTGAACACCTTGCTGTTTTAGAAGCAATGAGAAGTAAAACTTTAAGTTATGACTCAGAAATGAAACCAGTAAGTGATACTTATAATCCGGTGCACGCTAGTGCTGTTGATTTGTTGGAGTGGGTAAAAATTGAAAAGCCCGATTTGTATCAAGAGATGCTGAATGGAGTGGAAATAGGTTTTCAAACCTTAACTAAAGAACAAAAACAACGAAATAAAACCAATTAAATATGAGAAGTAGTATTCACCATTTTGCAATTTGTTGCCTACTTATTTTAGCATCTTGTAAAGAAGAGAAAAAGGCTATTGAAAAAGTTGAAGAAAGTACTAAACCGAATATCGTAATTATCTATGCCGATGATTTAGGATATGGTGAAATGGGAGCTTATGGTGCTACCGAAATAAATACACCAAATCTTGACAAACTTGCCAATGGTGGAATGCGTTTTACAAATGGTTATGCGTCTTCGGCAACTTGTACACCAAGTAGATATGCATTGTTGACAGGGGTTTACCCATGGCGTAATGAAAGTGCTAAAATTCTGCCAGGAACGGCGCCGCTTATTATTGATGTAGCGCAACCTACTATTCCAAAAATGCTTCAAAAGCAGGGTTATCATACAGGTATAGTTGGAAAATGGCACTTAGGTTTAGGTAGTGGTAATGTAAATTGGAATGAGAAAATTGCTCCTGGTCCAAATGAAGTGGGTTTTGATTATAGTCATATTTTGGCGGCTACTCAAGATCGCGTTCCTACGGTATATATTGAAAATGGCAATGTTGTAAACCTTGATCCTAATGATCCAATTGAAGTAAATTATAAAGAAAATTTTGAAGGAGAACCAACAGGTTTAGATAACCCAGAATTGTTAAAAATGAAATGGCATCATGGGCACAATAATAGTATCGTAAATGGAATTCCCCGTATTGGTTTCATGAAAGGTGGTGAAGCTGCAAAATGGGTTGATGAAGATATGGCAGATTATTTTTTAGCCGATGCGCAAGAATATGTTAAGAAACATAAATCAGAACCATTTTTCCTATACTATGCCTTACAACAGCCGCATGTTCCAAGAACTCCAAATGCTCGATTTGTTGGCTCATCAGGTATGGGACCAAGAGGTGATGTAATCGTAGAAGCGGATTGGATGGTTGGTGAATTCATAAAAACTTTAGAGACTGAAGAATTATTAGAGAATACACTTATTGTTTTCTCTAGTGATAATGGACCAGTTGTAAATGACGGTTATTATGATGATTCAGAAGAAAAATTAGGTAATCATAAACCTGCTGGTGCTTTGCGTGGTGGAAAATATAGTCTTTTTGAGGCAGGAACGCGCGTACCATTTTTCACCTATTGGAAAGGTGAAATTAGGCCAGGTGTGTCAGATGCAATGGTTTCTCAAATAGATTTGTTTGCTTCTCTTGCAGCATTGACAGGTAGTGATGAGAGCACAAATGACAGTGAAGAGCTTTTAGATTTATTTTTAGGTAAAAGTTCAAAAGGTCGTGAAGAAATGGTTATCGAAGCTACTTCAAGAACAGCGTTTAGAAAAGGTGATTGGGCTATGATTCCTCCTTATAAAGGGCCAGCTATTAATAAACAAGTAAATATAGAATTAGCAAATGCTTCGGACTACCAATTGTATAATTTGAAAGAGGATATTGAGCAACAACATAATTTAGCGAATAGTAACCCAGAAAAACTTCAAAAATTAATTGGGGCATATGAGGCGATTCGTGGAACTGAAAATAAAGAAATTCAACAGCTTGAGTTAAAATAGAATCCGAATGACAGGACTCATTGTTTTAATCGGATGTATTGTATTGCTGATTGTTGCAATTACAGTTTTGAAAGTTCATCCGATTCCAGCATTATTGATTGCCGGTTTAATTTTAGGTTTGGCATCTGGAAGTTCAGTAGAAGTTGTAACAGAAAGCCTTTTAAGCGGATTTGGGAATACTCTAAAATGGATTGGTCTTGTCATTCTCTTTGGAACCTTACTCGGAGAGATACTTGCGGTTACTGGTGGCGCAGATGTCATAGCTGATAGTGTCATTAAAGTCTTTGGAATTAAACGACTACCCTTAGCATTGGCAGTAATAGGGTTTTTAGTAGGGATACCAGTTTTTGTAGATGTTGCTTATCTAACATTACTGCCGACAATAATTGCATTATCTAAAAAATCTGGACATTCAGTGTTGGTATTAGGACTTTCGCTTGCAAGTAGTTTGACGGTGGCGCACGCATTAATTCCTCCCACTCCTGGGCCCTTAGCAGTTGCAGCTATTTTGGAAACTGATATTGGCGGAATGATTCCCATAAATGTGACGGTAGGTTTATTTGCGGTTATTGGCGGCTTAATTTGGATAAAATTCAATAAAAAGAACTTGCAAATTCCGTTACCGAAAGAAGTTATAATTGTTGGGGGAGAGAAAAATTCTATTAAAGGTTTAAAACGAGTTTTACCTTTTGTAGCCTTGTTGATTCCATTGTTTTTAATGGGAATTGGAAATATTATTTCTGATGATAATCCGATAATAGCCTTTATTAAAAATCCAATCTGGGCATTATTAATTGGGGTGGTTTTCGCTTTGCCATTATTGGAACGTAAAGACTTTTCGAAAAAACTAAACGATTATTTTCAAACTTCTGGGGAGAAATCGGCCACTGTAATTTTAAAAACAGGTACCGGGGGTGCTTTTGGTCAAGTTATCAAAGACACGGAAATTGTAAATTCATTATTACCAGATGCTGGCGGTCTCGTTGCATTCAGCATAATAATCCCTTTTCTATTGGCATTTATGTTCACTACCGTTACAGGTTCAATTACTGTTTCACTAATCACGACAGCATCAATAATGGCACCTTTGGTTACCAACGGAAGTCTTCCTCCCGAATTGACAGCAGCTGCTATTGGTGCTGGTTCTTTGGGAATTATTCATGTTAACAGTAGTTTCTTTTGGCTTTTCAAAGAAGTACATGAAATAGAAACTTCTAAACTATTAAAAACTTTTAGTTTGCTTTCGGCAATTGTTGCAATCTCAGGATGCGTTGTCGTAATTTTTCTCTATAGTTTCAACTGAATATTTGTGCTTATAATATGAAAAAGCATTCTATTCTTAAATAGTAATTCTTCTAAAAATTCATTTCTTAATGTTTAAAAGTTAGTTTTCCATAAACTCATATTCAAATTGTTTGATAGCATTTGAAAAATACTATCAACTTAAAATTTATGGTTTGAAATGAAAAATGGTAAAGTAATACACTGTGAAATAATTAAAGTGCTCTCCTTCAAATTGTTATTTGTTCTCTGTCTAGTATAAACTGAAAAAAATCCCTGACAACTATCAATTGATTAAATAACGACCTTTTTCTAACTATTAAGTCAATATAGTGCCAGTTATTGATAAATGGCGATAATTGAAAGGCACTTTCTCCATGTAATTTTATGATTGACTTAAATTATCAACTTATAAAATAACTATCCCAATATTTTTCTTGTCTAGTTTATGTCTAGTGCCCAGTTTAGGTCTGATAATGCGATTTATGTATTTTTCGAATGAAATTATTGTATAATTCATATTTATTTTAAAATTAATTATAAATATGATTTTTCGTGAAAAGGTGTATTAGTGAAGATTTGTGTCATTTCTATTATACATTTTTTCGTTTATCGAACAACAAATGCTCAATGTTGAATTTAAATAACTAATCAATCTAGTAGGTAAAAATTAAACTTAATTAACTCAATAAACCAATGATTATGAAAAAACGATTTTTCGAATTTTTAAAAAAAGGTTTCCTAACGGGGCTGTTCCTTGCATTAATGGGCATGCAATATGCTCATGCTCAGCAAACCATTTCAGGAAACGTAGTAGATGAAAATGGGGATCCCGTTCCCGGAGCTAATATTGTAGTAAAAGGGACAACTAATGGTACGCAATCAGATTTTGATGGAAATTATACTATTGATGCCTCACCTGAAGATGTAATTGCCATATCATATATAGGATATACTACTCAGAATATTACAATTGGAACGCAAACTACAATTAATACGCAATTAGTACTTGATCAGCAACAATTAGATGAGGTTGTAGTTATTGGTTATGGTACAGTAAAAAAATCTGATGTTACTGGCTCGGTAACAAGGGTAGACGCGAAGTCTTTTGAAAGCCAACCATTGACTAGAGTAGAGGAAGCCTTACAAGGTAGAGCTGCGGGCGTAACTGTTGCAAAAGCCAACGGTGCGCCAGGCGCTAATATAAAAGTGCGTATTAGAGGTGTTAATTCTATTACAGGAAATAATGATCCGTTGGTGGTAATTGATGGTATTTTAGGTGGAGATTTGAGTACTGTTAATCCAAATGATATTGCAGCAATGGATGTGTTGAAAGATGCTTCAGCAACTGCAATTTATGGTGTACGTGGATCTAATGGTGTAATTATTATTACAACTAAAAAAGGTTCGGGTAAAGGAAAGATTAATTTAGACTTTTTTACAACATTTTCTAAAGTCCCTGAACTTCTACCAACTTTAGCCGATTCTCCTGGTGATTTTGCCAGGATTGAAAATGGAAGAAGAGTTAATACTGGTGGTAGTCCAGTATTTACAGATAGTGAAATTGCCGATTTAGAGGCCAACGGTGGCACTAATTATCAAGACGAGATACTTAGAAGTGGTATAAGTAAAAACCTTCAGTTATCAGCAAGTGGATCTGAGGGAAGTCTGAGATACTTTATTTCTGGTAATTATAGAGATGAAGAGGGTATTGTAATTAATACAGGTTATCAACAACTATCATTGCGTTCGAATTTAGAAGCGAAAATATCGGATAGGTTTACAACAAGCCTTAATATATATGGTAGTCGTGGTGAAATTGGCAACAATTTTCAAACTTTTGGAAGCGGTCAAGGTAGTTTAATGTATAAGGCAAATACTTGGGACCCATCAACACCTGTTTTTGATGCTGATGGAAATTATAATAAACGCTCAATAAAAGGTATAGGTTCATTGAATCAAAATCCTGTTCTTACATTAAATGAAAGTGATTTTAGTGATGTTGAAGAAAAATTAAATTCAGCACTTAATTTACGATATAGTATAACTGATAATCTTAGTTTTTCTACGGTTATTGGAACGCAATTAAGTAATTATAATGTTCAGAGATACGCTATCGAAGGGAATAATGAAATCCCGGATGCCTCATTCAGTAATAACAAAATCACTTCTTATCAAGTAAGTAATATTTTAACTTGGCAAAAAGAGTTCGGCAAACATGATATCAAATTAACAGGGGTTCAAGAATATCAGAATACTAAAAATGTTTTTAATCAATATACTGCAAACGATTTGGCATTGCCAAACGGTTTTTATTTTGCAGAATTAGCTCCTAATGCTGGTCAAACGGTTGGTAACAACTTTGGAGAAAGAGAATTATCTTCATGGATGTTAAGAGCTGAATACATTTTAAACGATAATTTGTTCTTAACGGCTACTGGTCGTTATGATGGTACATCTGTGTTTCGACCTGGAAAAAAATGGGGTTTTTTCCCATCTGTTGCATTGGCATATAACTTTAATAGTATAGTAGAAAATTCTGAATTTCTTAGTGCTTTAAAATTTAGAGCCGGTTGGGGGCAAGTAGGTAATCAAGGTATTGCTACTTATGGTACTTTTGCGAGTCTAGGTGTTAACAGTTATGCACCTAACGGTAGTGCGGCAGGACCAGGAACTTTTATAAATAGTTTCGCAAATGAAGAACTTACATGGGAGACTACCACACAAACCAATGTAGGAATTGATTTTGGTTTTTCTAATGGTCGCGGTAATCTTAGTATAGACGGATATACAAAATTAACTACAGACCTATTACTTGAAGTACCAGTGCCAACAACTAATGGTGGTGGGGTAACCATTGAAAATGTTGGAGAAGTTAAAAACTACGGATATGACATTACTTTAGGCTATGATATAGTTTCTACAGAAGATTTTAATTGGTCTTCAAATGTATCATTGTCTTATACTAGAAATGAAGTTACAAGTTTATTCGATGGTCTCGAGGAAATAGAAGGCCAATTTGCAGTGCCAGGAGGTCAGGCTAGAAGAGCTAACTTAATTCAATTAGGAGAACCTTTAGGGCAATTTAATGGTGCTAAGTTTTTGGGTACATGGAAAACCGCAGAGGCAGCTCAAGCAGCAGCTTTCGATAAAGCTCCAGGAGATCCAAAATATTTAAGGGATGAAAATGGTGAAATATGGTTTGGGGCTATTGGTAATGGTACTCCAACTACTTTTTATGGCTGGAATAATACACTTACTTATAAGAACTTAGATTTGAACTTTTTCGTTCAAGGCGCAGGGGGCTTCGAAGTATATAATTTAATGCAAGCAGGAATTACCGGTGGTGCCGGAGATTCAAGAAGTTTTATGGCTGCAGATCAAATTAATCAATGGACGCCTACAAATGAAACTGACATTCCTTCAACTGTTCAACTATTTAATTCTTCTCGTTATGTTGAAAAGGGTGATTTTATTCGATTAGCAAACCTAACATTGGGTTATACTATTAAAGATGTTATCGGACTTGATTCTATCAAGTTGTACGCAGGTGGTCAGAATTTATTTTTGATAACAGATTATTCAGGTTATGATCCAGAATCAACTTCTAGAAGAACGAATCAAGGGAACGAAGATGTTGCAGCTGGTGTTCAAGTAGGCTCATATCCTAATCCGAGAACATATACTTTAGGAGTTAAAGTAGGGTTTTAAAAAAAAATGTTAATAGAAATAAACTAAAAATATGAAAACAATAAAAATTTTTAAATCAGTAAAAGCAGTTTATGCAATCATTTGCATGATAGCTTTTGCTTCAATTTTTAATAGCTGCGAGCAATTAGATTTGGATGAAAATCCTGCTGCATCTCAATTAGCTGTGGTTCCATTTACAACTACGGAACAAATGGCATTGGGTGTAGAAGGTATCTATGGAAAATTAAATAAAGCTGCCTGGATGACCACATTTTATGTAAATGGTTGGTCTGGTGATGATATGACTACTCATAGAGCAAGTAATAAAGCAGATTTCAGAGAATATGATCAAAGGGCGATTACTTCAGATAATTCTAGAACAGCTACAAACTGGGCAGGAGTTTATGAGATGATTCGAGCTGCGAATACAGTGATAGAAAGTATAGAAGGTCAAACCTTACCGGATGCCACAGCACAGGATAGATTGTTAGGAGAGACTTTTTTCTTAAGAGGTTTAATGTTTTATCATTTAGCAAGAATACATGGTAAAATTCCATTGCCATTAGAAGTTGATCCCTACGCGAGACCTTCATTGTCATCTGAGGTAGATGTTTATACGCAAATTGAAAGTGATATGTTAATGGCAGAATCATTATTGCCTCAAACTTCGGCAGTCGGAGCTGTAAAGCCAAATAAAGGATCTGCCAGAGGCATACTCGCCAGATTATATCTAGACTGGGCGGGTTATCCTGTAAAAGATCAATCTAAATATGCCCAAGCAGCTGCCAGCGCTAAACAAGTTATAGAAGGTGGTCATGGTTTTTCTTTAGTACCTAATATGGGAGATCTTTATACGCTTGAAGGTAGGTTTAGTCCTGAATCGATGTTCACAATTGCATATTGCGCGGACTGCGGACTTCCAAATCGTAAGACAGGAAAGCTTGGTTTGCCGGGTACCGCTCCAACCAATGGTTGGCAAGAAACATTTGCTGAAATTAGATTTTACGAAGACATGCCAGAAGGGGTAAGAAAAGATGCAACATATCATCATGTAATGCCTTTAGGTGAAGATGGTAATATAATTAGTGATGATGCAACACCAATTGTAGATGAATTGCCTTGGACCGAATTTGCCGATCAACAAAATCCAGTTTTCAGAAAAGTTGTTGGCCCTTTTGAAGATGGAATTTGGACCGGTTTCCAAAGTGATCGTAATGATATGTTTATGAGGTATGCAGAATTACTATTAATTTATGCCGAAGCCTCTGGTGAAGCTGGTACCGATGGTGCTGATGCTTGGGAAGCCTTAAATATGGTACGACGACGAGCTGCTGGTTTACCTGTCGATCAGCCAGTACTTACAGAGGTTGATTTGGTAGATGAGGATGACGTGCCAAATGGCTTAACTTATGTAGATGCTACTACTGCCGATGGAGCAATACAGGATTTGGCTTATGAAGAGCGTAAATGGGAATTGGCAGGTGAATATTTAAGATGGAGCGATCTGGTACGAAAAGAACAAGTACAAGCTGCATTAGGTGGTACCGCACGTGACCCGCGTGTTTCTATAGGTACGTTGTATGATGGTGATGGAAATGGGACGCCAATTCCATTAACCTCTCCTTCTAATCCAATTTTGGGATCTACAGGAACAGATAACTATTTTGCACCCATTCCGGCTGCAGAAATTGAAAAAAACCCTAATCTCGGGGGATAATATGTTGAGTTAGTTTATTTTAAGCAAGGCGGCGAAATTTGAAAATAATTTTGCTGCTTTGCTTTTTGACAATATTTTTTTCTCATGCTAAAGACTCCAAAAAACTTCGTAAATTATAGAATGAAATTAAAAATTATGAAATACAAATGGTTAGATATCCTTATTCGGCCAACTATATTTCTTTTGTTTGGCTTTTTAACCGTATTAGCTTGTGAAGATGCTAAAGAAAAAGACTCAAATAAAACTGAATTGAATTCTATTAGATTATTTACATCTGTAAATTCTGATGAGACTGGAATCAATTTTGTAAATGAATTAGAAGAAACATTAGAATCCAATTATTATCAATATATGTACACTTATATAGGAGGAGGAGTCGCTGTTGGTGATATTAATGACGATGGCTATTTAGATTTGTATTTTACTTCTAATTCTTCAAAAGACAAACTTTATCTAAATCAAGGTGGATTAAATTTTATAGACATAACAGAAAAAGCTGGTATTAATATAAATGATGGTTTTAATACAGGAGTAACCATGGTAGATATTAATAACGATGGTTTACAAGATATCTATGTTTCACGAGGAGGTTGGAAAGATGATAATAACAAGTTTGCAAACCTACTATATGTAAATAATGGTGACTTAACCTTTACAGAACAAGCTGAAGTTTATGGCCTTGCTGATAAAAACCGAACGATTCAAGCTGTTTTTTTTGATTATGATCGCGATAATGATGTAGATGTTTATATATCAAATACTCCTGATATTACAAGTAGGGCAGAAGTGTTAGATTTAGATAAAATTCAAAAAGACCCGAATACCTTAAAGCTGAAGGGCAGTGATCGACTTTATAATAATGATGGTAATGGGCATTTTACCGATGTTTCAAAAAAAGCTGGATTACAGTATGATATCGGATTCGGACTTAACCCACAGGTAGGCGATTTAAATAATGATGGGTGGCTTGATATCTATGTGTCAAATGATTTTAATGTTCCTGACCTAGCATATATTAATAATGGAAATGGAACTTTTACGGAGTCACGCGATAAAATGTTTAAGCACATGTCATTTAATAGCATGGGGAGCGATATGGCAGATGTAAATAATGATGGCCTAATGGACCTTATGACTTTAGATATGAACCCTGAAGATTATGTTCGTTCTAAAACTACTATGGCCATGACTTCAATATCAAAATTTGAATTGATGGTCGAAAAAGGGTATCATCATCAATACATGCACAATATGTTACAGATGAATAATGGTAATGGTACTTTTAGTGAAATTGGTAAAATGGCAGGTATGGCTAATACTGATTGGAGTTGGTCATTATTATCTGCGGATTTTGATTTGGATGGATTGAATGATATGTTTATTACAAATGGTGTTTATCGTGATGTAATCGACCAAGATAAAAACAATGAAATTTTAGGAATATTAAAAGAGAATTCTAGAAAACCCACCGCTGAGGATTTTCTGAAATTCACTAAAATGTTACCACAACAGAAGTTGAATAATTTTTTCTTCAAGAATAATGGTGATCATACATTTACTGATTTATCGGGAAGTTGGTCTGAAAATAAACCGACATTTTCAAATGGGGCATTATATGCCGATTTAGATAATGATGGCGACTTAGATATTGTAGTAAATAATATAAATGACAAGGCTACCGTATTAAAAAATAATTCTGAAATACTAGGTAGAAAGTATCAGTTAAAAGTCCAATTTATTGGCCCAAAAAAGAATTTATCAGGAATAGGTACCACTGTTAAATTACATTTGGCTGATGGGTCATTACAGGTTAGACAACTAATCAATACAAGAGGATTTTTATCTGCGGTATCTAATGTATTGTACTTTGGTATGGGTGAGAATCTATCAGCTACAAAGATGGAGGTAATTTGGCCCGATGGTAAAGTTCAAATTCTAGATGATGTTCATGCAAATCAGCATCTTCATATTGATTATGATTACGCCGTTGACCCTGAAATGAAATCGGAAAAGCAAGAGTCAAATTTATTTAGTAAAATGGCGAGTAAATATGAACATTTAGACCCTTATTTTAATGATTTCGATTTGCAAATTTTACTCCCACATAAATTGTCGCAAACTGGGCCTGGTATAGCCAAAGCAGATATTAATAATGACGGTATTGATGATCTTTACCTTGGTGGTGGTAGGGGGCAAGCTGGTCAATTACTTTTGGGTGCACCTGATAAAAAATTCACTATAAAACCAGTCTCAGCTTTTGGAATAGACAAAGCCTCTGAAGATGTTGGAGCTACTTTTTTTGATGCTGATAATGACGGTGACCAAGATTTATATGTAGTAAGTGGAAGTTACGAGTTTAGAGAAAACCCAAGACTGCTTGTAGATAGATTATATAAAAACGATGGTTCCGGTAATTACAAAAAAGCTGAAGATGCCTTGCCTTTAGTAGGTATTGCAGGTTCAATTGTAATTCCTAGTGATTACGACAACGATGGTGATATAGATTTGTTTGTTGGAGGCAGATTAATAACTGGTAGATATCCTTATCCGGCGAGTAGTGCCTTGCTTATAAATGATAATGGTCAATTTACAATGGGAGCAGATAAATTTGCCCCTGATTTGGGTGGCTTAGGAATGGTGACCGATGCGGTCTGGACCGATTTTAATAGTGATGGAAAAACCGATTTAATCGTTACTGGAGAATGGATGGGTATTCAAGTATTTCTTAATGAGAATAATAGACTTGTGAAAAGCGGAAATTATAAGAACCTGTCAGAAGCTGTAGGATGGTGGAATAGAATTTTAATTGATGATATAGATAATGATGGCGATAAAGATATTGTAGCTGGAAATCTAGGATTGAATTATAAATTTCATGCTTCAAAAGAAAGACCATTTGAAATTTATACGTCCGACTTCGATTTAAATGGAACTGAAGATGTAATTCTTGCGAAGGAATATGGTGGAAAACAAGTTCCGGTACGAGGTAAAACATGTATGACACAACAGTTGCCACAATTAGCGCAGAAAATACCGTCGTATAATGATTTCGCTAGCAAAGATTTAAAAAGTATCGTTGGCAATGGATTAGAAACTGCATTGCATTATAAGGCAACTGAATTTAGGTCGGGAGTTTTTATTAATAATGGTACTAAAGGATTTGCTTTTGAGGCTTTTGAAAATAGCGTACAGCAGTCACCAATAAATAGTATACTTTTTGTAGATTTCGATACGGATGGAAAAAAAGACTTGCTTTTGGCAGGCAATAATTATCAATCGGAAGTAGAAACTACTAGGGCAGATGCAGGAATCGGTTGTTTTTTAAAAGGAAATGGTAATGGTAGTTTTGAGTTAATTAATAATTTAAAAACTGGTTTTTTTGTTGATAAAGATGTACGAAATATGTTGTTGTTAAATCCTGGCAGTGATGAATTAGTTGTAATTGCAAATAACAATAGTTTTTATGAATTTTTTGATGTTAAAAAATAATGGCAATACTTAATGAGCTATACACTTAAAAAATTAACTACAATACTTTTATTCTTCTGCATTATTTGCTCAGTTGATAATGTTGTAGCACAAGATTCTCCCAATAATTACGAGAACCTAAACTCGGAAGCGTTATTTGAAAAAGGTTTAGAGCTTAGGTTTCAACAACCCAATCAATCAATCACTTTATTGGAGCGTGCACACAAAAACTTTTTAAAGGAAGGTGATACTTTAAAAGCGATTAAGACGCTATTAGAAATGCCCTATCAATATGGACAAAAAGTAGATTATGCCAAAACGTATGACGGGCTATGGCTCGCACTTTTTTTGGCAGATGATATAGATGATCAAGCAATTAAAGCAGCTATTTATACGCGTTTAGGTAGGCTTTACAGTTTTTATAAAAAGGAGGAAAAATCTCTTGAGTATTTAAATACAGCGCTGAAAATAAATAAAGAATTAATATCAAAAAAGGAGGTTGATAAATCTGTTTTAGTACAGAACTATTATTTGTTCTGCGCTACTTATAGAGAACTTGATAAACCCAAACTGGCAAAGAAATATTTAGATAGTTGTTTTTTAAATTATGAAGATTCGAATAAAATAATATTTAAACCGTATTTGAAGTTTGAAAAATCTTTCATTTTATCTAAAGAGAAAAAATTTAATGAGGCGCTTCAAATAATGAATGAGATAGAGCCTTGGTTTTTGGAAAATCGACCTTCTTATTTAGTCTTGGTATATACGTATTGGGGTGACATTTATCAAAATGAAAATAATTTAAAACAAAGTGAATTTTATTATCAGAAAGCAATAGAAACATCGGCTAAATATAATAGCCATTTAGATTTTTCTATTTTGGTTCATGAGAGATTGACTAATTTATATGTAGCCAAAGGCAATTATGAACAGGCTTTTGCCAGCCAAACGAGAGCAAAAGAATTGGATGCCCGGTTTTTTGATAGTAGGAGTGCTGTGAATAGACCTTTATTAGAAATTAAAGATGAGTTTAGATTAGAAAAGGAAAGACAAGAAAAGTTAATTCAAAAGCAACGTGTAGAACAATTGGAACAAGAAGATAAAATTTCGTTCCTACAACGAATTATTTTACTCGGGGCATTGGTTTTTACTTTAATTATTGCATTTGTTTATGTGTCGCATATTCGTGCGAAGCATAAAATTGAAAAAGCACTTATAAGACGAAACAAAGAATTGGAAATTCAAAAATCCAAAGAACTTTTGGAACTTAAAAATAAAGAACTGGCTGCCTCTGCACTTCAACTCGTAGAAAAAGATGAATTTCTTAAAGATATTAAAAGCAAGCTAAAAGGTGAAAACGGTAACATTCAAACTGCTGAAATAAATAGAGTATTAAAATCTATATCACATAGTAACCAAAATAATTGGGACGAATTTAAATTGCGATTTACGCAAGTGAATGAAGATTTTTATAATCAAGTAACTACTAAATATCCAAAACTGAGTCAAGCTGATCAAAAAATATGTGCATTAATTAAACTTAATTTCTCTAGTAAGGAGATGGCTAGGCTTCTTGGAATTTCAGTGGAATCTGTTCATACTACACGATATAGATTACGAAAAAAAATGGGATTGGATAGAAGCGTTAATCTTGAGGATTTTATTGCTAATATTTAACAAACTTAGTTATTACTAACGGGCTTAAAAATTCGTATCCAATCTATTTTAAAAGTGTGATTATCTGTATTTGTTAATTCAGTATCTGTAGGGGTATAGGTATCTTGCTGCTCTCCTGATTCTGGACTTGAACGCCAGGTTTGATCTTCTGTGTTAATAATAATATCCATCTCTTTATTAAGGCCCGTTCGAGTATCTTCTAATGTATTTCCTGGATTAATTGAATTTGTATAATAAAGTGGGTCTATAACGTCTTTGCCAGAAACTGTACGCACCAATATACCATCAATATAGTATTCCAAATGCCAAGGGTCTTTCCAGTAGACTCCAAACCTATGGAAATCTTTATTCCAAATTGTACCGTTATGATACCATGAACCATCGTCTTTAGGTTGATAATCACTAAATGGGTCGCGAATAAATACATGGTGACTTAGATGTATACGTTCAGCAAACCAGATATGATTTCTATTTGCACTTTCGGAAAATTCAGCGCCGTATGCCTCAACAATATCAATTTCTTGGGTGTCATCAGGACTAAGTAGCCAAACATCAGAGGCAAGTGTTGAATTCATTATTTTTGCTTTAGCTTCTATATAAACTGGATAGATAAGTGTATTTTTTGAGGTAATACATCCCATATTTATTCTGTTAGTACCTGCTTTTCGAGAAGATGTTAGCTGCAAGTTTCCATTTGAAACTTTCGAATGATTTCTTTGCCATTCAGTTCGTCCGGGGCCAGTCCATGGGTTATGATAAAAATCATCCCATTTTAATAAAAAAGTATCTCCTTTAGATTCGGCAAGTGCTTCGTACTCAAAATTATCAGAGAGCTCTTGAAATTCCCAATGCATATTCGCTCCTGCGTTAGCAGGTACAGGTATAGTTTTCCAAGTTACTTCTTGTTCAGTTTCATTGTCATCATTTTTTTTTGGTGTAATAGAAGTATTAGTTTCTTGTTCAAAGGTGATATTCTCGTTATTCGAACAGTTTATAATTAATAGTGAGTATAAAATAAATAATAAATTAAAGCTTTTCATAGTTACTTTTTAATTCTGGTTTTCAAAAAGAAGCAATGCTAAAAAAGGTTATTAAAAATGATAAGGGTGACGTTTAGATTAATCCAAAGGTCACCCTATTTCAAACTAACTCAACAAAACATTCTAAATATTGTTATGGTCTTAATTCTACTTCTTTAAATGAAATATTATCTAAATAGAATTTTAAGGTTTGATCGGTACCTTCGCTATAACCTCTAATTAACATTCCTATATCCGTTGTCGCAGGAGCTGTAAAGAAACCAGATCTATAAACCCATTCTCCAATTGGAAATTCTTCATCAAATGTTACTGGAATAACTTCAAATGTAAAATCCGTTGGAAACATTCTAATATCAGATAAGAAAACATCTGAAGTTAATGGATATGGAGTGCTTACAAATGGCTCGGTTACATATACCCAAAAACCAACCTCATAACCTTGATCTTGTTTCAATGACACCAAAGCTGGGCCTGTTCCATCTTCATGCCCAACAATCATTCCACCTTGGGGTCTAAATTCTATGTAGGCAGATTTGTTTCCTCCTTCATCTGGAAGAGGTCTTTCGGAATTTATTGCCAAATCATATTCTCCATAGATTCCTCCCCACCATTGGTAAGGCCAACTAGTTTCCAATCTGTTTTCAAAACTATAATCGAAGCTTGTGTCTTCTAAAATATTTTTAGAATCATGATACGCTGCAATTTGGTCCGTAAAAGCTGTAGCAATAACTAAATCAGAAGTTCTTAATTCCCCTTGAGCATAAGAAACACTGGCAACATCATTGGCGTAAACTGTTTCATTTAAATCTAGTATAATAATGTTTTCCTCTTCAACCTTTAGAGTTGCTGATACTATCTCAGTAGGGATACTATTTTCACCATTTGTTAAATTCACTTCAAAGGTAGAATTGTCAAAAGAATCTGGATCCATATCTCTACTAAAGACTAATTCTATTTTTCCTTCATTTTCATTTACTGCTTCAAGAACAACGGGCTCAGTAGATGGAATTACCTTAATGAAATTAGGAATTGACAATTCCTCGCCGCCTTCTGGTCTACTTCGATTTGCTTCAAATGCAAAATCGTAGGTGCCAACCTTTTTATATTTGAAATCAAATTCATCAACAAAAGTGTCTTCAGTTACTGCAGAACCACCCTCTAAGTTCCAGATATAGTTGTCTGGATCACCAGTAGTTGTTACTACATAACGAACAGAAGAACCTGCCAGAACCTCGTTGGTCGTTTTAGTTAATTCCTTACCCGTAGAGCCATCATTGTTTACTGAAAAAGCCTTAAGAGAAGTGATGTTTACTTCATCTAAAACTGTTACAACAATAGTAGTATCTAACTCTTTTCCTGCCGGGCTGGTACTGTCATCATTTGGGTATGCATTACCTTTAAATACCTGATGTAGCGTTACATTATGTTCGCCTACCTTATTGAAAAAGCCTTTTACTATATCTTTATTAGAGGTATTTCCTGTTTCACTAGCTAATGTTGACCCTTCAGGAAAAGTCCACGTTCGAGAAACTACCCCTCTTGAAATATCACCAAAATCTATATGGTCACCTGGATTTATTTTGTTTTGAAAATCCATTTCGGAAGTTACAATCGCCCTATGATTAGGTTCAATTAGCGTTACACTTTCATCATCTGAACACGCGGTAAAAATGATAGTCAGAAAGAAGACGAATTTTAGAATTTTTATATTTTTCATATGTCTTTTATTTAGTTTGAAATGTTCTCATTTGTTTGCAATTCTTGACTTGGAATCGGGAAATAATCAAGTGCCGCACTATAATTTTCAGCAGCTAACACAAAATCGGGTCGTATTCTTTCAACAATAAATAATGGAGCCACACCACCATCATTAACTTTTAATATGGTTTCTTTATTAGATTCTCTCCATATTTCGTCTGCTCTTAATTCGTCGAATACTTCTTGAACAATACCCCAACGAACCAGATCTTTCCATCGATGACCTTCAAAACAAAGTTCAACTGCACGCTCTACTCTTTGCAAATGGGTTAGCACAGTTTCTTTACTTGGTGATACCATTGGTTGCGTACCATGTACTTGTTTACTCACATGTAATTGAGGAAACATACCGCCATTATTTGCTACATATTGTTCTAATGTTATAACACCTGCTCGTGAGCGAACCATGTCTATATATTCCATTGCTGTGGTAAAGTTCCCATCTGCTTCTAATAAAGTTTCTGCATACATTAATAATATATCAGCATAACGAATATGTCTAAAGTTAATTCCAGATCTTTTGTTCGCAGGTTCTGCTTCTAAATGATACCAATTAGAGTGTTTCTTAACATAAGCACTTTGACCAAAGCCAAAACCACGAACATCTGCTGCTTCAAACCCATAATATAGGCCTTCCATATTTCGAACGGCTATAGAAGAATTCATTCTTCTAGATTCTACATTACCATTGTTTATAGGATTACTTGGGTCTACTTCATCATTTACTAACATTTCATGAAGATTATATGAAGGTATAACCGTATTAAATGCTCCATAATTTAATTGTCCTACTGCTTGTGAAAGACCAGTTGATTCTGCTCCAGTACTATTTGGAGTATCATCCACATTTTCACCATTTACCCCTGCTGCAAGGGTAAAAGAATAGTTTACTTCAAAAATTGATTCTGAATTAAATTCGTTCTCATGCCAAAAATTATCACTAATATCTGTGGTGAGACTATAAACTTTAGAATCAATAACTTCTTTAAATAAATCCCTAGCTGTAGGGTAATCCTTATCATATAAATAAACTTTACCTAAAAGAGAAGTAGCGGCACCCCATGTTGCTCTTCCAAGATTTTTATCATCCCAAGTTTGTGGTAAATTGCTCTTTGCAAATAATAAATCTGGAATTATTATTTGAGAATTTATTTCGGCTATTGATGAAAAAGGTTTTGATAATTCTTCTTTAGTATCTGCAATACCATTATGTATTATCCCCCCGCCATAGCTGTGTGCTAATTGAAAGTAGAAAAATGCTCTTAAAAATCGGGCTTGAGCCTCAATTTCTGCTTTAGAATCATCTGAAAATATGCTTGTATCTGCCTCTTGTATGTATTGAATTACTTGGTTAGCTCTAAAAATACCAACATACAGTTCATTCCATTTATCCGTAATATGGTAAATGCCATCATTAAAGGTTAAATTTCTAAAGGCAAGTGGTCTATACCAACTTTCTGTACCCGCTATATCTCCTAAAACAAATTCGTATTCAAGTTTCTCTCCGCTTATGCTTTGAAATTGTAGCGCACCGTAAACGGTAGCTAAAGCGCTATTAAATTGTTTTTCTGTTTCCCAAAAGGTTGCTGTTGTAGTTGCATTTGGATTTAATTCTTCTAAAAAGGTATCTTCATTACAGCTGAAAAAAACTAGAGCTGAAATATAAACTAGTATTGAAGTTTTATTATATATAAATTTCATCATTTTGTTTTTTTGATATTAAAAGCTTAATTGAACACCCAATAAAAATTGTCGAGTAACAGGATAATTTCCTCTATCAACCCCTCTGGTAAATATTCCGTCTCCACCGACTTCTGGATCGTAGCCATCATATTTTGTAAAGGTTAATGGGTTAGTTGAGCTAAGATAAATTCTTGCCTTTTCTATACCAGAGGATTCAATTCCAGGAATTGTATATCCCAGTGTTAATGCTCTAATTCTTAGGTAAGAACCGTCTTCCAAGAAATAGTCCGATCCGGCTCGTATATTACTATGATAAGCATTTTGCCTGAAAGTAGGAATATTAGAAGTTGGGTTTTGGGGGCTCCACATACTTAAAAGATCAGTATGTCTACCGCCGGTATAAGCATAAAGTTTGGCTCCATTGTAAATTTCCGCACCATGTGAGTAGAAACTTTGCACATTAAAATCAAAGCCTTTATAATCCATATTTAAACTTAACCCTGCTTCAAATTCCGCTTGTCCAGAACCAGAATAAACTCGGTCATTATCGTCAATTTTACCATCGTTATTAGCATCCTTATAGCGCATGTCTCCTAACTGTGGAGTGCTTAATGAGCTAATATCTAATTGGTTATTTGCATCTAATTCTTCTTGTGATTTTATAACCCCATCATGTTGATATAGAAAAAATGCTCCTGCTTCATATCCTTTAGCTAAAAAAGTAGTATACTCAATATTATCACCACGAGAAACAATTGGTCTACCATTGGCATAACCTCTTTCAATACCATTTAAATCTGTTATCTCATTAGTGTTCTTAGTAAAAGTTCCGGCAAGACTAAAATTAAAATCTTCGCCAATATTATCATTGTAATTTATGGCTAACTCAATTCCTTTATTAACCATATTTCCCGCATTTACAACCTTAACATCGTAAATACCCAATGCACCAGTATGATACGTACCTGAAGAAGCAGGAAGACGTTCTTGTAATAACATATCATTTTTATCATTTTGATAAAGATCGGCGACGATGTTTACTTTGTTATTAAATAAGCCTAAATCTATACCTATGTTCTTAGAAATTGTAGTTTCCCATTTAATGTTTGGATCTACATATCGTCTTTGGATTGCTCCGTAATTTAGTTCTTCATTTGGTCCAAATGGATAATTAATACCTGATTCTATAATAGGAGTGAAAGAATATGGAGCTATTGCTTGGTTACCGACTTCAGCCCAACTTCCTCTAATTTTTAGAGAATTTATTATGTCTATATTAAACCAGTTTTCTTCAGATACATTCCATCCTGCAGAAAATCCATAAAAATTACCATATCTATTATCATTGGAAAATTTAGAAGAACCGTCTCTTCTATAGCTAGCGGAGAGAAGATATCTTTCGTCATAATTATATTGAACTCTACCAAGTTTACCGCTTAACGTAGTTGTTTGATTGTAAGTGGTAGGTTTTATAGCTTCACTTCCGGCACCTAATGTTTGTATATCATTACTAGCTTCTTCACTATAAATTACGCCTAAGCCTAGGTTTCTTTGTTTAAATTTTTCATAGGAAAGTACTCCTAGTAAATTAATATTGTGCTTTCCAAAATTGGTTGAATAATTAATTATATTCTCTATAGATTCTCTATTAGAGAAAACATAATCTTCGTTTAATAATGCTTGAGGGTTGGATGCCGTTGCATTATATTCACCAGTTCGAGAATATGCTAAATATTGAGGTCTAAAAAATTTTCTAAAGTAATTGTATTCATTTCGGCCTAAGTTTATTTTATACTTTAATCCGTCTAAAATTTCATATTCTAGATTAAGAGCTATGTTATTAGATTTTGTTTCTCTTTCATCAATATTATTTAATTGACTAGATAAATAACTATATTGAATTTCATTTCCTACATCAAGTGTTACACCATTGTCTCCAACGGCAGGGATATCTCCTAGTGGTCTACTCCAAGGTGCTTGAGCGATACCATACTCATATAAAGCCCATGGTTCTTGTTCGCGGTTTTCAATTGTATAACCAACTGTGGCAAATGCTTTAAACTTTCCTTTACTAAATTGACCGGTTAACCTACTGGATAACCTATTGAATCCAGAATTAATTAAAACACCCTCTTGTTTAAAATAATTGGTTGCAAAGTTTAGGGTTAAATTCTCTACACCACCAGAAATATTTAGGTTGGCACTTTGAATTATAGCATTGTCATTTTGTACTTCACTAACAAAATCGGAATCATAATCTAATGCATTGGGCTCAAAAAAGAATGTTAGTGGTTCATTACCTAATTGCTCTGTAGTAACCTCTAAGTTATACAATTGTTCATTTGTATTCATTAAAGGTGTACCAGAGGTTATATTTTGAATACCTGTGTAGGTTGAAATATCTATTTTCAAACTTCCCACACTACCTTTTTTAGTAGTAATAAGAATTACGCCATTAGATGCTCTAGTTCCATAAACTGATGCAGCAGCACCATCTTTAAGAATATCTATAGTTTCTATTTGTTCAGGTGCGATGTTTGGGTTTCCTTCGTAAGGTATTCCATCAACAACATACAAAGGACCTAAAGCACCTGTGCTTATTGAACCAAGTCCTCTAATTTGTACATTTGCTGCTTCACCAGGTCGACCACTTGCAGCCTGAATATTTACACCAGCTACTTTGCCCTGGATTGCTGCTCCTAAGTCTGAAACGGCAGTTTTTATAATTTCAGAACCATCCACTTTGGCTACTGCACCGGTAACTTCTTTTTTCCTTTGAGTGCCATAACCTACTACAATAACTTCTTCAAGTTGTTCAGTATCTTCTTCTAGAACTACGTTAATAGTGGTCGTTGTCGAGTCCACTGTAAAATTTGCCGTTTTAAAACCTAGATATGAAAACGTTAATACATCGCCTTCATTAGTTTTTATTTCGTAAAAACCATCTATATCTGTAATAACTCCGTTGGTGGTGCCATCAACAAAAACAGTTACACCTGGTAGTGGTATTCCTAGATTATCTTTTACTTCACCAGAAGTTGTACTCTGGGCAGATAACCTAATCACCCCTAATAAGAGTATGACAATTAATAGGGGGAACTTCTTTCCCTTAATTTTTTTTGATTTTTCCATAAAGTTAATTTGAGTTATTAGTTAAAGTTGTTCGTCTTTTTGAAAAATTATCAAACTGATAATATATGAGCTATCATTTTGACTTTTCTAAAATTTTTACAGGATAAAATTAAGTTTTATGTAATGATGTAGTGGTTAAATTAACTTGATTAAAACTTAACAACATCGTTTTTTAAGGCAAATAAACCCCTTAAAATAGGCGAAAACATAAAAATGGAATGAAATAGAACTTGACATTGAAAAAAGAATGTAGAAAATAAATGTTCAATTATTGAATAAGCCGAAAGTAGTGGGAACTCGTTTTTAAGCTAGTGAGTTTAGCTTAAAAATAGTCTAATTAATGTGATAATAGAGTTTAATGATTTATTTAAAAGATGATTTTGACACGGCAAATTAATTTACAATGACGCAATAAATTCTGTTAAATTTTGTGATCTTTCTAGTTTTAGTTTCTTTCTTAATCGATGTCTTGAGGTGTGCACACTTTCAATGGATATACCTAAAAGCGAAGACATTTCTTTACTTGAAAAATTCAGCTTTATTAGGGCGCAAATTTTTAAATCGGTTTGTCCTAAATTTCCATAGTTTTCTTTAATTTTTTTATAAAAACTTTGGTTGATGGTAGTAAATCGAGCTTCAAACTGTTTCCAATTACTACCTGGTGTACCTTGAATTGTCCTAAGCATTCTATGAATGGTTTTTACATCAACGGTATTATTCCCAGAAATACTTGTTTTAAGTTTTTCAATAAATTGATCTTTTTCAATTAATTGCAAAGCTGAGGAGGTTAATTCTTTATTTTTAAGCTCTAATATTTCATTAGCTTTCTGACGTTCTATTTTTCTTTTTTCGGCAATTGCTAACTTTTCTCTTTTATGTTTGCGTCGTACGTTTCTTATCAACAAATAAGCTGAAATTAATACAGAAGCAATACCTATTATCATAAGCGCAAACCTAAGATTTAAGACTTTTTTCTCATTTTCTAAATTTACGATACGCTGTTCACGAATTAGTTTTGTTTCTTTTTCTTTTTGTACTCTAAACTGATCTTTAATTTCGAATAGATGCTCGTTATTTTTACTTTTCCTTCCAAATATTTTTTCATTTAAGTCGAAGGCTTCATTTGAATGTTTATAGGCGTTTTTGAAATCTCCTAATTTAAAGTAAGCTTTAGAAAGAGCTTCTTGAGCTAATAGTTGATAATCTGAATGGCTCCTGTATTCTTTCGAACGAGCCAACGAATTTTTATAAAAACCAATACTTTTTGTTATTTCCCCTTTCAAAGTATATGAAGCGCCAATTAGATAATTGATGATTACTAAATAAGGTGGATTCTCAGTTGTGAAAAATTCTCTAGAATCAAATAATTTTTTGAAAGCCAAATCATAATTCTTATCTACTGCATGTAAAAAACCTTCTTCGGCTTTTAAATATGCGTTTTTACTATTTCCACGTTTCTTCTGTAATATTTTGCAGCTATCTAAATAAACTCGAGATTTCTCGATATCTCCATTTACTCTGAAAAGATTTACCATGGAAAAATAGTCACTGATAACATATCCATCCGAAATTTGATTAGTTTCATATAAGTGTTTTTTTATCTCTAAGGAAAGTGTAAAGTACTTTATGGCTTCATCAGTTCTACTATAAAAAGAATATAACCAACCTAGTTCTTGATAAATTTGTGATTTAAAAAAATCATCCTTTGAAGCTTCTGCAAGAAAAAGTGCTTTCCAATAACCATCATATGCGTTCCCATAATCAACATTATGTGCATAAAGAGAGGAAAGCTGTAATAGGCTTTTCATAATGTTTGTAGTGTCTTTTGTCTTTCTATAGTATATAATACCCTTTTTATAATGGTGAATAGCACTGTCTCTTTGATGGTATCTTAGCTTTTCAGCTTTTATAAAGTCACTATTTTCTTGGCTAAAAAGAGAACTAAGGCTTAAAATGAATAATAAGTATAAAAAGGCTTGATGGCGCACCTTTAATATATGATGTGACTTCTTCAAATTTATATTCTTCTCCAAATTTAAAAATAACATGGTGTTCTGTTTTTAATTATAATGTAGGTACTATAGGTAACATGTATTCTATTATGGTAATGATGAACTTGTTCATGACTAAAATACAAATTGTTCAGTTTTATTTTTATGTATTTATAGTGTTGTTCAGTTTTTGTCGAGTGTGTAATTAACTATTGAAAGCTTAAAATCTGCATATTTACGTGCTTGAAAACAATTCGTAATTTTTTAGTGGTTTTCATGAATTCTATAATAATATTCTTTCAGAAATAAGAATAATGAACTTTGGGATAGCGCTAATTAGTTATTCTTAAAATTTGAATAGAATTATATAAAGGAAGTTCGTGTTTAAGTAATTAATAATGAGTCCGATTGAATTAATATTATAAAATTGGTCTTGTAAAGTCAAAATTTCGGAAATAGTAAGTTGGATTGACCTATAAAGTTAGTGGGGAATTCAGTTTTTGAAGTCTAGAATTTAACTTATATATTTTTAAAACTCTTTGATTAAAGTATTAATCAAAATAATAATGTTGAAGAATTTATACTATATACTGCTATTGTTTTGTGTTTATAATTGCGCTGAGAAACCAGAACAATTAGAAATTGTTGATATAGTTGATTTTAATTTTGATTGGCGTTTTCAATTAAAATCCCAAGTAGATACGAATCAACCTACTTTTTCAGAATGGCGAAACGTTAATTTACCGCATGATTGGAGTATTGAATATTCAGCTGATAAAGAGTTAGAAGGTTGTACAGCATATTTGCCAGGTGGAATAGGATACTATGAAAAGGAATTTTCCTTAGGTTTAGATGAAAATCAAACCGCCTATTTAGTATTTGATGGAATTTATAATAATTCAAAGATATTTTTAAATGAACAACATTTAGAATCGCACCCCTATGGTTATGCTCCCTTTTTTTTAGATATATCAGAGGCAGTTTTAGCTGACACAAAGAATGTATTGAGTGTAGAAGTTGATAGAACGAGATACGCAGATAGCAGATGGTATACTGGTTCTGGTATTTATAGGAATGTTGACTTAGTGGTTAAAAATAAATTACACATTCCAATATGGGGTATATATATTACCACTCCTGTTGTTAGTGCCAAAATAACACAAGTAGCTTTAGAAATCACCTTGAAAAATGATTTTAAAAAAGGTCAAAATGCCACTATTACCACTAATATAGTTGATGCGAATGGTGTTAGTTTAACTTCTATAAATTCAGAAGAGATTGTAGCGCCTAAATCAAAAGAAGTAATAAAACAATTAGTAGAATTAGATTCACCAATATTATGGGATATTGAAAACCCATATTTATATACTGCTAAAACCATAATTGAATTAAATGGTAAAATCGTAGATCAGGTTGAAACAAAATTTGGTGTAAGAAGTATCAATTTTGAACCAGATACTGGCTTTTATTTGAATGGAAAAAATCGAAAGATAAAAGGAGTTTGTCTACATCATGATGCTGGCTTAGTTGGTGCTGCTGTTCCTAAAGGTGTTTGGCGTAGAAGATTAGAAAAACTGAAGGAAGCCGGTTGTAATGCTATTCGAGTCTCTCATAATCCTGCTTCTCAGGAATTTCTTAATTTATGTGATGAGATGGGGTTTCTAGTACAAGATGAATTTTTTGACGAATGGGACAATCCAAAGGATAAGCGCCTAAATATGAATGAACAAAGTGTTGATTACATAACTAGAGGGTATACCGAACATTTTCAAGAATGGGCTGAAATAGATTTGAAAAATACCGTGATTGCACATCGAAATCATCCGTCTATAATACAATGGAGTATTGGCAATGAAATTGAATGGACATATCCACGAAATGGAGATGCAACTGGTTTTTTTAATAATATGAATTGGAGTGGTAATTATTTTTGGTCACAACCACCGAATGCTCCTCACCAAATAAAAGAACAACTTAAAACTTTACCAAAAGGAAAATATGATATTGGCGAAACTGCTTTGAAATTAGCCAACTGGACCAGTGAAGTTGACACCACCCGATACATTATAGCAAATAGCATTCTGCCCAGTTCAAGTCATGAATCTGGTTTTGCAGATGCTATTGATATGATTGGCTATAGTTATCGTCGCGTAATGTATGATTATGGGCGTAAAAACTACCCAGAAATACCAATTATGGGTACTGAAAACCTTGTGCAATTTCATGAGTGGAAGGCAGTGATGGAAAGGCCATTTATTGCTGGCACTTATCTATGGACTGGGATTGATTATCTTGGAGAATCACATGATTCTTGGCCTAAAAAAGGAACTAATAGTGGATTGTTAGATTTGGCGGCTTTCGAAAAACCTTCATATCATATGTTTAAATCACTTTGGACTGATGAACCTTATGCAGCAATTGTAACTCAAACTGAAGCGAAATCTATATACAAATTGAATGTGTTCGGGAATCCAATAGAAAGAAATGAAGGAGCATGGGAAAAAGCGCTATGGTCTTGGCATAAGGTTAATGAACATTGGAATTATGATGCACAAGAAAAAACAATAGTTGAGATTTATTCAAATTGTGAAGAAATAGAATTGTTTTTGAACCAAAAATCTTTAGGAAAAAAGAAATTGTCCAACTTTAAAGATAATATTTATAAATGGGGAGTTTCTTTTGAATCAGGAACCTTATTAGCTGTTGGATCAAAAAATGGAAAGACGATAAAAACGACTTTGAAAACTGCGGCAGAACCTAAATTTATTCAACTAACCACCGATAGGTCGGAGCTTAATGCTGATGGCTATGACGTTGCACATATTATTGCACAATTAGTTGATGAGAAAGGTAATGTAGTAAAGACAGAGAATACTGAGATTAAATTTGATGTCGATGGAGAAGTAAAGGTTTTAGGAGTGGATACTGGATCGCCTAGTAATGTGCAAGACTATCAAGCGGATAGTATTTTTACAGATCAAGGTCGTTGTTTACTAATTGTACAGGCAACAAGAAATAATTCAAAAGTTAAAATATCAGCTTCGGCAGAAGGATTGTCGAGCAAGCCTATTTTTATAGATATATATAATCGCTAAAGCCATATTTATGAGTAATTTAAAGTTAATTTTTATATTCACTATGACCGTGCTTTTTGTCGGGTGCGAAAATACCTTTGAAAAGAAAATAACAAAAGAAATGAAAGAAGAAACTATTATACCTACAGCGGATCAAATTGATTATTTGGGTATAACAAATCCCGATTACATAAGTGCCGCATCAAAAAGAGCATTAAAATGGCCTACTGATTTAGGAAACGAATGGTTCATTCAATTCGGACCTTTAAAGCCTTTAAAAGGTGATTTGGCTTATGAAGAAGGTGTTGTACGGCGTGATCCTAGCGCAATAATTAAAGAGGATGGAAAGTATTACGTTTGGTACACAAAGAGCACAGGACCTACTCAAGGTTTTGGGGGCGACATAGAAACAGAAAAAGTTTTCCCATGGGATCGATGTGATATTTGGTATGCCACTTCAGTAGATGGTTGGACATGGAAAGAAGAAGGAATGGCTGTGTCACGTGGAGATAAAGGCGCTTATGACGATCGTTCTGTTTTTACAGTGGAAATAATGAAATGGGAAGACAAATATTACTTAAGTTATCAAGCTGTAAAATCGCCGTATAATGTACGTGTAAAAAATACAGTTGGTTTAGCGTGGTCCGATTCTCCTAATGGTCCGTGGACAAAAAGCAAAGAACCAATATTGGTTCCTGCTGATAATGGTATTTGGAAAGGTGATACTCAAAATAGATTTTTGGTTGAGAAAAAAGGCGATTTCGATAGCCATAAAGTTCATGACCCATGCATCCTTCCATATAAAGGTAAATTCTACCTATATTATAAAGGGGAACAAATGGGTGAAGCTATTACTTTTGGTGGAAGACAAATTCGTCATGGAGTTGCGATTGCTGACAAACCTGAAGGTCCGTATGTGAAATCACCTTACAACCCAATAAGTAATAGTGGTCATGAAATTTGTGTTTGGCCGTATTCTGGCGGTATCGCTTCTTTGATTACTACTGATGGTCCTGAAAAAAATACAATTCAATGGGCACCAGATGGAATTAACTTTGAAATAATGTCAGTAATTCCTGGTGTAAATGCACATGCTATAGGATTGAATAGAACTGCAGACAATGAAAAAGAACCTACAGAAATTTTAAGATGGGGTTTAACTCATGTGTATAATAATGGTGATTATCAAAGTATCATGCGTTTTTCTTCAGAACGGAAAACAACGCATGTTGCAAAAGGGGAAACAAAGTAAAAATCATAATTAAAAATAATGAAAGCAACAGTTTACGAAGGCAATAAGACCTTCTCAGTTATAGATAAGAAAATTGTAAATCCGCAAGCTGGTGAAGTTAGGATTAAAGTCGCGTATTCAGGGGTTTGTGGTACTGACGTTCATATTTATCATGGTATGATGGATAAACGTGTTAGCATTCCGGTTACAATTGGACATGAAATGTCGGGTACTATTGATGCTGTCGCAGATGATGTTTCAGATTTCGAAGTTGGCGAAAAAGTAGTGGTACGACCATTAGATGATCGTGGCGTAAAAGCATCTGATAAGGGATTTAATCATATTTGTGAAGATTTGAAATTCATCGGAATAGACAGTCCGGGTTCTATGCAACAATATTGGAATGTACCCGCATTTACTTTACATAAATTAAAAGCCGAAACTGATTTAAAATTAGCTGCACTTATTGAGCCGCTTTCAGTTGCGGTACACGATGTTCGCTTGAGCGAATTGAAGGCTGATGAAACTGCAGTTGTTTTAGGCGGTGGACCAATCGGACTTTTAGTAGCCATGGTTGCTAAAGAAACTGGTGCTAATGTTATCGTTTCAGAAGTGAATGAAAATCGAATTGCAAAAGCCAAAGAATTAGGGCTGAATGCAGTAAACCCCATGAAAATTGATTTGGTAGAATATGTAAAAGAGCAAACTGAAGGGCGACGTGCTGATGTTGTTTTTGAAGTTGCGGGTGTACAACCTGCTTTAGATGTAATGACTGAAGTTGCAGGAATTCGTGGAAGAATTTTAATGGTTGCCATTCATGGACAGAAAAAGGAAATCGACCTTTTTAAATTCTTTTGGAAAGAGCTTAAATTAATTGGTGCTCGCGTTTATGAAAAAGAAGATTACGAAAGAGCTATCGACCTTATCACGAAAAACGAACTTCCTTTTGAAGATATGATAACCGATGTTCAACCATTGAGTAATATTCAGCAAGTGTTCGAAAATATCGACAATAATCCTGATGGCATGAAAGTTTTAATGGATTGCCAATCATAAGGAAAACTGAAAATGAAAAAAACACCTCTGCTACTAGCTGTTATTTTTTGCCTTACAATCTCGTGTAACACAACATCCAAAGAAAAAACAATGGATTTGGAAAAGGATGCTGAAGTTTCAGAAGAGCTCGTAAAAAAGATGGGCATAACGAATAAGGATAGTCTTAGTGCAGCATCTAAACGTGCCATTGAAATGGGATATGATGCTGGACCAGAATGGTGGACATATTTTAAACAATATGATTTGAAAGGTGTGTTCGAATTTGAACCAGGGGTTTATCGACGTGACCCTAGTGCGATAATCGAGGTAGATAATACCTACTATGTGTATTATTCAAAGAGTGATGGAAAATCGTACGGATTTCATACCGGTGACCCTGAAAAGAAAGTTTTTCCGTGGGATAAATCAGAAGTATGGTGCGCTAGTTCTAAAGATGGCTTAATATGGAAAGATGAGGGCTTAGCTGTCGGACGAGGTTTAAAAGGTGCTTATGATGATCGCTCAGTTTTTACTCCCGAAGTTTTAGCGCATGAAGGAAAATATTACCTCGTTTACCAAACAGTAAAAGCGCCGTATGTTAATCGTGTGAAGAATCAAGTGGGAATGGCAATAGCAGATTCGCCCCTTGGACCTTGGGAAAAGTTGGAGGCTCCAATTTTATCCCCTGCTGATAATGGAAAATGGCTTGGCGAAGAAGACAGCAGATTTAAAGTTTCTGAAAAAGGTGATTTTGATAGTCAAAAAGTACATGACCCATGCTTGATGTTTTATAATAATAAATTCTACCTCTACTATAAAGGTGAGCGAATGGGCGAAGAACATTATTTGGGTGGTAGAGAAATTAAATGGGGCGTAGCAATAGCAGATAAAATTGAAGGTCCATACCATAAATCTGCTTACAATCCTATTTCAAATAGCGGACATGAAATTTGTGTATGGCCTTATCAAGGCGGAATGGCTGCTATGTTGACCTCTGATGGACCGGAGAACAATACGATCCAATGGTCACCAGATGGAATCAATTTTGAGATTAAATCTCATATCGGTGGAAGAACTAAGCCTCCGCATGCGGCAGGTATCGTTCGCTCGATAGATTCAGATAAAAGTCCATTAGCAGCATTGGAATGGGGAATTTGCTTTGATGCGAAAGAGGGTTGGAATTATATTACGGGATTTAAAACCTATGTACAAAAAGCAGAATAATAAGAATATCAAACTAGTAAATAAAAGTAGTAATGAGCATATTAAATAATTTTAGTCTTAAAGGAAAAACAGCTTTAGTAACAGGCTGTAAACGTGGAATTGGTAAAGCCATGGCTATTGGTTTAGCTGAAGCTGGTGCAGATATTATTGGAGTTAGCGCAACTTTGGAAGAATACGGTAGTATGGTTGAACAAGAAGTTGAAGGATTAGGACGAAAATTCAAAGCGTATACCTGTGACTTTAGTAATCGTGAATCGCTTTATGAGTTTATAAAAAAAGTAAAAGATGATTTTCCTAAAATAGATATCCTTGTGAATAACGCTGGTACAATTTTACGTGCGCCTGCTGTAGAACATTCCGATGAATATTGGGACAAGGTTATTGAAGTAAATCAAACTGCTCAATTTGTTTTGACTCGTGAAATCGGAAAAGAAATGGTGGCTAGAGGAGAAGGTAAAATTGTTTTTACCGCGTCACTTTTAACTTTTCAAGGTGGCATAACAGTACCTGGTTATGCGGCAAGTAAAGGGGCAATAGGTCAGATGACCATGGCTTTTGCAAATGAGTGGGCAGGAAAAGGGGTAAATGTAAATGCTATTGCTCCAGGTTATATTAGTACAGATAATACTGAAGCACTACGTAACAATCCTGAACGTTCAGAATCAATTTTGGCTCGTATTCCAGCAGGTCGCTGGGGACAACCTGAGGATTTTAAAGGACCTATAGTTTTCCTTTGTTCTGAAGCTTCAGGGTACATGAACGGTGGAACAATGCTTGTTGATGGTGGATGGATGGGAAGATAATTTCTTCTTATAAAAACTTCAAGTTTTGACGATTGTTAATATTAAAAAAGAATCAACTTCATAATTAGAACATTATGGCTGAAATAAAAGAGTATAAATTATTTATCAATGGAGAATGGGTGAAATCTACTTCAGGAGAAACTATTGATATTGTTAGTCCTTCTACAGAAGAAATTGTGGCTAGAGTTCAAAATGGAACGGCCGAAGAGGCTATACAAACCTTAGAAGCAGCTGATAAAGCACAGAAGGAATGGAAAAAATTACCGGCAAGATCACGTGCAGATTTATTGTATAAGTTAGCTGATGAAATTGATGCCAATAACGAACAGTTAGCACAGCTTTTAGTAAGAGAACAGGGTAAACTTTTAAAGGTAGCACGTTTTGAAGTAGCAGTTGGTGCTTCATTTATACGATATGCTTGTGAAGGAGCAAGAAGAATTGAAGGGGATATAATTCCCTCAGATAATCCCAATGAACAAATTTGGATTCAAAAAGTACCGCGAGGAGTGGTTGTGGCTATAACTGCATGGAACTTTCCTTTTGCACTAGCTGGCCGTAAACTTGGACCAGCACTGGTTGCTGGTAATACTATCGTTATTAAGCCGACATCAGAAACTCCATTGGCAACATTAGAACTAGGAAATTTAGCTCAAAAAGTAGGCATCCCGGCTGGAGTTATAAATATTTTAACTGGCCCGGGAAGAGCTATGGGTAATGCTTTAGTAGAAAGTCCGATTTGTAAAATGGTCACCATGACTGGCTCTACACCAGTAGGGCAACAGATAGCTCGAAATGCAGCACAAAATTTAACGCATGTTCAGTTGGAATTGGGAGGAAAAGCACCTTTTATTGTTTTTGAAGATGCAGATATTGATGCGGCTGTGGAGGCAGCCTTGCATTCTCGTTTTGATAACTGTGGACAAGTATGTACCTGTAATGAACGTATGTATGTTCATGAGGGAATTTATGATACATTCATGGAAAAATTCCTAGTAAAAGTTGCCCAAATAAAGGTAGGTGACCCCATGTTAGAAGAAACCGATATGGGACCAAAAGTGAACGGTTCTGAACTAAAACATATGGAGCACTTAGTAGCAGTTTCTGTAAAGGAAGGCGCTACAATTGCTGCGGGTGGTAATCGTCCTAAAGGCGAGCAATTTGAAAAAGGATTTTGGTTTGAGCCAACAGTCCTAACAAATGTTACGCAAGACATGACTATTGTTCATGAAGAATCGTTTGGACCAATTCTACCAGTATTAAAATTCAAAACTTTTGATGAGGTTATTGGTTATGCCAATGATTGTGAATATGGTTTGGCCGCAATGGTTTTTACGAATGATATGAACACTATTATGAAATGTAATGATGAATTGGAATATGGTGAGATTTATGTAAATCGTGGTCATGGAGAACAACATCAAGGTTTTCATAATGGTTATAAACTATCGGGTAGTGGTGGAGAAGATGGTAAATACGGTTTTGAACAGTATATGGAAAAGAAGACTTTTTACATTAGACATAAAGCATAAATGAATACACGAATAAAGACCATTGACTGCAGTCTGTTCAGAGTGCCATTACCTGAAGTAATGAATGATGCTAAACATGGTGATCATACTCATTTTGAGTTGATTACGACAACTATTGTTTTAGATGATGGTACTCAAGGAACGGGTTATACCTATACCGGAGGAAAAGGAGGACATGCTATAAAGGCAATGGTTGATTATGATATTGCACCTGCTTTGTTAGGTAAAGATGGAAGTGATATTGATGCGATTTATGACTTTATGGAATGGCATATGCATTATGTAGGTCGTGGAGGAATAGTTTCATTTGCTGTTTCGACAATAGATATTGCGCTATGGGATATTAAGTGTAAAAAGGCGGAGCAACCACTTTGGAAAATGGCAGGTGGTGCTGGTAATTCATGTAAAGCCTATTGCGGAGGAATTGATTTGCAATTTCCAATTCCGAAGTTGTTGAAAAATATGGAAGGTTATTTAGCAGCAGGATTTAACGCGGTAAAAATAAAGATTGGTCGAGAAAATTTAGATGAAGATATTGAACGCATAAAAGCCGTAAGAGAATTTATTGGTCCGGATGTTACCTTCATGGTAGATGCCAATTATTCTATGACTGTTGATAAAGCTATTGAAGCTATTGAAAAGTTTAGACAATACGATATCACTTGGTTCGAAGAGCCGATTATTCCGGATAATTATAAAGGCTTTGCGGAAATTTCAGAAGTTACTGACTTTCCCTTAGCTATGGGTGAAAATTTGCATACGATTCATGAATTTGAATATGCTATGGAACAAGCAAAACTTTCATTTGTACAACCTGATGCCTCTAACTGTGGAGGAATTACAGGTTGGTTAAAAGCTGCTCGACTAGCAAATGAATATAACATTCCTGCATGTTCCCATGGGATGCAAGAGTTGCATGTAAGTTTAGTAGCTGCTCAACCGAATTCAGGATGGTTAGAGGTGCATAGTTTTCCAATAGACCAATATACTACAAGACCTTTGGTAGTTGAAAACCATCGTGCTGTGGCTCCAGATACACCTGGTGTTGGTGTAGAATTCGATTGGAAAAAATTGAGTCCTTATAAACAAGAATAGAAATTATGACAACCGTTGAATCAGATTTTGGAGAATTAGAAGGTAATGCAGTTAAATTGTATACGCTACAAAATGATAACGGAATTACAGTGAAAATATCAAATTATGGGGCTACAATAACATCTGTAACCGTGCCTCAAAAGAATGGAGTTGTAGAAGAGGTCGTTTGTGGGTTTGATGCTTTTCAAAGTTATTTTTCTGACGCTTATAATGCTAATGCTCCATATTTTGGAGGAACCGTTGGACGTTATTGTTCTCAAATAAAGGATGCTAAGTTTACTTTAAATGGAGAAGAATTTGAGTTAGCGAAAATAGTAGGGGATAATAATTTGCACGGAGGTAAGATTGGTTTTGATAAGAAAATATGGAAGGTGAAATCATTGTCAAGTGATATAGCAAAACTTGAAATGGAATTGGAAAGTAAAGCCTTTGAAGAAGGATTTCCGGGCAATGTAACGGTTCAAGTTAGTTTTTTGTTAACTAATGACAATGAAATTAGAATAGATTATCACGCTATTACAGATGCCGATACACCTTTTACTATAACCAATCATAGTTATTTTAACCTCTCCGGTTTTAAAGAGAATATTGAAAGCCATAGCGTTCAAGTTTTATCGGATAAAAAACAACTATGGGATGCAACTGGTGCTGCTACTGGTAAGAATGCCTCAATAGAAAACCAAGTTGATGATTTAAGAGAAGTAAAAACTATTGGAAATGTACATCGTGCAATGGACGATGGTTTTGAACACTATTATCTTTTTAAGAATAAAGGTTTTAAGCTTGAAAAAGTAGCCGAAATAAACGAACCAAATAGTGGACGATCTCTAATAGTTTCAACAACTGAACCGGGTATGCTTTTTTATACAGGAAAATATACTTCAGATGAATTGCAAAGAGAGTCGGGAGAAAAGTATGGAAAGTATCGCGGATTTTGTTGCGAAACACATCGGTATCCAAACGGACCAAATATTCCCGATTCCCCAAAAAGTATACTTAAAAAGGGAGAAACATATGACAGTACTACCATCTTTAAGTTCGAATGGTAGTATTTGATATAAAGGTAATTACACTAGAAGTATTTATATAATCAACCAACTAAATATAACATTATGACTGAAGGAGTTTTATGGGCAATTTTTGCCGGATTAATGTTAGGGCTTTATGCACTACCTGAAAAATTCACTAAAGGCTTTAAATACGAAAATACCTGGAGTCTATTTTTTTTGCTAACCATGTTTGTAGTACCACTTATTGCTTCTGTATTGTTAATACAGGGCTTTGGCGAAATATTCGGAGATATGCCTACTGATATTTGGGTGAAAATGGGACTTTCCAGTTTTCTATGGGGAATTGGTGTAATGATGTGGAGTAAGGCTATAAACCACATTGGACTTTCTCTTGGTTTTTCAATATTTATTGGGACCATTATTTTAGTGGGTTCTTTATTACCATTTATCGTTGATGGTCTTCCGCCAACAAATGTTTTAACTTATGTATTGGTAGGTATCCTAGTTGTACTCTTAGGTGTGATATTGAATGGAAAAGCTGGACTTACTCGCGAAAAAGATGAAGCCAAATTAAATACAGCGGAAAGTACTAATTCAGAAAAAGGCTCCATGACTACGGGTATTTTAATTGCTGTAATTGGTGGGTTGTTGGCTACTGGTTTTAGTTATGCCAATGCAGTTGGTAGACCCTATTTAAGTGAAGTTGTAAAACAACATGGCAATGCAGATTGGATTACTGCAGTTGCCGTAATGTTTCCAATTTTTATTAGTGGTGGAATAGTTATGACAGCTTATTTTCTTTGGCAATTAAATGCCAAAAAAGCATGGAGCGATTTTAAAACTTCATCATTCGGAAAGAACTTTTTGTTAATTTTAATAATGGCAATATTCCACTATGCGGCATCAGCACTTTTTGCTTTTGCAGCATCAAAATTGGGAGCTGCTGGTAATACTGTTGGCTATGCAATTTTTAACACAGCATCTGTTGCTACAGCTATTGTAAGTGGTATTGCAACTGCGGAATGGGTTAGAGCTTCTCCTAAAGCACGTAAATTTTTATATATGGGACTGGCCTGTATGGTAATTGGAATCATAATTATTGCATATGGTAACGGACAGGTATAATTTAAATTATGAATAAGAACTTTACACCTCTTACGGTATTAGTTACTGGGGCTAACAGGGGTATGGGCTTAGAATATGTTAGGCATTATCTCAATGAAGGAAATATAGTTATTGCTACATATAAAGATGTTGAGAAGAATAAAGAACTAAATGATCTTCAAAACAAGTTTGTTGATTTTTTGCATATAATTGAAATGAATATTGCTTCAGAGCAAGCAATACTAGAAATGGGTAAATGGTTGAAAGCTGAAAAAATAAAGTTATCTCTTGTAATTAATAATGCAGGGATTTCCCAAAATGAAGATTTTGGAAATTGGACGAGTTATACTTTTTTAAAACATTTTAAAGTAAATACTGTTGGTCCCGCATTAGTTTCACAAATGGTTATTCCTTTTATGAATGAAAATTCTAAAATCATTCAAATTACTTCAGGCATGGGATCTTTAATCCGGAATATAAATGCCATTAATGGATTAGATGCGTACGCTGCTAGTAAATGTGCATTGCACAGTATTACAGTACGATTAGCAGAAAAATTAAAGAATAAAAATATTGGGGTTTTTCTAATTAATCCAGGTTGGGTAAAAACAGATATGGGTGGAGAAGAAGCAACTTATTCTATTTCTGAAGCTGTTACGAAAATTACCGATATCATTGATAATCTAACTATTGAACAAACTGGAAATTTTTTGTCGGAAAACGGTGAATCAATTCCGTGGTAACTGAGATTTATAGAATATAAATCTTAAAGATAGACTTTTAATGCTTTATTAATTTGCAAGGATTTTAAAGAAAAGTTGTAAATTCTTAATCTAAAATCAACTAAAAAATGAACCGACTTAAATTTACTTTTTTACTAGTATTTTTTTTCTCACTTAAAATTGTAATTGCCCAAAAAATAGAAGGAGAATTAAAGCAATGGCATAAGGTTACCTTAAAATTTGAAGGCCCAGATACTTCAGAAAAAGCTGAAGATAATCCATTTTTAAATTACAGATTAAATGTAACTTTTACACACACTAAAACACAAGAAAAATGGGAGATACCTGGTTATTATGCCGCTGATGGAAATGCTGCAAATACTGGTGGAGATACAGGGAATATATGGAAAGTTCATATAGCACCTCACGAAACCGGGGAGTGGACTTTTGAAGTAGAATTTAAAAAAGGAAAATGGGCATCTGTGCGTACATCTCAAAAAATTAAAAGTGGTGGATTTATGGATGGGAAAAAAGGCAAATTTGTAATTACCGAAACTGATAAGACCGGTAGAGATTTTAGAAGTAAAGGGATGTTGCAGTATACTGGAAAACGTTATTTGCAGTTTACGAATGGAGAATATTTTTTAAAATGTGGTTCGGATGCTCCAGAGAATTTTCTGGCCTATGATAAATTTGATGGTACTTTTCAAAATGACGGTCACAAAGATGATTTAGTAAAAAGTTGGTCTGCGCATTTACAAGATTGGAAAGAAGGTGATCCGACTTGGAGAGACGGTAAAGGAAAAGCGATTATTGGTGCAATCAATTATTTAGCATCCAAAGGAATGAACGCATTTTCATTCTTGACAATGAATATTGCCGGCGATGATCAAAATGTTTTCCCCTATGTTGATTATGATACTTATGATCGTTTTGACACCTCTAAATTAGATCAGTGGGAAATTCTGTTTGAACATGCTGATAAGCTGGGCATGTTTCTTCATTTTAAAGCATTGGAATTTGAGAATCAAGGTTTGTTAGATAATGGAGGTACTGGTTTGTATACAAAGTTGTATTTCCGTGAATTAGTCGCACGTTTTGGCCATCATTTGGCGCTGAATTGGAATCTTGCAGAAGAAACAGGGGACTGGACTGAAACTCCACCTACTTTTCCATTAGATGGGGCCGAAAGAATTCGTTTAGCAGAATATATTTCATCAATTGATGTTTACAATCACCACCTAGTTATACATAATGGTGACTGGTATACACCAATTTATGGGCCAAAAACAAAATTTACGGGAGCATCGTTACAAACGAATAAAACCGATTTCAGCCGCGTGCATTCACAAACTTTAAAGGTTTTAAATGAAGCAAAAGAGGCAGGAAAAGTTTGGGCAGTGGCGGTAGATGAACCTGGTGATGCACAACATTCACTAATAACAGATAAAGAAGATCCAGAGCATAATGATGCTCGTAAAAATGGACTTTGGGGAGCAATGATGGCAGGTGCGTGGGGCACGGAGTGGTATTTTGGTTATAAACATCCACACTCCGATTTGAGTTGCCAAGATTATCGATCACGAGATTTATTTTGGGATCAAGGAAAAATTTGTCTTGACTTTTTTAATGAAAATAAAATACCTGTTTGGGAAATGGAATCTAAAGATGCACTTATTTCAACCGAAGGTGATTATGTATTAGCTAAGGAAGGCGAAGTTTACGTTGTATTTCTAAAAAATGGAGGGGAGACTATGTTGGATGTAGGTAATACAAATGCCGAATTTAATGTTTCTTGGTATAACCCACGAAAAGGAGGTGAACTTCAAAAGGGTAAAATAAAATCTATCTCAGGTTCTGGTAAACAATCTTTGGGTGTACCTCCTGTACGAAAAGAACGAGAATTGGATTGGGTAGTTCTACTTATTAAAAAATAGAATGAACTCCACTAACTCAAAAAAGCGTTACAACATACTCGCGATGATATTTGTTACGGTAGTAATAAACTACTTAGACCGTACAAATATATCAATAGCGGCGTCTGCACTAAAAGAAGAATTGGGTATCGATGCCATACAAATGGGTTATATTTTTTCTGCTTTTGGATGGACCTATTCCTTGCTTCAAATACCAGGTGGAATTGTTGCTGATAAGGTGAAATCTAGAATATTATATCCAGTTATAATGGCACTATGGTCAATCGCAACTTTGATTCAAGGAATGGTGAATTCCTTTACTACGCTTTTGGGACTCCGTGCAAGTATTGGAATGTTCGAAGCACCTTCATACCCGACCAACAACTTGATTGTAACAAGATGGTTTCCTGAAAATGAAAGAGCATCTGCTATTGCAACTTATACTTCTGGACAGTTTTTAGGTATGGCACTTTTGCTTCCCATTCTCACTTTAATTCAAGATGCTTTAGGTTGGCGTGGGCTTTTTATTGTTTCAGGAATTATTGGTTTAGTTTGGGCTGCCGTTTGGTATATGTTTTATCGCGATCCACAAAATCACAAAAAGGTGAGTGATTCTGAGCTAAAATTGATTACTGATGGCGGTGGACTGGTTGGTAAGAAAGGTCAAAATTCCATTCCAAAAAAATTCGAATGGTCGGACCTATCACAAGCATTTCGCTACCGTAAATTGTGGGGCTTATATATAGGTCAATTTTGTTTGGGTGCAACCACGATTTTCTTTTTGACTTGGTTTCCTACATACCTAGTAGATTTTCGGGGATTGGATTTTATTAAATCCGGATTTTATGCATCCATTCCATATTTGGCAGCATTCTTAGGTGTTTTGTTAGCAGGTTTTACGTCAGATTATTTAGTAAAAAAAGGATATTCCCCAGAGGTTTCGCGAAAAGCTCCTATTGTCACTGGAATGTTGTTATCCATTGCCATTATAGGTGCAAATTATACAGAGGATACCACTTTGATAATCGTTTTTTTATCAATAGCTTTCTTTGGAAATGGACTGGCAAGTATTGCTTGGATTTTTATTTCACTTATTGCACCAAAAAATAACATTGGACTTATTGGAGGCACATTTAATTTTATAGGTGGATTATCTGCAGTTATCGTTCCTATCGTAATTGGGTATTTGGTTCAAGATGGAGATTTTAGTCCAGCATTATTTTTTATTGGAGCGTTGGCATTATTAGGTTTAGTTAGTTACACATTAATTGTTGGCAAAGTAGAACGTATTAATCCTGAAAAGTAAAAACTGAAATACTATGAAAATTACTGATATTAAAACGTATCCCATAAATATTAAAGGAGGTGGTGTACAGTTGGTTATTAAAGTAGAAACCGATTCAGAATTATATGGATGGGGATGTTCTGGCCTTTCTGGTAGAGAGCTTGCAGTTGTGGGTCTTATTAAACATTTTAAAAGTATTTTAATAGGAAAAGATCCTGGACAGATTGGGGCCATTTGGCAATTGCTTTATCGGGGTCAGTACTTTGAAGGTGGTCGGGTGTTTACTGCGGCAATTTCAGGGATTGATATTGCGTTACACGACATTAAAGGTAAAGCATTGGGAGTACCAGTATACGAATTGTTAGGGGGGAAGCAACGCGATTTTGTAGAGTGTTTTGCCTCTGTGCGATTTACAACCAAAGAAGAACTATTAGCGTATTCAAGAATCTGTATTAAAGAAGGTTGGAAAGTATTAAGACTAGCACCAGCAGAATTTGAAACTCAGGATGATAAAAGTAATTTTGAACCACGAGTATCTATTGCTATACTAGCAGAATGGATTACAGCTTTACGAAAAGAAGTTGGACCTGAAATTACTATTGGTGTGGATTATCATACGCGATTAAATGTTGCAGAAACTTATTCGTTTATAAAGCGAATGCCAGTAGGCACAATTGATTTTCTTGAAGAGCCAATACGTGATCAAAATCCAGGGACCTATCAAGAGCTTAGAAGAATGATTGATGTACCTTTTGCTCTAGGAGAAGAGTTTTCTAGTAAGTGGGATTTTATGCCTTTCATAGAAAATAATATTACACAATACGCTCGCGTTGATGTTTGTAATGTTGGTGGATTAACAGAAGCCATGAAAGTGGCTGCCATGGCAGAAACGCATTATATTGATTTAATGCCTCATAATCCTTTAGGTCCAATATGTACTGCAGCTTCAATACATATGGCAGCGGCATGTTCTAACTTTAGCTATTTGGAAGAAGTTAATACCCCAGCACAATATATGGGAACTGATGCGCCTGATTTTTATCCGGTACAACACAAATTGGAAGGGCCACGTTATCAAGTAAACGACACACCTGGGTTGGGTGTAGATTTTAATGAAACGTTGGCGGAAAGTCAAGAATTTAAATTGGTTGACATTCCAAGACTTCATAGAAATGATGGGTCACTAACAAACTGGTAAATTTTTAATTTTTCATTCAACAAATTGAACTAAACCGAACCGATTTGCCTGATGCACGTTTTTCGAAATATCATAAATAGGGAAAATAGTAGACGTTGACCTTCGAATACCTTCTGTATCATTTCTATCTTGGCGCACCGCTAAAAAAGCCCATCGGTTTCCAGCTTTTATTGGAACTACTTCTCCAAGTTTCCCAAAATTAGAAATTGGGATAGCTAACTCTAATGTCCAACCAACATCAATATCACTATCGTCATTGATAGTACCGTTATGGGTTACTTCAACCTTAAAATCTGGGTTGTACGCTTTAAAGGCGATACTTTTTTTATCATAAAAATCATTGAAATAAATAAAATCGTTTGAGGCCTTATTCAAATTTAGTTCATAACCGAAATGTGTATCTAAACTATCAGGTGCAGTTATAAAAAATATCTCGGCACAGTCATCCAAATAAGGTTCCCCATCTCGTTTTGTTTCTCGTGCTGTTAGATAATGATCTTGCATTTCATAAAATAGATAGATGTTATCATCATCCCATAACATTCTTAACGTGGTCTGCTGTTGGTCGTTAGTATTATCAACATTATAAAAATAATCAAGAGTTCTAGCTTCTGTTTTTTGCCAAATAACTTCATTCAATTTTCCGTCTATTTGAATTTTTTCAGCAGCTTTTAAAGCTTTAAAAAGTGGTTGTTCACCCAGCGATAGTTGTACATCCGATTGCGCTATACCAATTATAGAATTTATAATGGTGAAAAATATGAATACTCCTTTTTTTTGCTGTATCATTTAATTCGTCGCCATTACTTTGGCCCATAGATTATTTTTATATTCTTTAAGTGCAGTTTGAAATAATGTCTCCGCCTTCACCTTATTACCTATGCCTAAATTGCCTAGAGCTTCTAAATAGTATGATTTTGAAACTGCCTTTTTGTTTGTTGCTGTTGCCTCTTCAACAGCAATTAAAGTATTATTACTGCCATCATTTCTTTGCTCTTGCGCCTGATTGATTAAGTCCGTATACATTTTTTTTGCTATAGCTATATTACCTAGGATTTCATTTGATTTAGCTTGGTAATATAATAGGTCATACATACCACGACCATTTTGGGCAGCGGCACTTTTTAGAAAGCTTTCTTTTGCATTCTTCTTGTTTCCCATTTTTGAAAATGCTTCTCCCATGTAATAATATATCATTGCATTTTTTTCATCGTGTGTAGGTTTACCGACTTCTAAATTTTCAGGGTACAAAAGTGCTTTCTCTAAATGTGAAATGGCATCTTGATATTTATTTGCAGCCAACAATTCTTTAGCTTTTAATGTATGTGCATCTACGTAATGCCAATACGTCTCACGACCACCTTCCCATGTTCTAAAATGGTGTTCATTAAGAAACTTTATGGCTTCATCATATTCTCCATTTAAATTTAAAAGTGAAACGTATGTTTTAGGTGCAGCTACATCTTCTTTTACAATCTCTAAATTGTTTTTTAAGATTTCCAGGTTTTGCTTGTAATCGGTATCTGATTCATCATAGTATTTAGATAATTCTGAGTACCACAGCGGGTTTGAATTATCTAAACTAATTGCTTTTGTGAGATACTTAATTGCCTGCTCTGGATTCTTTTTATTGTAGAAAGCTCCAAATGCTAGATTTCGCCAAACCATGGGAATGCTATTATCTATTGCACCAGCTTTTTGCCATGCTTTCATTCCATCTATAGGTCTTTTATCATATAAAAGATTACCTAAGAGATAATTTGCGGTTGCATTCTCTGCATTCAGTGCTATTGCTTTTTCTAAAACAGTTTCTGTTTCTGATCGATATGGAAATGCATAATCTAGAGAAATGCTTTTAGCAGCTGTTAATACCTCATTAGCTTTTTCTACGTTGCCCATCATGGAAAGAAAATAGGCTTTGTAATATGGATTTAGAATATTATCTGAGTTTTTTAATGTGTTTAACAATGATAGACCATCTTCAAAAAGACCCGCATTCAAATAATTAGTTGAAATTTCTAAATAATTGTTGGCTGGGTCTTGCATGTTTTTATGCCACGCCTTCATTGAAGTTCTATTTTCTAAAAGTTCTTTCTCGTATAAGGCAGAAAAGTCAAGTGGATCATATGCTATTTGTTTTTCTATAAATCCTTTTGCTTGAGATTCTTGTTTATTCTTTCTTAATAGTGCACTATAAAGAACAACAATACGACCATCACGATTATTAGTGGAGTATGCCTCCTTTATGTAATCTAAGGCCTTAGCGTAATTTCCTTTTGTACTTTCAATTTGTGCCAATTGAAAATTACCTGAAGCGTACCATTGGTAATACCAAGTAGATCTAGCTAAGTCTTTATATGCTTCTTCTTCATGCCCAAGTGCTTTGTGAGTTAAACCACGATAATAAAATAATTCACCCTCTTGCGGCTGGTGATATTTTACCTTTAATTTATCTGCAGCAGTTTCTAAAAATTGTAACGCTTCTAAATATTTTGTTTGATTAAACCTGCGAATACCTAGTGCTATATTAGTGCGATAATCTGTCGGCGATTGTTTTAAAGCAGCTAAATAATAATCATCAGGTTCTAAACCAGGTCTTCTAAATTGCTCAACAAACCTACCTGTCAAGAAAAGATCTTCTACTGTTTTTAATTCTTCAGGTTTTTTAATTCTTTCTTGTACTTCTGGTAATTCAGGTTTTTTAAGTTCTTTTGGTGCATATGAAATTAGTTCATTCGATTCGCTATCTAAAAGCGTCACTTTTATTTCGTATTCATTTAATGGTTTACGACTTTTAAATGTTGAAGTAAAAGGATTGGCAGGATCTATAGAAATTGTTTTTTCTTCTAATACGGTATCACCTTTTGATAAAATTACTTTTGCATTTTTAAATGATCTAGTAGCATTAAAACCATAGAAAACTGATTTTGTACTTTTCATTTGAAGCGTAACAGAAGCATCAATATTCGAATTTTTAACTACTTCTATATCGCGAATTGGATACCAATAGTTTTTTGCATCTTTTACAGAATGCGGCAGTATCCAACTATAATCGGGTTGATTATTAGAGAAAGTTCCTGTCATAAGCTCTACATAGGCTTTTCCGTCATCCGTTAATTTTCTTCTAGCATTTTGTCCTTGTAATCCCGGTCCAAATTGCCATAGTTTAGATGCATTATTCTCAAAAGGATTTCCCACATGTACTGTGCCAGCATTTTTCCCATAGTCATATCCTCCAATAAACCCTTCTTTAATATCCCACATAAAAAATGATACTGGGTTTGGATGATTTTTCCACCATGTTAAATCAACACCCTCTTTATAACTTGTTCTTCCGTAATCATCTGTAGCATTGGAATAGGGCCATTGTATAAAACTACTGTTATTATGAAATACTCCAATCTCTTGACTAGGGGGCCAAAATGTTCTAAAATCCTCATTTGCCGTAATAGCAACGTTAGCCCAAAATAAAAATGTTGTTGTTACATCACTAGTATTATTTATTCTGTAATCTACTTCTATAAATGACCTTCCGGGTCGTAATGTCATACCTACAACACCCCGCATATCTCTAGTTTTTTCAGTTTCACCAATCCAGACTGTTGCACTGCCATCTTCATTTTTAACCAAGCGATAATCACTTTTTATCATGGTTGTTGTTCTATGGTGGTGCGGAAAACACCACTCTATACCACCAGAGACCCAAGCACCTAGGGTGCCGATTAAATCAGGCTTTATAACACTATTGGTATGAAAAAGTTCATGACCATTTGTTTTGTCTATCGCCGAGAATAATCTCCCTCCAAATTGAGGAAGAACTTTTACTTTGATATATTCATTTTCGAGATATACCATATCATAAGTTACATCACTTAAAGTGCTACTTAATTTTGTTTGTGAAGGGTAGGGGTAGACTTTACCTTGAGCACCTTGCACACCTCTGCCCGTATAAAAAATGGGACTTACTTCATCAGCACCTTTTTGATAAGTTGGAATTACTTCAGTTCCCTCAAACACTTTTACTTGAGCAAAAGAATATGTGATTGTAGAAATATAAAAAAGTGATAATAAAAATAATTTGTTGAAGTGATAAATCTTCATTTTCGTGTTGTTTTTTAATTAGAAGTTGTTTGGTCAAAATCTTATTAAAAATAACAGAAAATAGAATCTTAAACTAAAAAGGGATTGATTAAGACTAGCACTATTTTAACCAACTTCTTTTTCTTAAAACAAAAGAAGTTAAGGATGTCACATTCACTAATATTAGAATGCACAAAATTCAAATATTAGAAATGTATATTAATCTTGTATAAGCTATAAGGAGTATTAGAAAAACCTAGGAGACTTAATTTTAGTGAGTCGCGGAATTAAATTGAATTTAATAAATAGCTCATGACTACCATTGTTATAATTGGTAAGATTGGTAGTGCTATAATCAAAAGAATACCCAATATGTAGTCTAGGGGAAATGTAAAATCCTAAAATAGCACTTATAGAATCGTCCCATCGGTAGCTTAATCCTAAATGCAATTTTTCGTTAATTAAAAAGTTACCTGATACATCAAATATTAAAGGTGCACCATTTACATACTTTATAAAAGTAGACGGCTTAAATTTTAAAGAACTATTTAAATCAAAAACATATCCAGCAATTAAATATAAGTGCATTCTATCTGAAGCTACTGCTTCTTGAATGGCATCATAATGCTCGTTTTTTAGAATATTAGGAGTAGCAAGTCCTAAATACGCATTATCTGTATAGTAATAAACTCCAGCACCGACTGAAGGTAAAAATCTACCTTTTATATTTTCTTGAAATGCAACATCTGGATCTTTAAAAGTTCCCTTAGACCAATCTACAGATAAATATTTTCCACCTCCTTTAAGACCAAAAGCAAGCCGGTGACCATATCTATTTAGAACTATGCTATGTGAATAGTTTGCATCGAAATACGTTTCATCTGCTGGACCTAATTCATCTTTTACAATGGATAAACCTAAACCACTAAACAATTTAAATGGTGTATCTACACCAAGACTTATTGTTCTGGGCGAACCTTGAATATTCACCCACTGGTCACGATATAGTGCAATAACCGAAGCATAACCTTGTGATCCGGCATAACCCGGATTTACGGTCATAGTATTATATTGGTATTGGGTATATTGTGGTTCTTGTTGTGCATTGCAGAAAAGACCAACACCAAAGAATGCCAATAAAAAATATATAGTTTTGATATGTATAGATTTCAATTTCATAGCGAATTATCGAGTAATGTATAACCAGCCAGAAGTTGGTTGTGTTTTGTTATCGCCTAAATCCAAAATATAATAATATGTTCCTACCGGAAGTTTCTCTCCTCTATTCACAGTTGATCTGCCTTCTGAAGTACCATCCCAATCGTTAGTGTAGCCCATTGTTTCAAAAACCTTATTTCCCCACCTGTTAAATACTTCGAGGTGGTTATTTGGGTAATTCTCAATGCAGTCAATATGGAAATACTGATTGCTTTGATCACCGTTTGGTGAAAACTCATTGTAAATTTTTATACAATCGTTATCTACAAGTTGTATTGACGCCTCGTCACGATCATTACCTTCATTCTCATCAATCTGATCCATAGAAATTAATTCCGCAATATTGGTATAGTCATTGCCATCTTGTACGATTGCCTCTATATTTAATAGTGCTGATTGATTGGGTGAAAGTAAATTGATAATCCATAACCCTGTAGATTCTTCATATGTGCCTATGTCTGCCGTTGCGGATACAAATGAATACCCATTTGGTAACTCATCTACGATATTGATATTAGTTAATTCAATATCGCCAAGGTTATTTGCAGTAATAGTGAATACTACTGTATCACCTATTTCTGCTGAACTAGGATCAACGGTTTTCGTGATTCCCAAATCAATCATTGTTAAAGACGAAATGGTTACGCTGTCTTCATCATCTTCAGATTGATCCCCATCATCATTATTTGGAGTTGAATCTGGATCTATTTGATCCGCAGCTGTTATTTGTGCAATATTTCTATATTCGTCAGTAGCACCTGTTGGAGCATTCATTGTGACTGTATATGACAATACAATTGACGTATTATTTAAACTAGCAATATTCCAATTAATAGTAGATCCATTTAATATGCCACCATCAGAAATTGTTGCGGTATCAACTGTAAAACCTACAGGAATAATATCTTCTAATGCTATATTAGTTGCCATAGCATCAGCAGTTACTTCAATTTCAAAATTTATTTCATCACCCACGGATGGGTTGCTGTTGCTGCCACTTGCTAAACTTTTGTCAATACTTAAATCGGTTAAATCAGTTGCCGGATAACTAGAAATAAGTATGTCAAGGGGATTGCAAAAACAATTTGTTGCCGTTGGCATAAATTCAACAATCATATTACTATTAGCACCACAAAATGTTGAACTATTAAATGCAATTGATTCTTCTATCGAACTTCCAGTAGGTATGCCTTGTAAGAGGGAACCACTATAAATTGAAGATCCAATTTTAACTCCAAGGCCGTCAGCACAGAATACTTCATACGATATCCCTGCTGCTAAATCTTCAGTTCCATTATTTTCTAACCCAATAGAAAGTGAATAATTTGTGTTTGTGCCATTTTGAGCGTATAGTGCTGTAGCGGCATAAGAAGATGCAATTAAATTCCCTTTGGTTACAGTGGCAGAAGTACTTGCAGTACCAGTATTTACTTCTGTTGTTCCACAAGATACACCAGAACAAGACAAACCAGTAACAGTAACAAATGTACTTAAGTCTATGTCATAAGTTCCTTCGCAAACATTACCCGTTCCCTGAACACCAATTGTATATGCAAGTAGATCTGAACTATCTGCACCAACTGGTAAGGCGATTATAATCTCTTCATGGTTTGCCACAATATCTCTAGAAACAAATGTTACAGGTTGCGTTCCTATGGATGTTAGTGAACCATCTACATATGTTAAACCATCTGGTAAAACTATTCTTGAGAAATCATTAGATGCTGTAACGCCATTTTCGATATAAGTTTCAACTGAAATTGTTTCTGTAGCACAACCCGTAAAAGTAGGGGAATCAAGAACTATAGTATTTGTGCTATAAGGAGGTTCTGCACCAGTAATGATAATAGGATTAGCAGAAATTCTACTACCATTTCCTGTAGCATCTGTTCCTGAAGGATTATTACCAGTCATAGTATAAGCAGTACCAGTATTGGATAAGTAGTTACATTGTGGACTTAAATTCAAATTAACTATAGCAATTTGACTTGCTAAAGTTGCGGCGCTTAATGAACCTAGTAGACCATTATTTGCAGCAATACCTGAATGATCTAATAAGTTAATTGTAATGGTGTTTCCAGTAACTGTTGGAGTTACGGATTCTGTAATTCCTGAGCCCATTGGATACTCGATACTAATATTATTAATTAACATTGAAGTAATATCTCCAGGGATATCAAAGCTAATCATTGGCGAAATTAAGTCGGCCTCACCGGCATTTCTGGCCTCTAATTGTATGTCGAAATCTGTACAGGTAGAGACGCTTGATGTAGGTTGTTGTAAAATTAGTAGTTGAATTGCAGCATCTACAGGGTCTAGCGTAAGTGATATTTCATTAAAATATGGTGCACTCGAAAAATTGCTAGGGTATGCCATACAATCATAATTATGAGACACCCTTATGTCTTGTGTTGTATCTTGTGTATAAGTACCTTCAAAGCGTATTTTTCGACAAACCCAACTACCACTTTCCATTGTGCCGATTTCTATGAAAGTAAGGTCACTATCGGTTGTGAAATTTAATGCGGTTTCAGTACCACCATCAACTAAGTAAGCATTGGTAATTGTATAACCACTTCCGGTATCAACACGCAACCAATTATTATCTATTTGATCGAAATTATCTTTGCAAAGGTCAACTGTAAATCCTTCGATTTGTGAATTGCCAATCTCTGTTGGGACATCTGAACTTAAAAAATATTGTGGTATGCTATATTTAAAATCTTTGGTAGCATTCTCTGTTATGGTTTCTGGGCTATCGGAATATGCATACTCCTGATAAGTAACAGAAACTGAATGTGTACTTATACTAGGTGTTGCACTTGTAGGAGTAACAGATATGCCTATACTAGGATAATTATTACCTCCTTGATCTAATTGCGTAAACCGAGAGCCTGGGGTTATCGTAACTATATTACCTGATACCGAAAAGTTTAGTCCATTATTTGTGCTAGATGGAGCTTCATTTTCTGGCTGTAAATATGGATAACCATTGCTTATTACAATACCGTTAAATATTGTTCCGGTTGGAATTTCAATACTAGTTGATTCCCAAATTGCAGGTGGCCTATACTCATCTGGAAATTTATCGTCTAAACCAGAGGCTTGCGTTAATCCTACACTCACCCACATATCTTCACAACCAACGGTACTATCATCAAAATGTTCATTTAACTCAACAACATCTTGAAAAAAGTAAGCACGGTCATTATAGGTGTCACAAGATAATTCATTGCTTGAGCTATCTAAACTATAGAAACGACCTTGAAATGAGTAAAACTGATAAAAATTAGATGTTTGCGGGAAATTATCTTTGAATTGGAAATGTAATTCGACTGATATTTCGTCTTCTTCAGAACCTTCACCATATAAATAGGAGCCAGAGATTAATGATTGATAACTCGATAAATCTAATGTGAAAAAATTATCATTGGTGCTTTGGGTTGTCACAACCGGAGTATTGGTAATCGGAAACGTCTGTGGGCTACCTGATGAAATGTCATTTATGGTAATAGTACCGTTAGTAAACGTAATGATATCATCCATGCTTATACCATTATCAGTTACATAGCGCATTTCGAAAAGTAGATTGTCTTGCGAACCATTCTGCATAAATGCACCACTAGTTACTACCATTTCATCCTTTGGCATATAAACTTTTGTTGCATGTGTTGTTGGGTCGAGAATTACTTTGGTCGACATTGTTTCATCGGTCCATCCCTCGGTTACCCTGTACGCATCAAAACTGGTTGTATTTGGTCCTATACATGAATTAGCACAATGCGTGGTAATATCAAACTGGCCACAATGTAAATCTGTATTATAACATGAACTTTCATACGAAGTTGCATAATCTAGTTGCAATTCAGCAGGACCAGCATACGTACTACAGTCTATATTTAAAGGGAAATTTATTGGTATTCTTAAAATGTATCCATTATATTCAAAATCACCTAAGTTGGTTTCAGTAAATATTATTTGATTTCCAACTTGTGTATATCTAGGATCTGCACTTGAGTCTAGTGTTATACCAGCTGGAACATCCATAACCGCAATATATCGCGTGCTTAAATCATTAGTAAACATTGCTGTAGTACCACAATGGGGAGCATCACTTGATGCGACAAAGTTGCCTATAAAATTTAAATTAAACACTGAACCATCTTCGGCATCTAAATCATAAACTTCAGGGTATTCCCAATTAAAAAGAGCATCACGTTGTACGTAATGTCTATTTACTTCTTCTCTATCTCTTCTATTGTAATTACCGCAAGTATTTACATTCCAAATGTCAATATTTAAACTTTCACTTGAAACAAACTCAGCATTGTATGGATCACAAGTTGGAGTTTCTGGATCCATAGTCATATTGAAACTAATTTCAGTAGAAGCACCAGGTAGTAAGTCGTCATAAAAACCATCACCATCTAAATCGTCGAATCCGCCAGCGCCATCAGGGTCAGAGGCAAAAAAATCTTGAGGTATAAGAAATGAACCCAAACCAGATCCACCAGTTGTTGAAGGCCATCTTTGAGGCGTTATAGTAGAACCGCCGGTGAATTCAAAACTAGATAGAATTCTATTAGTATCTTCATCGCCACGCATAGGATTATAACCTGGTCTAGAGCGACTGCCCGTCCAAGTAAATCCAATATTGATATTTACATCATATGCATTCTCAGCACCGTTGTCATTTTCAATAGCATAAGTATAAGTTACCGGTGCATCCCACCTAGGGTTTGGTTCATTTACCGTAATAATGGAAATATCGCCAAATTCTTGCTCAAAATTTACAGCACCTGGTATTGGTGCTCCTATTTGGCAATAGGTTCCTACTACACAGCCCCACCGAGGACTATGTGTAATTTGTACATCGTTATTACAACTTTCTAAAACGATTCTTTCACTTAATGTTATAGACTCGTTTTCAAATTGAGTATCTGAATCGCCAACGTTGCCTAGAAAAGGAACATTATTTAAATTGATTTCGTAAGTATATAAACTACCTGATATGCTTGGTGTTAAAACGATTCCATTAAATGATAATTGATAAGCTGTTTGTAAACCTATCGGAACATTTACTACATGAGTGAATGATTGAATGCTGCCATTCCCAGAATTAGTAATTATTACATCTCTATTATAAGTCTGGCCTACATAAGCGTCTTGTACTGCAATATCTTCTACGGCCAAATAAGCTTTTAAAAGGGAATATGCGTTAACAGTGTTATCATTATCTGTATTTGTACGTGAATTGCCATTATCTATATAAGTAATAGTATGAACATCTTTAAATAGACCACCATTATATGAGTGTTGAACTGCCTCACATTCGGCAGATTTTTCAAAAGTAAATTCTATCGAATCATTGGTTTGCCAGTTTGCGTTGCCAGGTCTTTCAATTTGGAATATTGGAGCATTTAGATCAGTAACATTAAATTCTGAAATTACTAAATCACCCGAACCATTTTGTGAATTAACAATTATGCTACCCAGTTCGTAGCTTATTCCATCGGGTAGGTTGAAGGCAATTTTAAATGTATTTTGAGTTGATTTTTTAGCAGTAATGTTCAATGTGCTAAATCCATTATTGGCGCCACCACAAGGTCTCATATTAGTTGAGGTTAAAGCAACTTCATATGATCCATTATTTATTTGCCCAGACATTGTGTTTAGTGCAAATAACAGGAATAGTACAGCAGCTAAATTTTTAAAATTTAACTTGCTAATATTTGTGGGAAACAATTTTGTTTGCAAATGTTTAATAATCATAGCATATGTAGGGTCCAACTACAAAATTATGATGTGTATGCTCATTTAAGAACTTTTTGTTGTCAACCTGCATTAAATCGTTATGGGAGACCAGAAATTTGTAGTAAGAGTAAAATGAGGGTTAACTCTTGTGAGTATTTTCTTTATTTGTTTGAAAAAAAGCGTAACAATTTAATAGAAAATAGTTGTATTTGTCAGTAAATACTACTGTTTTATCACCTTAAAGAAGTATATGATATTTAAAAGAAATGAACTATTCAAAATTAATATGTCTACTCATATTTTCTTCAATAGACATAAATGATTCTATACCTTTTATACCGTTAATAGTCAGTATTGAATCTTGATATATTTGGCGATAATGTAGGCTGTCTTTGGCATGCATTTTTACAAAAACATCATACTTGCCAGTGCTGTGATGAATTTTTACCACTTCATTTACATCGCCTAATTGTTTTATTACCTGCTTGTATAGCATAGTTTCTCGTAAATAGATGCCTAGGAAAATGGTCATTTTCCAGCCTATTTTACTATAATCTAAATTTAAGGTTGCACCTTTTATAACACCTAAATTCTTCATTTTATTTATGCGCGCATGCACTGTGCCAGGTGAAATCACCAATCTCTTAGCTACTTCTGTATATGGCATTTGAGCATTATCAGAAAGTAATCCTAATATTTTATTATCAATCTCATCTATCTTATTCTTCATATCCTTCTTTGCTTAATGAGTTCTACTTAATTAATACATGTATGAAATAGTTAATTGTGATATAATCAGTAATTATCATGTTATTGAATCATTTGGTAAATTTAATTTAACAAATACGGATAATCGTAAATTTTATGACAATAAAAATTTAAATCTATTGAATATATCATATTTTTTTTCTGAATGATTTTAGAATATCATAAAAGTGACTTTTTTAATGATTTTAATCATATCAATAGCTTATTAAATTTCACAATAAATAAACTGACATATCACCAATTTTTATATTAAAAACTGGTGATATGTGAATTAACAGTCTATTAACGCCAATAAATACGGGGGTTTGCGGGGTGTGCTAATTTTCGTTTTTCTAATTGAATCCCTAACATTGCAGAAATAACTAACAACATAAAATTGTTTTTTTTGAATAGTTAAGTCTCCGGAGCTTTTCTTTTTCATGTGCGACGAACCATCATCCAAGTTCTATTTGGTAGCGTTCTCAACTTATGCGCATGGAGTATTATTTAGTTTAACATAAACTAGTTCTGATGAAGAATTCTCTCCTATTTATCCTAGTATTATTTAGTTCCCTAGGCCTCTTGCGAGCGCAAGAAATTGAAGTAACAGGTAAAACAACCGACTTAAGTGGTGAAATACTACCCGGAGTCAATTTATTAATAAAAGGCACCAATAAAGGTGCGGTTTCAGATTTTGATGGTAATTATACCATAGAGGTGCCAGCCGATGGTGTCTTAATTTTTTCTTATTTAGGTTATGCCGATTTAGAAGTAACCATTAATAGTAGAACTTCAATAGATATAGCACTTGAAGAAGCAGCAGAAATGCTAACCGAGACTATAGTTATAGGTTCACGTGGTGCTTCGAGAACTAAGTTGAATACACCTGTACCAGTAGATGTAATTAACATTAAAGAAGAGGCAATTAACATGCCACAACAAGATTTGTCGCAAATGTTAGCGGCATCAGCACCTTCTTTTACGGCTTTTACTAGCGGCGGGGGTGATTTATCATCTTTCGTAAGTCCGCCAAGTCTACGTGGGTTAGCGCCAAATCAAATGCTTGTATTAGTAAATGGTAAAAGAAGACATACTTCGGCAATATTAGCGGGTTCGCAAACGGGTACGCCGTCAAATGCAGTGGATATGAAATTTATGCCATCAATCGGAATTGATAGAATTGAAATTCTTCGAGATGGAGCCTCTGCTCAATATGGATCCGACGCTATTGCAGGTGTTGTAAACGTAGTTTTAAAGAAAGGTACTGGTGAATTTACAGGTACTTTAACTGCCGGTGCTTATCCTAATGCTTCACCTGATTTTGGTGATTCTGATTTAACAGATGCAGAAAAAGCACTAAACAGATCTTCAGGAGATTGGGATGGTCATAATTTTCAATTTGATGGGAATTACGGCATCGCTTTTGAAAATGGTGGATATTTTAATGCATCTGCTATTGTAGCACAATCGAAAAGAACGATAAGACCTACTGTTCTAGAAGTTGACAGAGCTCCTTTATATAGTAGTCAATACTTAAATAATGAGACCACAACAGTAAACGGTTTGCCCATTATAACTAATCCAGAACTTGTTGCAGCACAGGCTAGTGGAGATGCTGGTTTAATAGGTTCTTTAACAACGGTTGAAGGTTTAATGGCAGCTCGTAATATAGAACAGGTAGATGTTTCTACATATTCTGGATTGCCAGCTAAAACATTAATGGGTTTTGGTTTTAATTTGGAAACACCTTTAAGTGAAACATCAGATTTTTATGCATTTGGTGATTTTGGTTATCAATATTCTGATGCCTATAGTTGTTTTTATAGAAGAGCAGCACAAGCTGATCGTACAAGTTATGATCTTTATCCAAATGGATTTCGTCCTCAAATTTATACAGATCAATTTAATACCGCTCTTGCTATGGGCATAACAGGTGAATTGGGTGATTTTGATTTTGATTTGAGTAATAGTTTTGGAGCAAACTCAGCGAAGTACGGAATGTTTAATACATGGAATGCTAGTATAGGTACTGGATCACCAACAGAAATGAATTTGGGTACACACAGTTTTCTTCAAAATACTGTAAACCTTGATTTTAACAACTATTATGAAGATATTTTATCGGGTCTTAATGTTGCCTTTGGAGGTGAACTACGTGTAGAAAATTATAGTATAGTAGCTGGTCAAGAAGAAAGTTGGACCGCTGGTGATGCCGGTGTAATTACTGCAACAGTAGATAATCAAGCGTTAATAGGTCCGGATGGTTTTCCTTTAGAAGATTTAAATGCGAATCCTATTGTAGATGACGCTGGGAATCCAGTTGTTTTACCTTATGCAGGAGCTAGCCAAGAGTTGGTTAAAAATTATGCTTTAAACTGCCAATGTTTTAGAGGTTTTGCACCAGAGAATGAAAGTAATACATGGCGTTCTGTAATGGGTGCTTATGCCGATTTAGAATTAGACGTAACAGAAGACTTCTTAATATCAGGAGCATTACGTTTAGAAAACTATTCAGATTTTGGTAACGTGGTAACTGGTAAGGTTGCAGGTAGATATTCGATAGGTGATAATTTTGCAATTAGAGGTTCATTTAGTAGTGGCTTTAGAGCTCCTTCCTTACAAGAACTTAACTATTCTCATAGTTATACATTTTTTGTTGATTTAGTTCCTTTTGATGGTACGCTTTATCAAAACAGTAGTTCAGCAGCTAGTGCTATCGGCATAGGTCAATTACAAGAAGAAAGATCAAGAAACCTCAGTATTGGTTTTACTACTAAAATTGGCAAACTTGACTTTACACTGGATGCTTATAAGATTGACATCTTTGATAGAATATTTGAAACTGGAGAATTTAATGCTGGTACAACACCTTCTTTAGCTCCAATTATCGGTAGTGGTTTAGCTAGTTTTAGAATTAACGGAGGTGATATAAGTACGAAAGGTATCGAAGCCGTTTTAAACTACAAAACGCAATTAGGTGATGGTACTTTTGGAGCAATTTTAGCCGGTACTTTCAGAGAAAACAAATTCGAAGGAGTTAACCTACCTGATTTAAATACTGATTTATCTGACGAACAATTAGCAGACAACTATGTTAGTAGAGGTCTTATTGGTCAGTTTGAAACTGGCACCCCTAGTAGTAAAATAATAGGGACGTTAAACTACGCAAAAGGTAAATTTTCAACTATGTTGAGAGGAACTCGTTTTGGTTCTGTGCAAACTCGTGATAGTAGAGAAAGAACTTTATTAGATGGTACCACTGGTTATGCTGATCAATTCTTTACTCCAGAATTTACTATGGATATTGGGGTAACCTATAAAGTGTCTGATAAACTTAGTTTAACAGTTGGTGGTAATAATATCTTCAACGAATATCCAGAAATTATTCGGTACGAATTAAGAACATTTAATCTGTATTCTAACTACCAACAAGGTTCAACTGGTTCTTACTATTTCGGAAGATTAACATTTACACTTTAATGAATCCTAATTACAAAAATACAATTATGAAAAATTATAAAAACTTTATAGTCCTCTTTGTAGTAGTAATAGGATTATTATCCTGCGAACAGGAAAGATTAGACCCAATATTAACTACCGCCGAAGGTGGTGGTACTTTAAGTGAATTTATTGCTTACACAATAGATTCGGAAGACCCTGGTGATACAAATATCTACGGTAGAGTTGTGTTTTATAAAACTACTCTTGATCAAACTTTGGTACAGATATCACTTTATAATACCGATGAGACTTTATCATACCCTGCACTCGTTTTGGAAGGTGCTACTGGTATGGAAGCTACTACATCTATGACCTTAGATAATATTGATGGGGCATCAGGAGAATTTACAGAAAGTAAATTTTATATCATTACAGATACCTCTTATTATGACTCTATTATGGAAATAGATGCTCATGTAAATATTTATTTGAGTGCTGATGATAGTATAGTTGCTGCAGGTAATATTGGTATTAATGCAGAACCTATTGAATCTAATTAAAACTTAAACTTAAAAACAGAATATTATGAAAACTTTAAACAGAAGAGACTGGCTTAAAAGAGGTACACTAACAGCTGCAAGCGTTGTTGCGGCACCGTATCTAAGTTTCGGCTCAAATCCTAATCAGACAATTACTATAGATGCTCAAGGTAATGTGCCTTACACTCCGTTTTTTAAAGAGTATTTACCATATGAGATAGACAAGCCTGTAGAACTTTTGGCAAAACTAAACGCAAATGAAAATCCTTATGGTCCTTCAACAATGGCGATTGAAGCGATTGCTAAGAATGGTGTAAAAGGTAATAGATATGCATGGAGAGAGCTTTTTGATCTCATGGATAAAGTAGCATTGAGTGAAGGTGAAGGCATCACAAAAGAAAATATAATGATGGGGCCTGGGTCTTCAGATTTATTAGAGAAAACCGCAATGGTATTCTTTCAAAAAGGAGGGAATATTGTTTCTGCTGATCCAGCATATATGTCTTTAATAAAAGTTGCTGAAGCATCGGGTGCCACATGGAAGCCTATTCCATTAAAAAAAGATTGGTCACACGATTTAGCAGCAATGGAAGCCGCTATCGATTCTGAAACAAAGTTGGTTTATATCTGTAATCCTAATAACCCAACAGGAAGTATGACGGATCATGCTGAGCTATTGGATTTTTGTTCTAGAGTGTCTGAGAAAGTTCCAATTTTTGTTGATGAAGCTTATTTGGGTTTCTTAGAAGATGCAGATAAAAAAAGTATGGTGTCTTTAGTGAAGGAAGGAAAGAATATTATCATCGCTCGCACTTTTTCTAAAATTCATGGTATGGCTGGCCTAAGAGTTGGTTATGTTGTTGCTAAGCCAGAAACATTAGGTATTATTTCGAAAATAACTAGAGGTGGTATGGGAATTTCTTTTCCATCAATATATGCTGCTATAGCAAGTATGGATGATGTTGAATTCCAAAACAAATCCAGAACGCTTAATAAAGCATGTCGCGAATATGTTTATGAAAGTTTAGACAAGATGGGCTTTGAATATATTCCATCTTCTACAAGTTTTATAATATTCCCAATAGAAATGGAAGGCAAAGCATTTTTAGAAAAAATGACAGCACAAAAAGTTGGAGTTCGTGCTTTCGATATTATGGGTAAAAATTGGTGTCGTGTTAGTATGGGTACAATGGATGAGATGAAGTTATTTACCGCTGCCTTAGAAAAGGTTTTAGTTTAATTGTTGACCCTAGAGTTGGGTGTGTTTAAGTCATTAGGTTCGCAAAACACCCAACTCGGTTAGGGTTAAATCTTTTTATAATAACTGAATATTAATCCCTCAAAGTAATAATCAAATGAATTTTGCACTTCAAAAAACCCTAGAATTAGCATTGATAATTGGTTTAGGACTTTTATTGCAAAAAAAAGTTGCTAAACAAGATTTAAAAGGATTAAAAACTTTAATACTCAGTGTTGCATTGCCAGCAACAATCTTTGTAGCACTTTTAAAAATAGAGCTTAAAAGTTCACTATTAATTTTTCCAATCTTGGCACTTGCCTTTAATTTTATTATGGCATTTGCAACAAAATATATTTTGAATTCTACATTGCCAGCCAATGAAGAATCCAAAAAAAGAACGCTAATGATGTTACTTCCATCATTAGCTCCGGGTCTTTCATGTTTCCCTTTTATTATTGTTTATTTAAGTGATGAATATTTAGCCTTAGCTGCCCTAGCCGATGTAGGTAATAAAATATTCGTTCTTATATTATTATACATGTTGGCTATGCAATGGTATCATGCGAGATCAATACATAAGGTAAAAGTTACGATGTCTGGTAAAATAAAAAACTTGCTTATTTCTATGCTCAATGAACCAATTAATTTGGTGATAATTATAGCATTAATCTTATTAGGATTTGGACTAACACTTAGCTCATTTCCAGGATTTTTGGAAAACACAATTACCAAGATGAGTTTAATTATGACACCGCTAGTTTTATTATTTATAGGAATGGCTGTTCGAATTAAGTCGAAGGAATTTGGTATGATTTTATCACTTTTAGTTAGACGCGCAGGAATTACTTTTCTATTGTCTACTATTTTTGTTTTTATATTTCCAGCATTAGGTGCTTCAATGATTTTACTATTAATCGTTTTTCCACAAAGTGCATGTAGTTTTTGGCCATTTGCACATATGAGTGCAGTTACAGCAATGGAAGAAAAAGATGAGCAAGCTGAACCTAGTTTTGATGTAGATTTCGGCGTTAATGTCTTGGCTTGTTCTTTACCATTTTCTACCGTATTAATTATGGCCATTTTCTCTTTCAGCGAATTTATTATAAACCCCTATGTTTTATTAATTGTTGGTATGAGCTTTATTTTATTGTCATTTATACCTTATTTGTTAAAAAGAATAAAGGGATTAAAAGAAGCCAAAGAATCTTTAAATTATAATCATTATGCTGGTTTAAATACCAATTCACAATTATCAGACGAGCAATAAATTCTCTAAAAATATTTTAGAATAGTACATGTGAGTCGAACAAGTAAATACTGTTAATTCATATTAATTTAATTCAAGATTAAATGATAATTGGTATACCTAAAGAAATTAAAAATAATGAAAGTAGAGTAGGGATGACCCCTGCGGGCGTGTTTGAGCTGGTTAAGAATAAACATAAAGTTTATGTGCAATCTAATGCAGGAGAAAGTAGCGGATTTGTAGACGATGATTATAAAGAAGTAGGTGCTCATATATTGGATAAAATTGGACAGGTATACGCTATCTGTGAGATGATTGTAAAAGTTAAGGAGCCCATAGAAGCGGAATATGGTTTAATACAGCCTAATCAAATTATATTCGCTTATTTTCATTTTGCCTCAAGTGAAGCTTTAACGAAGGCAATGATAGCTAGTAATGCAATTTGTATTGCTTACGAAACGGTTGAAGATAGTGATGGAACCTTGCCACTTTTAACTCCAATGTCTGAGGTAGCTGGTAGAATGGCTATTCAACAAGGAGCAAAATATTTAGAAAGGCCAGCTAAAGGTAGAGGAGTGTTATTGGGTGGTGTGCCAGGTGTAGCTCCAGGTAAAGTACTTGTTCTTGGAGCCGGAGTTGTAGGTATTCAAGCAGCAAAGATGGCAGCTGGTTTAGGTGCTCATGTTACTATTTTAGATATTAATATGAAACGGTTACGATATGTAAATGATGTTATGCCACCGCATGTGATAACCGAATTTTCTAGCGAGTTTAATATTAGAAAACATATAAAAACCCACGATTTAATAATTGGTGGTGTTTTGATAAAAGGAGCGAAAGCACCGAATTTAATAACCCGGCAAATGTTGAAATTAATGAAACCGGGAACTGTAATTGTCGATGTTGCTGTGGATCAGGGCGGATGTGTAGAAACAACTCGACCAACTACACATGAGGATCCAATTTATATAATTGATGATGTATTGCATTATTCTGTAGCAAATATGCCAGGTGCTGTGCCACATACATCAACAGTTGCATTAACGAATGTTACTTTACCTTATACGATAAGATTGGCAAACTTAGGTTGGAAAAGGGCTACAGATAAAGATGAATCTCTGAAGAAAGGTTTAAATATTATTAATGGAAAAGTTGTGTACAGCGAAATTATTGAAGCTTTTGATTGGAGCTCTAAACATGTAAATTAACTTGCTGATTGCTTATAACAAAAAAAGATTCTAAACATAGTTTAGAATCTTTTGCGCTAATCGAAATATTATAGTACTATTATTTTCTCACTTCTAGTGGAATACGATAAACAATTCCTTTTTCGTAAGTTCCATTCGTAAGTTTTTGAAAGTCTATATTAGACTTAATAAACTTTTTTAAAGCTTCATTTTCAGTTTCGATTGAAAGTATACGTAGAAAATTTCCACGATCTACAGCTACTCTTACTTCTGCTTTAGAGCCTCTAATTTCCGCTGGAATCACAGTTGCGCCCAACATATTATAAATTTGTGTTACTATAGCTTTTACCGGTTTTGGTTCTATGGCCTCAGGAGTAGAAGCTAACATGTTTACAACGCTAAAACACATTGCCATCATGATTAATATTGCTTTTTTCATAACTAAAATGATATTGATGTTAAACTATAGATTAAAGATACTGTAATTATAAGCGTGTATTTTAATAATTTAATAATTATTAACACTCTAAAATAGGAATAGTTAATATTCAGCAAAAAAGCTGAGGAATCGTCAGTATTTCACACCCCGATCTAGAAAAATAGCTCGCCTTTTCTAGGTTGTTCTAAACGAACTAGAAATCAAAGTTTAGGTAGTTTTATTAGTTGAAAGGAATATTTCAGTCCACAATTATATGCTTTCAAACCTTTTTTAAATTTATGCGTAAGTTTTTATTTCATAGTGCGTACTAATTTAAAGTTCGCGATTAGATTGTACTTTTGAAAAATTTTAGGGCCCATTAAAATTCATGAAGACTAACCAAAAGGATACTGCATTACTCGTTTTTTCCCTTTCTGCGGAACAGGAAATTCGTAGGAAAACAGTTTTTGGCAAGCCCTATAAAAAAGAGAATTCAGCTTTTTTTAATGTTCTAATTGAACAGACTAAAAAACTTGCAACTCAAAGTGGTGTTGATGTTTTTTGGGTAGATGAACATCAACAAAAAGGTGCCGATTTTTCTACAAGGTTTAGCAACGCTTTTCAAAATGTTTTTGATGCAGGGTATAAAAATGTTGTTTCCATTGGAAATGACTGTCCAGAACTTTCAGTTGAATTGCTCCACGATGCTATTCGAAAACTTGAAAAAAATAAATTAGTAGTTGGTCCTTCTAAAGATGGTGGTGTTTACCTTTTGGGCTTAAACAAAACCGTTTTCGATAAGTATCAATTACAAAAACTACCTTGGCAAACTTCTAAACTATTAAGTAGTCTTTTAAGATATGCTAATACTCAGAACATTAGTTTTGATACACTACAGACGTTTGCTGATTTAGATACCGCAGATGATGTACAGCAGTATTCTAAATTTAACCCATCGACCATCATAAGTCGATTTTACAAGGCAATTATTATTTCCTTAAAAAGAACTATTAATAGTTTTTTAAATTTTACGCCCTCTTCTGTAAAATTCACATTTGTTGGCCTTCGCGCTCCACCAACAGTTTAATTATAGAACGTAGCGATTTCCGCTAACCTAAAGGATTGACAAATCCAATCTTTTGGTATTTATATAATTAAACAAAACATATTATGAAATTAATGCTAATCGCTGTATTTCAGCTATTTGTAGCTGCAATATTTTCCCAAGATAACAGCTATAGTTCTACGTTAATAACCCAAAATGGAGAACCAATACCGTATGCCGCTGTTAGCGAATTAGGTACTCAAAATTATACCACTTCCGATGAAAACGGATATTTTAAAATTGAAACCAATTCGTTGAATTTCACACTTCAAATTTCCTCAATTGGGTATGAAATTTTGAATGTACAGATAGCCGATGGACAATTACCATTAGAATTACTTATGAAGTCTTCTGAAGAGCAATTGAATGAGGTTGTAGTAACAGCTTTAGGAATAGCAAGGGAAAAACAATCACTAGTGGCAGCTGTATCAACAGTTAAACCTGCACAATTAACAAACGTTTCTCAAGTCAATTTGGTGAATTCTTTAGCGGGCCAAGTTGCTGGTGTACAAATAACGAATGGTTCTAGTGGTGTGGGTTCTTCTTCCCGCATAATAATTAGAGGTGAAAATTCTTTAAGTGGTAATAATCAACCCCTCTTTGTTGTGGACGGTGTGCCTATTAGTAATGAGCAAATCACCAGTGATTTAGTAAATAATGGAGCGCTACAAGAAGTCGATTTTGGTAACGGAAGTTCTGAGTTTAGCCCAGATGATGTTGCATCTATTTCTATTTTAAAAGGTGCTGGTTCAGCAGCGCTTTATGGAGCAAGAGCTGCGAATGGAGTAGTGGTAATCACAACCAAACGTGGTAATCGTGCTAAAGGTTTCGGAGTTAGTATTAATAGTAATTTCACTGTAGAAACATTACTTACGCTTCCTGATTATCAAAATGTTTACGGAGGCGGGTCTAATGGAGAATATGCTTTTCAAAATGGGATAGGGGCAGGAATAAATGATGGTGGTATTAGTAGTTATGGGCCTCGACTTGATGCAGGTTTGGTAATACCCCAGTTTGATAGTCCATCAGTAGATATAAATGGAAACTCAGTAAGAGGTGGCGATGTTATTTCACGGACTTTTCCTGATGGTTCATTTACTCCAATCACAGCAACACCATGGGTAGCACAACCAGATAATGTCAGCGACTTTTTTAATACCGGTATAACTTACCAAAACAATATTGCGATAAGCAATACTGGCGATTCTGGTAGTAGCCGAATATCGTATAGTAATTTAAGAAATGAAGGTATTTTGCCAAATACTGGTTTAAAACGCGATGGAATTGCGCTTAGCCTTGATCAAAATTTAAATGAAAAGTTACGCGTAAATACCTTCATCAATTATATAAATACTAGAAGTGGTAACCGACCTAATTTAGGTTACGGATACGAAAATGTGCTTTACGGTTTTAATTGGACAGGGCGTCAGACCAATATTGAATCATTAAAAAATTACTGGCAGGCAGGACAAGATGGTAGGCAACATTATGATGTAAATTATTTATGGCTATCTAATCCGTATCTCACGCTTTTTGAAAACACGAATAGTTTTGAGAAAAATAGAATTCTAGGAAATGTTTCTGCGACATATGATTTTTCTGAAAACCTTAGTCTAAAAGTAAGAACCGGATTAGACCGCTATAATGAAGATAGAGCGTTTAGGCGAGCGGTAAGCACCAATCAAAATCCTTTCGGATCTTTTAGAGAAGATAATATTCGATTTACAGAAATGAATACTGATTTTCTGCTTTCGTATAAAAATAACTTAACTGATAGTTGGAAATATAATATTTCTGCAGGTGCCAATCGCTTCAATCAAAAAATTCACTATTCGTATTCAGAAGCTTCACAATTAGCTTTGCCAGAAATTTATACTTTGGCCAATTCTCGTTCGCCTTTAATAGGAAATAGTGAAAACTTCAACAAAAGAATAAATAGTATTTATGGCACAGCTAATTTTAGTTATGAAAATGAATTTTATGTTGATGTTACGTATCGCAATGATTGGAGTAGCACATTACCAGAAGACAATAATTCGTTTGGTTATTATTCTGCTGGCCTTGCCTATGTCGCTTCAAATAGTTTTGAATTACCGGATGCTATTTCTTATTTAAAACTGAGGTTAAGTGCGGCCTCAGTTGGTAATGATACCGATCCTTTTCAGAACACACAAACTTTTCAGTTTAATGGAAACTACGGTTCAAATTTTAGAGTGACTAATGAAACGGTGCTCAAAAATACAAACTTAAGACCTGAACGACTAGATGCTTATGAAGGCGGATTAGAAGCATGGTTTGTAGACGGTCGAATTCAATTTGATGCATCGATATATCAGAATGTAAGTAAAGATCAAATCATTTCAAGACCTATTTCTAATTCCAGTGGATTTTCTAGTTTTAACGAAAACGGCGGTAAAATTCAAACGCGTGGTATCGAGTTGATGTTAAGTGCATCACCATTGAAATTCACAGATTTCAAATGGAATTCTTCAGTTAACTTTAGTTCATTTAGGAGTATTGTAACCGAGCTGCCAAAAGGCGTAGATCAATTTGTTACGGCAACTGCAAGTGTTTTTAGCGGTGGTGGGGGTTCTAATACTGTTTTTTATATTGCACGTGAAGGTGGTCGTGTTGGCGATATGTATGGCACTGGTTTTGTTCAAATAGATGGCAAAGATTTATATGGGACAAATGGCCTACCTGTACAAGATGGAAACTTACGATTATTAGGTAACTATAATCCAGATTTTTCAATGGGTTTCAGTAATCACTTTGCTTACAAAAATTTTGATCTTACAATTTTATTCGACTGGCGACAAGGGGGTACTATTGTTTCAAGAATCAAAGCTTTGGGTAGTACATCTGGAGTTTTAAATGAAACCCTTGTTGGTAGAGAAAATGGAGTAATTGGTGATGGAGTTGTTAATGTAGGAACAGCAGAAAATCCGAAATATGCGCCAAATACAACAGCGGTACCAGCTGGTCAATTTTACAACAATTACTTTGATCGCGGCAATGAAGCAAGTGCACTTTATGATGCATCTTATGTAAAACTAAGGCAAGTAAGTTTGTATTATACTTTCCCAGAAACCATAAGCAAAAAGTTGGGTGTAGAGAACCTTAAAATAGGTTTAACTGGCAATAACCTTTTACTCTTTACAGAAAATCCACATTTCGATCCGGAACTAAATGCGCTGCAAGAACGCAATATTGTTTATGGGGTAGATGATTTCTCTTATCCTTCAACACGCAGTTTTGGTGTTAGTCTGAAAACTAATTTTTAAGAAAATGAAAAATATACAATTCCTAATAATTACTATCGTAGGTCTCTTTTTTATAGGCTGTACTGATGATTTTGAAACGATTAATGAAAACCCGAATTCACCAGAATCGGTGAGTCCAGAGTTTTTATTGAGCAATGTTATTGTTGCTGAACTTAATGAAAACACATACAACCAAGGCCTTAGGCTTAATAATTATATGTCGCAATTTGTAGCGAGCGTTGAATTTGAACGTATTGATAGATATGAATTGGGTGGAAATAGTGGCTACTGGAATTTAATATACGGCCTGTTAGCTGACCTAGAATCAATGAAAAGTTTAGATGGTTATAATGATGCTTATGATGGTGTAGCTATAATACTGCGAAGCTATTTATATTCACAATTAACAGATCTCTGGGGTGATATTCCATATTCGGAGGCCGTGAAGTTTGGTGCGCTTAATTTCACTCCTGTTTATGATACACAAGAAAGTATTTATACAGCTGCAGAAACTGGTATTTTGGCACAATTGGAGTTAGCAGCATCAAAATTACAAAACACATCTGAAAGCATTCGTGGTGATGTCATGTTCAATAACGACCTTGTTAAATGGGTCCGATTTGCAAATTCTTTACAAGTTAGATATCGCTTGCGAATAGCCAAACGAACTGCAGATTTTAGTAAATTACAGGCACTTGCAGATTCAGATTTGTTAATGCAATCTAATGAAGATAATGCGGTATTACCTTATCTACCATCTGCTCCCAACCAGTTTCCACTTTTTAGTGCTGCATTAGGAATATACCAAGAATTACGAATGACTACCACCGTAGAAACAATTCTTAAAGCATGGGATGATCCTCGAATTGCAGTGTTTTACAAACCCACTAGCGCAAGTGTTAGTGCTGGAACCCCTGAATACAAAGGACTTCAAAATGGACAAAGTAGAGAGACTATTAGTTTAAATGACATTAACCTAAATGATGTTTCATTGATGTCGGATAGATTTCGGACTATTGCCGATGGGGTAGATGCGCAAATTATGATTTATTCAGAAGTCCAATTTGCATTAGCTGAAGCGGTTATACGAGGATATATTACTGGTGATGCAGAACTGTATTATCAGAACGGAATTCAATCGCATTATGAATATTATAACATCGAAGTGCCGGCTGATTATTTTACTAGAGCGGCTATCGTTCTTGACGGTGCAACTGATGAAAATTTAGAAAAGATTTTAACTCAAAAATGGTTGAGTCTTTTTATGATTGGTCATGAGGCTTGGTTTAATATTCGTCGCACGGGAATACCCGCATTAACTGCTGGTCCAGATAATTTAAATAATGACCAGTATCCTTCCCGTTATTTGTATCCAGAATCTGAACAAGCTGCAAACAAAGAAAATTATGAAGCCGCCGTTGCTCGTATTGGCGGTGATCATATAAACGTAAAAAGTTGGTGGGAAAAGTGATTCTTGAATGATTAAGAGGTAGCCTTTTAAATTTTGTGTTGAGATTTATATAAAATACCTTTATGTATCTTTAGAGAATTGGACTAGGGCTTTTCATAGGACACAATGTTACCCACTGGCTTTATCCGAGCTCTTTGCAGTTTATTCCTTCAATTTCAAGGTTAAAACATACTATTTCAACAATATCTATTTTGCTCTCAATCCGTAAGATTTTGTCGCAGTCTTCCAAGTCAAAATTCCATCTGCTCTGAGGAATAATAGAACGAAGTATAGAGTTCACAAACCTAACGTCATTCTGGTTGATTGAAGTCTTAAAAACATAAACATTCATTGACCGAGTTTTTTGTGCAAGGGTTTAAGAATCTTACTATCAATGTAAAATGTTCCAAACGGAATAATACAAGCTAATAGAACTTTCCAAGTCCTCTGTTTGAATTTCCAATTTTGCTCCGTTCCTACACTTATCGTGTTCATAAGGAACAAGAGGAAAAGAATTCCGTGAACTGGTCCTAAAATAGAGGATAGTGTTGTAATTCCGTAAAACCGTTTTAGAGGAACTGAAACAAAGACTAAAATGAGTAGCGAAATTCCTTCTATAATTGCCAACAAACGCAATCTTCCGATATTTGAATTTAGAAATGTCTTCATCTAAAATATTCTTATATATGGTCTATTTGCCAAGGGTGAAAATGGCCAAGGAATGGCTATGAATATGATAATAAGTGCAATTGTAAACCACAAAAGGATTGTCTTAAATTTTCCCAAATCAGTGGCTTTTCGTTTTGCTTTTGCAGAACCAATTGTGATAAGCACAATAGCAACAACCATTAAGGCAAAGTGGAAAAGCCCAAAAAAGGTCAAATACCGATTAGAAATGGAAGTTTTGAAGTTGGCAAAGTAGTATTGAACAAGAGGACTTTTCATATAAACGAGAATGCCCAAAATAAGTTGAATGTGTGCAATGGTCGCAGTCCAATGACGAACTTTGTTATCCCAAAACGAAAAACTGCCTTTTGTAAAATAACCTCTACCTGCCCGAAATATGGCATAAACCAATGAGAGTAGAACAAGCCATCTGAAAATAGAATGAAGAATTAGTACAGTTGAATACATACGCCATGAATTTGTTAAGGCAAAGGTCTATATTCAGTTCATCTTCAATTAGAAATTTTTATGCTTTGATTAGGAGTTTTCAATCATTTCTCGAAATTCCGTTGGAGATACATATTCTCTTTTTTTGAAAAACCTTGTGAAATATGAAGGGTCTAAATAACCCATTTCATAGGAAATCTCACTTATCGATAGGTTTGATTGGTACAATAAATACTTAATTTCAATGAGTTTGATTTCGTCAATAATTTTAGACGCTGATTTTGCGGTAATTGACTTCACAGATTTATTCAAGTGGTTTGGACTTACGTTCATAATACGTGCAAAGTCTGCTACTTTTAGGTTTTCTTTTACCTTGGCGTTAACCAAGGTTCTAAATTGAGTGGTAATCTGATATGAAGCTCCTTGTTTTACTACATTGCTTTCATCAACAAGTATCTTCAATTCCGATAGCAATGTGTACAGATAAGCATGAATAATATTTGGGTTAGTATCATTTTCAAATTCAGTAGCTAACCTTTTGAAGATATTCAAAATCGCAGACTTTGAACTTTCTTTTATGTCAATAATTGGGTAGTTTCCTGCGTTAAGAAACTCAAAATCTGAAATAAGAGAACGATTGCCAAATTTTCCGATAAGTGTGTTTGGGTGAAAGTGGCAAGTAAAGCCTTTTACATTTTTGATTATCTGTTCAACAGAAAAAACTACACCTGCTTGAATCGTTAAAACTTGATTTGGCTTTATTTCATATTCCTTAAATCCAATTTTCGTTTTGTATGAACCTTCGGTTACAAAAATAAACGTGTGACTTTCTTCTTTTGAAGGCAAAATAGGTTTAAGCACTCCTGAAATTAAGTCTTCAATTCGTAGACAAAAGAAATCAATTATGCTTTTCTTAAACAGTTCGTCAAGTCTCGAATTGTCGTTGAAGTATTCTTTTCTGAATCCCTCCGAATCGTATGTTTTGATTTTGGTCTTCATTTTATAGCATGGACGAATTGTTTTTTAGCTTGTGGGTAACGCAGCGCTATGGGTAGTTCGTCGTTTTTTTATGGAAATATAGTAAAATCCAACAACGATGTAACGGGAAAATTACTAATTATGAATTTGGATCCCGATTTCATCATTTATCAAGTAGCCCCGTTTTTTTTACGGGGCGTGACTTGTGGATTTTGAGGTATTGAGAATAAAAAAACGACAACCGTCCCGAAGCTTCGGGAGCGAATAGCGACTTGATATGTTAGTGCCTCCGACTAGCTTAGCGAGAGGAAGGCAAAAAAAGCCGTAGCGGCGTACTTGGCAAATAAGCACTTATTTTAGATTAGGCTAGCAAGCCGCTCCCGAAGCTTCGGGACTGCGATGATGTAGCATTTCCAAAAGACCTAGCGACAGCTGCGTGCGCAGTGTGCGAGTAGGAGCGGGGGCAAAACGAGATGAAGGGATTTTGGTCGACGCAGGCGTCACGAGTGAAGCGAACATATGAATACTTTTAAAAACAATAAAAATGATATGAATAATGCTACATCATCGTGTTTGCGTATGATTTCGTTGCGCGTTTCAGCAAATACAAACCGAATAGAAAATCCGTGAGGATTTTGGTAAGTAGGCGAGTACTAGCAATAAACTATACACTGTGTTCGCAACTGGCTATATCGTAAATGCTATTCTATGTTATTAAACTTAACTCTAAATAGGTCTAGATTTGGTGCTTTTTTTTCTTACAATGAAATATGCAACAACGATATTTGGAACCCAACATAACCAAGCAACTATACTGTATGCACCAGTGATTTCACCCATTATACTTGTTAGTATAGGAAGCCAAACCCTTAAAGTTACTGCAGCAAAGCAAGCAGCAAAACTAAAAACCATAATTTTTTCGTGTAATTCAACATTACCTTTTTTAATTGCTTTGAAACCTAATATAGTTGTGCTTAACCAGATTACTCCTAAAGAGAAAAAGCCAAGTGCACTAATAATTCCGCCAGTTGCGTATAATGCAATAAAAAGACCACAAATTCCACTAATTAAAACAGAAACTACATATGTTTTTCCAATTGTTCTATGTAATTTAATATTCTTTCTTCTCAGCTTGTGACTAAACTGTAACCATCCAATTAATAAAGCAATTCCACCGAGAATTATATGTCCATAAAATCCGATATTCCATAAATTATCACTTAATAGTTCAGTTGACTTTGATGACAATAGCCCAAATTTTCTGTCAATTAAAAAGTATATAATTGGATACAGCCCAATAAGTGTGGACAAAATTCCTACTGTTATCCAAGAAACTTTTTTCATATTTTTAATAGTTACTCTTAAATGTCAAGTTTGTTGCCAACTGGCATTGTTTAATAAATTGCAAATAATGTACCGATGATAAAACTAATAATGGCTTCTTTTATTGATAATTTTTTAGAGCTAAAAGTATCAGTATATGCAATATATATTGCAGTTAATCCAAATATTAGAAAGATTATCATTAGATATTTATTATGTTGATTATTAGATATTCCTAACCAATTGAAAAGGATTTCTTCAATTACAGAGTGACCAAATAAAGCCAATGCTAGATTCGCTTTAGCAGGATTTATAAAGAGAAGAACACCAGCAATTAAAAGAATTATAGAAATAATAACTGGCGAGAAGCTCATTAAATATTCAATATCAAAATAACTTTCAAGTTTATAAGTCAGTTTTGAGTTAACAATAAAATTAGTCGAATAAACTATCGAAAATATTGAAAATATTACTCCTATGATTTTATTAAATTTCATTTGAAAAAAATAGTTTTGTTCTTCAGCTTATTGCCAACAATTGGCTATGCGTACCTTGGTACGCATATTTTTTTTAGTTATACTAATCTAGGGGATTTTTAATCAAATTAAAAGTATTTAGGTCTACATGGCTAGCCATAATAAAATTTACTGGTTATCAATATCTTTTATCGTGATTTACAGAATCCTAATATACCCTCGTTGCAAATAGTAAAATGAAGGTTAACACCTTCTCATTTTTTGTTTCCAATCGCTAACATCAGTATGGAAAAGGATTTACAGAATCTTAATGAACTCTCCTTGCAAATAGTAAAATGAAGGTTAACACCTTCTCATTTTTTGTTTCCAATCGCTAACATGAGTGGGGAAAAGGATTTGTAGAATCCTAATAAACCCTCGTTGCAAATAGTAAAATGAAGGTTAACACCTTCTCATTTTTTGTTTCCAATCGCTAACATAAACCTTGTTTATGACGCTTTTGAAAACAAAAAATGAACTGCTTTCACAGTTCATTTTCGTATTCAGTCGGGATGACAGGATTTGAACCTGCGACCACTCGACCCCCAGCCGAGTGCGCTACCGGACTGCGCTACATCCCGAAAATTTATTTTTGTACTAATTCTTATAAACGCTCAAATTTGGATTGCAAAAATAGAAAAGTCAAGTAGAAATTTTACTTTTTTAGTAAATTAAATATTCAAGAATATATACCTTAAATTCTAGCTTTGTTTATAACCTAATAAAAAGAAGCATGACTACGTATTAAGTCAATATTGTTATTCAGATTATTTCTTTAGACTACTTTTTGGTTGGTAGCGAGCCTACTACCTAAGGTCTGTTTGCAAGTCATATAAATGTATCTTGATAAAAGCGTATTGCTTGATTGCGAATAATAGTTATATCACCTTAAAGTATTATTCATTCTTTACATTTTATCGTATATTCATGCCTCTTTACTAGATTTTATTAAAATACATAGAAAACCTTATACGATGAATGACCAAAACTCCAACAGCCCTAAAGGGACTAATTCAAGACGAACTTTTGTGAAAAATTCAGCCCTTTTATCAGGTGCTGTTATAATGCCTTCAATGCAGTTTAACTCTATTTTTAATACTGCGAATAATAAAAAATTAAAAATTGCTCTTGTAGGCTGTGGCGGTAGGGGTACTGGTGCTGCAATACAAGCTTTAACTGCAGATGATAATGTAGAATTGGTGGCAATGGCCGATGCTTTTGAAGATCGTTTACGAAGTAGCCTTGCGAATATCACCAAAGAAATGGGAGAAAGCAAGAAAGTTAATGTGCCGAAGAAAAATCAATTTGTTGGTTTTGATGCCGCGCAAAAAGCGATGGATTTAGGAGATGTGGTACTATTGGCAACACCTCCAGGTTTTCGCCCTCAACATTTCGAATATGCTGTGAATAATGGAAAACATGTATTTATGGAAAAACCAGTTGCAACTGATGTTCCTGGGGTTAGAAAAGTACTTGCAGCGGCAAAAAAAGCAAAAGAAAATAAATTGAATGTTGTTGTTGGTTTACAACGTCATTATCAAGATAGTTATTTAGCAGCCATAGATCAACTTAAACAAGATAAGATTGGAAAGATAGTTTCTGGTCAGGTGTATTGGAACAGTGCCGGCGTATGGGTTAGAGAAAGACAACCAGGTCAATCGGAGCTTGAATATCAAATGCGTAACTGGTACTATTTCAATTGGTTATGTGGTGACCATATTTTGGAACAACACATACATAATATAGATGTAGCAAACTGGTTTGTTGGTGAATACCCAATATCAGCGCAAGGTATGGGCGGTAGACAAGTTCGTACGGGTAAGGATACAGGAGAAATTTTTGATCATCACTTTGTAGAGTATACATACCCAAGTGGTGCTGTAATTGCGAGTCAATGTAGACATCAGCCAGATACTATGCGTCGTGTTTCAGAATTTTTTCAAGGAACTAAAGGAACCGTTTCTACAGCTGGTGATAGAGCGGAATTGAAAGACTGGAGTGGTAATACAATTTTTGAACACCGTGGTAAAGATGATCCAAATCCATATCAAGTTGAACATGTAAAATTGTTTGAGTCCATTAGAAATGGTGGGGTAATCGCCAATGCAGAAAATGGTGCTAAGAGTACTATGAGTGCAATTATAGGTAGAATGGCAACATATTCTGGGAAAGTAATTAATTGGGAAGAGGCGATGCAATCTGAGTTGAAATTAGTACCTGATGCATTAACTTGGGAGTCTCCCGCGCCAGTTACACCAAACGCTGATGGCACCTATATAATACCTACGCCAGGTAAATCTATTGTAATGTAAATTTTATTTATAAATGAATATTACGAAATCAATTTTGTCCCTGCTTTTGGCGGGGACATTTCTTTTAGGTTGTAAAGAAAGTTCAAAAAATACCCCAGTAGTAGCTGAAATACAAAAACCAAATATCATCTATATTTTGGCTGATGATTTGGGTTATGCCGAGATTGGTGCGTATGGCCAAGAAAAAATAGAAACACCAAATATTGATGCACTTGCTAAAACGGGAATGCTTTTTACACAGCATTATACAAGTGCTCCGGTTTGTGCCCCAGCCAGGCATATGCTTTTAACTGGAAAGCATGCAGGACATGCCTATATTAGAAGTAATTCTGAATGGAAAGAACGCGGCGATGTGTGGAATTATGTTGCTATGGCAAAAGATTCTACCCTTGAAGGCCAAGGTCCAATGCCCGAATCAACTATAACAATCGCAGATCGTTTAAAAGAAGTTGGGTATACAACTGGTATAGTAGGTAAATGGGGATTAGGTGCTCCACAAACGCATTCGGTGCCGAACGATATGGGTTTTGATTTTTTCTATGGATATAATTGCCAAAGACAGGCACATACATACTATCCGCTGCATTTGTATAAAAATAGAAATCGCGTTCATTTAGCAAATGATACGGTTGCGCCACATTCTGTATTGCCAAAGGGTGCAGATCCTTATGACATAAATAACTATTCGGATTTTACATTAACTGATTATACGCCAGATTTAATGTTTAAAGAAATAACGCAGTTTGTTGATACAAATAAAGCTAAACCATTTTTTATGTACTGGGCAACACCAATACCACATGTAGCCTTGCAAGCTCCACAACGTTGGGTAGATTATTACATTAAAAAATTTGGAGATGAGGAACCATATCTTGCAGATAATGGATATTTACCTCATAGAAATCCACATGCTGCTTATGCTGCCATGGTTTCTTATTTAGACGAGAATATTGGTAAGTTGGTTCAGCAACTAAAAGATGAAGGTATTTATGATAATACATTAATTGTTTTTACTTCGGATAATGGTCCAAGTTATGCAGGTGGTGCAGATCCCGTTTATTTTGAAAGTGCAAAACCTTTTGAAGGACAATATGGTAGGGGTAAAGGATTTTTATATGAAGGGGGAATTAGAGTGCCTATGATTGCCTCTTGGCCTGCTAAAATTCAACCAGAATCTATTAGTGATAAAATTTCAGTGCATTATGATATGCTGGCTACATTTACTGATATAGCAGGTTATACAAATTCTTTTGAAACCGATGGAATAAGCCTATTGCCAACATTTTTATCCGAAGAAAAACAGAACGAGCATGAATTTTTATATTGGGAGTTTCCAAGTTATGGAGGTCAAGTTGCTATGCGTATGGGAGATTGGAAGGTTGTTCGCCAAAACTTAAAATCTAAAGAAAAACCAACTATTGAATTATATAATTTAAATGAGGATCCTTTAGAACAACGTAATGTAGCAACTCAACATCCAGAAATATTGAAAAAGGCATCAGAAATATTTTTAAAAGAAAGAGATAAACCCGAATTAGATAGTTTTGCAATTCCATTAATAGACAATGGATTATTGAACGAATGAATTCGAAAATCTTAAGTATATTTTCTAAAGTATTAAGTAAATTGCTGCCACAATTAAAAGGATAAAAAAAGAATGCGACTTTATAAATATATAATAGTAATTGTTTTAGTAGGATTAGCTTTTCAATGCAAAGATGTTAAGAAATCTGAAGCAGCAAAACTTGAAAATACAGAAACGAAAAAGATATCAGAAGCGCCAAAAGTTCCAGTAGAACCAATTAAGGAACTTCCAAAAGATACAAAGGTTCCTGAAGGAATGGTATGGATAGCTGGAGCAAATTTTTCACAAGGAGCCGTTGCTAAAGATAAAATGGCAATGGGCCACGAAAGTCCAAATTTCAAAGTAGCCGTAGATGGATTCTTTATCGATGTTACGGAAGTAACTAATGCACAATTTTCCAAATTTGTGAAGGAAACTGGCTATTTGACAGTGGCTGAGCGTGAACTGGATTGGGAAGAAATGAAAAAACAATTACCTGCAGGTACGCCAAAACCTCATGATAGTATTATGCAACCTGGATCACTAACTTTTAAAAAAGCCAAAAGTTCAGTTGCTAACTTATATGATTTCTCACAATGGTGGAATTGGACGATAGGTGCAAATTGGAAACATCCGAATGGACCAGATAGTTCTATAAAAGGATTGGATAATAATCCGGTGGTTCATATTGCTTATGAAGATGCAATGGCTTATTGTGAGTGGATAGGACATAGGCTGCCAACGGAAGCTGAATGGGAACTTGCTGCAAGGGGCAATAATCCTGATAGAATATTTACCTGGGGCGATGATACTTCGATATTAGCAAAACAAGCAAATTCTTGGGAAGGTGAATTTCCGGTTTCGAATACAAAGTCAGACGGATTTGAAGCTAGATCACCAGTGAAAACATATCCGCCAAATGATAACGGTTTATATGATATGGCTGGTAATGTATGGGAGTGGACAAGCGATTGGTATAACACTAACTATTATAATGAGGTTGCTAAACAAGGCAGCGAAATTTATAATCCTCAAGGAGCTGCTAGTGCTTTTAATGATCGTGACCCCTATGCTAAAGAAAAAGTGATGAAAGGTGGGTCATTTTTATGCAACGCTTCATACTGTGCTAGTTATCGAATTTCTGCTCGTATGGCTACAAGTCTTGATTCGTCACTAGAACATTTGGGTTTCAGAACAGTGACAACCCCAGCTATGATTGCAAATAAAAAGAAAAACTAGTCTATGGAATTCCTAAATAATTTCAAATCAGAATTAACTGTTGAATCTCCTGGTCGTATTAATTTAATTGGTGAGCATACGGATTATAACATGGGTTTTGTGCTTCCTACTGCAATCGAAAAAAAAATTATTTTTCAATTTAGTAAGAATGGTTCCCCAAATAAATGTCAAGTATATAGTACCACTTTTGATACTGGTTTTGAGTTAGATTTAAATGCAATTGAAAAGAGTACAATTGAATGGGAGAATTACATCCTAGGTGTACTGAATGAAATTTCAAAACGAACAAATAAATTAGAAGGTTTTAATTGCACTATTGAAAGTAATTTACCTACCGGTTCTGGTTTAAGTTCTTCAGCTGCTCTTGAATGTGGATTAGTTTTTGGTCTGAATGATCTTTTTGACTTAGGACTTACGAAAATGGAAATGGTGAAATTATCTCAAATTGCAGAACATACGTATGCTGGTACTCAATGTGGAATTATGGATCAGTTTGCATCTGTAATGAGTGAAGAAGGACATATGTTATTATTGGATTGTCGTTCGTTAGAATACCAACCTATTCCTATCAATCTTAATCCGTATAAAATAATTTTACTAAACACAAAGGTTTCACACAACTTGGCGACAAGCGAGTATAATACTCGAAAGAATGAGTGTGAAGAAGGTGTTGCTATTTTAAAAGAAGACTATTCTGAAGTTAATGCACTTCGCGATGTTACCATTGAAATGCTAAATAGCGTAAAAGACAGAATTTCTGAAACTGTTTATAATCGTTGTTCATTTATAATCGCCGAAAATGAGCGGGTTCATAAAATGGCAAAAGCCTTAGCGGAAAATAATTTAGAAATGGTTGGCCAAATACTTTATGAAGCCCATGAAGGTATTAGTAAACTTTATGAAGTAAGTTGTCCAGAATCTGACTTTCTAGTAGACTTTTCAAAAGCAAATGATTTTGTTCTAGGGGCGAGACAAACAGGTGGTGGCTTTGGTGGTTGTACACTTAATATTGTACATGAAAATGCCGTTGATGATTTTGTAATAACAGCAACAAAAGCGTATAAAGATAAGTTTAGTATAGCATTAGATGCTTTTGAAGTTAAACCAAGTTCAGGAACAATTAGTTATAGGAATTAACTAAGTTAAGCTGCGCCTAATGCTTCTTTAAGTTCAGATTTTCTTTTTCTACTTAAAGGTAATCTTTCACCACAAAGCTCTACCGAGTTACTGTTGAATTTGTCAACCTTATGTAGGTTTACAATATAAGATTTGTGTATTCTTAGGAAATCGTCTTCTGGTAATTTTTGAGAAAATGATTTCATAGAAGATAACACTAATATGCTAGAATCATTAAGGTTAAGACGTACATAATCGCCTAAAGCTTCTACCCATTTTATTTCAGTAAGTTTGACTTTGATTTTTTGAAGACTACTTTTTACAAAAATATGCCGGTCATCTTCCTCAGGCTTAACTTTATTTGCAGAAGCATTAAGGGTTTTTTTGACCGCAATATTAAATCGAGCAGAATCAATAGGTTTAAGTAAGTAATCAGTTACATTAAAATCAAAAGCCCTTAATGCGTAGCTAGGATCAGAACTTATTAAAACTACTTGTGGGGTGTGTTCCATTGAGCTTAATAAATCAAACCCATTTACGAGAGGCATTTCAACATCAAGAAAGATAACATCAATCTCATTGCTTTTTACATTCTTTAATACTTCAACACCATTTCGGTATTCAGCAACTAACTCAAGATTCGGATGATTGTTTATAAGTTTGGCAACAATGGTTCGCTGTATCTCGGAATCATCTACGACTATACTCCTCAATTTTCTATCAGTCATGATTGGCTATGTTCGTTAATTTTTTCGTTTTCGTCTGTTAGAATATCTTTTTCAAAAATCCTGCCAAACCTATTAAAACTTTAAAATTGGGGGAACAACTTTATATTAATCCAAAAATTTATTGAAACTTAATATTTAGTATAGTTCGATTTAAATTCAGATTTAACTTCCAAACAACATCAAGTCCTACAACTTATGTAATCCGAACTATGAACAAATGTACCGAAAACTTTTGATAATTAAAATGTAAGGTTTTTTGCAAATCACCTACTTTTGTATTAGCATTAAATTAAACAACATGTCAGATAATATAGAAAGAGTAAAATGTTTGATTATCGGTTCGGGCCCTGCAGGTTATACTGCCGCAATTTACGCTGCCCGAGCTAATATGTCTCCAGTACTGTACCAGGGTACACAACCTGGCGGGCAATTGACGACTACAAATGAAGTTGAGAATTATCCAGGTTATCCTGATGGGATTACGGGACCAGAAATGATGATGGAGTTTCAGAAGCAAGCGGAGCGCTTTAATACAGATGTTCGCGATGGCTGGGTGACCAAAGTTGATTTCTCAGGACCTATTCACAAAGTATGGGTAAATGAGACAAAAGAGATTCATTGCGATACTGTAATTATCTCTACAGGTGCAACTGCAAAATATCTAGGATTACCTTCTGAGCAAAAATATTTAAACTTAGGGGGTGGAGTTTCTGCTTGTGCCGTTTGTGATGGTTTCTTTTATAAAAATCAAGATGTGGTTTTAGTAGGGGCAGGTGATTCTGCAGCCGAAGAAGCACATTATCTTTCTAAGCTTTGTAACAAGGTAACAATGTTGGTTCGCCGTGATGCTTTTAGAGCATCTAAAATTATGGAAGCTAGAGTACGTAATACAGAAAACATCGAAATTTTATTCAATACTGAAACGGATGAGGTTTTGGGAGATGGACAAGTAGTTACTGGTGTGCGTGCTAAAAATAAAGTTACAGGCGAGAAAATAGATATTCCAGCAACTGGATTTTTTGTTGCTATTGGTCATAAGCCAAATACAGATATTTTTAAGGATTATCTGGATTTAGACGAAACCGGTTATATTATAAAAACACCAGGCACAGCTAAAACCAATGTAGAAGGCGTTTTTGTTTCTGGTGATGCTGCAGATCATGTATATCGTCAGGCAATTACGGCGGCGGGTACAGGTTGTATGGCAGCTTTAGATGCTGAGCGCTATTTGGCTTCTAAAGAAGTTCCTGAAGAAAAGGTTGTTTAAACTTCAATTTATATTATAAAAAAAGCCCTGTTGTTTAACAGGGCTTTTTTGTTTGAAAGAATTTTAATTCAGCCTTTTATAATTTTCAGAATTGATTCTATTACCTTCTTCATCGGTGAATATTTGACTAAAACTATTATTTTTCAAATCTAGTTCCATTGTCCAAATCATATCTTTATTAGCTACTTTTCGCATTGATGCGGACATATATTCTAATTTTTCAAGTAATTGATTATCCTCAACTTGATAAGAACCATAACCAAACCATTCCACCGAATCGTTCGGGACATATCTCGTCCACATAACTTTGCCGTCATAAAACATTTTAATTTGTCGATAGCCTTTTGTTGCTGGCAAAGTATCAGAAACATTTTCGCCATCTACATAATTATAAAAACTTACTAATTCCCAAGTTCCTTCTATTGAAGGGTGCAATGCGGGTTTTGTAGATGCCATTTCCGTAGCGGAAATGAGGAATAGCATCAAAAAAACCAATCCGAGTAATTTTTTCATGGTCGTATCCTTTAAAGTTATTAATGAGTGTATTTTAAAAAGTTACGACAAAATTTAATAAAAATGTAATTTATTGTTAAAAATATCACGAATGTGATATTTAAATATGAGATGTTTTGTTCGTTGTGTTAGAAGTGCTCCGCAATGCAATTGGTTAATTTTTCAATATCACTTGCTTTGTGATGTGCACTTATCACTATTCGTTGAACCAATTCGTCGTTATCCATTGGGTAATAGAAATGAGTAACAATGATTTTGTTTTTTTCGAAATGCGCGTTTAATTCTTTATTTTCAAAAGCAAAACATGGGTATTCTGGCAGAAAATTAAATTGACTTATTTGCGCAGTATTCGCAATGAAATATTCAATGTTTTTTAGTAAAAGACTTCTTTTTGTTTTTACAATTTCTTGGGATTCAAGTAATGTCGCCATTGAAGCTGGTGAAGCCGGACTAGCAGCTGCGTACATTTCTAAAGTTCTTAATTGATTAATGGTTAAAGTATTGCCTGCTATAAAACCTGCCTGAATTCCAAACCCTTTGCCTAGCGATCCGCAAACTAAAAGCTCTTTAGGATTCATTTTAACTAATGATTCATATACGCCATTTCCGTTTTTACCAACAATACCAAAACCATGCGAATCATCAACAACTAGCGTAACTCGTTCGAGATTAATATTTTGTAACCATTCAAACTTAGGATAGTTATTTCCCCTAAGAAGAATTGAATCTAGAAAGAGAACAGGATTTTCATTTGGATTCTTTAGTGCAGCTTCTAAATTGGTCAATAAATCCTGAAGATTTTGTTGATTCTCTGTATTTAATAAATGCAAAGCTTCATGAGTGGCAGGGGCATACAAACAAATTCGATTTTTTGAATGAAAATATTTTGCTAGTATTTGCCCAGTTAAAAAGCCTGATGACATTGTAAAGCAATCTTCACTTCCTATAAAGTCAGCCAAATACTTTTCAGCCTTATCATACACATCTAATCGAATATTGGCATTTCTTGAAGCACCATAATTGGTCCCGTATTTTTGTATGTTTTTAATAAATATTTCTTGAAAATCTTTATCGGTCTGTAATCCTAAATAAGCAGTACCGCCGAAATACAAAAACTTCTCGTTTTTAATGGTGATTTCTCTACCAGGAAAACTATTTACTTTATAAGCCATTACAATAAGGTTATTCCACTTCCGGCTAATTCAGGAAATACAACTTCTGCATTGCTTTTAATTTGTACACCTTTAGCTATATCGGAACTTAAAAGCATTGCTCCATCCATATCTACATAATCAAGTTGTGGTAAAAGCTGAGCGATAGCCGAAATGCCCACGGTGGACTCTGTCATGCAACCTACCATAACTTTTAAGCCTAATTCTTTTCCTTTTTTTATCATACGTAGAGCAGGAGTGAGGCCGCCACATTTAGTTAGCTTTATATTAATCCCCGTAAAATGCAATCCACATTTTTCTACATCAGATTCTACAATACAACTTTCATCAGCAATAACAGGTAAAACACTGTGGTGCATTACTTTTTCCATGCCTTCCCAATCATCTGCTTTTAATGGTTGTTCTAAAAACTCAACTCCTAAATCTTTTAAAATAGGTGCATTAAATATCGTTTCTTTAGCCGACCACGCACAATTTGCATCAATTCTGAAAATGGCGTCAGAATTTTTTCTAAGTTCTTTTACAATGGCAACATCATTATCTGTTCCCAACTTAATCTTATAAATAGGCCATGGAGTTTCCTTCATTTTAGCAACCATTTTTTCAATAGTGTCAAGACCTATGGTGTAATTTGTTTTGGGGTATTTTTCTTTTGTCGTACCCCATATTTCAATTAACGACTTTCCTCTTATTTTTCCGAATAGATCATGTGCCGCAAGATCTAAGGCACATATTGCAAAATTGCTTAACTGTTTACGTACTAGAAAGGCATGAAATATTTCTGGTGTCGTAAAATCAAAACCTTCGATTTCATTTTTAATAGCAGTTATTTCAGACATCATACTTTCAACCGTAATTTTGTAATATGGATTGGAAGTTGCTTCGCCATAACCAGTTTTTCCATCCAAAGAAAGCACAACAATTAAGGTGTTTTGAAAATCGTGAGATTCTCTAGAAATACTAAATGTGTGCTTTAGCGGAAGTATGAATTTTTTTAGTTCTAATTGCATGAAAAAAGTTTGTACTAATATATACAAACCGCTGATTAAAAAATAAATCTAATCTAGATTTCAATCGTCCTGTTGTAAAAATTTATAATCTTTAGATTTAAAGTTGAAATCAAATAATGATGACTTTTAGTGGTGCAGAATTTAAAATCCTACTTTTGAAATAATTAAATAGTTAATTGGCTAAAAGTGCAATCAAAAGTATAAATACCTTCAATGGTCTGACTATCATGTAGATGAAGCTTAAATTAGGTGTCTTTATCGATAATTATTTTAGATAATATCTAGAAATTGTACATTTTCAGTTGGTTAAAAAATACTAGAAAGAGTTCATGATGAAAAAAGTAGTTATCCTAAGTTTTTTGTTCGTAGAACTTTTTGCATTTTCTACTATTAAACCGTCCACATTCATTGGGAAGGATGAGCGTATTGAAGAATCAAAAGAGTTAAAGTGGGCTTCTGACTATAACCTGTTAACCACAAATTCTCCTGCTGAAAATACTGTGGCTTTACGGAAAATATTTCGTGAAAATGAATCTGGTAATCTAAATCTTATTTGCATTGAAAAAGGAACTTATAATCTGGATGATTCTGTACTTCCGAATGGAGTTCGCGATTTTAAAATAATAGCAGATAAAGGAGTTGTGTTAAATATAACTACAGACCAACCCATTATAGATTCTAGATTAAATACAGGTGGAATCTCAAATTTATATATCGAAAATTTAACCTTCAGTTCTTCCTATAAAGGGGTTACAAATGAGAATGAAAATCCTGCTTTATTTTTTGTAGGTGCTACACCAGTTAAGAATATAACTTTTAAAGATGTAAATTGGACGGCACCTGGTGGTACCATAAATGGTTTTAAATCTGCAAATGAATCCAACTTTAAAACTGAATCAATTCACTTTATTAATAATAATTGGTTTGATATTAGCCGAATGGCTATTGAGTTTATTAACCATGTAGATCACGCGGTTTCTAGGTATAATGACATTCGAGTACTTGGAGGTACCGTAAATAATATCGGACTTTGTGGAACAAATGGAATCGCCATAAGTTTTTCAGGAAGAGGTGATGATAACATAATTGAAAAGGTGACTTTTAACAATGTGCCAATAACAGCAATTGAAAATGTAGGTTCTTGGAATACTATTTATAATAGTAATGTTTTTAAGACTAATGTGGAAAGACCAATACTAATTACAAACACATATCTAAAAGAGAATATAAAAATTACCAACAATATAGATGCTGAACAAACTGCGGATGCCAATGGTATGGAATTTACAAACATTAATGGTTTAATAATGACCGGAAATACTTTTCGTGCAGGTATCTATTTTAATAATGTACGTAATGTAAAAGTTACTAATGACATATGGATTTCAGATGTATATGGCACTTTATATATTGATGGTAATTCGGGGGAATTTGATTTTGAAAATGTTACTATTGAAAATACATCAGAATTTAATCCAGCTATTATTACTAATAATGATGCAATTGGCAGTGTAGATTTTAAAGACGGTTTCATAAAATTTAATGGACCTAAATCTACTCATACAGGTGCCGGAAGCAGTACGTTAAAAATTGAGAATACGAGAATTAAAGAAGGGTCAAAAGCAGAAATTGTTGAAAATCCAAAATAAGAAAAAGCCACTGAAAATAATTATTCTCAATGGCTGGTGTTTAAGTATTACAATTGGTTGCTTTGAATATAGATTATGAATTGATTATCTTAAAATAAAGCACTATTTAATTAGTACTTATGTACGCTGCCTGAAGCAGATTTATTCTTTTTAACAGAAGGGTCACCTTGGTAAGCTATGTTGCCACCACTAGTTGCATCGGCAGTTAACCTATCAGAAACATTTACGGAAATATTAGAACCGCTACTGGCATCAGCATCACATATTTTAGATTGTAGATTTTTGGTGTTTATGTTGGCACCGCTACTTCCATCAACGTTTAACATATGTGTTTTACCTGAAATTGTTATGTTGGCACCGCTACTAGCATCAATATCAATATCACTTACTGCAATTTCAATATCTATACCTGAACCGCTACTAGAGTTAATCTCTAATTTATCAGATTTAATTAATCCTCTAGCATTTAAGCGCGCTCCACTAGAACTATTAAGTGCTTCTATTTCGGGTAACGAAACATGAACCTTTTTGGTAGCTCTGCCAATGTTTTCTTTGGCATGAATACGAAGTTTGCCATTTTTAATATCGGTACCAATTAAATTGATAATATTCGAATCTCCTTCTACTTCAATTTTGAAATCGTTGGCTTGGGTTACATAAACTTCAATTCCTTCTGAAGCCGAAATTTCATCAAAATTTTCAGTTATTCTTCTGTTTTCTGTTACTACCTCACCGTTACCTCTTTCACCGGAACCGAAATCACCGATGTTAATATCCATTCCACAAGATGTGGCTAAAAATGCTAAGATGAATCCGATTGCGATTCTTGATAATGTTGTCATGATTGTTGTTTTATTGATTGATGTAAATTTGATATTTCTATTGGTACTTTTTAAATTCTATTTTCTGAACTGTTGATATTATATGATGAATTGTAATTTTAGTCTTCGTCGGTGTTTATTTTAACGCCGTCGCTATTAATATTGATGTCTACATTATCGCTATTATCTTTAGCTTTAATATTAACACCGTCTTGGTTCACTTTCATTTTAAATGCTTCTCCATTATCATTAATATTAATATCAATGCCGTCTTCATTTATTCTAATGTGATTATTGTCATAATCCTCGTCATTCTCTTCTTCCGGACATTCTTGACATTTTAATTCATTATCAGCACCCATTTTCCAGATATAATCTTCTAGGTCGCCAGAATTACGATCTGTATCCGCACTCATAATCCAGTTGCGATCACTGTCAGAATGGTACTTTAATACCGTGCCTACCGGTACAAATAAATTAACTCGAACTTCTTGGTCTTTAAATTTACTCTCACTATTCGTAGTTAAATAATCGTTTAGAATTAATCGATTGCCAACTATGTCGTAACTGTAGTTTATTTTCTCTGCTACCGATCTAGCTTCCACAACAGAAGGGCCGTTGGCTTCTCTTTTTACTTCAATTCTAATTACAGTGTCATTAGATCTCTTTAAACGGAAACGTACATCATCTGAAAGTAAAATAGGTTCTCCATCGTCATCATATGTCATTACCATATCATCCATACGCACATTAGAACGGTTATCCCATAAATCTGTTCGTACCAATTCAATGTTTAAGGTGTCTGATGTTTTATCTAAATATAGTTCTCGTTCTGTGGTAATTCCTCCACTGTAAGCATGTGCAGCAGCTTCTTTTATTCCCATAACAATTAGGCAGATGATAGAAATTATCCAAAGTCCAAGTAGTGAGAATTTTGCAATACTACCAATCGATTTTAGATTGTTAACCAATATTTTTAATCCTAAATACAATAGAAAGAAAAACGGAATTCCAACTGCAAAGAAAATTAGTAATGACCAAACCCAAACCGATGTTCCTGTAATATTATCAAGAACGTTTTCTAAGCCCGGTACATGAATCCAATCTAAGGTACCAACAGTTAACATGCCGATGAACATACCAATAATTGTAGCGGCGCCAATAACGATTAATATGATACCAATAAATTTGCCGAAAATTTTGAATAAGAACATGATGATATCACCTACAGTGTCAAAAAAAGTTTTCCCGCTATTTTTAACTTTACTGTAGTCGGCATTTTTTACTTTATCTGCAACATCATCAAATCCTTCCTTTACTTTTCGCTCGATATTACTTATGTTAATGGCTTCACCACGCATATCTAATTTTTGAGAGGTGGTAGTAGCCTCAGGTATTAATATCCAAAGCAATCCATAAATTAAAATGAACCCTCCTGTAGAACCGATGGTTAAAACAATCCATAGTAAACGAATCCATAAAGGATCAATATTAAAATAATGAGCCAAACCAGCTGATACCCCTGCAACATATTTGTGTTCAGTATCTCTATAGAATTTCTTGGCTCGCTTTCCAGAAGATTTCGCTTTTGATGAGATAGGTTCGTCTTCGAAAATATCTTCATCGACCATATAATCTTCAGGTTGCCCCATTATTGCGATTACTTCATCAACTTCTTTTACGGTAATAACTTGTCTTTCATTCTCTAATTTGTCATGAAAAAGTTCAGCAATTCGCGCTTCGATGTCCGCTATGATTTCATCGCTACCTGCAGTATTTGCAAAGGAGCGTTTTACCGATTCTAGGTAGCGTCGCATTTTGTTGTACGCCTCTTCATCTATATGAAAGAGTACGTTTGCTAGATTTATATTTACTGTCTTGTTCATCGTTAGCTGTTTTTTGTATTGGTAACCAAGTTTGTGGCGCTTCTTAATTCGTCCCAAGTGGTATCTAATTCTTTTAGGAAAAGTTTTCCTGTTTCGGTTAAAGTATAGTATTTACGTGGTGGTCCTGAGGTAGATTCTTCCCAGCGATAATTGAGAAGGCCTGCATTTTTTAACCGAGTTAATAGGGGATAAATAGTACCCTCTACCACCAGCATCTTAGCATCTTTAAGAGTGCCTAGAATTTCAGATGCATATTTGTCTTTTCCATTGAGAATGGAGAGAATGCAATATTCTAGAACCCCTTTGCGCATTTGCGCTTTTGTATTTTCTACGTTCATAATGTCTTTTTGCTTTTTATGCTTTGCATGTCCGCTTCCTGGCGGTCCTTTTTGTGTGGTGCTTGTCTGCATAGATTAACTGTTCGTTTTTGTTGAACTTTATTCTGCAATGGCTGAAAATTGTTCATGTTAAATTGATTGATGATAAACTCCGTTTAATTAACTATTACAGGGTGTGATTAAGACCCTGGTACTTTACTTTATAAAATTTATGGTAATAGGATATTCAAATTCTTCTCCTTCGTTTGTTTTTATTGTTGCTAAAATAGTATACACGATATTCACTACAAATAATGCTCCCTGTGCTAATCCTGCAATTCCAATTGGGAATAACCATTTTCCAAATCTAAAATCGTCCCTATCAAAACTAATATTCAGATTGTTGAAATTATTAAGTCCATTTAATCCAAAATCAAAAATATCAGGTAAGATTCCTATAAAAAATGGAACAGTAATTATTCCTAAAATAATAGAGTAGAGGAGTATGCTTATTTGAAAATTTAAAGCTTGCTTACCATTATGATCTACAAAACTGTATTCATTTTTATTAGCTGTCCAAAGTACTAATGGAATTATGAAATTTCCGAAAGGGAAAAAGAACTTAGAAAAAGTCGAAGCATGTATTAATGCCGATAAGTTTTTTTCGTGTTTGGTTAATGCGCTTTCCATGGTCTATTTGTATTACTTTTTACTTCAATTATATTGATAACCTAATAACTTCCTATGCAAATATATGTCTAAAAAAAGGTACTATGCAAAACAAAGTACTAAAATTTAAGATAAGTTTAACAATTAAATGTTTCGATTATTTTCAATACTTTTACGTAAAACATAATAATAATGGGCGCTTCAGCTAGCAATTTCAATAAATTCACTTTTTTTAAATTACCTGCCGCTTGGTGGACAGGAGTTCGTGTAAAATCGATAAATGAACAGAAATGTGTGGTAACGGTTAAACATAGTTGGCGAAATCAGAACCCATTTAGGTCAATGTTTTGGGCTGTACAGGGTATGGCCGCAGAACTGAGTACGGGTGCTATGGTAATTAACCAGATTCAAGAAAGTGGTAAAAAAATTTCAATGTTAGTTCAAAATAATAATGCCAACTTCTCAAAAAAAGCAACGGGAGTAATAACATTTACTTGTGAAGACGGACACCTAATAGAGGAGGCTATAAAAAGAACTATTACCACGGGCGAAGGTGAAACTTTTTGGATGAAGTCTGTTGGAGTTAATGAAGATGGAGTAGTGGTGTCTACTTTTAATTTTGAATGGACGGTGCGACTGAAGAAATAATATTATGACTAGAGTTCATTAATTGACAGCAGACAGAAGTGAAATTTTGAACGCCCGATATTGAGTTTGAAGATTTTTACCATATTATGTAACAAAATTATAAGAACCGACAACTAACAACCATCAATTAAAAACGAAATAAAATGAATGCACACGAAATAGACTATCAAATATTTGGAGAAGAAATGCAATACGTCGAAATAGAACTCGACCCGCAAGAAGCTGTTGTAGCGGAAGCTGGTAGTTTTATGATGATGGATTCGGATATTAAAATGGATACCATCTTTGGAGATGGTTCTAATCAAGAAAAAGGTATTCTTGGAAAAATGTTTTCAGCTGGTAAACGAATGCTCACAGGAGAAAGTCTTTTTATGACTGCTTTTTTAAATGTTGGACAAGGGAAAAAGCAAGTGAGTTTTGCATCGCCCTATCCTGGTAAGATTCTGCCGATAGATCTATCAGAAAAAGATGGAAAATTTATATGTCAGAAAGACGCTTTCTTATGCGCTGCTCAGGGTGTTTCAATAGGAATTGAATTTTCGAAAAAATTAGGCCGAGGCCTTTTTGGTGGAGAAGGATTTATTATGCAAAAGTTAGAAGGCGACGGAATGGCTTTTGTACATGCCGGTGGTACTATAGCTAAAAAAGAATTGGCTGCAGGTGAAGTTTTAAAAGTAGATACCGGTTGTATTGTTGGCTTTTCGCAAACTGTAGATTACGATATCGAATTTGTTGGTGGTATAAAAAATACAGTATTCGGTGGCGAAGGACTTTTCTTTGCTACGCTTCGCGGACCCGGTACGGTTTATATTCAGTCGTTACCATTTAGCCGTTTGGCTGGTCGTGTTCTGGCATCTATTCCTCGTGGTGGCAAAGATAAAGGTGAAGGTAGCCTTCTTGGAACTATTGGTGATATAGTTGGTGGTGATAATCGGTTTTAAATGTATCCTATATCTTAATCTCCTTCCCGAAGGAAGAGGGGAGTTTTTCTAAAGTATATACCCTGCAAATGGATTTCAAAAATCAAATTGACTTTCTTAAAGAACTTCAAAAAAATAATAATAAAGAATGGATGGATGTAAACCGTAAATGGTATAAAGAAGTCCGTAATGATTTTATTGGCTGGCTTGATAGTATGAATACTAGACTATCTGCTTTTGATGATGAATATTATGATACTCCCGGTAAAAAAGGCATAAATAGAATTAATAATAATTTAATGTTCCATCCAAATAAACCAATCTATAAAGATCATTTTGGGGCTGGATTAGATAAGCGTCCAAACACTGGAGATTTCTATATAGAGATTGGAATCGAACGTTGCATTTTTGCTGGCGGACTCTGGCGACCAGATCCGAAACGATTGCGAAGTATTAGAGATGCAATAGATTATGATGGGGAGGAACTAAAAAAAATATTAAATAAAAAATCATTTAAGCAAACCTTTGGTGGACTTTATGAAGATGTAAAATTAACAAATGCTCCCAAAGGTTTTTCAAACGACCATACGCATATAGATTTGTTGCGAAATAAAACTTTTGCCGTAGCAACCGAATTTTCTACCCAAGAAATTTTTAAACCAGATTTTGAGAAAAAAGTAATTAAAGTTTATAAAGAAATGCTTCCTTTCAGGAGGTATCTGAATAAAGCAGTTTCAGTTTAATAAACTATTTTATCGATTACTAATCGACATTCCTTTGGTTGTAAAAGAAACGCCTTGTTGCCCTTGTGTTGAAATCATTACCCCTTGAAATATTGGTTTTACAACGTCACTTTTAGCACTCCAATTAACAATAAAATTAGCGCCGGCACCTCCGCTCGTGTCACTTTCGTCAATAACATATTCAGCTGTCTGTAACGGTTTTAGGGCTATCGGTGAGCTTAAAAAGCTTTTTGTTTTCTCCCCAAAAGAATTATAATAATCTACCTCACTAACATAAATAGTATGTTTTAAACTCGTATTGCGAAGACTTAAGGTAGCTGTTAGGTTGAAACGTATATTTTTTGTTTTAATATAAATCTCTGAATAAATAGGGACATAAGTGGTGTCGTTATGCACAATTCCATCCGGTACTTTTTCTATTTGAAGTCCCTTAAAATGTTCTTCATGTAATTTATTTTGCGCATTTTCTGAACACGATGTAATTGCTAGCATGGCCAGTAGTAAAAATGTTGTTTTCAATATGTTTTTTGTCATTAGTGTTTTTTTAATTTAGTTTATTAGAAGCCCGCATTAGTCTTGCGCTCAAATCGGGATTTTTCATATTAGCATCCAAAGGAAACATAGGGCGTTTTATGTTTTTATAACCCAAACGTTCTAAATCCTGATCTACACCACCTGGCGTTAAAGCCATAACCCATCCTTTCCGCATATTATATAATTCAGGTACTAGATATCCAATTTTCACAACTACAATTTCAGATTGCTTTGGGTTCAATCCTAAATTAGTAAAATCACTTTCGTTATGATATGGCTTTCTTTTTTTTGTTACAATTACGTGAACACTTCCTACTTTTACAACCACCTCAATTTCTGCGTCTCTATCGCCTTCTTTAGTGGCTTCAATGATTCCTGTTAACTTTATAGGAGGTGCAAAACGATTGTCGACGGCTGCCCCTGCAGTAGCACTTATTTTTCCGCCAACACCAATTTTCACGGCTTCTTTAACAAATTCTGGCCCTGGTATTGAAGCGTAAATTAATGATGGTCCGTTTGCCTTTTTAAACTCCGGGTGTTTCAATATTTCAGTAAGCGTCCATGTTACATCGCCAGCACCACCGGCGGTTGGATTGTCACCCATATCACTTATCATAAAAGGGTGTTCTTTGCTATTTAGAGCCATATCTATACTTTCTTCGAGCGTTGCGACAGGTGCTACAAATTCAAATTCGTTTCGTACATCCCAAAAGGCATTCGCCAATTTTTCAGCACTAGCAGTAACCTTAACTTTATCGTCACCTGTTACCATAACCACAGCATGATTTCTTGGCTCATCGGCCCATGCATAGCCAATCCAAATAGCAGCATCTAATACACCTTCTTGTGCTGTTATATCAGGAATCTTAGCATATAAACTTTTACCTGGTTCAATACGCGTGCTCGTTTTTTCACCGGGTAATAAAATAGGAACAGGTATCCATGCTTTAAATTTCGGCCTCCCTTTTCCGTTTTCTAGACGGTCAAGCAAGTTTGTAATTGCACGCTCTTTAGATTCTAAAGCATCTTCATGGGGAGCCATTCGGTAGCAAGTAATCAAATCAGAATGTTCTGCTAATGTTTCCGAAACATTACCATGTAAATCCATAGAGGTAGAAATCAGGACATCTGGACCAATGACTTTTCGAACGCGTTTAATAAAATCACCTTCGGCATCTGTAATTCCAACGACGCTCATCGCTCCATGTAAATCGAAAAAGAGTCCGTCATAAGGCCCGTTTTCTTTTAACATTTTTAAAGTTTTGCCAACCATTGATTCGTAAGCTTCTCGGGTAACTATACCACCAGGGATTGATTTTCCTAAAAAAGTGGGAATCCATTCAGCACGTTTTCGAACAGTAGTTCCCTCTGCAAAAAATGGATACCTACCAAAAATAGAATCACCTATACGCGCATGAAATGCTTCCTCGTTAGATTGAGCAGGGGAAAAGGTGCTGGATTCTATACCTATGCCTGCAATGGCAATTCGAGGTAAATCTTTTTTGGATTCTTGGTTTTCAACTTTTGGTTTACAGCTAAAATTAAAAATCAAGAAAAGTGCGAGAACAAAAAGTAATTTTTTCATAATTAAGGCGTGTCAATATTTGAAAGCGCTTTTGCTACAGTAGCATGTGTTTTATAATAACACGTTTTTAAAAGTGTTTTGGCATCCATGGTGTCCCAATAACCTTTATTAAAAAGTTCCACCGAAAAACCTCCCCGAAAACCTGCATTGTATAATTTTGGGATTACTTCATCAAACGGACAAATACCATCACCAGGAAAAATTCGGTCCGAATCTTTTAATTTCTCAAAAGATGGTTCTGCTGGATAATCATTAATATGCATTACAGGCATGCGTTTTCCATTAAGTACATCTATAGTATCCCAATCATTTCCTCCACGATACACATGATAGAAATCTAAAAGCATGGTCGCTTTTGGATGTCCCGTTGCTATTGCGATTTGAGCACAATCTGCAATTTTGTTTAAAGCACCCATACCCCAAAGTTCTAGTATTGGGGTGACTCCTGTTTCATGACCTAACTCTAATATAGCCTTATAACGCTGTGCATAATCATCATATTTATTTCTGTCCAATGCTGTAATACCTTGAACAGGGGCGGCAATAAATCTACCACCTATTGCTGCTATAATTTTCATTTCATCACGTAACTGATTCATTGCTGCTGCTCGTTCATCAGCATCATCGCTACACCACTTCGAAAAACCTATAATGTTTTCAAGGGTTAGTTCGTGCTTTATTAATTTGTTTTTTAGGGTTGTTGTAGTACCACCATTATCAATATACTTCTGAATATCTCGCATCCAAAGTTCTATACCGTCGAAACCTGCTTCTGCAACCATATCAATTTGTACGTCTACTGGTAACTTGTAATGAATTAGGGTAGATGTATTCAAACTAATTCTTACTGGGAGTTTTTCATTTTTCACCTTTTTAATAGATGGAGAAAACGCATCATTATTAGATGTAAAGGCATAACCGCTTAATGTGGCGAGTGATATTTTAAGACTATTTGCAATGGCTTTCCTTCGCGTTATTCTGTTTTTCATTCAATCATTTTTTATACCGATTAAAGATAACACCAATTTCTTTTCGATGGAAGTTTCATTTTGTGGAACGGCGTCTAAATTCTTACCTTCGAGGACCAACAATTATTTTTATATGGCCAATTATAATATAGATGCAAAGAAAGAGGTAACCTATGATGCAATTGTCATTGGTTCTGGTATTAGTGGTGGATGGGCTGCAAAAGAACTTTGTGAAAAAGGACTTAAAACTTTGGTTCTTGAACGTGGGCCGATTGTAGAGCATGTTGTGGATTATCCAACAATGAACTTAGACCCTTGGGATACGGAACTTAGAGGCGGACTAACCCCAGATCAAAAGGAAAAACATTATAAAGCTATTCGCTCTGGCTGGATTGGCACTGATACCGAGCACTTTTGGGCAGATGATAAGGCAAATCCATATACTGAGGAGAAGCCATTTTTATGGTTACGTGGTCATCAAATGGGCGGTAAGTCTTTATTATGGGGAAAGCAAACCTATAGATGGAGCGATTTAGATTTCGAAGCAAATGCAAAAGACGGTCATGGTGTAGATTGGCCAATTCGATATAAAGATATTGAACCTTGGTATACCTATGTTGAAAAGTTTGCAGGTATTAGTGGTGAGGCCTTAGGTTTACCACAATTGCCAGATAGTCATTTCTTGCCACCAATGGAATTAAACTGTGTTGAGAAGCATGTAAAAGCAAGAATAGAAAAAGATTTCCCTGGTAGAAATATGACAATCGGACGTTGTGCACATTTAACTGTGCCACATAATGGTAGGGGCCAATGTCAGAATAGAAATAGATGTAGTAGAGGTTGTCCATTTGGTGCCTACTTTAGCTCTAATGCAGTGACATTGCCGCCAGCAAATGCAACAGGCAACTTAACGATAAGACCTTTTTCGATTGTACAATCACTTATTTACAATGATGAAAAAGGAAAAGCTACAGGTGTTCGAATTATTGATGCCGAAACCAATGAGGCTATCGAATATTCGTCTAAAATTATTTTTGTTAATGCATCTGCATTAAGTTCTACACACATATTATTGAATTCTACTTCTAGTCGTTTTGAAAATGGTTTAGGAAATGATAGCGGTGAATTGGGGCATAATCTAATGGATCATACCTATAGAGTAGGAGCGATGGGCAGTGTAGAAGGTTTTGATGATAAATATTATAAAGGAAGAAGACCGAATGGAATCTATATTCCGCGGTATTGGAACATTGATGAGAAATCTAAAAATGATAAATTTTTAAGAGGATTCGGGTATCAAGGCGGAGGTTATCGCGGTGGAAATGCTGCCAATATTGAAGATTTTGGTGCTGATTTTAAGGATAGTATTTTAAAACCAGGACCATGGGAATTCTTTATAACAGGTTTTGCAGAATGTCTGCCTTATCATGATAACAAAATAAGTTTAAATACAGAAGTGCTTGACAAATGGGGACAACCAACATTAACGATCGATGCTGAATTTAAAGCAAATGAGAAAGCTGCTAACAAACAGATTCAAGAAGATGCTGTAGAAATGCTAGAAAAAGCTGGACTGAAAGATGTATTAGGTTTTGATAAAGAACACCCACCTGGGTATGGTGTTCATGAAATGGGTACCGCTAGAATGGGGCGCGATCCAAAAACTTCTGTGCTGAATGAATTTAATCAAGTTCATGCGGCTAAAAATGTTTTTGTAACTGATGGTGCTTGTATGACATCTTCATCTTGTGTAAATCCTTCATTAACGTATATGGCATTAACAGCTAGAGCCGTGAATCATGCAGTTTCAGAATTAAAAAAACAAAACTTGAGCTAGTAATAACTGGTTTGCAACGATACAAATTATGGATAGAAGAAAAGCGCTTAAAAGAACAGGCTTATTTGCAGGAGCAGTTATTGCTTCGCCTTCAATATTTTCATTATTACAGTCTTGTAAAGATGAGCCGCGATTAAGTTGGCAACCGCTCTTTTTTACCGAAACTGAGGCACATACAATTTCAACTTTAGTTGATATGATTCTTCCGAAGACCGAAACCCCTGGAGCCTTGGATATGAAGGTCGATATATTTATTGATACGGTTGTTGCTAAAGGTTACGATGAAGCTGGGCAACAAAAAATGCGCGATAATATTGCAATGTTTAATGAAGCTTGTAAAGCTGATTATGGTGATATTTTCCCTAATTTAACTGAAGCAGACCGAATTAAAGTATTAAAAAATTCAGAGGCTACTTCGGGTAAATTTAACCGAGGCGTTTGGGGAAAAACTGTGGGTGAACAAGGGCCTATTGGTTTTTATAGATCTCTTAAGGCAATGGCCATAGGCGCGTATTTTACATCAGAAGAAATTGGAAAAAATGTATTGAGTTATGATCCTGTCCCTGGTAAGTACGAACCTTGCAAACCTGTTTCTGAAGTGGGAAATAAATGGAGCTTAGGTTAATAATTATTACTCTTCTTTCGTGTATACGATATCACCGTTAAAAATAGTCATGGCTACTTCAGTTTTTAAAAATTCATCTTCTGGAATGGTCATTATATCCTGATTGTAAATAGTAAAGTCAGCTAATTTTCCTGGGCTAATTGAACCTTTAATATTTTCTTCAAAGGCACCATAAGCGGCATCTATGGTATAAGACCTCAAGGCTTGTTCTCTGGTCATTTTTTGTTCAGGCTCATAGCCGCCTTCGGGAGTGCCATTTAAAGTTTTACGACTAATACTAGCATATAAACTTGCAATCGGATTTAATGGTTCAACAGGTACGTCTGTGCCATTAATAATCGGAATGCCACTTTTTAATAATGTCTGCCACATATAAGCACCTTCTTTAATTCGTTTTTCTCCCAAACGGTCTATGGCCCATGGTCTATCTGAAGACATATGCACCGCTTGCATGGCTGGTATTACACCAAGTTCTGCAAAACGTGGAATGTCATCCGGATGCAAATGTTGCGCGTGTTCTATACGAAAACGATGGTCTATAGATGCTTCAGGTAGATCTTTAAATGCCGATTCGTAACGATCTAGTATTTCGCGATTTGCGCGATCGCCAATGGCATGAGAGCAAACTTGAAATCCATTTTTCAATCCTTTTAAAGCTGTTTCTTTTACAACTTCCATGGGTAGTGTTTCATGACCAAAGTGACCATGTTGGTCCGTATACTCTTCTAATAACCATGCACCTCGTGAACCCAAGGCCCCATCGCAATTTAATTTTATCGAACGTATGGTTAACAGATTGTCAGGATCTATGAATGGTCCCTTATCAAGCCATTCATCAACAAAATCCATATCTCCTCCGGTAAGCATAGCATACATGCGAACGGTCATTTTACCAGCTGATTTCATAGCTTCATAAAATTCGATATTTTCTTTGCCAATTCCAGCATCATGAAAACCAACGATTCCATTTTTATGGCATGCTGCAATGGCAAGCTCAAAAGCTTCCGTTATTTTTTCAGGGGTGTACATATCTGTAGGAACATGTTTCCAAATTAAATCTGTGGCTGTCTCATTAAAAATACCCGTAGGTCTCCCTAATGCATCTCTTATTATTTCACCGCCTTCAACTGCAGATTTGTCGATACCTTCTTTTGTCAAAACTTGAATTCCTGCAATATCCATGGCCGCAGCGTTTGCAAAACCCGCATGTCCACTTACGTGACTTAAAAAAACAGGGTTGTTAGGTGAAACCGCACTTAATAAATCATGAGTGGGAAAGCCTTTTACCATTATCTCCGGTTTTACATTCCATTTGCTTTGGTGCCAACCTGCACCTATTATCCATTGTCCAGGCGCAGTTGTTTTTACTTTTTCAGCCACAGCAGCAACAATTTCTTCATAGCTATTGGTGGCCGTTAAATCTAGTTCTAGGGCACTAAAACCTAAGCCCATAAAGTGACCATGGCCTTCGATTAAACCAGGTGTCATGGTTTTGCCTTTTAAATCTAGTACTTGTGTTTGTTCGTTTTTATACTTTTCAGCTTCTTCTAGACTACCTGAAAAAAGTATAATACTATCTTTTGCAACCACGGCTTCTACTTTAGCTTGTGTTGAATCTACGGTGTAAATAGGTCCACCATAAATAAGTAGTGTTCCCGTTTCTTGCGCGGGATTCGAACATGAAATAAACATTAGTAGAATTAAAACGAAACAACTGGAAAGAGATTTTGGTATGTACATTTGGAAGGTTTAGATATTATGAATTTACAATATTTTATTATATGATTTTAGAGAGTAATCCAAAAATTTTGTAAACGAAAACGGTTTAGTGTTCAATGCTAAAAGTGCAGTTTGTAACTTGGTATTATGAAAAACAATAGAATACGAAATATTAAAAAGGAGTTGCTTTCAGACAATTGGTATACGCTAAATAAATTCAGTTTTGAATATAAAAAAGATGATGGCTCTTGGGAGGAACAGCATCGAGAGGCTTATGATCGTGGGAATGGAGCAGCAATCCTGCTATATAATAAGAAAAAAGGTACCGTAATCCTTACGCGGCAATTTCGAATGCCGACCTATGTAAACGGCAATGAAGACGGTATGATGATTGAAGCATGTGCTGGTCTTTTAGATGGTGATAATCCTGAAGATTGTATCAGAAAAGAAACCGAAGAAGAAACTGGTTATAGAATTGATAATGTTGAAAAGGTAATCGAGACGTATATGAGTCCAGGTTCGGTGACCGAGATTTTGTATCTTTTTATTGGTGCATATGAAGACCGCATGAAAGTAGGTGAGGGTGGAGGTGCCGAAGATGAAACGGAGAATATTGAAGTTTTAGAGTACACTTTTGAAAAAGCTATGGGAATGATTTCTTCCGGAGAAATTAAGGATGCAAAAACAATAATGTTGTTGCAGTATGCAGCTATTCATAAATTGGTCGGAAACTAGAGGTGCCTAGTAGTTGTCTCTGATTTCTTCAAATATTCGTTGCATTCTATTTTTAATTTCTAACGAAGATTGTCTGAAATGGTTATTCATAAAACTAAATATTAATATTTTACCAGATTTGGTGATCAAATACCCACTTAAACAATGATTGTTGCTTAAACTACCGGTTTTGGCAATAATATAAGGTTTATCAATACTGGGGTACCAATCTTCTAATGTCCCAGAGACTCCTCCTTTAGGAAAAAAGTCGAAAAGCCGCTCACTAGGAACTTCCGTGTACATTTTTTGTAATACGTGTACCATAGATTCTGGTGTAAATAAATTGTATCTGGAAAGCCCGGAACCATCTACCCAACGTGGTTCTTGTTTTAAATCATTTAGAAGCTCTTTTAAAACATGTTCTTTGGTGGTTTCACTGTTTAGTGTATCTGATAGCGTTGAAGACCCCAAAATCAATAATTGTTCAGCAATAAAATTGTCGCTTTCATGCATCATTCTCTTTAATACGGTATCTGTTGGAACACTATAAACTATACTTTTTTCACCCATTGGCATATTATCTGCTATCTCAATATCTTTTCCAATAGCTTGTTCTAATAGGCTTTGTGTTAATGTGGAACTCGTTCTATAGGGAATTTCAAGGGTGTCTTTTCGTTGCCCGGAATAGTAAAATAAATTCTGTTCTAATTCCCTGTTTTTATCCGTATTAATAACAATGATGCTATCTGTAAAATACTTCGGTACTATTGTTTTTTCAGGCTCATTAAAAACTGTTACTACATTGCCATACATTGGAAAACTGCCTCTTTCTGGTTGATAGTAATATTGATAATCGCCCCACGACCAACCTGGACCTAATTTTGAATCATCAAAATTATTGAGGTATAACGCAATGTTTTCTTTATCCTTTAGAAAATCTAAGACATTAGCATTGTCAAAATATGTGTGAAATAAAGTAGGATCCCCAGTGCCTTCTATGTATGTTTTATTATTCTCTTTGATGTATTTTAAAGCAGGGATTTCCTTAGGCAGTAACTTTAACGCGGCATAGAGCGTAAAGATTTTAGTATTACTTGCTGGGGTGAAAAACTTTGTTGCGTTTTGTTTGTAAATTGTATCGTTATTTTCTGGATCTACTACTAAAATACCGGCAAAATAATTGGCCGTTTGCTCATTTTGCATGGAATTCAAAATGTTTTTCGAGAGTACTTTCTTAGTGCTACTACAACTAATTAAAAAGAAAAGCAGAAATGCAGTTGTTATTATAAATTTAAATCTGAAATGTGTTTCTCTTAAACTTCTTAAAAGTGCTGATTTCATTGATGTTAACATGAATTTACATTAAATTTAACGTATAAGGAGCAATATAATTAGGACGAATGTAGTTAAATTTGATAGACAACTAATTTTAATCTTTTTCATATGGCTAGAGCAATGCTTGAGTACACAAAAACAGTACTCAAAAAAGTTAGTTTCGATGCTAGTTTGTTTAGCAAAGAACTAAAGAAAGCGATTTCAAGATTACTCCCCCAAGAAATTGAAGAATTAAAGCAGTGGTTAGAAGGTTTTATTAATGATAAGCCTGAACTGCACGAAAGTTTACTTTATTTGAAATCTTAATATTAAAAACCCACAGCAATGTGGGTTTTTTATTTACTACCTAAAGGACTAATTATTTTTACGTCTTGAAAGGCTATAGCGCCTCTAACTACCCCAGATATTACATCTATTAATGCATTGGTAATTTGCATTTTAAGCTCTTTTTTATGATAAATAAGACTTACCTCACGGGCTGGTGGTGGTTCATTAAAATAACGTAATTGCTTCTTTTTAGTGTCATCTAAATCAATGGTATTTAAATACGGTAGTAACGTCATACCAAGACCCTCATTGGCTAAATTTACTAAAGTTTCAAAACTACCGCTCTGTAACTGAAAATGTTCATTTACATTTTTGCCAGCAGTTCTGCACAAATTAATTACACCTTCTCTAAAGCAATGACCATCTTGTAAGAGTAAAATATCGCTTATGTCTAAATCTTCAGGATTTATCTTAGTTGAACCAAATAGTCTGTGCCCGTTGGGAACATAGCCTACAAATGGTTCGTAATATAAAGGGCGCTCTTTTAAAAACTCTACTTCTAGTGGTGTTGCGGCAATAGCAGCATCTAAATGTCCATCGGTTAGATTCTTAATAAGTGTTTCGGTAGGTTGTTCTTTTATAATAAGATTTACTCTTGGATATTTCTTTATAAAGTTCTTTAAGAACATCGGTAAAAGTGTCGGCATAATAGTTGGAATTATGCCTAATGTAAATTCACCTCCAATAAAGCCTTTATCCTGATCTACAATATCTTGAATACGGTTTGCTTCAGCGACAATATTCTTTGCTTGAGAAACTATTTTCTTGCCAACTTCTGTCACGCCAATAGGTTTCTTTCCACGGTCAAATATTTGTATATCTAACTCATCTTCAAGTTTTTGTACTTGCATGCTTAATGTGGGCTGCGTAACAAAACTGTGTTTCGCTGCCACCGTAAAATTTTGATATTCAGCAACAGCTAAAATGTATCTTAATTGTGTAATTGTCATAGTCAATAGTTGATGTCGATAAAGGTATAAAATCCATCGATAAAACTTATTGTTTTAAGTTGAAATCATGTTGTAAATTTATGATGAAATTAAAACAATTAAAGTCATGAAAACTAATAGTATTGGCTTAAATGCCGAAAAATCACAAGAATTAAGTAACGATTTAAATTCACTTTTGGCCAATTTTCAAACCTACTACCAAAACCTAAGAGGTATACATTGGAATATTAAGGGAAAGCGTTTTTTCGAATTGCACCCGAAATTTGAAGAATTATATAATGATGCGAATATAAAGGTTGACGAAATTGCCGAAAGAATACTGACGTTAGGAGGCGTTCCTGAGCATACTTTTCAAGATTATCTCGAGAACTCGCAAGTTCCGGTGGGTAAGAATATAACCAAAGATGATGAAGCTATTCGGTTAATAGTGGATTCGCTTTCTGTACTCTTAAGTATTGAAAGAAGAATTTTAGACGCTTCTGATGAGGCCTCTGATGAAGGTACAAATAGTATGATGAGTGATTTTATAACCGAACAAGAAAAAACTGTTTGGATGATGAAGGCATGGTTAGCTGAAGAAATTTGAAAAAGAGAATTTTATGTAATAAAAAGGGCTTGCCATTGGCAAGCCCTTTTTTTGTTGATTGATTGATGAATGTACTACTTCGGTAATTTGATAAAATTAGAACCTAAGTTTGATCTCTTGATTTTCTGTACTCACATCAAATTTTGAACTATCGAATACAGGTGGGCCATATAAGTTCATTTCTCCAGAATTTGTATAGCTTTCTTGTGGCATTCCGTTTAGCATATCCATTTGCTTGTTGTCATTGGCATCGTGCATTACCATTACAGCATAGGTGCCAGGTGCAATATTATCGAAAGTTAAGGTTACTTTTCCTTTTTTGGCCTGCTTACTTGCGCTGGTAACTCCAGGAGCTTTCAAAAAAGTATCTTCCGTATGTAAAGCTGCGATAATAGTTCCATCGTCTGAGAGTACATTTTCTATGATAACTGAAATTGTAGATCCAGAAGTGTCTTGTGCTGTAATTGTAAATGTGATTAGGAAGAGTACGAGTGCTGCTAATTTTTTCATGGTGTATTGTTTTTCGTTATTTAACTTGAGTCAAATCTCCACCATTTACAGCGTTACTGGAAAAACAGATTACCCAATTGTAAAATTTCGGGTATGAGTTGTATTTCGAGCCTGACTTATGAATATTTCTGATAGTCTTAAGCGATAATATTTTTTTCGGAACGATTTTTGGTTCTTCATTTTTATGATTTTTCAGAGACTATTAATAAAGTTTTGTATGCTTCTTTTGGGAGGGATATTTTTTATTGGCTGTAGTACTGATAATTTAGATGATGATCAACCTGTAAATTCTGAAAATGTGAATACTACAAACCCTGATAGCAAAGAACCAGTAAAGATTCCTAGAGTAGTTAGTAAAGCCGATATTCTGGCTTATTTTGATTCCTTAATTGAAAATAATCAAATAATAGTTGGTCAGCAATGTGGGGACGCACCAAATACAACAGCTGATTATTATACTACTTATGTGGATCGATTGGCCGATATGTCCGGACAATATGTTGGATTAATTGGTGCAGATTTCGGTTGGTATGCTGGTGATAAATATCCGGTGCAGACCTTAATTAAGCATTGGGATAACGGCGGATTAGTTACCGCTAGTTGGCATGCTGATAATCCTTTCTCAGAAGGGGTAGACGTGTATATGAATACCGTTGAGAATAAAGATAAAATAAACTTAAGGGCTTTGTTGAGAGATGCAGCGCCAAGCGATGCAAAAACGAGTTATCGCAATGAACTCGATAAAGTAGCAGGTGCCTTACAAGAACTGCGCGATGCAAATGTTACTGTTATATGGCGACCGTTTCATGAAATGAATGGTAATTTCTTCTGGTGGGGTATTAATGATTATGCGAATAAGCAAACGAATGAATCTGATTTTAAAGCACTATGGATTGATATGTATAACACGTTAAAGTGGGATTATGGTTTGGATAATTTAATCTGGACCTACGCCGTAGTGCCTAGTGAAACATGGTATGCAAATGTAACTGCCTTTTATCCAGGATCAGATTATGTAGATTTAGTGGGAATGGATTATTACGGGTTACAGCCAGATTTTCCGCATTACGAAGAATTAAAATCTTTAGGGAAAACCATAGTAATGTCTGAAATAGGACCACGTGAAGAAAGTTATGGCACTTGGAACATGATGGATGTTGTTGATAAGCTAAAAGGTAAAGCAGCGTATTTTATGCAGTGGCATAGTTGGAATGGGGCAGGAGTGGCTATTATTGATAATACGAATAGTTCAGACATGATGAATAGTGAAGCTGCGATTACACTTGAAGAAGTATTGCCTATTTCTTTTTAGAAGCACGCTTTTTACTTTTCTTGGCAAATGGGTTAAAATCTAAACACATTTGTAACCAAAATTCTAAGTCTTTCTCGCTGTCAATTCCGTCAGCAGTTACAAATACATAACCTTTCATTGTACGGCCTGTAAAATTCATCTCGGTGCAATGTGGTCTAGCAAGAGCTTCCTCGTACTTGTCTATTCCAATCCTAGCCATTAATAATGAGCTATCTGTGTTTTTATCGATATGCATACCAAAACACATTTTTTCATCGACCATAAAACAGAGACCACCAATCATTTTTTTCTCTTCAAAATAAACGGGCTTTTGTTTTAAAAACCGTCGTGCTCTGTCCGCTAAGAATTCGTCGTATGCCATAATTTTATGTTATGGATTTGTATTTTTTATAATGCTATTGATCCTAAAGTCAGTAAAATACTACTGTTTAATTCACCTAAAAGTCAAGATCGAAATAATGAAGTTAATCTAGAAAATTTCGGTCAAATGAGAAGGGTTTTTCATTATTTGGATTTACTGAAATTTGCACTGCATTTGCACCACCTTCAATTTGAAGTCTAAGAATATTAGTTTCTTCATAAGGTCTGTTTAAGAACCAAAAATGACCGTCACCTTGAACATATAATATAGGTTTTTCAAAATCGATGGCAACTTCTTTTAATACATCGGTAAAAGGTTTAAACTTATCTGGACCAGCTTCCACCATATTTGCGTGTCCAAATATTACAAGCACTTCTAAATCAGTAGCATTGGCATCGACGTAGTCCTTTAAAAATTTTCCATTATCGGCTAACCTTGCATCCCACTCTTCTTGATCGTGAACAGAACTTCCTACTAGGTTAAGTCCCATAAACATTATTTTACTCTGAGTCCATGCAAAATTCTCAGCTCTATTTTCTTGAAAAGTCAGCAATTGGTCGAAAGTCCAGTTATCCTGAAAATTTAAAAAATATTCGTTCCATAATTGAAGAGCAGAAATAGGATCTTCACAGTCGTTATATTCATTGTCACCCAATAGCATGAATGTAGGTATGTCGAACTCTTTAAGGATCTCATTTACATCTTTATAAACCGGTTCAAGACAAGGATCAGCTCCAGGTTTTATATCCCCAACATGAACTACGAATTCTGATACAGCTTTTGTGTTATGGGCGGCTATCATTGCTATTAATCCGGTGCGTTGTTCATCATCATAAGGCACATCACCAATGGCTGTAAAAACTACGCTGTCTAATAGAATTGGTTGCGGTGTAGTGATCACTGAATCAATAGGATCAGTGGGGTCATCGGAATCTTTAGGTGGATCGCTTTTGGAATTGCATGAACTGGCTATTACAAATAAAAAGCCAATAAAAAGCGATAAAATTTTGATGGAATATTTCATTACAAAAAAATATAATCTAGTAGTTTGCTAAAATCTACTAGGTATGATTTACGATACTAATTTAGTGAATTACAGTTTGATGGCCGTTTCTCGTCTTATTTGCTGATTAAGTTGGGAGTTATTAAAATTCAAAAGAAGCCAATATCGGTAAATGGTCTGAAATGTGTTTGTTGTTTTCCATACGGTCATCAATGTGAATGTATGTAGAGAATTCGAGGTTTTTACCAAATATATAATCGATTCTATGGTCTAGTTTCCTATCGTGATTAAATCCGCTAAAAGTACCTGAAGGACCATAAAATTCTTTAATAGTATGATTTTTACCATCGACTAATTTGCTTTGTAAAAACTGAATTGGTGCTGATTCTGGTGGTAGGTTTAAATCGCCCATTAATATAACAGGTATTTGCTTTTTATTTACCTCAGTTATTTTTTGATAAATGAGCTCGGCAGATTTTACACGAGCTTCTTTTCCACGGTGATCAAAATGTGTGTTAAATACATATAGCTTTTGACCAGTCTCGATGCTTTCAAATAAGCCGTATGTACAAATGCGTTCTAAAGAAGCATCCCAACCCTTTGATATTTTATCTGGAGTTTTAGAAAGCCAAAAAGTTTTGTCTTCTAGTACCTTATATTTTGAAGTGTTATACAGAATAGGGGAGTATTCGCCTTTTGTTTTTCCATCATCACGACCCACGCCTATATAGGTGTAATTTGTTAGCGAGCTGTCGAGATATGTCAACTGTCGGTGCAAAACTTCCTGCATACCAATAAAAGAGGCCTCGTAATGTTTAACTAGACTTACCATTGTTTCTTTACGGTCGTTCCAATTATTAACGGTATCCTTTTCATTGTCATATTTTATATTGTACGACATTACTTTTACTTCTTGACAGAATCCTGAAAAGGTGATTGCTAACAGTACTAATAAGGTATATGTTTTTTTCATTTTGGTTTGTTAATTGCGAATAGCCAATTTAAGAAATAACGGTAACATTGATCTCATAAGAATCAAGGATATCAATAAAAAAACATATTCTTAGTTTTTAATTTACTTAAATATAATGCACTTAAATCGGTATTTAATAATTCTGTTTTAAGTTCGATAAATAGGAAGTTAAAGTCGAGTGTAAAAAGAGTTCCTTTTACTAAATTTGGCAGCTTAGATTAATAATTATGAAAAATATATTCCTTACTTTTTTACTACTAACAACTTTTTTGGCGGTTGCGCAAGATTCTAAAGTTCCTGTGTATGCATGGATGGGAGGTCCTGGAAAGGCAACAGATCAAGAACTTGAAAAACAGTTTACAGATTTAAAAGAAAAAGGAATCGATGGTTTAATGTATAGCGGTGGTCATGATCCAGCGACTTATAAAAGAGTTGGCAAGTTTGTAAAAGCTGCAGGAATGGAATTTCATACTTGGATACCGACAATGATCCAAAGTGATCCTAAATTAAAACCAGAATGGTACGGCGTTAGTGGTAAAGGTGAGTCTGCATTCGATATTCAACCTTACGCTCCTTATTACAAATTTTTGTGTCCGAATAAAAAAGGCGTTCGCAAGTATTTAAAAGACATGTATTCTAGTGTAGCTGAAGTAGAAGAAGTAGACGGAATTCACTTAGATTATATTCGATATCCAGATGTGATTTTAGCACGTGGCCTTTGGGAGAAATACGATTTAATTCAAAATCGGGAATATCCTGAATACGATTTTTGCTATTGCGATACTTGTACTGCAGATTTTAAAAAGAAAAGCGGAATTGATATTAAAGTTGCTGCAGATCCTACTACTGTTCAAGAATGGAAACAATATCGTTACGATGTAATTACTGAGTTGGTAGGTGAATTAAGTGAAGCTGTACGAAAAAAAGGAAAGAAGGTAAATGCAGCGGTTTTTCCAGGGCCAACAATTTCTAAGGCCTTGGTACGGCAAGAATGGAATAAGTGGAATTTGGATGCTTATTTTCCTATGAATTACAATGATTTTTATATGGCTAACCCTTTATGGGTTGGTAGTATGGTTAAAGAGGAAGCGAAAGCTGCTGGCGATACACCGGTTTATAGCGGATTGTTTATTTGCCCAAGACCATGGAATAAGGCAAATGAAGAAGACCCTGAAGGCAGTGGTTTGTTGCCAGAAGAATTAGGCGATGCTATTAGAGAATCTATGGAAAATGGAGCAGCAGGTATTTGTCTTTTTACACCAGGTAGAATGACCGATGCACATTGGGCTGCTTTTGAAGTAGCTATACATAAAGAATACGAAACAAAAAGTGAATAAGTCGCTTGTCTGTTTTTAGTATAAGTATAGTTCGTTGCTTTTTGTTCTTATTTCTATGTAAGAACTAATCAGGACGATACCTTTTCTAATAATCGATTTTCAAATACCAGTTAATCTGAGTTCCATAAAGAAGTCAGACGATAGCGGTATGTAAAATTTTAAAACTCAGCTCAACTTTCTACTTAATCACTCATTTAATATCATTGGTCAAATTCTTTGACTATTTAATTTATTTAAAATTTATTTAAAATTTGTTTATGAAAAAATTGAACTTCCCCTTTCTATTATTTTTTGTCTTTTTTATTTTTCAAAATGTAACTGCACAAGAAAGATATGAGCTAAATAAAGATTGGTATTGTACACCAATTGCAAATACGAAATCTGATGGTTATGAATTGTCTAAAACGTCGTATGAATTAAAAGAATGGATGCCAGCAACTGTTCCAGGAACAGTTTTAACTACCTTATTAAATAATGGTAAAGTTCCGGATCCATTTTACGGAATGAACAATGAAAAGATAAAAGATATTTACGATACCGGGCGTGATTTTTACACCTATTGGTTTGTGAATGATTTTGAAGAAGTTGCTAAAAAAGGAGAAAAGGTATGGCTGTCTTTTCGCGGCATTAATTACAGTGTTGATATCTTTCTTAATGGAGAAAAAGTAAACGAATCACCGTATAAGGGGATGTTTCTGCGTAAATCTTTCGACATAACGAAATTTCTAAATAAAAATGGCAAGAATAGATTAGCCGTAATTGTATACCCCGTAGATGTTGTTGGAAATCCAAATGGTGGCCAAGGCGGAGATGGAATGATTGCAAAAAACGTTTCATCGCAATATGTTGCGGGTTGGGATTGGATTCAACCTATTCGTGATAGAAATACAGGAATTTGGGATAAAGTTTTTATTGAAAAAACAGGAGTTGTAAACTTAAAAAACCCGCATGTTGTTACCCTTGTGCCTGAGGTAAGAATGCCTGGTGAAATACAAGAACCTGCAACCTTAAAAGTTTCGACAGAGTTAGAAAATACCACTAATAAAGCTATTTCAGGAACATTGCAATATGAAATAGATGGTGTGAAAATAACCAAAGATGTTACCCTAAATGCCAATACCATAACCGAAGTTAGTTTGCCCGACCATAGTATTGAAAGCCCTAAATTATGGTGGCCGAATGGATATGGTGCGCAAAATATGTATGCAATTAACATTGCGTTCACAGCTAAAAATAAAATAATAGATGCTGAAAAAGTTGATTTCGGTATTCGTGAAATTCAAACGGAATGGAACGAACGTACCCGTAGTAAACAGATATCAGTTAACGGACAAAAAATATTTATAAAAGGCGCTAACTGGATTATGTCCGATGCCATGTTGCGTTTATCTGAAAAACGATACGATGCTGAAATTCGTTTCCATAGGGATATGAATTTAAATCTTATACGAATTTGGGGTGGTTCATTAACAGAAAGACCTGAATTTTATGAAGCATGTAATAAGTACGGGTTGCTTGTGATTCAAGATTTTTGGATAAGTGGCGATGGTAATGGACGTTGGTTGGATCCTAAGAAAAAAGAAGATCAATGGACAAGAAGGCAATACCCAGATGATCATGAATTGTTTATTGAGTCGGCGAAAGATGTGGTGAAAATGATTCGTAATCATCCGTCTTTAGCGATGTGGTGTGGTGGAAATGAAATTACACCTCCCGAAGATATTATGCACGCCTTAAAAGAAGAAATTCTACCAAAATTAGATGGCACTCGTTGGTTTATAGATTACTCCAACTCTGATGAAATGTCATATAATTTTAAAGGAGGTAATGGTGATGGACCGTATAACATACAAGATATTCGTGTATTCTGGGAAGAGCGTACATGGCCATTTAATTCTGAAGTTGGTTCGGTTGGTACCGGTGACGCAGTTTCGTTAAAAAGATTTCTTCCAGAAGAGAATCAAGTAGTGCCGCAAAAAATAGTGAATGGAAAAAAGGTTACGGACAAAGGATGGAGTTATCATAAATACATTGGCTATAACAAAAGTATGGATGTTTATGGCGCACCTACCGACATGGAAGATTTTGCCAATAAAGCACAGTTGGTGAATTATAATCAATATCGTGGTTTAATGGAAGGTTTTAGTGCGCATATGTGGGATTGGTATACAGGTACTATTATTTGGAAAACACAAAATCCATGGACATCATTGCGTGGTCAGATGTACGATTATTACTTAGACCCTAACGCTTGTTTATATGGAACACGAATTGGGAGTGAGCCTTTTCACGGAATTTATAATTCCATAAAAGGCGATATAATGATTGTAAATAATACTTTCGAACCGAAACATGATGTTATGTTGAAGGTCAGCTCCTTTGATATGGATGGAAATCAAAAAATATTGGAGCAAGTATTTTGTAGTATTGAGGAAACGAGTGTGCGTTTAATTGGGAACCTTCAGAAAAAAATAGATGCGGTAGCCAATGAAAAAGGAGCATTCTTATCAGTGCAATTGCTAAATAAAGAACAAAAAATACTAAGTGATAACTTTTACTGGATTCCAGATAGTACAGGGGTTTACTCCGGATTAAAAACTTTAAAAAAGGTAAAATTAGATGCGAAAGCAAAAAAGGTAAATGATACTACCGTTACACTTACGCTAAAGAACAATGAAGATAATACAGTTGCCTTTTTTAACCGGATATCTTTAGTCGATGGCGAAACTAGCAAACGCGTCATGCCTACTTTTTATAGCGACAACTATGTGTCCCTAGTACCCGGAGAATCGAAAGAAATATCTTTGGAATACGAGGAGCTTAGCCAAATAAAACCGGTAATAGAAATTAGTGGTTGGAACGCTGCAAAATCAAATATTAAGGTAGAGTAGCATTAGGATTATTTCAATTACAATAAACCAAAAGGCCATTGAAGTTTAATTTCAATGGCCTTTTTGATTATAAATGTAACACTAGGTACCCTAGAGAATTCTATGTGTTATTCTTTTAATTTTGGTGATGCTTTTTTGTACAGTTCTATTGCTTTTACATAATTTGTTGCGCCCTTCATAGTTAGGTCATAAATAAATCCATCTAATTCCCGATGGTTTATTTTAATCCATGCAACAAGAGCATCTACTTTAGTTTTCCAAATAACCCAATCCACTTCTGAACAATCTAAACTAATAATCTTGTTAATTTTTCCTGATTCAAAATAAAATTGATAGCTACAGGTCATCGGATTATTTTTTAAAAACTCAAATTTTGAAGAGCTTACAGCAACATTAGCAATAACGTGTTCACCTTTGTTTTCTATAGAAATTAATTTGTAATCAGGATTAAAAACAGAATCCCATTTAAACTTTTCGTAATAACTTTCTGGGGTAAATGGCATGGTGAAATCACCTTCAATAGTAGTTAAACTATCGGCTATCGTTTTTCTTATTAGGGAGTAATCGGATTTTTTATAGCCTTTATAATACATTGTAACCTGTTCTGATGGTGTGGTTGTATTTTCAGAACAACTAGCTATTAAGAAAAACGAAAAAAGTATCAGAATATATTTCATAAGTAAAATATCACCATGTTATAATTATCATTTATTTAGATTTTTAGATAAGACATGTAAACTGCTAATGGCTTTTTCCGAATCTTTTTTATCAACAAAAATGTGATCATGAAAATATCCAGCAATTACATTACAGCTAATTTCTTGATCTGCGAGTGCTTTTGAAAATGCAGCTGTTAATCCAATCGCCTCAAGAGCGGAGTGAATCGTTAACGTAATCCAAGCTGCGACATAATCATATTCTACATTTAATTTGTCAGCTTTCCATTTTTCAAGCACAACAGTTGCTCCTTCCTTTTCTTTAAATTCAAAAATAGTCTCATTCCTATCAATTTCATTTAAATTCTTTACAGTAGCGAATATATATTCACCTGGGTTTAGAAAGGGAGTCATTCCTTTTAATAGTTTCGAAATATCAGTTTCTCCTGCCATTAAATATTGGTTTTATTGTCTAATTTACTTTGTACAACCAATGAGTCCGTTTTTCGTATCGTTCCTAATTTTGTAGGCACTAAATAAATTCCAAAGTTAGCTTGTGAATCAGTTCTCAATGTTTTGGCTAGTGTTCGTAGTGGTTCTTGCTTTTTGCTCTTTTCTCCCGTTTCAGGATTTATCGTAATTAAAGTACATCTTTTGGTTTTCGAAACTATATTAAACTCACATTCACCAATTGTTACAGCTGTCCAGTTCTCTTCTTCAAACGCATCAATTCCTGAAACAATGATGTTTGGTCTAAAACGATTTAACTCCACTGAATGCTCTAATTTTTTGTTTAAGAATTCGACCGAATCTTTTGATATTAAATGAATAGGGTAGCAGTCATTAAATGATATTTCAGCAGTATTCGTTTTTCGAAGTTCACTAAAATTGATTTTAACAAGCTTGCTTTCTGTTTTTAATATTTCTGTAAACCAATCGTTTATTTCTTGATTTAGAATTTTACCAGTAGCTTTTTGCTTAAATAATAAAAGTTTGATATCCTTATTTTCTTCTATTAAAGAAATTGATTTAGACTGATCTTTATAAGAAATTGTAAGGGTTGAAATGTTTATTTCAGTTTTAAATTGGAGTAGTTGCGGATTTTCTCGAGCTGTTATAATTTCATTTTTAGAATTTGCTATTCCGAAATATCTATCATTTTCAAATCCAATAGTATTCACATTAATTTTATGCAAGCTTATGCCTTTGGTTGACTTAATTGGATAAATATATAAATCTTCTATTTTCAAATTCGAATACTTATTAATTGACGTGAATAACTAAATCCATAAGATTTAGCGACTTCATAAATATACACAGACCTTTCGGTTTTGCCCTAAAGTCCGCATTACGTTTAGGCTTTGTTAGGCAAAGTGTATTTTTTTTATTTTTTCGTCAAATTGTTCGGATTTAAAAAAGATTAATTTTTTTCCAATTAATTTGCTTTTCAAATAACCGATTGCTTCTAAATTCAACAAATCTGTTCTTGCTGTTTGGTATGATGTTCCAAACTTACCTTGAATTTCATTAATGTTTAATATTATATCAGGTTCATTGATTATAGATTTTACTGTTTCTGCTTGACGCTCATTTATGTTTTCATTTTTCAGTATACTATATAATTTTTTCTTTTCATTAATTTTTCTTTCGATGTATTCTTTTAAGCTATTTAACGCAAGTTCCATTGATTTTAAATTGAAATCAATAAAATATGTTAAATCATTTTCATCGTATTCAGTATATAAATATGCTCTAGCATATTGACTAGGTGATTTGATAATTATTCTAGAGATGGACAAAAACTCAACAAGCCAATATCCTTGAGATATTAGGTACCAATAAAAAATTGCTCTTGCAGTTCTCCCATTACCATCGACAAAAGGATGGATATAACCAATAAGGAAATGCAATATTATTCCTCTAACTATAGGATGCATAAAATTCTTGTCGTTTTTCGCATTTGCGAATTTGCAAAAAGCTTCTATTAATTTAGGCAACTCGTTATGTGACGGCGGTTCGTAAAATATTTCTCCATTTACATCAACTACTTTTACTTCATTATTTGTTCTAAATTCTCCTTCATTGTCTTTTTTATCAAGCGTGTCTTTAGTCATTAAGCAATGAATGCGTTTAATGATTTCAGGTGTTAATTGCTCCTTTTGAATCGATATAATTTCTTTTATTGTGAGATAATTATTTAGAATCATCTTTTCAGAATGATTCTTTGGTTTTCTCTTTGTTCTTAGCATTGATTTCGCGACTTCTCTAGTGGTGACAGCACCTTCCAATTGACTAGAAGCTATTGCTTCTTCCATTAGTGAGCTAATCAAGAAGCGTTCTTTTTCTCGTTCGGGAACAATTGAGCCACCTTCTAGAATACCACCAAGGTTTAAATCAAATTGATGTAATCGTTTTAATGTATTTCCTGATACATTGTACTTGAAATTAAACCCATTTACATCGCAGAGTTTTATTTTTGAAATATTTCTTGTTCTTTGAAGTTTAATAAATTTCCAAAGTAGTTGAGGATTGCTTTTAAATCCTTTTGTTTTATGTTTGAATTTTTCCCAATACGGATAGTCTTTTTCAACTTCAAACACCTTGTCTATTAGTTCTTTGTCCGCTAATAGTGCTATAAGTTCGGTGGTTTCGTCTGTACTTAGTTCTGGATTCGGTGGTAATTCAGGTTTTTTCATGTCAAAATCTACTAATTATGTCAAATTTAGTAGATTTCAGTTTGTAATCCTAATTTTATCTACTAATTATATCATTATTAGTAGATTTTTTAGATTGTTGTTCTAACTTTATCTACTAATTACATTATGATTAGTAGATTTTTTTAGTTTGTTATTCTAATTTTATCTACTAATTATAAGTAAATCAGTAGGTTTTTACATTTTGCCTAACGGTCTTGTATATGAAAAGAAGCGAGTTTTAAGCACTAACTTTTCGGATTATAACTGACCTTTAATTTATTCATTTTCTTTCGATTAAGCTATTAAATCGCTATTTTTTATATACCGTGTTGCCAGTAGTTTTTATTCTTTACTTTTCCTTATAAATTCGACTGGCTCTGATTGTAGATTTATTGTCAGTGATGAAATTTCGCCATTGTTATTAGTTCTAAAACTGACAGCAAATTCTGGATTGAATAAATCTGAAATATTTTTTAATGGCTTCATAATAAAAACATTATAATGTAAATGTTCCAAAAAGAACTTATAAGACGGGTAAATAGCATATAGATTACCGTCCTTAAGTTCTATTTCAATTGTCCCATAACCTTTATTTTCATATATGCCTATGAATGATGATAAGTTTTGTGTTGGCTTCTTTATAGAGTTTAATTCTTGCTTTATTTCACTTGGGACGTAAATATCATTTACAATTACAGGATAATCTTTTAAATCAGTCTTTGGTAAATCCAGCATTCTATTTTTTATAATGTCTCCTATAATGTATGGCAGAATTGAATTAGTCTGATTTGTTAAAATAGTAATACCTAACTTTTCGAAAGGATAGGTTAAGACTAAAGAGCTAAATCCAGATGTGTTTCCTCCGTGGTAAACTTTATAATTTCCGCCTTGTGATTCCATTCGCCACCCAAAACCATCTCCAAAGAGAAAAACCTCCTTTTCGTTTTTATTAGGTCTTATATTATGCATAGTAGTCGCATTGCTAACAAAATCTTTTGGCAAAACTTGCTCTTCTTTAAATTTCCCATCGTTTAACCAAGCTATCATCCAATTTGCCAAATCTTTTGCGGAACTTCTTATTCCACCAGCAGGTTTATAATTTTGGTATTCTTCGTATAGTACTTTTTCGACTTTACCTTTTACCAAACCATAACCGTATGAAAAGTTATTAGTCATTTTCATGTTATTTAAATCTGTATAAGAATTTGACATCTCTAGTGGGTTAAAGATATTTTTCTTCAAATTATCTTCCCAAGATTCACCTGTTACTTCTTCAACAATTGTACCTGCAATAGTGTATCCCATATTACTGTAAATCCAACTATCCTTCGGTTTGCCTTCTGGTTTTATGTATTTTAGTTTTTTGATGATTTCGAGTTTGCTTCGTTCAGGAAAAAGAACAAGTGTCCCATTGATTTCTCCAAGTCCACTTTTATGTGAAAGTAAATCTTCAATGGTAATTAAATTGTCCATATCAGAATTATAAAATTCAAGTTTTGGAATATGTAAACTGGGTTTGTCTTTCAAAGAAATTTTGCCTTCAAAATCTAATAGTCCTAATAAGGAAGCCGTAAAAGCTTTAGAACTAGATGCAATTGTGAAAATTGTATTTTCGTTTACAGGTAGATTATTTTCTAAATCTCTATATCCGAATCCTTTAGAATATACTATCTGATTGTTTTTAACAACGGAAATTGACAAACCAACGGCTTTATATGAATTTAGTAAAGTTTCTATATCTTGGTCAATTCCGTTTAAGCGATTTTCATTTTCTTGTCCAAAAGTTAGTTTTGTGATTAGGAAAAGGAAAAGTATTAAAGTTGATTTTTTCATTAATTTCTTTGATTGTTCGGTGTTTCTTTAAATTACTGGCAACGTATGGCTAAACAAACTTGTTTGTTTATATCCATTTTGTGAATACTTCTAATCTAAGGGATTTTTGATTGTTTTAAAAGTATTTGTGGCTACATGTGTATAAATTTCGGTTGTTTTGCTTGAGCCATGACCCAAAAGCACTTGTATTTGTCTCAAGTCAGTTCCTGATTCCAGTAGGTGAGTGGCAAAACTATGCCGTAAAACATGAGGGGTCACAATTTGTTTTATTTTAGCTTTTCGTGCTGCTCTTTTTACCACTTGAAGTACGCTTTCACCGCCATATTTACCTCCTTTTCGCCCTTCAAATAAGTACTCTCGTGGTTTCCATTCCTTAAAATATACACGAAGGTTTTCAAGAACTGTTTTAGATAATAAGGTCTGCCTGTCTTTATTGCCTTTTGACCCTCGTATCATCACCAACATTCGCTTACTGTCTATATCGGTCGGTTTTAAGTTGAGCAGTTCACTTCGGCGTAGGCCTGAACTATACAATAATTCTACAATACATCTGTGCTTTATATTATTGGTGTTTTCAATAATAGCAAGTATATCTTCCTTTGAAATTACAATAGGTAATCTTGCCTCCTTTCGAGGTCGCTCTATTTCGTAAAAGCGATTAGGCATACCCAAAACTACCTCATAATAAAATTTTATTGCATTTATTGCTTGGTTGATATATGAATTAGAAACTTTTTTTTGAATAAGTTTTTGAAGAAAAGCCCTAATGTCAGTTTCATTGATGGTATCTAATTCCTTGTTTTTGTGGAAGTTTATAAACATCTCAAAGAAGTGTACATAGGTGCGAACAGTATTATTAGCGTATCTTTTTAATTCTAATTTTAGTAAGTATTCTTCTGGACAGAGGCGATATTCGGGTATTGGTTTTCTTTTTCTAAACCAATCAACATCAACAATTTCGTTACCTGTTTTGATAGGCTTGTTGGTTAAGAATCGATTGTAATTTATCCAAGCATTGCCTTTGAAAGTATTGAAGATAATCCCAAGGTTATTCTTCGTATTGGATATATAGGCCATGTTATACTTTGTGCTCCATTTAGGATTTGGAAGTCCTTTAATCAAGTTCTGTATTAACCTATCGGGTTTAAACTTTATTCCAATCATCTTTTGATTATTAATCATCAAATGATACAACGTAATTGACCTTATTGAATTCATGTGACAATAGTAATTAGGTTTTTGATTATAAGCAGTATATTATACGTATAATATGCATTTACAAATGGATAAAGATAAAAAGTGTTCAGTTTGCGAATCAAAAATAAAAGGAAGAGCAGATAAGCTTTTCTGTTCAACAAAATGTAAATCAATACACCAATATGAAAATCGTCAAGAAAAGGAGAAGTTCTTTCTAAGGGTAGATAAAAAATTGAAAGTTAACAGAAAAGTCTTGAAGAGATACAACAAGTCGGGTTTTACCACGGTTAGAATACTAGAATTGTTGAACGAGGGGTTCAATCCCAATTTCTTTACCCACTATTGGAAAAACAAAAAAGGTGATGTTTACCTATTTGTTTACGAATATGGATTTTTGGAAACGAAACATAAGGAAAAGGAAAAATATGTTTTGGTTACTTGGCAAGATTATATGGCAAAGACTCTAAAAAATATACCTACTGTTTAATAATACTCGGATTACGATGTAATGGCCGCAATATTTATCCTAGCTTAAAAAGACTAAGAAATCACCGTACCCTTTATTAGCTCTTCAATAATTTTTCCATCTTTTTCATACACATAATACGATTGGTTTTCATCATTTAAAGTAACTGATGTATGTACTTCTTCATTTATAAAATGAATGGCAGAACGATCATCGCAAGCATAACCCTCACTTAACTTTCCCGATAGTATATTGTTATGATACAATGGCCTACGCGACTGCTCCGAATTGTAATGTGGACAATGGCTTTTGTCTATAAATTTCATCCCATTAACTATACTCAATGCTCCCGGCCTAGAGTCTGTGGTACCTGAATTAAACCAACACAATGAGCCAGCGCTACCACCACCCATCACAACACCATTGTCATATGCATCTTGTAAGGCAGTATCTATTCCTTGTGCTTTCCAAATAGCTAACATGTTTAGCGTATTTCCACCGCCTACCACTATGGCATCCATTTTTTGGATGATTTCTTCAAACGACTCTTTTTGGTCGTACGAGTTTATCCAAACGCTTAATACATGGGGTACTACATTTATTTGTGAACACACCTCGTAAAAAGAATCGATATAATTTTGGTCCTCGCCACTTGCTGTCGGAATAAAGCAAAAGTTAGGTTTTTCTTTCCCCGTAGCTTTCGCCATATAGTTTAAAAAGGGAACAGTATGCCGCCCACTACCATAAATAAATAATTGTCTTTTCATAAGTAGGACAAATATAAAAGCTTTTAAAAAAATAAAACCCGATAGCAATTATCGGGTCTTAAAAATTTCGGTAGGTGTTGATATTTAATAAATCGTTACGATCTATTCTCACTCCCTTTATTGCCAGAACGTCTTCTAGAATTGCGATTATTAGAATTCGCTGGTCGGTTAGTATTTCGGTTAGTATTTCGGTTACGATTTCGATTGCGATTGTTGTTTCTAGATTGATTTGGATTTTTAGGTCCTCTCGGTTGTTGTACCGTTTCTGGCTCATCATCATCACCATCTACAAACTGATGTTCGGGCATTCTTGGAACTTCCTGTTTTATCAATTTTTCGATATCACGCAGGTAAGCTCTTTCTTCCTTATCACAAAAAGATAAAGCAATACCGCTAGCACTAGCACGCCCCGTTCTACCAATACGGTGTACATAAGTTTCTGAAACATTGGGCAAGTCAAAATTGATTACTAGCGCCAACTCTTCAACGTCAATTCCTCTGGCGGCAATATCTGTAGCTACTAATACCTTTAGCTTTCCTTCTTTAAATGCGCCTAAAGCTTTTTGCCGAGCCGTTTGAGATTTATTACCATGAATAGCAGCAGCTTTTATACCTGCCTGATCTAATTTCTTTACTATTTTGTTAGCGCCATGTTTCGTTCGCGAGAATACTAAAACAGAATCGGAAGATCGCTCTTGTAGTAAATGCACTAAAAGTTTCGGTTTGTTCTTTTTGCTCACAAAATAAACACCTTGTTCTACCTTTTCAGCAGTTGCTTGCTCAGGTTTAATAGTTACCCGCTCAAAATCTCCTAATATTTTTCGCGAAAGAACCACAATGTCTTTTGGCATGGTAGCCGAAAAGAAAAGGGATTGTCGTTTCGATGGTAGTTTTGCAATAATTTTCTTGATATCGTGAATGAATCCCATATCAAGCATTTGGTCGGCTTCATCAAGAACAGCAAATTCTATATCTCTAAAAGTTATAAAACCTTGATTCATTAAATCTAAAAGTCGACCCGGAGTTGCAACAAGAATATCCACTCCATTTCTAAGTGTATTTACTTGTTTGCCCTGCTTTACGCCACCGAAAATAACCGTATTTCGTATGCCTGTATATTTGCCATAGTCTGTTAAACTATCACCAATCTGTATTGCTAACTCCCGCGTTGGGGTAACAATTAAGGCTCTAATTTTTCTTTTACCTTGCTGTTGGTTTTTAGAATTATAAAGGTGATGTAAAATTGGAATACCAAAGGCTGCGGTTTTTCCGGTACCTGTTTGTGCAACGCCCAATAAATCTTTTCCCTTTAATAAAATAGGAATAGCTTGTTGTTGAATGGGAGTGGGGGTTTTATATCCTAACCCTTCTAGGGCATCTAATATTGGCTCTGCGAGGCCTAATTCTTTGAATGTCATATAAATAAATAAGCGGCGAAGGTAAGTTTAAAATGGCAGTTTACTACTTAAATTCTTAGGTTCTAATCGATTTAAATAAAAATTAAATTTTATAATTCTGCTATGGCCGCTTCTGCACAACGTTCACCATCCATAGCTGCTGAAACAATTCCGCCGGCGTATCCACCACCTTCGCCACATGGGAATAAACCCTTTATCTGCGGGTGTTCTAATTTTTCGTTCCTCGGAATGGTTACGGGTGATGAGGTTCTAGATTCTACACCAATAATATTTGCCTGTGCTGTGTAATAACCTTTCATCTTTTTGCCAAATTCAGCAAAGCCATCACGCAAACGACTACCTATTAATTTTGGAAGTAAAGAATGTAATGGTGCCGATTTCAATCCCGGTTGGTAGGAGGTAGGGTTGAGGTCTGCCGATAAATTCCCTTCAACAAAATCTGTTAATCGCTGTGCGGGTGCTGTTTGTGTTCTTCCGCCTGAAGTAAATGCCAAACGCTCTAAGTTCTTTTGATATTCTAAACCTCTTAATTCACCGAACTTTTCATATTTGTATAAATCAGTATCCACATCTATTTCTACAACAATCCCCGAATTTGCATATAAATTGTTTCTTTTTGAAGGTGACATTCCATTTACAACTACTTCACCTGGTGCTGTGGCAGCAGGTACAACAAAGCCACCCGGACACATGCAAAATGAATATACACCGCGACCTTTAGATTGGTGTACTAAACTATAGGCTGCTGCAGGAAGTAATTCGTTGCGTTTGCCATGACAGTGGTATTGAATGGAATCGATAATTTCTTGCGGATGTTCTACACGAACGCCCATAGCAAATGACTTTGCCTTCAGCGCAATTTCTTTTTTATCCAATAGATAGAATATATCGCGTGCGGAATGTCCGGTAGCTAGTATTACACTATTCACAGCTACCTCCTCAGTATCATTAATAACGATTGATTTCAATTTGTTATTCTCAATCTTAAAATCGGATACTTTTGATTCGAAATGAACTTCGCCACCAAGTCTGATAATTGTTTCGCGTATGTTTTGAACAATTTTAGGTAGTTTGTTAGTGCCTATATGTGGATGAGCGTCCACTAAAATTTCTTCTGTTGCACCATGAAATACGAGACTTTCAAAAACGCGACGTACATCGCCACGTTTTAAACTTCTAGTATATAATTTACCATCTGAATAAGTGCCTGCACCGCCTTCTCCAAAACAGTAATTAGAATCTTTATTTACCTCATGGTCTTGATTAATTGCTTTTAAGTCGCGCCGTCGGTCTTGTACATTTTTACCGCGTTCGAGTACTATGGGTTTGTAGCCCAATTCCAAACATCTAAGGGCTGCCCACATTCCTGCAGGACCAAAACCGATAATGTGAACGGCTTTAGCTTTAGAAACATCTTTATAGTCAAAGGAATATGGGTTAACGGTTGGTATGGGTTCGTTAATGTAAACCTCTAATTTATAGTTGAAATAAATGCTTGGTTTACGGGCATCAATTGACTTTCGGAGTACTTTAACTTCGATATCACTTTCCGAAACACTTAAGTATTTAGCAGTTTTAGCTTTTAACCCTAACTGGGCTTCCTCCTTTAAGCTTACTCGTAATTGGATGTTTCTAACCATAATGCAAAGCTAGGTGAAATTTGAAAAAGAGCTTTTAAAATGTTTGGCGGCTATAGTAATTAGCTTATTGTCTGTAGTTAGGCTTATCTGGTAGAAATTCTGATTTATTTTTGGTTTCAAAGCCTCCAAGAATGCCCAGTTCTTCAATAAATTCATTAAGATTGGTAATTCTAGCCCAGGCTGTTTTGTCAATGTTTAAAGAGTTGTAGAGTTTTTGGCTTTCGAAAAAATTAAAAATCCGTTGCTTTCCAAATAAACTGTCATCATTAATTGAATAACCTATTTTTAAATCAGAAAATTGTATTGTTTTAGATAGTTCATTGCCTTTATATTTGTCAATAGATTTCAATCGTATCTCTTGCTTTTGGTTATCTATTACAATATCATAAATATCAGAGAGCTTAAATTTTCTTAGAAAATGTCTAAGATATAGGAACAATGTAAGTAGTATGCCTATACCTAAGAATAGTTCAAAACTTAATTCAGAACCACTTAGATATATACTAATTACTATTAATACACCAAAAAAGGTAGCAATAGCTAAAACAATATATTTGGCTATTGTGGTTATTATTGAGTTTTTATAGAACTCTGGTTTTTCTATGCTAAAATGACAAGTTTTTATCATGTGTTTATAAAGACTATAATAGAACGTTTGTGATTTAAGCAAAGTATATTGGTTTGTATTACATAAAATTTTCTTTGGTTTACATTCCATCATTCAATATTGACAACTCGGTATTTATTTATTTAAGATTACTAACTTGTATTCCATATTTGCTTAAAACTTATGTATATGAAAAATATATTCGCAATGCTATTGATTTTGGGTAGTACAATTGGCATCACTGGCCAAGACACTAATGGTACTAAAATAGAAGTCGTTATTAATGATATTGATAATGATAAGGGGCAGATTAGAATAGGTCTGTACAATGCTGAAGAAAAATGGCTAAAGGAAATAGACCAGGGATTGAATGGGCACATTAAAGAGGGCAAAAGTTTAGTAACCTTCGAAAACGTGCCAAACGGAACGTACGCTATATCATCTTACCATGATGAAAACGACAATAGTAAATTGGATACAAACATGTTAGGTATACCAAAAGAAGATGTAGGCTCGTCCAATAATGCTCCAGCAAAATTTGGTCCACCAAAATGGAAGGTAGCAAAATTTGAAGTTAATGGTGAGCCTATTAAACTTTCAATTGACTATTAGAATACTAAAAATTACTGGATATAAGTAATATGCAAAGATTTGTAAAAGACATACTAAACGCTTTAATAATCGGTACGGTTATATTTTTTGTTGTACTCGTTATTCTATATGCCACTGGCGCTATTAATGGTGGGTATACGCCTGCAGAAGCTTGGGAAGAATATTATCAGAATTTGATAATGTCTACGCTAATCTATCTGGCAAATATTTATGCATGGCGTTTTTTTAGAAAGAAATATGGTAGCCTTATAAGTTCCTTTAAGAATTTAGGATTAGGTTTTGTAATGAATATGCTGGCATCGTTTGCTGCCATATTCGTCTCAAGATTAATTTTACAAGTTATAATCGCTGGGGATTCTTTCGATGAATTTGTAGCAAGTCAGAGTCCTGATTCGTATTGGATTCCGATGTTTATTGCCATAATTATTACGCTTGCTTTTTATGCATTTCATTTTTATAAACACTGGCAAGAAAATAAAGTTAAAGAACAGAAGATTATTGCTGGTACGGCATCAGCTAAATTCGATGCCTTAAAGAACCAACTAGATCCCCATTTTCTCTTCAATAGTTTAAATGTTTTAACTAGTCTTATTGAAGAAGATCCGCACCAAGCTCAAAAGTTTACAACCTCATTGTCAAAGGTTTATAGGTATGTTCTTGAACAAAAAAATAAAGATTTAATTTCTGTTGATGAAGAATTGCAGTTTGCAAGAACCTATGTGCGATTATTAAAAATGAGATTCGAAGATAGTATCGTTTTTGAAATCCCAGATAAGAGTACAGACCCCGATGCTAAAATAATTCCACTGTCTCTACAATTGCTCTTAGAAAATGCTGTAAAACATAATGTAGTTACGTCTGACCGACCCTTACATATAAAAGTATTTGAAAAAGACAACATGTTGGTGGTAAGTAATAACCTGCAAGGAAAACAAGTGGTACGTAAAAGCAGTGGTGTTGGCTTACAAAATATTAAACAACGCTATCAAATACTGACGGATAGAAAAGTTTTAATACAAAAAGACACAACAGACTTTAGTGTAGAATTGCCAATGCTCACAAAACAAGTTTCTGCAATAGAAACCCAGCGTGTGTATATAGATGATAAATACTATAAAAAAGCAAAGGAAAAAGTAGAGCGAATAAAAAAGTTTTATGGAAACCTACTTTCCTATTGTATTGTAATTCCATTTCTGGTAATTCTTAACTATCAAACAAGTAGTTTTCTTTGGGTCTTATTTCCGATAGTAGGCTGGGGTATAGGTGTTATTGCTCATGGAATGGAAGCCTATGGCTATAACCCGCTTTGGGGTAAAGGATGGGAAGAACGAAGAATTAAAAAGTATATGGATGATGATAAGTTTTAAACCGTAATAGGCAGATTTTATCTTCCGAATTAGAGTGTATTACAATCCATCCATAGAAAACAACAATTCGGAAATGTATATTTAGTAATAATCTAGTATTATCGGAGATTTGAATAAATAATAAAAGTAAAATGGAACATTCAGATAAAGAAAGCAAGTATTTAAGAGCTCAAGAAAGAGTGGAAGAATTAAAGAAATTTTATACCAACATAATCTCCTATGTGTTTGTAATTGCAATGCTAGCAGCTATTAACTATTATACCGATAAATGGAATTATCCTTGGTTTTTATGGGCAGCATTTGGTTGGGGAATAGGAATTATTTTTAATGCAATTAAAGTGTTTGGATTTAATCCTTTCCTTGGTAGCGGATGGGAAGAGCGTAAGATAAAGGAATTAATGAACGAAGATAAAGATCAAAACAGATGGAAATAGAAACAAGAGCAGATCGTAAAAAAATGCATAGAGCTAAAAAACGAATTGCAGAACTAAAAGGTTTTTACTGGCATTTAGCTTCGTATTTAGGCGTAAATTTATTTATAAGTGTTTCTAAGATTATTCAGAACCTGGCATCAGGTGAAAGTTTTTCAGAAGCTTTTTTCGATTTCGGCACCTTTGCAATATGGATTTTCTGGGGAATAGGTCTCGCAGCACATGCTATAAAAGTATTCTCGTTAGTTTCAATTTTTGGTAAAGATTGGGAAGAGAAACAAATACAGAAATACATTCAACAAGAAAAAGAACGCGTAGAAAGATTTAGATAATGAATACGAACGATAACAATAAAGAAGTACGCGCAAAATATAAGTTAGAAGAGATAAAAAAGTTCCATTCGTTTTTGGCCTCTTCAATAATTGCATCCGTTTTTATGATTGGTATGGCCGTATTAATTTTTGCTGGCGATGCTCCATATGCTAAAGTGCCTATCTTAATTTTCTTATCAACACCAATAGTATTCACAGTAATTGTTTTTATTGAATACGTACGAGTATATGAAAAAGGATTGTTTTTTGATAGGCAATGGGAAGAACAGCAGATTATAAAATACATTGCAGAACAAAAGAAAACAACAACTAAATATATCTAAGTACAATTAACGTGCAGTTAAACGCATGTTTAAAATCAGAATAAAATGGACCACCTAGCAAAACTAAAACGAGCAGAACGCAGAGTGAAACAATTAAAAAAGTTCTATAAACACCTTAGAATTTTCATTATAGCTAATATTCTACTGTTGATTTTTAAATTTAGAGCCTTTGACTTTTTTGCGGAACAAGGTATCACAGATGAAGGATTTTTTCAGTGGTTAGATTGGAATATTATTGGTACGCCCGTTATTTGGGGCATAGTACTAGGAGTACATGCCTTTCATGTTTTTGTGCTGAAGTCTAAACCGCTTAAAGAATTAACACCTAAGTTTTTTAAAAATTGGGAAGAGCGACAGATTGAGAAATATATGAATGAGGAGGAAAATATTCAGAACTAACTAAAAGGACTACCTGTATATGAAAGTGATTATTATAGAAGATGAAAAACCAGCTGCACGTAGACTGTCAAGACTTTTAGCAGAATTGAATGTGAATGTATCTGTGATGTTACATTCTGTGGAAGAATCTATTTTATGGTTTGAAAACAATGAACATCCAGATTTAATTTTTTTAGATATTCAATTGTCAGACGGACTCTCTTTTGAAATTTTTGATGCTGTTGAAGTTAAAAGCTCAATTATTTTTACAACTGCGTATGACGAGTATGCCCTGCAGGCATTTAAATTAAATAGTATAGACTATTTATTAAAGCCAATTGATGATGAAGATCTAGAAAATGCCGTAAAAAAATATAAAGAATTACGGCCTAAAGCTACCAAGTTAAGCCTAGATTTTGAGGACATAAAAAAACTGCTTGTAAACCCAATTGAACGAGAATATAAAAAACGATTTACGGCAAGAGTAGGGCAGCACCTTAAGATTATAAATGCCGATGAGGTAGAATGTTTCTACAGCGAGAATAAGGGAACTTATGCTGCAACAATTGAGAATAGAAATTATTTGATGGATACTACGTTAGAAAATCTTGAAAATGAATTGTCACCAAAAAAATTCTTTAGAGTTAGTCGTAAATTTTATGTGAACGTCGACCATATAAAAGACATCATAACATACTCAAATTCAAGGCTTAAAATCAAATTAAATCACTTCGATGATCAGGAAATTATTGTAAGTAGAGAACGCGTAAGAGACTTTAAGCTTTGGTTGGAGTAAAGTTATTTAAAGTGTTGGATTACAAATTGTTGAATGCCACCATAGATTTTTCTTATAGTGCTTAAGATCAACCAATTACTTGGTTTTATCTACTCTATTGTCATCAAAAGCTGAGGGTAATAATTTCGGAATTAATTTAATGAAAATTGGTAATAAAACTGCACCCCCAGGTAAAAGAAATATCGCTAACGAAGGTATGCTTTTAAATATATCTATCAACTGATTTTGCACCTTTTTTTTCTCTTCTTCGTTTAAATCTTTAACAGTAGATTTAGTTAAAAGCGCAACTAGTTCTTTGCTATCTAACAGTTCTTTTTTAAGTCGTTTACTATTCCGAGAAATAAGTTTGTCAACAACCTTAGCCATACTTTCATAAAACTGTACTGCTAAATTATTGTCTTTTAGAAAGGGAATAATATCTGCATTCTTTGCAAAAAAATCGGTAATTTCTTCGAGGGCTCTTTTAATTGAATCTTCCGCAATTTTTAAATCTCGGCCAATACCATGAATAAACTCAGATTCTTTGTATTCAAACGTTTGATCTTCCCATACGGTGAGACAGGCAATATCTAGGAAATAACGATTTTCCCATTCAGAATTATTTGCAACTAATTTTTCGCGATAGGTACCATCAAAAGCTTGTTTTTCAAAATCAACGAATGTTAGTGATGCCTCAAAAAGATGTGCCAGCCGTTCGTCACTCTTATTTATTTCTTTCGAATTCAGAGCATGAAAGGTGGTGTTTATGGTTAAGAACTCCAATAGCTGTGCATGCTCTCTTATGCCTGTTTCATGTGTTAAATGAAACTTATAGGTTAATACATCTATAAATAATAATGAATTGGTGATAATGCTGTTGAAGGTTTTACTTAACATATTATCTTCAAGATATACCCTAGAATCAATAAGCTTCTCCAACTTGGTAGAAGTTTTGTTCCCCGTAAATAGCATACTTAAAAAAGAGAGTCCGCTTACTTCAAGCATGTCATAGAACCTTAAAACACTTTCTAAAAACGAATTGAAATCTGAATTCTCAGTTTCAATTTTATACGTAAAAAATAAAGCGGTGAGTAGATTAATTTTGGCTATCTCATCTTCAGATAATGTGTGCTCCGGTTTAATAAAGCTGGGCACCTTAACATTAATTCCATAAACAAACCCTGTTTTCTTAAGATCGCCATAGAGGTCCTTTAGGTTGGTATATGTTTCTAGGTTGTCTTTGACTAAGTGTCCGTACTTGTCAATCCATCCTGAGGCTGAAGGGTTCATGCGTACATAATTAAAAAGTGCAAGATAAAGTAATTTGAGCCAGTTTAAGGTTTAATTGGCAGTATAATGGTGTCGTTAAATCATTTTTTTATAGTGTACTTTTGTTGCTAAATATTAATAAGTATGAGAATAACATCAGATTAATAATAAGTAGTATACTGCCACTTTATTTTACAATAATTTTCGCATTAAAACCGGTAATAGTAAAAGGTCTAAAATTAGTGCTGTTAATAGGGTGACACTAATTAATAAACCGATAGTAAAACTAGGCGTGTGCACAGAAAGCAACAATACCAAGAAGCCAAAAAAGAGAATTAATGTGGTAATCACCAACGCTCGTCCTGTTTCAGTAAAAGTTATTTGTAATGCTTCTTCTTTAGTCAACCCTTTTGAAATACACACTTTATAGCGACCAAGAAAATGTATGGTATCGTCAACAGCTATACCAAAAACAATAGCAAAAACTACAGATATAGTTGCCTCTAACGGAATTTCTAGAAATCCTAAGAGTGCTGCTGCAAAAAGTAAGGGTAACATATTTGGTAATAATGATATGAGCAGTAATTTGAGGTTTTTAAAAAGTAAAGCCATAATTATGGCTACGAGTAGTAAGCCTAATAATAGGCCTTGCAGTAAACTATCCTTAACGTAATATGCATTTTTATCTAGTAAGATTCCCGTTCCGGTTAATTTAAAATCGACCATAGTAGTATCTGTATTCTTTGCGGTAAAATCGTAAAATTTATTGTAAACCGTATTTAGTGTGTCGAGACCAACATCTAAAACCTTAGCCGCAATTCTTGATTTTGTTTCATCTTTATTTACAAATTTGGCAAAAGGCTTTCGTGCTAATTTTTTTACTTCACTTTTATATTTCTCAAAAGTTTCTTCTTTTTCCGGAAGCACGAAAAACTCAGATTTGTTTAAATTATTAGCTTTGTGTAACCCTTTGTAAAAAGCATTTACAGATTGTACATTGCGTACCGGTCCTAATGATTTTAAATACTGTTCTACTTTTTCAATTTCATTAGTTACCGCAAAGTCGGTGATTTTATTTTGATTTTTAGTAATTACCGCTACTTCCAAGGGTCTAAAGCCACCATAGTTGTTTTGGAAGAAATCGAAATCGTTAGCAATCGGACTACCTGATGGCAAACTTTCTTTTATCTGGTAGTTCGTATTAACTTTTGTAGTTCCTAAAATGCAGATTGCAGTAAAGGCAATACTCAGTATTAAAATTCGCTTTGGATATCGCTTTGTAAAACTGTTTACTTCGCTTAAGCCTTTTATCCATTTGGAAGAAACACCATTTTTCGGCAATACTTTTTCTTTTTTAACTAGAAGTAAAAGCGTACAAGTAAAGCAAATAATAGTAATAAAAGCAACTAATACGCCAATAGCGGAATTAATTCCAAAGCCACTTACTACACTAGATTTTGAGGTTAATAACGAAGCAAATCCGATGGCCGTGGTAACAGAAGTAAGTAATGTAGAAATACCAACTTCTTTAAGTGTGCGAAGCATAGCTTCATTTTTCTCGAGTCCTTCACGCAATTTTCCGAGATAATCATCTAAAATATGAATGACATCAGATGTGCCAACTATTAAGATTAGTATGGGGTAAAAAGAGGCTAATGTGGTTAATTCTTTACCCAATAGCGATAATAAGCCTAAAAATAATAGTAAGGCAAGTAATATAGATGACATAGTTATTGCCACTACTATAAAGCGACGGTAAACAAGAAAAAGTATGAATACTATTAATAAAGAAGCGGCAATTGAAGTTTTTTTTAATTCCTCTTTTTGCATTGCTATTAATGCCTCGTAAAAATAGGCCCGCCCTAGAATATGATAGTTTTCGAAACCATGTTCATTTAGTAGTAGTCGTAGCGCTGTTAATAGTTCTATACTTTGTGCATAATCAATTTTATCCTCGGTCTCTAAGGAAAGGACTAATGATGTGGCATCTTTATCGATGAGTGTATTTACAAATAATCCGTCTTGTTGGATTTTTTTCCAATCTGTTGCATATTTTGTGGAATCTGCTCTTCTAATAATGGGTAATTTGGTGTAGCCGAAACTTGTTTTTAGAGGATAAAATAAACTTGTTAACGATTGATTTTCAATAATATATGGAATTTCTTTTGAAGCTCGAGTTAGATCATTGAAACGGTTGATAAAATCTTCATCAAACACGGTGCTTTTGCTTTCCACCGCAACCAAAAGAAAGCTATCATCGACGCCAAATTCTTTTATAAATTCTTGATAAAAAACAAGGTCTTCATCGCCTTCTGGGAAAAATTGACTAAAATCAAAGGAGAATTTTAAGTTGGGTAAAAGTAAACCAGCAATAATAGTTAACACTAAAAAGAAGCCTAATACATACCTCTTTAGTGCTACTATTTTTTGCATACAATAGGGGTTACTTTATAAATGGTAATTAGTTTTTACAAAGATAATACCAAGCGATTTAACAAAGCCTAAATATTTAATTATCTGGTCAACTTATTTTACGCCATTATTAAAGTTTAATCCAGTTATCTAAATCTAATGTCCAATCATAATTTTTATAGGTAATATCGACATCTGTAGTTGGAATAATTTCGTTCTCCTTTAGAATTTCCTTAATTCCACTTTTCCCCCCGAAATCTCCTCGAAACCAACTAAATAATGAGGTGACGGAAACTTCTTTGTTTTCTTTATTAAATGTCGAGGTTTTTTTTAAATAATTTTCAGTGCCTTTTTTTAGTTGCTCATTTAAAAGTTTCGCTTCATAAATAGCTACTGGCGGACAATCTTTGGCGCCACAATTTAAAGCAAAATGTATTCTATAATCACGGTTGTCGACTCTTAATTTTCGTTCTAGTTTATTAGGGAACCATTTTCTAATTTTTCCTAAACCGAGTGCCCATTGCGATTTTCTTATGATACCATGTTCTATTTTGGCAAATGAAATAAGTCTTCCGGCAATCGGAATCTGTTCTGTTTTAAAAAATTCTCTTCTATCTTTATATTTCTCGGGATTTTCAGAAAGAATTACCTGTATATATGCATTGTAAATGTTAATCCAAAAGGCTAGTTTTTTCGAATCTGTTTCCAATCCATTTTCTAAATCGGCTAAAGAAAGGACTGATAATTTTGACTGTATGTCATCAGTAGGTTTACTGTTTTTAATATTGGTGAGAAACTCTTCTGACACTGCGTTTAAATCAATATTTTGTGCATCTAAAATTCCTATATTAAGTATAGAAATCAGGATAATTAGAAAAGTATTAGATAAAAATGATTTCATTTTTGTTGAATTAGAATCGTATTATTGTTATATACGAAAGAAGTAGCAACTGGTTTGTCGTTATTAGGATAAAACCTTTCTTAAAAATCTACGTACGTATATCGAAACTAGTTTTGATGCTCAAGATTAGTAAAGCCCAAGTACCGTTTAGATGATATCAATAATTATTCCCGTCCATAACGAATTTAAAAATTTAAAACTTTTATTACCGATTTTAATTGATATGTCGACTAAAAAAGAAGTCGAGATAATTGTAGCACTATCTAATGAGAACTCGGATGATTCTCAATTGATATTAGATCATGAGAAAATCCAGTTTTTAAAATGCATAGACCAGGGCCGGGCAAGGCAAATGAATTATGCAGCAGAAATTTCTAAAGGAGATATTTTAGTTTTTTTACACGCAGATGTTACCCCTCCAAAGACATTTCTTAGTGATATTCGTACTGCAATTAATACTAAGTATGATGCTGGATTTTTTTCTTATTGCTTTGATAGAGAAAGCTTTTGGTTACGTATTAACGCATCTTTTACTGGTAAAAAAGGATTTTTTACCGGTGGTGGAGATCAATGCTTATTTATAAAGAAAAATACATTTTTTGGTCTGGGTGGTTTTGACGGAAATCAAGTTTTAATGGAGGATTTTGAGTTTTTTGAACGAATGAAAGAGAACGACATTAACTACACTATTATCAATAATGACTTAATAGTTTCTTCCAGAAAATATGAATACAATTCTTACTTAAGAGTAAACCTCTCTAATCTATTATTGGTTATTTTGTTTAAATTGGGATATCCTGCCATCAAGTTAAAAACAATACACAATAGATTAATACGTAGTCCGTATCAAAATGCTTAGTTGAGCAATAGAAAAGAGCTAGGATTTTTTAATTTTTGCTGATGCCGCTAAAAGAATTTGGCAATTCAAAAATTTCCAAATCAAAATAGGGTAGGGCTGCTAAAAGGTGATCAAAAATATCGGCCATCACAAATTCATAATTTTCCCATCTTTTATCACTACTAAAAGCATAAACTTCTATGGGTATGCCTTGTGGAGTAGGTTCTAACTGCCGAACCATAAGTGTCATACCTTTATTAATTGCAGAATGTTTTTGTAAATAATCAGTAACATACTTTCTAAAAACACCAATATTAGTAAGGTTTCTTCCGTTTATTGGAAGGTCTTTATTAATCTCATTCGTAACATTATAATTGGAAATTTGTTCACTCTTTGTAGTTAGATATGGAGCTATTAGCTCTATTTTTTTAAACGATTCAACATCTTCATTTGATAAGAATCTAATGCTTTTTTGACTGATAATTAATGCGCGTTTTATACGCCGGCCTCCCGAATCTTGCATACCTCTCCAATTTTTGAAGGATTCTGAAATTAATGCGTATGTCGGAATTGTTGTTATCGTCTTATCAAAATTTTGAACTTTTACAGTAGCAAGTGCAATTTCGATTACATCGCCATCTGCACCATATTTCTCAAAAGTAATCCAGTCGCCAATACGTAGCATGTCATTTATACTAACCTGTATGCTTGCAACAAGACCAAGAATAGAATCTTTGAATATTAAAAGTATTACTGCAGAACCTGCACCAAGTGCGGTAAAGAAATTCCAAATATGAACATTGGTAATTATTGCAAAAATGGTTAGTATTCCGACAACCCAGGCAAATATCATAAATACCTGAATGTAACTATCCATGGGCTTATCACGAAACCTTGGTTTGGTTTTTAGATAATCATTGGTGCTTCTAAAAATGCTTTTTACAATAAAAAGCGTTAAGATTACAATAAGTATTCGTAGTATTTTTAAAGCAATATTCCCGCCATATTCAAAGCCGATAAAAGCAAAAGGAACAAATTCGAAGAGTACCATTAAAGGAACAATATGGGCAGTATATCGCGGAACTCTATTGGTTATGAGAAAATTATCAAATTTTGTCTTTGATTTTTTGGCTAGTCGTAAGGAAACAATGCGTAAAGATTTCCAGATAACTAAATCTAAAAACCAAGCCAATACTATAGAACCGACTAAAAGAATAATTAAATTTAAATAGGACGAGAGATTTTCACTCAAGCCCAGTTTTAAAAGGTAGTCGTATAATAATCGAGATAATCCCTCTTTCATCTTAGATTGTATTTGCCAGTGCAAAATTACATCTTGAAAAAGGAATTATAGATGAATTGATAGCGTTATATCATAAAGTTTTCTAAAATAATAACTTAGCTATTCGTGTAATGCTAAAACCGGCACATCTTTAAAAAATCCCAAACGTTCTAGGTTTCTTTTTTTAAACCCAAAGGCTTTCCAAAAAGATGGTTTTTTGTTGATGTAACTTATCATGTTACTATGCTTAAGAGCAACAAAACAACTTAATGCTGTTGCTAAGTTTACATTTTGTAGCGTATTGAATTCATGCTCAATTCCTTGAAGATGCTTCTGTAAAAACAATTTATTCTTTTGTTGGTTTTTTGTTAGATTTTTGTTTTTTACCAAGCTTAAAATTTGAACCTTCGCATTAGATATTCTTGCTATTTCGGCCAAAGACCTTACTTTGTTTTCGCTAAAATTCACCTTAAAATTAGTGGTAAAAACAATTTCTTTTAAACCATCTAGACTTACGTTTTTTGGGACAATTATTATCGGACATTTTCTATTATCTTCAATTACTGCCAAAGTGTTTTTACCATATTTACCTTTTTTGCTCGACATGCCTTTAGCCCCCATAACAATCATGTCAACATGAAGTTCTTCTACAATAGTTTTTATGGCGTTTACCAAAATGTTTGGCCTAGACAATACATGAAAACGATGGTTTTTTTGCGTTTCTAGCAAAGACAAACGTGTTAGAATGTCACCAAGACCTTCTTTAGAAGTGTTTTCTGCTATTTTGTTAAACCCTTCATCGGGATCTAAAATTGCGTTGTTATTGCTGCCATACGAATCTTTTAAATAAGTGTTTAAAATGTAGAAATCACATTCGTATTTCTCGAAAAGATTAATTGCATATTGCATGGCATGCCATGAACTTATTGAAAAATCTGTAGGTAATAATATCTTCTTTCCCATAATGTTGTTTTTAAGACATAAAACGGGAGACTTTTTAGGAATTAGAATTATGTCATTAGTAAATTATTTTTTTGCATGTAATAATATATTTGAAAGTACTTTGGATTTAATGTTTCTATATTTTTTTAAATGTTCTAAATATGCATTACGATTCTTTTCATGATTGCTTAAATAATAGGTGTCGCAATGAGCAGAGTCGTCATCGATAGAATTTCTAAGTACACCTTCGTATCTATATAAGGATCCTAGCCTCAATGTATTCTCCCGTCTTATTGAATGTAATTGTTGATACAAATTATAATTGTTTAATAGCTCATCTTCGATATCTAACAAATATTCCAACTCTTCATTCACATACTCTAAATCCTCCGCCCAATAATTAATTTCAGCTTTATCTTTTTTCATAATTGCCTTACTGTCAATTTCTTGTAGATGTAATGATCTTGCTATACTCATAATACCATATTTAGGTTAATATGTTCATTTTCTTGTGCTACCTTCTGTATTGTTAGTTTTTGATTGCCGGCAGGAAATTCCCATAATAAGGTGTCACCTTCACTGTAGCCTATTACTGCAGCACCCATAGGAGTAAGAATCGAAATCTTATTGTTTTTTACATCACTATCAGTTGGCATTACTAATTTAAATGTCTTATTCCACCCATTTTCTGATGCTATGGTAACCGTTGAATTAAATCGAATAACATCTTTCGGCATATCTTCTTCATCTTGAATAAGTGCTAGCTCCATCTCTCCGACTAATTTTTTAACTGAATTACGAAGCGTAGCGTCTTTATAATATCCCGATAGATTCATTAATCTTTTTAAAAGTACATACTCCTTTTTTTCTATTACAATATTTCCGTATTTCATTTTTAGCGCTTTTTTAAGTGATTTACTATATGGCTTAATTATAGTTTAAAAGAAAATCCACCTAACCTATATCATTTATTTGAACGAACTAATAGTGATAGAACGCTAAGTGGATAACCAAAAAAAGCCAAATATCTATTTCGCTCGTAATTCCCCCGAATTAACGGCTGCATAGATATCCGCTTCAACAATTTTATGGCTTCCGAAAAAGCGGTTTCCATCTTTAAGTTTTATTTTAACAGCAGTAGTACCATCTGCTTTTTCTTCTACTGAAGTTATCTCAACTAAATTTCCTTTTATTCGGTTATAACTAGCAATTCCACCACGTTTAATAATGAAATTAGCTCTAGGAAAATCGATATGTTTGTAGGTGTTATTTTCAGGATTTCCAATTGTATAAACATCCCCAACACTTACATTAAGATTTTGGTCTGTTGTGCTTTGCGCATTAATTGTACTAACTGAAAATAAAAGAGCAATTACATATTTAACCATAAGTTATTTTTTAGAGGTTTATATTTTCTCTGAAAAAGCAAATGGTATGCCCATTAAATGAGATTAAAATATCATCATCATAACATACACGTTGTCAGATTGTTAAATAAAATTAAAATTTTAGAGATTATTTCTTGGCGGTGAATATTTCCTCGGTTGGGTAATTATTCCTCAGTCTTTTATTTTAGTTTTTCGCGTAGTGTCTTCCGGTCAATTTGAAGTATTTCGGCAGCTTTGGTCTTGTTGCCTTTGGTGTGCGATAGCACTTTCTGGGCATATTCTTTTTCCATTTCCTTAAGCGAAATAAAACCTTTTTCAGGAAATTCTATTTGAAATTTTAGATGCTCTGGAAGGTCATTTACAGTTACCCTTCCATCACACATAATTACTGCGCGTTGCATTATGTTTTCTAGTTCTCTAATGTTACCGGGCCAATTATATTTGTTTAAGATTTGTAGTGCATCAGTAGCGATTCCCAAAAGTCGGTCTTTATATTCAATACCATATTTTCGTAAAAATTTTTCAACTAAAAGCGGAATATCTGACTTTCGTTCTCGTAGTGGTGGAACATCAATTTCTACCACAGTTAGCCGATAATATAAGTCTTCTCTAAATTTTTTGTTTTTAATATCTTCTAGTAAATTAGAATTGGTTGCTGCTATAATTCTAATATCAACTTTTTCAACTTTTCGCGAACCAACTTTACTAATTTCCTTTTCTTGTAAGGCTCTCAACATTTTGGTTTGTACTGCCAAAGATGCGTTGCCAATTTCATCTAAAAACAAAGTACCACCTTCCGCAGCTTGAAAAAATCCATTTCTATTTTCATCTGCTCCTGTAAATGCTCCTTTTAGGTAGCCAAAAAGTTCGGCCTCCTGTAAGTTTTCAGGAATTGCCCCACAATTTACAGTGATGAAAGGAGCTCGAGAATATTTGCCAGAATAATGAATAGCTCTAGCCACTAATTCTTTCCCAGTACCGCTCTCACCTATTATAAATACTGTTGCTTTATTGTTTTTTACGCGTTCAATAATATTTGTCACTTTATGAAAGGCTGCAGAGGCACCTACCATATCGGCATATAAATTGTTATTTGCATCCGATACTTTTGGTTTATGAATAGCTTTTATACCTCCATGCGCAAGTGCTTTTTCTACTGCAAGTCTTAATTCTTCTTTAGTGAAAGGTTTGGTTAAATAATCTGTAGCGCCCGATTTAATTACCTTTAAAGCGCCATCTACAGATGGATAACCTGTAACAACTAGCTTGTGCATATCGGGATAATGTTCCTCGGAATATTTTAATAATTGAAGTCCATCTACTTCGGGCATTTGAATATCAGTAATTAATAAGTCGATAACCGTATCTTTTAAAATACTGATAGCCTCTTTAACTGAAACTGCTTTAAAAGTATGGTATTCCATGGCCTGCAAATGCCTTTGTAGTAGCTCTAAAATATCGATATCATCATCAACTAATAATATGTTCTCTTTTCGTAATGCCATAGTTACAATTTAGGAAAATCAACTGTGAAAATAGTCCCTTTTGGAGTATTGGGCTTATGCGTTATAGAGCCTTTATGACTATTTAAAATGCCATGGACTACACTTAAACCTAAACCCGAACCTTCACCAATAGGTTTGGTGGTGAAAAAAGGTTCGAAAACTTTATCTTCATTTTTAGAAGGAATTCCTATGCCTTCATCCGCAATATTAATTTGAATGTTCTTAGGCTTCTCAATTACATTAAGTTCTATACGACCATTTTTTGGTGAATAGAAAACCGCATTCATAATTAGGTTAAACAAAACTTGCGTAAGCTGAACGGTATCTGACCTTAATTCAATATTTTCTTTATTAAAGGATTTTATGATTTTTATCCGTTTTTCATGTAGCGAAGGTTGCAATAGTTTTAGGACATTTTCTACAATTGGAATTAACTGGATTGTTTTCATTTCTTGTGGCATTTCACAAGCGAAAAACATTAATTTTTTCACGATTTCGCGACTGAATATTGTATTGTCTATTATTTTTTCTAAATCGCGAACAGCTTGTTTGTCAGCTATTCTATCTTTTAATAATTCTGTAAAACCTAGAATGTTTGCTAGGGGTGTATTAAGCTCGTGTGCTATTCCCGCAGTAATTTCTCCAAGAATATACAGTCGGTCTGTGCGCTCCATTTGTCGCTTTACAGCAATTTCGCTATCACGAATCTGCTTTCTTTCTAATAGATTGCCGACGGCTAAACTTACATTATCTAGTAATGTTTGCTCTTCGGGTAAAAAATCTAAAATGGTGTATTTATCAATTGGGTAGCCAACCTTTATATGACCATCAATTTTGTTGAATACTTTAATCTCCGATTTTAAAAAAACCATTTCGGTATCGAAGTTTTGGGTCATTACAGAATGATTGCCGCTATTTAATAAAACTGCCGTGTCTTTTTCAAATTGCCACGCCTTTTTTAAACAATATATTATAGCGTCTAATGAAGCTTCTAATTGATCATAGTCTGAGTTTACAATAATGGAGGTAACATCATACAAACATGTAAGTTCTTTTATACGTTCTTTTAGTTTTGCTTCAGTCGTTGTCATCGATAAGAGTTATCTCTTCCAAATATCAATAATATATGAATAGCCAAAAACCCAATTTGTGTTAAATAATTCTAAATCAATTAAATAGAATTTTATAGTGGTTTTACACCAAGTTATTGAATTTTATTTAAAAAATAATGGCTGCCAATTGGCAGCCATTTTATATTTTGTTAACTATCCCATTATAGGAGATTTCAAATACTAATCTTTTTGCAATAAAACTTCTGCTTGTACAGCAACATCGCTCCAAGTTTTACTAACACCATCTTTACCAGTATGTAAAGCTTCACAAGCTTTGTTTATAGAAGCTACGGCTGCTAATGCATCCCAGTTTTCAAGTTCCATAACTCCCTTAAAAGTGTAACGGTCGTCTGCTGTTTTTTCTACTTCTAATGGAATATTTCCAGTTTTACCATTTAAAGTAACATCAATAGAACATTTTTCATCAGCTCCAACTTTAAATACACCCGAAATAAGTGAAGTATTTTCCATCACTCCGAAAAAGAATTCAAGAAGTTTTGGATCTCTCGTTCCTGTTGCATCATTCGTAAATAAACTGCTAACTGGAATAGAAAATTCTGTTCCATCAAGTGCTTCTAAGGCAGTAGCACCTGAACTACTATTGGAGATATTGATTTCAGTGAATTTACCACCAACCGGTAATTTCTCCGAAGTTTTATAAGCTGTAAAGCTTACTATAGTTGAATCTTGAACCAAACTAAATTGTTCTGCAGCACCAGCTTCTACCGCTTCCAAATCTTCTTTGGCTTCTTTTTTAGTTTCTTTACAGTTGTATGAGGCTATCAGAACTAGTCCGAGTAGAGCCATTTTAATTGTTTTCATACTTATTTTGTTTTTTTACGGACGATACGTTCGCAATATTATTAATAATAAAGAATCAAAGTTAAGTATTATAAAAAAGCATTTCAAGGTTCAACTAAAATGATTTTAGTAAATCGGGATTATTGCGAATACCTTTTTTTAAGTTCTCACATATTAAAAGTGACTTGTCTATTCTAGTTTGCGAATTTTTGTAGCTTAATATGGCATAAATTAGTCCACGTTTTTTTCCGGCCGTAAAGGATTCAAAAATCTCATTTGCATCAAAATCACTTACCAAAACAGCTTCTAATTCTTCTGGCATTTCAACACCATACTTAGAATTGTCTTCGAAAAGTTGTAATTGAAAGATGTCATTTAGTAAAACACCCAATTCTTGTTGGTATCGTTTTCCAAACATCATGTAGAAGTTGTTGTTTCTTTTTTGGATGGCTGCATGAAATGTTATTTCATTCTCTTTAAAGCGTGCTACAGCTTTTACCCGATTTAATTTTTTCGCTATAAATGGTAGCACAACTTCTTCTGGAAGTTGTAATGCAAAATATTTACCGGTTATTGTAATTTCAAAAACCTTACTTTTCATTACTATATTAAATTAGTAATTACCTGAGTAGCGCTATGCAATGTTTTATGAACCGGACATTTGTCTGCAATCTGTAGTATTCTGTTTTTTTGTTTTTCATCAAGATTCCCTGTCAATTTAATTTCTCTATTGAAAGTGTCAATTTTAGCGCTATCAGATTCGCAATTTTCACAATCTTCTGCATGCGATTTACTATACGATGTATGAACTTCAATATTTTGTAAATCCCATCCTTTTCGTTTAACATACATTTGCACAGTCATTGCGGTACATGCTGAAAGTCCCGCAGAGACAAGCTCATAGGGTGATGGTCCATAATCATTGCCGCCAAACGACTCTGGTTCATCAGCGATCATATTGTGTTTACCTACTTTCATGCTAGTAGTAAATCCATCTTTTTCATCAAGACTTGCAACTACTTGATGTTTAGTTTGTAGTTGATTATTATCTTCAGGGATTTCAACATATCTTTTGGCCCATCCGGCAATTACTTCCCCAGCGTATATAGAATCTTTTTTATTCATCAATAAATGGTCGGCACCATCTAATGAGACAAAACTCTTTGGATGTCTGGCTGCTTGATAGATTTCCTCAGCATTAATTATTCCAACTGTATTGTCTTGCGGAGAATGCATAATTAAAAGTGCCTTTCGTAAATTTTTGGCTACTTCTGGTAAGGAATTTGATTCTAAATCATTTAAAAACTGCTTTTTAATGGTAAAATCTCGTCCGCTTAAATTAACCTTTGCTAGCCCTGTAGTATTTATTTCTGCAAGGTCACTTTTAAATAAATGTTTTACATGAATCGGATTAGAAGGAGCACCTAAAGTTGCAACTGCTTTAATAGATTTAATTTTCTCGGCAGCAAATATTACCGCAGCACCGCCTAGAGAATGACCGACCAATAGGGTAGGAGCTTGATAATTTGTTGAAAGAAAATTGGCTGCAGCAATAAGGTCTTCTATATTTCCGGAGAAATTAGTATCCTCAAAATCTCCTTCACTTTCACCCAGTCCCGTAAAATCGAATCGCAATACTCCAAAACCATTTGCCGTTAATGCCCTGCTAATATTTTTTACTGCAGAAAGATTTTTATTGCATGTAAAGCAATGTGCAAAAATCGCAAAATTATGTGGTTGTTGGTCTAAAGGTAATTCTAACCGACCTTTTAATACTTGGCCTTCTGCATTTTTAAATTTAATTTTCTGAAGATTCATTTGCTTTATTTTTGTTGCTTTTACTTAAGTCGGTATTTATAAAGACACCTATCTGTAAGCGATCAAAATGAGCAGATTTAAAATGATTCTTTAAATATCCAACCTGTAGTGAAACATCTTTATATACATTAAAACCTAATGCTCCGTACAATCTGTTTTGAGAAAATACTTCGTCTTGAAGATTCAAAAATATTTCATCATAGAAATTTAAAAACATAATCTTCGATAATGGTACTGTCACTTGAAGTCTGTATCTAGCCCTATGCTGTGTGTCGTTTCTATCACCAAAATCTAGAAAACGTTGTTCTAATCGGTAGCGATGTTCGAAAGCAACATTAGAAATTTTATTCTTCAATATTAATTGTTCAAATATGCGATGTTCTTTAGAATTTATTTCATCAGGAAATTCCTCAAAAGTACCATCGGTAGTAATATAACCATAACCTCCTGTTGCAATTGCTGTTGGACTTATGTGATAATTTAAACCTGTTCGTAATAGTAATTGATTAAAGTTTTTGCCTTGTTCAAAATAGCGTAGTTGGGCTTCCGTATGAATACTTAATTTATCTGCAATTTTTGTTGTACCAAAATACATATGCCATGAACCTAATTTGTTCTCGCCATTTTCTTGGGCAATTATTTTTGAGCAAAACACTAGGGCAACTATTAAAAAAAAATGTTTCATATAAATGATTAAAAATTAGAATGTGTAATTGATAGTATAGTTTATATTGATGTATTTATGCCTGTATATGCATACATATTAGTCAATGTAATATTAATCTGCGCGTTTCCAAACTTCATTCCAAGTATTGTCTAATCCTATTTGGGTAAGAGTGTTGTCTTCGACTTTCATAGTAAAAGTATAGGTGTTACCAACCATATTAAAGGTGTTTGGATTAGCGTATGTTGTTGTGGTAATAACTTCACCGTCGCTTATTAGATAAGTACCACCATGGTGAAAAATAACTTTTCCAGTCTTAGGATCTGACTGATTTATTTGCCAATGTTTTCCTGTAAAGGATTTGATTCGGTTACCTGTTGCTGAATTAATATCTTCACCACTCAAATTTTCTTGATAAACCCATGTGCCAATCAGTGCCTTAGAAAGATCTTTGTCAGTTGTACTGTCTTGAGCTAAAATAGTAGCACTCATGGTAAGCGATAAAAGCGCAATAAAACAAATTAAAGAACATTTTGAACGGATGTGTAGCATAGCTTTGTTTTATATTATTAAAATATTTTTATTTCTTTAATTCAGAAATTCTTATTTTTTTATCAATCGATTTAAAGATATCAAAAACTTTAAGTTCTATAAAATATAGTTCTCAATATTGGTTTTGCTTACATTTTATACCCACTTATTTTAATTATTTTTATCACTTATGAAACAAAAAGTCAGTTGGTATTATCTTGTTTTACTAATCTTAGCTGGCGAAGCAGTTTTTATTCTTCCTTTTGTTTTGCCGAGAATATTTAGACCTACCGTATTAGAAGTATTTCAGTTGGACAATGTTCAACTAGGATTCTGCTTTTTTGTTTATGGTATTGTTGCTGTTGTATCTTATTTATTTGGTGGACCACTAGCTGATCGTTATCCGCCTCGAAAATTAATGGCAATCGCATTATGGATGACCGCCTTAGGAGGTTTACTTTTCGCAACATTTCCTTCTTATAAAATTCTTAGAATCTTATATGGTTATTGGGGCTTCACTACAATATTCTTGTTTTGGGCACCTATGATAAAAGCAACTAGAGTTTGGGGTGGTTCAGATTCTCAGGGTAGAGCATTCGGGTTTTTAGATGGGGGAAGGGGATTAACAGGTGCTTTGTTTGGCTTATTAGGGGTTTTTGTTTTTTCGTCTTTTATATTAGAAAATGTTGAAGTAGCTACATTAGCTAGTAGACAAATAGCATTTAAAAATGTTATTTATTATTCTTCTGGTATAATAACCATTATAGGTGTTCTGACCTGGTTTTTTATGAAATCAGGAATTGAAGCGAAACAGATACAAATTGAAAAAATCACTACTGAACAAATCGGTATTGTTTTTAAACTACCAGCTGTAAAATTATTGATGGTGATAATTTTATGTGCCTATGTGGGTTATAAGATTACAGATATTCTATCTCAATACGCAAACGAAGTAATGCATTATGATCAAGTGAAATCTGGTCAACTGGGCACCTTTCTTCAATTTCTACGACCGGCAATAGGAATTATAGTAGGTTTAATAATCGACCGCTTTAGAATTTCGCTTAGTTTGGTTTATAGTTTTTCCATCGCTGTTTTAGGAGGTTTGCTATTTGCATCCGGACTAATTGAACCTACAAGCACGGCTTTATTTATGTTATCCGTTATTATTATAGCCATTGGTGTTTATGCCGTACGTGCTTTATATTTTGCGGTAATGGAAGAAGGACAAATTCCTTTAATTTATACAGGAACCGCAGTGGGGTTAATTTCGGTAGTTGGATTTACACCAGATATTTTTGCCGGGTTGGCTTATGGATATTTGTTGGATAAGTATCCGGGTGAGTTGGGTTTTCAATACGTCTTTTTAATGTTAGTTAGTTTTGCGATTATAGGAGGGCTTGCATCAATGAGATATTATAGAATTTATAAAAATTAATAATTGCTTACCTATTGATTAATTTCCGTAACGAAATGAAAACAAAAATTAGAACTGTTATTCCTATAAAAAAAGGAACAATATATTGTTTTAGACCTAGTGCCAACATTACGCCTATAATTAATAATTGGAAACCCAATCCATATATAGAAACTAAGGTCATAAACCAATTTGGTAGCTTTTTACCTTTCGCCGCATTGCTGTCTAACCAATAAATGATACTATCAAATATTCCATATAACAGTTGATATGCTTTATATAAAGTATCCACATTTTTTTGTTTTTCCCCTTTCATTGCAACGGGTACACCTTTTTCAAATATTCTACTTGTGGTATCTCCATTATGCTTGATTCTTAATATAACATGATAATAATTGTATAAAGTTCCTTGCAGTTGTATCCCAAAAAAAGCTAGTAAAGCATAAATAAGGTTACCATTGGTGATATGCCATATACTTAAAATGATTAACAGGTTAAGAATGATATCTGAAATAGAATCTAAATACCTTCCGGTGTAACTCGGTGTGTTTTTTACTCTAGCTAATTCTCCGTCTGCGGCATCTAGAATAGATTTTAAAATCAGAAAGAAAAGTGTAGCCCAGAAACAATGGTTCAAAATACAGACTATTGCAGTGATACCTGCAATAATAAATGATATGGTAACATGTATAGGGGTGAAAGAGGTATCTTTTAAGGCTGTAGCAATGCTTCTTGCAAAGGGTCTGCCATAATCTGATAAATCAATAAATTGTTGTTCTTTAGGTAATTTAGACATGAAGATAGCCAAGAATAGAAAAATCGAAAACGAAAACACGCTGGCCCGATACACTTTTCAAAAGCTCGGCTAAATATAAGGTTAAAAATACGTTTTCATCAAATGAAAAACTTTACCAAATGTCTCTTGACTTTATGTTGTTCGCACAAAGCCGAATAATTTCTTCGATTCGCTTTTCTTTTGTAGCATCGCGTTTAGCCTGATTTAGCCAATATAAATAACCTTTACGCTGGCTATGTGAAAAATTATTAAAGTTTGAAAATGCAGTTGGGTTCTTATCGAAGGCAATTTGTAGGCCTAAAGGAATTACTCCGTTTTCAACATCATCTAAAGCTTTCCACGAGCCGTTGTCTTTTGCAATCTTTATAGAATTTAAGCCACTTTTGTGCATTAACTTCTTAGTAGTAAGTTCTTTAATGTGGTCCTTATTGACTTTGCTCCAAACGCTTTTAGATTTTCTTTGACAGAAATATTGTCGGCGTTTTCCGTCGCCAAGGCTTTTTACTGTACTGTCTATCCAACCATAACAAAGTGCTACCCGTACTGCCTCTTCCCAACGCATACTTTCCATCTTGTGTGCAACCTTGTAAAAAATCAGAAAAATACCCTCTGTCTGCGTATGATTATCATGGAGCCATGTTCTAAATTCTGATTGGTCCTTAAAATAATATTCTTGAGAATCTTTCATTTTTATCAAAATTGTCTATAAAAATACTACTTATAACAGTGCTAATTTGGTAAAAAGGGTCTAGATGCCTTACATTTAGAAATTCAACAAAAACAACTTAATTATATAATATGCGAAAGATACTTTTAGCCATCACATTAGTATTTGGTTTTCTAATTACTTCATGTGGTAATAAGCGTGAGGGAAAACCCAAAGTTTTGGTTTTTTCTAAAACAATGGGTTATAAACATGCCTCCATTCCAACAGGTATTGCGGCAATTCAAAAATTAGGATCGGAAAATGGTTTTGAAGTTGATACAACTAAAAATGCAGAGCTATTTAATGAAGACAATCTAAAGCAATATTCGGCCATTGTTTTTTTAAGTACAACCATGAATGTTTTAGACCATAAGCAAGAAGCAGCATTTGAGCGCTATATTCAGGCTGGTGGTGGTTATGTTGGTGTTCATGCTGCTACAGATACAGAATACGATTGGGGCTGGTACACTAAACTTGTTGGTGCTCAATTTTTGAGTCACCCAGCCGGAACTCCAGAAGCAGATTTTATTATAAAGGATAAGAATTTTATCGCTACAAGACATTTTACTGAAGATGTCTGGCATCGTGCAGACGAGATTTATAATTACAAAAACATTAATCCTGATGTAAATGTTTTAATGACCGTGGATGAATCTACTTATGAAGGAGGAAAAAACGGCGATAACCATCCTTTTGCTTGGTATCACGAATATGATGGTGGTAGAGCATTTTATACCGGTGCTGGTCATACAGATGAGACGTATAGTGAAGACGCTTTTTTAAAGCATTTGTTAGGTGGAATACAGTATGCAATTGGTGAAAATCTTCCTTTAGACTACAGCAAGGCTACAACTCAAATACCACCAGATGTGGATCGTTTCTCAAAAATAACTTTGGCTGAAGGTGTGTTTTTTGAACCTACTGAAATGACGATTTTGTCTAATAATGATGTGATTATTGGACAGAGACGTGGTGAAATTTTAAGATATAACGCTGAAACAGAAGAGGTTACTGAAATTGCAAAACTTGATGTTTATAATAAAACATTAAATACCCCGGGGGTAAATGCTGAAGAAGGATTAATGGGTTTGCAGAAAGATCCTAATTTTGAAACTAATAACTGGATTTATGTTTACTACGCACCATCTGGTGATTTGTCGGTTAATAGGTTATCTAGGTTTCAATATGTAGAAGGAAAGTTTGATGTAGACTCTGAACAAAAAATATTGGATGTGCATTCAGATCGCGAAATTTGTTGTCATACCGGAGGTTCTATAGCTTTTGGTGGAGACGGTTTATTGTATTTGTCGACTGGAGATAATGCAACTCCTTTTAATGAAAAAGGAGAGAAATATGTGAATAATGGATATGCACCATTGAATGACAATCCTGGTCATGAGCAATATGATGCACGAAGATCTTCAGGTAATACCAATGATTTAAGAGGGAAAATACTTCGTATAAAAATGAAGGAAGACGGTAGTTATGATATTCCTGCGGACAATCTTTTTCCTGTTGGAACTGAAAAAACAAGACCAGAAATTTATACCATGGGGCATAGAAACCCATATCGTATTTCTGTAGACCCTAAGAATAATCATTTATTTTGGGGAGAAGTTGGGCCTGATGCCCGTGGAGATTCTCTTGAAACTAGAGGCCCTAGAGGTTACGATGAAATGAATCTTGCCTTAAAAGCAGGTAATTTTGGATGGCCGCTGTTTATTGGAGATAACTTCCCGTATCACGCCTATAATTATGAAACTGGTGAATTTGGTGAAGTTTACGACCCTTTAAAACCCATTAATGATTCTAAGAATAATACAGGTTTGCGAGAATTGCCTCCAACAACTCCAGCATATATTTATTATCCATATGCAGAAACTTCATTATTTCCGCAAGTGGGTACAGGAGGTAGAAATGCCATGGCCGGGCCAACATATTATTCAGATTTGTATCCTAACGGTGGTGAGTTACCTTCCTATTACGACGGTAAAACAATAATTTACGAATGGATGCGAGGTTGGATGATGGCCGTAACATTATTTGAAGATGGTAGTTTTAATAAAATGGAACCTTTTGCATCTGATATTAAGGTTAATAATTTAATTGATGTAGAAATGTCGCCTAGTGGTCGTATGTATTTATTAGAATATGGAAGTGGGTGGTTTTCTGCAAACGAAAATGCGGCTTTAAGTTATATTGAATTTAATGGTGGCAACCGACCTCCAGTTATTGATAAATTGATTGTGGATCATACTTCAGGGAAATTACCATTAACCATTAATGCTAATGTAGCGGCAATGGATCGCGAAGGTGATGCTTTAAGTTATGTGTGGAATTTAGGAAATGGAGAGACCAAAGAAACTTCTGAACCAATGACTTCTCATACCTATGCTGAAGCTGGCGATTACAAAGTTTCCGTAGAAGTTAAAGATAATCAAGGGGAGTCGGCAAGGAGTTCTATTACTACTATTGTAGCTGGAAATTCTAGACCCGTTTTAAACATCGATATAAAGGGTGGAAATTCATCTTTTTACGTGCCAGGACAGTCTGTTAATTACGAGGTCTCTGTTACCGATGCAGAAGGAGAGGAAATAAATCAAGACAATATTTTTGTTTCCGTAGACTATTTAGAAGGTATGGACGAAGTGGCGATGTCTTTAGGTCATCAACAAGTTTCAGCAACAGTTACGGGTAAAGCACTTACGCTTGCCATGGATTGTAAAACTTGTCATAAAGAAGCTGAAGCTTCTATTGGTCCTAATTACAAGGCAGTGGCTAATAAGTACAAAGACGATAAGAAGGCGATGGCTTATTTGCAAAGGAAAATGGCTGAAGGAGGAACAGGTGTTTGGGGTGAAGTTACAATGCCTGCACATCCAAATATTACGTCTGATGAAACCCGTCAGATTGCAACTTATATTTTGTCTTTAAGTGGAGCTGCAAATACAAAAGCCTCATTGCCATCTAAAGGAACTATAAAAGCAGAGAATAGTAAATCTGGTGATTTGATGGTATTAACTGCTAGTTATACTGATAATGGCGCTGAAGGTGCTATACCACTTACAGGTTCTAAATCAATAGTATTAAAGAAGAAGAAATAAACCACTGTTCGGTTTAAAGTCTTGTAGAATCTGTAATAAATTAAAAGAGCATTCGTCTATGGCGGATGCTTTTTTATTTTTAATTAAAATATTACTTTTTAATGTTTTCTATTTTAATATGCTTAGAATCATCTAAATCGTTCATTGCATTTATAAGTTGAAATCCGATATACCGAGGTAAGTCTTCCGTACTAATATCAATTTCTTGAATTCTTTTTTCTGATAAAAGCCGTGAACGACAAGTTCCTTTTAAAAGAGGAGTAGTAGGGGTAAACCATTTTTTGCCATCCGTAAAAACGATGTTAGCGTACGATGCGTCAGTGACCATTCCGTTTTTTATTATAAGAATTTCATCACATTCTTCTTTGCGAGCAACAAGACTATTTAAGTTAGAGCGATTAGCATATTTTAAGTGGTAGTCAAGACTGTCATCAATAACCAGCTTAAGTGTTGTTATTTGCCTAGCCGAATATTTTTCAAACTCATATTTTTTATTTATTTCATTATAGGATACACGTAATTTACAGCTGCCAGACATAAACTGTTCCGGAATAATTAAATCGAAGGCCAATTTTGTTTTAGTCTTTTTGGAATACATTTCTTCATATGAGCGCTCATATCTTTTTTGATGCCATTCAAGATTCTGTATGGTCCCATCTAAAATGCAAATTGTTTCAATTAGTGGGTACATATATTTTTTTTAAGAGTTCTTGGTATTCTTCTTCAGCATTACTTAGCGATGTAATACCACCACCGCTGCGATACCACAGTTTATCCTTATCCTTTTCAATAAATCGAATACTTACGGCACTGTCAATGTTTTGCCCATCATAAATGCCAAAGACGCCGGTGTAATAGCCGCGTTCTTTAATTTCAACTTTAGTAATAATTTCTAAAGTTTTCTTTTTAGGAGCCCCGCTAATAGAACCAGCAGGCAGTAATTTTAAAAATAATTCACTGAAATTGTTACCCCAGTTATCAGGAAGCTTTCCTCTAATTTCTGAACTTGTTTGTAGAATTTCATTTTGCCCAGATTTTATTTTTTCTATATATCTAAACTTTGTTACAGTTACTTCTGAAGCAATCATAGAAAGGTCATTTCGTATTAAATCTACAATTGTATTGTGCTCTCTAATTTCTTTCTGATTATTTAATAAGGTGTTTTCCGCATCTGGTAAATTCGCATCTATAGTACCTTTCATTGGATACGAATAAATAAAACCATCTTTTATTTTCACAAAACATTCTGGTGAGTATACAACAAAATTGTTTTTTGAATATAATTTATATGGCGCTTTTGCCGCATGAAAAATTTCTTCTAAAGTTGCTTCGGTTTCAACAATAGAAGGAAAAGTTAAATTCAATAAAAATGAATTCCCTTTATTAATATTCGTTTGAACTTCATTGAAAGCTTTGGAATATGTGTCTTGCGATAATGGATTGATCTTTAGTTTGATCACTTCCGAAGCTATGGGATTTTTTAAACTATTTGTTTTCCCTTTTATATCATATAAAAAACCTTTTTCTTCAAGTTCTTCTAATGTGAAGGCCAAAGGGTTTTGCATTTTAAAATCAATGATAAATAGAAAAGGAATGCCAGACGACATAAAGTCGTTTACCTTTTTTTCAAATGCAATTAGACGAGTATTAAGAGTATTAATAGTGCGAACTTTTATTTTACCAATTTCGATTCAATATAGAAATTTGGGTCGATTTGGATGTTTGATAAATCGCCTTTTATTTCTTGAGAGCTCCATACTGTGGTCGGTTTAATCCATTCAAATTTACCATCAACACTTAACTTTACCGGCATATTAAACCCATCTACAACATTTGCGTATTTGTACTGTAAGGTATTACCATCAATTTTATATTCTAACAACGGCACTTTGTTCGTTCTTAAATATTGGTCGAAGAACTTTGATAAATCCATTCCCGATTTTTGACTCACATAATTTTCAATTTGCTCCGTAGTTACAGTTTGATGATAAAAATCTTCATTCATATCACGTAATAATTGACGCCACTTTTCATCGTCGTTTATCAATTGACGAATAGTGTGAATCATATTCGCACCTTTCGGATACATGTCTCCGCTACCTCTAGAATTTACATCGTATTTTCCAACAATAGGTTTGTCATTTTTTATGTTTTTTCGAATTCCAATTACATATTCTTCTGCTGCCTTTTTTCCAAAATGATAATCAACATAAAGGTTTTCTGAATACGTAGTAAAACTTTCATGAATCCACATATCGGCGATATCTTTATAGGTTATATTGTTTGCAAACCATTCGTGACCCGCCTCGTGTATAAGTATATAATCGAATTCTAATCCCCAACCAGAACCTGATAAATCACGTCCTAAATAACCATTATTGTACTTATTGCCGTACGTTACTGAGCTTTGATGTTCCATGCCTAAATATGGGACTTCAACTAGTTTAAAACTATCTTCATAAAAAGGGTAGGGGCCAAACCAATGTTCAAAAGCTTGCATCATCATTGGCGACTGTTTAAACTGTTTCTTGGCTTTTTCTAAGTTGTCGCGAAGGACATAATAATCCATATCTAATATGCCTTTTTCTCCGTAAAATTGTTCGCCAAAATGAACATAATCTCCAATATTAACATTAACACCGTAGTTGTTAATAGGACTATCAACAAACCAATGGTAAGTTTTAGTACTGCCATTATCATCAACTCCTCTTAAACGACCATTCGAAACATCCATTAAGTTTTTAGGAACAGCAACGCTTATTAACATACTATCGACTTCGTCGTACATATGGTCTTTATTTGGCCACCAAACACTTGCTCCAAGACCTTGACAAGAAGTAGCGACAAAATGTTTTCCATTATCATCTTTTTTCCAAGAAAAACCACCATCCCATGGAGCACGCACTGCTTCTTTAGGTTTACCTGAATAGTGAACAATGACTTCATTAAATTCGCCTTTTACCTGTTTCTTTTTTAGATGAACGATATGTGCATTACCATTAGAGGTTACCTTAAGCACTTTGCCATCTTGTGTAACTTTCTCAATTTTTAATGGTGGTTGTAAATCTACTTGAAGTAGCTTTTTTTTATTTTCTAAAACCTTATAACGAATTGTATTTGATCCAGATATAAATTTCTCATCGGGCTTTACCTCAATATCTAAATGATAATAATTTAAATCCCACCAAGCTCGCTCTGGTGTTATGCTGCCACGTAAGGTGTCTTGCTTTGTAAACTCTTGCGCATGTAAATTATTCACTACAAGAACTATAAGTATTAAATATAAAATGCTTTTTCTCATCTGCTTAGAATGTATTTTCACTTTTTATTCTTTGGTCTTTAAATTAGACTATTGCTTTATTCTATATTGTTTGGCTTGTGTTTGAAAAATAGCATACTTTAAAATAATACAAGTAAATACATTATATTTTGCAAGAACAATGCCAGTTATTAGCTTTTTATACTAGGTATTGCTACTATTTCATTTGTATCCGACTTATAATCAATATCATCAAAATTAAACCCAAAAAGGTTGAAAAATTCTGTTCGATATCCTTCTAAATCTCCAATTGAAGAAAGTGTTTCTGTTGTTGCTTGTTCCCATAATTTAGAAACTTGCTCTTGAATATCTTCGCGCATTTCCCAATCATCTACACGAATTCTTCCTTCAGCATCTGTTGGTGTTTGATCAACAAATAATCGTTCAGAATATAACCTATGAATTTGTTCTATACACCCTTCTTGTACTCCATTCGCTTTCATAACCTTATATAGTAAAGAAATATAAAGTGGAATAACAGGTATGGCTGAACTTGATTGTGTTACAAGTGCTTTGTTTACAGACACATAGGCTTTTCCATTTAGATCTTTTAGCGAATCGGTAATCGTAAATGCCGTCTTTTCTAAATGATCTTTAGCTTTTCCTATGGTTCCTTTTCTGTATACGGGTTCAGTTAATTTTGGGCCTATATAGGAATATGCAATAGTCTTAAAATTTGGAGAAAGTAAATTTTCTTGTTGTAATGCTTTTATCCATAATTCCCAATCCTCACCACCCATTACGGCAACTGTATTTTTAATATCATCTTCTGTACAAGGTTCAATACTAATCTCCTTGACTTCACCTGTGTGAAAATCCACGGTTTTATTTGTGTACTTTTCACCAATTGGTTTTAATGTTGATTTATAGCGAACACCCGTATCAGGATGCGTTTTTACAGGTGAAGCTAAACTATAGACTAACATGTCTATTTCACCAAGATCTTCTTTAATTAATGCAATTGTTTCATTTTTTATGGCATGAGAAAATGCATCCCCATTTATACTTTTGGCATATATTCCTTCTTTATTGGCCTCTTTTTCAAAAGCAGCAGTATTGTACCAACCTGAAGAAGCTGTTCTTCCTTCAGAGGGCGGCTTTTCAAAAAAAACTCCAATGGTTGATGCATTTGAACCAAAAGCACTCGCTATTCTTGATGCCAAGCCAAAGCCAGTTGAAGCTCCAATTACAAGGACTTTTTTTGCGCCTTCAATTTTTCCCTTAGATTTTATATAGTCTATTTGATTTGATACACTCTTAGCACAGCCATCTGGATGTGAAGTTATGCAGATAAATCCGCGAGTTCTTGGTTCTATGATCATTTAGTGTTATAATTTTTTAATTATTTGCCAAAGCTAAAAGTTTAATTGGATGTATCATGCTTTTATAAAAGCTTTTAATAAGGTTCGTACTTTATTAGTATCTTCTACAAAATATTTAGCAGATGTTTTTTGTCTGCCTACCTTTACAGTCACTGTATCTCCTGGAAGTTCTTGAAACATAAATTCATCGGTCCAGTCATCTCCAATGGCAAAAACGAAGTCGTATTGTCCTTCACCCAACATGCGCATGGAGGCTCTGCCTTTGTTTACATTGCTACTTTTTACTTCCATTACTTTATTGCCATTTAGAACACTTAGGTCATCAGTACCAATTAAACTTGTAAGAACCGTTGACAGTTCTGTTGCTCTTAAACTGCCAAAGTCGGGATCTGTTTTGCGGTAATGCCAAGCTAACGAATAATTTTTTTCTTCAATAAAACTTCCTGGTGTACGGTCTACAAAAGATTCCAATACGGGTCGTATTTTTTCCATCCAATCATTTTTGACGTTTTCTAAGAGCTTAAACTTTTCGCCACCTTTAGAAATCCATACACCGTGCTCAACAATCATGTTATATTCTTTATGAACAAACCACTTGGTAAATGTATCCTTATCTCTACCGCTTATTAAAAATAGTTCGGTACCTTCTTGGTTGTGAAGCGTATCTAATAAATCGTACAATTCTTCATCCGGGCCAGCTTTTTGTGGATCATTATGAAAGCCTGCCAATGTACCATCATAATCTAAGAATAATAAACGCTTTTTAGCTTTTGAATAATCTTCTACAATTGAAGCTAATCGTACATCAGTAATTCGAGTTGAAACATTTGCAGCTTCTCGGTCCCGTTGTTCTTTTAATGAGGTCATAAAATCATTGGCCCATCGTTCTACATTATAACGTTCTAAACGTTGCTGTAATAGTCCGTTTCTTTCTTGCTGTTCTTCAATAGGCATATTTATAGCCTCATTAATCGCATCTGCAATTTGTTCGAAATTATTCGGATTAATCAGGAGTGATTCGTTCATCTCATTAGCAGATCCGGCCATTTCACTTAAAATCAACACTCCAGTTTTGTCGGTTCTGGTTGCTATATATTCTTTTGCGACCAAATTCATGCCATCGCGTAGTGGTGTTAACCATGCAATATCACTAGAAGTGTAAAGGTCAATTAAATTATCAAACGGCATTGAGCGATAAAAATACCAAATGGGTGTCCAACTAACTGTCGAAAATTCACCATTTATACGCCCAACTAACTCATCAATTTCTTTTTTTAATAATTGATATTGTGGAACATTCGATCGTGATGGAACGGCCAAAATTATCAATCGTACTTTTTCTTTATACTGTGGATATTTATTTAAAAAATATTCAAAAGCATTTAATCGTTTTGCGATTCCTTTCGAATAATCTAATCGATCTATGGAGAGTAAAAACTTATTGTCAGGATCAGATACTTTATGTGAATTAAGTCTTTTTTGTAATTCTGAAACTTCATTTGGACCTCGTTTGGCATGCTCTTCGGCGGCACCTCTAAACTTTTTGTAGTCTATTCCCATCGGAAAGGAATCAACTTTTATTATTCGATTTCCTAAATAGATATCATTAAAACTTACTTCTAGTCCGAGTAATCTACGTACCGAACTTAAAAAATGTCTTTCGTAATCATAGATGTGAAAACCAATTAAATCGGATCCTAATAAGCCACGTAAAACTTCTTCACGCCACGGCATAGTTCTAAAAATTTCAAAAGAAGGAAACGGAATATGTAAAAAGAATCCGATAGAAATATTTGGGCGTTTTTCACGCACCATTTGCGGAACTAACATTAATTGATAATCATGTACCCATATGGTATCGTCATCTCCAGCTTTTTCTAAAATAGCATCGGCGAATTTCTGATTTACTGCTTTATAGGTGTTCCAACTATCAAGTTCAAATTCTGAATATTCTAAGAAATAGTGAAACAAAGGCCAAATAGTTCTATTACTAAAACCGTAATAAAAGCCGTCAACTTCATCGGCAGTTAGTCTTACTTTAGAAGAGCCATGTTTCGCCAAGGCTTCGTCAATTTCATCGGAAAGCTCATCAGGAATTTCTTCATCAGTCAATCCACTCCAGCCAATCCATAGACTATCGCCGCTAGAATGTACAGATTTCATTCCTGTGGCTAAACCACCAACACTTGGCACTGCAGTTATGCCCCCATTGCTAATTTGTAATTGAACTGGTAGTCTATTTGAGATTATGATAGTTTTACTCATATTTTGTAAGTTTTTGACCGCTATTAAATTCTTTGTCTTTAAATTTCGACAAATTGAAGCGCAAAACCAATTGTTAAACAGATTGAATAGATATTTTTATTGAATGGATAATTTAGACTACGGAATAATAGGAAATTGTAGAAGTGCAGCATTAGTTTCAAAAACAGGAAGTATTGATTGGTGTTGTTTGCCAGAATTTGATTCTTCTTCTGTTTTGGCAAAACTGCTAGATGAAGAAATAGGAGGTAGTTTTGAAATTGTGGTAGACAATAGTTATACAATTACGCAACGGTATAAAAAACATACAGCTTTATTAATTACTAAATTCTCTGATGGTGAAAATATATTTGAGATACGTGATTTTATGCCGCGTTATCATAAAGAAGATGGAAGTTATCATTCTCCTCCAGAACTAGTAAGATATGTACGTCATATATCTGGAAGGCCTAAGTTTAGTGTTAAATATGATCCTAAATTGGAATATGCAGCTGGTAAGACAGAAACTTTTGTTAAGCATAATTTTGTCGCAAGTTTAACGCATGGCGATAAGTTTGATACTGTATTTCTATATACTTCATTCAATAAGAATGCTGTAGTAGAAGGTAGAGAAATTGAAGTAAAAAAAGATGGATACTTCTTAATGGGTTACAATGAGAAGATTCTTCTGCCCAATACTAAGAGCATATATCTTGAATTAGAGCGTACAAAAGTGTATTGGTTAAATTGGAGCTCCACGACACCTACGTATAGAAAATATAACGCGGAAATTAGTCGTAGTGCAATTACTTTAAAACTGTTGAGCTATGATAAAACAGGAGCTGTATTGGCCGCAGCCACTACTTCACTTCCAGAAACGATTGGAGAAGTAAGAAATTGGGACTACCGTTTTTGCTGGATTCGCGATGCGTCTATGGTGGTAAGAGTTATTTCTGAATTAGGACATAAGAATGTAGCTCGTAGATATTTGCAGTTTATTATTGATTTAATTCCTGATAAGGATGAGAAATTGCAAATAATGTACGGCATTAATAAGGAGAAAAAACTAACCGAAGAAACGCTTGAACATTTGGCAGGTTATAAAGGATCAAAACCTGTGAGAGTAGGAAATGCCGCTTATGCACAAAAGCAAAATGATATCTATGGCATATTAATGGATGTTATTTACACCCAATTAGTAAAGTTTAATATAGATATAGAAAATGGAGAGGAACTTTGGAGTATTACAAAAGGTATCGTTTGGATTGTATCTAAGCATTGGCAAGAACCTGATAAAGGTATTTGGGAGTTTAGAGCAGAAGACCGCCATTTTACGTTCTCAAAGGTTTTGTGTTGGGTTGCTATAGATAGAGCGATAAAAGTTGCACGAATCTTTAAAAAGACACGAAAAGTAGAAAAGTGGCAGGAACTTGAGCAGCAAATAAGAGAAGATATTCATGCAAATGCCTGGAATCCTAAAGTAAAATCATTTGTACAATCATATGGTTCTGATGATTTAGATGCGTCTGTTTTGTTAATGGAATCGTACGGTTTTATTCCTGCAAGAGATCCAAAATTTGTAAGTACGGTTAAAGCAATTGAAAAAGATTTAAATAATGACGGACTGCTTTATCGTTATAAAAATGAAGATGATTTTGGGTTACCCTCATCATCTTTTACCATTTGTACATTTTGGTTTATAAATAGCTTGTATAAAATAGGTGAGGAGGAAAAAGCAATGAAGTATTTTGATCAACTCTTAAGTTACAGTAATCATTTGGGTCTTTTTAGTGAAGATGTAGATTTTAAAACTAAAAGATTATTGGGGAATTTCCCTCAGGCGTATTCACATTTAGCTCTTATAGAATGTGCTATTTTATTTTCTAATAAAAATTCTGATGAATCGATATTAGAATCGATACGTGAGTAATAAATTATTACATTCCTTATAAGAATTGCAATTGAACTGCATAAAAAAGCCGACCATAAACTGGTCGGCTTTTTATTTATTCAAATAAATTAATAATTTGAATTAGTCAAAGGTGTACCCATTGTCTGCAGCTACTTTATCAGCAATTTGAGTGCGTAAAGCTACTACATTAGGGTTGTTAGTGTATTTTGTGAAACGTTTTAAACCCATTAACATCATGCGTTGTTCATCGCCTTCTGCAAAAGAAATAATAGCTTCCTTACCTTTCTGAATAATTGTTTCAGTTGCATTGTACAAATACAATTTAGACATTGCAATTTGCGTAGTTTGAGCTTCTTCGCCAAAACGTTTTGCATTTTTCTCCGTCCGCAAAATTGTACTTTCCGCCATATACACTTCAATGAGAATGTCTGAAGCTGCCAACATTAACTGTTGGTGATTCTCTAAATCAGGCCCATATTTTTGTACTGCACTACCGGCTACCATCAAGAATACTTTTTTCAAACGTGCCAATAAATCTTTCTCTTCGGCAAATAGTTCTGAAAAGTCAAGTGTGTCAAAAGAAGGGATACCCATTAATTCTTCGCCAACCGCTGTAGCTGGTCCAAGTAAATCAACATGGCCTTTCATGGCTTTCTTAACTAACATGCCAACCGAAAGCATTCTGTTAATTTCATTAGTACCCTCATAGATTCTGGCTATCCTAGCATCTCTCCATGCTTTTTCCATTGGAGTGTCTGCACTAAAGCCCATTCCTCCAAAAATTTGAACACCTTCATCAGTTGTATTTTGAACATCTTCTGAAACTGCAACCTTTAAAATAGAGCATTCAATTGCATATTCTTCGACACCTTTTAGTTCTGCTTCTTGGTGTGTATTTCCTGCAGCTTCACGCAAAGCAATTCGATCCTCAATATTTTTAGCAGCTCTATAACTTGCAGAATCGCCAGCATAAGCATTTGTTGTCATTGTAGCAATCTTGGCTTTAATTGCGCCAAAATTCATTATCGGAGTTTTAAACTGTATACGCTCATTGGCATAATTAACTGCTTCATTAATTACGCGTCTTTGGGCATCTAAACAAGCAGCAGCTAATTTAATGCGACCAATATTTAAGGCATTCATCGCTATTTTAAATCCATTCCCACGCTCCGAAAGCATATTTTCTACTGGTACTTTTGTGTCACTAAAAAATACCTGACGGGTAGAAGAGGAGTGAATTCCTAATTTCTTTTCTTCATCGCCTAAAGTAATACCATTTTCAGGATTGTTTTCAACAATAAAACCAGTGATATTTTTATCATCTTCTATTCGAGCGAAAACGATAAACATGCTGCAAAAGCCAGCATTAGAAATCCACATTTTTTGACCTGAAATACTATAGTGTTTTCCATCTTCAGATAATACAGCTTTTGTTTTACCCGAATTTGCATCTGAACCTGCACCAGGTTCAGTTAGGCAATAAGCGCCAAACCATTCTCCTGAAGCTAATTTTGGAACGTATTTTTGTTTTTGTTCTTCTGTACCATAAAGGGTAATTGGCATAGTTCCAATACCTGTATGTGCACCAAAGGCAGTACTAAAAGAACCAGTAGCACCAGAAATATAATCACAAACTAACATCGTAGAAACAAAGCCCATGCCCATTCCACCGTATGACTCAGGAACGGCTACACTTAAAAGTCCAAGTTCCCCTGCTTTGCGCATACATTCTTCTGTATATGCATAATCTTTTTGCTCAAAACGTTCCCAATGTGCCCAAAGTTCTCTGTCAACGAATTCTTTGGTACTATCACGCATCATTTTTTGTTCTTCAGATAAATCTTCTAATGTAAAGATATCTTCACATTTAGTTTCTTTAACGAGGAATTGACCTCCACGAAGTAAGTTATCTTTGTTTGCTGTTTCCATACTTTAATCCCTTCTTACTCCCTAAAAGGAAGAATTGTTACGGGGTGATTTTAATTAGACAATTATTTTTTTTCGTTTTTTAATTTAGGAATTCATATATGCCACAAGCTCCTTGTCCTGTTCCAACACACATAGTAACTGCGCCATATTTTCCTTGCATATTTCGTTTACGCATTTCATCAAAAAGTTGAACAGAAAGTTTGCCACCCGTACAACCTAATGGATGGCCTAGGGCTATCGCACCACCATTTACATTAATGATATCAGGATTTAAATCTAATTCTCGAATTACGGCAAGTGATTGCGAAGCAAAAGCTTCATTCAATTCAATTAATTCTAAATCACTTTGTTTTAAACCAGCTTGTTTTAATGCTTTTGGTATTGCAGCTACTGGACCTATACCCATAATTCTCGGAGGAACCCCTGCAGCGGCATAGTTCACTAAACGAGCAATTGGTTCTAGATTAAGCTCTTTCACCATTTCTTCGCTCATTATCATAACAAATGCAGCACCATCACTCATTTGAGATGAATTACCGGCAGTTACACTTCCGCCTGCAGCAAATACCGGGCGTAATTTATTTAGTACCTCAAGAGAAGTTCCTTTTCTAGGACCTTCGTCTTTTGTAACAGTATATTTTTTAGTTGCCTTTTTGCCGTTCGCATCAATATAAGTTTGTTCGACTTCAATAGGAACTATTTGATCTTGAAAACGGTCTTCTGCTTGCGCTTTAAGTGCTTTCATGTGCGAATTGTAAGCAAATTCATCTTGGTCTTTTCGAGACACATTAAATTCATTCGCTACAGCTTCTGCTGTATTTCCCATTCCCCAATAATAGTCTTCATGACCTTCGGCTACTAAATCGTAATTTAATTCAGTTTTATAACCGGTCATTGGTACTGAACTCATGCTTTCGGCTCCACCGGCAATAATACAATCTGCCATACCCGATTGAATTTTAGCAGTTGCAATTCCAATGGTTTCTATTCCAGAAGAGCAAAAACGATTTACCGTTACACCCGGTACATCAACAATATCTAATCCCATTAATGAAATAAGTCTTGCCATATTTAAGCCCTGTGAACCTTCTGGCATTGCGTTACCCACAATTACATCATCAATTCGTTTTTTGTCAAAATCTGGCAACTCCTTCATCATGTATGCGATGGTTTCCGCTGCCAATTCATCAGTACGTTTAAATCGGAAAACACCTTTAGGTGCTTTGCCTACAGCAGTTCTATATGCTTTAACTATATATGCAGTTTTCATTGTTTTAGTTTCTAAGTGGTTTACCTGTTTTCAACATATGCTGAATACGTTCTAATGTTTTCTTTTCTGTACAGAGCGATAAAAACGCTTCACGTTCGAGGTCTAATAAATATTGTTCATTTACAAGAGTAGGTTCTGATAGATCACCTCCAGCCATAACGTATGCTAGTTTATTTGCGATTTTCTTATCATGCTCACTGATATAATGACTTGCTTCCATAGAATCGGTACCAACTAAAAACATACCTAATGCTTGCTTACCAAGCACTTTAATGTCTTTTCGCTTGGGAGGCATTGTGTAACCAGCTTCCGCCATTAATTTTGCATGAGCCTTCGCAGTTGCAATTTGTCGGTCTTTATTTACTACAACAATATCTTTTCCTGGTTGAAGGATGCCTAAATCATATGCTTCATAAGCAGAGGTAGATACTTTTGCCATACCTATGGTTAAAAAGTACTCTTGCAATACATTTAGTTCAACATCATTTTTTTTGAAGGTATCTTGAGCGCGCACAGCAAATTCTTTCGAACCACCACCACCAGGGATAACGCCAACACCAAATTCTACCAGACCAATGTATGTTTCTGCAGCGGCTACAACTTTATCGGCGTGTAATGAAAGTTCACAACCACCTCCAAGGCACATTCCGTGCGGTGCAGATACTGTTGGAATTGATGAATAACGCATACGCATCATTGTGTCTTGGAACATTTTAATAGCTGCATTAAGCTCATCATATTCTTGCTCAACTGCCATCATGAAAATCATTCCGATGTTGGCGCCAACAGAAAAATTAGCAGCTTGATTTCCAATTACAAGTCCTTGAAAGTTCTTTTCTGCTAAATCAACAGCCTTATTTAAACCAGCTAAAACATCACCGCCAATAGTGTTCATTTTAGACTGAAATTCAACATTTAAAATTCCATCACCCAAATCTTCAATTACGACACCACTATTTTTAAATACCTCTTTAGATTTTCTAATATTATCTAAAATGATAAAAGCATCCTGACCTGGAATTTTATCCATCGCCTTTTTAGGAATATCATATGCATAAGATGCCCCATCTTTAACACTATAGAAAGAAGTGTTTCCGGCTGATTTCATTTCGGTGACCCAAGAGGCAGCTTCTTGCCCTTCAGCTTTAATTAGATCTAATCCTTTTTCTAAACCAATTGCATCCCAAATTTGAAATGGGCCGTGTTCCCAGCCAAAACCAGCTTTCATGGCATCATCAATTTTGTATAACTCATCTGTTATTTCAGGAATACGATGTGATACATAAGCGAACAATTGTCCGAAACTTTTTCTGTAAAATTCACCAGCTTTATCTTTTCCATCAACTAAAACAGAAAAACGATTTATTACTTTATCTATAGTCTTAGTTAATTCTAGCGTAGCGAACTTGGCTCTCTTTTTAGAGCGATAATCCATCGTATTTAAATCCAAAGTCAATATTTCGGTCTTACCCGAAGCGTCTTTAGACTTTTTATAAAAACCTTGTCCTGTTTTGCTTCCTAACCATTTATTCTCCATCATTGTGGAAATAAAATCCGGTAGGGCAAAAAGAGAATGACGTTCGTCGTCGTTACAATTTTCTGAGATTCCGTTTGCTACGTGCACCAGTGTATCTAATCCAACAACATCAACTGTTCTAAAAGTAGCTGATTTTGGACGTCCGATGACTGGTCCTGTTAGTTTATCAACTTCCTCAACGGTCATATCCATTTCTTTAACCATATGAAAAAGACTTTGAATACTGAAAATACCTATTCTATTACCAATAAATGCAGGAGTATCTTTAGCTACAACAGAAGTTTTACCTAAAAACTGTTCGCCATATCCATTTAAAAATTCAAGAACTTCAGGAGCTGTTTTAGGTCCTGGAATAATTTCAAATAATTTTAAGTATCGCGCAGGGTTAAAAAAGTGGGTTCCACAGAAATGTTTTTGAAAATCATCACTTCTGCCTTCACTCATAAATTTGATAGGAATACCCGAAGTGTTGGAAGTAATTAATGTTCCTGGTGTTCTATGTTTTTCAATATTTTCGAAAACCATTTTCTTAATATCAAGGCGTTCAACTACCACCTCAATAATCCAATCTACTTTTGAGATTTTTGAAATGTCGTCTTCTAAATTACCAGTTGAAATTCTAGACGCGAATTTTTGTGAGTAAATTGGTGAGGGTTTAGATTTTAATGCAGCCATTAATGAATCGTTCACTAATCTATTTCTAACTACTTTATCATTTAAAGTCAACCCTTTAGCTTTTTCCTTTTCGTTAAGCTCTCTAGGTATAATGTCTAATAGGAGTACTTCGACTCCTATATTGGCAAAATGGCAAGCAATTCCACTTCCCATAATTCCGGATCCTATAACTGCGACCTTATTAATGTGTTTACGCATTGCTTTAGTTTGTTAATTGTTTGTAGTGTTATCTGAAAATATATTCTTCTCTGAAATTAGCTTGTTAATCGTTTCTGTTACTTCGAAAAAGGCCTTAATTTTTTCTTCCGAAACATTTTGTAAAACCATTTCATTAAAACATAAAACCGCATTTTTGGATAGATTTCTTTTTTCTAATCCTGTAGCTGTTAAATGAATTAATACACCTCTTCCGTCTTTAGGGTTTGGTTTACGTTTTATAAATCCTTTTCCTTCTAGACTCTTTAAAATTCGAGTTAGACTTGTGGCTTCCATCCCCATTTTTGGTCCTAAGGCCGTGGATGGGGTGCCAGTTTTAGGGTCTATACTTAATAATGTAAAACCCATAGCCATCGTACTTTCATAGTTCTTAGCCTCTTCGTTATACATTTTTGCAACCAATAACCAAGTTTCGCGGAGGGCATAATCTATGGTAATATCTCGCATAAGTGGTTTTATAAGTATAACCAAATATACGAATATTTATTATGCATGCATAATAAATATTTAAGAAAGTGAATAAATAGATTAGCTTAACATAATGTTTACGGAGTTAGTTTTTAATTAAGAGCGACCATACATATCGTTATAAAGATCTATGTACATTTCTTTTATTACAGACCTTTTCATTTTCATAGTAGGAGTGAGGTGACCTGCTTCGGGCGTCCAAGCATCTTTAGTTAATCTAAAGACTTTTATTCTTTCCCATTTGCCAAATCCAGCATTACATTTATCTAGTTCTACTTGAATTCTATCGATTACATCATTAGAGGATGCAATGGCATCAGCAGTTGCGTTTTTTATATCCTTTTTCTTTGCTAGCCATTCTTGAACAAATTCAAAATTGGGTTGAATAATAGCTGCTGGCATTTTTTCGCCTTCGCCAACGACCATTACTTGTTCTATAAATCTAGATTGTTTTAACTCATTTTCTAACAAAGTGGGAATAACATATTTACCTCCTGAGGTTTTAAACATTTCTTTTTTACGTCCAGTAATTTTAAGGAAACCTTCGCTGTCAACTTCTCCTTTATCACCTGTGTGAAAGTAATCACCGGTCATAACTTCATTGGTTCTCTCAGGGTCTTTATAATAGCCCATCATTACATTTGGACCTTTTACCAAAATTTCTCCGTCGTCTGCAATTTTAATTTCTACATCGTTAAGCGCTTTGCCTACGGATCCTACTTTGTACATTTTATTCGCGTACATGCCAACACTAACAACAGGTGAAGTTTCAGTTAAGCCATATCCTTCCATTACATGCATGCCAGCAGCTCCAAAAATTCTGCCTAATCTAGGTTGCAATGCAGCACTACCCGAAACCATAGTACTTAGCTCACCGCCCAATGCTTCGCGCCATTTGCTAAAAATTAGTTTATCGGCAATTGAAAGTTTAAAACCATACCACCATCCATTTTGCCCGTACGGTTCCCATTGTTCCCCAATTTCAACGGCCCAGTAAAATAGCTTTTTCTTGATTCCGGACAATTCCGCTCCTTTTGCTATTATTTTATCATAAACCTTTTCTACCAGCCTTGGAACGACAGACATTAAATTTGGTTTAATTTCTTTAGCATTATCTCCAATTTTATCCAGTCCTTCTGCGTAATATACTGTACATCCTGCATATTGATATATGTAAATAAGTACTCTTTCAAAAACATGACAAATGGGTAAAAAACTTAAAATTTTAGTTCCAGAGCCTGAAATAGGTAGCCTTTTACAACCCTCAAGGGCGTTACTTGTAACGTTATTATGGGATAGCATAACACCTTTCGGTTTACCTGTTGTACCAGATGTATAAATTATGGTTGCTAAATCGGAAGGTTTAACTGCATCCATTCTTTCTTGTACTTCCGATTGATTGCTGTCGTCCTTTCCTAATTCAAATAATTCCGAGTAATGTTTACAGCCTTCTATTTGATCAAAGCTAAATACGTCTTTCAACTGGGTTGTAGACATAACCTTTTTCACCTTTTCAAATACCTCCATATCTGATACAAAACAATATGTTGATTCGCTATGGTTTAGTACATATGCATAATCTTCGGCAGATATAGTTGGATAAATAGGAATGTTTTGCGCTCCTAATTGTAGAATGCCAATATCCATGACATTCCATTCGGTTCTGTTGGTCGATGATATAACCGCTATTTTATCATCCTTTTGAATACCTAGCCTAAGTAATGCACGACTAATGGCATTAGCTTTATTTATATATTCTTGGGAAGAGGTAGCTACCCATTCTCCATTATATTTGGTGACGAGCGATTTATCTAAATTATACTTTTCGAGTTGGTAATAAGGAAAGTCAAAAAGTCGAGTTACGTGTTGCATACTAAGTATCTAAAAAGTAATTGCAAATTAGTGAAAGAACATGGGATTTTAAAATTGTATTAATAAATATACGCAGTTGTGATTGTAAATTTCATAATTATCATATTTATATAATTGGCTTAATTTATAATTGTTGGTCTACAATAAATTGTAATTGAGCGTGTTATATATGTTACTCATATAATTGTAGGAAAATTCTTTATTATTATTTCCTAGGTTTGTTGTGTTCATTGACCCCAAATCATAGAAATTATGAAGATCTTTTACTTTTTAAAAAGCACTTTTAAGTACTCAACTGCTTTAATAGCAATCTTTTTTTTAAATCTAAATCTTTTTGCTCAGTCAGAGCCATTTGATTGCGATTTTAATGCGTACTTATTTCAGTATAATGATATTTACGCGCTTGATTTAGCATCAGGTAGTTCTTATTTGGTTGCCGAAGATATTACACCGGGTAATGTGAACGGGGTAGGCTATAATGCCACAGACGGATTTTTATGGGGGTATTTAGCAAGCCCATCCAGAACTATTGTTAGAATTGGTAAGGATTTTTCTGTTGAGCAATATACTATACCAGAATTACCAACTGGAAACAAATATGTGGGAGATATTTCTTCTGACGGTATATATTATTTTAAAGCTGGTGGTTCTTCGTATTTTAAAGTGGATATAAATCCCGAATCAGATACTTATTTAGAATATTTAGGGGCTTTCAAGCTAAGTCAAAGTTTGGCCATAGCAGATTGGGCTTTTAACGCCGCAGATGGAATGTTGTATACTGTTGAGGGAAAAAGCAATATTCTTTATCGGATTGATCCTGATACAGGCATTGTCACAACATTGGGTGTTGTACCAATCCTTGAAGGATTGAGATATGCTTTCGGAGCTGTTTATTTTGATGTGGATGGCAACTTTTATATTTCAGCGAATCAGACTGGCTCAGTATATAAAATAGATAGCGTTCAGAATATTTCAAATGGAGAAATAAATTCTAATATTTTTGCCTTTGGACCTGCGGCCTCTAGTAATGACGGAGCACGTTGCCCAACAGCTCCAGTACCACAGGAAGATTGTATTAATGGCATTGATGATGATGGCGATGGTCTTGTTGACTGTGACGACCCTTCTTGTTCTGGCGTTGCATCATGTCCAAAAATCACTTTAACTTCTGGAGCTAATAAAGGTGGATTAGAGAGTAATGATAGATTGTCAACCTTAATAAGTCAACGAAATTACAAACGCGCGAAAACAAATTTTGTTTTTGATAAAAGTGCAGCAAAAATTGTTAAGAAAAGTTCACTGTATGCCAAAAGTGGTAAGTTTACATCAGATAGTATTCCATTGAATGAATTAGTTCCGTTAGAAATAATTGGCGAGACAAGTACTATTGAATCTTCTCCGGTTGATCTCTTAGATTTAACTAATGCTTCTGATATATATTCTGTGGATTACCTTAAAGACTCAGAGAATATTGGAGCATTAATGGTAATAAAAACTGATAATAAAGTTTATGAGCACAGTAAATTTATTTGCGATAGATTTTTAGGGGCCCAGTTGTTGTCTGTTTCTACAATACAATTACGCGAAAAGGATTTTATCAAATCCATAATCAAACAACCCGACGGAAATACGGAGTTTGCCTTGACTTTTTCAGCAAGGTTAAATAATAAAAATGAGTTTGTTATTGAATCACATTGGAATATTGATTCGTATGAAGAGGATACTGCTTATTACAATTTTCAGATTTGGTCGAATACTGTAGATGACTTATTGCTCTTAGCAGATGAAATTTTAAACCTTTTAGAAGTTCATGCCGTTATTAATGAGTATAAAGGCTCTACGCCACCGCCAGTTTTTGTTAAATCTGCTAAGTATGCTAATGGTGAAGTGCAATTGAGATTGTTAAATAATAATAAATCTGAGCAAATAAACTTAGAAGGTGGTGTAAAGAGAACGGAAACAATGACAACAGAAAGTTTGTCTTTTGCTACCTCAATTGAAGGGTATCTCGATTCGGTCGCTCTAAAGACTGGTAGTATATTCGATTTTGGTTTTAGAATTAGTAATTTAAATGGTGGAACACCAGATGATTTATTTGTTGCCGATGCTCCTTGGGGGTTAGATGCTTCGTCTGAAGGAACTGAAATTCAAGTTTATGATGTGTTGGAAGATTTACAACCTTATATTGAAGACGGTTATCAAATAGAACGAAATATAGCCTTAAGTGGTTCTACTTCTAATTATATAGGAGTATATAGAGCATTAAGTCCTAGGTTTACCCCTGTAGACCTTTCCGAATATGAAAAAATATCTTTCGATGCTGAAGGTACGGGAGCATTAGAAGTTAAATTAACAACGGGTGATGGTTCTGTTTTTACTGCAAATGTAAACTTGACTGCCACAGCAAAAAATTTCACATTAACAAATGCAGATTTTGTTGGTGGAAATGGAACTACTGATTTTTCTAGTATTAAGGTTATAAACTTTAATCTTATTGCTGAAAATGGTTATTCGGAACAAAAAGAATTAAAGTTATCAAACGTTAATTTCAACAATAAACAGCCGGAAAAAGTATTTGTTTTAGAGGATACTAATAAATCGTTATTGTATCCAAACCCAGTTTCTGAATCTGCAGATTTATATTTCTTTGAAGAAGGCGCTGGAAGTTACACTTTTGAACTTTTTGATTTATCAGGGAAAAAAATTAATACACATGATATGTCTGGTGATACCCAAATAGGACAAAACCAGATAACGATAAATAAAAAGAACTTAATGCCTGGACTTTATCTTTTTAAACTGAAAAGTTCTAATGATAAAATCTGGAGTGATAAAATAATGATAAAATAGCCGCTACTATATTAGCGGCTACTATGTCGTAATTTTTATCTTTAAAGAAGATGCTAACACCCAAAACCAAGTGCTAGCTATTTTTTTCAATCCACAATCTTGCGTTCAAAAAAGCATCTAACCAAGGTGATACTTCATCAGTACTATTAGTAGGGTAGTGGGCCCAATTCCATGGGAAAGTAGAGCGTTCTATATGTGGCATGGTAACTAAATGTCTTCCTGTAGCATCACAAAGCATAGCAGTGTTGAAATCGCTTCCATTCGGATTTGCAGGATAACCTTCGTAACCATATTTAGCCACAATGTCGTAGTTGTCTTCTGTGTGCGAAAATTTAAATTTGCCTTCTCCATGAGAAATCCAAACACCTAGAGTTGCCCCTTCTAAAGAAGAAAGCATTACTGAATTATTCTTTTGAATCTTTACAGATGTAAAATTACTTTCATGTTTATGTGAATCGTTGTAGGTCATCTTTCCGTGTGTTTCATGTTCCGGATTAATGAGGTCTAACTCCATAAATAACTGACATCCATTGCAAATACCTATCGATAATGTATCTGGTCTTGCAAAGAAGTTCTTAATTACTGTATTTGCTTTTTCATTGTATTTAATAGCACCAGCCCATCCTTTTGCACTACCTAGGACATCAGAATTGGAAAAACCACCAACAGCGCCTAAAAACTGAATGTCTTCTAAAGTTTCTCGTCCCGAAATTATATCGGTCATATGTACATCTTTAACATCGAAACCAGCCAAATACATAGCATTTGCCATTTCACGTTCAGAATTACTTCCTTTCTCTCTTAAGATGGCTGCTTTGGGTTTATTTTGCCCTCTCGATGAAATTTTACCTGTAAAGTTTTTAGGGAAAACATAGTTCAACGGCTGTACCTTATAATTTTCAAATCGAGCAGTAGCTAAGTTATTCGCAGTTTGCTTTCCATCTAATAAATACGATGTTTTGAACCAGGTATCTCGTAATGATGTCACATTAAGTCCCATTTCCATACCGCTATTCTTAATTGTCAGTTGGGGCTCAGAAATTACTTCACCAATCTTTTTGAAATCAATATGTGCAGTTGTTAAATCGGTTTCAATTGAAGCATCTTTTGCCTGAAAAACAATACCTGAGTTTTCAGAAAAGAGTAATTTAATGGTATCCGATTCACCCAAGTTTGAAAGGTTTAAATTGGCTCCTAAATCAACATCTGCAAAACATAATTCTAACAACGTGGTAATTAAACCACCTGAAGCAACATCATGACCAGCAATTATTTGCCCTTTTTTAATAAGGGTTTGAATCGTATTAAAAACGGTTTTAAAATATGCGTCATCTTTTATAGTAGGGGCTTCTGTTCCAATAGCATTTAATACTTGTCCAAAAGAAGAACCACCTAATTTGTAACTGTCTTTTGATAGATTAATATAATAGATTGAACCGCCATCTTTTTGCAAAACAGGCTCAATCACATTAGTAATATCATCGCAATGCCCAGCAGCAGAAATCACCACAGTACCTGGTGCTATTACGTCACCATCTTTATATTTCTGTTTCATGGAAAGCGAATCTTTACCAGTCGGCACATTAATGCCAAGCGCAATAGAAAACTCAGAAACTGCTTCCACCGCTTTGTAGAGCCTAGCATCTTCACCCTCATTTTTACAAGGCCACATCCAGTTTGCAGATAATGATATTGATTTTAAACCTTCATTCAATGGCGCCCAAATAATGTTGGTTAAAGCTTCTGCTATACTATTCTTACTTCCTGCAGCGGGATCTATAAGCGCAGAAATAGGAGAATGCCCAATACTTGTTGCAATGCCTTCTTTCCCTTTAAAATCTAAGGCCATAACGCCCACATTATTTAGAGGTAGTTGTAATGGACCTGCGCATTGTTGTTTTGCAACGCGGCCACCCACACAACGATCGACTTTATTCGTTAGCCAATCTTTACAACCAACAGCTTCTAGTTGTAATACTTGATCTAAATAGTCATGAAAATATTCAAGAGAGTAATCAGCATTATTATATGTTCGCGTTACTGTTGTATCTGTTAATACTGTTTTTGGTGAGCTTCCAAATATGTCACTTAAATGTACGTCCATCGGTTTTTCTCCGGTGGTTTTCGATTCAAAAGTAAAACGGTCGTCATTTGTTACATCTCCGACTTCATACATTGGTGAACGCTCACGTTCAGCAATACGAGTTAATAAATCGATATCGTTTTTGCCAATTACAAGACCCATACGTTCTTGTGATTCATTGCCAATAATTTCTTTTGCTGAGAGTGTTGGGTCGCCAATAGGTAATTTGTCTAAATCAATTTTACCACCAGTATCTTCAACTAATTCGGATAGACAGTTGAGGTGTCCGCCTGCACCATGGTCATGAATTGAGACTATCGTATTTACATCGTTCTCTACCATCCCGCGAATGGCGTTGGCTGCTCTTTTTTGCATTTCGGGGTTAGATCTTTGGATAGCATTTAACTCTATTGAAGAGCTAAATGCGCCAGTGTCCGCACTAGAAACGGCCGCTCCACCCATGCCTATTCGGTAGTTGTCGCCTCCTAAAATTACTATTTTATCACCTTTATTTGGCGTGTCTTTTAATGCTTGTTCCGATTTACCATAACCGATTCCACCGGCCTGCATTATAACTTTATCGAATCCTAATCTTCTTCCTTTTTTAGTTTCTGAAATAGCATCCTCTTGATGTTCAAAAGTTAATACAGATCCCGAGATTAAAGGTTGACCAAATTTATTACCGAAGTCAGAAGCTCCATTAGATGCTTTTATTAAAATATCCATTGGGGTTTGATACAGCCAAGGCCGCGCTGGCATAGTATTTTCCCATTTTCTATTTTCTTCAAGACGAGAATAAGCTGTCATGTACACCGCAGTACCTGCCAAGGGTAACGAACCTTTTCCACCAGCTAAACGATCTCTTATTTCGCCACCCGAACCTGTTGCAGCACCATTAAATGGTTCTACTGTTGTAGGGAAATTATGTGTTTCTGCTTTTAGCGATATTACCGATTCAAATTCTTTCTCTTCGTAAAAATCTGGTTTGTCGGCAGTTTTTGGTGCGAATTGTAAAACTTTCGGACCTTTTACAAAAGCAACATTATCCTTATAGGCCGAAACTATATCGTTGGGGTGTTCTTGTGAAGTCTTCTTTATTAATTTGAATAAAGAACTTGGCATTTCTTTTCCATCGATAATAAATGTGCCATTAAAAATTTTATGACGACAATGTTCGGAGTTTACCTGGCTAAATCCGAAGACTTCAGAATCAGTTAATGGACGTTCAATTTTCTTTGCTAACTTTTCTAAATAACTAACTTCTTCATCGCTTAAGGCTAAACCTTCTTGTTGATTATATTCTGCAATGTCATTAATATCTTTTACTGCTTCTGGGGTTACTTCAATTTTGAATATTTCCTGATGTAAACCAGAGAATTTTTGATATAGCATTGGGTCGAAATCTGTAAAATCGCCGTTGACGCTCTTAAATTTTTCAATTCTGATAATTCCTGAAACTCCCATGTTTTGAGTTATTTCAGTGGCATTGGTACTCCAAGGCGTAATCATAGCCGCTCTTGGACCAACAAAAAAGGCGTCTATTGACGCCGCGTTTATTTTTGGTTGATTGCCGAACAACCAATTTAATTTGTCTGTATCTCCTTGTGAAAGTTCTTGAGCAGTTTCAACTGCAAAAACCTTGGTACTTACATCCCCGAAAAAGTGAATCATGAACAGCGTGAATTGTTAGGTTTAAGAAAGCACAAATTTAAGATTTTACTCGATATCTATTGCGCATTTTTAAAACACTTGTAAACAGTAATTGTTAATGATGATTAACTTTTATGTTTAAAAAAATATTTGGTCAATCCTATTGACAATTAGCGTTTTAAGATTAGTATGTTTTTTAAACCATTATAAAATCCAATAAAAGAGTATGATATTCGAATAAAGTATGTTAATTTGTTCCTCCCTAAAATAAATGATATGGCAATTACTAAAAATAACTCGAAAAGAGTATCGTTAAATTCAGATGCTTGTAGTATAACCTATTGTATGCAATATATTGGTGGTAAATGGAAGCCAATTTTATTGGATCGAATTTCAAAAGGATTGAACCGATTTGGTATTCTAATTAAGAATGTTGAAGGTATTAATCGACAGATGCTGAGTAAACAGTTAAAAGAACTTGAACGCGACGAATTATTAGTTCGTAAAGTTTATTCTGAAATTCCGCCTAGAGTAGAATACGAATTAACATCTAAAGGCCAATCACTTTTACCGCTAGTACAAGCAATGAACAGATGGGGGCAAAAACAACAAAATGGAGGTGTTGAAATAGAAGAGCCTATTATAGAAGCACCTGTGGCGGTTGAAGAACTTAAAAAGCCTGTTGCCAAAGCTAAACCAAAGGCTAAGGCAAAACCAAAAGTTAGTACACCTGCCGACTCTGCTCAGCAGTCACTTTTTGGATAAAAAAGGAAAAATATTTCATATAAAGAAAAGGCGAATAATCTATTTATTCGCCTTTTCTAGTAATGCCATATAAAATCCGTCAAACCCGTCTTTAGAAGCGTATATCTTCTTTTCTTTTACTAAAGTGAAATCACTGCCTTCTTCAGAAGCTAAGAAAGAAATTACCTGATCGTTGTTTTCTTGTGGCAGTATAGAACATGTAGCATATACCATTTTTCCACCTGGCTTAACTATTTTACTATAACTACGAATAATGTCGTGCTGTACCTTTATAATTTTATCTAAAAATTCTGGTTGCATTTTCCATTTGGTGTCTGGGTTTCGTCTAATAACTCCCAAACCAGTACAAGGTGCATCGATTAAAACACGATCTGCACTACCATATAATTTTTTAAAAACCTTCGTAGAATCAATTTCTCGAGGTTCAATATTATGTGCGCCATTCCTACGTGCTCTACGCTTAAGCTCTTTTAATTTACTGCCATAAATATCCATGGCAATTAATTGTCCTTTATTTTCCATTAAAGCAGCCAAATGTAAAGACTTGCCGCCTGCACCTGCACAAGTATCTACAACGCGCTGTCCTGGTTTAACGTCAAGAAATTCTGCAACTAATTGCGAAGAAGCATCTTGTACCTCAAAATATCCCTTTTTAAAAGAGTCAGTAACAAATACATTGGCGCGTTCTGGTAACCGCAATGCTGATGCATAACCCTTAATTGGTTCTATTACTATACCTTCATCTAAAAGTGCTTTTCTTAGATTTTCTTTGGTTATTTTTAAAGTGTTGGTTCGAAGTATTACTTCCGCTTTTTTGTTTAATGCAGCTATTTCGGCGGTCCATAATTTTTCACCAAGTGCCTTAACACAAATTTCATCAATCCAATCTGGTACTGCTTCTCTGAACTTTCTGATTTTTGATAATTCATCAAATTTACCTTTAATTCGACGTTCTGGTGTAGGTTCAATTTGTTTCCAGTCTGGCAATTTTATTCCTTTTAAAACTGCCCATACGGCCCACATTCTAAACAAATCTTGACGATTATATGGTGCTTTTACTTCGGCAATTTCGGCATACAATCGCTTATAGCGTACCATTTCGTAAGTGGTTTCCGCAATAAATCCGCGATCTCTAGATCCCCAACGTTTATCAATTTTAAGTACTTTCTGAATGACTTTATCGGCATATTCTCCCTCATTGAATGTTAAATTCAAAGCGTCGATTACGGCAAAAACCAAATTTCTGTGCAGTTTCATTCTTGTGAATTAAGTTTGCAAAGGTATTGTATTCATGCCTATTCCTTTTATTTTTGATAAACTTTACTTTATGAAGCCCTTTTATATTGTCTTAATTATATTTTGTTTGCTTTCTTGTACAGAAAAAGTACAGAAAACTCCATATTCTTCAGTCTCTGTTGAAAACTTATTTGAAGATTCGCTGAGTATTCGGGCAATTGATTTAATGGGTAATAATTTGGTTTTTGCAGCTAATAAGGGCGTATTTGGTACAATTTCTTTGACGAGTGGAAAAGTACACGCTAATGTTCAAGGTATTAATTCAACACTTCCAGAATACAGAGCTGTTGCTCATAATGCTACTGATTTTTTTATGCTTTCTGTGGCAAGTCCTGCATTACTTTATAAAACAGGAGAAGACGATGTAATGGATTTGGTTTATGATGAGAGCGATCCAAACGTTTTTTATGATGCGATGACCTTTTGGAATAATAGAGAAGGTATTGCAGTTGGCGATTCTATGGATGGATGCTTGTCGGTATTAATAACTAGAGATGGTGGTCACCATTGGAGAAAATTGTCTTGTGACGAGTTGCCCGCTGGAATCACGGGTGAAGGGGCCTTTGCTGCTAGTAATACTAACATTGAGGTCAAAGGTGATAATACTTGGATTGCTACAACAAGTAGTAGGATTTATTATTCTCCGGATAAAGGAAAAACATGGGAAATTCAAGATACCTCTATTGTAAAGGATGAGTCTACACAGGGTATTTACTCAATAGATTTTTATAACAATAAAATAGGTATCGCTATTGGTGGTGACTATACCAATCCTGAATTGAATCAACAGAATAAGGCATTGACAATTGATGGTGGTAAAACCTGGAATTTAATTGCTGAAGGCCAAGAACCGAATTACAAAAGTTGTGTTCAGTTTGTGCCAAATTCTAATGCCAATGAAATTGTTGCCTTAGGCTTTAATGGTATTTCTTATTCACATGATCGGGGAGAGACCTGGCAGAAAATTTCCAACGAATCGTTTTATACCATTAGATTTCAAAACGACTCTGTGGCTTATGCCGCAGGTAAAAATCGTATATCTAAATTGGTTTTTAGATAATTGACAAAAAAACACCTTTTTAAGGGTGTTGTTTGCTGCCTGAATGTTTCTTTCTGTATTCACGAATTAATTTCCGTCTAAAATCTTCCTCAGCTCGAATCAATTTTAAAGTCTTTTTCGCTGTAATTTTTTTACTGATTTTAGCATAGAAATTTTTGTCCAATTCTTCCTCTTCTTCTTCATAATTAAGATAATCTTCCAAAAGATTACTGGCTTCTTTTTCGGTGTATGCGTCAGCCTCTTTCATTTTATTTCTCAACTTATCAAAACCATTTTTTCGGAGTAAGTATCTTTCTTTTTCATAAGCATTATACACAGGCCAAAAAGCCTCAGCTTCACTAGTTGTTAGTTCTAATTGCTCTGTGAAATAGGCAACTTTAAGCGATTTTATTTTATCCCAATCTTTTTTTTGCGAATAAAAAGCAGTCGTGATAAACAGAAATAATATTACGGTTAAGTTTTTTAAGCTATTCATCTGTTTCAAAATTTAATTCTTCTAAATAATCAATATTATCATCAAGATAATCGATGATATGGTCATCATTAAGTTGGTTATCTAGTATATCATTAATATCTAACTCATCAAATGACATTACTTCGGCAAGTTCATATGAAGATAACTCCATGTCATTACTTTCAAAGTAACTTTCTATGTCTGTAGCAGCTAATCCTTCAAAAGTTGGATTACTTTTTGTATTTAAATTAATTCCGAAAAACAAAAAAACCGCCGCTGCTACAGCTGCTGCTGCGAAATAATATTTTCGATAAGGATTTAATTGTATAACCTTGGTTTCTTCCTTTTCAAGTTTGTGTAAGATATTCTCTTGGATTGAATCAAAATAACCTTCAGGAGCAATAAAACCATCATCCTTTGGTAAAACAGATTGTTCTCTAGATATTTTGTTGAGCAACTTACCTGTTAGACCTTCGAAGTAACCTTCTGGGGTTTTAAATCCGTTATTTTTATTTGATGCTTTCATCTTATTCTTTGACTATCAAATTGTTAAAAGGTTTAATCTTCTTTTAAATATTTTTCTAACTTTTTCACTGCTAAATGGTATGAAGCTTTTAATCCGCCTACAGAAGTATCCAAAATCTTTGATATTTCTTCGTATTTCATCTCATCAAAATACTTCATATTAAACACTAACTTTTGCTTTTCTGGTAACGTAGCGATTGCTTGCTGTAATTTGAGTTGAATTTCACTTCCTTCAAAATAAACATCGGCTTGTAGGTTCTGCGCCATATGATCATGAAGTTTTTCATTGTTTACGCCCAACTTCCTTGCTTTTGTTTTCATAAAACTCAAGGACTCATTGGTGGCTATGCGATACATCCACGAATACAATTGGCTATCTCCTTTAAAACCTTCTATATTCTTAAATACCTTTATAAAAGTATTTTGCAATACATCATCAGTATCATCATGGTCTAACACAATTCTACGAATATGCCAATACAAACGTTCTTTATAAGTATCTATAAGCACCTCAAAAGCCTTAGCTTGCGTATCCGCCTGCCTTAATTGATCTACTAAGTTTTCCTCTGCAACCAATATTTAATTCTTGTGTTTAATTCTTAGACTGCAATTGTAGTAAAAGGTTTAATGTATGTATAATTTAATGGTATTTTGTTAATTCCCTTTATAAATATGGCAAGTGCTTTTTTATTGAGGGGATTATAGTAATTGCTAAATGATGACTATTTACAGTTGTAATTTCAAAATCAATTCATGAGATGCATTATCTAAACCATTGATTTGATTATTGGTTGCGGTTTCATAGGCGTATCCTAATTTAAATGAATCGCTTACATTGAACATGAGCATACCAGCAATTGCTGCGTCAAATCGATAAGAAACTCCTAAGTTAAAACGTTTACTAAAGTCAAAAACACCGGTAATATCTAAAGAAGAAGGTGCTGCACCAACATAACGATATAGTGAGCTTAGCTCCAGATTGATACTTGAACTAAGCATGAATTTATACCCAGCGGAGGCGTAGAAATGTTGCTTTCCTGAACTCAAAGTTGCTACGCCGTTTTCTTCTTCTAGTCTTTCATTTGATAATAACCTAGGAGCTGATAATGAGATAAAATACTTATCGTGCTTTAAATATGCCCCAGCACCAACATTGGGAGTAAACTTACTATTGAAATCCATTAAAGTGGCGTCTTGACCAACACCGTATGTTATTAAACCATCAGTGTTAATATTGTAGGTATTACCACTTGCTTTAAGCCCCAAAAAGAGGTTGTAGTTTTCATTCAAGGTAACTTTATAACCCAAATCTATGGCTACGGATGTTTGTTTTTCAATGAACGTCTTATCGTTTTGAATTGAAACGCCAAAACCTAAGTTTTTTCCTAAAGGAGATGAAGCGATTATATTTTGACTTTCGGGAGCGCCTTGAACACCTGCCCATTGACTTCGAACGCCTAGTGTTATATCAACATGATCTTCTGCACCTGCATATGCAGGGTTAATTAAATTCATTTGATAATTATAAAAAGTGCGATGCGAGTCTTGTTGGGCAATAGTATTTTGAGCCGTTAAGCATGCTATTACCGTGAACATAAATATTAATTTATTCATTACGATACTTGTTTGGTTTATTAGTAGTTTAAGAAAATCCATCCTTGAATAGGTTCTGAGTTGTCACCTAATTCAATGATATACATGTATTGACCTGCGGGTAATTTTTCGCTATTCGCTTTATAAAAACCTTCCCAAGTGTTTTGGTATGATTTCGTAGAGAATACCTCATTGCCCCATCGGTTATAGACTCTTACTGAATTATTGGGGTAGTTTTCGATACCCGGTATTACCCATTGATCGTTGTTGCCATCACCATTTGGAGTAAAAGCCTGTGCTGGTACAAGGGTAGGTTTAATTGCTGCAGTTGGCACCTCTTCATCTTCAGGGAAACTATTCGCATCCAACGGATCTGTATTTGCTGTTTCTTCTTCTGTATCTGTAAAACCATCGTCGTCGTCGTCGGTATCGGCATTATCACCAGTACCATCATCATCAGTATCGGTATCTTCGGTTTCGTCCAATGGAAAGGCGTCATTCTCGTCTGAAGTCCCATCATCATCATCATCAGTATCGGCATTGTTACCAGTACCATCTTCATCGGTATCTGTATCTTCTGTTTCATCTAACGGAAAATCATCTTCCACATCTGACATACCGTCACCATCGTCATCGTCATCACAAATATTTCCTACTCCATCATTGTCGGTATCCAACTGTTCGGCATTGGCTGTATCCACACAATTATCCAAAGCGTCATTCACACCGTCTTCATCAGTATCTTTCTGCGAGTCAGAACAGCCGTTTTCGTCAACCTCTTCCCCTGTTGGTGTGTTGGGGCAGGTATCTTCAGAATCACGCACGCCGTCTTCATCTTCATCGGCTGGGGTAAACGGTGCTTGAAAACCTTTGGCATATACAAAGCCATGGTCAAAAACAAAACCTATTTCATTGGTTGGGCTTATCACTACTTTGTACTCATCCCAATAGGTATTGGCTAAAGCATCTGTATTTAAAGTTTCCCAAGTGTCATTGTCGGCATTATATCTTTTTAATTTGAATTTGGCACGAGTACCGTCATTCAAATCTTCTCTAAAACCAACAATAGGAATAGCATCGGCTCCTAAACTTACTTGCGGATTGCCCCAAAACTCATATTGGGTAATATCTTGACTAAGCGTTATAAACTGCTGTGTTGTTTCCGTATAAGTTATAACTAAAGGTTCGCGGGTGTCGTTATCTTCATAGCTTATATATATGGTATCGTCTTCCGCAATATTTAAACTAAAAATTTCATCTGAATCTGGTAGACCGGTAACATCTATTTCGGTCCAAGTTGTTCCGATATCATATTTAAAGAGTTTAACTTTATCATAGTCGTCATGCATTAGCAACATAAAAGGAACACCTGAGCTGTTCAAAGCCAAACTATACTCCTCTTCAATTTCTAAAGGGTCGTCACTTTCGTCTAAAAATCTAAAATCACCTATGGTTTCCCATGTGCCATTAATTAGTTTTCTGACTTTTATATATTCTTCATCGTCATCATCCCAATAAGCTATTAGAGGATTATCAGAACCATCAACTATAAATTGAATTTCATCTGGCTCATCTGCTTCCAATTCTAAGACGGCATTATTACCTACTTCAGTCCAGTTGCTGTTCTCATTTTTGAATACAGTAATTTTATCATCGTAAGTAATAGGGTCGCGCCAACTTAATGCGACAAATATATTTGAGTTTTCTTTATTGATAATCAATTTTGCATCATCTATATCTATGTTTTCTAAGAATGTTGTTTCATTCTCCCAAGAATTAGTGGTGGGATTAAATTTATTTAAGAAAGCACCATTATCATATTCGGTTTGGAGTACATAGAGGTTTTCTTCACTATCATAACTTGCGTCCAGAGCTACACCAAAAGCTTCCATTTCTAAAATTCCAGGTGTACCTAAATAGTCCCATGAGTTGTTGCTATTATTTAATTTTCTTGAAATTCCTATATTACTATTGTAATAGCTTATGATTGGAATATTTTGCTCATCAAACATAAGGTCTGTGTAACTAAATGAATTAACTATTGCGATAGAGTTACCTATTAAGTTCCATGTTGATGTATTAGCATCTAATTTTTTAATAAAACCAAGTTTATCACTATCATTAGTGTCACTTGAAGACCCCATGATAACAACATCACCATTTTCATCATTTTCTATTTCATTAATGTAGGATCGAACAGTAGAGGACACCGTGCCTACCTTGGTAAACGCTCCGTCATCTAACCAAACTTCTGCCTGAAAATTGGAATATGCAGTTACTATGATGTCTTCATTGCTACCAGTTAAGATAAAATCACCTGGTGATGTAAGTAGCGAAGTAGTTCTATGGTCGACCCATGAATTACCTGTAAGTTTCTTAAAATAGGTTGTATTACCTGTACTTAATGTATGCCCTAGTATGGCTTCATTACTTGAATTGAATTCTAAATCAAGAAAATAGTTGTTGGTATAGCCTATATTAATTTCTTGCCCCTCTTGATTCCAACTGGTGCCGTCGAAGGAATACATATTTAGAACACCTGAATTTTGGCTTTGGTTGTTCCAGACAAAGTTCATGCTGGCAGTTGCCAACATTAAAGTATCATCATCAGAAATTCTGAAACGTAGTTTACTAACTTTTTTACTAGTAATGTCGGCCTGACCTACAAGTTCTAAATTGTTGCCGTTTTTCTTTAGAACTAAAGCACGTTCATAATTACCATTAACTTCACCGATTAGACCGATATACATGACATTATTCGAATCAAATTGAATAACATAGTCCCTCCCTTTATTTTCGGTGTAAGGGTTAATAGCAATTTTCTCCCATAAACCATTTGCAGGATTAAAGGTTTTAATCACAATGGTTGCCTCGTCATCATTAAAATTTGGATAAGCTGTATACTGTAATCCATTGTTGTCTAAAGCAGTAGTGAAATATACACTACCGTCTTTAAAAGGGAAGGGATGATTAGCATCTATTGGACCTATAGGTGCCCAGTCTTGTGCATAAGTAATATTAGTTATTACGAACGAAATGAAAAGGCCTATATATAAGTACTTTTTTTTCTTCAACATGTTTTTTTGAAATTGATTACCTTACAAATGTGTAGGAATAATCGTTCAAAAACATATTTATGTTGTCAAAGAAAAATATTTGTGTGTGAAAGCTAGTAAAATTGTATTTTAAATTTCTTTTTTTATAAAGATTGCATTTCTACAAGCTTCTTGTAAGTCCCATTTTTTGATAAAAGTTCTTCATGTGAACCTTGTTCTACAATTTCACCTTTTTGTAATACAACAATGATGTTCGCTTTTTGTATGGTAGACAGGCGATGGGCGATTACTATCGAAGTTCTATTACGCATCATTTTTTCTAATGCATCTTGTACCAGACGCTCACTTTCAGTATCCAAAGCTGAAGTAGCTTCATCTAAAATCATGATTGGTGGATTCTTTAAAACCGCACGAGCAATAGATAAGCGCTGTTTTTGACCACCACTTAATTTGTTGCCGCTATCACCAATATTTGTATTATAACCTTCTGGGAGTTCGGAAATAAATTCATGTGCATTGGCAATTTTTGCTGCTTCAGTAATTTCTTCGATAGTAGCGTTCTCATTGCCTAGCGATATATTCTTGGCAACTGTATCATTAAAAAGAATAGAATCTTGTGTTACAAGACCTAAAAGACCTCTTAAAGACTTCTTCGTCATATCTTTAATGTCGATACCGTCTATGCTTATTTCGCCTTCATTTACATCGTAAAATCGTGTAACAAGGTTGGCAATGGTACTCTTGCCGCTACCAGACTGACCTACAAGAGCAACAGTTTCTCCTTTTGGAACCTTTAAGTTGAATTGTTTTAAAACATATTCATCTTCATATTTAAAGGAAATATTTTTTATTTCAATACCAGATTTAAAATCAGACTTTTCAATTGCATCAGGTTTATCACTAATTGGATTTTCTGTTTCTAAGATTTCCAAAACACGTTCTGCAGCGGCATTTCCTCTTTTTACGCCGTAGGATGCTTTGCTTATTGACTTTGCAGGAGTTAGTATGTTATACGCTAAGCCCATATATGCTATGAAAGAGGAGGCATCTAAGGTTTTATCGACTAATACCATTTTGCCGCCAAACCATAATAAAACACCAATTACTAAAATACCTAAGAATTCACCCGTAGGCGATGCTAAATTTTGACGATTTAATAGCTTATTACTAAAATCGAAAAACCGTTGTGTTGAATTTGAAAAAGTTCTATAAAAACGCGATTCAGAATTAAAAGCTTTAACAACACGCAAACCTGCAAGGGTTTCTTCGACTATAGATAAAAATTGCCCTTGCTCTTTTTGAACATTATCCGATTGCTTTTTTAACGATTTTCCAATTCGAGATATTATAGCCCCCGCAACAGGAATAAAAATAAAAACGAATAAAGTCAATTTGGCACTAATTCCAAACATGATTATAATAGTAAACAATATGGTTAATGGTTCGCGTACTATTAATTCTAAAATTGATAAGAAAGAATGTTGAATTTCTAAAACATCTGAAGTGATTCGAGCAATTACATCACCCTTCTTTTTTTCTGAATAATAAGAAATTGGCAATTCCGTAATTTTCTGAAACATTTTATTTCTAACGTCCTTTAAAACCCCATTTCGCAAAAAGGTTATAAAGTACATCGCCAAATAATTAAAGAGATTCTTAAGCAGGAATAAAACTAGAACAAGACCAATTACTAGAACTAAACCTTTCATGTCATCATCACCAGAATACGCGGTAACGCGATAATTAATATATTCTTGTAGAAAGTCTTTTATATGAGACATTCCTTGATAAATAGGCCTTGCAAACACCTTTTTTTCAGGAGTAAAAAGCACATCTAGCATTGGTATTAATGCAGCAAAAGACAGCGCACTAAACAATGCATACAAAACATTAAAGAAAATATTAAGATAGCCGTAAGAGCTATAAGGTTTCGCAAAGCGAAGAATCTTTTTAAAATAGTCCATTAACCGAGGTTAAGTTCGCTCAGAATACGTTCAATTTTTCCATTAATAGCTGCTGTAACTTCTTTGAAATTTTCAGCTTTATCTAAAACAGTGTTGGTGCTGATATAGAATTTCACTTTTGGTTCCGTTCCACTTGGCCTTGCAGCCACACGCGTGCCATCTTCAGTTTCGTAAATTAATACGTTAGATTTTGGAATTTCAATTGCTTTTTCTTCTCCAGTTATGATATTTGTAGCAATTGATGTGTTGTAATCTTGAATCCACTTTACTTTAGAACCTGCTACAGATTCAACCGGATTTTCTTTAAAATCGATTAACATTTGCTTTATTTCTTCAGCTCCTGTAATTCCTTTTCTAGTTAATGATACTAGATGCTCTTTGTAGTAGCCATAATCCACATAACAGTCAATTAAATCTTTATAAAAAGAACTGCCATTCGCTTTTGCTTGAGCAGCTATTTCACAGGCTAGTAGGGTAGAGGTAACCGCATCTTTGTCACGCACAAAATCGCCAACCATATATCCGAAACTCTCTTCTCCACCACCTAAAAAATTAGATTCTGGGAAGTCTTTTATCATTTTTCCAATCCATTTAAACCCAGTTAACGCAGTTTTAAACTCTACTCCGTATGCTTTTGCCATGGCTTCCATCATTGGAGTAGAAACAATTGTAGTTGCAACAAATTCGTTTCCTTTAAAACCTTTTTGTTTTTGCTTCTCTAAAAGGAATTTTGTCATTAAAATCATGGCTTGATTGCCATTTACGATTTCCATTTTCCCTTCTAGATTTCTAACTGCAATACCTAAGCGGTCACTATCAGGGTCCGTACCTACGACCATATCAGCACCAATTTCTTCAGCTTTAGCTACTGCCATAGAAAGCGCTTCTGGTTCTTCGGGGTTTGGAGATTTAACTGTCGGGAAGTTACCATCTGGTTTTGCTTGCTCCTCAATTACAGTTACGTTTTTGTATCCTGCGCGTTTTAATACTTCTGGAATGGCAGTAATAGATGTACCATGTAAAGATGTAAAGACTATTTTAAAATCATCTTTACCAGAAGCATTGAAATTTACATTGGCTACAGAGGCTTCCATAAATGCTTCATCAACCTCTTTATCTATTAATTCAATTAGGCTATCATCACCATTGAAATTTATATCTTCAAAATTCAATCCATTTATTTCTGAAATAATGGCACCATCTTGTGGTGGTACTATTTGGCCACCATCGGTCCAATATACCTTATATCCGTTATACTCTGGTGGATTGTGAGAAGCAGTTAATACAATACCCGCATGACATTTTAAATGACGTACTGCGAATGATAATTCTGGAGTAGTTCGTAATTCAGAGAAAAGAAAAACTTTAATGCCGTTAGCTGAAAATACTTCAGCAACAGTTCTTGCTAAAGTGTTGCTATTATGTCTACAATCATAAGCTATTACTACTTGTAGGTCCACGTTAGGGTAAGACTTTTTTAAATAATTGCTAAGACCTTGTGTGCTTTTTCCTAAGGTATATTTGTTAATGCGATTGGTGCCAACGCCCATTAATCCACGCATACCACCCGTTCCGAATTCCATATTCTTATGAAAACGGTCTTTTAGTTCATCGGTATCAGTATCAATAAGGTTTTGTACTTCAGCTTTAACATCTGTATCAAAAAAATCGGTTAGCCAGCTTTTGGCAGTAGTAATAAAGTCTTCCATAGTTATTTGCTAAATTCTATAATTTTAAAAATACGAAGATTACTCTTCTTTTTCAGTGCTTTGATTCAACTTTTCAGAAATGTTATAACGCGACTCGTTTTTACGAGAGCGAATAATAATTTCACCAATAAAGCCTGCAAGGAATAATTGCGAGCCCATAAGCATGGCAGTTAATGAGATGTAAAACTGTGGTCTATCGGTTATTAATCGTCCTGTTTTATTGATAAAAACTTTATCAATTCCTAAATATGCTGCAAAGCCAAAGCCTATTAAGAACATTATAACGCCAATTGCTCCGAAAAGGTGCATTGGTCGCTTACCAAATTTTGATACGAACCAAATTGTTATTAAATCGAGAAAACCGTTTATAAATCTACTCATACCAAATTTTGTATTGCCATATTTTCTAGCTTGGTGTTGCACCACCTTTTCTCCAATATTTGAGTAACCAGCGTTTTTTGCTAAAACAGGAATGTATCGGTGCATCTCACCTGAAACCTCTATATTCTTAACAACTGCATTTTTGTATGCTTTTAAACCGCAATTAAAATCATGTAGCTTTACACCAGATGTTTTACCAGCTGCCCAATTAAATAATTTTGATGGTAGGTTTTTAGCTATCACTGAATCGTATCGCTTTTTTTTCCAGCCAGACACCAGGTCGTAACCATCAGTTTCAATCATGGTATATAATTCTGGAATTTCTTCAGGATTATCCTGTAGATCTGCATCCATGGTAATAATTACATCACCCTTAGCTGCCGCAAAACCAGCATGTAACGCCTGTGATTTGCCAAAATTGCGTAAAAAACGTATTCCCTTTACATTAGAATCTTGCTCAGAAAGTTCTTTAATTATATTCCAAGAATTATCTGTACTGCCATCATCTATGAATAAAATTTCATATAAAAAATGATTGGACTGCATTACGCGAACGATCCAATCATGTAGTTCTTTGAGAGATTCCTCTTCGTTTAGTAAGGGAATTACTATCGATAAATTCATTTGATACCTTTGAAAAGCATTTCAAAAGTACGAATATTAATTATTTGGGTTAGTTTTTTTCATGATTGCTCCAACAATAGCTCCAATTATTAGCCCGAAAATAACATTTACAACAATACCTATAGGGTATGCTAGCCATGCAAAACTCTTTTGAATTTCCACACCTTGTTGCCATTGTTCATCTGTCATTTGTGGGTTCTGGGACATTGCTTGTACTTTGGCTATTTCCATTGCTTTATCCATAAAACCTGGCTCTATTACATTTGTTAATAGGGCATACCAAATTAAACTTAGAATAGCAGAAACAACCCCAATTCCGGCGCCTAATTTTACTGCATCAACAACCTTGAGAAATCCTAAATTGGCTTTTTTAAATTGAGTTACAGCTAAAACAATTGTAGCGACCATTAAAACTACTCCAACGACACGTACTGCCCAGCCTTGTTCATAATGCATTTCCATGGAGTACAATATAACACCAAAGATTACACTCGCAGCCCCCAATAGTAGGCCGTACGTCCAAGAAAATTTTCCGATATTTGGTTGATTGTCGTTCATTTTAATATAGTTTTTAGGTTTGTTTGGTTAGTAATACGTTTGGTTAAAATGTTACATTTAAAGATACATTATTTTTAAAGCTATTGGCTGATTAGTTTTTTTGGATAAAATAATTGCGAAATCGTAAAAAATCAGTAAATTTGCAGCCTTAAAATGAGTGCCTGTCGGAATGGGTGCGTAAAATTTTAAAAGAATGAAAAAAGATATACACCCAGAAAGTTATAGAGTAGTAGCATTTAAAGACATGTCAAACGAAGATGTGTTTTTAACTAAATCTACTGCAGATACTAAAGAAACATTAGAAGTTGATGGCGTTGAATACCCATTAGTGAAATTGGAAATTTCAAGAACTTCACATCCATTTTACACTGGTAAAGCCAAATTGGTGGATACCGCTGGTAGAATTGATAAATTCAAAAACAAATACAACAAATTTAAGAAAGCACCAGTGGCAGCTGCAAAAGAAGCTCCAAAAACTGACGCTGATAAAGAATAAATTAATTTTATTTTTTCAAATTATAGCGACGCCTCCGATTTATCGGGGGCGTTTTTTGTATATTTTTGTTGAAAATTGCTAACCATGAACTACATTCTCTTCGATGGTACCGTTCGAGACAATTTACTCCCTTTCACCTATACCAGACCAGTTGCCGATATCCGTATTGGAATATTGACTATTCGTGAGAAATGGGAAAAATATCTTGGTAATACCACCACCACTATTACTGAAGAATACCTCTCTGAAAAGTACCCCATGGTTGAAATGTCAGAGAATGTGTTGCTAAATTCTTCTTTTTTACCCAATAAGGCTTTAGTGGAAAATATAGAGGACTTACAAGAAAACCAGGCTATTTTTTATGGGGAAGAGGTGGTTGCTTTTTTTACTACCGATACCCAAGATGAGGTTGATTTTACAACGTATGAGCAGCTGGAATTTGAAGGTGATGTGCTTCGTATAGAACATACCTGGGATATTTTCTCAAAAAATGGTGAAGCTTTACAAGCTGATTTTGATCTGATTACAGCAGATAGAAAAAGTCAACCTATTTCTGATACCAATAAATTAATTAATCCAGATAATATCTTTTTAGAAGAAGGTGCCAGTGTTGAGTTTTGTATTTTAAATGCTACTGATGGCCCTATATACATTGGTAAAAATGCTGAGGTTTGGGAAGGCGCAATGATACGTGGTTCATTTGCATTGTGTAATAACGCTACCGTGAAAATGGGTGGTAAAATGTATGGCGCTACAACTGTTGGTCCCTATTCAAAAGTAGCGGGAGAAGTAAGTAACGCTGTTATTTTTGGGTATTCGAGTAAAGGTCATGAAGGATATTTAGGGAATGCGGTGTTGGGGGAGTGGTGTAATATAGGTGCAGATAGTAATAACTCCAACTTGAAAAATAATTATGCGCAAGTACGATTATGGAATTATGCTACAGAGAAGTTTGAACATACTGGTTTGCAGTTTTGTGGACTTATGATGGGTGATCATAGTAAAACTGCAATTAATACAATGCTAAATACAGGTACCGTTGTTGGTGTAAACGTAAATATTTATGTGCCGGGTTTTCCTAGGAATTTTATCCCGAGTTTTAGTTGGGGTGGGGCATCAGGGTTTTCTGCCTATTTGCCACAAAAGGCTTTCGAGGCAGCCAAAGTAATGATGTCTAGAAGAGGTGAGGAGTTCGATGATCAAGAAGCTCGAATTTTAGAACATGTCTTTGAACTCACCAAAAAGTGGCGGAATTATCAACATTAATAATCAATAATAAACTTTGTGAAAAAGAAAGTCGCATTTTACACATTAGGTTGTAAACTTAACTTCTCTGAAACCTCTACGATTGCTAGGGGTTTTCAGGATGATGGTTACGAACGTGTTGATTTTAGTGATAAAGCGGATATGTATGTAATAAATACATGTTCAGTTACAGAAAATGCTGATAAACGCTTTAAAACCATCGTAAAACAAGCGCAAAAGGTAAATCCTGAAGCTTTTGTTGCTGCTATAGGTTGTTATGCGCAATTAAAACCAGAATCTTTGGCTGCTGTTGATGGCGTTGATTTGGTGCTTGGTGCTAGTGAAAAATTTAAAATTGCCGATTACGTAAATGATTTATCTAAAAATGATAAAGGTCAAGTGCATTCCTGTGAAATTGAAGAAGCCGATTTTTATGTTGGTAGTTATGCTATAGGAGATCGCACGCGTGCCTTTTTAAAGGTTCAAGATGGTTGTGATTATAAATGTACCTATTGTACAATACCCTTAGCTAGAGGGATTTCGCGAAGTGATACACTACAGAATGTTTTAAAAAATGCAGCTGAAATTTCTGCTAAAGGTATTAAAGAGATTGTTCTAACAGGTGTAAATATTGGTGATTACGGTAAAGGTGAGTTTGGTAACAAAAAGCATGAACATACATTTTTTGAGTTAGTGCAAGCATTAGATGTTGTTGATGGAATACAAAGGTTACGTATTTCTTCCATTGAGCCCAATCTTTTAAAAAATGAAACCATCGATTTTGTGGCGCAAAGTAATTCTTTTGTGCCTCATTTTCATATTCCTTTACAAAGTGGTAGCGATACTATTCTAAAGCTAATGAAACGGCGCTATATGAGTGCTTTGTACATTGATCGCGTTAGTCGTATAAAGCAGACGATGCCCCACGCTTGTATTGGAGTAGATGTTATTGTTGGATTTCCTGGCGAAACCGAAGAACGATTTTTAGAAACCTATCATTTTCTTAATGACCTTAATATTTCTTATTTGCATGTTTTTACCTATTCTGAGAGAGATAATACGCTCGCAGCCGATATGGATGATGTAGTGCCTAAAAATGTACGAAGTAAGCGTAGTAAGATGTTGCGTGGCTTATCGGTTAAAAAAAGACGCGCTTTTTACGAAAGTCAATTGGGAACTAAGAGAACTGTACTTTTTGAAGGCGAAAACAAGGAAGGTTATATTTATGGGTTTACAGAGAATTATGTAAAAGTGAAAACACCTTGGAATCCTGAATTGGTGAATACCTTACATCAAATAGAATTAAAGGAAATTGATTTAGATGGTATTGTTAGATTTGAGTTTCTTTCTATATCAGTTGAGACTTAGCGCTAGGACGGATATCATGTTTTACTTATAGATTTTAGTTGTACTGTATAAAAAAACTCGTTTAGTTGCCTAAACGAGTTTTTTTAATTTTGTCATACAAAGATTAGATTCGAATGCCTACAGGCAACATTTCTTTGTATTGTCTGTGTTTTCTAACAAATCCTGCAATTTGAGGGCTTGTTGGTACCACTCTCAAGTTTTGATCTTGTATGTGGTGTAATACAGCTTTAATGAAATTCTCTTTGAAACCTTCTGCAGTAATTCCCTCAGGTATGACCAATTTGGTCAAAAATACTTTTCTTTCTTGAGAAGAATACTCGATCTTTGCTAGATGGCCATCATTTTTGGTTTCAAATTGGCGCAAGAAACTGTTGTCATTAATTTCCATTTCATTCATATAGTTTGATTTTAATTGGTCTCTTAGAAAAAAAATTACGCTGTTCTATAGACGTAATTCCAATAAATCGGTCAAGCTTCTTAATACAAGAGTTGAAATATGGCCGAAAGTCAAAAGTATAAAAAAATTGGCGATTTTCCTATTAAAAAGTTCATTTGATGATTGACAAAAGTAAAATAACTCATATTTATTTCGTACCTGGTCTAGCAGCAAGTACTTCCATTTTCGAGTATATAAAATTGCCAAGTGAGCTTTTCGAAATTCATTTGCTTGAATGGTTCGTTCCTGAAACTAATATGAGTTTAGCAGACTATGCTTTGGTTATGAATAGTAAAGTTTTACATGAAAATGCCGTATTAATAGGGGTTTCCTTTGGGGGGATAGTGGTCCAAGAGATGGCTAAGCTTAAGCCAGTAAAAAAAGTAGTTATAATATCAAGCGTTAAAACGAGTGAAGAATTGCCGAATAAAATGCGATTTGCTAGTTTTACACATGCTCATAAATTATTGCCAACCAGCTTAGTTAATAACGTGGAACTCATGGCGAAATATGCTTTTGGCGAAACGGTTACAAAACGACTGGAATTATATGAGAAATACTTAGATGTTCGTGATGCTACCTATTTAAATTGGGCGATAGACCATATGGTTAACTGGCGACAGAAAACGCCGCTTGAAAATCTAGTACATATACATGGTGATAAAGATCCCGTATTTCCTTTTGAAAGAATAAAGGACTGTATTGCTGTAAAAAATGGTACACATACTATGATTATACACCGTGCTAAATGGTTTAATGAACACTTAGCAACAATTATTTTGCAATAAGTGAGTTCTAATATTACCTTTGAGTAACTCCAAAAAAAATACCAAAATGAAGCTATTAAAGAATATATTAATGGGATTAGGTGTTGTTTTCGTTATAAGCACCTTAATTTTCGCAATGCAAGATAAAACTATAATTGCTGTGCAACAGGCAGATTTAGCAAATGATAGTGATAAAAGCGTTGCTAAAGAATATAGAATTACTTCCATAGAAATTCCTGAAGATTTAAATTTTGCAGGAGAAAGAGTGCCGCAAGATGATCCGGAAATATTGGAACGAATTGATCGTGAATTTTTGGTGAATACATATTGGCAATCTAATGCTGTATTATTAATAAAAAGAGCACATAAATATTTTCCGATAATAGAGCCGATTTTAGCGAAAAACGGAATTCCAGATGATTTTAAATATTTGGCTGTTGCTGAAAGTGGATTAACCAATGTAGTTTCACATGCAGGTGCTACAGGTTTTTGGCAAATTATGAAAGGTACGGGTCGTGAATACGGTTTGGAAGTGAACACCAATGTAGACGAACGTTACAATTTGGTAAAATCTACAGAAGTAGCTTGTAAATATTTAAACAGATGGAAAAGCAAGTATGGTAATTGGACTCTTACTGCCGCTGCTTATAATGCAGGCCCTGGTGCGATAAATAAATATTTGGGTGCACAGCAAGTAAATGACTATTATGATTTATTGTTAGGTCAAGAAACTGGTAGATACGTTTTTAGAATAATGGCCATAAAAGAAATTCTTTCTAATCCTAAGAAATATGGTTTTGATATTCAGAAAGAAGATTTATATGTGAATGTTCCAACTTTTGAGGTTGAAATTGATGCTCCAATTTTTAGTATTACTGATTTTGCACAGCAGTACGAAATAAATTACAAAGTGTTAAAACGTCACAATCCTTGGTTGCGCGAACCACATTTGAATAATAAATCGGGTAAAAAATATACCATCCAAATTCCTAATAAAGGGTATTATCGTGAATCGAAGTAATGTGGGATTTTCTAAATGAATATTGGTCTTTTCTATTATTAGGGTACTATATATTTGTTTTATTTTTTGCTGTTATTCTTATTCTAAAGAATAAGAATCCAATAAAAACTTTATCATTTCTTTTTACACTGCTCGTTCTTCCTATATTGGGATTACTAGTTTATTATCTTTTTGGACAAGATTACAGGAAGTCCAAAATTTTCGAAAAAAAGTATCTCTTAGATAATGCCAAAATTAGAGAATGGCGTAAGCAATTTCATCTAGATCAAGAAGAGCAAGAGGATTTCGAAGATAAATATGGTTCTGGTATATTTAAAATATACCGACTTCTAAAGAATAATGAAAAGGCTATCTTAACTTTTGATAACAAAGCAGAAATCATTGTTAACGGTGAGCAAAAGTTCAAAAGGCTAAGAGCCGATTTAATTGCTGCTCGTAACCACATTCACCTCGAATATTTTGTAATTTTTAGTGATATTCTCGGCACAGAACTTATTGATATACTCTGTGGTAAAGCTCAAGAAGGTGTACAAGTACGCGTAATTTATGATGACGTTGGTAGCTCTATTTCTTCAAGAGTTAAAAAGAAAATGACCGCAAGTGGTATTGAACACTTTGCATTTATGCCTGTGCTATTTTCTAATACTACGAGTAAATTAAATTATCGTGATCATAGAAAAATAGTCGTTATAGATGGCGAAATCGGATATGTTGGAGGAATCAATATTGATAAAAAATATGATAATACCTATGATAATGAGCGGTATTGGCGCGATACACATTTAAGAGTTAGTGGAGGTGCAGTAGGATCGCTTCAGGCTTCTTTTTTGTTGAGTTGGAATTTTGTTTCGAAAGCTGAATTGGTTATTGAAGAAAGATTATTCCCAGTAACCAATTCGAATACGGTTAATACTACAGCCATTCAAATAGCAGCAAGTGGACCAGATACAGATTGGGCGAACATTATGGAGGCCATGTTTTGTGCTATAAATACGGCTACTGAACGCGTATATATTACCACACCTTACTTTATGCCTAATGATTCAATTATGACGGCATTGACTACGGCAGCAAGAAGTGGCATAGATGTTCGTGTGATTTTACCTTATAACTCTGATTCCTGGGCAGCACAATATGCATCAGATTCTTATATAGCGCACTGTTTGGAATCTGGGATTCGAATTTTTAGATATAACAAAGGGTTTGTCCACGCTAAGACAATGTTAATGGATCAAACGCTTTCCATTGTAGGTACTGCTAACCTTGATTATAGAAGCTTTACGTTGAACTTTGAAATTAATGCACTCATTTATGATGAAGCAATTAATAATGAGATGTCAACAATCTTTTTAAACGATTTAGATGACTGTGAAGAGGTCAAACTAAAACGTTGGCAAGAGAGAGGATTACTTAGAAAATTAAAAGAATCTTTTAGCAGGTTATTAGCGCCGTTACTTTAGATTCTCTTCATTTGTTTCTGCATTTCTTTTATTTGCTCGGTCAACATTTTATTTTTATCAAGTCTTTTAGCTTCTTGAAGTAGGGTAGTAGCCTCTCGTTTTCTTCTTTTTTGCATGGCTATACCTGCTAAACTTAGTTTGGCCATGGCTATGTCATAATCCATGGTAAGACCTAATTTCAATGCTTTTCTAAAATATTTTTCAGCTGTGGTTAGGTTCTTTTGCGAGTAAATAATTCCATGTAAATAATTAAAATAACCTTGCTGTTTCGTAATTAACGCTGCTTCCGGATTCTTAATCTTAGTTAGCCATTTCTCGGTACCTTCTAAATCTTGCTTTCTCATACGTAGAAAGGCCAATAAAATAATTTCATTTCTAAAATAAAGAAAAATGAAAATTCCAGATAGGAGTATCAAAGCAAGGCCATTGCCAATGTTTCCTTCAATAAATTGATATACTGCGTATGCTATTATTAAGGCTGCTATAACCAGCTTTATGTTTTTGTTGAACATTTTAGTCTTTAATTAATTCGTAAGTTATTGTTGATTTTATAGTTGTTGGTATTTTTTGGTCTGCCATTTGTACCATTGTCGAACTGCCTTCAGATTCACCTTCTACGGTCATTTTTGTTATGAAGCCCGTAACAGTATCTGTAGTAACCGCAGTACTTTGACTCCCGTTAAGGTTCATGATTAAGGCTGGTTCTTCAATATTCATAACAACTTCTGCAAGGCCTGATATAGTGGCATTCGTGTCTGTTAGTTCCTCTAGTGACCAGGTGTTTTTCGCATTTAATTTGCCTGAAAACTCATTTTGCCACGTATCACCAACATTAACGGCATCTGACGAATATATGTAAGTCATTTGCTCATAACTTTCTGTAAGAGCATCGGATCCAAACTCCTTTTCCAAAGATTTTTTCATCATGTTTAAGGAAAATTCATCTTCAAGGCCCGATTTAGCTACCATATTTTCTACAAGTTTATCTCCTCCAGAGACTTCAATTATTTTTCCGTTTTTGGAAAGTATAATATTTACAGGGTTTCCCAGAAGACTATTAAACATTTTTGCTTGCATATCATCTTCAGCCACTTCTTTAGCCCGCACATTCATTATTTCACCCTGTATACTCGAGTTCATCTTCATATTAAGATCTTCGAAGGATAATTCAATCTTATAATTATCGTCATTTACTTCAACAACCTTAAATTTTAATACTCCATTAATTATATTGGTTAAAACATGACTAGCACCATCAAGCTCTTGGGTGATTACCTGCTTTGCTTGTTGTTTTACCAAAAACAGTTGGTCTTGTTTTAGTTTGTATTCCAATGTTGTTTGGGCAATTGCTGATGTAAACGCCAAAAAACAACATAAAATGAATGGGAGCTTTTTCATAATAATTCTAGTGCCAAAAATACATTCTTGCAAAAGTACTAAAAAGCGACTCGGGGGAACGATTCAATAATTAAAAAATATTTTTTTATATAGGCTTGGAGAAGAAAAAAGTCTTTGTATATTTGCACCCGGATTTTGCCAAGGTAAGATTCTTAATAAACGTAGCAAAAAAATGAAAAGAACATATCAGCCATCAAAAAGAAAACGTAAAAATAAGCACGGCTTTAGAGAACGTATGGCATCAGTTAATGGAAGAAAAGTTTTAGCCAGAAGAAGAGCTAAGGGTAGAAAGAAACTTACCGTATCATCTGAATTACGACATAAAAAATAATGATTGGATTATTTTATAATATTGAAGTGTTACTTTTTTGGAAGTAGCACTTTTTTTTTGCTCAAATTTTTAAAAAGTTTGTTAATCAACTAGTATCCTTAATAAAGAAGTATCAGAATGCCAAAAAGAAAAGATTTAAACACTATTTTAATTATTGGTTCAGGCCCTATAGTTATTGGGCAAGCATGTGAATTTGACTATTCAGGTTCTCAGTCATTGCGCTCTTTAAATGAAGACGGAATCAAAACAGTTTTAATCAATAGTAATCCGGCAACAATTATGACGGACCCGTCAATGGCCGATCATATTTATTTGAAACCACTTACTACAAAATCTATTGTTGAGATTTTAAAAGAGCACCCTGAGATTGATGCTGTATTGCCAACGATGGGAGGTCAGACCGCTTTAAACTTATGTATAGAAGCTGATGAAAAAGGCATATGGGCAGATTTTGGCGTGAAACTTATCGGTGTTGATATTGATGCAATCAATATTACAGAAGATAGAGAGAAATTTCGCGAGCTAATGCTTAAAATTGGTGTTCCAATGGCGCCACAAGCGACAGCTACATCTTTTCTTAAAGGAAAAGAAATAGCTCAAGAATTCGGATTTCCATTAGTGATTAGAGCATCGTATACCTTAGGAGGTGCAGGTGCTGCTATAGTTTATAAACAAGAAGATTTTGATGAACTTTTAAGCCGTGGATTAGAAATCTCACCAATACATGAGGTGATGATTGATAAGGCTATGATGGGTTGGAAGGAATACGAATTGGAGCTTCTACGAGATAAAAATGATAATGTAGTTATTATTTGTACTATCGAAAATATGGATCCTATGGGGATACATACTGGTGACTCTATAACTGTTGCACCAGCAATGACCTTATCTGATAGAACTTTTCAGAAAATGCGTGACATGTCTATCCATATGATGCGCAGCATTGGTGACTTTGAAGGAGGTTGTAATGTGCAGTTTGCTGTTAGTCCTGATGAAAAAGAAGATATTATTGCAATTGAGATTAACCCTAGAGTATCTCGTTCATCGGCATTAGCATCGAAGGCAACAGGGTATCCTATTGCTAAAATCGCTACAAAGCTTGCTATTGGCTATTCACTTGATGAATTAGATAATCAGATAACAAAGTCTACTTCTGCCTTATTTGAACCAACTTTAGATTATGTGATTGTGAAGATTCCGCGATGGAATTTTGATAAGTTTGAAGGTTCAGATAGAACTTTAGGTCTTCAAATGAAAGCTGTTGGGGAAGTTATGGGTATTGGGCGCTCTTTTCAAGAGGCCTTACACAAAGCGACACAATCTTTAGAGATTAAAAGAAACGGTCTAGGTGCAGATGGTAAAGGATATACAAATTACGATGAAATAATAAGCAAATTAACGATCCCTAGTTGGGATCGTGTGTTTGTTATTTATGATGCTATTCAATTGGGAATTCCTTTGAGTCGCATTCACGATATCACAAAAATTGATATGTGGTTCTTAAAGCAATACGAAGAACTATATTATTTAGAAAAAGAAATTTCTAATTATACCGTGGATACCTTATCCAGGGAGTTGATGCTCGAGGCAAAGCAAAAAGGTTTTGCTGATCGTCAAATAGCACATATGCTTGATTGTTACGAAAGTGAAGTGCATGAGAAAAGGGTAGAGATGAACATCAACCGTGTTTTTAAACTGGTAGATACCTGTGCAGCAGAGTTTAAAGCGATGACTCCTTATTATTATTCAACTTTTGAAGCGGAAATTGAAACGACTGATGGAGAGCGTTATGTAGAGAATGATAGTAAGGTGACGGATCGTAAAAAAGTTGTAGTTCTAGGATCTGGACCGAACCGTATTGGACAAGGTATAGAGTTTGATTATTGTTGTGTGCATGGCGTATTGGCTGCTGCTGAATGTGGTTATGAAACTATAATGATTAACTGTAATCCAGAAACGGTTTCTACCGATTTTGATACTGCTGATAAGCTTTATTTTGAACCTGTATTCTGGGAACATATATATGATATAATAAAACACGAAAAGCCTGAAGGTGTAATAGTGCAGTTAGGTGGGCAAACAGCTTTAAAACTTGCTGAGAAATTGTCTAAATATGGCATTAAAATTCTAGGTACTAGTTTCGAAGCTTTAGATTTAGCTGAAGATCGCGGAAGTTTCTCTGAAATGTTACTTAAAAATGATATTCCTTTTCCTAAATATGGTATTGCAGAAACTGCTGATGAAGCGAGTGCACTTGCTGATGAATTAGATTTTCCACTTTTAGTTCGCCCATCATACGTATTGGGTGGTCAGGGTATGAAAATTGTAATTAATAAAGAAGAATTAGAAGAGCATGTTGTAGACTTGCTTCGAAAAATACCAAATAATAAATTATTATTGGACCATTATTTAGATGGAGCAATTGAAGCTGAGGCAGATGCAATTTGTGATGGTGAAGATGTTTACATTATCGGTATAATGGAACATATTGAGCCTTGTGGTGTGCACTCCGGCGATTCCAATGCTACTTTGCCACCATTTAACTTAGGTGAATTTGTAATGCAGCAAATAAAGGATCATACTAAAAAGATTGCACTAGCATTAAATACAGTTGGTTTAATTAATATTCAGTTTGCAATTAAAGATGATACGGTTTATATAATTGAAGCTAATCCACGTGCTTCTCGTACAGTACCATTTATTGCAAAAGCATATAAAGAACCGTATGTGAATTATGCTACCAAAGTAATGTTAGGAGAGAAAAAGGTTAAAGACTTTAAGTTTAATCCACAATTAGAAGGTTTTGCAATTAAACAACCAGTGTTCTCATTTAATAAATTCCCGAATGTGAATAAGAATTTAGGACCAGAAATGAAAAGTACTGGTGAAAGTATCTTATTTATTGATAGTTTGAAGGATGATGCCTTTTATAACCTTTATGCAAGACGGAAGATGTATTTGAGTAAGTAACTGATATGTTAAAAACCATCCTAAATTATTAGGATGGTTTTTTAGTTAAACCAAACCGCGTATTTTTTTCTTCTCAATTCTAAAGAAAGATTTTTTTCCATTTTTAATGCTTGAGCTCGCGTTGGCATTGGGTCGATATGGTTGTATAGGCTGGGTCTTAAATAAGCACCATATTTTCGAACAATACTAGAAGATAAATTATGTCCCTTTTTACTTAGGGTGCCTTTTTTGTGTTGTTCAAAACGTTCCTTTGGTGATTTACTCGTCATACCGACATATAAACATTCGAGTACCCCATTAAATTGTGGATTAGCTTCTCTAAACTTTCTGTTCTCAGAAAATACTTTTTTTGAAAGTTCTACAACATATACTCGATACTCTGTTTTTGGCATGAATTAAAAGGAGTTATGATTTTATTGACCTGTATGTTTTAAAATAAAATCGACAATTGGTTTTGGGTTTTTTAAACTATGGGGATGATGCCCAACATCTTCTTTTATAATCAATTGAATGTCACCTCCAGCCGCTTTAAATTTTTCCTCAAGTTTTGCTGTGTTTTCTTTGAATGGAACTACAATGTCGGCACCTCCACAAACATGTAATACCGGAATGTTTGCCTCGGCAACTTTCACCGCATTGTTTATTGGAATGGATTCAAAGTCCAGCACAGTTTTTTCATTCAATCCATATACTTTTAAACACTCTTGCCAATCATTCTCACTTCCTTGTCCAGAATATAAACCACCAGGCCAACTTTTAATATCACAAACAGGTGCATCTGCATAAATGCAAAAAACTTTGTCTGTATTAACAGCTGCCCAATTGTAAATGATTAAGCCACCACGACTTAATCCTTCTAAAACTGTTTTTGAATTTAGGTCATAGACTTTAATAAGGTAGTCATAGAAATTATTCCATAGTTCTACGGCTTCATTATTGCCAAACAGTCCTGCTACATCAACATAAACTATATGAAAACCTTTTTCTAAGAGCGCCAAATCTGTTTGGGGTTCATGCCCCCAGAAACGTGCACGCCATACCCATAAGCGTTCATCATTGGCCTTAGCTGGAATAACAATTTTTGCGCTCTTCCCTTTAAAAGCGAATTCATTTGTTTTGTAATCGCTGAATGTATCTTCTTGAGATTGTACATTAACAATTACTAGTAATAAGAAAACAGTACATAGTAAGGAAATTAATTTCATCTAAAGTTATTTTTGAAATAGAATCGACATAGAGATCGACGCTATCTTTATTTGGGCTTCACAAAATTTATGATTCTCTGTGAAGAAATTATTGCCAGAAATAGCAATATACCATTGTTCTTTAAGCTTGTAATTTACCGCCTTTTTTCGGGCATTATAAATAACTAGAAAATTTTTATAAACATCGCCATTGCTGTAATTCTTTATTTTATAAATAATTAGTCCTTTTTCCGTTTTTATGAATTCTAAATTTTCTCGTACTTTTTTACCACTTGTCATTCTAAAGGCTGGATGCCGCTTTCGAAATGCAATTAAATTTTTATAATATTCAAACACTGCCAGATTTTTGGATTTTAAAGTCCAATCGATTTCATTAATAGCATCGGGTAAATTATAAGAATTGTGTTCTCCTTTTTTTGTACGTAAAAATTCTGCTCCTGAATGAATAAAAGGCGTGCCTTGTGATGTCAATACAATTGCATTAGCGAGTTTATCCATCGCAATAATTTCTTTTTCTGATACCTTTGGTTTGGATAGTTTTAACTTATCGTACAGCGTATGATTGTCATGACAGGAAACATATGATATAGATTGCCATGGATCAAGAGCCCATGATTTTTTAGAATAATTTACTTGTGTATTATCAATTTGTGAATGTGCGATGGAACCAACAATTCCAAATTTTATACTTTCTTCCATTTCAGATTTGCCACTTACAAAACCAGTGTCACTTTCTTTGAATACGGAACCTTTAAGCCCATCTCTTAGTTCATCGCAAAAAGCAGAAACTTGTGGAATCTTATGCATATTTGATTTTAATGCACTTTTACTTTTTGGTAATATGGATTTGTCTGCTGTCCAACCTTCACCATATATAATTATATTTTCGTTTATCTTTTTAAGCGCTGAAGAAACAGCATTCATAGTTTCAATATCGTGAATTCCCATTATATCAAATCGAAAGCCATCTACATGGTATTCTTTGGCCCAATAGGTAACAGATTCAACTATAAATTTACGCATCATAGATCGTTCCGATGCTGTCTCATTACCACAGGCAGAAGCATTAGAATACTGTCCGTTTTTTAACTTTCGATAATAGTAATCAGGGACTTCTTTATTGAAATTAGATGTTTTTGTTTTTCCCGTATGGTTATATACCACGTCTAAAATTACGCCAATACCATGATTATGAAATAACATTACCATTTTCTTGAACTCTAGAATGCGGACTTCAGCATTATATGGATCTGTAGCATAAGATCCTTCTGGCACATTGTAATTCTGAGGGTCATATCCCCAATTGTATTGAGGATTTTCTGACTTAGTTTCATCTATAGAATAAAAGTCTGAAGTAGGAAGCAAATGAACATGTGTTATACCTAATTCTTTTAAATGACTTATTCCTGAATTAACACCGTTAGGTCCTTTTGTATTTTCTTCAACAAGACCTAAATATTTCCCAGTAATTGAAGAGCCAGAATTCTTGCTTATCGTAAAATCTCTGGTATGCAGCTCATAAATTATTGCCTCATTCGAATATTTTATTTCTGGTCCTTTATCTTCGTCCCAACCGTTTGGATTTGTTTTTTCAAAATTTAAAACCTTAGCCCGGTGCCCATTAACACCGACAGCTTTGGCATAAATACCAGGTGTTTCATTTAGCCATTTTTCGCCAATTTGAATTTGATAAGTATAAGAAGTGCCATGTAGGTCGCCAAATAGTTCAATTGCCCAAACACCTTTTTTAGTTAATTTAAGAGAATGCCTTTTAAGTATTTTTCCTCCATCTCCATTTATATAAAAATTTAACTTAACCGCATTTGCAATCGGTGACCATAGCTTGAAAATTGTTTTTTCTGAACTATATTCTAACCATAGATTTGCCTCGGTAGGAGTAGGGTAGTTTTCAAATGTGTTTCCTACTTTTTTATTCGAAGAATAAGAATTTGAAGGAGTACTATTCATAAAAGAAAAGAGTATGTATTCGAATTAGTAGTGCGCAACAATTATTAATAACTCCAATAAGATGATTCACATTCAACAAAATGAATTGGGATGTCTTTAATAAATTCACCCAACCAGTCTGCACAAAATTTCATTCCGCTTTCCTCAGAATTTATATGGCCGATAAATACAATTGCCTTTTTACGACCTTGTAAATTTGCATCGCGTACATATTCATAAGTTTCCCATTGCGGAACTTCGCCTGCGATTACAACATCTACTTCACTTTTTCTTAACTGACCAATTTGAGCCATTGTACCAGAAGCTCCTGGGACCATAACTACATTGGTTAAATTCATCAAAGAATCTCCAACCACATTAAAAGCCGTATCTGGAAACGCGGTTTTTACATTTTTTAATAATTCACCTAATGTAATTTTCTCGAAACTAAATGCATATGGATTACTGCTAGATTGGTTTTCTTTCCAATCAAGTTTTTCAACCATGCCCGAGATAATTCCATCTGGTTTTATACGATGTATATAATCGTGAAATCGCCATACTACTAAATTGTTGTCCTCAATAAATTTCTTTTTCTCCAAATAAACAGGGTCGTTTTTGAAATTTTCATCACTGTCTAAATGATTATAAAATAACGGCTCATGCGTAATTATCAAATTGCAATCTTTTGCTATAGCTGCCTTAAGAACATCCATAGTGGCAAACATGCAAGTAACAATGCCTTTTACTTTTGTAGCTGCGTTACCAGCTTTAATTACATCAACAGTATTATTTACTCTGGTCGCTTCTGTTTTATCAATTATTGTTTCAATCATTTGTTCCGCACTAATAGAATTAGTAATTTTTCCGGATTGAGCCACAATTAACATTGGTAAAATTAAGATGGAAATTAAAATGAATCGACTTTTCATACACTTGTAGTTTTATAAGTGGATAATTTAATAAAATATTAAGTAGAATCGGGCGTTTATAAAGTAATATAGTCCTAAATTAAAGTTTACAACCATATCAAAAAGCTTAACCTATGCGACGATTTAAAATACTAGTCGTTTTTACATTTTCAATAATGTTACTTCTTTTTTTATTAGTTCTTAGTGGTCATAAACCGGCTTCGAAAGAATTAGAAACTGCTAGTTTTATTGATGATAAACAAAATGTCCTCGAAGCTGAAGCTAACCGTGCTTATAAAAAACAGCAACACGAACTAGAAGTTGCTATTTCCGCTTATTTCGCAAAAGCAATAAAAGTTGGTGATATAATTGGTGCAGGGGTAAGTATTGTTAAAGGAGATTCTATTTTACTATCAAGTGGTTTTGGAAAAAGAAATGTTGATGTAAAAGATAAAGTAAATGCCGAAACTGTTTTTAGACTGGGTTCTTTATCAAAGGGCTTTACAGGTGTATTAACAGCAGAACTTAAGAACGAGGGAGAATTGAGTTGGCAAGATAAAGTAAGCGACTATTTGCCACAGTTTCAATTAGGAAGTAAAAGTAATACTGATGAAGTAAAATTGTCTCATATATTATCACACACGTCAGGAACACCTTATCATAGTTTTACAAACCTCGTTGAAGCGGGAATTTCTTTGGATAAGATTGCTGGTCGTTTTAATGAAGTAAAACCAATTAATAAACCAGGAGAAATGTATAGCTATCAAAATGCTATGTTTGCTCTTACTGGCGAGGTTACTAAGAAAATTACTGGTAATGACATTGGCGTGTCCTTAGCAAACCGTTTTTTTAAGCCTTTAGGGATGTGCTCTGCAAATACAGATTACGAAACATTAATTAGTAATAAAAATGTAGCTGTACCGCATTCTAAAAGTAGAAGAGGCTGGCGTAGTAAAAAACTAAATGATCATTACGATAATGCAATTGCTGCTGGTGGTGTAAATGCGAGTGCATTGGATATGGCAAAGTGGATGCGTTTTTTATTAGGTCATAATCCAGAAATTTTAGATAAAACTGCTTTAGCTGAAGTATTTAAACCCCGTGTGGATATTAATATTGGCCGAAAATATTATAAACGTTGGCCAGGACACTTAGCGTCTTATTATGGTTTTGGATGGCGTATTCATAAGTTTAAAGACGAAATCACTCAAAAACAGCAAACAATTTGGCATCATGGAGGTAGTGTAAATAGCTTTAGAAATGAAATTGCTATGTACCCAACAGCTGATATAGGAATTTGTGTTTTATTAAATAGTAACTCACCAATTGCTAGAACAGTAATTCCAGATTTACATAAAATTGTTGAAGAAATTTACTTGAAAAACGAAATAAAATTACCTGTTCATCTTCCTGAAACTGCAGTAAATACTTTTGAATAAAGGTTAAACTTTATCTCATATTTAAAAATCGAATATTGACTATGCTTCCCATTCCGTGTGAAATATTCCTTCACGGTCTAATCTTTCATACGTATGTGAACCAAAATAATCGCGTTGTGCTTGAATTAAATTTAACGGTAAACGAGAAGATGAATACGCATCAAAATATGTAAGTGAATTTGATAGTCCTGGTACAACAATGCCATTTAAAGCAGCATAGCTTACTAATTCGCGAGCAGCATCCACCGTGTTTTGTATTTTCTCAACAAACCGAGGAGAAAGTAAAAGATTAGGCAAAGAATTATCTTCTTGAAAAGCTTGCATAATATCACCTAATAAACCGGCTCTAATTATACAACCAGCTCTCCATATTTTGGCAATTTCAGCCATATCCAATTCATAACCATATTCTTTAGAAGCATCTGCTAATTGATGCAAGCCTTGCGCATAGGTAACTATAAAAGAGAAGAAAAGTGCCTTTTCAGCTAAAGTGCCTAATTTAGCTTTATTCATTGGGGAAATTTCAGGTCTATTGTATAAGGCATCTGCTTTTACACGCTCTTCTTTCAAAGCTGAAATTTCGCGCATACTTACTGCAATATCAATAGAAGGAATAGGAATACCAAGGTCCATAGCATTTTGACTTGTCCATTTGCCGGTACCTTTTTGTTTGGCTTTGTCTAGAATTTTATCAATAAGATCTCCTTCTCCTAATTCATCTTTTTGTTCAAATATTTCTGCAGTTATTTGAACTAGAAAAGATTGTAAACGACCTGAATTCCATTTTGCATAGGTCTGGTGTAGTAATTCGTTTGAGTAGTCTCCACCTTTTTTTAATAAATCATATATTTCGGAGGTCAATTGCATAAGCCCGTATTCGATACCATTGTGCACCATTTTAACGTAATTTCCAGCTGATTTAGGTCCGAGGTATGCTACGCAAGGTTCGCCGTGTGCTTTTGCTGCTACAGCTTCGAAAATAGGTTTTACATGTTGGTATGCTTCTCTATTGCCGCCAGGCATAATACTTGGTCCTAGTCTTGCGCCTTTAGCTCCACCTGAAACTCCAGATCCAAAAAAGTGAATTCCCTTTTCCTGTAAATAAGCTTCTCTGCGGTCGGTATCTGTGAAAAAAGAATTTCCACCATCAATAATTATATCATCATGATTTAATAGGGGGAGTAAATTTTCGATAACGATATCAACAACCTTTCCAGCAGGTACTAGTAACATTATTTTTCTAGGTGATGAAAGCGAATCTACAAAGGTTTTTAAGTCTGTTGAAGCATTCACGCGGTTTGTGTCGCCACCTTCTTCTATAAGAGCATTTACTTTTTCAGAATCTACATCATTTCCATAAGCCTTAAAACCATTGTCGGCTACATTTAAAATAAAATTGCGTCCCATAACACCTAGACCAACTAATCCGAAATCGTACATATGTTCCATAGTATTTTTATTGAAAGTTTCAATGAACTCAAAATTAAATGAAAATTTCCGGATTTAGTTCTTTTAAACTCCATAAGGTTGGTTATATTTAAATCAAGCTTGTTTTTGAATAATAAACTAAGATATATATGGATAAAACCGAAAATCAGATGCTTATCATTTTTGGAGCATCAGGTGACTTAACAGCACGAAAATTAATACCAGCAATCTATAATTTATATAAAGGGAATCACTTACCTGAAAATTATGTGGTGTTGGGTGCTAGTAGAAGTGATTGGTCGGATACAGATTTTCGTAAAAATGTTGTTGAAGAAAGTGCATATCTTAAAGAGGAACTAAAAGATGTTGATGAAGCTTTCCTTTCTGGGTTTTGTGATAAACTTTTTTATCACCAGCTAAAAGAAGATTACGCTTGTTTAAATGAGCGCATAACAAAGTTAAATAGTAAGTTTAGCACTGATAATAACTATATTTTTTATTTTTCTGTTCCACCATCTATTTACGAATCGCTAGCTAAAAATATATACGATCAAGGTTTACATAATGAAGATGATGGGTGGAAAAGAGTGATTGTTGAAAAGCCGTTTGGTTATAGCTTAGAAACAGCCAAGAATTTGAATAATGCACTGCATAAATACTTTAAAGAACCGCAGATTTTTAGAATTGATCATTATTTGGGAAAAGAAACCGTGCAAAATTTATTAGTAACGCGCTTTGCTAATAGTATTTTCGAACCACTATGGAACCGTAATTATATTCACCATGTTGAAGTTACAAATGCCGAAAGTGTTGGTGTTGAAAAAAGAGGCGGATATTATGACAAAAGTGGGGCTTTGCGAGACATGTTTCAAAATCATTTGCTGCAAATAGTTTCATTAATTATAATGGAGCCACCCATAGGATCCAATGCTGAGGAAATTAGAAATGAAAAAGTAAAGGCTTTAAAATCTTTACGAATAATGAAAGATGATAAAACATTGCATGACAACACTATTAGAGCACAATATGTTTCTTCTGTAATTGATGGCGAAAATGTAAATGGATATAGAGAAGAAGATGGAGTAGACCCGAATTCAACTACAGAAACCTATGCAGCAATAAAGTTTTTTGTAGATAATTGGCGATGGGCTGATGTACCTTTTTATGTTCGGACAGCTAAAAGGATGCCGACCAAGGTAACAGAAATCGTTATTCACTTTAAATCTCCTCATCATCAAATTTTTAAGGAATCTGATATTGCTAATAAAGACAATAAATTGGTTATTCGAATACAACCGGACGAAGGAATTTTAATAAAATTTGGTGTAAAAGTTCCTGGACAAGGGTTTAATGTAGAGCGGGCGAATCTTGATTTTTATTATTCTAGTTTAGTAGACACTTATGTGATGACTGCGTATGAAAGATTATTGCTTGATGCCATGCAAGGGGACGCTACGCTGTATGCGCGTGCAGATGAAGTAGAAGCGGCTTGGGAATTTGTAGATCCTATCTTAAATTATTGGAAAAATTCTGATTCTAGAGTATATGGTTATTCTGCTGGTGTTTGGGGGCCTGAGAACGCAGATGAACTTATTGATGGAGTAGCTATGTGGAGAAATCCTAGTGCCAACTTAGCCGATGATCCTGGTTTTTGCGTACTTAAATAGTAAACCAACTAATCCTCCTAAAAAAAGCATGAGTTTAAATGTATCAAGTTCGAAAGTAGAAGTTGCTAAAAATTTTGCTAAATACTTTGCAGAAATCTGTAAATCAAAATCAATAGTTCATATTGCTTTATCTGGAGGTAGTACTCCAAAAATTGTATTTGATGAGTTAGCTACTAATTATGCTACTGCGATAGATTGGTCTAAAGTACATTTATATTGGGGAGATGAACGCTGTGTTTGGCCATATGAAGATGAAAGTAACTACAAAATGACCAATGAACATTTATTGTCTAAAATTAGTATTCCAGAATTAAATATACATAGAATAAAAGGGGAGAACGGGCCACAATATGAGGCTGAACACTATAGCCAATTTTTAAATATTGTTTTACCTAAAACAAACGAAATTCCAACTTTTGATTTGGTCATTTTAGGAATAGGTGATGATGGACATACTGCTTCAATTTTCCCGAATCAAATGGAATTATGGTATTCGGAAAATTATTGTGAAGTTGCCGAGCACCCAGTAAGTGGTCAAAAAAGAATTACGATTACCGGCCAATTAATTAATAATGCTGAAGCTGTTGCTTTTTTAGCAACAGGTGAAAGTAAGGCCGATAGATTAGATGAAATTCTGAATAATAAAGATATAGCTAAAAAGTACCCAGCCAGTTTGGTTGCACCAACAAATGGTAATTTAGTTTGGTTTTTAGATAAAGCCGCTGCAGCAAAGGTTACTTCAACTCAATCTTAACATTTTCAGTTTTTAGTAATTCTAAGTGTTCTGATACTTTAAAATTACTAGAGTCAAATTTGTTATCGCGATCAAAGGCCGATTCTTTTCGGTATTTGCTTCGCGAGTATCTTCGAATGCCTTGTTCGTTTTCGACTAACAAACCTGGAATAGGAATGTTTTTACCATTCGCGTCTTTTGCAACCATAGTAAAATATGACGAATTACAATGTCTTTTTTTTCCTGTGGTAATGGTTTCAGATTCAACACGAACACCAACAACCATAGAAGTTCTTCCGGTATAATTAATTGAAGCTTTCAATGTTATTAATTCTCCAACTTCTACTGGTGAAAGAAAATCTACACGGTTTACAGAAGCAGTAACACAATAACACTGCGAATGTTTAGAAGCACATGCAAAAGCTATCTGATCCATTAAACTTAGAATATGTCCACCATGAACTTTACCGCCGAAATTAGAATGGGAGGGAAGCATCAATTCTGTGATAGATACATTGGACTCTTTTGCTGATTTAAATTTTTGCATTGTTATTTATTAAAATGTGGAGATTTTTCTTGGACTACTTCAGTAATAAAATAATTACTATCACCTAACCAAAAGAAGGTGGCATAACGCTCAATGTAGGTTATTTTTACATACCTACCTTGGTAATCTTTTAGTTTTTGAATAACGTCTTTCTCTTTGTCTAAGACCGAAAATGAAAAAATTTGAGCCCCAGAAATACCCTGACTTATTTCACCTTCCCAAGTTTTTACAAGCATACCTTTGCTACTAAATTTAATTAATTCACCTGATCGGTACCCTTGGCTATAGGGCACAAAATAGATAAATGCATAATATGCAGCAATCGCTATTAGTAATAATGATAAACCAAGAATGAGTACTTTCTTCATGCGATAAAATTTGTATCAAAATAGGGATTAATAAAATAAGGTAGTTAAATCAACCTGAGAAATTATTGCAATCTAGGTTCTTCTTCATAATCACTTTCTTCTGCACGTTTTAAAAATGCATCGGGAATTGACTTCTTAGCTTTGGCGCCCATTTTCTTCAATTTCTCAATACTCGTAATTATATTTCCACGACCATCAACTAACTTATTCATTGCACCTTTATATTCGCTTTTAGCATCGTCTAACCTTTTACCTACTTTGGTAAGGTCGCCAACGAAACCTTCAAATTTGTCGTATAAAGCTCCTGCTTGTCGTGCAATTTCTATAGCATTACGTTGTTGTTTTTCGTTGTTCCACATACTATCAATAGTACGTAATGTTGCTAATAATGTAGAAGGAGTAACTATAACAATATTCTGCTCAAAAGCTTTGTTATAAAGAGCATTGTCATTATTTATAGCAACTGCAAATGCAGGTTCTATTGGTACAAACATCAAAACAAAATCTGGACTTTCCATTTCATAAAGGTCCTCATACTTTTTGGCAGAAAGTTGATCTACATGTTTTTTGAGCGAGTTAATATGATCTTTTAAGAATTTCTCTTTCAGTTCATCTTCGGCATTTACGTAACGCTCATAGTCAGTAAGTGATACCTTCGAATCGACTATCATTTTTTTACCATCAGGTAAATTAATAATTACATCGGGCAGCACACGAGAACCGTCTTCTAAAGTAAAACTTTGCTGTACCATATATTCACGGTCTTTTTCAAGTCCCGATTTTTCAAGTACACGTTCTAAAACTAACTCTCCCCAATTACCTTGCATTTTGCTATCCCCTTTAAGCGCTTTTGTAAGGTTCTCCGCTTCTTGTGTTATTTTAAGGTTTTGATTCTGGAGATTTAATAATTGTTCTTTAAGCGCTTGGTGTATTCCATAGTTTTCTTTCCTACTTTCTTCTACCTTTTTCTCGAAAAGCAAGATTTTTTCCTGCAAAGGATTTAGAATGTTTTTAATATTCTTTTGATTCTGCTCTGTGAATTTGTTGCTTTTTTCATCTAAGATCTTATTGGCAAGATTCTCAAATTCTTTAGTGAACTTTTCTTGAAGCTTTTCTACCTCTTCTTTTTGTTCCCTATTTTTTAACTGAAGATTTGCCATATCTGCTTCATTCCGTACGATTTGGTTACCTAACTGTTCTTTTTCAGTTTGCAAATGCATTTTATGTTCTTCTGCATCACGTAAACGTTGTTCGATAACAGCTAAGTTATTTCCCAATTGTTGTTCTCGCTCAAGTAGTGCACTCTGCTCAGATTTAGTTTTAAGTGCATTAATGTACTTGCCTGTAAAATAGCCGATTACAAGGCATAGTAGTCCTATTATAAGGTAGATTAAATATTCGTTCATTCTCTAATAATGTATTCGAAGTAAAGATAAGGGATTTTGAAAAAGAAGGATGATTAAGTTTTACACTATAGTCATAATTACCTAATCTTAAATGAATTTGTTTCAGTATTAAATATTACGGTATCCGTAGGGAATAATTTTTGAAATGCTTTCTGATGAATTAATTCTTTTGGAGTATCAAAAGGATTGTTGTCACCATTAAGTATTAACATTTTATCTGTTACTTGAATTGCCATATCAATTTCATGAGTTGTGAAAACAATAGTTTTTTTGCTTTCTTTGGCAATGGTTTTTAATAATTTCAAAATTTGAACTTTATGATATATATCTAAATGACTCGTCGGTTCATCCAGTAAAATAATAGCGGTGTTTTGAGCTAATGCTCTAGCAATCATAACACGCTGTAACTGTCCGTCACTCAGCTCATTACATTTTTTATTTTGCAAGGATTCAAGTTCAACTTGTTGTATGGATTTTTCTATTATTTTAATATCCTTTTCAGTTAACGTACCTAGCCAATTTGTATATGGAGAACGACCTAAAGCCACCAGTTCAATAACAGTCATACTTTTAGAAGCAATTGATTCTGTTAGCACCAAACTTATTTCAGCTGCCAGTTTTATGGGTCTAAGGTCTTCTATAGATTTTCCATTTAAGTTTATCTTTCCAGATAGCCTTGGTTGAATAGTTCCTAAGGTTCTGAGTAGTGTTGATTTTCCAATCCCGTTTGCACCAATAATCCCAGTTAACTCGCCTTCGAATAAATCAAAATTGATGTTATTCGCTATAATCGTTTTTTCTTTTTTAGTAGTATAACCAACAGCCAAATCTTGTACACTTAAAGTAATATGTTGTTTTTCTATTGCCATTAAAACATCATTTTTCTTTTTCGTAACAATAGCCAAATAACTATTGGAGCTCCTATTATACTGGTAATTGCATTTATCGGTAAAACATTAGCGGAGCTTGGTAATTGAGCAATTGTATCGCATAGTAACATTAAAATTGCCCCATAGATTAAAACTGCAGGTATTAAGATTCTATGGTCGGTTGTATTAAAAATTTGTCTGGTAAGATGGGGTACAGCCAATCCGACAAAAGCAATTGGTCCGGCAAAAGCAGTAATACTGCCAGCTAATATTCCGGTCGCAATAATAATTAGATAACGTGATTTTTTCATATTTACGCCCAAACTACGCGCATAATTTTCACCTAAAAGCAATGCGTTTAATGACTTTATGGAAAGTATACTTAAAAATAATCCTACTAAAACTAATAAGAATAATAAGAGTAATTGTTGCCAAGATAGATTTCCTAAACTACCAAAAGACCAGTAGATATATTGTTGCAATTTTTCTGCATTGGTAAAGTAGGAGAGTACACTTACAATTGCGGCTGTAATACTGCCAAACATCAAACCTATAATTAATAAGGCCATAGTATCTTTTACTTTGGTGGCAACCGACATTACTATAATTAGCACCAAAAAACTACCAACACTAGAAGCTATTGCTAAAGAAACATCATTTATAAAACTGAAAGAAAATAAACTGGCTAATACTGATGAACCCATAATTAATAAGGCCGCACCTAAGCTGGCTCCTGAACTTATGCCCAGTACAAAAGGTCCTGCTAACGGATTTCGAAATAATGTTTGCATCAATAAACCACTTAACGATAATCCTGCGCCTACGAGAATGGCAGTTAGTGCCTTAGGAATGCGATAATCCCATATGATATATCTCCATGATTCGTTTGACAAATCGCCTCCAATAATTGCATTTAGTGTAGCTTTTAGTGGAATTACAACAGAACCCGAACTTATATTTAACCCAAAAACTAGTAGCAATACAATGAGTAATAGCAGAAAAGAAAAACGATACGATTTTGACTGCTGCATTAATTAATCTAAAGGTTTAAAGAAGAATAGTTTATGTTCAGGTAATATTTCTGGGTGAAATATATGTACCAAGTCTTTTAAAACCAAATCTGGTCTGTTTGGCGCTAATTCAAAATAAAGTAATCCACCAGTTTCCCCCTTTGTTTTTGCGAACGTGTATAGTTTTTTATTCTGAAATGCATCGAATTGAGTGTAATGCCTACCAGCTTTTTCCATTTCTTTATATGCCGTGAATTGAGAAGGTGAAATCCAATAGTCAGCATTTTTTGCATGGGTTAAAACAGCTTCAATACCTAATGATAAGCTACCCGATTCCTCAGTTTCTTTGTATAAATAATTGGCATTTGCATCCTCAATAAACTTGGCAGCCCAACTATTTCCACCAGGTAAATACCACACATCTTTATACATAGCTCCGCTTAAAATGGTTGGTTGTGTTTTTGCTTTTTGTGCTAATTTTTTAACCTCTAAATAAGAATTTTCTATTTCCTTAAAAATTGTATCCGCCTTTTCTTCCAATTCAAAAAACGGAGCGAAAAATTTAATCCATTCTGCTTTTCCTAGCGGTGTTTGCTCTGTCCAATCACCATTGTATGCCACAGGAATTCTAGTGCGCTGTATGGTTTCATAGGCCTTATTTTCACTGCTAATGGAGAAACCAACAACAAGGTCAGGATTTAATTCTATTATCATTTCAGTATTTAACGCATGGTTGCTACCCAATTCTTTTATTTTTTTTTCAGAAATAAGTTTACGTGCTTTTTTCGTAGATATATATTGGGTGTCAGGAAAGCCTCTTAATTTTTCTAAAACACCTAAAGCTTCTAATGCGGGAATATGCGTGGTAGAGGTTACTACTATATTTTTTACTGGTGTGGCGATAATGGCATCATATTCATCTGAATTAAGCGTAATTGCAGCCATTTTAGATTTTGGTACTAGGGCATATGTAAATGCACTTTCTGAATTCGGCCATGGCGAAGAAATTTTAAGTACCGTAATATCACCAGATTTTTCAATGCAAAAACCGTTAGCATGATTGATAACAACTTGTTCTAGTTTTTTTGTATCGAGTTTATTTTCTTTTTGCTTAACATCTGTTTTGCAAGAAAGAATGATGAAAGCAAGAAGTAAAAGTATCTTTTTCAAATCGATGATTTTAATTCGGGTCAAATGTACAGTTAATCTTAATATTTTATTTGAACCATATTTTTTTGCAAATTCAGAATTATCAATTTTAGCTAATTAAGTATTGATCTTGATAAAAAGACACTTATATTCGCAGCGAATTTTGGTTTGATACACATAATTGCTGTATTGATTAAAAGGGAATCTAGTGAAAATCTAGAGCTGTTCCCGCAACTGTAAGCTTTGCCGATTTTATCGGATTTCGCTACAAACTTCGAACCACTGTGCGCCATAGGCGAATGGGAAGGTGAGTAGCAGAAAGCAAGTCAGGAGACCTGCCAGAATAAGTAAGCCTTAGGCGAACTTAAACCAATATTTAAAAACTTTCGGGATAAAAGTTTAATATATGAGAAACTATATAATCACATTAGTTCTAGTACTGTCTTGTTGTTGGCAGCTATCTGCCCAGGTAACACCTATCTGGATGTTGGATGAAGTGGTTATATCCGATACGCGACTAAAAAGTTTTGTAGAAGGACATAAAGTAAACGTGTTATCAGATAGTACTATTCAGAAAAATGGGCAGTCTCTTACTTCATTATTGAGTTTTAATTCTAATATTTATTTTAAAGAAAATGGTTTTGGGATGGTTTCCTCACCAGCCTTTAGAGGGACTAATGCCTCACATACCGCTGTTGTTTGGAATGGAATAAATATTAATTCTCAAATGAATGGGCAAGTAGATTTTAATACTATTAATACGTTAAACTATAGTTCTGTCGCTATTAGAAGTGGAGGAGGAAGCGTGCAATTCGGAACCGGAGCCATTGGTGGAAGTGTGCATTTAAATAATAACCTAGATTTTCAAAAACACTTTGATAATCGATTTGTTATTGGTTACGGTAGTTTTAATACTAAAAATGCGAATTATAATCAAAGTTTCGGAAATGGTAAGTGGTCATCAAGTCTTGGATTTAACTACAATGCATCAGACAACGATTATAAATATTTAGAAACGGATCGGAAAAACAGTAATGGTGAGTTCGAAAACCTTAGTCTTAATTTTAATTCGGGTTATTTAATTTCTGACCATCATGTATTAAGATTATATCACCAAAGCTTTATTGGTGATAGAAATTTATCTGGGAATTTATCGAGTCTCGGAAGGAGCCGATACAAAGACAATCATTATCGAACCCAATTAGAATGGACACGTTTTGGTGAGAAAGCGATTTCAAAATTAAAAGTGGCTCATCTCGATGAGGCCTTCAAATATTTTGAAAATAAAGACACAGATATATTTTCTAAAGGACGCGTTACAACCTTGCTGGCTCGATATTCCTTAGATATAAAATTTACTGATTTATTTCGATTGAATTCTTTTTTGGAGTACAATCATTTTAAAGGTGCGGGGAGTAGTTTTGGAAATCCAACGCGTAATGATGCTTCGGTCACTTCTATTCTAAAATATAGTTTATCCGAAGAAGCGGTTTTTAACTTCAGTTTGAGAAAGGATTTTTCTTCCGATTTTTCCAGCCCTTTAATATTCTCTTTTGATGGTAATTATATATTTAATTCGAAGTACGCAATACAGTTAAATGCTTCTCGAAATTTTAGAGCCCCCACTTTTAATGACCTTTATTGGAAACCTGGTGGAAATTTAGACCTGATTCCGGAACAGTCGTATCAATTGGACTTAGGACATCGATTAAAATTTAATAGGTTATCTGTTCGTCTAAATAGCTTTTATATCACTACTGAAAACATGATACGTTGGCTGCCTCAGAATAGTGGTATTTGGTCTCCAACCAATGTTGATGAGGTACAAATTTATGGTGTAGAAGCAGAAGCAGGGACCTTGTTTTCTATAGCTAAAAAACATACGATAACTATTAAAGCAAATTACGCTTATACCGTATCAGAAGACAAGGAAACTAAAGAGCAACTTATTTATGTTCCTTTTCATAAAGCTAAAGCGTCAATAGCATATTCGCTATCGAATCTGGAGCTATTTTATCAACACCTTTATAATGGTCCGGTATCAATTATAGGAGGTGAATTAGAAGGATATCAAGTGTCTAATTTGGGCATAACCTATGAGCTACCATCCAACAATAAGTTGAAGTATAAAATTGGAATTACCTTAAATAATCTTTTCAATACCTATTACGAAAATGTTGCATTGCGACCAATGCCTAACAGAAATATTGAATCACAATTAATCTTAAATTTTTAAACTAATGAAACTTACAAGTAAATTTTTAACCGCTGTAATTGCAGCTCTAATATTTGGAGCATGTAGTAATGACGATAATAATGTGGATACACCAAGCGGGTCTATTACCATATCGGTATCGGATAATGCTATTTCCGAAGATGAAAGTGTTGTTCTTCTTGATTTTATAACTACAAGCGCTTTTGCAACTGATGTATCAATTTCATATGAAGTATCTGGTTCGGCGACTTCGAATGAAGATTATGAGAGGTTGGATGGTTTAGTAACTTTGAGTGCTGGAGCAACTACAGCAACGCAATTTATTACAATAATTGACGATGATGAAGTAGAGACTAATGAACAACTTACTGTAACTATTACTGCTATTGATGGTTCACAAGAATTTATTGGATCAAATAATACTGTTACGCTTTCTATTTCTGATAATGATTCTTTTGCTTACGAAAATGGAATATTCGTTTTGCATGAAGGTAATTTTGGTGCTGGTAATTCTTCAGTTTCATTTGTATCGAACGACTTAACAGTAACTGAAAACGGCATTTTTAAATCTGTTAATGACTTGGATAGCTGGGGTGATACTGCTCAAAGCATAACTTTTAATGAAGATTTAGCATATATCGTAATTAACAATTCACAAAAAATAGAAGTGGTTAATCGGTATACATTTAAATCGGTTGCAACCATAGGAGGACCAACGAAGGCTGATTTTTTAAACCCAAGGTATATGACTATCGTAAATGGTAAAGGTTATGTTACAAATTGGGGTGATGGTAGTAACCCTGACGATGATTTTATCACTGTTATAAACTTGGCAGACAATACCGTAGCATCACCGATAGCTGTTGCTGAAGGCCCAGAAAAAATTGTAGCGAATGAAAACAGTATCTACGTAGCGCATAAAGGAGGTTACAATCAGAATAATATTATCTCTGTTATTGATGCTACAACGAATACGTTGAGTACTACAATAACTGTTGCCGATAGACCTAATTCTATTCAATTTGATGCTGATGGAAACTTATGGGTGCTTTCTGGTGGAAATCCATCTTGGACAGGAATCGAATCTGCTGGTCAATTAGATAAAATTAACAGTGTAGATAATTCGGTTTCAGAAACGATTGCATTCGCTGCTACTGAACACCCTGGAGCAATGTCCGTAGCAGATGGTAACTTATATTATTATTTATCTGGATCGGTTTATAAAATGGATGCTTTGAGTACAACGTTACCAACTACGGCTGAAATTACAGGACTTAGTTTTGCAAATATGACCGTAGTTGATGGTAAACTTTTTGGTGTAGATGCTAAGGATTATGCGAGCAATGGATCATTAGAAATTTATAATCTCGAAAACAATACATTATTGTCTACAAAGGAGATTTCTATTATCCCTACTGGTATTTATTTTAATGGCGATTTTGAGCTATAGAAAATAATAACTTAAGCGTATTTTATAAAACTAAAAGCGGCTATGTAGAATCATAGCCGCCTTTTTTTATTTGTACAATAATGATTTTTACTCCGACAAATGGGTAATAAACATTCTATCGCCTAAAGGAGAAAACATTTTTGAATCTGAGATTAAGTTCGCAGGCATTTGAACTTCAAAACTTCTTTTTCCTGTAGCACTCGTAATATCTTGAATCGCTCTGGCCAGCAGGGCTTCATTTTGATCACCTAGCACACCGTAATTAGATAAATCTTCTTGTAATTCTATATCAGGCACAAGTCCTGTTGTATAATCAGAAAATCCATCGGCATTTTCATTACGTCCACATAATGGTTGAATTGCCCATTTGTTACTTGGGTTTATTTTATCTTCCCTACTTCTAGAAAATAAGTATGGGTAAGTTGGACTCTCTACATCGTCAACAAAGGTTAATGAGAATTCATTTTTTCCTCTTGTTTTTTCACCTACATGTATGACATCCATATGAGGTCTAAGACTATTGATTACTAATTCACTTGCGGAGGCCGAACCATAAGTAGCTATCACGTAAACCTTGCTTAAGTTTAAGGTGTTGATTGGTGTTCCTGCTCTTGTCTTATCTCCAAAATATTCGGTAAGGTCTTTTCCGAAAAATTCTTGCCATTGTGCATTCCAACGTTGGGTTAAAAACACTTTATCTGTATGTAAACCATGAATCATGCTAGATAGTATGCGCGCGGTGTTTACATCGCCACCTGAATTATACCTTAAATCGAGTACTAATTCTTCAACTTGCCCTGCAACAAACCTTCCAAAGACTTCATTTAATTCTTCATCATATTCATCTGTGAAGCTATTGTATACTAGGTAGCCAATCTTTTTTCCATCAATCTCAAATATTTTATCTAGAAATACGGGGTCTTCGCTAAGGCCTTCATTTTTTGTTAGATTAACCTCTACATCATTTGCCGTCAATTGATTGTTTTCAATTGTTGCCATGTTCAAGGTATACGAGTCAGCATCTCCAAATAACAAGTCTAAGTAATTATCATCAGTCATGGTTGTACCATTTACACCCATAAAAACATCTCCTCTTTTAATTGCTTTAGTTGAAGCATCAGAATTAGGAACAATATATCGCACGATACCAAAGATGGTATCTGATTGATTTAATCGTACCAATCCGAATTCTAAACCATTACTTTTTGAAATACCGGACAAGGCATTTGTCCATGTTTTATAATCATCGCTAGAACGACTAAAACGATCCTCGCTATATTTTAATTTTTCAAAAAAGGCACTTGGATCTGTCTTTGATTCTAAAAATGCAGTATAATCTTCAGAATTCGAAAAGCGGTCGTTTGCAAGATCAGGAGTATCGGCTTTCCAAAAATACCAGGTATTCATAGCCCGGTACATAAAGTCTTGAACACCTACATTTGCTTCTGCGTTTGGCACTGGAATATTGGGGTTAACCAATAAATTGTCATCATTTTTACAACCAATTACTACTAGACCTATTAAACATAGTAGCGTAAAATACTTATTCTTCATAGTTTTTTTATTTGCTTTCTCAAAACGACGACGTCTTTTCAAAAGCTCTGGAAAATATTTTTGTTACCCTATTCTTTATTATTGCTAACGTATATACGTGTATGTTTAGTTTAAAGTTTAACAGCTTACTTAAAATAAAATGTAATGAACATATTTTTTAGATATTCGTATTACGAGGTTATTTTGAATTGAAGAGCTCTATTATTTAACTTTGTCATTGTATATTAAACTTTTTTAGTAATATTTCGGTTCACTATTGAATACCAATAAAACCTTTGTGTAATATACCGTTTAAAGGTTTCTTTCTACTCGAGCTGCTTATAGTCTTAATTTTTAAATTATCTGATATCGGGGACTTTAAAGATTTAGAGCTAGCACCGGTAATTTTTTCGATGGCCAAATCTAGTAAAGGTTCACCTTGTTCACCTAATTGTCCTAAATTACCTAAGACTTCAAGTAGTTCGTAGTCTGGTAGTAAACCATCCGTAAAATCACCAAAACCCGCAGAATTCTCAGCGAGACCAACAATAGGTTGCAAGGCATATTTGTGATTAGGATTCGCATCTTCAAGGGTTGTAAAGCCAAGTTCTTCGCTTAAGGCTATATAAGGTAGTTCTAAATTAGGTTGGCCAACAGGTGAACCATCTTGTGTTTCATTATCTAATAAAGTTACTGATAACTGATTTTTGCCAACAGTAACATCACCAATATGTATTACATCAATATACGGTGCTAAGTTGTTCATTACATATTCACTAGCAGAAGCGGTATCATCTGTTGCAATAACATAAATTTTATCGAGATTGAGATGATTTATAGGGGTCTCATCAATTTTGTCTACAAAATAATCATCGGAGCCAAATACTTCATCCCAATTACTATTCCAAGTATCTCTTCCCAATAATTGACCAGTAAATTGCCCTGTAATCATACTACAAAGTCTTCGAGCGGTTAGTCCACTACCACCTCCATTGTAACGTAAATCCAAGACCAATTCGTCAATATTTTCACTTTTTAGCTCCCCAATAGCATTATTTAGTTCAATATCAGCACCAAAAGGAAAACTGTTGTACATTAAGTATCCAATTTTTATTCCGTTAACTTCTAAGGTTTTTGAGACTAAAATCGGATCTTCAGTTATTTCTGCTTTCGTCAATTCAATATTAACATCATTAGGTACCGTTAAATTATCCTCTGAGATATCTGCAAAATTCATGGTAAACGTATCCGGGTCTAGTAAATCTAAATTACTAGAAGTAATGTATCCATCACTATCAGTTTCTGCGAAAAGTTCTGTACCATTCACTGCATAAAAAATATCACCTCTTTTTATTTCTTTTAAATCAGCATCTGATCCAGATACTACATATCTTACAACGCCCACAATTCTATTGCCCCCCTCTGGTGGTCTAGTAATAACATATTCAACTCCATTGGTTTTATATACCCCAGATAAAAAATTAAATAAATCATCATAATCATCTACGATAGCACTAAATCGGTCTTTAGGTGAAAGCAAAGTTGAAAACAAAACGATTGGAGAAGAAAATTCATTTAAAAAGGTATTATAATCATTTTCGTCTGCGAACCTGTCTTCATCGAGTTCTATTACTTCATCTTGCCATATGTAAAACGAATTCATTGCTTTCCACGTAAAATCATTGGCCTCATTCTCAAGTGCTACATCTTTGGTTTCTTGGGCAATAGGAGCATCATCATTTTTCTTACAACTGGCAATAAATAAGGAAAGACTTAAAAGTAGAAATAGGGGTTTTCTCATTGTTTTGAGTTTACTTTTATTGGGTATAAAACAATTTTTAATATAACAACCGAGTTCTTGTAATCCCTACTTTTATTAAAATAAAAAGCATGAAAGTTGAAGAATTTGGTGCTAAAAGAGGTGAAATTACTTACTTCTGAGGTATAAAAAAATAATTTGTAACAAATTTAGATATAATTCGTCTTCCTATTGTAGCCCCCTAACAAGGAGAAACAATCATCAATCAAACAGCAATCAAAATAATGCATCAATCAGAATTTCTGAAAATAGTAACACCCTTTAAAGACAAGCTTTTTCGCATGGCAAAGCGATTATTAGTGTCGACAGAGGAAGCAGAAGACGCAACACAAGAGATATTGTTAAAGTTATGGACCAAGCAAAATGCCATAGGAACCTATAAAAATGTTGAAGCTTTTGCTATGACAATGACGAAAAACTTTTGCCTGGACCGACTAAAATCAAAACAGGCATCAAATTTGAAGTTAGTACATAGTAATTATACGGATGAGAACAGCTCATTACAGAAACAAGTAGAAGCCGCAGATAGTGTAGTATGGGTACAGAAAATCATGGAAGATTTGCCTGAACAACAAAAAATGGTATTACAATTGCGAGATGTAGAACAGTATGATTATGAGGAAATAGCAGAAATGTTAGAAATGAAAAATACAGCGGTTAGAGTAGCGCTTTCAAGAGCACGGAAAATTGTTAGAGAAAAATTATTGGAAAAACACAGTTATGGAATTAGATAACATAGAAAAATTATTAGAAAAGTACTTTGAAGCGACTACTACGGTTGCGGAAGAAGAAACATTAAAAAAATACTTCTCACAAGAAAGTGTAGCACCACATCTTGAACAGTATAAAGAAATGTTTCAGTACTTTAAAAGCGCAAAACAAGAACGTTTTACTAAACAAATTCCAATAACCACAGTAGTTAGTGCGGTTAGAAAAAAACGCTTTGGTTGGTATTCTGCTGCGGCTGCAGTCGCAATTTGTGCAGGGTTGTATTTTAATCAGCCCAAAACCATAGAAGATGAGTATTCACCTGAAGAAATTGCAGCGGCGCAAGAGGCCTTAGCTCTGCTTGGTACGAACTTCAGCAAGGGATCTCATCAGATTACATACTTAGATGAGTTTGAGAAAAACACTACTAGATTTATACACAAACATTAAATAGATTACATCAATTAAAATGCAAACATTAAAAATTAATAAAATGAAAAAGCAAATAGCAATATTTTTACTGGCACTTTTGCCAACCTTCATATACAGTCAAGATATTTTTGAAAAATATGAAGATAATAGTGATGTTACTTTTGTGGCAATGCAACCCAAAATGTTTCAAATGCTAGCAAATATCAGTGTAGATTCTGATGATCCCGAAGCACAAGAATTTTTTAGTCTAGTTAAATCTATTACTAGCTTTAGAGTAATTACTACCGCTAATAATTCTATATCGAAAGATATGAATGGTTGGGTTACTTCTAAACTAAAAGGTTCTACATATGAAGAGTTAATGCGTGTTCGTGATGGTGACTCTAATGTGAAGTTTTATGTTAAGGAAGGAAAAGATGACGACCATGTAAAAGAACTATTAATGTTCGTTACTGGTATGGCAGATAAGAACATTAAAATTGAAGGAAAGAATATGGAAACCGTTTTACTTTCTTTAACTGGCGATATTGATTTGCGTAAAATTGGAAAACTTACCGATAAAATGGACTTGCCAGGCGGCAAACAATTGAGCAAAGCTGCAGAGAAAAAGTAACAGTTAAAAGCTTGTAGTTATAAACAGTGGTCAAAAGAAATTTTGACTGCTGTTAACTTTATAATATCAATCAAAAATAGAACATCATGAAAATAATTTCAAAATTAATCGCTTTGATGAGTGTAGTATTAATTACTGCTTGCTCTTCAACCCAAAGTCTTCAAGAATATTATGTCGACAATTCTGACAATCCAAATTTTTTAAAGTTCGATGTACCCACAAGTGTGCTGAATTTATCTGATGCAGATTTAACAGAAGCACAACGTGAGGCTTTACAGTCATTTAAAAAATTGAATATTTTGGCTTTTAAAAAAACAACAGATAACACACTGGAATATACAGCTGAGAAAAAAGTAGTAAAAAATATATTGAAAAATGACAATTTCAATGAACTAATGAAATTAAATTTTGGAGCAGGTAAAGCAAGTGTACAATATCTTGGAGATGATGATGCTATTGATGAGGTTGTTATCTATGGTAGTAGCGATGAAAAAGGTTTTGCTTTAATACGGATTCTAGGAGATGATATGAATCCTGCTCATTTGGCGCAATTAATTAAGGCAATTCAAAAATCAGATTATAAAGGTGAAGGACTAGATAAAATAGTTGATTTCCTTAAATAAAATAAAATAAAATAAAATAAAATAATAAAGTTTAATTATTAGACCTGTTCAATTCTTACTTGAACAGGTTTTTTTTATGATAGAAAATCTTAAAGCTAAAAAAAGTTTATTCTAATTGTGACTTGTTGCTTATTTTGGTGTCGTATAATTATAACGAAAACTTAAAAAATATTTAGAACATTATGGAAGACACACAAGTATGGATTGATAAAGGCATTGAATTTGCTACAGAATATGGACCAAAGATAATTGGAGCCATTCTCATTTACATTATAGGTTCATGGATAATTGGTAAACTAGTTGGTGTTCTGCGCAAAGGAATGCTTAAAAAAGATTACGATGAATCTTTGCAAAAATTTCTTTTAAACCTTGTTAGTTGGGCTCTTAAAATCTTCTTGATTATAATGGTTATTTCTAAGTTGGGTGTAGAAACAACTAGTTTTGCTGCTATAATTGCTGCTGCCGGTCTTGCTATTGGTTTAGCATTGCAAGGGTCGCTTTCTAATTTTGCTGGTGGCGTACTATTAATAATCTTTAAGCCTTATAAAATTGGTGATTTAATTGAAGCCCAAGGAACTTTGGGTGTGGTTAAAGAAATTGAAATTTTTACAACTAAATTGGTGACACCAGATAATAAATTAGCGATAGTACCAAATGGTGCTATGGCGAACGGAAATATTATCAATTATACTGCGGAAGGTAAAATGAGAGTAGACACTGTTATCGGTGTTGGTTATGATGAGGATATTAAGAAAACAAAAGAAGTATTATTAGAAGTACTTACTTCAAACCCTAAGGTTCTTAAAGATCCTGCACCTTCTGTTAATGTTATGGAACTTGCAGATAGTTCGGTAAATTTTGCTGTGAGACCATATTGTACTCCTGAAGATTATTGGGATGTGTATTTTGCAACTTACGAGAATAGTAAAATTGCATTAGACAAAGCTGGTATCGAAATTCCTTACCCACATGCTGTCGAAATACACAAAGAAGCTAAATAAGTAAAGTAGATTATAAAAAGAAAAAGACCGCTATTGCGGTCTTTTTTTATGCTGTAAAATGGCATTTAAATTCCCGTATAATTACTTGGTGTAATTGCTTTTAGTTCAGTTTTAATAGTATCAGAGACTGCTAATGTATCTATAAAACCTGATATAGATTGTTGGTTTATTTTCTCATTAGTTCTCGTTAAGCCTTTTAATGCTTCATACGGATTAGGATATCCTTCTCTTCGTAAAATAGTTTGAATAGCTTCTGCAACTACAGCCCAATTATTTTCCAAATCTTGCTCAAATTTACTTGCATTTAAAAGCAATTTATTTAAGCCTTTCATTGTCGATTGAAATGCAATCATAGTATGTGCAAAAGGCACACCTATGTTTCTCAAAACGGTGCTGTCTGTTAAATCTCGTTGTAATCTAGATATAGGTAATTTAGCTGAAAGGTGTTCGAAAATCGCATTTGCTATTCCTAGGTTTCCTTCAGAATTTTCAAAATCTATAGGGTTCACTTTATGCGGCATTGCTGAAGATCCTATTTCTCCCTTTTTTATTTTTTGCTTAAAATAATCCATAGAAACGTAGGTCCAGAAATCTCTGTCTAAATCAATTACTATTGTATTAATTCGTTTCATACAATCAAACAAAGCTGCAATATGATCGTAATGTTCAATTTGTGTTGTTGGAAAAGAATGGTATAGCCCTAATTTTTCTTGCACAAATTTTTGCCCAAATGCCTTCCAATCAATATTTGGGTAAGCGACTTTATGCGCATTATAATTTCCAGTAGCACCACCAAATTTAGCAGCACTTGGTATGTCGTTTAATAAATTATATTGTTCTTTTAAACGCACCACATAAACTTCAATTTCTTTTCCTAAGCGAGTAGGGGATGCTGGTTGTCCGTGTGTGCGAGCTAGCATAGAAATGTCTGCCCACTCAATTACTAGTGCTTCTAACTTTTCTAATAACTGAAAATATTGTGGTACGTAAACAGCATTCATCGCTTCTTTCATCGAAAGTGGAATTGCTGTATTATTTATATCCTGAGAAGTTAGTCCGAAATGGATAAACTCTTTAAAAGACTCTAATCCTAAAACATCAAATTTCTTTTTAATAAAGTATTCAACCGCTTTTACATCGTGATTCGTAGTTTTCTCTAAATCTTTTATTTCTTGTGCATCTGCGGTGTCAAAATTCTTATAAATTTCACGAAGTGTATCAAATTTATTATCGTCAAATTCGGATAATTGGGGAAGGGGTATTTCACACAAGGCTATGAAATATTCTATTTCTACTTGTACACGATATTTAATTAAAGCTTCTTCGGAAAAAAAAGGGCCCAAATTATCTACTTTGTTTCTATAACGCCCATCTATAGGCGAAATGGCATTCAATTGATTTAACGACATAGGTGCTTTATTAAAAGCTGCAAAGATACCTAATAGGAATATAGTTTGAAAGTTTGTTCTTTACACTTTTATTTTAGCCAACACTCTTTTTGCTCTAGCTTTATAAGCAGCGCTTCCAGAAGCATAGTTTTGTTCTAATACCAATTTTAATTCGGGGTGAATCCAATCAAAATCTTTGCCAGTCAAAAAGAGACATGTCATCGCATGAGCTTTAGGAGCTACATTATGTGAACCAATTAACCAATCGAAACATGCCGAGGTTAGTTTTTCTAGATGTTCTTTTTTTAAAGCCTCTTTTGACTGTGTTTCTTTTTTAGAATAATAATCAATTAGGAGTAATTCGCACATTTTCGCAATTGGTCTAATCCCTTGTTCTCGATTGATTTTCTGTAAATTATTTGTGAAGTAATCAAGATGAGGAAGTAGTAGTGTTATATTTTGTTTTATGGTGTATTCTGTTACCCAAATGGCTTTGTCTGATAGGTAATTGTTTTTTTCAAAAGCTATTTCTAATAATTGTGGAATTAATTCAGGTGTCTCTAATGCTAATTCAGCCATCTTACTCCTTTTTTCTCGCGTATGATTTACATATTCTAGTCTAGTAATAAGATCCGCTTTAGTCATTATTATCGTACTTTAGTTGTACCTCAATTTATTGAACTTAATATAATGGAATGAAATTACTCAAAAAAATACTTTTGGGACTATTGCTTATACTTGTGATTATGCAATTTTTTAGGCCTGAAAAGAACGCTACACAAGGCGAACACACGAAATTGTTTTTAGCTGAAACCAATCCTCCTGCCGATGTGAAATTAATTCTAGAACAGTCTTGTTATGATTGTCACAGTAACAATACAATCTATCCTTGGTATAATAATGTTGCTCCATTCTCATTTTGGTTATCGGACCATATAAAGGATGGAAAAAAACATCTAAATTTCTCAGATTGGGATTCATATGATGCGAAAAAGAAGGATCATAAATTAGAGGAAGTTGTTGAAACTGTAACAGATGGTGAAATGCCTTTAAAAGAATATACTTGGACTCATGATAATGCTAGACTTACAAATGAGCAACGTAATGATATTGTCATCTGGGCTAAATCGACTAGGCTGTTGTATCAAGCAAAGATGTTACAAGAGTAGGTACTCCGTTAGTAGCTGAATCTGCGATTATTTTAATGTTTCTGAAATCATTTTTAGCAACACTAGGTCTAGGGTCTACAAAATAAATAGGAGTGTTTGAGGCTACTTCATGAATCAAACCAGCGGCTGGGTATACTTGCATTGAAGTGCCTATTATAATTAAAATATCTGCCCTAGAAGTTAGTCTAATTGCCTTGTCTAATAACGGAACTTGTTCTCCAAACCAAACTATATGTGGCCGTAATTGATAACCATTGTCACTTAAATCTCCCAATACTAAATCTTTTTTCCAATCCAGAATTAAGTTTTCGTCTTGTGTACATCTGACTTTAAGAAGTTCGCCGTGTATATGGTGTACCTGTGTACTACCCGCTCGTTCATGTAAATCGTCTACATTTTGTGTTATGATTGATACATCAAAATACTTTTCTAAAGTAACAAGTGATTTATGTGCTTGATTGGGTGAAACTGATAATAGTTGTTTTCTTCTTTGGTTGTAAAAATCTAAAACCAGTTCCGGATTATTTTCAAAACCTTGTGGTGAAGCAACTTCCATTACATCGTGCCCTTCCCATAAACCATCGGCATCTCTAAATGTTTTTATTCCGCTTTCGGCACTTATTCCCGCACCAGTAAGTACAACTATTTTTTTCTTCATGTATCTAAAAATAGTGTTTTTGTATATTCGAATTATGATAGACCATCAACTTTTAGAATATTTGGAAGAAATTATAACCCCTGAACGCAAAGAACGCTTTGGCAACATTCTTTCAAATAGAACAAAGTATATAACTGTTGCCGTTGAAGATGTCTTTCAGATGCATAATGCCAGTGCTGTAATTCGAAGTTGTGAAGTTTTTGGAATTCAAGAGGCGAATATAATAGAAGGGCGAAATGGCCAACGCTTGGATAAAAATATTGCAATGGGAGCAGAGCAATGGGTAGATGTTAAGCGATATTCAAATACTAAAACCTGTATAAATCATCTTAGAGAAAATGGATATCAAATTATTGCTACAACACCGCATAACGACTCTTGCATGCTTCATGATTTTATACTTAATAAAAAAACAGCCCTATTTTTTGGAACTGAAAGAGACGGATTAAGTGAAAAGGTTTTAAAAGAAGCAGATGGATTTTTAAAAATACCTATGTTGGGTTTTACCGAGAGCTTAAATATTTCTGTTTCTGTGGCAATTATTTTACAATATTTGAGAACAAAACTTAATTCATCTGATATTAATTGGGCACTTACCTCAGAAGAAAAACTTGAAAAACATTTAGATTGGACAAAAAAATCTATTAAAAGTATTGATGAAATATTAGAAAGATATTATAAAGAGAATTAACTTTTTATTATATTTAATAGTTAACCAGCTAAAAATCAATATTATGTATATAGCTTTATATGTTGTTATAGCAATTCTATCTCTTGTTTTAATATTAGCTTTAATTGCTCCAAAAAACTACAATGTTTCTCGTTCTATTGAAATTTTAAAACCCAAACAAGAAGTATTTGACTATCTAAAGTCTTTAAAGAAAATGGATGAATGGTCTCCTTGGGCCAAGAAAGATCCAAACATGAAAAAGACTTTTAGAGGTACAGATGGTGAAGTTGGTTGCGTGAGTAGTTGGATTGGCAATAAAGAAGTAGGTGAGGGGGAACAAGAAATTAAAAAGATAATTGATGGTGAACGCATCGATTCTCAATTACGTTTTTTTAAACCTTGGAAATCAACTTCCGATTGTTATTTATCGGTAGATAATTCTACATCAAATGGTACTAAAGTAACTTGGGGATTTTCAGGTAAAAATAAATTTCCTATGAGTATTATGACTTTGTTTATGAGTATGGATAAAATGGTTGGTAAAGATTTTGAAGAAGGTTTAGCTTCAATGAAAGAAAACTTAGAAAATTAAGTCTGCAGATAGTATTAAAAGAAAAAACTACGGTAGCTTAATTTAAAATTTCACATTTACCAAAGAGAATTAAGGAGCCAATTCTAATAGTGCTATCGTATTATTATTGTCTAAAATTACTTTTCCATTCGCCACTAATACTTCTGTATTTGAATACGTGTCGAATAATTTTGTTCCATCGCCAAAGAAGCCTTTTACCCAAAGCGATTTTTTTCCTATCGGTAAATCTAGTCCGACGACAACTTTATCCTTGTAATCCTCATTCACATATGTTCGACTAAAAACGTATGGCTTTTTAGCAAGTCTTTTGTGACGGCCTGCACCAACAGCGGGATGATTGTCTCTAAACTTGCCCAATTTTTGCCAATGCTTAAGTATTTTTTGCGTTTCTTCAGAAGATTTTATATCGTCCCAATTCATAAATGAGCGTAATGTAGCATCACCTATAGCATCATCAATTGTTAGGCTTCTTGAACTTTCATCACCATAATAAACTTGTGAGGCTCCTGGTGTTAGTAATAAATAGTTTGCTGTGACGTACGGTTTTGTTCGTTCTTTGTCATAAGGAGCATTATCATCATGCGAAGTCATATAATTTAAAACAGACTTTCCATTAAGCTCGTTATTTAAAAGGTTACTATACTTCTCAAAAACAACGTCATATGACTTTGTAGCATCTGTTTTTAATTCAAAGTTGATTAAGCTCCTAAAACCATTATCAAAATAATCAACCTTTTTGTCTCCAAAACTATAGTCTCGTCCACTTGAAATATTGTAACCGTAAACTTCACCTGTCATAAAAAACGGATTGTTGTCTAATACTTCTTCGGGATTTCTTTTTTTCCAAGTAGAAAATGAATAGGATGCTTCTTTATATAGTTCTGCCCAGGCTTCTTCATCTACATGTTTTACAGTATCTACGCGATAGCCGTCAATACCATATTCTTTAATGTAATCAGTAAGCCATTTAATAATATAATACCGTGGAGCACGAGGATAGCCAGTACGTTCAAAAAATAATTGTAATTCATCAAGCTCTTGGCTTAGTTTGCCTTCAGTTTTCCATTTTGCTAATAGATGGTCTGGTAGTTTTATAGCTTCTTTAGATTCTGTGTGAATGTCAGGTAAGCCATCTACAAGGGTGCAACTTGTTGTATTTTCATAGTTGGTAAACTCGCATGTGGGTGAAGTTCTTACCCATTCTTTAGGCCATAATGGATCTTGTTCGGTTGCAGGACCAGTATGATTCAAAACTACATCCATGAGTATTCTAATGCCATAATTATGTGCAGTTGCCACGAGGGTTTTAAGTTCATCTCTTGTGCCAAAATTGGCATCTAAATTTGTCCAATCTTTTGCCCAATAGCCGTGATATCCATAAGTGTTACCCGTGCCCTCATCTACAGCGCTATGTATGTTCTCTATTATTGGTGTAAACCAAATTGCATTAATTCCTAAATCTGTAAAGTAACCTTCTTTTATTTTTTGAGTGATTCCAGCAATGTCGCCACCCATAAAACCCCTTAAAACAGCTGTAGAATCGTTACGATTATAACTTATGTCATTGGCAGTGTTGCCATTATTAAAACGATCTGTAAGTAGAAAATATACGTTAGCAGCATCCCAAATAAATGGTGCCTTACGCTCAGGATAAATAACGGAATCTTTAACTACTGCAGTTGCTACTACTGGTTCTTTTTTTTGTTGCTTACAACTAAATAGAAAAGAGAACATTGCAAGGGCAATCAGAAGTTTCTTCATTTATAGCTATTTTTTCTAAAGCTATAAAATGATGCTGGGAAAAGAAAATTTATTTTTTTCGATTCAAAACTTTGAAGTCTTCGTAACAACTACTTATTGCATCTAGTATTTGAAGATCATTGGCCGTACGAATAAAAGATTTTGAATAATTGCAGTTGTTTAAAATATCTTCGATATCCAATTTTTCCATATTTAACAGCTCAGTTAAAGCTTCACGATCAAACTTTGTTGCTAAAAGATCTCTAATATGGTCATCAGCTTTTACCTTTCTTAACTTGCGCATGTTATTCGGTTTTCTACCAAATAAATTTCGAAGTTGATCTGCAGGATTTAAAATTGCACCAAGAACTTTGGTAACTGCACTTGGACTTTTATTACCACCTTCATAGCTTACATTTAAACCAGAGATGCTATATTGGTATGCATTATTGATAGGTATGTTCTTTACATCTATTTCTAGATAACCTGTAAGCTGATAGGGTTTTACTATTACTTCTTCTAAAGCATATGCAAGTTCGGTTAAAGATATTTTTGTGTCCTTAAACTTGAACATATCATTAGTAATCCTAATCTTTTGTGATTTGAAACCTAAATAAGAAAAATATAAAGTGTCATTTACTGCTGCATCGATACTAAACTCACCTTTCTCATTGGTTATCGTACCTATTACTTGATTTAAGTTTATAATGTGCACAGATTCCATAAGAGATTCGTCTTGTGCATTCACTACAATTGCATTGAATTCTCTTAATTGTGGAGCTTCTTCTTCTATATCTTGAGCAATAGAAGTTAATCCGTATAAAAGGCTAAAAAGGAGTATAATTTTACGCATTGACACTAAATCAGTTGTTTCGGAGTGCTAAACAAATGAAAAAAAAGGGTTTGAGCATGTTTTTAATAAACAATTAACTAAGAACTCGTTTAAATATAAAAGTTTAAACGAGTTCTAGATTAATCTAGTAATATCCACTTTTTCTCTTGCTGCTACTGCCGCTGCTTCTTCTTTTTCCAGAATTAGAGGCACTCCCTTTAGAGAAATTTCGATCACTTCTTCTTCCTCCACTTCTGCTAGAATTTCCTCCGCCAGAACCGCCTTTATAACTTCTGCGACCCTTGTTACGGCCTCCTCGACCACCTTCAGGACTCTTAGAAACTTCAACATTGATAAACCTTCCGTCTTCTTTATAATCAGAAAAGAATGCTAAGATTGAATCGGTATGTTCTGCTTCGGTATTAAAAAATGAAAAGGCATCTTTTGTATCAACTTTGAAAACGTCATCACGTCCAAGGCTTAATTTATCCTTTAAGAAATCCTTTAAAGTCATCCAGTCATAACCGTCTTTCTCACCAATATTGATGAAATAACGAACAGAACCATCTGAAGAAGCTCCTCTATCACTTCTTCCTCTATCGCTTCTTTCATTTCTATCGCCACCTCGTTCACGATCAGGACCTGAGCTATTTAAATCTTTCGATTTATTGTAATAGTTTGAGAATCTTGTAAATTCAACAGAAACTATCTTCTTTATTAGTTCATCGCGGTCGATTCCTTCAAGAACTTCGTTAATAGCTGGCAAGTAATTCTCAACGTCAGTATTAATCTCTGTATCTTTTATTTTATTAGCTAAATGATACAATTGAGTTTCACATATTTCGATACCTGTTGGAATCTTTTTACTAAGAAAATCACGCTTTATCTTTCGTTCAATAGCATTTATTTTTCGCATTTCACTGCGAGTTATAATAACCATTGATATACCTGATTTTCCAGCTCTACCAGTACGACCACTTCTATGCGTATAGGTTTCAATCTCATCTGGCAATTGGTAGTTGATAACATGTGTAATATCGTCAACATCAATACCACGGGCTGCCACATCTGTAGCAACTAACATTTGTATTTGTTTTTTTCTAAAAGAACTCATTACCAAATCTCTTTGGTTTTGACTAAGGTCTCCGTGTAACGCGCCAGCGTTATAGCCGTCTTCTATTAGTTTTTCTGCTACACGTTGTGTATCTCTTTTTGTTCTACAGAATACAACTGAAAATATATCAGGATTAGCATCTGCTAATCTTTTTAATGCTGGATAACGGTCGCGACCACTAACAACATAATATTCGTGTTGTACAGTATCCGTTCCAGAATTTTTTGCCCCAACAGTAATTTCTTGTGGGTTGTGCATGAATTTCTTTGCGATTACCGATACCTCTTTTGGCATTGTTGCAGAGAAAAGCCATGTCGACTTTTCATTAGGTGTGTTTGATAGAATATCTTTTATATCCTCAAAAAAGCCCATGTTCAACATCTCATCTGCTTCATCTAGAATGCAATAATCAATTTTTGAGATATCTACTAAGCGGCGGCCAATCATATCTTTCATTCGGCCAGGGGTAGCTACTACAATTTGCGCCCCTCTTTTAATTTGTTTTGCTTGTTCGGTGATACTAGCACCACCATAGATAGCAACGGTATTTAAGCCTTTTTCAAACTTAGAATACGCCTTTATCTCATTGGTAATCTGTAAACAAAGTTCACGGGTAGGAGAGAGGATCAACCCTTGAGTTGTTCTACTGTTCGTATCTAATTTCTGAATTAGCGGAAAACCAAAAGCTGCGGTTTTACCTGTTCCTGTTTGGGCGAGTGCGACTAAGTCGGTTTCACCTTCCAATAAAATTGGGATTGCTTTTTCCTGTACTTCTGACGGGGTTTCAAAACCCATGTCAGCAACTGCGTCTAATAGGGACTGTTTTAGCCCTAGCGCTTCAAATTTGTTCATTTTATGTTATACTAAATCGCAAATATGTGTGTTGCATAGAGCGATTATCGCGTATAACCTACTGAACTCAGCGCAACACCTGCCATACCGGCGGCGGTTAATAAAGGCGCAAAGGTACAGCTAATTATTCAAATAGAATTTAAGGCGCTAATATATAGCCATATGTGGCGATTATTGCACCTATTATCCCGAAAATAATCATTAGAACGATAAATGATTTTTGAAGCCTAGGGCTATCATAAATAATTATGCATACCGCCCCTAGTACTATGCATATTTGAAAAAATAGCATGGCTATGTCAAATTTCTTTGTTGCTTTATCGTATTGGTCGGCTAGTACTTCCCATTCTTTTACGCCTATTATTTTACCCAATTCACCATCAAGGTCTTGTACCCACTTTTCTTTTGGAATATTAGCCGAACCTATTAGTATTTCTTTTTTTTCGGCATCATACTTCTTTATTTTGTTCTTTGAGATTTCTATTGATTCTACAATAATTGATTTTTTATCTTCTGCTATTAAGTCGGTATGTAGTAAGGCTTCTAAATAATCTAACTCACTTTCTTTTAAGCTTTCTTTTATACTTTTTGATTGATACCAGCTGGAGTAATTAACTACTTTGTTATGTGCAATCATCATCTCTTCTTCAAATTCCCCATTTATCATTTGTGATATTGCCATTAATGCGGCGAAAAATGCAATCAAAACACCACCAATGGCTTCTGCTTTTTCAGAAGCAACTGATACTTCAACAGTTTTCACATTTTCATTCTTTTGTGACATTAGGTAAGTGTTTTTAGATATGTTATTAATTCTTGGAGTGCTTTACCGCGGTGACTAATTTTGTTTTTCGTCGTCATCGAAAGTTGAGCAAAGGTCTGATTATAGTTATCGGGCATAAAAATAGGATCATAACCAAAGCCACCAGCTCCCAGCTTTTCTTTAGTTATGTTACCATTTACGATACCTTCGAAAAGTTGCGTATGCCCAAGTAAGTTTAGTGCAATTACAGTTTTAAAATGAGCCACTCTATTAGGTTCATTTAATGCTTCCAATAATTTATTGATGTTGTCTTCATCATTTTTTTGTTCTCCAGCATATCGCGCTGAATATACGCCTGGGGCACCATCTAATGCATCAACCAAAAGTCCGGTATCATCTGCAAAGCATGGTAAGTTGTAATTTTTTGTTACATAATCTGCTTTTATTTTGGCATTGCCTTCTAATGTGTTTGCAGTTTCCGGAATTTCTTCGGTACAATCAATATCGTCTAAGGATAGTAATGTTATGTTTTTAGGCATAAGTAATTGTACTTCTCGCAATTTGTTTTGGTTGTGGGTTGCAAAAACAAGTTTCATAAATTGTTCATATTATATTTTCGAAAATAGTAATTTTATAAGATGGAATTAAAATTACCGCCAATTGTTGTGTTTTTTATCTTTGCAATTCTTATGTATTTATTGGCTTATTTTCTGCCTTTTGGTGAATTTGAGTTTTTTGGACGATATTTTTTAGGGTATGTGTTATTTGGTTTTGCGGTTGTTTTAGGCTTGATTTCTGTTGGTCATTTTTTTAAAAGTAGGACAACTATTGACCCTAGAAAACCGGAAAAAGCATCGAAGCTAGTAACTAATGGAATATTCGCTTTTAGTAGAAACCCAATGTATCTAGCTTTGTTACTTGTTTTAATTGCCTTTGCATTGCGGTTGGGTAATGCTTTTAATATATTACTTGCAGCTTTTTTTGTTTCTTATATGAATCGATTCCAGATTTCACCAGAAGAAAAAGTACTTACCAATATGTTTGGAAAAGAATATCAATTATACTGTAAAAACGTAAGACGTTGGTTTTAATGAATTCGTCTTTTTATAAGTAATAATGCTTATAAATGTAATATATTATCTATTTAGCTTATATTTGTATATATTAGCATTATAACTTATATGTATGTACGCAATAATTACAGGTGATATTATTAATTCTGAAAAGCATCAGACCGCTGAGTGGCTCGGTATCTTGAAGAATTATTTTGGTAAACTTGGAGAGTCACCTCACGATTGGGAAATTTATAGAGGAGATGAGTTTCAGCTAAAAGTATCAATAGCTGATGCTCTTGAAGTAGCCATCCATATAAAGGCACTTATAAAGTCTATTAAAGGGCTCGATGTACGCATGGGTATAGGTGTTGGTGCTATTACGTTCGTAGGAGATGGTGTTAGCGAATCAAATGGCCCAGCTTACCGGCTTTCTGGTAGAAGTTTTGAAACGCTTAAAACTAAGAAACTAAACTTATCTTTTGCTTCAGATAATATATTTGATGATCGTACGCTAAATTTAATATTAAAATTGGCTTTAAATTTTATTGATGACTGGTCTCCAGTCTCTGCAGAAATTGTTGCACTGGCACTCGAAAACCCAGATGCATCACAACAAACTGTAGCAAAAGAATTAAACATTAAACAATCTGCGGTAAGTCAACGCCAAAAAAGAGCAAGATTAGATTTGGTGCAAGAGTTACTAGAATATTACCAAGAAACTATTAAAAAAATCGCCCCATGATTTTATTTATAAAACTATTTTTAGCTCATCTTATAGCAGATTTTCTATTGCAACCTAATAGATGGGTCATTCACAAAGAATCTAATAAAGCAGCTTCTAAGTATTTATATTTTCATGTTTTATTACATTTTGTAATTACCATGTTGTTGTTGTGGGACCCTTCAGCATGGAAAATGGTGCTAATAATTACGATATCACATTATATAATAGATTTGGCAAAATTGTATGCAAATCCACTTTTTAAACTCAAAAGTATTCCATTTTTTATTGATCAATTACTGCATATACTCGTACTATACTGTTGTGCTTTTTATGATAATTTAAAAGAACATACCATTTCTCTTTTTGAGAATATTGACTGGCCCTTTGTAACGGCCATAGTTTTTTTAAGTTTTCCAGCGGCCATAATAATGGGGAAACTGTTGGAAAGTATGTCGAGCCAAATAGCATTTGATCATAAATCGTTACCAAATGCAGGTAAATACATAGGAATTATAGAACGCTTGTTTGTGCTGGTGTTTATTATATCGGGAAGGTGGGAAGTCATAGGTCTGCTAATTACCGCGAAATCGGTTTTTAGATTTAATGATTTAAAAGAAAGTAACAGTAGAAAATTAACAGAGTATATTCTTATAGGTACTTTAATGAGCTTTGGCCTTGCAATTATAACAGGTATTATATACACTAGTATTTAAAGTCTTAAAATTAGACTTATTATTGTTTTAAGGACTCTGTGTGGCTATTGTTGTATTTAAAAAAACGTAAATCATAAATGTGTAATAAAGAATCAATTAGAAATTTCATTATTATTTCTATTCTCACGACTGCATCATTATTTTCTCAAACTAAATTTTTTACATCTTTTGATGATACCAAAATCGCTTATTTAGATGAGGGAAATGGAAAACCTGTACTATTAATTCATGGTTTTATAAATACTAAAAACTCTTGGAAAAATACAGAAATTAAGAAAGATTTGCTTGCTAAAGGATGTCGGGTGATAAGTTTAGACCTTCGTGGTAATGGGGAATCTGATAAGCCCCAGAATGAAAAAGCATATAGTAATAATGCTGAAGTCCGTGATGTAATGGTGCTCATTGATAAACTCAAAATAAAAAGATATAAGGCAATTGGTTATTCGCGTGGAAGTATAGTTCTAGCGGAGCTTTTAACGCAGGATAAGCGAATAAAAAAAAGCGGTTTTAGGTGGGATGGGTATTGATTTTTCGAATCCCGAATGGCCGAGAAGAATTCTTTTTGCCGATGCCTTTAATGGTAAAGTTACAGAAGAAACAAAAGGTGCTGTAGCTTATGCAAAATCAATTAATGCCGATTTAAGAAGCCTTCATTTACAACAAAAATATCAGCCATGTACTTCTAAAATGGATTTAGCTAAAATTAAGAAGAAGATACTCGTTATTGCTGGTGACCAAGATTTAGACAATGGAAACCCTGAAGAACTTCAAAAAGTGCTTCTTAATGGAACATTGCGTATAGTGGAGGGCAACCATAATGGTACTTATAAAACAAAATCTTTTTCAAATGCTGTTCTTACTTTCTTAAAAAAATAGAATATATCAAAATGTAGATGATTGGTTATACCGATAACTTTTGATAACATTTGACTGATACCAAAGGGATTAATCTTTATTTTTACAGCTTATTATTTTCAATAGATACTATTCCCGTGAAAACGGGAATCCAAATTTCATTTAAATAGAATTCCTGGCATATCAGGAAAATAAATTATGGTAGAAGTGGGTAGAAAGTACGTATTCGATTTTGATAGCACATTAACAAGAGTTGAGGCGCTAGATGTTTTAGCAGAAATGACTTTGCAGGGCAATTCAAATAAAGATGAGGTTATTGAAGAGATTCAAAAAATAACCAATCTTGGTATTGATGGTGATATCTCATTTACAGAATCACTTGAACGTAGAATAAAATTGTTAAAAGCTAATAAATCTGATTTAGACGGTTTGGTTTTAGAATTACGTCAGAAAATTTCAAAATCAATAGAATCTAACAAAGAGTTTTTTGAAAAGTTCGCTGATGACATTTATGTTATCTCATGCGGATTTAAAGAATTTATCGACCCTATCGTAAAAGAATATAATATCCCATCTGAAAGAGTATACGCAAATACTTTTAAATTCGACGAAGCAGGAGACATCGTTGGTTTTGATGAAAACAATCCGTTGTCACAGCATAATGGTAAGATTCAATGTCTAAAAGAAATGGACTTAGAAGGTGAAGTTCAAGTTATTGGAGATGGATATAGCGATTACGTAATGCGTGAAGCTGGTATAGCAGATAAGTTTTTTGCATATACCGAGAATGTACATAGAGATAAGGCAGCAAAAAATGCTGACCATGTAACGCCTAATTTAGATGAGTTTCTCTTTGTTAATGATTTACCACGTAATATCTCATATCCTAAGAACAGAATTAAAATTTTGCTCTTAGAAAATGTGCATCCAGCGGCATTCGACAAATTTTCTGGAGATGGTTTTTCTGTAGAATTGGTTGATAAAGCTATTCCTGAAGAAGAATTAATTGAAAAGATAAAAGGAGTACATGTTTTAGGTATTCGTTCTAAAACACAAGTAACTGAAAAGGTTTTAGATGCTGCAGACAAATTGTTAGTTGTTGGTGCTTTTTGTATTGGGACTACTCAAATTGATTTAAAAACTGCTAGAAATAAAGGTATTGTTGTTTTTAATGCCCCATATAGTAATACACGTTCTGTGGTTGAATTGGCTATTGGACAAATAATAATGTTAATGCGTAACGTGTTTCCAAGAAGTACGGAAATTCATAATGGTCAGTGGAATAAAACTGCTGTTAATTCGAGAGAAGTAAGAGGTAAAAATCTTGGAATTGTTGGTTATGGTAATATAGGTAAGCAATTATCGGTATTAGCAGAGGCTCTCGGTATGCGTGTTTATTACTACGATGTAGATGATAAATTGGCTTTAGGGAATGCGGTTAAATGCAACACATTAGAAGATTTATTAAATGTGTCTGACGTGGTTACATTGCATATTGATGATAATAAAGCAAACAAAAACTTTATTGGGGAAAGAGAAATAGGGCAAATGAAAAAAGGCGCTATTTTAATAAATCTTTCAAGAGGTTTTGTGGTAGATATTAAAGCATTGGTGGGCGCATTAAATTCTGGAAAATTAGGAGGCGCTGCAGTTGATGTTTATCCTGAGGAGCCAAGAAGTAATGGTGATTTTATAACAGAGTTACAAGGTTTATCTAATGTTATTCTAACGCCGCATGTTGGTGGGAGTACAGAAGAAGCACAAAGAGATATTGCTGATTTTGTACCAAATAAAATCATGGATTATATAAATTCTGGTAATACAGTTGATGCTGTTAATTTTCCGAATATAAGATTGCCGAAGCAAAACAATGCACACCGTTTCTTACATATTCATAAGAATGTGCCTGGAATAATGGCTAAAATAAATAAGGTTTTGGCTGAATATGAGATGAATATTACCGGACAGTATCTTTCTACAGATAGTGATGTAGGTTATGTAATCTCTGATTTGGACAAAGAATATAATAAGGAAGTAATTAAAGCTTTAAAGAAAGTCGAGAACACAATTAAATTTAGAGTTCTTTATTAGAATTGAAAATAAATTAGATTTAAAAAGTGATGAGCGAGAACGTTTATCACTTTTTTTTATCGATGATGATAAGGTTCATTTTTTAAAATAGTAAAAGCTCTGTATAATTGCTCCACGATAAATAACCGAACCATTTGATGTGAGAAAGTCATTGTCGATAGGCTTATTTTTCCTTGCGCCTTTTTATATACTTCATCACTAAAACCATAAGGGCCACCTATTACAAAAACTAACTGTTTAATTCCCGAATTCATTTTTTTTTGAAGATATTCAGAAAAACGTACAGAAGAGAATTGCTTTCCGTTTTCATCTAATAGAACTAGAATATCAGTATTGTTAAGTTTTCTGAGAATTAATGCCCCTTCTTTTTCTTTTTGCTGATTTTCAGAAAGATTTTTCGAATTCTTTATATCCTGAATTATTTCTAGCTCAAACTTTATATAATGCTGTAAACGACTTTCATAAGTGGAAATCAATGTTTGTAATTCGTTATTATCGGTTTTGCCTACCGCAAGAAGTTTAATTGTCATGTTTCAAAGTTAGTGGAATTTCTTTTTTGGAATATGTTTTTGTTAATTTAGCCTAAAGCAAAATAATTTATGATTACAGAAGCGCAATTTCAAAATGAACTAGATATTATTATTTCAAATGCCATTCGTGAAGATGTAGGTGATGGCGATCATAGTTCGCTATCATGTATTCCTGCTTCCGCAACGGGTAAAGCTAAATTGTTAGTAAAGGAAGATGGGATTTTGGCTGGAATAGATTTTGCAAAACAGGTTTTTGCATACGTTGATGATTCATTGGAAATTGAAGTAATGATTGAAGATGGACAAAAAGTTGCCTACGGCGATATTGCCTTTTATGTTTCAGGAAGCTCGCAGAGTATCCTAAAAGCAGAGCGATTAGTTTTAAATGCTATGCAGCGTATGAGTGCTATTGCAACGAAAACAAAGTTTTTTGTAGACTTATTGAAAGGTACAAACACTAAAATATTAGATACACGTAAGACTACGCCAGGAATTAGAGCTATAGAAAAATGGGCGGTAAAAATAGGAGGGGGTGTTAATCATCGCTTTGCGTTGTATGATATGATTATGCTTAAAGACAATCATATAGATTTTGCAGGTGGAATTACAAATGCCATTAAAAAGACGCAAGATTATCTTAAAGAAACCAATCGCGATTTAAAAATAATAGTAGAAGCAAGAAACCTAAGCGAAATTAAGGAAATCCTACGGTCCGATGGTGTATATCGAATTCTTATTGATAACTTTAATTATGAAGATACGAGAACTGCAGTTAAATTAATTGGAGAAAAATGTCTTACAGAATCTTCTGGTGGTATTAATGAGAAAACCATAAGGGAATATGCTGAGTGTGGCGTTGATTATATTTCTTCAGGTGCTTTAACGCACTCGGTCTATAATTTAGACCTTAGCCTAAAAGCGGTATAAATGTCAAAAGAAATCGAAGAAAAACTAGAGAAGATTCCTATTGTTAATTGGGCGGTAAAAATCATGCAACAAATTAAACTTCCTGGTTTTGAAGGACTTTCGATTTACGACCTTATTGAAATGTATATTGGTGGAATTATAAATGGAGCTTTAGGAACTAGAGCAAGTTCTATTGCCTTTAGTCTTTTTATGGCTTTGTTTCCGTTAATAATATTCTTGGTTACGTTAGTGCCATTTTTAGTATCTTTTTTCAGCTTGGGAGATTCCAGTTTTGAAGCTCAATTTTTACCATTTTTAGAGTCTTTTTTGCCCTCAGGAACGGCAGACTATTTTAGTGATATATACGAGCAAATTAAAAACCAGAAAAGTGGCGGTATTTTATCATCTACTTTTTTACTCTCAATTTTTTTAATGGCGAATGGTGTAAATGCCATCTTTGGTGGGTTCGAAACTTCGTATCATGTGAACTTAACTCGAAATCTCTTTAAACAATATGCATATGCACTAATGGTAGGTTTACTGTTGTCGGTATTGATTATTATAGGCTTTGTTGCTTTTGTTTATATCGAAGTTTATGTGCTTAAATATCTAAGTGAGTTTGTTGCAAGACAAGGTGGTTATGTATTAGGTGAAGATGAAATCTTAGGGGTTCAAATAGCTAAATTTCTTTTCTTTATAATTCTTTCATACTTCACTACGGCTATATTATATTATTTTGGAACTGCTGAGGGTAAACAAGCAAAGTTTTTTTCAGCCGGTGCTTTAATGACTACACTATTGTTTATTTTAACATCGTATCTATTCGGAGTTTATGTTGAAAAGTTCGCTCGTTACAATGAATTGTATGGTGCTTTAGGTGGTTTGTTGATATTGATGGTATTTATTTGGTTAAATTCCAATATCTTGCTGCTCGGCTTTGAATTAAACGCATCGCTAAATTCATTAAGAAACAGATTTAAAAAAGAATGATCCTTCCCACAAAGTTTTCCTTAGTATTAGTATTGCTGTTAACTACAAGCCTAGCAAATTCACAGTCTATTTTTGGTAAATGGAAAACCATTGATGATCGAACAGGCAACCCTAAAGCAATCATTAATATCTTTAATAAAGATGGTTTAATGTACGGTATTGTTGAAAAAATAGTAGAACCTGGGAAAGAGAACGCCAAATGTGTAAAATGTGAAGGTGAATTAAAGGATAAACCTGTATTGGGTATGACCATTATTGATGGCTTAGAAGAACATGATAATGGTAAATGGAAAGGAGATACACTTTTTGATCCCGAACAAGCGATGACTTTTCGTTGTAAAATTTGGTTGAACCCTGAGGATTCCGACGAATTGAAAGTACGAGGTTATTTAGCATTTATTTATCGCACCCAAACATGGGTTCGTGCTGATTGATAGACGATAGTTATAAGGGGGCCTATGCAGTATTTTATCAACGTTATACTACCAATTCCTTTAGAAAAACAATTTACTTATTCCATTTCTGAAGAAGAATCGAAAGTGCTTCTACCTGGAATGCGAGTGGCTGTACCCTTTGGTAAATCTAAAGTGTATACTGGGCTGGTATTTTCAGTACATAACAATCCGCCTGAAATATATGAAGCAAAACAAATTCACCAAATATTAGATGATACAGTTTTAGTAAACGAAGCGCAATTAAAACATTGGCAATGGATTGCAGAGTATTATATGTGCACTTTAGGCGAAGTATTTAGAAGCGCAGTTCCGAGTGCATTTTTATTAGAAAGTGAGACCTTAATTTTGTTGAATAAACAGGTGGAGGTTGATGAAAGCGATTTAAAAGATGATGAATTCCTAGTTTTTGAGGCATTGCAATACCAATCGATGTTACGAGTACATGAGGTTGCTGCTATTATTGAAAAGAAGAATACACTACCAATTTTAAATCGGTTAATCACTAAAGGAGTGATTGTTTTAAAAGAGGAGTTATTCGAACAATACCGTGCTAAATTGGTGCGCTATGTTAAAATTGGCAAGGTATATCAAGCGGAATCTGAATTAGAAAAGTTATTAGATAATTTAAAAAGGGCCCCTAAACAAAGTCAAGTTATTTTATCACTTTTTCAATTAGAGGCCACCTCTAAAAACCCTATTAAAGTTTCAGAATTGGAATCGAGTAGTGGTGCGTCCAGAGCAATTATTAAGACTTTGGTAGATAAAGAGATTTTAGAAGAATATTTTATTCGTACAGACCGAGTTAATTATGATAATGAAAGTGAAGCTAGTAATCTCAAGAAACTTAATGAATATCAGAAAGAAGCGATAACAGCAATACGCAATAGTTTTAATGCTAAAAAAGTTGCCTTGTTGCATGGTGTTACCTCTTCGGGAAAGACGGAGGTTTATGTTGAATTAATAGAACAATGTATAAAAGAAGGCAGGCAGGCATTGTATTTACTACCCGAGATTGCCCTAACTACCCAATTAATAGGTCGATTACAGGATTATTTTGGCGAGAAGGTTTCTGTGTTTCATTCCAAATATAACATCCAAGAAAGGGTAGAAGTATACAATAATGTACTAGCGAATAAGCCAAAAGCTCAAATTGTAATTGGTGCGCGTTCAGCTATGTTTTTGCCTTTTTCAAACTTAGGACTGATTGTGGTAGATGAAGAACATGAAAGTTCTTTCAAGCAATTTGATCCTGCTCCAAGATATCATGCGCGTGATAGTGCCGTTGTTTTAGGTAATCTGCATAAATCAAATATTGTGCTTGGCTCAGCCACGCCAAGTATTGAGAGTTATCAAAATGCGAGGTCTAACAAATATGGCTATGCGCAAATAACAAGGCGCTATGGTAATGTGCTATTGCCGGAAATGGAGTTGGTAGATATTAAAGAACAGCATCGTAAAAAAAGAATGAAATGGCATTTCTCGGAACGTCTAATAGCTGAAATTACTGAAACGCTGGAATTGGGTGAGCAAGTTATTCTATTTCAAAATAGAAGAGGTTTTGCACCAATTTTAGAATGTACTACCTGCGGTCATTCGCCACAATGTCCCAATTGTGATGTTAGTTTAACATATCATCAATATAAAAAGCAATTGCGTTGTCATTATTGTAGTCATAATATTGCTTTGCCCGAAAGTTGTCAAGCATGCGGTAGTTCAACTTTAGATACAAAAGGCTTCGGTACGGAACAAGTGGAGCAAGAGCTTAAAAAGCTTTTTCCGGAGGTAAGAGTAGCGCGAATGGATCTTGATACTACTCGCGGTAAACATGCTTATGAAAAGATTATTACCTCTTTTGAGCAACATGAAGTTGATGTTCTTGTTGGGACGCAAATGGTGACTAAAGGCCTCGATTTTAGAAATGTAAGTTTGGTGGGTATTATGAATGCAGATTCATTACTTAATTTTCCAGATTACAGAGCTCACGAACGTAGTTTTCAGTTGTTAACTCAAGTGGCAGGTAGAGCAGGGCGGACACAAAAAAGAGGTAAGGTAATTATTCAAACATATAATCCGTATCATCAAATATTAAGACAAGTTACTAATGGTGATTTTGAAGGAATGTTTAAAGAGCAGTTATATGAGCGAGAGCAATATAAATACCCGCCTCATAATAAGATTATACAATTAACATTTAAGCATAAAGAATACAATCGTTTAAATGAAGCTGCGGAGTGGTTTGCAAAAGGACTTCGCAACACATTTAAATCTAATGTGCTCGGACCCGAATTCCCACCTGTTTCGCGAATTCGAAATCAATATATAAAGCATGTATTGCTGAAAATTCCCGCTGGGCAATCTCTTGCAAAAACCAAGAGTAGTATTAAAAGAATTGAAAAATCATTTAATGCTATTGCAAGTTTTAGATCGGTGAGAATAATATATAATGTAGATCATATATAAAAAAGAAAATCGCTGATTTTAAAAAAATCAGCGATTTCAAATTGTTAATAAATTTTATCTAGAAACTAGAAGTTGTTCAGTGCGTCTGCAAGTTCAGTCTTCTTGTTTCTACTTAGCGGTATTGATCTGCCGCTTACTTCAACGTTTTTACTGTTGAATTTCTCAATTTTCTCTAAATTGACTATATAAGATTTGTGTATTCTTAAGAACTTGTCTTCTGGTAATTGCTTTTCAAAAGACTTCATGGTAGAAAGAATAACGATATTTGCTTCATCAGTAACTAACTTTATATAGTCACCAAGTGCTTCTATCCACTTAATATCATTAAGAATTACTTTTCTTTTCTTTAGATTACTCTTTACAAAAATATGCTCTTCGTCTTCATTAACTCTGTGCATTTGCTCAAATTTGCCTACGGCTCTTTTTACAGAGGCATCGAAGCGAGCCATGGTAATTGGCTTGTGCAAATAGTCTGTAACGTCGTAATCAAATGCTTTTAGTGCGTAATCTGGTTTTCCGGTAATCAGAATAACTTGAGGTGGATTTTCCAATGATTCGAGTAGGTCGAATCCGTTGATTATGGGCATTTCAACATCTAGGAAGATTACATCAATCTGATTGTTTTTGATTCCATTCTTAGCCTCGATAGCATTACTGTACTCTGCTACCATAGCCAAATTGGGATGATTATTCACCAATTTTGCTACTGCCATTCGCTGCATAGACGAATCGTCAACAATTATACTTCTTAGTTTCATAAAAGGTTTGATTTGTGGGGTTAAATCATTGACAAATTACATAATAAAGACGCTGAGTTGCAACAAAAGTTGTAAACATTGTACGGTTTTCTGTGTAGTTTTCAATGACGATAGGTTAAGATTTAGGTTAAGTTTAATTTTTATGATTCCTGTTTATAACGAAGAAAAAACTGTTTTCGTGTGAATTAGTCTTAAAATATTCATATTTTTGCGCTCCTAAAATTAAATTAATATGAACAATTACGAAACTGTTTTCATTTTGAATCCCGTTCTGTCTGATACTCAGATAGAGGAAACAGTAAAGAAATTTGAAGATTTCATCAAAAAGAACGGAGGCAAGATGGTCTCTAAAGAGAATTGGGGCCTAAAAAAATTGGCCTATGCGATCCAACACAAGAAAAGTGGTTTTTACCATTTGTTCGAGTTTACTGCTCCTGGTGAGGTAATTTTACCTTATGAGCAAGAATTTCGCCGTGATGAGCGTGTTATGCGCTTTTTAACAGTGAAATTAGACAAACATGCAATTGCATGGGCGGAGAAAAGAAGAACAAGGTTAAAAACAGCTAAAGCGTAAGTGATATGGCATCTATAGAACAACAAGCAAAAAGTAAAAAAGATGGAGAAATCAGATATCTGACTCCATTGAACATTGAAACCAATACTAAAAAGAAGTATTGTAGATTTAAGAAGTCTGGTATCAAGTATATCGACTACAAAGACGCTGATTTCTTAATGAAATTAGTAAACGAACAAGGTAAATTACTTCCAAGAAGACTTACCGGAACTTCGTTGAAATATCAAAGAAAAGTGGCTCAAGCTGTAAAACGCGCACGTCACATTGCATTAATGCCTTATGTTGGCGATTTGTTAAAATAAAAGAAACGAACGATGGAACTTATATTAAAACAAGACGTAGAGCATTTAGGCTTTAAAGATGATGTTGTAATCGTTAAGAATGGTTACGGAAGAAATTACCTTATTCCTAGAGGTTTGGCACATTTGGCTACTACTTCTGCTAAAAAGGTTTTGGCTGAGAATTTAAAGCAACGTGCTCATAAAGAGAAAGAAGTTGTAGATGGCGCTAATAAAACCGCTGATGCACTTAAAGGATTAGAATTGAAGATTCCTGCTAAAACAGGGGCTGGCGATAAATTATTTGGTTCTGTAACCAATATCGATTTAGCGACTGCACTTGAAAAACAAGGACACAAAATCGATAAGAAATTTATCAAAATTCAAGGTGGTTCAGTAAAACGTACTGGTACTGCAAATGCACAAATTAGATTGCATAGAGAAGTATTGGTAGAATTCGCATTTGACGTGGTTGCTGACGCTAAGGCTAAGTAAATCTTTCAGATTTCTTTACTAAATATTAAGAGCCGTGTTCGCATGGCTCTTTTTTTGTTTTATATATTAAAAGAATAATAGATTTTGAAATACGCAAGACTTACTAAACAACAATTAGAAGAATTACACCAAGAATTCATAAATTTCCTTGCTACACAGTCGGTTACAGGTGATGAATGGAAACAACTGAAAGAAGAAAAACCAGAAGTTGCTGAAGATGAAATTGATGTTTTTAGTGATTTAATATGGGAAGGCGTACTAAGTAAAGTTGGCTACCTAGAAAATGTTTCAGAAAAGCAAATGCACCTTTTTCATTGTTCTGATAAAGAAATGAAATTAATATCTGTTAAAGTAATGAACCCGGAAATTGATTTAACTACTTCTTTGGGTTTTTCATGGTTTAAGAAGAATTGGCAGTCCGATTTTGTTGAATATTTAACAGCTTCTAAAGCTTACACAGAAGATAAAAACTTAGACAAATTCAATTTAATTAAACAAGGAGCGGTTATTACAAAAGGTGAATTGTATCAATGGTTTGAGAAGGTGATTGTAACTTCTTAATCATTAAAATTGATTTTATAAGTTATTGAAGGTACGTTTAAAACTTACTTCATTTTTGAATCGATTAAGGAGGACTATATTTGTAACTAAAATCCAAATTTAAAATGCCTAAGTTTACCCATAGGCATCGTTTATAAGAATACTATTAAATGGCTCAAAAACCAAGCATACCTAAAGGAACCCGTGATTTTTCTCCTAGTGAAGTTGCAAAACGCAATTATATCTTCGACATCGTAAAAAAACATTTTCAAACCTTCGGCTTTCAACCTATAGAAACACCTTCTTTTGAAAATTCGAGTACTCTATTAGGAAAATATGGTGAAGAAGGTGATCGATTGATTTTTAAAATACTAAATTCTGGTGATTTTATTAGTAAAGTAGATGACGTTACTTACAGTTCTAAAAACTCCAATAGTATTTCGCCTAAGATTAGTGAAAAGGCATTGCGCTACGACTTAACCGTGCCTTTTGCACGATATGTGGTAATGCATCAAAATGAGATAGACTTTCCGTTTAAACGTTATCAAATACAACCCGTTTGGCGTGCGGATCGCCCACAAAAAGGTAGATTTAGAGAGTTTTACCAGTGTGATGCTGATGTTGTTGGTTCCAATTCACTTTTACAAGAAATTGAGTTTATTCAGTTATATGATTCCGTTTTCACTGATTTGAAATTGGATGGAGCTACAATCAAATTAAATAATAGAAAAATTTTATCTGGGATTGCAGAAACAATAGGAGCGAAAAACTTGTTAATCGATTTTACGGTCGCACTAGATAAACTGGATAAAATAGGAGAAGAAGGGGTTGTTAAAGAAATGCTTGGAAAAGGTATTTCTCAAGAATCTATAGAAAAACTTTCGCCTCTTTTTTCATTATCAGGCAGTAATAAAGAACAATTATCAGCTTTAAAACAACTATTGTCAGGTTCAGATGAAGGAAGCGCAGGTGTAGAAGAACTTTCATTCATAATTGAAACGATTGAATCTATTGGACTTAAATCTGCTAATCTTACGATTGACGTAACCCTAGCTCGAGGTCTAAACTATTATACGGGTGCTATTTTTGAAGTAAGTCCACCAGAAGGCGTTAAAATGGGCTCAATAGGCGGTGGAGGTCGATATGATGACCTTACTGGTATCTTCGGAATGAAGGACGTTAGTGGAGTGGGTATTTCATTTGGACTTGATCGTATTTATCTTGTTTTAGAAGAATTGGAATTATTTCCTGAATATGTTGATCAATCACTTCAAGTTCTTTGTTTGAATTTTGGAGATAATGAAGCCTTAAGTGCTTTAAAGTTGGTAAGTAATCTCAGAGAATCTGGTATAAAAGCAGATTTATATCCTTCGAATGTTAAAATTCAGAAGCAAATGAAATATGCAAATAACCGAAATGTACCCTATGTGATTTTAATAGGTGAGCAAGAGTTAGCCAATAATTCGTTTGTAGTTAAAAACATGAAAGAAGGGTCGCAGGAAAAATATAGCTTGAGTAAAGTACAAGATTTTACAAAAAGCTTATCGTAATGTATTAAATTATATTTATAACACTAAAAACACATTAACCATTATGATACGTAGTTAATTAGGAACTAGTATCAATCTAATTTAAATTATCAATACTATGAAAAATACAGATAAACTTTCTGGAAAAAATGTTCTTATTACTGCTGGAGCCCAGGGAATTGGGGAATCAATTACAAGACATTTTATTGATAGTGGAGCTAATGTTTCTATTCATTATTTTTCGAGTTCTGATACAGCGAACGAATTAGTAGATTATGCAAAAAGCAAAGGACAAAAGGCAGTTGCTGTTAGTGGAGATTTAACAAAAGAAGAGGATGCGAATACCCTAGTTGAAAAATCAGTTGCTGCATTTGGCGGTCTAGATATTCTGGTTAACAATGCTGGTTCACTAGTAGCACGTAGATTGTTGAAAGAAATGGAGACTGAATTTTGGCACAAGGTAATGGATATAAACCTTACCTCTATGATGTTTGTAACTCGAGCTGCAGCTCCTTATCTTGGAAAACATGAGAATAGTAGTATTGTAAATTTAGCTTCACTTGCAGGCCGAAAGGGCGGGCACCCAGGTTCACTGGTTTATTCTACAAGTAAAGGTGCAATCTTAACTTTTACACGGGCACTATCAACTGAATTAGGAGCCCAAGGAACTCGAGTAAATGCTATTGCACCAGGACTAATTCTTGGTACTTCATTTCATAATACGCATACTACAAAAGAATCAGCAGATGCAACAACGGCTGGTATTCCAATACAACGTGCAGGAAATGCGGCAGATGTGGCTAGAGCAGTTTTATATTTGGCATCTGAATATGATGGCTTTATTACAGGCGCTACTTTAGATATTAATGGTGGTGTGTACAATATGTAATTTTCGGTTTTTTTGTTTATGTTTTTAGGTTACAGTGACAACAAATAAAATCACTAATAAGAACTAGTTACGGCATAGTTGCTAGGGTCTACTTATTTATAAAAGATATAGTTATGCTAAAAACATCGGTAATACACCCAACGATTATGGAAGTGCTTGCGCGTTCGGGTCATTTTGCACAAGTAGTCATTGCAGACGGTAATTTACCAGTGGGGGCTATGAACGGACCTAATTCTACTACAGTGCATCTCAATTTTCGTCCAGGTTTATTAGATGCGCTTACGGTTCTAGAAGGAATTCTAGAAGTTTGCCCTGTTCAAGGAGCAATTGTTATGGAAAAACCTGCCGAAGCAAATGCAGAAATACACGATGCATATAAAAAGTTACTTGGTAATGTTTCATGGGACGAAATGGAACGTTGGGCGTTCTATGATAAAATAAGAGACCAGAATACCACTTTAATAATTCAGACTGGTGAGCAGCGACGTTTTGCAAATTTGATTTTAACTGTTGGGGTGGTTAAAATGGCGGAAGAAAGTAATTTCTAAATTATTAAAGTAAATCTACTTAAAGTTAATACAAAACATTGATTTTTAGTATTTTGTGTTATTTTTTTAAGTTCTTGTTTATTTTCTTGTAGATATTCTCATAGTATAACTTTCCATGAGGTACATAATTGGATTTTGTTGCATTATTTATTTTATCTTTCAATTCAGTGAGGGGAATTAATTTTAACTGTTCTACTTCACTTTCTTGTTTTATTAAGTTTTCTAGTGTTACATTTAAAGCTGTTATAAAAGTGTGGTGAAACTCACAATCGTTAAGCTCATCATTATGTTTTTGTATGGATTTAAAAACACCAATTTTTTTTAATTGTGATTCTTTAACCTGTATTCCAATTTCTTCTTCAACCTCTCTAATTGCTGATGTTTCTATAGTTTCTCCTGCACCAATATGGCCAGCAACCGATACATCCCATAACAAAGGGAACGTGTCTTTATCTTTTCCACGTTGCTGCATAAGTATTTTGCCATCCGAAGTATAAAACCAAATATGAACCGTTTGGTGAAACCATCCGTTTTTATGCGCTTCAGATTTCATGGCAGTTCGTCCTGTCATGTTTCCATCAGCATCTAAAATATCAATTAACTCATCCATAAATCAAAAAAAAAGCCTCCCGAAATAGGAGGCTAAATATGTTTATTCGAAATAACTAAAAGTTTCACCAGATTCTATAGCTAACAATGTTTCGTAATACAAACGAATTACGTTTTCAACATCATCTTTATGTACAGTTTCAACTGTGGTATGCATATAACGTAACGGCAATGAGATTAAAGCAGAAGCTACACCGCCATTGCTATAAGCAAAAGCATCGGTATCTGTTCCTGTTGATCTTGATGCTGCAAGACGTTGAAAAGGTATCTTGTTTTTCTCAGCAGTTTCAATAAGACGTTCGCGTAATTTATTTTGAACAGCAGGAGCATAAGAAATAACAGGGCCAGATCCCATTTCTATATGACCTTCTTTTTTCTTGTCTATCATCGGAGTTGTAGTATCATGACAAACATCGGTTATTATAGCCACATCAGGATTTAGAGTATGGCTGATCATTTCTGCACCACGCAATCCTATTTCTTCCTGTACAGAGTTTGTAATATATAATCCGAACGGTAATTTCTTCTTGTTTTCATGTAGAAGTCGAGCAACTTCCGCAATCATAAAACCACCAACTCTATTATCCAAAGCACGACAAACAAATTTGTCTTTATTTAGAATTTTAAATTCATCGGGGTAAGTGATGACGCAACCAACATGAACTCCCATCTTTAAGACTTCTTCTTTGTCTTTTGCGCCTATATCAATAAAAATATTATCAGGTTTAGGTGGTTCTTCTTTTACACGACTACGTGTATGAATAGCCGGCCAACCGAAAATACCTTCAACGATACCATTTTTTGTGTGGATATTAACCCATTTAGATGGTGCAATTTGGTGGTCACTACCACCATTTCTTATTACATAAATTAAACCATCATCAGTTATGTAGTTCACATACCAGGCTATTTCATCAGAATGCCCTTCAATAACTACTTTATATTTTGCCTCCGGATTAATAACGCCTACAGCTGATCCGTAAGTATCAGTGATAAAGGTGTCAACATAAGGCTTAAGATATTCCATCCATAGCTTTTGTCCTTCCCATTCGTAACCTGTAGGTGCCGCATTATTTAGATATTTCTCTAAAAATTCTAGCGATTTTTTCGTCAATATTTTCTTCACACTCATTTAATTGAATTTTGAATACAAACTTAATCATATTCACGTTTATTTAATAATAACATGCTTGCATAATAGTTAACTTTGGCAAGTGAATTGCACTAAGTAGTATATGATACGTAGCTTATTTTTCATTTTATTATTAGGAGTAACAACTGTGGGACTTGCCCAGATAGAAGATCAACCCCTTGATTCTGTTGCCGAGAAATTAATAATGATAGAAGGTGATTCTATTTTTAGAAGCTCTGTATCTTTAGATGAAGTATATGTTTTTGGTAGGTTGAAATTTGATAATTACCAAGAAAAATTACATTATTATATTTTGCGTAGAAAGACATTAAAAGTATACCCTTATGCTAAATTGGCCGCAGAAAGATTAGTAGAATTGAATGATAGTTTAACAAAGATTACCAAAACGAGAAAAAAGAAAAAGTATACCAAAAAAATACAGAAGTATATTGAGGGCGAATTTTCGGAAGAATTAAAAAAACTAACGCGTACTGAGGGTCAAATATTAGTTAAATTGGTACATAGACAAACTGGTATGACTGCTTTTGATTTAGTGAAAAAGCTCCGTAACGGCTGGCGTGCGTTTTGGTATCAAACTACCGCTAAGATGTTTAAAATCACCATCAAAGAGGAATTCGATCCTGTTCAAGTTCATGATGATTACTTAATAGAAGATATTCTACAGCGTGCTTTTGCGAAATTTAAATTGGAACGGCAAGAATCTGTATTAGATTTCGATTTTGCCGCTCTAAATGATAAATGGAGTAACCCAATAGATGAAAAATAGTATATCTATTTTTTAAAATAGGGGAGTAAAGCTTTGCGCATTTTTATATATCCCTCTTTGTTAGGATGTAGTCCATCTGAAAAAAGCGATTCGTCTATTTTATCATCTTCTTTAAGAAATATTGACCCAATATCAGCATATTCAATATTGAATTGTTGAGCTAATTCCTCAATTTTTTTATTCAGTGTAACTACACGTTCCTCATTATCTCTTCTTGGTAATATTCCAAACCAAATTATTTCGGATTGCGATTGTCTGTACTGAATTGCTTGTAATACTAGTTTGTGGCCTTCAATGATTTCCTCATCGGTATTAAGATGTAGATTATTGGTACTTACCATTCCAATAATTTGTTCTGCATTAAATCCATCAAGCTCGCCATGGTAAATTCGCCATAATAGATTTTCAAGACGATCCCAGCCGTATGCATAGTTGCCCATACCAAGAGGATTAAAATATTTTGTCCATGTTTTTTCTTCTCTGGCAAGTTTTGCTTTTGGCAATCCACCCCAAAAGTGAATAATCGAATTAGCTAAAAACACCTTTTTTGGAGGATTAGTTTCATTCATTTCTAGAATCTCTTGGTGGCGTCTTTCCCAATCATAATTGTTAGGTTCTCTATACTGTGTAACGGGTAGGGTGGTGGTAGACTTACCAATTGCTTCATGTAAAATGTCACGTAACTTGGTTTCATAGGCTTTGGCATAATGCATCATTCCTAAATCATTAGGGTGCGTGCCATCTACCATATCATCAAGTTGTAGCCCTAATTCCTCATAACTTAAATAGTATAAGTCTTTTATGCCTTCTTTTTGAAGTTTATCAAAAGCGGCCTTTTGTACTTCATTTACCCGGGTGTAAGATTTTAATCTGGCTGGTTGAATAAAGCCATCCGTATACCCCGCATGTTCGGTAAGTAAGATTGGGGTGTTTGGTCTTTTGTCTCGTAATTGACGTACCGAATTAAGTACTCTTTTGTCGATTTCAGCGTTACTATATTCATTTTTACGCACAAGATTTGGTAAACAGTCAAGTACGATAATCTTGGCATCTATTTCTTCTAATAAATCAACTACTTCTTTTTCGAGTCTTCCATTTCCTGAAAAGGCTAAATTTAAAAGAGGTCTATCCATTTTTCTGCTTAAAATGTTAGTCCATGCCATTCCTGGTCGACTTGCACAGGCTCCATGTGCTATAGAAGTGCCATACACTAAAATGGGTTTTTCTTTACGTACCGGTAGCGGTTCGAAATGTGTGCTTTTTGGAACGCCAATTTCCATCCATTCAACACTATTATATAGGGGAAGATTTAGCCTATATTCTCTGCCTAATTTATGATACGAATCATTTGGCTCTAAACCACTATAACGATAGGTAATAGTGTCCGAAAACTCTCTTTTACCGTTCGCCCACAAAGTTGACCCATCGTTAGTAATTGCGTATAAATCGACACCACTTACACCAGTGGCAGGCATGTGATCCATTTCTTTTTTATGTCGAACTTTATAACGGACAACAATCTCTTCAGAATTTGAACGGAATCTAATTTTTAAACCTGCAGCATGTTTAGAGAGATTCCAGACAGCTTTACGCACTGTTTTTTCTGCCCTTGCTGGTAATCTATCGTAAGGAGATTTTACTTCTTTAGGCCAGGCCTGCCCTTCAATAACTGGAAATTCATTAGTTGCCGGATTCCACCATATGATTTCTGAATCTTGAGCAAAACTACTATTTATTTGGAAGCAGAGGATGAAAATTAGGAGTGTTCTCATTAGTGTGGTATTGTGTTTATAGAAAATAAAAAACCCTCTATAATTAGATATTGCGCTAAAAATTGAGGGTATGTATTTTGTGAAATTAAATCATATCTAAAACGGCGCGTACGTAACCTATAGATTCGGCTAGGCCAAATTTAGCATGGTCACCATCTTTTTCATATTCTACGCCAACAATTCCAGTATACTTGATTTCTTTCAAAGCTTTAAGTATATTTGGAATATCCATCTTACCACGACCAATTTCTACTGGTTTACCTTCTGGTATTTGCTCATTAATATCCTTAAGGTGCACATCTAGCAGTCGATCTTGATATTTTTTCACTTCGGCTGCCGGATCAAGATTTAATCTGAAAGTATGACCTAAATCCATGCAAAGTCCAATTCTAGAGTCAAGATTTTTTATCTTATCATAAACACTTTTTGGAGATGGGAAAATTTCATCTTCAGGACCATGGTTATGTATGGCTAGCTTAATATCGGTTTCCTTTACCTTTTTCTCAATTTGCGGTAATAACTCATGTGTTGTAACCCCAATAATCATTTTAAGACCAGCTGCCTTGGCATAATTGAAATGTTTCTCAATATCCTCTGGCGTTTTCATGTAGATAACTCCACCACCATAAAGATTAAGTCCTCGAGCTTTGACCTTATCGGCAATAAATTTTAATTCCACTGGAGTAGATTCATAAGGTAAATGGAAACTTTTAAAAGCTACATCTTTAATATTTAGGCCTTGAGAAATGTCAATTACCTCATCTAAGCTGTATTTACGTAATGTATAGGATGCAAGACCAATGTTTAATTGATGATCTGTTACGTACTTGCTTTTATTTTTAGATAATACAGTAAATGAGGAAGTCCCTGCTGCAACGGTTCCTAGTGCAATACTTCGTATAAAATTCTTTCTAGATACACTCATGATTATTTTTTTACTGTTTTAAATTAAAAGTCTCTGTATTCTCCTTCTAAATACTGATTGGCTTCACTTTCAGAAAATTGAGCTGAAGCACTATCCCAATGCAATGTTTTATTCGGAAAACGACCCGCAATTACACCTAATAATATTGTCTCAGTTAATCTTGATGCGTAAGAAAAAGGAGCGGTAGTTTCGCCGTTTCCTAAACATGCATCAACAAACTGATGGTAGTGTTTTGGTCCCTCAGAATTATAATTACGAACGATTTCACCAATATTATTAGCTTTACTAACAGCTTCTATTTCAGCAGTAATATCAACATATTTTCCATCGACAATTTTAGTAGGTAACTGCATAAAGTGTGGTAACAATAAACGCCCTTTTTCTCCAATAAACATTGCGCCTTGATCCGGAAGTTTACCTGCACCTGCTACTTTAGCGTCAAGTGAGATTTTATCTTTTACAGACTCTTTTTTCTTTTTCTTCGATTTTTTACCCTTTTTCGATGTATCAGTAGCTCCTGGTAATACTAAGTCAGGATGTTCATTCGGTGCACCCGGTCCATCATACCATATCCATTTTAAGGTTTCGGTAGTATATTGTGTAGCTGGAAATTCGTAGGTTACGACATTGTTTTCTGGATATCCGAAACCATTGCTCGCTCTACATTCATTTTTTATGGTTCTCGGAACATCCAATTCAAGTGCGTTGTACGGCGTGTCAAAAATATGAACTCCCATATCACCAAGTGTACCGCAACCATAGTCCATTAATTTTCTCCAATTACCTGGGTGATATACATCTTTTTTGTATGGTCTTTTAGCTGATGTTCCTAACCAAAGATTCCAATCTAAAGTATCTGGAATTGGATCTTGACCTTCAGGCTCTGGTCCATCATAACCCCAACTTTTTGGAGACCATGCATGTACTGTATGGACTTTACCAATAATACCAGATTGTATAAGTAAAGTGGCTAGTTTATAATCATAAAAAGAATGGACTTGAATACCCATTTGAGTTACCAAGTTTTTCTCAGCTGCAAGTTTTTTCATCGCTCGAGCTTCTGAAACATAATGCGTTAAAGGTTTTTGGCAATAAACAGGTTTATTTAAATTCATAGCCATCATCGAAGCCGGTGCATGAGTATGATCCGGAGTGGAAACAATTACAGCATCTATTTCATCTTCCATTTCTTTAAGCATTACTCTATAATCAGCGTAGGTTTTTGCATTTGGATGTAATTTTTTGGCGGCGGCTAGATTATTCGCATCCACATCGCAAAGTACTGTAACATCTACTTTGGCGTGAGAAGAAATAGCTTCTAAATCAGCATTACCCATATTACCAACACCAATATGTGCAGTTCTTAATCGATCATGGGGACCAGCATTTTTCATAATAAACGATGGAGCCAAGGCAATTGCCATACCCGCTAGACCACTTTTCTTTAAAAATTCTCTTCGGTCCTTGTTTTGTATGTTCTTCTTCATATTGTTTGGTAATTTTATTTATTTGAAGTTAATTCTTTAATCTTTATGTTCTTAAATCGTACGACATCACCATGACCTAAAAAACCTATGCGGCCACTTGACTTTTTTAAACCAGGATGCTCTTTATGATCCAGTGTGCCGTTTTTCCCTGCTTCTTTATAATCACCATCAACTATAGTAGTGCCATTTAGAACAATTTTTATTTTTGAGCCATTAACTGTTACTTCTTGATGATTCCATTCACCCACTGGTTTTAAAAAACCTCGTTTTGCAGGAATTACGCCATACACCGATCCGTGGTATTGATATGTTTCAAGTTCCGCATATTTGGCCGCAGTATCGTCAAGAATTTGTAGTTCCATAGCATCATAAGCGGCGTGATCATTTGGTGCCATGTGAATACCTAATCCATTGTTTGCTCCTGGAGTTAGTTGGAATTCGAATTGAAAGATATAATTATCGAATTCTTTTTCAGTATATAAGTTGCCACCACTACTATCACCATTGGGGTCAATAACAATTAGTCCGTTTTCAACTTTATATGATTCTTTATTGCCTTCCCAGCCTTCTAAGTTTTTGCCATTAAATAGGGAAGTGAAATTTGAATCCTGTTTTTGCGCAATACAGGATATAGTCAAAACTAATTGTAGACAGGCTAGAATTAGAAATCTAAAATATTTTATTTTCATGTTGTCCTAACTATAATTTTTTAATCTTAATATTTTTAAACCAAATAGGGCTCGCATGATCTTGTAGACCTATGAATCCAGTTTTATATTTACCATAGTCTGGAGAATTTTTCCATTTATCAGAGTTTTTCTTCTCTGTCCATGCTTCATCCCAAGGAACAAAAGAAAACAACATTTTACCGTTTAACCAATGCTCTACTTTTTCAGGTGTAAATACAATTTTTGAGGAATTCCATTCTCCAACAGGGTGTAATATCTTTTCAGCTGGAGCTGGATGCATAGCATAATCAGCACCTGTAGATTGTAATGGTTTTAATTCTTCTGGTTTATCTGTGTATCCTAAGCTAGTATTGTATTCCGTTAAATCATGAATACGTGCATAGTTTTTATCATCGATTAATTGATATTCCGGTGAAATTTCAGGAGGCCCAGTATGCCCTTCTTTAAGATGATAGAAAATTCCACTGTTACCACCTTCAGGCAATTTCCATTCTAAATAAAGCTCGAAATTTTCAAATTCCTCAGCTGCATAAATAATGTCCTTACCACCTTCATAATCTTGTTCTAAACCTAATTCTGTTTTAAAAGTTAAAGTGCTGTCTTCTATAACCCAACCTGGAGGTAATGTTTTTCCGTTATAACCTCGCCAGCCTTCTGTTGTAGTTCCATCAAAAAGGTAAATCCAATCATCTGATTTTACTTTTGCGTCAACTATTTCTTTTGATTTTTCGGCTTTCTTTTCTTCTTTACAAGCAAACAGTACTAATGCAATTGTAATTATAGCAAGTATTTTTTTCATTCGTTGTTTTTAAATTTAAAGTAATTAGCTAATTATATCTAAAGGATTCGTGCTTTTCCAATTTCCTCTTGTGAAATCTGGAAATTCTTGTGGCATTCCACCATTTTCAACAGAAGCAATACTTAACGGTGTAACTGCACTCCAGAAAGCTCCTTCATAAACATTTTGGTCTAACGGAAGTCCTTTTTGTAAGCACTCTACAATTCGGTACATCATAATACCATCCATACCGCCATGGCCACTACCTTTTGCAGCTTCATTTAGTCTTTTGTAAAGTGGATGGTCATATTTTTCGTAAACTGCTGCTAATTTATCTCCTTCAACCCATTCGTGATGGTCTTTAGTTATGCCTAAAACTCCACCTTCTAATGCAACTCTATTAGGAAAACCAGCAAGTATGCCTTTTGTACCTTGTATTAAATTGTGTCTAGAATATGGTCTAGGACTAGTTTCATCCCATTGAATCATTACAGTTTTACCAAAATGTGTTTTTAAAATTGAAGTATTTAAATCACCTCCTTTAAATTCCATTTTATTCCACTTGTTATCTGGACTCATTTCATTCTGTTCATATAACTTTCTTCCTCGAGAAGGTGAGGAGTAAGAAATAAGACTTTTGAAACTGTCATCTTTACGACCCAGATTCATATATTGTGCTACTGGACCTAAACCGTGAGTTGGATATAAATTACCATTGTTATGTGCAATTTGTGGTGTTCTCCAAGATCCCGTACCACGCTCTTGTTCAGTCATCTGCCAACGTAATTCATGAATATAAGCCGCTTCACCATGCAGTATTTCACCAATAACGCCTTGTCTGCACATATTTAAGTACATCAATTCTTCACGATTGTAGTTTACATTTTCCATCATCATACAATGCTTACCTGTGGCTTCAGATGTATCAACAATGTCCCACATCTCTTTAATAGTTAATGCCATAGGTACTTCTGTAAAAGCATGAGCACCTTTTTTCATAGCCTCTATAACCATTGGTGCATGATTGCCCCAGTTCGTAATTACGAATACTACATCAGGTTTTACCTCATCTAGCATTGTGCGCCATTTATTTTCTTCGCCGTAGTATAGTTGTATATCTTGATGTTGTTTTCCTTTGCCTATTTCCTTGGCTTTGGCACCCCATTTTTTTGCGTTGTCTTCATATAAATCACAAATTGCAACAATTTCTGTTCCTTCAAGTCCTGCGAAAAACTGTAAATGAGCTGGACCTCTACTACCAACACCTATGAAAGCAGCTCTCACTTTTTCTAATTTCGGAGCAGCAAAATCACCCATATACTTATGCATAAAAGGTCGTTCTGTATACGAAATAGCACTAGTACCAATGTTCGGTGCAATTGTTATTGCCGCACCAGCTAGTGATGTTTTTCTAATAAAATTTCTTCTGTCTAATTTGCTCATTGGTGTAATTTTAAATTATTATAATATATAAATTGGCAATAATGATTTGTTTAAATTAAAGGAAAAGAATAATTATATTCTGTTCTTGCAAATGGAATATTTGTTCAGGATTTTCTATTTTAAAGGAAGATGTTTCGATCTTTTATTTAATTAATTTAATCAGGTTTGTATTAATATAAATTTCATTTTAGTACTACGAAAAAACCTAACCAAATAATATATTATAGGTAAAATACTACTAAATTATTTAAGGTCTTTTTCGCATCCCCTAATTTAATAAATAGAAGCGGAAATGGCATTGTATGGGCTGCTAATTTTGTTTTTTTCTACCGAAAAGGGCATCCATCATTATCTTTATACTATAGAAGCCACCAGCGACAGCACCTATGGCCAATAATCCTCCTATTATAAGAACAGGCCAAAAGAAAGAATGATCTTGATTTTTAAATGCAGATGATATAATTACTGGTGCCGTAAACATTAATGCTATGGTTATGCCTGCAATTCTTAAACCTTTAACTAGAAGGGACTTATCGGTTTTCATATCCTAATACTTACAAAGAGTCAAATTTATAATTTTTTTTAAGTTTCTAGTAAGGCTTAAAAGTATTATTCTAGGGTAATTGTTTTTTTATATTCTTGGGAAACTGCGAAATAACCCAAAGCAAAATTTGACTCTTGGTTATCTATCTCGGTATCTATACCATTGGTAATATTTATAATATTACCACGTACAGTTGCGGCAGGCGTTTGAAACGGACCTTGATCTCCGCCAGCTTGCACAATTATTTGGTTCATATAATTATAAAATTGTTCATCTACGCCAAGTATGCTCACCTCTAAATTATATCCCGATTTTAGACCATCTTCATAAAAATAAGAGAACTCAAATTTTTGACCTTTATAAAATGTATCCTCCGAAACTAAATATTCATTAAATGAAAAATCGAAAAGATAAAAATCTGTACGGTTTGGTGCATCTGTAAGACTAAGTACTATTTCTGTTTCTTCTCCTGTAAATAAGGTTTGGTCGCCTTCTCTTAATGTCTCAATCGGTACAGTTGGTACGTAACTTGTTTCTGCATAGTAACTTTCATTATTATACTCAATTAATAGTTCTAGACGACCTGTTGTGAAAAATTCAGTTTCTTTTGAACCTGAATATTCACCGAGGCTAGTTTTATTAAGTATTAATATGTTTTGATTAAGCTCATCTGCTGGAAAGTCTATATTTCGAATGGTAATTAAATCTACATCGGTAGGTTCCGTTTGTTCAAAAAATGAACTGGTTAATGAAACATTTATTACTGCGGTTGTTATCTGGTAAGTCTCATCTATACGTATTAAGGCGTCTACAGATAATCGAGGTGGTTCTGTGGGCGGGTCAATAGTAATTACATCTTGGCAGCTTTCAAAGAATAATGCAAGACATATAAATATAGGTGTCAATTTTTTCATAATCTAGAAATTGAAATTATAGGTTACGGCTGGTACAACGCCAAAAATTGAAGTTCGAACAGCTTCGTTTATGCCTGTATCTTGATTTCTGCTAAAATTTATTGAGGCTGCGTTTCTACGATTGTATACATTATAAATGCTAAAAACCCACTCTGCTTTCCAATTTCTATTTTTATTTTTTCTCGGAGTTAAAGTAGCTGATACATCCATTCGGTTATAATCGGGTAGTCGTTCACTATTACGTAAACCGTAATATGGCACAGCTAAGCCTTGAAAGTTAAATTGACCGATAGGGTAGTTCGTGGGCTGACCAGTTTGGTATACAAAGGTTGAATTAAACGTCCATTTATCGTTAAGTTCATAACTGCCAAAAAGGGAAATATCATGAGTTTTATCAAAAGGGGTGTTATACCAATTTCCATAATTAATACCTGTTTCAAGTTCCGACCTTTGAATAGCTGCAGTTGATGTTCTACCTGGTGTTTGTTGTTCAGATTTTGAAAGTGTATAGGCTAACCATCCTTGAAATTTACCTTCGTTTTTCCGCAGTAATAATTCAAGACCGTAAGCTCTAGCCTTTCCATTTAGAATAACTTGTTCAATAGCATCATTGGCAATTAAGTTTGCTCCGTCTATATAGTCTATTCTATTTTGAATGTCTTTATAAAAAACCTCGGTTTCTATAGAATAATCTCCGTTTTGCAAACTTTGAAAATATCCCAAGGCATATTGGTCAAGTAATTGTGGTTTGGTAAAGGGGCCACTAGGTGTCCAAACATCTAATGGAGTAGGGGAGCTTGTGTTTGAAATTAGGTGAAGGTACTGTGCCAAACGTGTGTAGCTAGCTTTAATTGATGTATTGTCGTTAAGAATATAAGAGGCTGATAAGCGAGGTTCGAAATTATTGAAAGTAGCTAAGCTGCTTTTTCTACCTGGATTATCGGTGGCAATGGGTGTAGCTTCACTATAGACTAAGGTCTGTGGGTCGAAAGTAATAGGATTATTATTCTCGTATATATTTATTTCTTCTTGACCTAGACGTATGAAATTACTGAAACGCAAACCATATTCTAAACTTAAATTTTCAGTGATATCATGCTCTATATCAATGTATGCAGCAAATTCATTCGCATATTTTTGAATGAGCTGTTCCTCAACAATTCCAGAATCAGTATTGCTTGGCTCAATTTTACCTGGATTAAATTGATAATATATATTATTGATGCCATAGTTTATTTGAAGCTTATCACTACTATAATGTTTTAAATCATACTTAATATTGAAGTTTTGAATGCCTGAATTCCAATTAAATCCAACGAAATCTAATTTTAAACCATAATAGTAATCAGAGTAGATTAATGATAAATTTGAAAACAATTTATCAGAAAATAAGTGGTTCCATCTAAAATTACCGACAGCATTTCCGTAAGTGTTTACAAAACTCTCGGAGATACTAAATACATCTCTTCCGAAATAACCAGAAAGGAAAATGCTATTATTCTCATTAATATTATAGCTTAACTTGGTATTTAAATCATAGAAATAAGCAGAGTTATCTACATCAAAGAGTGGTAAAAATAAATGTGCATACGAACCTCTACCGCCTACTAAAAAAGCAGCTTTGTTCTTTTCTATTGGCCCTTCAATTAATAGCCGGCTGGCTACAGCGCCAATTCCGCCATTAACTTTAATCTGTTTGCTATTTCCTTCTTTCTGAAAAATATCTAAAACCGAAGAAACTCTACCGCCATATCTTGCAGGAATGCCACCTTTATATAGTTTAATGTCCTTTATAGCATCAGGATTAAATACCGAAAAGAATCCGAATAAGTGCGAAGAATTAAAAATAGTGGCTTCATCTAAAAGAATTAGATTTTGATCTGCCGAGCCTCCACGTACATTAAAGCCAGAAGAACCTTCACCGGCATTGGTAACACCAGGCAACAATAAAATTGCCTTAATTACATCGGCTTCACCTAAAATAACAGGTATTTTCTTTATGGTTTCAACTTTTAACGAGTTAACACTCATTTGGGGTTTATGAATATCAAGTTTTTCAATATTCTCGGTTACGACAACTTCAGCAAGAGCTTCTGCAGATTCTACCATCTGAAAATTTAATTTTCTATTTTCAGATAAAGTTATTTCTTCTATTATCTCTTGAAAACCTAGATAGCTAACGCTTAACTTGTACGTGCCTTCAGGCAAAGTAATGGAGTAAAAACCATATTCGTTTGTAGTTACCCCTGTAGATAATTCAGGAATAACAATGGTTACACCAATAAGCGTTTCGTTACTTGAAGCCTCTGAAATTGTGCCACTTAAAGTAAATTTCTGCTGACCATAAGTTATTATAGAGAAAAGAAAAATAAAAAAGGAAGCGAACAGGGGCAATCGTTTCATATGGGAAGCAATTTTATATAAAACTAATGATTATATATTCCATGTGGAAAAATGATAATAATTAAAACCAAAAAGACCTTCATCTTAACGATGAAGGTCTTTAGTATAACTTAATAAGATTTAATTATATATTACTTAAAATAGAATTAAATGTAGCACTTGGTCTCATTGCAGATGAGCGCAAGCTATCAGAAGGTTTATAGTACCCATCTATATTTTGCTCTTTACCTTGAGCATCAATTAATTCCGCAACAATTTTATCTTCATTAGCTTTTAATGCTTCGGCTACCTTCGAAAAAGTTTTCTTTAGATCAGCATCCTCATTCTGGCTAGCTATTGCTTCAGCCCAATACATTGCTAAATAAAAATGACTTCCTCTAGTATCTAACTCATTTACCTTTCTTGATGGAGATTTATCATTTAGTAGAAACTTTTCGGTTCCTGCATCTAATGCTTCACCTAAAATGCGTGCCTTTTTATTATCAAATTTCTCACCATAGAAGTCCAAAGCAACACCAAGTGCTAAAAATTCTCCTAGAGAATCCCAACGTAAATGTCCTTCTTCTAAAAATTGCTGAACATGTTTTGGAGCTGAACCACCAGCACCAGTTTCAAAAAGTCCGCCACCATTCATTAAAGGAACAATAGATAACATTTTGGCACTTGTTCCAACTTCAAGAATTGGGAAAAGATCTGTAAGGTAATCTCTTAAAACATTACCAGATACAGATATGGTGTCTTTACCATCTTTAAGTCGGGCTAGTGTGAAATAAGTCGCATCAATAGGTGAAAGAATACGAATATCCAGTCCACTGGTATCATGCTGCGGCAAGTATTTGTTTACTTTTTTAATTAATTCTGCATCGTGAGCACGATTTTCATCCAACCAAAAAACGGCTGGCGTTTCAGATGCCCTAGCTCTTGTGACCGCTAATTTTATCCAATCTTCTATTGGAGCGTCTTTTACTTGACACATTCTCCAGATATCACCTTCTTCAACTTCATGAGAAAGTAATACTTTACCCGAGTTTTTATCAATAACATTTACCGTACCTGCCGTAGAAATTTCAAACGTTTTATCGTGTGAACCATATTCCTCAGCTTTTTGAGCCATTAGCCCAACATTTGGTACAGTACCCATTGTTGTTGGGTCAAAAGCACCATGTTCTTTACAGAATTCTATGGTGGCAATGTAAATGCCAGCATAACTACTATCTGGAATTACTGCTTTAGTGTCTTGTGCTTTTCCGGCAGCATTCCACATTTGACCAGAATTTCTAATCATTGCCGGCATTGATGCGTCAATAATTATATCACTTGGAACATGCAAATTGGTAATACCTTTATCAGAGTTTACCATCGCTAAATCCGGACCATTTTCTATAGCTGCGGCTATATCTGCTTTAATTTCACTCTTTTTATCAGCAGGAAGGCTCTCAAGTTTAGTGAGAAGTGTTTCCAATCCATTATTTGAATTAATGCCTAAAGATTCAAAAGTATCGCTATGTTTTTTAAAGACATCAGCAAAATAAACTTCTACAGCATGACCGAAAATGATAGGGTCTGAAACCTTCATCATGGTTGCTTTCATATGTAATGAGAACAATACGCCTTTTTCTGCAGCGTCTTTAACTTGCTCTTGTAAAAAGGCTATTAAAGCTTTTTTACTCAATACTGTTGCGTCTATTATTTCTCCATCAAGCAATTTAAGGCTGTCTTTCAACACCTGTTTGCTACCATCTTTGGCGTCTAAAATTATTTCAATTTCAGTTGCAGTTGGTATGGTAATAGATTTTTCGTTTGCTTGAAAATCGCCAGCCCCCATTGTTGAAACATGAGTTTTAGAATCTGGACTCCAGGCGCCCATTGAATGTGGATTCTTTTTGGCGTAGTTTTTTACCGCTTTAGGAGCTCGTCGGTCAGAATTACCTTCGCGTAATACTGGATTTACTGCACTTCCTTTTATTTTATCGTACCTAAGTTTGATTTCTTTTTCATCATCATTTTTAGGCTCATCGGGATAATTAGGAACTGCATATCCTTTTTGCTGAAGTTCTTCAATGGCCTCCTTCAATTGTGGTATAGAAGCGCTAATATTAGGAAGTTTAATTATAGTTGCATCTGCTGTTTTGGCAGCGGCACCTAAAACAGCTAAGTCATCCCTTTGTTTTTGGTCTTCTTTTAGAAAATCATTAAAAGTGGCAATAATTCTACCAGCCAAAGAAATATCTTTTGTTTCAACTTCTATTCCAGAAGATTTAGTAAAGGCTTTAACTATTGGTAGAAAAGATTGAGTCGCCAAAGCTGGTGCCTCGTCGGTCTGAGTGTATAAAATTTTTGGCATTCGTAAATGAAGTTTTGTTTTAAGCGGAGCAAATATACGATTTTAAATGTGCAGAAAACACCTATAGATGTCAATATCAAACACTTTTATATTAAAATGTAAGATTGGTAATTCAATACCAGTTTTTGTGTCATTTTAATAACAGTGGCTATCAAATAGAAAACCCAAAACATTGTAATAATACATTGTTTTGGGTTTTTTTGAGATAGTTGGTAAACATTCTTTTCCGTATTCATACGAAAGGCAACCAATGATTGCATTTACCGAACTATGTCAACGTTTAAAATACAAAAGTTCTTAATTATAGAACCAAGCAACTTAAATGCATTTCTTCTTGTAATCTTTATACCTTAATATTTTATATCCAAACAAGTTTGAATGCAAACTATTACTGTATTCATATCAATTGTCAAAAAGCCACAGCTTTCAGAATCAATACTCATTTCATTTTTAATTGATACTAATATCTATTAATTACTGAAATTAGAAAACAATATAAAGAACGTAAACTTTATAGTGATTTTCCAACAAACCATCGACAGGCTTGTTTTTCAATCACATTTAAATGTAGTAAATATCTCTCGTTTCACCAAGATATTTAACAAATTAATAATCAACAGGTTATGAACTATAGTAATTAACAATTGTTGAAAACTGAAAAATCCTGTTACACAATTGCGCAACAGGATTTGTATTATAGTTTCGGTGTAGTTATTAAGACCGTACTTCTTTAATTCTTGCTTTCTTACCAGTAAGACCTCTGAAGTAGAAAATACGAGCTCTACGTACTTTACCTTTCTTATTAATTTCTACTTTTTGTAATGCAGGCATATTTACTGGGAAGATACGTTCAACCCCAACAGTACCAGACATTTTGCGAATAGTGAAAGTTTCAGTAGCTCCTGAGCCACGTCTTTGTATAACAGTACCTTTAAAGAACTGCGTACGTTTTTTATCACCTTCTTTAATTTCGTAATAAACAGTGATAGTATCACCAGCTGAAAACTCTGCAAATTCCTTTTTAGAAACAAACTCGTCTTCTACAAATTTTATTAATGAATCCATTGCTTTAATTTAGGATTATATCTTAGCCAACATACACGTATTTCGTCAGAGGTTGGTTAATGAGGATGCAAAAATAGTTCTAAAATTAGAAACTACAAGAAATAAATGAGGAATTTTCTTTATATCTAATATAGCTAGGCCTAGTTACTTTAATAAATCTGGTCTAATTTCCTCAGTTCGTTTTTGAGCTTGTTCTTCTCGCCAAGCTTCTATTTTTGGAAAATTACCACTTAATAATACATCTGGAACCGCCATTCCCTTGTATTTAGCAGGTCGAGTATATACAGGTGGAGCTAATAAATCATCTTGAAAAGTATCTGTTAATGCAGATGTTTCATTGCTTAAAACTCCTGGTATTAAGCGTATTACAGCATCTGCTAAAATAGCAGCTCCTAATTCACCGCCTGATAAAACATAATCGCCTACTGAAATTTCTTTGGTTATGAAAGCGTCTCGAACACGATGATCAACTCCCTTGTAATGTCCACAGAGAATTATAATATTATCTAATAATGAAATACTATTGGCCATTTTCTGATTTAATGTCTCACCATCTGGGGTCATATAAATTACTTCATCATATGATCGTTCTGACTTTAATTGAGTAATGCATTTATCGATTGGCTCAATCATTAATACCATACCGGCTCCACCACCAAATTGATAGTCGTCAACCTGATTATAGCTTTTGTCGGTATAATCACGCAAATTGTGAAAATGGACTTCCACCAAACCTTTGTCAATCGACCTTTTTAAAATTGAGGCTTCAAACGGACTCTTGAGTAATTCTGGTAGTACTGTTATTATATCGATTCGCATTTGTCTATTTACTTGTATTTGTCGATTTCATATTTCAAAGACTTTTCAATAACTGGCCACTCCATATTAATAATTGAAAACACTACAGTATCTCGCAATATTCCTTTAGCATCAACTCTATGGTTTCTTAGTACACCATCTTGTTTCGCGCCAATTCTTAAAATTGCATTTCTAGATTTATAATTAAACCAGTTTGTTCTGAATTCGACAGCAATACAATTCAAATTTTCAAAAGCATGTTTAAGTAATAGGTATTTACATTCGGTATTTATTCCGGTTCGTTGCGAACTTGCAGCGTACCATGTAGAACCGATTTCTAGCCTTCTATTTTGAGGATCTACATTCATGAAACGAGTGGTGCCGATAACTGTATTCGTTTTTAAATCAACTACCACAAATGGAAGTGCAATATTATTCGCTCTTTGCGAGAGTGCTATATCAATAAAAGAATCGATATCCTTTTCAGAAGGCACCCATGTATACCATAAGTTCCACAATTCGCCGTCACAAGCAGCGGCTAACAACGCTTCTTTGTGTGAGGCCTTTAGTGGTTCAAGTTTAACTAGATCTCCAATTAATTCTACTTCTTTTAGCCAAGCGTTCATTTAGATTACCTTAAAAAGTCTATAATTATTTAGCTGACCAAAAGTAGTGAAAATAGCCGGAGTCTTTTGTCCAACCTAATTTTTCGTAGAGGTGTTGTGCAGGGTTATCAAAAGCTGTTTCTAATGCTAATCCTTTATAATTATTTGCGAGACATATTTTTTTAGCCTCATTCAAAAGTGATTCTCCAATTCCTTTTTTTCGAAATTCTTCATCAACATATAAATCGTTAAGAATGTATGTAGGTTGTAAAGAAACTGAGGAATACGTTGTGTACAATTGCGTAAAGCCCACCGCTTTGTTGTCTATTGTAGCTATTAGTACCACCGACTGATTATTTGATATTCTTTCAAAAAGAAATTGTTTTGCTGCTGCTATATTAGTTTCTTGATTGTAGAACACACGGTAGGCATCAAATAATAATGCCACCTCTTTTAAATTGGTAATATTTGCTTTTGAAACTGTAACCATGTGTTATAAAAAAAGCTCCTAACGGAGCTTTGAATTATTTTGTTTTCTTGTATTTATTTATTTCGTCTTGCAGCTGCCTGCTTATTTTTTGCTCTCGTTCTAATGCACGGCGTCTATGGTCTTCATATTCAGTTTCTAATTCCGATAAATTGGTTTTAGCTTCTTGAGTAAGAATATTGCTATTTCTGAATTTATACATGAAGAATAACATGAAACCTAATAAACCAGCTATAATAGACCACAAAATTGTATTGTAAGTTATTTTGGAAACAAGAATACCTAAGAACGACATTGAATCCTTTTCTTCGGTTACTGCGGAAAGGTTTGTAGTTGTCTCTTCCAATTTCTTGTTTAGCGATTCTATAGTAGATTCATGCCCAGAGATTGTAGCTTGCAACGCTGCTGCATTTGTATACTGTGCTTTTAAAGTGTCATTTACGTTTTTTCGTAATTTGTCCAAATTTAAAGAACGAACAGCCTCGTAACGTGCACCATTTACACCCTTAAAGTTGCCCGACTTTTTAACAATATATTCAAATTGACTATCAACAGTTCCTTTGTCTAAAGATAAATTATCGTCTTCAGAGTCCTGCGCATATTGTAGGTTAAACGCGCATAATACTACTATTAAAGTAAAAATTTTATCACCTTTCATTTCGAAAATAGGTCTTAAATATTAATTATCTTGATTTAGAGAACGACTAAAGTAATTGAATAATATCAATTAAGAAAAAAAATTGATAATTAGCTTAGTTTAAACTCTTTAAACTTTGCGAAGTATACCTTATTAATAATAGGTGTATCTTCTAACTTTGGCAATATATTTGGCCAAACGAATAACCTGATGCGAATATCCATATTCATTATCATACCATATATATAGAATTATGTTTTTTCCGTTTTTTGTAACAATTGTTGCTTTGCTATCATAAATTGATGGTGCCGATGTGCCAACAATATCTGAAGAAACCATTTCTTTGCTTAACGAATATTTAATTTGTTCTACTAAATCTCCTTCTAGCGCATATTTCTTTAAAATAGTATTTATACTTGAAAGTGATGTTTCGTTTTTAATTTCTAGATTCAAAATTGCTAATGAACCATTTGGTACGGGCACGCGAATAGCATTGGATGTTAATTTGCCTTTAAGTGCAGGTAGGGCTTTAGCAACTGCTTCACCGGCTCCCGTTTCCGTAATAACCATATTTAATGCTGCAGCACGTCCTCTTCTGTATTTACCATGCATATTGTCAACAAGGTTTTGGTCATTGGTATAGGCGTGTATAGTTTCGAGATGTCCTTTGATAATACCTAAAGAATCGTCTACAACTTTTAGAATAGGAGTGATGGCATTAGTTGTACAGGAGGCGGCTGAATAGATTAAGGTTTTATCCGGGTCAAATTCCAAATGGTTTACGCCATGTACTATATTCGGTACCTCTTTCCCTGGAGCGGTTAATAATACTTTTTCAGCACCTTTAGATTTTAAATGTCTTTCTAGTTCGGTCTTTGTTCTGAAAGCACCTGTATTGTCTATTACTAATGCCTTTTGGATGCTGTATTTTGTGTAATCAATTTCTTCAGGTTCATTGGCATTTATAATATGTACGGTAGTGCCATTAATAATAAGTGCTTTTGCTTCGATATCAATATCAACCGTACCCAAGAATTGACCATGTACAGAATCTGTTCGTAAAAGGGCAGCTCTTTTTTCCAAAATATCTGCATTTAAAGTACCTCGAAGTACTATTGCTCTTAATCGTAGTTGATTTCCCTTACCAGTTTTGACCATTAATTCACGTGCCAAAAGTCTACCTATTCTGCCAAAACCATATAGAACTACATCTTTTGGTTCAATATTTTTAGTTTTTTTCGAGTCTTCTAACTTGTTTATTACAAAAGAGGTAACATCCTCGTAATTGTTCTCGTCAGAATGATATTCGTACGTGAGTTTACCTATGTCAAGTTTTGACGGCGGTAGTTTTATATCGTTTATAGCTCTTAATAATTCTACAGAATCAAAAATAGAAATTGGTTTTTGTACAAATTCGCCAGCGTATTCATGAAGATTAATGATGTCGCTTACGTTTTTATCTATAACCTGATTTTTAAAAATGACAATTTCAATAGCTTTGTCATACCAAAGATCGTTGGTTATTTTTATAAATTCTGTGGTTGCTTTTCGCCGATCGGCTTGAAATGCTAATTCTTTTTCGTAAGATTTTACAGAAGCCATGTTGTTAAGTTAGAGGTGAAAGTTGAATGCAAAAATATATATTTCAGAGCGCAGGCTAAAACCTTTGGTAATAAAAAAGGCGCTCTATAAAAGAACGCCTAATAATATTTAATATTTAATCTTTTATTGGAATATTAAACGCTCACGTTCTCCATTCTTATTCAATAAAGTAATACTTGTTCTTCCATATTGTGAAATACCGCCAAACAAATCTCTAGCTTCTTGAATATCGTCAATTTCTTCATCGTCTACAGCAATCATTACCTTGCCTTTAAGACCATAACCTCTGTATGTTTCTGGAACGCCAATAATTAGCACTCCTTTTTCCGTATTATATAATTCCTTAGTTTTTTTATTCAAATTTTTAACTTCAATACCCATATTTGGTAGAAAAGTTCTTTCCCGTTTTTTTAACATTATTGGAGTGGTAATCATTTCGCCATCACGCTCATAGGTGACTTCTACTTCGTCACCTGGTCTTTTTGTAGATAGGTATCCTGTTAAATCAGGATATTTTGTTACTTTTAAATGGTCTATTTTCTTAATGATATCACCAGCTAGTAAACCAGCTTCAGCAGCTCCTGTATCCTCTAGAATTCCATCTATATAAACTCCTTCTATATCTTTTATGCCTTTTTTTATGGCATAAGGTGTATTGATAATTACTGGCACAATACCAATAATTCCTTTTTGAACATTGCCATACTCCATAATATCTTCAACTACTTTTTTAGCGATATTACTAGGTACCGCGAAAGAATACCCTACATAAGATCCAGTTTGTGAGCTTATTGCAGTATTAATGCCAATCAAATCTCCATTAGTGTTTACCAAAGCGCCACCACTATTACCTGGGTTTACAGCTGCGTCGGTCTGAATGAATGATTGATTGTTCTTTCTTTGATCTAAATTTCTAGCTTTAGCACTTACTATACCCGCAGTAACTGTAGAGGTTAGGTTAAATGGGTTGCCCACCGCTAGAACCCATTCACCAATTTTAGTGTTATCAGAATCACCAAATGCCAAATATGGTAATTTAGTATCCGAATCAATTTTGATTAAGGCGATATCCGAATTTGGGTCCGCACCAATTAATTCAGCATCATAGGTCTTATTATTATTTAAGGTAACCTGTAGTTTGCTCGCATTTTTGATTACATGGTTATTGGTTACAATGTATCCATCTGGAGTAATAATTACTCCTGATCCAGTACCAACTTGTGCTCTTTGTGACCCTCCTGAACCATAGAAAAATTCCTGAATACTGCTAGAACCTGTACTTACTGATACATTTTTTACGTGAACAACTGCATGTACAGTCGTTTCTGCTGCTGTAGTAAAATCTACTTCATTAATACCAGACCCCTTTGCAGAAGTAGGTATTAAACTTGTATTGAATGCACTAAACCCATCACTTTCGCTTACAACGGAAATGTTGGGTTGTTCAAAAAATATTTTATAAGCTCCTAATGTAATGGCTCCTGCGCATAGCGAAACCAAAAACATACTTCCAATTTTTTTCATAGTATTTGCAATTATTTCATTTGGTACTACAAATTTACCCATTTTAACGATTTGGTAAATTTGCTTTAACTACTTTTTAACTGCCAAAAAAACCTTAATAAAGTTCTATATCTTTGTATTTCAATTTTATTTCATGCAATTTCAGTTTTATAAATATCAAGGTACAGGCAACGATTTTATCATATTGGATAATAGGTCTGGCGAGTTTCCAAAAGATGATACGAGGTTAGTAGAACGTTTCTGTGATAGAAAGTTTGGTGTAGGTGCAGATGGACTTATACTATTGGAGGATGACGAGGCTACAGATTTTAAAATGGTCTATTATAATGCAGATGGAAATGAAAGTAGCATGTGTGGTAATGGAGGACGTTGTATTGTTGCCTTTGCTAATTTTTTAGGAATTATTGCAAATGAAACTTCTTTTATGGCTACTGATGGTTTGCATCGAGCTGAAATTATAGATGGTCAAGTTAGTTTGCAAATGATTGATGTAAATGAAATTCGACAAAAACCGGAGTATTATTTTTTAAATACTGGATCTCCACATCATGTGCAATTAGTTACAGATGTAGCTTCTTATGATGTATTTTCAGAAGGAAAAAAATTACGTTACGGCCTCTATGGACAAAAAGGGAGCAATATAAATTTTGTGGAACAAAAAGCGGATAACCTTTTTGAGGTTCGTACTTATGAAAGAGGTGTTGAAGATGAAACCCTTGCTTGTGGAACTGGAGTTACCGCAGTAGCTTTGGCAATGCATCAATCAAAAAAACTTATATCTAACCAAGCAACAATTAAAGTTCTTGGTGGAGAATTAGAGGTTCGGTTTGAAGAGGATAATGAGGGGTATAAAAATATTTGGTTAATTGGTCCAGCTGTTCAAGTATTTAATGGTTCTATCGAATTATGATTTTAAAAGGCGACCAAATATATTTACGTGCATTAGAACCTTCGGATCTTGAGTTTTTATACCAGCTCGAAAATAATTCTGAAATTTGGGAAGTTAGTGGCACAATAACACCATACTCAAAACAAGTACTTAAACTTTATTTAGAAAATGCTCATCGCGATATTTATGATGTAAAGCAACTTCGTTTGTGCGTTTGTGAAAATTCAGGAAAACTTATAGGTCTAATAGATTTGTTCGATTTTGATCCAAAAAATCGAAGAGCAGGAATGGGTATTGTTATTTTACAAGATGAAGACCGCAATAAAGGTTCCGGTTCAGAAGCTATTGAATTAATGAGTCAGTATGCATTTGAGGTTTTAAATTTACACCAATTGTTCGCAAATGTGTCAAGTGATAATCAGTCAAGCCTTAAACTTTTTAAAAAAATGGGTTTTGTAGAAGTAGGAGTGAAGAAAGATTGGAATTATTCCAATGATGGTTTTAAAAACGAAATATTATTTCAAAAGATTAATAAATAATGTATATCAAGAAAATTCTGTTGTTTATCGTTTTAGCTGGCCTAGTAGGTGGCGGACTCTTCGCTTATAAAGTGTATGGTGCATTTTTTAACCCGAATACTATATTTGAAAATGAAAAGGCATTTATTTTTATTAAATCTGATGATTCATTTAATGATGTAAAAGAAATGCTTTTACCATTATTGGACGATTTAGATTCTTTTGAACAAGCTGCTGATCGAAAAGGCTACGCTACAAATGTAAAAGCCGGAAAGTATGCTATAAAAAAAGGCATGAACAACAATGAGATTATTGGAGCATTACGTAGTGGTAATATACCAGTTAAAGTTGCCTTTAATAATCAAGAAACATTAGAATTATTAGCAGGTCGCATAGCATCTCAAATAGAAGCAGATAGCATGTCTTTGTTAAAAGCTTTCAATGATGATGAGTTTTTACAGGAGAATGGTTTTGATAAGGGAAATGAAATTGTGCCGTATATACCTAATAGTTATGAGTTCTTTTGGAATACATCTGCTGAAAAATTTAGGGATAGAATGGTAACCGAATATAATAGATTTTGGAATGATGACCGAAAGGCCAAAGCTGAAAAATTAGGATTAACTCCTATGGAGGTTATAGCATTGGCTTCTATTGTACATAAAGAAACAGCTAAGGTAGATGAAAGGCCTCGTGTTGCTGGTTTGTACTTAAATCGATTACGAAAAAAAATGTTGTTACAAGCTGACCCAACGGTTATCTATGCTATAAAACAACATGCTGGGGATTTTAGCCTAGTAATTAAAAGGGTGTTGTATAAAGATTTAGAACTTGATTCTCCTTATAATACTTATAAATATGCAGGTCTTCCTCCAGGACCGATTGCTATGCCAGACATATCGGCAATAGATGCTGTTTTATCATCTGAAAATCACGATTATTTATACATGGTGGCTAATGTTGAAGATTTTGGTTATCATAAATTTGCCAAAAGTTTAGGTCAGCATGGCCGAAATAAGGAGCAGTATATCCGTTGGATAAATGCTCAAAAAATCAATAGATAGGTAAATCAGCCGATTTTTAGCACTTATTAACTAAATTTACCGGATTTTAACAAAGCCTTTAAGTGCGCAGATAATTCGAGGCGTATCTTTGTAGGTTCATAGTTAATCAAGATTTTTAATCTGGTTAACAAAAGTAGGGAACTATGAAAAAGTGGATTAATTGGGTTATTCCTCTGGTAGTAGTATTTGTTTTATTGAGTTATGGATTTACGCCAAAGGAAGTAAAAGTCCCAGAAAAACTAAGGGTAACGGAGCCAACGGCTGTTATGTACCCGAAAGAAGAGGTAGCTAAATACGATATGTTGGTTATAATACCACCATTTTTAGGAACTTCATTTATTGGATTTCGTGAAGCTTTAGCATTTAAAGAATCGCAAGGAAATTACTTCACAACCAATACATTGGGTTATTTAGGTAAATACCAATTTGGTATTGGCACATTACAGTTAATGGGAGTTTACAATGCAACTCGATTTTTAAATGATCCTGAATTGCAAGAAGAGGCTTTCCAAACTAATATTGCTCGTAACAAGTGGATTCTTAGAAAGGATATCGCTCGATTTCAAGGAAAACGAATGGGTGGAGTAGAAGTAACTGAGTCTGGTATTCTAGCGGCGGCACATTTAGCTGGACCAGGAAATGTAAAAAAGTATTTACGTTCGTATGGTGCTCTAGATTTTGAAGATAGTTATGGTACAAACATGAAACATTACATGCGTAAGTTTTCTGGGTATGATGTTTCACATGTTTCGCCTGTGAGAAATCCGAAAGTACCGAAAAAATAGTTTAGATTAATATTTAAGTTTATTCAAATTCCCTGATTGTACTGCCATGTAATCAGGGAATTTTTTATGCGTGAATAATAAATATTGCGGGTCTTTTATGAAGTTCCCATTTAGTATGTTTCCAATCTGAGACTGTTTTTGTAGCAATTTGTTCGGTTGGCAAAGTGATGTCGCAGGCTATACATATTTTGGTGCTTGGTGCTAAAGACTTTATTAGCTCTTGTAGTAACTTGTCATTCCGATAGGGTGTTTCTATGAATATTTGTGACTGATGCATTTCTTTAGAATTTCGTTCTAAAGTTTTAATCGCTTTTTTACGATCCGAATTTTCAATGGGTAAATACCCATTGAATGCAAAATTCTGTCCATTAAATCCGCTGGCCATCATTGCTAATAATATAGATGATGGACCAACCATGGGTACGACCTTTATATTTTTTTCATGAGCAATTTTTACAACATCGGCACCTGGATCAGCAATTCCTGGACAGCCTGCATCTGAAATTATGCCTACATCATAACCGTCTAAACAAGGTTTTAAAAAAGTAGGAATGGCTGCTGGCTCTGTAAATTTATTGAGAGTTTCAATATTTAATTTGGCTTGTGATTTTCGGGGACTAATTTTTTTTATAAACCTTCTTGCAGACTTTTCATTCTCAACTATATAATAGTCTATGGCTTCTATCGCTCCTTTTATCGAAATAGGCAGTACTTCTAGGGGTTCGTTATCGCCTAAAACACTAGGTATTAAATATAAACTGCCTGGGTAATCTTTTGGTTTAGCCATGTATTTAATTCAGTTAATTTAAACCACTAGCGATTTTAGTGCATGCTTCATCAATCATATGAAAAACATTTTTAAAACCATCATTTTGGCCGTAATAAGGATCAGGTACTTCTACCGGTCCATAATCTAATACATCTAAAAGTAATTTCACCTTCTGTACATCAGCTTCAGAATTTGCAATGCTTATAATGTTCTGATAGTTACTATTATCCATTACATAAATAACATCAAAATCCTGAAAATCAGTTGGAGAAAATTTACGACAACGTTGGTGGGTAATATCTATCCCATTTTTGTGGGCGATTTCAATAGAACGGCTATCAGGTTTTGAACCTATATGATAGCCGCCAGTTCCTGCAGAATCAACAAATACTTTTTCCGAATTCACCTTATTTTTTAAGATGCCTTCAGCTAAAGGTGACCTGCATATATTTCCTAAACACACCATTAATATGTTAGTGCGAGTCAAAATAATTATGTTAGTTTTTTAGTAAGGTCTTCAATATATTTTCTGAATTGCTTATCAGTTTCAGCAAGGTTGTCTACAGTTTTACATGCATGCAATACCGTTGCGTGATCGCGTTTTCCTATTTGCGAACCGATACTTGCTAAAGATGCCTTAGTATATTTTTTTGCGAAAAACATTGCAAGTTGCCTCGCTTGTACAATATGTCTTTTTCTAGTTTTCGATTGCAAAGTAGCTACATCCATTTCAAAATAATCAGAAACTACTTTCTGTATATAATCTATTGAAACCTCTCGCTTAGTATTTTTAACAAATTTCTCGACCACTTGTTGAGCAAGTTCTATAGTAACTTCTTTTTTGTTAAAAGACGATTGTGCTATTAATGATATAATAGCGCCTTCAAGTTCTCTAATATTAGATTTTATATGTTTCGCTACATATTCAATTATGTCGTCTGGCATTTCAACACCGTCGCGATATAATTTATTCTTAAGAATAGAAATTCTCGTTTCGTAATCGGGCGTTTGCAATTCTGCAGATAAGCCCCATTTAAATCTAGATAATAAACGTTGCTCAATATCTTGCATGTCAACAGGCGCTTTATCAGAAGTTAAAATAACCTGCTTGCCATTTTGGTGCAAATGATTGAAGATATGGAAAAACACATCTTGTGTTCCCGACTTGCCTGATAAAAATTGAACATCATCAATAATTAACACATCAATTAATTGATAAAAATGTATAAAATCATTTCGTGTATTCTTTTTAACAGACTCTATATATTGTTGTGTAAATTTCTCAGCTGAAATATAAAGAACTGTACGTTCAGGATATTTATCTTTTATCTCAACACCAATAGCATGAGCTAAATGTGTTTTGCCTAAACCGACTCCTCCAAAAACTAATAAGGGATTGAAAGACGTTCCTCCAGGTTTATTGGCTACAGCCATACCTGCCGAACGAGCTAATCGGTTTGAATCACCTTCTAAAAAATTATCGAAGTTGTAATTCGGATTTAGCTGTGATTCAATTTTTATATTACGAATTCCTGGAATCACAAATGGATTCTTAAGTTCAGGATTTTTAGATTTTATTGGCACATCCATTTCTTGCGGGCTCATTGTTGCCCTATTTGAACTTGGAATTTTTTCAGTGAATGGTTCTCGATTCCCATAGGTGTTTTCCATCTTTATGATGTAAACTAATTTAGCGGTTTCACCCAACTCTTTAGTTAAGGCTACTTTTAAAAGCTTCACATAATGCTCCTCAAGCCACTCGTAAAAAAATTTACTTGGTACTTGAATACTTAAAGCATTTTCTGAAAGCTTGACCGGCTTAATAGGTTCGAACCATGTCTTGAATGCTTGCGGCTGAATGTTATCTTGGATAAACACCAAACAATTGTTCCATACCGAAATTGCAGTTACACTCAT